>NZ_LOFH01000005.1 GCF_001469215.1 Pseudoalteromonas sp. H105
TAACCTTTCCTCCTGACTGAAAGTGCTTTACAACCCGAAGGCCTTCTTCACACACGCGGCATGGCTGCATCAGGCTTTCGCCCATTGTGCAATATTCCCCACTGCTGCCTCCCGTAGGAGTCTGGACCGTGTCTCAGTTCCAGTGTGGCTGATCATCCTCTCAAACCAGCTAGGGATCGTTGCCTTGGTGAGCCATTACCTCACCAACTAGCTAATCCCACTTGGGCCAATCTTTAGGCGAGAGCCGAAGCCCCCTTTGGTCCGTAGACGTTATGCGGTATTAGCAGTCGTTTCCAACTGTTGTCCCCCACCTAAAGGCATGTTCCCAAGCATTACTCACCCGTCCGCCGCTCGTCAGCAAAGTAGCAAGCTACTTTCTGTTACCGCTCGACTTGCATGTGTTAGGCCTGCCGCCAGCGTTCAATCTGAGCCATGATCAAACTCTTCAATTAAAAGTTTTTTGTCTTTCGACAGCTCAATGAATTCTGAATTTATTTAATATCTTTCGATATTGAATTGACTGTGCTGCAATTCCTACCGAAGTAGTTATTGCTGTTGGTCACTCAGTTTCAATTGAGACTCTAATTTTTTGCCTCGCTACCTAAGTAGCTTGGCTGTTAGAACTCAATCTGTACGAGTGCCCACACAGATGATTGCTTTATATTGTTAAAGAACGTTGCGATTAAAGTGTTTACTTTATCTCGCTAGGGCTGCGCATGTTACGCTTTCCAATTTTTTTGTCAACACTTAATTTTAAACTTTCTAAAAATCTAAACTCAAGTTTTACTCGACTTACTGAGTAGCTGCTTGCCTCGCTAAGCGTTGCCTGCTCTGCCGTCTCAGTGGGGTCGCATTATAGGGAGAACAGATTTTTACGCAAGCGCTTTTTAAAGAAAACTTGAAATAAAACTCTGTTCGCTCAATGTTTGTTCTAAACAGTGCAAAATAGATACTTAATTTACGTTTTACTAACTTTAAGCAGGTTTCTAACATAAAAAAGCCCAGTGAATATCACTGGGCTTTCGCTAAAAGACTTTAAAAACCTATTAAATTAAGCGATACCGTATTGCTCACGGTAAGCTTTTACTGATTCCAAATGTTCATTCATTGTACCTTTGCTTTCAAGGTAGCTTATAAGGTCAGCAAGTTTTACGATTGAAATTACTTTAGTTCCAAAGTCACGTTCGACTTCTTGAATAGCAGACAACTCTGCTTTACCTTTCTCTTGACGATCAAGGGCTATTAACACACCACTTAAATCAGCACCATTTTGAGCTATAATTTCCATTGATTCACGGATAGCAGTTCCAGCAGTGATCACGTCATCAACTAACATGATTTTACCTTTTAGTTCAGAACCTACTAAAGTACCGCCTTCACCGTGTGCTTTTTTCTCTTTTCGGTTAAAGCAATATGGCACATCTTTATTATAATGATCAGCAAGCGCTACAGCGGTAGTCGTCGCAATTGGAATCCCTTTATACGCTGGACCGAATAATACATCATAATCGATAGCTGCATCTTCAAGCGCGGCAGCATAAAAGCGACCTAGACGAGCAAGATCACGCCCGGTGTTGAATAAGCCTGCATTGAAAAAGTAAGGGCTAGTACGGCCTGATTTTAAAGTAAACTCGCCAAATTTAAGCACCTGCTTTTCAAGGGCAAATTCAATAAACTCTATTTGATAATCTTTCATTACTATTAAACCTATTACTTTATTAAGCTAATGCTTGTTTTTGAACGTCAATAATTTCACGGATTGAATGTTTTGCTAACGTAAGTAGCTCATCTAGTTCATCAAACGAAAATGGTTCACCTTCAGCTGTGCCTTGTACTTCGATGATTTTACCTGTTTCAGTTAGAATTACATTCATGTCTGTCTCAGCATCAGAATCTTCTAGGTATTCTAAATCACTAATCGCTTGGCCTTTATAAACACCTACTGAAATTGCGGCTATCATAAACTTAAGAGGATTAGAGTTAATCATACCTTTACTACGCATATGTGTAAGCGCATCAACCAAAGCAACACATGCTCCACTAATCGATGCAGTACGTGTACCGCCATCGGCTTGGATTACATCACAGTCAATTGTAATCGTGTTTTCGCCTAGTGCTTTTAAGTCAACAGCGGCACGAAGAGAACGCGCAATTAAACGTTGAATTTCCATAGTACGACCGCTTTGCTTACCACGCGCCGCTTCACGGCCATTTCGAGTATGGGTCGAACGCGGTAACATACCGTATTCCGCTGTGATCCACCCTTTACCTTGGCCTTTCATAAAACGCGGTACACCTGATTCAACTGTTGCTGTACACAGTACTTTAGTATTTCCAAATTCAACCAACACAGAGCCTTCAGCATGTAAAGTGTAATTACGTGTAAATGTAACCGGTCTAATTTGGTTAGGTGTTCTTTCGCTTGGACGCATTAACGATCCCCTTAATTCATAATTTGCCATATTATAAGTGTATGTGAGTACAGATGCCATGCTGATTTAAATAAAAGCCAATTGAAAAAAATTTCCTCTAGAGCTTGTGCAGTGATACGGTATAATCAATTTAATATTGTATAAACAAAACTAGGAAATCATTCATGATCCACAGTATGACTGCTTACGCGCGTCGCGAAATTAAAGGCGATTGGGGCACTGGCACATGGGAAATTCGTTCAGTAAACCAACGTTACCTTGAAACCTTTATTCGCGCACCTGAGCAATTTCGTGGCATGGAGCCTGTTATTCGTGAACGCCTACGAAAACACTTACAACGCGGTAAAGTTGAGGTCTTTTTAAAATTTGTCGCCAATCCTGCGCACGTGGGTGAACTTTCAATTAATGAAGCCTTGGCTGCACAACTTATTAATAGTGCTAAATGGGTGCAACAGCAAAGTAATGGCGACATTAACCCAGTAGATATTTTACGCTGGCCTGGTGTGATGGAAGCAGAAGAACTTGATATGGACAGCGTTCACACAGCCCTTATTTCTGGTTTTGATCAAGTGGTTGAAGATTTTAAATCAGCGCGTGGTGATGAAGGCGCCAATCTTGAAGAAATGATAGCCACTCGCCTTGACGCTATTTTGGAGCAAGTTGCTGTTGTTGAAACTCACATGCCAGAAATAACAAAGTGGCAACGAGAAAAACTAGCTCAAAAACTAGAAGATTTAACAACTACTATTGATGAGTCTCGTCTTGAACAAGAACTTATCTACCTTGCACAAAAGCAAGATGTAGCCGAAGAGCTCGATCGTTTAAAATCGCATGTCAAAGAAACTAAAAAAATTCTTAAAAAAGGCGGGGCTTGTGGCCGTCGTTTAGATTTTATGATGCAAGAGTTTAACCGCGAAGCAAATACGCTGGCCTCTAAATCAATTAATAGCGACATCACTAATGCCGCTGTAGAGCTAAAAGTATTGATTGAACAGATGCGTGAGCAGATCCAAAATATCGAGTAGAAATTAGCACAGTTAAAAATGGCCGTAATTATTAGTTACGGCCTTTTTTATGCTGTACATAAAATTTTTATAGTCCAGAAAGAGAGGCCTTTAATGTCTCAAATTTAATCGGTTTTGTTAGCACTTTATTCATCCCGACTTTAAAGCAAGAGGCTTTGTCATCAGTTGCTGCGTTAGCGGTAAGTGCAAAAATAGGAATATCACTCAAAAGCTCATTGCGAATAAATTGTGTTGCAGTTAAGCCATCCATCGTTGGCATCATAATATCCATGAGAATGAGATCAAAGTTTTTAAGCTTCATAAATTCAATCGCTTCTGCACCATCATTGGCAATTGTTACTTTATGATTTAACTTTTCTAAGAACGCTTTAATAAGTAATTGATTAGTTCTGTTATCCTCAGCAACAAGTACACTGAGTGTCGAGCAGTTTTGTGATGATACGTTTTCTACCTCACTTTCCAAGGCTGTATCAAATGGAATTGCGATGCTAAATGTACTCCCTAGACCTAACTGTGTCTGAACATCGATTGTACCATCCATTAATTCAATTAAATTTTTAGATATACTTAACCCTAACCCCACGCCTTCATCTTTTCTATTTATGCCATCATTGACTTGTCTAAAAGGCTGAAATATTAATGCGAGATCTTTTTGGGCTATTCCTACTCCGGAGTCTTTCACTTCAAAATTGAGTTGAGCATTTTCGATATATACTCTTAATGAAATACTGCCAGACCGGGTATATTTAAACGCATTGCCAATAATGTTAAATAGAATTTGTCCTAATCTAAATTCATCCCCCATGATAAAAGTAGGTACTTGGTCATCAATACTAATGGAGAAAATAATATCATCGCTATCTTCAATAATATGTAATTGCCCTACTATGTTTTCTATCAATAACTTTACATTGAGGGGTTTATTCACCAGTAAAATTGTACCCGATTCAATTTTCGAGAAATCGAGTACATCAGTAATCAAACCGTAAAGTATATCGGCACTGGAGTTAGCATAATCAAGCCACTGACGTTGTTCCACCGTTAGTTTAGTATCTAGAAGTAGCTCAATAACACCCATAATTGCATTCATAGGGGTACGTATTTCGTGCGACATGACGGTTAAAAATTTAGATTTAGTTTTACTTGCATCCTCAGCTTTTAACCTTGCGCTTTCTAGTGCAACCTCTCGCTCTTTGGAAAGAGTAATATCCTTTGCGATTCCCAAATACCCTATAAAATGGCCTAACTCATCAAATTGTGACTTACCATTTAATGAAACCCATAAACGTTGCGAAGCATTCACCTCAAACTCAAAGTTGTTAAAGTCTTCGCAATCTTCTACCATTTTTGAAAAGCGTTGCCATTTATCAATATTTTGTTGTTCTTTATGGGTAATAATAGAGGCTATTTTATTATTTAAAAATAATTGCGCATACGTGTTATCTTCACTCTCAATATTGTTCACGCTTACAAATGTCATCTCTGAATCTGTTCGCCAAAACCACTCACTCGCCAGTTCTTTGAACAAAATCGATAGCTGAGTCAGGTTATCTAACAGCAAAACTGATTTATTTGATTGATCATCTAAACGATTAAAATTGAAAAAAGCGAACACGACTTGTTGTAAATAGATCTTTATCATCGCAGATTGCGCGACTTTATCATGCCCTACCGTGTTTACATTTGTGAAAATATATAAAAAATGCCCCACTTCAAGCTCAACGCTTATTATTAAACAAGCCTTTGTATTGCGCTTTACTCGCTCATCTAAGTATGTAAACTCCAACTCTTCTGTTGCATTTTGGCAAAGGCTAAATCCATTTTTGAGAGCCTGTGAGAACAACGCACATTGTGGCCATTTATCAATATAAAAATCATGATTACTGGTTGCAACCACGGTGTATTGAGTGCTTTCTTTTTGCAAAATAATACAATCTTGATACTTCATCAATGGATTGATCACGTTATGCACCGAAGTAAATATATCTATTTCATCTTTACATTGAGATAGGCTCGCAAGGTATAGCTGTAAATCATTAACCGTAATGACATCATTGTGTTGCATGAATGCTCTCCGTTTAAAATGCATCGCGTTTTGCAAAAATTTGCATTCATCGATCTCATCACTCTTAAATATAGAACAAAATTTACTATATATCATTGAGTTAATATTTATTTGAAGATGGAATGATTTCTGCTTAATAGTAATAAGAGAGTTCTATGAGGCAAGAATATGAACATAGTGTGTATTGGTGGAGGTCACGGGTTAGCCCAGGTTTTAAGTGCGATAAAACCTGTATGTCATCAGTTGACGGCGATCGTTGCAACAACTGACAATGGAGGGTGTACTGGTAAAATCAGGCAATCACACGACTGCATTGCTCTTGGAGATATAAGACGCTGCTGTGTCCAGCTCGCGAGCAAAGCTAACAATACGAAAAGCATCTATGAACATAGATTCACCAACGGCGCTCTTAAAGGCCATTGCCTAGGCAATTTAATACTCTTAAATATGTTACAAAAAGCACGTTCAGCTACCGCGGCAGTGGCTGAGTTTAACAAGCTACTGAATAATTCTGAGACGGTACTCCCGATGTCTGAATCACCAACTGATTTGGTGGCAGTACTTCACAGCAAAGAAGAAGTTTTTGGCGAGTGCGCCATCGATGCATTAAACTCTTTACCTGAAAAAATATACTTATCTAATAAAGTATCTGCATCGCCCGGCTGTGTTGACGCTATCTTAAATGCCGACTTAGTCATTATTGGTCCTGGAAGCATTATATCCAGTGTGATGCCTGCACTATTAGTCGAGGAAATACTAGACGCGATTCAAAACACCTCAGCATGCCGTGTTTTTATCGAAAACACTGTTGATGAAGACAGTGTCATGAAGCATAGCGCAAGCGCTGGAGTAGATTGGTTACAAGCACAATTAGGTAGCAAAATATACGATTTAAGCATTTCGCCCTCAGCTATTTCTGAAATATTGAATATTGATTCATGTTACAAGAGTGACTGCGGCCATTTGCACGATATTAGTGAACTAAATCATGTGTTCTCTGCTTTTTTAAAAAGCTCTATGCACAAAGGTATCCAATCTTAGGGCTCTTTTATAAGTGATTGTATTTGTGCAAAACTAAGTTTGCTTTGAGATTCTGCTTTGGTTAATAGTTGTTGTAGTTCAGAGTCGATGCCAACTTGCTTGACCCTTGTCTCAATTTGCAAACACGTTTGAGCCAATTGAGTTGCGCCAAAACTATTACAGCTACTTTTTAAACTGTGAGCGTTTATTTCTATCTCGTGAGAATTAGATGAATTAATCATCTCTTTCACCAGTTTTTGAGATTCGCCAATAAAAACATGGATTAGTTCGATGGCTAAGCTTTCGCCCACATCTGATTTAAGTTGTTCAATTATGGAATTATCAATCATAGCGTTCTTTAGGAGTTATATATGAATTGTCATGTCGTTTTATTTGTTGACTCATCCATGATTGGTGGTATTGAAACCCATATATTGGAACTATATAAGCTGCTAAATAACAATCATGTTGGTTGCTCTGTATTATTTTATCAAAATCATCAGAATCAGGAATTCTATAAACTACTAGATAAAGAGAAAGTAGAGTATACCTTTGTTAAAGGTACACTCAGCAGCCTGATAAAGCAATTAACTCAGTATGATAAACAAACAGTTATTCACACTCACGGCTATAAGGCGGGTATTTTAGGTCGTGTAACATGCAAACTTATAGGCCGACACTGTATTAGTACCTATCATGCGGGAGAAGTTGGTACAGGCAAAATGTGGTTATACAATAAATTGGACCTTTGGCTATCACGCTTTTCGACTAATTTTGCAGTGTCTAATAAAATTAAAAATACAATTCACAATGCAACGTTGCTTGAAAATTTTATCGATCTCCCCCTTATTAAACCTCAATACGAATCAAGTAAACCTCTCAGAGTCGGGTTTGTAGGCCGATTATCTTATGAGAAAGCACCTGATATCTTTTTTTCATTAGCTAAAAACATGCAAGAGAATCTGAATGTTAGCTTTCATCTTTTTGGTGATGGACCAATGAAGAAAGATATCCCAGAGCTTAACAATCTTCACTACTACGGATTAGCCAAACGAGATGACATTTGGCATAAAATTGATGTGCTACTCATTTGCTCCCGTGAAGAAGGCTTACCAATGACGCTGTTAGAGGCGATGGCTGAAAATAAGCTGGTGATTAGCAGCCCAGTTGGCGCTATACCGAGTATTATTAATCATACCAACGGGCTGTTAATGAGCGAGGGAAATGAACAAGAGTGCCAACACTGCATTGAAACACTACTGACACTGACACCTGAAAACAGAATATCAATGACGCGTAATGCTTATACAGTGCTTGAAGAGCGGTTTTCAGGTAAGAAACAACTTTCATTACTGCTCAATGCTTACAATACACACTAACTAAGAAGCATTTTCCTCCCACCCTTTAATTTTTCTATAAAGCGTTGACGGGCTAACATCTAATAATGCAGCCGCTTTAGGAATATTACTGGCACAAATATCAATCACTCTCTCAATGTATTCTTTTTCAGCTAACCAGAGTGCTTTCACCTCAGTTTCTGCTTCTGGCAACGCTGTAATTACTTCTATCGGAGCACTCACTGTAGGCTGTTTTTTAACCTCACTCAGCTGCGGTGCTTTAATGTTATTGTTGGGCAACGTTGGAAGCATAGTGGCATCAATAAGCTCTTGCGGATTGAGTACTAATATATTTCGAATTACATTCTCTAATTGCCTTACATTACCCGGCCAATCATATTGATTGAATATTTGTTTTACATCCTGTGTCATCGATTTATATGGGTGGCTTTCCTCTTTCGCTAGTTTGATAAACAACGCTTCTGCTATTTCAATAATATCCCCTTCTCGCTCTCGTAAAGGGGGTAGCTCAATTGGAATAACATGTAATCGATAGTATAAGTCTTCTCGAAAACGGCCAGCTTCAACCTCCGCTAAAGGATTTCGATTTGTTGCACAAACGAAGCGCACGTCCACTTTAACTTCTTTTTCACTGCCCACTAACTGATAGGTACCTGTTTGGATAAAACGAAGTAACTTACTTTGTAAGTTGATATCCATCTCACACAACTCATCTAAAAAGAGAGTTCCACCATCAGCTTGGCCAGCAGCACCTGAGCGATTAGCAATTGCCCCTGTGAAAGCACCTTTTAGGTGACCAAATATTTCACTTTCAATAAGATCTTTTGGAATTGCAGCACAATTTAAGGCCACAAAGGGTTTATTGGCCCTGTTTGATGCTTGATGAACTGCGCGTGCACACAGCTCTTTCCCTGTTCCACTTTCTCCCGTAATAAACACCGTCGCTTTACTCACTGATGCAGAACTAATGATTTGATACACAGATTGCATTTGTTTTGAGCTACCGATCAAATCAAAATAACGACCATTTTCATACGTGTTTTTGTAAGTGGTTACTTTTTGTTTTAGGTCTTTAATCTTTAGTGCGTTATTTATGGTGATCCGAAAACGATCCGCTTCAACTGGCTTTTCTAAAAAATCACTGGCGCCAAGTTTAATAGCTTGGATAGCCATTTCTTTGGTGGCATGCCCCGTTAATACGACCACTTGAGGGGAATGTTCTGGCTCTAATTGCGCTAAAATATCCAAGCCATTCATATCAGGAAGCATAACATCGAGTACAATTAGATCAGGCTTAACTCGGTCAATAATTTCTAATGCAGTGGCGCCATCATTCGCAAGCAATGTATTCACGCCGGTAGGAAGTAAATATGCTTGGTACATCATAGCTAATGACTGGGTATCTTCTACAATCAAAATTGTCGGTGGCATTATCCTTTCCCCTTAGCTATCCACTAAAAATTACTTTATTTATTATTTGCCTAGCGAAATTTAAGTTAACTATATAAAGCCAATTAAATCAAATTCAATTAATGATCACTAAAGAGGCATCGTCCACTTCTTTTGACAGAATTACCTGCGAATTTTTCCATAATAATTGCGCGAACTCTTCTGCAGAATCCTGCTGAGGGGGGATTATTTTTTCCAATTCAGCTATTTCGTCCATATCCGCACATCGGTTTTCTGTCCATCCATCGGTATACACTAACAGATGTTCTACATTATTTAATTCAGCTTCATACTGTGTATAAGTATGATCTTTAGAAAGGCCCAGTAATGGACCCGTCCCGGTAAGTTGCGATACGGACCCATCGTTATAAATGACCACTGGCGCAGGGTGACCTGCATTCAACCAATACAGCTTATTGTCTTTTATAAAACAAATTACCAGCGTCACAAGACTCGACTTACATAACTGCTGCTTATAAAGCGCATCGTTCAGTGCGCTTAACATATCTTGATAAGGTAAACCCGTCGCTAAAAAGCCACTTATAAACCCTTTAATTGCAAAGCTTTCTTTTAATGCTTGTAATCCATGCCCCATCATGTCGCCAAGTATAAAAGCACTGCCTTCATCATTTATCGGCATAAAGAAGTCGCCACCATTGCCCACACTGATAGAACCAAAAATATGCGCTGTTTTTTTATTCGCTAGGTGCACTTTTGCTGGTGCCTGACCAAATGTACTTTGATACGATAAATAAGCGAACCGATGTGTTACACGCTCAATACTTTGTAATAGCTTATTTTTTTTAACGGGTTTAATTAAGTAATCATCAACACCTAAACGGTTAATTTTACTAATGACTTCTTCACTATCATCACCCGTGAGCATGACGACAGACAATTGAGATTTAAGATTCGACCGATTTAACTTTTCTAATAGCGGCTCACAAGTACCATTTTTTAGCTTATGATCCAGCAGCAGAATACTCGCATCCGACGTTAATATTGCTTGCCAACCTGCGTCAATATTTTCACATGTAATGACTTGAAACTTATCTTTTAAATAGGCTTTCATCAGTGCAAGCTGTGTAACATCATCATCGACATAAATGACGCAAGGTCTTTTATCTATGTGGGTTAAAGGAAACGAGAAAAAGTTTTTTGACTCAGCAGTTTCATAGGAAGCATCAGCGAAATAATGACGAATTAATTCAACCCCCATTCCACCTTCTACCAGCTCTTCAGAGTCTATTTTCCAGGAGGAGTCATTTTTTTCAAATAAGTTATAAGGCTTTAGTTCATCAATAAAGGTTAAGGTATATGAATCACTGCTAACTTGGCTAATACGCACAGTGATCCATTGTTCACTGCCTTCATTATGGCGAATAAGATTAGTTAAGTATTCCGTTGCAACCAACCCAGCTGCATCAGACTCATCACGCTTAACAGATAAAGCCCCTAATACATGCTTAAGTACTTGGCGTATTTCGGTTAATGTTGGCCAGAGTAATTCAAAACGTCGTTCAAATAAAATATCCATGCAGCTCTCAATAATGTTTAAACAGCCATTTTTGTTTGTGTATTTTATTTTTTAATAGTGTACACAACTTAGGCCATTTCTCTTTTCTGCTTTCTAAGAACAACAATATTCTTTCACCTAAAGGTGCAAAATCATGTTGGCTGACTAACACTTTGATATTGCTGTGCCCTGCTTGTTTGAGCTCACGAACGCCTTCACATAATGACTCTTCATCATTGATGCCCAAACCAACAGTAACCAGTGTTAAGTCACTGCAAAGGCTAATTGAATGTAGAGGTACATTGTTACGGTTAAGTTTTAAAGCAGGCGACATATCCAACAAAATATAATCATACTCTTGCTTCAAGCGAATGATTGCTTCATTTAAAACCTGCTTGTTTTTTGCTGACTCAATAGCCGATAAATTTTTGATAGTCAGTATATTCACTTCTTTGTAAGGAAGCACACTGAGCTGACATGAAATATCATCAAATCGCCACTCATTCGTTAAGTTAGGTAAATGCTCATCAATATTAAAAGAACTTATCGGATTTAGATCGATGATAAGAACCGATTTATTTTGGCTTTGTAAACGCCTTGCTATGCTTATACATGCGCTCGATGAGCCCTCCGCACCATGTAATGAGATAAAGGTCACGCAGCGAGCATTGTCATCATTTATGGTATTACAGATTGTTTCTAACTCATGAAACTGCTCTGGTATAATTTTCATAAGCTCACCACCAACGCAATAATGGTAATAAAGTCAAGGAAGTTATCTTTGAATTGGCTGAGTAAGTCTTGGCCTTTATCTGGCACATACAATGTATCACCAGCGCGTAATACAGGGATGTTGGCTGAATTGGGTGATTTAATAAATGCCTCTAAATCAAATACCCTTGATTGTTCTTTACAGCAAGAGTGATTTACAACAACAATCTTATCAATTAACGCTGAATTCAATGGCCCGCCAGCTTCTGCCAATACATCAAGAATAGACATCGTATCATCAAAATTATAACGGCCAGGCTTTTGCACAGCCCCCATAATACGAACAACCCGCTCTTTTGGTGTGCGTAACCAATCCTTATTTTTCTCAGGAATAAAAATAGTATCCCCAGGCTGAACGTAAGGAAACAGTGTTTCATCTCCTGTTTCAAAATAAAGCGCTAAATCAAGTTTACTCACCCGTGCTCGATTGCTATTGCGGTGTGTTACGCGAATATTCCGAATATCAGCATTTCCATTAGGCCCATCTGCCGCTGCAAGAATATCAATGAAATGCATATTCTCATTGAAAGCATATCGACCTGGAGACCCAACTTGCCCCATGATATAAATTGACTTACCTGACTCTTGGCGTATCCACTGTGATTTATTATCTGATGGATCAACCGGTAACTCTTCCACGATAATTGTATCCCCGGCGTTTAAATCAGGTAAAGCGGTTCGCCCGTCAGTGATCGTATATTTTTCCAAATCAAAACGCTGAGTAACATCACCCTCTCGAATAATTTTGATGTCATTGATGTTTGCACCTTTTGTTGGACCACCAGCATGTGCTAGCAAATCAGTGAAGTCCATTTCATCACTCCACTCATAGCGTCCGGGAGACTGAATTGCACCAATAATTTTTATTGCACGCTTAGTGGGGATCTTTAACCAGCTTTTTTCATTTACGTCTGTTTTCTCTGGCACAAAGATGACATCGCCAGGGTTAAGATCAGGCACTTTCACTGTTTGCGTACCTTCGCTGTAACCTTGCAAATCAAACAGAATACTTTCACCTTTGGGAGTGAGTATTTTTATCAGGCGCGTTTCAGCAAATCGAGTCGGTCCACCTGCATTGGCTAATATATCTAAAAAGTTAGTACTGTCTGCCGCTTCATAGGCTCCGGGCTTTTGCACTTCTCCCATGATGTAAACAGTACGAGACGTAGTATTCACATCATCTACCATGATGGGCACATAAATGGTCGAACCAGCTTCTAACTGTGGCATGCTATTTACAGGCTTATCAAGGTACGCTTTTAAATCAAATATCACTGGTGATTCATTTACAATCACTCTAATTTTGGTTACATCGGCATAACGCGTCACCCCTTCAGCACGCATTAATGCATCTAAAATGGTCATTTTTTCTTTAAACGAAAAACTTCCTGGGTTATGCACTTCGCCTAATATGGTGATAGCACTTTTATCGCTGGCGTCACCCGTTGCACTCAGCGTTTGAGCGTCAAAATCTATTTGTACATTGCCTAATAAAGGAGATACAGGCACAAAAACAGTGTCTTCACTTTTAAGCTTAGGTAGCAGACTACTATTTCCCGTGTCTAAGTAAGCCTTGTAGTCAAACTCAATAACCTCGTCACCACGTCTAATCTGTAATCTGTCTAGTTGGGCACCGGGCTTTAATCCATTGGCTTTAGCAATAACCATTTGAATATTACCATCGTCAGGAATGCTCACTTGCGATGGATTTATGACATAACCCATAACATTAATAAAAATATCACGGCTACGTATTTCTACGTAAAAGTCATCTATAGCAACGTATAGCTCTGTTAAAATAGGCTTTAATTCAGCCTGAATTTGTGCAGTCGTTTTATTAGCAGCATTAAATTGCCCGACTTCAGGAATGTTTATCTGCCCATTTTTATCGACTTCAAATAAGCCATCAAACTCAGCTTCTCCCGGTATATACAAGAACAGTTTATTACCGACTTGAACTTCAAGTTCATCAGTAACGGGGTTTGCAAAACCAGGGCTTATCAAAAATAGTAATATCAACATAGTAAAAATGGTTTTCATGGCACTACTCCTTTTTACCTGCAATAATTTTTGTCCATTTAACCAATGCTTTTTCTTTTTTATCTTGCGGGTTTTGGTTATTTGCATCGAGTATGATTGCTTCAACTCGGCGATCTGAATGACGAGAGCTGTCGTTTGGGGTTGTCTCGCTGTAAGGCTTTAAACTCCCTTGCGTCAACGTTGTAATACTTACTTTAGGCACGCCGTATATCACCAACCATTGCTTTACTGTTTCAGCACGCTTTAGTGCAAGCTCATAGTTACTGTTCGTTGTACCCACTCTATCTGTATGACCCACGAGTAAAATATTGACACTTTCTAACTGCTTAATTAAATCGGCGGCTTGGGCAACCCTAACTGCATATTTAGGCGTTATTTCAAACGCATTAAATGCAAATTGATTGTCGCTGTTAAGCAAGTCCGACAATTGCTTTTTAATCGTTTCAAGCGCTGGTTTTGTGATACTTACCGATGCACAATCTGTAAGCTGACGCACAGTATCAAAGTGATTAGTAAGTTGATTCAGTGCATGATAATGAAGTAATAAATCATGCTCAGCGTCTTGCCACATTTGCGCTGAAATTAAACGACGGATCCGATTCTCGTATATTTGTGCTTTGAGTAGTTGAGCAGGCATACATGCCTTAATATCTTGTGATTTTAATAGCTCAAGTTTAAGCACTAAATGCTCAAACTCGCTGGTCACAACATCTTCAGGTTGTGCATAGTTACTATCGTATAACTCATCTTCAAGCGGGTAGTTTTGATATTTTTCGGCCAGTCCCCCTTTACCGTGCTCAGGCCAAGAAGAACACCCACCTAACAATATAATAACGGCTACGATGACATAAGATCTCATTATACTCTCCTTAGTCCATTTAAATTGAGTCAATAAATGGGATTGTTTTATCCACTCTTAAAAGGTTCATTAGCTTAAACGGCTGACCCGTCACGTTGAGTAAAGATAATGAATTACTTTGTTTTTCAATTCTTTTATATAGAAAAACAATAGCACCTATTCCAGAAGAGTCGATAAATTCCGTTTTTGAAAAATCAAGAATAACCGAGCTTGCATCGTGTTCTACTAGATGCTCAAACTTATCTTTTAATTCGTCTACTGCAAAACCTGAGAAGTCTGTAGGAAGTGCTAAAACTTTTTGCTCTGTATCGTTAGCTAAATTCATCATGATCATTACCTTTTAAGTTTAAAGACTCTTAAAGTAATCCAAGAAGAATGCCAAGTTTAAGCTATTGAATTTTAAGGATTTGAATTTAATCAGAAGGAAGGGGCTGACCAAATACGCATAATGCAATCGCTTTTTAAGTATGCTTTTGCATTATGCGAAAATTAATTACTGTCCTTTACCCGTGAAAACCACGACAAATGTTTTAAATAAAATGCTGCACTCCATATAGCACCAACTACGCGCTGAGGATGTACTGAGCATATAAGCATAATCCCACCCTATTTTATTTCGTGCATCATCAATACTTTCATCATACCCGTTCATAACTTGCGCTAAGCCTGATATACCTGGTTTTATGCCATATGTTCTTTGGCAAAAATAAGGGATGTCTTTTTCTAGCTTCGAATAAAATACAGGGCGCTCTGGACGAGGGCCAATTAACGACATATCACCCACTAGCACATTCCAAAGCTGTGGCAACTCATCAAGCCGAGTCTTACGGATAAAACGGCCCACTGGCGTTATTCTAGCGTCATTTTTACTTGCCCACACTGCCCCGCTTTTACTTTCAGCATCAACGACCATCGAGCGAAACTTAAGCACATTAAACAATGCAACAAAATCATCATTACTTTCACCCACTCTTTGCTGTCTAAATAAAACAGGTCCCTTCGACGTCATTTTTATACTTAGCGCGACCCCAAGCATCACAGGAAGCAGTAAAATTAGCCCTGTTACCGAGCCTATAATATCAATCCCGCGTTTTACCGTTTTAATCCATGCATTATTTTGCGGCTTTAAGTGATGCACACGTTGCCAGTGCGTTTTGTAATCACCGCGTTCAAATTTAACAATCCCCCAAAGCGCCAACGCATAAGCACCTACAAGGTAATTAATACTGTCAACAATTGGAAATTTAACTTTAATTTTTGCACTACTTTTAATAACCCCAGCGCCGTGTACGGCAAGCATCAGCCCACTCGCAATAGACGGTAATACCCAATTAGACACCAACGCTAACGTAAAAGTGAGTACGTATACACTTAACAATATAATTGGCATAAGGCCACGCAATACTTTGTGGGAAAAAAAGTTAAAACTAACCCATCCGAGCTTAGGGTTAAGTAAGCTAAACAATGCTTTTATTTGCTGCCAGTTCCCAGCGCCTATTCTAACTCTTCTTGCATTATCGTGACTTTGCTCATCACACTCTCTTTCTAAAATATTGATGTCACTATTGACCTGTGATTTCCCCCCTTTCTTAAGTGCTTTCATCGAAAGGATAAAATCATCATTTATGGTACTGTCGTCTAAAAGTTCAGCTGCGTCAGAACGTATAGCAAACATCGCACCGGGCATACCAATAACAGCGCCAAGTGAAGACTCCATACTTTTCACTTTATTCTGGTAGTGCCAATACTGCTTCTGCTGTGCTGAAGCTAATTCATCAAGGACATACACTCCGGTGATGACATTGACTTCAGGGTTTTTAAAATCTGCGTCGATTTTATCCAACACATCAATACTTAGTAATGCACTGACATCTGTAAACAGTAACGCATCATAATTTGACTTGGTGAGTTTAATTAATTCATTAATACCATATGCTTTGCCTTTGTTCTCTTTGCTAAAATGCAAATGACAATTGACATTTTGCTTTGCAAGATGCGATTGAGCAATCATGGCTTCTTGATACGTTTTATCAGTGCAACCATCAAGGTAAACATGAATTGCATAATGCTGAGTATCATAAAGCATAGACCCAAGATTATGCAGTTTCTCTTTAATATGTGCCTGCTCATTGTAAGCGCACATTAAAATACCAAAGCGTGTGGTGGGAATTATAGCTGGCTTATTTTCCTTATGTTGTTCATTACTAAATAGTTTTAGAATAATTAAATAACCAACGTGATGATACAAAACAAGCACAATTAAAATTACCCATATCGTAAATAAGACAGTCATAATGTTTCCCCTATAAAGCTAAACCATTGTAAAAATGATCGTATGCTTTGCTCATTTGATCTGCATCGGCAATTGAGAAGATATATTCTCGAATACATTGCCCTTGCTTCATGTTTATAGCTTTTAATAGAGCAACTTTTAAACCAACTGGATCATTTAACCCAATAAGAATTCCCTGCTCTTGCGTTACCACTTCACTAATCCCACCCACATCACTGGCAACAATCACTTTTCCGCATGCCATCGACTCCAATATCGATAACGGTAAGCCTTCTCTTTGAGAATAAAGGCACATCACACTTATCGCGGAATAAAACAACTGCATATGCTGTACATTCCCTAAAAAATGTACCCGCTTTAACACCCCAAGCGCAGACGCTGCGTTTTGAAGAGACAGCATTAAACTGCCATTACCAGCAAACACGAGTTCAATATCTTCGTCTAACTCAGGCAGTAGTTGTATTAAATCTGCATGCCCTTTGCCAGGCTCTAATCGGGCAGAACAACCAATCAGTTTCCTATTTTGAGGCAATCCAAGCTGACTGCGGGCAGTGGCTTCATTGATGTGAGTAAACTGCTGGAAATCAATCCCATTGAGTATGGTTTTATCCGCCTTAATCGCTGTTTGTTGATAAAAATCATTTGCAACTACCTGCGCATCAGCAACCCAGTTAATTTTTGTCAGGCCATTTAATACTTTCGTAATCAAGCGTTGTTTAAAGTTGTTTAAATACCATGCATCGTGAATAGTAGACACATGACGCACGCTTTTATTCGTCATACATACAAGGCTGGCATAAAGCATTGGCCCTACATGGTGACTGTGTACGACTTGTATATTATGCTCTTTAATCAATCGACTTAGTTTTTTAAGGACCGTTAAGTCAAACTTTGGCGCTTTATTTAAGCTCACCATTTGGTGGCCAAATTGTGCAAGCGCTGGCCATTCTTTTATTGCATCTTGCTCCTTACCTTCAAGAGAAACAATCAAGCTGTTATGTGCAAACTGGCTTTTTTGCATGAGTGTTACGGCCATTTTTTCCAAACCGCCAATTTTAAAATGCTGAACCAAATGTAAAACATTCATGTTAATTCCCCTTACTTAAGAAGTTCATCGTTGAGTTTGAGTTTGTATACAACTCCCCCTTACCCACGATAGGCAAAATAGTGACCACCTCGACCGCTGATAATTTCTCGATGGTTTGGATATCTTTTAAGTGACTATCAAACAGCGTTGCAACAAAAACACTGGTTCCACTTGCAAATAAACCTAATACAATTCCAACAATAATGGCGACCATCATTGAGGTGTTTATTGGTTGAGTTGGGCTGTAAGCACGCTCAATCGTTTTAACTTTATCCGGGCCTTCATATTTCACTAACTTGCCGGTTACTTTAGCCATTTCGTAGCGCCCTAACATGTCTTTGTACAAAGACTGTTTCACATCATAATCGCGCTCAAGTTTTCTTAACTGTTTTTCAATATCACTGGTGACAAGTAAACGCTGGCTAAGCTCATTAACTTGTTTTTCAAGCATTTCAAACTCTTGCTGGTGTTGATGAACTTGATTTTTAGCTTCTTCTAATGCAAGTATTTGTGAAACAAGTACATTACTTTCATTATTTTTATTAGCAGGTAACGTATTAGCCATTTGCCATAACTGTTCGATATTGGCGGCGTCTAAATTTTTACCACTTTCGATTAATGCTTGTTGACGTGCTCTGATGCTGATCAATTCACGTTGTTTAGAAATGACTTTACTGTGCTTATCTGTGTAACGCGTTTTTAAAAAGCTGAGTTCCGACTCAACAGTAATAATCCGCTCTTCTATACGCCCTAGAATAGGGTTCGCCTGGCCCATTTTAGAAGTTAGTGCCTCAAGCTTAGCGCTTGCACCAGACAAAACGATTGATTTCTGTTGCAAATCGCTCAATAACTTATCAAACGTCTGTCTATTACTGTGAAGAACTGTGGGTAGCGTATTACTATTTTTAGCTTTAAACGCGGCGAGCTCTTCTTCTGAAAGCTCTAGCTCTTGACGTAAGCTAACGAGCTGTTGATAGAAAAACTGTTCAGATGTATCTAACGATGCCTTTGTGGGAGCCAACAAGCTTTCGATAAACTTTTCAACGACTTTCTCAAGCACTGGCTTCATTTGCGAGGGTTCATGCCACGTAAAATTGACCCGTACTAGCTCATCACCCACTAACGATAATGACAGTGATTGTGATAACTCTTGGTGTATTTTCTCAATTGCTGCTGGGCTTGCATTTTCTGACACTAGATTAGTCTCTTTGGCAACAGCAATAAGCACCTTGCGGCTAATCACTAGAGTTCTTAATGCAGCCATACGGTTTGTTAAGTCAAACGAAAATGATAAGTCATCTAAATAAGGGTTCAATAATGCCGACTCTTCAATTAAGATCGTCGCATGGTTGGTGTATTTTTTTTCAGCAGTTGCAGCAAGAAATATAACAACAATAGGCACAATCACTAAAGGCAACACAAAAAGTTTAACTCTGGTATACAGTGCATACAAAGCTAAATAAAGTAACCGTTTTATCTGCTCTCTAACTAACATAATCTCTACCTATATATTTGCATTTTGCTATGCATAAATGAGCGGTTATTTGCAAAATAAAAATGATTAACTGCTAATAACTGGCTTTCTTAGGTAGTTGCACAGGGCGCGCCAACATTACGTTTAGATATAAATTTTAACGGTTAAGCAAGCGCATATCGCTGACAACGATACTCGCTTTCGACTGCCAACTATGCTGACTCGCTATGTGTTGTTGCGCCTGTTCTAAGTCCATTAATTGTGATTCACTCAGCGCTAAAGCACTATCAAGCTGATTTATAAATTGCGCTGCCGTATCAGCTATAAAAAGGTGTGAATCATAACGATTTACAGCAGGAAAACCTGTCGTCACAATGGGCTTCCCTGCAGCTAAATATTCTTTTAATTTGAGTGGATCACATGCCCGTATTTGTTCATTAGTAACAAACGGTAAAATAGACACATCCCAATGTGCTGAAAAAGACGCTAACCGTTTATGGCAAACCGCAGGAATATGCGTCACATTCTTAAAACTTAATAATCGCTCAACGTTAGTAACAACATGGCCAATCAATACGAGTTGATAGTCAGGTCTTGCTGCAGCGAGTGCCTCAAGCAAGTCAATATCAAGCCATGCATTTATACTGCCGTAAAAACCCACTACGGGACCAGTCAGGGCTTTTATTTCATCTGCTTTGATTATACTTTCGCTAAATAGCTCAACACTCACTCCATGACTTAACATTTTTGCTTTACCCGCGGGCATTTTTGCCAATAAGAAGTCACTAATAACATAAATTAAATCAGCCGTTGCAATTAATTGCTTTTCAAATGGCGCAACTAGATCAGCGTCAACCCCCGCTAATGCAGAAAAATCATCACCGCAGTAGTAGATCATTTTGTCTTGGGATTGTGTATTAAAAAGGTAAAGTGCCGTTGGTACACTTAACCAGTAATTCACAGGTTCGGCCTGTGTATTTGCTTTAAAGAAATAAGAAAAAATGCGCTTATTTACATAGCGAATAAATCGATTATCGTGCCAAGGTAAAATAGGGAGTTTATACACTTTCATGTTGGCTGGTGTGGCGATAGCTTGCGTCTTAGGGCTACTAAAAAGTTGCAAAACTTTATCAAAAACACGTTTAATATCATGAACTCTAATGCGAGGTTTACGCATACCAACAGAGTTTACCCAGTGCACCTCATGCTTTTTTGCAAGCTCAGAAAATAAATGTTGAGTACTGCTTGGATGGCTTCCCCAGTCTTCCGCAAATACAATAAATTTCATACGTCGCCCTCTATCGTTTTCACTATTTTCGCAGGGTTTCCGGCTGCAATACTGTTCGCAGGCACGTCTTTTGTAACAACACTACCAGCTCCTATAATAGCCCCTTTACCAATCGTTACCCCACCGAGTACCGTAACACCAGTCCCCAACCATGCACCTTGTTTGATAATAATGTCACCCACTTGTGAATCATCATCACTTTCACCTGCAGCTCTGCGATCACAATCAACAGGGTGGCCAGGGAACCCTGCAAGAAAGACCCGACCAGCGAGCCGAACGTCATCCTCAAGAATAATATTTCGACCAACCGAAAACGCATTTTGCCAACCAATATCAACGTTATTGCCAATCCTAAGCTTAGCCTGCATATTTACAGAGGAACGACCGCATAATGTGCTAATACCTGAAATCCTGACATCATCACCACACTCAATTTCAAGGTCACCGAGAATTTGCGGCATCCCAGAATACAAATATAACCGCTTCTTAGTACCTAAGATCTGGCTTTTAAAAAGTGGTGTGAAATATAAAACTCGTAACAACTCCTGGCATAGCTGCTTAATCAAATTGTGGAGGTGGAATAACCCAGAATGAAAAACGGGTATCACCATCATTTGCGGATTGCGAACCGCTTTTGCAAAACGAAAAAATGAGGAGGCCAATGGGTGTTCACTATTTTTTAGCCAATGCTTTAATTGTATTAACATGCAATTATTCCTTATTGTTTTCAATTGTGAGCTTTTCAAGTGCAATCGTCAGGGACAAAATTATGTAAAGAGGCCATGTAAAGGCTTGCGTTAAAAACGTGCCAGCTACCATAAACCCGATTAAACCCGCTTTTAATGCGTTGGCATTAACAGCAACATCAGGATTAAACTTAAGCTTATTAATACAAAGTACCCTTGATAAACTGCGATAAATCGCAGCAATCACCAATAAAAAGACACACAAGCCTACAAACCCTGTTTCACCTAACACCTGAAACCATGTGCTATGTACTGCATGATTCTTGCCATCCCAGTGTGGACTGTAAAAATAATAATTTACAAAAAAATTATTCACGCCAACACCGGTGAATGGATTCGCTATTGCCATATTTATCGCCGCTTGCCAGGCGTATATCCTTCCCATGGCTGATTCGTCAACACCTGATTCTGTGGCCCCACCACTTTGTCTATCGGCGATCCCTGCAAATACCATCATTGCCAACATGCCAAGCACACCAAATATGGCCACAACCACTGGGTTTTTAACTTTTTGGTACAAGAAGAAACTTAAAATTGCGGCTATACCCAATAGCCCTCCCCGACTTTGCGTTGCGATAACTCCCGAAATAGCTAAAATCAACCCGACCCCCGCAAAAATTCGTCGGTATTTATTTGCGTTAGAGTCAAACAGCTCTGCTGCTAAAAAGGAAACGGGAAACATAAGTACCAAGGATAAATCGTTAGGATCCCCTAATTGCGAACGATACTCTCTTGAAATAGTCACCCGCGAACCTTCAACCAAACCAACCCCATTCATTTTGTTATTCAGGGCAACTAATGAAATCGTCACCCCTGAAATCATTATTCCTAATCGCACAAAACTAAAATGAGAAAAACGTGTCAGCCACCAGCTGATAACAAACACCATTATAAAAACTTTAACCAACACCCCTGACCAATACTCAATAGCAACCCCTCGATTTGAAGCAGAAAACACACACACAGTGAGCCAAGCAAACCAAATGACAAAAATCAGATGAGTCGAACTCCAATGCGGCTTTAATGTTTTTGAAATGAACAAGTGCCATGCAATAGCCAGCAGTGAAGCTAATGCGAGTAATTTGGGTATTTTTAGGGGCATAAGCACTACAAATGCTTCATGGATTCTAAAATAACTAAAGAGAATAAAAAGTATGACAAATACTGTGCTTAAACGGATAGCTAAAAAGCCAGCAAATGGCAGCAGTAGTAACGCAAATGCAGCTATTGGACCAAACAATAAATATAGTACCGAAATTAATACCGTTATCAGTAGTCCATTAATTAATAAGTAATTGTTCTTATACCAGTTAACCATGGACACCCCTTTTCGTTAATTGCTGGAGCGCATTCATTACCAGTGGCTTATATTTGTTGGTAAGCACGATAAGTAAAGACAAAAACATTAGGCATTGAATACTCATTGAGTATGTAAAATCAACCACGCTAAAAACAAACACCCCCAAAAAGCAAAACCAACTCGGTATAATTCGATAAAAATTAAATGGTAAAGGTTCTAACTTTTGACTCATAAAAAAGAACAAAATAGTTTTAAGGGTTTGCGCCAAGGCCAACGACACAACAGCACCTAGTACGCCCCACGCAGGTACTAAAAAAGTGAGTAGTATCAACACAAAAACTGCACTTACACCATTAATTACTGAGACATATAATCCATTTAAGTGGATATAACAGCCAATATTTAATAAGTCGCTGTGATGGCGTAATACCACAATAAAAATAAGACTCGGCAGTAACCAAGCATTGAGCAAATAACTTTGCGGCAAAACAAACACAAACAGATGAGGCGTGATAATTAACATCAATATGCAAAGCGCAATACCAATCTCTAAGCTAAGTTCACACAAATAAACATAACGCGTTGGGCTTGAAGTTAATTCGTTAAACCGACGGGAAAACCACCACATTCTGA
Source organism: Pseudoalteromonas sp. H105 (assembly GCF_001469215.1). Classification (GTDB taxonomy): domain Bacteria; phylum Pseudomonadota; class Gammaproteobacteria; order Enterobacterales; family Alteromonadaceae; genus Pseudoalteromonas. The sequence continues at coordinate 23,357 of NZ_LOFH01000005.1, forward strand.
TCGGCTCGAACGTAAAGGACGTCATCACTGCAAATTGCAAAGCAACATAATATTGTGCCAGTTTTTCTTTACCAATACTGGCTGCAATAAACCAGTTTTCAGCTCCGTTATTGGCATATACAAAAAGTGATGAAACTAAAATACTTAATAAAAACAAGCAATTTTTACGCGTTATACTCCAAGGTATTGCTTTAAAATCAATTTTAATTTCTGAAAAAATAATCCTAAGAGAGATAGCTAAAACAACAAAGCTTGCAACCGCACCTGAGGCCATTACACCCGTTACCCCAAAGCCGAGGTACAGTGAAGCAATGGTCAGGATTGTTTGACCTATGCCTTGCAAAATAGCTAGAAAACAAAACTGCTTAGCCATTTCGTAATACCTAAAAAAACAAAATACAATGGATAGTAGTGATGAAAAAGCGAGATTAATCGCTAATAATTGCAAGTCAATTAATGACAAAGAAATAGGAAGGAGCTCACTTAAAGGTTGAGTGAAAAACCAAAAAAGTAAGACAAACACCAAACTCAACAGACCGCATAACAGCAATGCATCTCTAAATAAGGCACGTTTGTGGACCTCACTTTTCATTTGCTGTTTGAATAGAAGTTCTGGTAACCCTAAGCATAAAAGCAACGACATAACAGCGGATATAGACACTAAAAAATTTAACTCACCAAACTGGGCTTGGTTTAATAGTCGCGTTGAGATAGGCAATAAAGCAAAGCCTAAACCTTTAAGCAGCAAGGTCGATAATCCAAAATAGGCTATTTGCTTTATTCCATTCATACTCTACCCCTGTGCTTTTTGCACCCACTGCGATAATTTTTTAGCTTGAGAATTCGCATTAAACTTCGTCGCTGCTAAGCGTTTAGCGTTAACCCCCTTTGTATATCTTTCATAAGGGCTTAACTCACAAAACTCCCTGAGTATTTTTTCCAATCCTGAAATACTCGCTGGCTCACACTTATATCCAACCGCATCATTTATAATTTCTTTCGTCCCCATTAACTCAGTTGTTAAAACAGGAATCCCACTGGCCATTGCTTCTTTTAACACCACCGGGCCGGTGTCTCTATCTCCGTTACGAGATACACAAAAAGGTGCAACGAGGGCAGAGTAATTACACGTGTTTTTTGACAACCAAAACGGTGTCTTACGACCTAAAAAACGAACATTATGCTCAATACCTAAGTTTTCACACAGAAACTTTAGATCATTTAATAATGGACCATCCCCAACAATATCTAAAGAAATTGGGTACTTATTATTTAACGCCTTAATTGCAGGAAATAGAAACTGCAACCCCTTCTTCTCAACCAAGCGACCCACAAAGAGTAATTTAACTGATTCACTTAGGCGGTTAGGTGCACAATTAAATAAACTAAAATCAACTCCACAATGAAGTAGCTCCACTTTTCCTACCTTGTACTCATTCAATTTTTCAACCATCCCCTCGCATACCGCCACAGAAAAATCGCAAAGAGACAGCTTCACCTTCAAATCTGAATAGTTAACATACACATCATGGCCATGCCCGATAGAAGACACACTCACACCAGCCATTTTGCTCCCTGCGATTGCATAGGCCAGGGGGGCATGCATAAAGTGACAATGTATGTGCGAAATTTTGTGCAGTTTAATAATGGCTGCGATATTCGCACCAAAGCCTAACAGTGATGTTGTCGAAATTGATTTAAATTTAGACGCAATAAATGCCGTTTTTAAGAATTTGAATGGGTGTGCTGCTGCAACCTTGGCGGCTTCTGGCAGCGATCTTTTTACAACAATCACGTTGACGCTTTTATCAATGTTGCTTGATTCATCTGAGTTCTCAAATGTAATGACACTCACTTTGTGCCCAGCTCTAACAAGCGCATTAATTTCTGTCACCACAAATGTTTCTGACGGTACGTGAAAGGTAGGGACGACTATGCCAATGTGTTTCATGGTGAATGCTCCTAATAATAACTTAACGTTATTTCGCAAGAACCATGCCCACTCAATCGCCCTTATAAATCGCTAAAACAAACCTAATTTGCGAACATATATTGCAAAATGCAAAGCATTAGACAAAAAACATCCTAAATAGCCACTAAAATAGTTGGCGCTTAAATTGCGTATAACCTTAGTAAGTTACTTTTAAACTAACAGGTGAATATCATGAGCGTAGATGTCAGCGTAATCATTCCAAACTACAACTGTAAGCAGTATTTAGCTAAAGCGATTAGTAGTGTTGTTAAACAATCTAATGTCAACGTCGAGATTATTGTTGTTGATGACGGTTCAACAGATGGCAGCCTCGAGTGGTTAAAAAAAGCACAGCAAACATTTCCACAATTGGTTATCTTAGAACAAGAAAATACAGGGGTTGTTAATGTCAGAAACAGAGCCATTGGCGCAGCAAAAGCAGAATATATTGCATTTTTAGATGCTGATGATTACTGGACCGATGATAAACTTTTTGAGCAACTACATTACATGAAACAGCACAACGACTGTGTATTGAGCTTTACTAACTATATGCACGTAAATGAGGCATATGAGCCGATAGTCGATTGCTTTTCATTTTGGCCTGAATTTGCAAAACACATAGACAAAAATGATTCTGGCTATCAAGACTTAAAATCACCGATGGATTTACTCATTTATGCCAATGTTATAGGTACTTCATCCGTTATGGTAAAGCGCTCTACCATTAACTACATCGGACGCTTTGATAACGCATTAAACAGTGCCAGTGACTGGGATTGTTGGCTTAAACTGGCACGCATAGGCGCTGTTGCGTTTTCACCTAATGTTTCTATGGACTACTTAATGCGAGTTGGCTCTATCACAGCTAATAGAACCAATAGGCTCAACGCGATGAAAGAAATTGTATCGCGCTGTAAAGATGATGCTGGTATGTTTGCACAAGTCAAAGCGCAAGCACGTATACTAGAATGCTATGGCGAATACTATCGCGAAATAGGCAATAAATTTAAAGCACTTACAACAGCTGCAGCGGCCTTTACCCTATTCCCTCATAAAAGAAATTTACGTCATTTATTACATGACCTAAAACGCTCATTATCATCATCTCAAAACTAACCAACCAACAATAAAGCGTGCATATAATATGCACGCTTTTACGTTTTATTCTTTAGCTTTTATTCAAACTTAGCTGATAACTCAACATTTTATGGTCGCTTCCTTCAAAGGAAGTCACCGATAAGTTTTCAAGCGAAAATTCATCACTAAAAATACAATGATCTATCGGCAACCCTGTGAACAATGAATCAAAAAACCTAAACGGCGTAAAGCTAACATAGGCATTCGCTTGGGTGTAGCAGCTACTTGCTGTACCAAAATCAAAATAATATGACCAAGGCACAACATTTAAATCCCCTATCACTAACCAGGGCGTTTTTTCACTCAGTAAAGCCTCTCTCATAGCAGCCAGTAGATAATTTCTATTTTGCCAATGTTGTTTTGTTCTCGGAGAAGGTGGGTGCGCTATATAAGTCGTAATAACCGTGTCTTTAAATAACAAACGAAGTTTAATGAAACCTAATCGATCTCCGTCTAGTTTGACTTGTTGTCTATAAACAATAGGTAAACGTGAAATCACGACTATTCCATAAGGGATCCCCTCAACCTCCCGGTAACCAAATAAGTCAGCTTGAGTTAAAAAAGGGCGAAGTAAATGCCGATTTAAATCACTATACTCTTGTAGAACTAACATATCCCACGATTGATTTTTTAATGCAGCCAACTGCTTTGCAATATGTGGATTATTATAATTTAAGTTAATTTGCTTGATGCTAAGCATTTCAGCCGAGAGGCTAGTGGTCCATGAAGGTGAAGGCAGTAAAGTCAACAACCCCGCAATACACGCGGCGAGTATACCTAACGCTATTTTCTTCACGTTCATCAATAGAAGTAGCAAACCACATACAAACGTTAATACTAATAACGGCATTCTTAAAGACGTAATGAGATCGCCGAAATAGCTATCAAAAGGCAAATAGGCACAACCTATAAAGACAATGCACAGCATTATTATCCCCGACTTTAAGAGGCTTCTTCGCAGTAATTTCATAGACTTTTTCTGTTTAGTTAAATCAACCATTGCCTGCTTACCCTCATGCAAAGAAAAAGAATATACCTAGGTATATTCTTTTTTCTTTGCATTATTACTTTCTATTAGCGAATCTCGAATACCTGGTCATTTTGTTGTGTATCGAACTGCCATGAATAGGATAATGGCTCAGTGCTGGCGTCATAAAACCAAATCTCAGCGACTAAATCGATATCTTGACGACTCATGACAATGGTTGTTTCAACCATGCCTTGCATTAAAGGCGTTCTTACAACACAATTATTGTAGTCTGCACGGTCTGAATCGCCTTTTCTGTAACACACATTTAGATATGCACGTTGGTCACCCGCATTTAAGTTTACGTCTATATCGAGTTCAAACTTAGTCGATAAATTAAAATCATCCTCGATAGTTAACCCCATTACTCCCTCTGAAGCAGGCTCTGTCGTTGATGTATCGGTTGATACTGTGCTCGTAGTTGTAGTGGCTGTTGTTGCTTGTACTGGTGTTGGCGTTGATTTTTCATCGCCGCCGCCACCACATGCCGTTAAGCACACTGAAAAACATAAAGTAATCGTTAACTTATTCATTATTGTTCCCCTTCTGCAACGACATTGTTTGCATTGTAATTTTCAAACCATTGAGAGTTTTGTTGCCCTGAAGATTCAGCAAAGCGAGCAAAGCGGTCATAAGCAATTGTAATATCAACGCCTTCAAGTGGGTGTAGCCACTGTGTGCCGACTTCGATAGCCCAAGGCAAGCCGTTTTCAGTTTGAAAAAATAAGTTACTTGCTGGGTCACTTATGTCGTCACTTTGTTCATACTTAAACAACGCGTTATCAAATGCCTCTGTTGGTTGCTGGTTTTTCATATGAACCTCCCAACTGCGCGCTTGTTTACCAACTAAGAAATCACCATGATAAAACCCTTCACTCGCAAAGATAAACGGATCTAACAAGGTACCAGGAGATACCGATTTTGCTTTAGGTGCTTTGAGAGGAATAGTCATTGAAAACGACACTTTCATATTAATATCGCAATCTTTTTGCGTTCGAAAGTAGCTGCATCCAGTTTCAGGGGTAACATACTCCCATGTATCTTGCATAAATATCAAAATAGCGTTTTTACGATCAGCTTCTAACACAGGCTTATTCTGTAATTTTCCATCGATAAGATAGGTGATATTTGCCTCATCAACCTCATCACGCAAAATAGCCAACGTGTTGTTGCCAACCGTTTCTGTCAAGCTAACCGCAAAGCCATTGTGATAGGTTGCGCCAATCCCGATTAATTGACCTTCAATTCTGTAACCAACAACATTGCTATCTTCAATTAATTGCGTGGTACGGTAGTTTAAAACAACATCATTAAAATCATAATCCCCTGCAAATGGCCATTTGTCTTCATAAGCAAGGGTAACCCAATCGCTCTCACCGGGGTAAACAGCACTGGCAAATGTAGTGATTTCGTAATCTTCAACCTCGCCACCTAATACGCCACCCGTTGCCGTGATCAACGATGCCTCGGTTCCATCCGTAACCCTAAAGCGCGCCCACGTTTGGCCTGACTTTGTATCACTGGGAACATCAACTAAAATACTATTGTCCCCCGCGTTTAACACCGTTTTAGTCACCATTCGTTCCGTTTCGCTGAATACTCCATTTTGATCCCAATCAAACCAAGCATATAAAAAGCTTTCTGCTGAAGCATTCACAATAATTTGACTTGTTTGCCCTGCCGAAAAGGCAGTAACAAAGCGAACACCATCATCAGAAGCATCAACAAAGTTGCTAGCAAGGTCGCTGTCTGTATTTATATTCTCACCGTCAACACTGGCCCCTAAATAAATCAGATTACTGTTATCACTGTTAGGATCAAATAAGTGGCGTGCCCCGCTTTGTTCTAAACTAGTTCGGTAAGGAAAAGGCGCGTCACCAAAGTCGATTGAACTATCCGTTACTTTTACCTCAGCAATTGCGCAACGAGCGCCATCATTTTGGCTTGATTTAGGCCCAGAGGTAAAAACATTTGCTACCGGCGTGTAACCCACAACAGGACTGGTACTTAAATCTACTTTGTGAATTTTACCGCTTTTATTATTACTAAAATAAAACTGACCATTGATATCAAAATATGCCGCGCCAAATGCCCCTGTATCAGTGCCGATATCAAGTTGGGTGATAAACTGACTGGTGTTTGCGTCTACATTTATCTCATGTAAATCACCATTAGACTCAACGGCATAAAGCAAATTACTTTGAGGGTGAAATGCAAAATCATAAATCCCTAGTTTCCAATTTTCTGTTCCAGGCATAAGATTAGCGTTAATGGGCGCATCTAAGTCGCCATCTAAATCGATTTCATACAGCCCGAACCTTGGAGAATACACATAATATGAAGCGCTTTGTGCTGCATCTTCGCCTATGACACGCACATCGCCAACATAAAAATTAGTATCTGGGAGGCCTAAAATATCAAGGCGAGTCATCTCGTAATCACTACCAATTTGTACAACACTTTTGGGGGCTTGACGACTAAAGCCATACAGGTATTGATTTTTGTAGTTAAAGCCAACCGCATTAACGCTTTCATTGTTCGCTTCTGCAGAGAACGTAAGCTGCGAAGCTAAAACGGTTGATTTTGCTGAAACCAAGTCTATTCCATAGAGTTGTGCATTCGCATCCTGCATTAAAAATGCTTGGCTCGGACACGTATCGAATGACTGGCTAAACGCGGTGCATGGGAGTAGCAATAAACATGCTTTTGCTAAATAGGTTAATTTCATTAGATACCCCTAAAAAGTTAAGTGATTAAACAAATGCAGGCTTCATTCCAAAATTTAACCAATTGATATTTAATATTAAATATATTCATAAAAGGCATAGAGTGCATCTTGCAACTCAATTTTTTGCATTATGCGAGTCTTTTTCGAACTAATACGAGGCCAAGGACTAATAACTGGCAGTTTGCCTGTGCGTTAACGCTATTAGCGTGATAGTTGAGTAAGACAAGAAAAATACAGTACAATAATAGAATTAAGGCTTAGCTCCATTAACGCTAAGCCTCTTTCATTTTAGGTAACGAGCATGGCACATAATCGCGGAAATCTATTTATCCTATCAGCCCCTTCGGGAGCTGGTAAATCAAGCTTAATAAATGCGTTATTAGCAAAGCATACAGATATGAAAGTATCTGTATCACACACCACTCGTTCTCCTCGACCTGGAGAAGACAATGGTGTGCACTACCACTTTGCAACAGTTGATGAATTCAAAGCACTTATTGAAAAGAATGATTTCTTTGAATGGGCTCAAGTATTTGATAATTATTACGGCACATCTAAACAAGCTATCGAAGAACAACTTGCTGCGGGTATTGATGTATTTTTAGATATTGATTGGCAAGGCGCACAACAAATGCGCAACCTAGTTGATGATATAGAAACCATCTTTATTTTACCTCCTTCTAAAGATGAATTAGAAACCCGTTTAAACAATCGAGGTCAAGACTCAGCAGAAGTGATTGCCGGGCGTATGGCACAAGCACAATCAGAAAGCTCGCATTATAATGAGTATGATTATTTAGTGATAAACGATGACTTTGAAACCGCACTCACGCAGCTAGAAACAATTGTGCTCGCAAAACGCCTGTCATTAAAATGTCAGGCAGTAAAACATCAACGATTAATCGCTGATCTGATAAAATAACTGTTTAAACATTTATAGATAAAAATTAACCACTAGCTATTGGCGAATCTTACTCTGTGCAGTAAACTACGTCTTTGCTTAAAAATTTATTTGGAGTGCTGAAGATGGCTCGCGTAACTGTTGAAGATGCAGTAGATGCAATTGGTAATCGTTTTGACTTAATTTTAGTTGCGGCTCGTCGTGCCCGCCAAATCGCTGTGGGCGGTAAAAACCCACTTGTTGACCCTGAGAACGATAAGCCAACCGTTGTTGCTTTACGTGAAATCGAACTTGGTTTAGTTGATAGCTCATCAATGGATGTTATTGATCGTGAAGAGCAACAACATCAAGAAGCGGCGGAAATGGCTGCTGTTGCTGCTATCGTTGGTGGCAACCAATAATCTGACTTCCCGGTCTGATTTAGCCAGCGGCGTAGTATTTCTACTCTAGCCGTTGGCAATCCCCTCTTTTCATCGTATATTCTAAACATACCGTTACCTATTTGCTTCACTAGAACATTGGAGTGTGAATGTATCTTTTTGAAGGTCTAAAAAAGAAAATATCAGAATATTTGCCACCGGCAGATGTAGAACTGGTGCAAAAAGCCTATGTTGTTGCGCGAGAAGCGCACGAGGGGCAAACTCGCTCGAGTGGCGAACCTTATATTACTCACCCTGTTGAAGTAACCCAAATTCTTGCTGGCATGCATTTAGACCATGAAACCCTCATGGCAGCTTTGATGCATGATGTGATTGAAGATACTGACTTCAGCCAACAAGACTTAGCCGACATCTTTGGTGACACTGTCGCAGAATTGGTTGAGGGTGTCAGTAAGCTCGATAAGCTCAGCTTCAAAGATAAAAAAGAATTTCAAGCAGAAAACTATCGTAAAATGATTATGGCAATGACGCAGGATATTCGCGTCATTTTAATCAAACTCGCTGATCGTACTCATAATATGCGCACGTTAGGTGCACTTCGCCCAGATAAGCGCCGTCGAATTGCACGTGAAACGCTTGAAATCTATGCCCCGATTGCCAACCGCTTAGGTATTCATGATATTAAAAATGAACTAGAGGATTTAGGATTTCAAGCCCTTTACCCTATGCGTCATCGCGCTCTGAAATCACAAGTGGCAAAAGCCCGTGGTAATCGCAAAGAAGTCATTTCTAATATTCAAACTGAGATCACTGCACGCCTTGAAGAAGCAGGCATAAAAGCGGGTGTGTCAGGTCGTGAAAAGCATTTGTATAGCATTTATAAAAAAATGCTAAATAAAGAGCTTTTATTTAATGAAGTCATGGATATCTATGCTTTTAGAATTGCAGTTGACTCCATGGATACCTGCTACCGCGTGCTTGGTGTTGCGCATAATCTTTATAAACCAATAGAAACACGTTTTAAAGATTATATTGCAGTACCTAAAACTAATGGCTATCAATCGCTCCACACCTCCTTGGTTGGGCCTCATGGGATACCAGTCGAAATACAAATTAGAACTCACGACATGGATCACATGGCTGATAAAGGTGTTGCTGCACACTGGATGTATAAAAAATCAGGTGATGGTGCTGGCCATACAGCGCAACAACGTGCTCGTCAATGGATGCAAAGCCTACTTGAACTTCAGCAAAGTGCTGGCTCTTCGTTTGAATTCGTTGAAAATGTTAAAACTGAGCTTTTCCCTGAGGAAATTTATGTATTTACGCCAGATGGTAGAATAGTTGAATTACCGATGGGCGCCACTGCTGTTGATTTTGCTTATGCAGTCCACACAGATGTAGGCAACACCTGTGTAGGTGCGCGTGTTAATCGCAAGCCACACCCATTGAGTAAAGCGTTAGACACAGGACAAACAGTCGAAGTTATTACCAGCTCTGGCGCACACCCAAATGCAACATGGCTTAACTTTATTGTGACTGGTAAAGCACGATTAGGCATTCGTAACTATTTAAAAAATCAACACCACGAAGAAGCATTACAACTGGGTAGACGTTTACTTGACTCAGCATTAGGTGAATCAAATTTAAATGACTTGCCAGATGAAAATATAACTCGCGTACTGAACGAACATAACTTAAATACCGTATTAGAACTGTTGGTCGAAATTGGCTCTGGTAATCTTATGAGTATGCTCATTGCACGACGCTTGTTACAAAACGACGATGAAGATTTAAGTGATATAGCCAAAAATGCCAAAGCCACTATTATCGGCACAGAAGGTATGCTCGTTAATTATTCTAAATGTTGTCGACCTGTACCAGGTGATGCGATTACGGCACACATTAGCCAAGGTAAAGGTGTTACCGTGCATCGCCAAGAATGTAAAAATATTCGTGGCTGGGAGTCTGAGCGCTCTAAATACCTCGTAGTGAAATGGGATGACAACCCTGAAAAAGAATACATAGCTGCACTGCGTGTTGAAATAATTAACCACCAAGGTGCACTCGCTAAATTGACCAATGTAGTTGCGACTACACAAGCAAACATTGTAGAAATAGCGACCGACGAAAAAGAAAGCAACCTCTATGTGATAGACCTTGGGATCACCGTGAAAAATCGTATTCACGTTGCAAACATTATGCGCAGAATCAGAGTTATGCCTGACGTACAAAAAGTCTATCGAAAAAAATAAATAGGATAATCATGAATAAAGCATTTATTTCTACTGATGATGCACCAGCAGCAATCGGTACTTATAGCCAAGCAGTTAAAGTAGGCACCGCTGTTTACTTATCAGGTCAAATTCCGTTAGTGCCGGCAACCATGGAAGTGGTTTCAGAAGACTTTGCGGAGCAAACACATCAAGTTTTCAAAAATATCAGTGCAGTCTGTGTTGAAGCGGGCGGTACAATACAAGACTTAGTAAAAGTGAATATTTATCTCACTGATTTATCAAACTTTGCTACTGTAAATGAAGTAATGAGCCAATACTTTAAAGCCCCTTACCCAGCACGTGCTGCAATTGGTGTACGTGCACTGCCTAAAAACGTGCAAGTTGAAATTGATGGTATTATGGAATTGCCTTCAACCAACTAGCATTTTTACTGAAACACTTGTTTGAGTATGCAATGACTAAACAAGTGTTTGCCAACAATATCAACCCACTTACTCCTTCTCCCTAATTCCTTGACAGTTTCTAAATTCTCTAGCACTCTATGGTTATAAATTTTGATGACCTTTAACTTTAGTAGTGTAAAAGGATAATGTGTGTTTAAGCTTGCCCATAACGGAAACGTATTACTGGATGTTGTAGAGCATTCGCCACCTAGTGCGGCCTTCGTCGTCGAGGCACTTGAGCGCTCACAATTTTGCGACTATCGAGTAGAACATGACTCAATAAAAGCCTATTTTGATGCGCCAAATAACGAGCGTACAATTGTTGTTGCCAGTAAACATGATGCTAAACTAGAAGTAACTATTGATAGTGAAAAGATGCTTGCTACGGGTGAACTAACCTTAGCTGAAGGTGGCAAAATACTTGACTTAGATACCGCTAAACAATTAATAGTCAAAGCTGGTGTCTCGCGTGGTTATAAACAAGCCTTTTTAGAACATTTACTACAACAACAATTTGAACTCGCCGCAGGTAAAACGGCAAAGGGAGTCCTTGCTAAAGGACGCCTCCCCGTAGATGGTCAATCATCACGCTTAATCCCTCATGTTGAAACATTAAAAAAACGCTTAAATTCTCCAAAACTGCGCGAAGATGGCACCGTTGATATGAGAGACTTTGGCAAGCTTGCCAATGTTGAACCTGGTACTTTGCTTATTCAACAATTACCTGCAACCCCAGGTAAAGAAGGTTTCACAGTCACTGGAGATAGTATTTCAGCAAAGCCTGGAGAAAGCTCCCCCCTTGTCGCTGGCGACGGCACTGAAATATCAAAAAACAATCCTTTAGAGTTAGTTTCAACAATTTCTGGTGTACCTATTGAAATAGCGAATGGGATGCGAGTAGATGATATTTACACAGTCAAAGATGTTGATGTAAAAAGCGGCCATGTGAACTTCGATGGCAGTGTGATAGTTACTCATAATATAGAACCAGGCATGAAAGTAACCGCCAAAGGCGATATAACGGTTCTGGGAACTGTCGAATCGAGTGAGCTAACGGCACAAGGCAGCATTACAATTAAACAAGGTGTGATTGGTCACCAACTTGATGATAAAACGTTGTCTTGCAAAATAACTTGTCAGGGGGATGTTCATGTTTCGCATGCTCAATATAGTTTTTTGAGTGGGCACAATATATTTATCGACCGTCAAGCAAGCCACTGCACAATGAAAGCTATTTCACTTTTGCAAGTGGGCCAAAACGAAAACCCACAAGGTAAAATATTTGGGGGTGAAATTATTGACGCAGGTATGGTGATAGCCGGAGAAATTGGCAATGAATCTGGCGCTAAAATGGTACTAAATATGGCGTCATCAGCGGCAGACATCACAATACAAATAGATGAATGTTTAAAAGAAACCGCTAAGGCAGAAGAGCAATTAGATACACTTCAAGCAACACTAGATAGAGCCGCTCTTGTAAAAGATGCTGAAAAGAAAAAAGCACTGCTTGCCAAAATAGGGGCGACACAGCAGCATTATTGTCAACATGCGGAAGAGCTCGAAAAGCGTAAATCAAGCCTCGAACAACATTTGGATGATCTACTAAGTAACGCCAACTTAGCGGTGAATAAAGCACTTCACTCTGGGGTTGAAATTCACATATTCGATAAAGTACTCAAAACTAACCGTAACTACCCTCCATGTAATGTTAAGTTGCAAGAGAAAAAAATAGAGATTGAGTTTAAAACCAGTTAATAAAGAGGCTTTTCAGCCTCTTTTTTGACTCATGTTTATAAAATTTCGCTCACTTGCTGTTTTACCTCATCGCCCCACACACCGACTTGCACTTGACCAATATGCTTCTTTTGTAATAGCAACATAGCTAAACGCGACTGCCCTATTCCACCACCAATCGTCTGTGGAAATTCATTAGCTAACAATTGTTTATGCCAATCAAACTCTAATCTTGCTTGATCTGCGGTAATGGCAAGTTGTTTTACTAGCGCCGTCGCATCGACACGAATACCCATGGATGAAATTTCAAATGCATCTTCAAGTACAGGGTTCCACACAATAATATCACCATTGAGTCCACTGTATTGCTCACAGGTTGCACTAGACCAATCATCGTAGTCTGGTGCGCGCACATCATGTATTTTCGCATCCCCTAACGGCCCACCAATGCCGATTAAAAAGACGGCGCCATATTCTTGCGATATCGCTTTTTCTCGCTGTTTTGCTGTGAAATCAGGATACATTTGACGCAGCTGCTCAGAATGAACAAAGGTAATGTCTGCAGGTAAAAAACCACGGATACCAAATTCATCTTCAACAAATTGCTCTGTGGCTTTTAGGCCTTGATACAATACTTTTACGGTGTGTTTTAATTTATCTAAGGAGCGTTCAGAGCTGGCACAAATCACTTTCTCCCAATCCCATTGATCAACATATACAGAATGGATTGGACTCAAAGACTCTTCGTCAGGGCGCAATGCTTTCATATGAGTATATAAGCCCTCCCCTACGCTAAATTCATATTGCGCTAATGTTTTGCGCTTCCACTTAGCTAATGAATGTACAACCTCAAATTGACTGCTTGGTAGCGTTTTAACATTAACGCTAACCGCATTTTCAGTACCACTTAAGTTGTCCTGAATACCATCACCTACTTTAGCCAAAATTGGCGCCTGCACTTCAACTAACCCAAGCAGCTCTTCCAGTTGCTGTGAAAAAAACTGCTTAACTTTACTTATTTGCTGCTGTTGCTGCACATAGTGTGAACTCATAATAATTGGCCTCATTCCCAGTTATTGTTTTTTAGTTGTTTTACCCTGCGGGAAAACTCAATAAAACAATCCTCAATCATTTAGCAACTAAATTCAATAACCGATAACAAAAAGACCTTTTATATATAAATACAATCAATTTAATGGTATAAAAAATAAAAATACGATAATTAAAGCAGCTTATTTATATGGAAAATTATCAAATCGATAATCTCGATAAACAGATACTCTACGCATTAATGGATAATGCGCGTGCCGCCTATGCAGAATTGGCCAAACGTTTTGCAGTAAGCGCAGGCACAATTCATGTCCGCGTTGAAAAAATGAAGTTGGCAGGTATTATCACGGGAACTCAAGTCACTATCGATGCAAAGCAGCTAGGCTATGACGTATGTTGCTTTATAGGAATTAATTTAAATAATGCACGTGATTACCCGCAAACCCTGTTACTTTTAAAAGAGCTTGAAGAAGTAGTTGAAGCTTATTACACCACAGGTAACTACAGTATTTTTATTAAAGTGATGACTCGCTCAATCGACCACCTACAGGATGTGTTAATTAATAAAATCCAAGCAATTGAAGCAATTCAATCGACTGAAACGCTTATATCACTACAAAACCCGATTAGCCGCAGCGTAATGCCTTGAGGAACTAATTGGCGTATAATCACGCTACTTTAAAGCTAATAGAAAAGGTAAATGATGGAAAACACACGCTTTCACCGCGTTAAAAATGTATTGGATCGTCGCCAAACAGATTTAACCGTGTGTTTAGAGGATGTGCACAAGCACCATAATTTATCAGCAATTGTGCGTAGCGCTGATGCCGTGGGCTGCCATCATGTTCATGCCGTATGGCCTGAGAACCAAAAATGGCTGACCAACAATACCTCTGGGGGCAGTAAGAATTGGATTGAAACGCACCTTCACAAAAATATTGATGGCGCTGTAGATACAATGCTTCACCATAACCCTGACGTACAAATCCTCGCAACAAACTTATGTCCAGATGCTGTGGATTACCGTGAGATTGATTACACGAAACCCACTGCTATCATTGTGGGCCAAGAAAAAACGGGGATTTCACCTAAGGCACTCGCCTATGCAGATAAAAATATTATTATTCCAATGCAGGGCATGGCGCAATCACTGAACGTATCTGTAGCGGCAGCATTGATTCTATTTGAAGCACAACACCAGCGCCTAAAGGCCGGATTATATGATCGTGATATGCTAGATGAACGCATAAAACACGCCATGCTATTTGAAGGCTGCCACCCTATAATTGCGCAAAAATGCAAAGAAAAAGCACTGCCATACCCTGCACTTGATGAGAATGGAGAAATTGTGGCTGATGAGATTTTTTGGCATACACTAAAACACACTTGATGCCTTGCCTATTCGCACGTAAACTCAAAAACAATCTAAAAATTAAAGTGTTGAGCCTATTTTGTCAAAGCCCGATTTAAATCGATTTCCGATAACCGAACTAAAAGGTGTTGGGCCAAAATTGGCTGAACGCCTAAAAAAATTAGGCATTTTCACTGTACAAGATATGCTCTTTCACTTGCCTCTTCGCTATGAAGATCGCACGCGAATATATGCAATAAATGAATTACAAGCTCACAGCCATGTGAGTATTGAAGCCACGATAGAGACTAGCCAAATCACATTTGGCAAACGTCGTATGCTAGTGTGCCAGGTTAACGATGGGACTGGCAGACTTACACTCAGGTTTTTTAACTTTAGCGCCGCACAAAAAAATGCCATGGATGCAGGGAAAATCATTAGATGTTTTGGTGAGGTGCGCCGTGGCCGTGTTGGCTTTGAAATGACCCACCCAGAATATAGCATCAGCGACTCACCCGCAGAGCAAACTAGCGCCAGCACACTGACACCCGTTTATTCTACAACAGAAGGGTTAAAACAACTTTCAATTAGAGCATTAAGCGATCAAGCCATTGCACTTTTAGACAAATATCACGTTGAAGAACTGCTACCAGATAAATTTCAACATGCTGGGATGGGACTAACAGGAGCACTGCATATACTGCACCGACCTAGTAATGACGCCGATATCAGCGCGTTAGAGCTCGGCTCACACCCTGCGCAACAAAGGCTTATTTTTGAAGAGCTGATTGCACAAAACCTGAGTTTATTAAAATTACGCCAGCAAGGTCAGCAAGTTAAAGCCGTCGGATTAACTCCCTCGAATACGCTAGAGCAAGATTTTCTTTCGCAACTCCCATTTACACCTACGAATGCTCAAAGCCGAGTAGTGAGCGAAATTAAGCATGACTTACAGCACCCTTATCCAATGATGCGTTTAGTACAGGGTGATGTAGGCTCCGGTAAAACCTTAGTTGCCGCATTAAGTGCCCTAACAGCGATAGCACAAGGCTATCAGGTTGCACTAATGGCGCCAACCGAGATATTATCTGAGCAGCATGGCATTACATTTTCACAGTGGTTTTCTGCTCTAGGAATAAAAACAGCATGGCTTGGTGGGAAAACCAAAGGCAAAGAGCGAACAACCACACTTGAGCAAATAGCATCAGGTGAAGCACAAATGATTGTAGGCACACACGCTTTATTTCAAGAGCAAGTCGTCTTCAACAACCTCGTCCTTATTATTATCGATGAACAGCACCGTTTTGGCGTTCATCAACGATTATCGCTAAGAGAAAAAGGTCGCTTTGGCGATTGCTATCCACATCAGTTGGTCATGACTGCCACCCCAATACCTCGAACCTTAGCAATGACGGCCTATGCCGATTTAGAAACTTCAATTATTGATGAGTTACCCCCTGGCAGGACTCCAATAACAACTGTAGCTTTGCCCGATCTCAGGCGTGAAGAAATTATCCAAAGGGTTAAAACTGCCTGCACAGAGCAAGGAAGGCAGGTCTATTGGGTATGCACTTTAATAGATGAATCTGAGGTGCTTCAGTGTCAAGCGGCTGAAGACTCAGCCTTACAGCTTACCCAGGCACTCCCAGAGCTCACGGTGGGCCTTGTTCATGGCAGAATGAAGCCAGCTGAAAAACAAGCCATCATGAGCGACTTTAAAGCCGGTAATATTCATGTGTTAGTTGCAACGACTGTCATAGAGGTTGGTGTCGATGTACCTAATGCCAGTTTAATTATTATTGAAAACCCAGAGCGTCTTGGGCTTGCTCAGTTACATCAATTACGCGGACGTGTTGGCCGTGGAGCCACCGCTTCCCACTGCGTATTGCTTTACCATGCACCACTTTCAGCAACCGCGCAAAAACGCTTAGCAGTACTGCGTGATAGTAATGATGGATTTGTTATTGCTGAGCGAGACTTAGAAATAAGAGGGCCTGGTGAAGTGCTCGGTACCAAGCAAACAGGGTTAGCCGAATTTAAAATTGCCGATTTAAGTCGTGATAAGTATATCTTGAACCAAGTAAGGCCAATTGCCTCAGAATTGCTTAGAACACACCCTAAATTAGCTGATAAGTTAATTAACCGCTGGTTGGCAGGGAAATCAGATTACGCACTAGCTTAACAACACCTTCAAGCATAAAAAACCCAGCAATTCGGCTGGGCTTATTATCAACTATTAAAAGTGACGATAGTTTAGAATTTGTATTCGATACCAACACCCATGTAATCTTGGTCTACTAAGCTATCCATATCGAAGTTAGAGTAGAAACCAAATACTTTCGTGTTTTTAGTAAGTTTGTGGTCAACACCTGCTGAAATAGCTGTTTTAGTGTCACCTTGATCAAAGTCGATAACTTGGTATTGTACTTTGAAGGTATTGCTGTTTAGCTTGTAAGCCGCATTGACCAAGTAGCCATCTGCTTCACTGCTGCCATCTACCTTTTCCTGTGTTTGGTACATTGCGCCTAGTTTAAAGTCGCCTAATTTACCTTGCACAGTAGCACGAACAACATCGTAGCCTTTCACTTCGCTGTCTGCGGCAACTGATGCATAAATATCGCTTTTCTTAAGGCCTACATCGCCGTAGGTTAAGGCTACTGAGTAACCATTATCACCATCGGTTGAATCTTCAGCGATATAAGAGGCAAGCACTTTAAATCCATTGAGGTCATTTGACGCGTAAGAGATGCTATCGCCAACACGGTTTTCGCCTTTAAATAAATTTTTAAGGTCAGCTTCTAGGTCGTTAAATAAATCGATTTTGCCCTGAGACTGCTTCGTGGCAGTGTCATTTCGGCCAATAACCACTTGACCAAAACCACCTTTGATACCCACATACTGGTTGCGAGAAGTAATGTTGTCTTTATCACCTTTTGAATCGGCATCAGATACATCTACGCCAAACTCAAATTTATAAACAGCTTCAAGGCCGTCTGTTAAGCTTTCAGATCCTTTAAAGCCAAAACGAGAGCTATTACTTTTAATTTCAGTAAATGAACCTTCACCATCATCTGATGATTGTACAGTAACGTTCGCTTTACCATAAACGTCGACATCTGCTGATGCAGAAAAAGATAAAGCACCCAATACTGTTAGCAACAGACTAGATTTTACAAATTTCATATTAACAACCTCATAATCGCAACAAACTAATTTTCAAAACAGCTGCAGTTTGCCCGCATTTAATGACAGAATTATTACAGCGGAAATATTTCTGCCTTATTTGTTTAATAAAAAAGAACAATTAGCGACACGTAACTGTCATAGTTACTCGTTAAGCTACTGACCTAGCTTTGGCCCTAACTCAATTAGCAAATTCACTAGCTTTTCAAGTAATTGTTTTTGTTCATTATCTTTATGGTAAGCAACAAAAATATCCCTTGAAGTATGTTCAACATCAGGCACTTCAAATAATTCACCCGCTTCGATGTAGTTTTTTACCAATACATCAGGTATAAACGCACTTCCGCCACATTGCAAAATTAAATCTAATGCAATTCTTCCTGTGCTTGTTCTAAAGAAAGGTGGTGTACGGCCATTAAACTGGCGAGCATGCCACAGTGAAAATGTAGTTCCCCAGTCAACATAAACATATTTATTATCAAAGAAATTTTCATTTTGAGCAGTCTCATAGGCACTCACAGGAATGATTGGCAGCTCACAAATACGCTCGACCACCAGCTCATCCACCTTGGGAGGATCAAACAAAATAGCTAAGTCCAATGTCCGCTCTAACAAAAGTCGAGTGCTTTCTTGTTGTGCTTTAACTTCAGCGATTAAGGAAACGCCTGGCATGGCTGAAACAATATTTGTGATACCAAATTGTAAAAACGCATCCCATATATTAGGCGTGCCTGCTAAGCTAACTTGCTTATGCATATTATCAGCCAACGCCACATCTACTTTTGCACGTTGCATACCTGTAATAATCATTTGCGCGTGAGGTAACAGTCGCTCACCAGGAGCTGTAAGCTGAATATTATTACGTTGGCGAATAAATAAATTTACACCCAACCCCTGCTCAAGTTGACGTATTCGAAAGCTTACTGCAGACTGTGTTATATATAAGTTTTCAGCAGCTTTACCAAAGTGCCTTGTTCGTACCACTTCTACAAACGTTTTTAATAAATCGATATCCAATTATTTATCCTCACGATAAAAATTTCTTGCTTAAAAAATCACACAACTTGTTCCATACTCCTGCATGAAATTAAGGCATGAGGAAACAGCCATGAGCAATGATATTTCAGTACTTCGTCAAGCATTCGTAAACCAACGTCAGTTCTATGATGATAAAAATTTCCCACGCGGGTTCAGCCGCAGTGGTAACTTCACACTGCTTGAAGCAAGCATCCTTGAGCAACATGGTGTTATTCTTAATGGGTTATACAACAAAACCCTCGCACCGCAAAATGAAATTCAAGAACAATTTTTAATGGTCATCAATGGAGAATCTGCACTAAGCAATTCAATTGAAAGAGCATGGTTAAAATACTTAAAGTTAACAACCTGTAAAACCAAGTTCCATACGTTATTTGGACGCTCAAAAATGGCAGCCCCTGTACCGCAAAGCAAGCTATTTCATTTTGAATCTGACGGGGCTTAAACCCTGTCAGTTTATTGAATAATATCGTAATGTAATTTGCTTTTTTGTGTTTTACCAGTTACAACTTGTACTAGAAGCTGTTATTGCTTAAGTAAATTAGTATCAGGGTGATACGTGACACGAAAAATTCTAATCATTGAAGACACGCCGACTATTGCAATGGTACAAAAACACATTGCGATAAAAGCCGGTTATGATGTTGATATTGCGGGCTCACTTGCGCAAGCAAAAAAATGCATTGAAAATAACAAGTACTTTTGCGCTGTAGTAGATTTTATATTACCAGATGCTCAAAATGGCGAAGCCGTACCATGCACTGTTGGTGCAGAAATCCCCACAATTGTAATGACGGGCAGTTTAGATTCTGCGACCCGGGATACCGTTGAAAAGTACCCTATCATTGACTACATCACAAAAGAAAATAAACAAGCCTATCAATACTTATCTAAGCAACTTTTAAGATTACCAAGAAACGAGAGTATAAAAGTACTCGTTGTTGATGACTCTTCATCCACAAGAAGACACATCTCTAACCTTCTCATACGACACAAGTACCAAGTATTACAGGCTGACAGCGGTCACCAAGCTCTGAAAGTGCTTTCCCAAACGCCTGATATAGATGTAATCATTACAGACAATGAAATGCCAAATATGAATGGTGACGAATTATGCAGTGAAATTCGAAGGCTCTACAGTAATGATGAAAAAGCGATTATTGGTATTTCAGGTTCTGATGCAGAACACTTATCAGCTCGTTTTTTGAAAAGCGGAGCGAATGACTATTTACGTAAACCATTTAATAACGAAGAGTTTTATTGTCGCTTAAGTCAAAACGTCGATATGCTTGAAAATATAGCCACTATTAGGCTGCAAGCAAACTCTGACTATCTGACTAAACTACCTAACCGGCGTTACTTTTTTGAAGAAGCTAACAAGTCGTTAAAGCATCTGCAAAAGCAAACTGAAAATTCATCATTGGCAATGATAGACATTGACCATTTTAAATCAATTAATGATACCTATGGCCATGATGCTGGAGATGAAGTATTAAAAGGCTTATCAGTCTTTTTTGCTAAACACTTTAAGAAACAGTTAGTGGCACGTTTAGGGGGCGAGGAGTTTGCAGTTTACTTTGCCGACACACCGGAATCCGAAGCCATACCGCTACTTGAAAAGTTTCGGCAGTTCATTGAGATAAACAGCCCAAAATTCAGTGCTGAAAAGATTAAGTTCACCATTTCTATTGGCTATGCCCGTGGGCCTGTCTATAAAATAGATGAACTATTAAAACAGGCCGATATAAACCTTTATAAGGCAAAAGAGTCTGGGCGTAATAAGGTGATTGCTTAAACAGCCTTTGCCGGCGCAAGTGTACTTTCTCGCTTGCGCTTTTGTGATTGACGATATGAATCCCAACTAAAAATAGCTAGCGCACTCCAAATACAAGCAAACGTCACCATACGCTCATTACTAAACACTTCACCGTACAACATAACCGCTAGAATAAACATTAAGCTTGGGCCTATGTATTGGAAAAACCCCAAAGTCGAGTACTGTAACCGCTTTGCGGCACCAGTAAAACACAATAAAGGTAGCGTAGTAACTACACCTGCACTGACCAATAATAGATTGGTATGCCACTCATTCAGCATTAAATCAGAGCTGGGGGTAGGCGCCATTAACCACCAATATACAAGAGCAATCGGGAGTAAAATTACAGCCTCCAACAGTAATCCTGGTAAAGACTCAATAGGCAGTTTTTTTCGTAACAAGCCGTATATAGCAAACGAGCCAGCAAGTGAAAATGCGACCACTGGAAAGGAGCCAAAGCTCACAAGCTGAATAACCACACCACTAAACGCAAGTACGACAGCAACACCTTGCCATTTACGTAGTTTCTCCCCTAAAAACAGCATTCCAAGCAACACATTGAGTAATGGATTAATATAGTAACCCAAGCTAGCATCAAGCATATGGTCATTATTGACAGCCCATATAAACAACCCCCAGTTAAACCCGAGCAAAGTCGCTGTAAGCCCTAACATAAGTAGTAGTTTGGGTTGTACAATAACCTGTTTTATTTTATGCCACTGCTGCATGATCGAGACTATGAACACAATAAATAGTACAGACCATACAACGCGATGCATTAATATTTCAAATGCCGAAATATGCTGTAATAATTTAAAGTAAATGGGTGCCAAACCCCACATAAAAAAGGCCATACAGGCTAAAATAACGCCCTTACGTTGTTCTGGATTTGTTGGCATGAGTCTATTCTAAGCATGGAAAAGGCCGCTAGTTTACTCCTCAAGTGCTGTTTTATCCAACTAAATAAGTCCCTGTGCCAAAGGCAATTTGTACACCCAGTTCATTATGAAGTTCCATCCGACATACACAGACTTTATTTCCTGAGCGAATCAACTTAGCACTGGCGGTAAACTCAGCGCCTTTACCTGGGCGTAAATAGTCGGTTCTTAAATCAATTGTGCCCAGTGTTGATAGCTGTTTTTGAATACTGACTACATCAATCGTTTCAAGCTTATCAATGATAGAAGCCGCAGCAAGCATACCACCGACATTATCAAGTACTGCGGAGATAACTCCACCATGCAGAATTTTTTGCGAAGGATTACCAATAAATACATCCTGCCAAGGAAAGGTTATCTGTGCTTGCTCTGCATTAAGTGATTTAACACTAATTTGTAAAAATTGATTAAACGGCATTTGCTCAACAAAAACGTGGGCAACTTGATTGGTTAGCATGGTTTTATTCATTGTTGTTTTTCACTATTGCAAACTGGTAAGATGAGTAAAGCACAACTAAAAAGAAAGTGCGATAAAAAGCTCCTATGCAAGGTCGCATAAAAGCTCTAAAATAACCGCGATGAATACACTAGCCCCTACTTCAAGCGCCGTAGTGCGCACTCCCGCAGCCATACTAAAGCAAGTATTTGGTTATAGCGAATTCCGAGACGGCCAAGAAGCCGTGATTAATGCTGCACTTGATGGCAAGGACTCGCTTGTACTGCTTCCAACTGGCGGAGGTAAGTCAGTGTGTTACCAAGTTCCCGCGCTGGCTTTAACTGGCCTTACCGTTGTCATTTCACCACTGATCTCCCTCATGCAAGATCAGGTAGCTCAATTGCAAGCCCTTGGTGTAAAAGCTGCGTATATTAACAACAGCCTAAATCGTGATGAACAACAACAAATTTACCAACAATTACACAGTGGTTTAATAAAGCTGCTCTACGTTGCACCAGAAAAAGTACTCCAGAGAGAATTCTTAGATCGACTGTCACATCTTAATATTAGTTTATTTGCTGTTGATGAAGCTCACTGTGTATCCCATTGGGGCCATGATTTTAGACCACATTATTGCCGTTTAAGTGAGCTTAAGCAGCACTTTGCGCATGTACCAATGATGGCTTTAACTGCAACAGCAGATAAAGCAACTCGCTTTGACATAGTACAACAACTAGGACTACAAAAGCCTTATATACACACGGGCAGTTTTGATAGACCGAATATACGTTACACCATTGAAGAAAAATTCAAGCCGCTTACGCAACTGCTTCGCTACTTAAAAGAACAACAAAATCAAAGTGGTATTATCTATTGCACCAGCCGCAAACGTGTTGACGATGTCGCTGAAAAGCTCGCTGATGCGGGTTTAAATGCTGCCGCTTATCATGCAGGCATGAGCAATGAACAACGTCAGTTTGTACAAACAGGCTTTGCCCGCGATGATATTCAAATTGTTGTTGCTACTGTCGCGTTTGGAATGGGAATAAATAAACCCAATGTACGCTTTGTTTTGCATTACGATATCCCCAAAAGCGTTGAAGCATACTATCAAGAAACAGGCAGAGCGGGACGTGACGGACTTGCAGCAGAAGCAATCATGTATTTTGACCCAGCAGATATAGGCCGGGTTAGGCGTTTTTTTGAAGATATTGAAGATGAACAGCGTCGTCGCGTTGAAGAACAACGTTTTAATGCAATGGCCAGTTTTGCCGAAGCGCAAACGTGTCGTAGGCAAATACTGCTTAACTACTTTAGTGAATATCAACGTGAGCCCTGCGGTAACTGTGATATCTGCTTAAACCCACCAAAAAGCTTCGATGGCACTTTAGTTGCCCAGCAAGCTCTTTCATGTGTTTATCGTGCTGAGCAACGCTTTGGCTTAGGTTACATAGTGGAACTTCTGCGTGGTGCAAATACCAGCCGAATAAGGGATAACAACCACCACCAATTAAGCACTTACGGCATTGGAAAAGATCACAGCAGTGAATTTTGGCTCAGTATACTGCGCCAGCTGATTCACCAGGGGTTACTAAGCCAAGATATAACGCAAGGCTCAACGTTACGCTTAACCGAAGGTGCACGTGCTGTATTGAAAAGTGAATACAGCTTGCAAATGGCTGAACCTCGATTACAAGCTAAACACGTATACCAAGACAAGCTAGCGCAATTTAATTACGACAAAAAACTATTTGCGAAGCTGCGCGCTCTGCGTAAACAGCTTGCTGACGATGATGATGTACCACCGTATGTCGTATTTAATGATAAAACGCTGGCAGAAATGGCGCAGCTTATGCCGACCAACGACAGTGAGTTTTTAAAAGTGTCAGGGGTTGGGTTTACGAAACTCAATAAATACGGCAGCCCTTTCTTAACAACTATACGTAATTACTTAGCCACACCATAAATGACGGTAACACCATGATAAACTTTCAATTCGATAATAAGCATAGCGCCATTATCATTTCACCAACAGAAATGCCAAACGATGAAGACTTTGAATTGTGGGCCAACTTGTTTTTGCACTTTCCCCTGATCACCATCACAGCGTTTGAAGCAGGTGCCGATCGCCATCAATTACGCTTTAATTATGAACAACACAATTTTAATTTAAATTTTGAGCACTATACTAATAGTATCTGGATAAATGGAGAAGGCACAGAGGCCGAACACTTACTGGCAGCATTAACACATTACTTTATAACCCAAATGAAACAATGAACTAGACATAAGCCAGTACTTAGTGTTTAGTAGATATACACAAACCATCTAAAGATACGAGTTGCAGTTGGAATGAAACGCGATTTAGACAAGGCATTGATTGCAAGTAATAGTGGTTCTATTGTTAAAATCAATAACGCAGCATAAACCGCTCTAAACCAATCCCTTGTAAGTTTTACAGGCACTTCCTCTCATTGTTGTTACTTCTTAAAAGTGACTGCCATTTTTATTAAGTAACGCCTTGATATTAAGTCCTGTGAAACGCTGAATCCTGCATCTTGAGGTGGCTTGGATACAACACTAAATAAGGGATTTAAATGGGCGCAAATAGTTATTACACAACAATATTACTTAGCTACTTTAGTATCGGCTTATACAGCCCACTTACTAATGCAGCCTTATTTGATAATGACAGTTGTAGTAATCAACGCACTATTTCCCCTTCAGAACAAAACCTAAGGCGCCAACTTGATGGGGCGGAGCTTTTACCCGAAAAAACAACCGATGCTACAGTAGCCAAAATCACTCTCAATCAACTCAATGTCTTTAATACTGAATTAGAAGAAGAAAATAACGCTATTTTTAGATTCGCAAACCGCGTACATATGACCACTGAACCTGACGTCATCACTAGCCTATTACTTTTTCAACCTGGCGATGAATATGAACCTCGAAAGTTATCTGAGTCAGAGCGCTTACTCCGTAAACAAAACTATTTATACGACGCTAATATAAACGCAGAACTTAATTGTGATGGCAACATTGATGTGCAAGTAACCACGCGAGATTTATGGACTTTGTTACCTGAGATAAGCTTTAGTCGCAGCGGTGGTGAAAATAAGTCCAGTATCGGCTTTCGTGAGTCAAACCTATTTGGTTGGGGCAAACGTTTATCGTTATCACGTACAAGTGATGCTAATCGTGATGGCTACCTATTTGTTTACGACGACCCAAACATACTCTCTACAAGATACCGTGGTCGTCTTGAATACTCTGATAATGACGATGGAAAGCGTCACCTAATGGAGCTCACTTATCCATTTTATTCTATCGAAACACCCTATAGCTATGGTTTAACCAGTTATTCAGACCAACGCATTGAGTCACTTTATAAACGAGGCGAAGTGTACAGTGAATTTGAGCAAAAAACGGATTACAACCAGCTTCATTTTGGTCATTCTAAACAGCTAGAAGATAGCTGGACGCAGCGATTAAGTGTGGGTTATATTTTTGAAGCTCACTCATTTAAACGTACCCTTGACACTCAAATACCATTAGCACAAAGCCGAGATCTTAGTTACCCCTATGTAAGTGGGCACTGGTTCGAAGACCAGTTTATTAAAGTACGCAACTTCGACAGTATTTACCGAACGGAAGATTTAAACTTGGGCTGGAATATAAAAGCGTTAATGGGCTATTCTAGCGAAAGTATAACTGGTGACGATAGCCGAACGGTCTATTCATTTAATGCTAAAAAGGCCCACTTTAGTAGTGATAATACATTATGGCGCTTTTATGCCAATCTCGATGGTAATTGGAACGAACAACAAAGTAAGTTTGAAAACCTGTTTGCTACCAGTCAAGTGCAATACTACCTCAATACTAGCCTTCAACAGTCATGGTACACCAAAATACGTTTGGATTTCGCGAAAAACCTAACCCCTGATAAACAGCTTAATTTGGGTGGCGAGAATGGTTTGCGAGGTTACCCCCTCAATTACCAACAAGGCGATCGCAGCTTTTTAATTAATTTAGAAAAGCGCTATTACTGGGAATATGATTTATTACAATTATTTAAAGTCGGTGGCGCCGCTTTTGTTGATATTGGCAGAGCGTGGTTCAACGATAAGCACAACGGTGCCAATGGCCAAGTATTAAAAAATGTCGGCGTTGGCCTGAGATTAGCACCGAGTCGTGCAAATGCTGGCACTGTTATCCATATAGACATAGCAGCACCGCTAGATAAGCGTGATGACGTTGACTCAGTGCAATGGCTAGTGAGTGTGAAAAACGCCTTTTAAAGGGCGCTAAACACGTTACACTACGTTTATAAAAACTAAGCGTTGGAATCGGGTCTTGGAACTACTAGATATTCTTAATATGCAATACAGATGGGTGGTCACTTTAGTCGCCTTAGTATCTTTTCCTGTATTTTTAAAATTAACTAAAAAGTTACTCGAAAAAACAATCAAAGGTAAAGTAGATATTCACCGCAAATACCGTGCAGAACTTTTATTGAAAATTATTCTCGCGATTGTGATGTTCTGTTTAGTACTGGTTTTTTGGGGCATTGAGCTACGAGGCCTCTTAGTCCTCGGTTCGTCGTTGTTTGCAATGCTCGGTGTAGCCCTGTTCGCTGCGTGGTCGCTCTTAAGTAACCTCACTTCTTTCTTATTAATGTTCATCCAAAATGATTGCCGTGTTGGTTATTGGGTTCGCGTTATTGATGGCGCTAATTTTGTTGAAGGACGCATCGTTGAAATGGGTTTAATGAATGTAGTACTTGAGCATATCGATGGTCACCGCATTATTTATCCAAACAATTTATTTGTTACGCGCCCAGTGATGGTATTAAAAAATGAGCCAAAACCATCAAAGGGAGTTGCAAACAAGCGAGTTCTGGGTCCGAAAAAGTCCTAAATTAAAAAAGGCGCTTGTAAGTTGCCCTACAAACGCCTTTTTATAGCCAATGAATAATTAACTAATTATTTAATTATTTAATTCAGCTGTTTTAAGCTCATCTTCTAGATCATTAATACCATCAATAAAAGTTTCTAATTGCTGCTCTACTAGACTATTTGCATGAGCAAAGTAAGCAATATGGAATACAGCGTCACCTTCATTTACAAGCGGCATTGTTTGCTGACCAATAATAATTCCGCTGCGCGGAGCTAATAACTCCAGCTCAGAATCACCTAGTGGGCTGCTGATGTATGCTAATATTTGCCCCTTAACCACCCGCTCACCTAACGATACTTGCGCACGAACGATGCCGTCGACTTCAGCACGCACCCAACTCGTTGAGCTGGCAATAATAGGCTCAGCTAATTTTTTAGCGCGCTTACCACGAATCATTTTTAAATGACGCATAACATAATCTACGCCTTGTACGCCTGCAGCAATCGCGATTGGATCAAAACGCAACGCTTCTCCTGCTTCATAAGTAATAACAGGGATTCCTAGATTAGCCGCCTCACTTCGTAGTGAACCATTGCGCAATGAAGCATCAATTACAGCAGGTGTACCAAATGCCTTGGCCATTTCAGCTGTTGCCCCATCACTCAAATCAGCCCTTATCTGTGGCAAGTTGGTGCGGTGTATTGCCCCTGTATGTAAATCAATAATATGCGTGCAATGAACAGCGACCTGTGAGAAAAACATGTGCGCCATTCTGCCAGCCAACGAGCCACGAATAGAACCCGGAAAGCTTCTATTCATATCTCGGCGATCGGGTAAATACCGTGACTTATGAATAAAGCCAAATACATTCACTATCGGCACAGCAATAAGTGTTCCGCGTAACTGGTTAACATCAATTTTAGAAAGTAGCTGGCGTACAACTTCCACCCCATTGAGTTCATCACCATGGATAGCCGCACACACCATCAGAACAGGGCCTTCTTGTACACCATTAACCACTTCAATAGGGATATTTAATGGGGAATGGGTATAAAGCTTCGCAGCTTCTAAAGCGAGTGTTTTGCGCTCACCTACACCGACCGTTTCACCTAGTAATGAAAAGGCGCGATTGATCTTAACCTTTGCCACGTGTTGCGGTTCCTTTGGTGATTGCGGCTTTTTCGATAAAATCGATTACCATACCTGCAATGTCTTTGCCTGTTGCAACTTCAATGCCCTCGAGGCCTGGCGATGAATTAACTTCCATCACAAGTGGGCCGCGCGATGAACGAAGTAAGTCAACACCCGCTACATTCAAGCCCATCGCTTTAGCAGCAGCAACTGCTGTTTTACGCTCCTCAGGTGTAATTCGCACCAAGGTTGCGCTACCACCACGGTGAAGGTTTGAACGGAATTCACCTTCCTGTGCTTGACGCTTCATCGCTGCAATCACTTTATCACCTAACACAAAACAACGAATATCCGCACCGCCTGCTTCTTTAATGTACTCTTGAACCATGATGTTCGCTTTTAAGCCCATAAACGCTTCAATTACACTTTCAGCGGCTTTACGCGTTTCAGCTAACACCACACCAATACCCTGAGTCCCTTCTAGCAACTTAATGACAACAGGTGCGCCACCGACCATTTCTAGTAGATCTTTCACGTCATCAGGCTTGCTTGCAAAGCCTGTAACAGGCATACCGACCCCTTTACGAGATAAAAGCTGCAATGAACGTAATTTGTCTCGTGAACGAGAAATTGCCACAGATTCATTAACTGGGAATACGTTCATCATTTCAAACTGACGCAAAACAGCACAGCCATAAAACGTAACAGATGCACCAATACGTGGCACAATCGCATCAAAGTCTTTTAGGTTCTCACCACGATAATGAATTTCAGGTTGCTCTGAGTTAATGTTCATGTAGCAGCGTAATGCATCAATCACTTTAACTTCATGACCTCGCTCTGTAGCGGCTTCAATTAAACGGCGTGTTGAATACAAATTTCTATTACGAGATAAAATACCAATTTTCATAGTTAAAACCTTAACTACCTAATAAATAAGATAAAGCCGGATCAACGACTATGCAATTTTCCATGGCGGTACGCCCTAATAACATTCTAAACTTCATACTTGAGCGACGTGTTAATGTCACTTCAATTGGCCAACTCTCGCTTCCTGCGTGGAGCATGGTCTCAATAAAATAACGTAACTGGCGCTCTCCACTAGAGCTGGTGACGTATTTCATTTTTTTTACTTTTGCCTCACACTCTATTTGAGTGTGTTCATTATCTTGTATCGGCTGAGCAATAAAGCGAACCCACTGCTGTTCGTCTCGCTCAAATTCTTCAATATTAATAGCATGTATGCATGACGTTCTGGCACCAGTATCCACCTTCGCTTTTATTTTATTTATACCAAGCTCAGGTAAGCTTACCCACTCACGCCAACCAACTGTAATTTTTGCCGTCATAAATGCGCCCTTTAATAAAAAAATGACTTATACGCGATTGCCAAATAAACACCAACGAAATAAATTACTCTTATCGATAAAAAACTTTAATTGACCTAACCTTCACTCTAGTCAACTATATTCATCATAAAACATTAATGGAAATCTTCTATGTTCGACGGCTTACTTCATGCGGTGCTTCTCGATGGAAAAGGCGGTGCACGCACACTAGACACTAGTAGTAATGTTAATGATTGGCAACCTGAACAAGGAAAACTTTGGTTGCATCTAGATTACTCTAAAGATCAAGCTGTTAACTGGTTAAAAAACAGTGAGCTTTTGACTGACTATGAATTAGAGTCTTTTATTGCCGATGAAACCCGACCACGCCTAAGCAAAGCGGCCAAAGGCTCGATGCTCTTTTTACGCGGGGTCAATCTCAACCCAGCACAAAGCCCTGAAGATATGGTGTCACTGCGTCTATTTATTAATGATGATATTGTGATTACGGCTCGAAGACGTCGCCTGTTATCAGTACAAAATGTACTGGACTCATTGATGCAAAACGATGGTCCATGCAATATTTCTGAATTAGTGTGTCATTTAACACAAAGTTTAACCTCTCGAATGCAAAGTGTGATTGATGAGCTCGACGATACTTTAGATATTTTTGAAGGTGAGATTGATGAGCCTACAAAGCGCTTTGATAACCAAGGCTTATCACAGCTGCGTAGGCAGACTATTGCTTTAAAGAGATATTTACGACCACAAAAGGAAGCATTAAGCTCGCTTGCCAACAACCGTTTTTCATGGTTAGAAGACACGGATAAAGCCAAGCTAAATGAAACTACTAACTTACTGGTAAGGTACCTGGAGGAGTTGGACAGCTCGATTGAGCGCGCCCAAATTATTCAGCAAACACTCACCAACCAAGTGTCTGAGCAGCTTAATCAGCGCATGTATGTAATGTCTGTTGTTGCGGCGCTATTCTTACCGCTAGGCTTTTTAACAGGCCTGCTGGGCGTTAATGTAGGAGGTATTCCGGGCACTGATAGCCCGTACGCGTTTAGTGCATTTGTGGTTTTTTTAATTATGCTCACTGGCGGTATAGGCGTTTATTTTAAAAATAAGAAATGGCTTTAATTTTATCAAGGCGTACTTGATGTTCGCCTTGCTTTTCGCAACGTATAAGCAAAAACTCCCCCTGCCCTTTGCAGTTTTCAAGGTTAATCGCTTTACCAATTAAAATTTCATCGTGAGTTGTCGTAATTGTGACCTTAGCTTGCTGCATACAAAAAAGCTCAAGCTGATCGTAACCACTACACTTAATAGGCTGATAAGCCATAACTAATCTCATAAGAGTAAAAATTGAGTGTAACAAAGAAAGTGAGATTTAACATATAAGAAAAGCAAATGGCGCTCTCGGCAGGAATCGAACCTGCAACTTAGCTTCCGGAGAGCCACGTGATATCCATTTCACCACGAGAGCACATTTGTTGCCGCCACACCAACTCGCGATATCGATGCTTTAGCACGGGCAATAATAAAGACATCTTGGGCTAAATGCTAGCATCTGTTGCTTATATGCTTATTAATTAGACTAATTATAATAATTTACTTCACATGCAGACAAAAAACAGCTATTAAATTATACTTAGTAAAAATTAATAACTATTTTGTAACATGTGCACGGTTAAAAACCGCTTTTCGAAATAGTTAACCACGAGGAAGTAGAGTTATGAGTTTAATGTCGACAGAACAAGTCGCCGAGTTTTTAGGGGTTAAAGTTGAGCGAGTTAAGCGCCTAGCCAGAGAAAGCCTATTAATAGCAAAGTCTGAAGATGCCAATGGGGAGCCGCAGTTTGACGCGGAAGAAGTAGCAAAATACAAAGAGTTAGCTGCTCGTTTTGGTGGTCTCTAACAAACGGTAAAGACGACACTTACAATTTGATTATCAAATTATCCAATTGCGCACGTAAAGTCGTTACTTTATCTTCAACATTGCGTGCGCTGTACCAACATATACACAACACTAAAAAAATCACTTCAAAGCATACCAACTTGTCCATAGAGTGTTGGAATGCAGCCCTATTTGAACGCTTGTTTTGATAAACAGTCAGTAAGTCTATTTTTTGTTTTTCATTTAATTTAAAGCTCACCGCTAATGCCGCCAAATCAAAATACACGTCATTGCTTTTAGCGTATTCAAAATCAATTAAATACATGCCAGTCTCATTCTCAATGATATTTTCTTTGACTAGATCATTGTGACAAAAACCAAGATCAACCTCAAAAGCATTTATCCTTGCCAACGCGTGCTCAATATTACTCAGGTAATGTTGATAAATAGGCGTGGCGAGATAATATTCAAGCTCGTGTTTAATATCCATTGGTTCAGTCAATACTGAGTACTGATGAAGATGAACAAGCTTACTAATTAGCTGTGGTTGCAATCCGCTTTGAGCCGTTGCACCCTCTATGTATTCGAATATAGCTATTCGTTGTGTTTGATCAGTCCATAATGGGCGGGAACAAATACTTAATTCTGCAAACTTCAATTGCGCAGTTAAACCAATGACAGGCCAGTGTTCCCGATAGACTTTTAATAAATATGCATGATGTGAAGTGCGAATAAGGAAATTATCGTTACTTAAACCGCTGTGTAAACGTTCACTATGAGTAATAACTAACTGAGGATTAAAAGCACTAAATAATGCGCTGATTTTATCAAAGTTCATTGCTACTCATTATAATTGTGCTAAAGGTTTTGCTTGCTCTTGCTCGTACTCTTCGTACCAGGTTTTAAATCCCCATGCAGCCATCACCGTATAAAATACAAATAACGCGAGCGTTGGGTAATAGCCTTTTTCATAATATAGATACATTGATGCGGCATCTATCACTATCCAATAAAGCCAATTTTCAAGTACCTTTTTAGCCACTAAATACGTAGTTACCACAGCAAAACAGGTTGTAAAGCTATCTAAGTAAGCAAAATCTGCATGGGTATAATTAGTCATTATGTAGCCTAATACAACGGCAACTAACGAAGTACCTATAATGATAGCTATATGCTGATTAATGCCCCATGAGGTAATGGCCAGCCCTTGTTTATTTGTGCCACCTTTACGCCATACCATCCAACCATAAACAGCCATGTACATATAATAAAAATGAAGAAATGACTCCATCAACAAAGCACCATTCCAATACATGATGGTATAAATTAGCGTGCTAAAGAATGCTGCCGGCCAGCACCATAAATTTTCTCTAATAGCCAACAACAAATAGGCCATAGACAAAGCGACTGCAATATATTCCCAATGTGACATTGCAGTAAACCCTGCAAGAGTTTGCGTAATAAAGTCCATTATTGGCTCACTAAAATATGAAGTTTATTCAGGTGAAAGATCACCAGAGAGAAATTTACACACAAAAATAGCTTTGCCAAACTCTTCATAGGAGCGCTTTATTTCAGTATTGAGAACTGACATAACCAAATCATAGTCACCAAATATTTGCGTAGATAGCGTATTCGTTATGACTTTTAAATCATCGTAGGTATTTAAACGATCAATAAAACCTTTTATAAATGGGATGTAGTCTTGGTGCAGGGGGTATTTACTGATCTCAACAGATAATTTCATAACTTACGCGCTCATTATTAAAATAATTGCCATATTGTAACTCGGTACCGCTTACAAGTCATTCAATGGTAGAGAGGACGGCAAAGAAGGTGTAAAATTAGCATATTAGTTTTTATTATGAGTATCTCATGGCCAGACGTATTACCTACACCTTCAAAAACCAGCCTCGCGAAATTAACTTCGCCAAAGATAAATACCAAGATATGTATCAGGCAATAGCTGCAGCTGAAGGCATCGATTTAACTAATTATTTAAATATGGTACGACAAATTGAAATGACATCAAAAGGGTCAGCTGCTGTTCGTAACTTTCGCGATCAAGAGTTTGCTCGCATGGGCTTCAGTGATATTTATTTTATTAAAGAATAACCTTAATCGAGATACTCGTAGCTCACTCGTGGGGTAATATTACACAGTAACTCATAAGGGATCGTGGTTGCACATTGCGCGATCTCTTCAACAGGTAATTCAGGACCCCACATAACGACTTCATCACCTACCTTGACATTATCTGGGTTTTGGCCAATATCAACGCTTATCATATCCATTGAGACATTTCCGGCAATACCATAGCGCTTATTACCGATTACCACTGGCGTTCCGTGCTTCGCATGACGCGGGTAACCATCCCCATAGCCCATAGCGACAACAGCTAACTTAGTTGCGCTTTGAGAGTGCCAGCTACCACCGTAGCCAACACATTGCATTGCATCTACGTCGCGAATAGCAATCACACGGGTCGTTAAGCGCATGACTGGTTTTAAGCTATGCTGACTACCCAAAGCGCCCAACATAGGCGATACACCGTAAATCATTAACCCTGGACGCACCCAATCACCATGCCCTGCAGGCCATGCAATAATCCCAGCTGAATTTGCTAAGCAATGTGCTTGTTCTTTACCTGCCACTAAGGAGTCAAATAAGGCGATTTGTTCAGCTGTTTTTATATCATTAATATCATCTGCGCATGAAAAGTGCGTCATTAAATTAATCGTATTTTTAGCATTTTTGGTTGCGCTTAAGCGCTGATAAAAATCAGTGAGTTGAGATGGTGCAATACCCAAACGATGCATACCCGTATTGATTTTAAGCCAACAACTAATTGGCGCATCTAATTGTGCTTCTTCCAATGCTATCAACTGATTTTCATCATGGATAATGGTTTGAAAATTATTCGCTAAAAGAATGGCTAAATCTTCAGGGTGAAAGACCCCTTCAAGCAGCACTATTGGTTTGGTTAGGCCTCCTGCACGAAGCGCTAAGGCTTCATCAATTCTTGCCACTGCAAACGCATCCGCATCATTTAAATGCTGCGCTATTTTAACTAAACCATGGCCATAGGCATTGGCTTTTAATACCGCCATCACTTTACTATTAGGCGCAAATCGTTTTACTTGCGCAAGGTTATGCGCAAGGTTTGATAAATTTATTTGTGCTACTGCTAAACGCATTAATACTCGTCATCAACTGCTGGGCCAGCGTAATTATCAAAACGCGAGAACTGGCCTTGGAAGGTCAAACGTACTTTACCGATAGGGCCGTTACGCTGTTTACCGATAATGATTTCAGCGATGCCTTTTTCTGTACTGTCTTCGTTGTACACTTCATCACGATAAATAAACATGATCAAATCGGCATCCTGCTCGATAGAGCCTGATTCACGTAAATCCGAGTTGATTGGTCGTTTATCAGCACGTTGCTCTAGAGTACGGTTAAGCTGAGAAAGTGCGACAACAGGGCATTTTAGCTCTTTTGCTAAGGATTTGAGTGAACGTGATATTTCTGCAATCTCTAAGGTACGATTATCTGACAGGCTCGGTACTCGCATTAACTGTAAGTAATCGACCATGATCATACTAAT
This sequence comes from Pseudoalteromonas sp. H105, assembly GCF_001469215.1. Lineage (GTDB taxonomy): Bacteria > Pseudomonadota > Gammaproteobacteria > Enterobacterales > Alteromonadaceae > Pseudoalteromonas. Next base: position 58,596 of record NZ_LOFH01000005.1, read on the forward strand.
ACCACCGTGGTCACGCGCAATACGACGAGCTCTTGAACGCACATCGGTTGGTGTTAAACCGGATGCATCATCCACATACATCTTACCTTTTTCCATCAGTAAGCCCATGGTTGATGATAAACGCGCCCAATCATCATCATCTAATTGGCCCGTTCGTACTTTAGTCTGATTAATACGTCCTAGCGATGCCAGCATCCTCATCATGATTTGCTCAGAGGGCATCTCTAATGAGTAAATCAGTACAGGTTTGTCTTGCGTCATTGCGGCGTGTTCGGCTAAGTTCATCGCAAACGTGGTTTTACCCATCGATGGACGCGCGGCAACAATGATTAAATCAGAGGGCTGTAACCCCGTTGTCATTTTATCTAGATCGGCGTAACCGGTGCTTACACCCGTTACACCATCTTGTGGTGACTGGTAAAGCTCTTCAATCTTATCAACCGTTTTTTCTAAGATATTATGAATACTTTGCGGGCCTTCGCTGCTTTTTGTTCGTTGCTCAGCAATTTTAAATACTTTACTTTCTGCAAAATCAAGCAAATCATGGCTGGTTCTCCCTTCGGGGTTAAACCCCGCCTCGGCAATTTCGTTAGCCACACCGATCATTTCGCGAACCACTGCACGCTCACGTACGATATTAGCGTAAGCATCTATATTGGCTGCACTTGGCGTATTTTTGGCAATTTCAGCTAAGTAGGCAAAACCACCTATATTACTCAGTAAATTCTTTTTTTCTAAACTTTCAGAAATCGTGATTAAATCTATAGGATCACCAATTTCAGCCAGCTCCACCATGGCTTCAAAGATAAGCTTATGAGTACGCGTGTAGAAGTCTTGTGCAACAACCAGTTCCGCAACTCGGTCAAAGGCTTGATTATCAAGCATTAAGCCACCTAAAACAGATTGCTCTGCTTCAATGGAATGGGGAGGAACTTTAAGGGTGTCGACTTGTTTATCTGGTTTAGCCATAACTTCGCAATACTTACAGGGAATAGCTCTATTCTATCGACTTGCTGAGGTTGTGAAAATAGCAAAGCAGGAATTCTTTTCCTGCTTTGCCTATAAAGTGGCAGCTTATTTTTTACGTAATTCAATGCGACCGCTGATTGTATCAATTTCAATATCAGCATCACCGCCATTTACGCTAAACTCAAGTTCACTTGACGGGCCATATTTAGCTTTTTTTACTTTATCATTACTTAGCTCATTAACTATCTTGCCATTTGCATGCGCTTCAATTTCAAATTGAGCCGAAAGGTCATCAGGAAAAAAGAATTCTACATCACCACTGACAGACTCATATGAAACTTGCGCGCCTTTGAGCAACTGATTAATGTGTACTTCACTTTCGCCATTGACTGTACTGATCCTCAACTTTTTTAACTTATTAAGTTTAAAATCAATGTCACCATTGACGTTTTCCAAACGTACTTCTTCTGCCGAAGTTGTCGATTTTATATCACCATTAACGGCTGTGAACCTAAGTGTACCGTTCGAGTTTTTATCGTTGATTTCACCGTTGACGGTTTCGTAACGAATATCCCCCGTCAAATCAGTTGCGCTGACGTTACCGTTGACCGTTTCAACACTGATGTCACCCTTGATTGTATCCAAAGTAATATCGCCATTAACAACATCAATATCAGTACCATTATTAAGTTCACTTGCCACAACATTTACATTTACACCCGACAATTCTAGCTCACTGCTATTTGGCATGTAGATTACAAGCTCTGACCCATCGCCGCTATTCCAGCCGTAGTTTTGACTGCGCGGCATTTTGACAATAAATTCAATACGATCATTTTCAACTTCTAAACGATAACCTTGCGCTTTATCATCAAGCTCGCCGCTTATTTTCAGTTCAGCTTTATCCCAGCCTTCAACGCGGATATCACCTCGCTGATTATCAATAAAAATACGTTTGTTGGCAGGCACGCTAATTTGCTCATCAATTTTTTGCCCTGCGACTGCCATCAGCGGCAGCATACTCATCGCTAAGATTAATGCTTTCATACTTCTCACTCCTAAATTGTTTGCCACTTAGGTGCATGCACCTTATTAATTAGATCTAATTGCTGTTGATAAACTTGCGCTAACATTTTTAATAATGCGGAGTTTTCTGGCTCATTCTCTAACGCTTGTTTAATTGCCCGCTCCGCATCTTCTAATTCAGCCAGCTGTTGCTGCCAGTTATCCGTTAACGCGGGCTGGTTTTGGTACTGCACTAATAGTGTTTGCTTTTGCTCTGCAAAAAAGTCACTCATTGCAACGCTGGTGTCATGAGCAGGACGAGTAAACACAAGCTGCACGCTTAATAATGCAGCAACACTGCATGCTGCAATACCTACTAATTTTGGCCACACAGATGATTGGCGTTGCTCAACAGCAGGATTGGAAATTGCTTTTTCAATCCCTTGCCATAACTCTTTTTCCGGCGCAATGTGCGCCTCTGAGTTACTAAGTGACTCCGCTAAGAATGTTTCAAAATCTGGTTTACTCATTTTCATACCACTCTTTTAATAACTGTTTTGCACGATGATATTGCGATTTACTCGACCCGACGGCCATTCCTAACATGGTCGCAATTTCTTCATGGCGGTACCCTTCAATAGCATGAAGCACAAATACCATCCTGGCTCGCTCAGGTAATCGCAGCACTAATTTATCAAGCCCGTTTAACCCTTGGCAGTCAGTCGTACTTTGTTCATCCATCCCACTTTGCTCAAAACTCACCACCTTTTGTAGCCAGTTTTTATGCTTTCTTAAGTAACTAATCGCAATATTACTGGTGACACTGTGTAACCATGTGGAAAATTGTGACTGCCCTTCAAAGCTCGCAATTTTATGCCATAGCTGAACAAAGACCTCTTGTGTTGCATCTTCTGCATGCTCTTTATCCGCAAGTAAGCGTAAGCACAAGCCATAAACGCGCTTTACATGTAATGTATACAGTTGAGCATAGGCGTGTTGGTCACCCATTTTTACTTGCGCAATTAATGCATCCTCAGAAGGCGGTGCAAAAGCCTCTTTAGCATCTATCAACATCGTTGATGTTGTCCCTTTATGATTGTTATTATGAGTTGAGTTTATACCCAAGCCATTAAAAAATATGTTTTATTCATATTTATTTAGTTTCTTGAATAGTTAGACGTTAGGTAAGGTAGAAAAGGTTTAAAGGAAAAAAATTATTTTATTGTCCAGATCAAAAGCCAGTGATTAGCTGGTTCTTAGTATTCGCTTGACGTGGCCACACTGGCGTGTAGCCATATTTCTATGGGGTTGCCTCTTCTTCGGTCTCCTCTACAACCGTTTTAGGGGCTTTGTATGACCACCCTAAGAACTGTAATTTAGGCATTGTAGCGCCCCCGCCTCCAGCACTAATATTTTTTAAGCGTTTGTCATAATGAATCCCACCATTTCCGCAAGTTGAGACCGTTTTTCCTCTCAATGAACCATTAAAATCATTGCCAGAATCTGAGTTAACTTGGATATGAGCTCGAGGAGCATAAATCGCGGCATACATCGACGCATTAGACAAAAGTTCGACACCAACTTTATTACCATTTGAAGGCACTGCATGGCACACCAACGATTCCATATCTGGTGTTTCGTAACTTGAAAAAATACTAAAAACAGCTCGCCCAGCTGACGAAATAGGTTCGTGAGTCGTTATTTCATCATCAATAATAACGCGCCCTTCAATATAAATTGTTAACGTGGCACCCGATGCAATCTCAAACCCGTTGCTAGGATGATTATTATATTTAAAATCATTTTTGATATATAAAGTGACATCACCACTTTGAATAGTCAGTTTGCCGCCTGAAACGGTTAAACTATTCAAGACATAAACTTGTTGATTTGGTTGTTCGAAAACCGTTCTAGAAACAGGAGTAATACTTCGCCCTATCGGTTTTTTCCAGCTAGGCCACTTGGTAAACGTGCCCTGACTTTCGGTCAAGTTGAACGCTGAAAACTCGATAATATTTAAGTCATTCAATGTATCATTGCCCGCCAAATTTTCATTGTTACGAACAACGAGTATTGGGTCACAGTTAGTGCGCGGGTCGGTATAATCGTGATTTGGATCTGGGTTAGTTGGATCTACTGAAGGCACAGGCTTTATATCGGGTACTTTTTTAAATATATCATCAGAGTAAGGTTTACTGTTTTGATATTGATGAGCACCTAAATCACTCGGGAATTGACCTTGGCCACCGTACATAATATCAAGCCCATTCGCATCTTTGTTTTCAACAATAGCGTCATCATTATTACGAATCGTTATATCTTTTATCGCTCTTAATACACCTAAAACACGTCCCCCAGTGAAATCAATGCTTTGCACTGATAAAATATCACCGGCTACACGAGTGTCCGTTGGATAACCGGCAGGCACACCTGTACCAGTACCGCCATTAATCGTAACGCTTCCATTGGCATGAATATCCCCCATAACCGGCGAACTTCCACTTAGAGTCACACTCCCTGTTACTATAACATCACCCCAAATAGGTGAGCCACCACTTAGAGACACATCTGAGTTATAATGAATCGTACCAATCCGTGCATCTGTCCCTGCATTTTCTTCTTTATATGGCCCATCTGCTGAGTCGTAACTGTCAATGCGACCACTGCCATTAACTAACACTCCTTCACAGCCCACAATGGCTTGTTCAAAAGGTGACTTGGGTGCACCTGGGATCATTTTATACCGCGCAACCAGGTTACTTACAGCATCACCACCATATCGCCTACCCTGACTGGCGATTTCAATTTCTCCTGCTGCGTTTTTGCTTAATGTCGCATTATAAATTGCATCGTCGCCAATTAGACCGCTCCCTGTCGCATTGCCTGCTGCAGCGATCAAGCCATCGACATCAAGTGCCTTATTATCGTTCAGTGCCTGTTTTAATAATTTAGCCTCTTCAAATACTCCTTTTTCAGCTAACAGGCGGCTGTTAATCTTTTTCTGGAAATTGCCTGTTAAGCGCTCTTGTACCAGGTTTTCACGTAGTGAATTAAGCACAACAATGCTGGCCATACTTGTTAAAATAAGCACTGTTATTAATGTAAAGCCACGCTGTTTCTTACTCATTAACTACCACTATATACTTTTTCAAGAATAACGTTAGATGCTGCAAGTTCGATTGTAACTGCCCCGCCAAACTGTGCCGGCAACTGCTCTGGCTTCACTTTAATAGTTATTAAATCATTATTAATACTAAAACTCAGGGACTCAATACCGGTCAGCAATCGCTCTGCAGGCAAGCCTCCGAGTGCACACATAAGATTGTTTGCGTCTAACTGATATGTTTCATTTACGTTGGCTATTGCAACACTCCCCGCACAGGTTACAACCCCTGCCGATTGCATTATCGTAATGGATGAGCCATCCGCACTAACGGTTGGGATCACGGGTGTTTGTTTAATACTGCGAGTAAACACTTTGCTGGTATAGCGTATGACTTCTTGTGCATTTTCTAGCTCTTTACCAACTAACACAGTTCCTTTTATTGCCGAATAAGCCAAGCTGATGCCACTGAGCAAAAATGCGCCTGCAGCAAGGGCCACCATCAATTCAACTAATGTATAACCACTGTGTGTTTGCCTAAAATGTAACATCAGCTACACCCTGCTGATAAATCAGGAAAAGTTGCATTGAGTGTAATTTGATTTTCTAAAGATTGAGGGTCATTTTGCTGAATGCGCTCATCATTCCAACTCACCACAATCTGCATTTCATTACTAAACGCTTCGGGTAATGTTAATGTATAATCGGTAATTTGCGGCTCAAGCGATGCGCGAAAATTCACATCAGTAAATAAATCTGGACTCGTTGTTTGTAGCTCACAAATATGAGGCCAAAGTCGCTCTATGGTATTTTGCGCTTGGACTAAAGAAATCGTGTAATTAAAGCTATTTGTTGCATATTGCAAAGATTTGAGCTGCGCAGAGGCAAGCCCTAGTAAAGCAATACCCGCAATAACAACCGAGATCATTACTTCAAGCAATGAAAAGCCATTTTGCAACCTCATTAAGCACACCCTGTTGACTTTTCGGCTAACCAATTTTGACCACTTTTTAAAACACAAAGGTAGTAGTCTGTTGTTTTTTCATTATTGTCTTTAACCAAAATGGTACTTGCTAACGACACCTCACCTGTAGACATAATCGTTCTATCAACTAATGAAACATCAATACCTTGATGTGAAATAGCAAACTCACGTAGTAAGGTTTCTACACCGTCAACGGGTGCCTTTACTTGCCATTTTTTTCCGCTAACAACTAATTTTACATCACTGTCGCGCTTTACCGCCTCACTACGCGCAAACTTGTATACACTGTTCAGCTGATTAGCAGTTGTAACAACACGATCTTGCATTATTTGTTGGCTAAATGAAGGAAATGCAAGCACAGCCATAATCGCGATAATACCAACCACGACCATTAACTCAACAAGGGTAAAACCTGAGGCCTTGTTCATTTATCTAACCCCAGCAATTATTAGAATTAGGTAGCTGTGAACCATCGTGGATTAACGTCATGGCACCACAACGGTCATTCGCTTGAGCTGAGCCTACTTTAGGGGTCGCTTTTAAAGTGTACTTTCGACTACGAAAATCATCATCAGCAGCGGCCCCGGGGACTCTATCTGATGGCGTGTATGAAAAAGTATAAAATTCAGTATTTACGGCAGCATTAAACGCATTTGGGTAACCTCCATTGCGAGAATATATTCGCTCAAGGCTCGCTGCATATTGCAACATCACATGTTGAATATCTGCACGACGGCTACGCTCCATATGCTCTGTGTATGAGGGTAAAGCAACACCATAAAGAATACCGATTATCGCCACAACGATTAACAATTCAGTTAATGTAAAACCTTGCTGTAAAACACTTTTTTTCATTTCATTGTTCACTAATTACTTCCTTCACACCATGCCCAGTGCACAAACAATATACAGTGACAACGCTGTCAATGTCAACAAACTGTAATCAAAATGAAAACAACAAATAAATATACGTTTACTCTTTGACTTTTCTTCGATTTAACTCGGTGATGTAATAACACCGAAAAAATAATAGGTAGGCTAATACATTTTCACTAGCAGTTACCTAGATAATACGAACACTATAAGTAGTTAGTTCATTCTAATAGGTAACAAAAAGCCGTGCTCAATGAGCACGGCTTTTTTAACTTAATTAAAAATTAAGCTTCAGCGATTACGATTACTTTAATAGTAGCCGTTACGTCTGAGTGTACTGCGATTGCAACGTCAAATTCGCCAGTCTCACGGATAGTACCTAGAGGTAAACGAACTTCTGATTTAGCAACTTCAACACCAACAGCTGAGATAGCGTCAGCGATGTCACGAGTACCGATTGAACCGAATAATTTGCCTTCGTCACCAGCTTTAGAAACTAGTGTAACTTCTGCTAATGCTTCAAGTTTATCAGCGCGTGCTTGTGCAGCAACAAGCTGGTCAGCGATTTTCGCTTCAAGCTCTGCACGACGTGCGTCAAAAGTCTCAACGTTAGCTTTAGTTGCAGGAACTGCCTTACCTTGCGGGAAAAGGAAGTTACGTGCGAAGCCAGATTTAACAACAACCTGGTCACCTAGGCCACCTAGGTTAGCGATCTTATCTAGTAGAATAACTTGCATGTTTCTACACCTTTTAAAAACTGTTAATCCGCTGCTTACTTATGTAAGTCAGTGTATGGAAGAAGGGCTAAGTAGCGAGCACGCTTAATAGCAGTTGCTAGCTGGCGCTGGTATTTAGCGCTTGTACCTGTGATACGGCTAGGTACGATTTTGCCACTTTCTGTAACATAGTTTCTAAGAGTAGCTAGATCTTTATAATCGATTTGTTGTACGCCTTCCGCTTTAAAGCGGCAGAACTTACGACGTCTGAAATAACGTGCCATGAGATAAATTCCTCAATTAATTCTTTCTATATGCTGAGCATGCAAAACCAATTGGCTAAGGCCGTTACGGCCTTCGTGGCGATTTAAAAAACCACTCACTTGCAATGCCTGCCCAACGTGCAAATGTTGAGTCTGTTGTTGCATTTGCTTACCACTAGCAACCACTTGAAGTTTTACATAACTATTACGGTTAAGGTCAGCTTCAATTTGCATCGATTTATGTTCAACAACAAAAATACAATGCGGTATGCCAGCAGGGCTTTGGCTATATTTGGGTGTTTTACAAACAACTCCAGATAATGTTAGTTGGTTCATATAAGGACTAAGCTTTTGGCTCATCTTAAAATCTCAACTGAACAGCGCCATGCTAGGACTCAAAACAATTAAGCAGCTGGTGCTTCTTTCTTCTCTTCTCTTACAAGAGGAGACGCTTCAGTTACAGCGTTTTTAGTACGCATAACTAAGTTACGAAGCACTGCATCGTTGTAGCGGAAAGTAGTTTCTAGCTCGCTGATTACTTCAGTAGGTGCTTCAACGTTCATAAGAACATAATGAGCTTTGTGAAGCTTGTTGATTGGGTAAGCCAATTGACGACGGCCCCAGTCTTCAAGACGGTGGATAGTACCACCCGCTTCAGTGATAGAACCAGTATAACGTTCGATCATACCAGCAACTTGCTCACTCTGATCAGGGTGAACCATGAATACGATTTCGTAATGACGCATGGATATTCCTTACGGTTAATAGAGCCTTCTACCGTTTCAGCCAGTCGGTTTAAGGCAAGGAATCAATATTAAATAGGCCGAAATGAGCGCGCATTTTACGCTTAGTTTGATAATTAAGCAAGTAGGTTTTTAGCATTTAGCGGCAAGTTTAAAGCCAATTATCAGCTCATCAAGAAAAACCATGCTTATCAAATCAAGCATGGTCTCAAAGTTTATCTCTAAACAAACGGCTATAAGCCAAAAGTGAGATTAAGCTTGTGTCGCATTTCTCTGGCGCAGCACTTCAAACAAACAAATGCCCGTGGCAACAGATACGTTTAAGCTTGAAACACTGCCTGCCATAGGTATTTTAACTAATACATCACAATGTTCACGCGTTAAGCGACGCATGCCTTCGCCCTCAGCGCCCATAACAATCGCCATAGGGCCTGTTAAGTTTGCATCAAAAACGTGGGTATCGGTTTCGCCTGCCGTGCCTACAACCCATACACCCGCATCTTTTATTTCACGTAACGTGCGAGCAAGGTTGGTCACTTGAATCAATGGCACGGTTTCAGCTGCACCACACGCCACTTTACGTGCTGTACCGTTGAGCTTTGCAGACTTGTCCTTTGGTACAATAATGGCATGAACCCCCGCAGCATCAGCACTGCGTAAGCACGCGCCTAAATTATGCGGATCAGTAATGCCATCAAGCACCAATAAAAACGGGGTGTCTTCACGGGCAATGATCACATCAAGGTCTTTTTCATTAAAAGTAGGTGCTGCTTTTACATTGGCAATAATACCTTGGTGCTTCTCATCTTTTGCTTTATTGTCCAACGCTTTTCGCTGCATAAACTGTACAGAAATACCAAATTTACGTGCTTCATTAATAATCGGCGTAAGACGCTTATCATCACGCCCTTTCAAGGCGTAAATCTCTAAAAAACGCTCAGGCTCTTTTGCTAGAATTGCTTCAACAGAGTGAAAGCCAAAAATTAATTCATTACTCACGTATTACTTGCTCCTGGGCTGGTACGTTTACGGGCATTTTTGCCGGGTCTTTTCGGCTTTTTGACAGCCTTTTTCTTGGTTTTCTTTTTAGTCACGCCATCAGTTGTCGCCTTTGATTTAGAACGACTGGCAGGTTTATTTTTACCTTTTTTACGGGGTTCTGAATCTGCTTCACCCTTAGTGCGGGTTGATGACTTACCTTTGCGTGGCTCTTTTTCATCGCCTTTTTTGCCAGGAATTTTACCTGCTTTTAATTGCGAACGAACACTCGCCGGTGCATGGCCACTTTTCGATGAACCACGACGGCGGGAATAACGATCTTGAGCTACATCACCGCTTAAAGTTAAGTTTATACGACGTTCATCTAGGCTGACAGAAGCAACCCGCACAGTCACTTTATCACCTAAACGATATACCTTATGAGTTTGCTCACCAATCAAGCAATGTTTAGCGGCATCGTGTTGGAAGTATTCGCTGCCTAAATTTGTGACGTGAATTAAACCATCTATTTGTAAATCAGCTAAACGAATAAACAAACCAAAGTTTGTCACTGAAGAAATTACGCCTTCAAATTCATCGCCAACATGATCTTGCATATACTCGCATTTAAGCCAGTCAGCAACCTCACGGGTAGCATCATCAGCGCGGCGTTCAGTTGTTGAACATTGCTCACCTAATTGATCAACTTCGTCATCACTATAAACATACTCACCTGATGTGTGCATGCCCTGCGCTTTTAAAACACCTTTAATAGCACGGTGAACAACTAAATCAGGGTAACGGCGAATCGGTGAGGTAAAATGAGCATATTCACCTAGAGCTAAACCAAAGTGACCAATATTATCAGCCTGATAAACGGCTTGCTTCATTGATCTCAATAACATTGTTTGAATCAATTCAGCTTCTGGGCGATCTCCTAACTTGGCTAGAACATGGGTAATTTCTTTTGGTGTTGGTTCATCACTTAATGTTGATTCAATGCCCAGCTCCGATAAAAACTGCCTAAAGTTTCCAAGTTTTTCACTGTCTGGCTCATCATGAACACGATAAAGGGCACTGGCTTCATGCTTCTCAAGCATTTTAGCTGCAGATACATTGGCTAAAATCATGCACTCTTCGATAAGCTTATGCGCATCGTTACGCACGACTGGCACGATTGATTCAATCTTACGTTGCGCATTAAAAACGAAACGGGTTTCTAATGTTTCAAATTCAATAGCGCCACGCTGTTGACGCGCTGACTTAAGCGCCATATACATTTGCTGTAAATCAGTTAAGTGCGGAACAACTGCAGCATATTCATTACGTAACTTTTCGTCACCTTGCAAAATAGCATTGGTTTTAGTGTACGTTAATCGTGCATGAGAGTTCATCACTGCTTCATAAAAACGATAGCCTGACAGCTTGCCAGCCTCTGATACCATCATTTCTGCGACCATACATAAACGGTCTACTTTTGGGTTTAACGAACACAAACCATTAGACAACACTTTTGGCAGCATCGGAATAACTTGCTCAGGGAAATACACTGAGTTGCCACGCTCTATCGCTTCTTTGTTAAGTGGTGTATTCATACCGACATAATGTGACACATCCGCAATCGCAACCCACAAACGCCACCCGCCTGACTTTTTGCGCTCACAGTAAACCGCATCATCAAAATCACGTGCATCCTCACCATCAATGGTGACCAAGGGTAAGTCACGTAAATCAACACGATTTTGTTTATCGGCTTCTTCAACAAACTCACCTAAATGAGCAACTTGCTTTTCGACCGCTTCAGGCCATACATGAGGAATATCGTGGTTTCGCAGCGCAACTTCAATTTCCATACCTGGGGCTAAATGCTCACCGAGTACGTCAATTACTTTGCCGACAGCGTTCATATTTCGACTTGGATTTTGTGTTATTTGTACTTGCACCATTTGATTATGGCGAGCACCTTTTTCAGTGCCAGGTAAGATAATGATGTCTTGCGTAATGCGAGGATCTTCAGCAACGACAACAGCAATTCCATGCTCAACAAAATAGCGTCCTACAATGGGCGCGCGCTCATTAGTAAGTACCTTAATGATCCGTGCATCACACTTACCACCTGAACCACGTTTTGTCCCTTTAGCGAGTACGATGTCACCATGAAGCACCATATTCATCTGATGCTTGGCAATAAACCAATCTTTGTTTTCACCTTCAATTTCTAAAAAGCCAAACCCATCTCGATGCCCTATTACTTTACCTTTCGTTAGTCCTGCTTCGTCAATTAAGGCGTAACATTTAAACTTATTAAAATAAAGTTGCCCATCACGTTCCATAGCACGCAAACGACGCTTAAACGCAATTTGACGCTCATCATCATTTACAGCTAGCTCGTCACATAACTGATGAAAGTTTGCTGGCTTGGCACGGTCTTTAATATGAGTAAGTATAAACTCACGGCTAGGGACGGGATTTTCGTACTTTTCTTGTTCTCGACTGAGATTAGGATCTTGGTTTGACATTCACTATCTTGTTAATTGGTTATGTTGCTATTTTAACCCATAACCGAACAATGAGACAGGCAAAAGCTATGAAACTTTTAAGAAACCCTATTTAGTAGCAATAATGCGCATTAAAACCGCTATAACCAGCCCTTTTGCTTGGCTATGCGTGCAGCATCTACACGGTTACTGGCATTTAATTTTGCGATGGCCTCAGATAAATAATTACGCACAGTGCCTTCACTCAAAAATAACGTTGAGGCAATATCAGCTGTTTTCAAGCCTTCACCTGCTAACTGCAACGCTTTTCGCTCTTTATCTGACAAAGGATCGTTATCTTCAAGTGCATTTAAGGCGAGCTCTGTATCAATCACTTTTTGCCCCGCCATGACTTTTTTTAAAGTAGCAATTAAACTCTCACTGGGCGCCTCTTTAAGAACAAACCCTTTAACACCAGCAGCCATGGAGCGGCGAATATACCCCGCTCTTGAGAAGGTTGTCATAATAACTACTTTGATATCAGAAAAATCTGTTTTTAACCGCTCAGCTAACTCAATCCCCGTCATAATGGGCATTTCAATATCTGTTAATACGATATCAGGTTTTAATTCGGTGATTTCTTGTAAGGCGGTTTGACCGTTGGTTGCTTGACCTACTACCTCGATACTAATGTCTAAACTCAATAAAGCAGCAACAGCCCCACGAACCAAACCTTGATCTTCAACTAAATACACTTTAATCATACAAGCTCCTTGCGTGATTCTAATAATGGCAACGTAACGTTTAAGTCAAAACTTTTGCCCGTGTTAATTTTAACAATCCCACCTAACTGCGCTGTACGTTCTTTAATTCCATTTATGCCATTTCCGAAGGTGACTTTTTCGCATTTGTCTTGATTAGTGATAACAATTTCAAGTTGTTCATCTGTTTGTGAAATCGTAATTTCACATTGCTTACTTATGCTATGGCGCATTAAATTTGTTACCCCTTCTTTAACAATCAGGCTTGCAACGCTCTCCACAACCGCGGGTAATTTATCAACCTGCGCTTTAAAAACAACATCAAACCCTTGGGAAATTAAACGCTGCTGTAAAATATCAAGCTGACTATGGATATTTAATTCTTTTAAATCACTCACTGCACTGCGAACATCGCTTAACAACTGCCTAGCAAGCTCTGCAACTTGCTCTATCTCATTGTTTGCTTGTGTATAACGCTCAGCATGGTTTAGCTTACTAGCCAATTCTGATTTTAATGCGATTGATGACAACGAGTGCCCTAAAATATCATGTAAATCACGGGCTATTCTTTCGCGTTCCGCTATGGCTGCGAGCTGCTCTAACTGCTTGGCGCTTTCTTGCTCTCGTAACTTATGAATATGCTCTTTTTGCGCGGCCGATCCAAAACTGAATAATGCAATACTCAGAATCAATGACCCACCTAAAAAATATTCAGGGTTGTGAATATCTGCAATATATGCACTCAACAATACACCAATAAAAACACTGCTAATAGCAACCCATTTTGGTAATTTTATAAAGCTAAACCCTGCTATATATGCCGCAAAACCAAATAGTGTAGAGGTACCTGTTGTAAAAAAGCTGGCACAAACACACACCAAAATTATGGCTATAAATAATGAGGTAACATCTCCCTGCTTTTTATTTACAGCAAATATATATAAAACAATGAAGGCAATGTACAAAACAAGCGTGGCAGAGATATTTAACACACTTAATTGTGAAAAATTAAATATTGTGGGCAACAAATAAAAACCAGTAAAAAGCAAAGGCCCCCAACTCCAAAAAGATTTGGTTTTAATATGCTTATTAACTATTGTGCTCAAATTCATAATAACCTACTGAAAAAAATGATGTTAATACCCGAATGCAAGTGGCACGACGGGTATACCGTAAATAAGATACACTCTCAAAATTTCACAATACTCCGCAACCTGCAAACTGAATAAAGCAATATCATTCATATGTAACTCGTATTTATATTGTTATTTGATAGATTAAATATCGCTTTTAATTCGAGCTGTGTGTAGTGTAAATTGTCACTAATCAAGCTGACAAATGTCATGTAGTTGATATAAAAAAAACCATAACATGCCACTCACTTTAGTCAGTATTATTTAAGAAAAAGAAGAATTTAATGCAACCTCAACAACAGAGCTTACTCTATTTACACATTGCAGTATTGCTATTTGGCGGCACGGCATTGTTTGCTAAATTGATTAACCTAAATGCGTTAGACATCACTGTATATCGGGCTACAATTGCAGGCATTGCCATTTTGCTGTTGCTCTTAATTCAAAAGAAAAATATCCAGCTACACGCGAAAAAAGATTATTTCATTGCGCTTTTTCTAGGTGTGACGGTAGGTATTCATTGGGTGACCTATTTTGCAGGTATGCAAATGGCCGGTATTGCGATAGGTATGATTGCTTTTTTTACTTACCCCGTAATAACCGTTTTCATCGAACCTTTTTTTAACGGTAGTAAACCTAAATTAAAAGATTTAATAAGCGCAGCAGTTGTCATGCTTGGGATATATTTATTAATCCCCAGTGCAGATATTGGTAACGATGTCACTTTAGGTGTAATAACTGGTATTGTATCGGCTTTATTTTTCGCTGCTAGAAACATCATTCACAAACGTTATTTCAGCCAATACGGTGGACCTCAAACAATGCTTTACCAAACGGTGGTCGCGAGCTTGTTGTTATGTGTATTTGTAGAAGTACCCATCACAAAAGTATCTCATTATGATCTAAGCTTGCTTATCATTGCAGGTGTTATTTTCACGGCAACACCACATTCATTATTTGCATCGAGCTTGCAACACTTATCAGCGTCAACGGCTGGGCTTATCTCTTGTTTGCAACCTTTATACGGTACATTTTTAGCGTTTTTATTACTGCATGAAAAACCATCTATAGTAACCTTAATTGGTGGCTCGCTTGTAATTAGCGCTGCATTCTATGAAACTTGGTCTGTCACACGGAGAAACAAATGATAAAAGTATTTGCTCACCGCGGCGCAAGCGGTACTTATCCAGAAAATACAAAACTCGCAATACAAGCAGCTGTTGATATCGAAGTTGATGGTATTGAAGTTGATGTGCAAAGCTGCCTAGATGACTATGTAATCATTCATGATTCTTGGCTTGATCGCACAACCAACGGCCATGGAAAAGTAAATTCATTAACCCGCGAAAAAATACAACAGTTTGATGCTGGCAATGGTGAGTGTGTGCCCACACTTGCACAGTTAATCGAGTGGGTTGGTGACAAAACACTCCTAAATTTAGAGCTTAAACACACCTATTCACTAGACAAATTTGTCACAGAAATTGAGAGAAGCGTTTCAGAGAATAAACTCTCGAGAAATAACCTATTAGTTTCATCCTATGACCACCATCAATTAATGTGGCTTAAGCAACAGTTACCTTGGGTAAAAATCGGAGCGCTCACGTCATCAATTCCAATAAATTATGCTGAATTTGCTCAACGATTACATGCATTTAGCATTCACATTGATAAAAACTTTATCAATCATGAGTTTGTTGCTGATGCAAAAAAACGTAACTTGCACGTTTATGCTTACACGGTCGATAAACAAGAGGATATAGAGCAAATGCTTAGCTATGGTGTCGACGGCGTTTTTACTAATTACCCATGTAATACTAAAATGATTTTAAACTCACTGTAATTGTGACATGCCATTAGGACTATATATACCCAAGCCACCTCAAGGTGCAGAGTTCAGCGTTTCACAGGGGGCTAACATCAAGCCGTTACTTTGCAAAAATGGCAGTCCCTTTTAAAAAGTAATAACGATGAAAGTAAGTGACTGTGAAACGCCTAGAGGGTTGGTTTGGGTATATATGTTTGAATTAAAATATAATTGAACGATACTGAGTAAAACACTATGCAACAGCCAAGTGGAACATTAATGAGTGGGTATATGCGTATTTATAATTTTATTGAACAAAGCTTTTTTTTTACATTAACCCGAAAGATCATAGGCAACCTTAGTTTTGTATTTGCTTTTCAAGCTATTACACTTATATGGTTGTATAACAGTTTAACGGCTCAAGCCTCCAACACAGGGTTGTTTTGGCTACTCACCGTGGTCATTATTGCCGGCTTTATTTTCACTGTTTTTTATATGCGTTTTTTAATCGTACGCCCAGTTAAAGCAATGCGTGACACATTAACGCAAATTAACTATCAAGATGCTAATCTAGCAGCTAAATTGCCACAGTTTACTTACGATGAATTTCGTGAAATAAGTGAACAATACAATGTATTTACAACCCACTTAAGTGAATTGCTTGCGACAACCTATCAAAGCGCTCAGGCTAGCGCACAGAGCAACAGCGATGTCACCCATTCTATGCAACAAACGGCAACATTGAGCGAACAACAAATTAATTTTAGTCAAACGATTACCTCGGCAAGTAACCAAATTACAGATAGCTTGCAAGCAATTGTAAGTAACACTGACAGTGTGCATGAAGTTAACTCTGAGCACTTAGGCTTTGTTAATCACTCTGCAAACGAATTAACCGAGCTTGTTACCCAAGTGAAAGCCATTGGTCAGGTACTTGGTAAGTTTTCAGAAACTATCAC
Source organism: Pseudoalteromonas sp. H105 (assembly GCF_001469215.1). Classification (GTDB taxonomy): domain Bacteria; phylum Pseudomonadota; class Gammaproteobacteria; order Enterobacterales; family Alteromonadaceae; genus Pseudoalteromonas. The sequence continues at coordinate 75,368 of NZ_LOFH01000005.1, forward strand.
GGGCTTAAAACAAAATAGTGAAAATATTCGCAGTATTCTGAAAATGGTTGAAGAGTTTTCAGATCAAACCAACTTATTAGCTTTAAACGCAGCCATTGAAGCAGCACGCGCAGGTGAAGCTGGCCGTGGTTTTGCCGTTGTTGCAGACGAAGTAAGAACATTATCCGTCAAGGTAAGCGATGCAACGCGCCAAATCAGTGATTTTATAAACCAAATGGACTCTTTAGTTGGGCAAACAAATAAAGAGTCAGAGCAACTAATGAGTTACTCAAATCATGCTGAAGATACAATAAGTAAAACATCGCATGGCTTTACTCAAAGACTGATTGAATTTGAACAAAATCAGCAACAACTTCAGCAAATCGTAAGTGCTGTACACCTGCTTGAAGAAACACAAAACCAGACACATCAATCCGTTGAACAAATCGTTGAATTGGGATCGCAAGCCAAAGCACAAATCGATATTGCACTGGCTGACTGCCAACAATCGCAACAGTTGAGTGAGCAAACCCAGCACCAGCTCAAGCGTTTTGTATAGTGTGTCGTGATATTTATAAATCATTATGGTAAGTTACGCAGCCATTTAATACCTGATGAGCCCGCAGTGTGACTAGCCAAACTTCTGATTACAAACAACTCGCTTTAGATATTAAACGATGGGGTGAAGAACTTGGCTTTAGCGAAGTAGGCATTACTGACGTTGACTTATCGGTCCATGAAGCGCAGCTTCAACGCTGGATTGATCTGGGTTATCACGGTGACATGGATTACATGGCCGCTCATGGAATGAAACGTGCCCGTCCTGCTGAGTTAGTTCCTGGTACCCAGAGAGTCATTTCAGTCAAAATGAATTACCTACCACCTGACGCGCGCTTTGCCAAAAACTTAAAAGAAAACAGTAAAGCCTATATAAGCCGTTACGCACTTGGGCGTGATTACCATAAACTCATGCGTAATCGCCTTAAAAAGCTAGGCCAAAAAATAGAGCAGAACGTTGATAAATTAGGGTTTCGTCCTTTTGTAGACTCCGCACCGGTGCTTGAGCGCCAGCTAGCAGAAAAAGCAGGGCTTGGATGGCAAGGAAAACATAGTCTATTAATCAATAAAGAAGCTGGATCTTGGTTTTTCTTAGGTGAGTTGTTTGTTGATATCCCGCTGCCTATTGATAAGCCAAATGAGTTTGAGGGCTGTGGAAAATGCGTAGCGTGCATAACGTTATGCCCGACTGGCGCTATCGTCGAGCCATATGTGGTTGATGCGCGTAAATGTATATCTTACTTAACGATTGAACTACAGGGGCCTATCCCTGAACAGTACAGAACACTATTGGGTAACAGAGTATATGGATGTGATGACTGCCAATTAGTGTGTCCATGGAATCGCTATGGCCAAATTACAGACGAAGCTGATTTTCATCCACGAAAACAGCTGAAAGACAAAGAACTACTTGAACTGTTTGCATGGGATGAAACTACGTTTTTAACGAATACAGAAGGAAGTCCAATACGGCGTATAGGTCACCAACGCTGGCAGAGAAATTTAGCCGTTGGCCTGGGCAATGCGAACTTTGATCAACGAATTATTGATGCGCTCAATGCTAGCCGTGAGTATGCAACTGAATTAGTCCAAGAGCATATTGACTGGGCACTCGCGCAACAATTAAAAAAACAAAAGCAACTTCGTAAAACGGCCCGCTTAATACGTATAGTAGAAAAGGGGCTACCCAGAGATGCCTAATTTTGCTATTCCTTACTGGTTAATAACGCAAGGTCTTGCTCAATTTCACTAAATGCTTTTTTCACATCGTGCACTGACTCTTCTCTGGCGACTGAGTTTTGAATAGTTTGGTCTACCTTTTGGTAAATAAAGACCTCTTGATCCTCATCTAACCCCATGCTTGGAATACGCTCTTCTAGCTCTTCTTGCAGTTGCTTAAAAACGGCCTCATTACTGATACGATTTGTATTAAGTAAATCAATTAGATCATGAAACTTTCCATGAAGCATGGCAACTACGTCATTAAATTTAGCCTGTTGTGATTCTAATTTTTGTCGAGTCAAGATCGCGCGAAACTGCTGCTCAGTTACGCTGACTAAAAAACAAACATGGTCACGAATTCGGCCATGTTTGTCAGGGTCATGGTCCGGCATATTTAAAATCAACATACTGATCAATTCGTAATTAACTAAAATTCGGTGGGAAAACTCGTGCAATCGCCCTTTATTCTTAAGCATATCAAATAACTCAATCACAATTGGAGAGCAACTACCATGCAATGCAAAGTGTTGTGGCGGCGCAGAATCAAATCTAAACTCAAGGTTACTTTGTAAATCAAAGCTTTTCAGGCAACTTACCAACGCGCGTCCAAGCTCTGGAACATTATCAATTAACGCAATGCTCTCTATATAATTAACTATTTGGCCCATTTCACTGCTATTTGCCATCGCATTAAAAGCAGTAGAGGTTGCATCTTCGACTTGCTGTTCTAAGTTTTCTTTTTCTATGATCACCTGGTTTAAATGCATGAGTTTGGCCTTTAACTCATTATGACCAAATGGCTTAACGATGTAATCTTCTGCCCCTACTGAATACCCTTCCATCCGCTCCTCAACGGTGCCTCTAGCAGAAACAAACATAACAATAATATGAGCTGTATTAGGATTAGCCTTTAAGGCTTTACATACTTCATAACCATTCATTTTAGGCATGCTTACATCCAGTAAGATCACCTGCGGTGAGAAATCTTCCACCACTGCTAAACATTCAGGACCACTGTTTGCTAACTTTAATTCAAATTGTAAGTCTTCTAATATTTCTTCAATAATTTCAAGATTAAAAGGCTCATCATCTACAGCTAAAACTCTCGTTACCGACATAATAATTTATCATCCATTTTCATCATCATTTATAAACAGTCTAGTACCAATATATATTCTTACAACAAGCCATTAGTATTTGTTTTCAGAACAGTCAATCTCTTCAATTTTTAAAGGCAAGACAATGCGAATTGTTGTTCCTCCCAATTCATTGTTATGCGCCGAAATTTGACCTTTATGAAGCGAAATAAACTCCCTACACAGTGCAAGACCAAGCCCTGTCCCGCCCGAACCATTATCAGTTTTACTGCTCTGCACAAATTTAGAAAACACGTGCTCTAGTTCGTCTTCGGGTATCCCTACCCCACTGTCAATTACTTCTATCAACGCCTTATCATTGTCAAGGTTGAGCATAACGATGATTTCACTGTGCGGGCTACTAAATTTTAAAGCATTGCCTAATATATTACGCAGTAGTTGGTTTATTTGTTCTTCATCGCATTGCGCCGAAACTTGCATCGCAGCGTTCTGGTATTTAATGTCAATTCCCTTTTCCATGGCTGTACCAGATACATCATCTATTGCCGTTTTGATGATGTTACTCAGTAAATGAAGTTTAGGGTTAAATGGAAATTTGCCCACATCCAACTTTGATAAATCAAGTAAGTTGTTTAGCAATGATAATAAACGCTCTCCACTGGACTCTATCCGCGTAAAATATTTGAGTAACTTATCAACTGCCAATTCACCTTTTCTCAGCTTATCTAGGCCAAATCGTGCAAAGCTCAGTATTGAATGCATAGGAGTACGAAGTTCATGAGACATATTTGCTAAGAACTCTGATTTACTGTGGTTTGCAGCTTCAGCTAAATTTTTAGCATGCTCCAACTGTGATGTACGTGCTCTAACTTGCTCCTCAAGCATATCTTTAGCTTCGAGTAGCAAGTCTTCCTTTTGTTTTAAATGAGTCACATTCTTAAAAATAGCGGCTAATGCAATCTCACCATGATGGTCAATTTCATTAAATGAACCAACAAGTGGTATCCCTTTACCACCCTCTCTGGGCAAATATAAATCACAACTAAATTGGCGATTAATATTGAGCGTAAATAGTTTTTCACTAATATTATCGGCAGACGGTTGATCTAATAGGTTAAATACATTCAAACCTTGAAAATCATTACTCGTCAAATTAAACAAAGAGCAACACGCATCATTTGCTTCTATTATTTTTCCATCTCGTTCAAAAAGCATGATTGCATCAGGTGTGTGCTTATAGATTACTCTCAGTAGGCTGTCTTTCTCGATTAAAGCATCAACCGTATCTTGAAGTCGTTCAACCAGCTCACTGTTGTGTCGCTTTAATAATTCTGTTTGCCAGAGTTTATGAAGTGATTGTAGCAATGCATTTTCATCAATCGGTTTAACTAAAACGTCCTCAACCCCTTGACGAATAGCCTCAATCATAGAGACTTGATTAGGTTTAGATGTAAACAGTAGGCACCTACATTGGGGCTGTATTTGCTTCATTTTGGCAAATATTTCAAGGCCTGAACCATCAGGTAAACTGAAATCACTGAGTAATAAATCAAATTTGTGTTCTTGCGCCAAAGCAATTGCTTCATTATAAGTACTTGCTGATATTGTTTTGATGTGCGCGCCGACAAGGCTATTTTTTACTTTTTCGAGTCGCTCTGGCAAGTGATCCACAAGTAAAACTATCGGTAGCTGCAAAATATAATCAGGGCCAAGATCTAAAATACTTTCAAGTAATGAGCTAATTTCTTTATTAGCAAAAAAAGGATAGATAACGACAGCATTAGGAATAAGCTTATTTAATTCGCTAAATGCACTTAATTGATCACCGCTTTCAGCTTTTGGTGCTAAGAGCAAATAGTTATTATTAGTTACTTTATGAATAAACGAACTGACACTATCTATTGGTACCCCATGAGCAATAACTGTTAAATCATAATAGTCATAAACGGTGTCTTCATCCAACATTGAGTAATGCATAAGATCAACGTCGCATTGGATAAGCTCTAATAACACCTTTACCCGCATTGCTATTACACTACTACTATCAACAATCAGAATTTTGCGCACAATAGGTCCATCTTTTGAATACACTATATGTAAAAGCGTAGCTTAAAAATATAGAATTAACATAAATGTGGACTTTTTAATCTAAGCGTTTACCCAGTATAGAAAGGCTGTAAGTATTTCCATCCATAATTGCTACGTTTGGCAACAACCCCCATTGCTCATAAGCAAATTTTTGGAACAAATAGATACTCGGTAAGTTATGACTGAAGATAAACGCTAACAGTACTTTGATATCTAGTTCTTTTGCTTTGTGCTCTGCAAAATTTAGTAACTTCTTACCTAACCCCTGCCCTTGGACTGATGAGGTGATATAAATACTAATTTCAACTGTACCATCATAAGCAGGGCGGCCATAAAAAGACTTATAACTAAGCCATGCAACAACTTTATTATTTTGCTCAAACACATATATAGGCCGCTTCGTTGTGTGACTGTCAAACCAAGCTTGTTTATCTGATACACTCACAGGCTGAGTATCTGCTGTTACCATGCGACTAGCAATTGTCTCATTGTAAATAGCCACAATCGCTGGTAAGTCACATTTATTAGCAATTCGAGTCATTATTAGATTACTTGTTGTTGATCTGTTTATTGCATAGTAACGTAAGATTTGCGACTACTCTACAGAAAATAATGGGCACGACTGGACTGGCTCAGCATCATATGTACCTATAAGGAATTGAAAAAATGATAAAAAATATAATATTTAGTACAGCGATTGCTGGTTGTAGTCTCATGGTTAACGCAGAGCCTATGCAAAACAATCAGACTCAAAGTGCTGAACAAAGTTGCAATGACTTCACTAATGTCAGTATGCGAAAACTGCGCTCAAAAGACATGCTGAATTTATGTCAATTCAAAGGCAAACCATTACTCATTGTTAACACTGCGAGTAATTGCGGTTTCACATCTCAATTTGAAGGGCTAGAAGCTGTTTACAAGAAATACCAAGACCAAGGATTAGTGGTATTAGGCTTTCCATCTGATGATTTTTTTCAAGAAGAAGACGATGAAAAAGATGTCGCTAAGGTTTGCTATATTAATTATGGTGTGACGTTCCCGATGTTTGCAACAAGTGAAGTTCGTGGCAGTGATGCTAACCCAATATTTAAGCACCTCAATGAGCAAACAAGCTCGCCAAATTGGAATTTTTACAAATATATTGTGTCAGCAGATCGAACTCAAGTTGAGCGTTTTAATAGTAAAACAAAACCAAATTCTGATAAATTAACGCAAGCAATTGAGCATGCCATAACAAAGATTTAAAATTTATACTAGTACTAACGGTTGAATATAGACTAGACTAGAAAACATATAATTTTGTTTGAAAAAACACCACTAATCCACGGGGAGATTTTATGACAGTTGCAAGTGCAAGACATATACTAGTTGATAGCGAAGCACAGTGTTTAGATTTAAAAGAAAAAATTGAACAGGGTGAAGACTTTGCAGAACTAGCCAAGGCACATTCAAACTGTCCATCTGGCCAAGATGGCGGTGCACTGGGAGAGTTTGGTCCAGGTATGATGGTGCCAGAGTTCGATAAAGTCGTTTTCTCAGCTCCAATTAATCAAGTTCAAGGGCCTGTTCAAACGCAGTTTGGTTTTCACCTACTCGAAGTAACAAGCCGCACTGACTAAAGAAATATTTCCATATAAGCAATCAAAGCCACATTTACTTTAAGTGATTGTGGCTTTATTTTTAATAATAAAAAATATAACTCATTCGCTCTACATTTTTTCTCGGATAGCCGTATTCACATGTAATTATTACGTCACAACCTTGTTTTAGCGTTTAATAACTTCGATATACTTTCATACATAGTTCGCAAAAAACGGGCTAATAATAATCCTGCCCATAAAACTCTCATTTTAATCGACACCATCCAGACGACTCTGGATTGATAGTACTACTCGTTACTTGCTCAAAAAATTACTCAGCGATGACATGGCAGCAATGAAGCGTGCTCATAATTGGGTTTAATGACAATTCCTATGACTTCAGTGCTCGTTTTAATACAAAAACGAATAAATTACTTTTTAATCTGCAAAACGAACGTATTACTGACACATTGCGCTATTTAAATAGGCACTAACTGATGAGGTATTCATTAACTGTGAATAGCGATATCAGCGTTTGCACAGGCTTAATATCAAGGCGTTACTTTGCAAATTTTAAAAACTAACAACGAAGGGTAAGCCCATGCTAAACGCCCTCAGAGGTAAATTAAAAGCGATTTATGCTGGGTTATTGATTTTAACAAGAGAACCACCGCTCTCTAAAATCAACGCTTTGCTTAAATCACTTTGTATTACAACTGAAACCCGTATATTGAAGTGGCTTGGGTATTCACATCAGTTTATACTGCTTACTTGATTGGATTTGTTTTCGTAAATTCGAAGATCTTGCAGCTTTTAAGGCCCTCACTGATTTTTATCAGTCGTTTGACCTGCAAATCTTCGCAAAATAAACCGATCCCCGAACTTAATATAAAGGATAAACACATGAGCGAAATCGAAATTGAATCTGAACTAGTTAGTTTTGTCGAAAAAGTACGTCTAAGTGAACAGGTTTGGGCACTTGGTGCAGAAGATGGCGGCTTTGTTGTTTGCGAATCTAACCAGTTTGAGAACACCGATGTGCTACTCCTGTGGGAAAGTGAAGCTGCGGCAAAAGCGCAATGCAAAGAAGAATGGACTGAATACAGCCCCGTTGAAATTAACCTAGATGAATTCTTAGATGACTGGGTTGAAGACTTGAAAGAAGATGATGCATTAATTGGCCTTAATTGGAACGATGATCAAGTCTGTGTTGAAATTGAGCCAGTGGGTCTTGCACGCGCATTGAGTGAATAACTTTCGTAATGTAAGTTCGCTAGTTTATTTGCTTCGTAAAATTTGCTATAAACTAGCGCAAATCTTTATTTTCAGGGTATTACGTTGAAATCCCATCTTGGTCGGCGTCCATTTTCAGCAATGGAATTACATACCCTTTCCCACGGTTATATCTATGGTGATCACCGCCTACCTCGAGAGCAGCCGAAACATTGGCATTTTTGGCTTCCTTTAATAGCCTACTATACTGGGGCATACAGTGACGAAATTGGCCATTTGCAATTAACCGACATAGTGACTCATGACGGTATTGCATGCTTTAATTTTCACACCCACGGAAAAATAAAACCCCGTATGGTGCCTGTTCACAAAGCCTTATTTGAGGCTGGTTTGACAGACTATATTGCATTATTAGAGCAACAAAATGAGACACGTTTATTGTTTGATCTACCTTCAAAGTCAGGGCGGTACAGTGAAAAAGTACGTATTTGGTTCTCTGGTGAGGGTGAACGCGCTGGCTATTTACAGAAGTGTGATATACCTACCGTTGATCAGCTTGGAATGAAAACCGCGATGAGCAGCTTACGACTCAACTTTGAGCAGCAAATTCGTATTTTTGCCTTACAAGCAAATTCTAAAGATGCTTTTAATTACTTGATGGGTTTTATTGACTACTCAGAAGAGACTTTTACTAACACCGAATTGCTGAATTGCGTGTTGCAACAACTACGTAATATTAACCCCCATATTCACTGGAAGCGCTTTACCGCCCGCCTAAGTGCCTGACAAACTTTGTTACTAACTAGTTCAACACTCTGAACTTGAAAACTGCTAGGATATACACCCAAATCACCTCAATATGCAGAATTCAGCGTTTCACATTAGCTTACTCAAGCGTTACTTTACAACAATGGCGGTCTCTTTTAAAAGTAACAACAATGAGCGTAAGCCCCAGTAAAACGTCCAAGAGGTTGGTTTGGCTATAGTTAATCACAACAATATAAATTCTAACAAGAAAAGTTTCAGGGAACCCTATGTTCATAAAAAGCCTACTTACGCTCAGCGTTGCTTTAGCCGTTAACGCCGCGCAAGCAAACGAATACGTTATTGAAAAACTCGCTAAACCTAATTCTCAACAGGTGTCACTGACTCTTGACCCTGCGCAGGATAATTTTAGTGGTAGCACACAGATACAACTTGAAGTGCTAAAGCCGACAAAATACATAGAGTTGAATGGCGTTGATTACGCAACCCAAATGGCGCAATTGCTCGGTGAAGAAAACTGTGATTTAAGTGCTGAGATGCTAAAAACGGGCAAAGTAAAGTTTGTCTGTGAGCATAAAATACAACCAGGTAAGTACACCTTAAAAATTGATTTTACAGCCCCTTATAATCGTAAAAGTGTGGGGTTATATAAAACTCTTGATCAAGGTACGCCTTACTTATTTACACAATTTGAAATGAGTGATGCACGTCGCGCTTTCCCTGTATTTGATGAGCCAAGTTATAAAATTCCATTTCAGTTAACAATCACTGCACCAAGTTCGCAAAAAGTGTATGCCAATACACCTGAGCTAAAAACCACGGTTAAGGGTGATATGACAACCCACTTTTTTGATAAAACGCCCCCTATCCCTTCTTACTTAGTGGCAATGGCGGTGGGCCCTTTTGAAGAAAGTGAAATCAAAGGGATGCCAATTCCTGGCCGTGTAATTACACCGCAGGGGAAAATTCACTTAGCCAAATACGCTGAACAAAATATGCCTCGTGTCCTTGCTGCACTAGAGGATTACTTTGGCATTCCTTACGTTTACAAAAAATTAGATTCAGTAGCAGTACCTGAATTCCCGTTTGGCGCAATGGAAAACTCAGGGCTGGTAACTTATCGTGAAGATATCCTTCTGGTTGATATTGCGACTGCCACACAAAGAAAAAAACAACAGAACGTTTCAATCATAGCTCATGAACTGGCACACCAATGGTACGGTAACTTAGTCACCATGAAATGGTGGAATGACTTATGGCTTAATGAAGCATTTGCAAGCTGGATGGCTGCTAAAATAACAAAGCAATTAAACCCTGAGTTTGAGTCTCACTTAGACTTACCACAAAATCGAGTGATGGCGCTAGATGCCCGCTTAAGCACTAAACCTATTCGTAAGCCAATTAAAACTGAAGCTGACATCATGGACGGTTTAGGCCTTGCTTATAGTAAAGGCAGCGCAGTACTTTCAATGGTTGAAAACTGGATTGGCGAGGAAGCTTTCCAAAAAGGGATTCAAACTTATTTGAAGAAGTTTTCTTATAAAAATGCAGAAGCGGCTGACCTATGGCAAGCCTTGGGTGATGCATCAAATAAAGATGTAGCAGGTGTTTTGAAATCGTTCATTGAGCAATCTTCATTTCCACTCATAGAAATAAGCCAACAAGGTCAAACGATTACAATAAACCAAAGTCGTTTCACTAATGCCGGTGTTAATGCACCTACGCAGTTATGGAACGTGCCTGTTGCAATTAAGTATGGTGCAGGCGATAAAGTCAAAACAGCCAATATATTACTCAACCAAGAAACACAAAAAGTAGAGTTAGATTTTGTTCCGCAATGGATTTACCCAGATCAAGGTGCTTTAGGCTATTACCGCTGGGTGATGGACGATAAGCAATTTGCTTCTTTAATTGATAATGCAGCCGCGCAATTAACGGTGCGCGAACGCCTTGCTTTATTATCTGCAGCGGATGCACTTTTAGATGCTGGTGTAATTTCTGCTGCACACTTAATGCAAACACTTGAAACTTTTGTCAGTGACAAACACCCACGCGTAGCAAGTACTGCTTTGGGGTATTTAGCATCGCAAAAACGAACGTTTGAAGATGACAGTAATAAAGCCCTGTGGCCTGCCTTTATCCGTAAAAGTATTACTCCAGCAGCTAAACAGTACGGCTTAACAGCTAAAGTGAATGAGGATGCAGCGATTGCTCAATTACGCGCACAAGTTGTTTCACGTCTTGGTTTTGATGGTGAAGATCAAAATGTAATAAACACTGCAAAAGCGCAAGCACAGGTTTATTTAAACAATCCTGAAAAAGTAGACCCTTACTTAGCCTCTACCTATTTAAACTTAGCGGCATTTCATGGTGATAAAAACCTTTTAGACGCCTACATAAAGACCTTTAAAACCACCAAAGACCCACAAGTGCGAACTAAAATGCTTGCTGCGATGAGCTATTTTGGCAACCCTGAACTACAAACTATGGTGCTTAATTACAGTTTAACGGATGATGTAACTGCATCTGACATGCGTACAATTATGTCTGGTCAAAAGTACACGAGCGCCCGCGACGCACTCTTTATTGAATGGATATATGCAAACTACGACAAAGTAGTTGCTAATTTACCGCCGTTCTTTGTGCCTAACCTCCCGTATTTTACAACGTCAGGATGTGATGCAAGTAGCTTAAAGAAAACCAACACATTCTTTAATGATAAAATTGCTGATGTGCCAGGTTATGCGCGAACATTAAGTAAACTATCAGAAAGTGTGGACAATTGCATAACGCTTAAAAAGCGAGAGCTGGCTTCAGTTAACAGCTTTTTAAAACGTTAACAGCGCTATACCTTTATAATAAAAAACGGCAAGTGTTTAGCTTGCCGTTTTTTTATAGCCAACACATCGTATATTTAGCTATCCATTAATAATTTTAACTAGCTGAGTGATAAAAGATGTAGCGCCCTCAACACTTGTCATTTTAAATCCAATACCATAATGAATAGGGTTTGCACTCTTAAAGATACGTGTTGGAAAACGCGTCATTTCACTACTATGGAAAAAGCCCGCGATGCGGCTTACCCCATCAATTGCATTAAAATCATCGCTGAATACTTCAAGAGCTGGACGTAACACTAGTTTTGCTTGTCCACCTTCAACATGCAAATAAATCGCCTCTTTTGAATTTGGTAACATGTATTCAGAGATGTTTTTTATTTTGAAGTTACTGCGACATGCTAATGCAACAAGTTGTTCGTGAATCTGCTCAGGTGTAACTGTCATGGTTATCCTTTATTCTCAATAGATTATTGGCTGTCAGTTATTTTACAACTCGAGGTTGAAAACCCCTAAGCTACTTGCTGCATACAAATGCAAGCTGCTCATTATTATAACTTAAACGGGTGATCTGTGTGCTGCAATAAGGCGTCAAGTCAAGCCATAAAGACACGCTACCCGGCTCACTAATGCTGCGCTTGTAAATACGGTTATGAAGTGAGTAAATAACGACATCATCATTAATAAATGCATAATATTGCACATTCTCAGGTAAACGAAATATATCGCTGACAGCCTGAGTACTCGGGGAGTAGCTGGCTAGCCAATTCTTACCTTCTTTGTTGTAGCTAAAAGTAAACGCAGACAATGTTGTATTAAACGTAAGTGTTCGACCTATATCTTTGGCAACTACGTTACCTTTTGCAGCTGCCACTTTGGTGTATTGTAGTGTATGTGGTTCACCTAATATAAACATGACCACATCATTATCACGCCCCCATGCATGGTAACCAACGGGCTCTATCCATTCAAAAATACGGCGTGGCTGTTCGTTTGACTCAAGCGGGTATTGCCACAACTTTTGCTGACCACTCGCTTCCACCACAATCGCGGATAATGCATCGCCTGAAGGGGTTAAAGTAGGCGAATATTCGCTAACAGCACTGTTCGTGAGGTTATAACTTTGCTGGTCCGCAAAACTGTAAAATACCAAGTCCGTTTGACTTAACGTCTGCTCTTGCACTTCTTGTGTGAAGTAAATGCCTTTTTCTGTCAGCAAAGGCTGATTATTATAACGATCTCCCGATGTAATTCGGCTTACCTGTAAACCATATTCAGTATTTAATGTGGCGAGTAAAATTTCACTTTTGGGCATCGCACTGCTTGCAAAAAATGGTAGTAACAAAGCCGTAATGGCAAATCCTTGTCGTATTAAAGTCAATTTGATCTATCTCTATGGTTATTATTCTGGCTATATCATAGCGCTATTTTGAATGGATCCCCAAATCTGTTCTCTATCTCTATTTTTAACGAACTATATAAGCATCCTCAAACCTAAAAAACACTTCAGTATTACTAAAGATTAATTTAACTAGTTTTACAAATAGCTATTTACTCATAAAGAGTAAGGGTTTAAATCGGCAGTTTCGCTTTCTATAACGTAATCACTCGTTGTCATTGTTTAACAAAAAACAATTTTTTTACTGTGCTTAAACGTTGTATATTTCACTAACCTAGATAGATGCTACTTGACCTACCCCCTTGCTACACTTTATAACTAGTGTGCTACCTAAAACGAGAGTAACTATGTCAGCTAAACACCCTATCATTGCAATTACTGGTTCATCAGGCGCAGGCACTACAACGACGACGAACGCAGTAAAGCATATTTTCCGCAGCTTGAATATTGCAGCAGCTTTTATTGAAGGCGACAGCTTTCATCGCTACACCCGCCCAGAAATGGATAAAAAAGTACGCGAAGCACAGCAAGAAGGAAAACATATTAGTTACTTTGGCCGTGAAGCAAATGATTTTGGAGCGCTAGAAGATCTATTTAGTAACTATGGCGAAACAGGTGCAGGTAAGCTACGTCGATACTTACATACCTTTGATGAAGCGGTACCGTATAATCAGTTACCTGGTACTTTTACGCCATGGCAAGATCTGGAAAACAATACAGATATTTTATTCTATGAAGGTTTGCATGGAGGGGTTGTGGATGAAGATCACGACGTCGCTAAACATGTTGATTTACTTATTGGCATGGTGCCTATTATTAACCTTGAGTGGATCCAAAAACTAATTAGAGACACCTCAGAACGCGGTCATTCTCGTGAAGCCGTAATGGGGTCTATTGTGCGCAGTATGGATGATTATATCAATCACATTACCCCTCAGTTTTCTCGCACTCATATCAACTTTCAACGGGTGCCCACTGTTGATACCTCAAATCCTTTTAGTGCTAAAGATATTCCTTCATTGGATGAGAGCTTTGTGGTTATTCGTTTTCGCGGTATTGAAGACGTTGACTTCCCTTATTATCTACAAATGATTGAAGGTAGTTTTATGTCGAGAATTAATACCTTGGTTGTACCAGGCGGTAAGATGGGGCTCGCCATGGAGTTAGTATTAACCCCACTCATTAAAGATATCATCTTAAAAAAACGCGCCCTTGCAGACTTATCACCCATTGATATTCCTATTTAAAATATACTTTTAAGTTATATGCGATACACTACCGCTTTGTGATGAAGGAGTAGTGTATGGCACCTAAAACTAAAATACTTAACATTATTGTTGGCTCAAAAAACCCTGTTAAAATCAATGCAGCCAAACATATTTTCACTGCACTTTTCCCTGAGCACGAAATCAAGTGCATTGGTATACACGCCCCTTCTCAAGTGCCTGATCAACCCATAGGCGAAGACGAAACCCGCACTGGAGCGCAAAATCGCGTAGCGTATGCACAACAACATCATCAAGCTGATTTTTATGTCGCTATGGAAGGAGGCGCTGCCAAATTTAGTTACGGACCTGCAACCTTTGCCTTTGTGGTTATCGCCGATTCAACAACCAAAAGTATTGGGCGCAGCTGCAATTTACCCCTACCTCAAGTGCTCTATAATGCATTGTTGGAAGGCCAAGAGCTTGGCGATGTAATGGATGATGCGTTTAATACCCAAAATATCAAGCAACAAGGTGGCGCAATCGGCTTATTAACAAATAATCATGCAACACGCCAAAGTACCTACACTCAAGCGCTCACATTAGCTATGGCGCCCTTCTTGCACCCTGAACTTTACAAAAAGGAGGTGTAAATGAAATACACCCATGTTTTATTTGATGCCGACGAGACATTATTTAGCTTTAATGCATTCGCTGGCCTTAAGCGCATGTTCGCAACCCACGATGTAGATTTTACTCAGGCAGATTATACCCATTACCAATTAACGAATAAGTCTTTATGGCTTGATTATCAAAACAACAAAATTTCAGCAACGTACTTACAAGTCACACGGTTTAGTGAATGGGCCGATAAGCTTAACGTGCCTGCGCAACAGCTTAATAATGACTTTTTAACTGCGATGGCTGAAATTTGTGAGCCTTTACCAGGCGCTAAAACGCTGCTTAAAAAGCTCAAGCCACACGCCAAGTTAGGTATTATTACCAATGGCTTTACTCAGCTACAAGCGCGACGTTTGGAGCACACTGGCTTAAAGGATATGTTTGACTGGCTAGTTATTTCTGAGCAAGTAGGAATTGCAAAACCCGCGGTTGAAATCTTTGATCACACCTTTAAATTAATGGGTAACCCTAATAAAGAAAACATTCTGATGGTAGGCGACACTGCAAGCAGCGATATCCTAGGCGGTATGAATGCTGGTATTGATACCTGTTGGTTGCAACACCCAGGGTCTGAATTACCACCAGCAATTACGCCAACGTATAGAATTACTGAACTGGTGCAATTACAGCATTTATTGGAACTGTAAGAGCTGCGAGTTATTGAAAGTTAAGCAAAAAAAATGACGCTATCAAGCGTCATTTTTTATAACTGTTAGTACAAGCAATTAAGCTGTAGCTACTTCTAAGCCTGGTGCAGGCATAGTTACAGGCGTTTCAAATGTTGCCCACTCCCATGCTGACTCTGTTGCCATGATTTTACGAAGTAGTTTATTATTTAAGTCGTGACCTGATTTATAGGCAGTAATTTTACCTAAAATGTTGTGGCCCGTCATAAACATATCACCAACACAATCTAGTATTTTATGCTTAACAAACTCATCGCTGTAACGTAAACCATTTGGGTTAAGTACTTTAAACTCATCCAATACAACTGCGTTATCCATGCTGCCACCGAGTGCTAGGTTATTAGCATGCATGTACTCAATGTCTTTCATAAAACCAAATGTACGTGCACGGCTGATCTCTTCAGTAAAGCTTTGCGCCGTAATATCTAAACCGATACGTTGGCGGCTTTCATTGATTGCCGGGTGATCAAAAGCAATTTCAAAGTCGATATGAAAACCATCATATGGTTCAATTTCGGCCCATTTATCGCCTTCTTCAATACGTACTTTTTCTTTAATACGAATAAAGCGTTTAGCAACTTTCTGCTCTTCAATTCCGCCTTTTTGTAACAAGTAAATGAATGGTAATGCACTACCATCCATAATAGGCACTTCTGAGCTGTCTAATTCAACAATTAGATTATCAATTCCCATTGCTGCTACCGCCGCAATAAGGTGCTCAGTTGTTGATAAGCGAACACCATCTTTATTTGTTAAACAGGTACACAACTGCGTATCACCAACGGCTTCAGGTGTTGTTTCAAAATCAACAACCGGATCAAGGTCGACACGACGAAATACAATCCCAGTATTTGCGCTCGCAGGTCGGAGAGTTATTGTGACCTTCTCACCTTTATGAAGTCCAATTCCTATGGCTTTGACTACTTCTGCAATCGTACGCTGTTTAATCATAGGTTCGCTCACTTATAGTTACAGTTAGACGGCGGATAATATCACAGATACGACCAGCTGCCAAATTTGTTCACTTTTTATGCAAATTATTTTTGCTTAATCAGCCTGTTTTCTTAAAAATGCTGGAATGTCGAAGTAATCACCACCTTCTGACTTATCCGATTTATTACCACTTTCAGTGGTTTTTGCACTGCCACTTTGAGCCGTCATGCCTGAATCTTGTTTTTCTGTCGCTGACGCATTATCGATTTCATGGCTACTGCTACCTTGGCTAGCAAAGCTTGGTACATACATACTGCTGCTTGTCTGGCTCGTTGAGCTTGCCACATCAGAACCTGATGCTTTTTTAAAGCCATTATCAACAATACCAAATTGCGGACGACGATCGCCACCTAGACCTGTTGCAACAACTGTTACTCGTAGCTCATCAGTCATTTCTGGGTCAATAACAGCACCCACAACAACCGTCGCATTTTCAGATGCTAATGCTTTTACATGATTACCGACGATTTCAAATTCTTCAATCGCGATATCCATACCCGCAGTAATGTTAACCAAAATGCCTTTAGCACCGGTTAAATCAACATCTTCTAAAAGCGGGCTTGAAATAGCAGCTTCTGCGGCTTCTTGTGCACGATCAGGGCCTGATGCTGAAGCCGTTCCCATCATTGCTGTGCCCATTGCTGACATGACCGTACGTACGTCGGCGAAATCCACATTGATCAAACCAGAACGTGTAATTAATTCAGCAATACCTTGCACAGCACCAAATAACACATCGTTTGCCTTAGCGAAGGCATCTAATAGTGTAGTCCCTTTGCCTAAAACTTTAAGCAATTTATTGTTAGGAATTGTAATAAGTGAATCTACAATTTCTGACAACTCATTAATGCCTTGTTCAGCCGCTGCTGCACGCTTTTTGCCTTCAAAGTCAAACGGGCGTGTAACCACTGCAACCGTTAAAATACCTAAATCTTTCGCTATTTTAGCAACAACAGGCGCTGCGCCTGTGCCTGTACCACCGCCCATTCCGGCTGCGATGAATACCATGTCGGCACCTTCAAGGCTGTTGCGAATAGTTTCTGCATCTTCTTCTGCCGAGCTACGACCCACTTCTGGATTTGCACCGGCACCCAAACCAGAGGTGATTTGCGTACCAAGTTGAACTGTGATGTCTGCTGATGAATTACGTAACGCTTGCGCATCTGTATTGGCCGCAATAAAGCGTACACCTTCAATTTGTTGTTTTACCATGTGCTCAACAGCGTTACCGCCGCCACCGCCCACGCCAATAACTTTTATTACAGCTTCTTCGCTGTGTTGTTCCATTATATCAAACATGTTTACTCTCCGACTTGAGTACTAAAACTCGCCTTGGAACCACTTTGTTATGCGGTTCCACCAATTGTTATCACCTTCAGGTTTCGATTTTTGTGCATTCATCGATTGCATTGTTCGGCCGTATTGCAATAAGCCTACTGCCGTTGCATATGAAGGATCATCAACATAATCTGTTAAACCAACCATCCCGATTGGTTTTCCTACTCTAACTGGCATTTGGAAGATATCTTCAGCTACTTCCATGGCACCTGCCATTTTTGCACTTCCGCCTGTAATTACAAGCCCAGCTGCAATTTGGTCTTCTAACCCTGAGCGACGGATCTCTTCCATCGCTAATTCAAATAGTTCTCTAAAACGCGGTTCTACCACTTCAGACAACGTGTGGCGTGACATCAATCTTGCTGGTCGTCCACCCACACTCGGAACTTCAATAGTCTCTTCGCTGCTGGCCATTTGGCTGCTTGCACAGGCATATTGTACCTTGAGAGACTCTGCATGTGATATCGGCGTACGAAATATTTTTGCAATATCACCCGTTACTTGATTTCCCGCAACTGGGATTACAGCAGAATGGCGCAAAGCCCCATTAATATAGATAGTGATATCCATTGTACCACCACCAATATCAAGTACCGCCACACCTAGCTCTTTTTCGTCATCTGTGAGAACGGAGTAACATGACGCCAATGCAGTAAATATTAACTGGTCTACTTCTAAGCCACAACGCTCGACACACTTTTCAATATTTTTAGCCATGTCATTTGAGCATGTAATAATGTGGGCTCTAGCTTCCATTCGCACGCCACTCATACCCAGTGGGTTTTTAATCCCTTCCTGCATATCAATACTGTACTCTTGCGGCAGCGCATGCAGCATCTTACGTTCTGCTGATATCGGCACTGAACGGGCAATATGAATGACGTTTTCTACGTCTTCTTCCGTCACTTCGGTATTGTTAATTGCAACGACGCCATTTTCATTTTGGCATTGGATGTGCTTCCCTGAAATACCCAAATATACAGAGCTAATACGACAATCGGCCATTAGCTCTGCTTCATCAATTGCACGACGAATAGATTCAGACACTAAATTAAGATCATTCACGCCGCCTTTATCCATACCATGGGATACTTGACTGCCAATTCCAACAATACTGAGTTTATTGTCTGCCGTGATTTCACCAACCGTGGCCACCACTTTTGAGGTGCCAACGTCCAATCCAATCACTAGGTTTCTTTCTGCTGACTTAGTCATGCCTTACTCTTATTTTGTAATTGCGCTTCTTCCAGGAGCTTCCAGCTCACTGCAAGGCCGGTATCATACCGTAAATCCACTACATCTACTTGTGCATCTGCACGCTTTTCCATACGTGGGTATACATCAATAAATCGCTGTACCCGCTTTGCTTTTTCTTTTCGACCTAGATTCAGCCGAATACCATTATCAAGCCAAAGCTGCCAAGAAAACCGCTCAGACAAAGCTAAGCTTGTTAACTTTAATTGATTTAAGTTCAGCATATCATCAAACTGTTGATAGGCTGTCCACGCTTCATGCTCACTGCCTTCTGGGCCATATAGCTGGGGTAACTTCTTATCAAGCTGTTCACTTTTAGCTTGAAATACCTCACCATGTTGATTAAGTAATAAATCACTATTCCATACAGCAACGGCTTGGTGCTCAACAACATACACCTGCAGTGTATCAGGCCACTGCTTTCGCACAGATGCCGTAGCAACCCACGGAAGCTCTTGCACTAAATGCTGCACATCCGTCACATTCAAATCAAAAAAACTGGACAAATCGGCCTTTTTTATTGCCATTATAATGGCTTTTTCATCCGTATACTTTGGTTCGCCAAGTACCGCTAAATGCTTTATTTGCGCGTCTTTGTTATCCACCAGCCACTGCTGCACCCCACTGGTAATGCGCACTAAGCTAACCACCACAATCAGAAAGAAGCTAATACCAAAAATCAGCGACCAATTAAGTTGCTGTTTTAACTGCTTTGCTTTTTCTAAAAGGGAATGCATTTTAAAGTGTTTGCTCCAAAATGCGAACAACTAATTGCTCAAAAGTTGCCCCGTTTGCTTTTGCGGCCATTGGCACCAGCGACTTTTCCGTCATACCAGGTACTGTATTAACCTCAAGCAAGTAAAAATTGCCATGTTCATCTTGCATAGCATCAACGCGACCCCAGCCACTTGCTCCCACTAAATCAAACGCTTGCAAAGCCATGTCTTGCAATAACGTGGTCTCTTCTGATGATAAATCCGCAGGGCAATGATACTCGGTTGTCGTCGATTGATACTTAGCTTGATAATCATAAAAACCATTCGGTGTGGTCATTTCAATCACAGGCTGCACATCGTTACCCAGCACCGTTACGGTAAATTCACGACCGGTTACCCACTGCTCAACTAACACTTGGTTATCAAACTTAAACGCTTCTGTTAGTGCTGCTTCTAATTCTTGGGCATTATTGGCTTGTGCCATACCAATACTTGAGCCCTCATGAGATGGCTTAACCATCACCTTTTTAAGCTCACCCATTATTGCTGCAGTATCAAAACCCCGTTTACTATCAACAACAGCGTAAGGTGCGGTACTGAGCCCTGCTGATTTAAACAGGTGCTTACAGCGAATTTTATCCATCGCTAATGCCGAACCTAAAACATTGCTTCCGGTGTAGGGTAGGCCCATAAACTCTAGCGCGCCTTGAATTGTACCATCTTCACCACCGCGACCATGTAATGCTATAAATACTCGCTGAACACCAAGCTCTTTTAATTGCCACAATGGCTGCTCTTTTGGATCAAAAGCAATCGCATCAACACCTGCACTTTGTAATGCATTTAAAACTGCTTGACCCGATTTAAGCGATACCTCACGCTCTGCTGAATGGCCACCCAATAACACCGCAACTTTACCAAACTGTGTATTAAGCTGTGTCATACATCTACCTGCTTTAGGTGTTCAATTGACAACCCTGTTGCCGCTAACTGTTTAACTAATTGACCTATATTACCAGCCCCTTGGGTTAAAACTAAGTCATTGTCTTGTAATATATTCGCTAATACGCCCGCAAGCTCTGAATTACTCGCTATATGTAATGGCTCTTTACCACGCTGGCGTAAGCTGCGGCATAAACTCTTACTATCAGCACCGATAATAGGCTCTTCACCTGCACTGTACACATCTAGTAGCAATAACTGATCAACATCGGCAAGTACCTTGACAAAGTCTTCATACAAGTCGCGTGTACGGGAAAATCTATGCGGCTGGTAAATCATCACTAAGCGTTTATCAGGCCACCCTTCACGGACTGCGGCAATCGTCGCCGCGACTTCTGATGGGTGATGGCCATAATCGTCAACAAGCATAACGTTACCGTACTCATTTTCAAACGTACCATAATGTTGAAAACGACGGCCTATCCCTTCAAATTTATCGAGCGCTTGTAAAATCGCTTGATCAGAAATTTTTTGATCTTTTGCAACAGCAATCGCAGCCGTCGCATTTAACGCATTATGTATACCAGGCATATTCAGCTGAATCGTTAAATCATTGCCCTGCTTGGTACGTACCGTAAACGTACAGGTATTGCCTTGTTGGCTAAAGTTAAGCATACGGTAATCTGCATCAGCCGACTCACCATACGTGATAACGGGTCGAGCAAATCGAGGAATAAGCTCTGCCGCAACCTCTGAATCAATACACACTACAGCTAACCCATAAAATGGTAGATTATGAATAAACTCCACATAGGTGTCTTTCATCTTCTCTAAACTGCCACCATAGGTATCCATGTGATCTTCTTCAATATTAGTGATCACAGAAACCATAGGTTGTAAGTGCAAAAATGACGCATCACTTTCATCTGCCTCAGCTATCAAAAAGTCGCTTTTACCCACTTTCGCGTTACTTCCTGCGCTATTAAGTAAACCACCAATTATAAATGTTGGATCGAGGCCAGCTTGCGCATAAATACTAGCGATCAAGCTCGTTGTCGTGGTTTTTCCATGGGTACCGGCGATGGCAATGCCATGACGAAAACGCATTAACTCAGCAAGCATCTCAGCACGACGTACAACCGGAATACGCGCAGCTTTCGCAGCAATAATTTCAGGGTTTGTTTCATCAATAGCGCTTGAAACGACAACAACATTCGCATCCTTCACATTACTTGCATGGTGGCCAATAAACACTTCGGCACCCGCCTTAATTAAGCGCTCAGTCATGGCGCTATGGGCTATATCTGAGCCAGTAATACGGTAACCTTCAAAAGCCAATACTTCAGCAATACCGCCCATCCCCGCGCCACCAATACCAATAAAGTGGATAGTGTTGATTCGTCGCATTGCTGGTCGTGATGGTTTATTTATATCGCCACTTTGTTTGTTTAATTCGTTCACACAACTCTCTTTTTATTTGTTACTTGCTCACAGTGCTGTGCAACATGCGCTGTGGCATCAATGGTAGCCAACGCTTTTGCGCGCTGCGCCATCTGATCTATTAATTTTGGTTGTTCTAAATAAGGTCTCAAGGTATCGACAATATTAGCTTGGCTAAATTCCCCTTGCGGCATTAATAATGCCGCTTCAGCAGCAACTAAAAATTGCGCATTTGCGGTTTGATGGTCATCAACGGCATGCGGGAATGGCACAAATAATGCCATTTTTCCAGCCGCAGCAATTTCACTCACGGTCAGTGCGCCTGCACGGCAAATTACAATATCAGCCCAGCTATAAGCCGCATCCATATCATCAATAAATTCAGCGACCTTTACTTGCTCTGTGCTAAATGCTTGCGCTTTATAGGCTTGAGTGACCCCATCAAGGTGACCTTTGCCTGTTTGGTGCCACACATTTATCTCGGTTATTTGAGATGACGCCTTAAAGGTCGAAGGCAGTGTGCTATTGAGCACCTGAGCACCTAGTGAACCACCAACAACTAATACGTTAATTGGACTTGATACATGTCGAACCGCGACCTTTGCTACGCTTTGACGTACCGGATTGCCAACCACTTCACTTTTGCCATGTTCAAATGCACTAGGAAATGCAGCGAGCACTTTATTTGCACACTTTGCAAGCCACTTATTACTCATTCCAGCTACTGCATTTTGCTCATGGATCACCAATGGAATTCCTAAGCTTCGCGCTGCAATACCTGTAGGGCCAGTTACATAGCCCCCCATGGCTAGAACCACATCGGGACGATGTCTTTTTAAAACGTTGCGCGCTTGCATGATGGCATTAATGACCATGAAAGGGGCTTTAATCAAACGTTTTAAGCCGTTACCACGGACGCCTTTAACATTAATAAAATCAATCGCAATATCATGCTTAGGCACTACCTGCGCTTCCATTCTATCAGCTGTACCAATCCAGCTTACCTGCCACCCTTGCTGTTTAAGATGCTGTGCCACAGCAATGCCAGGAAAAATATGTCCGCCCGTACCGCCGGCAACAACGATTAGCTTTTTACTCATCGCTTACCTCCTCGGGATGTTGCTTGTTTGGTTGCCATTTTAGTTTCAAAATCAACGCGGAATAAAATTCCTGCGGCAATGGTCATGATTAATAAGCTAGAGCCACCATACGATACAAAAGGCAACGTTAATCCTTTAGTAGGTAAAATACCGGCACTGGCGCCCACATTTACCATGGTTTGAAATGCAAACCATATCCCTATCGCGAGCGAAAAATAGCCTTCGTATTCTTTGCCACACTTCAATGCTTGCTGACCAATTAAAAGCGCTCTGAATACTAAAACACAAAAAACTGTTAAGATGCTTAACACACCTATAAACCCAAGTTCCTCACCAATCACTGCAAAAATAAAATCATTATGCGCTTCTGGTAAATATTGTAACTTTTGTACGCTATTGCCAAGCCCTTGGCCAAACCAACCACCTTGGCCATACGCCATTAAAGATTGCACCAACTGATAACCTTTACCAAATGGGTCATCCCACGGTTCCAAAAAGCCAACCACACGTGCCATACGGTAAGGCTCAACAATAATGAGTAATACAACTAAACCGATGCCTGTTAAAATTAACGCAAAAAACTGCCATAATTTAGCACCAGCTAAAAACAATAAACCGACCGTGGTAACAAACATAACCACAACCGTACCTAAGTCGGGCTGTAATAAAATTAATAACGCATACACAGCAAATACTGCGATAGGCTTTGCAAAGCCTTTTATGTTTTCTTGTACCTCTGCACGTTTTCGCACAAGGTAACCCGCGATATAACTAAAAAAGTAAAGCTTAGCAGCCTCAGCAACTTGAAACCCAATAGGGCCTACCGGTATCCATCGCTTAGCCCCATTCACTTCTCGACCAACGATTAACACAATAACCAGTAGCACCATGCCCAATATTAATAAATAAGGATTTGATCGCTTCCACCAATCCATCGGCACACTGCATGCAATCCAAAAAAGCACAAAGCTCATGGCTAAAAACATACTATGTCGAATAGTGATATGGTACGGGTTATCAAATAAACGCTCTGCCGTTGGCATCGAAGCACTGGTAACCATAACAAACCCAACTCCGATAAGCATGATCACGCAGTACAGCAAAGGTACATCGTACAACTGCGCAGATTGCTTTGGTGTCAAAGCACCACGGATATCTGCCAGTGCGATCATAAATCACCCGAACAAACGCATTCGACGAAATGTTCGCCACGCTGCATATAATTACTATACATATCAATACTTGCGCATGCTGGCGCCAGTAAAACATAATCACCTGGTGTTGCGAATTGCTTTGCAAGAGTAACGGCCTCTTGCATTGAGTACGTTAAATGCCCTTTTTCTGTTAACGCAACAAGCGCGCTTGCATCTTTACCAAAACAAATCAGTGCTTTTACTTTATCTTGTAAATAAGGTTTGAGTGCATCTAAATCAGCGCCTTTGGCATCACCACCAGCAATCACAATTAATTGCTGTGCTTGCTCTGATAAACTATCAATAGCAGCAATGGTGGCCCCGACATTTGTTGCCTTTGAATCATTAAAATATTTGACTCCACTTTGTTCAGCAACAAACTGACAACGATGAGCAAGCCCTCTAAATGCTGAAAAAGCGTCAGCAAATTGTACCGGTGAAATATCAAATGGCTTCAATAATGCCATAACTGATAACGCATTCAGCTGATTATGACTCCCCACAACACCAAGTGTGCTGACAGGTAAAATAGCCTTACCGTGAACAGTAAAGTAAGGCTCACCGTTTAATGTTGATATGCAATAATCCGCGCCAGATAGAGCAAAGCTCACTTGCGGGTTAACATCGGTATGTGTGGCTGTATCATTGTTGTTAACCACAGCCAATGCTGTATTGGTATAAATGGTTTGTTTAGAATTTATATATGCTTGATAGTCTACATAACGATCAAGGTGATCTTCTGACACATTAAGCACCGTTGCACTAACTGGTTTTAGACTGCTCGTGGTATCGAGCTGAAAGCTGGAAAGCTCGAGTACAAACACATCAAAATCACCCGCTAATAAATCCAGCGCGGCTGTGCCAATATTGCCCCCTAACCCGACATTATAACCCGCTGCTTTTAGTACATCATAAGCAAGTGTAACAACAGTTGATTTACCATTAGAGCCGGTCACCGCCACTACTGGCTTGTCATTTAAACGCGAAAATAACTCTATATCACCAATCACTTCAACACCCGCTGAAATAGCGCCCGCCACTGCAGGTATTGTTAAGCTAAGGCCTGGGCTGATAATAATAATATCGGCTGTAGATAGATTGGCACGGCTTAAATCACCAAAGTGGGTATTAAGTTCAGGTGCATTGCTTTGCAACCAATCTATACCAGGAGGTGACTGGCGGCTATCTACTACTGTTGGTGCAATATTATGAGACAATAAAAAACGCACAATGCCCAGACCGGTTACACCGAGCCCGAGCACTGTTATGTGTTTAGTTTTTATCTCGCTTAAATACGTCATTTACCTGATCTTTAATGTCACTAAGCCTGCTAATACAAGCACGATCGAAATAATCCAAAAACGCACTATAACCCGTGGTTCTGGCCAACCTTTTAATTCGTAATGATGGTGAATCGGTGCCATTCGAAATATTCGCTGACCCCTTAATTTATAGGAGCCCACTTGCAAGATAACGGATAAAGCTTCCATCACAAATACCCCGCCCATAATGACCAACACAAGTTCTTGGCGAACAAGTACAGCAATAATGCCCAATGCGCCACCTAGCGCTAATGACCCCACGTCGCCCATGAAAACTTGTGCCGGGTAAGTGTTGAACCATAAAAAGCCAAGTCCAGCCCCGACTATTGCAGTGCATACGACAACAAGTTCACTTGCCAACGGCAAATGAGGGATGTGTAAATAAGCTGAGAAATTAACATTACCTGTTAAATAGGCGATGATAGCCAGTGCAGCCGCCACCAAAATAGTAGGCACAATCGCTAAGCCATCTAAGCCATCAGTTAAATTCACGGCGTTAGATGTGCCAACCACAACAAAGTAGGTCATTACAATGTAAAATAAGCCTAACTGCGGTAATACATCTTTAAAAAACGGCACGACAAGTGACGTTTCATTGGCATGGTTCGCGGTAAAAAATAATGCGCAAGCAACAACCAACGCAATCACTGATTGCCAAAAGTACTTCCATTTAGCAATTAACCCTTTTGGATCTTTGCGGATCACTTTACGGTAATCATCAACAAAACCAACAATGCCCAATGAGCCAATCACAAACAGCGTAGCCCATACATACTTATTGGCTAAATCAGCCCACAATAATGTGCTGGTAAAAATAGACGCTAAAATTAACAAGCCCCCCATGGTAGGCGTGCCTTTTTTCGACAAGTGAGATTCAGGCCCGTCATCACGTACAACCTGACCAATTTGCATTTTTTGTAAACTACGAATTAATTTCGGGCCAAAATAAAGTGAAATGAGTAACGCCGTTAAAATACCAAATACAGCACGCACTGTTAGGTAAGAAAACACATTAAATGCACTGTAATATTGGGTTAAATACTCTGCCAACCACACTAACATGTTGGTGCTCCATTGCTGCCATTTTGTTGGCTGTTAACTAAATCTTGTACAAGTAATTCCATTCGTGAACTGCGCGATCCCTTCACGACAATAGTGGTTTTTTCTGACTTTTCAGACAACTGCGTCTCCAATTGCTGTAACAATTGGTCTCTGCTAGAGAAGTGGCGATTTGGTTTTTCAAATTCATCACTGGCGTACTTACTAAGTACACCTAGCGTATAGAGCTCATCAATGCCTTTTTGTTTTGCATATTCGCCTACTTGTTGATGATACATACGAGCTTGTTCACCCAGCTCCCCCATATCACCAAAAGCCAAAACTCGTTGGCCTTCAATATCACTCAGTAAGTCAATTGCTGCCTTTACAGACTGCACATTCGCGTTGTAGGTATCATCGATGACAGTTAGCTTGTCGCTCACTTTAATTATATTTACCCGCCCTTTTACTTCACCCATATTGGCAAGTGCATGCGCTGCATTTTTAAGGCTAACACCAAACTCAGAAGTCAGAGCTGTTGCAATAAGCGCGTTCATTACATTGTGTCGTCCAGGTAATGCTAATTTCACTTTTACGCGCTCAGAAGCGGTACAAATATAAAATGATGCGTGAGCTTGATCATCAAGCTGGATGTCCTCAGCCCATACATCAAGTTTCTGCGTGCTAGATAGGCGCTTAATCTTTTCTTTGGGGAGTTTATCTAACCACGATTGGCTAAACTCACTATCACAGTTAACAATCGCAATGCCGCCAGGTTTTAGGCCATCGTAAATCTCGCCTTTTGCAGTAGCAACGCCTTCAAGCGAGCCAAACCCTTCAATATGAGCTGCCGCCACATTACAGACGACAGCCACATCCGGTTTCGTCATTGCTGCGGTATACGCAATTTCACCAATGTGGTTGGCGCCCAGTTCAATGACGGCATACTGATGCTGCGGCTCCAATCTTAATAATGTTAAAGGCACACCGATATCATTATTAAAATTGCCTTTGGTAGCAAGTACTTCACCGTGACCGCAAAGAATTGCCGCACACATTTCTTTCACCGTGGTTTTACCTACGCTTCCCGTAATAGCAATCGTCTTAGGCGCAACATTGGCCATTACCGCAGCGCCAATTTGACCAAGCGCTAAACGAGTATCGGAAACTAAGAATTGAGGAATATCTACATCCACTTTACGATGTACAATAACCCCAATAGCGCCTTTACTTTTTGCTTGCGCTACAAATTTATGGCCATCAAAGTTAGGCCCTTGCAGCGCTAAAAATACCTCTCCATCGCACAAAGTACGTGTATCTGTATTTATATTTGTTATCGTTTTATTATCACTTGGGCTTTGCGTTGCTAACACATTAGCAAGCCAATCAAAATCCATAGGGATCATAACTGCGATCCTCTTTTTTGTTTTTTTAAGGTGTGTTGTACAAATTTTCGATCGCAAAAATCTATGCGCTGCGAACCAATAATTTGATAATCTTCATGGCCTTTTCCGGCAATTAAAACAACTTCATTTTCTTTTGCGTTATCAATAGCAAACTCAATTGCAGCGCCACGATCCGCTTCTAAATGTGCGTGATGCGGATTATATAAGCCCGCTGCAACTTCTGTTATTATTTGCATTGGGTCTTCGCTGCGAGGGTTATCACTGGTGATAATCACTTTATCGGCATTTTGCTCTGCTGCGCGTGCCATCATCGGGCGTTTACCTTTATCACGGTCACCACCACATCCAAACACACAACTCACGCCACCTGGCACATGCTGTTGTAACGCTTGCAATGCTAATGCAAGCGCATCCGGTGTATGCGCATAATCAACAATACACGTTGGTTGCCCCTGCACACTAAAAGCCTGCATACGCCCAGCAACTGGTTGTAAACTCGCACAACCTGCCGCCAAAGCTTTAAGCGGGTAGCCTAAACCTAACAAAGTCGCAATGGCTGCCGCTAAGTTATACAAGTTAAACTCTCCAAAGAGCGGGCATTGTATCGCGACGTCACCCCAACTTGTAGCTAACTGTGCCGAAATACCGGCTTTGTGGTAATTTACATCGGTAAAATACACAAACTTTGCACCCGCTGGCACCAAACCTTTACGGCCATAACAAACCAAGTTTGCAAAATCATATTGTTCTAACCACTGTTGTACTTGGTTGTCATCTTGGTTTACCACGGTTAACTGAGCATCAAAATCTTGCAATAACATTAACTTGGCTTGTGCGTAACTGGCCATGTCTCCATGGTAATCGAGGTGATCACGCGAAAGGTTTGTAAATACTGCGGCTTTAAAACGACAGCCTGTGACACGGTGTTGCACTAAACCATGGGATGATACTTCCATTGCAACCAAGTGCGTTTGAGCTGCAGCAAGTTCAGACAAAATGCGCTGTAGATCGACGCACGAAGGTGTCGTATTTACAAGAGGTGTAAGTGACTCAGGTTCGCCATACCCCAGCGTACCAATGATAGCTGATGGTTTTTCGCAGTAGTGAGCTAAGTGGGCAATCATAGCTGTGGTTGTTGACTTACCATTTGTACCGGTAACGCCAATTAAATCAAGCTGTTCGCTGGGCGATTGATAAAAGCAACTAGCCAGTACCGGAAGTTTCTTATCTAAATCGGATGTTAAATATAACGGTTCAAAGTCACTTTCAAATTCACATAAGCGATCTGCAATAACCGCCACCGCACCATTTTTAATCGCTTGCTCAATAAACTGCCCACCATCAAGCTCATGGCCTTTAATCGCTACAAATACATCACCTGGTTTTACATCACGACTGTCTAAGCGCAACTCATTCACTATCAAGCTCGTTGCGTCTATTTCAATGTGTTTTAATATTGTATGTAAGTCACGCACCATCATCGTTGCCCTTCACATAAGCCACCGAACCTTTATCTGGTGCTACGTTTAAAATTCTTAATGAATTGGAAATAATTTCAGCAAATGCAGGCCCTGCCGTCGCACCACCATAATAAACATCTCCACCGGGCTCATTGATCAATACAACAACAGCCAAACGCGGATTACTCGCAGGTGCAATACCGGCAAAATACCCAACATATTCGTCACCATAACCACCTACTGCGGCTTTTTTAGAGGTACCCGTTTTGCCCGCAGCACGATAGCCATCTACTTTAATCCGGCTCGCAGTGCCTCCATCCTCAAACACGCTTTCCATCATATGTACAACCGCTTCAACGTCTTTTTGTTGAAATACGCGTTCCCCTTCAGGAATAGCCTCTTGTTTCAATACTGTTAGCGGTCGATTAACACCACCTGCACCTAACATGGCATAAAAGCGTGCCATTTGAGCCGTGCTCACAGCAATATTATAACCAAATGATAATGCTGCAATTTCATGATCTGACCAACGACGATTTGGGTAAAATAAACCACTACTTTCACCGACCATCCCCGTTCCAGAATCAATGCCAAAGCCTACTTTTTGATATAAACCAACAAAATAATCTTTCGGCACGTCTTGGCTCACTTTTGTGACACCCATATTACTTGAGTATTTTAAAATATCTCGTAATGTCATATCACCATGATTGCGCGTATCTTGAACTAAACTACCGCCTAATCGCATCCAACCTGGGTAGGTATCAACTGTATCGTCCGGTTGAATTGTGCCGTAGTCTAATCCAGCCAAAATGGCCAGAGGCTTAACGGTTGAGCCTGGTTCAAACAAATCGGTAATTGCGCGATTACGACGTTTATGCGGCGCTGCATCGGTTAGATTATTAGGATTAAAAGAAGGGCTATTAACCATTGCCAACACTTCACCGGTTTTTACATCAACCACCATTGCAGATCCTGATGTGGCTTTATAAGTCAAAACAGCTGATTTAACGGCTTTATAAGCAATGGCTTGAATGCGTTGATCAATGCTTAATTGAATATTTTCAGGTTCAACGCGCTCTCGTTCATCAAGCACCTCAACCTCACGACCTCGTCCATCTTTACGAATCGTTCGGCGACCTTCTTCACCTGTAAGCGCATTTTCATAAAGCTTTTCAATACCTTCAATACCTTTACCATCGATATTTGTAAACCCTAATACATGGGCTGTCACTTCACCTGCGGGGTAATAACGCTTGGATTCATCAAGTAAATGAATTCCCGGCAAACGCAAGTCACCAATATAATTGGCGACAGCCGGCGTTACTTGGCGTTTAAGGTATACAAAACGTCGACTTGCATCATCGCGTAAACGGCCGTTTATTTTTTTCGGATCAAGACGTAATACGTCGGCAAGTTCTCGCCAACGTAAATCGTTCTTGTAGTAAAGTGCGACACGTTGATTAAGAAGGGCTTTATTTTCGCTTAATGCCTTTTGATCCTCGCCATTTTTACGCGCTTGTCTAAGTACTTTTGCAACTAATGATTTATGAAGGGCTTTTGGATCGGCGTACACACTAACCACAGGCACACTGACAGCGAGCTCTTTGCCATGACGGTCAAAAATCATTCCCCGTTGAACATGCAGCTTTTCAACTCTCACTGTGCGCTTATTACTTTCAGAACGTGCTTTATCAGGCTCAATAACTTGTAAGTAAGCTGCACGAGATACCAAAGTCACAAAAGCAAGCAGCACAACAGCGCACACCAGCATAAAACGCCATGTGATCAAACTATTAACTGGTTTTTTTGCTCTGCTTCTCATGGCAGTGTTATCACCTGTTCATCTTGGCTAGTTGGCCGCTTCATTTTGAGCTGCATAGTTGCTATTTCTTCAATCCGCGCATGCTGCGAATAAAACTCTTCTTCTACAAGCAAGTAGCGCCATTCAAGGTCAAGTTCATCACGCTCTTGTAACAGCTCATCCTGCTCTATCAATTCTTGACGTGCAAGATGTGTAATTTGAACCACACTCAAACTAGATGCGAATATCACAACCAACAAGGCCGAGGTTAGCTTATTTGCTCCTAGGCCTTTTAAAATCTCTAAAAATAAGTTGGGTTGGCGATGATTCGCTTTTGGTTTCATCCCAACCTCTGTGCAATCCTAAGTACTGAACTTCGTGAACGCGGATTACGCTCAACCTCATCTTTACTTGGCTTGATAGCTTTACCCACTGCTTTTAACGTCAGATTTTTATTTATTTGTGCATCTGTTAAAGGCAGACCTCTGGGTAATGCTGCTCCCTTACTCTGTTTTTTAATAAACTGTTTAACAATACGATCTTCTAGTGAATGGAACGAAATAACGACTAAGCGACCACCGGGCTTTAGCACATCAATAGACGCTTGTAACGCCGTTTGAATTTCTTCTAATTCACTGTTGATATAAATACGAATCGCTTGGAATGTACGTGTAGCTGGATGTTTAAACTTATCCTTGACTGGTACGGCTTCATCAACTAAATCAGCAAGTTGTTTCGTCGTTGTAATGGGAGTGTACTCACGCACTTCAAGCACTTTGTGCGCAATACGACGGCCAAATTTTTCTTCGCCATACGTTTTTATAACATGGGTAATATCTTCAAGTTCAGCTTCAGCCAACCACTGTGCAGCGCTGCGACCACTGGTTGGATCCATGCGCATATCCAATGGGCCATCTTTCATAAAACTAAAACCACGATCCGCATCATCAAGCTGTGGTGATGACACCCCAATATCTAATAAAATGCCATCCACTTTACCCAACAGATCGTTTTCCTTAGCCACTTCGTATATATTAGAGAAGCGAGTGTGGGCAATAGCAAATCGACTATCATTAGCAAATTTTTCAGCTGCTTTAATTGCTTGTGGATCTTGGTCAATTGCCTGTAAACGGCCAGCCTCATTTAATCGCGCAAGTATTTGCCCTGAATGTCCGCCGCGACCAAACGTACCATCCATGTAGATGCCATCTGGCTGTATTGCAAGGGCATCGATGGTTTCATCCATAAGCACGGAAATGTGTTCAAATTGCGCTGTCATTAGTTTTAAACTGCCTTTTTTATTAGCCGATCAAAGTGAGAAGTTATCTAGATCTGGGCTAGACTCAAAATCACCGAGCCTTTCAATCTCGGTATCCTGCTGCATTTGTTCATGCCAACGTTCTTCATCCCAGATCTCAAATTTATTCATCAATCCGACCAACATGATCTTTTTGCCTAAATCTGCGTGAGCACGTAGAGACGGTGCAAGCAAGATTCGACCATTTTTGTCGAGTTGATATTCTGTTGCATTTCCTAATAACATGCGTTGCATACGCCTAGCTCGTGGATTCATATTTGATATTTTCGCAAGGCGCTCTTCAATATCTTGCCACTGAGCTAGCGGGTACAACCATAAACAAGGTTCATTCAATGCAATAGTGCAGATCACAGTACCCATATTTTCAGACAGCAGATCGTTCCGGTACTTGGTTGGTACCGCAAAGCGTCCTTTGTCATCCATACTGAGCGAGCTCGCACCACGAAACATAGAAACCTATTGTAAATTTTGTTGTTAACGGGCTTTTATTAGTTTTTATCCAATTAGATCCACTAAAAACCACTTTTTACCACAGTACTCCAGTTTAGGGCTTGACAAGCTATATTGTCAAGTCGACAAAACGCCTTAATTGACTGTACAAGCCAGAAAAAATAAGGCTTCGCACAAAGCTACTGAATTACGTGGGAAAAAGTGGAAAGCACTAAAAAAAATATTTTCTATACTGATCACGTTATATTTGCTTCAGCGACGGGTCACTGAATGAACGATGAATAATTACAAATAATCAACCTCGTTAACGTACCCATTTTGGCTAGTGTAAAATTGACTTCAACTCGCTGTAATTTTTACTGTTCAATGCCAACCACTTAAGTACCTTGAATGATTCATTAAAATTAACACATTGAATATATTAGCTTTTATTTTTTACTATAAAGCCTGTCTCTATTTGGTTGAATTTCTCTCAATTGTTTAAGCAAAACATATTATGGCTACAACAGCCGCCAACTCAAAAACATCAGCAAACAGTAACGTAAATCCACATGCTTCATTAAACGATGCATCACTAACAAAAAAGCGACGTCAGCTAGACTCTCTAAAAAAAGCAGCCAGTTAAACGTGGAAAAGCATGTGCAATACCGTGGTAGAGCACATCAGTTGGCATTTAAAAATTCGCTTGAAACAGCAGGTATTGGATTGACCGCGGGCATAATAGTGATAGCGCTTTTTAACCATAAATAAGTTTTAGTATGCGTATTTCCAACACGCTAAAGAAACAAAGCAACGTGCCAAAATGTCAGGCTACTCACAGTAAATTTAAGCAGCTCAGTAAGTTTACATGGCTTTTAAGGGGGGTTAATATGATCCGCATCATTTAAGTGTACACTTTAGCTTCTCATTTTTAGTTATTTTAATTAACGTACAGCTATTAGAGTATGCATGAGAATATAAAAAGTGAAAAAACGCATCGTATTAACAGGTGGGCCCGGTGGTGGAAAAACAACGGCCATTGATCTATTACGCCGAGAGTTTTCAAAACAAATAGTGGTGGTTCCTGAATCTGCAACCATATTATTTGGTGGCGGCATCAAACGAAACGAGTCACCTCATCTTATAAAAGCCCACCAACAAGCCATTTTTAACCTGCAAAAGCACCTTGAACATATTCAACGCACCGAACACCCCAATCGCTTAATGCTTTGCGATCGCGGTAGCTTAGATGGTTTAGCTTATTGGCCTGATGAACCTAGTGCTTTTTTTGATTGCCTCAAAACAGATTTACATACCGAGCTTACTCAGTACGACGCCGTTATTTTCTTTGAAACCGCAGCTAAATCAGGGCAAAGCATTCATAGCAATAACCCTGTACGAAACGAATCTGACAAACAAGCCATACTCCTTGATGACAAACTGCAGGCGATCTGGTCTCAACATCCTAACTTCAACTTAGTTAAAAGCTCAGAATCTTTTATTCAAAAAGTAATGTTTGGTATTGAAACCATTAAAAAAGTCATGGACAGTTACAAAGCCTAATGACTAATTTAAACCCACATAACTCACCCCCGATTATGTGGTGTGAGGTAATCGATATAAGGCCCCTTGGGTACCACTTGTGTTGGATTAATCATGGTGTGGCTAAAATAGTAATGCCGTTTAATATGATAAAAATCAACGGTTTCATTAACCTTTCCTATCTGATAAAGCTCACGTACATAGTGACTCATTGCAGGGTAACTTTCTATGGTTCGTAAATTACACTTAAAGTGACCAACATACACACTATCAAAACGGATCAAGGTGGTAAATAAGCGCCAATCGGCCTCTGTAAGCGTATCTCCCACTAAATAGCGGTTTTTACCTAAACGGGCCTCAATATTATCAAGCGCATCAAATAGATTATCAAAGGCATCAGTGTATGCCTGTTGAGTGGTTGCAAACCCTGCACGATATACCCCATTATTTATATGCTTGTATATGAAGTCGTTTACTTCATCTATTTGTGAACGTAATTCACGCGGATAAAAATCCAATGTATTCCCAGTTAATGTGTCAAAGGCTGAGTTAAACATTCGAATAATCTCTGCAGACTCATTACTTACAATCCGACTGGTTTTTTTATCCCATAATACAGGAACAGTGACTCTCCCTGAGTAATCTGCTTTGTGCGATGTATAGATTTGATACATATAATCTTTATCAAATAAGTTATCGCCTGAGCTGTAATTAGCCTTATCAAAACTCCAACCATGCTCGAGCATATCCGGGCTTACAACCGATACACTAATGTAGTCTTCAAGCCCTTTTAAATGACGGAATATCAGGGTCCGATGCGCCCATGGGCAAGCCAGTGACACATATAAATGATAGCGCCCCTTTTCTGCTTTAAAACCCGCAACTCCAGTTTCGCCCGCACTGCCATCAGGCGTTACCCAATTGCGTAATTGAGCGGCTTCACGTTTAAATTCACCTTGGTTATTATCAGTGTCATACCACTTATCGTGCCACTGACCATCAACAAGTAATCCCATAACAATCTCCTATAAAGTACCAAATTTACCGGCTTGATAATCTCGAACGGCTTGCTGCAACTCAATCTGGGTAGTCATAACAAACGGGCCCATGTGAGCTATTGGCTGATTAAGAGGCTCACCCGCGAGCAATAAAACACCAGCCCCTATATTTGAGCTAAAAGAAATATCAGTGTGTGGCTGTAATATAAGCAAACTACCCGATTTAATCTTACCCGCTTGTGCTGTCTCAATTTCGCCAGTATGAACATAAATCATCGCTTTTGATTGCGCTAATGACGTATGAGAAAAGGCCGTTTGGGCAGGTAATGTGACATCTGCCACCATGCCATTAGCTGCTA
This sequence comes from Pseudoalteromonas sp. H105, assembly GCF_001469215.1. Classification (GTDB taxonomy): domain Bacteria; phylum Pseudomonadota; class Gammaproteobacteria; order Enterobacterales; family Alteromonadaceae; genus Pseudoalteromonas. The sequence continues at coordinate 111,349 of NZ_LOFH01000005.1, forward strand.
AATTTTGTAAACTAGATACTTGCTGTTCATCAGCAAACTGCCAACTGCCTGCTAATGCAGTTAACTTAACACCTTGCTCATCGTGCATTACAGGTGCTGGGGACTGTGTTGTATCTTGATATTGCGGTGCTCTCAACTTGTCTTTGCTTGGCATATTGAGCCAAATTTGAAAACCATGCATGCCCTCCTTTGCATCCGCTAAGGGCATTTCACTGTGAATCACACCAAAACCTGTGCTCATCCACTGTACATCACCCGCACGAATCGCTTTTTTATTTCCCATTTGATCTTGATGTTCAAAGCCGCCTTTGATGATATAAGTGAATGTTTCGATCCCGCGATGTGGATGCGCTGGGAACCCCCCCATAAAATCGTTTTCATCATTTGACTTTAGTTCATCAATCATTAAAAAAGGGTCGAGGTGTTTACCATCAAAACCAGCTATACGGCTGATATTGACCCCATCACCATCACTGGTTGCATGGCTTGATAGAATATTTAATATTTGCATGGTTTATCTCATATACTTAACTATGCTTCATATTAGGCATGTGAACTGGAAACAACCATTGCTTAAAATAGTATCAATCATTCGTTTAAATAGAATGATAACTAACCTTATCTTTCGTATGGTTATTTTTACGTTTTTTAGATACAATTTTGCACCAAATGAAAATAATAAAGAGTATCATTATTTTATCTTTATCATTACAGACTCGTCTTTATCGCTTATTTTTCTTATTAAGCTTACCTGGCATTGTGGCTATTTTATTTAGCCTTTGGTACGCGAAAGAAAATGCTCTCAAAGAAAGTCGTTTGCAAGCACTCGCTATTTCCCAACAGCTTGCAACGCAACAAACTAATTTACTTAATGAAGTTAAGCATTTCACGGTGCAGCTTGCCAAACTTGATGACTTCACGTCCCCGCTAAAATCAGAATGCCCACCCTATCTCGAGAAAGTAGGCTCTCTCAATTCTGAGATAGCTAACATTGGTATTGTTGACTTACAGGGCAAGCCACAATGTTTGCTAAGTGGCATTAACAAAGAAATTGATATTACTGACCGCCAATATTTTAAAAATGCACTCACAACAAAAAGTTTTGCGATTGGTTTTTTTCAAAAAGATCGAAGCTTAGATACGCTTACCATTAATTTTGCATACCCATTACTAGACAAAAACAATAGCCCTTATGGGGTTGTTGTCAGCGTGATGACACTGGATTGGTGGAGCAAAAAACTGGCGAACTTTCACCTTCCTCAGGGGGCGTTTGCGATTATTACCGATAGCCATAATCGCGTTGTAGCAAACCACCCATATGATGTTCAACTCCTTGGTAAAAACATTAAGGAATACGGCTTTAGTGATGCGACATCAAAGGTAAACACCATTGTCGATTTTAATGGGGTGAACTATGCAATTCATAAACAACAGATGTATAAAGATGAAGTTAATAACACCCTAAACGCGTATGTTGCTATTCCTTTCGAAGAAGCAATTCAAGATGCAAATCAACTTTTTTTAAATACACTCGTCGCATTTATTATAATTTTATTAGGAATGTGTTTGTTTACACATTTACGCTTAAAACAATCAATCCTAAACCCCCTAGCGCAATTGACACTGGCGATTCAAGCACTTGCAAAAGGCCATTTACCCAAGCAGTTTAGTCTTCAAAGCTCTGAGCTCAACTCCTTATACAAACACTTTGAAACAATGGCACAAACACGTCTTGCCGCTGAGTCACATGTAAAACGCCAACACGCAGAATTAAACAGTCTATTAAATGCCTTACCAGACATTTATATTCGCATTAACATACATGGCGATGTGCTTAATTTGGGCGGTCAAATCGGGCGTTTAAATAAACCTGTGTTTGCTCATTCCAAAGCACACCTGCGTGATTTAGTCGGTGAAGACAATAGTAAGCAGTTACTTAGCTGCTTACCGATCGGTACAAGCACAGCGCAATTTGAACTACTTGACGCTAACATTCACTCAAAACATATATACGATGTAAGGATTAGCGCAAAACCAAACAGTAATGAATACACCATTGTTTTACAGGATATTACGCTTAGAAAACAAGCTGAAAAAGCCTCGAGTCTCGCGTCTTTAGTTTATGCCAATAGCAGTGAAGGTATGGTAATAACGGATCCAAATGCGACGATATTAGATGTTAACCCTGCCTTTTGCGAGGTAACCCAGTACCGAAAAGAAGAAGTGCTTGGTAAACCTATCTCTATTTTAAATTCGGGTAAACACAAAAAATCATTTTATAAAAACATGTGGAAAATGATTGAACAATCAGGTCGCTGGCAAGGCGAAATCCAAAATAGGCGTAAAGATGGTGAGCTGTTTACTGAATGGCTAACAATCGATACCGTCTATGATGAGCATGCAAATCCACATCGCCGAGTCGCTATCTTTACGGATATTACAGAAAAAAAAGCAGCTGACGAATTAATATGGCATCAAACACACTTTGACCACTTAACTAACTTACCGAACAGAGTTGAATTAAAAGACCGCTTAAACCAGCGTTTAAGTAAGAACTTCAGTAAAAGCTCCCCCCTTGTGATCATGCTTCTAGACCTTGATCATTTTAAAGATATTAACGATACGCTAGGCCACTTTTATGGTGACGAATTACTTAAAATGATCGCGCATAGACTGCATGAAACAAATCAAGACATTGATTTTATGGCGCGTATTGGTGGTGATGAATTTGTTATTGTCCATACAAAAATTGTCAGTGAGGAACACATTAAAAAGGTAGCAAACGATCTACTTAAAGCTATGTCGCAGCCATTTATGCTTGAAGGCGAGGAGATTTTTATCGCTGCAAGTATAGGTATTGCTATTGCACCAACGGATGGCGATTCGTGTGAACAATTACTTAAAGCAGCAGATCAAGCCATGTTTCAAGCTAAACAAAATGGCCGCAATTGCTATGAGTTTTTTGACCTAAAACTACGTGAACAAGCGCAATATAGGATGGACCTATTAAAAAGTATGCGCTACGGCATTGAGCAGCAAGAATTCGAGTTATATTATCAACCAATCGTTGATCTTGGTTCTGAGCAAATCCATAAAGCCGAAGGGCTACTTCGCTGGCAACATCCTGTGCAAGGATTAGTTAGCCCAGCTCAATTTATTCCTCTGGCAGAAGAGTCGAGATACATAAACCCGCTGGGGCAACTTGCCTTTACTAAAGCGTTGCAAACAGTTCAAACCATTCGCAAACTCGATGAAAGCTTTCAGATAAGTGTTAATGTCTCACCAGTCCAGTTCAGTTGTTTAGACAGCGGCATTGATAAGTGGCCACAATTGCTACAAGCAGCAAATTTACCCCTAAGTGCCATTGTTGCAGAAATTACCGAAGGCCTCATGATCACACCAGAGCCCCTAACTCAGCAACGGCTTAAAGCATTAGAACGCTCAGGTATGGAATTGGCACTTGATGATTTTGGCACAGGTTACTCATCTCTTGCTTACTTGCAACAGATGGATGCCGATTACTTAAAAATAGACAAATGTTTTGTTGATGACATAAAAGCAGGAAACCAACAACTCGCATTGTGTAAAGCCATAATCAATATGGCCCATCAGTTTAATTTAAAAGTGATTGCTGAAGGCATTGAGACGCGCGAACAATATAATTTATTACTACAATTAGGCTGTGATTATGGGCAAGGTTATTTATTTTCAAAGCCATTGCCTGAAAAAGAGTTCATTGAATTGGTTCGTAAACAACATCGTTAATTTAATACCAATCTGCTTAGATATGAGATTTATTTAATAACGAGAAAAGCGTTCAAACATTTATGCAAATTAGTATAGGATACAAAAAAGCCCGCTGCGTTAATTGCGGGCCTTTTTGTAGAATGAGTGAGTCTGCCGATAAATTAACAGAGAGACTTTATCACTTAATTAAAAATCAATACGTTAAAATTAATTATTCACCTATATTAAAATACTTTGGCACAGCTTTTGTGCACATTTTCAACTAGGTTTTCCTTCGAAAAACACAAACAATTAAACGACGAATTTTTTCTCAATTTCAACCTCAGCCCTCAAAGCGTTACTAATGATATTCAATCATGTATTTTAGTGGTGGTATCAACGAATAACAGCAACTTTTCCATTTTCTATTTATAAAACGTCCATCATTGTTTGAGTGCATTCATTCAGCTGGTTATTTTTTGAGTAAATCCCTTTTGCATAGTGTTTATATCTAATGGTTATAGCTGAATGATTAAACGTAAACACATCTAATAGATCTATTTTGTATTCTGTATGAGCCCCTAAAGAAAAAGTCATGCTTTTCTCAGAGGTTCTTTTCCGCCAGGTAAACAAGAATCATCAATCACCCAAAGCAAATGAGAATGCCACATCATCAACGAGCAACGATATATATTCCTCCAATTCTTTTTAGTAACGCAGAGTAGCCAAGTCGCCTTCATTTTTGAAAATATAACGTTGCAAATGCATTTAGAACCACTCGCAGATATTGAACCTGAGAATAAAATAAAAATCGACAATAATATTTTTTGCATAAAACCGGCTTTCCAATAATAGGATATCAATCGCTCGTATTAGATTTAACTACAGGTTGTGTAATAGTAATATCTTTGCATACCATCGGTAGCATCTCAGTTGTCAACCCCGCTGGAAGCTTGCTTTGACTTAACTTTGTTGTGACTGAAGCTAGGCTACTTGGGTTAGGATGGTAAATAACCTCATGAATCCAATCATTAAAGTAAGATACTCTGGTATACACTTCATCAATACCATATTTACCAATCCCGCCCTTTTCAAATCGAGAGCTAATTCCTAAGACTTTAATCCCTGATTTCGTTTTGATATAAGCAGGACCACCGCTATCACCTCCTCCAGACACCCCTTCTAAAGGAAGGGCTTCACTACCATTATCAAACTTAAACTTTAACAATGGTCCTTGCGCGTAAGTCACTTGATTCTGTGCTTTACGTAATACACCTTTATTAGCGAAGTTATCTACCGTTTCTCCAATTAACCCATTTCCTGTTCCGCCAATACCTATAAACCAAACTTGTTTATTTAGTTCATTATTTTTGGTTTCGATGATTGCAGGCTTCACCGCCTGAACAGCTTGCGCTAACTCTACTAATGCAATGTCATGACTGCTGCCAGGTTTATATAACTTATGGATAAACAGGTTTTCGATAGTTTCCAATTTTCCATTAATCTCAACTTTACTCCCCTTTTCAATGCAAAAAGAAGCATGTGCTGCTGTTAATATCCATTTAGGGGCTATTAAAGAACCATGGGCACCACCTACGTAAAATGTAGCTAAAGGCGGAAACTCATTAATATTAGTCTTATAATTAAAATCGTTTTTGTCATGTTTTATAACAATCGCGTTGCTATAAAAAGACATGATTAAAAGTGTCGTGAAAAATGCTTTGTTCATGTTTTAATACCTTAACTTGAAATTGTTCTAACGGCTGATGCTAAGCTTAATCAGTATTGTGTTGTGCCATGTTATTCTGTTGCATGTGACAGTCGACTTTCTATGTTTTGTTCCTTAAAGTTGGCTAACCAATAGCTATCCAAATTATATCCTTGCGTGTTTTTGTACTTAGATAGGTAGTTTTGCAATGCAAATTGATAAAAATAAGGTTGAGCAACTAAAGAGGAAACCATTTAAAGTAAATGGCGCAGAAGTTGATTATCAAAGAAACCTTATCCGTATAGATGATGTAGATAACGCAGTACAGCCTATGGTAATGGAATTAATGGTGTTGTTAAGTAGCCATAAAGGAAAAACGTTATTAAAGAGTGATATTGTCGCTCACCTTTGGCCTGATACGATCGTGGGTCCCGATTCATTAGCAAATACCATGGCTTGACTTCGCAAAATATTAAACGACGATGCTAAAACGCCAATCTATGTAGAGACAGTGCAAAAAAAAAGGCTACCGATGGTTACAAGATATTAAAAAAGAGCCAGAGAAGCGCATACATAAAAAAAACTTAATTTTAATATTAGCCTCAATAATCTTTATGCCGTTCTTATTTATCTTTTTTACAAAAGAGCCAATAACACAATCTTCTTCAGAGTTTTTGTTTCCAGAACTGTCAATTACTCAGTTACCTGCCGGGGGGTATGAAGTAGATGTAGCTATTGAGGGCGAATTAACAGAGGAAAGAAAAGCGGCAGTGCTAAAAGAAATAAAGAGAATCACAGGGGAAGAAAACTCAGAAATGGAATTTACTTTTGACTCCTTAACCCCAACATGTGTTGATAAAGCCGAACAAAACATAAATTGCGAATACAAAGATAAACAACATTAATGAAGCAGGTACATTAAACAGGATTTCATGCTTGTACTAGCTCATACTTAATCTAACAGTTTTTATCAATCAGTGTGCCGTTGAAGTATAACGTTGCTGTTTTTTTGCTTAGCTCATGGGTCAGTTTTTGCTTCATATGAATTAAGATACGTTTTGCTTGAGTGATTAAAGTGCCAGTATCTATAGTGTGTCGATCACTGGCAAGTATTTTTAGTTTATCTAATTCGGGTTTGATTAATTCAAGAAAGTTTAAAGCATGATGAAGATGTTTAGTTTTAAGTGAAATGCGTATATCGGAGCCGATAAATTTACGAGGGAAAACATAACGAAAATAGTAACGTTCTTTTCGTAGTATGAGGTGTTCGGGGAGTTTGATATGTCTCATTAAGTTACCTATGTGTAAGTAACGTATTGAGTTTATTTGGCACACTATTTGGCACACTTTTAAAATTTTGTGCCATGAGATTAGTGGTTCAAGCGTAAGCACCTAATAAATCAGATGCTTACGCTTGAGTTTGAGTCAGCCTATAAGCCGGGTTCTGTTCTTTCCGAAGAAAGCGATAATCATTCGTCTAGGCCATAAATCGCTCTATGGCTCAAGCAACCTACCCGGTTCCAACGTGGGCCACGCCATAAGGAACCCTATTTGGTCTTGCTCCGGGTGGAGTTTACCTTGCAACCAACTATTACTAGCGGCCCGGTGCGCTCTTACCGCACCCTTTCACCCTTACCAACCGAGGTTGGCGGTCTCCTCTCTGCTGCACTTGTCGTGGGCTCACGCCCCCCAGCCGTTAGCTGGCACCCTGCCCTGTGGAGCCCGGACTTTCCTCCCCCTGCGCATTTTCGTTGCAGGCAGCGATTATCTTGGCTGACTCGGCGCGCAGTATACCTGAGCTTATAGCTCAGCGCAGTAAAGAATTAACCTTTTTCGTCAATAATTGTTTTATACAGTGCGTTTTTCTTCATTCCAAAGTAGTCAGCCACAATACCGCAGGCTTTTTTCATTGGCATTTCACTTTCAAGCAACGTAAGCATTTTGCGTGCTTCTGGCGGGATATCATCCACCAGCTTGGGTTTTCCCGGCAACATCAATACGATTTCGCCACGCTGTTTGGTAGGGTCATCCGTTAAAAATTGCTTCAGCTCAGTGACCGTTCCATTAAAAAAGGTTTCGAAGGTTTTGGTGAGTTCTTTGGCAAAGACAACGTGCTGTTCACTTCCCAGAGCAGCGTCTAAATCATCAAGACTTGCCATAATACGGTGCGTACTTTCATACATAATGCTGGTAATACCTGAATTTACCGCTTCGATGAAAAAGTCTTGGCGCGCTTTACTTTTAGCGGGGGTAAACCCAATGAACTGAAAACGATCTGTTGGCAACCCTGAGCAGCAAACCGCTGTAATGGCAGCACATGCACCGGGCACAGGGGTAACATGCGCGCCTTGCTCGCGGCAAAGGTTAACAACCGCATAACCTGGATCGCTTATCAGAGGTGTGCCTGCGTCGGATACTAACGCAATGTTCAATCCTTGATTTAGTTGATCAATAATTTGCTGTGCTTTTTGCTTTTCATTGTGATCATGCAAAGCAAAGGTTTTAGCCTTAATGCCAAAGTGACTGAGCAACTTGCCGGTGTGGCGTGTGTCTTCAGCTGCGATTAAGTCAACTTGAGATAGTGTCGCAATTGCGCGCTGACTTAAGTCGTCAAAATTGCCAATTGGGGTAGCAACGATGTAAAGAGTGCCGATTTTATCTGAATTCTCCTCATTTAACATTGAGGTCTCCTGCGTCAGTCAGTAATATAAGCAAATCGCGTTAACGTATTGGGAAATCATTGTGCGACTTAAACTTGTTAGTCTATTAATCATATTGTCAGGGTTATCGGCCTGTAGTACAACCGAAAAACCGACTAAAACCAGTGAAAACCTTAGTTCAGCGACTCGTTCTGCACAATTTCAAGCAACTGATGCACGCTCAATGTACCAACTTGCCTTAAATCGCCAAGGCGCAGATAAAATTCAGTTACTGTATAGCGCACGCGATGCTGCAATTGCAGAACAACGCTGGCCGTTACTTGAGCAAATATGCACTGACCTTGAACAAACTCCCAGCGTTGATCAAATTCAAAACAAACTTTACATCGCCTTTGCACAAAAACAACAGGGTAAAAATACGTTAGCACTTGAGATGCTAGCCACTTTAAATAATAAACTTACTCAAGCTGAGCACTTTGCATGGCATCAGTATTTAACAGGCAGTGTGTATACATCACAAGCGTTACCTAAAAAAGCGATACCTTACTTTTTTAAAGCATCTGAAACCGCCAGCAAAAATAATTTAACTATCCCCGGTTTAAACCAAGCGCTATGGCAAAACTTACAGCAGCTGTCTTCTTACGCTTTAGAGCGTTTTAATCGTGGTTCTGTTGTACAGCAGGGCTGGGTTAATTTAGCGTTATACCACCAAGTGTATTCAGGTACACCCGTTGAACTAGACCAAGCCATTAACAACTGGCAACGACGTTACCCTAGCCACCCTGCATCGGCAGTTTTACCAGAAAAAGACGCTGAGCTGCTCGCCGCTGCCCCCATTAATATTAATCGTTTAGTGGTATTACTGCCGCAGTCCGGTGCTAATCAACGATTGGGAGACGCGTTAAAAGCAGGTATTTTAGGGGCGCTCGATACAAGTGAGATAAATGAAGCAACATTTATTGACGAAATGCTCAGCACTGCACAAATCAATGCCAAACTCAACGAAATACAGCCAAACTTTGTAATTGGCCCACTGCTTAAAGTCAATATAGATAAGCTCACTAATGAACAAGCATTGAAAAACTACCCTACACTGCATTTAAACGCGATTGAAGGTGAACGAACCTCAGCTCAACATTACTTTTTTGCACTCAACCCTGAACATGAAGTACAACAGGCGCTGGAGCACTTTTTAGCACAAGGCTACCAGAAACCGATGTTACTTGCCCCAGACACCAGCGCAGGCCAACGTTTGGTTGATTACTTCAATGTTCAATGGCAACGTTACAGTGAAACCACGCCACAAGTAGGTCTTTATAAAGACAAAAAAGACATGCCAAACACGATCACGGGTTTACTCGAAGTCGCTGAGTCTAAACAGCGTATAAAAGGTGTTAAAGCGCTATTTAAACAAGAAGTAGAAAGTGAAACGCGTTCGCGCAGAGATATTGATGTCATTTACATTTTAGGTGATGCAACAGAAACGCGCTTAATAAAACCCTACTTAGATGTAAATGTCAGTACCTTTGCAGACCGCATTCCTTTGTACGCAAGCTCTAAAAGTCACAGTAAACAAATAGATAGAACAGACAAAGGCGACCTTGATGGTCTATATTTTACAGAGTTACCTTGGATGTTAAACGGTCAAATAGCGAATCAGTCTTTGCGTCAACAATACAACTCGCTTTGGCCTGAGCAAGTCGATATTAGCCAACGCCTATTTGCAATGGCGTATGACTCTGTGGCCTTACTTGATGATCTTAATCAGTTAAGGGTGTTTCCAGGGAAACAATATTCAGGTTTAACCGGGCAATTAAGCATTGCCAGTGACGGCCAAATTAATCGCCAATTAAATTGGGCGCAATACAAAGATAAGCAAATAAAGCCCGTGCAACTTAAAACACAAGCCCCAGTGCCTTTGTTTATGCAAGTTGCAAGCGGTGAATAATTTGCTAAAACCAACAAGGATGTTGTCATGTCGTGGTTTGAACAACTGTGGCAAAATAGCCGAGAAAAAGGCCAATACTATGAGCTAGAAGCTCAAAAGTATTTGCAACAGCAAGGGTTAATTCCCATAGAACGAAATTATAACTGCCCCTATGGTGAACTAGATGTGATAATGCGTGACGGTAACACACTAGTATTTGTTGAAGTTAAATTTCGTAGTAGCCACGCAAGAGGCGGCGCTATTCATGCGTTAGGAAAACAAAAGCAACAACGCCTAAAGCGCACCATTTATCATTATTTAGCGGCCAAGAAGCTACAAAACCAACCGCTAAGAATCGACTTTGTCGCAATAACGGGCGACAAATCGCAACAACTTAATTGGATAAAAAACGTATTTTAATATGCAAGATACAATAAAAGAAATTTTTAAAGAAAGCATTCAAGTACAAATTGCAGCCGGTGAAGTACTTCCAAGTGCTTTAGAAGCCGCGGCATTTACGATTGCGCAAAGCCTTATCAACGGTAACAAGCTAATTTGTTGTGGTACGGCAAGTTGCCATATGCTCGCACAGCATATGGCCGGCGTACTGATAAACTTTTATGAGACTGAACGCCCGTGTTTACCTGCAATAGCGCTTTCTCAAGAGCATATTAACTTAGGTCAGAACAACCAAAGTGAAGACCATGAAACATTTGCACGCCAAATTCGTGCGTTTGCTCAGCAAGGTGACTTATTGTTGGTGTTAGCCAGTAATGGTAATGAAAAAAATATAATTTCTGCTGTGGAAGCTGCACTTACTAAAGATATGAAGGTCATAGTCATGGTAGGTGATGACGGAGGTGAACTTGTTGGCCTACTAGGCGCCAATGACGTAGAAATACGCGTTCCATCTAAACGTCCTAGCCGTATTATTGAATCTCACTTGGTTAATTTACATTGTTTGAGTGAGCTTATCGATTTAACCCTCTTTCCTCAGGATGAAAGTTAATGTTCAAGCAGTCTCTTATTATTATTGGTACCGTTTTATTATTGCAAGGTTGTGCTGCCGCTGTTGTTGTGGGTACCGCAAGCGCCGTTACCGCAGCGAATGACCGCCGTACTATAGGCTCACAAATTGACGACAATAACATTGAAATTAAAAGTGGTATTGCTATTAATGACGTCCCGCGCTTAAAAGATCACACCAACCTTCATGTTATCAGTGTGAATGGTATTGTGTTACTGATTGGCCAAGTGGCGACACAAGAAATGAAAAACGAAGCCATGCAAGCGATTGAGAAAATTCAAGGTATTCGTAAAATTCATAATCAAATTAGGATTGGCTCTAATATAAGTATCAGTACAAAAACACATGATTCATGGTTAACATCAAAAGTTAAAACTCAGTTACTCACTGCTGAAAACATCAGTAGTAATAACATTAAAGTAGTCACTGAAAACGGTGAAGTATTTTTGATGGGGTTAGTCACAGATGCAGAGGCAAATGCTGCGGTGAGTATTGCCCGTAATGTATCTGGCGTAGAACGCGTTATCAAAGTATTTGAATACCTATAAAATCACTTAAAGCCACACGATTTTCTCTCTCTTGTGGCTTTAATTCATAAAGCAAAATATTGAGTGTGTTGCTTTAGCAGAGCGATTTAAGTTTATTAATTATCTCAACATTCGCGGCTGGAAAATTATACTCATCGAGTTTGTCTATATCTACCCACGCACTTTTTTGGCCTTCAGCACCGTGAGCATTTCCTTCAAACTCAGTCACTAAGTGAACATCCAGCTTGACACATTTATCGCCATAATCATGCTCTATGAGCATCAATTCACTTGAGCTGTGAATGGTCAGTGCGACCTCTTCGTGTAATTCCCGTTTAAGCGCCTCAAACACGCTCTCACCGCTTTCAACTTTACCACCTGGAAATTCCCATAAACCGCCTTGGTGCTTATCATCTGGTCGTTTACAGATAAATAATGTATTGCTTGCTTTAATCACACCAACCGCTACATGGACAATTTTTTTGGTCATTGGACACCCTTTTTTAAATTATAAAAAACCGCAATCATTAAGCTTGCTAACGCAGTAAACTACCTAAAACACCACTTGCACAAAGAGAAGTGAATGAGGAAAAGCCAAACAAACCTAGCGCCAAGTCCCTAGAACCTTTGCCTTCCTAGTACCTTCGACTTTTAACCTCTTTGTGAATCAATCTTTCGCGGTGGCAAACTACTCGTCTACAGTAAAACATTAATCCCGAAATTTAACCTTAACTCCCGTAGGCGTTAAGCTTGCTGACGCAGCAAACATCATTGAAATCTTTAAAAATGCGGTGGCAAGCCACTCGCCTACAGACTCATTAAAAAGCAAAAAAGCGACGCATGCGTCGCTTTTTCAACGTTTAAACCAAGGTTACTTTAATTTACCACAACATTGCTTAAACTTTTGGCCTGACCCACACGGACATGGTTCATTACGGCCTACTTTTGGCTCTGTACGAGCTGATACAGTTGCACCCGCTGGCGTTTCACCGCCGACGTGCTCAGCCTCTTCATGCTGGTACTGACGAGGTGCATTTTCACTGCGGCGATGTTGCTCTTCAATCTTTTCAACATCTTCTTCTGCACGTACTTGAACTTTGCTTAAAATACCTACAACATCAACTTTAAGGTTTTCAAGCATTTCAGAGAACAACTCAAATGACTCACGCTTATACTCTTGCTTTGGATTCTTTTGGGCATAACCACGTAAATGGATACCTTGGCGTAGGTGATCCATCGCAGCTAAGTGATCTTTCCAATGCTGATCTAAGCTTTGTAGCATAATCGCTTTTTCAAACTGGCGTAATACAGACTCACCTACTTGCTGCTCTTTCTCTTTATACGCATTCGTAACCGCTTCTTCGATACGCTCACGTAGTTTTTCTTCATAAAGCTTATTATCGTCTGCTAACCATTGAGAAATTGGCAACTCGAGTAAGAAATCTTGCTTGATACGTTCTTCAAGACCTGGGATATCCCACATCTCTGCCAAGCTTTGTGGTGCAATATATTGATCAATTGTATTGCTCAGTACATCACCACGAATCGCCGTAATAGTTTCAGAAATATCACCCTCAACTAGTAGTTCATTACGTTGAGCATACACAACACGACGCTGATCATTGGCTACATCATCGTACTCAAGCAGCTGCTTACGCACATCAAAGTTACGTGCTTCTACTTTACGCTGTGCATTTTCGATTGCGCGGTTAACCCAAGGGTGTTCAATGGCTTCACCACGTTGCATACCAAGTTTACGCATCATGTTAGTCATGCGTTCACCAGCGAATATACGCATTAACGCATCATCCATCGAAAGGTAGAAACGGCTTGAACCTGCATCCCCCTGACGACCCGAACGACCACGTAGCTGGTTATCAATACGACGCGACTCATGACGTTCCGTACCAATAATATGTAGACCACCGGCTGCAATAACTGCATCATGACGAATTTGCCATGCGGCTTTGATTTCAGCTATTTTCTCATCCGTTGGATTATCAAGTTTTTCAACTTCACTGTTCCAGTTACCACCGAGTACGATATCCGTACCACGGCCTGCCATGTTGGTTGCAATGGTTACTGTACCAGGTAAACCAGCATCAGAGACGATATCCGCTTCTTGAGCATGGAATTTTGCATTCAATACGTTGTGCTTGATTTTTTCTTTACGTAAAAACTGCGATAAATACTCAGAACTTTCAATCGAAATAGTACCGACCAATACAGGCTGTCCGCGCTCTTGGCAATCTTTGATATCTACTAAAATGGCTTCGTATTTTTCATCTTGCGTTAGATACACTAAATCAGCACGATCATCACGGATCATCGGCTTATTTGTTGGCATTACAACGGTATCTAGGCCATAGATTGACTGAAATTCAAATGCTTCAGTGTCGGCAGTACCAGTCATGCCCGCAAGTGTATCGTAAATACGGAAGTAGTTTTGGAACGTAATTGATGCCAATGTTTGGTTTTCGTTTTGAATTTTTACACCTTCTTTTGCTTCAACAGCTTGGTGCAAACCTTCAGACCAACGACGCCCTTCCATTGTACGGCCAGTGTGCTCATCAACAATGATGACTTCGTTTTCTTTAACAACGTAATCAATGTCTTTTTGATAGAGTTTATGGGCACGTAACGCGGCATAAATGTGGCTAAGTAACGTAATGCTACCTGCTGAATAAAGCGAATCGCCCTCTTCAATTAAGCCTCGTTCGGTGAGTAATTCTTCAACTTTAATTTGACCACGTTCAGTCAAATGAACTTGTTTTGATTTTTCATCAATCGTGAAATCACCATCACCCTCAACACCTTCTTCGTCTTCTTTTTCTTGTAATTCAAGTAAAGGAACAATGGTGTTAATTTCAGTGTAAAGCTGCGAACTATCTTCAGCTGGTCCTGAAATAATAAGCGGTGTTCGTGCCTCATCGATTAAGATTGAATCCACTTCATCTACAACAGCAAAGTAAAGTGGGCGCTGAACGCGTTCATCAATACTGAACGCCATGTTATCGCGTAAATAATCAAAACCAAATTCGTTATTTGTACCGTAAGTAATATCCGCTTCGTAAGCTTGCTTCTTCTGCTGCGGCATCATGCCGGGTACATTACAGCCTACTGTTAAGCCTAAAAACTCAAACAATGGACGGTTAGTTTCAGCATCACGCTTAGCAAGGTAATCATTCACCGTAATAACGTGAACGCCTTTGCCTGTTAAGCCTCGAAGGTAAGCGGGTAAACTTGCGGTAAGGGTTTTACCCTCACCCGTACGCATTTCTGCGATGCGGCCTTGGTGTAATACCATGCCACCTAAAAGCTGCACGTCAAAGTGGCGCATGCCATTAACACGTTTTGATGCTTCACGGACTACTGCAAATGCCTCTGGCAAAATGTCATCAAGGCTTTGCCCGTTATCGTAACGCTCTCTAAATTCTGCTGTTTTGGCTTTTAAATCTTCGTCTGAAAGCGCTTCTAGTTGCGTTTCAAGCGCGTTGATTAGCGCGACCGTCTTTCTTAAATTTTTAATAGTGCGGTCATTGCGACTACCAAAAATCTTGGTAAATAAATTAGATATCATGATAAAACCGTTACAATGTATTCTTTGTTAGCCGAGCATCGGCCAACCCATTTTATGCACCCAAGAAGTTTGGGGATGATTACTAATTAATATACTGCTCATAAAAAGAACATATTAATTAGTAATTTTAATAAACGCTGTTAATTTCAGCGTTTATATCGTGCGCTACTATACCAGACTCTGCGAAACAACGAACTATCAGTTGATAAAGTTAGCCACTTTTAATAGAAAAAATTCAAATATGCCGTAAAGATAACTTTAACCCAGTAGCAGAGCCTATATTTACTAGAATGATATGGAGGTACATGAATAAAAAATCAAGAGGGAGGAATAAGAACTTAGGTTCTAGGTTCTAGGTTCTAGGTTCTAGGTTCTTAAATACTGTTGCCAACGCTAGATACTTAGCAATGCGTTTATTTTTTCCCATGCTTGGCTAGGCGCTCTAACTTCTCACGTAGTGACGGCGGCGCATTTTGTGCAATAGCAGTTAGGTAATCAGAAGTTTGCTCACTCATAGGAAGTTTTTTTGCTGTGGTATTATTTGCAGACTTTGAGGCATTATTTTGAGTTAATCGTTGGCTTGATTGTGGGTTAGCAGTAATTTTAATTTGCCCAAGCTCAGCCATTCCCGCACCACGAAAATGTGACAGCAGATCCATTTTCAAATAATTTAAACGAAGTGCAATTGGCGCCGATACCGCCTCAATCATTAATGTACCGTCGCGATAATTACTCACTCTGCACTTATCAGCCAGGTTAGGACTTAAAAACTCAGTTAACAGTGTTTGCTGTTTATCGAGCGCTTGGCTTTTACCCGCATAATTAGATAAACGGCCACTGAGACCAGCCATAATATCGTTCAACGGTTTTGGCGCGTATTTATCTTTAGCCATCACAACACCAATAAAAAAGTTAAGGGTTAGATTTTAATTCAATACAGCGCCTATTACCACCAAGTAAATGTTAACACCCATAGGCGTTAAGCTTGCTGACGCACAAATATTAATAAACATCTAAAACGCAGTAGCAAGCCACTCGTCCACAAGTAAATGTTAATACCCTTAGGCGTTAAGCATGCTGACGCAACAAACACCAATAAATACCTAAAACGCGGTGGCAAGCCACTCGCCTACAAGTAAATGTTAACACCCGTAGGCGTTAAGCTTGCTGACGCAACAAACACCAATAAATATCTAAAACGCGGTGGCAAGCCACTCGTCTACAAGTAAATGTTAACACCCGTAGGCGTTAAGATTGCTGACGCAACAAACAAAATTAATCCAAGTAGCAACAATTCCAAAATGGATAGTCACCTATATTTTTTACCAACCTAGCTCTCAAAGGATTTGCAACGATATACCGAGCCTGCTGAATTAAGTCACTTTCAGCTCTAATTTTATGATCATAAAAATTAGGCTGCCATATCCGTCCGCTCAACCCTCTCTCCCTGTTTACTTTTAATGTGGATATACTTTTAAACTGCCCAATCAAGTTCGACAAACTCATAGCTTCATCTTGTAACTGAAAGAGCCAATGTAAGTGATCAGGCATTAATGAAAAGCAAATGGTTGATGCTCTCTTACTTTCGCTAAATTGATATATTTGTTACGAAACAACACAAGCAGTTTCAAAGTTTGTAAAAATGGGAGCACGCTGCTCACAACAAATAGTGATTGAATAATAACTATAACGTGAAGAATATCGCCCCTTTACTCTTTTATTACTATCAAACATGAGTCCCTCCATTAGACACATTTAATAATAGTAGCATGTGAATAAAAACCAAACTCATCATAAAACGCGGTGGCAAGCCACTCGCCTACAAGTAAATGTTAACACCCGTAGGCGTTAAGCTTGCTGACGCAACAAACACCAATAAATACCTAAAACGCGGTGGCAAGCCACTCGCCTACAAGTAAGTTTTAACACCCGTAGGCGTTAAGCTTGCTGACGCAACAAACACCAATAAATACTTAAAATGCGGTGGCAAGCCTCTCGCCTACAAGTTAATTAGGTACAAATAAACCTTTGGTGCTACACTTTTTAAATCCAATAAAAGGAATTAACTATGCGAATAAAACACCACGGAGCGGTGAATGGCGTTACAGGTTCATGCCATGAACTGCACATTAGCGACAAAACATCTATATTAATTGATTGTGGGCTATTTCAAGGGGAAGACGCGGGAGTCGACCTCTCTATCAACTTTGATATATCAACCGTTACGGCGCTTATTGTTACCCACTGCCACATTGATCACGTAGGCCGAATACCCTACTTATTTGCTGCTGGCTTTACCGGGCCCATATTTACCTCTGTCGCATCTGCAAGCTTACTCCCACTTGTCATTGAAGATGCTTTAAAAGTGGGCGTTACGCGGGATCAAACCATAATCAATGCGTGTTTAGGGTTACTGAAAAAGCGCATCATAAAGGTGGAATTTAATACGTGGTTTGAATTACCCGTTAATAACCACGAACTCGCGAAAGCACGGCTACAAAGAGCGGGGCATATTTTAGGCTCTGCTTATGTTGAAATAGATATTGGTAAAAAGCCATCAAGCCATAGAGTTGTATTTTCAGGTGATTTAGGTGCACCGTATACGCCGTTATTACCAAGCCCAAAAGCCCCCTATAAAGCGGATACACTGGTTATAGAATCAACCTACGGTGATAAAAAGCATCAAGGCCGTAAACATCGCACTCAAACCTTAAAGACTATAATTGAACAAGCAGTGTCGGATAACGGTGTTGTGCTTATTCCCGCGTTCAGTATAGGTAGAACACAAGAGCTACTTTACGAATTAGAGCAGTTAATACATCACTCAAGTAAGCAATCCACATGGCGCACAATTGAGGTAATTATAGACTCCCCTATGGCGGCAAATTTTACCCAGCAATATCGCCAGTTTAAAAACTTATGGGATGCTGAAGCCAAACAACGCGTAGCAAGCGGCCGACACCCACTCAACTTTGAAAGCCTTCATACCATTGATAGCCATAAGGAACATTTGGCCGTTATCAATTATTTACGCAGCCGAAAACAGCCCGCAATTATTCTTGCAGCCAGTGGCATGTGTACAGGTGGCCGAATAGTTAATTATTTAGATGCATTTTTAGCAGATAAAACCACTGATGTAATTTTTGTTGGCTACCAAGGGCGCGGTACTTTGGGGCGAGATATTCAAACATACGGCCCGAAAAACGGCTATGTAGAAATTAACGATAAAAAGGTAAACATAAACGCGAAAGTACACACTATAAGTGGCTACAGCGCCCATGCAGATCAAAATGGCTTAATAAAATTTGTAACAGGCATGCGTAAAAAGCCCAGCCATATAAAAATAGTGCACGGTGATGATAAAGCAAAACAGGTATTGGCAAATAAATATAGAGAGGTATTGGGGGAAGGAGTTAAAATTGAAATTGCGAAAGGTTAATTACTAGGTGCTAGGTTAACAGCGATTTGAAATTAAAAATGTGAATCCAAAACAGCCATAAAAAAAGCCGCATAAATACGGCTTTTAGGCTTAATCCCTAATAGGAACTAACAAAAATATTAGTTACCGCCAGTACCACCAGTACCACCGGTAGATACAGCACACTCAATGCTTTCAGTACGCACTTCGTCAGTACCGTCTGCTGTTACAGTGAATGCTGCATCAGCGATAGAAGATAAGCTACCTTTGTACTTAACAGTTACGTTGTACGTTTCGCCCTCAACCATATTGTTAAGTGCATAGTTACCAGTACCATCACCTTTTGCTACTTTAGATGCTTTATTAGCACGACTATATTTAACTAATGCACCAGACGCACCAACAGAAACGTCAGTATCATTGCTACACACAGCTGTAACATTAAGTGTTTCTGATTGGAAAACCACATCTGGCGCAGTTAATGCAACGTTTACATCACCACAAATTGCCACTTCAGAAACAGAATCAAACCAAACATTACCTTCAATATCACGAACTCGAACACGAGTTTCTGCTGTATCACTGATGCCAAAGAATGAAACCCAAGGTGTAGGTACTGTTAAATTACCTTTAACACCTGGTAAAGTAGCATCGATATCTGATGAGCTAATACGTAGGTTCAAACCTGTTGGAGATGGGAATGTATCTCCAGAGAAAAGGAAGCGCACTGGCGTAGCACACACAGGTGATGAAGTAGTAGCAGCAAAGAATGTTAAATGGTCAGTTGTAAAACTACCTACTTCACCAACAACAGTTACATCTTGGTCTTCTGCAGTCCACACACCAGTGTCTTCATTTTGTGATGAAAGATCAAGTGTTGCAGCAGAGCCCTCTTTTACAGCCATATCAACATTAATTGGGCTAGAGAATTTTTTAATTTTAACGCCATCAGCGTTAACCATCTCAACACTGGTTACACCTGATGGTGTGAGTACTGTTGTAGAATCAGCACTGTTTAAGCCTTGTGGTACGATGGCAGCAGCTGCTGCTGAACCTGGCTTAGCCGTTGTTACCTTAACAGTAACAGTACCCGTTACTGGAGCACCGTTAGCATCTTGCAACACAGTGTTTGCAGGGATTACAATTTTAGACGAAGCGCCATCACCATTATCTACAGGCACTTCAATGTCTGTAGCACTAGTACCATCTTCGCTGATGGTTGCTTCAACAGGAGTGGCAATTGCAAGGCCTTCTGCATCAGTTGATGTTAAACCTAATTCAACAGATACATCGCCTGCACTAAGCTCAGATAAATCAACAACAAACGCTTTTGATACATAGTTTTCAGCTGTAATAACAGCTGTAACTTGGCTTAAATCAACGCCGTCTTTAATTTGAAAAACAAAGCTGCCGTCTTCAGAGTCAACAGTTGCCGTTACATTACCATCAACATCAACGATGTTTTCAGATGCTACGCCTGCTTCAAAAAACGAGATTGTTGAAGGAAGGGCTGCTGCATCTTCTAAATCAACTACGTTGCCGTAAACAACAGCGCCCAAAGCAGCTGGCTGCTCAGGTGGTACTACGACTTCTGGCTCAGGACCTGGGCCAGGAGGTGTATATTCGTTGCTATCGTCGTCACTAAAACAACCAGTAAGAGCGAAAGCAGATGCTATAGACAGGGCTAGTAGCGATTTTTTGTTAGTAAACATAGGGAGTCCTTTTATTCCTTTATATAAACAATCAATAAGTAAGGTTTTTATACTCGTTAATATAGTAGCGTGTACTTTTAAAAAGTATAGCTATAACGCAACAAAAAGAGTAAAAAAACAACATTTTTTACTTTTGTAGTACGTTTAGAGCGTAATGCGCTAAACAATTAATTAATTCGTAACAATCATATAGACTAACCTGTAATTTGTACAATAGTTAGCCTAATAAATTCATTCTTGATACTTCAGATAAGCTTCTTTTAAGCGTGGTAAATGCTTGTACACATAATCACTCGATAAGCGGCCTTGATTAAAAAATGTTTTATCAAGGCCAACAATGCTACTGGGGGCATACAACTGATTAAACACTAATCGGTTATGCGATTTACCCACTTGCGTACCAATACTATGGCGGTACGCCTCATTACCTTTTACTTGGCCAAAGCGAGTAACCGACATATCTTTGCGCGGCGTGAGTGGAATACTAATGGCTGCACCGGCCCTTTGCGCACGAGAGTCTTCATAAAACACAGCTAAGTAGCTATCACCAAACCAAAAGCGGCTTTCTAATTTATAACCACTGTCTTCGTACCAGAAGTCACCAGCTTTAGCATGAAACGTAATGTCTTGCTCAACCCAATTATATTGGTAATTGATCATTTGATAGCTACGACTTCCACGGTAATTTTCATACTGGAAAGAGCCAAATTTAAAACTTACCTTATGCCTACCTGCATCACTTACCCAAGTGGTTTCGTTACTAATGCCTTTATAATCATAAAAATCTTTTATGTAACCCACTTGGGTTTGGTTATAAAAACCAAACGGCAATACAAATGTTTGATAAAACAATGCACGATCAAATTGGGTTTCTTTGCGGTAATTTTTAAATGGCTTATATTCGCCGTAATCATCACTGTTAGTTATATTAACTTGGCCACCTAAAATTACCCCACCACCTTGCCAAAGTGGCACCTCTAAATCAGCCCTAATGGCAGCTGAGTAATCCAAAACCCCCAAATCCGTAGCATAGGTATTACTAATAGTGGGGGCTAGCGTTAAACGCGGTTTAAAATAAGGCGAGCTAGAATCAGTTGTACCAACCCATATAAGGCCTTGTGGCTCTAATGCAGCCCCTTGTGTGATCAGCAAATCAGGTGAGATATTATTGCTAACAAATTCACGGTAGCTCTCTACTTTGCCAACAATATTTAACAGTGCAATATCATACTTATTTAACTGAACACTAAACTCAGCCCCGTCTAAAGTAACCAGTTCACTGACACGGCCAAGCACAACACCGAGTGCATCAATATCGTTACGGTTGTAAATGGAGTTTTCAAATTCAACATACAACTGTTTGCTGTTATTAAACGCTACACGCACATTTTCAAAGCCATCTTCAACGAGGGCTAACTTTAAATTAGCCGCCTGCGAGTTCAGTTCGCCTAACTGGAGATTGTGCTCTGTATTTTTAGCTATTTTAGGTAAGGTACGTACTTGTGGTTCAACCTTAGGCGCTATATAATCGCCCCAAGCAGCACGTGTTTTACTATTACTCTTTGATATAAGGCTTTTTTGTTCAACAGGTAACTGGGTAGTTATTGGACTTATTGGTGGCTTAGGTTGGCTTTGTGTTATTTTATTTGTTTGTATACTAGGCGCCGCTTCAATAGGTTGCTGGTAATTAACTTCATCACTCAGTGGCAAAGTAAAGTTTATACCCCAATAATTACTGGTATCTGTAGAGAACTCCGTGCTGCTATAAAAGCGGCTTGTTAGCGTGATTTCACCAATATCATATAGCCACACTTTTGGTATAGTAACACGAGCAGCCGCATTAACAGCCTCAGCATCGTACTCGGTCAATAAGCTAAACCACTCAAACGGTTGCCATTCAACTCCCGCAAATGCCCCATTCATCTCGCCAGTTAATCGGTCGCTCGTGCCAACCCCCGCGCTAAACCTAAAATCCCATAGCTCTTTTGAGGCAACTGCATAAATAGTTTTGTAATTATTGGCAGCCCCACCAATGTCTTTCATGCCCACGGCTACACTCAGCCAATTTTTAGGAATGTACGGTAATTGGTATTTAGCATTAAAGGATAAATCACGAGTTTGCCCACGCCCTTCAGCATAAAACAGATTATCGTGCATAGAATTTGACGCAACCTGACCACTTACCTCAAAACCTTCAAATAAACCAGCGGAGACTATAAAATTATGGCCATCCATGTACCTTTGGCCTCGAAAATCAAGCTGATTATTATAACCAAAATCTACAACGCCTGTACCTAACACCTGCGCATTAGGCGTATTTATAATACCAGTATAACCTGCAAATGATTGAAGGTGTTTTATTTCATCGGCAGCGAGTGGCAAGCTAAGTGCAACTGCACAGCTTAAAAACAAGGTATTTAGTTTAGGCATGAATGATCCGCTTTTAAATTATTATGTCCATGGACGTCTTTAAAGTTTAAAGCCGAACGATATAAGTCGCAAGCTTTAATAGATTACGTTGGGGCTCGGGTTAGGGCTATCAAAAAGATATTGTGTTAATACGTGAACGAGGTAAATTTAAATCAAAAGTATAACTTAACATAGTAGGCATGGGGCTAACGAAGTGGCAAACCACTAACCTACAAGCTAATAGATTAACCCAAATACATATTTTAACACCGTAGGCGTTAAGCTTGCTGACGCAAAAAAAGCCGATAACCCTTTAAAATAAGGAGCAAGCCATTCACCTACAATTAAATTATAATCCTTTAGCCTACGCAAAAAAACAACCCCAAAAGCTTATGTTTAACTCTTAATGCTCACTACTTTTTTATCATTTTTTTCTGGCAATTGCTTTTTCGCATTCCAAACCAAATCACATATACCATCGGTTGGGTTAAACCCAGTAGGGGCATCTAGCAACAGCTGTCGAATTGTTTCATGATCAAAGTTATGACACGCGATATCGAGAGCTTCTAAAAACACGTTAAGCTCTGCAAAGGGCAGCATTGCTTCATTTGCAGTCATAATACGCTCATGAGTCGTTTCGCCAACATTATTGCCAATCAATAATTCTTCATAAAGTTTTTCACCTGGGCGAAGGCCTGTGCATTTAATTTCAATGTCGCCATGAGGGTTGGTATCATCTTTAACTTCAAAACCCGATAATCGCACCATTTTTGAGGCTAAATCTTTAATTTTTACTGATTCGCCCATATCAAGCACAAATACATCGCCGCCTTTCCCCATCGAGCCTGCCTGAATAACAAGTTGCGCAGCTTCTGGTATGGTCATAAAAAAGCGGGTTATATCAGGATGAGTTAACGTAATTGGCCCCCCCTCTTTTATTTGGCGCCTAAATAAAGGCACTACTGAACCTGATGACCCTAATACATTACCAAATCGAACCATACAAAAACGCGTTTTGTGCTTAACCCCTTTGTTTTGAGCAAGACCTTGTAACACAAGCTCAGCCATTCGTTTTGTTGCACCCATTACGTTGGTTGGGCGCACCGCTTTATCAGTAGATATTAATACAAAGGTTTCAACACTAGCATTAATAGCTGCTTTTGCCGCATAGTAAGTACCGAATACATTATTACGCACACCCTCTACTACATTATGCTCCACTAATGGCACATGCTTGTATGCAGCTGCGTGATACACCGTTTGCACACTAAATGCCATCATCACGGTTTCAATGCGGTTTATACGTTGTACGGAGCCCATTATAGGAATAAGTTCGAGGTCGATATTGTTATTAATTACATACTCATGGAGCTCTTTTTCTATGGAATATAAACCAAACTCAGAGATTTCAAATAACACTAACTTCCTAGGCTGAAGCCGAACTATTTGCCTACATAACTCTGAGCCAATTGATCCACCAGCACCACTCACCATCACTATTTTATTTGTTACGTTAGCGGCCATAAGCTCAGACTTGGGGGTAACCGGATCTCGACCTAGTAAATCTTCAATCTCAACGTCTCTAAATTCAGATAGCTTTGCTTTACCTTCAACAACATCAGCCATACCTGGGATGGAAAGTACCTTAATTGTAAGAGGTTCTAGCTGTGCTAGTACCTCTTTACGGCGAGCACGTGTGGCACTCGGTAAAGCTAATAACACTTTTGTCGCTTTGCCTTTATTTATTAAGTCGTAAACACCTTTAAAGCTAATTACCGGTATACCTTGAATAATTGAACCTTGCTTTGTCTCATCGTCATCAATAAAGGCACGTACAAAATATTCAGGGCCAGCGCCTAATGCAGTCGCTAATTGCCTACCAGCGGAGCCTGCGCCATAAATAATAACTGACTCTTTATTTGCTGTAGCTATTTTACCAATCAGTGCACGTACTAAAATACGTGAACCACCTACAGTTAATAGACAAAGCCAAGCAAATATAAATGGCATAGTTCGCGGTATACTCACGCCTACAAAAAACGACAGTAAAACGAGCGCCACCGTAGTTATAATGGTTCCAAGCACAATTGCCCACAACGCTTGAGCATTCATATATCTTAGGACAGCTCGATATAAACCTAAATTAATAAACGCAAATAAAGCTGTGGGCACCAGCAAAGCTAAGAGTAGCCAATTATTCAAATTATCAAAGGGCTCTAGGCTATCCAGACGAACAATTAAAGCCAACCAGAATGCAGCTGCAATGAATAAAGAATCTATCAATAAAGTGATGGTACGCTTTGTGTTTCGTGAAGCGTTTAATATAGAGCGCATAAGACTGTCCATTGTGGTCTCTCATAAAAAATTAAATATCATTATAACAACAAAAAATGTTATAATTGAAACAATAAACTAGTATCTAGTCATAGGAATAATTTATACGACTGGTTAAGTTACATACAAGCTCGTATGGTATAGTACCTTGTACTTTTGCAAATTTTTCAATACAGCACTCGTCTCCCCATATGGTCACCTCATCTCCAATTTCATCACATACATCTTGACCAAGTTCAACCAGCAACATATCCATGCATGCAACACCAATCACATTAACCATTCTATCATTTATTCGAATCTCTACACCAGGCAATACATTCCTAGGAAAACCATCACCATACCCAATACTAACGACGCCGATTATAGTATTCGATGGCGCACGCCAGTGTAAGCCATAACCAACATATTCGCCAAAAACCACTTCACGTTTAGCTATCAATGTAGCCTTTAAAGTCATAACAGGCATTAAACCTAAATCTTGCGCTGGAATATCTTCAAAAGGAGATATTCCATATAATGCAATACCAATACGACTAAAAGAGTAGTGTAAACTCTCACTGTAAAAAAAGGCAGCAGAATTTGATAAAGAAGGTACTAAAGAAAAAGCCTCTTTAAAGGAGTTATAAGCTAATTCAAACTTAAATGCCTGCTTTTGGAGTTGTGCGGATGAGGTATCATCCGCTGTTGATAAGTGACTAACAAAGCCTATATTATCAGATATGTTAATATTATTTGACAACGCTTCTAAAAAACTTTCTGCATTATCTATGCTTACACCCAAACGATGCATTCCAGTATCAATTTTTAACCAAACATTTATAGACTTACGAAGTTCTACTGAGCAATATAAATCCAATTGAAAATCATTATGTACCATACAATCAAAATTCAATTTGCTTGCAATCAACAGTTCTTCTAATGAGTAAACCCCTTCCAATATAAGTATTCGATTATTTACTCCTTTGTCCCTCAACTCTACTGCTTCACTTAATCTAGCAACAGCTAATATATCTTCTGGAGGTAGCAACCTTGCAATAGCTACTGAACCATGACCGTATGCATTTGACTTTAAAACCCAAATAATACGGCTTTTATTCTTAGAGCTTCGTTTAATAACATCAATGTTATTTAACACTGCCTTCTTTGAAATAATAGCTCTGACCATTTAAATACCCTTGAAAGATTCAAAAATAGTATCAACAACTTTTTCTGTTGCGCTACTTGGCTGCTGAAAACGAGGGTAATTGCTAATCTGAGCATCAAAACAAACCTTTTTCTCGTCAGTAAAATTAACTAACAAACTAATTAGTTCATTTACTGAACTAGCAACTTTTGCACACCCCATCGAAACAAAGTCAATAGGAAAAATTTTAGACTCAAAATTTATTATCAGTAATTTTTTATTTTGATTAATTGCCTGAAAGCCGACACTTGAGAAGTGAGTTATGACTAAATCGCTTTTCGCAATTAGTTCATTTGCATCTTGGTCTTTATTAATTTCAATTAAACTATTAATTTCGTCGATATCATCCAAGTTTTCACTAGGATGGGGTTTATAAGTAAACTTTAACTTAGCCTGCTTATTTAGTAACAACCCAAATGCTGCTAGTACGCTGTTGCGATCTTTTAAACCGGGCTGAGAAAAGTATGTGACACAAATATCACTACTAAAAGTTGTCACTTTTGAGGAGTGTTCGAAATTGGGGTTCCCAGTAACAATAATTTCATTCCGAAGTTGTAAAGCTTCTAATAAGATTTTTTTTGTATACTCGTTACCTACGAGCATTGTTGCTTTATAGTCTACTTTTGCTGGATAACCAACCAAGTCAATTAGTCTAAACACAGGGATAGCTAATTCGTTTGCTGCATATGCAAAAGCCAACTCCAATCTTTGCCCACACGTCACAAAAACAAAATCGGGCTTAATAGAGCGAAGAACTTTGAGCGCAAAACCTTTAGGCAAAAATGCTTTTCTACCTTGGTTCCGATAAGCAGTGAATGCATCTTTCTCACCAACAGATTTACATAATTCATAAAGCCCAATTCCGTGGTACCAAACTGACTCAGTGTCTACAAGCATTCCCGCTGAACCAATGAGTGCTAACTGTCCTAATTCAATGATAATATCTTGTTCTTGCTTACTAAAAAGGTATGCATAGTTTGAAAGGTTAGTATAGTTCAGCTTGGCTTTACTTAGCTCTACTACACTATTTGTCAACCCTAATATTTCAACATTATGCCCACACTCATTCAAACGTTTAATTACAGGAATTACGGACTTGACATGTCCTCCACCATAAGTTGGGAAAAAAGCATGTAAAACCAATTTAATGCTCCCCAATTAACACTAGAGAGGTATCAACCATTATTTTGGCTATATCAATATTTTTTTCTTCAAAAAAGGGGTAAGCACTACCATTATACCCGGTGACCATAATAGCATTAATTTCTAGCACAAAAATTTGGTTAGCCTGAACAATATAATCAACCCTGACTAAACCTTTAATTCCGACTAAACTAACGAGCTCCTTAGATAAGGTACATATCTTCTCTTCAAGCAGTTGAGGCAAGAAATTTGCGTTAGCTCCTTCGAAGCCTTCTAAATTGTATTCTTTAGCCTTGCAATAATAAATAACACCATAATCTGATATAGCATTACCATCGTTAGACACTGCAACAGTGCAATCACTGCCATTTATAAACTCTTCAACAAGTATGCCTGAGCCTCTTGACTCTAGAACCTGAGTCAATTCAAGAAGGCGATTAGGAGAATAAACTTTGGCTGGTTGTATTAAGTCTGTAGATGACTTTACAACGCACGGAAAAGGTATATTTTCAATATTACCTAATACTTCATCTTTAGTATTAAAAGTAAAGTACCTTGGCGTTAGCACACCTGCCTTATCAATTAGTGACTTAAACTTAATTTTATCTTTAACCAAGTTAAATGTTTTTTCTTCAAGGTTTGTTGTTATTTTATTCCTTTGAAGCTCTGGTAATAAATTTATTGCCTTATAATGGCCGGTTCCAAAGATAACCTTATCTACTTTTAATTCTAAAAAATAATCTATAATAACTTGATGCTGAGAAAGATCACAAGTGAGGCAAAAATCCGCCTCAGATTCACCTGGTTCGCCAGCTTTACCAGTAATCAGAGCGACCTTATAACCTGCTTTCTTTAGTTCTATAGTAAGAGAATCCCCACTCGTTCCTGCAATTAAACCTATAATCATTATCAATCCTTAATTTTAATAAGCACTACGCGCGAATACAACCTTAATAAAGGTTAAAAAAATAATTCTGAGATCACCTATAAACGTAATATTACTTGCATATTTTAACTCCAGCTCTCTTTTCTCACCCGAAGTCAGACTGCTTCTACCTGTAACTTGGGCTAAGCCCGTAATTCCTGGCCTTGTATCAAATATATTAGAAGCAAGAAAACTCTCTGAATATCCTTTAAGTGTACCTGGTCTATAGCCAATCAAACTCATATCACCTTTTAAAACATTTAATAATTGTGGTAACTCATCCAAGCTAAATCGTCGCAAAAATTTTCCTATTGGAGTTATACGACTATCGTTGATTGAGGTTGAAAGTGGACCTATCAAATCTGCACCATTAACCATAGTCCTAAACTTATAAATTTTAAAAAGTCTTTTCTTTTTACCAACTCTCTCTTGTAAAAAAAATATGGGACCTCGTGAATCAGCAATTATCAGCATTGAAATTAATAAAAGTAGAGGGGAGACAATTAGAAGTCCGCCTAACGAAAATATAATATCAAGTATGCGTTTCAAGAATTTAGAGTACATTTTAACACCTCAGAGATTTCAATTTTTTATAAACAATAAAATATATATATAAATTTGGTAAAACAAGAGCTAAAGAAATAGAAGATATAATATAATTTACAGATAGCAATCCTAATAAATACAATAAGCTTACACTTAAAAGCACAGTTAATGGCAGGCTCATAAAGATTCGAAAACTAAACTCCATATCTCTAAAACTAACGATCAGTCTTTGATAAAAAACCAAGCCCGGATATAAAAAACAAAGAGGGACAGTTACATAACTTAAACTGATAATATTTTCCAGTTCAAAGTATATCTCTTGTTGTAAGTTTACAAAGACTAATAAATAACTTAATACCCCAAGAGATAATACATATAGCAAAGTTACAAAAACATTTATACATGAAAATTTCAAAAATGATTGGAGGGCTTTATCTAAACTTTCTTTTTGGATTAAAGAAAAAAACTTAGTTAATGCAACAAAAAGTAGCGTACCTTTAAACGCATCAAATAACTTTAAAGAATAGAAGTATATAGAAGTACTGCCTGTTGGGAGAAAGCCACAAAAAAAACGACCAAAATATATAACCGATTGAAAAAGTGGCCCCAGCATCATTTTCTTTAGTTCAATTAACTCTATTCCCTTAACTTTTTTAAAAACCTCTTTCATACTGCTACATTTACACACAACTATTAAGTTGATTTCTGAGTAAATAAGCAAATAAATAAACCTTACCACATAACTTAGAGAGCTAATAATAGCTAAACCAATCACCGTTGCATCAAGTAATAACAAATATATTATAACTGGAACATTCACAAATATGTTACCAAAGTACATTTTGTGCAAAAACCGTCCATTAGAAATAATTTTAGAAGCAAGTACCTCGGAGCATATTGTAAAAATTAATATTAAAGTTGATGTAAATATCAAAGTAATAGTTATGGTATTAATTTGGTGAATAAAAAACGCTGATGTAAAAGAAATAAATATATTTAACACTGCAAAAGCTAACGATACAAAGAAAAAAAACTTAATATAAGACTCTTCTTTAACACCCCC
This sequence comes from Pseudoalteromonas sp. H105, assembly GCF_001469215.1. Lineage (GTDB taxonomy): Bacteria > Pseudomonadota > Gammaproteobacteria > Enterobacterales > Alteromonadaceae > Pseudoalteromonas. The sequence goes on from NZ_LOFH01000005.1 coordinate 141,240, forward strand.
TTGCTTTGATAGCATTGGAACTAGCCACAAATTTATAAATGGGAGTGCAAATGCTGTAATAATGGCTGGGAATGTCAAATAATGTACATATGTATCAAATAATCCACTTATACCTATAAAGTAAAATGGTAAGCCATCTCGTAGTAAACCAGACACTTTCACTAAAAAGGAAATCGAAACACCTTTCAAAAAAAATCTAAATAGACTCACTTCTCCTCCAGGCGATTCTTAACCATAAAGTTATTATAGCTCAAGCCCAAAAAGAAACATATAACAACGAAAACCCTTGAGTCAGAATAAACTGTTTCAACTAAACCGAGTATTATTACAACTATAACCTGCAAAAACAAAGAAATATTCCCCTGCCTAAATGAAAAATATAACCAGGCGAGAAAGAACATTATCATTGCAACACCACCGAATACTCCTGTTGTGAATAAGACCTGAAGATATATGTTATGGACATGTTTCATCTCGTTATTTAGATAATGATTATATATTCCGAAAAACTCATAGCCCATCCCAAACAACAGGTTTTCTTTATGGAAAAACTCATTTAAACCCACTTTCCAAAGAGTCAATCTAACTTGGTCAGAATAACTATTAAATTCTAAAAGTTTAGCAAACGACTCAAGATCAACTCCATGATAAAAAATAACTATTGAAAAAATGAGTAAAATATAGAAGCGTTTTATAAAGCTAAACTCTTTCATCGAATAAAAAGTAAAAACAGCTGCAACCAATGCAAAACCTGCTCTAGATCCAATAAAAAACATACATATAATAGTCAAAAAAATTACAAGATACTTCATTGAAGTACTTGATAGACTCATAACAGCTGGAAATAAAAAAGAAATTATTATCATTGAGTTATTTTGGTCTGGGAGGTAAAACATACCATTTGAACGAACATCAGAGCTCCAGCCAAATAGTAAGTACTGCAATATTAATAAAATACAAAATGAAAAAAAAGAGACAAATAGCGTAAATCTATAACTTACCTTTGAAAGACTAAAACCATATGTTAATGCAATTATGTAAAAAAAGAACTTATAGTTTTTAGCGTCAAATACACCATCATTATTATATATACTCGAAAAAACGCTCATTGTTAAGATAGTAAAGAAGCATATAAAGCTTATTAAATATAACTTTGAAACCTTTATAAAACTAGTTTTAGTAAGATTAATTAAAAAGCCACCTAATAAAGTAAATAATGCAAAAGGAGGCCAGGTTGTAAAAAAAAGAATAGGTGTGAGTGACTTAAAGTTTAGGCTGAAATTACTTATTTTCATTTTCTTTCTTTTTATTTTCGATTAATAATTTGGCAAATTGAAAATCGAAAAGCTCATCTATATCTACAGAACGCTCCTTCGGCATAATATATGCTTTGGTATTACCTTTAACATAGAATGCTCGTTCTTTAATTAGGCTTTTCACATCTGCCAGATACAAAGCACCATTTAAACGATAATATGATTCAAGATCTTGAGATCTATGGGTTGTTGAGTTAGCACCTATAAAGCCATTTATTGAGCCTTCGGCACATATTGTTGTAGACCACAATGGCGAATGTTCACACTCACATACACTTACAAAAAAAGAAAAAGTACTGTGGCTACGAGCTAAATCAACAATATTCAATACATCACATTTACTCCTCAATGGAGAAGTGGGCTGAAGAAGCATCACGTAATCAAACTCTTCTCCTTTATTTATATAAAATTTGACTATATCTAGAACGAAATCTACTGATGAAGCATTGTCTGTTGCTAACTTCTCCGGTCTAAGATAAGGAATTTCCGCTCCTGCTTTTTTTGAAATCGTTGCTATTTCTTCGCAATCAGTTGAAACTACTAAACGCGTTAAAGCATTGCTTGCAAGTGCAGCTTCAATGCTCCAGCAAATTAGTGGTTTACCACACAACTCCATGACATTTTTTTTGGGTAGCCTTTTACTACCAGCTCTAGCACCAATTATCCCTAACACTTTGGGTAATAGCATATATCTTCTACTCACTTATTATCTCACCAGGAATGGACTGGTAGAAATGAGGGACTCTTGCATAGTTACTCACGCAAGATTGTACATTGATGTGACTAAAATCCCCAACTACGACATCATGGTCAACTAAACTAGAAACATTTAAAATACAGCCATCACCTATCTCAGCGCTATTTAGTACTACACTCCTCGCTAGGATAACAACACCAGATCCTAGCTTTACATTTGGAGATACATAAGCGCTTTTCGATACAAAAGTAGGAGTATAATAACCTGCGTCACTTAAAAGCTGAAAGTAATCTTTTCGAACTTCCCCGTTACCAATACAAACTATAAAACTCGCCCCCTTTGGGACTGTATTAATTATATCTTTAGTATAGCCCAGCAGCATTGCAACATTTTTATCGCTAGGCTGAGCTAAATCATCAAATAATCCGAGTACATTTATACCTTCCTCATGAAGAAAATCAGCTAGCACACGAGAATAACTGCCAGCACCAATTAAATACACCCCTCCTTGCAACTCCTTAAGAGTTTTTTGTTGACTAAACTTCATAGGCTTTTTCATAATTTTTAGTTAGTTTTTCGAGCGTAAATAACTCCAAAACTCTCTCTCGAGATTTATTACTCATGTATATATAATTAAGTTTGATGTCTTCTATGGCTGTTAGAAAATCAGTTTCATTCGGATTTAATGTTAATAACCTTCCTGTATTTTGACCAACAACCTCAGGTATTCCTCCTACGTCAGTTGCTATTACAGGCAAACCCCTAGCCATTGCCTCTATCAATACCATACCAAAAGTTTCCATATCAGGCATATGTATAAAAATATCAGCAAGGTCTATCCACTTATAAACATCATCCTGCGCACCAACAAATTTACACTTATTCTTTATACCATTCTTCTCTGCTAATTGCTCACAACTTTGCCTTGTTAAGCCATCACCAATAAATATGATTTCGAAGTTATAATTATTTGGTAATCGACTCAAACTGCTGATAATTCTTTCCTGACCTTTTTTTCCAGTAAACATAGCTATACTGCAAAAAGTAAGCTTCTCCCCATGATTCAATTCAAAATGAGCATGTTTATTATTAAGCTTTTTAATATCAATTACTCTTTCCACTGGAATTATTGAGTTATAGACCACATCAATTCGTTTAGGTTTTACATTATAGCTCACTAGCTTATTCTTTACAGAAGTAGAGACCGCAATATATTTGCAAGGAATAAATTTTAATATGCTTTCTTTTCCATTTCCTAGAACTGTATTTACAATGTTAATTTTTTTAAAAGTGAGCAAAGCGGCTAAAAAGCAAACTATGGCTGAATGTGCATTGAATGAATGAATTACATCGATGTCATATGATTTTAATAACCCCCTAATCACCATAATAGCTTTAAAGGTAGATAGTATACCCCTACTTTCTAATCTCAGCTCAGGTAATGAATGATGTAACATATTAGTTTTTTCAAAGTGCTTTGAAAACTCCCCACCACCAGTTACAGTAATGACATCATGCCCTCTAAATTTCAAAGCTTTAGCAGATTCAAATATCAATTTAGCAGGGCCTGCGAGCTTTAGATCTGATCTACAAAACAAAATATTCAATTAAATACTCCAAAGTTTATATTTTTACCAAGCTTGCTTTAAATTCTTTATCATATTGACTTGAGTTCTCAACCTTATGACTACCTTCTACCAGTCTGAGCCTATCAATTTCAGCATGTAGCTCTTCACTGTAAGATCTATGAAATGAACGAGATAAAATAACTCTATTTGAACCCATTGAAAGATATTTATTCAAAACTGTCTCGCCTTCAATGTCTCCTCCGTTCATTGATGCAACACCACCTATTCCATAGTTAATACCTTTCAACTTTAATTTTGAAACTAGTGTATCTATAGTACCGTTCGTAAAAAGCTCAAACATATGCCTAAGTTTATAATCTAAATGTAGGTCATTTAGGCCTATATGTAAGTCAGTTAGGATATTAGCTTCGAGTATTTTATCTAAAGACTCTACTGCAGACACCGTCTCAAGAAGAGGAACGAAGGTGCACCTATTATTTATTAATTTATGAACAGCTATAACCTCATCAACTGTTGTAAACATAGGCAACATAATCATATCGGCGCCAAACCTTATAGCATCTTCAACTTCTTGCTCTGTTTTAAACTCGTTGTAAGGGTTTACTCTTACTAATATTTTAGCCTTCTTTAAAACTTTTTTTATTCGCGATACATCTTTGATATCATGTGAACTGATAACGGTATCCAAATGGCCTTGCCGCTCAATCTTCCCATCTATCTCTAAATCTATAAAAATTATATCAACTCCACTCTTTTCAGCATACTTTGCATAAACAGGTGAGTTAGTTATTAGCATTAAATCCATTAAGAAACCCATTAACTAAATAAATAAAACTACACCTTAAAAGGTGAGCGAAGTAATATCAATTTGTGCTTTTTCAAAATCATCATGACGACCTATGTCCAACCAATACTCATGAATAGGGAACTTTAATACCTTAGAACCTAAACGCTGCTGTTTATCAAACAACTCTGGAATATCCAAGTATTGATTCTTAACCAATGATTGAATAATAGCATTTGAGATAATATATATCCCAGCATTAACGAAAAATCTATATGTCGGTTTTTCAATAATACTTGTTATTTCATGGCTCTGTCCTTCAATTACACCAAATGGCACTTTTATCTCATAATCTCGGACACACATAGTGGCATCACTTCGGTGCTTTTCATGAAAACTAATTACCTTTCCAAAATCAACATTTGTTAAAATATCGCCATTGATCATAATCAATGGCTCTTTTGGTAATGTTTCTGGTAGTAATGATAACGCCCCACCAGTCCCTAGAGGGGTGTCTTCATGAACATATGTTATTTCAATTTCAAAATCACCGCCATCACCAAAGTAATCCATTATGACTTCTGGGAGATAGTGTGTAGAAATATAAAATCGGTAAAAACCATGACTTTTAAAGCTATTGATTAATGTTTCAAGCATAGGCTTACCGCCTACTTTCAGCATTGGTTTTGGGCAATTATCTGTAAGAGGTCGTAATCGAGTACCAAAACCTCCGGCCATAATAAATACAGGGTTTTCTCTTTTTTCTACGGTTAATGTTTCATGTATGGTTTTTAAGCCGACAAGTTCGCCTTGATCATTAATAATTGGTAACGACAAGATCTTTTTTGACTGCATCAGTGTTTTTAATTCATTACTACTTAATGATTTATTTGCACTAACAGGATTAGCATTCATAATTGAACTTACTGGCGACGCTAATTCAACTCCTTGTAAAATTCCTCTGCGCACATCTCCATCAGTGACCATGCCAATGAGCCTATTCTCCTCTACAACTAAAGCAACTCTAAGCGCTTCTTTATCTATTATTTTTAATACATCGTTAATTGAATCTGAAGGGCTAACAACAACTTTTTGCCAGTTAATCGACATTTCTATTCACCTAATCCTTTAATTATTGAATGTGTACCATACACTATCGAGTATTTTGGAATTGATTTGGTAATATTAGCCCCAACCCCAATAATAGTATTACAACCTATGCTTACATCATTAATAATACTACTACCTGTAGCAATATGAACGTTATTTTCAACTATTACTTGCCCACTGAGTGTGGTCCCTGGTGCAATGTGGCAATGAGCGCCAATAATACAATCATGGTCAACTGATACTGAGGTATTTATTATGGTGTTTTCGCCAATTTCACTACCAATATTAATCACCGCATTATTCATAATTTGGCCGCCTTTGGCCAGTACAGCATAATCTGACACTAATGCTGAATCTGCAATAACTGTTGCAAATGTATAACCCAATTCGCTAAAACGTGTATAAACTTTTTCTCTAAGCGTTTGTCGCGGCATTGCACCAATACCATTAACTAATAAAACCTCATTAGTAGAAAACGCTAATACGTCTTCATCCCGTAAGTAATGCTGCACAGTATCAAAAATCGCATGACCAGCTAAAATATTCGGTGCAACAACACCTAATATAGATTTGTGTTGCTTAATTAGTATTTCAGCAAGGGCCGCTGCATGCCCGCCCCCGCCTATAATTAAATACCCAGAGTTACTCATCAATTAAGTCGCCGGCTTGATAGTTCTTGCTACTTGCTTTATTTAAGTAATGCCAATACTTAACTGGGTTTATGCCATTTCCAGGGCGCTTCACAGCAAGGTTTTCTTCATTTAACAATTCTCCTGCAGCAATGCTATTTGCCGCCACAAGGCTTTTACGCGCAACGCTTTTATTTTTTACTTCAGATGGACGCGGCCCTTTAATGCCATCTCCCAGTACTTTTTCAACCGTACGAATTCCATCTACCATCGCTTTTAGTTCTTGCGGATCCAATGATGCTTTATGGTCAGGACCTGGCAGGGTTTTGTCAACTGTAAAATGCTTTTCAATTAATACAGCCCCCTTAGCTACAGCAGCAACAGGTACAATTATGCCTTCACTGTGATCTGAATAGCCAACAGCCAATTTAAATGAGTCTTTCATTGTATCCATTGCATTTAGATTTATATCGCCAAAAGGCGCTGGGTATTCTGTCGTGCAGTGTAACAGGGTCACTTTTTCTTTTAATAGCAGTTTACCTTGCTCAGAAAAATATGACGCTTGCAGTGTTTCATCATTTGGCGTGCCCTGTGGATTTAAGTAGCCAAAGGCAATCACTGATAACACTTGCTCTATTTCTGATAACGTAGCCATACCTGTGGAGACAATGAGGTCACATCCCGTTCTGGCATGTTCGAGCACCAAAGGTGCATTAGTGATCTCACCTGATGGCAGTTTTAATCGCGTAATACCTAAGTCATCAACTAAAAATGAAAGGCTTTCTGAATCAAAAGCTGTTGATAAAAACTCGATACCCAGATCATTACAATATTTAACTAGTTTGTGATGAGATTCATAACTTAACTCAAGTCGTTTTAGCATTGAGAATTGAGATTCTTTCTGTCCACTGTTTGTTATTTGATACTCAGCTTGCTGGGCATCTTCTGTTACTAAATTTTTAGCTTTAAATGTTTGAAACTTGACGATATCTGCGCCCGCTTTATGAGCAGCATCAACAAGTGAAAAGGCTAATTCGTCACTGCCGTTATGATTAACACCAGCTTCTGCAATAATTAAGGTCATGGGGTACTCACTTTAAATCGTAGAAAGACTTACTTGGTTCGAAGTTTAGAGTTTTCAGCATTGCGATTGCCTGTTCACTTGCATTACCTGCACCATAAGGATTCGTTATTTCTTCATCTAAGGTTTTATAATCACCTTGAAGAGCAATGGTTATAGACGCATTTATTGCTGTTTTTGTGGCGTCACAATGCAATACGCTTTTAGCTGCTAATCGCCCTTTTTGTCTAACGCCTATATTTACTGTTGGTACATTAAATGACGGCACTTCAATTACGCCACTTGATGAATTACCAATTACTACAGCGGCATGTTTAACTGCACTTAAATACCGCTTTTGCCCAAGTGATGGAATTGCATGAACTCTTTCAGGCTGTTGCTTCGCGTATTTTTCAAGAATTGGAATTATACGGCGACCACCATCATCAGCATTGGGGTAAGTTAAAATAATCTGATACTCTGGAAATTCATTTAACGCATCTAGCAGAGCATTAAAGCTTTGTTCTGGCTGCTCATCACCTAAAGTAACTGGATGATAAGTGACTAAGAAATATGGCTGACTAAGTCGAAAGCCTAAAGAGTTGCCAATTTCATCTATAGTCATAAACTCACCACGCTTCAGGTGGTCAAGGCCAATAGCTCCAATATTGCGAACACGCTCAGGTTGCTCGCCTAATTGAATTACACGTTGCCTATATTCTTCGGTGGAGGTGCCGTGTAAATAGCTCAACTTAGTAATAGCATGGCGTATTGCATCGTCATAAGCACCTTCCGTTATTTCACCGCCATGCAGATGGAGAATAGGAATGCGCAAAATCATAGCTGTTTGCGCTGCTGCAAGTGCTTCAAATCTATCACCTAAAATCACTATTGCATCGGGCTTTAAACGATTTAATGCATCTGCAAAACCAAGTACTCCTAACCCCATACTTTTAGCAGTACCAACAGGTGTATCTGAGGAGAGTAAAATTTCTATTTTTTCATCAATCTCAAAACCATCGTGCTCAATTTGCTTATAGGTTTCACCAAATTCTGAAGATAAGTGCATACCAGAAACAAGCAACTGCAAGGTCATCGCTGGGTCAGTTTGTATATCTTTTAAAAGCCAAAAGAGTAAACCATATTCAGCTCTTGTGCCTGTAAAAACAGCAACCTTCATAAATTTATACTCCGCCTAAGCTTTTTACCGGTGAGCTTGGGATATTCACTAAATGACTTTCTATAAATTCAGAATATGAAAGGTCACCTCTAAATGCATTTTTAAACATCGGTAAGCGATGCATCAATTGCCAAATTGGTCTAGTCATCACACCATTGTCGTTGGCATTTTTTAGTAGTTTTTCACGAGATTGTTTATCCGGGCAAATTATTGCATTTAACCAGTAGTTAGATTTGGCATAGCCCGGCTCTGTAACAAACTTATATGCTGAGTTATTGAAAAAATCTGCATACAATAAAGCTAATTTACGCTTATTTTCGATAAATGCAGGTAAACTTTCCATTTGTGCACACCCTAATGCCGCATTTAAATTTGGCATCCGGTAGTTAAAACCTGCTTCGTCATGATAAAACTCATAAGGGTGTGGGACTTTTGCAGTTGTAGTTACATGCTTAGTGCGTTTACCTGCATCTAAAGTTTTACACAACACCATTCCACCACCACCAGTGGTAATAACCTTGTTGCCGTTAAAGCTAATAGCGCCATAATCACCAAATGTACCGGTGTGCTGTCCTTTATAAAAAGAACCCAAACTCTCAGCTGCATCTTCAATTAAACTAACTTTCCACTTTGAACATACAGCTATAAGCTCATGGAGTTCAACGGGGTGACCGAACGTGTGCATAGGAACAACTGCTTTAATACGCTGCTTTGTAGTCTTATGAACCGGTCCAGTTTCTGTTAAAACGGCGTACTCATCTAAAAATAATTCTAAAGCCTTCGGACACAACCCTAAACTAATAGGTGAAACATCCACAAATGCAGGCTGTGCCCCCATATGATGTAATGCATTACAAGTAGCTACAAATGTAAGCGCTTGGGTTATTACTATATCATTTGCTTTAACCCCAGCCATATATAGTGCTGCATGCAATGCTGCAGTACCATTAACAGTTGCAACAGCATTGACTGTACCTGTGTAAGCCTCTATATGATTCTCAAAGTCATCAACAAACTTACCAACACTTGATACAAATGTACTATTGATTGTCTCTGCTACATATTGCTGTTCATTACCCGCAAACGTAGGCGCATGTAATGGAATAAATTCATCAGTTTGATATAGGTCTTTAATAAAAGAAACAAATTGCTTAGTCATAGTAGCGACTCCCGCTTACATTTTCCCATCAAGATATTTACCCGTTTCTTTATGGCCAAACCCTGGTATCATTTTAAAGAAAAGTTTCACCATTTGCTCTTTAGTCCACGATTTACTGCTTTTCATTAAAGCGATTTCACTTTCAAATTCGTTTAATAACTTTTGGTCAAACTCAGGCGTATTTTTGATAATACCTAGATTCTCAAAACGCGTCATATCTAACTCTTCACTATCGGTAAAAAATTCTTCAAAATCTTTTTCACCCGTTGTGTCACTTTCAGTGAAGAGGCATGGCCACTTACCTTGTGAAGGCAGAGTCTTAACTAACTCACGCGCTTCATCTTCTGTTTTGCATAAATACGGTTCAAAACCTCGCTCATTGAGGTATTTAACTGCAATATCAGCAAATGTAATTAGGTGCAATGCCTCACTTAATTTAGGGAAGAAAATATCTCGGTTATCACCAAAAATACACGACATCAAACATAACTCTCCCGACTCCTGGGGAGTAACAAAATAACGTTTAATGTCACTAGGTGCGACGATAGGCTGTTTCTTTTGAATGCGTTGATTAAAGCCATGCAAAAGCGACCCATCAGAAAAAGCAACGTTGGCAAAACGAGCTGTTGAAATAGCGATTTTTTCGCTTTTGCGCATTAAAAACATTTCCATAATGCGCTTTGAAGCACCCATCATATTAACGGGGTTGGCGGCTTTATCAGTAGATACGCAAAAATATTTTTTTGCACCACATTCGATTGATTGCTGAATGGTTTTGTCTGTATTAAAGACATTCACGTCGATCATACGCATTAATGTAAATGGATCTTTTTCACTGCGGACATGTTTAAGTGCTGATAAGTTTAATACGTAATCATACTGCCCATCAGATTGTATGAATGCATCATATTCAATAGAACCAATATCTAAAGCAAATGTTTGAAAATCCCCTTCGATGTAGCCAAAAGAACTGCGAATATCACGAACCAATTCAACCATGTTGTTTTCACTTATATCAACAACATGTAGTTTTTTAGGATTACGTTTAAAAATTTCTTTCGTTACAGCCTGACCAATTGAGCCTGCACCACCCAAAACTAGAAAACTTGAGTTTGAAACTATCTCTTTAAGCTTTTCGTTTGATGTTTCAATGTCTTGAATAAAAAGTTCTTTTGTGCGACCTATTAATGAGATTATATTACTCACTCTAATTCCTTAATTACATGTAGTGCCGTATAGACTAAAAAGAATATTTGAATATTACTTATCCGATTTATATTCGTAGTTGTAGTAACCGTAATAACCATAAGCATTGCTGGCTTTTTTAACTACGCCGTTAAATACTACGCCTTTTACGTCGGTGCCGTTTTGCTCAAAGCGGGCTCTTGTTAGCTCTATCTCTTTAATATGGTTTTGGCCAAAGCGTGTTACCAATAATGTAGTACCCGTATGCGCGCTGACGATAGCCGGGTCTGTTACTGCTAAAATAGGTGGCGTATCTATGATTACCAAGTCGTACTCAGCGCTTACCTCTTCAACCAACTTACTAAAATTAGAGTGCATTAGTAGCTCTGACGGATTTGGCGGTATTTGGCCACGAGTAATTACACTTAATCCTTCAACTTGCGTTGGCTTAGTCACTTGAGCTAAGTTTAAACGGCCTGATAAATAATCACTTAGGCCATTATCCCACTTTATGCCAAATTGAGTTTGCAAATAACCTTTACGCATATCGGCATCGATAATCAACACCTTTTTACCACTTTGCGCGAGTACTGAGGCTAAGTTAACTGATATAAATGATTTACCTACGCCTGGGCTTGGGCCTGATATAGCAATTAAATTATTTTTTGCTTCCATCATCGCAAAGTGTAGGCTAGTGCGTAAACTACGAAGGGCCTCTATTGATAAATCAGCGGGATTATCGAGTGCGAGTATTGATTTAGGCTTACTTTTAGCTTTACGGGCTTTACTAAAGCCAGTGAGTTTATCTTGGTAATCTGAGTACGGCACACTGGCATATACAGGTAAGCCGATTGCCTCAATTTCGTTCGCGTCTTCTACGCCCTTATGCATGGCTTTTTGTACTAACACAATCGCTACTGCTAACATGCCGCCTAACATGGTTGCCATTATCACTATTAATGCTTTTTTAGGTTTAACTGGTTTTGAGGTATTTACCTCTGCGTAGTCAATTATGCGTACATTTCCTACAGTACCTGCACGCACAATATCAAGCTCTTGCGTTTTAGCTAAAAGTAATGTGTAAATTTCATTACTTACTTCAACGTCACGCTTTAAACGTAGTAGCTCTTGCTGTGTTTCAGGTAAGTTACCTACCTCGCCTACTAGCCTTTGCTTTTGCTTTTCAACTGCTTCAATTTGCTCAAGTACGCCTTGGTAAGTTGGGTGGCTTTCTTTAAATTTTCGGCTCATTTCAAGGCGTTTAAGTTCAAGCTCTTGCAGTTTAGTTTCAAGCTCGACGACTTGCTCAAGTACACCTTGGGTTTCTAGGGTGATATTGATTGATTGGCGTTTTATTTGGTACTCGTTAAAACGTTCTTCAGCGTATTCCAGCTGTTTTTTAATTTCAGGGAGCTGTACCTCTAAAAAGTCGAGCGACTTTTTAGCCTCTGCACTATTACGCTCAACATTACGGCGTACATAAATAGCCGCTACTTTATCAAGTACTTTCTCTGCATAGCTAGGTATTGCACTTTGCAAGCTTAAGTTTATAATCCCAGAGTCTTTACCCTTTTCGCTGGCACCAATCGATGCTTGTAAATCTAAAATTGTATTTAGTCTGTCTTTACGGGTAATTATAAACTCAGAGCCCGCACGGGCATTAATAGAGCGTATCGTTAAGCTGAACTTACCGTTTGTTAACTCTTGCCCTACTTTGCCCGCTAATATTTGTTCGCCATCGTCACTTACAAGCGCAACACTATTATTCTCCTGCGCTACCAGCGTAAACTCAACCCCAACGGCTGATTTTGGTACATCAAATCTAAATACATCAACACTCTCGCCGCCCCATGCATACGAAGTTGCACCAAAGCTAGGCTCTGCTAAATCCCCCTCGTTCATTGGCGTAAATTTACGGAATGCGCGACCGCCAATAAACGGATATAGTTTCGGTTCCACTGTAATATCTAGCTTTAGCGTATCAACCGCCTCGCCTATTATTGAGCGTGATTTTAAAAGTTCAATCTCTGTCACTGCGGCAGATGTGCTTTCGAACATGCCAGCCATATCATCAAAGCCTGGCACTGAGCCGCCACTTTCTTCAACCTGTATCATCGCCGTAGCTTGATATATAGGGGTTGATAACACCGCATACACCACGCCTATAAACATAAACAAAGCGGTGAGTGCGACTATGAAAAATTTACGGTCAAGCAATGCGCCGAGTAACGCCATTAAATCAATTTCTTGGCTTGGGGATTGTTCGTTTGTTCGATTTTGCTTATTTGCTGCTATCGCAGTGGGCTGAGCATTCATGTACTAGCCTATCCTTATAAATACTTTTGCCAAGCGCTACACGCGCTATCGATTAATTCGTAAACGTGTTCAAACGCTTCTAAACTTTGCCTGTATGGATCGGGTATTTCTTTATCGCCTAACCATTTACCGAGCAAAAATGTTTTGCCACGCGCTTCAGGGTAGCGGGTGCAAAGGTCCGTTAAATGGCGTTGCTCCATCACTAAAATAACACTGTTTTGCGCGACGAGTTTTGCGTTAAGCTGACGACCTTGGTGTTCATCCATATTGATACCGTGGGGTGCAGCAATTTGCTTTGCTGTGGCATCGGCTGATTTCCCCTCAAGTGCAGTTAAGCCGGCTGACGACACCCTTATACCTTTGCCTTCAAGCTTACTTTTAAGTACATACTCGGCCGTTGGGCTGCGGCAAATATTCCCTGCGCACACCACTAAAATTGAATCAAACATAGTAACCCTTATTTAGTCGCGGCTAAATCGTCAATTGAATCAACTGTTGCGATAGAAGGTAATAATAAGCTTATTACGCGGTTCCAACGTGCAAGTGGTGCAGACGTTACATAAACAATATCATGCGGTTGTAATTCAAATTGCTCTGCCAGCACTAATGCAGCCACATTCTTTGCGTGAAGTTGGTATACATCAGCAATAACACCATCTCGTTCTAAATCACGCTTACGCAATACAAACACTCCGTTGGCATCTGCGGTATTTTCGTTTAAGCCACCAGAGTTTGCGAGTGCTTCTGCTAGGTTTAAACCATAACGGTTAACTTCAACTGAGCCGGCTTTTTTTACATCGCCCAATACAAATACATTTTGTAAGTCGTTGCGGTTTACATGCACAATATCGCCGTGTTGTAATAAGCGATTTTGTGAAATATCACCGCGCGCATAGAAATCATCAAGCTTGATGACTTCTGTTTTATTACCTCTGGTAAACGTTACCGTGCGCCAATCTGCAGCCTCGGTTAAGCCACCTGCTTGGTTTAATGCATCTACTAATGTTAGTGGTATTTCGGTTACAGGGTAAACGCCAGGTTTAGTTACTTCACCTGTTACATAGGCTTTTTGACTTCTAAAACCAACTATTTTCACATCAATTTGCGGGTCTTCTATTACACGGCTTAATCGCCTTACCAGCTCGCTATGAAGTTGTTGAACCGTTTTACCTGCCGCCTGTATATTTGGCGCGTAGGCATAGGTAACTGTGCCATCGGCTTGCACACGGAAACCGTCAAACTCTGCAGTACGCTGCACTGCAGCGGGGATTGTTAACTCAGGGTGATCCCATACACCAATGGTGAGCACATCACCTACACCCAGTTTGTATTGGTAATCACTGGTATTTAAGCCGTTGTAGCTTGAGCGTGGTGCACTTTTTGTTTGAGCCTGCTTTTTTTTGTTAATTAAAACAGAGTCAATGATTTGGATATTAACCTTTTCAAGATCTTGTTCAAGGTTTTTAGTTTGTTCACCCGCTTCGATTCCTTCGAAATGGCTACCGGGGATGATTGTACACCCTGTCATTGTGAGCAAGGTAAGTGATGCTACAAGTGTTTTACAGCTTAGCGCCATTGTTTATTCCCAAATATTATAAAATTCTAAAACTTTCAGCTTAGTTATTTGAAATTCGCTGTTATTTTTTTGCTGGCTAATTAAAGCATGGCTCCGTTTACTGTGCAAGGTTGGTTGTATAGTAAACGAGCAGGTGAGTAATTATTTTGTAAAATTAGTTAAAAGCCATCTCAACTTAATAGAATAGTCGTTATTCTATCTCGTTTAGTCATATTGAGCACAATTCAAACGCCTAATCACTGCCGAATAAATCTCGTGTATACACTTTTTCAACAACATCGTTTAACTCATCGACCATTCGATTCGACACCACTACATCGGCGATTTTTTTAAACTCATTTATATCGTTAATTACGCTAGAATTATAAAATTGCGTTTCTTTTAATGCGGGTTCATAAACAACAACTTCAATGCCTTTGGCTTTTATTCGTTTCATGATCCCTTGAATTGCAGACGCTCTAAAATTATCAGAGCCAGTTTTCATTACCAAGCGGTATACACCAACCACCTTGGGGTTACGCTTAATAATTGAGTCTGCAATAAAGTCTTTGCGCGTCATATTTGCATCTACAATTGCAGCAATCATATTGTTAGGGACGTTTTTATAATTTGCTAAAAGCTGCTTTGTATCTTTTGGTAAACAATAGCCGCCATAACCAAATGAAGGATTATTGTAATGATTGCCAATACGTGGGTCTAACCCTACTCCCTGGATAATTTGCTTTGCATTTAAGCCATGGCTTTCAGCATAGCTATCAAGTTCATTAAAGTACGCAACACGCATTGCCAAATAAGTATTTGAAAAAAGCTTTATTGCTTCCGCTTCTGTGGAGTCTGTGAACAGCACATCTATATTTGTTTTAAGTGCGCCTTGTGCTAACAAGCTGGCAAATATTTTTGCACGTTCGCTTTGTTCACCCACAATAATACGTGACGGGTGCAAATTGTCGTATAATGCTTTACCTTCACGCAAAAATTCAGGCGAAAAAATAATATTATCTGTCGAAAATTTTTCTTTAACTGATTCAGTATACCCTACTGGCACTGTTGATTTAATGACAATGGTCGTTGTCGGGTTTATTGCTAACACATCTGCAATTACTGCCTCAACTGATTGCGTATTAAAATAATTTGTTTCCGGGTCATAATCAGTTGGCGTAGCTATAATCACGTAGTCTGCAGCTGTAAGCGCAAGTGTTTTGTCTGTGGTTGCAGTAAAATCAAGGTTTTCATTATTTAAAAAATGAGTTATTTCAACGTCTGCAATTGGCGATTGCCTATTTTTTAACAATGCTACTTTTTGTTCATCAATATCCAATGCAATTACATTATTGTTTTGTGATAACAATAGAGCATTTGAAAGACCCACATAACCTGTACCAACAACCGCTATTTTCATCTTCGATACCTTGAATTTATCTAACTTTGTTACACATTAAGATAGCCACACTTAACTGTAATAAAAACTTTATTCACTTGTGGTTATTGTATTATTTATCACGCTTGAAAGCACGCTTTAGGCTGCTCCATGAGTAGCTGCTTTTTTACTGTCTCAGTGGCAAGGCATTTAAAATCTTTTCGCGGTAGCAAGCCACTCGCCTACAAAGTAACTTTGCTTGTCTAGCCCTTCGGGCACGCTTCACGTTCCAGTTCGTCGCAGAGCTCTTCTCGCTCCAGCTTGAAAGCAAAACTATTTTCTTGCCTAGCCCTTCGGGCACGCTCCACGTTCCAGTTCGTCGCAGAGCTCCTCTCGCTCCAGCTTGAAAGCAAAACTATTTGCTTATCTAGCCCTTCGGGCACGCTTCACGTTCCAGTTCGTCGCAGAGCTCCTCTCGCTCCAGCTTGAAAGCAAAACTATTTGCTTATCTAGCCCTTCGGGCACGCTCCACGTTCCAGTTCGTCGCAGAGCTCCTCTCGCTCCAGCTTGAAAGCAAAACTATTTGCTTGTCTAGCCCTTCGGGCACGCTCCACGTTCCAGTTCGTCGCAGAGCTCCTCTCGCTCCAGCTTGAAAGCAAAACTATTTGCTTGTCTAGCCCTTCGGGCACGCTCCACGTTCCAGTTCGTCGCAGAGCTCCTCTCGCTCCAGCTTGAAAGCAAAACTATTTGCTTGTCTAGCCCTTCGGGCACGCTTCCGCCCCTAGGTTGCAGTTCCTACGGTCTGGTCAAATATTAGGTTCTAGGTTCTAGGTTCTAGGTTCTAGGTTCTAGGTTCTAGGTTCTAGGTTCTAGGTTCTAGGTTCTAGGTTCTAGGTTCTAGGTTCTAGGTTCTAGGTTCTAGGTTAATAAGTTTAAAAACGGCTGCGGGCTTTGTGCAACGAGCAGCGAGCTAAATAAACTAATCATAACCATCTTTTTTACCGCCGAGGGCACTTCGCTGCACCGAGAAAAGAATGAATCAATATTATTCCCTCTGTGCTCTCTGCGGTAAATCTTTAATTCATTTTCGCGGTGGCAAGCCACTCGCCTACAAAACACTTTCGGCTAGGTTTTTCACTTCCCTAGCTCCTAGTCTCTTCCCTAGAACCTAGTACCTTTTACTTTTCGCCTTTAACCTACTTTTCTTATGTCGTTATTTTCTACTGTGATTTCTATTTTTTTATTGAGTAAATTCACAAGTAATATGCTGCGCATGTCGCCGTCTGGTTCTTTAAATATGGCTTGTACGTCTTTAAATGAGCCGTTATTTAGGTACACTAAATCTCCTGCATTTGGCAGGTCGCTTGCCTCTAAGTTAGGCTTAACGTTTTGTAATGTATTAATTAATTGCTCAGGTACAATTTGATATGATGCGCCATATGACACAAAACCACTGACTCCGCGGGTATTTTTTATCGCAGAAAAGTTACAGTTTTGTGAATTTAAACGAACAAAAAGATAATTAGGAAATAACGCTGATTCTTTAAAAGTACGACGGCCTTTTATGAGCTTTTCAGTTTTTAATAGCGGAAAAAATGCTTCAATCCCTTGGTTTTGTAAATTAATTTTTGCACGCTCTTCTTGGCGCGGTTTGCAAAATAATAAGTACCAACTATCCATATCAATCCCTAAAATACTGACTTCTTTACTTACGCACTTCAACCTGAAATGTAAGCTTGGGGATTATACGCACTGCATTAATAGCTGTCTATAAAAAACCCCATTAAAACTTTTCACGTTAAAATAGAGACATATTAAGTCATTTTAAATCAACGCGTTTTAAATAGGGTGGGTCTAAATTTACATTTGATTTTAAACGTAATACGTACTGTACTGAATATGAGGGAGGTGGCGAATAGCGATTAATTAATGTCAAAATAGATATTGCTGCATCACTAAGCTTAAGTAGCAACGCAGCAAACCATTTTATAATTCTTCTTCTCGGTATTCATTTTTTCTATAAAACACGAGCTTGCCATTTTGATCATTAATTACGGCATCTAATATCGGAGCAGCACCTTCTGCTATAGTCATTACATTTGGGTTATCGATTGTCAAACCATTACGTAATTTGGTTTCTATCGCTCCGGGGCACAATACAGTAACGCTATAGCTATCTTTATAAAGCCCTTTTGATAGAGTTACTACTCCCGCCTTAGCAGCGCAGTATGATGTCCAGTCTTTGTAGCTATTAAATGCAGCGGTTGATGCAACATTTATCAATTTTACTGATTTATTCGCTTTAACTGCGGCTCGGCATATTAAGTAACTGCCAATTAAGTTAACTTCAATGTCTTTGACCCAAAGCAATGGGTCTGAGTCAGCAACTAAGCTTGAGTAAAGCGTACCCGCAGCATTCACTACCACATCGTAATGTTTAGCCTCAAAGAATGTTGTTACAGAGTCAACTGAAGAAACATCCAGCTCATGCCTTGAGGGTGCATCTACAGTATGGCCCAACTCAATTAATGTGGTAGTAATATATTTAGCCAGATCGCCTTGGCCACCCGTTACTAACACATTCATTTTTTAGGTTCCGGTATTGGGTGAACATCACTTGGTTCAATCAATTTTTTGTACTGATCGTAGATTTTCTTTTTTAAATTTGTAGAGCTAACACCTGCGCCGTATGGGAAGTAAAAAACCTGTACACCTTGATCTTTAAGGTAATCGTACTTTCCTTTCCAATCATCGCCAATTACAAAAATATCGATATTTAAGTTTTCAACCGTTTCATTATGATCAAGTGTTCGCTGTGGGATCACGACATCTGGATCTCTTAACCCTTCAACAATGGCTATGCGTTCTTCAAATGGCACTGCAGGTGGTTTTTTATATGAGCACACTAGCTCATCGGTGCTTACGCCTACAATTAATGTATCACCTAAGCCACGGCCATAGTTGATCATTTTTAAATGATTACTGTGAAACAGGTCAAAAGTACCTGATACATATACAACTTTATTTTTCATCAAATTTAGACCTATAAAATTTTTAGTACTTTTAATACTGCACGATTAATTAATCTTCAACATAGTGTGTTTGGCAATACTTATTTGCTATGTTTCATATAGCCCTTAACAGCATAAACTGAAAATACAGCTAATGACCTAATTGGGCTTAAGCCTACAACCTCTCTGTAAAATTGCCATTGATATGACAATATCTTAACTTTATTCGCACTCATTCCATTGCCTACTCTGTATTTTGCCAACACTTTGGGCAAACAATACGCCTTAGGTATATCCTTCAAAATATCTAGCCACAACCCCATATCTTGGCGCTTTCTTATCAATGGCATATACCGCTTACCCAACAACTTTGTATCGTAAATTGCAGTTAAACATCCTATTACATTACTGTACATTAGCTTTTTATAATTAGTCTGCTTTGGCGCAGTCACTACTCCATATTCAGCATTTGAGTCAAAACGCCTGTAATAAGTATAAGTAAAGCCATAGTTATTAGTTAACATAAAATCTATTTGCTCTGACAGTTTATCCTCTGTCCATAGATCGTCTGAATCTAGAAAAGAGATAAAACGTCCTTCTGCTTTGCTTATGGCAAGGTTGCGACTGGCACCCGCACCTTGATTTATTTCATTTTGAAAACACATTATATTTTCGTACTTAGTTGCAAAAGCCTGAAGTATTTGCCACGTTGTATCACTTGAGCAATCATCAACAATAATTAACTCCCAATTTTTATAGCTTTGCTCAATTACACTTTGAATACTGCTTTCAATCGTTTGGCTTGAGTTATAACTTGGCATCACAATAGACACGAGGGGTTCATTTTTTTTCATAATATAATTTTAATTAAATGCTTTTAAAGCTATTTAATACCTCTACTTTTTATAAATAGTAATAACCTAGTAAGTCCTAACTTGTCTAAAAGAATAAAAATAGCGAGCTCGTACGGAATGATACTAACATTACTCAAAAGATATTTTGTCGAGGCTGGAAATTCAG
The DNA here is from genome assembly GCF_001469215.1 of Pseudoalteromonas sp. H105. Classification (GTDB taxonomy): domain Bacteria; phylum Pseudomonadota; class Gammaproteobacteria; order Enterobacterales; family Alteromonadaceae; genus Pseudoalteromonas. Next base: position 161,229 of record NZ_LOFH01000005.1, read on the forward strand.
AGCTTATTGTATTTTTTAAACGCTTATACCGCTTACTTTGATTCCCATAAATACAAGATACAAAGTTCAACTTACTAAAAGAAAGGTTATTGAACAATCGATAACTTGGGAGTACATCGTTATCAACGCATTGCGCCGTAATCGCTTGGTTAAATTTATGAATCGACTCATCAGACAGTTTACTTTGTAATTTTTTTGATGAATTACAAGCCGAAGACATGCTGTTATCTCTGATGCGGTAATAGTATGTAGCAGCGGCTGCTAAGCCAGACTTAACACCTTCAAGGAAGTGGAAGTTTGTTAAGTAAAGCTCCCCTTTATCATAACTATATTGTCGCTCAATAAGCAGTTCTCGTTTATACATCCTGCACCAGGTTGCATAAGGTATCGAAAGAAGAGAAAGTAAGTTCTCTTTCGAAAATACGAAATCTTCTTCGTGCCTTTTAGATTTGCTATTTTTTAATGGTTTTCCATCTTCATCGACCAACTCTACATTACTAACAACAATATCGAGCTTTTCATTTATTGCTAATGTGTAAAGCTCTTTGATGAAATCTGGAGAAATAAAGTCATCTGAATCTAAATTGATAACGAACTCACCTATTGCCTTATCAAACGCATCTTGGCGCGCTTTATACAGCCCTTCATTAATGTCTTTTTTAATGTATACAAATCGATTATCTTTTTTCAAATATCTTTGAATAATTTCATCTGACCCATCTGGGGAAGCATCATTTACAATTATAAATTCAATATCTTCTAAGGTCTGCAAACATAAATTTTCTAAAAACACCTCAAGATATTTCTCAACACCGTAGACTGGTATTAATAGACTCACTTTCTTTTTCATATAAACCTACAGAAGTTTTAGCGTATTTAGTTTTAATTTTATTAAAACATAAAAGTAAGAGGAAACATTCACTATGATCACAGTCCAAGTTGTCATTATTGCAGCACCAAGCGGGCCATAACTTGGGATGAGGAAATAACCTAAAATCAGGGAGATAAACAATGCACATAACAAAATGTTTTTTTGTATTTTCTCATGCCCTGTCATTGAAAGTAATAATCCAATATTACCTGTTATTACATTAACCAATTGACCTAAGGCTAAGACTATCAATACTAAATACTGACTGGGATATGATTCATCAATCATCATTAAAATTTGCTGACTAAATAGCATAATAATAAATACTGCTGGAACACAGAGTATCCACATCAATCTCGAAGATTTACTGATCAAGTGCTGTAAAGCGACTAAATCACCATTTTTGTAAGTTACCGCTATTTGTGGAGCCAACACACGATTAACCGCAATGATGATAAATGACAACATTGTTGTTAGCTTAAGCGATACAGCCATTATGGATATATCTTTACCAACCCACAAAACCCCAAGTAACAAAATAGCTGCATGATTATTATACTGCACAACAGATTGGCTTACTAACATTGACTTACATGTAGATTTGAACGCATGAGTGTCAAAACTTTCATTCTCGTCGTTAAGATCTTTATTTAGATAGTAAATTGCAATTACTGAGGCCAGCAAGTTACCTAGGGCAAAAGCACACGCAGCATCAAAGTAACTGTCTGCAAAAAAAGTTAGCGATGATAATAAAACAATATTTTGCACAAAGCCGGTTGTTATCATCGCAATGATAATCCTACCAGCCCCTTGAAGGGCTGATGATAATAACAATATGATAGATGATAAAGGTAAAACAACTATAATAGAAAGTATGAATAACTCCTCACTAGATAGCTCTACCGTTTTATTAACTACAAATAAAATAAAGGTAATTACTAGTGAAAATACAACCGAAAGCAAACATGCATTTTTCACAACTAATTTAACTAACTTTCCAACATTTCTATTAATTGCTGTAAATTTTAAGATGGCTTCTGGCGCACCAAATGTCGATAGCGCAGTGAGTACTGAAGATAATGCTATCAAGAAGAAGTAAGCGCTTGAGGTTTCTCCCCCTAAGTTTTTAACTAAAAGTACAGTAGTACTAAAGCCTAGAATTGAAGAAATAACCTTAATAAGAAACACAATTACAGTTTGGCGATAAAAGGCATCATGCATTAATTTATTGAGATGTCGCATGTAGCTCACATTTTACCCGGGAATAAACTCAAAATTCGTTCTATCTTTTCGTCAGTAATTTCATTGAAGTAAAAAGCCCCTTCTAGCTCCTCAATTTCAACTTGTTCATCAATTAAAACTGGTTCTCTTTTAGAATCGCTAATACCTAATGCATAATCATCAAACTTAAACCTTCCGCCCAAAAGCTTATCTGAAAAAACAATGTGGGCATTTGGAATTGAATATGAATCAGAAGCAATTAAACCATGCAATGATGAAGAGAGTACATTTTCGCACGCTAATAGCTGATCAATAAATGGTTCTATATCTTGCTGGATATCGATGAGTAAAGTGTCGGTTCTGCTTGCCCATGTTTTTACAATTGGGTTACTTTTGTCTACATGATGAGGGATCAAACCATATTTATATTTTTTCTCAACGCAAGGGTTATAAAAATGCCTAATACAAACGCCAGGATCGCCATACTCTGCGCCCTGCCAATTTAATCTATTAGCTGTAGAAGGACCCCGTAATAGCTTGATATCTAATTTTTTATTACAATCGCTCTCTGAAGAAATTAACCCGCTTCCCCAGACAAGGCTATTATTTCTGGCTCTATGTAAAATAGATCCGATGCCTAGAATGTGCTTTTTAAAAGAGTATGGATATATAACTACTTTTTTACCGGAGACCTTTTCTATTAGGTATTCGTTTAAATCGTCTCCCCAATTAGGCACACCTTTAAAATAGTTCACTAATATACAGTTATCTTTACCGTATTTACTCAAATTATAATGATAATTAAAAATAGTTAAAACTTTGGATTTTGTAATTTTGTATAAAGATATTAATTTCATTTTAAACTATTTCACTATATATATCGGCTAACTTTAAAAATTCAATTTCCCAGTTATTGCTCTTAACAAATAACTGTCCATTAATTCCCATTCTTTCTAACTCGTCATTATTTTTTGCAAGTTGTGTAATTGCTTCAGCAAGCAGTTTTGGCTCAGCAGGCTTAACAAACACACCTGATTTAGAAGCTTCAAGCTTCTCTTTCCAGCTACTGAAGTCACTTGCAATATAAGGCTTTGAAAATGACATGTACTCAAAGAGTTTATTTGGATCAGTCGATGAATGATCACCAACATCATGTATATAAATTAACCCTATATCAGATTGTGCAACATAAGCAAAAGCAAGCTCTTGATTTAACCTTCCTGTAAAATCAACATACTTCCAACCAGGTAACGCTTTCAGTATTTTTAAGTAGTTGCTACTTATCTCGCCAATCAAGCAAAGTCTAACTTGCCTTTCCTTATTCACTCGTTCTAGGGAATTTACAATATCTGTTATTCCCCTAGGCTCATTGATCGATCCCAAGTAAACGAGTCTAAAGCAATCATTTTTTAAACTGACTTCACTTTTCAACTCATCAACTCTATCAATAAGCGATTGATTAAACCGAGGTGAGTTCCCGATTAAAACCGCTTTTTTACCTAGCCTTTTAACGACCGAGTCCTGTGTGCCTATCGCTCTATTTGTGACATTAGCCGTTAACCACTCAAGTGTTGAAACAACTTTACATGCTACGTTTCTAAGCCTTTTTGGTATCCACTCTCTAAATAAAAGCCTTTTCGAATAATCTTCATGGGTATCGTAAATCACTTTTTTTGAAAAAAGCTTCAATAAAAACACAAGTGGAATAGTGTTTGGATTATGTAAATGGTAAATATCTGCCTTAAATTGGAGTGCCTGTATAAACACTTTATAAATGAAAATAATCCGACCAATTTTCCCTAGCGCCGCTATTTTTGAACGGATCAGCTTTACACCATCGATAGTTCGTTTATCTAATTCATGAGGCATTTTTGCGATAAGAGTCACATCGTAGCCATGTTTTGCTAATGATACTGCTTGCTTTTTAAATACCCTCACGTCATCCCAAATGTGGATAGGTGCTACAATACAAACCTTTTTCAAACCCATCATAGACCTTTTAATATTGAGTTATAATCGTACTCAGATGTTGCTAAAAACGTTACTTTTAAAAAGTAGGGTAAAAGTATGTAGCAAATTACCAAGACAGTTGAATAGACTTTATTTTTTTGAATATACTGCGCGATTAGATAGTACATAGGAAAAATATAAAAAATCATAAAGTACTGAGCTACTCTGCCAAAAAAACCAAAATACATATTTACAATGAACAACCAATACGTTGCGGCTAAAATCATAAAAAAACGCATAACCATGTCATAGCTATCATCATATAGGCCTAATTTCACTTCCTTCTTGTACGTGTACATAGCCAGTAAAAAAAGGGGCATATAATATAATTTTGTTATTACTGAAACAAGGTTAGCACTTGCGGACAATGCACTCTCAAAATATCCGGCATAACTACCAAACAACGTGGAAACTATAATCGGAAGTAACTTAGGAACAACCAACGCAGAGACAATAAAACTAAACAAAAATAAATACCACACTCTAAGAGGTGTTGGCTTGAGATATATAAAAATAAAAAACGGGTAAACCAGAATAAAAGATGCATGGCATAATGACGCTAAAACGGTCAAAATCAGGGCTAAAAAATACTGCCTATTATAAAGTACGATAAATAAGCAAGGCAATATCGCTATCGCCATATACTGCCTTAAACCATTTAACTGATTTTGATAAATACCCGTTACTGTAAAGTACAAAAATACAAAAATCCAAACTTTATAGTTGGCGTTTTTCAGAAGAAAAATAAAGTACAACCAAAACACAGAGTAAACAACAGACACTAGTATAAATATAGACTGCTCACCAAGTCTTAAGGCTGTTGATATCTTTAATATGTAATAAAATACATATTCCTTCTTATTATAGTAATACTCTATATTGTAGCCATATTTATACATATCTACATATGATATATAATCAGTGCCTACATCAAGTTGAAATGCAGGCATTTGAAAATAAAAGAAAACCACTGGAAATAGGATCAAAAAGAAGGCAAGCTTTTCAAACTTTCTATCCATAAAATAAAGATAAAACACGCTAACAAACGTGGTAAGTAGGTACATCACTTCATTTACTGCATGAAGCTTTTGATTTTTACTGGCATTTTTTTTCCTTCGTTTTTATAGCTGTGCCGCTTTATCTTTTTTTATTACAAAGCGAAGAAACACAACTAACAAACCGATTACACCACCTAAAACAAAACCCATTAACGAGATTAGTGCTCTTTGAGGCTTAAGCTTCATCTCAGGTACAACGGCAGGGTCAACTACTTTGAACACAAAATCCTTTTGTACTTCTGTTAACATCAAGCTCTTCGTCTGTTCTTTAATCAACTCATAAAATGTACTTTGCATTTCAGCCACAGACGTTTTATTTAATTGGTTATTTAAGTATGCAAGGTTTTGCTGCGTTTCACGTTTTTTCCTTTCTCGCATCACTTCATTTATGTCATCAACAAGCCAATTAACCCACGTTTGTGCTAAAAAAGGAGAGTAATGCATGATGGATAAGGTAAATGAGCCGTTTTCTTTGTCTTGCGTAATTGAGAAAACCTCATTAATGAAAACGTCATAAGCTTCTTGATTTGAAGGCTTTGATTTTCTTAAACCTTTCGGCTCTCTGAGCCACAGGTTATTTATTGGATCATAGACTTCTTCATCGTATTGTAATGAGTCACTCTCCATCTCCCAGCCATTTGCAGCCATTAATGGCACCAATATATTACGACTTGTTATAAAATTAGATACAAACTTTCTTGAGTTTAAGACCTGTACCGCTAGGGCTGTTTGGCTCCCTTCCCCACCGCCAATATCTACACCAGCTAGCGCTGCTAATCCTCCCAGTTGATTTGCCATACCACCCAAACCTGAGCCTGATTGTGACTCTGAGGGTGAAAGCAAAGCACTTGCTTTATATATATTTGGTGAAGATAGTGCGTATAAAACAGCGGCACCAGTAAAAAGTACTACCGAAAAACATATTAACCATTTACCTTCCCAGATAGCCTGAATTAATTCCAAAAATGTAATAGGCTTCTGTTCATTCATTTTTATGGTGCTTCCTCTGTTATTAGTACTTTTAATAGATTCTAGTTTCATTTCATAAACAACAATTATTATCTAATTTGATAGTTGCACATCGACATATTCCCTTAGTGTAAGCCTTAAAAGAAAGATTACTTAAATCGTAATTTATTTTCTAAGTAAATGAGATAAGTTATAGATACAAAAAACTACCTGCCCATACCAAATATCACGACTTTAATTGTTTTAATAATAATTTTAAAATCAACTAAAGTACTATGGTGTTTGATGTAGTGTATGTCGTATTTGTGTTTCCAAACCGCATCTTCAATCGATGCTCCGTATGGATAACTTACCTGTGCCAATCCTGTTACACCGGGCTTTACAGCGTGGCGAAAACGATAATATGGAATAACTTTCTCTAAATCTTCAATAAATACTTCTCGTTCTGGTCTAGGGCCTACAACAGACATTTCCCCGCGTAAAACATTTATTAATTGTGGTATTTCATCAATCCGGGTTTTACGAATAAAATTCCCAACCCGCGTGACTCGGCTATCATTTTCCTTTGCCCACTTAGCCCCCCCCTCTTCAGCATCAACTCTCATTGATCTAAACTTAATAACTTTAAACTCTTCGTTGTATTGTCCAACACGTTTTTGTTTATAAATAACAGGCCCTTTGCTTTCTAAACGAATAAATAGTGCGGTTACTAACGCTATTGGTAAAAATAATAAAATTAAAACTATGGCAACAAAGAGATCAATCGACCTTTTAGCTAACTGGGTTCGCTTTGTATTAAGTATAGAAAACGCTTTTTGGTGCAAAAAATAGCTGCTTTGTAAAAGCGAAACTTCTGTGTAACCCATTCTTTTATCAAGATAGCTTATTAAGGGTTCTACCCATGCACCAAGCTCTGTTGCTGTTACAAGAAAGCTTCTTTTCTCATTTGACAACTTTGAATTATCGAAATGAGTGATAATTTTTTTGTCTAAATTTTTAAGCGTATAATCATTAAAAATAAAGTTTACATCATAGCTTTTAAGTACATCTTTTAATTGTTCTACTTTATCCTCAGGGCAATAAACATAAACATCTGATGCTCTGTATGCATACTTTGGAGCTCTAACTGAACGCCCCTTTTTGAGCTGCTCAAATAATAAAGAACTCTCTTCTGAGTTATTAGAAACAAACTGTAGCATTGAACTCTACAACCTCAATAAATGGAAAAAGAATGCTTTGTTCCCTAAGCATAATACTAATTAACATAGTTAAAAATTAACTAGTATATCGTTTTAAATACTACTAATCGCAGCGACAGCTACACCAAGTTGATAAACAATTTGTGTTGCGGTGCTCCATAGCGTTAGGTTATTCATATAGCCAGAATCAAGCGGCACGACTATTGTGTCACCGGCTTCTAATGCTTGTGCATCATTTACTGCAAACCAGCTGCCTGAGTCAGGGATTTTTACAGAGCCATTGGCTTTTATGATGTAAATACGTCCTTCGTCAGCGCGTTCTTTTAATCCACCGCTTAACGTTATGTAATCTTGATAAGAAATGCCGGGGTTATATAAGTGCGATGTTGAGTAATTCACTTCTCCAATAACACTTATTGAATCACGCTTGCTTGGTACATACAGTGTATCGCCGTCTTGAAGAACTAACTTTTGCTTATCCTCAACAATTAGCGGTAAATCAATAACCAACCGTCCAACAGCCTCTACATCGGCTAAATCGATCAGTAATTTATTCATTTCATCATAAGATAATGACGTGCCGCCAACTGAATTTTCAAAGCTTTTCTGAGCGATGTCTCGGCGTAGCTCTTCAGACAACTTTGCTAATTGCTTTTGCTCTTGAAGCCTGATCGACTCACGCGTAAAAATGGCTGCGCTTTCTTGGGCAAACTCTGAGAAACCGCCTGCTCGTTCAAGTAAATTACTCAGTGTTTCGCCGCGGCGAATAGTGTAAACACCTGGGAATTTAACTTCCCCTTTAAGCTCTACCTTTACGTTTTCTTGCCAGTTAGGTATTGAAAACACATTTAAACTGTCTTTACTTTGTAGTAATCGATTGTCATCTTCGTTGCCTAACAGTGCATTTTGTAGGTTAAACTTAATATGCTTAACCTTAGATGCATCTCCCGCCACTATACGCGTTATTTCAGCTTGCTCTATGTAGGCTGATTCAAGTAATCCGCCCGCGGCTACTATTAACTCATTAACTTCTGCCCCGACTGTTAACGGGTAAATCCCTGGAAAAGTAACATGGCCATTGACTTCAACTAATTGCATTGCTTTTTGTACTGAAGCTTGTTGTTTTAATTTAGCTTTAACTGATTTTAATAAATTAAAACGGCTAAAAATGGCGTAATCTTCAGGCTGAAGCTCTTGAGCATTTTCTTCTTCGGCTTTACGCTGTTTAGCTAATTGAGCGATTGTAAGGCTCGCTTCTTCTTGTGCTTTCTTAAAAGGGTCTTCCTCTTCAAGTACACCAATATATTTTTCAAACTCTTTTTGTTGAAACATGTGCCACTGCTTCACCTTGAGTTGCTGCTCTTGCTGCTGCTGCGTTAAGGCTAAATTAGCAAGAGCAAGCTCTTCCGCTTCTTTCTCCTCAAAGCGACTAAATACCAGTATTTTATCGTTAGCCTTTAACAATAAGTCATGTTTTTGGGCTTTTACACTCGCTTGTGCTACATCAAACTGGTGCACCTCAATGTCACCGGCAATATTAATCTCGCGAATTAATAAACCATAACTTAAATCGGCCTGCGGTAATAAATCGCCTCGTACCGACGTAAACACGTCTGAAATACGTTTGCCTTCATGCCATTGATAATGGCCTGGTCGCGCAACTGCGCCAATGACACTAATCGAGTTTTGATACTGTAAACTGATTGGATTAAAGCGAATGCGATCACCATCTCGTGGGATATACTGTACATTCTGGGTGGTAAAGTCGACTGAAAGAACTTCTTTCATATTGTAGTTATTGAAACGCTCTACAACGGCTTTTTTCGCATAAGCCTCTGGCTTTAAACCGCCAGCCATAGCCAATAAATTTCCAGCTGTTTCATTTTGCTTAAGTTCAAATATAGCTGGACGCTTAACAAGCCCTTCAACAGTGACTTGAGCGCCTACAGGTGGAACAAAAACAACATCGCCAGGCTTTAAAACAATGTCATTTCGGCTATCGCCTTCGATTAATAAGTCATATAAGTCAAAACGTGCCACAACCTTGCCCGCGCGTTTAACTTGGATATTACGTAAAGAGGCAATATCTGACACGCCACCGCTCACAAAAAGAGCATGTGAAACCGTGGTTAATGATGAAACACTGTAACTGCCTGGTTTATACGCTTCACCTAAGACGAGGATACGTATACTGCGTAATTTCCCGATAGATACAAACGCTTTTATGCCTATAATTTCTTGCTGTACTTTTGCTTTTATCAGTTCTTTTACTTCTGAAAAAGTCAAACCGGCCACTTGAACAGGGCTTAAGTTTGGAATACTAATCCGCCCCTCTCGGTCTACAACCACTTCATGACTTTCGCTTTCTTTACCGTAAAAGTTAATGTTCAACTGATCGCCACGCCCAATTAAATACGTATCAGGCACAGCCGCGTTTTCATTTGGCATAAAAGTAGTGGGTTCACCTGCAAATAGTTCATAACCGAAAGGCTTGAGCTCGTCTTTTTTTGGTTTAAAGCGCTCTTCATCAGACAAAGGCGCTTGCTCGTTTTGGGCTCGCGGTTGTAATGTTGGTTCTTCTTTGGTCGCTATTTGCCCTGAATCAGACCCAGTAATGGTTGAAAGGTCGACACCGTATTGTTTTGCTAGGGCTTCTTGTTGTGCTTTAGGTAGCTTTTTAAATTGTTCTATCTGTGAGGCACTGGGCGTGAATGCCCACGAAAACGCAGTAAAAAAGAATAACAAAGTTATTAAAAATCGATTAAATAACATCACAAGCAGGTTTATCCCTAGTTCTACGACCAAAAAGATTGGCTATTCTACATTATTTCATCACAAATAAAAAAGGGACTTAAGTCCCTTTGTTACAGAATAATGTCATTATAATCTTTAAAACTGTTAAAAACTGTAAACTAAAGTTAATGACGTCTCTGTATCTGTGCTGTCTTTATCATCGGCAACCTCTGAGTTGTTGGTAATGTTATACGCTACTTTCATTTGTAATGAGCCATTAATTTTAGCTAACAACGCCGTTTCAGAACGTGTTTTAGTATTGGTCTCACCATATTCAATAGACACTAACTGAGTAAATTTCGCATTATCCGAAATTTGCCAATTATAATCGAGCTTACCTAATGCGATCACTTCACTGTCAGTTTCGCCCGCATTAGGAATACCGTCTTCGTTAACACTGCCTTCAGGGAATTCAAAATACTTATAACCAGGACCAATCTCAGCATTTAACCACATGTCTGCACGGTCAATAAAACGTTGGCCATAACCTGCCGAAATTACGGCTTCGTTTCTATACGCACCAAAGTAATCAGAAACATACGAACCATAAATATATAAATGTGCATGATCTTCATTTAACTTATAATTACCCTGCGCTGAAAGCGAGTACTTTTCATTGGTGCGTTGCGTTTCTTTAGCACCTGTATCATTTTCAACTTCGTCTTCTTTATAAATACCATCTACTTTATATTCATTATTCCAGTTTTCTAAGTTATGTAATGCTTTGATACCACCTTTTAATGTTGTGGTCTCAGTATTACCGCTGGTGATGATGGCACCTAGTTCACTGGTAATGTCCCATGTTTGCGTATCTTTTGCGAAAGCGTTAGTTGCTGCTGTTGCGGCAACTAAAATTGATAAAAGCTTTAATTTCATTAAAAAACAACCTTGCTACTTAATACCAATCCGCAATAATACTTAATCATTTTGCGGGGCTAAACGTGTCGCTACCTGCGTTAAAAAACCCTCATTTAGAACAACTAAATAGCGAATTTTATGCCTTGCTATCAACACGTTTTTCTACCCTCAAAATAGATCACTTAATTAAGCGAATTGGTATAACGTTAAATAAGAGCACGCTGCTGAAATCGCGATAGCTTGCAATTTAGCCTGCGTGCTTTATGTATTAATCTTCTTTGTGAAAATGCACATCCATTTGTGGAAATGGAATGCTAATATTTGCGTCATCAAGTGCGATCTTAATGTTTTCCATTAAATCAAAGTATGCTGGCCAATAATCTGCTGAATTAACCCAAGGGCGAACGACGAAGTTGACGCTTGAATCTGCAAGCTCATTGACTGCCACTGTGTAAGCCGGATCTTTTAAAATACGTGACTCTTTGTCTAACACAGATTTAAGGACAGCTTTAGCCTCACGTAAATCCGCATCATAACCAACACCAATGACTAAATCGATACGACGTGTTTTTTCACGTGAAAAGTTAACTATTGGGCCTGACATAATTGATGAGTTAGGCATGATGATCACTTTATTATCTGGAGTACGAAATTCTGTTGAGAATATTTCGATTTTTTTAACTGTACCTGCTTTACCACCAGCTTCAACATAGTCACCCGACTTGAAAGGACGAAGAAGGATAATAAGTACACCTGATGCAAAATTTGATAACGAACCTTGAAGCGCTAAACCAACGGCTAAACCGGCAGCACCTAAAATAGCGATAAATGACGTTGTTTCGATACCAATTTGAGATAACGCCATCAATATAGTAGCCATAAATACAATGGCATATACAATGCTAGATACGAACGAACCAACCGCTTTATCAACTTTTTTCTTATCGAACGCTTTTTCCGTCAAACTAGCGCAAAATTTCGCAACGCGCCCGCCGAGTAGAAAGATCACGAGTGCAATAACAGCTTGAATGCTGTATTGCAGGATCAACCCTGAGTTTTCGTTTATCCAGTTTAGTATTGTATCCATTTTCACTCCTGATGTGAGGTTAAGCAGTTTGCTGGTTAAATTATATCTGATTTAAATCGTTTTTTTATATTAATTTATCTAGTTGCATGAAAGTGCATGTTGAAATACGAATTTTCTGAGCGCGCGATTGTAACGTTTTTAGATGAACACAGTATTAAAAGATTTATTTTTATACAAAAGAAAGTTTTTTTTACTTTTTTTGATTTTTTTTCGCTGACCCCCTTCACAAGATTTATAATTTTATGTATTATCCGCGCCACACCAAACAAGGTGTGTTGTGGCGGTTGTAGCTCAGTTGGTAGAGCCCCGGATTGTGATTCCGGTTGTCGCGGGTTCAAGCCCCGTCAATCGCCCCATCTTTTCCCCTCTAAGTTAAACATCAAATTTTAGTTAAAATCTCCTTTTTATTTAATAACAATGCCAGATATTCATCTCCTGAAAAAAGTCATGTAATTCGAACGACGAGATACATGTAAGTCATTTTAAATCTCAGTTATAACAATTCGCTTAATTAAGAGAACTATTTTGAGGCAAGAAAACCTTGTCGATAACAAGGCAAAAATATCGTCATTTAGTTGTTCTAAATAAGATATTTTTAATGCCGTTAACGTCAGGTTTAATACCTAAAAATGATTTTGTATTATTGCGGATTGGTATTAATAGCGACATTCCGTTATATAATATTGACGCGCTGAAGCACGCCCTACAACACAACCATGCTTAGCTCTCCTCTTAAGCACCTCTCGCGGTGGCAAGCCACTCGCCTACATGTAAATATTAAACTCCGTAGGCGTTAAGCTTGCTGACGCGAAAAACACTTGCTCAAAGAGAAGTAAATCCCCTTATCACTTTCTTATATCAATTCGCTTATTTAAGTGATCTATTTTGAGGGTAGAAAAACGTGTTGATAGCAAGGCAAAACAAATCGCTATTTTTTTGTTCTAAATGAGAATTTTTTAACGCAGATAGCGATAAGTTTAGCCCCGTAAAATGATTAAGTATTATTGCGGATTGGTATTGCAGACAAAAAAATGCCACCTTTCGGTGGCATTACACACGGGATTATTTCTACATTATAGAAATTCTTTTCAATAATTATTGCTGCGTGAGGTGAGGCATATCTCACTTCATCCTATTGATATGTTCTCGTTATTTCCAGCTTTTCATTTTATGGCCTTTAATAGCATAGAAAAGGATAAATAAATAACAAGGTAACATTACTATATAAGCTGCTTGCTGCGCGTCAGCTGAGTCCACACCGCCACTCGCAAGGCCCCAAAATAATGGACCAAATGCACCACCGGCAATACCCATTACCAACAAACCAGAGCCAACACTGGTTAGCTTACCTAAACCTGAAAGCGCGAGCGGCCATACAGCAGGCCAAACAATTGCATTGGCGAATCCTAACACAGCAATCATTAATAGTGTATCAGGTAATTGCACTTCTAAACCAAGCGCACTTGCAACAACCACTGAGCTTGAATCACTCAATACAATCGCAACAGTTAAAATACTACCCAAAATAGCTGAAACACTCAACGCAGCTTGCTGAGATATTACGCGTGGAATTAATGCTATACCAATAATATAACCAATCACCATACAGAACATAGTATACGAGGTCATGATGCTGTACTTTTCAACACCCAGAGATAAAGCAAAAGTACCGATAGTGTCACCAGCAATAACTTCAACAGCAACATAAACAAATAATGCAACAACGCCTAATGCTAAACTAGGGTGTGCCAATGCCGCCTTCACTTGTCCTTTTTGACCTTGCTCTTCATCATCAAGCAATTCTGGTAATGGCATTTTTGTAACAGCAAAACCCAGCGCACCAATAAATAGCGCCATACCTAGGTAAGGATAAATCAAGCTATTTGCCATTGCATCGATTTCGAGTTGAGTTAACTCTTTACCCACTGAGCCGGTAAAATCACTGAGGATTAGGGCTGTAAATACTATTGGTGCAATTACACCGGCTCCTTTATTCAGAATACCCATCACACTGACACGAGCGGCAGCTGATTCTTCAGGCCCAATACGAACCACATACGGGTTCACCGCCGTTTGTAGTAATGTTTGTCCAGCACCCATTACAAGTTGGGCGAATAAAAACAGTGCGAATACTTGTGTTTTTGCTGCAGGGATAAAGAGTAAACCTGCAACCATCATAGTGCCCATACCCAGCGCCATGCCATTTTTATAGCCTACTTTGCGAATAATCATCGCTGAAGGTACGGCAGTAAATGTTACCGCAATATAAAAAGAGAATAAAATCAGCGATGCCTGAAATGGAGTCAGTTGCAATACTTGTTTTAAGTAAGGCATGAGCGATCCATTTAACCAGGTTGCAAAACCGAGTATAAAAAATAGAGTGGCGACTATCGCCATAGGTATAAAGTTACTTTGCTTATTTGACACGGTGGCTTCCATAAAACATTCTCTTGTTGCGAGCTTTCGTTATAGTTATCTATATTTTATTAAGTGTTTTAACTTAACTGACTATCACACAGCTTCATTCTCAAAGGTAATTTATAACATTACCCTAACAAAAATGACAGCGCTGCCATAAAACTTTACGTTAATTGCTGCCATATTACTAGTAACTATTTATTTTACAAATAGCATAAAAAAGGGCCTACAGGCCCTTTCAATATTACAAAAACTACTAATACATTAATTTATATAGGTAATTCTGCTGTTAACTTGCTCATTTAAACGACTGCGTAGAGCAACTTTCTGCGATTGAGAAACACTGATCGGAGCTGTGTAACGTTGCCACGTAGTCCCTTCATCCAAGCTATACTCCGTTTCTAAGAATGCAAAAGGAGTATTAACGTTTAATTTACCATTTTCAATCACCCCTCCAGGGACTGGCAAATTAATACTCACATCAGCATTCGCTAGCTTAGTTAGCTCCTTAAGACCAACCGCTGCTGCAAATTGCGACCAATCTTTAGCGCGTGTTGCGGTATCAACTTGCTCACCTTCCCATGGTGCCTTATGCCAAGCTCGTTCTGCAACAGATAAAATACGTGGAAATATCATTGCTAATACTTGTTCTTCAGTTCGAATAGTCTCAGACCACACTTGCCCTTGCATTCCCAAAATATTTTCAGGCTTTTCAAGTTGAGGTAATGGACGACCAACCAATGCTTCTAAATTAGCAATTGGCTCGCGAGTACGCGTGTAATCTGCATTAGCATAAACATTATCTGGCATGTAATTAAATGCTTTTGCAGTATCCGTGTAACGTGTTGCCCAATAGTAACCACGCTCTTCAGGGTGCGCTTCGTAAGGGTGATCAAAGTACAAGTGAGTACCGTGAGACAAAATCACCTGATAACCGGCATTTGCTAAACGGTATGCTCTATCTGCAACCCCCCATTCCCAGATATTATCCCACACGTTCGCGGTGAATGTTTTATTAGGAAACTCATCACGCTTAAATGGGTTTGTACGGTCATACATCAGCCCGTCTTCCCAAGCACCAGGTGAAATACCGCGCTTTTCTAATAGTTTCGCGACACGCTGAGTAAAGTAAGGCTTTAAATCTGCCGCCCCAGCGACCCCATTATTTGGGTCAGCAAACATCGCTTGGCATATTGGCGAACCCACCCATGAGCCTGCGCCAACTTCATCACCACCAAAGTGGAGGTTTGTTAGTTGCACACCCGCTTCACGGTACATTTGCTGAAGCTCATACGTGACTTTGTCTAAAAATGCATAGGTTGAGTCCATACACACATTCATTGAGTTATCTTTGTAGTTTTGCACCGTCATGTAAACTGAGGTGTCGTTAGGATCGCTCAATAAATATTGCGCTGCAGCACTTATATCAACTTGCTGTATTTCTGTGTCTGTTTGCTTTTTATTTGTTAAATTATTTGTAGCCGTTTTCTTCGCTTCTTCACTGAGTGTGTGAAAACGCGCTTCCATCGCTTTTATAGATGCACGCGCGTGGCCTGGACCTTCTATTTCTGGAATAATTTGAATATGACGATCTTTGGCGAATTTTAATAGCTCTACAAATTCATCGCGAGTTAAGTAACCATTACCTGAGCCTGATTTAAATGGACCTGTTCCAAGTTGTGTAAGTAAACATTCCCGCTCTTGTAAATCAAAACAGCGATAGCCACCAATATCTGTCAACTCGGGTAGTCCCGGTATCTCTAAGCGCCAACCCTCATCTTCTGAAAAATGCCAGTGTAGCTTATTCATTTTATAACGTGCCATTTGTTCAACCAGTTTGAACATGGCCTCTTTACCATGGTAGTTACGACCATTATCGTAGTGCATACCACGCCAACCATAACGCGGGCTATCTTCAAGCTCTAGCTGTGGTACTTCAACAGCACCTTGGCTATTTGCAGGTAGCAAATTAAGCAAACTCTGCATGGCATAAAATACTCCAGCATTGTCACTACCGACAATATCAATGCGGTCATCATCAACTTCTAGGGTGTAACTCTCAGCTTTGCCATCAGCAAGGCTTGGATTTACTTTTAAGCTGATTAGTTTTTCTTTATTGGCTTTTATATGATCAGGCTCTGCTTTAAGTACTAAACCGTAGTCATCTTGTAGGTCTTGCATGAAAACCATGACTTCGCTTTTTAATTGCCCCTGAAAGCGAATTTGCCAGCTGTTATCAAGTTTGGCCACACCGCGATTGAACTCTATATTTTGTGGCTTTGGAATAATACGTTTCAATGCATCTTCTTTAGATACTTTATTTGCCGTTGCTTTATTTCGTTCAAAACGAACTTGTGGCGTAATGAGAACAGTGCGATCTAGCGGTTCATTGTATCTACGCAGTTGATTCTCGCGCTCGAACGGCGCTACAAACTGGGTCATATCTTCAGTATCAGTATTAGCAAAAACGGCTGGTTTACTGTCACCAGATACAAAGAAAGCACGCGGCATAAAATCGGTATAGGCCACAATCCAGACTTGAGCATCAAACTCGATGTCTACACTTTTACCTGCAGCTAAACCTTTGAAGTCTTTTGTAGGAACAATGCGATGTAAGTCACCATTTACATGATCGATATTCAACCCCGCAACATGCTCAGTATTAATTTTACGAACAGAGTGGATATAGAGCTGCCAATCACTTTCACCCGCAGGCAATGCAACATCTGATTGGTTATTTAGGGTTATTTTACCCAAGAACCCAGAATCTTTATTATGAAAATTATCGACGACTGCAAATGTTAATGTGGTCTGTTTTGCAAAGCTATTTACATCACTTTGCGAAAATTGTGCCTGTGCCATAAGAGGCATGGCAGCAATTAAACCTGCCACTGCGTGCTTCTTGAAATCCATTACTCTCTCCTCGTTTATACCCTAAGACTACGCATTTCCCCCCGCATAATCTCTTATTATTGTTTATAAATTCCTCCCCATCATATAAAAACTAAAATGACAGCGCTATCATTAATTGAAATAAAAGCGGTAAGCGGTAAGCGGTAAGCGGTAAGCGGTAAGCGGTAAGCGGTAAGCGGTAAGCGGTAAGCGGTAAGCGGTAAGCCAGAAAGTTGGAGGACATAATTGATTATGTCAACATCTAGAAAACACTCAGGCAACTTAGCGGCTTCACACATACCGCTTTGCCGCTAAATTTTTATACACACATATTTTTCTTCAAGGTATTCGTCGAGCCCTTGGCGACCACCTTCTCGGCCTAGTCCAGATTGTTTCACTCCGCCAAACGGCGCCACAGGGTTTGAGATTAGACCTTCATTAATGCCTACCATGCCATACTCTAACGCTTCGCTGACACGATAAATTTGTTTAATATCTTGGCTATAGAAATAAGCTGCTAAGCCATAAGGCACATCATTCGCTAGCGCCAAAACTTCTGGTTCTTCTTCAAACTCAATAATACTCAACACGGGGCCAAATACTTCTTCATGATAGATATCCATATCCCGCGTAACCCCTTTTAAAATTAGGGGGGATTGAAAATTACCGCCAAGGTCTTTATCGTCACCAATCAACAATGCCCCTTTGGCTTTTGCATCAGCAATTAAGTTTTGTATTTTTTGCTTTGCTTTAGCATAAATCAGCGGCCCAATATCACAGCCATCTTCAAAACCATTAGTGACTTTTAGGCCGGACACTTTTTTTGTCAGCTTTTCTATTACCTCATCAAGCACGTTACGCTGAATAAAAATACGATTTGCGGCAACACACGTTTGACCGGCATTTCTAAACTTAGCCCCCATTAAGCCTTTTACGGCGTCATCTAGATCTGCATTATCAAAGATAATAAAAGGAGCATTACCACCGAGTTCCATCGATGTGCGCTTAATTGTAGAAGCACATTGTGAAAGTAACTGCTTACCTACTGCTGTTGAGCCTGTAAAAGTAAACTTACGTACCCGTTCAGATTCTGTCAGTATTTCACCAACCATGTTGGCATTTTCACTCAGCAATACGTTAAATGCCCCTTTTTCAAAACCCGCCTGATCGGCTAAGTATGCTAACGCCAAAGCACACAGTGGAGTATGCTCTGATGGTTTTAATACAAAGCTACACCCAGCTGCATAAGCAGGTGCTACTTTTCGTGTCACCATCGCAATAGGAAAATTCCAAGGTGTTATTCCGCCAACCACCCCAATTGGCTGCTTAAAGCTTGTTAAACGATGCTCATTATCGGTTGCAGGAATTACATCGCCATAGCTGCGCTTGGCTTGTTCGGCAAACCATTTAATAAAGCCTGCGCCATATTCTACTTCGCCCAGAGACTCTTTAAGTGGTTTACCCTGCTCCTTGGTCATCAACTCAGCAAGGGTTTGTTTGTGCGCTATGACTAACTCGTACCAACGCATTAAAACGTCACTGCGCGCTGTGGCGTGAGTTGACTTCAATTTAATAAATGCACTCTGAGCTGCGTCAATAGCTTGTTGTACGCCAGCTTGGTCAATATCGCTGACTTCTACGATGCTTTCTTCGGTAGCAGGATCATCTACGCTAAATCGCGTATCAGTTTTATAAAACTCACCGTTTATAAACGAGTCTGAAAAAATAAGCTCACTCAAAATACACCTCCGAAATAGGGTTGAACCCGTAGCAGCAGATTTATTCCGCGTTCAACATAAAGACGCGACGTAAAATCATTACTACAAACAAAAACACCGCGTTCGAATTGAGCGCGGTGTTTTCAATAAAGCTTACAACTTATCGCTGCGCTTTAAATTAATGCTCTTCATTAACGATGTTGAGATTGTATTTCGGTATTTCAACCACGAGGTCTTCATCTTTAATGATTGCTTGGCAACCAAGACGAGACTCAGGCTCTAAGCCCCACGCTTTATCTAGCATATCATCTTCTAGATCGTCACTTTCATCTAGCGAGTCAAAACCTTCACGAATGACTAAGTGGCACGTTGTACACGCACATGATTTTTCACATGCATGAGGAATACTAATCCCATTTTTTAATGCAACATCTAATACTGTCTCACCCGTAGGTGCTTCAATTGCGGCGCCGTCAGGACATAATTCCGGATGGGGAAGAAAAATAATTTGTGGCATTCTAACCTCTTTAAACGTTGTCTACTGACTGCCCTTGCAGTGCTTTTTTAATCGATGCATCCATTCTTCTTTCAGCGAATACGCTACTAGCGTTATCTACTTTTTCAATGGCTGCTTTTATATCACTTGGCTCAACGGCTGTCTCACGGATAGCAGCAAGCGCTGCAATTTCAGTTTTTAACACACCCAGTTCTGTTTCATCAAGCAATTGACTATCTGTTGCCAGTGATGCATCAAGGGCTTCAATAACACGCAATGCCTCTACTTGTTGCTCTTTAAGCATACGCGCTTGCATATCACCTTTAGCATTTGTCATTGACTCTTTTAGCATATTGGCAACTTGGTCGTCAGATAAACCAAATGACGGTTTCACTTGAATATCAGCTTGAACACCCGTTGATTTTTCCATTGCTGACACACTGAGTAAGCCATCGGCATCTACTTTAAATGTTACACGAATATGTGCGGCACCCGCAGCCATCGGTGGAATACCTTTTAAACTAAATTTAGCGAGTGAACGGCAATCATCAACCAGTTCACGCTCACCTTGGAGCACATGTAAAGACATCGCGGTTTGGCCGTCTTTAAATGTTGTAAACTCTTGTGCGCGAGCAACAGGGATAGTGGTATTGCGTGGAATAATTTTTTCAACCAATCCACCCATTGTTTCTAACCCTAGTGACAAAGGCAATACATCAAGTAATAACATGTCTGAATCAGGCTTATTGCCAACCAATACATCAGCTTGCAATGCAGCGCCTAGAGCCACAACACGGTCGGGATCAATCGATGTAAGTGGTTCTTTACTAAAAAACTCGGCGACTTGGTTCCGCACGATTGGCATACGCGTAGATCCACCAACCATCACTACTTGTAGAACGTCGTCATTCTCAATGCCTGCATCCTTCACAGCACGACGACAAGAACGCAGTGTTTTTTTAACAAGCGGCACGGCGAGTTCTTCAAACTTTTCACGAGTGACTTCAACCATGTGTTTTTCGTCGTCAAACTCAAGCCCAACGTTAACTTTTGCGTATTGGCTCAACGCTTCTTTACAGGCTTTAGCCTTATTGATGAATAAACGAAGTACCGATGGCGATAAGTTCATTACCCCGGTTTCACGCTTAAAGTAATCGACTAGTAAGGAATCAAAATCATCGCCACCTAAACTTGAATCACCACCGGTTGCAAGTACTTCAAAGACACCTTGATTTAAACGCAAAACCGAAATATCAAATGTGCCTCCCCCTAAGTCGTAAACCGCGATGATACCTTCTTGACCTGAATCTAAGCCATAAGCAACCGCTGCCGCAGTTGGCTCATTCAATAAGCGAAGCACTTTTATACCAGCCAGTTCAGCTGCATCTTTTGTACTTTGACGTTGAGCATCGTCAAAATAAGCGGGCACAGTAATCACCGCACCTAAAATATCTTGACCAGCGAAGCTCTCTTCGGCGCGTTGTTTTAACGCGATTAAAATATCACTTGAGGCTGTAACAGGGCTTATTTTCCCTGCCGCTGTTTTGATTGCCAACGCCCCATCATGCTCACAAAAATCATACGGTAATTGACCATAGCTTTGTTGTATTTCTGCTTGGGTTTTACCTAAAAAGCGTTTCACAGAGATCAGTGTGTTTGCAGGATCTTGCGTCGCGGCTTGTGCGGCTTGCTCACCAACGGTTGTGCTATCCGCTTGATAGCGGACCACAGACGGTAACATGGCTGCACCACTTATATCTGTTAAAGTGCGTGCTTCGCCACTTTGCACCGTTGCCACTAAAGAATTGGTTGTGCCTAGGTCAATCCCTATGGCTAGCTTATGTTCATGTGGTGCCGCGCTCTGCCCCGGCTCAGCAATTTGCAATAATGCCATAATGATCTTTAACTCGCTTTTACTTACTTTAATACGTAAGTTAAAAAATTAATCGTCGAATAAACTGTCTTCAATACGCTCTAGTTCATCACGTAATTTATAAACAAACTTAAGTTTGCGTATGTTATCTGCTGCTTGCTGCCATTGTTGCTCATCAGCACTTGCCAATTGCACTGCTAGTTGTGCGCTGTATTGGCCATCGAGTTGCTTTATTTGCTGTTCAAACTGTCCAATCGCTGCATCTGGACCGCTACTTGAACTTAATTCTTCAAGCTCTTCACGTAGTTCCATTTGTTGCATTAAAAACAGCGGATCTTGCAACGTTTGTTGCTCAGCGCGAATATCAACACCGAGTTCACTCAGCATATATTCAGCACGTTTAACTGGGTGCTTAAGCGTCTGCAATGCATCATTAATCTCTGCAGCATTTTGTACCGCTAATAATTTATCGCGGCTGCTACTGTTTGCATGGCGATCAGGGTGGACGGCACGTTGCAAGTCCAGGTAGTTTTTGTTGACTGTTGCCAAATCTATTTGGTAATCAACAGGTATAGCAAACAACTCAAAATAGCGCATCATCAAACCATATAAATTTCAGATAGAACAAAGCCCTACAGGTGCAGGGCTTAAGAAAACAATTACGTTGCGAATTTAAACTGTGAAACTTTCACCACAACCACACTCATCAGCTTGGTTAGGGTTAATAAACTTAAACCCTTCATTCAACCCTTCTTTGGTGTAATCTAGTTCAGTGCCATCAATGTACACTAGGCTTTTAGCATCGACGATAACTTTAACCCCTTGGGATTCAAACACTTCGTCGCCTTCAGATAAATCGTCAACAAATTCAAGAACATAAGCAAGACCTGAACAGCCCGTCGTTTTAATGCCTACGCGAAGGCCTAGACCTTTTCCGCGATTTGCTAAAAATGATTCTACGCGGTTTGCTGCCGCATCTGTCAATGTCACTGCCATGAGTATCTCTTACTTCGCTTGTTTACTTTTGTAATCTGCAATTGCTGCTTGGATTGCGTCTTCGGCTAAAATCGAACAGTGAATTTTCACTGGTGGTAACTCAAGCTCTGCACTGATATCAGTGTTTTTGATAGTTGACGCTTCGTCTAACGTTTTGCCTTTAACCCACTCTGTTACCAGTGATGAAGAGGCAATTGCACTACCACAACCATATGTTTTGAATTTAGCATCTTCAATTACACCAGTGTCAGATACTTTAATTTGCAGCTTCATCACGTCACCACATGCTGGTGCGCCGACCATTCCTGTTGCTACTGATGGATCGTTTTTGTCTAAAACACCTACATTACGTGGGTTTTCAACATGATCAATTACTTTATCACTATACGCCATTACTCTATCCTCACTACCTGCTAGCGGATGTGCACATCAATTAATGATGTGCCCACTCAACTGAATCTAAATCAATACCTTCCTGATGCATTTCCCACAAAGGAGACATTTCACGTAAGCGACCGATAGAGCTCTTCATTAAATTGACGGTATAATCAATCTCTTCTTCGGTTGTGAAGCGGCCAATACTAAAACGAATTGAGCTATGTGCTAATTCATCGTTACGGCCAAGCGCACGTAGTACATAAGAAGGCTCTAAACTTGCTGATGTACAGGCAGAACCTGACGATACAGCAATGTCTTTTACAGCCATTAATAACGATTCACCTTCAACAAAGTTGAAGCTGATGTTAACAATTCCTGGTACTGATTGGTCTTGCGCACCATTGAAGTACACTTCATCCATATCAGCCATAATGCCATCAATTAAACGCTTACGTAGCGCGCTGATGTGAGCATAATCTTTTTCAAAATCTTGTTTTGCAATTCTAAAAGCAGCACCCATGCCAACGAGCTGGTGAGTGGCAAGAGTACCAGAACGCATACCACGTTCATGGCCGCCACCGTGCATTTGTGCTTCAAGGCGAGCACGTGGTTTACGACGAACGTACAACGCACCAATACCTTTAGGGCCATATGCTTTGTGTGCAGAGAACGACATAAAATCAACTTTAAGCTGTTGAATATCGATTAATACTTTACCTGCACTTTGTGCTGCATCAACGTGGAACATGATTTTGCGTTCGCGGCACATTTCGCCGATTGTCGCGATATCTTGAATCACACCTAGCTCGTTATTCACGTGCATAATGCTCACTAATACGGTGTCTTCACGCATTGTTTGTTCAAGCTTTTTAAGATCAAGAAGGCCGTTTTCTTCAACGTCCATATAGGTCACTTCAAACCCTTGACGTTCAAGTTCACGACATGTGTCGATAACAGCTTTATGCTCAGTTTTAGCGGTAATGACATGCTTACCTTTCTTTTTATAAAACTGTGCAGCTCCCTTAATCGCTAGGTTATTTGATTCAGTCGCACCCGAGGTGAAAACAATTTCACGTGGATCTGCGTTAATGAGATCAGCAATATCAGTTCGCGCCTGATCAATTGCTTCTTCAGCTTGCCAACCAAAACGGTGTGAACGTGATGCAGGGTTACCAAAATTGCCATCCATTGTTAGGCATTGCATCATTTCATTTGCAACACGCTCGTCAACTGGCGTGGTTGCTGCGTAATCTAAATAAATCGGTAACTTCATTTCTATCTCCGCTGGAGCCAACTTAAAGTTGACAGCTTACTTGAATATTTTCCAATTGCTTAATTGCATTGTTAACGCTGTTATCTTGGCGAGATGCTACTTCTTTCACATCTGATTTTTCCACCAATTCAGCAAGGGTAATACCATTTAAAAAGTCTTCAATCCGCGTGCTTAAATCGGACCACAATGTATGTGTTAAACAACGCATACCACTTTGGCATCCGCCTGTTGCGCCATGGCAACGTGTAGCATCAACAGATTCGTCGACGGCATTAATTACATCGCCGACTGAAATTGTGCTTGAATCACGCCCCAGTAAATAACCACCACCAGGACCACGCACTGAGCTCACTAAACCATTCTTACGTAAACGGGCAAATAATTGCTCAAGATATGACAAAGAAATTTCTTGTCGTTCTGAAATATCGGCTAGGGGGACTGCACCTACGTTAGTATGTAACGCAACATCGAGCATAGCTGTTACGGCATATCTGCCTTTTGATGTTAACTTCATAGAGCCCCCGCACAAAAGAGTGCAAATTTTAATTACCAGAGTAAAATAGTCAAGTATTATATTGACCCAGATTTGACGCTGTAGCCATTAACCTAAAGCGATTCTAAAACACTTTAATACCCGACCTTTTTAGTCAAGTATTGGTGTATTGTAATTACCTGAGTAATTTAGTCAAGTATTAGCTTATAACTTTCGCTTATTTTATAGACTTATTTATTGACGTTAAAATGCCGCGCAAAATATTCATTTCAGCGTCTTCTGGGCGTGCACGATTAAATAAGCGGCGTAGCTTTGTCATAACCAAACCGGGGTGTTGTTTGATAATAAAGCCGGTATTGTGGAGCGTTTCTTCAAGGTGATCGTAAAACAGCTCTGTTTGCTTTGAGCTTGGGTAGACCGTTTCATCTTCTTCAACCACTTTTTTAGGCTGTTGGTTTAAAAATGCCATACGCGTTTCATAACACAGGGTTTGAACCGCCATGGCTAAATTCAGTGAGCTATATTCTGGATTAGCAGGGATACAGACATGGTAATTACATAATTGTAATTCTTCATTCGTTAAGCCACTATTTTCACGACCAAAAACTAACGCCACAGGCCCATTAACAGCCTCATCAACTAGTTTTTCACCACATTCTCGTGGCTCAACCATAGGCCAAGAAAGTGTACGCGAGCGCGCACTGGTACCAATGGTAAGCGCACAATCAGCAATAGCATCCGCAACGGTATCGACAATCACCGCATTACCGAGTACATCCGATGCACCCGCTGCCAGCGCACTAGCGTGACTATCAACTTCACACGCTGGGTCAACCAAATAAAGCTTTGATAAGCCCATGGTTTTCATTGCACGTGCTGCAGAACCAATATTACCTGAATGCGAGGTGTTTACTAAAACAATACGGATGTCATCTAAGATCATTGCGGTGTTACTTAACTCATACAAAAAATTGGTGGGAATTGTAGCATGTATATTAGTTGTAAGCGATAAGCTGCGTAGGTTCTAGGTTCTAGGTTCTAGGTTCTAGGTTCTAGGTTCTAGGTTCTAGGTTCTAGGTTCTAGGTTCTAGGTTCTAGGTTCTAGGTTCTAGGTTCTAGGTTAATCACAAATTTTTTGTTTAAGCTGGCATTACAAATTTTTTATGTACTTTTTACCTTGCAACTCATACCAGTACAAAAAACACTCAGAACTATTTGGGGTTTGGTGTTTACTTTGTGTCAAAAGTCGCTAGAATACGCCAGCTTAAAATATATAAACGTTCTTTTACAACCCAAAGGTAAAACCATGCATCCAATGTTAAACATTGCGGTTCGCGCTGCGCGTAACGCAGGCAAACTTTTACTTCGCGCAAGTGAAGATTTATCAAAAGTTGAAGTGCAACAAAAAGGCACTAACGACTTAGTAACAAATATTGATAAAGAAGCTGAAGCCGTAATCCGTGACACTATTTTACAGTCTTACCCGACTCACTCTATCGTGGGTGAAGAATTAGGTGAGCACAAAGGCAAGGATGCAGATTACCAATGGATTGTAGATCCTATTGATGGCACAACTAACTTCATCAAGGGTCTTCCTCATTTTGCGATCTCTATCGCGCTTAAAGTTAAAGGTCGTTTGGACCAATCTGTTATTTATGATCCTATCCGTGGCGAGCTTTTCACAGCTTCACGTGGTCAAGGCGCACAGCTTAACAGTAAACGTCTTCGCGTAAGCAAAACAACGGTTCTTGCGGGCACTGTACTTGCTACTGGCTTCCCATATAAAAACAAACACCACATGGATGCATACACTGAAGCATTCAAAGCATTGTTTGTTCACACTGCTGATATTCGTCGTGCAGGTTGTACAGCGTTAGATATGGCATATGTTGCAGCAGGTCGCGTTGATGGTTTCTTTGAAATTGGTTTAAAACCTTGGCACAGCGCTGCAGGTGAACTTATGGTTAAAGAAGCGGGCGGTATGGTTGTTGATTTCGCTGGCGGTAATAACTATAACCAAAGTGGTAACCTTATCTGTGGTGCTCCAAAACTGACACAAGCGATTATTCGTGAGATTCGTCCAGTTTTAACTGAATCATTACTTCGCTAAACTTAGCGTCAAGTAAGAAAAAGGAGCGTAGGCTCCTTTTTTATTGTGCGAAATACGGATTGGCCAACGTAAGTTCTGTCGCTTTTGCCTCTTTGAAAGGCAGCGCATTTAAATCATCTGCAAAGTATTTATTAAATAACGCTAAAAACTCCCCAGACTGCTCCAGTTTCGTTAACCCTTGCTGTATTGCATTAGCGAGCGCTGGCTTTTCTTTCGATACAAAATAATAGAAGGCTGCTGGGTACTGAAGGTATATGTGCGGCACAATTGCCAGTTCATTATTATCTATCTCTCTAAGCTCAGAACTAACCTCGATAAATGACCGAGGAAAGTAATCAATCCTCCCAGCGGCAGTTAAACCGAACATCGCTTTATAATTAGCTAATGGCCTAACGTTTAAACCATTATGTGACAACACTTTTGTATCCGGCCAATCATGCCCTTGCACTGCAGTAAGGGGTTGAAGTTGCTCAAGTGTTGTAATATTTTTGAACTGAGGCAGTAATTCACGTTGGGTTACTAGCGCGCGCTTACCAATGTACCCACGATATAATGGGATTTTAATGGCGATTGCTAACGTTTCTCGCTCAGGGCTTGTCATGCTCCAATATAAATCGACCTCACTGTTTTGCAGGGTAATTAGCGTACGCTGTTGATGAGGGTGAACAATAATATAATTCAATGTAGCTGAATAGTTGGCGGCTTCAAGTGCTTTAATCAACAGTGTACTCAAGTATTCGTCACGCTTATATTGAGCGCGGGGCTCTTGCGCTACATTGATTGTTTGAGCTGATAACGCTGCACAAAAGAATATAAAACTATTAAATATTAAATAAGCAAATGATCGTGTCATTGATATTATTTTCTGTTGGTTTTCTTTAAGCTACACGCTGTTGAATAAATACTCAAGTGTTCTATTTCATAACGCTTTTATATCGGGTGTTAATCTAACAACAGCAGGAGCTGGACTACGCCGCTTACAGACAAATAAATGACTTTCACGGTAACGTTTAGCCTCTTTTTTAGCGTCAGTCGCCAGTGCCGCAACTTGGTGGCTGTTATTACAGAGCGCTAAATCGGGTTCAACAAGGCCAATAGACAATGTAAGTAGCGGCACAAATTGTTTTTCACCTTCACGATTACTAGCCCAATACCCCCCACTTGCAATATGTTCTGGCGTAAAAAAGGCGCGAGACTTCAGCTCAAACTGACTAATAATGTAATTACAAATCATAATGGCATCATCACTATCAAATACCACCATGAAGTCATCTCCGCCTATATGACCTACAAAGCTGGGTATGTTCGTACACGCTTGAACAGTGACATCTGCTAACAACTTAATCACGCTGTCACCACTGGCATAACCGTATAAGTCGTTAAACTGTTTAAAGTGGTTTAAATCAATGTAAGCAAGTGAAAAACTATTTTTAGTACGTAAGCGGTGCTCAATCGCCTCGTTAATAGCCACATTGCCAGGCAACATTGTGAGTGGATTTGCATGTTGCGCGTGGCGTATTTTTTCTTCAGTAATATGTTTTAAAATATCGCGTAACGGCGCTAAGCCTAAATACTTGTCAGATCGTGTGATGATTATATGGCGGCGAATATCAAAGTCATGCTCGGTGATTTGTTGGCTTACTGTATCTAACAGTTGATTTTCATCAACAACAAGCGGCTGCTTATGCATTAAAGCCGTCACAGGTTGCTTGCCGTATAATGCATGGCCATAAGGGGCTGCAAACACTTCTGTTAACTGATCTTTGTGGAGCAAACCAATAGGTTGGTGCTGTTCATTCAGCACTGCGATACTAATTATTGTTTTATCTTTTTCAAACAGCTTATGAGCATCTTTGCAGCGTGTGTTGCTGTCAATGCCAGGTTGATCCACCGCTAGCCAACCTATCGCCATAGACTGCTCAAGCTGATTGTTTAAAGGTGAGAAATTAAGTTGCTCTAACTGCTTACTGTTAAACTGTGTACTCGGTCGCGTATTTGGCTTTTCAAGTAAAAAACCTTGTGCATTAACAATCCCCAGCCCTTCGAGTAAATACAGCTCTTCTATTCGTTCAATTCCCTCTGCAATCACCGCTGTATTGGTCACTTTGGCCAGCTCTATAATCGACTTCAAAAACTCTTTCTTGACGACGCTTTGGTCACAATGATCAATAAAATAGCGATCGATTTTTACAAAATCAGGACATAATTCTGACCACTGTTTTAAACCAGAGTAACCAGCACCAAGGTCATCAATTGCAATTGAGAAGCCCAGTTTACGGTAATGCGCAATGGTTTTGAGGAGCAAGAAGCCATCATCTACTTTTTCTTGTTCTGTTACTTCTATCACAACGCGACTGGCAGCGAGTCCAAATTTTTCAATTAGGTGAAGGGTTTCGCCTTTTGGATGGCAGGGGTCAAGTAGCGTTTTGGGGCTGACATTCAAAAACAGTTTGCCCTTCAAGCCTAGTTTTACAAAGCTTTCTATGGCTGTTGAGCGGCACAATAATTCCAACTCAGATATTTTCTCGTAATTAACAGCGGTACTAAACAATTCGCTTGGCATCTCAAGTAAGCTGCCTGCGGGGCCTCGGCTCAATGCTTCGTAACCTAATATCTGTTTACCAGAAATATCGAAAATAGGTTGAAACAAAGTTGTTATATCACTGTTATGCAATATATTTTCTAAAGAACGCTGCTGCTCACTCACCTATCACCAAGCCAATACTAATTATCAAGAGGCACATAAAGTAGCAATAATGTATGACAATTTTATGTCAACTTTACGGCTTTTGGCTAAGGCTCTTTTTAACCTGATCATAATGCGCTAAAGCTGAAATTATCTCATGTTTAGGCACCAATAATACCAGCTCGTTTTTATCTGCTTTAATACTAAGCACCTGAATAGTCACAGCGTGAACTAATACCGCTTTTGCATGGTAACAAATTGGGTCATTAAATTTGGGGAGTGTTAAATTCGACAGTTGTTTACTTGTTATTTTTTCAAGTGCAGGAGAAGTTAATTCTGCCAATGCCGCGTTTAGCGCAGTTAAGTAATTTGTGCATTGGGGGTGCTGCTGCATAAACTGATCTAATAGCGCATTTGACACTTCAACAAGCGCAGTAGATTCTTTCGTTAAACTAGCAAGGCCTTGGCCCATATTAATCGCATTAAGAAGATGAGAAGCTTGGGCATGAAAAGCCTCTGAAGGGAGTCGCTTTTTAGCTTCAGTTTTTACTTGCGGCTCTGGCTGGGGCTTATCGCAAGCCGTTAATATAAAAACCGAGCACACGAATACAAACAACTTAAACATAAATCAACACAATCCGTAACAACAATAAAAGCCGCTTAAGTAAGCGGCTTTTATATAAGTGCAAATCTAAACCTATGGCATTGGGTCTAGGTCTGCCCCTTCTTTTTCAATCACTTCTGGAATTAAATCTTCTTTGCTTACACCCATTGCAATGGCAACAGCACTAGCAACATAAACTGAAGAATAAGTACCAATAAACACACCAAACAATAATGCAGTGGCAAAGCCATGAATTGTTTGACCACCCCATACGAACAATGAAATCAATACCAGGATTGTGGTAATTGAAGTCACTAAAGTACGGTTAAGGGTTTGTGTAAGTGAAATATCAATGATTTCAATGGTGTCGTCGATACGAACTTTACGGAAGTTCTCACGAATACGGTCAGATACAACAATAGTATCGTTAAGTGAGTAACCTATTACTGCAAGTATCGCGGCAAGAATGGTTAAATCAAACTCCAAGCCAAGCACTGAGAACAATCCTAGCGTAATAATCACGTCATGCATAAGTGCTGCAACTGCGCCTAATGCAAAGCGCCACTCAAAGCGAAACGCAACATAGATCAAGATACAAATCAGTGCAGTTAGCATGGCAAGGCCACCCTGCTCTTTTAAATCTTCACCAACACTTGGGCCTACAAACTCGATACGACGCATTTCAACACTATCATCAGCAGTTTTTAACGCCTCGATTACTTGGTTACCAATGACCTCAGCTTTTACGTCGTCACCGCGTGGGGCTAAACGGACTAAGATTTCTTGGCTGGAGCCAAATAATTGCACCGATGCATCAGCAAAGCCATTTTCAGCTAATACTGAGCGCACCTTTTTTAAATCCGCTGGCTGCGAAAAACCAACTTCGACTGCTGTACCACCTGTGAAATCAAGGCCAAAGTTCAAGCCTTTGACAAAGATAGACGCAAGTGAAGCCAAAATAAGTAGTGTTGAGATACCCATTGCAACTTTGCGCAACGACATGAACTTTAATGTTCTTCCGCCTAATTTTAAAATTTGCATTATGGCTCCTTATATTGACAGCTTATCGACACGTTTACCGCCGATAAATAAGTTGATCACGGCACGTGTACCCACTATTGCTGTAAACATTGAAGTAAGAATACCTATTGCTAATGTAACGGCAAAACCAGCTATTGGACCAGTACCTACAGCAAACAAGATAATCGCTGCAATTAGCGTGGTGATATTCGCATCAAATATAGTACTAAATGCACTGTCATACCCATGATGAACAGCTTGTTGAGGGCTACGGCCATCAGCCAGTTCTTCACGAATACGCTCAAATATTAGTACATTGGCATCAACCGCCATACCAACCGTTAATACAATACCTGCAATACCTGGCAGTGTTAACGTTGCACCTGGGATCAATGACATAACGCCAATGATCAGCACTAAGTTAGCCGCCAATGCGATATTCGCAACTAAGCCAAAGCCTTTGTAATAGATCAACATAAACACAAGAACAAACAAGAAGCCTAGTGCAACCGCAGTCATACCTGCTTCAATATTTTCTTGGCCTAAACTTGGTCCTACCGTTCGCTCTTCAACGATTTGGATTGGCGCTACAAGAGCACCTGCGCGCAGAAGTAAACTTAAGTTATGCGCTTCTGCTGGGTTATCAATACCGGTGATACGGAATGAACGGTCTAAACGCGCCTGAATTGTCGCAACGTTGATGACCTCTTCCACTTTAATCGGCGGAAGCGCTTTACCGTTGGCATCTTTTTTACCTGATGGCTTATATTCAATAAATACCGTAGCCATACGCTTACCGATTGCACGCTTGGTAAACGCATTCATTTTAGCGCCACCTTTGCTATCAAGGGTAATACTTACTTGTGGACGTTGATATTCATCAGCACCTGATTGCGCACCAGTAATGTGGCTACCTTCAAGAATAATGCGTTTTTTAAGCACTACAGGGTAGCCGTCACGGCTCATAATCATTTCAGTGCCTGGCGGAATACGCCCTTGCGCTGCCGCTGACACGTCTGCGTTTTCGTCTACTTCACGAAACTCAAGCGTGGCAGTTGCCCCTAAAATTTCTTTAGCACGCGCTGTATCTTGAACACCTGGAAGCTGTACAATAATACGCTCAGCGCCTTGACGTTGAACATTTGGCTCTGCAACACCAATCTGATTGATACGGTTACGAATAATCGTTTCATTTTGTTTGATTGCATAATCACGAATTTCTTTTAGCTTTAAATCACTTAGATTGGCATAAAAAGCGTTTTCGTTTGAGCTATCATTGATGTACGTGTGAAGTGGGTAGCGAGATTGTAAGAAACGCTCAGCAGCGTCTCTGTCTTCTTCGCTGCGCATCTCTACGCGCAGTCGTTCACTGTTTGCCACTCGGCGGATAGAGCGATAACGTAACTTTTCACCACGTAGGTCACTTTTGTAGTCTTGTTCCATTTGTTCCAGCGCGTTATCAACGGCTGTTACCATGTCGATTTCCATCGTAAAGTGAACACCGCCACTTAAATCCAAGCCCAATTTCATTGGATTACCACCAAGGCTTTTAAGCCAATGAGGTTGCGCCGGGGCCATATTAATGGCTGAGATGAAATCTTCGCTAAGTGCGTTACGCAGTAAATCTTGCGCTTTGAGTTGTTCTTCTACATTTTTGAAGCGAACTAAAATTTGTCCACTTTCAAGTTTGCTAGATTTAACGGTAACGTTATTGTCTTTGAGGATGCCATTTACTGTATCTAATACACTGAGTTCAACATCAGCACCTTTTGCGCCAGAAACTTGTATGGCCGGATCACGGCCATACAAGTTTGGTGATGCATATAAAAGGCCCATTGCTAACACAGCGATAACAAGTAAATACTTCCATAATGGAAACTTGTTTAACACGTGTCTGTCCTTATTTTTATAATTATAGCGACTTCATTGTGCCTTTAGGCAACACGGCAGAAACAGCAGATTTCTGCACAGTTACTTCTGCTTGATCGTTTAATGAAATAACGATGAAATCTTTATCTTCAGCAATCTTAGCGATTTTACCCACTAAACCACCTTGAGTGAGTACTTCGTCGCCTTTTGCCATCGCGCTCATCAAGCTTTTATGCTCTTTAACGCGCTTAGCTTGTGGGCGGTAGATCAAAAAGTAAAACACAAGACCAAAAATAGCTAACATGATCAGCATTTCATAACCACCGCCTGCTGGCGCTGCACCTGCCGCACTTGCGTGGGCGTTTGAAATAAATAAACTCATAACACTTCCTCTTTAATTTTTATAAAATTTAATTTCTTAATGTTCGATATCAGCAAGCTCAGGCACTTCTTGGCCTCGACGTGCATAAAAATCATTTACAAACTCATCAAGCTTACCTTCGCTGATGGCGTTACGTAAGCCTTCCATAACACGTTGATAGTAACGTAAGTTATGAATTGTGTTTAGCCGTGCACCTAAAATTTCATTACACTTATCAAGGTGATGCAAGTATGCGCGCGAGTAATTTTTACATGTGTGACAATCACACTCAGGATCCAATGGACCAGTGTCTGTTTTATGTACAGCGTTACGAATTTTAACAATGCCGCCGGTAATAAATAAATGACCGTTACGCGCATTACGGGTTGGCATTACACAATCAAACATATCAATGCCACGGCGTACTGCTTCGACTAAATCTTCAGGCTTACCGACACCCATTAAATAACGTGGTTTGTTTTCAGGCATTTTGTAAGCGCAATGATCAAGAATATTGATCATCTCATTTTTAGGCTCACCGACTGATAAACCACCCAGTGCGTATCCATCAAAACCGATTTCTTCCAAACCAGCTTGTGATTGAGCGCGAAGTTCAGGGTACATACCGCCTTGGATAATACCAAATAAGGCTGATGGGTTATCGCCATGCCCTTCTTTAGAACGTTTAGCCCAACGCAATGATAATTCCATTGAGTCTTTTGCTTCTTTTTCTGTTGCTGGGTACGGCGTACACTCATCAAAAATCATCACGATATCTGAGCCCAAATCACGCTGCACTTGCATTGCTTTTTCTGGCGAAAGCATAATTTTCTCACCATTTACTGGCGAGCTAAATAAAACACCTTCTTCAGAGATTTTTCGCATTGCGCCAAGGCTAAATACTTGGAAACCGCCTGAATCAGTTAGGATAGGACGATCCCAGTTCATAAAATCATGTAAATCACCATGTTGTTTGATGATTTCAGTACCTGGGCGAAGCATAAGATGAAAGGTATTTCCTAAGCAAATTTGTGCGCCCGTGTCTTTTACTTCATCAGGCGTCATACCTTTAACAGTACCGTAAGTACCAACAGGCATAAATGCAGGTGTCTCTACAACACCACGGTCAAAAATCAAGCGGCCGCGGCGCGCTTTACCGTCAGTACGGTCTAATTCAAATTTCATATTGTCCTCAATGTCGGAAAAACAGTCCAACTACTGATGCCGGTAAATAATACCAACAAGCTATAATTTAACCGCTCGATTCTAACCTTTTTGTTAGCGCAATACTATTAATTGGGCTAAAAGTGAGAATTAAAAGAGCGAATACTCAAATCAAAAAAGCCCAACATGCAGCTGGGCTTTCAACACATTAAGTTACCCGTTATTTACGAGTTAAAAACATCGCATCACCGTAACTAAAAAAGCGATATCTTTGTTCGATGGCCGTATGATAGGCAGACATAATATTTTCTTGCCCTGAAAAAGCGCTTACTAACATAATTAAGGTCGATTCAGATAGGTGAAAATTAGTAACCATCGCGTCGACAACGTTAAATTGATAACCAGGATAAATAAAAATATCGGTATCACCAAAGTAAGTATCGAGCTTACCACCATGAATTTTAGCGGCTGACTCAAGTGAACGAACCGACGTCGTACCGATGGCGATAACCCGGCCCCCATTAGCTTTGGTTTTGGCAACCGCAGCAACAACCTCATCAGGTACTTCAATATATTCTGAGTGCATAATATGGTCATCAACAGAGTCAACACGCACAGGCTGGAACGTCCCCGCGCCTACGTGTAATGTAACAAACGCCATGTTGACACCTTTATCTTTTAACGCAGCCATTAGCTTATCATCAAAATGCAAACCAGCCGTTGGCGCAGCGACAGCCCCTGGCTTTTCGCCATAGACTGTTTGGTAACGTTTACGATCATCTTCTGTGTCTGGACGGTCTATATACGGAGGTAAAGGCATGTGCCCAATATCGTTAAGGACCTCGAGTACATTTTCGCTGTCGTTAAATTTAAGCTCAAACAACTCACCATGGCGACCTACCATGGTTGCTTTCGCTTTACCTTCCAGTGTAATCACTGAGCCTTCTTTGGGCGATTTGCTCG
This sequence comes from Pseudoalteromonas sp. H105, assembly GCF_001469215.1. Lineage (GTDB taxonomy): Bacteria > Pseudomonadota > Gammaproteobacteria > Enterobacterales > Alteromonadaceae > Pseudoalteromonas. Next base: position 196,609 of record NZ_LOFH01000005.1, read on the forward strand.
CACGCACATGGGCCAACACTCTGTGTTCGTCTAATACTCGCTCAACAAGCACTTCAACTTTACCACCGGACTCTTTTTGCCCGTACATACGAGCAGGAATGACTTTGGTGTTGTTAAATACAAGCAAGTCGTTTTCATTGACTAATGCTAGAATATCACTAAATACTTTGTGTTCTAACGCCCCTGTTGGGCCATCTAAAGTTAGTAAACGGCTACTCGTTCTATCCTCTTTGGGAAAACGAGCAATAAGTTCATCAGGTAAGTCAAAACTAAAGTCTGCTACGCGCATAACATATACATCCAGATCAAAAAATTCGCGCCAAGTTTAACCCTATCAAACGCATTGCTCAACTAAGTTTAAAAACGCAACAATGTTTTCTTGTGGTTCAAGACAAATGGCATTATCCTAATCCACTGAATTAACATAGGTTGAATTAAGAGGTAGTGACGTCATGGCTAAGCAGCTCCAGTTGCTGATATTAAACGCCAGTATGGCTGAACGGCAGACTATTAGGTCAACTCTAAACAAACTAAATGTGTTTACTTTCATTGAAGTAGAAGACACTCAGCACGCATTAGAGCTGCTGAAAAGTCAGGCAGTTGATATTATTATTACCGGCTTAGATGTAGGAAAAATAGACGGCTGGCGTTTCTCTCGAATGATTCGCTCAGGGCTGTTAAAAACGCCAAAAAATACACCTATCGTCCTCACCCCCCCTATCTATTGTGAAAGAATCGCTGAAACCACGGCACGTAGTTATGGGATTGATGCTGTATTGCCATTTGAGCGTCAAGATATGTTACCTCAAGTTCTAGCTAACGTCTTATCAACGCATTTAGAAAAAAGCAGTCGTTTAAACCTTTTACTCATTGAACTTGACGATAATAAAGCCGCTGAAATTGAAGAAACATTGGCGCTAAATTTTGCATGTACCCGTACGACAACAAATAAGCAAGCCTTGGCTATTTATCTACAGCAAACGTTTTCGATTGTATTATTGGATGCAACATCAGCCAATGCCGTCGCCGCAAGCCAGCTTGTTGAAGAAATGCTGCAGCACAATCCTAAGCAAGCCATTGTAACAATCATAGATACGCGTGATGCCGATTACGCTGAGCAATTGTTGCTGTCCGGTGTAACTGATTTCATACGTACACCTTACAAACCGTCATTTTTAAGCAAGGTGTGTGATCATGCTGCACGGCGCGAAGACTTTATGGTGAGTTATGCTGAATTCGCCCAAAAAGTGGAGCAATTGAGCCAAAGTCAAAGCCGCTACAAAGATCTTTTTTCTGCCCATCAGCGCATATTGCTGCATCTAAATACCGTTGTGCTTGAATTTGATCAACAAGGCTTAATACGGTTTATTAACCCTGCTTGGGAGTCACTGTCTGGTTTTGGGATTAAACACACGTTAACAAAGTCATTAACTGATTTTTGTGAAGAAGAATGCAAAGTAAAACTGCTTGGCACCATTAGTAAAATTTTAAATGAAGGCAAAGAACAGCAAAAAGTAGAAATTCAGATCCGCCATAAGGAAGGGCGTGCTATTTGGGTTGAGTGTCGCTTGCAACTGATAAAAAATAGCAGTAATGCAGCCAGTATAACAGCCACAATAGACAACATTCACGAACGAAAACAAGCTGAACTGCAGTTACGCCATTTAGCCCTTCACGATACATTAACGGGTCTTCACAACCGCTATTATTTTGACCAGCAGCTCAACCTAATTTGTCAGCCTGAATACACGTTTGATCAAACCGAACATGCACTAATCTATATAGATTTGGATCATTTTAAAATAATTAACGATAGCAAGGGTCACCAACAAGGCGACATCGTACTCAAGGAAGTTGCGCAGCTATTCACGGCGAATATCAGTGATGAACATTTAATTTGCCGAATTGGCGGTGATGAATTTGCTGTTATTTTGAAAAACATGAACCTATTAGATGCGCATTTAGTTGCTGAAAGCATTTGTATGGCGATTGATGGCCATCAATTTAAGTCTGAAGAACAAATTTACTCAATCAGTTGTTCCATTGGTTTAACACAAATTACAGCAGCAAATAACGATCCGAGTGAGTGTTTGAAACAAGCTGATATTGCGCTATACGTCGCTAAGAGTTTAGGTAGAAATTTAGTTCATTGTTATTCAAAAGAAGATGCTAATCACAATACCCTGCAAGCGGGCCTTGAGTGGGGGCACAGCATACGCCAAGCCTTGCAACAAGACCAAATAGAGCTGCATTACCAACCTATTTGGGATTTCAAAAAAGGTAACATAGCCTATTTTGAAGCGCTGTTGCGCTTGAAACTAGATGGTGAGCTGGTTTATCCAAACCACTTTATTCCATCACTTGAGCTTCTTAATGATACATACTTAATGGATCAGTGTGTGATCCGTAATGCGATTGCAGCCATTGCGAAGCACCCTGAGCTTACTCAAGTAGCAATTAACTTATCTGCGCAATCATTTTTAGATGAGCGTTTATTACCTCATATAGAGTCAACACTTAAAGACTATGATTTATCACCCACCCGGGTGATTTTCGAAATCACGGAGTCTGCGAGTATTAATAACCTAGCAGCAACTCGCGCGATGATTGAAAAACTCAACCGTCTTGGTTGCCACTTTTCTATTGATGATTTTGGCACAGGGTTCAGCACGTTTAATTACCTAAAACAATTACCTGCTCAACATGTAAAAATTGATGGTTCATTTGTACGGGATATGCTCAACGATCCGATTGATTTAGCGTTAGTCAAAGCAATAAATGATATCAGTCGATCTTTAGACAAACGCTCTGTTGCTGAGTATGTTGAAAATAAAGATATTTTCTTAGCCCTTAAAGATATAGGTGTAGATTATGGCCAAGGCTACTTTATCGCCCGTCCATTACCTGTTGAAATGATCAATGCAGAGCTTAAAAAAATATCTCAGAACAAAACTTTTTACGAACAATAACCTAAGTGTCAGCGTAACAATTTAATACACTTTTAACACTTTTTTTACTTTCATCTCTCAATAACTCTTCTATACTTTGTACTCGACGTTGTTAAATGTCATGTTTATTTACATACAAACAAAAATAAACGTGACATCACAAATTGACAAGAACATACCGCTTTAGAGTAACATATTATTTTAATAGGTTTTGTCGGTTAAGGAGCTAAGTTATGATGCAATTGATCGTGTTAATACTACTAGTGAACTTAGGTATCGCGTACCAATGTTACAAATACGCGACTAAAAAAGGTTACCCCAAAACTACGTTTGCCTGCTTAGGTCTCGTTCCTTATTTTAATTTGGTTGTTTGGGTCTATTTATTGTTTCTCCCTGACATTACCCCATTTAACAAACAGTTTGAGTTTGAAGGTCATAATCAAAAGCAGCCATTATAAGTGGCTGCTCTTAATCACAAGACATGATAGATTTACTAAAATTGGTAACTGATTGCTTTAAGTGCCAACTCACTGGCTTTCGTTTCGCCAATGACACACTTTTTGATATCGCCTTTATTAAAGATTTTGATTAAATTTTTATCTTTTTGCCCTAAACCATCGAGTACAAAGCTGACATATTCATCATTTGGCAGGCTACGCAGCCCACTACCATAATCACACAGCGTTAAACTAATACTTTGGCTGATTTTTTCGAGTAACTGTTCTTGCTCCGCAACTTTTTGTTTCTCGCGCTGCGCGTGTTTAGCGCTTATTGCTTGGCGCGCCTTTTTTTGCTCTTTTGTCAGTTTAGTTTGTTGCTTTTCGAGTGCTTTAATCTCTTTTTCTAAGCTATTTTTACGCGACACTAACTCTTTTACCTCAGCGCTATTGTCATGGCGTGTCGCGAACTCTAAATCTCGTTTCTCGCGTTCTAAATCCCGTATCTCACGACTTACATCACGCTCTTGCTCTGCGATATCGCGTACCTTTTCTGCCCCTTCACGCATTACCTCCATGGCATGGTGATACGCATCTCGCGAAGACTCTACGGCATGCTCACTGATAATCTCAACCTGATCACTTAAGAATTCGATATTTACATCCGAGAAATCAATGTCAGGCATAGGAGGTAAAGGTGCTTCTGGGGCACCACTAAAAATAGCGTGCCAGCGGTTACCTGCTGTAATGTCTAATTCAAACACAACGCCTTGTTTAGCAAAATAGTTTGCGTTTATAGCGCGTACTTTGTTATCGGTATCTTGCTTTAACGCTGTGCTAAGTATGTTTTCCATTATGCTCACTTCACGGACAATCGCACTCAGTTCCTCTGGTGCTTTCGCCAATGACTGATCACTTGCGCACCCAGCTACAATGGCAATAACGCTATACATTATCTTTGTGTTCATAGTTAACTCCTAATTTTTCGCGATAGCAGCCATAGGCTGCACTTGAACTTGTTCGGCTATATCATTTAACTGCATACGCAGGTATGCGTGATCTTGGGCTCGTTGAGTTTTTATATAATTAATTAAACTATTAATATCTTCTTGTCGCTCGACTCGTCCTGTCGCTATTGCTTCCTTCGTTAATTGATACATATGCTGTTGTTGTAGCTCATTTTGTGCCGTAATAATAATTTGTAGCTGGTCTATTTGCTTTTGCTGGGATTCCAATAACTTTGTTTGCTTTATCAATTGCGCTGACAACTCAGTTTCTGCTTTTTTATTAGGGACTAAATACACCAAAGTGCAAACTATAATAGAGGCTGCAACAGCCCACGTAGCCGTATTACCTTGACTTCTGTGCTTTGCATTTGCACCTAAAGTGGATGTCCGGTCCCAATCAGGCACTGGTTGCTGTTTATAATCAGTGCTTTGTACTTGCCATCGCTGTGCTTGTGCTAACATTGCGCTGTATTGTGCACTCGTTTTTAATTGCTTAAGCGCCTCGTCTGTGAGTGGCTTACCCTCTAACCATTGCTCGAAAAGCGCGTCTAAATTAGCCATCAACGGCCTCCAAATGAACTTTTAACTTACCTAATGCACTGTATAAGCGTGACTTAGCTGTATTTGTCGATATATCTAACTGCAGTGCAATTTCCTCAAACGTACAATGTTGAAAAAACTTTAGTTCCACTACCAATCGTTGCTCCCACGGTAAATTATTCATCATTACTTTGAGTTGATTATGCTCTAGTTGCACGATTTGATTGTGCTCAAGCTCACCGTGTTTGCAAGTTTGCTCAGGGGTATCATCGAGTGACTGATAAACATGCCGACGACGATAAAACTCAACCCCACGACGATGCACTATTTGAAATACCCACGTATTAAAACTGGCGTCACCGCGAAAGTTAGGCAAACTTTTATAAACAGAAATAAACACTTCCTGCATTAAATCCATTGCATCATCGGGGTTGCTTAGCATTCTCAAGCAATAATTATAAACGAGGTCCTCATGCTGCTTAACGAGCTTTATCCAAGCTCGCTTATTACCCTGCTGCGCTTTTTTAATTAAGGTTTCTTGCGATTGGAAAAACACGATTCTCAGTTTTTAGTTTATTTACGTATTATGTTAGTCGAGGGAGTGAGGTGAATAGTTTGAAAACACCAAAAAAAAGCGCAATTAAATTGCGCTTTATTCATAACTTACTGCTTTATAATATTAAACTTGGCATTGCTTCGCTAGAAAATCCTTAAGCGCTTGGCTAAAGATTCTAAAGTCGCGAATTCGCCCCGTTGTTTTACGCCATAAAATGCCTATGTCACGATATGCATCACCATTTGAAGGTGTTGCAAGCATGTTTTTATTGGCTAGTATCCCTGCATTTAGTGCCATTTGAGGTAAGAATGTCACCCCGAGCTGATACTCAACCATACTTAATAATGTATGTAAGCTGGCAGCTTCAAACGGATTAATACAGCTTGAACGATTAAGATGACACGCACTGAGTGCGTGCCCTGTCATACAGTGCTCACGTTCAAGCAAGAATACACTAGCATCGGGGAGTAGATTAAAATCCTCAATCCCTGCTGCTGGCTTATAATCAGCATGGTGAACTAAACTGAAATGATCTTGTGCTAATACTTGCGTATGAAACTTATCTGTCTCATACGGCAATGCTAATAGCGCTAAATCTATATGCCCGTGTTCCAGCTTATCTAGCAGGTTATCACTGGTATCTTCTACAAGCACCAGTTCGAGATCAATAAATTGCTGCTGACAAAAATGATAAAGAGGGGCTGCGATAAAGCTTGCGATTGTTGGTATAACACCCAAGGTCAACTTGCCACTCAACGGGTTGAGGTGACTTTTAGTTAACTCTTTAACACTCAAAGTATCATCGATTATTTTTCGAGCACGTTCAACAACTTCTTCACCAACCGCAGTAAACATTAAACTACGATTTTCACGTTCTATGAGCTGACAACCCAAGGTTTCTTCAAGCGTTTGTATGGCACTACTCAATGTCGATTGGCCGATAAAACACGCACTGGCTGCACGGCCAAAATGTTGATGCTGATGCACAGCGAGTAAATACTGCAGCTGCTTAATACTGGGAAGATTCGTCATTACTTTTGTTACCTACAAATAAAAAGACCCCAATACCGAGGGCATTGAGATCTTTTCAAGCTAAAAGTCTGTGCTACTTAAAATCCGCAGGAATTAGACTCCGAATGCAAATCTTAAAACGTAGAAAATAACAATAGCAAGACCTGCACCAACTGGCAATGTAATTACCCAAGAAACCACAATGTTTCTGACTACACCCATGTTAAGTGCAGCGATGCCTCGCGCCATACCTACACCTAACACTGCACCAACAAGAGTCTGTGTCGTTGAGATAGGCAAACCTGTTCCCGATGCAATAACAACGGTAGACGCCGCTGCAAGTTCAGCAGCAAAACCACGGCTAGGTGTTAAATGTGTAATACCTTCACCAATTGTTTTAATTACTTTTTTACCTAGGAACGCAAGGCCAGCAACAATACCAATACCACCTAGTGGTAATATCCACCATGCTAGCGCGGCTTTTTTGGCTATTTCGCCGTTGTTTTCAACGATATTTACAACAGCAGCTAATGGACCAATCGCGTTTGCAACGTCATTTGAACCATGCGCAAATGCCATACAACATGCTGTTAATACCATTAAGATAGCAAACACTTTTTCAACATTGTTGAATTGCATTTTCTTGTCAGCTTGTGGATCAATTTTCAAGCGAGAAATTGCGACTTTACCCAGTAAGCCAACTCCAACAGCAATCGCAATGGCCAAGGCATAACCTTCAACCGCGCCTAAATTAATACCAATGTGCTTTAAACCTTTTTTAATCGTCACTAAAGACATAATAAAGCCGGCTAAGCCCATATAAATTGGCACAAAACGTTTTGCATTTTTAAGTGGCGCATCTGTATCAAAAATGAGTTTTTGTGCACTCATAAAAATAAGATAAGCGATAAAGCCTGAAATGGCAGGGGTAACAATCCAGCTCCCTACGATACCCGCTACTTTACCCCATTGAATGGCTTCACTTCCCACAGCAACAAGCGCAAAACCAATAATGGCACCGATGATTGAGTGAGTTGTTGAAACTGGCCATCCCAAAAATGAGGCAATGAGTAACCAGCTTCCCGCAGCAAACAATGCTGAGATCATACCGAGAACCATCAATTCAGGAATATCCATAAATGGCGTTGAATCAATAATACCTTTACGGATTGTTGATGTTACCTCACCACCGGCCAAATAAGCACCTGCAAACTCAAACACCATAGCAATTAAGATTGCTTGTTTGATTGTAAGCGCTTTTGAACCAACTGATGTACCCATCGCATTGGCAACATCATTTGCACCAATACCATAAGCCATGAAAAAACCGACAGCAGCGGCAATTAAAATTAATACCGTGCCATAAGATGCAATGATATCCATTGTGTAACCTTAATCTTTCGTTATTGAACTGAGTGTAAATTAACGAGCCAACATCAGCTCAAGACGTGAACCTACGCGCTCTGCTATATCAGCAAGTTCGCCGACCCATTCGATAATCTTGTATAAAAACATAACATCGACTGGGTTTAGTCCATCTTCTACGTCGCGTAATTGGCGACGTATTTTGATTTGCATATCATCCGTGTCTTGTTCTATTGCATCCAATTCAACGAGCATTTTTTCTACCAAGGTCACTTCGCGGCCTTTAAACCCTGTTTCTAAAAGCTCATCTAACTCATTGATTGCTTTTGATGCTTGTTTAGTCGCATCAACACAACGTGTTACATAGGCTAAGAAATCAGTTTGAATTTCTTTTGGTATGGTCATTTCGCGACCAATTACACGACCAGCAATGTCTTTAGCTTTATTAGCAATTTTATCCTGCTGGGTGACGAGCTCAAGCAGATCTGTACGCTCTACCGGCATAAATAAACCACGCGGTAGTTGTAAACGTATATTTCTTTTCATGTCGTCGGCTTCACGTTCTAAATTGCGAATGTCCAAGCGAATTTCTTCCGCTTGAGCCCACTCTTCTTTAAAAACGTGGTGGAAAAAAGGGATCAAGGCTTTACTTGCTTGATGTACCTTTTTGATGTGATCTTCCATTGGCTTGATAGGAGATTTTGCGAACACTCCTAAAAACGCGTTAGTTGGCATAGCTGACCCTTAATCAAATTAGTATGCTTTGCGGCGTGAATTTTACAGCATTCGCAACATTTGTGAACGCTTTTTATTACTTAGCCGCTCCATGATCATATTTTTAGTTACAGTATAAAAACAAAAAGCGGCTAATAGCCGCTTTTTTACAATAAACAAATCGCTAAGAAGTTAAAGTGATTTTTCTATATCTTCTTGAGATGTATGACGAATATCTTTTCCATTAACAAAATAGATTATGTATTCAGCAATGTTTTGGCATCTATCACCAATGCGCTCTAATGAACGCACAGACCAAACTAAATCCATTATTTTTGGAATTGAACGTGGATCTTCCATCATGTAGGTCATTATTTGGCGGGTAATTGCTTCATATTCGCGATCAACTTTGGCGTCTTCTTTATGTACTTCAAACGCTCGCTGGACGTCCATACGGGCAAATGCATCTAAAACATCATGCAGCATTTTAGACACTTGACGACCCATATTTTCAATATTCACTAATAAATCTTGTTGGTCTTTAGTAAATGAATCTAATGCAACTTTAGCAATACGTTCAGCTTCATCGCCGATGCGCTCTAAATCTGCAATCGTCTTCGCTATTGCAATAACCAAACGTAAATCACTGGCAGCTGGTTGACGTCGTGCAATAATACGGGTGCACTCTTCATCAATATTTACTTCCATTGCATTCACTTTGTAATCGTTTTCACGCACTTTACGCGCAAGCTCTGCATCACCGTTACTAACCGCATCAAGCGCGCTGTTTAATTGTTGCTCAACTAAACCACCCATGCTCAATACATGGTTACGTACATTTTCAAGCTCTTGATTAAAGCGACCTGAAATATGCTTATTAATATTGTGTTCCATTATTTACCTTCTTATCAAATTCGTTTATTGCTGCAAAATACCAACACAAATGTCTAACCGTAACGACCTGTAATATAGTCTTCAGTTTTCTTTTTGTTTGGCGTAGTAAATAGGGTATTAGTATCTGAATACTCTATTAACTCACCCATGTACATAAATGCAGTTTGATCTGATACACGCGCTGCCTGTTGCATGTTATGCGTAACAATGACAACGGTAAACTTGTTTTTTAAATCATTGATGAGCTCTTCAATGACTAGGGTAGAAATTGGATCGAGCGCCGATGTTGGTTCATCCAACAGCAATACTTCAGGTTCAATGGCAATTGAACGCGCAATCACTAAACGCTGTTGCTGACCACCGGAAAGACCAAACGCACTGTCATGCAATCTGTCTTTTACTTCATCCCATAATGCGGCACCACGAAGAGATTGCTCAACCACTTCATCTAGCTTACGCTTTTCTTTAATACCTTGTAAGCGCAGGCCATAAACCACATTCTCATAAATTGACTTAGGAAATGGGTTTGGGCGTTGAAACACCATACCGACATTACGACGAAGCGCGGCTACATCAACGCTTTTATCGTATATATTTTGCCCATGAAGTAATATTTCACCTTCGATTCGGCAAATATCAACTAAATCATTCATGCGGTTAATACAACGCAAAAGCGTCGATTTACCACAACCTGACGGCCCGATAAATGCGGTTACTTGACCTTTAGGGATCTTCATATTAACCGAGCTTAATGCTTGTTTATCACCATAGTAAAGATCCAAATCTTTGATCTCGAGTGCTGTTTGCTCTTTACCTAAATTCTCTAAATCCAATTTCAAGCTTGTGCCTGACTGGTTTACTTGTGGAGCGACTGTAATCATGTCTTTTTACCTTTACTAATTAATGCTCAAGCGATCTGTATTTTTCACGTAAGTGATTACGTATGCCGATTGCTGTGATATTCAATGTGATGATCACTGATACTAATAAGAATGCAGTGGCATAAACCAACGGACGAGCCGCTTCGACATTCGGGCTTTGGAAGCCAACATCGTATATATGGAAGCCTAAGTGCATAAACTTTCTATCTAAGTGAAAATACGGGAAGTTACCATCAAGCGGTAATGTAGGCGCCATCTTAACAACACCAACTAGCATTAATGGGGCGACCTCACCCGCTGCTCGCGCAACCGCTAATATTAATCCTGTCATAATAGCAGGGCTAGCCATTGGCACAATAATCCGCCATAAAGTCTCTGCTTGCGTAGCACCTAATGCAAGTGAACCGTGACGTACAGTACTAGGAATACGTGATAAACCCTCTTCTGTCGATACAATAACAACTGGCAATGTAAGAATCGCCAGTGTCAATGCCGACCACATCACACCTGGTGTACCAAATACTGGGCTAGGCGCGGCTTCTGGGTAGAATAGTTGGTCTAAGCTTCCGCCTAGCACATAAACAAAGAAGCCTAAGCCGAATACACCATATACAATTGATGGAACACCCGCTAGGTTAATAACAGCGATACGAATCATTTTTGTCACAGCATTCTTTGCTGCATATTCATGTAAGTAAATCGCCGCAACGACACCAAATGGCGTAACAATAACAGCCATTAGCATTACCATAAATACCGTACCAAATATAGCAGGGAAAACCCCCCCTTCCGTATTCGCTTCACGTGGGTCATCTGAAATAAACTTGCCCAATTGCACAAAGTAGTGACCTAGTTTCGCAAAAAAGCCCATATCATTGGGTAACCAAAAATCGAGCACTTGGTAAAGTGGTATTGTGACACTTTCCCCGCGCATGTCTTTAACGGTTACTTTATCGCGCTTTGCCTGGTTACGAAGTGCAAAAAGTTGTTTTTCTAGTACCAAGTAATCGGCTCTAAGCGCCGCACGTTGTTGAGCAAGCTCTGCAACTCGCTCATCAGTCAGCGCATCATCTAATAAGTAAGACTTCTCCTGAAGACGCAAACGTTCTAGCGCATAGTTGATATGGCCGATGTCACCGTCTTGTAGATCGGCAGCTTGATCATTTAAATCCACTGCGCGATCAACCAATTCTTCCAGTACTTGTTTTTTATTGTCAGTAATGACTTGCCCGTCTTTTATCACTGTTTCAATATAGCCGTAAAAATTACCATTTTTACTACGTTCAAATACTGCAAGATCCGCAGGAGTCGTCTTTGATTTTATATCCGTTTCAAGTACCCAACGGAAATCTAAATCTACATATTCACGGTTACCTGTTTTAATAAGTAAACGTTCTAATTGCTCTTTTTCAAAGCCTGATAAATCCACGCCCATTGCTTCAAGACGTGACTTTGGCACCATTTCTCGGTCATATACTTCACCAATCACGGTTTGTTTTGTTACTGAGCCATCAAGCTCAAATTGCACCACCTGTGAAGGCCAGAAAAAGCTTAACCCTTTCCATGCAATCATTGCTAATAATCCAAGAACAGATATCAAGCTGATACTTACTGCACCACCTGTCATCCATATCCAAGGAGAACCTGACTTAAACCACTGCTTTACCATGTCGTGTTTCTCCAATTACATTGAGCTGTATTTATCACGCAGTTGCTGACGAACAAACTCAGCCACTGTGTTGAAAATAAAGGTAAATATGAATAATACAAATGCCGCTAAGAAGAGGATTCGATAATGTGAACTCCCCACTTCAGATTCTGGCATTTCAACTGCAATATTGGCCGCTAGCGTACGCATACCTTGGAAAATACTCCAATCCATAATCGGTGTGTTACCTGTTGCCATAAGCACAATCATGGTTTCCCCCACTGCGCGACCTAATCCCATCATCACCGCAGAGAAAATACCTGGGCTGGCGGTTAAAAGCACAACGCTAACCAATGTCTGCCATTGTGTTGCGCCTAAGGCAAGTGACCCATTTGAAAGGTGCTTAGGAACACTGAATACCGCATCTTCTGCGATAGAGAAGATAGTCGGTATAACAGCAAAGCCCATCGCAATACCGACAACTAATGAGTTACGTTGGTCAAATGTCATTCCTAACTCATTCGTTAGGTATTGACGAACATTACCATCAAACATCCACAATTCTATTGCGCCGCTCATTGCAAACGCTAACCAGCCGATTAATAGCACTACCGGAATAAGTAAAATTGAATGTGACCCTTCAGGAATACGATGACGAATACCTGCTGGCAATTTTGTCCAACCATACGCTGTTGCAATAATCCCCACCGGAAGCATAATCAATAAACCAACGATGGCAGGTAAGTGCTCTTCGATTAATGGCGCAAGCCATAAACCCGCTAAGAACCCTAAAATTACCGTGGGTAATGCTTCCATGATTTCGACAGTCGGCTTAACCACTTTACGCAGCTCACTCGACATAAAGTACGCAGTATATACAGCCGCTGATAATGCAATTGGCACAGCAAATAACATGGCGTACATCGCCGCTTTAATTGTACCAAACGAGATCGGTACTAAAGAAAACTTCGATTCAAAGTCATCACTCGCAGAGGTTGATTGCCAAATGTATCCGGGTTCTGGATAACCTTCATACCATACCTCTTGCCATAAGGCTGACCATGTCACCTCTGGGTGTTCGTTATGAATATCGACCACTGTTAATTTGTTGTCAGCTAAAATAAGTGCTGCATTTGAACGCGGTGCAATTGCAAAATTTTCGATTGCTCCATCGCTTATTTTACCTTGCCAAAGTTTTGCTTCACTGGTGGTGTAGTACAAACCTAACTCACCATTTGAACTGGTAGTGAAAAACGTACGGCGGTAAAACTCAGTAAATATATCTAATTTGTCCTGTTTTGCTGTTTCAAAAGCCCTAATTTTTTGATATTCACGTCCATCATCTGTGTTTACTTCAAACCACTGAGATACTTCACCATTGTCATTAGCCAACATCAATGAGTTCGCGCCAGCTAAAAGCTCTGCAGAAACTAGGTTTGCATTCTCTTCATTAGCGGCCAAAACTTGAATTAACTCAACATCACTTGGGAAACGTGTGTCGTAGATATAAATTTGATTTGCCGTGCGAACAAAAGTACGGGTTGTATCTGGAGACATGAGTAATTGATCAATTCGGCCTTCAACATCAAGCTCAGTTCGCTCAACTTGCCACTCTATTTCACCAGTGAACATGTTCTCTTCCGCAATAAAGCTGCTAAACATCACGCGTTTATCAACTGTCTGCGCCACGATGGCCGTTTTCTCTTCGTAGTGACTAAATGCAAACTGAGCAATAGCAGCCCCCTGATCATCGACAGCCAAGGATAATTCACCTAGCGGATAATCTAAACGTGGTGTGAGTTTGCGTTTGTCGTTTGGAAAAGTAACTAAAAACTTTGGCACAACGATCACTGCTGAACCATTCTCCAACCCATAGGCATATTGCCCTTGAAAAGGTGCACTGGTCGCAAAGCTTGATACCTTAGCATCGAGTTTAACTGGTAGGCTCGTTAGTTTTTTGCCGAATGTTTGCTTTTCTACGCTGTAGAAATCAACAACACCTGCTTTGGTAAGTAAAAATGCAACTTCAGTTTGCTCTTCTACACCTAAGCCAGCAATTTGCTCAGCATTAGTTAATGGAAAGCTATCACGCGTTTCCACATCTGCTGATTCAAAAATAGGTTGAACTACATAAAGCAAATAGAAAAATATCAACAGCAGCGCTATTAACACCATTATACCGCCAGCAGTAATGCTGTATTGGGCAAACCGGTCTTTAAATAGACGGCTTCTATCCGTATTGAAAGACGGTTTATTCGGATTGGAAGTCATCGAAACACCTTTAAAACTTAACGTTGACCTATTATATTTCACCAAGATGACAGTAATGTTACAGACGTCATAATAGGGTTAATTAGCTTTTACCTAAAATTGACAGCGACAAAGCCTATTATTAATCAACACATTAGCATGCTGCTGCTAACATGAGAAAAATTCAACTTAGCAATATTACATAATAAACATGGAGTTAACTACACTAAGCATAAGCAGTTTACTTATTCTTTGTATCAATATGGAACCAAACCCAACAAAAATTGGACAAAATAACTAACTGAGTCAATACTCAACGTGGCTTTATAAACATAATAATCATTCAACTATTTCATGCCGGTGCATTTTTCATAGCGGCAATTTTAGGAACCTACTCATGAAGCAATTAGTTATCACTATTTTAGGGCAAGACCGCCCGGGCCTTGTCGAAGACATTTCTTCTGCCATTTTAAGTCATCATGGAAACTGGTTAACAAGTAATTTGAGCCATTTAGCGGGCCACTTTGCAGGAATTTTAGAAGTGGCTGTGCCTGAAGAGCACCTTAAAGAGTTACAAGTTGCACTTGATGAACTCCCTAATTTAGAAGTTAAAATTGAAAACGGCGTCGAGTCAGTTGAAAACATGCCAGCTGAAACGCTTAATTTTGTTATCACCGGTAATGACCGCCCAGGCATAGTGCAAGAGCTTGCCAGTGTCATTAGACATAAAGGCGCCAGCATTACCCACTTAAACTCTAAGCAGCAAAGCGCGCCAAATTGGGGGGTGCCTATTTTTAGTGCAGTTGCAACAATTGAACTTCCTGCGGGTATGAACAAAGATGAAGTTGTTAATGCTCTTGAAGCAATCACGGCAGATTTAATCGTTGATATTGAAACGGCATAAACTTACCCATTTCACTCTTCAATTCCCATGACAAATGTGTAATGAAATTGACATGTTTGTCATGATAATGTCATCTTTTTGTACTATCTTTTAAGGAGACGTTATTTAAGGAATGAATCATGAATGCTTGCTCAAACGTGTCGCAAACAATTACTTATTTTGCCCCAGAATTAAGCTGGCTGTCGTTTAATGACCGTGTATTGCAAGAAGCCGCTGACGAGAGCAACCCTATTATAGAACGCATGCGCTTTTTAGGGATCTTTTCTAATAATTTAGATGAGTTTTTTAGAGTCCGCGTTGCTGATGTAAAGCGTAGAATACTACTCAATAAATTACCTGATACTAATTTTGATGAAGACGAGATATTACTTGCTGAGATTCAGCAAAAAATTCTGCAATTAACCAAAAAATTTAATGCCATTCACCAGCAAATCCTCTGCGACTTAAATGATCATAACATTCACGTGGATCGCCCAGAAACTCTTAGTGATTTTCACATCAATTGGTTGAAGACCTTTTTTCATGACAAAGTTCTCCAGCATATTTCTCCCATCATGCTGGATGAAAATAAAGATTACTCTGACCACATCAACGATACAATGACCTACATTTTTGTCGAAATGCTCAGTGATAAAAGCCATTATGCAATGCTCGAAGTACCAACCGATAGAGTCCCTAGGTTTGTAATTTTACCTCCGGAGAAAACGCGTCGTCACAAAACAATTGTATTACTCGATGATATTATTTTGTTTTTTATTAACGATGTATTTAGTAACTTTTTCAGTTTTAATGAAATACAAGGTCACTCTATCAAACTCACCCGTGACGCCGAGTACAACTTAGACGACGAATTAGAAGAAGGCATTCTTGATAAAATGTCCAAAGGCTTAAAGCAACGAGTGTATGCCGAGCCTGTTAGGCTGGTATATGATCAAGTCATGCCTGAGTCGATGCTTAAAGTGATGAAAAAGCGTTTAGGGGTCACCCATCATGATGCCCTTATACCGGGCGGACGCTACCGTAACTTTAGAGACTTCATCGGCTTCCCTAATATAGGACGTCAATATCTAGAGAATAAAAATTTACCCGTTTTACAAAGCAGCTCATTTAATACCCATGCAAGTGTATTTGACGCAATTACTCAGCAGGATATTTTACTTTACTACCCTTACCACACTTTTAACCACTTACTTGAGTATGTACGCCAGGCTGCATTTGACCCTAAAGTGACTCAAATAAAAGTAAATATTTATCGTGTGGCCAGTAAATCACGGTTAATTTCATCACTGATTAATGCGGCAAAAAATGGAAAAAAAGTCACCGTTATGGTGGAGTTAAAAGCACGCTTTGATGAAGAAAATAACATTAAATGGGCAAAGGTATTAAGCGCTGCAGGCATTAAAGTTATTTTTGGTATCCCCGCATTAAAAGTACACAGTAAACTATGTATTATCCACCGCCGTGAAAAAGGTCAAATTGTAAAATATGCACACATAGGCACCGGTAATTTCCACGAGAAAACCGCTAAAATTTACACTGACTTTAGTTTATTTACCAAGCATAGCGGCATTTGTGATGAAAGTGACAGCGTATTTAAATTTATAGAGAACAGCTATAAACCGTTTGTTTTTGAGCACTTAATGATCTCGCCTGTTAATGCGCGAACAGTCCTTAATAAATTGATTTTACAAGAAGTAACAAACGTCGAGAGCGGTAAATCAGGGAAAATATCTATTAAAGTCAATAACCTTGTCGATAAAGAGCTGATTGATAATTTATATTTCGCTGCGCGCAAAGGGGTCAAGATTAAGATTATCGTACGTGGTATGTGCTCTTTAGTGCCTGGCATTGTAAACTTTAGCGATAATATTCGTGTAATAAGCATTGTCGACCGTTTTTTAGAGCACCCACGAGTCATGATATTTGGTACTAAAGGTGAGGAAAAAGTATATATCTCATCAGCAGATTGGATGACACGAAACTTAGATCACCGTGTTGAAGTGGGCGTTCCCATTTACGATGAAAAGCTGAAACAGCTCATTATTGATATCATCGACTTACAATTTAAAGACCGTACAAAAGCACGTATCATTGATAGTGAACAAAAAAATCTCTATGTTAAACGCGGGAATCGCAAAAAGATTCGCTCGCAAATAGCAATCCATGACCTCTTAAAAAAATGGGAACACAATTACCATAATGAATAATTATCCTTCGATTGCTGCCGTTGATTTAGGCTCAAACAGTTTTCACTTAGTGGTAGCAAGAGAAGTGGATGGCTCTTTGCAGATTCTTCACAAAGAGAAGCAGCGCGTATATTTGGCTGATGGGCTGGATGATAAGTACCAACTTAGCCAAGCTGCAACCGAGCGTGCTTTAGCCGTATTAAAACAGTTCGCCACTACATTGCAGGACTTCCCTGCGAGTAATGTAAAAATAGCCGCAACGTATACTTTAAGGCGCGCCAAGAACATTAATGCGTTTTTAACACAAGCAAGTAAGGTTTTTCCTTATCATATTGATGTTATATCTGGGCAAGAAGAGGCGCGTTTAATTTATCAAGGTGTGGCGCATTATATCCATCATGATGAAAACCGCTTAGTTGTCGATATTGGTGGTGGCAGTACTGAACTCATTATCGGTAAACACTTTAAGCACTCATTGCTCAGTAGCCGTAATATGGGGTGTGTTAGTTATAGTAAACAGTTTTTTGCTGATGGGATCATTAATGGCAAGCGCTTTAATAAAGCGCAAATCAGAGCAGAGCAAGAACTTGAGGTTATTTATGCCAGCTATATAGGTGCTGGCTGGGACGCTGTGGTAGGCACTTCCGGAACAATAAAGTCGATTCTTGCAATGATCATTGCAAATGATCCACAGCAAAAAACCATTACCCTAGAGCGCTTACTTGAACTAAAAACGCAGTTTATCGCTGCTAAAACAATTGATAACTTACTTATCACGGGATTAAGTCCTGAGCGACAAGTCAGTATTTGCGGCGGGTTGGCTATTTTAATCGCTATTTTTAAGTTATTTAACATCGACGAAATGGATTACAGTGACTTCTCATTGCGAGAAGGGCTACTTCATGAAATGCAGCAAAAGTTGGCACTCAAAGATATTCGTACTAATACAATTGCTAACTTAAGTGAAAGAAATGCTATTGATAAAGTGCACGCTGGACGAGTCGCAAACACCGCTGATTGGCTTTTTATCCAAGTGCAAAAAGAGTGGCAACTGGACTCGCTAGATAATCATCAGTTACTCGTTTGGGCTGCACAATTGCATGAAATAGGCTTGAGTATTAATTCATCAGGCCTGCATAAGCACAGTGCCTATGTCGTTGAAAACAGCCAGCTGCCTGGCTTCACACAGCAACAGCAAACATTGCTGAGTTGTTTGATACGTTTTTATCGTAAAAAAATTCGCTTAGAAGCATTCCCTCAACTTCTTTCGCTACCCCATTTTCAGATTTTACAGCTCATTGTATTACTCAGGTTAGCGGTATTATTAAATCAGAAGCGTCTGAGTGATCAACACCAAGATCTGGCGGTAACTGTAAAGGGTAATAGTATGCTATTACAATTCCCTGTAGGGTGGTTAAGCGAACAAACATTGCTATTAGCTGACTTACAACAGGAACAAAAATACTTAAAGAAAGTCGGGTTTTTAATCGACTTTTGTTGATTAAAGTGACACGGGTAGCAAACACTACCCGTATCATCTTAATAAATCATCAGGTTAATTACATACCCTTGCCGTGATTAAATGCGGGTTCCTGCCAAACAAATAGATAGTTTAAGATCAATAAAAACAGATGATGTACTACATATAGGTCGATTAAAAATACACCTTACACATCCCCTGTCAAAGTAATGGAGCGATTGCATTAGCTTATTGACTGCTTTCGCCATAGTAAATACACCGCAGGTAAAACCAATAAGGTTAATACAATAGCGCTGAACATGCCTCCGACCATAGGCGCAGCGATACGGCTCATTACTTCACTGCCTGTTCCTGTACCGTATAACACGGGTAATAAGCCGATGATAATAGTGGCAACTGTCATCATCACTGGGCGAACTCGCAGACCGGCACCTTCAACAATAGCTTGCTTAAGTTGGTCAAGGCTAAGCGTGTTGCCAGCTTGTTGCGCATGCACACACTTCTCTTGGTAAGCTTGGTTTAAATACACCAGCATAATCACACCTATTTCAACGGCAACCCCTGCTAACGCGATAAAGCCCACTCCCACTGCGACTGAAAAGTTAAAGCCTTCTAAATACATGAGCCATACCCCACCAATCATCGCAAGCGGTAAAGTAAGCATAATAATCGCGACTTCTACAAAGCTTCGAAAGTTTAAAAATAGGAGCACGATGATAATCGCTAAAGTCAGTGGCAATACATACGCAAGCTTATCTTTAGCGCGCTGCATATATTCATATTGCCCAGCCCATGTTATTGAGTAACCTGCTGGTAATACTAATTGCTCGTTTAACACTTCGCGTGCATTGTCTACATAACTGCCAATATCAATGCCATCGATATCAATAAAACTCCAGCCGTTCAAACGTGCATTTTCACTTTTGATCCCTGCGGGGCCATCTTCAATGAATACATCAGCCACATCAGCAAGCGCTATTCGCTGCCCTGTTGGGGTAACGATTGGTAGTAACATAAGCCCCTCAGGCGAATCCCGATAGTCCTGAGGATAGCGTAAATTTACCGGGTAGCGCTCTTGCCCTTCGACTGTTTGCGTGACATTCATGCCACCAATTGCCGTTGAAACCACTTGCTGTACATCAGCAATATTCAAACTATAACGCGCCGCTTTTTCACGGTTAATATCCACCTTGATATAACGTCCACCCGCTACCCGCTCAGAATAAACAGACGCGGTACCCGGCACTCCTTTAAGTAACACTTCAATCTGCTGGCCAATTTTTTGAATCTCTCCCAAATTTGGCCCAGCAACTTTAATGCCTACTGGCGTCTTAATCCCCGTTGCTAACATATCAATACGGGTTTTGATTGGCATCACCCACGCATTAGTGAGGCCTGGAAACTTTACTAAGCCATCAAGCTCTTTTTTTAACTTATCTAACGTCATTCCTTCACGCCACTGATCTTTTGGTTTGAGCTGAATAAAGGTTTCAATCATCGTTAGAGGCGCAGGATCGGTGGCTGTCTCAGCCCGTCCGACTTTACCGAATACCGTGAGTACCTCGGGGACTGTTGCGATGAGCTTATCGGTCTGCTGTAAAATCTCGCGTGCTTTACCAATCGACACACCCGGGTAAGTGGTTGGCATGTACATTAAATCGCCTTCATCAAGCGGGGGAATAAACTCACTGCCAATTTTATTCACCGGGTAAAAACCTATGATTGCCACAACAACAGCAAGGACTAAGGTCATTTTAGGAAAACGCAAGACTTGGTTAAGTAGTGGCTTATATGTATTAACGAGTAAGCGGTTAATCGGGTTTTTCTGTTCTGAAATCACCTTACCGCGAATAAAGTAACCCATTAACACGGGCACTAAAGTGATAGCGAGGCCGGCTGAGGCTGCCATGGCATAAGTTTTAGTGTACGCCAATGGGGCAAACATCCGCCCTTCTTGTGCTTCTAAAATAAACACAGGTAAAAAACTAACGGTAATAATCATCAAACTAAAAAATAGGGCTGGGCCGACTTCGCTTGCAGCGTCTGTAACTATTTGCCATCGGTTATCATCTGTTAATGGGGTTTTCTCCATGTGCTTATGCATGTTTTCAATCATCACTATTGCGCCATCGGTCATCGCACCAATCGCAATCGCAATACCACCCAGCGACATAATATTGGCATTAATGCCTTGCCAATACATAATGATAAATGCCGTTAAAATCCCCAGCGGCAGGGTAATTATTGCGACTAAGGATGAACGCACATGAAACAAAAACACCACACAAATCAATGCGACGACGACTAACTCTTCGACCAGTTTGCCGGTGAGGTTATCCACAGCATTTTTGATTAGATTAGAACGGTCATACACTGGCACTATTTCAACACCATCTGGCAGGCCTTTTTTCAATGATTCAAGTTTTGCTTTTACCCGCTCTATGGTCTTTTGCGCGTTTTCACCAAAGCGCATAACAACGACGCCACCAGCCACTTCACCTTCACCATTGAGTTCAGCAATACCCCTGCGCATTTGTGGACCAAGTTGAATATTAGCGACATCACGTAATTGCAAGGGCGTACCATTAGCATTCACGCCCAATGGTATGGATTCTAAATCCACCACACTTTTTATATAACCCGTGCTGGTTACCATGTATTCAGCTTCAGCCATTTCGATTACCGAGGCGCCCATTTCTCGGTTGCCTTGCTTAATAGCCGTTTGTATTAAACTTAGCGGAATACCGTAAGCCCGCAGTTTATCTGGCTCTACATTGACTTGATACTGCTTAACCATACCGCCCACCGAGGCCACTTCTGACACCCCTGGAACGGTTTGCAATTCAAACTTTAAAAACCAATCTTGCAGGCTACGTAATTGGCTAATGTCGTGCTGGTTGGTTTTATCCACCAGCGCGTATAAATAAACCCAACCAACCCCGGTGGCATCTGGACCCAGTTCCGCAGTTGCGGTATCCGGTAAGCGACTAGCCACTTGGCTTAAATACTCTTGCACTCGGCTACGCGCCCAGTAAAGATCAGTATCTTCATCAAAAATGACATACACGTAAGAGTCACCAAAAAATGAGAAGCCTCGCACTGTTTGTGCTCCGGGCACTGACAGCATCGCCGTGGTGAGCGGAAAAGTGACCTGATCTTGCACCACCTGCGGTGCTTGGCCTGGGTACGATGTTTTGACAATAACCTGCACATCGGATAAATCTGGCAAGGCATCAACGGGGGTGTTTTTTACTGCAAATACACCAGCACCTATTAAGATTGCTGTGAGTAATAAGACAAAAAACCGGTTAGTCACGGACCAACGAATAACTGCTGCTATCATAAAGCCTCCTAATGCCCGCTGTGCAATTGCTTGATTGACTCTACAGCAATGTCATTAATGACAAACTCACCTTCTTGCACACTAAACGTAAATGTCATTGTTTGTTCAGCATTTAGGCCAGCTAAATCAAGATCTTTAGCAAATTTAAAATCCATGGTTGCAGGGCCTCGATTCCATTTTTCAATCGGACCGCGGCTAATATTAGCAACGCCTGCGAGTTTATCGATTCTGTTTATCGTGCCAGTGACCGTTGCCATATTATCAGCATCACTCATCACATGCGTTGCATCCATAATATGAATACCACTGATTAAGTAGTTTCCCTCAGCTGCTTTGGTCAATTCAAAGTGTAATGTTTGACCCGCCTTTAATGCTTGCATATCCATACCCTCAGCGAGGGTAAAGTCCATTGTCATACTCGGCCAGCCAAGTTCATCCATTGGCTCATGGCTTATATTCACCATTCGGTGGTGTTTCATTACATTATTAACCACGCCTTTACCCCAGACACGAGCTGCTTCAATAGGCGTCTGCATTCGCTTAAAGTCAGAACTTTTACTTGACTCTGAATCCAATAAAAACTGTGCAGAAGTCACCACTTTATCGCCCTCTTTCAGGCCTGATAAAATAACAGTGTCATTGTTATCACTACGTCCTAACGCTACCGCCACTGACTTAAAGCGCCCCTCCCCTAAAGCAACGACAACACGGTCTTGCGAACCCGTACGGATCACCGCTTCTTTTGGCACGATAAGCTGCTCTTGTGCGGCCTTAACTTGGATACTGACTTGGGCAAACATATTAGGTTTTAGTTGGTGATCTTGATTATTAAAACGAAGACGCACGCGTAAAGTGCGGTTTTTAGCATCTAACGTTGGGTAAATATAATCCACCTTGCCACGCCAGCTTTGCCCTGAAATATAATCAAGGGTCATGGTAACGGGTAAACCAAGTTCGATTAATTCAGCTTGACGTTCAAATACTTCGGCTTCAATCCACACCTCATCCAATTGCGCGATGCTCATCATCGAGGTCCCTGGCTTTACATAAAATCCTTCTCGTATATTTAGTTCATCCACAACGCCACTTTTACGGGCATAAAACGTCACATTTTGCGTAACTTGTTTGGTTTTTTCTAGACGCGTAATAAAGCTATCTGAAATATTGAGTGAATATAAGCGTGCTTTAGCTGCTCGAATAAGCACCGTATTATTGCGATTAATCGCTAAAATAAACTCCTCTTGCGCATTTACTAATTGAGGTGAATATAAGGTATATAAAGGTTCCCCCTGGGTAACTTGATCACCTTCAGACTTAACATATAGTGTTTCAAGCCACCCCTCAACACGAGGGTGAATATGTACCAGCTGATCTTGATTATACTGCACGTAACCGACCGTTCTAACTTCATTCTGTAATGCTTTAAATTGCACATCAGCAGTGCGAACACCTAAGTTATTAACCACAGCAGGAGAGATCGTGATGGCACCGGGTCCATCGTGGTTATTATTGTCTTCCATCTCATAAACCGGTACTAAATCCATGCCCATCGGCGAAAGCCCTGGCTCATCGCGACGATAGTTACTATCCATGGGGGCAACCCAATAAAGTGGTTTTTTCTCTGCGCTAGCGCCGCTCACGTGTGCTGCATTATCGATGAAGTTAAGACCAGCTGTAGCAATAACGGCTCCCGCTAATCCTGCAATGAGTAATTTAAAATTAGTGTGCATGATGCTCTCCTGCTGTTAGCTCTGCCATCACGACAGCATCTTTGCTACTGGCGTAATAATTTAACCGTGCGATTATAATCTGCTGATCTATTTGAATATTTAATGCATCTATTTTAGCGTTGAGTTCACTTATGCGTGCGCGCATGACTTCAAAAAAATCACCATCGTCGCGCGTATAAGCATTTAATGTCGCTTGTGCCTGCTCAGCCATTTGCGGCAATAATTTAGTTTGATACAAGGCGTCACGCTGTTGTAAGCGCACAAGTTGACTGTATTCTTTGAAGTACATCCCTTTGAGTTTGTTCACTGCAATGAGTTTTTCTGTTTTCACCGACTCAGCCATAGCAATAGCAGCATTAACATGTTGATCCTGCCGGTTATCTGTAAAAAAGGGCAAATCGATACTCATGCCTATTGAAAGTAAATCAGCACGTGAATCACCTGCAGGTGTAGCACCGCGATAACCATATCCCATATTTACGCCTAACTGGGGTTTATAACTTTGCTTTGCGACTGCAATCTCAGTGTGTTTAGCAGCAGCCACTTTGTCGATTGCTACAATGGCGGGGTGAGCCATTAAGAGTGCCATTAATTGCTCAAAGCTAAGTTGGGAAAAATGCACTAAAGGAGTGATATCACGTCGCGTACTACTTACGGATTGAGTGAGCATGCTCATGGGCAACCATTGCGACAATCGTTTTTTAGCACTTTCAACTTGCATCTCAAGCATGACTAATTTGTCTTCAAGGCGGGTAAACTCAAGTTGAGCAAGAATTATATCTTGCTGGCGTGTACTCCCCATGGCGCTTGAATAACTTGATTCCGTAATATCAATTAACTGGGTAAATAAGCTTTTGTCTTGTTCAATCAGCGCAATACTCTGTTGGGCACGATAAGCATTCAGCCAGGCTTCGATAACAATGGCTTTTACCTGTGCAACGCGTTCGGAGCGCAGCCAAGGATACTGTTGTGCGGCTTGCGCCATGGCTTTTTGCTTAAGCTCTAGGCTATCACCACGACTAAACATTTGACTCACACCCACCTTAAACTGGGTCATACCTTCTTGGTCAAAAGCAAAACCGTCTGTGGGAAAATTCATTAAACCCACCGTTAATACGGGATCAGGCAAGGTGCCGGCAGCGACACTTTGTGCGTGTATAGCCGCTTGTTGATATTTATTTGCCACAAGCCAAGGTTCGTTATTTAACGCGTAATCTAAGGTATGCTCGAGGCTAAGTTCGTTACTATGTGCTGGTATTACCGCTGTTAGCATACAGGCTAAAAAGCTGGCTTTAAGGACTGCTAAGTGATTCATCACTGGCTCCATTAAAATTAAAAAATTAACAATATTTAATTCAAATGCAGAACAGGTGATTATTACGACATTAGCTAAATTTTAGACACACCTATCCTACAGCTAAGCAACCATGGGAGGACGGTAGAGGGAGCTGGCAATAGAGTGTTGGTTTTGTAGGGTATAAAGCTGTACCTTTTCAGGTGGCGGTAATACAGTAATGAATAAGCCGTCAGTACTCAGCATTGAATAAGCAGAGCAGGCACTTATCGGGCAGCTACATTCTTGGTTACCGGTGGCATCATCATCGCAACAATCCATATTCATCATGCTTGACGACATAGTATGATGCATTTCATTCATTATCTCGCTTTTTGATGATTCGTGAGTTTGATTCATATGCGGCATTTCACAACTCATAGCAACAGACGCAACTGCTTGACCCACTAATGTGAGTAACAAAACACAGGTCAATAAACTAAGGTAAATACGTTGCAAAACACGCCTTTTATAAATTAGGTTCTAGGTTCTAGGTTCTAGGTTCTAGGTTCTAGGTTCTAGGTTCTAGGTTCTAGGTTCTAGGTTCTAGGTTCTAGGTTCTAGGTTCTAGGTTCTAGGTAAGTTTATGATAACTATTTTATTAATACAAACGTTTAACTATTTTTTGGTGTAACTTTAATTAAGCTGCTCGCAGCGATAGCAAATAAACAATAACCGGTAAAATACCAAAAGCCATTTCCTAATTGAGCGTGCATATTGATCAACTCTCCCATTTGACCATCGGCATTGCCTGCAAGGTAGGCGACTATAATTGCAATGACAAACACATCAACCATGCTCCACTTACTTAAACCTTGGATAACACGACCTAGTAATAACTTACACTTGTTTGTCGGCAAAAAGATATACACTAACTGCATCAGTAATTTTAATGTTGGTATCACAATTGAAAAAAAGGCGACCAGCACAGCCACTAAGTAATTTTTATTGTTCGCCAGTTCGTTTACGGTACCCCAAATACTGCGTGTTTTCTCATAAGCGCTAATTTCTCCTTCAAGCTTATCAAGTCCCAACATACTCGACGCCATAATAAGCATTCGACGCGTATTGTTATCGCCTTCCTCTGCGAGCATTTCAATACCGACGTGTGCCAATTGCGATTTATCTATTTTGCCTTCAAGGGTTAAAACAGGTTGAGTAACACCGGGAAATAATAATACAAGCGCAATAAATATCGTTATCAGTGGTAAAATTTTACGCATAAACCGTCTTAAGGGAAATTAATAAGTTCGTATCATACTTAAGCAATTATTCTTGTTCAATGATGGACGCTAACACCTCGTCACCATATGCACGGGCGCTCAGCATAATATTATAGACAATCGTTATATCTGAAGCCGGACGAATTGTTTTAAGCAGTTGCTCCGCAAGCGGCCAATTTTCTTCTTCCACAGCTCGCACTAAATGAAGTGTTGCGCCTAACATCCCATTAAAATTAAGCAGTGCACCTGATAACTCATCACCTAAAGAGAACTCTTTTGCTATCACATCAAGCTCTATATTTAAGACCGCATCAAGGATTGAAATTAACCCTACTAAATAACCTTGCTCTGACATTTCTTTGCCACCTGGCTCTAGCATTAACTGCATAAAGTGCCCGCGAATCAAACCAAGCTTAGTCAATTCAGTCGGCCGGTCTACCCCGAGTTCACTTAAAGCAAGTACTCGCACAAATTGACGAATCGCGTCTTCACCTAAGTAAATAACAGCTTGTGAAATTGACGTAATAACTAAATTCTTACTTTCTGAACGCGCGTTAACCAATTTTAAAACCCGCGCTGTAAGGCCAACATCTTTTGCGATACGTTGCTGTATATGATCAAAATTAAGGTCTAACCGCGTCGTGCATCTTAGTAAATCAAACACAACGAGTTTTGACGGCTCTACATTTTGGTAAGTCAGCATTTCTGGGCGAGCAAAAAAGAAACCTTGAAACAGGTCACACCCTGCATTTTTCAATGATACAAACTGCTCATGTGTTTCAATTCGCTCTACAATTATTTTTACATTAGGAAAACGGCGTTTGAGTTTTTTTAAGGCCATATTGGTTTTAATAATTGGCTCTTCCACCTCAAGCTTAATGTAGTCTACAAGCTCTAAAAGTGGCTCCCATTTTTCATCGCCATCATAATCATCTAGGGCAAATCGATACCCTTCCTTTTTTAATGACTTTACGCGATGTGTTACTTTTTCAATACTGCTTGCACGTTCAACAATTTCAATCACTGCGCTACTAGGTTGAAGTAACCGAGGAAAGTCCTCTAGCAAAGCATCTGAAGATAAATTTATAAACGCATATTGACTGGCTGTTAGTTTGTCTAAACCAATCAGCATAAGCGCATTAAAAAACAATCGTCCCGTTGCTTGGCCATCTGATGTACCAACAGGGAACACATTATTTACAGAATCACGGTACAATAATTCATAGGCAAAAATACCTTTTTCAGCATCAAAGATTGGCTGACGCGCAATATATTGCGTCACCATTGTCGGCATTGTTTTTGTTATTTTAGTATTCGCCATTGTTAGCCCTTCCGATGAACCTACTTTTCAGGTTAATCAAATTAGTACTCAATATATCAATTAGTATAGTGATTTTTTAAAAGCTTGCATGAACAAACTGCGCTTAAAAGTAATAATTCCTCTTACTCAAAGCAACCAGAACTTTCTGATTTAATAAATTTATTAACAAAAATACCCATACATTAATCAGGGAGATGTCCTTCTGATAGAGGACAGTGGTATACTTAGCCACTACCTCAGCCACAGACCAAAAGACCTTTAGAATATGAGTATTGAACACACTTTAATTGAGCGCAGCAATAACCAATGTGAATTATGTAGTGCTACCGATAACTTGTCTGTTTATGAAGTACCGCCAGTCACTGAAGCGCACTCAGATCGGTGTATTTTTGTTTGTAAAACATGTAAAGATCAAATTGAAGCAACGACTGAGTTAACACCAACACATTGGCATTGCTTGAATGACAGCATGTGGAGTCAGACCCCTGCGGTGCAGGTAGTTGCTTATAGAATGCTAACTCGCCTTGCAGTAGAGAATGGGTGGGCGCAAGACGCTTTAGATATGATCTATCTTGAAGAAGATACACTGAGCTGGGCACAGAAAGTTCTTGCCGAAGAGGATGATATTAAACACCTTGATAGTAATGGTGTAGTTTTACACGCTGGCGACACGGTTACTCTTATCAAAGATCTTGATGTTAAAGGAAGTAGCTTGGTTGCTAAACGTGGTACTGCCGTGCGTAATATTGGCTTAACCAGCAACCCTGAGCACATTGAAGGGCGTGTAGACGGTCAACGTATAGTCATTTTGACCAAGTATGTAAAAAAATAACCTCAACCTTGATGTTTCATTTTTAAAAATGGGCCATGCGCCCATTTTTGCTAATTAACCTGAACTCTGGTTAAGATATGCACTAATACATTGATATTAAATAACCCCCACCCCCTTTAGTCTCCAGCCGGAGACTTTTAGCGATAACAAGGCGAATTTACGCGTCAATAGCTGGCCTATTAAAAGTAAATTCAACACAGTTAGCGTTGAAAGTAGCTGCTAGAGATATATTTATTATCCAAAGCTCCGGTTAATTAAGTTAAGATTAAGTGTATAGGGAATATGCTGCATAAAGTGTGTAGTCGCGTGTGCTGCTAGCTTTACCTCATTCAAGGAATATTTATGTCATTACAAAAGTCATCATTAGGCTGCGTTACTTTATTAACAGCAAGTATTGCTCTTTCTGGTTGTACTCAAGAGAAAACCCCCGACAATACAACCAAGCAAAAAACAATGGCGACTCTTAACACCCAAGTCACCTATTTAGACCGCAGTATGTTACGCCCAGACTCCGTTTTGACAGTGAAGCTTTTGAATGTGTCTAAAATGGACGTTAAAGCAGATGTTATCAGCGAACGAGCCATAGAGCTCAATGGTGGTCCGCCGTATGATGTGTCACTGCAATATGAGCAGTCAAAAATTAAAGCTGGTCATCGTTATAGCGTTAGTGCGCGTATCGAAAACCAAGACCAATTGCTTTACATTAGCACAACCAATAATGACCCGTTTACACAGCAGCAAACTGAGCAACCTTATAAAGTAATCGTGTCAAAAGTCGCTGCACCTAAGCCAGACGTAACCCTAACAAACACTTACTGGAAAGCGATAAGCTTCAATGGTGAAACTGTTGAGGTGAAAACCAAAGAACCCTTTATTCAATTTAAAGCCAATGGCACTACACATGGCTTTTTAGGATGTAATAACTTTACTGGTAGCTACGAAGCCAGTGAACAAACGCTTACTTTCAAATCATTAGCAAGTACTCAAAAAATGTGTATAGAGCAAATGAATATTGAAACAACGATGTCAGCAGTGCTTGGTACCGCCAGCGAATTTGCTATTGATGGCGAAACACTCACAATGAAAAATGCAGCAGGTGAGGCCACCGTTATCTTCCAAGCAACGTACTTTAATTAGGCTCTTGCAAAAAAACGCCCAAGTAAAGTTGGGCGTTTTTTACAACAGGCTCAAAGGTTACTCTTCAACTAACTGTTCGCTGCGGTAGAAGCCGCTTGCATCGCTTAACAAATCCACTAATTCAGGTAACACGGCATCCATGGTTTGTTTTAATTTCCATGGCGGGTTTATAACAATCATGCCTGATGCTGTCATACCGTGTACATCAGTATCTGCTTGTGTAGCTAGCTCAAATAATTGAATATTACGCATACCTGAGGCAATCAACCCCTCTTCCATGCGCTCTATTCGCTCTCTATCAACAACTGGATACCAAATCATGTAAGTACCCGTAGCAAAGCGCTGATGGGCTTTAACTAACGTTTTAACAACTGTATCGTAGTCGTCTTTGATTTCATAAGGTGGATCAATCAACACGCAGGCTCTGCGTGATGCAGGAGGCAACAAACCAATTAGCCCCGCAAAACCATTTTCACCGCGAACACGGATGGAGCGCTTGCCTTGCATGTTTTCTTCGAGTAACACCAGATCTCTAGGGTGCAACTCAAAAAACCAGCCTTTATCTTGGCGGCGTAAATAATGCTCAGCTATTTTTGGTGAGCCTGGATAAAAAGCAAGCTCTCCTTGTTCATTAAAAGATTTGATCAATGCTATATAATCATTTAAAGCTTCGTGATTACTACTGTGCTGATAAAGCTTTGCTATGCCATCTTGAAATTCTTGTGTTTTTTGTGCATCAGCAGAAGCTAATTCAAAAAAGCCCGCTCCTGAGTGAGTGTCGATATAATCAAGTGGCTTATCTTTAATTGTTTGATACCTTAATACCTGCGCAAGCACGAGGTGTTTAAGAACATCGGCTGGATTTCCAGCATGAAATGAATGTCTGTAACTGAGCATAATTTAAGTTTCGCTATAAGCCAATTGATAGGAGCTGTGA
Source organism: Pseudoalteromonas sp. H105 (assembly GCF_001469215.1). Classification (GTDB taxonomy): domain Bacteria; phylum Pseudomonadota; class Gammaproteobacteria; order Enterobacterales; family Alteromonadaceae; genus Pseudoalteromonas. The sequence goes on from NZ_LOFH01000005.1 coordinate 227,286, forward strand.
ACTAACTCATTATACCCAAGCCTCCCTAAGATACGAGTTTCTGATGAAATAAATATCCAAGCCCAGTGTCACAATATCAGCGATTAAAATGAACCAATCCTGAACAAAAAAGCTGACCAGCTGAATTTCCCCTTAACATTAAATAAAAAACAGCTAAAAGCTGCGTAAGTGCTAGCATATAGTGTAACTTTGCTTTACATTTGCAAGATATTAATAACAGTTATATGAGCGCCTTTATGAACAACGAAACTCTTTCTCAACTCGAACAACTGATCGATCAATTAATCTCTCGAAACAACGAGCTACAAGCTGAAGTAAAAAGCCTGACTGAAAAAAATGGCCAGCTAATAGACGAAAACGAAACCTTACAGCTAGAAGTACTTGATAGCGAAGAAAAGCAAAAAGATACCAGCAGCACGTTAAGCTCCCTACTCGAGAAGTTACAAAGCGCGCAACAGGCTAACTAATGCCAGCGCTGCAAAATCAGCGAGTCACTGTTGAACTACTTGGCAAGGAGCAGCAATTTGCTTGCCCACAAGGTCAAGAAGAGGCATTGATTGCAGCTGCTAAGCACCTCAATGATTTAGTAGAGCAAATGAAACAACGCTCTACAGTAAGAAATGATCAAAAAGCGTTGCTTATGGCAGCATTGAACATCAGCCACGAGTTGTTAGAGATGCAAAAGCAACAAATAACAGCGCAACGGCAACAAGATGGACTCATTGATAAGCTGAGCTCGCACTTAGCTGAGTCAAATAAAAAACAAGCGCTCTAAGCGCTTGTTTTTATTTTTATACCCTGATACTAAATTCAATTAACACTCTGTAATTGCAGCAACCCTGGGCAAACAATCATGAACCGACTTAACGTCATCTCACACACCCTAGTGTTACTCCTATTAAGCTGTATGGCTTTTATCCACTCACTGGCACATGCAAAGAGTCAAACTCAGCAAATTTCAAAGCATATTTTATTTTTTAAACAACCTTCAGAGTATCGCTTTTATGACTCTAATCAAGTGTTAGTACAAGGCGATAAGTGCGCATTACTATATGATGCTAGTGGCAATTTTAGCGCTGTAGAAGGCACTGTAGAATATTTAAAAACAACGCTCAAAACACCTTTGTGTTACGTTGTTGCTAGTCACTTTCATGATGACCACTTACTCGGTATCGCAGTGGTACAAGCCCATTTTAAGGATGCAAAGTTAATTGTTCATCAGCAACTAGCCAAAGAATTCGATTATTTTCAACAAGCCTTTACCGATAAACTCGACAGCTACCAGCAAAGTATTGAGCTGAGTTATCAGCGCTTAGCTGAACAACCAGCAAGTCAGCGAGCATTATGGCAGGACAAACTTTCTTTAGCGAAAACAAGACTATTGCGATGGCGTGAATATAAATTGTATCCACCCGCACTGACTGTCGAGAATACGCTAACCTTAGATTTAGGGGGCTACCCTATTTCTATTAATGCGTATAACGCGCACACGCGCGCTGATTTAATGCTATTAGCAAAACATGACCGCACCCTATTGGGTGGTGATATTGTTGATTACCTACCATACCCTGGCCATGGTGATTTATCTAATTGGGTTAATGTGTTAGAACAGCTAATAAATTCCAAGACCATTGATGTCATTTTGCCTGGCCATGGTAACGCCCTCACTCCTAATGATTTGAAACAACCAGCGGCATTTTTGAAGGCCATCTTGAGTCATGGTTATAGCCAGCCTGAACAAGACCTACAACAACTACAGCAAAGTTTCCCTGAACAATTTGAACATCACTACAGTCAAGATGAACCGGCTAAGAAAGCATACCCTCTGTTTTTGCAAGCTGGACTTAAACGTACTAAACAGTCAAAATAGCAGCTGCACATGGTTGTGCTAAACTAAAACAAGGACTGGAGTTGGGTGGTTTGTATGTGCAGATATCGTTGTGCTTTTTTACTAATGTTTTTTTTGCTTTTCGGATGTCAAACAATCGAGCACCCCGCCGAACCAGTTGAAACAATTCAAGCTCCTGTTATTTTTACCCATTTTAAGCCTTCGGATACACAACCAACCACGACGCTAATTGGTGAATCATCCGACGAGAAGCCTAGACTAGAAACGCCTGAAAAAACGCCTTCACCGAGCTCGTCAAAAACAGAGTTAAACCAGCGTCACAAAGACTTATGGCAGCACATTGCAAACAATTTACAGTTCAATATTCATCTCAATAAAGCATTAAAAAAACGAATTCAGTGGTATGTTAAACAACCCCATTACTTAAACACTGTGAACAAACGTGCGGCACCTTATCTTTATCATATCGTGCGAAAAGTAGAGCAGCAAAACCTACCAATGGAAATCGCCTTACTGCCCTTTGTAGAAAGCGATTTTAGGCCCTCAATACGCTCATCACAACACGCTGTTGGCGTGTGGCAGTTAGTTGGCGCCACCGCGCATCATTTTGGGGTTAAATCCGATCAATGGTACGATGGTCGTCAAGATGTGCTGGCATCGACAGATGCAGCTCTTGCCTACTTAAAATACCTACATAAACGCTTTAATGGAAATTGGTTACATGCTTTAGCTGCTTATAATACTGGTGAAGGAAGAGTAAAACGCGCCATATCAGAAAATAAAAAACGCGGTAAGAGCACCGATTATTGGTCATTAAATTTACCCAAAGAAACCGCTGAATATGTACCTAAGCTGTTTGCACTGAGCTATTTAGTACAAAACCCTCAACAGGGTTTAAAGCGCCCTACCTTAGTCAACAGAGCAATCACAACCGAATTCGATGTTGGACAACAGTTTGATTTTTCAGTCATTGCTAATTTATCCGGTATTGACCGTAAACACCTCCACACGCTTAATTCTGGGTATTTAAAAAACCAAAGCTCACCAAATGGTCCTCACACTCTTTTAATTCCAATGGCGCAGCAAAGCCTACTAAACAGCCAGTTTTTTAAACGTAACTTTGCAGGGGAGTATAGTGTAAAACAAGGGGATACCTTGTATGCCATTGCGCGCCGTTTTGACACATCAGTCAAAAAATTAAAAATGATGAATAACAAGTCATCAAGCCTCATTAATATTGGTGAGACCTTGATTGTTGGCCAACCACGCACCATGCCTAGATCTTTAACAATAGATTATAAAATCAGTCCTTACCTTGAACACACAGAGGTAGCTATTCCCACCATAGCCGTAGAGTATCAAGTAAAACCTGGCGACACTATTTGGGGAATAAGCCAGTTATATGATGTACCCCACAAAGATTTAGCCCAATGGAACCAACTCAGTGCATCCAGTATTTTAAAGCCCGGTGCTTTATTAGTACTTCATTTGCCTCAGGCAATAAAACCCACCCCGCAAAAACGTGACGAAGGCATGCTTTCAGGCTTGGAAAAAACCTTAAATAAACCGCATTAGCCAATAGTTTCGGATCTGCCACAATTAGCGTAAAATTAGCTTTTACCTACATTTATAAAAGAGATTGGCATGCAAATCAGTAAAAATTCAGCAGTGGAGTTTCACTACACCTTGAGTGAAGCGGGCGAGCAACTTGAAAGCAGTAAAAACGACGCTCCATTAAGCTATATTCACGGCCTTGAAGGTATGCTACCAGGCCTTGAAAAAGCCCTTGAAGGCAAATCTGCTGGCGACAACTTAACCGTGACATTAGCACCAAGTGAATCTTACGGCGAGCGTGTTGACGATTTAATTCAACGTATTCCACTTAAGCATTTGCAAGGCGACACCAAAGTGTGGAAACAAGGCATGACTGCTATGGTGCATTCAAACCAAGGTAAACATCAAGTCACTATTGTTAAAGTCGGTCGCTTTAACGCCGATTGTGATTTAAACCACCCATTTGCAGGCAAAACATTAACGTTTGATGTAGATGTTATTTCGGTGCGTGAAGCCACGAGTGAAGAGCTCTCTCATGGTCACGTTCATAGCGAAGGCGGCTGTGGACACAACCACTAATTAAGGACAAGTAATGACAAAAGTTGCAATAGTAACCGGTGGAAGCTTAGGTATTGGTCGCGCTATCTGTCAGCGCTTAGAAAGCGATGGTTTTCATGTTTTTAATTTAGATATTCAACAGGGTGAATATGGTCGCTGGCTTGAATGTGATGTTAGCCAGACCTCGCAGGTCGAGCAAGCAATCACAAAGATAGCACATAGCCAGGGTCGCATAGATGTACTCGTATCGAATGCCGGTAAGCACCTCAGTGCGACAATAGAAGACACCGACGAAGCAACTTTTGACTCTCTGTTTGCGCTGAATGTTAAAGGGGCTTATGCCGCTGTAAAAGCCGTATTGCCGAGCATGAAAGCGCAACAAAATGGGGCGATCATTTTTATCGCCTCTGATCAAGCAAGTATAGGAAAGAGTAACTCGTTTGCTTATAATCTCACCAAACATGCTCTGGCATCGATGGCAAAAACAACGGCTTTAGATTACGCTGCTTTCAATATTCGCGCTAATGCAGTGTGCCCAGGTACGATTGAAACGCCTTTGTTTCATAACGCGATTGATGCTTACTGTAAAAGTAGTGGCGCCAATAAAGCTGATATCGTTGCACAAGAAGGTGCATTGCAGCCATTAGGTCGATTAGGGCAACCAGAAGAAGTCGCGGCTTTAGCCGCATTTTTAGCCAGTGATAATGCAACCTTTATCACTGGCAGCTTACACAACATTGATGGCGGCTACACAGCCCAATAATTAGGTAAATAAAATGCATAATAAAATAATTGACCCCCATGTGCATTTTTTTAATTTAATTGAAGGTGAATACACGTGGCTACAAGGCGATACCCCGCCTCCATGGCCGCACCTTGACCAAATTAAAGCGCCTATGACTGCTGCTGAGTTAATGCAGCATTGCCCATTTGAGTTAATGGCGCTTGTTCACATAGAAGCTGGGTTTAATAATAATCACCCAATTGAAGAGTTAAACTGGCTCAGTAAGCATTTGGCGCAGACTCAATATAAAGCAATTGGTTATGCAAAAATAGATGATTGCCCTGAAACTTTCCAACAAGCAATCGCAAGTTTACTACACCCATCGCTTGTTGGTATCAGAGACATCACAGAAGCTGAGGAGAGCTCGCGGTTACTGAACCCTAACACTGTTGCCAATCTCGCTTACTTAGCCGAGCTAGAGTTACATTTTGAAGCGCAATTTGAGTTAGAAAACACCGCTATTAGCGAACGAGTTGCTAACTACTGCGCACAGCTCCCCAATCTTCGAATGGTTATTAATCATGCCGGTTTACCTCAAAAAATAGATGACTGGAAAGCAGGAGTCGCGGTTTTAGCACGTAATCAAAACGTATATATTAAATATTCGGGGTTTGAACTACTCCCTCTATCTACTGTGCAACAACACACTTGTTTTGATTTTATTGTGCAGCAATTTGGCCAGTCACGCGTTATGTTTGCTAGTAACTTCCCGGTTTGCCAAATTAAGCAAAGTTATGAAGCTGTTTGGCAAAGCCACTTTGCGTTATGTAATAATCATTCCTTATGGCAAAAACTGAGTTACGACAACGCCCTTCGCTTTTATTGGCTTTGAATTTAATGTGACTATCTTGTACAAATAAAAAGCGCTATATTCTACTTAAGTTGTTAAGTGTGAGTGCGATTAATGAAGAAACCACAATATAAACTAGCAGTCATATCTGCCCTATCGTGGAGTGTATTATCTGGGTGTGGCTCAGGTTCCTCTGACAGCAGCTCCTCAGGGCCAACAGTCATTAATTGGACACAAGATGAATTTCAATCATCGCGTAATTTTGAGCAACAATGCCAAGCACTTAACGAAAAACACTGGCTGCGCTCATGGAGCAACGAAACCTACCTTTGGTATGATGAGATTATTGATCGTGACCCCGCACTCACGGAGTCTGTGAGCGATTACTTTAAGCTATTAAAAACAGAAGAAATCACTAATTCTGGCGCCAATAAAGACAACTTCCACTCCAGCTTACCCACGCCGCAATGGCAAGCACAAAGTCAGTCTGGGATCTCCTTCGGTTATGGGTTTAAAACTAAAATAATTAGCCCAACAGCACCTCGCCAAGCAGTTATTAGCTACACAGAGCCTAATTCCCCCGCTAGTCGAGTAAACCTCATTCGTGGTTTTGAAATCATAGAAGTAGACGGTGTCGACTTTGTTAACGCCAGCACACAAGAGGACGTAGACACCATTAATGCCGGCTTATTCCCTAAAGAGTCGGGTAAGGTCACCTCGTTTACATTCAAAAGCGTTACCACATCAGAAATACGAGAAGTCACGCTTACCGCTCAATCAATAGCAACGCAGCCAGTAACTAACGTAAAAACGATAGCTGAGGGGAATATCGGGTATTTTCAATTTAATAGCCATAATGCGGTTGCAGAAAAACCCTTGTACGATGCGTTTAATACTCTAAAAAACAATAATGTCACTGATTTAATTATTGATATGCGTTATAACGGCGGTGGCTTTTTACAAATGGCAAGCCAAGTGGCCTATATGATTGCAGGTGATGCGAATACGAATAATAAAATTTTTGAACGCACTATTTTTAACGATAAACACCCTGTATTTAACCCTGTAACAGGTGAGCGTTTAACACCGGTATTATTTACCGATGAATTTGTCGGCTTTGCTGAAAACCCAAGCCTAAATCCAGGCACTAAACTACCGACTCTTAATTTAGATCGCGTTTATTTACTCACAACAAGTAGCACGTGTTCAGCCAGTGAAGCCATAATTAACGGCTTGCGGGGTGCTGATATCGACGTAATACAGATTGGAGCTGGCACCTGTGGTAAACCGTATGGGTTTTATGCCACAGATAACTGCGACGTTACCTATTTTACCATTCAATTTACCGGTGAAAACAACAAAGGCTTTGGGGAGTATGCTGATGGCTTTGCACCACAAAATACGGTAAACACCGAACGCTTACCCGTGCGTGTCCCTGGCTGTGCTGTGGCTGATGACTTTACTCGTCAGTTAGGTGACCCTGATGAAGCACTTTTAGCAACAGCGCTTAATTATCGTGAAACAGGAAGGTGCCCTACCCCTACATCAACGGCCAGCCTGCAAGGTTTCGCGCCTTCACAGCAAAGCGACACGCCTGAAGTGATTGATACACGAGCCATCACATTTGCAGAGCAAAACAAAGTGTTACCTAAAGCTGAAAATGAGTGAACTTATAATGAAAAACATCTTTGGTATTTGCATATTAAGTAGCACTTTGTTATTGGGATGTGCTGCATCAGCTGATAAGCCCACGCCCAAATTACAACATGCACTATTAAAAGAGCCGCAAAGCGAATTAATTGCGCAAGGTATAGCACGGCTAATGCGCAGTAATGCCATTGCCGTCTCTGAAGATGTATTTATGACAGGTAGTGTTATGGTTGTTGATAATGCCTCTAAAACAGACTCTTTAGGCAGCCCAATTATGGGCAAACAACTGAACATGCCCGATAAATTTGAATTGCTGATTAAAGGTAATACCTGCTTTGTTCGTCATTTAGATAGTAAAGCAACTGAGTCATTGCCTGGCGTAAAATGTAAAATAAACAACGGATAAATATTAAAAAAGCCCTAACCGGGCTTTTTTAATGTTAGGTACAATGCAGTGACTACTTAATTTCTACGCGTTGTGAGCGCATGACAATCTCATCGTTTAGCTCAATGCCCAAACCTGGTTCTTCTGATACTTCAAAGAAGCCATTCTTTGGCTGTGGATCTTGTAAGCATAATTCGCGGTTCCACTTTTTGATTGCATAAGTGTGATGCTCATGGATTAAGAAGTTAGGAATAGCCGTTTCTAAGTGCAATGACGCAGCTGTCGCAACCGGGCCGCCACACACGTGCGCTTGAATACGCACATCAAAAATATCAGCGTAATCACACACTTTTTTAGTCTCAGTAAAGCCGCCGCATAAACCGATATCAGGTTGAAGAACGTCAATACTTTGATCTTCAAGGTATGGTCGCACACCCCAACGGTTATATAAACGTTCACCACCAGCGATTGGTACGGCAACTTTATCGGCCACTTTTGCATGTAGTGAATGATTTAAGTAGTTAACTGGCTCTTCGTAATACATACAATCAAACTCTTCAGCAATCTCACCAATTTGAATAGCAGATGTTGCCCCCGGCAAACTGTGGCATTCAAAAATAATATCGACTTCGTCACCTACTGCTTCTCGAATTGCTTGCATGCGCGCACGGTAAAGCTTCATTTCAGCACGTGAAATGATCTTCGTGCGGTCATAGTAGGTGTTACCGTCTTTATCATATTGGATTGGGTCAACTTTTACTGCATCGTAACCTTCCGCAATCGCTTTTAAAGCGGCTTCTGCGTATTCTTGCGGTTGTACAAGCGCTTTAAATTCACTATCCCAATCAAACTGTAATTGTGAGGCATACGTACGTAGTTTATCGTTAACTTTACCACCGAGTAGCTGGTAAACAGGTAAACCAAGTGCTTTACCTTTAATGTCCCACAGTGCAGTATCAATCGCACTCATTGCTGCATACACAACCGGGCCTCCGCCTAATCCCCAAAAACTTTCACGTAACATGCGGGACCAAAGTTTTTCAGTTTGAAATGGGTCATGGCCAATTAAAAACGCATCCGCCATTTCTTTAATCATTGCTGCAGCGGCACTGTGCCCTAAATCATAAGCTAATCCAGCCTCACCAACGCCGCTAATACCTTCATCGGTATGAATACGAACAAATACAGGTGTCCATGCTGGACGTTCTGGACAGTGAATATCAAACACTTCAACGCGATTTACTTTCATGGGAATTCCTTAGTTAGCAAAATTTGGATCTAGGCGATAGGCTTTACGTAACATGGCAGGCCAAGCTAATTGCCCGCCGGTGCTACCACTATGAACAACATTAGCTTGATTATAAATATTATCGATAATGGCTTGCGGTATTGGCGTAACTTCTTCGCCACTTGCTTGCAAAGATAACTGTATTTCACAGGCGCGTTGCAAATCGTAAAAACGCATAAAGGCATCGCCTACAGTTGGACCAACGGTAAGCCCGCCATGGTTTAATAGCAACATATGGTTTGTGTTGCCTAAATCATTTTGAAGGCGTGTTTTCTCATCGTCATTGACTGCCAAGCCTTCATAGCCGTGATACGACAACGAGGGTAATGAAAACATAGAATATTGGCTCAGTGGCAGTAAGCCATTTTTTTGCGTTGCAACAGCAATGGTTTCTTTTGTGTGTAAATGAATCACGCAATGTGCATCATCACGCACTTCATGGATTGCACTGTGAATAGTGAAGCCAGCAGGGTTAATCTTAAAAGGTGTATCATCTAAAATATTTCCTTTTAAATCCACTTTAACCAAATTTGATGCTGTCACCTCGTCAAATGTGAGGCCAAACGCATTAACTAAATAATGATCGGTACCAGGTAAACGGGCCGACAGGTGCGTGTATATTAAATCACCCCAACGAAAGTGCTCCACTAACCGGTAGCACGCGGCTAAATCAACGCGTAGCTGCCATTCTTCAGCTGACACTTTGTTTTTTAAACTAAGTTGTGGTAACTCAAACATATCGATCCCTTTTTAAACGTGTAACAACACGAAATAGATGTATAGAAGTCTAAAGTAGAGTGAGGTGATGATCAATCTCTTTTAAAACAAAACAGCCACACCAAATTGGTGTGGCTGTTTATTCACCCGCTTAATAAACCAGCGAGATCAGTAAAACTATTTTACATTAGATAAGTAGTCTGCAATTGCAGCTAATTCTTCATCAGAAATACTTGCAACCATGCCTTTCATAACCATGCTCATACCATTTGCACGCGCACCTGACTTAATGTCTTTCATTTGTGCAAGTAAGTACTCTTTGTTTTGACCATTTAGCTTAGGATACATTGCCATGATAGGTGATTTACCTTCAGCGCCATGACATGTCTGACAGTTTTTAGCGGTATAAAGCGCTTCGCCATCCGCAGCCATTGTTGAAAATGAAGCACTTGCAGCAACAGCAAGGCTTGCCCCTAAAAGTAGTGTTTTTATCTTGCTCATTATATTTTCTCTTCTTTTTAACGGTTTAGAAATCTATCCAGTTAAGTGTAGACCATGCACACTGGCTTGCTAATTTTACGTAAATTATGCACAACACAGATCACTGACACTCCATGGGTATACTTTACCGGTTGTACCAATAATAGTTAAACATAGCCTGTTGCGTAAATTAAAGTGCAACTTATACCCAACAAGGTTATCTACCACACAAGATCATCCGGCACTTCAAAATCAGCATATGGGTCATTATCGTCTTTGTCTTTATCTTCTGGCTCAACATGGAATACGATGTACTTCTCATCAACCTCAGCCACTTTGCGGGCAGGTTCATCTTCCAGTACATAAAATTGCCCTTCAAGCACACAAATTGCTAAACGCCCGCCTGATAATGCTTTTTGTGTTTTCTCATTTACATCAAGTTCTTTTACTTTATTTTCATAGGTAAAATTAAAGGTACGTTCACCTCGGATTGCATCTTGGTTATTATGCTCTAAGATTTGTTTTACACGTGCAACTTGTTCACGCTGCTTTAAATCACCTTGGCGAGCTTGGTTGAGCTCTTCAGCTTTCTTTTGCTGCTCTAACTTTGTTTGTTGAATGTGTTTTTGCAGATCACTGGGGTTACTGGTCGCCCCTTTCTTTTGTTTTTTTTGCTGCTTTCGTTTCTCACTTTTTGCCACTTTTGCTTTGTGCGACGTTGTTAACCCTGCCTGAAGTAATTGGTCTTGTAATGAACCCATTGTCTTGTTCCATGAAAAACTGATATTAGAATTATTTTATACCGATACCCACCACACCTCAAGATACGAGTAGTGCTAGAGCTCAACCAATTTTACTAATTCATTAATTAGGCTATGACTTAGTGTTGTAATGTAGCAAAGCACACAATGTAAAACCTGACTTAGCGCAAAAGGATTGTATTTCTTTACCCAAAATAATGCCTTAAATTAACTATTGCAATTGATTTAATGGCAACTAAGCGTAAGCTATCTGCTTTTGCTGTTAGGCTAAATGAATGCGTATTTTTCATTTATTACTGTGCTCATTATTTATCTTTTTTGTTTTATATGCACCCCAACCACTTTTAGGGTTATTTGCAGCCCAATTTTCAGTAAGCCCTGCCACGGCAGGCAGCTTGATGACGGCTACAATGGTGCCATTGGCAATCGCACCGCTTATTTATGGTTTGATACTCGCCAAACATAATCCACTGCAAATTTTACGTTATGCGATGCTTGGGCTTGCACTCAGCTGTATTGTGTTTACCCTAGCGCCAAGTTTTGAGCTGCTTTTACTCATTCGCTTTATTCAGGGATTGATACTGCCAGCAGCCCTTACAGCTATGACAACCTATGTCGGCATGTCATATAAAGCAGATTGTTTACAGAAAAAGATGAGCATGTATATCGGGAGCACAATTGCCGGTGGGTATTTTGGTCGGGTGCTCGCCGCCGTATTTGCTGACTTATGGCACTGGCAAAGCTTCTACTACATAATCGCCATTGGCTTGATAGCACTGTCGTTAACAATAGATAAACACACACATCAACCGATGATAAAACCGCAATCCCCGCTTAGTTATTTAAAACAATTGGCAACTGCTCCTATATTAAGGCTTTATGGCGCAGTTTTTTGTATGTTTTTTTGCTTTGCAGCCTTGCTGAATTACCTTCCATTTATTTTACAAGACACCTTCTTAATAACCAATACTCGCGATATTGGCTTTGTCTACAGTGGCTATTTACTAGGAGCGTTAGCATCTATGACGACGCCTTGGCTATTGAAACACAGCCGTTCTGCATGGCATTTACTCTGTGGTGTATTTGCCTTTTATTGCGTCACTATTATGTTACTTATGAGCATTGAATTGGTTCTATTCTTAATTGCTTTTACCGGATTTTGTGCGGCCATGTTTATGATCCACTCTACCGCAGCCCCTTTGGTTAATAAAATAAGCATGGCACCAGCCAGTGTGACGAATGGTGGCTATGTGTCATTTTATTATAGCGGAGGGGCGTTGGGCTCCTTTGTGCCAGGATTGGTGTATCAGCAATACGGACACACGGCGTTTATGGCGTCGCTTTTATTGGTGTGTGTTTGCGGGTTTATGTTAGTTTTATGTGGCTATCTTGCAGGTAAAAAAGCCACTTTAGGCTGATGCCCTGTACTAGTAAAAAAGCGTTCTAGGTCACTTTTACTCACAATCCACGTTTGCGTGTTTTCAAATGGATGACAATGGAATAAGTCGCCAAACCAAATATCTTGATCCAGCCACACAGTGACATTATTTTGCTTATCATTCATTAACGCTAACATTGAAACGCAACCGGGGGCGACCTTTAAATAGCGTGCTAAGCGCTCATCTGATGCAAACCCTAGGCGGGATAACCCCTGATATTTAGCTAACGCTTTCAAATCTAATTGTTTATCGTGTGCAGTGATCACTAAAAAATGATTTTTCCCTTCATTATCACGTAAGAATAAATTCTTTAAACGAGTACCTGGTCTTTCGACTGATAGCATGTCTGCATCCAAACTGCTATGTAATGGGGGATGTTCTATTACATCATAATCAATATTTAAATGCGTAAGATACGCAGCCAGTTTGTTTTTATCTGCCAACATTTATAAACAACGCCCTCTTAACTGAACACTTAAATCACGCCAAACAACATCATCAATTTCATACTTGTCAGGGCAATATTGCTGTTGATCTAATTCAGTTTTTAACATTGCTACGGCTTGATTTTCCAGCTCTAGTTTTAAGCTATTTGATTCTTCAAAATACTCTTGTTCAGCAAATTTCTTAAATTCACTGCGCGTTAAAGGCCGATCAACATTACGACTTTTTCGACTGTTTGCCTTTACCGATACAACATAGGCAAAGATTTTATTTCCTTGGTCATCTAACTTTTTGTACAGTTGCTTATTATTAATTTCAAACGGCGTATCTTGTTGCGGGCTTACACAACCGAATAGGAACAGGACTAACACCCAGGTATATTTTGTCATTTTAGTGTCTATCTGTTTTTTATTAGTCGCTAGGGTCTGTTGACCTTTGCGAATTAATATTAGTTCAAACTAAGAGCAATTTAATCGGAGCACGAGGTTTGCGACCGTGCGGGCGAAGTAAAAACCGAAAGAAGCTTCTGCATCCTGCTTACGCTCCTTCCACCATATATACGCAACAAAGTTGCCCTAAGCAGAACACACCAGGCAACGCCTGTTTGGCATTGCTTTATCGCCTATATATGGGGAAAAACCACACAAGACAGAGATCACCTTGCCTACATACCAACCATATTGCTGTAAATTCAACCTTGAAAGGTTAACTGATCCTAGTCTACCAAAAAATCGTTGCTTGCGTGAATTTCCATAAAAAATTAAAAAAAACTTGACCAACTCTATAAATCTCATTAAAGTTCGTCCCGCTTGAAAGGGAAACTCAAGTAAGTTGTAAGATTTACAGCTTAGGAATGTGGGGCTATAGCTCAGCTGGGAGAGCGCCTGCCTTGCACGCAGGAGGTCAGCAGTTCGATCCTGCTTAGCTCCACCACTTTCCTACTCATTTCAAAAACACTTCTAATGTCATCTTTCTATTGAAAATTTCTTTCTGAAAAATTATTTTTATATTCTAATTTACCTAACGACAAAAAAATCGGCTTCAACATGTGTCAAAACCGATCTCGTTTCATATATGTAGCTATTTTTACTGCTTATTCGCGAACTTGACCTTCACCATTCACTAAATACTTTTCAGTTGTTAATGATTCTAGACCCATAGGTCCATAAGCATGTAATTTCGATGTCGCTATGCCTATCTCTGCACCAAGACCAAGCTGCGAGCCATCTGAAAAGCGCGATGACGCATTAACCATGACAACAGAGGCATCTACACTACGTTGGAATAACACAGCAGCATCTTGATTTTTAGTGCAAATCACTTCAGTGTGATTCGATCCAAACTGAGCGATGTGTTCAATAGCACCCGCAAAGTCAGGCACAACGCGAATAGCGATTTCTAAATCAAGGTATTCTTCACCAAATTCGTCTTCAGTAAGTACCGTTGCATTATCAAAATAACGAGCAGCTTGGCTATCAGCATTAATTTTAACCCCTTCTTGGCGAAGGACGACTGCACATAAGTTTAAAAACTCATCGGCAATATCTTGATGAACAACTAAGCCTTCTAACGCATTACATACACCAGTACGCTGTGTTTTGCCATTAAGCAACAAATTAATTGCAACTTCTAAATCAGCGTCTTTATCTACATATAAGTGACACACACCTTTAAAATGCTGAATGACAGGAATAGTGCTGTTATCTGTAACAAAATTGATAAGGCCTTCGCCGCCGCGTGGGATAATTAAATCGATACTTTCTCTCTGTTGCATTAACTCCATTAATAATCCACGGTCAGGATCTGGAATAACAGAAATAAGTGCAGCGGGTAAATCGTTATTTTTTAATACCTGATGCATTACATTGGCAATGGCTTGTGAGCTTTTAAGCGCTTCTTTACCGCCGCGTAAAATAACACCATTTCCTGATTTAAAACACAATGCACCAGCATCCGCCGTCACATTAGGGCGTGCTTCATAAATCATACATACCACACCTAAAGGGACTCGCATTTTACGAATTTTAATGCCATTCGGTCGTTCTGTAATATCACGTAATTGACCAACAGGATCATCAAGAGAAACGATCACTTCAATTCCCTCAGCCATGGCTTCAATACGCTCAGCGTTAAGCGTTAAGCGGTCAATCATCGAAGCGGGCAGATTATTGTCGCGAGCTGCAGCCAGATCACTTTCATTCTCTTTAATAATAAATGCTTTTTGCTCACGCAATGCACCGGCCATTTCCAGTAATACACGGTTTTTAGTCTCGGTATCGAGTAAAGCTAACTGATGTGCAGCTTTTGCCGCCTGGCGTGAAATATCCGTAATTAAACTCATGACTTCTCCAATAATGCGATATCTTTCTCTGAAATAACTGGGCCAATCGAATCTTGCATCTTATCGCTAAATTCGCTTTGTTCGTTATCGGCTATAAAATTTAATAAACAGCTGCTGTAATTCGCTGTTGCTTTTGCTAAACGTGTACCATCGTTACTGCGAACTAAAATGGTATCACCGATCGCGAATTCACCATGCACAGCCACAATTTCGTCACCGCGGATACACCCGGTTTCACCCTCAACAGATTCGTCAAATGAACCTTCAACCACAACTTCACCTTGTTCATTCGCTGTATGAGTCATCCAATGCACAGCTTCTTGCATCGGTTTTTCATAAGGCAAAAAGATAGTGCCTGGGTTAATGCCTTCGAGTAACTGGTTAAATGTTTGTTCTTTGAAACCATTAATGATGTATGTCGTTATACCATGCGATGTTGCTTTTTCTGCCGCTTCTATCTTTGTTTTCATACCACCGGTACCCACTGCACTCGTCGCGCATCCAGCCATGGCATAAATTGACTCGTCGATAGCGTTTATTTCAGGCAGTAATACTGCATCGTCATGTAAATTAGGGTTTTTATTGTATAGTCCGTCAACATCCGAAAATATCATTAACGCATCAGCGTCTGCTGCGGCTGCGACCATGGCTGATAAATTATCGTTATCACCCACTTTCAAATCATCGGTAGTAACGGTGTCATTTTCATTCATGATGGGCAAAACACCATGGTCTAATAATGTGAACACTGTTTCACGGATACTTTCGTAACGTTCACGGTCACGCAAGTCACCGTGTGTTAATAAAATTTGCGCTGAAGGAAAGTCAAAGAAACGGTCCCACATTGCCATCATTTCTGTTTGACCCGCTGCTGCCATCGCTTTTTTCATGGCCACTGTGCGCTCTTGCTGAGCGGGGAATAGATGTGCACCGGCTGCCACTGAACCTGAAGAAACCAAAATCACTTCAATGCCTCGACTACGACAACGAACGATAAACTGTGCGATAGTTAGTAAATAACGAGAACGACAACCATCTTGGTCTGGGGCGATCAATGCGCTGCCCACTTTAAGTACAATACGTCGCCAATTTAACTTTTGCATAAGGTATTTCAACTTTCCATTTAACTGTAACTTCTCAACGAGAAGTAAGAAAACAAACACTTAGCATTATTACCAAGCTGCGAGTTTACAATTTGTATGTTCTTATACACTTTCTAGCACTCAGCAAAATACACCCATTTCTATACGAAATAGTGAAATTCAGATATAGCATAACTTTTATCCAATCATTAGATTGAACGGTTATAAAGTAAAATAAAAAGTGTTGTTTATGTATCGCTGTAAAAAACTGTGTGAAGTTTCTTTATTAACAACATACATAGAGCCTCTAAAGTCAGGTACACCAACAGATAGGGTGATGACTCAAGGACCGAGATTTGTTCACCACGATGGGCGCCAAATATTGAACAGGTAATAATTCAACTCAAAATATAAAAATAGCCCTTTATCGGCAATATACTTTCAAGTAAACCAATACCCAAAAATGAGTAAATACATACAAATCTTATTCAAAACAAAAAATACGTTGATTTTTAAACAAATAAATATAATAACCTGCATTTAAATTAACTTTAATTTGGCTAACTTAAAAATAACTATATGTATTCGTTTACAGCTCAACACAAACTAATTAGATAACAAATTGTTTGAACACTAACTATAATACGCTAAAATCGACTTTAAGATCAAGGTTATATTTTATGCGCCTGAATCACTCATAAATAAGAACATAAATTATCTTTGTTTTTCAGTAGGTTAAACCTCTACGATTTTTTTATGAAAATGGCTTTGTCAATAAACACAATATTTTCTACAAAAAAGCTATAAACAGCTAAAATTCTATTAGGAGAAATGATCATACACGTGTATATCCCTGTATTATTAGTTCGATAGTTCTTTCTATTAATTTACGCAATAAACAAGGAATACTTCATATATGTCAGCCATTTATATAGCCGGGATCGCACTGTGTTCGGTTCTGGCTCAGTGGGTAGCGTGGGCCTTTCGTGTTCCCGCTATTTTGTTCTTATTACTCACAGGTCTTTTGCTTGGCCCTGCGACAGGCCTGCTAGACCCTGACGCTTTACTTGGCGATTTGCTTTTCCCTGTCGTGTCTTTGAGTGTTGCTGTTATTTTATTTGAAGGCTCACTGACCTTACACTTTAAAGAGCTCAAAGGAATTGGCAAAGTCGTTAGAAACCTGTGCTCAATTGGGATGATAGCCACCTGCATTATTATTAGTTTAAGTGCGTATTGGATTTTAGAACTAAATTGGCGCGTTGCAGCTGTGCTTGGTGCAGTACTTGTTGTGACAGGCCCTACAGTCATTGCACCGCTTTTAAACTCAATGAGACCAACGCAAGATATCGATCGTATTTTGCGCTGGGAAGGCATTGTTATTGACCCTATAGGTGCATTGTTTGCTGTACTCGTTTTTGAGGCGGTTATGCTTGTTGGCCAAGGGCAGGTATTTATTCATACGCTTGTGGCTTTATTTAAAACCCTCGGTGTAGGCTTATCAATTGGTGTTGTTTCAGGCTGGCTTACAACATTATTGTTACGCAAAGAGTGGTTGCCGTTCGAGTTACAAAAGTTTGGTATTTTAGCGTTAGTGTTAATAAGCTTTACTGTTTCAAATCATTTAAGTCATGAATCAGGCCTGCTGGCAGTGACTGTTTTTGGTATTTGGTTAGCAAATCAAGATGATCTTGAAATAGATTCTGTATTGGAATTTAAAGAAGACTTATCGATGATTTTGATTTCTACATTATTCATCTTACTCGCCGCCCGACTTGAATTGTCAGATTTGATGATGCTTGATGGTGATGTATTTATCTTTCTTGCTATTGTACTGTTTATAGCCCGGCCCGTATGCATCGCTATTTCAACTTTTGGTACAGACCTGCCAATAAAGTCTCGTCTCGTATTAGCGTGGATTGCGCCGCGCGGTATTGTTGCTGCCGCTGTTGGTTCTGTGTTTGCCCTAAGCATGATGGAAGCGGGTGTTGCTGACGCTGAAAAAATAGTGCCACTTATATTCACTGTAATTATCATAACCGTTGTATTACAAAGCTTAACAGCTATTCCTGTTGCTAAATTACTAGGTGTTCGACAACCTTCGCCTAATACTATTTTAATTATTGGTGCTAATCACGTTGCTCGCGCTATAGCCCGTGGCTTACAAGACCAAAATATCCCTGTTCACTTGTCTGATCCTGCATGGGAGAACTGTAAAATGGCAAGAATGGATGGCCTTCAGTGTTATTATGGCAACCCACAATCAGAACATGCTGAACGTTTTCTGCCACTAACAACACTGCGAAGTGTGCTTGCGTTATCGCCTAATCGTCACCACAATGCGCTCGGTGTTCAATACTTTTCTCATTTATTGAATGAAAAAAATGTATTTTCATTACGCTCATCAACAATGCACGCAAAAGCAAATAAAGACAGCGCGACATTCTTATCTCGACAGATTTTATTCGGTGACAATGGCGCTTATGCCAAGTTAAGTAGCTTGATTGCAAAAGGTGGAAAGGTAAGTGCAACCCGTATCTCTGAGGAGTTTAGCTGGGAGAAATACCTAGAAATGAACAGCGAAGCAATCCCTCTCTTTATTTTAAATGGCGAAAAAGACACTGATGATGATACACCTATTAAAATTCGCCCTTTCACTATAAATATGGAAAAACCACCGCAAGAAGGTGAGCGAATTGTAGCCTTACAGCCGCCAAAAATGTCGGTACTTAAGGACCCTGCGACACAAAAGTAATCTGCTCGCTAATCAAAAAGCTCTTTTGTGTCACAATTTATAAAGCCAGCCTTCATAAGCTATGAAGGCTGGAATACTTTTACACTATTCCCAGAATTTTCTTATTAAACGTTAATTTAATTGCAGCTCACTTACCTAACGTTAGTTAGCTGTAACTTACGCCTTACAGCACACCAGTATTAATACATCGACAAAAAATGCATTAACCATTGAACTTATATATCCTGCCCGAAATTATTATTAGAGTTGGTGGAGTATAGATGAGCTCATATCAAGATGTAACGCAGTTAGATGCATCGACAGCAAGTAAATCAACCTGGAACTTACATGATACACAATGGGTTTTAAGCCTATTTGGTACAGCGGTAGGTGCAGGAATTTTGTTTTTACCGATCAATATCGGGATTGGTGGATTTTGGCCACTTATCGTTTTAGCCTGTTTGGCATTTCCAATGACTTTCTTAGCACACAGAGGACTTGCACGCTTTGTATTATCGTCAAAGAATAAAGATGCAGATTTTACCGATGTAGTTGAAGAACATTTTGGTATTAATGCCGGGCGACTTATTTCTTTATTGTATTTTTTATCAATCTTTCCGATCTTACTCATTTATGGTGTGGGCCTTACCAACACGGTTGATAGCTTTATGGTCAACCAGTTGGCGATGGAGTCTCCGTCTCGCGTTGTGCTCTCAGGTATACTTGTTGCAGGGATGATAAGCTTGATGCTGGGCGGTGAAAAACTGATGCTTCGCGCTTTTGCAATTTTAGTTTATCCGCTTGTAGCTATTTTGTTCTTTTTATCGGTTTACCTAATCCCTAGCTGGCAAATGCCGGATATGGCATTACCTGAACTAGGTAGCTTTGGTAAAACACTTTGGTTATCTGTACCTATAATTGTATTTTCATTTAGTCATGCCGCAGCGATATCAAGCTTTGCTAACGTCCAGCGTGGCCATTATGGTAATGATGCTGCAAAAAAATCTGAAGCAATTCTAAAGCGTACAAGCCTACTGCTTATTATCTTTGTATTATTATTTGTGTTTTCTTGCGTATTATCACTATCAACTGAACAAATGGCACAAGCTAAAGCGCAGAACGTATCTATCCTTTCATACCTAGCAAACATAACCGATAACGCTTTTATTGCCACGCTAGGCCCACTTGTTGCGTTTATAGCCATCACATCATCATTTTTAGGACACTTCTTAGGGGCACGAGAGAGCTTTAATGGTCTTATCACTAAACAAACCAAAATGAGCATGAAGAATGCTGACAAACTTGGCGTGGTTATCATGTTTTTTGCTATTTGGTTTTGCGCGGTCAAAAATCCGAGTATTTTAGATATGATGGATCAACTGTCAGGCCCAATCATTGCAATGATATTGTTTATTATGCCAATGATTGCTGTGTTTAAGGTCCCTGCACTTAAAAAGTATCGCAGTATTAGCTCGTACTTTATATTATTTATGGGTAGCTTAGCTGTATTAGCGCTACTGTATAGCTTTATCAAATAGTTTATGGTAACAATTCGCATAATTGAAAGATCTATTTTGAGGCAAGAAAACCTTGTCGATAACAAGGCAAAAATATCGTCATTTAGCTATCCTAAATGAGAAATTTTTAACGCCGTTAGCGTCAGGTTTAATACCTAAAAATGATTGAGTATTATTGCTGATTGATATTAGTACATATATAAAAGCCCAGTATAGCTGCCGCTAGCTGGGCTTCATTGCTGTTGTAATAAAATAAACTTAACCCAATTGAACCACCAAAAGACTGACTTATTATCATACTAAACATCACCATTGTGATTGGGATAAAATATAAAATACTTGGTTATTTGGAAAGGGAGATAGCGTAAAAGCATGGCTATAATAGGAAGTTTAATGCAAGAGATTGGAGCGGCACACGAGGCTCGAACTCGTGACCTCGACCTTGGCAAGGTCGCGCTCTACCAACTGAGCTAGTGCCGCATTATCTGTGATTTTCTATTGTAACTTGCTGCAATTTCTTTGGTGAGAAATTGGAGCGGCACACGAGGCTCGAACTCGTGACCTCGACCTTGGCAAGGTCGCGCTCTACCAACTGAGCTAGTGCCGCAATATGTATTACTTTTATCTTGAAATTTACTCGAATTTCTTTGGTGAGAAATTGGAGCGGCACACGAGGCTCGAACTCGTGACCTCGACCTTGGCAAGGTCGCGCTCTACCAACTGAGCTAGTGCCGCATTTCAACATAGTCAGTAATTTGTCCGTTGATGCGCGACCAAGTCGCGGTAAAACGTTCTGGCAACTGAGCTAATGCCATATTTCAATATAGTCAGTAATTTGTCCGTTGATGCGCGACCAAGTCGCGGTAAAACGTTCTGGCAACTGAGCTAGTGCCATATTTCAATCAGCTTAAACACACTAACCCCGCGGGGGTTATCGTCTTAAGCGGGGCAGGATTTTACAATAATCCGATGTGTTTGCAAGTGTTTTTTACAAATTAAAAAATTTTTCTCGGTAGACTTTTAATTCCATGATGGAGTCTTTGATATCATCAAGCGCAAGGTGTGAGCCTTTTTTGTTCACTTGAGCTAAAACATCCGGCTTCCAGCGTCTTGCAAGTTCTTTAATTGTACTAACGTCTAAGTTACGGTAATGGAAATAATCTTCCAGTTCACGCATGTACTTATTCATAAAGCGACGATCTTGACCAATTGAGTTACCACACATTGGCGATGCGCCAGCAGGTACCCATTGCTTTAAAAAGTTAATAGTTTGCTCAACAGCATACGCTTCATCAAAGGCACTGGCTTTACAACGAGCAGTAAGTCCCGATTGACCGTGCTGATTAGTACACCATTCATCCATCCCATCAAGCAACTCATCACTTTGATGAATCGCAATTGTTGGGCCTTCAGCCAAGATGTTTAGCTCACTATCGGTGACAACAGTCGCTATTTCGAGTATTTTGTCTGTACTTGGTTCTAGACCTGTCATTTCGAGGTCGAGCCAAATCAGATTTGATTTATGAAAAGACATAATTACCTTGCGGTGCTTTCCTTTAGATCTAACGCATTTAGATATATCATATTAGTATCATCAGTCGACCTAAAGCTTTTTTTTCAAAAAGCGCGACATTTAACTAAGTTATAGGCCAAAAGTGGCAAAACAGAAGAAATTAAGTAAAAGCCAATCCAGAAGGATCAAGGCTAACCACCAAAAACGCTTGTCCAATGCTGATACTAAATCAGCAAAAGGGACTACCGAGCAATTGCAAAATGACAATTTAGGACCTGCTGAAAATGCAGTGGTCATAAGTCGTTTTGGACAACATGCCGATATAGAAACCGATAACGGCGATGTTCTGCGATGCAATATACGTAGAACAGTCAAAGGAATTGTGTGTGGTGACGAAGTGCAGTTTCGTCGTGCAAAAGTAAGCGAAGGAGATATTGCAGGAGTCATCGAAGCCATGCATGATCGCCGCTCGCAACTTACTCGCCCTGACTTTTATGACGGGGTTAAAGTGGTTGCAGCGAATATCGACCAAATACTGATGGTATCCGCAGTACTGCCTGAGTTTACCGCTAATATTATAGACCGCTATCTTGTAGCCTGCGAAGATATGGGCATTGAGCCAATCTTAGTGCTTAACAAAATAGACCTTATTGATGAGCAAGGTTTAAAGGCTATTAATGAAGTGCTCGATGTTTATAGGCAACTTGGCTACCAAGTATTGCTAGTGAGTAACAAAACAACCGAAGGGATCGATGCGTTAAAGCAAACCCTAGTTGATAAAAATAGCATTTTTGTTGGTCAAAGTGGTGTCGGTAAATCAACATTGGTTAATACTGTACTTCCCGATGCTGAAATTCTAACCAAAGAGGTCTCTGAAAACAGTGGTCTTGGCCAACATACAACAACCGTATCACGATTACACCACCTACCATCTGGCGGTAATTTAATCGACTCGCCAGGTATTAGAGAATTTGGCCTATGGCATTTAGAAGTCGAACGAGTAACATGGTGCTTTAAAGAGTTTCGTGAATTTATTGGCGGCTGCCGCTTTAGAGACTGTAAACATTTAAACGACCCTGGTTGTATAATTCGTCAAGCGGTTGACGAAGGTGATATATCTGAGCTGCGCTTTGATAGTTACCACCGAATTTTAGAAACAATGGCCGATGGCCGTGCCGGAGCTCGTGCTCCTCGCGTTTAATTTAGGAAGAAACAAGTGAGTTTAGATAAATTCAAAATTTTCATGCAGTACGCAATGCCAAAACATTTACTATCACGCATAGTAGGTAAATTAGCTGCAGCAAAAGCAGGTGCGCTAACAACTTGGTTAATCAAGTTATTCATTAAACAATACAAAATAGATATGAGCGAAGCGCAGCATTCTGATCCAGCTCATTATAAAACCTTTAATGAGTTTTTTACTCGCCCGCTTAAAGACGGTGTTCGCCCACTTAGTAGTGAAAACGATATTATTGCTCACCCAGTAGATGGGGCAATTAGCCAACTTGGCGGCATTGTTGATGGTCAACTAATTCAAGCCAAGGGTCATGACTACAGTTTACAAACTCTGCTAGGTGGTTCAGAACAGGATACAGCTCCCTTCTTAGGCGGTGATTTTGCAACAATTTACTTAGCACCAAAAGATTACCATCGTATCCATATGCCGGTAGAGGGTACGTTAAGTAAAATGATCTACGTACCGGGCGACTTATTCTCAGTAAACCCACTTACAGCACAAAATGTACCTAACTTGTTTGCGCGTAATGAACGTGTCGTGGCTATTTTCGAAACCGAAATTGGTCCACTTGCGATGGTATTAGTTGGCGCGACGATTGTGGCTAGCATTGAAACAGTATGGGCAGGCACAGTTACTCCACCAGCAGGGCAAGATGTATTTAGTTGGAACTACCCAACTACAGGTGAAAATGCGATTACCTTGAAAAAAGGTGAAGAAATGGGCCGCTTTAAACTCGGCTCTACGGTTATTTTAGCATGGGGCGCAAATCAAGCTGAGATATTAACGGACCAACAGCCTGAAACGGTTACGCGCATGGGCACACCGTTTGCTAAAATGAATGACTAATCGCAAATGATCATTTTAACTAAAACGCGGGAAGACTAACCCAGTCATGCCGCGTTTTATGATTAGTGCTATTTATCACTGCATTCTTTGCATGCTGGCGCTTTTTTTAATTTAAACTGATGTTGCGCCATGCTTAACCCATCAAAGCGTATAAACAGACTCCCTTGATGGTGACCCAAGAGTAAATTAACACTCAGCAATGCCTGCATTGAACCGATTACACCTAACAAAGGGCTTAGCACCCCTGCATTATCACAGTTTAGTAATGGCTGCTCTGTCTGTTCTGGATATAAACAGTTGTAACAGGGGCTTAGTTGCTCGCGAAAATCAAAGCACATTAACTGCCCTTCCGTTGCTATCGCAGCCCCCGATATAAGTGGTATTCCCGCCTTTAAACAATAACGATTAACGGTATATCGAGTAGCAAAGTTATCACTGCAATCAAGCACTAAGGTAGCACCAGCAAAAATTTGCTCGGCATTTTGCTCAGTTAATTGCTGCTCGATGCTATTCACAGTAATTTGATTATTCAAACTGCCAAGCACTTTACCAGCAGCGCTCACTTTGGCTTGCCCCAAATGGTTTACTTTGTAGAGCACTTGGCGTTGCAAGTTAGAAAGCTCAACTTTATCGTCATCCAATAAAGTGAGTTCTCCCACGCCAGAGGCTGCTAAATATAACAGTGCAGGGCTGCCTAAACCGCCCGCACCAACTACCACCACATGGGTTGCTTTTAATTTTAGCTGGCCTTCAAGACCCACTTCTTTGAGCATTAAGTGACGGCTATAACGCAGCTGCTCTTTGTCAGATAACTCACTCATTATTTAATGACCTATAGCGCTTTGTAAGTCTGCAATAGCTTGTTGGTAATCATCAGCTTCGGTAATGGCTCTTACCACTGCTACGCTACCAACTCCAGTTGCAGCCACTTCACTGGCACGGGATAGGTCAATACCACCAATCGCGACTGTCGGGTAACCTTGCATTAACGGCACAAAGTGTTTGAGCTTTTCAAGACCTTGAATTTGCCCTGTCATATCTTTGGTGGTGGTTGGGTAAATAGCACCAAACGCCATATAGCTTGGGCGATAATTATGTGCGCGGATCATTTCATAAAAACCATGGGTTGAAAGCCCTAAGCGCAAACCAGCCTCTTTAATAGCGACTAGATTCGCCTCAAGCAAATCTTCTTGGCCTAAATGTACGCCGTAAGCACCATGTTTAATTGCCAATTGCCAATGATCGTTTATATACACGTTACCTTCATATTTTTGACCAAGAGTAACTGCGGCAGCAACAGCTTCATCAAGCTCACTTTCACTGCCCTGTTTAATACGTAACTGCACGGTTTTAATACCTTGCGCCAAGCATTTTTCTAGCCAATCAACGGTATCAACGACCGCATATAAACCTAATTGTTTGCTGTCACATTCGGCAAAGTTAGCTGCCATCGTAAAGTCGTTTGGGGCATCAAAATCCAACTCATCACCGAGCCAACTGCCTGCTTCAATGACTTGTGGGTAATCCTCTATATTTTGTGGGAAGCACGTTTGCGCGACTGGGCCTATGCCTTCACCATATCGTACAGCGGCTTTCAAGCCTTGGTTGATATACGCTTTTGCTAAAATAAACGCATCTTTAAGGGGATATTGTTTTGCTAAACACGCCGCAATGACAGACGCCATGCTACAGCCTGTACCGTGGCTATGCGGAGTGGCTATTTTTTCATTGCCTAGCCAATATTCATTAGTGCCATCAGTGGTGTTTTCACTGCAATAATCGATGCAGTAACCACTTGGGTAATCCCAATGCCCCCCTTTGATCACCACGGCTTTTGCACCCCAGCTTTGCAGCTTTTCAGCCGCTTCAATAACCGCGCTTGGGCCTATTAAGTAAACACCGGTCAATAGTTGAGTTTCATGCGTGTTTGGGGTGATCACATCCACCAGCGGCAATAAACATTCTTTTATTGCGCTAACGGTATCTTCTTCAGTGAGTAAGTCACCGCTACTAGCAATGGCTACGGGGTCATAAACCACTAAAGGAGGTGTTGGCCATGTGGCTTGATAATGCTTAATATGCTCACTAATTAGCTGTATTTGCTGCACGTTGGCAAGCATGCCTATTTTAATCACGCTCGCTTTCATGTCGCTTTCTAGCGCCAGCAATTGCGACTCAATAACCTCAGTGGAAATAGGGTTAAGCGCTTCAACTCCTAAACTGTTTTGCGCAGTCAATGCAGTAATGGCCGTACAACCATGCACACCAAAGCTTTGCATTGCTTTTATATCGGCCTGAATACCTGCGCCCCCCCCCGAGTCAGACCCCGCAATCGTCCAAACAACATAATTCATCGTTAAATATTTCCTCTTTTTACGTTTGATGCCAAAAAGGCATGCCCATTGTAGGGGTAGAGGGTGCCGCTACCTCTTTCTCAGGCATCGCTTTCGCTGTATAAGCAAAGCGCCCTGCATTTACCGCCGCTTTAAATGCGTGACTCATCGTTACTGGGCAGCCTGCTCCTGCTATCGCTGAATTTAATAACACTGCATCATACCCTAATTCAAGCGCTTGGCAGGCATGTGAAGGTAAACCAAGGCCCGCATCCACAATTAACGTCATATCCGGTAAGCGTTCACGAATAGTCTTTAAATTGTATTGATTTAACAAGCCTTTCCCGGTGCCAATGGGCGATCCCCAAGGCATCAAAACCTCACAGCCTAAATCAGCTAAGCGCTGACAAAGCACTAGATCGTCAGTGCAATACGGTAACACCTGAAAGCCATCATTAATCAGTATTTTTGTTGCCTCTAGTAATGCAAAAGGATCTGGCTGTAGATTATATTCATCACCTATCAGCTCTAACTTTATCCAATTGGTTGAAAAGACTTCACGGCACATTTGTGCCAATGTTACCGCTTCTTTTACACTGTGGCACCCGGCTGTGTTAGGTAACACCTTTAAACCCGTGTCCTTTATAAACTGCCAAAAATCATCCCCAGCCGATACGCTTTGCTGACGACGAAGCGAAACGGTTACAATATCAGCACCAGAGGCCACTATCGATTCAGCCATAACGGCTGGGGATGGATACAATGCAGAACCAATAAGCAAACGACTTGTTATTTGCTCACCATAAATACTAAAACTATCAGTGTTAGGATCATTCATACTAACCCCCTTGAATTGGCGAGAGTAATTCTACACTGTCACCTTGTTTTACCGTAATAGCTTGGCCTTGACTACGTGGTACAAATTCACCATTAATTGCCACAGCAAAGGGCTCTGTAGCGCCAAACTCTAGCAGTATATTTGCGAGCGAATTATGCTCAATTGTTTCAAAAAGCTGACCATTAATCGTTATTTTCATTTTTTGACCTATTTAATAAGTGCTACTGCCTCAGCCACTAAACTGGGTGCAAGCAAATAGCCATGACGATACAAACCATTAATGCCAATCACTTTCCCTTCATGATTCACTTGTGGGCGGTTATCACTAAACGCAGGGCGTAAACCGGTTTGGATACTTAGTATGCGTGCCTCAGCAAACCCGCTATGCACCGTGTACGCCGCCGATAATAATTCGAGGGTTGATCGCACTGTTGCAGGCCCACTATCTTGCGACTCAATTTCTGTCGCCCCAATAACATATTCATGATTCGGTTTAGGCGCGATATAAATCGGATAACGTGGGTGCATTAAACGAATCGGGCGCGTGAGGCTTACTTCAGGTGCATGCAAACGAACGACTTCACCACGTACACCACGTAACTTACATGTCGTATTTTTTGCCCCTAGTCCTCTGCAATCAATTATATAATCATATGACTTGAGCAACTGCTTACACGCAATATCAACTTTTTTATCAAATTTAAACTGCACATGTCGCTTTTGGAGCGTATTAAAACTGGCAGAATAAAAGGCCTGATTGTCGATTTGTCCTTCACAAGGTAAGTAAAGCCCTTGATTAAAACGCCCAGCAAACTCTGGTTCCAGCGCTTCAATCTCAAATCGGTTAACTGATTTTACTTGATGGTTAGCTAAAGGCTTTAAACGTTGAGCAAAACTTTGCAAATCACCCTTATCTTGTTGATGGGCAACCACCAATGTCCCTTGTTGCTGAAAAAACACAGTATCGTCAAGCTGCGCTAAAATTTTTGGCCAGCGATTGATTGAATCAAGCCCCATTAATGCAAGGTCTTGCTCGCATAAGACTGACTCAGCTAACGGTGCAAGCATAGCGGCCGCAACGCGTCCTGCACTAGATAACGCTTGTGCGTTCCCTACCTCATAGACAGTCACATTATGCACTAAGCTCAATTCCAAGGCCGCTAAACGCCCTGTTAAACCAAATCCTACTACCGCAATGTTGTAAGACATAAGAGTCCCTATAGGTTCTAGGTTCTAAGCTACTAACATCTTAGAACCTAGCTTCTGTGCTTATATCGCTTTATGGTAAATCTCTGAGCCTGTTTGCTTAAACTCTTCAGATTTGGCTTTCATTTCAGCTTCTACGTCAACCATTTTAATTTCAATCGCATCACCCACATTATTAGGATCGATACCGCGCGATTCGAGATCTTTGGCGTATTCGCGTACCTCTTGGGTGATTTTCATTGAACAGAATTTTGGCCCACACATAGAACAAAAATGCGCTACTTTGCCAGATTCTTGAGGTAACGTTTCATCATGATATTCACGGGCACGCACTGGATCTAAGCCGATATTAAACTGATCATGCCAGCGAAATTCAAAGCGCGCTTTTGACAATGCATTATCACGCTCTTGCGCACCTGGATGACCTTTAGCGAGATCCGCAGCATGGGCGGCAATTTTGTAAGTAATTAAGCCTTCTTTAACGTCTTCTTTATTAGGTAACCCTAAGTGCTCTTTTGGTGTTACATAACACAACATGGCGCAGCCATACCATGCAATTTGCGCCGCGCCAATACCCGACGTGATGTGGTCATAACCAGGGGCGATGTCTGTAGTTAATGGGCCTAAAGTATAAAATGGCGCTTCGTCACAGTGTTTAAGTTGCTCTTCCATGTTTTGTTTGATCATGTGCATTGGCACATGCCCAGGCCCTTCAATAAATACTTGTACGTCGTGTTTCCACGCTATTTTTGTAAGCTCGCCTAGTGTACGTAGCTCACTAAATTGCGCTTCATCGTTAGCATCCGCAATGGAGCCAGGGCGCAGGCCATCACCGAGTGAGAAACACACATCGTATTGCTTTAAGATTTCGCAGATATCTTCAAAGTGAGTATAAAGGAAGTTTTCTTTATGGTGTGCTAAACACCACTTAGCCATAATTGAACCACCACGGGAGACGATACCCGTCACTCGCTTGGCTGTCATCGGCACGTATCGAAGTAATACACCCGCGTGAATCGTAAAATAATCAACCCCTTGCTCTGCCTGTTCGATTAACGTATCGCGGAAAATTTCCCATGTTAAGTCTTCCGCTACGCCATTTACCTTTTCCAGCGCTTGATAAATAGGCACAGTCCCAATCGGCACTGGTGAGTTACGCACTACCCACTCGCGAGTTTCGTGAATGTAACGGCCTGTCGACAGGTCCATAACGGTGTCAGCACCCCAGCGTGTTGACCAGACCATTTTTTCAACTTCTTCTTCGATCGATGAACTCACTGATGAGTTACCAATATTAGCATTGACCTTAACTAAGAAGTTACGACCAACAATCATTGGCTCTGTTTCAGGATGGTTAATATTATTAGGTAAAATAGCGCGGCCACGGGCAATTTCATCCCGAACGAATTCTGCTGTAATAAACTCAGGAATACTCGCGCCAAATGATTCACCTTTATGTTGCTCTGCTAAGAGTTCCTCACGAATTTTTGCGCGGCCCATATTTTCACGAATCGCCACATATTCCATCTCTGGCGTGATAATACCCTGGCGTGCATAATGCATTTGCGTCACGTTTTTACCTGATTTGGCACGACGTATTTTTGGGAGGTGCTCAAAGCGAATATGGTCGAGCCCCTCATCAGCCATACGCTGTTGAGAGAACTGAGAGGTCACTGATTCTAAAATTTCAGTATCGCCGCGACTTTCAATCCATTGCTCACGGTATTTATCGAGCCCTTTACGTACATCCAAAGCAAAGTCGGGATCGGTGTATGGGCCAGATGTGTCATATACACGAATAGGGGCGTTCGGCTCATAGATTGGGTTTTCATCTGTGCCACCAACAAAAGTGTCACTCAGGGTTATCTCCCGCATACCAACACGCACATTCTCTTGCGTACCTTCAACATACACTTTATGTGAACTTGGGAAAGGTTGCCCAGTAAGGTTATAAATATAATCTGATGCAGCCGCACGGGTTTCGCGGCGAGACGGTTTATTTGATGTGTTTGACATGACTTACCTCATTGCTCAAAGGGTTGTCTTGTCAGATATTGCAAACGCAATAGAGAGTAGCAAATGCTACATGGATCGTAGACTGGTATTACACAATATACTACCAACCTTGGCAGCCAAAGTTCTTATGCCCAAAATGGCGCACAAGCACCTATTTTAAGGCAGCTTGTTCCCTACGCAGGTTTTAGCCTGATCAGGTTCACGGATCCCGCTTTCGCGATCTCAGCCTTTGAGTTTTACCCCAAGGCACTCCGACAAGTAAAAATTCTTTAATTTTCGAGGCTGAGTGTACGTTAGATAAAGTAGCGCTGCAAGTGCTTAACTTGCTGGAATAAATACAAACGTTTGCTCACTGTTAAAAATCAATTGGCCAGAATCAATTTTTACATTCACACCGTTTTTGAGCACATTTAACAACTGCAGCTCAAACTGATCTAGTTGCTCACCACATGACTTCCTAGTCATACCCAACTTATTCACCTTTAACCGATTGTTCCTAAGCGCCCCCTCACCAAAAAACTTATTACAACCTGCAAAGCCATTAACTTGTAATGCATCAATAAAGCTTAGCGATGCCGAGTAAGATGGGGGAACGACTTGGCCATCAACGTGTGACAACTGCCACTGTGTGTACTTCAATTGCTCACTGTTGACGGTCCCTGTCGATGAGCAGCCAAGAATTAAACCGACAAGAAGTATCGGTATTGCTGCTAATTTCATGAAATTATTAACCTAAAATTTAATCAATTAATAATAACAATATTTAACAACTTATACCGTTAATAATGCATGTTTTTTATGTAAAAAATTGTGCGCAATAAATAAAAGCCACTTAAAGTAGTCCATTAATTCTATTTGAACAGGGTTTCAATTTTCTCTGGTAAAAATGGGCGCCCTTGTTCATTTACTGACGTACCAATAACGAGTGCCTTAAGCATCACTTTATCATCACGTTTACGCACTACCGTTTGGCGAAAACCAAACTTTAAACGGCTCACTCGCTCGGGCTCTACTACAACATAAAACTCATCACCGGGAACGAGTGATTGTTTGTAATCTATTTCACTGCGGATAACCACTAAATTTACTTTTTCACGTGCCAGCTGCGCAAAATCAATTCCATTTGTATGTAAAAATTCATGACGAGCATGTTCAAGGTAATTAAAGTAAACACTATTATTCACGATTCCTTGCAGATCACATTCGTAATCACGCACTTTAAACTCAACTTTAAAGGTCATATTAATATTCCTAATTATGTATACTGTGCGCGTTTATAGCATATTAATACAGCTGGTATCACGACATTAATGAGAATAGTTGTTATCATGCAAGTCCCTGAAATGGAGTTAAGAAACCGAATGAAACTACGTCTGTCTTTAATTACTGCCGCGCTTATGCCTTTATTAAGCGCCCCAGCGTTTGCTGACGATGCTGATATTGAAAAAATAGTGGTCACTGGAGATTTCCAAAAAGAAAGTATTCAAACCCTGAGCGCGAGTGCAAGTTTATTTAGTAAAAATGAAATTAATGAACGTGGTGCAACATTCTTAGATGAAATGCTTGCCAGTGCAGCCAATGTAAACTTTAGTGCTGGTGCATCTCGCGGTCGTTATATTCAAATTCGTGGTGTTGGTCTACGCTCTCAATTTGTTGACCCTATCAACCCATCTGTTGGTTTAGTCATTGACGGCATTAACTACTCAGGACTCGGTGGCAGCTCATTACTGTTTGATGTAGACCAAATTGAAATTTATCGCGGCCCTCAAGGTACTCGCTTTGGGGCTGACGGCATGGCAGGTATGATTCAAATGGAATCTGCCGACCCTACTTTTGATCCGAGTGTAAAAGTTCAACTCGGCGCAGGTAATTTTAATAGCTACGAAGCCGGTATTGCAGCAGGTGCTGGTATAACTGACGATACAGCTGTGCGTGGCAGCATTTATCAACGTGAATCCGACGGTTACCAAGATAACCTTTATCTAAATAAACCAACTCAACAACAAGATGAACTCGTCAGCCGTTTTAAGTTACAAAGTCAACTTAGTGATCATTTGCGCACTGAATTAAGTATTCACTATATCGATATAAACAACGGCTATGATGCTTTTACGTTAGATAACAGCCGTAACAGTGTCGCTGATGAGCCAGGCCAAGATAACCAAGAAAGTCTTGCCGTTGGCCTTGCCAATATCTTTACTGGTTTTGATTTATTTGATGTGAGCTTAAATCTTTCAGGCATTGATAGTGACCTACTTTACAGCTTCGATGAAGATTGGGTGTGTAATGATGACAATAAGCCAACACTGTGTGCCGCTGGCATTCATCCTGAAGGCTATAGCTCGACGGATATTTACTATCGTGATCGCCAAGATCAGGCCGCAGAATTGCAATTCAATGGTAAAGGCGGAAATTGGGTCGCCGGGCTTTATTATCAAAACCGAGATGTTGACTTAGAACGAAAGTATACATGGCTTGCTAACCCGTTTGCTTCTAGCTACGAAACAAGTAACTTAGCTATTTATGGTCAATTAGCGACACCGATTGGCAATAAAACAACTTTGGTAACCGGTTTACGCGTTGAGCAATACCAAGGTGATTACACCGATAATAATGGCTTTATTAACGATACAGATGACGTCATGATAGGCGGTAAATTAGCCCTTGAGTATCAAGTCATTGATCGTACCATGATCTACACCAGCCTTACTCGTGGTTACAAAGCCGGTGGTATTAACTCTGAAGCACTAGCCAAAGCAAAAGACGACGGCTTAAACCTTGATGCTGACTTTTTCCAAAATCACACTAGCTTTGCGCCAGAGTATTTATGGAGTGGTGAATTTGGTGTGAAAGGAAGCTCATTAGATGAAAAGTTTGTTCTGCGCTTAGCTGCCTTTTATATGTATCGTGAAGACATGCAACTAAAAGCGTGGCAGGTAGAAGGGCAGAAATTCACTGGGTATGTTGATAATGCAAGCTCTGGTGAAAATTATGGTTTGGAAATAGAAGGTAGTTATCAGTTAACAGATGATCTATTTTTAACTGGCAGCGCAGGCTATTTAAATACCAAAATAAACGACTTTGTTGCCAAATCAGGTTTAGATCAAGATGGCAGAGAGCAAGCACAATCACCTAAATACCAATACGCATTTACGGCGCGCTATAACTTCACTAACGAGTTATTTGCAACCATAGGTGTTGAAGGCAAAGACGATTACTATTTCTCTGATAGCCATAATTCACAGGCACCCAATGTTAACTTAGTTAACTTTACTGCGGGTTATGAAGCAGACCTTTGGTCTATCCGCGCATGGGCACGTAATGTGTTGGATGAAGAAGTACCTACACGTGGTTTTGAATTTGGCAATGATCCAACTGATGGATGGCAAACCCACACTTACACGCAATTGGGTGAGCCAATGGTCGCAGGGGTCACTTTCATATACGAGTTATAAACCGTCGGCGCGACTTTATGTCGCGCTTTTAAAACTAAAGACAAACGCGGGGTAAACCCGCTGCTACAGCTTATGCGCGCGCTACATCAAATGCGATGACTTCTTTTATTGTTGGTTTTTCTGCCGCTAGCATCACTAACCTATCAATCCCGAGAGCAACACCTGCGCATTGTGGTAAACCATGCTCAAGGGCTTTGATTAAACGCGAGTCTATGGGCACTTCAGGTAAGTTATTTACTTTACGATAGGCATTGTCACCCACAAACCGTTTCGCTTGCTCTTGCGCGTCTGTAAGCTCATTAAAACCGTTTGCCAACTCCATGTTCTGATAATAAAGCTCAAATCGCCCTGCAACGCGCTCATCGTGCTCACAAATGCTTGCTAAAGCGGCTTGAGAGGCCGGAAAATGATACACAAAGCATGGTTTTTCTTGGCCTATCATAGGCTCAACCTTCATGCAAAATAACAATTGCAATAACGTATCTCGGTAAGTTTCATCTGCAGCAATATCAGCAAACCCTTGTTCTATGGCAAGTTGCTGTAATTGCTCGAGTGAGGCCGTTAGCGGATCAAGACCCATCACCTGCTCAAAAGCCTGTTGATAGGTTAAACGATCTGCGGGCAGAACATTAAGCACTAACTGCATTAGCTCATCTACTTCATCCATTAATGCAAACTCATCAAACCCAGGGCGATACCATTCCAACATAGTAAACTCAGGGTTATGATGCTTTCCTGCTTCTTCATTTCGAAATGCTTTACAGATTTGATAAATAGCCCCACTACCAGCCGCTAATAACCGTTTCATAGCAAATTCAGGCGATGTTTGTAGATATAAATCGAGTCCAGCAGCATGGCCCGGGCCAACAAAGTGAGTTTTAAAGCTAGCTAGGTGGATATCCGTGACACTTGCTGCACTTAAGCTAGGAGTTTCAACTTCCAGCACATTACGCTGATAAAAAAACTCACGAATAACTCTTAAAATTTCGGCACGTTGGCGTAATGTTACAACTTGCCCACTTGGCTCCCAAAGATCTGCTGACATATTTTCTCCAAAAAAAATCCCAGCCAGATGCTGGGATTTTATTATTAGATGTGAAACCGATTACTTAACACGACCTACGTATTCACCGCTACGGGTGTCCACTTTAATCACTTCGCCGATTTGTACAAACAAAGGAACACGTACTACAGCACCCGTGCTTAATGTTGCAGGCTTACCACCTGTACCCGCAGTATCACCTTTAAGGCCTGGATCTGTTTCTGTGATCTCAAGCTCAACAAAGTTAGGCGGTGTTACAGCGATTGGGCTGCCGTTCCATAATGTGATAGTACATAGATCATTTTCAACGAGCCATTTAACAGTGTCACCTAGTGCTTTTTCATCCGCGGCTATTTGCTCAAATGTATCGTTGTTCATGAAATGCCAAAACTCACCATCTGTATAAAGATAAGCAAGATCGGTGTCCATTACATCTGCACCTTCAACTGATTCACCTGATTTAAATGTTTTTTCAAGCACTTTGCCAGAGATAAGCTTACGGATACGAACACGGTTAAATGCTTGGCCTTTACCCGGTTTAACCATTTCGTTTTCTAAAATACTGCAAGGTTCGCCGTCCATCATAATTTTTAGGCCGCCCTTGAACTCATTAGTGCTATAATTCGCCATCGTTTCCTCTGTCTAATAATTTTTCGAGTAATCTACTTACCAATGATACAAAGAAATGAAGCAAATTTGCATAAAAACTGGCAAAAAGAATTAGCTAATGTAGTTACTTGCCCAAAAACCTTGCTAGAAATGGTCGGGCTTTCAAGCCAAGTGCATGAAAAGGACATAAAAGCTCGCAGTTTATTCCCAGTGCGCGTGCCTGTCCCTTTTATAAAAAAAATGCGGTACGGTGATAAAAACGATCCACTTTTGCTGCAGGTCATGCCTCGCCATCAAGAGTTTATTGAAAAAACCGGTTTTAGTAACGATCCGCTAGAAGAACAAGACAATACACAAACAGGCTTACTTCATAAATATAAATCTAGAGTCCTCGTAATGTTTAAAACTGGTTGTGCGGTGAATTGCAGGTATTGCTTTCGTCGCCACTTTCCTTATCAAGAAAATCAGTTAAACAAACGCAGCTTACTTGACGCACTAGAATATATAAAATCAGATAGTAATATTAATGAAGTTATTCTCAGTGGCGGCGATCCGCTGATGGCCAAAGATGATGCAATTAGTTGGTTTATGGATGAACTTGAAAAACTACCACAAATTAAACGTATGCGTATTCATAGTCGTCTTCCCGTCGTGATCCCTGCGCGTATTACCAATGAACTGTGCCAGCGTTTAGCAAACTCACCTCTAAAAATAGTCTTTATAAATCACATCAATCATGCCAATGAGATAGATAATGATTTTAAAAACGCAATGCAACAATTAAAAAAAGCAGGTGTAACATTATTGAATCAAGCGGTAATCTTAAAAGATGTGAATGATTCAAGCTCGGCACAAATTGCATTGAGTGAAGCATTATTTGATGCAGACATATTACCGTACTACCTTTACCTATTAGATAAAGTAGCCGGCGCTAGTCACTTTGATATTGAAGAACCACAGGCACGTAAAATAATGGCTGATATGCTTATTGCATTGCCAGGATTTTTAGTTCCTAAACTCGTTCGAGAAATTGGTGGCCAGCAAAGCAAAACCCCCATCGATCTCAAACTGATTTAAACGTAAACATTTACGTTGTTGCCTAAAGTGGCTGTAACAGATTTAGCGGGGGTTTGTGCAACACTCGAGCTGGCAGCACCTTCAATTAATGCCAAAGCAGCTGCTCCATCGGCTTTCTGCTGCTTTTTGGCAAGTGCTGCGCTATACACTTCAGCACTTTCACCTGCGCCACTTATCGTTGGTAAATTTCCACCTGATATATTCATAGTGCAATACCTGACATTTATTTGCAATCCACGTACTATATCGGCATTGCAGTCTAAAGCTTTAGGAAAAAAATGGAATCAATTATTGAGCAACTCAACGCCAACTTAAAAATCGTTTACCGTCAATCACTTGATGCTGACAAGAAACTAGATGAGCTTCAACAACAAGGTCATGGTAAATTTAAAGCACTTTTCCCCGCTGACGCTGGGTTTGATTTTGAAGCTAAACGCTTCAAACCTTACGTGCTAGACGTTGCCGCAGATGTTGAAAGCTTAAGTTCAGGTGAGTTCACAGAGCAAAAATTAAAGTCAACCGTACTTAAGTTACAACAAATTTTACAGCTGCTTGCAACTTTTAAATAAAATTTGAGCGCTTAAAACAAGCGCTCAAAAGTACTAGTTTAGACTTAACGAGGGTATTAACTCTTTTTCAAACCAATCTGTGACTAAACGCTTTTCATAATAAAATGATTCATCTCGACCCATTTTAATACGATCCATGAATCCTAAGTCTTTAAGTTTAACATCGTTTGCCTGTTTTATTGTCTGACCATTACTTGTTGTAACAGAATAATTAAATTCAATACGTGGTGGGTAAATATCTTTTATAACACGTATCTCATTCATTCCACCGATGCGATCACCAGCCAAGTCAAGCTCACTGATTTCAATATTAAATGTGTACCCATCTGGGAGCTGTTCAGCCAGCTTACTAAAATGCTTCTCGTAACTAGAGGCAATACGCTTATGAAATGAACCCTTTGTCTCGTTGGAAGGACGTACGTCTCGGTAATCATTAAAATCATGCCATTTAACATTAGCCTGACCTGCTTGTGCAAAAATTGGGGATGCCAATAATATACTGATAACTGTCATTTTTAACATTTTCATTCTTAATTCTCCAAAAATATGCCTAATCAGTCAAAATTGTATCAGTTAAAAATTAACTTGACCTTAAGATAGATTTATAACATCGTTATCGATTGTGTACAATATGTGAACAAACATTAAAAAAGTTTGCCATACATACTTTCATTAAAAATAGTTTTTTTTAAATAACGAATGTAATTACATCTGATTTATGATGCAATTGAACCATTAAACATTATATGGAGATTCCATGGCAATCTTAGTAACGGGTGGTGCAGGATATATTGGTTCACACACCGTCGTTGAATTATTAGCTGAAAATAACGAAGTGATCATTATTGATAATCTCAGCAATTCTTCTATTGAATCAATTGCACGAGTAAAGCAGATAAGCGGAAAATCAGCCAAGTTTTATCAAGGTGACATTCTTGATAAGGCATTTTTGAAAGGTGTTTTCAGTAACCATAAAATCGACAGTGTGATTCATTTCGCAGGCTTAAAAGCGGTCGGTGAGTCTGTTGCTAAGCCTATTGAATACTATCAGAATAATGTACAAGGGACATTAACGCTGATTGATGCAATGCGCGATGCAGGTGTATTTAAACTCGTATTTAGTTCATCAGCTACTGTTTACGGCGACCCAGCAAGTTTACCTATTAAAGAAGACTTCCCAGTAGGCGGCACTACAAACCCTTATGGTACATCAAAGCTAATGGTTGAAATGATGCTGCAAGACATAGCAAAGTCTGATGAGCGCTTTGCTTTTGCAATATTGCGTTATTTTAACCCTGTAGGTGCTCACGAATCTGGCTTAATTGGTGAAGATCCAAATGGCATACCAAACAACCTACTTCCATATATCTCACAGGTTGCTGTAGGAAAATTAAAGCAGTTAGGCGTGTTTGGGGATGACTACGATACAGTGGATGGTACCGGCGTTCGAGATTACATTCATGTAGTTGACTTAGCGCTTGGACACCTAAAAGCACTTAACAAGATTAATCAAGATACTGGTGCACATGTATATAACCTTGGCACGGGTAATGGCTACTCAGTACTTGAAATGCTAAATGCTTTTAGCAAAGCTTGTGGAAAAGAAATCCCTTACCAATTGTCACCACGCCGCCCAGGTGATATTGCAGCTTGTTATGCAGCACCTGAAAAAGCTTTACAAGAGCTTGGCTGGCAAGCAGAGCGAGGTATTGATACTATGATGCAAGACACATGGCGTTGGCAAAGTAATAACCCTAATGGGTATAAGTAAAAGTACATACTTAAATTTATAAAACCGCTATTAAGCGGTTTTTTTATGTTTAAAAAATGGGGGGTTGAGTTTGCCTATATCTGATAAAAGACGCGAGTTTACAAGTTTTTTAAAATTCGAATACTGCTCGATAAAAGGAGCAAGCTGTTTTATAAGGATATATTGGGCTCTTAAGTAGTCGGGGCGTTCTTTTTCCCGTGGGGTTCGTGATACTCAACCCACGCTATGATGTCTAGGTTGAGACTATGCGGCACGCTAGCTTTACCCTCGCTTACTATTTAGCTTTCTTTCAGACGTAAAAAAGCCCAGCTCTTTCGAGTAGGGCTTTCTTTATTTGGAGCCATGGTGCGCTACGCAGTAGGATGACCTACTTTCGCATGATAAATGCTACACCAACGTTGCCTTCACGCGGTGTCGTTTCACTACTGAGTGCAACATAGGGTCGTGGCCTGATGTATTTACTTTATCCCAGACAACAAAAAACCCGCTACATTGCTGTAACGGGTTTCTCTTATTTGGAGCCATGGTGCGCTACGCAGTAGGATGACCTACTTTCGCATAATAAATGCTACACCAACGTTGGCCTTTACGCCGTTTCACTTCAATAATGAGTACAACATGAGGGCGTGGCCTGATGTATTTACTTTATCCCAGACAACAAAAAACCCGTCACATTGCTGTAACGGGTTTCTCTTATTTGGAGCCATGGTGCGCTACGCAGTAGGATGACCTACTTTCGCCTAACAAATGCTACACCAACGTTGACCTTTACGCCGTTTCACTAATGAGTACAGCAGGAGGGCGTGGCCTGATGTATTTACTTTATCCCAGACAACAAAAAACCCGTCACATTGCTGTAACGGGTTTCTCTTATTTGGAGCCATGGTGCGCTACGCAGTAGGATGAAATACTTCGCATAATAAATGCTACACCAACGTTGGCCTTCACGCTGTTTCATTTCTGAATGCAACATGGGGTCGTGGCCTGATGTATTTACTTTATCCCAGACAACAAAAAACCCGCTACATTGCTGTAACGGGTTTCTCTTATTTGGAGCCTGGCGATGACCTACTTTCACATAACAAATGCTA
>NZ_LOFH01000006.1 GCF_001469215.1 Pseudoalteromonas sp. H105
TCTAAAACAGCCATTAAAACAACCGCACATTCTCTTTTTCTATTTTACGTAAACTAGCGATAACTGATTGAACCAAAATAGGAACTCGGCTATGGTCTATTTATCAATAAAAATAAATAAAAAACGAGTTAATCTACAGGCTCGTTAGCACTGTCCACTTATGGCACGTATACGACTGTCAGATTTGATCAAAATCTAAAAGTCAAACCTGACAGATTAAGTTAAGACTTATTCACTTAGTCTATGCGTAACGCTTTTTACTTTCCCTTTAAAAGCCCGTACAATTCGCCTCGTTTTTAGCATGTACTTATTACAGTTTATTCAGGCGAATTATTAAACCTTATGCATCAAATAGTCGATCTAATTTCTATTTTTGAGTCAACGTTTTATCAAAGCCATAATACGCGCTTAGTAAAAGGTGAGCATGAGCCTATTTATATTCCTGCTAGTGATGAAACAAACTTTCACCAAATTATATTTGCTCATGGTTTTTATGCCAGTGCTCTGCATGAAATTGCTCATTGGTTAGTAGCGGGCGATAAACGACGATTATTAGAAGATTACGGTTATTGGTATTGCCCTGATGGCCGTGATAAAGCGCAGCAAGCTGAGTTTGAAAGCGTTGAAATTAAACCACAAGCTATTGAATGGGCACTTAGTGTTGCCGCTGGGGTTAATTTTAATGTCTCGGTTGATAACTTAAATGGCGAACAAACGTGCCGATTCGCTTTTCAAGCACGCGTATACCAGCAGGTTTTACATTTGCTACAAGTAGGCTTCAATGAGCGTACTAATCGGTTATTACATGCGTTAAGTTCATTTTATAAAACACCGTGGCCTATCAGTGCTACGCAATTTGAATGGCAGCCCCCTGAGGAGCTAAAGAATGCAGTTTAAATTAGGCTTAATTGTAAACCCTGTTGCGGGTTTAGGTGGAAGTGTTGCATTGAAGGGCAGCGATGGTATTGATACCGCAGCAAAAGCCATTGAATTAGGCGCCCAGCCTAAAGCCAATTTACGCACTAAAGCCGCGCTTGAGGTGTTGCTGCCTTATAAAGAGCAGTTAAGCATTTTTACTGTTAATGATGTCATGGGTGAAAACACGGCTAAGGAACTTGGCTTTTCAACGCAGGTTATTTATCGCAGCGAGCACTCGACAACAAGTGATGATACAGAGCTTGCTGCCAAAGCCTTGCAGCAACTTGGTGTAGATTTAATATTGTTTGCTGGTGGCGATGGTACCGCACGCAATATTTGTCATGCGGTGGATGACAGCGTACCAGTGCTTGGCATTCCTGCTGGCTGTAAGATTCATTCAGGAGTTTATGCCATTACCCCCAAAGCCGCGGGTCGGGTTGTAGAGATGCTGGTTAAAGGCGAGCTAGTTACATTAGCAGATGCAGATGTCATGGATATTGATGAAGATGCTTTTCGCCAAGGCACAGTAAAAGCCAAGCGTTACGGTGAAATGCAAGTACCTAGTGAAGTACGTTATGTACAAGCCGTTAAAAACGGCGGTAAAGAAACTGATGAATTAGTACTTGCTGATATTGCAGCTTACGTGGTGTCAGAAATGGAAGAAGATACCCAGTACATTATGGGCAGTGGCTCAACCGTTGAGGCAATAATGGAAGAAATGGGCCTTAGTAACACCTTGCTCGGGGTTGATTTAGTACAAGATCAAAGCCTCTTAGGCAATGACTTGACCGCTCAACAATTAATTGATTTAACGAAAGATGTGCCAACAAAGTTGGTGATCACTTTGATCGGCGGACAAGGGCATATATTTGGTCGGGGTAATCAACAATTAAGCCCTGCACTTATTCGTGCAATTGGTAAAGACAATATTATCGTTGTGGCAACCAAAACAAAATTACAGGCCTTAAATGGCCGGCCGCTCATTGCTGATACTGGCGATAGCGAACTAGATGATGAATTAAGTGGTTATATGCGGGTTACAACCGGATTTAACGACCATGTTATGTATGCTGTGGGTCACCAAGACACCCTGCAAGTACAGGAGAATTAAATGAGTTTAGTAAGTTACATTGATGCAGCGCAGCAATATTTTGACGATTTAGTAGTAAAAGCCACTGATGATGAGCTTTTTGCAGGGGGTTATCTACGTGGTCATTTTGATTTAGCTGTAGGCTATGCACAAGTAGAAGAGCTTAATTTAGAAGTATCAGAGCTTAATGAAACGGTTGAGAAAAGCTTAGTTAAAGCGTATCGCAATGGCGAACTAAACGAAGATGATAAAGCACTTGTCGTGCGTATTTGGGAAGAAGTAAAAGCACTGGCTTAATTACTTTGCTCAAATAACACACTGTAAAACGGCTGGGAAGCCGTTTTTTAATACGTAAAATAAATGCTGTACCTGATTAATGTATTTTGTGTTTACTTAAAATTTACCTAACGCAGCATTTGCGGTAATGTATGCTGGTTAAACTTCTAGGGAACAAGCGAAATGAACAACAATAATGATGCGACAATGCCGACGGGGCTAGTTGCGCGATTTT
The DNA here is from genome assembly GCF_001469215.1 of Pseudoalteromonas sp. H105. GTDB lineage: Bacteria > Pseudomonadota > Gammaproteobacteria > Enterobacterales > Alteromonadaceae > Pseudoalteromonas. The sequence continues at coordinate 2,520 of NZ_LOFH01000006.1, forward strand.
TAAACTTTGTCGAAAGGGTCGGAAACAAGCTTCCAGATCCAGCGATTATCTTTCTATTTGCCATGCTACTGATTTGGTTTTTGTCTTGGTGGTTTTCAGGCATTGAATTCGATGCAATTGATCCACGTACCGGCGAAGCCATTATTATTAATAATATGTTGGCCAGTGATTCGTTAGCGACATTTTTATCTTCTATGGTAAAAACATTTACTGGTTTTGCGCCATTGGGCGTAGTGTTAGTGGCGATGTTAGGTGTGGGGGTCGCTGAGCACTCAGGCTTTATTAATACTGGCTTGAAGCTAATGCTTAAAGTAACACCCAAGCAGTTACTGACACCGTCTATTATTTTAGTCGCTATTGTGAGCCACACCGCAACTGATGCGGGTTATGTATTGGTTATTCCGCTAGCTGGCGTTATTTTTTATGCGGCAGGGCGCCATCCTCTTGCTGGTATTGCTGCTGCATTTGCTGGCGTAAGTGGTGGTTTTGGTGCAAACTTTATTCCGTCAGGCATCGACCCATTACTACAGAGCTTTACGCAAAGTGCAGCGCAAATAATTAATCCGGCGATGTCGATTAACCCACTAAATAACTGGGCATTTGCGTCAGCATCGAGCTTATTTATTGTTTTATTAGGCTGGTATATCACTGATAAAATCATTGAACCTCGATTAAAAAATACAGATCTTGACGGGAATGAAGAAGACCTTCCTGTATTTGAAGATGCCCGTAGTGATGAAAAACGTGCGTTCTTCATTGCAAGTGCTGTGATGGTGGCGGGCCTTGCCTTGTTGGCATTTGTATCTGCGCCAGCGGATTCAGCAATGCGAAGCAGTGATGGTTCGCTGACTAACTTTAGTTCGCCTTTAATGCAGTCAATTGTGCCGCTAATCTTTTTATTATTTTGGATCCCAGGTGCGGTGTACGGTTTTACAGTTGGCACGTTTAAAAGCACCAAAGACATGATAGATGCAATGAGTAAAGCGATGAATGGCATGGCTTATTACATTGTAATGGCGTTCTTCTGTTCGTTATTTATTGCTGCATTTAGTAAATCAAACTTAGGTGCGTTATTGGCAATTGAAGGCGCGCAAATTTTAAAAGCAATGGAGCTACCCAGTGCTGTAACGGTAGTGGGTATAATCTTCTTAACCGGGTTTGTTAACTTGTTTGTAGGGTCTAGTTCGGCAAAATGGGCGCTGTTAGGCCCGGTGTTTGTACCTATGTTAATGCAACTGGGTATTTCACCCGATTTAACGCAGGCTGCATATCGTGTGGGTGATTCGAGTTCAAATATTATCACTCCACTGATGCCTTACTTCCCACTCGTTGTGGTGTACTGTCAAAAATATGTTAAAGGCACCGGGATTGGTACATTAATTGCGATGATGCTGCCATACTCGATCGCGTTTATGATTGGTTGGAGTTTATTCCTACTAGGTTATTGGGCGCTAGGTCTTCCACTAGGACTAGATGCAAGCTATGTTTACCCTGCAGTTGCACCTTAACCAAATTTTTATGGTTTAAATTTAAAAGCCTCATCATGAAAATGATGAGGCTTTTTTGTATTCACAATGGTGTGATACGTTTAATTACTTTTTATAAATAAATGAATTGATCTAGCAATCAACAGCTTAATAACCTTTGGGTTACTTTTGATTGCGGTTGTTGAAAAATAGTTTCAGTTTTACCATTTTCAACAATTACACCATGATCGAGCACGACTAGTTGGTCGCTTATATGGCGTACTAAACTTAAATGATGGGTGATCAAAATATAACTCAACCCAGTATCTTGTTGTAATTTAAGTAATAAATTCACCGTTTGAGCGCGAACTGAGGGATCTAATGAGGATAGCGCCTCATCTAATACAACGACTTTAGGATCGAGTATTAAAGCGCGTGCTAGTGCAACTCGTTGTAATTGGCCGCCGCTAAACATATGGGGATAGTAATGCTGGTGGTCGTTGAGCAAACCGACCTTGTGCAAAGTCGCAGAGATTTTATTGGCGCGAGTTTCTTTATCTAAATCACTATTGTATTGCAAGCAATCGTCGAGCATATCGCCAATGGTTAAACCCGGATTTAATGACGCTTCCGAATCTTGGAAAATCATTCTAATATGCCGACACTGTTGATCGCGGACGCCATTGTCTTCAATAATGGTGCCGTTAAGTAATATTTGCCCGCTATCAGCGCTGTCTGCACCAGATAAAAGTTTCGCTAGAGTGCTTTTCCCTGACCCTGTTTCACCAATAATAGCTAATGTTTCACCTTGATTTAAGCAAAATGAGATATTCCTCAAAACTTCAAAGCGTTTTCGCGAGAACAGCCCTGCGCGCAAGTTAAAGCTTTTTGATAAGGCTTGCACCTTGAGCAGTGGTTGCATCATTTCATGGCCTTAATTAATGGAAAATGGCAGGCATAACTGTGACCATGTTGTTTAGTTAATGGTGGAGTTACAACACAGGCTTTTTGTGCTTGAGGGCAGCGAGGTCCTAGCCTGCACCCAATAGGTAAATGTTGCAACGTAGGAATCGTTCCCTTGAGGGCGTAAAACGGTTCTTTATGCGCCAAGCCTTGCTCATAATCAGGTAAGCTTTTTAGGAGTGCTTGAGTATAAGGATGGCGAGGCTGTTTGAAAATCTTCCCCGTTGGGCCTGCTTCAACCATTTGTCCGCAATATAATACATGCATGCCATGGGACCAGTTGATGATTTCTTCAAGTTCATGCGAAATCATTAATATTGACATGTTCTTAAGTTGATTCAAACTCTTCAATAATCTGAATACTTGCGCACGCGTTGTGCTTTCAAGAGCGGTTGTTGGTTCATCTGCAATTAATAACTTAGGAGTACGCGCAATGGCCATTGCGATCATGACTTTTTGACACACCCCTTCAGACAGCTCATGAGGGTAACTCGTTAAAACTTTTTCATGATCTTTGATACCCACTTTATGGATAAGTGCTTTCACACGATCTTTACGCTCACGATTGCGTTTTAAGAAAAAGCCCTTACTTTGAACCTCAGGTAAGGTTTCTGCTATTTGGTCAAATATTTTTGCTGTAGGGTCAAGACAACGACTTGGATCTTGATAAATCATCGCAATGTCTTGGCCGACAATTTTCCGCCTTTGTTCACTCGAAAGTCGCATTAAATCAACACCGCGCCAGTGCATTCGGTCCGCTGTAATATGCCAGCGCTTGTTGAGTACACCCACAATGGCTTTCGCAATTAAGCTTTTTCCTGATCCTGACTCACCGACGAGTGCGTGAACTTCGCCTTCTTTTAGGCTTAAGCTCACTCTATCGACTGCACGAATAACAGTGTCTGAGCTTCTCAGCTCGATGGTTAAGTTGCGTATGTCGAGTAATTGCATTTAATCTGCCTTACGTTCTTTTAACACTTGGCGAAGACCATCACCGACTAAATTAGTAGAAAGGACCGCTAAAAAAAGCAATATGCCAGGCAGTCCAACCGTCCATGGCGCTAAGTAAATTAACCCCAGGTTTTCTGCTAAAATAGCGCCCCATTCTGTCGTTGGTGGTTGCGCGCCAAGCTTAAGAAAACCCAAAGCTGCTATATCTAATATAGCGGTTGACAGCGCCATCGTAAAAATAACTACGATATGCTCGTAAATATTAGGGAATATCCCACGCGAAAGTACATGCCAGTTAGAGGCACCATCCAGCTTGAAAGCGGTGATATAATCTTTATTGAGCTCAACCACAATAAGGTTTCTTACAGAATGAATAAACTGAGGCAATAAAGCTAAAATAATTGCCCACACGGTGTTCATTAAACCTGGGCCTAAAATCGCAATAATGATAATGGCCAATAATAGCGATGGAATAGACAAGGTAATGTCGAGTAAATGATTTAAAAAACTAGAACGTAACCCGTGGCTTATGCCTGCAAATGTGCCGACCAACACACCTATCACTGTGGTTATCAATGCCGCGATAACGGATAAGCCAAATGTATAGGTTGCACCGTTCATCAAGCGTGAAAGCACGTCACGACCAAGATCATCCGTTCCTAAGATAAAACGCACATCCCCAAGCTCATGCCATGAAGGAGGTATAAGCAATGCATCGCTGTGCTGTTGGTTAACACCATAGGGAGCTAAAAATGGTGCCGTGGTTGCCAAAAACACGAAGGCAATAAATACCCATAAACCCACCAATGCGGGGTGATTTGATTTAAACTTGCGCCAAAATCGCGCGAGGGGCGATTTGTTTGACTCTTCTGAAAATAAATTAAACTTTGCCATGCGCTTGGTTCCGAGAAAGCGGGTCAAACAGGGTATAAGACAACTCTGCGATGATGGTGGCTAGTATCACAAACATTGATACGGCGAGTAAACCACCTTGAATTGCAGGGTAATCACGTTGATAAATACTATCAATTAACCAGCGTCCTACACCGGGCCATGAAAAAATAACCTCTGTTATCATTGCGAGTGTGATCAAGGTACTAAACTGAAGGCCGATTTGTTTAATCACAGGTAACAACGCGTTTCGCAGTGCATGATGCACAATTAATTGAGCGCGGTTAAGGCCTTTGGCTCTCGCCGTTTTTATAAAGTTTTGCTCAAGCACATTTAACATCGATTCTCGTGTAAAACGAATCAGCACCGTGGTCGGGTACATGGCTAATACAATGGTAGGCAACGTGAGGTGATGAAATGCATCAATCATTGCCATTCCAGAATAGGGAAAACCGGCTAAGGCGATATCAATGAGAATAAACCCCGTTTGTGGCGGGATTTCGTAAAGTAGCCCCATACGGCCCGACATAGGAAACCAACCTAGTTGCAAGGAAAAAACCATTATTAGCAAGAGGGCTAACCAAAAAACGGGCATTGAGTATCCCGCAAGGGCGGATGAGTTAATGAGTTTATCTGGCCATTTTTTATAATAAGCAGAGGCGATTATGCCGGCAGGCACACCGAGTACAACTGAAATAATTAAGGCGTATATACTCAGCTCAAGCGTGGCAGGAAACAAGTCAACAATATGGCTAAAAACATTATCGCCAGAGGCAAATGATAATCCCCAGTCACCCATAACAATACGCTCTAAAAAAGCAAAATATTGATAAATGTAATTTTCATTAAAGTGGTATTTATCCCGCAATTCACTTGTCTGTGCAAAGCTGGTATTAGACATGCCACTTAAATTACTTAATGCGTCCCCAGGGAACAAATAACTCAATGAAAACGTAAACACGCTTAGAGTAAGCATCATAAAAAATAATAAGCCTAAGCGGCGTAAAAAATAATCTAAAACCATTATTTTTTCCTCGCATTAGCCAGGGATATGCCGCCAAAGGGTCCAAGAGGGATACCTTCTACGTCGCTACTACTTGCTTGAAATCGCATGCCATGTGCAAGTGGTAATAATGGGAGCTCGTCAATAAGCATTGTTTGCGCTTGTTGGTAGTACTGTTTTCGCATGTCTAAATCAGTGGTATCAAGTGCTTGTGTCAGTAGCAGGTCAAATTCTGGGTCACACCAATTTGCAGGGTTCTTACCACTGAATGTTGCAGAGCAACTTAATAGTGGACTAAAAAAGTTATCGGGGTCAGGGGTGTCCGCAGCCCATCCAAGCAATACGCTATCGTGGCGATGTTCACCGATGCGCTGGATAAAGGTATTCCACTCATATTCTACAATACTGACATTGACGCCAACTTTGCGTAAATCACTTTGCATTAATTCGGCCATTTTACGCGCATTTGGATTGTAGATTCGACTCACCGGCATGGCCCAAATAGTCATATCGAACCCATCGCCAAGGCCTGCTTCTTTTAATAATGCCATCGATATTTCAGGGTTAAAAGCAGGCATGTTTTGTTGTGATTTATATGCCCAGGATGTGGGGGGTAAAATTGATTTGGCCTGAATACCATTGCCATAAAATACGGCTTGCATAATTTTTTCAATATCAATGGCATGCGCCAACGCTTGGCGTACTCTAATATCGTTAAAAGGAGGTCGTTCAGTATTAAACGCCCAATACCCCACATTGAGGTTGGTTTCTTTTTGGACTTTGATATCGTCTCGTTGCGCCAAGATACTTAATTGGGTACTGCTTGGATGAGCTGTTACATCACATTCTTTAGTGAGCATTTTTGCAATACGTGTCGTCCCATTGGGGGTAATATCGTAAACAAGCTGCTCAAGGATGACCTTATGTTTCCAATAGTCATTATTACGATAATAGCGAACTAAGTGATCGCGGCGATACTCTTTATAAATATAAGGTCCGGTACCAATGGGGAGTTGATCAAACAAATTAAGCTGTTCTTTTTCTTTGAGCTGCATTGCGTATTCGCGTGATAGCACAACAGCAAAATCAGTTGCCATGTTTGCTAAAAAGCTGCTCTCCGGGTTAAATAGTTCAAAACGAACCTGATGATCTGAGACTCGAACAATACGTCTAATAAGTTGGTCTATACCAACGCTTTGAAAATAGGGGTAGTTTGCATCACCAACGAAGTGATAAGGATTATAAACATCAAATAAACGACTGAATGTAAAAATTACGTCATCTGCATTAAAATCACGTGAAGGTGTAAAATATGCCGTACTGTGAAATTTAACGCCTTTTCGCAAAGTGAAAGTCACGGATTTACCGTCAGGGCTAATTTTCCAGTCGGTTGCTAATTCACTTTGAAATTCAGCCGTAATAGGGTCAATGCTGATTAAGCGGTCATAAAGCTGGTTTGCAATAATATCAATAGTTGAACCAGTGGTCGTAACTTGCGGGTTAAACGAGACAGGATTAGCCTCAGCGCAATATACTAAGCCTTGATTCTTTTCTTCTAGCGTTTTTTCTTCGGTATCGATACAGCCTGCGAGGCAGAGCGATAGCATACCAAGTAATAATTTATACACTCGTTCAACCTCTGACTATTGTTGTTGATCTAGCAAATTATATTTTTTCAAATAGCCTCTAAGTTGATGATACGTCAAACCAAGTACTTCTGCAGTCTTCTTTTGATTAAATTGACTGTATTCCAGAGCTTTTTTTATTAAATCAATTTCAAACTCATTTGAAAGATCTTTTAAACTACATGGAAAAGAATGTACCAGCCCAGGTTCTACTGGTTGCTCTTCTTTAATAACCGGGACTTCTTGTGTTACTTGCTCTGACTTAATCGGCGCTTTTATGCGTTGTTTGGGCCTAAATTTACTTTCAAATGGGTCTAAAATAATCTGATGAACGGGAATATGTTCATTGCCATGACGATACAAACTTCGTTCAACGACATTTTTAAGCTCACGAATATTACCTGGCCAATCATAGTTTTGCAGTATTTCAACAGCACTTCGCGTAAAACCACTAAACAGTTCCCATTCAAGGTCTCGGGCCATATTAATAGCAAATTGCTCGGCTAAAAGCATGATGTCATCAGTACGCTCACGTAATGGGGGAAGAGTAATAACATCAAAGGCTAAGCGGTCGAGTAAATCGCTTCTAAATTCACCTTGTTCTGCAAGATAGGGTAAGTCTTCATTGGTAGCACACACTAAGCGAGTGTCTACTTTGACTGTTTGTTTACCGCCTACCCGTTCAAATTCACCGTACTCAATAACTCGCAGTAGTTTTTCTTGCACCATGGCAGAGGTATTTGCTAATTCATCTAAAAAAAGCGTGCCAGCGTTGGCGCGCTCGAAACGTCCTTCATGGCGCTTGCTTGCGCCGGTAAACGCACCGCTTTCATGACCAAATAGCTCGCTTTCAAGGAGGTTCTCATTTAAAGCTGCACAATTGAGCTTAACGTAGTTTTGTTCCCAGCGTTTTGATAGGAAGTGTAAACGAGCAGCAATCAACTCTTTACCTGTTCCACGCTCTCCAATGATTAATACGGGTTTGTCTAAACTCGCAAGCTGCGATACTTGATCCAGTACAGCTAAAAAACTATCTGATTGGCCGAGTAAGTTATCCTGTTGGCGAAATTGGCTCATATTCCCTAACTCTTAGTCATTTTTACTAACAGTTAGTGTATTTCATAATTCGATATAACTAAAGCAATTTGTATTTTTAGTTTAACTTTATGAAAGTATTCATGTATTTTATGTTTTATAAAGTTGGCAAGCATATTGTAACAGTGAGTGCAGACCAATTAAGTTAAACATCACAGAGGTAAATGTTATGGGAATTTTTTCACGTTTTGCAGACATTGTTAATTCTAATATCAATGCCATTTTGGATAAAGCAGAAGACCCAGAAAAAATGGTTCGTCTTATCATCCAAGAAATGGAAGATACACTGGTTGAAGTGCGTTCAACATCCGCTAAAACATTAGCAGAGAAAAAAGAGTTAGTACGTCGCGTAGAAACACTAAAAGCTCAAGTGTCAGAGTGGCAAGATAAGGCTGAATTAGCACTTAGTAAAGACCGTGATGATCTAGCACGTGCTGCTTTACTGGAAAAGCAAAAGTCGGCAGATGCGGTTGCTGCGGTTGAAAGCGAGTTGAGCCATGTCGAATCTCACATTGAAAAGCTTCAACAGGAAGTGAGCACACTACAAGAGAAGTTAGCTGACGCCAAAGCACGTCAAAAAGCAATTATCTTACGTCAACGTTCGGCAGAATCGCGCCTTGAAGTGAAAAAAGCACTCGACAGCTCAAAAGTTGAAGATGCATTAAATCGCTTCGAGCGCTACGAAACCAAAATTGATGGGCTAGAATCACAAGTAGAGTCTTATGATTTAGGCAAAAAGTCGCTCTCTGACGAAATTGCTGATCTTCAGCAAAGTGAGAAGGTTGATGACGAACTCGCTGAGCTTAAGAAAAAATTAGCAGAGAAAAAATAATAAATAGGGGGCGGGTCCCCCTATGCTTAAACAAATAAATGGATTGTGTAGGAGAAGATTATGTTTGATGCAGAGGTGTTGGTTGCCCCTATTATCATTTTTATGATTGTGGTTGCGCCACTTTGGTTAATATTACACTACCGTAGTAAAAAACAAGTAAGCCAAGGCTTAAGTGAACATGAGCATCGCCAGCTATTAGAGCTTGCTCAAAAAGCAGATAAAATGGCTGATCGAGTTGAAACATTAGAAGCGCTTCTTGATCAAGAGGCACCACAGTGGAGACGTAAAGTATGAATACTAAACGTGAACTACTTAGAGACCCTGTACGCGGAAAAATAGCCGGTGTATGCGCTGGCCTTAGCGATTACTTCAACATGGAGTTGTGGCTAGTCAGGATTCTATTTGTTACAGCTGTCTTACTAACTGGTGGACCTTTGTTTGTTGTGGCATACATTGCCGCTTGGTTTATCTTAGACAAGAAACCCGCTAATGGACAAGATAAATCGTATGCCAACCAACATGAAGATCCGCTTGAAGTGAAGTTTAAAGTATGGCAAAAAGGTGAGCCACCACGCCGTGCGCTGCAAGATTTAAAAGACCGTTTAGGTCGTGTTGATTCACGATTGCAAGAGATGGAACGTTACGTTACTTCAACAGAGTTTACGGTTAGCCGTGAAATCAATAAGCTTTAAAGGACTTAATAGCACTTTATCAGACTGATCAAGCGAGTGGATAAAGTGCTAACTCATTATGATAAACACTTCATCTGCAAAAAAAACGTTTAATAAACTCAAAGGGAAAGCTGAGAAAGCCGTTCACCGTAGTTTAGATCAACATGTAAAGCTTGCTGTAACAGGTTTAAGTGGCAGTGGTAAAACAGCCTTTATCACAGCAATAGTTAAGCAGTTAACCAGTCAAGCTGACGATATAAACCTGCCATTTTTTGATGTGATGCAGCAAAAACGTCATATCGCGACGAAAATAGTTCCACAGCAAACATTGACGATTCCCACGTTTGGTTACAGCAATGCATTAGATGCTTTATTGCCTAACGAAGGTGACCCCCAATGGCCTGCGTCAACTGATCGAATAAATACGTTGCGTTTAGCTATTAAATATCAAAGTGGCTCAGGTCTTCGCTCGCATTTTGCACCACAGTCGACACTGTATCTCGATATTATTGATTACCCAGGTGAATGGCTACTTGATTTGCCCATGCTTGAGCAAACCTATCAACAATGGTGCACTCAACAGTACGCATTATTATTACAAAAACCGCGAGCTGATAAAGCAAATGCATTTTTGACTGCGTTGCGCGGCCTTGATTTAAATGCCCCTGTGGATGAGCATGCGCTGAGCGAAATAGCTAAGCTATATCAAGCTTTACTTGTTGGCTTAAAAAAAGACACCAAGCTTGCAATGTTACAACCAGGGCGAATGTTAATTCCCGGTGAGTTGCAAGGTGCGCCACTATTATTATTTTTTCCGGTTGCAGACTGTGCGGCAGAAATTGTGCCAGGTTCTAATCTCGCACATTTACAAAAGCGCTTTAATGCGTATGTAAGGGAAGTCGTAAAGCCATTTTATACTCAACACTTTCGTCACTTCGACCGACAAATAGTGCTTGTTGATGTACTAAGCGCCTTAAATGAAGGGCCAGAGACGCTTCATGAGCAAAGCGCAGTTATTAAGCAGTTGCTTGCACATTTTAATTACGGTGAAAGCAGCTTTATAAAGCGGCTATTTAAACCTAATGTCGATAAATTACTGTTTGCTGCAAATAAATCAGATCACATCAGTGTGGAACACCATAAGGATTTAGCATTATTACTTGATTCGCTGGTGCATGAACAAACAAACCAGCTTAAGTTTGATGGTGTTAAAATAGAAACGATGGCAATGTCTTCAATAACAGCAACGTTGCCTCGCGAAGTCACAGAGCAGGGCAAACAGCTTAACTGTATTTATGGGAAGCCATTAGGTGAGCAGCAATGGCTGACCTATTTACCACCGCAGCCTCCATCGCGCTTACTTTCTAAGTCTGAGTGGCCTTCTCAGGGGTTTGAGTTTTTATCATTTTCACCGATGCCCACGCCGGATAAACAATTAAAGCATATTCGATTAGACCATGTTATGCAGTACTTATTAGGAGATAAACTTACATGAGTGAATCAACTTCATTTCAAGCGGGAAGGCGTATTGAATCAGCCCAACCAATTGCTGATCCCGAATTGAATTTAGTCACTGCAAAAGTGCTTGATCATGGAGAATTTAAAGCTCAAGAAGAAGAGCCTTTATTAGAAGATGATATTGACCTGACACCGGTATATAAAAAGTCAAAATGGCAAACATTAAAGGGTGTATTTGTCATTAGCTTTTTCAGCTTGATGCTACTTGAATTTGCATTTTCATTAGTAGTTACATTTCAACAATCACTTATTTTAGGGTCGGTCTATGCAACGGCTGTATTGACAGGCACGTTGTTAATAGGTCGTTTACTATGGCGTGAATACCGCATGTTACGCAGTTTGAAACGCAACCAGTTACATCGCCATGAAGCGGATAGATTACTTAACTCAGAACAAGTAGGCGGTGCATTGCCTTGGCTTGAAAAACTTAACAAGCATCAGCCTTTAACTGGTTTTGAAGAGTTTAAACCAAGTGTAGCTACCCATCATACAGATAAAGAGATTATGACGCTTTATGCTGACAGTTTATTGGTGGCGCAAGATACTCAAGCAAAAAAATTAATAAATCGATTCGCAACAGAGTCAGGGTTACTGGTTGCATTAAGTCCGTTAGCGTTAGTCGATATGATGGCTGTACTGTGGCGTGGTACAAAATTGATAGAGCAGATAGGGCAAGTATATGGAATTGGCTTTGGCTATGCCAGCCGTATAAGATTGTATAAAATGCTGATAAAACAAGTTATGTTTGTGGGCAGCGCAGAACTTGTGTCAGATTTAGCCGCTACGGCTCTCAGTGCAGAGCTACTTGGTAAGTTATCAGGACGCGCTGCTCAAGGGCTAAGCGCAGGGATATTTACAGCGAGAATTGGGTACAAAGCCATGGAGTTAAGTCGCCCATTACCTCGTTTAGAACATAAGCGAAGTTTATTAAAAGGCACCGCACAACTGATAGCGAGTAAGTTATTATCGCGTAAAATAACCGCTGAAAAAGACACCCCTCAAGCAAAGTGACAAGAAATCTGTACAGTGGAGGCGGCCCACTGCACAGAGGATAGCCATCTGAGCATCCGGCATGCTTGTGATTTACCCTGCAATGCGTTTAATTATTAGCATATCTCTGTTTATAATAATTAAAATGAGCATTAACAATGAATAAACTCCACATCGAAAGTCAATGTATCCATGGCCCGCAAAAAGCAAATGATCCACATGGTGCTTTAACATCACCGTTATATCAGACATCAACATTTCATTTTAGCAGTGCTGCACAGGGAGCAGCACGATTTGCAGGTGAAGAGCCCGGCTATATTTACACTCGCTTGGGAAACCCAACGACAACAGAGCTCGAGCAAAAAGTGGCCCAGTTAGAAAGCTGTGAAGCTGCCGCTGCAACGGCTACCGGTATGGGAGCTGTATCTGCATCAGTGTTAAGTTTTTTGTCTCAGGGCGATCACCTGGTTGCCTCTAGTGCTCTTTATGGTTGCACGTTTGCATTTTTTGCACACATGTTACCGCGCTGGGGGATTGAGGTAACGTTTGTTGATATGACTGACGAGCATGCACTGCGCAGTGCCGTTAAGCCAAATTCAAAAATGATTTTTGCAGAAACACCTATTAACCCAACCATGGCGGTGTTAGACCTGAGTTTAATTAGTGACGTTGCCAAACAGCATCAACTAATTAGTGTTATCGACAATACATTTTTAACCCCTTTATTACAAAAACCAACAGATTATGGCATTGATTTAGTTGTCCATAGCGCGACTAAATACTTAAATGGCCATGGTGATGTGGTGGCTGGATTGGTATGTGGCACCAGTGAACATATTAATTTAATTAAAATGACCGTGCTTAAAGACATCGGTGCGACTATTAGCCCGCACGATGCATGGTTAATAAATCGCGGTTTAAAAACACTGGCAATCCGCATGCAACGCCATTGTGAAAGCGCACAAAAAATTGCCGAATATTTGGAGCAACACCCTCAAGTAAACACCGTTTATTATCCAGGCTTAAAATCTCATCAAGGCCATAAATTTATAGGTTCGCAAATGAAAGCGGCGGGAGGGGTTATCGCATTTGAGTTAAAAGGCAGCCTTAAAGACGGTGAACACTTTATTAATAGCACTCAACTATGCACATTAGCCGTTAGTTTAGGCGATGCTGAAACCCTGATACAACACCCTGCTTCTATGACGCATTCACCGTATACGCCTGAAGAAAGAGCCGAAGCAGGCATCAGTGATGGATTGATTCGTCTTTCCGTCGGGCTTGAAGATGTTAATGATATTATTAATGATCTTAACCGTGCATTTACACAGGTGGCTTAGCCTGTTTATTTAAGTTTACATTAAATGGTTCTGAGGGCCTTTAAATTTGAGGTTGTAAATAAACCAACCTATAAGTGTATTTTATAGTTTACGATCTTGCTGTTGCGTGAGCGGACTTATGTAGCCTTAGCTATTAAACTTTGGCTTACATTTGCTTAGTATCAAGGTAACACGTTGACACCGGCTTTCGGTTTAACAGCAAGAAGGTAATTATGGCTAAAGCAAGCAAGTATACGTCCAGAACCCCAGATGAAAATGGAGTAATACACTGGAGTGATGAAGAAAATAAAATATGGTCTGAACTCGTTGCCCGTCAGTTAAAATGTATTGAAGGAAAAGCGTGCGATGAATATATGGAAGGACTAAAAAAAATAAACCTTCCTCATGATCGCATACCGCAACTTAGCGAGCTGAACGAAGTACTGCTAGCTACCACAGGTTGGCAGGTGGCTCCTGTGCCTGCATTGATTGATTTTGATGAGTTCTTCCGCCTATTAGCGAATAAGCAATTCCCGGTAGCCACTTTTATTCGCACACGTGAAGAGTTCGATTACTTACAAGAGCCTGATATTTTTCACGAAATATTTGGCCATTGTGCAATGCTAACCAACCCAGATTTTGCAGAGTTTACTCATAAATATGGCCAACTAGGCTATGCTGCACAAAAGAAAGACCGGGTTTATCTTGCGCGTATGTATTGGTTTACTGTTGAGTTTGGCTTAATGCAAACAGAAAACGGTTTACGTATATACGGTGGTGGTATTTTATCAAGCCCAGGCGAAACCCAATACGTTTATTCAGACACCCCTGAAATAAACCCAATGAATGTATTGGATGTTTTACGCACTCCATACCGTATTGATATAATGCAGCCTTTATATTACACAATTAATTCTATTCATGATCTATTTGATATTTCTCAATTAGATATTATGTCGTTAGTTGAACAAGCAAAAGAATTGGGGTTACATGACCCAAAGTTTCCTCCTAAAGAAAAATTAGCAAGTTAAGGATTTAAAATGTCATCATTAAGCACGCAAACGTGTGAAGCCTGTCACGTAGATGCACCAAAAGTATCAGACGCAGAACTCGCTGAATTAATCAAAATGATCCCAGACTGGGTGCCTGAAGTACGCGATGGCATAATGCAACTTGAGCGCGTATACAAATTTAAAAACTTCAAACAAGCAATTGCGTTCACTAATAAAGTGGGCGATATGGCTGAAGATGAAGGTCACCACCCAGGTTTGTTAACTGAATGGGGCAAGGTTACAGTTACATGGTGGAGCCACTCTATTAAAGGCCTTCACAAAAACGATTTTATCTGTGCTGCTAAGACAGACGATGTGTTTGCTGCACTTTAAATAACATTGCTCTGCCCAAAGAGTGTAAAGGCGCATTAAGTAATGCGCCTTTTTGCTATTCTAATTTACTCCGCCTCTTATGCTCCAGCTTCTTTGATAAAAAGCCCGTTACTAACGTTGTCACTTCAATCATTATTGAGGCTCCAAGCAATGTATTAGAACCAAATTACAGCTCAGGTAAACAGATGGATTAAACTTTTTATCGGGATAGGTCAACTATCTAAAAGTGGTGATGTTAGCATCACACCAACCATGGTTTTGCTCAGCCATAAATGGCCCTGTCACTGCTTTAAATATATCTTGCTGCAAAGTTAACCCTTGCGATGAAGTTTGGTACAATCAGCCGTCTTTTTTCAAAAATTATTAAGGTAGTCGCGGGTGGTAAACCTAGGTCAATTGTTTGGTGAACTAAAAACGTGTTTAAGAAGAGATCAATTCATCTTTAAGAAACGTCTTCATGGCATAAAAAAAATAACAGATGAAGCGAAGCAAACCGGTGTTATTGAAAAAATAGCGGCTGACATAGCACGTAGCCAACAGTTACGTGAAGCCCGTTTAGCGCAATTACCAAAAGTAACCTACCCAGAGCAGTTGCCTGTTAGCCAGAAAAAAGAAGACATTAAAGAGGCGATAGCGAACAACCAAGTGGTCATCATTGCGGGTGAGACAGGCTCAGGTAAGACAACGCAAATACCTAAAATGTGTTTAGAGCTAGGCCGCGGTGTTGATGGGTATATTGGTCATACACAGCCTAGACGTTTAGCTGCCCGCAGTGTTGCAGATCGCATTGCCAGTGAAATGCAATGTGAGCTTGGTCAGCAAGTCGGCTTTAAAATTCGATTTAGTGATCAAGTATCTAATAACAGTTATATTAAATTAATGACTGACGGTATTTTATTAGCCGAGATTCAACAAGATCGTTTTTTAAATCAATACGACACGATTATTATCGATGAGGCTCACGAACGCAGCCTCAATATTGACTTTATTTTAGGTTACTTGAAAAACTTGCTTCCAAAGCGCCCTGATTTAAAAGTTATTATCACCTCAGCGACTATCGACCCTGAGCGTTTTTCAAAACATTTTAACAATGCCCCCATTATTGAAGTATCAGGTCGCACTTTCCCCGTTGATGTCCGTTACAGGCCGTTAGTTGAAATAGATAAGGATGACATGGAAGCAGAAGGCGATCAGCTGCAAGGTATTTTTGACGCCGTTGATGAGTTATGCCAAGAAGGGCCTGGCGACATATTAATATTTTTAAATGGTGAACGTGAAATTCGCGATACAGCAGATGCGCTTGGCAAACGCAATCTCAAGGGGGCTGACGTTTTGCCTTTGTATTCACGATTATCAAATGCTGAACAGAACCGTATTTTCGCGCCGCATAGCCGTCGTCATATTATTTTGTCGACCAATGTGGCAGAAACATCGTTAACTGTCCCAGGTATCCGCTATGTAATTGACCCTGGTACAGCGCGAATAAGTCGTTATAGTTATCGCACCAAAGTACAACGTCTGCCTATCGAAGCAATCTCACAGGCTAGCGCTAATCAGCGAAAGGGACGTTGTGGGCGTGTAGAAGCGGGTATTTGTATTCGACTATACAGTGAGGATGACTTTAATTCGCGTTCAGAATTTACCGACCCAGAAATCTTGCGTACAAACCTTGCCTCAGTGATTCTAAAGATGCTTGGTTTAGGGCTGGGCGATATGGCTAAGTTTCCGTTTGTACAAGCGCCAGATAGCCGAAATATCAATGATGGCTTAACTTTACTTGAAGAGCTCGAGGCGGTAAAACCAAGTAAGCGACAGCAAGAAACACGGTTGACTAAATCTGGTATGGATTTAAGCCGATTACCGGTGGATCCCCGTCTGGCAAAAATGGTACTCACGGCGCAAAAGCTCGGCGCACTGCGAGAAGTGATTATCATAGTGGCTGCTTTGTCGATTCAAGACCCTCGCGAGCGCCCGCAAGAAAAACGTGCAGCGGCGAACGAAAAACATGGTCGTTTTGATGATCCAGATTCTGATTTCATTGCATTTTTAAATTTATGGAATTATTTAGAAGAACAACAAAGCGAGCTAAGTAACAGCCAATTTAGAAAGTTATGCCAAAAAGAGATGCTTGCTTATATGCGAGTGCGGGAATGGCAAGACATTGTCTATCAGCTGAGTACCGTGTGTAACGAAATGGGGATGAAGGCGACAACCAATGTAGCTGAAGGTGATAAAATTCACCAAGCGCTGCTAAGCGGCATGCTTAGCCATATTGGTTTTAAAGACGAAAAACAATTATACAAAGGGGCGCGTAATAGCCAGTTTCATATTTTTCCCGGGTCGGGTTTGTTTAAGAAGAGCCCTAAATGGCTTATGTCGGCTGAATTGGTTGAAACCAGTAAGCTGTATGCGCGCATCAACGCCAAAATAAACCTTGATTGGGTTGAACCCCTTGCTCAACATTTAGTAAAACGAAGTTACAGTGAACCTCACTGGGAGAAAAAACCAGGTGCGGTTATTGCCTTTGAGCAGCAAGTGCTTTATGGATTGATCATTGTCTCTAAGCGCCGATGTGTATATAGCAATATTGATCCAAAAGTAAGCCGTGAGTTATTTATTCGCAGCGCATTAGTAGAACAAGAGCTGGGTCAAAATGAAGGGTTTTTACAGTTTAACCGTGAGCTGATTGAAGATATTCAAACGTTAGAGAATAAAAGCCGCCGCCGCGATATATTGGTCGATGAGCAAACACTTTATGAGTTTTATGAAAAGAAAATTCCAAGTGATGTAAATAACCGTGCTGCGTTCACAAAATGGTATAAAACTAAAAAACAGCAAGATAAACGATTTTTACACATGACCCGCGATGATTTGATGCAACACGGTGCGGATAGCGTCACAGAATTTGACTACCCCGATGTATGGCAACAAAATAATTTAATGCTACCGCTGAGTTATCATTTTGATCCGGGTCAAGCTGTGGACGGTGTTGCGGTGCAGATCCCTGTGGCATTGCTAAACCAAGTTGAGGAAAGCGGGTTTGACTGGCATATTCCGGCATTTCGTCATGACTTAATCACAGGGCTGATTAAATCACTGCCTAAATCGTTGCGCCGTAACTTTGTTCCAGCCCCCAATTACGCAGATGCGGTACTGGCTGCTATTACGCCGATGCAAGGTAATTTCATCGAGGCTATCAGTCATCAGCTATTACGCATGACAGGCGTGAGAGTCGATCCCGATGCATGGGACTTATCGACACTTGCAACTCATTTACGTTTTCAGTTTGAAGTGCGTGATGACAAAAATACATTACTCGCTCGCGGTATGGATCTCGCCAAGCTTAAAGCGCAGTTACAAGGTAAAGTGACACAAACACTTTCTAAAGTGGCTGATAAAGGCATAGAGAAAGCTGATTTAACCCAGTGGGATTTTGGGAAATTACCGACGTCTTATGTTAAGAAGCAGGGTCAGTACGAGATAAAAGCGTACCCTGCGCTGGTGGATAAAAAATCAACGACAGCGGTCGAGTTATTTGATAACGAAATTAAAGCGCACGCAGCACATCAGCAGGGCTTGCGACGTTTGGTATTGTTAAATGTGCCATCGCCAATAAAATATTTACAACAAAACCTACCCAACAAAGCCAAACTAGGGCTATATTTTAACCCATTTGGTAAGGTGGCTGATTTAATCGATGATTGTATTGCAGCAGGCGTTGATAGCCTTTTACTTAGTTTAGGTGATGTTCGCACAGAGCACGCGTTTGAGCAGGTTAAAGAACACATCCGCGGTGAGCTTGGTGATGCAGTTGTGTTAATTGCAACTCAGGTTGAACAAGTATTAAGTATTGCTCATGCGGTACACAAAAGAATGAAAGGCCGTGTTGATCTAACCATGATCACAGCCCATGGTGATATTAAAAGTCAGCTAGAATCACTGGTTTTTAAAGGGTTTGTTTCTAGTCATGGTGCTGAAAAGTTGACTGATCTCATCCGATATTTAAAAGCGATAGAAAAGCGATTAGAAAAGTTGCCTGTTGACCCAAATCGTGACAGATTATGTGTACTAGAATTAGATAAAGTAGCACAAGAGTATCAAAAGCAGTTGAATAAGGTTGCCCCTGGGCTTCCTATACCAAAGGGGTTGATTGATGTTTTCTGGATGCAACAAGAGCTTAGAGTTTCGCTCTTTGCACAAACGTTAGGTACTCCATACCCTATTTCAGCTAAACGTGTTTTAAATGCTTTAAAAGAATGTGATTAGCATTAACATGACAAGAAGGAACTAGCAATTATTATGGATTCAATGGCTCGCTCACGGCTGCAACTATTGGTTGTAGATGATGAGTATTTCAATTTTGAAATGCTAAAAGCGTCGTTATCAAATAGCTTCGACTTAAGTTATGCTGATTCAGGCCAAAGCTGCTTAACTTCAGCGATTGCCAGCCCCCCTGACGTTATTTTGTTAGATGTTTGTATGCCGGGGCTTGATGGTTACGATACGTGCCGCATGTTAAAAAATACACCTGAAACACGTGATATTCCGGTGGTAATGGTATCAGGCTTAGAGTCAGAGCAAGAACAGCGAGCAGGGTTTGAAGCGGGTTGTGATGCCTATGTTATTAAGCCATTTTCAGTGGTTGTGCTAGTTGATAAAATTAACAGTGTTGTTTAGGAGACAGTATGCTTAATGAAGACCAACGTAATTTCAGACGGATGCAAATTAACGCAAAAGCGACTTTAACAACGTTAGAGCCAATTGCAGATGAACAATATGATGCATTATGTGTTGATTTAAGTGCCACAGGGTTGTCTTTACAATTGGATGATTTGTTAGAGATAGGCACAATTGTGAAGGTTAAAATTGACTCAACGAGTCCAACAATAGCACCTTTAGATGCTATTGCTAAAGTAATACGTGCCTCGAAGGAAGACGATGGCACGATCACTGCGGGTCTAGAAATTATGAGTTTTAACTAGGGTCTGAGACCCTAGAACACTTTGCAGATGAGGCCTTTTAGGTAAAAGCCTTCTGGGTAGCTACCAGCGATGGGGTGGTCAGCGGCTTGATTCAAGCGTTCCATAATTAATAGATCTTTTCCTGCATCGAGCGCGGCATCGGCTACGACTTTTTGGAACAAGTTTTGTTCCATTAACCCTGAGCATGAAAAAGTCAGTAATGTGCCACCTGGTTTCAAAATTTGCATCGCAATCATATTGATATCTTTATAACCGCGACATGCGCCTGTTAGCTGCGCTTTATTATCTGCGAACTTGGGTGGGTCCATCACAATTGTATCAAACAGCACACCCTCTTCGCGGTATTGGCGTAGTAATTTAAAGACATCCTGCTTAACAAAGTCTACTTTGTTTAGGTCTAGGTTATTATGTTCAACATTTCGTTTAGCAGTATCAAGTGCAGGCTGAGATACATCTACATTGGTTACATGTTCACACCCACCACGCAATGCATACAGCGAAAATGTACCTGTATAGCTAAAGCAATTAAGCACTTTTTTATTTTTCGAAAAGCGCTCAAGTGCGGCGCGGCTATCACGTTGGTCGAGATAAAAACCTGTTTTGTGACCTTCAATGATATCGACTTCTAGTTTTAATCCGTTTTCTTCAATTAATACTGGTTGTTCAGGTTTGTTACCCCAAAGTACACCAGTTGTCGGTTCCAAGCCTTCTTTATTGCGCACATCGACGTCAGAGCGTTCATATACGTCACAGCCAGGGAAGATAGTCATTAGAGCAGCAACAATTTCACCTTTATGACGTTCTGCACCAGCGCTTAATAATTGACATACCAAGACATTATCAAATTTATCAATGGTAACACCCGGAAGGAAGTCAGACTCAGCCGCACATAGTCTAAAGCCGGTTAACCCGCCTTCTTCAATTACTTGGGCGCGAGCAGCAAGAGCTCGACGTAAACGGCGCTCAAAGAAATGTTGATCAATGACCTCTTTTTGATCAAAACTCCAAACGCGAGCACGAATTTGCGAGTGTGGGCTATAAGCTGCAGTTGCTAAGAATTTACCTTCGCTATCATGAATGGTAACGGTGTCACCTAGGCCAGGTTTGCCTTTAATTT
The DNA here is from genome assembly GCF_001469215.1 of Pseudoalteromonas sp. H105. Lineage (GTDB taxonomy): Bacteria > Pseudomonadota > Gammaproteobacteria > Enterobacterales > Alteromonadaceae > Pseudoalteromonas. The sequence goes on from NZ_LOFH01000006.1 coordinate 23,328, forward strand.
TTTTAATCGCTTTAGAAAATAACCAAGGGTGTTTTCTTTTTAAAGACTTCTCACGACCAGCTTGCAGATAAATTGCAGATGACATTTGCATACTCATAATAGATAAATTGGCGGCCATTTTAGTAAAGCAAGGCTTAACATACAACGAATGTTTTGCACAACCGCCTATAAGCACGGTAGAGTAACGCTAATTTATTGTTTTACATTGAAACCTAAGTATTTATGGAACAGCGAGTTGCACTATCCAATTCTTTGAAAAAGCTCGAGGAAGCGTGTCGAACGTTTATTTCCTCACTTACCTGCGCAGATGTAGCGCATGATATAACCCACATTGAACGTGTTGTCAGAGTTGCAAAAAAACTGTGTCGCGCTGAGCAAGCGAATATGGCTATTGTGTTGCCCGCTGCGTGGCTGCACGATTGTGTTGCGGTTGCAAAGGATCACCCTGATCGTGCTAAAGCGTCGACCATGGCCGCAGACAAGGCCATTCAATTTTTAAGCACAATCGGGTATGACGACTCTTATTTTGATGCTATTCATCATGCCATTGCAGCACACAGTTTCAGTGCAAATATCCAAGTCGAAACGGTTGAAGCGCAAATAGTTCAAGACGCAGATAGAATGGATGCATTAGGTGCTATTGGTGTTAGCCGATGCATGAAAGTTGGAGGGTCAATCAGCCGTCATCTTTACCACCCTCAAGACCCGTTTTGTAGCAACCGTGACGCGAATGACAAACTCTACACGCTTGATCATTTTTTTATCAAATTACTGCATGTTGCTAAGAGCATGAACACGCCATCGGCCAAAGCTGAGGCGAAGCGTCGCACTGATTATATGGTGGCATTTATTGAGCAACTAAAATCTGAAATAGGGGATTAATGTGACTAAACCTTTGTTACTAGGTGTCGATCATTGTCATCTTGATGTAGATAATTTATCAGACGCGATTATTTGGTATAAAGATATTTTGGGGTTTAGTATTGTGCCTGAACTTGCTTTTTGGGATGAAGGGAAAGGACCGCTAACGCTCGAAGATGCAGCTGCAACAACACGAATTGCTCTATTTGAACGTCAAGGAAGGAGTAAAGGGATTGCGTTTGGTGCAACAGGCGAGCAGTTCCTCGCGTGGCTTATACACTTTGATCAGCATAAAATAAAAACAATCATTGCAGATCATGGCGTTACTTTTTCACTGTACTTTAAAGATAACAGCGATAACAACCATGAAATCACCTCTCACGATTATGCTTTTATAAACACAAATATTGACTCGGCAAGGTTATATACGAAGTAGGCGATGCTTAAAATTTTTATCGTGTCATACGTTTAACAAACACCACAACGAACAATGCCAGCGAAAAACTGCCGCAGAAAGCCTCAATTGCGGCTATAAGCCTCGAAAGCCCTATGGGTGTTATATCACCATAGCCTAGCGTGGTAAATGTAACTACACTAAAATAAAAGCTGTTTAGTAAGGCCGATAAGTTATCACTCAATGGGGCGGAAAAGTCGAGTTGTAAAAGGGTGTCATCGTATGTCACGCCAAAGAGGAAGTAACAAAACGCGCAGATAATAATGAGTGACAAACTAAAACGGATCACATTTTGTGGCTTTTCACCGTAACCACATAACATATCAATAAAACTTGAACTGAGTCGCTTTAATGAATATTTCGGGTATTGCTCATGACGCATTTTCAGTTCTTTGTATGTAAAGTTACCTACCAACTCAAATAAGCCTTGCTGCTCTGACGCTTTTCGTAAATTACGATAGATCTCTTCAGATTGCTCATAAAGATCCATTGCTTTAGTAGAGTCTTGTTGTTTAATTGCCGCTTTTGCTTGTTTCTCTTGAAGTAATTGTACCCCTAGATCTATGTTATCAATTCGTGTGTTACTTAGTTTGATACCTAATAAGTTTGTGTGTTGAAGGTTACAATAATGCAGGCTGGCTTCATGAAGGTTTGCTTTCATCAAGGAAGCATACGCTATTTTATTATTGAATAAATGTGCCCCAGAAAGGTTTGTACGATAAAAGTTACTATAAGAAAGATCAAACCCTTCTTCATCATCATGTTTAACTAAGTTGAGGCCACTTAAGTTCGCCCGTTGAAGTTCAAGCCCTTGTAATAATCCACCTTTTTTTGCGTAACGCTCTAATTTTTGAGTGAGTTCAAGTGCGGTTTTATCAAATTTCTTATCGTGCCAAAAACAAAAACCTGTGCCCATGTCTGTTTCATGGCACTGCTTGTTATCAGGAGAGGTATAACTACAACAAGGCTTATCTGGCATAATGGTTTCAGCTTTAAATTATTATACTTATTTATAGATTAGCAGTTATTTAGCAAGGTATTATGTTCGCAAGTAAATTTCTTTATTAGTCCACTCAAGAGTTTAAATTGGTTGAATATACATTAAAACGAAGTCGGCGCCGAAAAACGGTTGCACTGAAAGTGCAACAACAAAGCTTAACCGTTTATGCTCCTTATGGAGTAGCGGTTGCTTCAATTGAACACTGGTTACAGTCGAAACAAGAATGGATTAAATTACAAATAACCCAACAAGGGCAGTTAATACAACAACAGCAGCAGCCGATGCAAGCGATGCAAATTAACTTGTTTGGCTCTCCATTGACCCTGAGTTTTGCCACGGGTAAAAAAACGCTTGTTCACTTTGTCGATGAAGCAATGCTGCCAAATTTACACATTACTATCTCAACTCGGGTACAAAATAAACAGGCAATGTACCAAACCCAGCTAGAAACTTTTTTACATGATCAATTAGAAAGCTATATCGAAATGCGGCTTCACCATTTTTGTGATCAAATGGGTGAAGCATTACCAAGTAAGTTAAAAATTATGGTCTACAAAAGGCGTTGGGGGAGTTGTAATCAACGTAGAGAGCTGACTTTTAATCTTTTATTAGTTAGTGCACCGCAATGGATTATTGATTATGTGATAGTGCATGAATTATCTCATTTAAAATATTTAAATCACAGTAGCCAATTTTGGTCGAGAGTGAATCAGTATTATCCGCAGTACAAAGATGCATCAAGCTGGTTAGAGAAAAATGGTGCTAGTTTACAATGGAAATTTGAATGAAAAAGGAAGTTTTACAGAAATAAAAAGAAGTGGTGGAGGGAGCTGGATTCGAACCAGCGAAGGCTGAGCCGTCAGATTTACAGTCTGATCCCTTTGGCCGCTCGGGAACCCCTCCACACTATTTTGATGCATTTGGCCCCACTTAACTTAGCGGTAAGAAAAGTGGTGGAGGGAGCTGGATTCGAACCAGCGAAGGCTGAGCCGTCAGATTTACAGTCTGATCCCTTTGGCCGCTCGGGAACCCCTCCAATGCAACGGCGCCGATAATAGCAAACTTAGTATTTAAGTAAAGAAAAAAGCTAAAGAAATATTAAATTAAGCCGATAAATATTTATTCTTAGTATTATTTGACCAAAGTATATGCAAATTGATGGATTGTTAATCACAGAGAGTCAGCTCGATAATCGCCTCGCAAAAAGCGTAAGCGAATCGCGTCGTGGAGAATTTTCTTTACTATTAGCAATGTTGTCTCAAGATGCCTTAGATTTTAGTCAGTTTCACCTTCCCAAGACCCCTTTTGGCAGTGATGCTAAAAATAACAGTGAAGCACAACTGCGTGCTGAGTTAGGTGTCGTCCCAGCTCAAGCTTTGGCACCGGACAGTTTTGATATGCTAATTGGTGAGCATAATGCGAAGCGATTATTAGAGTCGGGTATGAGTAGTATTCGTCTTCGTCATTGTTTATCGCCCGAGCCACTTGCTGTGCGAGATGATAAACACCATATCCCACTCCCTATTATTGATAACTGCGAGCTTGTGGTCCGAAAACGCCATTTGCACAAAGAAACCCAACTCGACAATCCTCAAATAGATGCCGCTGCGTTTTATGATAGTCTTAATAACGATGCTCTACATCAACCATTGCATTTGGCACAAGCTTGACATTTTTTTGTCATAAATGCAGTTTAGAGTAGTATAAACTGCAAGCATAAAACGTCCGTTACCTTTTCATATCTTTTATAGTAGGACGCAGATCACTTTGGCTAAATATATTAGCTAAATCGCTTTTAATCATAACGACGCTCGCATCTTGAGGTAACTTGGGTATATAATGCCCACAGATGGGTTTTAAAAAATCTCATTATTATTAAACCAAGGTAATTTAGGAACGTAATGAAGAAAACATTCACGCTGAATCACGAGAAAATCAAATACCCTCGTATGGTTGATGCTGCAAAGCACGAAGTGAAAAAATATTTGAAAAGAGAGCGTAACAAAACGTTACCGCTTGATGCTGACTACTGGGCATTTGACTGTAAATTTGGTAACACAGCAGATCAAGCGCAAGAAGTGCATGTTGCAGAACTTAATAACTGCATCAGCGAGATCGAGAAGCAGGAATTATCATCTTTTTATGTTGAAATTTTGGCACGCCCTGCACTGCGCCAGTCGCCAGATTTTGATGATGAAGCAGATGACTAAGCAATAATACTTATATTGCTAAAAGAGTGGGCTTGAGTGCCCATTTTTTGTGCCTGAAATAAAAATAAATTTCAGGTATGCTGACCATTGGGGTGTGCCTATTTTGAGTACATTTTAAACCGCTAAGGTCAACAGGCCCTAACTGTAATATTAAAGACAAAATAATAAAAGGATGTCACATGTTTATTCCTGCAATCTCACTTTTGGTTTTTAGCTCTGTGCTATCTGTCTCATCAACCTCAGAGCAACATTGCCAGCAAGCATTGTCTAGTGACCCGCTTAACGAAAAAAATTGGCGATATGCAACGGACCCACATGGCAGTGAAGTAAAAACGAAGCAAACGCTTATAAAAGATGAACGCGTTTGGATTTCGTTTAAACGTGTGCCCAGGGTAGATGCAAAAAACAACTCTTGGGTTGAGCTTATCTATGATTTGCCAAATCAAACACTTGAAGAAAATTCCACTATTTTGCTGGAGTATAAAAGCAGGAAAAACCTCGTTGTGAAGCTCTCTCAAAAGGACTATGGCGGGCAAGGCGATAAAAGTTATGCACACTACCAGTATATACTTCCAGCACAAACTAAGTGGGGTACTCACTGCATAGATTTAGCGGATTTTGCTAGACCAAGCTGGACTCCTGAAAATTCCGTCGATAAGGGAATAATAAAAGAGAACGTAAGTGCAATTTATTTAGTGCCAGATCTAAAGGATGAACTTGGTGGGGAAGCGACAATTGAGGTTAAAAATATTTCATTGAGACCTTAACCTCCAGCCTCAGATTCTAGATATAAAAACCAGCAACTGCTGGTTTTTTGTCTAGCGTGGTTTTTTAAGCGTCAGCCAATTTAACACGGATCTTATTCTTATCAACATTGCTTTGGTTTAACGCTTTAATTGCATCGTTAGCTTCTGATTCAATAGGCATTTCAACAAATGCAAAGCCCTTTGATTTACCGGTTTCTTTGTCTAATACAAGCGTGCATTCAGCAACTTTACCATAGGCGGTAAATAACACTCGAATGTCTTGCTCAGTCGTTGCGCGTGAAAGGTTTCTAACTAATAATTTCATAATAAGCCATGTTTAATATAATTGTGCTAATTGTCGCAAGGAATAGAGAATTGACCTAGTGTTTAATTAAAAACCAAGTAAATAATTTATCTATCACCATAAAGAATGCAAAATTGCACTGGTTAGATAACATTTAGCCCTAGTTAACCGAACTTTGATTAAGATATGTATTAGTGCACTCATATTACAAAAGAAGGCTGCATAATAGGTATTCACGATGAAAGAAAATGAATCTCATGCCATAATTGTACTTGGTTCACCGAACTATAATGACGGTCGGTTATCTTTGATAGCCAAGAGCAGATGTGACAAAGCATTTCAATTATATGTTCAATACCCAGGCAGCAAAGTACTTTGTACTGGAGGCTTTGGTGAGCACTTCAATACAAGTAGATTTGCTCATGGAAAGTTAACCAAAGCGTATTTGATTGAGTTAGGCGTGCCTGAGAACGCATTTTTAGAGATTGCCCAAAGTCGTTTTACCTTTGAGGATGCAACAATGTCTATGCCTATATTGACTGCTAATAATATAAAAAAAGCGACGATAGTGAGTTCTGAATTTCATATTAAACGTGTTGAATATGTATTTAGCAATCTCATTTCTAATATTGAATTAAATTACCTAGCCGCTACAACCCCTCTCGATAAAGCAGAGCTGGATGTGTTATGTCAGCATGAAGCGAAGGCCATGATCCGTGAAAAGCAGAATATAGCAAGCACAAAGGTATAACCTATGTTTATTGATTATATTGGATTAATTGGCCAATTAATTGACATATATATGAAATAGTCATACGTTTATTTAACACAATATGTTTGATAGATTTGAGGGACTAAATATGAAAAGTACAATGTTGGTTTTAGCATTAACTGCAGCACTTGCTGGCTGTAATTCAACTACTTCGCAAGACGATGAAAAGTTTTTACTTGTTGACAATAAAACAGGGCAAGTGAAAAGCTTTCATTATTCAGCAAATGACTGCAAAAGTGCGATGATAAGAGCAAACGTCAGAAATAAAGCGGATTGGTTAACATCAAAACCATCACCTTATAGTTCAAATCCTACATTACCTAAAAATAGAGAGTATGATGTCTGCATCAAATAATCTTAAGTAAACTAAATCTGTAAACACTACACCCTAAATGCTATAGAGTGTAGTGTTTAAGTGTTACTTAACTTCTTTACCCGCGGCTTGTTGATCAGCGTGATAGCTCGAACGTACAAATGGGCCTGAGGCTGCATGAGTAAAGCCAATTTCATCTGCATAATCTTTCAACGCATCAAATTCAGCTGGCGGTACATAACGCTTAACAGGCAAGTGATGTTTTGACGGTTGTAGGTATTGGCCTACAGTAAGCATATCGACATTGTGCTCACGTAAATCGCGTAATACTTCTTCGATTTCACTAATTTCTTCACCTAAACCTACCATTAAACCAGATTTAGTTTTAACTTCTGGGTGCGCTTCTTTAAAGCGACGTAGTAACTCTAATGACCATTTATAATCAGCACCTGGGCGAGCAAGCTTGTACAAGCGTGGCGCAGTTTCTAAGTTATGATTAAATACGTCTGGTGGCGTTTCAATCAAGATCTCAAGAGCTCTGTCCATACGACCACGAAAATCAGGGACTAAAATTTCGATGGTAATGGTTGGGTTATGTTTGCGGATTTCGCGAATACAATCTGCAAAGTGCTGCGCACCACCGTCACGTAAATCATCACGGTCCACTGACGTGATAACAACATAGCTTAGCTTCATGTCTTTAATAGTTAGTGCTAGTTTTTCAGGCTCTGCGGCATCCGGTTTTAATGGACGGCCATGGGCAACATCACAAAATGGGCAACGACGAGTACAAATAGCCCCTAAAATCATAAAGGTTGCTGTACCGTGGTTAAAGCACTCAGATAAGTTAGGGCATGAAGCCTCTTCACATACGGAGTGTAAGCCGTGCTTACGCATTGCTTGTTTTATGCCGTCGATACGTTCAGTTGATTTTGGTAAACGTATTTTCAGCCACTCGGGCTTGCGCAACATTTCAGTTTTTTCAGTCGGTAATACTTTAACTGGGATCAACGCCATTTTTTCAGCGTCACGTAATTTTACCCCTGGTTCCATCTTGACTGGTTTATTCATTCGTTTTCAAACCCTTCAGTATGCTTAACCTGTGTAGCATTAAGCTTTGTCATCATATGTTTTACTAGCCCATTACCTGCTTGCTCTAGGTTTTGTGGACCATTTAAATCAGTTGTTTGCACCATATTCATACCCGCATAACCACATGGGTTAATGCGTAAAAATGGGCTCAAATCCATACTTACATTTAAGGCTAAGCCATGAAATGAGCAGCCGCGACGAACGCGAAGGCCTAACGATGCAATTTTACTGTCATTGACATACACCCCCGGCGCATCTGCTTTAGCGTACGCTTCAATATCGTACTCTTTTAATGTATCGATAATACATTCTTCAAGCCAGGTTACTAGCTCACGAACACCAATTTTCAAACGGCGTAAGTTAAATAAAACATACATCATTTGTTGGCCCGGCCCGTGATAGGTTACTTGGCCGCCGCGATCAACTTTGATCACTTCAATATCACCAGGTGCAAGTAAGTGCTCTTCTTTTCCTGCTTGGCCTTGCGTGAAAACAGGTTCGTGTTCGACTAACCAGATTTCATCAGCGACAGTATCATCTCGAGTGTCAGTAAATTCTTGCATTTTTTGCCAGATCGGCATGTAGCGTTGGCGGCCTAATTGGCGTACGATTAACGTATTTTCGCTCACTGCAATCTCCAATTAGGGTTATAGCATGTGACGAACGTCATCGATATTACTGATCACGTTATAGATTTCTTCAATATGTTTACCACTGGTCACTGTTGCAACAAGTGTGACAGATTCGTATGTGCCTTTACTACTAGGCTTTACTTTAGGCGCATAGTCACCAGGGGCAATCGGCTGTAACTTTTCAAGAATTTGGTCAGTTAAATTAACGTTTGCTAAGCCCATTACTTTGAAGGTAAACGGGCAAGGGTACTCTAGGTACTCATCAAATTTAGTATTTTCTACTGGTGTAGCCACGACGATGACTCCTTACTTAATGCTCTAATAACTGACTAATAACCCACACTCGACCTTGCAGGTTAGATATGAGGCGCATTCTAGCATTTTTCAGGCAAAAAAAAACGCCTTGCAGTGCAAGGCGCTTAGAATTATTAAATTGCAAATTACATAATCTGTAAACGTAAGTAATCATAGATTTTGCTAAAGAAACTACCTTCTTCAACTTCTTCAAGCGTTACAAGTGGATATTGTGCAATCTCTTCGCCTTCAAGTTGTAAAAATAAGGTGCCCACTTTCGTGCCTTTAGCAAGCGGTGCTTCTAATGTTTTGTCTAGCTCAAAGTTAGCTTTTAAATTTTTACGTTGGCCGCGAGGAATGGTAATAGGGGTATCTTCTAAAATACCGAGCGATACATTTTCTTTGTTACCCATCCAAATGCGTTGTTCAGCAAAACTATCACCGGCTTGATATGGTGTGATTGTTTCAAAAAATCGGAAGCCATAGTTAAGAAGCTTTTTACTTTCAACTTTACGGGCTCGTTCGCTTGAGGTACCCATGACGACAGCAATTAAGCGCATTTCATCTTTAGTCGCAGAGGTGACTAAGCTGTAGCCAGCTTCAGATGTGTGGCCTGTTTTGATACCGTCAACATTCAGGCTCTCGTCCCACAACAAGGAGTTACGGTTATATTGTTTGATGCCATTAAACGTAAATGATTTTTCTGCGTAAAAGGCATACTCTTCAGGTACGTCACGAATAAGCGCCGCGCCTAGCGTGGCCATATCACGAGGTGTTGTAAAGTGCTCGTCAGTATCTAAACCATGACTATTAATAAAGTGAGTGTTGCTCATACCTAATTTTTCAGAATGAGCATTCATAAGGTCGGCAAACGCACTTTCACTACCAGCAATATGTTCAGCCATCGCGACGCATGCATCATTACCTGATTGAATGATAATGCCACGGTTTAAATCTTCCACACTGACTTGTTTACCTACTTCGATAAACATTTTAGATGATTCAGGAAAGTTTTTAGCCCAGGCTTTTTCACTGATAGTGACCATATCAGTCGGCGCGATATTGCCCACTTTAATTTCTGTACCAATAACATAACTGGTCATCATTTTAGTTAAGCTTGCTGGCGCAAGGCGAGTATCAGCTTCACCTTCAGCAATCACTTTACCTGTCGTGAAATCTACCAGGAAATAACCTTTTGCATTAATTTGTGGAGGCGCAGGTATAATCTGGGCGGTTGCAGAGAAAACGGCAGCAGAACATACTAAGCCGCACACACTGTTGAGAATTTTGTATTTAAATGATTTCATCATGCTCATTAATGGTTAAAGTTTAAGGTTCGCGTAAATCTTATTCTAAAGTGCTTGTTCACTGTAAAGCAAGAACGCGTTTTGAAATTGATTTTGTTTTAGTTTTTCGAGTACTTGCTGAGCTTGCTCGGCGTCTTTTATTGGCCCAAGTCGCAATCGATACAGTGTATCACTTTCAACGATACTTGTGGGTAACTGATATTGCTGGCGTAAGCGAAAAGCAAGCGCTTCGATATTTTCTAATGTACTACCCGCAGCAACTTGTATATAGCTTGGGCGTGTTGGTGAATCTTCAAGAGTAATTGCTTCAAGCTTAACCTTAGCTGTACCGTGATTGTAGTATCCTAGCTTGTACGCAGCTGCATAGGATAAATCAATGATTCTATCATCGTGAAATGGCCCACGATCATTGACTCTCACAATCACTGATTTGCCATTTTCAGTGTTTGTTACCCGCACAAAACTTGGTAAAGGAAGCGTTTTGTGGGCTGCGGTCATAGCAAACATGTCATAGATTTCGCCGTTTGACGTGTGATAGCCATGAAATTTACGACCATACCAGGATGCAATGCCTTCCTCTGTATAACCGGTTTCATCAAGCATAGGGGTATAGTTTTTGCCAAGTACAGTATACGGACGTCCAGCACTGGCACTTTTAACGACTTGTGACACAACAGCATCTTGCATTTCGAGTGTTGTTGGCGCGCGCAGTGGGGCAGCATCATGTTTCATTTTATAACGACTACTATGATCTGTCTTACTTACTGAGCTACTGCAGCCACTTAGTATAAAAGTGATGACTGCTAAAATAATATACTTAGGTATCCACATCATTACTTTAAAAGCATCCTCTTATCTGTTGCAATCGACATGATTATACCAAATCCTGCCATTAAGGTTACCATGGAGGTACCTCCATAGCTAATCAGTGGTAAAGGCACACCTACAACAGGTAATAGGCCAGAAACCATACCGATATTAACAAAAACGTATACAAAAAAGGTGAGCGTTAATGCGCCAGCTAGTAATTTGCCAAATGCATCTTGCGCATTTACGGCGATAAATAATCCACGACCTATAATAAATAAGTACATACACAATAATAAACAAACGCCGAATAACCCAAACTCTTCGCTGAGCACCGAGAAAATAAAATCAGTATGACGCTCAGGCAAAAACTCTAATTGAGACTGTGTACCTTGCAGCCACCCTTTTCCTTCAATGCCACCAGAACCAATGGCGATTTTAGATTGGATGATATGATAGCCAGAGCCCAGAGGGTCGCTTTCAGGGTTGAATAAAGTAAGCACTCGTTGCTTTTGATAAGCGTGCATTCCGTAGTGCCAAAATGGCCAAGCAGATAACGCGACTAAGCCTGTTAGAAAGCCAATTAGGCGCCAACTAAGCCCAGATAAAAATAAGACAAAGATGCCGGAGCTTGCTATTAAAATAGACGTGCCGAGATCGGGTTGTTCTTTGATAAGTAAGGTAGGCAAAAGTACGATGGTAAAACCGACGACTAGGTGTAATGCTCTAGGTGGAAGGTGATTTCGGCCTATGTACCATGCAACCATCATTGGCACAGCCAGCTTCATTAGTTCTGATGGTTGAAAACGCGTAACGCCTAAATCAAGCCATCGCTGGGCACCTTTTGAGCTTACGCCAAATAATAAAACCCCAATAAGCATAAGTAATCCCAAACAGTACAAAGGGATGACAAGACGTTTTAAGGTTGCGGGGCTAAATTGTGCTAATACAAACATGGCAATTATCGCTGCGGCCATACGGGTACCATGGCGGATCATCATCGCTTCATTTTGGCCACTTGCACTGTATACAATAGCAAGGCTTGCGGCCATCATACACATTAACGAAAGGAGTAAAGGTAAGTCTAAGTGTAATTTATCCCAAATAGAGCGTTTATCATGTAGTTGCATTATTGTTTCGCACTCCTGGCAACCTGGATAGGATTAGCTGAAAAATAATAATCCATTAACTGTCGGGCAATAGGAGCGCCTACGGAACTTCCTCCTCCGGTATTTTCAACCACAACAGATACAACAATCTGGGGGTCTTCATACGGGGCAAAGCCAATATAAATTGCGTTATCGCGTTGGCGCTCTTTGAGAGATTCTGCATCATAGCGCTCACCTTGTGCAATGCTGACAACTTGTGCAGTACCTGTTTTACCCGCAGGGTCGTACGTTGCACCTAGGAATGCTTTATGAGCTGTGCCTGTTACTTTATGTACCGTATTGTGCATAGCATCTAAAGCAATACGCCAATGGTCTGCATTTTTTAATACAACAGGAGGTTTTTCTTCATTGTTTATTTGCGTTACTTCATCTTCTTTTTTAGCAACTTGCACTAAGTGTGGAGGGTAATTATGCCCTTTATTTACAAGAATATTCGTAGCGTTTGCGATCTGTATGGGAGTGGCTGTCCAATAACCTTGGCCAATACCAACTGAAATGGTATCTCCACGCCACCACGATTCACGAAAACGGCCTTCTTTCCATTCTTTAGACGGTAAAATAGCGCTCGTTTCTTCATGTATATCAATGCCTGTTAAATCACCAAAGCCAAATTGCGCCATAAAATTGCTGATTTTTGTGATACCCATTCGGTAAGCCGTATCATAGAAGTAGGTATCACAAGACTCTTCAATTGCTCTGTAAACATCTACATGACCATGGCCACTGCGTTTCCAGTCGCGCCATTTATGCTCTACATTAGGTATTTGAAAAAAGCCCGGATCCCAAATGGTGGTTTGCTCATTGACTATGCCTTCTTCGAGCGCAAGTATAGCTAAATGTGGTTTAACGGTTGATGCAGGAGCATACCGTCCTTGCGTTGCGCGATTTATTAATGGGCGGTCAGGGTTGAGCAACGCTTTATAATTTTTACTACTAATACCATGCACAAATAAATTTGGGTCGTAACTAGGGTTTGAATACAAAGCGAGTACACCGCCATCTTTAGCGTCCATCACTACAATCGCACCGCGCATATCTTTTAATGCATGTTGCGCTATTTGTTGTAAGCCAATATCCATAGTAAGCACTAAATCATGACCCGGCTCAGGTGGTGTCACACTCAGAGTGCGGATAACACGCCCACGGTTGTTAACTTCAACACGTTGTGAGCCTACTTGGCCGTGCAGTAATTGTTCATAATATTTTTCAATACCCAGCTTGCCGATGTCATGAGTGGCTCTGTAATTGGTCGCTTGACCAGCCATTTCAAGTTTAGCGAGTTCTTTTTTATTTAATTTTGCCACATAGCCGAGCGCATGTGTGAGGGTATCAGCATATGGGTAGTAGCGTGCGAGTCGGGCCTCGATGCTAAAGCCGGGAAATTTATGCTGGTTAACTGAAAATTTGGCGACTTCAGATTCATTTAAACGTGCTTTTAGTACTTGGCTTTTAAAACGACGGTTATGCTTGATGTCGTCAAGGAAATCGTTTTTTTGCTGTTCAGAAATCGTGATTAACTGACTAATCGCTGTTAATGAGTTGTCTAGGTTTTTAACGTCTTCGGGTATGACTTCAAGGTTATAAACAGGTTTGTTTTCAGCAAGGAGTACACCATTTCTGTCGTAGATTAAGCCTCTATTGGGTGCAATAGGAATCACTTTTATACGGTTGTCGTTTGAACGAGTTTGATAATCTTGGTGGTCATCAACTTGGATGGTGTACAAATTTGATAGTAAGATTGCCACTAAGATAGTAACAAAAATAAAACCCACAAACGCGCGACGAGCAAACAGATTAGCCTCTGCAGAGTGGTCTCGAATTGTGGGTCTTCTTTTTAGCATGCTGACTACTCGCGATGATAAGGATGGTTATTGTTTAAACTCCATCCTCGGTACAAGCTTTCAGCAACAATAATGCGCACTAATGGATGCGGTAGGGTCAAGTTAGATAATGACCACTTTTGCTCCGAGGCCGCAATACATTCAGGTGCAAGCCCTTCAGGACCCCCAATAAGCAAACTAACATCGCGGCCATCCAGTTGCCACTTTTCCATATTTTTTGCTAACTGATGTGTATCAAGCGCTTTGCCAGTGACTTCAAGTGTCACAATACGATTGCCTTTAGGTATAGCCGCCAGCGTTTTTTCGCCTTCAATATGCAAAATGCGCTTTATATCAGCATTTTTTCCACGTTTACCTGCGGGGATCTCAATCAGCTCTAATGCCATATCTTTTGGAAATCGGCGCTGATACTCTGAAAAGCCGGTTTCAACCCACGCTGGCATTTTTGTACCAACGGCAATCATTTGTATTTTCACGCGTTTCCTTCCAAACTCAGATTAAAATAAAGCGATGTTAGCTCCAAAGCTTTTCTAGGTCGTAATAGCTACGTGCTTGATCTTGCATAACATGTACGACTACATCACCTAAATCAACCAGTACCCATTCGCCTTCATTTTGACCTTCATAACCAAGAGGTTCTTCGCCTGCATGACGTGCTTCTTTGGCAACGTGATCAGCAATTGATTGCACGTGGCGTTTAGAATTACCAGAACAAACAAGCATGTAGTCAGTAATGTCGGAGTTGCCTCTTACATCAATCTGAACCACATCACGGGCTTTCATATCGTCAATTTTGTCTAGGGCAAAGGCGAGTAGTTGTTTCGAATCCAAAGTGTTATCTCATTTAAAAAGGGAATAGCTGTTATTTTATCACGCTGGTGATTATTATTCACCACTTAGATAAAGTTGCCGATCACCTATATAGTGACTCACTGCGGTAGGAAGAAGTTCCACACAGGATTGACCTTTTTTTAATTTTTGTCGAATGTTACTGGACGCAATATCCATCATTTGACCGGGTAAGAAGTACAGTCTACCTGCATGCTCTAAGCGTAGCGTTTTAGGTGATGTTGTCAGGGCTTTTTCTTTATACTCAATTAGCTGCGAGCTTAAATTAATATCTTGATTAGGACGCTTGAAGACCACAAGGTGGCAAAGTTGTGTAATTTTTTGCCATTCAAACCACTTATCCAACGTATTGAATGAATCGAGCCCAATTAAAAATAGAATGGGGTCGTTAGGGTGTTCCTTTCGTAGCTCTTGCAAACTCAATAGCGAATAAGAAGGCCCTTGGCGTTTTAATTCACGCAAGTCGAGTGAAAAATACGGATAAGGTTCAATAGCGGCCTGCAACATCGCAATGCGATCCTCGTTACTGATCCCTGGTATCGCTTTATGCGCTGGGATAGCACATGGCATAAACTGTAAATGATCAAGGGTTAAGTGTTCAACGCATTGCTTGGCCATATTGATGTGGCCTAAATGAATAGGATCGAATGTACCACCAAAAAGTGCAATCATCTTTTGTTCCTAATCGTTATGAAACAGGGTGAGCGGGGAGAGCAACCTCAACGGGTTGACAAAAAACGAGGCATATATGCGCTAGTGCTTGATAAGGTTTAATTAGCGTACCTTGCTTATAACTTGCGTCAAATTGTGCCAGCAAACTAATCAGATGCTCAAGTGTTTGTAAAGATAATCGGTTTAGGGCTTGATTAATGGGCCCTTGTTGGTTTTTCCAAATTGCTTTTTGTTTAAATAAACTGGTTAAATTCTCACCTTGCAATAGGCCTATTTGCAAGCTTAATAGTGTGTTTGCTTCTTTGTTTATAGCCCATAGAATAGTGACCGCCTCAGTATTATCACCTGCTAGCTTGGTTAAGATTTTAATTGCTTGGCGGCTGTTTCCATTTAAGAGCGCATCACTTAAATCGAAAATATCGAATTTAGCTTGGTTAAGTAAACCTTGTAGTACCAATTGTTGATCAATTAGCGCATTACCGTGAAGCAGTGATAGTTTTTCTAGCTCTTGATAACAAGCCAGTAAATTACCTTCTGTAGCGTCAATTAGCGTGCGTTTTGCATCATTTTGCATATTGATAGCTAAACGGTTGCACTGTTCATCGAGCCAACGTTGTAAATGATTGCCTGATAATGGGTAGCAAGGTACAAATACGCCGTGTTTGTCTAATGCTTTAAACCATGCACTGCGTTGGATATCTTGGCTTGCTTTAGCGCCAGTCAAAATCAACAGTGTGTCGGGGTTAGTAAGTTCAACCAGTTTTTTAAACGTTTGGCTGCCAACAGTGCCTGGCTTTTGACCATTGAGATCAAGCTCAATTAAAGTACGGGCACTAAATAAGGACATACTTTGATATTGAGCTATTAACTCTTGCCAATCAAAGCCTGGCATCAGTGTAAATTTTATGACTTCGTCAAAGCCTTGCTGCTTAGCTTTTAAGCGAATTTGTTGTGCACATTGGGCTATTTGAAAGGGTTCTTCGCCAAACACTAAATAAAATGGCTGGAGTGTTTTGTTTAATTCACTCGGTAATTGATTAGCATAACAGCGCATTACAGTTGCGATAACTCTCGTACTATACGACGACTCGCTTGCTTGCGTATTTCGTTAAGCAATAAATCAAGCTCTTTGGCTTTTGCCAAGGCGTTGTCTGGGTCATCTTGATAATTACGATAAAGCTCAAAACTTTGCTCGATTGGATCTTTTCCAGGTCGTTTTAGGGTATATGCAACACTATATGCGAGTTCGTATTCAGCTACTTGGCCATTTTTAAACAATGACAAAATCTGTCGCTCTAAACGATCTTTAGACAAATATAATTGAGCAACATTTTTTTCAGGTACCGATTGCAATTCAACTTTGCTTAAAGTGAGTTCTTTTTCAAGGATGGCAAAGAGAGCTGACTTTTCATCATCCCCATTAAGAGTCATGATCTTTAAGTCATCTGGTAAACTTGATGCTTTTTTTAACTGAAAACCACACCCAGTCAATAAAAAACAGACTAGCACACAGGCTAGTCCGTTTTTAGTGGCATTAAAAAATGCCATATTAGTTCGCTACCACGTTTAGTAGTTTACCCGGTACGTAAATCACCTTACGAATGGTGACGCCATCGGTAAACTTAGTCACGTTTGACTCTGCAAAAGCAAGTGTTTCAACTTGTTCTTTGGTTGCATCAGCAGGCACGGTTAATTTTGCACGTAGTTTACCGTTTACTTGCACGATGATAAGTTTCTCATCTTCAACAAGTGCAGACTCGTCAACTGTTGGCCAAGCGGCATCAAGAATGTCGCCTTCTTTACCAAGCTCTTGCCATAATTGATGTGACAAATGCGGAGTGATTGGAGCAAGCATAATTAACAGTGCTTCAAGTGCTTCATTAGCAATCGCCACATCTTGTTTATCGGCCAGAGGGGCTTTTAACAATTTGTTTGAAATTTCCATGATAGCGGCAATCGCGGTATTAAATGTTTGACGACGTTCAACATCATCAGTCACTTTAGCAATGGCTTTATGTAGCTCACGGCGAAGTACTTTTTGTGGATTGCTTAGCGCTGATTTATCAAGTGCTTGGTAACCTACTGTGTTTACATCAACCGCGTATTTCCACACACGTTTAATGAAACGATGCGCGCCTTCAACACCCGAATCAGACCATTCTAGCGTTTGCTCTGGCGGTGCGGTAAACATCATAAATAAGCGTACTGTATCTGCGCCATATTGCGCGATAACTTGCTGCGGGTCGATACCGTTATTTTTTGACTTTGACATTTTGCTCATGCCAGATGAGAACACCGGCTCGCCATCGTCTTTATGCCATGCTTTTGTTACACGGCCTTTGTCGTCTGTTTCGGTTTCAACGTCGCTTGGTGAAATCCAAATGTCGCCGCCTTTCTCATCTTTACGATAGAAAGTTTCAGCCAGTACCATACCTTGACAAAGCAGGCGGTCAAAAGGCTCGTCTGAGTTTACTAAACCAAAGTCACGCAATAATTTATGGAAAAAGCGCGAGTACAATAAGTGTAAAATAGCGTGCTCAATACCACCAATGTATTGGTTTACTGGTAGCCAGTAATTAGCTGCTGCAGGGTCTAACATGCCTTCATCATGGCGAGGGCTACAATAGCGCGCGTAGTACCAAGACGATTCCATAAAGGTGTCAAAGGTATCTGTTTCATGAAATGCAGGGACACCATTAACCGTGGTTTTAGCCCACTGAGGGTCAGCTTTGATTGGTGACGTTACACCATTCATTACCACGTCTTCAGGTAAGCGAACTGGTAGCATCTCTTTTGTTGCTGCAAGCTCCTTGCCGTCTTCATCACTTAACATTGGAATTGGTGAACCCCAATAACGTTGACGGCTCACACCCCAGTCACGTAAGCGGAAGTTTACTTTACGTTCACCTACGCCAAGTGTTTCAAGTTTGGTGGCAATTGCATTAAATGCATTTTCAAAATCAAGGCCATCAAATTCGCCAGAATTAATTAATACGCCTTTTTCAGTAAACGCTTCTTCTTTTAAATTAACGTCAAGTTCAGAGCCAGCAACAGGTGCAATAACTTGTTTTATATCTAGACCGTATGCAGTTGCGAACTCATAATCGCGCTGATCATGTGCAGGTACAGCCATAACTGCGCCAGAGCCGTAATGCATAAGTACAAAGTTAGCGACCCAGATAGGTACTTGCTCACCCGTTAGTGGGTGAGTTGCATAAAAACCTGTTGCAATGCCTTTCTTTTCCATAGTTGCCATGTCTGCTTCAGCAACTTTGGTGTTTTTACATTCTTCAACAAACATTGCCACAGCGTCGCTATTTTTAGCCGCTTCTTGAGCAATTGGGTGCGCACCTGCAACCGCAAGATAAGTGACACCCATGAAAGTATCAGGGCGAGTCGTGTATACGCTGAATTTTTCGTTGTTATCTGTGCGCGTGAACTCGATATCTAAACCTTCAGAGCGGCCAATCCAATTGCGCTGCATGGTTTTTACTTGTTCAGGCCAATCTTCTAGTTTGTCTAAGTCGTCAAGTAATTCTTGTGCGTAGTCGGTAATTTTAATAAACCACTGTGGGATTTCTTTTTGCTCAACTACAGCACCAGAGCGCCAACCGCGACCATCAATAACTTGCTCGTTTGCAAGTACTGTTTGGTCCACTGGATCCCAGTTAACCGTCGACATTTTTTTATACACTAAGCCTTTTTCGTAAAGCTTGGTGAAAAACCATTGTTCCCACTTGTAGTAATCTGGGTGGCACGTCGCGATTTCACGATCCCAATCATAACCAAACCCTAATTGTTTAAGTTGGGTACGCATGTAATCGATATTTTCGTAGGTCCATTTCGCAGGGGCTGTTTTATTTTTAATGGCTGCA
The DNA here is from genome assembly GCF_001469215.1 of Pseudoalteromonas sp. H105. Taxonomy (GTDB): domain Bacteria; phylum Pseudomonadota; class Gammaproteobacteria; order Enterobacterales; family Alteromonadaceae; genus Pseudoalteromonas. The sequence continues at coordinate 42,526 of NZ_LOFH01000006.1, forward strand.
TTTTCTGCTGGTAGACCAAACGCATCCCAACCCATAGGTTGCATTACGTTTTTGCCTTGCAAGCGTTGGAAGCGAGAAACAACATCACCAATGGTGTAGTTACGCACATGACCCATGTGGAGTCGGCCGCTTGGGTATGGGAACATAGAAAGGCAATAATACTTTTCTTTACTCTCATCTTCAGTGGCTTTAAATACTTGGTTTTCTTCCCAATATGCTTGGACTTTTGACTCTATATCTTGTGGGTTATATTGCTCTTGCATCTATGATTCCAGACTTCTTGCAAACTAATAAAAAATTGCCGAATAGGATACCCCAAAAATAGGACTAATCACAGCGGCAAATAAGCGGATTTTATAAATTCATGACTTAATTAGTTTTCAGAGCAGGTTAACCTATACTTGTTTAAGGTAAACACTGATTTAACGTCGTTTTGAAGGAGTATATTATGGCTGATTATAAAGCATGGTTAACAGATTTAAGTGCCTGGTTAAAAGACGTAAAAGATCACGAGTTCAAAGAGGCAATAAACAAGTTTGTTGAATCTGAACAAGCGCTCAAAGCGTTAGGCCAAGAAAAGCTTACGTTATACCGTGAATACCTTAAACGTGACATTGAACACATTAAAGAAAACGACAATCACTATGACTCACTTGCGTGGCAAGAACTAAAAGAGTCCTTATGGTTTGAATTGTCACACATAGAAGATAAAACCCAGTTAGAATGGCACGCATTAAACCAAGATTTTAAGCATAATGGCGTTTATCACCAAGGTGAATGGATAGCCATGGGCACATTAGTATGTAAGAATTGCAGCCACAGCTATGATATTTATCATGCCACGCAAATTAGAGCTTGTTCGCAGTGCGACGGTATCTACTTTTCTCGTAAGGCATTACAACCATAAAATTGTAGGTAAGCTCCTTGCTCTGCCCATATTAAAATTAATTAGCGAATACGCTGATACAAAAAGAAGTTAGAATGACGAAAAAACTGCTGCCATTACCTGTGTCTGCGTTAGCGCCGACTATTTCACTTAATCATGTACAAACGTGCATGAATAATCCGTATCCTGAAACCTTGACTTTCATCGGTCAACAGCGCGCGCAAAGTGCATTGGATTTTTCATTGGGAATGGAGCTTCCTGGTTACAATGTGTATGTTATGGGTGAAGCTGCCCATGGCCGCTTTACTTTAGTTAAAGATAAGTTAGAGGCGCACAGTAAAGGTCGGCCGACGCCTAACGAATGGTTGTATGTTAATAATTACGATGACCATCGCGAACCTATAGCCATGTTTTTACAAGCAGGGCAAAGTAAGCAATTAGCTGACGACATTGACTCATTTATTGATGAAGTCCTCGATACGTTTCCTGCCGCCTTTGACAACCCTGCGTATCAGCGTAAAAAGAAAAAGATTGATCGTGAGTTCAATGATGCGTATGACGCGGCGATCACAGAAGTGGAAATTGCCGCGCTTGAACAAAGCGTTGCTTTAATTGAAGAAAAAAGCGTCGTGGGATTTGCTCCTTTAGTTAATGGCAAGCAATTAAGCGATGCTGAATTTGCAGCCCTTGATGATGACTTACGTGAGCAGTTTTATGCAGTGATAGAAAAACTGGAAGATGCCTTGATTGAAGCGTTAATCGAGCTTCCTCGTTGGAAACGAGAGTCATCTGAAAAACTGCGAAACTTAAAGAAATCCACCGCTGAGCTTGCAACCAAGCCGCTGTTAAAAGATTTAGAACATAAGTACGCATCTCACATTGGTGTACTGCGTTACTTAAAAGACATCCGAGTGGAAATTATCGACGCCGTGCTTGAATGGCTTGACGATGAAGACGAAAGTGAAGAAAGCAAAGAAGATTTTGACCGTAAAGGCATGCTAACAGATTTCTTTGCACCAAATATCTTGGTTGAGTTTAAAGAAGATGATGCAGCGCCTGTGGTGTATGAACCCAATCCAACATTTGGCAACATTTTTGGTAAAATAGAATACGCGGCATCACAAGGCTCATTAATCACCAGCTATCGCTCAATTCAGCCGGGTGCATTGCACCGTGCTAATGGTGGCTACTTGATTATGGATGCCGAAAAAGTGATGGCTAACCCGCAAGTGTGGGATGGTTTAAAATTATCGCTTAAGACACATCAAATCAAAAACGATTTACCTTATCAAGACAGTGCGGTTGGCAGTAGTTTTACGCTTCGTCCGCAATTGATTCCCCTTGATGTAAAAATAATTTTACTCGGTTCTCGCGAGTTATATTACACAATCGGTGAATACGATGAAGAGTTTGCTGAGCTCTTTAGAGTGCTGGCTGACTTTGATTACTATTTGCCAAGCAGCGATAAGTTACAGTATCAGTTCATCACAAAAGTAACCGAATATTGCCAAAACACACTCAAATGCAACTTAACTGAACCTGCTATGGCGCGATTGCTAAAATTTAGTTATCGCCAAGCTGAGCATCATAATAAATTATCGGCGCGTTTTGCCGATGTATTAGAGCTAGTGGCAGAAGCGAGTTTTTATACTAAGCAGGATAACCTGACCCTGATAGACGCGCATCACATCGATGAAGCAATCGAAGGCAAGCAGTACCGTACAGGGCAAATAAGTGAAAATATGCTCAGTGATATTAAAGAAGGGCACACTTTAATAGCCACTGAAGGTCACGCCGTTGGTAAAGTAAACGGCTTAACAGTATTGCATATCGGTGATACTTCATTTGGTACCCCTGCACGTATTACTGCCACTGTGTACGCCGGGGCTGATGGTGTGATTGATGTAGAGCGTGAAGCCGAGCTTGGTAAAGCGATTCACTCTAAGGGGGTGATGTTGCTAACGGGTTACCTAGGCAATAAATACGCTCAACAATTTAGCTTAACATTGAGTGCCAATATAGCGATTGAGCAAAGCTATGGCTACATTGATGGTGACAGTGCATCCTTAGCTGAACTTTGTGCGCTCATTTCAGCCATTACAAATCTGCCTATTAGTCAATCAATTGCGCTTACGGGGTCGATTAACCAACATGGTGATGTACAAGCGATTGGTGGTGTTAACGAAAAAATAGAAGGCTTCTTCAAACTCTGTAAAATGCGTGGTTTAACAGGCCAACAAGGCGTGATTGTACCTAAATCTAACCAAGTTAACTTAGTCCTTGATGATGAAATACTTGCCGCGGTTGAGCTAGGCAGGTTTCATATATATGCGGTTGAAACTGTTGACCAAGCGCTTAATACATTGATGGATATAGAGGCGGGAGAATTGGTTGACGGGCACTACCCGGATGATTCTGTGAACGGATTAGCACTGACACGATTAAGTAATATTGCAGATATCGTCAATGGTGATAATGCAGAAGAAGAAAAAGAGCAAGAGAATGAACAACCATGATTAACATTATTTTAGCGGTAATTATTGCCATATTTTGCTATTTAATTTTTAAAAATAGTAAAAAAGTAAAACAACAAGCACTGGCTAATGCACAAATAGGCAGCGACTTTTTAGCGTCCAATAGTCAGGTTGAGGGAGTCATTGAGACTGCTTCAGGGTTGCAATATAAAGTGATCAAGCATAGTGGCAATGAAAAAAAGCCCACATCTTCACAGAGCAAGGTCAATGTACATTATCATGGTACGTTATTAGACGGCAGTGTGTTTGACAGCTCGGTTGACAGAAACAGCCCAATCAGCTTTGGCTTACAGCAGGTAATTAAAGGATGGACGGAAGGATTACAGCTAATGAGTGAAGGAGATAAATACACGTTTTATATCCCGCATCAATTGGCATATGGCGAGAAGCGAGTAGGCAGTATTCCTCCAGCGTCTTTACTTATTTTTGAAGTCGAATTATTGAAAATAGAGTCGTAAAAAGTGCTAAATACAGCACACATATAGAGACTATGATTAAGTGGCTGAGTATCATCAGCCCCTGATTTATGACTTAAGTTTTGCTGCTAAAGTGGGGTTACCCCTTAAAAGCTATCTGATTTATTTCAAGTTTAAACTCACCTTGTTGTTTTTTCGCAATCATGAAGCCTAATTGACTGATTTTTTGAAAATTAATCGTTGGCTGTTGTTCAAGTGTTCGCCCACGAAAGGTCAAAATAAAATCACTGGGTGTGAATGTAAAAACTTGCCATTGGTCTTCTTGCGTATCAAACGACACCGTGTAAGCAGGGCCATCCATATATTGATTTGTTCTTAAACGTAGTTGATAGGTTTTGCCATCACCTTTTACGCGCAATGCAATCTGTTTAGAAGGTTCATTTTCTGTATTGATGATAGCGCGCACCGATGCAAATCCGCCATTATTCTCAAGCGACACAGTGCCCGCGAAAATTAAATTGTCATTTTTTTCGTAAATTTGACTGGTTGAAAGTCCGCCCATTACGGAATCATTAACAATATACCAACTCGGAACGGCAATGACTTCGGTTGATGGTAAAAGTAATCCCGCAGCAAGTAGAGGTACCAGATGAGTTTTCATGCTAAATCCTAGCGAGTATGATATTTACTAAAGCTATACGTAACATAGGCAAAATGGTTCAAATTGTTAGCGTATTTCCCGCGAAGCTTATTCATCACCTAGGGTGCACAGTCTGTTTTTGGAACGGCTTGCTAGCTAGTGCTCAAACAGCGCATCTAATGTGAAGTAATTAACCCCTTTACTTGATTGCTGACTGATTTGAGATAATTTGATTGCAACTTGTTGCCCTGTAATAGGTCGGTATTTTCTTAGCCCTGGAATCACACATAGCAGTGGTAACAAGGCACTGCCAATTTTTTCTGCAAGGCGAAAGTCATTGTTGCGTTTACCGAGCAAAAGAGAAGGTTGTATGATGCTAATCTGTTTAAATGAAAGGGCTTCAATTGCTTGCTCAAGTTCGCCTTTCATCTTTAAGTAAGCGCTATTACTTTGTACATTTGCTCCACTGGAAGACACCAGTAAGTAATGTTTTACACCCATTTTTGCAGCAAGCTGAGCGACACTAAGTTGGTAGTCAAAATCCACTTGTCGCTGCGCCTCAATTGAGCCAGCCGTTTTTTTAGTTGTGCCCAAAGATGAAAATAATATATCTGCTTCAAACAGCGTCGAATATTGAGATAGATTATCAAAGTCAACAACATGATTAATCACTTTATCGCTGTGATAGGTTACAGGACGGCGTGTTAACGTGACGACTTTCTTGATATGCGCTGCATTTATTAACTGATCCACCAAGTGAAGTCCAACTAAGCCTGTTGCACCAATGACGATTGCTGTTTTGCTCATACCTACTCACACCTTTTATCAAATGATTCAGCGAGCATTGTTATAGATATTCGAACACATGACAAATTATTCACGAGTTTAAAGTGTGTGCAAGGCTAGTAACTCGAACATTATTCATGGCATGATAAGACATAGCCCTTTGAAAACGTGAAGGGATAATCCAATAAAAACAATAATTACTAAGGCACTTTTATGAGTTTGATGACATTAAACACTCAAGGCAGCGTTGCGGTCATTACATTGACAAATGGCGAAAATCGTCATAACCCATCGTTCGCTAAACAATTAAAGCACACCCTTTCAGAGGTTGTTGCAAACGATGATCATAAAGCATTAGTCATTACCTCAAGTGATGAAAAAAGCTGGAGCTTGGGGATTGATACAGACTGGTTGATGCCGGCTATGAAAGCGAGTAAAGCGGGTGAAATACGCAGTTTTATGTACGATATGGACGAGGTTTTTAAAACCTTATTACTATTCCCAATGCCTGTGATTGCAGCGATTAATGGCCATGCGTTTGGTAATGGAGCGATATTATCCTGCGCGTGCGATTTTAGATTTATGCGCGCAGATCGCGGGTTCTTTTGTTTCCCGGAAGTTGATTTATCAATTCCGTTTTTACCGGGTATGATCGCATTTGTAAAAAAAGCGATACCATATTACCGTTTCAACGAAATGAAGTTATCGGGCCGTCGCGTTGCGGGTGCCGAGCTGGCAAGGGATCACGTCATTGAAAAGGCTTCAAAGGATAAAGATGCTTTGCTTAAAGATGTAATGGAATTTGCTGCTACATTTGATAAAAAACGAACTATTTTTGCTGAGCATAAAAAACGCTTACACAAAGAAATAATTCAAATTATTGATGAAGAAAATAAACCATACATTGATAACCTTTTATTAATGGTTTAGTTGTAAAACAGTAAATCACGACTTAAAGGGATAAGGCGTTTATGAAAGTAAAAGAAATGGAAGCGTTAGCTTTAACAAAAGAAGAAACCAAGGAGGTTATAACGCCTTATGCATTCAAAATTGATCAAGCATTATTAGGTTTACCATTGGCGTCACCAACGAGACGGGCGTTCGCGATGCTAATCGATGTGATGTTAATCTTTCTTGCGGCAAAACTCAGTGCCGCGTTAATTGCTTTTGTAGCTGCTATGGCGTTTTATAAAGGGACTGCCCAAAAGTACTTACCTAAAATGTCCTCTTTTTGGCGTCGAGTATTAAAACTGACCGCTGCAGCCTTGCTATTTTTTAGTGCCCTGTTTTTATTATCTGTGACTATAGATTATTTTGATGGGGATGCAGTGATTGATAGTACATCTGTTCAGCAAGCTATTACATTAAGCCCTGAAGAACTTGATATTGTGAATACTTACTTACAACTCACGTCAGATAATGAAGTGTGTGTTCAAGGATGTCAGGCAAAGGAATTAAGCAATTTAATCTCGCGCGTTCCCAAGCTTAAAGAGCTCAGCGAACTAAATGAATTCAATGTCGGTGAACATGTTAATGTAGTAAAAAGCCTATTGCAGTTAATGGTAGAAGAACAATTGCAATCATATGATGAGCAAGAAAAGGCCGCTGGATCTACAGAAAGTTACGCTCAGTCAACGCCGGCAACATCCCATAGCTTATTGAAATGGGGGGCAGGTATTATAGAGGATTTAGGCCTAGGGTTTGGCTGGGCTGCAATTTATTTCACCTTATTTTCTCTTCTTTGGAGAGGTCAAACGCCGGGTAAAAAGGTTTGTCATATCCGTGTAGTGGCCTTAAATGGAGAGCCGCTAGGTTTACTTGATTATTTTGGCCGCTACGGGGGTTACGGCGCAGGATTTGCAACCGGTTTATTAGGTTTTTTACAAGTTTATTGGGACCCAAATCGTCAAGCCATCCAAGATAAAATATCAGCAACAGTTGTTATTAAAGGGAGTTTGAATCAACCTGTAAATATACAAACAATAGAAGAGGCGGTCAGTGAATAATTTCAAAAGCGCGTAAATTTAATAGCACCGCTGCTATGTGGTTTTTGCGCTAAAGCACAACCTACAGGCCATAAACTGTAGGTTGTCATTTATGGCAAACATTTACCTCGTCCCTTTTACCTAGCGCCTAGAACCTATAATTATTCCCAAAAGCCCCATCAACATCACAACTGCCCACACTGGCCAATTACCATATTGACTATAGATGCTATCTCCTTGAATGAGTTTAACATCGGCTTTTAATACGTTGGCTTTAAACTGTGGCATGCTGATTTGAGTTTGACTAATAGGATCATACACACCGCTGATGCCGTTATTTGTTACGCGAATAAGCGGGCGCTGTAATTCAAGGGCGCGCATGCGGGCCATTTGCATGTGCTGGTGGGGCCCATGAGAATCGCCAAACCAAGCATCATTACTAACCGTGAACAAAATATCTGAATCGCTGCGGTAGTTGCCACGTACAAGGTTAGCAAAAGCAATTTCGAAGCAAATAGCAGGGAGAATATTTAAGCCGTTGGCACGTAAATTATTTTGAACTTCATCACCCCGGGAGAATGAGGACATAGGTAAATCAAACAAGGGAGCGATTGGGCGCAAAATATCTTCAAATGGTACAAATTCACCAATGGGGAGTAATTGGTGTTTTTGGTAGCGGTTTGTACCTAGGTATTGATAATGGCCGTGTTCATCGTCACGCTCTTTATTACCCAGCACGATAAGGGTATTGAAGATAGTTTTGGTATCAAGCTGATAGTCGACAATACCCGTAATAAGCGCGGTTTTATTGAATGAGGCTGCGCTATCAAGACCGACTAAAAAACGGTCGGCAAGGGCTTCTATTTCAGGCACGGCAGCTTCGGGCCATACGACTAAATCGACATCCCAGTACGGGCGTGTCATGTCTTGGTACTTACTCATGGTGGTCCAAAACTCACTGGGCTCAAACCGTAAATGTTGCTTAATATTACCTTGAACGAGTAGTGTACTGATGGTTTTGTCGTTATAGTGAGGGCTTTGACTTAAATTGCTAGCTAATGAAAAGAGCGCAATTAAACCTGTTGTTGCAAAAGCACTTTTTATATTGCGATTAAACAGTAATTGATAAAACGAAAATGCAATGGCAACACAGATTAATGTTAAGCCAAACTCGCCCACCGTGGGCGCTAAATAATTTAACGGGCTATTAGTTTGTGTGTAACCAAAGCTTAGCCAAGGAAAGCCAGTTAACACAACGCCACGTAAATACTCTGTAACAGCAAAACTGCTAATAAGTAATAACCCATAGCTATGTGCGCCGCTAGCAAAGCGTGTGGCAAACATAAAGGCAAGGGCAGGGTAAATGGCTAGATAGGCACATAACAGCACCATAAGTAGTACTGAGGCTACTAGCGGCATGCCACCGAATGTGGCGATAGAAACATGCACCCAACTAATACCTGCACCAAACCACCCTAAACCAAAAAGAAAACCATATTTAGCGGCTTGCTTACTGGGGGCTTTACCGTATTGTTGGTTATGTGAGGTGTAAATTGCCACTATAAGGCAAACAAAGGCCAGGGGCCAAATCCCGAATGGGGCATAGCCAAAAGTTAAAAAGAGGCCCGCAACCAGTGCGAGCCATGCTTTTTTATCTTTTGCTAAATTCAGGCAGTTAGTCAGTATTATCTTCACTGTTGCTGTCATCAGCCTTAGGAATTGTAACCTGAAGTTGCAATAAGCGACGGCTATCTGCATTGGTTACTTTAAATTGTAGGCCATCAATTTCGATGGTTTCTCCACGGCTTGGCATATGGCCAAACGCATGTAATACAGTGCCGCCGATAGTATCTGCATCTTGTGTGCTGTAGCCGGTTTTAAACTTGTCGTTAAAATCATCAACAGGTGTTAGCGCCTGGACGACATAAACATGTTTAGCAAGTTGACGAATATCTTGCAGTTCTTCTTCTTCGTCATGCTCATCTTCAATTTCGCCTACGATAATCTCTAAGATATCTTCGATAGTGACTAAGCCTGAGACGCCGCCATATTCATCAATAACAATCGCCATGTGATAGCGCTGTTGACGAAACTCATTAAGTAACGTATCTACACGCTTACTTTCAGGCACAACAACGGCTGGGCGTAAGTAATCACGTAAAGACGGTAGTTGATCGTCTTTGTTTAGTATCAACGGCAGTAAGTCTTTCGCTAACAAAATACCTTCAACATGGTCCTTGTCTTCACACACAACAGGGAATCGTGAGTGCGTAGAGTCAACCATCATTGGAATTAATTCTTCTAGCTTTGCATCAACCTCAAGTGTAATCATCTGTGAGCGTGGGATCATGATGTCACGCACTTTAAGCTCAGACACACCCAGCACACCTTCAATCATATCTTTGGTTTCAGGATCAATGACATCCCGTTCTTGCGCATCGGCAATTACTTCAACCAGCTCTTCTCTATTCTGGGGTTCCCCTTGCAACATTTGGGTAATTTTACCCAACCAGTTCTTGCTAGAAGAACCCTGGCTAGTCTGCGAGTTATCGTCGCTCATTGCGTCTATCTGCTCCGTTTGTTTAAATATCGTCCCGATATGGGTCTGCTATACCTAGATCGGCAAGTAACTGCTTTTCTATGCTTTCCATCTCATTCGCATCTTCTTCCTTTATATGGTCAAATCCAAGTAAATGCAAGCATCCATGGATAACCATATGGGCAAAATGGTCGTGAAATGTCTTTTCTTGCTCAATTGCCTCTGCTAACACAATCGCCGGACAAATGATTAAATCACCTACAAGTGGGAGTTCAATCCCCGGTGGTGCTTCAAACTCAAACGATAACACGTTTGTGGGTTTGTTCTTGCCACGGTAATCATTATTTAGTTGCTGGCTTTGTTCTTCATCAGCAATGACGATGGTGAGCTCAGATTCATCACGGTACTGACTTAATACTTTATTAGCCCAAACAGCAAATTGTTCAAGGCATGGTAAGTTGTCAAATTCGCAGGCAATTTGTAAATCAAGTTCTGTTGTCAAAGCTTTACTCATTATTATCGGTGGCTGTTTGCTCAGCATTTGCTAGCAAGTCTTTTGCTCGTTGCTTTTCAGCGCGTTTGATACGGTCAGCTTCGTCATTACGCTCGTAAGCTTCTACAATACGTGCAACCACGGGATGGCGAACAACATCGTGCGATTGGAAGAAGTTGAAGCTGACTTCTTCAACATCACTGAGCACATTAATTGCGTGTCTAAGGCCAGAACGAGCACCGCGTGGTAAATCAACTTGCGTGATATCACCCGTTATGACTGCCTTAGAATTAAAGCCGATACGCGTTAAGAACATTTTCATTTGTTCTACAGTCGTATTTTGGCTTTCATCTAGAATAATAAAGGCGTCGTTTAGGGTACGGCCACGCATAAAAGCAAGTGGTGCTACTTCAATGACATTTTGCTCAAGTAGCTTTTCAACCTTTTCAAAACCCAACATTTCAAACAACGCATCGTATAACGGTCGTAAGTATGGGTCGATTTTTTGGCTTAAATCACCCGGTAAAAAGCCTAGCCTTTCACCAGCTTCGACAGCAGGGCGGGTTAATAAAATACGGCGTATTTCTTGGCGTTCTAACGCATCAACTGCTGCGGCGACAGCAAGGTATGTTTTACCCGTACCTGCCGGCCCAATACCAAAGGTAATATCATGACGAAAAATATTTGATACGTAATGGCCTTGATTGTCATTACGCGGTTTAATAACACCACGGCGAGTCTTAATAACAACTTCTTTGCCGTACTCGCTGAGTTCGTCTTGTTCAAGGGCGGTGGATTCAGTAATTGCCAAGTGCACGGCATTAGGTTCAATGTCTTTAACTACGCCGCGAACAGGTTGTGTTTCAACGTATAGATCTTTGACTATCTCCATTGCAGCAAAAGCACTGGTTGTTTTACCGGTAATTTTAAAGTAGTTATCGCGATGAGTAATTTCTACGCCCAAACGGCGTTCAATTTGTTTGATGTTTTCATCAAACGGGCCACACAAAGAAGAAAGGCGCTTGTTGTCGGAGGGTTCTAAATAAATCTCTAATTTTTTTAATTGATTACTCAAAATGGCTTCCTGTTGTGGTGTGCCAGCAATTGCTGGCACGATCATTATTGCCTAAGGAACGAATGTTGCCACACCAATTTCATTGGCTGTCGCTTCAGGTTCAGGCTGAGCTGCTTTATTCAAAATATCAGCAGGGGCAATGTCTTTTCGTAAATTCATTTCTGCTTCTGTACGAATTAAGTCACCACGTAACGAGTTAGGCAGTGCTTCAGTAATACGTACGTCAACAAACTGTCCGATCACATCGCGTGGACCAACAAAGTTAACTACACGGTTGTTTTCAGTACGGCCACGTAGTTCCATCGGGTTCTTCTTTGATGGACCTTCAACTAATATACGTTGTTCAGTATCAAACATCTGACGACTGATTTGCTGTGCCATTTGAGTAATACGGTTTTGCAATAAGTATAGGCGCTCTTTTTTCTCTTGCTCAGACACATCATCAGGTAAGTCTGCTGCAGGCGTACCAGGACGAGCGCTGTAGATAAAGCTGAAGCTCATATCAAAACCAATGTCGTTGATCAGGTTCATCGTTGCTTCAAAGTCTGTGTTACTTTCGCCTGGGAAACCAATGATAAAATCGGATGACATACTTAAATTAGGACGAATTTTACGTAACTTACGAATTGTTGACTTGTATTCAAGGGCAGTATGACCGCGTTTCATTAAATTAAGAATACGGTCAGAGCCACTTTGTACAGGCAGATGTAAGTGATCAACAAGCTCAGGTACATCGGCATAAGCATCAATAATATCTGGCGTAAATTCAACCGGGTGCGAGGTGGTATAGCGAATACGGTCGATACCATCAATTGCAGCAACATACCGAATTAAATCTGAGAAATAACAGATTTCACCGTCGTATGTTTCACCACGGTAAGCATTTACGTTTTGGCCAAGAAGATTGACTTCACGTACACCTTGCTCTGCAAGTTGCGCCACTTCAAGTAGAACATCATCAAGTGGACGGCTGACTTCTTCACCACGAGTGTAAGGCACAACGCAGAAGGTACAGTATTTAGAACAACCTTCCATAATTGAGACAAATGCGCTTGGGCCTTCAGCTTTTGGCTCTGGTAAGCGGTCAAACTTTTCAATCTCAGGAAATGAAATATCAACTACTGAGCTGCCTTTATTTCCTTGTACTTGTTTAATCATCTCAGGCAAACGGTGTAACGTTTGTGGACCAAAAATAACATCAACAAATGGCGCACGTTGGCGGATTGAGTCACCTTCTTGAGAAGCAACACAACCACCTACACCTATAATTAGGTCAGGTTTGTCATCTTTTAATAGCTTCCAACGGCCTAGCTGATGGAATACTTTTTCTTGTGCTTTTTCACGAATTGAACACGTATTGAGTAGAATGACATCTGCTTCGCCAGCTTCTTCAGTTAACTGATAGCCGTTGGTTGCATCGAGGAGATCCGCCATTTTCTGAGAGTCGTACTCATTCATCTGACAACCCCAAGTTTTAATATGCAGCTTTTTACTCATTGAAATATAGCCTCGTTTTCAATTCGGTAGTGGCACAAAAGTGTGCTAGAAACAGGATTAAGCAACGGGAGGTTTAAAATGCCCGCCAACTTAAAGGACGCGTATTTTATCTGGATACCCGCCCAGATCCAAGTATAGATTTGATCTTTGTGGTTTGAAATCAAACAAATTGAGATTTAGTGGGTTAGCGCTTCAAAGCAACTCGCATTTTTTCAGCTAAATACGCTACAATCGATGCCATAATTATTGACCTCTGTTGTGATTAAAAATATGCGTAAAAACAAAGTTATCATTGTTGGTGGTGGTATGGTTGGTGCTGCAATGGCTATTAAATTAGCTAAGCAAGGTTGTGATGTGTCGGTTATTGAGCAACGTCCGATTGATGCAAAGGACGTCCTTCAAAGCGATAGCGTAGACATAAGGGTGTCAGCAATAAATCGTTTTTCAGAAAAGCTGCTTGATGAGCTTGGCGCTATGCCACTTTTACGCGCGTCTCGTTTGGCACCATATCAACAATTAGAGGCCTTTGAGCAATCAGGTAACCACCTTCTTTTTGACTGCAAAGATATTAATACTTCCCATCTGGGTCACTTAATAGAGAATAAACTTATTCAGGCTAGTTTATGGCAACAGTTTGAACAGTTCAATATTCGTGTGTTAACGATTGAATCGCCGATTTCAGCAATAGAACAAACTGAAGAAAATATCACGTTAATATATGATGATAAGCGCTACAGTGCTGATTTAGTGATTGCAGCCGATGGTGGTCAATCTCAATTGCGCAGTAAAGCGGATATTGGTGTAACTGGTTGGCAGTATCAGCAACAATGTATGGGCATATTAATTAAGTTAGATGCACCACAACAAGTGAAAACCTGGCAGCAGTTTAAGCCAAGCGGACCCGTTGCATTTTTACCTATGCAAGCACCCTACGCTAACCTAATTTGGTATGATGATGGGACTAAGTTGCGCGATTTAAAAAAATTAAACAACAAGGAGTTAAAACAACAGGTAACCGAAAACTTCGCACCACTGGGTGGTGAATTCGAGGTTGTTGATCGAGCTGTATTTCCTTTAGCCCGCCAACATGCCAATAAATATTCTGTAGGGCGTTTAGTCTTAGTAGGTGATTCAGCTCACACTATCAATCCTTTAGCGGGCCAAGGTGTTAATTTAGGCTTTCAAGATGTTGCAGCGCTGGCTAATATTTTAGCAGCCGCAGATGATATAGGCACCGCAAAACACCTTAAGCAGTATGAGAAAACTCGTCGTAAAGCGAATTTACTTATGATGAGTATGATGGATGCGTGTTATTTTGGGTTTTCTAATCAGGTGACACCATTACAATGGGCACGCAATCGTTTCTTAAAAATGGCGAATAACACTGGACCCATAAAGAATAGGGTACTGAAATACGCGATTAGTGGAACGTTAGATTAATTTATTCTGTCGAACACTATATTTATAGTGCTTTACAAATAACAAGTGCCATTTGAGCGGCACTTGTAAACGCAATAAAATTTAGTTCCACATACCTGTGCGTGAATACATATATTCAGCGGTTGCACACCAATTAACATCTTCCCATGTAAAATCAGTATAGTAAATTTTATCAACGCATGCCGTCATCGAGCTTTCGACTTTATAGACGTCAACAATACATGTCGTGCCATCACAGTTAGTCGAACGGTCATAAGTACCATCAAAAACCCATTCTACGTTCGAAACTGCTTTCGAAGTATTAATTTTGAATACTACTTTTGGATAAAAATTAGGATTACTTTCGCCGCCAAAACATCTGTTTTGAGAGTAATTGTCGTAAGCCATGGTATCGACATAACATGATACTGAATTTGCAAACACATTTGCTGAAAATACACTCGCAAACAAAGCCATAACTAAATATATTTTTTTCATGATAACTTTCCTTATTAAAATTTAAATAGCTCTTAATTTGAGCAATATAAACATTACGCGATATTTTACAAAAGTAAACATTAATTTAACATTTAGTTAATATATTTACCTTTAATAGGTTTTAGGGTTTTAGCTATTATTTAAAGAAAATGTTACATGCGCCTATGTGTGTTGTAGGTATGTGCTTGTGGTGGGGGGGTTCATGTATTGTTTAATACCAACCCGCAATAATACTAAATCAGCTTTAGGTGTTAAACCTGACGCTAACAGCGTTAAAATTTTCTTATTTAGAACAACTAAATGACGATATTTTTGCCTTGTAATCGACAAGATTTTAGTGTCTAAAATAGAGTTCTTAGTTAAGCGAATTTGTATAAAATGTTTTTTACAAACACTAAAACAGAGGAATAAAAGATATTAAAAAGGATAGGTATAAAAAGAGACTATGATTATTAATTAATTTTTATTAAGGATTGAGAATACTTTGATAAGTTGGCTGGGATACCAGGATTTGAACCTGGGAATGCCAGGATCAAAACCTGGTGCCTTACCGCTTGGCGATATCCCAACGCTAAATTTGGATGAGTTTTAGTTCTAATTAAGAACATGGTGCGGAAGGAGAGACTTGAACTCTCACAACCTAAGTTACTGGAACCTAAATCCAGCGCGTCTACCAATTCCGCCACTCCCGCATACAAGTTTATATTTTAACTCCTAACAGAGTGTTCTTAATTCAACATTCTTTGGTAGAAGAAGTTGGCTGGGATACCAGGATTTGAACCTGGGAATGCCAGGATCAAAACCTGGTGCCTTACCGCTTGGCGATATCCCAACTAAGAATGAGTTGATGGTTTTAGTTCATATCAAGAACATGGTGCGGAAGGAGAGACTTGAACTCTCACATCCTAAGATACTGGAACCTAAATCCAGCGCGTCTACCAATTCCGCCACTCCCGCATACAGCTTATATTTAAACTCTTAACAGAGTTTTCTTATTGCAACGTTCTTTGGTAGAAGAAGTTGGCTGGGATACCAGGATTTGAACCTGGGAATGCCAGGATCAAAACCTGGTGCCTTACCGCTTGGCGATATCCCAACTAAGAAGCTTTTGATAGTTTTAATTCTTATCAAAGAATATGGTGCGGAAGGAGAGACTTGAACTCTCACATCCTAAGATACTGGAACCTAAATCCAGCGCGTCTACCAATTCCGCCACTCCCGCATTATCTCTTTGAGTTAATCAAAGACATGGTAGTTATTTTTAACTCTTCATTGAGTTGCAATTTAACTCTTGCAGAGCCACTTCAAGAAAGAAATGGTGGCTAAGACGGGATTTGAACCTGTGACCCCATCATTATGAGTGATGTGCTCTAACCAGCTGAGCTACTTAGCCATTGTTGGCTGGGATACCAGGATTTGAACCTGGGAATGCCAGGATCAAAACCTGGTGCCTTACCGCTTGGCGATATCCCAACAAAAACAATTGATAATTTTAATTCTTATCAAGAATAATGGTGCGGAAGGAGAGACTTGAACTCTCACATCCTAAGATACTGGAACCTAAATCCAGCGCGTCTACCAATTCCGCCACTCCCGCACACAAGGTAGTTATTTTAAACTCTTCATTGAGTACAAAAAAGAATGGTGGCTAAGACGGGATTTGAACCTGTGACCCCATCATTATGAGTGATGTGCTCTAACCAGCTGAGCTACTTAGCCATCTTTTTTGTCAGCACTTCATCGCTGAGTGCGGGGCGTATTATGCTGATATGACCCAAATCCGTCAACACCTTTTTTGCAAAAAAACACTTATCAGGGTTTGTTTGCAGGAAAATTAAGCTAAGCGGCTAAATTTTAATAAAAATGGTGTTTTTTTGACTGCTTTTAGTTATTTGTTTTGAAGTGCATCATCTTCATTATAGAACACAAATAAAAAAGGCTCGAAAATTCGAGCCTTTAAAAATACGACCAAAACACATTTGGCAATAAGAAGAGCTATACGTTGAACAGGAAGTTCATTACATCGCCATCTTTAACTATGTACTCTTTACCTTCTTGGCGCATCTTACCAGCTTCTTTTGCACCATTTTCACCTTTACAGGCAATGTAGTCATTATAAGCAATAGTTTGCGCTCGAATAAAGCCGCGCTCAAAGTCTGTGTGGATCTTACCTGCAGCTTGTGGTGCAGTAGCACCGACAGGAATAGTCCATGCACGTACTTCTTTAACACCAGCAGTAAAGTAAGTTTGTAAGTGAAGTAATTCATAACCACCACGGATTACTAAATTAAGGCCAGGCTCTTCCAAACCAAGATCAGCCATAAACTCAAGCTTATCTTCTTCATCAAGCTCTGAAAGCTCAGACTCAATGGCTGCGCAAACAGGTACTACAACAGCATCTTCTGAAGCGGCAATCTCACGCACACGGTCAAGTAGTGGGTTATTTTCAAACCCATCTTCTGCTACGTTAGCGATGTACATTGTTGGTTTGATAGTCAAGAAGTTTACAGAACTAATGGCTGCTTTTTCTTCTTTAGTTAATGCTAATGAGCGAAGTGTTAGGCCTTCATCAAGGTGTGCTTTTACTTTTTCAAGTGCTGCATTTTGCTCTTTTGCGTCTTTGTCACCGCCTTTGGCTTTTTTAGCATTACGGAACATAGCTTTTTCAGCGCTATCCATGTCAGCGAGCACTAATTCGGTGTTGATTACGTCAATATCGTCAGCAGGGTCAATTGTACCCGCTACGTGAATTACGTTTTCGTCTTCAAAACAACGAACTACATGACCAATTGCATCCGTTTCACGAATGTTAGCTAAGAACTGGTTACCGAGACCTTCACCTTTTGATGCCCCTTTTACAAGGCCGGCAATATCAACAAACTCCATACTTGTAGTAAGAATACGTTGTGGATTTACAATTTTAGCGAGCTCGTCTAGGCGAGGATCTGGTACAGGTACCACACCTGTATTAGGCTCAATGGTACAAAAAGGAAAATTAGCGGCTTCAATACCCGCTTTTGTTAATGCATTGAAAAGTGTTGATTTACCGACATTTGGTAAACCGACGATGCCGCATTTGAAACCCATAGTAAGATACCTTATTTAGATTCGTTAAACCGATTTAATAACGTTGTTACTAGGGTTTAAACGAATGTAGTCTGTTTTGTGCTTTTAACACACCGTCTTTCGCAAGTATTTCCATACAGCGAACTGCTTCATCAACTGCAGCATCCATTTTTTCTTGGTCTTCTTTAGCTGCTTTTCCAAGCACCCAACCAGTCACCATCTCACGATGTCCAGGATGACCTACACCGATACGTAAACGCATGAAGTCTTTTTGATTTGCCATCTTTGCAATAATGTCTTTTAATCCATTATGCCCACCGTGTCCGCCACCTTTTTTTAATTTGGCAACGCCGGGATCGAGATCTAATTCATCGTGAGCTACTAAAATGTTCTCAACAGGAATTTTGAAAAAGTTGGCTAGACTACCGACCGCTTTACCGCTTAGATTCATATAAGTGGTGGGGATCAGTAATTTGAATTCTTGACCTTGGATGATCACTTTGCCAGTAAGGCCATGATACTTAGGGTCGTGTTTTAACGTGCAGTTATAGCGTGCAGCGAGTTGCTCAATGAACCAAGCACCTGCATTGTGGCGTGTATTTGCGTATTCGGGGCCTGGATTAGCCAGGCCCACAAGCATTTGAATAGAATTCAAGGTGCAAACCTAGAAATTATTCAGCAGCTGCTTCGTCTTCAACTGG
Source organism: Pseudoalteromonas sp. H105 (assembly GCF_001469215.1). Taxonomy (GTDB): domain Bacteria; phylum Pseudomonadota; class Gammaproteobacteria; order Enterobacterales; family Alteromonadaceae; genus Pseudoalteromonas. Next base: position 61,061 of record NZ_LOFH01000006.1, read on the forward strand.
CGCAGCTTTGTTAGCTTTGATAGTTACGATAGACTGATCGTGATCTTCGCCTTTCGCTAAATCTACAGATGAAACACCTGCAGGTAGTTTAACGTCAGAGATATGGATTGAATCACCAGCAACTAATTCAGAAACGTTAACTTCAACGAACTCAGGAAGTGCTTTTGGAAGACACGTGATTTCGATTTCAGTTAATTGGTGAACAACAGTGTTGCCCGCTTTAGTCACTACGTCTTCACCGATGAAGTGAACAGGTACTTTCGTGTGTAGTTTATGAGTAGCATCAACACGTTGGAAATCAAGGTGAGTAAGCTTTGGCTTGAATGGGTGACGTTGGATATCTTTTAAGATAGCTTCAACTGACTCGCCGCCAATGTTAAGCGTAAGAATGTGAGTGTAAAAACCTTCGCTTTCTTGTGCCTTGATCATGTCTTTATGAGCAAGAGTAAGTGCTACTGCTTCTTTATCTGCACCGTAAAGGATAGCAGGTACTTTGTCTTCGCGACGTAGGCGGCGGCTCGCACCAGTACCAGTTTCTACGCGAAGTTCAGCGTTATAAGTGTAAGTTGTATCAGACATAATGTCTCCAATAATTTAAAAGTGTAGGGCCTTTGCGACCAAGGTCCCTAGCCAAAAGGCGCGCTATCATACCACCACCTATTGACAAAAGAAACACAGGGTAAAAAAAAAGCGCCAAATAGGCGCTTCAATCACAATAAAGTATCGATATTAATGTTCAAACATCGCAGAGATAGACTCTTCATTGCTAATACGACGAATCGTTTCAGCGAGCATGTCTGCAAGTGTAAGTACCTTGATTTTTTCAATCGACTTTAATTCGTCAGATAATGGAATTGAATCGGTAACGATCACTTCGTCAATGACAGAGTTTCGGATGTTTTCTGCCGCTGCACCAGATAAAACAGGGTGTGTTGCATAGGCAAAAACACGTTTAGCACCATGTTCTTTTAATGCTTCAGCTGCTTTGCATAGTGTTCCGCCGGTGTCGATCATGTCATCAACAATAATACAGTCACGGCCTTCAACGTCACCGATAATGTGCATTACTTGAGAAACGTTTGCTTGAGGGCGACGTTTATCGATGATAGCAAGGTCAGTGTCATTAAGTAGTTTTGCAATAGCACGGGCACGAACGACACCACCAATATCAGGCGATACTACAACAACGTCATCAAACTGACGTTCTTTCATATCTTCTAATAAAACAGGGCTACCAAACACGTTATCAACTGGCACATCAAAGAAGCCTTGAATTTGCTCTGCGTGTAAATCAACAGTTAGAACACGGTCAACACCTACACTTGATAGGAAGTCAGCAACAACTTTTGCGGTAATTGGCACACGCGCAGAACGTACACGACGATCTTGACGAGAGTAACCAAAATAAGGAATGACGGCTGTAATACGACCTGCAGACGCACGACGTAATGCATCAACCATAACGATTAACTCCATTAAGTTATCGTTCGTAGGGGCACAGGTTGATTGCACAATAAAAACATCCGAGCCACGAACATTTTCATTAATTTGAACACTGATCTCACCGTCGCTAAAACGGCCAACAACAGCATCGCCAACTTCAATATATAAACGTTTTGCAACTTTTTGAGCTAACTCAGGTGTTGCGTTACCAGCGAAGAGCTTCATGTCAGGCACGGTAGGGTTCCTCAGGCACTGAAATTTGGGACTAACAAATGAGACAAAAGCGCCATTTGTTAACTTAAATTGTATTTTACTTGTACGTTACTTGATTGCTTAAATGAACTGCGTTCAACTGCATATGGGCAGGAGAGGTATTAACGCTTCGGGCAATAAAACCATTCCAATCACTCGGAAGATTTTCAAGAACATGATGTGCTTCTGTTTGCGTAGCAAATTCCACAAAACAACATGACCCTGTGCCAGTCATCTTAGACGGTGCGTATTTTAGCAACCACTGGAGGGTTTTTTCAACCTCAGGACAGAGCTTTTTAACTAATGGCTCACAATCGTTGCGTAAAAGGTGCTGTTGCCAATCACTTTTGAGCTTGGGTGTATCTCGTGTTAAATCGGGATGTGTAAAAATCTTAGCGGTACTTACATGTTCACTTGGGTGAACAACACAATACCACTTTTGCTCAAGCTCAACATCGACCAGCTTCTCACCAATCCCTTGCGCTAGGGCACTTTTACCGTTTATAAATACGGGTACATCTGCACCGAGTTGAATACCTAGTTTGGCAAGTTCTTGCAAAGTGAGCTGGCAATTCCATAACTTATTAAGCCCTAAAAGTGTTGTTGCAGCATCAGAGGAACCTCCACCAACTCCTCCGCCCATGGGCAAGATTTTTGTTAAATTTATTTTCGCACCCCAGGCTGTTTTTGTATGCTTTTGCAGTAATACAGCTGCTTTGTAGATTAAATTTTCTGTTAAAGGGATATTATTTGTATCACCTGTTAGCTCAATGTCGGATGTGCTTAAACGAGTAAATGCTAAATTGTCACCGTAATCTAAAAAAGTAAAAAGAGTTTCGAGTTCATGATAGCCATCATCGCGACGACCATTTATGTGTAAAAATAAATTGAGTTTAGCTGGCGCAATAAGTGAAAATTGTGCGTGAGAATCTAACGTCATGTTAATTAAAATGCCATCGGTAAAGTTGAATTTTAAGTTTAATTTTTTTGTGTTTTAGTGTCAGCTTTTTTGGTAGCCAATACCCCGCGTATTGTTGATAGTCGCCATAGGTAATCTCCCATTTTTGACCGTTCTTTGATTGCCACGTGACGATTTGCGCTCGACCTAATTCATCAACGCGCAGCGTATCGTTTGTGACCGTCCCTTTTAACCAATTATCGGCATCCTCTATCGGGATAGTAAAGCCGGTTAATTGTTGCAGTAAACGCGATGCACTAGCGTCTTGGTACATTTCATTGTCAAATTCGAGCTTTGCATTGTGTTCATCATGCGCTAATTCGAGTATTCGAATCCCCAAAAATGTAGTGAGTACTAATTGATTTAAATCCCCTTGTTGTTGCCAGTTTAAGTTTGCAGACTGGCGTTCATCAGGGCTAATAAAGGCCAATTTACCTTCTACTTTCCATGTCTCTTGTGTTGATAATTTTACTTTCCAGTTATCATATAGGCGTGTTTGAGGGTCAATTCTATGCGCGCAACCACTTAAAAATAAAAAAAATGTGAGTAAAATCAAATATAGTCGAATCAAATGTCGTTCCTTACTTTCCATATTCCGCTGATTTTTGATAAAATTATTGCCTTTCGAGCATCGCTTAGCAATATTTGGCACATATGACCATAGTAGCACTGGGTATTAATCATAAAACCGCATCTGTAGAACTGCGTGAAAAGGTCGCTTTTTCACCAGAGCAACTTTCAGAAGCCTTACAGCAATTGAGTGATCATGATCAGTTCAATGAAGCCGTTATTGTTTCAACCTGTAACCGAACTGAAATCTATTGTAGCCTTGCCCAGCAAAATTCCCAAATACTCTTGCAATGGCTTGCTAGTTTCCATGGGTTAGATGAACATGAACTGAGCAAAAATGTGTATTGCTACCAACATGAACAAGCAATCAACCATTTAATGCGCGTTGCGTGTGGTTTGGATTCGCTTGTTTTAGGCGAACCTCAAATTTTAGGGCAAATTAAGCAAGCCTATAATAGTGCTAAAAACCATAACTCAGTTAATTTAATATTCGATCGGTTATTTCAAAAAACGTTTTCAGTGGCTAAGCAAGTGCGAACTGAGACTGAGATTGGTGCCAGCGCGGTATCTGTTGCTTATGCCGCAGTAAACTTAGCGAAGCATATTTACGGAAAACTCGACAAAACAAAAGTTTTATTAATAGGGGCAGGGGAGACAATTGAGCTTGTAGCTAAACACTTATACCAAAATGAACCTCAGCAAATTACGGTTGCCAACCGAACAATTGAAAGAGCTCGTTCGTTAGCACAAGAGGTATCGGCCAATGTGATAGCGTTAGCACAGTTACCTGAGCGCTTATATCAAGCTGATATCGTAATTAGTTCGACGGCCAGTACTTTGCCTATAATTGGTAAGGGTGTGGTTGAACAGGCACTTAAGCAACGTCGAAACAAGCCTATGTTATTTATTGATATTGCCGTGCCTCGAGACATCGAGAGTCAAGTAGGTGAGTTAGATGCTGCGTATTTATATTCCGTTGATGACTTACAAGCCATTGTGAGCGAGAATATCGCATCACGTGAGCAGGCGGCCGAAGAAGCACAAGGTATTATCCGTTATCGCAGTGCTGAATTTGTGATGTGGATGCGTTCATTGGATTCTGTTGATTTGATTCGCAGTTACCGCCAAGACGTTCATGATATTAAGTCTGAACTGGTTGATAAAGCTGTAAGCCAATTGTCGACTGGAAAAGACGCAGAAAAAGTAATTTTAGAGCTGGCCAACAAGTTAACCAACCGCTTAATGCACGCACCTACCCGTGCAATCCAAGATGCGGCCAAAAAAGGTGAAGTTGACCAGTTAAGCCAATTGAAGAAAATGTTAGGTATAGACCAGGAATAGCCGTTACATGAAAGAGTCCGTTTATCGTAAATTAGAAACTTTAGTAGAGCGTTATGAAGAAGTTCAGGCACTACTGAGTGACCCATCTGTTATCAGCGACCAAAATCGCTTTCGTGCTCTTTCAAAAGAATATTCAGAGCTTGAAGAAATCGTAAAAGCATTTTTATCGTATCAGCAATCACAAGATGATGTAGCTACGGCTGAGGAAATGCTGAAAGATTCAGATCCAGAAATGCGTGAAATGGCGCAAGAAGAATATAAAGAAGCAAAAGCACAAATTCAAATCATTGAAGACCAAATTCAAGTGTTAATGTTGCCAAAAGATCCACGTGATAATAATAATGTGTTTCTTGAAGTGCGTGCAGGTACAGGTGGTGATGAAGCCGCGATTTTTGCTGGCGACTTATTCCGTATGTACACACGCTATGCTGAAACTAAAAAATGGAAAGTTGAGGTTGTGAGCACTAATGAAGGTGAACACGGCGGCTACAAAGAAGTGATTGCTAACATTAGCGGTGAAGGTGTTTACGGACAATTGAAATTCGAATCCGGTGCGCATCGTGTTCAACGCGTACCTGAAACGGAGTCTCAAGGGCGTGTTCATACATCTGCATGTACCGTGGCGGTAATGGCTGAAGTACCCGAAGCTGAAGCGATTGAAATTAACACTGCAGACATCAAGGTTGATACGTTTCGTGCATCGGGAGCCGGTGGTCAGCATGTTAATAAAACAGACTCAGCGATACGTATCACGCATATACCAACAGGTGTAGTGGTGGAGTGTCAAGATGAGCGTTCGCAGCATAAAAACCGCGCGAAAGCGATGTCAGTACTTGCAGCACGCCTACAACAAGCTGAAGATGAAAAACGCCATGCAGCAGAAGCCTCTGAACGTCGTAATCTCGTCGGTAGTGGTGACCGTTCAGAACGTATTCGTACGTACAATTATCCTCAGGGGCGTATTACCGATCACCGTATTAACTTAACACTTTATCGCTTAAATGAAGTCGTTGCGGGTGATTTAGGCTGTGTTGTTGAGCCTTTGATGCAAGAACATCAAGCTGATTTACTTGCTGCTATGGGTGATGAGTAACGGTGGCAGACACGGTTGAATCGGCCATTCAAAGTGCAGCTTTGCTTTTGGAAAGTAGCACAGACAGCGCTAAGCTTGATGCACAAGTTTTGTTGCTTGAAGTGCTAAATAAACCACGAAGTTACTTGTTCAGTTGGCCAGAAAAACAATTAACTGAACAACAAAAAGCGTTATATGATAGCTATTGTCAGCGGCGTTTAAATGGTGAGCCGGTTGCGCATATCACAGGCACAAGAGAGTTTTGGAGTTTATCGTTACAGGTTAACGCTACAACACTCATACCTCGTCCAGATACCGAAACGCTAGTCGAAACGGCACTCGGACTTCCGCTTTGCGATAAGGCGACAGTTCTTGATCTAGGCACTGGCACGGGGGCAATCGCGCTGGCATTAGCATCAGAACAACCCCATTGGCGAATAACAGGGGTTGACCGAATAGCCGAAGCAGTTGCATTATCAACATTGAACAAACAAAGACTAGGCTTACAGCACGTTAATTTTTTACAGAGTAATTGGTTTAGCGAAGTTGAAAATCAAAAGTTTGATCTCATCGTGAGTAATCCGCCTTATATTGAACATGATGATGAGCACCTCGGTCAAGGCGACGTTCGTTTTGAACCGCTTTCTGCTTTGGTAGCAGAAGATGATGGTATGGCTGACATAAAGCATATCATTACTCAGGCAAGGGATTATTTATCGCCAGATGGCTATCTTTTGATAGAGCATGGTTTTGAACAAAGCATTAAAGTGCATCGTTTTTTTGCACAAATGGCATATATAAATATACTTACAGTTAAAGATTTAGCAGATAACGATCGTGTAACATTCGCTCAGTGGCCAAAATAACCAAAACAGCACTGTTGAGAATCTATGCAAATGGCCAAAAGGACCGAGTATGATGGATGATTTTTTGTTTTCAGATGAAGCGCATGAAGAAGTCAATGATGTGGTTCGCGGTACATGGAAAGTGGTCATTGTTGATGACGAACCAGAAGTACACGCCGTCACAAAGCTTGCATTAAGTGACTTTGAGTTCCAAGACAAGCATTTGGAGTTTATCAGTGCTTATTCAGGCGCTGAAGCAAAAAATATTATTGACGCTAATCCCGACGCGGCCATTGTACTACTTGATGTCGTAATGGAAACGGATGATGCCGGTCTTAAAGTCGCGCAATATATTAGAGAAACAGCAAAAAATAATCACATCAGAATCATCCTACGTACTGGTCAGCCAGGTCAAGCACCTGAAAGGCAAGTTATTGTTAATTATGATATTAATGATTACAAGTCAAAAACCGAGTTAACAGCGCAAAAGTTATTTACTGTTGTCATGTCGAGTTTACGATCATACCGCGACATCTTGTCAATTGAACAATCTCGTCAAGGCCTAGAAAAAATAATTAAAGCGTCACGTGATATTTTTTCTGCGCATTCACTAGAAAGCTTCATTGAAGGCGTTATGCAGCAGTTAACGTCTTTATTGGGGACCGTGGATAAAGCTATGTACGCAACAAGTTTAGTTGCAAGCAATCCAGAGGATAATCGAAAAAAGTTAGTGGTCTTTTCTGGTAGTGGTGACTTTGAACGAAGTGAAGGTAAAGCGATTGAAGAGGTTTTAGATAGTGAGCAGTTACTAGCGTGTAAGCAGGCGTTACAAGGTAAAACAATCGTTTATAAAGATAATTATTTGTTTGCTTATTGTTGCAGTGAATATAACCATAATTCAATGCTATTTATTTCAGGTATACCGCAATACCTAACAGACACACAGCGCCATTTAATTGAAATTTTTTCGCAAAATGTGCAGCTCGCGTATGAAAATGTACAACTACAAGCTGAAATTGAAGCCACTCAGCAAGAGCTTGTCTATCGGTTAAGTGAAGCATTAGAGCAGCGTTCTACAGAAACAGGTAATCACGTTAAACGTGTATCTCATATTTGTAACTTGTTAGCACTGAAATACGGCTTATCAAAACGTGATGCGGAGCTGATTCGATTAGCATCACCACTGCATGATGTGGGCAAGGTAGGTATCCCCGACGCTATCTTGAATAAACCAGGAAAGCTTAATAGTGAAGAATGGGAAGTAATGAAAACCCATACGCAAAAGGGAAATAAAATACTCGAAGGTTCAAACCGTGACATTGTAACTGCCGGTGCCGAAATAGCACGTGATCACCATGAAAAATGGGATGGTACAGGCTATCCACAAGGTATATCAGGTGAGCGTATTCATATTTTTGGTCGTATTGTTGCTTTGGCTGACGTTTATGACGCATTACGCCATAAACGCTGCTACAAAGAAGCGTGGTCAGTAGAGGATGTTGTTAATGAAATAAACTCTCAAAAGGGCAAACACTTTGAACCTAAGTTAGTGGATGTATTTAACGATCAAATCGATGATTTAGAAAAGATTCTTGCACTATACCCAGACTAAATTTGTTTGGGTATATACGCCGTCATTTTAACAAGAGATAAATAGGACACCATGGATTATTTAGCAGTAAAGCACACACATATGGCAATCGCTGTATTGAGTATTATATTATTTTATGTTCGTTCATTTTCGCGTATGGGCAGTGGCTCAATTGCAAAAAATAAAATCGTTTTTATTGGCAGTCATGCCACAGACACATTTTTACTGATATCTGCCATTGCAGTGATGGCTATGGCAAAGATGAATCCATTTGAACAAATGTGGTTACTTGAGAAAATCATTTTAGTGGTCGCTTACATTGCCTTAGGTATTATTGCGAGCAAACAAAAAGCGATGATTGTTAAAGTCATTTTTTTGGTTGTAACAACCGTTGTCATTGCATTAATTGGTAAGCTTGCTGTAACCAAAACAGCGCTGATTATCTAATAATGCCGCTCAAAGGTAAATCTTCATACCTTTGAGCGATATTCACGTTGGTAACTGGTTTAAAAACTAGGTAAACTAACCCCTAGTTTTAATAAAAGATGTTGTAGTATTGATGACCGCTCCTTGGTTTGAAGATGAAAATGAGACCTACCAAAATGAACCTTACGATGAATTTGTACCCGATTCCCTATACCGCTGTATAAGCGCAGAATCACAATGGGATCCACAAGCTAAGATAAGTGAAGGTTTTGCTACGCTCAGTGAGTTTGAAAACTTAGTAATGGATGTTTGTCAGCAACAAGACGATATTCATGAACGCCTAGATACCCTATTAGATATGTTTTACACTCAATGGATGTTTAGCGTATCGAGCTTAAAAGTCCCTGAATACACACTTAATAGTTTCAGCTATACATTATCAATGCGAAGCGGATCCCCTACCACGCTGGGTATTTTATTATGCCACCTTTTATGTCACGCTAATTATGATGCCAGTGTTTGCATCTCTAATAGTGATGTGAATGTTCATGTCGCTATTAGTGACGAGGAGGGCTATGTTTTAGAGCCCAGCAGTGGACAACAGAGTTGGTATATCATTCCTGAGAATGCAAGTGAAGAAAACGGTGATGAGCAAGAGCCATTGGAACTTATTTTTGGTGATGATGTATATAAACTTTATTTGGCTCAGCAAAAGTGGGCATTTATAAGTGAAAATAAATTTGGTCACGCATTAACATGTGTTGAGTTATTGATGGATTTACTTGGCAACGACCCTTATGAACGCAGAGATCGTGGATATTTACTCAATCAATTAGATTGTCCAAAAATGGCCCGAGATGATCTACAGTTTTTTATTGATGAATGCCCTGATGATCCAGCAATTGAGATTATTCAGCACCAAATAGAAGAACTCGAAGATAACAACATAACTCACCACTAATTTAAAGGAACTAACATGGCTGACACCCATACAGCATTAATCACTAATGATGCCGTTGTATTTGGCTTATTGGCGATAATACTTGGCTTTATTTTTAAAACATCCCACAGTGAGAATGGTTCGCTGAAGAAGTTTTACAAATATGTCCCGGCGTTATTGTTATGCTACTTTTTACCTTCATTACTTAATACCTTTGGTATTGTTGACGGACATTCATCGAATGTTTATTACGTCGCTTCACGTTATTTATTGCCTGCGTGTTTAATTTTGTTAACGATCAGTATTGACCTACGTGCCATTATTAATCTGGGACCTAAGGCATTGATTATGTTTTTAACAGGGACAGTGGGTATTGTAATTGGTGGACCTTTAGCTATTTTAATTATGAGTGCCGTATATCCTGAAGCGGTTGGGGGACATGGGCCCGATGCCGTGTGGCGTGGTATGACAACGATTGCAGGCAGCTGGATTGGCGGCGGTGCAAACCAAGCATCCATGAAAGAGATGTTTGAGGTAGGCGGCGATATATTTTCTGCAATGGTTACCGTTGATGTGATTGTTGCTAATCTATGGATGGCTGTGTTGCTGTTGATGGCTGCTAACCACAAAGCAATCGATGCGAGAACTGGGGCTGACACTAGCGCCATTGAAGAATTAAAATTACGTGTGGAAAAGTACCATGCTGAACATGCCCGCATGCCAACCCTCAATGATTACATGATGATAATCGCGATTGCGTTTGGTATCACTGGATTGGCTCATTTTTGTGCTGACTTTTTAGGGCCTTATTTTGGTGCTAACTTCCCGTGGGCGCAAGAGTATAGTCTTAATAGCAAATTCTTTTGGTTGATTGTCATCTCAACCACGATTGGCATTTCTTTATCATTCACACGTGTTCGTCATATTGAGGCATTTGGCGCTTCAAAAGTTGCTTCTAGTTTTTTGTATATTCTTGTTGCGTCAATTGGTTTGCACATGAATATTACGGCTATCCTAGAGTCACCAATGTATTTTGTTATCGGGTTGATTTGGATGCTCACTCACGCAAGCTTAATGCTTATTGTAGCTAAAATAATTAAAGCCCCTCTATTTTATATGGCTGTTGGTTCGCAGGCTAATGTAGGTGGCGCAGCATCAGCGCCGGTTGTCGCATCGGCATTTCATCCATCCTTAGCACCTGTTGGCGTTTTATTAGCAGTAATGGGGTATGGTGTGGGGACTTACATGGCGTATATTTGTGGATTAATGATGCAAGCTGTTGCACCTTAAGGATTGAAAATGAATAATCATTTAATAAAAATTAATGACATTGAACTGGCTAACGACAAGCCATTTGTATTATTTGGTGGTATGAATGTGCTTGAGTCACGCGATTTGGCAATGCGTATCGCTGAGCACTATGTTGAAGTTACCACAAAACTTAATATTCCTTATGTATTTAAGGCCTCATTTGATAAAGCTAATCGCTCGTCAATCAACTCTTACCGCGGACCAGGTATGGAAGAGGGTTTAAAGATATTTGAAGAGATAAAAAAGACTTTTAATGTACCACTTATCACTGATATACATGAGCCGCATCAAGCAGCCCCAGTTGCTGAAGTGGTTGATGTAATTCAGTTACCTGCATTCTTAGCTCGCCAAACTGACTTAGTCGTTGCAATGGCAAAAACAGGTGCCGTGATCAATGTTAAAAAACCGCAATTTTTAGCCCCCCACGAAATGCGCCATATCATTACTAAATTTAATGACGCGGGTAACAATAATGTTGCGCTATGTGAACGTGGTTCAAGCTTTGGTTATAATAACCTGGTTGTTGATATGCTTGGTATGGATGACATGAAACCAATGGCTCCGGTCATTTTTGACGCAACCCATGCATTACAACGCCCAGGTGGCCGTGCAGATTCAGCTGATGGACGCCGCGCTCAAGCAGCAGAACTTGCACGAAGTGGAATGGCTCTTGGTTTAGCGGGGTTATTTATTGAAGCGCACCCGAACCCAAATGAAGCAAAATGTGATGGCCCATGTGCGCTAGCATTAAGTAAGTTAGAAGGTTACTTGAGTCAAATGAAAGCGGTTGATGATTTGATTAAAAGCTTCGCACCGCTGGATACCAGTGCCAGTGACTTATAATCACAAAGGATAAGATGAAAAGCGACGTAGGTCGCTTTTTTTGTGTCTTGAATATACACATCCGTAGCATGTGTATATAATCTTACTCATAAGAAAAACTAATTCTAAGAGTAGTTGCTATGTCTCGACGTGTCCCGCCATTAAATGCGCTCAAAGCATTTGAAGCCGCCGCCCGTCATTTGAGTTTTACCAAAGCGGCTGAAGAGCTTTATGTAACTCAAGCCGCGGTGAGCCATCAAATCAAAACACTTGAAGAACACCTTGGTTTAAAACTGTTTTTGCGTAAAAACCGCTCGTTGTTATTGACCGAGGAAGGGCAGGGTTACTTTTTAGATATAAAAGAAATTTTCACGCAGTTAATTGATGCCACAGAAAAGCTACTTGCTCGCGGTGCAAAAGGTTCTTTGACCGTAAGCTTAACCCCTAGCTTTGCCATTCAGTGGTTAGTGCCCAGACTCAGTTTATTTAATGAGTTACACCCTGAGATTGATGTACGAATAAAGGCGCAAGACCAAGACGAGAACTCGCTCTCTGATGATGTTGATGTGGCTATTTATTATGGCCGTGGTCATTGGAGTGGAGTGCAAACACATAAACTACACACCGAATACCTGGTGCCCTTATGTAGCCCTATGTTGCTAACAGGGTCTAAACCTCTTGATCAACCAAGCGATTTAGCTAATCACACATTGTTGCATGATACTACGCGGAAAAACTGGAAAACCTGGATGAAAACCGCCGGTGTTCGCAATGTACACGTGAACCAAGGGCCTATATTCAGCCATTCATCTATGGTTCTACAGGCAGCCGTCCATGGTCAAGGTGTGGCAATTGGTAATAGTGTTTTAGCAAAACCAGATATTGACGCCGGACGTTTGGTGATCCCCTTTAGCCATAGCCTAGAAAGTAAAAATGCCTACTACTTGGTTAACCGTGAATCACAATCAGAGCTGGGTAAAATAGTTTCCTTTAAAGAATGGATGCTAGGATTAGTAGAGCAAGAACAAGAGTTTTAAAATGACAATACAATGGATAAAAGCGAAAGAACCTGCTCACGCACAATTTATATTTGCTCATGGTGCAGGCGCAGGCAGTGACTCTGAGTTTATGCAAAACATGGCCAGTTTGTTAGCTGAGCAGGGTATTAATGTTGGGCTTTTTGATTTTGAATATATGCAAATAGCAAAACAAACGAATAAGCGCAGACCACCTGAGCGAGCCCCCAAATTACTTGCTTATTTTACCCACGTAATTGAACAAGCAGAGCCAACATTGCCATTATTTATTGGTGGTAAGTCAATGGGAGGAAGAATGGCCTCTATGCTGGTCTGTGAAACAAATAAAAAGATTAACGGTGTGTTGGCATTTGGTTACCCATTTCATCCGCCGGGTAAGCCCGAGAAGTTACGTATTGACCATTTTGGCCAAATACTGTGCCCGTTTTTGGTGCTCCAAGGTGAGCGCGATACATTTGGTACCCGTGAAGAGTTAGATGCACTTACGCTTGATAAACGTCCTGAGTTTGTCTGGTTAACAGATGGCGACCATTCTTTAAAACCGCGTAAAAAAAGTGGTATGACGCTTGAGCAAAATTTACAGATAGCCGCAGAGCACGCAAGTAAATTTATTAAACACCATTGTTAGTTGAAATAAAGGAGAGCGTTATGATCAAATTATTTCTTATGGCGGGTAGCGTGTTTTGTATGTTGTCAGTGGTACTTGGCGCATTTGCTGCTCATGGTTTAAAAAATCGTGTTTCTGAATATGCTATCGGCGTGTTTAAAACCGCTGCTGAGTATCAAATGGTCCATGGCCTTGCACTGATAGCTGTGGCTATTTTAATAAAGTGGGGCTTAAATTTAAACGCCGCCGGCTGGTTTTTTATCGCGGGTACCTTACTCTTTAGTGGGAGTTTATATTTACTTGCAATGACAGGCTGGAAGTGGCTAGGGCCCATTACACCCCTAGGCGGACTGTGTTTTATTGTTGGTTGGTTGATTATTTTAGTGCAAGTGGCACGGTTTAAATTTTAATAAAGAATATCGCGCAGAATGCGCAATTTAAGGGTTTTTATGTCAAGCGTAGTAATTTATTGTCGTAGTGGTTTTGAAAATGATGCCGCTGCTGAAATAACGTTTCATGCTGCCGAGCAAGGCTTTGCTGGTTATGTAAAAGCAAAGCCAAATACGGGTTATGTAATTTATGAATGCTTTGAAGCTTCACACAGCGACGAAATCATCAAAAAAGTCGACTTTAAAAACATGGTGTTTGCACGCCAGTGGTTTGCCGGCACATTACTTGAGAATATGCCTGTAGAAGACCGCGTGGGTGAAATTAAAGCCGCGGCAGCAGATTTTCCTTTGTGTTCAGAATTACGGGTAGAAACACCAGATACCAATGAAGGGAAAGAGCTTTTAACGTTTTGTAAAAAAATATCAACACCCCTCAAAAAAGCATTAGAAAAACAAAGCACCGTACTGCGTGAGCCCAAAGCTAACCGCCCAGTTATGCATGTGATGTTTTTGACTAACAATACAGCTTACGTTGGACATTCATACAGCTACAATAATTCACCATTCTTCATGGGTATTTTGCGCTTGCGTATGCCAAGTGATGCGCCTAGCCGTTCGACTTTAAAGCTTGATGAAGCATTTAATGTATTTATACCACCCAATGAAGTTGAGTCACGGGTACAAGCAGGAATGCGTGGCGTAGATTTAGGTGCCTGTCCAGGTGGTTGGACATATCAACTAGTGCGTCGCGGCATGTTTGTCAGCGCTATTGATAACGGCCCAATGAACGATGATTTAATGGAAACAGGCCAAGTTAAGCACTTTAGAGCCGATGGCTTTAAATACCGTCCTGAGAAGCGCAATATTCAATGGTTAGTCTGTGACATGGTTGAAAAACCAACAAAAGTAACAAGCTTGATGATTGATTGGGCTGTGAATGCGTATGCTAAAGAGCTTATCTTTAACTTAAAACTACCCATGAAAAAACGTTTTGATAGCGTTTATGAATGCTTGACCATGATACGAGAAGAGCTGGAGAAATACGGTATTAGCTATGAACTACAAGCAAAGCATTTATATCATGATAGAGAAGAGATAACAGTGCACCTGAATGTCACCAAAGTTCCACAGAGTTTGTATAGTTAAGTAACCTGAACTCTGGATAATAAATCTATCTCCAGCGGCTACTTTCAACGCTAACTGCGTTGAATTTACTTGCAATAGGCTAGCTATTGACGCGTAAATTCGCCTTGTTATCGCTAAAAGTCTCCGGCTGGAGACTAATAAATATATTTGTGATTTAATATCAATACATTAGTACATCTCTTAACCAGAGTTCAGGTTAAGTAAGTTTAAAATGTAAAAAGCACAGCTAATACTGTGCTTTTTCATACTGAGGCCAATTTAATCTCGGTAATTAGGTCGGTAGTTATCAACCCACAGACGAGTCGCACCGCATACCGCAACAGGCATTACAATCAAGTTGACGATAGGAATTGCAGTAAGTAACAAAACGGCAAGACCAAATCCGTATGACAGCCCTTGTTTTTGTTTTAGATCTTGTTTCATCTGAGAGAAGCAAATCTTATGATTATCAAATGCATAATCTTTATATTGGATAGCATACATCCAGCAGGTAAACAAAACCCACAAAATTTGCCCAACGACAGGGAGTACCCATAATAAAATAAAAAAGCCAATGGCTCTGGGTAAATAATAGCAAAGCTTGGTCCACTCTCGTCCGAGCATGCGCGGGACATCTTTCACAAGATCTGCAAAGCCATCATCATTTATTTTTTGACCCGTTAAATGCATCTCCACTTTTTCACTCAGTAACCCATTAAATGGTGCCGCGATAAAGTTCGTTATGACAGTAAACAACATACTGTAACTAAATAAAATAACTAACACAGCAATGGGCCACATAAGCCACTCTAACCAGCTAAGCCAACTTGGCAACATATTAGTTAAGTAAGTAAAGCCATCGGTTAACCACCCGTAAAGAAAAAACAACGAGCTACCGAAAAGCACAATATTGATTAACAATGGAATAAACACAAAGCGTTTTAATCCTTTTTGTGTAATCAATTTAAAACCAGAAAAAAAGTATTCCATACCTTGGGTAAACTGCACGGTACATTCCTCAGATTATTTTTATCATAGCCGCAGTATAAATTGCTGAGTTATTTTGAACAGCAGTTTTAGGTAACAAAGTGTTTATAAGTGCATAAATCAAAAATGACTGGCTAGGTAGAATCTAAACGACAATTAGCTATATACTGTCGTCCCTTTAACGTCGAGCGCTGAGAATGTCTAAAATATTTATTATTGGCCTGCCAAGAACGGGCACTACAAGCATCAGTGTCGCGTTATTAGAATTAGGGTTACTTGTTGCACATACTGCCTTTACAAAAAAAGCGTTTGAGGTGGCGGATGCGATCTCAGATGCGCCTTGTTTTAGTGATTATAAACAACTCGATTTTTTATTTCCTGGCTCTAAGTTTGTGTACTTGAACCGTGATTTGGCTAAATGGCTGCCATCAATCTCTATGTTGCTAGAAAAGATGGCGCCGCATTTAGAACAAAAAACAGGGCACTTTAGCCCCGTATTAAAACGCAGTTTTCACACCACATTTCCAATGTTTGAGGCGCCTTGTGTCGAAACACTTACAGACAATTATAAAGTGCATCAACAGGCTGTATTTCAGTACTTTAAAAACCGTGATGATTTTTTATCGATTGATGTCAGTGATCCTGGTAGCTTTTTAACATTAAAACAATTCCTCGGCTTACCCACGACAGGCTCGGCTGATTTCCCTAAGTTAAATGTAGGGCGAAATGTGGCCAATTGGCGAGAGCATAAGCATCCAAATAAAGTGAATGCGAATTTAGCAGGGATAGAGCATAGACAGTTTTTTGATTATTCAACAATAGCGACGGTTGAGGTCTGAGAACCTCGCTTAATAATATGAATAAAGGTAAGCCAATACCGTCAAATATTTGAGTGAAATAGCGATTGAAAATAAGCAAAATGTGTTAGTTGGTGAAAAATAGCCGGAACAAGGTTGTTCATTTGTTACAATTCGGTATAGTTTCACAACAAATTTTTAATATAAAATTGAGATGTTCAATGCAGTTAGTCGATTTAAACCCCAATGACCAGGATGTGATTAATGTTTTTGCCGATATCGACCGACTTATATGCTCCTTATACCCCGTTGCAACAGCACAGTCACTTACCTTAGAAGAGCTAAGTCACCCTGATGTCTACGCCATAGGGCTTAAGAATGAAGATGGGATTGTGGCGTGTGGTGCCATAGTAACTAAGTCAGACACTCCGCCTTATGGTGAAATTAGGCGCCTCTATGTTAAACCGAGCTACCGTGGCAAAGGGTTATCTCGGCGAATCATGCAAATTCTTTTGCATCAGGCAGGAGAAGAACAAATTCCATTGATCCGATTAGAAACCGGCCCAAAACAAACGAAGTCAATCAACCTCTATGAAAATTTAGGTTTCCAGCGTTGTGGTCCTTTTGGGAATTACAGTGAAAACCCCCAAAGTTTGTTTATGGAGTTGGGTCTTAATCAATAGTTTTAAATGCTGATTTATGCTATTTAGCTTTTTATCGGGTGCTTAAAGGCTTTTATCCACCCGATAATCTCATTTCCTTTTCAATAAAGTCTGCATCACAAAATCTGCTTGTTACGAGCAAAAATATTTGTTGGACTTAGCTGTCTTTTTCTCTTTTAATGCGCCCAATTCGCCGACACTGAATTCGGCATCATTAAATAAGAGAGAAAGATAAATGAAAGATACAACATCACTTGAACAAGCTCGCACGAGCTACAATGTTCGTCATTGGAGCCAAGGATTTTTTGGCATTAATGATCAAGGTGATGTGTATGTTGCCCCCAAAGCTGATGCCCCACAGCAAACGGTGGCTTTAATTGATATTGCAAAACAATTAGAGGACAAAGGGCTCAGCTTACCTGCACTCGTTCGTTTTCCGCAGATTTTGCATCACCGTGTACACAGCTTATGCGCCGCTTTCAATACTGCTATTGAAAGTTATGGTTACCCTAAAGATTATTTATTAGTTTATCCAATAAAGGTAAATCAACAACGTGAAGTGGTTGAAGAAATCGTTGCAAGCCAAGCTAATATCGAAAAGAAACAGTTAGGCCTTGAAGCAGGCAGTAAACCTGAGCTATTAACTGTTTTAGCTATGGCTGAAAAAACCAGCGCAGTGATCGTATGTAATGGTTATAAAGACCAAGAATATGTCCGTTTAGCACTGATTGGAGAAAAGTTAGGCCATAAAGTTTACATCGTACTCGAAAAGCTATCTGAGCTGGACATGGTGCTTAGCCAAGCTAAAGAACTGAATGTGAAACCGCGTATTGGTATCCGTGTGCGTTTGGCATCGCAAGGTAAAGGTAAGTGGCAAGCAAGTGGGGGTGAAAAATCTAAATTTGGTTTATCTGCATCGCAAGTACTGCATGTGGTAAACAAGTTAAAAGAATCTGACCAACTTGATTTAGTGCAGTTAGTACATTTTCACTTAGGCTCGCAAATGGCCAATATTCGTGATGTACGTTTGGGCGTGAGTGAAGCAGCGCGTTTTTACTGTGAGCTGCGCAAATTAGGCGCACAAATTGAGTGTTTAGATGTCGGTGGCGGTTTGGCTGTTGACTACGATGGAACGCGAAGCCAATCACATAACTCAATGAACTACAGCCTAGCTGAATATGCAAATAACATTGTGTACACCATAGGCGATATTTGTAAGCAGTATGAACAACCGTTTCCGACGATTATTTCTGAGTCAGGGCGTGCGTTAACGGCTCACCATGCAGTGCTTATTTCAAACGTGATTGGTACCGAAAGCTACGTACCAGAAGACATTGAAGCGCCGGATGATGACGCGCCTTTATTACTTAAAAATATGTGGCAGTCGTGGCAGCAATTACATGTGCTTACTGATGACCGTGCATTAATTGAGATTTATCACGATAGCCAAGGTGATTTAGCTGAGGTGCATAACCAATTTGCAATGGGGTTATTAGATTTAACTCAGCGTGCGTGGGCTGAGCAAATTAACTTACGTGTATGTTATGAACTTAACAAACACATGGACAATAAAAACCGTTTTCACCGGCCTATTATTGATGAACTTAATGCACGATTAGCAGATAAGTTTTTTGTTAATTTTTCATTGTTTCAGTCACTACCTGATGCGTGGGGAATTGATCAAGTATTCCCGGTACTGCCATTAAGTGGTTTGACCGAAGCGCCGAAAAAGCGCGCGGTATTGCTTGATATAACTTGTGACTCAGACGGCGCACTTGATCATTATGTTGATGGTCAAGGCATTGAAAGCACATTACCTGTGCCAGAATTTAGTGCTGAAAAACCGTACTTAATGGGCTTCTTCTTAGTGGGTGCCTACCAAGAAATTTTAGGTGATATGCATAATTTATTTGGTGATACCCACAGTGCGATGATCAGTATGGATGAGCAAGGTGATGCCCGTATAGTAGAGATAAACCAAGGTGACACAGTGGCAGATATGATGCGCTATGTTCACTTGGATGTTGAAGGCTTTCAGTCTTCTTACGCGCAGCTGGTGGCCAGTAAATTACCTGCGAGCGAGCAGCAAAGTGTGCTTGATGAATTAAAAGCAGGCTTAGACGGTTATACTTATTTAGAAGAGCTTTAATATGACGGCCTTGTTTGATCATACTGATCACTCACTGTACTCCAATGGCATGACGTTTTTACGCCAGCCCATGGTGCAAAATATTGCAGATATTCATGCGGATGTGGTGGTGTTTGGTTTACCGTTTGACTT
Organism: Pseudoalteromonas sp. H105; assembly: GCF_001469215.1. Classification (GTDB taxonomy): domain Bacteria; phylum Pseudomonadota; class Gammaproteobacteria; order Enterobacterales; family Alteromonadaceae; genus Pseudoalteromonas. The sequence continues at coordinate 80,517 of NZ_LOFH01000006.1, forward strand.
GGCGACTTCGGGTCGTCCTGGTGCACGTTTAGGCCCAGATGCCATTCGTCGTGCGTCAGTGCACTTAGCGTGGGAAGAGACTAAATACCCTTGGGCGTTCCCGTTATTTGAGCGTTTAAAAGTCGCAGACGCCGGGGATTTTACTTACCCTGTAGGTGATGCAGAGTACTTTACAGCTAAGCTAGAACAAGCTGCAACGGGTATCCTAAATCAAGGTAAAACGATTTTAGGGTTAGGTGGCGATCACTTTGTTACGTTGCCTTTACTGCGGGCCCATGCTAAACGCTTTGGCAAAATGGCTTTAGTGCATTTTGATGCGCATACAGATACTTATAGCAATGGCTCACGCTATGACCACGGGACCATGTTTTATCATGCGCCAATGGAAGGGCTTATAGATGTAGAGCACAGTATTCAAATCGGTATTCGTACTGACTTTGATCAAAGTAAGCACGAATTTTCCGTCATTGATGCCATGACAGCAAATGATTTATCGGCGCAAACCATTGCTGAGCAAATTTTTGCGCGGGTGGGGGAGCTACCTGTGTATGTGACCTTTGATATTGATTGTTTAGACCCAGCATTTGCTCCGGGCACAGGCACACCTGTTTGTGGTGGTTTAACAAGCGATAAAGTGCTTAAAATTTTGCGTGCGCTTAAAGGTATAAATATGGTGGGAATGGATGTTGTAGAAGTGTCGCCGTCGTATGATCAAAGTGAACTCACCGCTATTGCAGCAGCGACTATTGCTAATGAATTGCTGCATTTATGGACGTTAAAACATAAGTACTGAAACGCTGTAATAGAAAGCGCCATATAGGCGCTTTTTGTTGTCTAGTTATATAGCTACATAACTCACTTGAATTTCATGTTGTGTTTTTTTGCATATGCTAAACACACAGGAACTTCGATGAGGACATAGGTTAAAAACGTGAACCAAAACCAATTAACCTTAAAGATTAACCAACTAAACTCAATGCCAGAATCATAATAAAGACTCCCAGCAACGACTAATGATATGGTTGTCGCGAACAAGTCTTGGCATGATACTTTTTTAAAGTCATTCCCAGCAAAACGCGGGTAAATAACCCCATAACCTAGTGCGATTACGGTAATAACCAATGTAATTAACGTTAACTCGGGTGTCATTGTGGTGTGTACTGCCTGGCAAAATCAATACGCTCTTGAGAACTAGGGTGTGTAGATAAATATTTAAGCCACGACTCATCAAGTTGCGCTTGCTCATCTAATTTGTTTTGCAGTGCTTGTATGGCATCGGCAAAATCATCATTAGAATAACCTAGAGCAATTAATTTCTCGATAGCATATTTATCTGCTTCACGTTCCATATCTCGTGAAAACGCTTGCTGTAAAAAAGAAGAGCTAGAGCCAAGTACGACTTCAGTGATCCCTTCTAAGTCACCAAAAATAATCGCTAAAACTATCGTACTGGCAGTTGCTTGTGAAGCTAATCGAATACCGTGCTGATATTCAACATGGCCAATTTCATGGAGTAAGATTGCCCGTAATGCGTCGGGTTTATCTTGTAGCAAAAGCACCAATTCATCAGTGACAATTACGCGGCCATGAGGGAGTGCAAATGCATTAGCTGAAAAGTAGTCTGATTGATAAAACGAAAGCCTAAACTGTTCGTTATCTAGTTGCAGTTGTTCAAGCATAACGTGCCATTGTTTTTGAATCATGGCTTGTTTATCACTCGATAACTCGCTTGGCGCTAATGCTAACTTTTCAATGACGTGTAAGCTTTGCTCGCCCATCGCTTCAATAGTAGAAGGGGAGGCTAAACCAATGCTATAAACTGCAGCGGCTGGAATACCACGGTAGAGAATGAGCCAGAGTAATATTGGAGTAAAAACAACTGAAGCAACAATGAGTAGTTTATTTTTTTCCAATCGCTGCGCTAAACCGTGTTTTTGATGAGCAAACGGCCATCGAAAATTGATATCATCCGGGATAAATCGTCCACCGTCGGCGAAGCAAAGTGCTGCTGCTATACCAGGTAACGGGCTTTCAAGGGTACATGCATCTTTAGAAGAGCTCACAATAGGGCAGGCTCCATTATCAAACAACTGTATGTGTTCGTCAATAATGATTGCGCTGCACTGTATGTGTTGACTACTACTAGGATAGTAGTAGTAGCCTTTCGTTTTTTTATGGCTCATTAGGTCAGGGATATATCAATATCAAAAACGTTAGCGGCTTCTTCAGCAAAAGAAGACTGTTGCTCTTCTGTCGTGTCAATAATAGCCAGAGCACCAGAATATATCGTTACCTCAGTCGCAGCACAAAGCAAACGCGCTGCGCGTATTTTTGCCCATGGGTAAGCTAACCCGAGGGTAAAAATGATAGCGAGTGCGTTGGTGAATAATAATAGGGCGTATTCAATTGCTTTCAAATCTGATTTAAAGCTTGCTACGTCCTCGAATTCACTACTATTAAAAATATGATTACGAATAATGGACTGATACACCGCACTGACCAAAGTTAAAAACGCCACATACAATGCACCAATTAAAATAGGGAATAGTATGGTTGATGGGTGAATATTCTCTGCATCTACAGCTCCAAGGCCTATTGCCGTTCCAGTCAGCCCTAAAAAGATACCAAAAATAACGAGACCACCAATCGTAACACCAATGGTTATTAAAGCTGCAATGTAATATTTCTCACCTTGGAGGTTCACATTGATTGGTTTATTACCAAAGCTAATATTTTCATGCATATATTGGTCAATACGTTTTAATGCATAAGGTAATAACAAATAGAGCGTAAAAATACTCGCGATGGGTAATACTACAAAGTTGAGAAATGCTTCACCGTAGTTACCAGCAAATGCAAAACGCACATTACGATGGCGAGTCATGCGCATGTTAAAACGAAGACCCTGATTAATAATCCAGGGCATCGCAAAAAATAAAGCAACGGCTAATAAAATACCAAAGGCAGGAAAAAATTGAATCACTAAGCTGTAAGTAATAAATACCACAACGGCTAAAATACGGCCTTTTAAAATTTGTATGGGTGTTGCTAGGTAATCAAAGCTATGACCATCAATACGAGTATGACTATAAAAATAGCGATAAGTACGTACTTTTGCCCAAGCAGAATATATGCCTAAGGTTAGTATGCTCAGTAAAATGTTGACGGTCCAAATACCAAAAAATTCGCTGGCTTTACCGCTAAATTCTACTCGGCTTTGAGATATTATTTGTGGCAATTTGGTTTGCGTAGGGTCAACTGAAGGTGAGGTGGGTTCCATATTATTTTCCATATCCTTAAATTAGGGCCAAAACTTACTAAAGAATTGCATTATTATCAATCAAATTTTATTGTGAACGCTGAATTATAGTAATTTTCTGGACTTATCGATTTTAGAACTCTAGCCGAAATCTGTTATACTCGTCACATCATTTTATGGGGCTGTTATGATTTCAAAAAACCAACTCAAGTTAATCCGTGCTTTAGGCCAAAAAAAGTATCGTAAGCAACATAACCAATACCTTGTACAAGGTGAGAAAAACGTACTTGAACTATTAGCAAGTGGCTTAACGATTGTAGATGTATTTGCTACATCTGCATTTATTAGTCAGTTTCAATCACAGTATCCTCAAATCACGATGATAGAAGCAGATGAAGACAGCTTGACTAAAGCCAGCACATTAGTTTCAAATAATGCAGCCATAGCGGTTGTTGCTATGCCGAGGGTTGAACTGCCTCAAACAAATGGATTGATCCTCGCGCTAGATGGGGTGTCTGATCCAGGAAATTTAGGGACAATTATTCGCGTCGCGGATTGGTACGGTATTAACCATATTGTTGCAAGTACAGATAGCGCTGACCCTTACAACCCAAAAACCATAAGTGCCACAATGGGGTCGTTTGTTCGTGTGGCGGTTAGCCAGACAGATTTACCCGCTTATTTACAAACACTAGATGTACCCATTTACGGTGCTTTTTTGGCAGGTGATAACCTTCATAAAGCAAACCTATCACACTCGGGTGTCATATTGATGGGAAGTGAGTCGCACGGTATTCGCAGTGAATGCGCTGCGTTGGTAACACATAAAATAACCATTCCAGCTTTTGGCGTGGCAGAATCGCTCAATGTCGCAATGGCAACAGGCATTATTTTAGACAACTTTAAACGTCAAGCTTAACCTTTTATTGCAAAATAGGTTAAATTAGTGCTCGATAAATAATAATAACAATCGGTAAACCCTATAGATGCGTTTAAGCACCATAAAATTAGCGGGCTTTAAGTCTTTTGTTGAACCCACTAAAATCCCTTTTCCTGATCAAATGACTTGCGTCGTTGGCCCAAATGGCTGCGGTAAGTCAAATGTCATTGATGCGGTGCGCTGGGTGTTGGGTGAAAGTTCTGCAAGAAACCTACGTGGCGATGCCATGACGGATGTTATTTTTAATGGTTCAACAAATCGCAAGCCAATATCTCAAGCTTCTGTTGAGCTTACTTTCGATAATACGCAAGGTCAGCTCCCCAATACATTTGCAGATCGTAACCAAGTGGCGATTAAACGGTTAGTTACGCGGGATGGTCAATCACTGTATTTTTTAAACGGCAGCAAGTGCCGTAAACGTGATATTACCGATATATTTTTAGGCACAGGTTTGGGTCCTCGCAGTTATGCGATTATTGAGCAAGGTATGATTTCTCGATTAATTGAGAGCAAACCTGCTGATTTACGTGTTTTTCTAGAAGAGGCGGCAGGTGTATCTAAATATAAAGAGCGTCGTAGAGAAACCCAAACACGCATAAAGAGTACCCGTGAAAATTTAGAGCGTTTACTTGATGTACGAAAGGAACTGCAGGCACAAGTTGAGAAACTAGCTGTTCAATCTGTGAATGCCAAAAAGTATAGAGAATTAAAAGCGCAAGAACGCGCTCTTAAAGGGCAAATAGCGGTACTAAAATGGCAAAAGTTACATCAGCAACAAATTAAAAAAAACCAGCAAATAGCCGCACTCAATGAACAAATCGATTTCTTTAAGCAAGCGAATTCAGGGCATGATGATGTTTTAGCAAGCCTTGAGGTGCAGGTTCAACAGTGCCAGCAACAGCTAAGCGACGCACAGCAAGCTCAGCATAATACGCACACAGCTCTTACGCGAGTAGAACAACAACAAATTAGTCTGAAACAACAACAGCAGTCGTTAAGTCAAAATTTAATTAAACAACAAAGTCTTCAATTACAAGGCAAAGAGCTGCAATTACAGCAAAAGGATAACAGTAATGAACTGGCAGATGCGTTACAAGAAGCGATTGAAGAAACCTTAGTGTGTAATGAGCATGTGACGCAGGCTCGCGAACTTGTTGAAAGTTCGCAACAGCAAAAACACCAGGCATTTAATAAATTTCAGTTACTAAATGAACATTACCAAAGCGTATCAGTTAGCCACAATCAAGCGCTCAATGCGCAGACGCAACAACAGCAGAACCTTGAGCACTTTAAAAATCAACAAGCGGATATTACGCAGCAAATAAATGAGCTTGCGCAAAGTACACTGGCTGAACAACTACAAAACCAACACGTTCAGATGCAATCACTTACCAAGGAACTTGCGGCTAAACAAAGTGCCTTGAATAAATTAACGCTGTTAGAAAAAGAAAACCATGAATCATTGATAAAAAGCCAAGATGAGCTGCAATCTATTACGCAAACAGTAAACGAGAATAAAGCCAAAATTGCAGGGCTGATGAGTATGCTCGATGCTGAAAACCCGCACCAAGAGGCCAATTTACTTGCTCAGTTAGTTGTAAAAAAAGGGTATGAGCAAATAGTTGAGCACGCACTTTTTGGCTTAACAGCACTGACAATTAGCCAGTCATCCCGTTCTAACAGTGTGTGGAAAAGTTCAAGTCAGGTAAACAAAGCCTCCGTGGCAGCGCTAATAGAGCAAGGTGTATACCCAGACCTTCTCGAACGGATTATATTTTGTGAAAGCTTTGATGAGAGTCTATTTCAGGATGAATTTTGGGTCGCCGCTATTGATGTCAACGCCAATTTACAAGGTCGAAATTGGCGTTTAGACAATTCAGATAACAACCACTCACTGCTTATTAAGCATAAAGAACTTAACGAATGTAACGCGCAGGAGATCCTATTAAAGCAGCAACAAGATGCAAAGCACATAGAGGTTTCACAGAATAAACGTGCACAGCTGAGTCATTTACAACACATAGACGATATTAAAAGTGTGATTCATCAATTAGCACAGCAAATTGCGTCAGCTAGCACACGAAGAGATATGTTAAAAGAGCAATTAACTCAGTGGCATGTACAGCAAGAGAAACTGATACAAAAGCAAACGCATTTAAATGAACAAACACAAGATTTAAAGACCGACATCGTACTTAAAAAAGCGCTGACGGTTGATTTTGAAAAACAAAAAGCGCAACTGTCAATTGAGCTCGAACAGGCCAATCAGGCCCAACAAGCGTGTGAAGATCAATTTAAAAACAATAGTGCGCTGTATGAGCAATATAAAACACAGGCTCATCAAGCTAATCTTGCGGAACAAAAAGCGCGCAGCGAATGCCAATTAAGTGATACTAAGTTACACCATGCCTTACATGCTTACGAGTCTGCTAGTGAAGCCGTTTTAGAATTAACCAGCCAAATTGAAGAGTTAGTGATGCCGCTTGAGCAAAGCGCAGAGCAAATTGTTCAATTACTGGAACAGCACCAACATGGTGAAAGCCAATTGCTCGAGCTGAATCAACAGTTAGTTGAGGCAAAGAAGGCTTTGGCAGAAAAACAATCCGCGCTTAAACTGTCACAAGGCGAATTAACAGCTTTGCAAGAGTCGCTGCAGGCACTAGCCCTTGAAGAGCAAAGCTTAATTGTTAAAGCGCAATCAGCATTAGAACCGCTGAGTGAACTAGAGCAGAACTTAAAATCGGTGCTTGAGCAGTTACCTGACACTGCAAATATGTCCAGTATGCAAACACAGTTGAGTCGGGTATTGCACAATATAAATGAACTTGGAGCGGTCAACTTAGCAGCCATTGACGAATTTGAACAGGCTAAACAACGCAGTGAGTACCTTGAACAACAATTAGATGATCTAACAAATGCGTTATCAAGTTTAGAAGGCGCTATTCAAAAAATCGACCGCGAAACGAAAACGCGTTTTAAGTCAACGTTCGATCAAGTTAATCAAGATTTCGGTAAGCTCTTCCCAAAAGTGTTTGGTGGAGGCAGTGCTTACCTGGAATTAACCAGTGATGACCTACTGGAAAGTGGTGTTAGTATCATGGCACGACCACCCGGCAAGAAAAATTCAACAATTCACCTGTTAAGTGGTGGAGAAAAAGCGCTGACCGCATTATCATTAGTGTTTTCAATATTTAGGCTTAATCCAGCGCCTTTTTGTATGTTGGATGAAGTAGATGCACCACTGGATGATGCGAATGTGGGCCGATTTTGCCGTTTAGTTGAAGAAATGTCACAATCGGTGCAATTTATCTACATCAGTCATAATAAAATTGCGATGGAAATGGCAGGAAGATTAACTGGTGTTACAATGGCTGAGCCAGGCGTATCACGAATGGTTGCAGTTGATATTGAACAGGCAGTGCAGATGGCACATGCATAATACTATTTTTGTTAGAATAATTAATAAAAGGTGAGGGGATGGCCGAACAATTAAGATGGGTTTTAATCATTATCAGTGTAATAGTCATCGGTGGATTATTAATACATGGCCTATGGTCAGTTCGCAAAAAAGAGGCACCCGCTGCTGCGACGAATGAACGTGTTGAACCAACTGAGCACACCCCAGTAGAACAGCAATCAGAGCCTTTACAAGCAGCTCAAACTGAACGCGATGAGCCACAGTTTGGCGATCTTAGTTTTTCAGCTGCTGATGATGAAAATCACAGTTTGCAGTCAGATGCACAAGACATTGACACGGATCGTTCAGATGCGTCAGTAGATGCAGTACAAGATGAAGAAGAACAAGCGGCACCTCCTGCTGATTTCATCATCGTTCATATACAAATGCCGCAAGGGCTTGCAATGGAAGGGAGTAAGTTACTCCCGGCGATTAATACACTTGGGTTTAAATATTCAGAGGAAGGTTTTTTTAATCGTCATCTCGACCCGGCTGGCCTGGGTCCCGTTTTGTTTCGTTTAGTGAATATGTATAACCCAGGTACATTTGACATTGATAACATGGAACAGTTTAGTACCGCGGGCATTAGCTTATTTATGACGTTACCATGCGATGGCGATGGCCTTGCTGCATTTAATATGCTGCACAGTGCCGCGAAGAAATTAGCGGATGAATTTGGTGCAACAATTTTAGATTCTCAACGTGAAGAAATGACTGTTGATAGCGTACGTGAGTATGTTGAAAAAGTGAGAAAGTTTACTGTCTAAAAACAGTTAACAACATCTTATTTAAGAATTTTTAAGCCACTTGGCGATAACTCGTTTAAGTGGTTTTTTTATGTTTTAGAGGTCATTATGTCTAGTTCAGTTTTAACGAAAATTCACTCACTCCGTCAGCAATTAGATGATCATAATTACAATTATTATGTACTTGATAATCCATCAATTCCAGATGCTGAATATGATCGACTTTTGCGCGAGTTGAGTGCTTTAGAAACCGAACACCCAGAGTATTTAAGTCCAGATTCACCGACGCAAAAGGTCGGTGGGGCAGCATTGGCGAAGTTTGATCAAGTAACCCATCAAGTACCCATGTTATCTTTAGACAATGCATTTTCAGATGAAGAATTTGCTGCCTTTAATCGTCGTATAAAAGAGCGCTTAATGGATAACAGTGAGCTGACTTTTTGCTGTGAGCCAAAATTAGATGGTTTAGCTGTGTCTATTTTGTATCGGGATGGTGTGCTTGTGCAGGCAGCAACTCGAGGGGATGGCCAAACAGGTGAAAACATCACGCAAAACGTCAAAACGATTCGTAATATCCCGCTTAAATTAAGAGGCAGCGATTACCCGCGTGAAATCGAAATACGCGGTGAGGTATTTATGGATAGTGCGGGTTTTGACAAGTTGAACGCTGACGCTCAAAAACGAGGCGAGAAAGTATTTGTTAACCCACGTAATGCCGCCGCAGGCAGTTTGCGTCAGTTAGATTCTAAAATTACGGCAAAAAGGCCACTGATGTTTTATGCATACAGTACCGGTGTTGTAACCGACGGTGAATTACCGAGCGATCATTACCAGCAGCTAGCTAAATTAACTGATTGGGGATTGCCGCTTTGTCCACAAACAAAGTTAGTTGAAGGTGAAAAGGCTGCCATAGCGTACTACCAAGATATTTTACAGCGTAGAAGCACCCTCAAATACGAGATTGATGGTGTTGTAATTAAAGTAAACAACAAAGCGATGCAAGAACGCTTGGGTTTTGTTGCTCGCGCACCTCGTTGGGCCATTGCTTATAAATTTCCAGCTCAAGAGGAAATTACACAATTGCTTGATGTTGAATTTCAAGTAGGCCGCACAGGAGCGATTACGCCTGTCGCGAGGTTAGATCCCGTTTTTGTTGGCGGGGTCACGGTGTCAAATGCGACACTTCATAACGGTGATGAAATAGCGCGTCTTGGTGTTAAAGTGGGTGACACGGTGATTATCCGGCGTGCAGGGGATGTGATACCACAAATAACACAAGTTGTGCTTGAGCGTCGTCCTGATGATGCAAAAGATATTATTTTTCCTGTTACATGCCCTATTTGTGACTCTCACGTAGAGAAAGTAGAGGGCGAAGCAGTTGCACGTTGTACGGGGGGACTTGTTTGCCAAGCACAACGTAAACAAGCGATTAAACATTTTGCGTCACGTAAAGCCCTTGATATTGATGGCTTAGGCGATAAGATAGTTGACCAGCTGGTGGATAGAGAGCTCATTAAAACACCCGCAGATCTGTTTATTTTAAAACAAGGGCACTTTGAATCGCTTGAACGAATGGGCCCAAAGTCTGCTAAGAATTTGGTTAGCGCCTTAGAAGATGCAAAGCAAACAACGTTAGCTAAATTTTTATACTCTTTAGGTATTAGAGAGGTTGGTGAAGCGACGGCGCAAAACTTGGCGACACACTTTTTAACTCTCGAAAAAGTAACTCAAGCAAATATCGAAGCTTTGGTTGAAGTATCTGATGTTGGAGAAATTGTCGCAAAACATGTGAGTAGTTTTTTTGCCGAGCCACATAATACAGATGTGGTTAATGCGCTTATCGAGCAAGGGGTTCATTGGTCACAGTTAACTGTGCCGAGCGAAGATTCACAACCACTTGCAGGGCTAACTTATGTTTTGACTGGCACACTTAATGAGCTTAACCGCAATGATGCAAAAGCACGCTTGCAAGCATTAGGGGCTAAGGTTTCTGGCAGTGTGTCGGCAAAAACAGATGCACTAATTGCGGGTGAAAAGGCTGGATCAAAGCTTACTAAAGCACAAGATTTAGGCATTGAGGTCCTCACTGAAGATGATTTAATCGCGCTACTGGCGAAACACAATGGATAGCGCACTTGCTGTATTTGAAAGTACAGCATTGAGCTTTGGCCAGTGGCTAAAGCCGTATCTGTACAACATAGCCTTGTTATTGGTTGTATGTTTGGTATCTCTATATGCTAATGACATTATCAAGGTCACTAAACGCTTTGTTGCAAGGCGGCATTTTTTTGTCAGAGTCGCTGTATTTGTTTTAGTAACCGGTTTTGGTTTTGGCTTTCTGGTGGTATTTGCAACACCTCTATTGAGTAAACTGTTATTGCTTTTTGGTACACAGTGGTTAGGTCTCATGGTCATATGTGCTTTTACTGTGTTAGGTGTTATTGCTGACAAGAAGAATCAATTGTAATGCGTTATGGGCCAGAGTTTTGGGATAAATACGGCACGTATCGTACTCCCATCGCATTTCATTTAACTTTATTGGTTTTACTGCGCGCTTATTTTATTTGGGTTATAGCGGCGTTAAGTCGTCGCCCTGAATTGGATATAATGTCTTTAGCTTTTCGTTCTAAGCAGGATTTTTTTAGTGCGTTGGCTATCGGCGCATTGGCAATACTACCCGCAGCTGTTTTTTGCTTTAGGCGGCCGCAAAAAAATGTTCTTTCAGCAGCTCGTTTGGCGCGCATATGGCGATTTATGCGTTGGCCATTACTGTTCTGTGCGGTTGTGGATTTAATCTGGTTAGTAGTTCAAGCAGCACATAGTTATTATCAATTTTCAATGTTCTTAGCGTTACAGATGGTGGCGGTACTATGGGTGTTATTGTATTTAGCCAAAAGTCGTTATTTGACCGTGTTTTTTAATGATTGGCCCGATCCAGAAACACAAAAAAATAGTACAAAAAGTAATAAGCGTTGAGGAAATTGCGTGCAAGAAGTCAATAAACAATTAGCGATGATCGTCGCTTGCTTCGGCTTAGTATTATTATTGTTGAGTTTATTTACTGATTTGCTTGCGCAACCTTGGTTCGTTTTTGTTGTTGCATTATGGATCTTTGTATTTTCTTCATGCTGTTATCGCCTAACTGCATTATTTTATGCGCAAAATACGGTGGATAAGCTTATTCAACGGGATAAAACATCATTAGTGTGTTTGAGCCTGTCAGGTTTTTTTAATTGCACGACGGGTCCGTATTGCTTTTCAATTGATTCGATAGATAGGATTAAGTGTGAACAAGATGGATTTTCTATCTACGCCGCTAATACGTGTGTTTATTCAACTCGTTTGCCAGGCAGTAAAAAGCTGTTACGTGATTATTTCAATTCGTTATTGACGTCGCAAGAAAAGCTGTCAGTGACCATTGATTAAATCGACAGAGATAAAAGTAAGTTAATGTAAAAGAGGTAACGTATGCTGACGTGGAATAGTATTGTAGATTTTGCAACGAAAGGTAATCCAGCGCCCGCTGATAAAGTGATTAAAAGTGATGAACAATGGCGAGCACTTTTATCAGACGAAGCTTTTTATGTCACGCGTAATAAAGGAACCGAGCGCCCTCATAGCTCAGACAGTTGTACGTTGTTTGAACCTGGCGAGTATGCCTGCGTATGCTGTAATAATGTGTTATTTGAGGGGGGCGAAAAGTTTGATAGTGGGACCGGGTGGCCGTCATTCACACAGCCTGCCACTACAAATGCAATTGCATATAATAGCGATGTTAGCCATGGTATGCAGCGAATTGAGGCTGTGTGCAATGTCTGTGATGCGCATTTAGGCCATGTTTTTCCTGATGGACCAATGCCAAGTCGTTTACGCTATTGTGTTAATGCTTTATCACTTAAAAAGCTTTAAATAACCTGAACTCTGTACAATAAATTTATCTCCAGCGGCTACTTTCAACGCTAACTGCGTTGAATTTACTTGCAATAGACCAGCTATTGACGCGTAAATTCGCCTTGTTATCGCTAAAAGTCTCCAGCGGAGACTAATAAGTATATTTGTGATTAATATCAATGCATTAGTATATCTCTTAACCAGAGTTCAGGTTAAATAGTGTTTACTCGGGAGGCATTATTAGTTGAGCAATCGTAAAAATTAAATGCTCCCGACAAATCGGCTTTGTTATGCAGTAATCGGTCAGTTGCGTAAATTCAAGTTGTTCATTTTTCAATGCTGATGCGGTGACTGCAATAATAGGGATATGTTTGTAGTGTTCGTTTTCGCGCAATGCTTTTGTGGCTTCAAGTCCCCCCATTATTGGCATCTTCATATCCATGATAATAAGATCTGGCTCACATTGAGCAATTTTTTCTAACGCAATCTTACCATTTTCAGCCACATCGATTTGAAATGGCCAGCGCGATAAAAACGACACTAAAAAATCCCGGTTATACGCAATATCATCAACAATTAAAATTTTACTCGGCCCAAATGTATAGCTGGCGATGGCGGGGAAGTTATGTTTGGTTGCGACCTCCTTGTGGTGAGCGTATGCAACGTCAGGAATTTCAATAGTAAACTCACTGCCTTTGTTTGGTTTACTGGTTACATTCAGTGTGCCACCCATCAGCTTAGTAAATTTTAGCGATATAGTCAGACCTAAGCCAGTCCCGCCATATTCATCACTTTTTTGCCCTTGAACTTGTTCAAAAGCATTGAAAATATTTTGCTGTTGATCTGCAGCAATGCCTTTGCCAGAATCGATAACCCGTATGATTAAATTAACATGATCGCCAGTATTGTTGACGTTTGCATCAAAAATCGCGCGCACGTAGCCTTGGTGTGTAAACTTGATAGCATTACTTAAGAGATTAATCATTACTTGGCGAAGTTTGTTTCCGTCAAGTAGAAGAGCTTTGTGGGCATTGCTTGTGCATTTAATACTTAGCTCTAAATCTTTTTGCGCGCATTGCTGCATAAACATCATAGATAACTCGTTACACATAGCGTCTAGCTCTACGTGATCAAGTTCTAAGTGCATTTTACCAGCATCAATTTTAGAGATATCTAAAATATCGTTGAGAATATTTAAAAGTGAATTCCCTGAAACAGTTATGGCTTCTAAATAACGTAATTTTGTCGCTTCTATTTCTCTGTCTTGTAAAAGCTGACTAAATCCAAGTACTGCGTTTAAAGGGGTGCGCAATTCATGCGACATGTTTGCTAAGAAAACACTTTTTGCCTGATTAGAGTACTCAGCTTGTTCTTTTGCTGCTAGATACTCCTGGGTACGTGTTGTCACTATTTCTTCGAGAACTGACTGTTGCTCATGCATGTTATTGATCTGTTCTCTCACTGCTGCTCGCATCATTTTAAACCCACTAGCCAAAGTACCAATTTCATCATGGCTATTAATATGAATGGGGTAGTCTAAATCGCCGGTTGTTATAGCGTGAGAGAATTCAACGAGTTTATCGATGGGCTGTAAAATAATTTTGCGAATAACGATGTAGGCAATTACTAATGCAGTAAATAAATAAATAGCAAATAAAGAAATGGCATTGGTGATGATAAGCTTAATTTTTTTCACTAAGTCATCATCCGCAAAGCTGACAATCACAGAGCCCATTCTAATATTATTATGATTGTGGACAGGGATAACCACATTATAATGACTGTTATTACTTAGAATACTCTGTTGATCTTTTTTCATTGCTTGTAAAAGAGAATCATCGTAAATCGTTTTAGATAGTTGTTCTCTATCTATGTGTGCGACAATTTGAGCATTGTTATCGACAAAATATATATTGGTTAAATCGTTAAAATTATTTTGTGTTAATAAGTCAGTTAATGCGATGGCTTGAATTTTAAGTACCCAATTGTCTTCATTGCCATCAGTTGTTAGTTGATCTATTTCAACCAGCATTGGCGCCACAATAGCAGAGGCTTTTTCGCTCATATTTAATAATGTTTGATCTTTGAGCTCAATAACATGCAAAGCTGTACTTACACCTAAGACGAGCGTGATGGTAAAGCCAATGATCAATAAAATTTTATGAGCGATTGTTAAATACATAGGCTTCAGGCTTATTCGTTTTTATTTAGTATAGAGTCAATTTTTTTATTACTATCGTCAAGCGTATTTTGAATATCTGCGCCGTAAAAAATTTGACTGTACGCATGAGAAATTATTTCCCCAATTTCAGGAAAAAGGGTAATACCAGATTGTATATAACTAGGAGTCGCATTTTCAAACACCCAAAGCATGGTATTATTGAACCCGGGTTTATTGACTAGGCTAAATAACTGTTCCTGCCAAACTTGCATCCGCGGAGGAGAACCCCCTGTGCTTAAAAGTGTCGCAGTCTGGGCGCTTGTGGCCCATTGAATGAATAGCCATGCTGCTGATTTATTTTTAGATTGCGCATTTATTGAAAACGCCCAGGCCCATGGAGATGTTTCCCGTGAATGGGGGCCTTTAGGTAATGGGGCTGCTTCCCACTTATCCCAAATGATAGATTCTTTCTCGGTGTCTATTTCATTATAAAAATGTGAAGCAATGAAAGCCGAGGCGAGTTTACCTTCCTTAAAGAGTTTACGTATCTGATAAAAATGCAATGTACGGCTATTTTTAGGGTTGCCATAGCCTGTGACTAAGTCACGATAAACACGAATAGCGGTATGAGCGGCGTGAGAATTGCTCGTTGCTGTCAATTTTTTAGAGACTATCTGCGCCCCGTATGAACGCATAATAGGTAAAACGGTCCAGGTGTTTAACCCTGCACCTGGCATAGTACGTGATGCAAATGCATGCATATCGTTATACTCAGGATCTTTATCGAGCGCTTGCTGAAGTGTTTTTTTAGTCGTTAACAAGGTTTCATAAGTATCTGGGACACTAATATTAAACTTTTCAAATAAGTCTTTTCGGTAAAAATAAATTGGTGCGGAGAAATCAAAAGGTAATGACAATAATGTGCCGTCTATCTGGCATAAAGATAAGCTGTTTGGGCTTATATCTTCCATCTTATACCAGTTTAGATCCGTTAATTGTGGGTTGTTTAAATAATCAGCAAGTGGCTCTATATAGTTATTTGCATGTGCTTGGCCTAGAAAAGTGACGCCCATTGGAATAACGTCATAGAGTCCGAGCCCTTTATTGAGGTCAATCGCTCGGCGATGGCGCATTTTTGATTGTTCTAATGCATGAAAGCCAACAGAAATCCCAGTCAGCTTTTGAAATACGGGTAAGTAGGGTTTCAAAGCCATAAAAGCAGGTTGTTCATCTGCAAGCACATTAATGTGGCTGCCTTGGTATTGACGCCAATTAATGTCTGCTTTTTGCCAATGAGCTAATGATGTTTTACTTTGAGCTATTTGAAGTGGATTTAGCAAAGAGCAACATGCAAGGATTAGATATATTAAATTAAAACGGCGTTTCAATGTATTTCTCCTGCTGCAGGTTAAAGAGTGGAACTTCGACACTGTCGTTAATTAGTCGTCTTTTTCTGCTAATTTTAACCCCATCTCTTGGGCATTTTTAATTATTTTATTAAAACGTTGCTGCTGTTCAGTGTCTAGAGATGCAGTTGATAATAACGTATAGCATTTTTTGGCAGCGATTAAATTAAAAGATTGTGCATTTTTTTTATTATCATCAAATAAACATTGCAGTAGATTAAGCGCAATGCTGGCATTTTTTGGCATAATTCTGAATGCTTGGCTAAATGCTTCAAGCGCGGTATTCAATTGCCCTTTATTAAATTGCGTTACAGCATGGTTATTAAGTTCTTTTGGACCCATTTTAATGTCTCTGCGTTCAACTTGTTGCTGTTGGATATAACGCAAGTAAACAGGGTCACTGACACTCGGGTGGCGTTCGCAATGATTAATTATTTGATTAAATAAGTTTTGGGCTTTTGCATGAAAGCCTAACTCATGGAACGCTTTGGCTTTATCAAGTGCACCATCAATCGATCTAATTTGGTTGTCATCATCTTCAAGTTGTTCAATTAACTTTTTGGCTTTTTGATGTTCATCTTTTAAGTAGTGTAAGCGGGCATTTAAGACATCGACTTGTGTTTGATTGTGGCTATTGGGAAATTGATTTTTTAAGTCGCTCAAATACTTATTCGTTTGTCGTGAAATACGTTGTATTTGATCGCTTTGGTCAGTTGTAAGCGCAAAATCAATCCCTGCACGTGCGGCGTTTAAATAAATATCAGGATGATCATGGATAGAGTACTTAGCATACTGTGCTATGTCTCTATGCGTAGTATAGTTTTTTTCGTAATCATGGTTCAGCATGGCGACATTACTTAGAGATTTTTGGCGTTTTAAATTAAGTGGGGCAATATCAGCTGCTTCACTTAAAAATGTTTGAGCAGACTCAAATTGATTGAGCTTTACTTCCAAAGTGCCCAGTAAGTTTAATGCCACTAAGCGTGTTTCGTTATGAGTAAGCATTGTTTTAAGCATTCGCTGGGCTAGGATATGTTCATTATTTGCGATTAACGCTTCAACTAAGCCCACTTTAGCCCATGTGAACTTTTGAATATTAAGCGCTGATTTGAAGAATGTTTTGGCTTCTTCATAGCGTTTTAACCTAAGTAATACATCACCTTTTAAGCGTAATAAAATGGCACTGTAAGTGTTCTTTTTACTCATTAATGATGCGTTGATACTTTTTAATGCTTTTGAATCATTACCGTCATCGATGAAGTTATATATTTTTTGTAAATTACTTTTTCTAACTAATATTTTCTCGATACGTGTTTTTAGATCACTGATAGAAAAAGGTTTAACCAGAAAGTCATCAGGCTGCAATTCCAGTACGCTATGGACTAATGAGCCTGTTGTTTCAGCTGAAATGAAAATAAACCCGGTAGAGTTTTTAATTAAACGTTTGACTCGGAGTTCTTCATATAATTGATAGCCATCTTGGTGTTTGCTTAAGTTGAAGGAGCAGACGATAAGTTCAAATTGTTCAGTAAGGCATAGCTCTTTTGCCGCAATAGCATGCTCAGCAAAATGCAATTGCCGAAAGCCTAACTTTTCAAGCGATTGTTTCATGTAGCTTTGAGCAAGCAGTTGCTCTTCAACTATCAGTATTTTTGCGTTAGAAAAAGTCTTTTTCGACATTAAGCTTCGGACCATATGAATGTACCTTTGACTATAATAAACAGTCTAGCCGCTTACAAGGCAATTTAGAATTTAATCGCTCTAAATAAATTTATATTTGCTTGATTATTAAAAGTAACTTAATGAAGAAGAGTATTTAGTGAGTGTGTACGAGGGTAGGGTATGAGATAAACTAATGACATTACATTTTTTATATGGCGTCCCCAAGGGGATTCGAACCCCTGTTACCGCCGTGAAAGGGCGGTGTCCTAGGCCTCTAGACGATGGGGACACATAAATGTGTCACTAGGACAACTGAATAGTTAAACTCGATTCAGACGAGCTGTTTTCATAACACAGCACTTATAGTAAGTGGCGTCCCCAAGGGGATTCGAACCCCTGTTACCGCCGTGAAAGGGCGGTGTCCTAGGCCTCTAGACGATGGGGACACATAAATGTGTCACTAGGACAACTGAATAGTTAAACTCGATTCAGACGAGCTGTTTTCATAACACAGCACTTATAGTAAGTGGCGTCCCCAAGGGGATTCGAACCCCTGTTACCGCCGTGAAAGGGCGGTGTCCTAGGCCTCTAGACGATGGGGACACATAAATGTGTCACTAGGACAACTGAATGGTTAAACTCGATTCAGACGAGCTGTTTTCATAACACAGCACTTATAGTAAGTGGCGTCCCCAAGGGGATTCGAACCCCTGTTACCGCCGTGAAAGGGCGGTGTCCTAGGCCTCTAGACGATGGGGACACATAAATGTGTCACTAGGACAACTGAATAGTTAAACTCGATTCAGACGAGCTGTTTTCATAACACAGCACTTATAGTAAGTGGCGTCCCCAAGGGGATTCGAACCCCTGTTACCGCCGTGAAAGGGCGGTGTCCTAGGCCTCTAGACGATGGGGACACATAAATGTGTCACTAGGACAACTGAATGGTTAAACTCGATTCAGGCGAGCTGTTTTCATAACACAGCACTTATAGTAAGTGGCGTCCCCAAGGGGATTCGAACCCCTGTTACCGCCGTGAAAGGGCGGTGTCCTAGGCCTCTAGACGATGGGGACACAAAAAATGTGTCACTAGGACAATTGATTAGTTAGACTCAAATCCTGAGTTTAAGGTAATGCGAGTATGTGCAAATAAAGACTCGAGCTATATTTACTTCGCTATTTTCTCGGTAAAACCGCCTCTGAAAATCAGATTGGCGTCCCCAAGGGGATTCGAACCCCTGTTACCGCCGTGAAAGGGCGGTGTCCTAGGCCTCTAGACGATGGGGACACAGAAAACTGCTACCCTAGGACAAATGCACTAATAAGTTTGGTGGAGCTATGCGGGATCGAACCGCAGACCTCTTCGCTGCCAGCGAAGCGCTCTCCCAGCTGAGCTATAGCCCCAACTCATTGTTGCTTTACACTGCTAGGTAAACCGTGCTGTGTATTGCTGAGTGCGGGGCGCATTCTATGCAGCCACCCAAATAATGTCAACAATTTTTTAAGTAACTTTATTCAAACGTCCTATTTTTCAACAAACTGGATATTCTATAAACTAAGCTGTGTGTTTTTTGAGCTTTTTAACAGTGGCAGTGGTACTAAAGTGAAGTTTGGAAAGCGTTTCTAACTCTACGCATGCTATCTGATGCCTTTTCATAAAGGTATACATTTATATGCAAAATAGGCTGTGTGTATTTACTTTGTCTAGCAATGTGTTTAATTCATAAAATAAAGGGGGGGCAAATTAAGTGATAAACCGCTTTTTGATGTGAGTTGAGTTACACAAGTTACTTTGGGTGATAAGTAGGTTTGTATTGCGAACTAGAAATCCGCAAGTTAATTTAGTTCTTATTGGATATTGCTTATCGACTCAGTTGCTATTAACACGTCGATTGAAGAGGGTATTTAAATGTTTAATATTAAAAAGTAACCACAATGTCTATAAAGTAAACAAGAATACGTTTCTTTGATTATAAAAACCACATCTAAACTATTTTTGCACATTCAAGTGTTGACACATTTGCAACTCTATCTATAATAGCGCCCCACAACAACGCAGCAATGTGTTGTTTTTAGATATGGGTCGTTAGCTCAGTTGGGAGAGCATCGCCCTTACAAGGCGAGGGTCACTGGTTCAAGTCCAGTACGACCCACCATTATTAAATAATGGTGTAACTAAATTCTAATGGAGTCATTAAATCCGTTAGAAAAAGAGAATGTCACCGCTATTTATAGGTAACGGGGAGGTTCACTGGTTAAAGTCCAGTACTATTGATTTCTAATAGTAGCGCTTTATTTATATGTGGGTGATTAGCTCAGTTGGGAGAGCATCGCCCTTACAAGGCGAGGGTCACTGGTTCAAGTCCAGTATCACCCACCACATATAAAATCTGTTGTTGTATTAATAGTTGTGTTTTAAATTGTAATATGGGTCGTTAGCTCAGTTGGGAGAGCATCGCCCTTACAAGGCGAGGGTCACTGGTTCAAGTCCAGTACGACCCACCATTTTAAATGGTGCTTCATATTGCAATAATCTAAATGGGTCGTTAGCTCAGTTGGGAGAGCATCGCCCTTACAAGGCGAGGGTCACTGGTTCAAGTCCAGTACGACCCACCATTTTTAATGGTGTTCACATTTAGATAAACTTTGCGGGTCGTTAGCTCAGTTGGGAGAGCATCGCCCTTACAAGGCGAGGGTCACTGGTTCAAGTCCAGTACGACCCACCATTAACTGGTGGGAAGCAAGGTTACAGATTATCTGGGGTCGTTAGCTCAGTTGGGAGAGCATCGCCCTTACAAGGCGAGGGTCACTGGTTCAAGTCCAGTACGACCCACCATTTAATCGAAACAAGTGCAAAAAGAGCGTTGCCCCTCTTTCAAAAAAGGCTAGGTGGTCAAGTTATTGCAATCCACCTTCAATTAAAAGTAGTACTCTTATATGTGGGTGATTAGCTCAGTTGGGAGAGCATCGCCCTTACAAGGCGAGGGTCACTGGTTCAAGTCCAGTATCACCCACCACATATAAAATCCTCTCAAAATACCAAAACACTAGTCAAATCACTCATTATTATCAAAAATATCCTTTAGTGAATTATTAACTCAACTGAGCAAAGAGCATCGCCGCTTATACAACGAATGGTGTGGGTCGTAGGTATTAAATTCAGTATCACCCGTTTCAGAATACGCAAACCGTCATGCATCATTAACATTAATCGAATCTTAAATAGTAGTTATACTAATCTGCAATAATACTTAATCATTTTGCGGGGCTAAACGTGTCGCTGCCTGCGTTATAGAATTCTCAT
This sequence comes from Pseudoalteromonas sp. H105, assembly GCF_001469215.1. Lineage (GTDB taxonomy): Bacteria > Pseudomonadota > Gammaproteobacteria > Enterobacterales > Alteromonadaceae > Pseudoalteromonas. The sequence goes on from NZ_LOFH01000006.1 coordinate 101,343, forward strand.
TTAGAACAACTAAATAGCAATTTTTTTTGCTTTGCTATCAACACGTTTTTCCATCCTCAAAATAGATCATTTAATTAAGTGAATTGGTATTATAACTGAGTATGGAAATCGCTCTTCATTACATTTTTTAGAGAAAAGCCTAGGGAAATGTAGCACAGTGGTTTTTCATGCTGCCTCAGTGTCTTTAATCAGTCGAGATGAGAATCTCACTCAGTAGAGGCATTGAGGGGCCTGCTTCTTAGAGAATCAGGCTCAAAATTTATTTCATTTGAAGTGGGAAATGTTAGCAATAATCTCATTTTGGGTGATGCTCGGAAGCTTGGTCGTTTATTCATAAACATTATTAACGCTGGCTACTTTTTTGGGCTAGCGCAAAAAACGCGTTATAAGTATCAAATATGATCTAAATACGCAAATTGATAATGAATAAAACTTTAGAGTGGAACTTTACTTTATATAGCAATTTCGAGGGCTAAGTTTAGGGAAGGGTCGATTAATATTGTTGAATTAGAATGCCTTTCCAAGACAAACTGACAGTCATATTCGTGCCAGAAACAGAAGGGTTAACGCCCGTTTATCGAAATTTACTGCACTTGTTAGTGCTATGAATTCATCAAATCTTTTAAATAATCTTTATGAATAAAGTTCAATGTACTGCCTTCAATAGAAACATTTACAACTTCCTCAGAATCTATATATATTTTCATTTGAGTGAGAAATCCATTTTCAATCGAACCAACATTATTAGGATAATGTAACTTTATCTGTTCTGATATTTGATCAAACTGAATTAGTGCTCCATTTTTTAAGCCGTTTTCATAGCAGTCAATTGCCATCTCAACCCCTTTAGATTGCCAATTCTCAGAGCGTTCAAACATTCCTGAGATTAACTCTTCTTTTGCTGTTTCATATTCATCACTTTTAGATATTAGCTTTTTAATGAAGCCGAACATTGAATCTCCTTACTAGCCCAACGTCTTGTGACAGGTTAAAAATAGTTGGCTAAGATTTGTGAACTACGAACAAAGTCAATCGTTTGTTGTGTGCTAATTACGATTTATACGTCTAGTTGTTAATACAACATCTTCTAAACGATTCGAGTTTGCTTTGAGTGCTTTATATGTATTATCAGAAATAGCTTCGAAACTATATCCTCGCCTAACCATTGTTTGCCTAATGAAATCAAAGCAATCATCAAATGAACCAAAGTTTCTGTTTTGAACTTCTTCCAGAAACCTATTTATTTCATCATCTTGTGAATCCACAGTAAAATTAACCATTTGGTTCTCTTCTTGATTCTTTTTGTTCAAATAGTAAAAAATGGTAGGAACAATAATTGAAGCTGCAACACCAATTCCTGCAATTACGAGTTCTATACTGCCTTCCTTGAACTCTTTGACTTGGATATCTTTTTTATGCTTTTTGTAGTAAGACCCAAGAGATGATCTATTTTGATAAGTTCGATCAATATTTTTAGCAGAAACTAACTTTGACTCTTTATCTGATTGCGCTTCATCAACCAAGGAAGAAACGACGTTTAGTCTTAATAGATCTAAAGAGAAAAAACTCAACTCATAAAGAGTTGGTTCATCAACGTTTAATTTAACCCGTAAATCCATAAATTTCCCTAATATCGGAAGTAAAACCTTTGGCACACAACATGTTTATAACAAGCGAATTACGCATTTTTCTAGCACTCAATTGCTCGTTTTTCTGAATAGCCTATTTCTACCAGAGTTCCTAACTATTCGCTAGTAAGAATAAATTTCAATTAATCACTTGTTTGATTACGAAGAATATGACCTATCTGCCGTTTCCTTGAACATAAAAGTAATGTTTCTCAAAGAAGACAGTTTAAGCCTTTACTACAAACTGAAAGGAATAAAATAAGCATGAATAATTTTTGTAAAAACAGTCTAACAGTTGAGTTTATATCGGATTTCTAATTGACCTTAAATTTAATCCAGAAACTTAAGAAGTCATTATTTCATAATAGTGCTTTTTTTCACTATTAATGACATAAAACCGACACTATAGTGAAAAAAAGCACTATTAAGTTGAGATAATAAAGCGCTATTTCGTCACCTTAGTTGCTTTGATAATTGGTGCAATATTTATCCTAAGCCTACTTGGAATTACTTTTTTGTTTTTAGCTTCTGGCGAATAGCTTATGATTTCATGTTTTGACAGGCCAAGTATTGTCATGGCGCTTTCGGCTGTTACCACATAGCTGCTTAAGTTAAATAGTTGCTTGGTTGGTGATGATGTGGATGCAGTTAGTTTTTTCAATTGCTCACTGAAAAGCCACTCATTCTGTAGGCTATGAGCAAGGTGGTAAAGTGGAAAGTATTTGAACTTAACTGCTAGAGCATTAAACGGGTTGCTTTGTGCGTCATATAACTCTATCCATCTTTTGAAGTCACAATTTAGTAAATCATAACCTTTGCTGGTGGCTGTAAGTAAGTTCTCGCTGTTTGGGTGTGATAAATTAGGCCAGTAGGTATTATATGGGTGAGAGTAAACAAAGTCTGCCAAAAGACAGTCACAGATTTCGTCAATAAACAAACACTCTAAGGCATTATTCAATGGTTCTGACTTGAGAGAGCAGCTACACATTTCATTAGTGCAAATACCTTCAAGCAAATTTATTGACCACTCCAGTTTATGGTTACATAGATGACAAACATCAATTAGCCCAACATCATGGATTGAGCATTTAAGGTTGCCTATATACCGCCACTCTTCTTTGATATAACCAGTATCTCTTATGCAAATAGGGCAAACTCTAGGAGTTTCAATGTGGTAGTTTTGAAACAGAGCAGAGTGCCTTCTGGAGCTTAAATACTTTAAACTATGAGTTACCGGAAAAAACTCGTTTAGAGCACTAACTTGTTTAATGCTTAATGTATTGTTGATAGATGCTTTTAACTGAGCCTCATTAATCCAATCAAGCGGCATCTGAAATCCATTACGAGCTGTTAGTCTTAGTATGTAGCCAACAAGACTTCCATCATCTATTTTTTTCGGCATTACAGACAGCATTACCTAAACTCACGTATATCGAGAATATCTAATACATGCGTATCGCTGAAAGCATCTTCATCAAATGGATTATAGGCTGATGAATTGATGCCTGTGAGATATGCATCCTCAAACTTTTCAATGTTTGTCTCTTCTGAGCTAAATGAGGCAATTGAAAATAGCTTTAAAAGCAGTCCAATTTTCCCTTCAGTAGCTACATGAAGTCGATTTAAAAGAACTAAATCATTACGTGAAAATGGTGAAAATTTAAAGATCTCGGCAGCATAGTTACAACAATTCAGCCAGCAGTCGCAGCGGGAAGGTATGATTGTAAGAGTTTGTTCAGATAAGAATCTTCTCGAAAGTTGCTCCTCGCCTTGAAGTCGTTCTTTTGATTTACCATATTTAAGCCTTAACAGTCTGCCTGCTACAGGTGTGCCGATCAATACAATTCCAACCTGTGGGTTGTTATCGATTAAGGCTGCAATTTGTTTTGCCATTCTTTGACTGGTAATGCCGTCGATATCGGTTAGGCACTCTTGCACCTCATCAATAATAATAAGTTCGACTTGGTGTGCAACGAGTAATGCTGAAAGTCTATCTTGAACAACAAATGCTTTATTGGAATGTCTGCCTAATACGTTTGTAAAGCTTTTAATTATTTGTAGTAAGAGATCTGTCGCTGTTCTTGTTTCTGAAAGTTTTACATAAACGACAGGGTAAGTTGTTAACTCAGGAGTTTTACGAACTTTAAATTGACTCTGGTAATTCTTTGCTAAAAAGGTTTTACCCGTGCCGCTCAACCCCGTAATGAGAAGTCCATAAGCTTTATCGAACTGTTGATTATGAACTTGCTCAATTAAACGGGTGCACTTTAAGAGAGATGGGTGCGAAAACATCAGGTAGGCCATATTTCGGTTTGTCTATCATCACGTAGTAAATTCTTCCGTCTACGTTTTGTCTTAGAGTTCTTATCCTCCTCTTTTGGTTTAACACTTTGAGTGCTTTTTGGCACTTTTGTATACTGTTTATTGCTCTGTTTGATTCTTTCAGCTACAGATAAGCCCTTAGCTGCATTCTTCTTAGCACTCTCGACCTCCTTGCTATCACGGCGAGGTCTTGTAGTTTGTTTAACAATCTTGCTTATTTTCATGATACTAATATCACGGCGCTTCACAGACGCTTTATTTTCATTTAGTTCTTCAAACGAAACGGGTGTCTCAAGTTGTTCGCCAACTAAAGCTCTATTTTCAACTTTTTCAAAAATTACCTTTTGTTCATAGCAATCAAAGTCAGCTATAACAGTCACCCAGCGAGCGTCATCTGGGTCATATTTAACAGAAACACGCATATCTTGGTCAGGATTTAATTTTTCAACCAATCGAGCGCATCTGTGAAGTTCATCAGAGTAAAAAAACTGATGATCAATTCGTACTGTTCCACGAGACTGCAATTTTGGTGTTTCCTCTTTATAGTGGCAGGCAGCTTCAACAAGAGCTTTATTGACTGGAACTAAAGGTTTTTCATTTACAGACTCATTCCACACTTGCTGGGGAGTCTTTCCATTTAGGCTTGAATGAGGTTGATTCACATACTCAACAAGGTAATCATGTAAGAGTTTAGAGAACTCCTCTATAGTGATTGCCGCAGCTTTTTTTAAGTTGTCATTAGATATAGGAGAAGAGTTTTTAGAAGTTCGCTTAGCTTTGTAGCCTGGCAAGCCAATTATAATTTTTCCATCTGGCCCTTCAAATTTGCCACCTTCGAAAAACTCACTTCGCAAAGTACCAATAAAGCTTTCGACAAATGGTTTTTTCCAAGGTTCATTCGACGGGGCCTTAACTAAATCACAGCCTAAGCGTTCAACTACACTCCTGAATGCTGCTGATTTATAACCTGGGCCATTATCTACAATTACTTTGTTAGGTACACCAAAAGCATTAAGGCTATTGCTAGTTCTATAAAAAATACGTTTGAAAGAGTTTACAACGCCTATAGTGTCTTCAGCACAGCCTAGCTCATAGGTAACGCTCAACGGGTATCGAGCATGACAATCGAGCGCTATATAGATATCAACAGTATCTGTTGGTTGACCATCTTCATCAATCAAACAAAAGTTTAATGACATTCTGTCCATTTCTACTCGTTCCATGACATATGAAGTCTGGATTTTCTTACTAAGTGTTCTTAAAGCTCGCTTAATTTCGGCGTAGTTACCTGAATTGAAGATGATGTTGAACTTATTTAACGACTCGACTCGACGTCTAAAGGTTGAATCGCTCATTAGCATAATTGCATCATTGTGACTCTGAACAGCTTCGACTGCTTTCTTATATGCATCGTAGCCAGCAGAAATATTAGCTGTAGAACCTTTGACCCAAGTATCAACAAAAAATTGATTTAAAAAGTTCTCACTAGCAGTATCTGTTCTTTTAGGTTGTTGCTTTCTGGGAGAAACTGATTTTTTTAGTTTATAATCGGCAGCCTTATACTCTTTCCACCAACGAGCAATACTAGAATTACCATGTTTGTGTATGCCAATGTGATACTTGTCATGTACATTTGATTTTAGGATTGCCATTGTTTTGGGTGACGTTGGATTGTGGCCTGCATCTACCAATGCTTGAAGCTCAACTAAATAAGGTTCTCGTTTATTAATCTCCTTTTCCTGGTCTTCGGTCAATGTGTCGTTGTCATGTTTTAAGCTATATTCTGGCCTGTAAAAACCGCTTTGAACTTGCTGTTCAAACTCATCCCTTGGTATCGGCAAGCTTATACGTGAGGTTTCTAGTCCTAAAGGCTTAAGTATTGCTTCGTCACTGTCGAAGAAAATAAGATTAAATGCCTCTCTATTTTCATCAAAGTAAGTATCTCCAACGATAGGATTATGGTTCATCCTAGCCTCCTCATTAATAGTGTGTCGGGGCCAAGATTAAAACGAGCATCAAAGTCAAAGAATTGGTGTGCAACGAGCGCCCAAGCATGTGCCCTTGTACCGTTGGAGTGTTTAGAAATATAAAATTCAAGCCTTTTTAATGTTAGCTTTCTCGGTAGCTTAACTAGTAGAGGGGTGATAGGTTCAACATCAATTTGTTTGTAGGGTCTTAAAAGTTCGTAGTTAGAAATAATCTTAGAATCTAAGTCTAGTTCGCTTACAAGCATTAATTCATGGCGGTTATGTTGATAAATCACTTCTTTTCTTAAATGATGGAGGCTGAAAAAGTCATCATCAATGAAATGTGTATGCTTTACTTCAACGTAATCTGAATACCCAGATTTATATTCTATTAAAAAGTCAGGTGTATAGCGTTTACCGTACACGCTGAAATATTCTGGTTGAGTACAATAGGATTTAACCGATTCATCGAACTCAAGGGTAAGTGCGTAGTTCATCTCAAGAAAAGATTCGCACCACATGTGGCATTTGTTTAAATGGCTATAAAAGTTGATCGTAAATTTGGAACGATGTTTAGCTGTTTTTGTTTTGCCTTTCATTTTTCACCTCAACATCCACATCAATTTTTATGGCTAAAAATAATTCTTAGCTATAATTAAAGATTGTGCTTTTAAAAACTGCAAATATAAAAATGGCCCTAAAAGCCTTTATTTACGTGCTCTATAGAGGATTTTAGGTTTGCAAATACATTTAAGTAAAGGCTTCGAAATTTGCCTGAAGTGTTGTGTGTTTTTTGTGCGGTTTGTGTTTTTAAAATCTTTATAATCAAGATGATACATTTGAGTTATGTTTTAAGTTACTATGTTTTTGGCTGAAAAATTCCTTAGTTTTGCCCATTAATTGCGAGTTAGGCTGAAAACCGCCGCCGTAATTCAAATTTAGTGAGGTTATTTCCAAAGAAAACGGGAAATTTTTTTTAAAAATATGTGGCTACGTCAAATGACGTAGAATGAAAATGGAAATAAAAAAAACATCTAGAAAATTTTTTATAAATCGTTCTGTAGCAGACAAATTTAAGAAAATATGTGATGAGTTGGAACTCAAGAAGGATGGCTGGGCATGTTTCTTCATTGAGTTTGAAATTGACTATATAAAATCAGAAAAAGGGTTGCCTACAAATACACCTGCGGCCTTAAAGTACCTTGAGAAGCAAAGGCAAAAGTTTGCTAAAGCTGATGAGTCTATAAGAATGACAAATGAATTTGTTAAAAAAATGGATTCAGTTTGTAAGTTTCACAATTTTACAAGGCCGATGTTGGTAGAATTTGCATTACGAAATGCATGTAACCGAATTATTTTAGATGAAAAATTAGTTACGCAGCGTTCTGACCTAAAGCCTCTATATATCTTAGAGCACTCATTTAAAAAGAGGCTCACTCAACAAGAAAGGATGGATAACCTGACAGAAAGGCTAATTATGGGGCGCTTAAGAGATTGAGTCTAACCATGTTATCGGTCAGCTAATTTGTGATTGTGTAAAATGTTGATATTTAAAGTCTTTTGTTTGTAGTGTTTTATAAAGTGGTAATTTTTCATAGTTTATAAACCACTATGGCGGCAATTAGATATGTAAAAAAAATAGTGAACTTTCCTAACTTCTTCTGTGAAGCTATAGTGTAACATCATATTGTTTTTATATATTATTGATTTAAAACCAAGGTTTGGTTTGAGTTTCATTATCCGCGTGTAATATGCAGTAAGAAAATAAAAAAAGGAAATTAACCTGTGTTGAAGTTTAAAGTGCTAAAAGCTGGGCATGGCGACTGTATACTTTTGAGTTTAGATATAGAGGGTGTTAATAAAAACATTCTAATAGATGGAGGAGTTAGTGCTACCTTTAGAAGTCAAAACTCAAAAGGGCCACTACTGAAAGAGCTAGAACGGATCTCAAGTTTAGGTGAAAGGGTTGATCTGTTAATTTTAACTCATATAGATGATGATCATATTGGTGGATTGATTAAAGGATTTAAAGATAACGGGATTCTAACGCAGCTTACTGATAAAGTTTGGTTTAATGCTGCTAATTCAATAGCTGAGCATTTTGGTTTTGATAAAAACTACAATAAAAGTGTATCGGCTGAGCAATTCCAACTGGAAGAAACAAATAACAACACTAGCGTAAGACAAGGTGTCACATTTGAAAGGTATGTTACAAGCTTGAAAATATGGGACAAGAGTCTGATAAAAGCAGGTAATTCTTATTCTTTTTTTGGTTTGAAATTTACTATTCTTTCGCCAAATGATTTAACTTTACAAAAGCTATTTAATAAATGGGAAAGAGAGGAATCTTCAAATTTTACTAGTAGTAAAGAAAGTGACTATAGAGAAAATTTAAGAGATTTATTGGGTGATGATATATTTGACGAAGATAAGTCAATAGCTAATGGTAGCTCAATAGCCTTTCTTGTTGAATACTCTGATAAGAATATTCTTTTTCTAGGTGATGCACATAGTTCGGTAATTGAGCAAGAGCTAGAAAAACTTGGGTTTACAGAAGCAAACCCTTTAAATGTAGAATATGTAAAATTATCACATCACGGTAGTAAATTTAATACAAGCCCTAGATTATTATCTATTTTAAATTGCAATAATTTTATAATCTCATCTAATACAAAGATCTTTAATCTCCCAAATAAAAAAACAATTGCGAGATTGTTAAATAATAAGTCAGAACTTAAGATTTATTTTAACTACCCAGAGATAATAAAAGAAAAAATATTTTCAGAACCAGAAATAAAGCTCTTAGAACAGATGGGAGCTAAATGTTTAGCCTGTGAAGAGCCATTTAAAATAAAATGACATTAGAAGATAAAATACGAAAGCATATTGTAAAAGTTAACAATGGTAGCGGGGTGTTAGTTCAACCTTCGGATAAAAACATCAGTTATATATTTACAGCGAAACATTGCATACAGGAAGATGAAAAATCTGCTGTAAAAACAAAAGAGGAAATTATAGTAAAAAGAATCGATAAGTCATCAGATAGCGGCTTTGAATCAATTACAGTAAGAGAAGTTGTATTTTCACCTGACAAAGATGTCGCAATATTACAAGTTAACTACCAAGATGGACTTTGTATCACCCCAAATATTAATCTTATAGAGCAGAGTGAAAGAGTTCAGCTTTGGGGATTTCCTCAACAAGCAGTAAAGCAACAGACTACTTTATTTGATGAGCTACAAACATTTACACTCGAAATGCTTAGAAGAGAGGAATCGTTTTATCAATTTAGAAACCTCTCGGTAGCAAATTATGACGATGTTCAAGGTTATTCTGGCGGAGGTGTTTTTTATCCTGTGCAAGGTGACGTTAGTTTAGTAGCGATTGAAAATCGCATGGCTGATAAAAGTGCTGAACATCAACATATTCAGGCTTTGCCGTTAAAACTCTTTTACGACTTAATTACTGAGAATAGCTTACCTCCAATACTTCCTTCTCATATGACAAACATTGAAGAAGTTAAATCGAAAATATTTAAGTTTGATAATTGTGATAATGAATCTAACTTTGTGCAAGCTAAGGCTACGCTTCTTAAAATTGCAAGTAACTACTTGGAAAAAGGTTTTTGTAGTCCTAATGAGATATTAAGTGAGTTAAAAGAGTTTCTGCTAGTCCCTAAAAGAAATGCAGAAGAATTAATAAATGAAAAACTTTGGGTTGCTCTTCTTGAAATAGTAATAATAAAACACTTGATAGAAGAAGAAACTGAAAGAGCGATAGATATAAAATATCTAAGGGAAATTTTTGATTCAGTGAGAGTTATATTTATCAATTCAGAAAATACATGGAAAAGGTTTGTACCTAATATTCTTTGCACGGATTTTAGTAACTTAAAACAAAATGGAATAGCGTTGCTTGTTCTAATTGGAGATAAGTATTGGCCTGAAGATCCAATATTAAAAATAGATCATTTTCGAAATGCACAACCAGATATTACAAGAGGTTTGAACTGTGATTTTCATTTGATTGATACTGTTGATAAGTCACCTGTTCTAACAGGAGCGGTTAAAGTCGTGCACTTAGCTAAATTACATGATAAGTGCTACGTTGATAACGAATTTAGATTACAAAAACTTAGATTGGGCCAAGTCACAGATTTTTTGATGAAAAGTTATTCAATCTATATTCCTAAAGTAGAGGAAAATAATGTCTAGTTTTACACGTGTTGGAAGTGAAAACTTTACGTCAATAGAAAAAGAGTTTAGTACCGCTTCAATTAAGCATTTCGCAGTCAATCAAAATGGAGCTAAGTTAAGAGCTTTTTACTGTCATTTCGAAACAATATCTGAGCTTAGTAATTTATGGCTTCAGTGGATAAGCTTTTTAGCTAGTGAGTATTTCAAAGATGATTTATCTATATTTGAGAAGATGAATATATATGTATTGTTTTCTTGTAATGAAGATATACCTAAAAGTATACAGTTTAGTATTGAAAATAATAAATTTGCAGTTAGAAAGCTCATATATGATAAAAGTTGTGTTTCTCTTCCTGATAAAGAAATTATTAATTTCTTAGACAGAAAAATACTCTCATCTCATATAAATATTGAAGAGCCTTTAGAAGAAAAGGGTGATATTGAAATTTCAAAAATTGGTACTGATTTAATAAGAGAATATAATCGCGCTTCTAATATTGGTGAAGTAAATGATGCTTTCTTTAAAGAATGGCTTGAAGCTCAGTTAAGTAAGGAAATTTAATGAAAATTAAAAATGTATCTATACAGGCTTTTAAGTCATATTTATTACCAGAAAATGGCTTTTTTAATTTTGAAATTGAAAGAGCAATGGGAAAAAAAGAGATTGCTGATTTTATTTCATTATATGCACCAAATGGTTTCGGTAAAACTAGTTTCTATGATGGAGTCGATTTTGCAATAACGAATAATGTTAATAGATATATAAAGGGAAAAAAAGCTAAGAGTAATGCGTCTTTGTGTATTGATAGTGGTAGTAAATATATACTTAGAAACAAAAATGCTGATCAATATGAATTTGAAACAGGTAAGTCTCTTCCTACTCTATTAAGTGTAACCACAACCAAAAAAAGCTATAAAAATGAGGTTACAAAGCCTAAACCAAATCAAAAAACTGATTACCTATCTAATAGAGCTAAACCAGAGAATCAGAGAACGGATAAAACTGAGTTTATGGAAAGAGTCCTTCTTTCCCAAGAGTCTATCGACTCATTTCTTAGGGAAACTAATCCGCAAGATAGGTTTAATGATTTTATAAAACATTCCGACTCACGGTTAATCGAACTTTTTGAACAGCGAGAAATAATTAGAAAGCAATGCAAAGAACTGGAATCTGCGATAAGTAAACTTGAACAGGATATAGATAAAAATAAAGTAGAGGTTGAAAATATTGGTTCTATTTCCTCACCTTTTTCTGAGGTTAATAAAATAATCCAAGAATTAAATTTACTTGAGTTGTATAAAATTAGAAGCTTTTCTAGTCCTTTTAGCCAAAATGATCATGAAATCCTTAAAAATGAGCTTCTTATCATTAAAGAAAAGTTGCAAGGACATGTTAGACAAAAAGTAGATACCAAAATTGCTCTTATAGAAGAATTTTTGAATAGTGAAGAGGTAATATCATCTAATCTAAATGATCTTAATAATTTAATTAACCAGCTCAAAGAAGAAAAAATCGCTTTTGAAAAAATATCCGAGAAAGAAGCTGCTGAAAAGAGATTAAATGAAGAGGTTTCTTTAATTAGCGCCGTAAAGATAGATATTCAAAAGATTAATGAAGCAATAGAGCAAATAGAATCATACTTACTTTTTGGCAAAGAACTAAGTGAGCTAAAAAGCAACAAAGAACAACTAATTTCAAAAATAGCAGCTAAGAAAAATTATGAGTCAGAAATTAACTTAAAACATTCAGATCTAGTTAAAAGGTCAAGTGAAGCTAGTAAAGAGTTGTTCAGGTTACGTGATTTAATAGATAGAGTTGAATATATTTTCAAAGAAATAAAAAGCTTAGAAAAATTAATTTCAAACGATAAGAGTGAAGTCGAAGAAAGAAATAGTGTTATAAGAAATAAAAAAAACCAACTAAGGCTGTTCGAAACTGAATTAGCAATTGTAAAAAGTTTTGAAATCCTAAAACCAATAACTATTCAGCCTGAATGGGCATCGGAGACTAGGAATTTAGCATATAACTTAAATTTATATCACAATGATTATTGTGAAAATAAAAATTTAATTGAAAAAGAAGAAAAGTCCCTATCATTGTTAGAGAGTAAGATTAATGATGCGAATATGCAGTCTAACTCAATTATTAATTTAATTAACAGTGCTTCCGAAATTATTGATGCTACTAAGCAATCTCGTTGCCCCGTTTGTAATCATGATCATGCCAATTTTGATAATTTAAAAAATTCACTTCTTTCTAATAATGTTTTTAATGACTACCAACAATCTTTGAGGCTTTCTCATAATCAAACACTTAACAATCTAACTTCTCTGAAAGATACAAGCAGAAGTCAAGAAAGCTTATATCGTTCTAGGCTAATTGGAGTAATTGAAAGATATGAATCATCCATTTCAGAATTAGCTGCGACTATCAAACTTGAGGAAATTAATTCTCAAAATAAAATAGCTTCATTAGAAGAAAACCTCTCAAGGCTAAGCTCTTTAAAAGAGCAAACAGAGTTTAGTGAAGAGAATGAATTCAGCAAGTCTTTATTATCAAAAGCTAATAATCAACAACAGATCATGGTTAAGCTAGATGAGCAAAAACACAGGTCATTTGAACAAATTAGCTTATTAAATATTGAAGTCTCTCAATTAGAGAGTCAGCTTTCGGAAGCACAACTTAGAGTTAATGAAAAACAACAATATTTAACTCAATTTAAAGAACTTATAGAAATATTAGATTTAGAAGAAGTTGCTCATAGTAGTAATGGTTTGGAGTTAAGACTGTTTCTCAACGATCGTCTTTCTATCAAAAATAAAGCTTTACATCAATTAGTTCTGGATAGTGAAAAACTAAAACGTGAAGTGTTAATGTTGAGCAAAGAATATTCTGATTCATCAAGTGAAGTTACAGAAAAAGTCGAGAGTCTAAGAAAGGCAATTAGCTTTAAAAGATCAAATCTTGTAAAACTTTTAGAAGTATGTAATTTATTTTCAATTCAAATGCCTGATAATGAAGATTCTTTAGTTAATGTTAAAGAATTACTTATCGAAAAGTCTCCAGAATTATACCGTGAAAGAGAAGTATATGATTTGCACTTGGAAAATTGCACTATATTAGAGAAGTTGTCAAATCAGGCATTAGATTTTAGTAAGCTGGGGTTAATAAAAGCTGAAGTATATAGTTTAGAATTGAGAGTTGCCTTACACAGAGAATTGCTTGAGCCTTTAGAAAATGATTTAACAAAAATTAATAAACACATCCAAACTAGAGCGAATAATTTTTTTAATACTCCGCTTATAAATCAAATATATGAATCAATTGATCCTCACCCAGACTTCAAAAAAGTTCAGTTTGAATGTACTTTGCATGATAAATCAAAGGGAGAGTTGAATATTTATGCGTATGACCCCTCCGAAAGTTTAAGGTCACCACCTAATCTGACTTTTAGTTCTGCTCAAATAAATGTCCTTAGCTTAAGTATTTTTCTTGCAAGGGCTTTGACAACAAAAGATGATGATAAAGAAGACGTTAATTTTATTTTTATCGACGATCCTATTCAATCGATGGATTCAATTAATATTTTGAGTTTAATAGATCTACTACGAAACTTGATCGTTAATTTTAAAAAACAGATTATTATTTCTACTCATGATGAAAACTTTCATGAATTGTTAAAAAGAAAAATTCCAAATAATTTATATAAATCAAAATACTTAAGACTAGAAAGTTTTGGAAAAGCAATTGAAGATTAAAAGATTGTAACTCTTTAACACTAATGAATTGAACTTCATAATTGATATCAAGGAAATTATGAGTTTAAAGCTTAGATATATTTAATTACGCTTTAACAACTTAATAAAATGCAATAAGAAAAATGGATATGCTAAAGAAAGTTTATAGGTATTAGAATGTAACCGACACAACCTTTACAAAGCCTTAAAATGATTAATCTTATTTCTTCATTTATGGAGAGGCTATCTTCAGTTTGTGAATCACTTTGAATGATTCTGAATTTAAGATGGATAAGCCTATATCCAAGTTGAGTCATATGCTGCTATCCATGAGAGGGCTTTATAACTCACATGGTCGGGATAAACTAAAATTTCAGAATTTGAATGACTGAGAATCTCATATCGAATGATGGATACCATCAGTCAAATCAAGTGGCGCTGTATTGGAAGTTGGGGTGTGCGATATATCTTACGTTGATGTGCGTATTGTCAGTTAAAACCACTTAAAATAGGTGGTTAATACACTTAACTATCTGTTTTTTAGTAAAAATAAATTTGTTTCATAAATGTTGCAATAAAAAAATCTTTGTTTGACGCTTTCACTTATTCAAGATTCCATTATTATTTAACGCATCAAGACGATACTGACTCAACGATTGAGCAGATGCCAAGGAAATGGATTACGGCAAATTAGCATGAAGCTAGGCAAGAAGCCAAATGGACAAGCATACAAGGACAGCAAGGAAGAATAAGGACACTGCCAGGATGCGGCACATTAGCGGAGCTAATGAAAAGGATTACACTAAGGATTATATTACAGGAAGTAATAGGAGCGCTTGGAAGCGTAGGAACAGCCAGGGTGGCAAGTGGATAGCACTAGGATGTGTAAAGTTGCAGCGATGCAATATGAGGGTGTATATAGGATGTATACCCGTTCAGGGGATGATCAAAAAGGTAGCTTCGGCGTAGGTATGGATGCCTTATTATGGATGAAGTCAGATTGGGGCGTAACTATATGTTACGCCTTAGTTTTATTTGCAAGTATGTTAATCTAATTACATCTCATATCTTGTGTGGAGGTACGATCACACTTTTCAACATTTCATTTTCCATCAGTAAGACCCCTTGATAAACGCTTTGACCGTCACTTGAAAATTCAAACATAAACTCGCTTTTTATTCCCGGTTTACCATTTTTTAAAATGCCCAGGCGACGCTTGGTACATGCGACACTCATCAGCTGGACCTGCAGTTGCTCACTTTGTCGTTTAGCGTGTGCGTTTGCTGCTTCTGCCACTTTTCGGTTTAGCCAAAACAGGTATATTACACTGCCAATTAGGATGAATGTCCACAAACTTGCCATGTTAAGAAAATAACCTTCCAATTGCGCGAGCGAGTGTTTCGCTGCGGTTTTCTTTTCGTAGTAAACCTAATAGATGCGGGCGTACTGCTGGAATTGCAACTAAGTCAGCAAAAATACTTGGGAAAAGGGTTTCAATTTCTTGATGATGAGCACAGTTATCCATAAAGATATGTAGCCTTTCAGGTTCTTCTAATAATGAATAACAACGCCCTGCAATGGTCAGTAATACGTCTGAATCTGTGGCAAGTGTGCTCGCTAGCACAGCATCAACTATTTGTGCAGTAAGGCCTTGCGCTTGCGAGTTCGACATTGCGCGCAGTGCACAAACAAGGGCTAATGAATCATGTTCGTCAATTGCATTTTTTGCGTGTTTAGAAAATTGTTCGGTTAAGCTTATAGGGATATTTACATGTTCAAGCATAGCGCTGAGGGGTTGCAATACCTCAGCGGGGAGCTGTCCCCATGCATTTTTCAGATTAACTAAGTTGGTGTCGTTATCCAAGCGCAGTGCGTAATCAGCAATACCTTGAATTGCTAAACTTTGCCAGCTATTAAAACCTAGTTTAGAACTAAAATAAAGTTGCGTATATTCGTAATACTGCGATGCTGGTTGCTTTAGCAACACTTTTAGAAGTGCATTAAATGCCGCAAGTTTATTGGCGTTGGGCGTAAATACATACGGGTTATTATCGAGTTTGCCATCAGCTTGTTCACCCGTTAGATCATTGCCAAGTGCTTCTATCACCATGTTGGCAAAATGATCTCGGCTAGCACACACCAATTTACTTTGTTCATCAACAGGGAATTTTAAAAACCAAACGTAAGGTTCTTTACTTGCTGAGCTGTCCCAAAACTGGATAGCAATCCATGCATGTCCTGCCAGTGGATATGGATAGGGGCTCTGGGCTTGCTCAATGGCATTGAATTGTTTTTTATCAATTTTGGTTATGCGTCTGCCAATATCAAAAGCACGCCATTGTGTGCCCGCTCCATCAAGAAGCTGCCCTAAAGTTGCTATTTGCTCAGTCATTCTCTTCTCTAAAATTTACACTGTACTATGCCGCTAATTATACGCGATAGCCGCTTATGAGGGAACAGGGTATAATCTTTGGGTCTATATAAAAGAGGTTGTAATGACACACGTAATTCAAGACTACCTAGTGCAATTAGAATATTTATTAAAACAGCATCAACGTTGGCAAAATGAGCCTATTGATAATGAGGCCTTACATTCTACAGTTCCCTTTTGCCACGATACGATGGCGTTTGAGCAATGGCTGCAATTTGTATTCATAAAGAAAATGTCTTTGCTAATTAAGCAACAGCAACCTTTACCAAGTAATATGTCAATTGCGCCAATGGCAGAACTAATGCTGTCCAAGTCTATAGGTAGCGATGAAATAATCGAACTATTGAAAGAGATTGATAACTTTTTTGGAAGAGTAAATGATTGAACGTCCAGAGCCAGTTGTATTTGGTGAGCTCGAAATTTTATATCAAGATGCAGATTACATTGCGATAAATAAACCCTCAGGGTTACTTGTACATCGCTCTTTTTTAGATAAACATGAAACGCAATTTGCTATGCAGATGTTGCGCGATCAAATAGGACAGCATGTCTTTCCGGTTCATCGATTAGACAGGCCTACCTCCGGTGTTTTATTGTTTGCTTTGAGCTCAGACGCTGCCCGCGACATCAATCAATTGTTTATCAATAACCAAATATCAAAACGTTACTTAGCTTTAGTACGTGGTTTTGCACCTGATTCAGTCTTTTTAGATAAGCCATTGAAAGAAGAACTGGATAAGATAGCTGATAAGTTTGCAGATCAAAACAAAGCCCCACAAGAGGCCCAAACTCAGTTTAATTGCGTGCAGCAGTCTGCTTTACCTATCCCTATAGGCAAGTATCCAACAGTGCGCTATTCTTTGGTTGAGTGCTTCCCTAAAACAGGCCGAAAACACCAAATTAGACGGCACTTAAAGCACCTTTCCCTTCCTATTATTGGCGATGTAAATCATGGTGACAATCAGCATAATCAGTTTTTTAGGGAACACTTTGGATTGCGACGACTTATGTTATTTGCAACAGAGTTAAGCTTTGTTCATCCTTATACCAAGCAAGCAATAAACATTAAAGCGCCATTGGGAGAAGCAATGCTGAGCATTTGTAAGCAACTCGGATGGCCACATGAAGAGAGGGATTATTAATGGCGACTATTAACCTATTTGTAGGGAGCGTTTTTGGTGGGGCAGTGCGTTTAGCTGATGACGTGATGGCAGCAATTAAATGCTCAAATCATCGAGCTGTGTTGATTGAAACTCCCTCGCTTGACGACATAAAGTCAGCAAGCCATCTACTCATTATTACGTCAACGACAGGAAAAGGTGATATTCCAGGCAGCCTATCACCTTTATACGCAGAGCTTGAGAGTCAGTTTCCGACATTAGCAGGGAAACCTTATGGGATTATCGCCTTGGGCGATAGAAATTATGGTGATACTTTTTGCGCCGCTGGGCGTAGTTTCGATGAGTTATTTAGAGATTTACAGGCTAAGCCAATAGGGCATCGATTAGAAATTGATGCGAGTGAAGATTTTGAGCCATGGCCCGTTACGGAGCCTTGGTTAAAACGTTGGCTTGAGAAATTGCCTGAATGAGTAGAAGGAGCGGCAAGACGCTCCTTTTAATAAGCCCTATTTTAGGTGCGTTTAATATCTACTTTTAACTTCAACTTTTGCCCTGGTTGTAAATATTTTTTCCCTTTTAAGTTATTCCACTCAATAATGTCTTGAACTGATAAGTTAAATTTAGACGCGATGCGTGCGAGTGAGTCACCACGGCGAACATGATAAGTAATCGTTCTATTTTGAGTGATGAGGCCAGTTTGAGCTGTTTCTGTATTTTTAAAAACCGTTAGCTTTTGGCCTAATCGCAACACGCTACTTTTGTTCAGTTTATTCCATTCAGCTAGCTCAGCAATGGTGACATCATATTCACGGCTAATATCCCATAACGTATCACCACTAGTGACTGTATGCAGTACTTTTTGCTCGTGTTTTTTATTAACCGCTAGGCGCATTTTTCGTGGAAGGTGTTCGCTTTTAACAGCGCCGTCACTGAGCGGCACTAAAAGTTGCTGACCAACGCGTATTGTACTCGATTTTAACTTATTAAGGGATGTTATCGCGCTCACACTGGTTGAAAATTTATCTGCAATAACGGATAAGCTATCTCCATTGGCTACTTTATATTGTTGCCACCTTAAGCGCGCTTTAATGTCTGTTTTGGCCAGTTGTAGCTCAAAGTGTTCGACTTTATCTGATGGTATCAATAAAAAATGAGGGCCGTTTGGATCCGTTGCCCAACGATTAAAGCCCGGGTTTAAACGGTGCAACTCGGTTAAACTGATTTCAGCCATCTCGGCTGCGAGTGCTAAATCTATTTGAGACCCGACATCAACCGTTTCTACAACGTGTGCATTGATGATTGGGTTCCATGTTAAACCAAACTCTTCTTGTCGTTTTAGTAAGTCAGACAGTGCTAATAATTTAGGGACATACGCCGTCGTTTCTTTTGGTAAATCGAGTGACCAGAAGTCTGTGGGTAAATGCTTTTTGCGGTTCTTCCTGATTGCACGAAGTAGACGTCCTTCACCAGAATTGTAAGCTGCAATTGCATTTAACCAATCGCCTTCAAGTGTCTTATGTAAATACGATAAGTAATCGAGTGCTGCACGTGTTGATTGTACAATATCTCGGCGGCCGTCGTACCACCAGTTTTGTTTAAGATCAAAACGTTCACCTGTTTGTGGCATAAACTGCCAAATGCCAGATGCACTGCGATGTGAATAGCCAAACGGGTCAAATGCACTTTCTACAATAGGCAAAAGCGCTATTTCGATAGGCATTTCGCGTTTTTCAACTTCTTCTACAATAAAGTGTAGATAAGGCTCTGCGCGTTTTGAAATTCTGTCTAGATAGGATTGGTGGCGAGCATAATAGTTACGCTCGGTGACAACGGGACGGTTTTGTGGCACTTCGATTGATAGTTGGTAGCGAATTCTTTCCCACACATCATCAAAAATAGGTGAAGCATCATCAAGCTCATTCACTTGAACGTATTGCGCATTCATCATTAATGCATCATTGATTTCGCTTGGGCTTGCGCCATTGAGCTGCTCGACTGATTGATTAGCAATGATGCTATCTGTTGTGCTTTCAGAGTGAGTTGAAGTTAATGTTTGACAACCACTTAGCACCACCGCTAAGCCTAAAACGAGTGGGGACTTTTTCATAAATACCAATACATCAGGTAAAAAACTCGGCAAATACTACCCGTTATGGCGAAGTATTGCCACTTTTTGACCATTTAAAAGCAGCAATAATACAGCCATTAACGTTGATTCATCATGGGGGACATTAAAAATGATCTTTCCATTTTCTTAGGCTGGCGAAGTTCTGCCAAGGCTCGTTTGCTTGCAGTGTATTGTGTGTATTGCCGCGGTATTCATTAGGGATATGTTTCGTAATTTCTGCGGTGTCACTGCGCATGAATGGGTTTATTTCTCGCTCTAAAGCAATGTTACTGGGCAGTGTTATTAGGTTTTTATTTCGTTGTGAGCAAACCCAATTGGCATATTCAATTAATGTTCTATTTGCGGGCTCTACAGCCAAGGCAAAAGCGAGATTTGCCTGTGTGTATTCATGGGTGCAATACACTTTACATTCGGGACGCAGCTGCTTGAGTTTATTAAAGGAATCTTGCATTTGCTTTGCGGTTCCTTCAAATAGACGCCCACACCCACCACTGAAGAGCGTATCACCCGTAAAAGCAAATTCAGGGTGAATATAACAAATGTGATCCAGTGTGTGTCCAGGTGTCGTGATAACAGTAAACTCAAGGTCAAAGACGCTCACAGCGTCTCCATCACAAAGCGGATTGGTTATTCCTGTGAACGGGCTATTCGCTGGGCCATAAACATGAATACCAGGAGATGCTTTGCACAAGGCGGACACGCCATCGGTATGATCATAATGATGGTGAGTGATTAATATGCCAGCGAGTGTCAGTCCATGTTGATTTAAATGAGTCAATACGGGTTCAGCTTGACCTGGGTCTACCACCCAGGCGAGTTGTTGTGCACTGTGTGTAATACACCAAATGTAGTTATCTGAAAAGGCTTTGATTGCTTTGACTTGCACCATTTAACATTGCTCTATAAAGTGATCATATTGAATAGTATAACGAGCTTAGCAGATGAAACCAGCCCTTAGTTTTCAAGAAGGACCTAAGCCATTATCGTGGCATGAATTTCCTCATGGTGACTATTTGCGCTCTGATATTGAGCGTAAAATGGCAAAGTGGTTACCACGTATGTTTGGTTATCACATGTTAAAGTTGGGAAATTTAAGCGGTGAGCTTAATACCAGTGAGAGCAGCATTAAACATCAAGTCTGCGTAGCAGGGCCTGGCCCACATACGGGGGTTGTTGCAGATATTGATGAACTGCCCTTTTATGAACACAGTGTTGATGCATGTATATTAAGTCATTGTTTGGAATATCACTCAGATCCTCATCATATTCTTCGTGAGGTGCACAGAACATTATTACCTGGGGGATATATGGTGATCACAGGCTTTAATCCGTTTAGCTTGTGTGGGCTTGCGCAATTATTGCCATTTAGCAGGCAAAAACTGCCTTGGACGGGTCGATTTTTTACACCAGCCCGGGTTAAAGATTGGTTGCATCTACTTGGTTTTGAAATAGTGAGTGATGAACGGTTTATTTTTTCATCACTTGCACGAGGGACGCGTCTATCACGTTTTGCGCCCTGGAGGCGCTTTACAAAGCAGTACTTGAAACCTATGGGCAGTGTCTACATGCTCGTGGCAAGAAAGCGAGTAGCTCCGCTAACACCGATTAAACCCAAATGGCATGCGAGGCCGCAGTTTTCACCTGTTAAAGGTGCTGGCCTTAGACAAACCTCAAAGCAACACTGTAAGCGGGATTGTTAAAAATGAATACGTAGGGTGGGGTACTTGACCGGCACGTATATTCATTTGAATTGCAGGGTGTAATAATTGGGGGGCACTAAGTGTTGCATCTCGCTTTTCTCTCGTGTCTATGTATGCATGTTCAGATTGTTGTAAATGAACATTTTTTAAACGCTGCGTTTGCACCGTGGTGTTATTTGCCAACTCTCGTCCATAAGGTTGGTAGTCGTGACACATCCACATAATTGTTTTATCAGGGAGCGCTAATAGCTTGTGTAAAGAGGCGTAAAGTGCTTTTGCACTGCCGCCAGGGAAGTCACACCGAGCAGTTCCGCTATCAGGCATAAAGAAGGTATCCCCAACAAAAATATTTCCCTCAATTAAGTAGCTCACACTATCAGGAGTATGCCCAGGGGTTGTTATAACATCGAAATGTGTATTACCTAACAATAAGCGATCCCCATCATCAAATAATGCATCAAATGGTGAGCCATCACATGGCATATCAAGTTGATAAAAATGGCTGAAATAAGCCTGTACTTGCGTTATACCTGCACCTGTGCCGAGTTTACACGGATGTTTATCTTTAAGTTGTTGCTTAATATAACTCGCTGCTGTGATGTGATCGGCATGGGCATGTGTCTCTAACACCCATTCAAGCGTGAGTTTATGAGTTGTTATATAGCCGATGATTTGATTTGCTGTGGTAAAAGTTAACGTTGCACTTGGTGCGTCGAAATCAGCAGGAGGGTCAATGAGTATCGAACTGTGAGTGTCTAAACAGCTGACTAAATAGGTGAATGTTGCGCTTTGTTGATGAAAAAACGACTTAACAGCGATAGGCATTTTACAACTCCGTTATGTGATATAGCTAAATATTATAATATATAACAGAATTGTAAAATGATTTGCGAATAATTGAGCGTGTTACAGTGAGTAAACAGTTTATTCTGGCTGGTAGCCTTCATCAACGAGCAACTCTTTGCTGCCTGCAGCGTCACGGGCTAGGTCATCAACGATTTCATTGTACTTGTTACCACTATGACCTTTAACCCACTTCCACGTTATGGTGTGCCTATTGCAAGCTTCATCAAGGCGCTTCCATAAATCTACATTTTTAACCGGCTTTTTTGCTGAGGTTTTCCAGCCACGCTTTTTCCAATTTGCGACCCAAGACTCAATACCTTGTTTTACATATTGGCTATCAGTCGTCAGATTAATCTCACAAGCGCGCGTTAAACTTTCCAGCGCAACAATTGCGGCAAGCATTTCCATACGATTGTTTGTTGTGAGCGTATAACCTTGACTCATTTTTTTTTCATGACCGTTATAAAGCATAAAAATACCATAACCGCCGGGGCCCGGATTACCTAAACATGAACCATCGGTGTAAATCTCTACGGTTTTTTGCACTGTTTTACCTTGATCTTATGTACAATAAAGTGATTATAGAAAGATACCAGAATCAGGCTGAGTTCGATATGCACCGCAGACAAATAGTTTTAGATACAGAAACCACCGGCATCGACCCAAAACAAGGGCACCGCATAATAGAAATAGGGTGTGTTGAATTAGTCAATCGTCGATTAACGGGTAATAACTTTCACGTATACATTAACCCTCAGCGCAGCATTGAAGAAGAGGCAATCGATGTTCATGGTATAACCAATGAATTTTTACGTGATAAGCCGTTGTATCATCAAATAGCACAAGAATTTTTTGATTACATCAAAGGGGCAGAGCTTGTTATTCATAATGCGCCGTTTGACGTTGGGCACATGGATAATGAATTTGCATTACTTAATCAAGGTTATCCGAACACCCATGATTACTGCCAAGTTCTCGACACACTTAAAATGGCGCGTGATTTGCATCCTGGTCAGAAGAATAACCTTGATGCATTGTGTCGTCGTTATGACGTAGATAACACCAAACGAACATTACATGGCGCATTACTGGATTCTGAGATTTTAGCGGATGTTTATTTAGCCATGACTGGTGGCCAAGTAAAACTCAACTTAAATCAGAATAAAAATCAAGGCAACGAGCAACAACAAAAAGCGATACGTCGACTAAGCTTAGAGCGTGCACCACTGAAAGTACTTTTAGCTAATGACGAAGAACACGCAGCCCATCAAGCACGGCTAGATATCGTTCAAGATGCTGGCGGCCATTGCTTATGGCGCGCTGAATAAGGCCTACAATGAGACATTTTTTATTTATATTGCTGGTGGTGTTTTTTTCACCGCAGGTACTAAGCGCACAAAGCGATGATAAAATTACATTACTTAAGCGTGACGGTAAACAGAATGAAGTGCCGTTATTAAATAACCGCTTTCGGATTGATTATAAAGTGGAAGAAATTAATCTTTTATTCTTTCGTAAACCCGGCACACCGGCTGTTGTTTTGGTGCAACCTGATGGCAGTAAACTCTATGCGACATCTTCAATAAAAGAACCTAACTTAGATTGGTATGATGAAATAAGCTATGACTTAATAACTATCCGTGAGCCAACGCCTGGGCCTTGGCAAGTCGTTGGCAGTATTTTGCCTGATAGCCGTATTGTGGTGATTGGTGATATTGATTTGGAAGTTGAACCTTTACCACCTCTTCTTTTTAGAGGGGAGACAGTTAAAATTACAGGTCAAATTTTAAATGATGGTGAACCAATTGGTGTGGGGATGTTTCGTGATGTGGTTAGCCTTCATGTTGACTTCATCAGTACAAATAATAGCGATTATGCTAATTTTGGTGCAGGCACGCACAACGTAGCGCAATTTAGAGATGATGGACGCGGTTTTGACGAACGCCCCAAAGACGGTGTCTTCACCGGTGAGTTTAAACTCGTGTTTCCAGCAGGACAGTGGCAACCAGAGCTTTATATTGAAACACCTCTGCTAAAACGTACCGTAGTTCAAGACATTCTCGAAGTAAAAGAACCTCCCTTTAACTTTGAAATTGCCTTAGCAGAAGACGATACCCTTGAGCATACGCTAACAATTTCATTAGACCCTGAAGTCGTGAAACCAGAGACGGTACTCATACAGGGTAAAATTTATTACCCAAACAATGAAGAGCAAATGTTTAATTTAGAAGGTACGAATGCACCAACCAGGGAGCTCATTATCAAAAACTATGATTGGGGTCGTTATAGTGTTGAGCTGTCAGTGTTTGGTACAAATATCAATGGGCGCGAGTTTATGGCGACACTACCGACTTATCGTTTTGAAATCGATAGGCCCATTGAAATTGTTCCTGAGTTACCCGAACCGGTGCTCACTGAAGCAGAAATAGAAGAGATCGCACGATTGAAAAAAGAAGCCGAGTCGATGTCTACTATCTTGTTTGTCAGCCTTATCATGGGTGGTAATTTGTTAGTTTTAGTTATTGGCTGGCTGGCAATTCGGGTTTTCGTACAGAAAAAGTCAATCATGCCTAAAATAAACATTCCTTTTTTGAAGAAAAAACCAGCACCCGACGATGACTCAACAAATGATGAAAAAAATGAAGTGAGCAAAAACGGCTCAAAAAATGACAAATCAGGTGAAATTTTAAACCTTTCGATGTCAGATGACTAAAAAACCTGTAAAAAAACAAAAAAGCCCTTGACGAAGTAGGGGCTGATTCGTATTATTCACGCCGCTGCAAAGGGAGACCTAAACAGCAACGAAGATGCGGAGTGGTAGTTCAGTTGGTTAGAATACCGGCCTGTCACGCCGGGGGTCGCGGGTTCGAGTCCCGTCCACTCCGCCAATTTTCGACAATTTGTAAGTAAAAGCTGGAGTGGTAGTTCAGTTGGTTAGAATACCGGCCTGTCACGCCGGGGGTCGCGGGTTCGAGTCCCGTCCACTCCGCCAACGCTTACACAACATATGGTTGTAAAACATATTCTTATTATGGAGTGGTAGTTCAGTTGGTTAGAATACCGGCCTGTCACGCCGGGGGTCGCGGGTTCGAGTCCCGTCCACTCCGCCAATAAGAAAAAGTAACAGTTTAAATATGCGCTGGAGTGGTAGTTCAGTTGGTTAGAATACCGGCCTGTCACGCCGGGGGTCGCGGGTTCGAGTCCCGTCCACTCCGCCAACTATTTAAGCCCTGTTATATTACAAAATTTGTATGCTGGAGTGGTAGTTCAGTTGGTTAGAATACCGGCCTGTCACGCCGGGGGTCGCGGGTTCGAGTCCCGTCCACTCCGCCAACAAGTTAAGTAATAACAAGTACAATGATATCTCTGCGGAGTGGTAGTTCAGTTGGTTAGAATACCGGCCTGTCACGCCGGGGGTCGCGGGTTCGAGTCCCGTCCACTCCGCCACTTGATATCAGTAATAAAATTAGTAAGTGCATTACCCCATGCACATACCACTGCGGAGTGGTAGTTCAGTTGGTTAGAATACCGGCCTGTCACGCCGGGGGTCGCGGGTTCGAGTCCCGTCCACTCCGCCACTTGTTATTTCCTCAATAACAAGTTAATAAATACTTTCCTAATTAATAAATCCAAACAGAATTTTATCGACTATCGACTATCGACTATCGACTATCGACTATCGACTATCAGCTGTCAGATCGACTATCATATACTAACCTGCTAATATTCTTATCTATTCTTCAATATTCAGCTTCTTATATCTGCATGAATTACCAAGAATCTAATCTCACTTTAAAAAAGGAAGCATTAAGATGAGTACTTTAGGTCAACAATTAAAGCAGCTACGAAACGATAAAAATTGAGTCAACCAGAGTTCGCTCAGCAAGTAGGGATAGAGCAGAGCCATACCCAAACCACCTCAAGATGCGAGTTTCAGTTGGAATTAAAAGCGATTTAGGCAAGGCATTGATTGCAAATAATGGTTATTCCTTTGTTAAAATCAATAACGCAGTATAAATCGCTTTTAAACCAACCTATGGGGCGTTTCACTGGCACTTATTCTCACCCTTGTTACTTTTTAAAAGGGTTGGCCATTGTTGCAAAGTAACGCCTTGATATTAAGCCCCTGTGAAACGCTGAATTCTGCATCTTGAGGTGGCTTGGGTATATATCAAAACTTGAAAACGATAAATCAATTCCCTCGAATGAAATATTTAGAGCTTTATTAATAGCATTAGACCTTTCAATTGATGAGTTTATGAAGCCCCTTACCTCCAGCCATGACAAAACAAGACTCATGCAAATACCCGATGTAGAGCTGTGGTTTAAAAGTAAAGCAGTAAAGAGCTCAGTCGCACAGCGTAAAATTATATACCTCGCTATGTTTTTGATTTCTTTTGGCTGTGCATTATTTTATGCAGGACATAAAAACTATCTGTTCAATGAACGCTTTTACGAATATAAATCACAAGGTGTAATCAAAACAGAAGAACCTCTGAATGTTTTTCTCATTGGCATAATTATATTATTGAGCCAAACCGCCAGAAAAGAGATGAAAAAAATCGGGAAATGCTGGCCAGAAGGATACCAATTTCTAAGTTAATGGATAAGTATGCTGGTGAATCATTTGTTGAAGAGGTTGAGGGAGGTAAACGTGTTTATACTGCAAATGAGCTTTCGCGGACTATGCCACATGCAGGCAATAGTTGGTTTGAGTTTTTAGGGATTTTTTCTGCTGTATTTGGTTTGGCGCTAGCTTTACTGGAACCTAGATTGACCAAACAATAAAGAAGTAATAAAAAAGCCTGCATACAAGAAGGCGCAGCAGGCTCTAAATTAAATTGGCTTATAATTTCCCTTGTGGGCTAACGCGCTATTTTAAATAGGTATTTAAAAAGTTTAAGTACGCGTTGGAGGCCGTAATACGATTTTCTTTTTTACTAAAACCGTGGCCTTCATCGTCAAATAAAACATATTCTACTGGTACGCCGTTGGCTTTTACTGCAGTAACAAGCTCGTCGCTTTCTACTTGTAACACGCGTGGATCGTTCGCACCTTGTATCACCATTAGCGGCTTAGTGATGTTTTTTGCATGAAACAAGGGTGATATTGCACGATGGCGCTCACCATCGGTGGCAGGGTCGCCCATTTCATCATACAGCGCTTTTTTAAAGCTTTCCCACCAGGGTGGAATTGAGTTCAGCGTGCGTACCCAGTTGGTAACGCCAAAGATATTAATACCCACTTTGAATTCTTCTGGCTCAAAGGCAAGTGCAGCTGCAGTCATAAAGCCGCCGTAGCTGCCACCCATAATGCCGATTTTATCAGCATCAACCCAGTCTAAGCTTTGTAAGTGTTTTTTACCGAAGACGATATCTTGCAGATCGTCGGTACCATGTTTCTTATCATCTAAATGGAAGAATGTTTTACCATATCCTGAGCTGCCACGGTTATTGACGGCAAAAATAGCATAGCCATGATTCACTAAATGTTGTTGCATTGCACTATAACCAGTGCGACTTTGCCCACCTGGGCCACCATGTACCCACACAAGCGCGGGTACTTTATTACTGCTGTTGGCTTGTTTTGGTTTATACAACACGCCTGGTATTTCTAAGCCATCAAAACTTTTAAAACGTACGATAGTGCTTTCAACTAAGTCATTTTGATTTATGGCTTTACTTAATGTGTTGGTAAGCTGCTTAGTTTCATTACTACCAACTTGCCAAACAAATAAATTGCTTGGTGAGGTGTCTGAGTTTAAGTAAAATGCCATCGTTTTCTCATCGCTTGAGAAATTTACGCTGCGTAAATTACCTGCAGGTAGCTTAGGCATAGCAATTTCTTTACCCGTTTTTGTATCTTTGACGGTCACTTTTGTGCTGGCATCAGCATTTACGCCGCTTACTTGATAGCGACCTGATTTAGAAAAGTATATAAAGCTGACATCCCAATCATCCTTTAATGCAGTGCTATGTTCACCTGTGGCTAACTCATAACGCCATACCTGTGAAAACTCGCCTTTAGCGTCCGTAGAGTAGTATAAATACTTACTGTCTACAGAGAAGGTCTCAGGCGTATATTGTGCCGGTGTATCGTGTTTAGAAATTAACTGTGGCTTGAGTGTTTTTTTATAAGTATCAAGAATAAACGTATCACTGTCTTTATTTGTATTGCTCTTAGACAGCGCGATGTAACGGCCATCAGGGCTAATTGCCCCCACATTTAAACCCAATGTATTTTGATATATGGGCGTGATTTGATATGTTTTACTATCGACTCGGTATAAGTCCATAAATTTGGCATCACGCTGATTACTGGTGATAAAAAACTGGCTACCATCTTTGGTAAAGCCTGCAAAGCTTGCGCGAGTTTCATCACCAGGGGTTAAATCTTTGATTGAACCGTCAACTTCGCGCACATAAACATGGTATCGCTCGTTCCCGCCGGAGTCTTTGGTAAATAATACGCGCTCATCATTAGGAAAATAACGTACAGGGTAGGTGCTATCTTCAAAATTTGTTAAGCGAGTTTTGCTACCTGTTTTTACGTCTATTTCATACAAGCTGTAAATACCGCTTTCATCGCTACTAACTAAAACTTTATCACCAGAGGGTGAAAAGCTACTGCCCATGATAGATGTTGTATCAAAAAAGGTTTTTGCATCATAGGTTTTTACTTGTTGTGTTTGCTCAGTTGTCACAGGCGCAGAGGCTGAATTATTAGATTGACTGCAACCTGTTAATGCAATTGATACTGCACAGGTAATGCAGGCAAGTTTGAGGGCTTTTTTCATAGATACATTCCTTGGATTATAATTATGGGCTTTTAGTGTTAACAGAACATTTTTTAAACGCAAGTAATTAGCCTATTCGAACAGCAATAAAGTGTTACAAACCATGTAGCCCACGAAAATAGAAAACCAGTTAATATACCCAAGCCACCTCAAGATGCAGAATTTAGCGTTTCGCAGACGCTTAATATCAAGGCGTTAGTTTGCAAGAATGGCCATCCCTTTTAAAAAGTAACAAGGGTGAGAATAAGTGCCTGTGAAACGCCCCGCGGGTTGGTTTAAAAGCGATTTATACTGCGTTATTGATTTTAACAAGGGAATTACCATCATTTGCAATCAATGCCTTGCCTAAATCGCTTTTAATTCCAACGACACTCGCACCTTGAGGTGATTTGGGTATAATTCACTTTCAAAATCAGGGAGTATTTATGATAGAAGTCATAGGGTTACATAAGCAGTTTGCTGAAAACGTATTGTACAGTAGTTATAGTGTGCAGTTTTGTGCACCTAAAATATGCATTGAAGCGCCTAATGGCCAAGGTAAAACAACGTTGTTGATGATGTTAGCAGAGCTTGAAACACGCCAAAGTGGGCAGATTTTGTTTTCAGGCAAAGTATTAACTGAACCACATAAGCAAGTTGCCATAGCCTCAGACTGCATTGCTTTGCCCAACTTTCTTACGGCAAAGCAAATTATTAACTTATCCGTGAATACGCTGTGTTGTCATTGGCCAAAGACAATAATTGATGGGTTTAATTTCAATGAATTTTTAAATACCCGTTTTGATGCATTGTCGTCAGGTAACCAAAAGAAATGCCAGCTAATTCTTGCACTTATGCGTGATGCATCTTATTTGCTATTAGATGAACCCAGCGCAGCCCTTGATCAAACCAGTATTCAGTATTTACTAAATTTACTTGATGAATATTTAATTGATAAGCCTGAAGGGCAAATAATCATTACCTGCCATGAACCCGCGCCATTTATTGAGCATGGCTTTGAGTGTATGCCTTTATGATTACAAATTTAAAACAATCAATTGGGCAATATTGCTCTTTTGTGGATTATCGTTATCAGGCTTACAAAACTGAACTCACCCAATTATTATTACAGCTTAAAAACTTTGGCTTGTTATTTCTAGTGGTACTTGGCTCTGCCATGCTTGGTATGATTTTACTGTTATTTTTAGGGCTGGGGAAAATTATCGATAGTAGCGATGCATCGCAGTATGGTGCACAGATGGCTTGGCTGTATTTGCTGTTGCAAAGTGTCATGTTAAGCGCAATGAAATCTGCGATAAAAAACACCGCTCAACGTGCCTTTCAACAGACCTTGGTGAAACATTATTGGCTTGGTTTAATGGATATAAAGCTTTTATTGTTAAGTAATGGCTGGTTGATTGGCAGCCTCATTGTTGCGATTGATCTTAGTGTGAGTCAGTGGTTGAGAGTGCCGCATTTCTTGTTGTTTTTACTATTGCAATTTGTGCTCGGCATTTTATGTTTATACAAGCCAATAGCACTTGTTTATGGTTTTTTGTTATCCGCAATCTGGGTAACGTTACCACTTGATATTAGTCCATTGCTTTATCATAGTGGTTTAGTGCTGTTGTTTGGGCTAAGTACTTTTATAGTCCCGTTTAATTTTACAGCTAAGGTAAAATTGACTTCACTTACAGGCTTTTGGCTGTTGTTTTTTATGCATAATAGCTGGGTTTTGATATGGCGAGGGGCTTTATTGCTGTGCGTATTTATAGCAACTCAAGTGTTGTTACAAGAACGCGCTGATTTAGCTGCTATAGTCAGTATTTTGTCACTTGCTTTTATAGTGTTGTTTAGTAGCTCATTACAGTTTGATTGCCGTCACCTACATCAGCAGTACAGAGTGTTTTTTAACATGCAGAATAAGCAAACAGCATTCTTTGTTAGCTTATTTATCCCTAGCTTAATTGTCTTACTACTAACGCTTGTTGGTTTTGTGGCTTTGTTTAATCAAGCAAATAGTTTATTGCTAGTAATAGGGGGGGGGTGGTGTTTACTACAACAGGCTTTAGCGCAAAAAAAGCCAGCGCATTATGCGCTGGCTTGGATTGTTATAACAGGTTCGTTGCTTGCTGTGTATTAACACAAATCAATTAAGCTGCATCAGCCTTGTTGTCTGTGCTATTGCGTGCTGCTTTACCTGCCAGTAAATCTGCTGGATCAAAGTCATCAACATTAATCACATCTAAACGGGCTTTTTCAACTTCAGCTAGTTTGTCAGCTTCTGCTTGCGTTAAAATACCTGCTTCAAGGCCCATTTGTGCAACTTTATCAAGTTGGAAGAAAGGCAACTTAACGCCTTTCTCTCGACAAACTTTATCAAACAGAGGCTCAACAGCAAGTACGTCTTTAAGCGTTTGCTCTTGACGACCCACTAAGTTAAGTGGCTCATTGGTTAGGTATACATAACTTGCTAAACGATTACGGGTTTCACTTGGTACTTGTAATAGTTGCGCTAGTTTATGCTCAAGCTTATCTGTCGGTTTACGAACCGGACGACCAAACGGGAATAACATAAGCTTAAGTGCTGCACGAAGCGGCGCTGACGGCATGTTGTTAATTAAATCAGCAAGCGCACGTTGACAGTGGTAAAGGTGATCTTGGCAGCTCCATTGAACCAACGCAAAATCTTCTTTTTTACGGCCTTCATCGTTGTAACGTTTAAGCGTAGCAGACACTAAGTATAAGTAGCTTAATAAATCCCCTAAACGTGCTGAAATACGTTCTTTACGTTTTAGTGAGCCGCCGAATACTGCCATACTAATATCTGACATCAGTGCGAGCGATGCACTAAAGCGAGATGCTATACGGTAAAATTCAGCCGTCTCATCTTTGTAAGGCGTTTTTGTAAAGCGAGCGCCTGTAAAGGCGAGCCATTTGGTACGCACAAGGTTTGAAATAGTAAAGCCAACGTGACCCATTAGCGCCTTGTCGAATACTGCAAGTGCTTCTTCTTTGTCTTCAATAGCGCAAGCATTCAACTCAGTGAGAACAAATGGATGACAACGAATAGCCCCTTGACCATAAATAATCATATTACGGGTCAAGATGTTTGCACCTTCAACGGTTATGGCAATAGGTGCACCTTGATAGCCACGACCTAAGTAATTATTTGGCCCAAGCATGATACCTTTACCACCATGGACATCCATTGCATGGATAGTTGAATCACGCATTTGTTCAGTCAGGTGGTATTTAATAATAGCTGATACAACAGAAGGCTTTTCACCTAAATCGACAGCGCCGGTAGACATGCTTACGGCTGCATCTGAGCTGTAAGCGTAGCCTGCAAGTTTAGCGAGTGACTCTTCAACCCCTTCCATTTGACCAATAGGTAAACGGAACTGGCGACGAATACGGCTGTACGAACCACTGGCAAGTGCAATTGTTTTGATACCACCTACAGAGTTTGAAGGGAGTGTGATCGCACGACCAACCGATAAACATTCAACCAGCATACGCCAGCCTTGGCCAGCCATTTCAGGACCACCAATAATGTAGTCAAGTGGTACAAAGATGTCTTTACCGCGCGTTGGGCCATTTTGAAATGGTACATTGAGCGGGAAATGACGACGGCCAATCTCAACACCTGACATATCGGTTGGAATTAGTGCACAGGTAATACCTAAGTCTTTTGTGTCACCTAATAAACCGTCAGGATCTTGCATTTTGAACGCAAGGCCAAGTACAGTGGCAACAGGTGCGAGAGTAATGTAACGCTTATTCCAAGTTAGACTAAGACCGATGACTTCTTCACCTTCCCACATGCCTTTACAGACAACCCCATAATCAGGAATTGCACTGGCATCAGAACCCGCTTCTGGTGACGTTAAAGCAAAGCACGGTATTTCTGCCCCACTGGCTAAACGTGGTAAGTAATGATTTTTTTGATCCTCTGTACCATAGTGTTGTAGCAATTCACCTGGACCTAATGAGTTAGGTACACCCACAATCGACGAAAGTAGAGTCGATTTACTAGTTAGTTTTTGCAGCACACATGATTGGGCAAAGGCTGAAAACTCAAGTCCGCCATATTCTTTTTTGATGATCATGGCAAAGAATTTATTGTCTTTTAGGTATTGCCATACATCTTGTGGTAAATCAGTTAGTTCATGGGTTGCTTCCCAATCATCTAACATACTACAAACGACTTCAACAGGGCCATCAATGAATGCTTGTTCTTCAATTGTTAGTTTTGGCATAGGGTACTGATGAAGCTTTTCCCAATCAGGTCGGCCGCAAAATAAATCGGCCTCCCACCACGTAGTGCCCGCATCAATTGCTGATTTTTCGGTATCAGACATTGTAGGGGTTACTTTTTTAAACATGGCAAAGATTGGTTTGATAATGTATTGCTGACGAATGCCAGAGATAGAAAGCGGCACACTGATGATTAAAAATATTAACCAGCTAATTGCACCAAAAGCACCCGCAAAGGTACCAATAACAAGGGTCGCGATTGAAATGCCAAGGGCTGTATTCCAGCTCGCTCTGTGGTAACTCGCGACGCTGAGCAGCGCGATTAAACCGAGTGTAAATATGAGTGTCATGTACTTAATCCTTAATAGAGGTCAGACCACCTCCGTTAGAGTAGCGCTAGAATCGGTAATTATCAAGAGTCAAAATAAGATTATCTATCAGTTTAGTCATCAATTTGTAAAGAGTACAATGTGGAAACTAACATAAGCTTGCTATGGCCAACCTTATGTTTAACAATGCATAGCAAGAAGGCTTTATTTCATTGTATAGGCGCTGCGATAGGGTTTTAGGTATAAATCGCGGCTACTTATTTAAAGGTTTATATATTTTATGTGTGAGTTACTTGGCATGTCCGTTTTTTAGATTCTATCCAGTCTTAACCTGTCGCAACCTCATATATTCCCCAGTATTAACAACACTAAAGCTGTTCATTCTGTCTCATTCTGTTATTGTTATCGCAAGCTAAACTGAGACCAAAACTGTGACCAATGTTGTGGTCACAGTTTAGAGCGGGCAATAATGAACTTTACAGACAAATCAATTAAGGCACTTAAGGCCAAAGACAAACGTTATGTATTAACCGAGTCAGGTAATTATGGGGAAGGGCGTTTACAAATACGTGTCAGTGAATCTGGCGCTAAAACGTTTCGCGTG
Source organism: Pseudoalteromonas sp. H105 (assembly GCF_001469215.1). GTDB lineage: Bacteria > Pseudomonadota > Gammaproteobacteria > Enterobacterales > Alteromonadaceae > Pseudoalteromonas. The sequence goes on from NZ_LOFH01000006.1 coordinate 135,388, forward strand.
CAATACCACTTAAACGGTAAACGTAAAGTAATAGGCCTTGGCAATTACCCCACAGTTGACCTCAAAAAAGCGCGAAGCAAACACGCTGAAATATCAGTATTGTTAAGTGATAATATTGACCCGCAAGAACAGCAATTAAAAACCCAAAAAGCAGAGTTCGCATCATCAGCAAAACGTACCATGCTAGAAATGCTCGATGACTTTAATGTATTTATAAATACTCGCTGGGCAGAGTCAACAATAGCCAGAACCGAAAAGCTAATTAAAAGAAACATCACACCATTTATAGCAACAGAATTAATGCCCGATGAGTTCACAATCGACATGGCCCGCGACATTATTTACCGCGTCTACAACCGTGGAGCAAAAGAGCAATCGCGCCTGGTTCGCAGCACATTAATGAGCATATTAAAATTCGCCATAGATTTTGATAATTCACCAGAGCAATACAAAAAGCCAAATCTCTACGACATTAAAACCAACTTCATTAGAGACATTAACTTTGAAACACCAAAAAACAAAGGCGAGCGATGGTTAAGCGAAGCCGAACTTAAAAAAGTATGGAATGCCGACGATCTACCTTATTACACCCAGCAATACATAAAATTGGCATTGTTACTCGGGGGCCAGCGCGTAAACGAAGTTTATGGATCATACGTAAGTGACTTTGACGTAGAAAACAAAACATTCACCATTCCCGCAAACCGTATAAAAGTACAACAACGGGGCGATCACATAGTGCCACTATGTGAAACAGCAATACCAATCATCCAAGAGTTAATGCAACAAAGTGGTAAAGCAGGGCAAATGTTCCCTCACCGTGACAACCCAACAGCCACAGCCCACGTATCAACAATAAGAATGGCAATACTAAGGTGGTGTGAAAAAAACAACTTTGAACCATTCAACCCACGCGACCTTCGCAGAACATCTAAAACGCTAATGGGTAAGGCGGGCATAGACAAAGTTAACCGCGATATTTTACAGCAACACAATAAGTTTGACGTATCCAGCGTGCACTATGACAGGTACGACTACATGAAAGAAAAACAAGCCAGCATTACAATGTGGGAAAGCTTTATACTAAACACCGTCTAATGCACTCGTTGTTCTATGCATTCTAATTGATTGGCTTACAACACCTTCAACACTGTATTCATCAAATTCAGTGAGCTTTAAAGGTGGGTTATCCGGGTTAGCAGATAAAAGCTGGTTATTATTTAAATCAGCAATTTTGCAAATAAATAGACCATTGAAAACAGCAACAATAACATCACCGTGTTTTAGTTTTTCAGCTCTATCAATTATCAGTAAATCGCCATCAAATATGCCCACACCTTCCATACTCCTACCGCTTGCACGCCCAATAAAGGTCGAGTTGCTAAGTAGGTTTTGATTTAAAGTACCCGCAAGCTCGCTTATTTTGGGACCTATCTCAACGTTCGATAATTGCATAAAGCTACCTCTTACTTAATTGGCTTAATAATTGCTTTGTCAACGCTCCAACTTACAAGGAGCAAAAAAATGACACTTTCTATGTTACTACTTAGCGCGCTATCTTTCGATGTAACACCAACGCCAAGCGTACAAAAAATACAAAATACTGGCGGCATTATCATCTTAAATCCTAAAAAGCCTAAAAAAGTTAAAAATACAGGTGGCATCATTATATTAAACCCAAAGAAAAAGCCTAAATAATAAAGGCAAACAACTAAGCCAGCGTAATGCTGGTTTTTTTGTCCCTAAACGTTTAGCATAGCCCTAAAAATAAAGGGTTTTAACATGGATTTTATTCAAGAACTCTATGAAAAATGGCTAGTCATAAAGCCATATACAACCGTCTTTTCATCACAAGCAATTATCGCCACTGCATTTTTAGTAGCGCTTTTAAACTCATTAAGAAAAGCGATTTATCATAAAGAATCGTTCAGTAACTTTCTTACAATAGCTTTTGTATGTGCAAATTACTTATTAACCGCTTTAATTACTGAGTTCGCGCTAGATTATGTACAGCGGCACGAATCTGCCGCGAGTGCTCAAAACTTATACCTAGCTGTTACATTAGCCAACATACTAACGCTTTTCATTATGTACAAAGCCCATGTTGCACTCAGTTATGTATTTACACCGTTATATTTTGCAGTAAATAAGCTGTTTCTTATCCTAAGTGCTTTTCACTTTGCCCTTTGGTTAAAGCTCGTAGTGTTAAATCTACAGCAAGAATTTGCACAGTTTCATTACCTATATAGTTTTATTGTCCTATATATCAGTGGTGTACTCGCTGTTATAATGCTTTTTCCCTATATTCTAAACACTACTTTTGGGTGTATATTCACTTTCAGTTTGCCAAGGAGTCGCAATGTTTGAATTAATTTATATAGCAATAGGTATATTTGCAGTAATACTCATTATCAGTACCTGGTTAATAGCTCGTAAAAATATTTTCGAAGAGCAAGTAAGGGCTAAATCGGTAGAGGCCATTTGGTTAACCATTCAAGCAGAGCAAGAGCCAGACATTCAAAAATCACTTAATTTTTTTAATGCAGCGCAAAAGCTCAAAGATGAAATAGCAGCGCTAACGTTCAATAAACCAAACTTTGCTAATTACAAATTAGAAGATGAAATACAAAGTAAAAAAGAAGAGTTTAAAGAAAAAAGCTTAGGCGAGTTACTCAGAGATTACGAAGTTAAATACAAATATGCTCAAACATACCAAAAGTTCAATCAAGGCAATAACTAATCAGTTGTTGTCTTTTTTAATTCAATTTCCTTATTAATATACTCAAGTTGAATGTCAGCAAGCTTACGCAAAACATCACTGTTATGTGTATCACCTTTAATAAATCCATTCATTGCAAGCACACTCAACCCCTTAAGTAGCCCATCTTTAATCACATCAAAATCACGTGTACCTTCGTGCAGCGTACCGTTAAGTAAATAATCAAAACTTAAGTTTTTAGCCAAGCTAGTCTGGTGTATGAGCTGAAAAGGAATAGAACCGCGGTTAATCGTATTAGTGCAAAAAGAGTTGCTTAACGAAAGGTGTCGTTCAAGCCCAGCATTTTTATTAACACCATAAGCCATACACAAGCGTTTAAAAATATCACTTACATGTTGCTGTTCTGGTGTTAGCGTCTTCTTAAGCTTAAGCATATAACCTTCCTAATTAATCCTAATCAATACTAAACGAGTTTTATTTTGAAAAACAGAGATTAATAATAAAAACTTACAATGTGTAAGTTTTTATTGCAAAGCATTCAAATTATGATATTTTCAATCCTCAAAATATCAGGGAATATAGAAATACTTTCCAAACTACTGTATAAATATACAGTAGTTAATTGGTTGTAATTAGCCCCAATTAACTAACTTACACAAAGTAAAGTACAACTAACCCAACGAAGGGAAACATCATGAAACCATATCCACTCAAAACACACCTAAAGTTAGCATCAAACGTATTTATTGGCGGCGATGACAACGGCGGCGGCGGTGACGGTGTAGAGCCACCATCAACAAAGTAGCGAGCCACTATTAACCAGCGTCATGCTGGTTAATGCTAATCAAAGGAAAGCCCCCATGATTGATTTTTTAACAGCAACAAGCTGGACCATACGCACACTAGAGCTAGTCATAGTATTAAACATACTGTATTTATTTAAACAGCACAGGTTTGCATTATTTTTTGGTGGTCAAAGTAATTTAAACACAACAGATGATCACACAATGCACTCATGCTTTATTGCAGCGTTAACAGTCATGGTGTTTCATTTTGTAAGCGCAAACTTATCGCAGTACATTTTAACTATTGAAATGGGTAAATTAGCGCTAAGGCAGTTCTTTTATTTTTCAATGTTTAGCTGTTCAGTGGCATTCTCAGTAACACTTTTCTTATTACACATAATTAGAGGGTGTACATTTTCAACACCATCGCGCCTATGCTTATATTTAGCAATCGCCCAAGCCATACTTCAGTTAATGCAATTCATCATGCGCGGTATGCTAGACAACAGCACGCTTTCACCTTTTTATAGCATGAGTGTCGTTTTGCTAAACATAGCAACACTTGCAGTAATTGCCGTATACCCACTTAAAGTAATCATTAACAATAGAAAAGCCGAGGATCGCTAATGTCGTTATTAATAGTAATGTTACTGTGCATAGTAAAAATGGGGTTAATAACAGCATACGCATTAGTGAGAGGACACAACACACACGGGCTTGAAACAACACTCAAACATAAATTAAAAGAATACATGCCAGAACAGCTAATAAAAAATCAAAGCGAGCAACCAACAGCTCACTCTATTGTTATGGACTTAGGCGCCACCTTAGAACAGCCAGACAATTGGAATAAAATAGAGTCAATGCAAGTAATTCATAAACGCGCCATTAACTTCAGAGTTCACGCACTAAAACAGCCAACAGACCTACCCCAACGCCAAGAACGGCCCGCATTCAAAATCGTTAAATAACCCGCTAAGGCGGGTTTTTTAATGCCCATCATTCAAACTTGTTAAAACTTAAGTGATAAATTAACCTATAAACTTAAACATATTACGGAAAATAAAAGGAAAGAAAATGGCAAAAGCAATAGGTTGGTTGCTAGGAGTGTTGGCAATTGCCAGTGTAGGAATGCACTTTGATAATGGTGAAGTGTTAGCGGGTATTATTTGTTTTTTCGCTATTGGCTTTTTAATCCCCCCAATCCTCAATAAAATTAATTCAGCTAACAAAAAATCGGCAGATGAAAAAGGTAAAACTCACAGCGCAACGTCTCAAAAGTCAGCCAACATATTAGGTGTTGTTATATTAATTGTTGCCGCTTTCATTGGAAGTGGAAGTGACCCAAAGCCAGAAAATGAGACCGTTGAAAAAGCTCAAGAGAAAAAACAAACTATTGATTCATCAGAACGTGGACAGTTAAAACCAATAGACTTAATTTATCAATTAATAACAAAAGTTGACGAGCTGGACTATTGGTTTAAAGGGCCATTCAAAGCTAACGACAAATTAAGATTTTATGATGTAAAAAATAGTTATGATAAGCAGCTAGATATTATTTGTGAAGACTTTGACAGATTGGTAAAAGATACAGGTAATTTAAATAGTGAATATTATGATGAATCTTTAGCGTGCAAAAACTTTAGGCTCAGTCTTGTTCATGTAATTCAAAATTTAAAAAGTGGTTCTTACGATGAAATACCAAAATTGAGAGAAAAGTTTGAGCCTGATTATCAAAACTTAAAGCAACAAGTAGATGAAGAAATAAAACGATTAAATAGTAAATAACTAAAAAGCCCGCTTAATGCGGGCTTTTTCTATGCTGTTTTTTGGCTCTTAGCGGGTTTGCTTGCTCGGGCATCAATAACGGGTTTTAAGTCTTTTAGCAGTAATTTACCGCAGTCATTTATATCAATCTTTTTTTCTGGGTTTACCTTAAACCAATCGAGATGAAAGAACATCATTAACGATTTAATTGAAGTATCAATAAACTCTTTCTCAAACTCTTCTTCATCCAACATGCCTTGTTGACTGGTTAGATCGCCTGGCGCAATTTGCCCAGCAGCAGGGTTAGTTTCACCTGTAAATAACCACATTAAATACATTTTAGTCTGTGGGTGGTTAGCAATTTTTTCTAAATTACCAGCACCTGGCTCAGAGATTCCCGACTCATATTTCTTGTAACCACTCAACCCAATATCAAGTAATTCGCAGAACTTAGCCTGACTTAAATGAAGTGATTCACGAATAGTTTTTATTTTAAGCCCAATAGTGTTTGACATGGTTCTTATAAGATCCTAGTATTAGCTCATACATAATAGTGTACGAAATGGTTCTTTTAGTGTTCTTTAAATGTGTTTGGGCTTAATAACATGCCCTAAGAATAAAGATTAGCACAATTATAGTCCGTTTAGGAACCAAACAAATAAAGTTAGAGGTCAATTATGGATACTGAAAAATACAGAAAAAACTTACAGGGTGAAGTAGTTGGCCCTGATGAAAAGTTCTTAAAGCGTAAGCAAGTGCTCGAAATGTGCGGTATTTCATTATCTCACCTGTACTACCTAATGAATAAAGGCATGTTTCCTAAGTCGCATCGTGTATCACACCGTAGTGCGGTCTGGCTTGAGTCAGATATAAACCTTTGGCGATCAATGAATACCAATCATTTTTTTGCCGAGTACGGTGAGCAAATTAAAGCACAACAACTTGGAGAGGGTGCAACAGCATGAGCCAAGTTGATGCATCAAAACACTACCGTACAAATTTACGCGGTGAAGTTATCACTATTAACGACCGTTATTTACGTCCTGCTGATGTGGCCGAAAAATGCGGTATTCACCGTTCGTCTATCTACCGCTTAATGGAGCGCGGCGAGTTTCCTAAATCGCACAAAGCATCAAGCGGCCGTGTGGTATGGGTTGAAGAAGACATACAAGAGTGGATGCGCCTAGGCGCTGAGAAGTTCCACGAGTTCTACGGCAAACAACAGTTAAACAACTAGGTGATCATCATGGCAAATGCATTAGTTAAACAAACCAATCACGCACAACCAGCGCCATTAAAAGCGGTTGAAGGGCGCCACATTCCAAAAGGGCTTGCTGAAATAAAAGCGCTTATGAGTAGTGAACGCCACACGCCAGAATATGTTTACACCCAAGTATTAAGTGATCAAGAACGCACAATAGTGTGTTTTACCGCAGGCCTAAAACGCCATGACCTTGAAAAAGGCTTTGCCAATTTTAGCGCCGATACCCGCTTAAAAATTCACAAAGCCATTTTGCAGTTACAAGAACTGGTTAAAGCATTCACCGATGCCAACGCCATGGCACCGGCTAAATTTGTGCAAAACGCCCCGCGTGAGAATACCAGCACCGACTATTCACACTTAACTGTTAGTTCGCACTAAGGATTGATCATGAGCTCAACGAATCGCGGAACCGAGCGCAATGCAGATGATTACTACGTAACACCGCATTGGTTAATTGAAGATTTTGTAGCAGCGTTCAGTGAAAACTGCCGTTTTCGCTTTGACCCAGAAGAATACCCATTAGTGTTAGACCCAAGTGCTGGCGGTTGTGATAAGTACGAAATGAGCTACCCAACCGTATTAGAAAAACACGGGTTTAATGTTAATAGCTGGGATATTCGCAAAGACTCTCGTGCAAAAGATAAGGGTATCGACTTCCTTGCAGTCAAACCTTTTGCACCTTATGACATGATCATCACAAATCCACCGTTTAACAAAGCACAAGAGTTTACCGAACATGCACTCGAAATGGTTTTTGAAGGCGGTTTAGTCATTATGCTGCAACGCCTTAATTGGTTGGGTAGTCAAAAGCGCAAACCCATGTGGCAAAAACTGCCATTAGCGGCGGTTTATGTTCACAGTAAACGCCCGGGCTTTGACCCACAAAAACCAAGTAAAACCGATTCAACCGAATACGCCCACTTTGTATTTTGCAAAGGCTACGAACACGCCTCTGAACTTTTTGTAATTTAACACCAAAAACAACACCCAAAGGAATACTAAAAATGAACACCATCAAAGACCAAGATCTATCTAAAAATCAGTTAATACTCAATATTGTTTTACACGCTATTGAGCAAGCCAATTTTACAATTCGCCTTTTAAACAAACGCAGCACCGTACACATGCTAATGCAGTGCGAAGACACACTGACTGATTTACTACCAATCGTAAAAATGATTGCAGATGACGACGTTAATTTTGAACGAGCATACAGCCTAATGAGCATTGCATTAAATGCCGTACAAATTGGTGGTGAACCAACAGAGATAGAGCTGTAGCGCCGTGGCTCAACCTCGACCCCTCGATCTTGACGCCCTTAACCTATCGACCATAGCTAAGGGCTTAATTTCGTCTATTACTGATGTTGACGACTTTAATTACCTTGCTAGTAACTTGGAAAAGGTGCCTGTGTCGCTGCAAAGTCGCATGGCCCGTAAATACATTGATCGTTACACTGAAAAAAAAGCGGGGAGCCAGTTCCGTGCCAATACGTGGATGCGCCGCACCATTGCGCGGTTAAAACCCCGCTTTGGTGTGCTACTCAGTATTACTCACAATATGCCATTGCCATGGCATATTCTAAGTAGTGTTGAAAAAACCAAAAAGCATGCAGGCACACTAGCATTAGAGTGCGTTGAAAAGGCGCTTGATGTAAGTGAACAAAACCAGCATTTACCCTATGAAAAAATAGTACGCCTTACCTACGAAGGTGTTGCAGCGTACGCCAAACAGTTTGGCGTAAATGTGCCATTTTACGACATGCGCGAAGACGAATTACCGCAAGCCTGTTTTGAAATCGCCTTGCTTAAACTGCAATGTGATAAGTGGTGGGCTCGCCAATTAAAAACCCTGCGTAAACAGTTTTTAGAATTACTAGAAATTGCAACCGGCCAAGTGGGTAAAGACCTTTACTACGATAAAAAAAGCCAAAAGCCTAAACGCCGCGGTATTAGCCCTTATTCGTCAAAGCAAGCACAACGAGAATTTAGCTTTGCCCAAGCCAGTGGCCGCCAGTTCCTTGAAATGATGGAACTACAAAGCAGTGACGGCGATGTAATTGACTTAATTGAAGCCGTAAAAACAGGCATGGCAAACCCCGCTAACCGCCGTAATGAGTTAATGCTGCGCATTCGTGAAACTGAAGAACTAGCCGACGAAATGGGCTATGTTGCCATGTTTTACACCATTACATGCCCCGCGCGTTATCATGCCAATGCAAGTACGTGGGATGGCTCAACGCCTAAAGATGCGCAAAATTATTTAACTACAACATGGGCGCGTGCCCGTTCAAAGCTTAATCGCCGTGGCCTTAAATACTTTGGTGTGCGCGTCGTTGAGCCACACGCCGACGGTTGCCCGCATTGGCACATGATGCTATTCATGCCAAAAAACAAACTTCAAGAAATCAACGCTATTTTGCGTTGGTACTTTATCCAAGAAGATAAAACCGAACTTTACGATCGTTATGGCCCAGAGCTTACACGAGCAAAAGTGTTTAACAAATTTGTAGATATAAACACTCATGGTACGCACATAAAAACGGTTGAAGCTTGTGTTAAATACCGTGCAGGCACTGAGAAAACCAAGTTATTTAAAATCTATAAACAAAAGCGCAGCGAGTGGGGCTTTGCTAAAAAGAAAGCCAACGAAGTAGCCATACAACGCAATAAAGAAGAAGCCGAAAAAGCCAAGGCTGAAAAAAGAGAACCTAAAAAGTTTAAGGCGAAAAACCATAAAGCGCCCACCAAATTTTACCGTACTTTTAGCCCACGCTTTGACGCTGTAAAGCTAGATAAAAGCAAGGGCAGTGCAGCGGCCTACATTGCTAAATACATTAGTAAAAATATTGATGGTTACATGCTGACCGATCATGTTGACGCCGACACAGGCGAAAACCTGCAAGAGCAAGCAAACCCCGTTTTAGCCTGGGCAAGTACGTGGAACATTCGCCAGTTTCAATTTCAAGGTTCGCCTAGCGTTACGGTTTGGCGAGAGCTTCGCCGTATGCCAAAAGGCAAACCAATTAAAGACGAAATTATAGAGCCTATTCGCTACGCGGCAGATAACGCCAACTGGAAAGACTACGTAAAACTACAGGGCGGTATGTGTATTGGCCGCGCTGCTAATTTTAAATCAATGTATGAAGACACCCCCATGGGCAACGACTACGCCGAAGTAGTGCGCCGCATTAAAGGTGTTGTAACCAACATTGATTACAAAGCCGTGCTTACACGTTTGTTTAACAACGTGCATAACGTAACGGATGCAACCAGCTTAAAAACCCGTCTTATCGAATGGACAAGACAACTCAAGGGCACAGCAGAAAAACTCGCAGCTAAGGCTAGCACCAACGCCGACGAAGGAGGCCTATCTTGGTCTAGTGGTAATAACTGTACGCCTATAGCCGTGGGCTCTAGCGCGGAGTTAATACTCGATATGGTGGGGTGTGATGAAAAACAGATCACAGAGGTTAAAAAGGATCTAAATGACGGTAAAAGGATCGCCAGAGACGGCCAAATTTACCATGTTAAAAACGGCCAATTACATGTTTTAGACGAAACCGCGCAAATAAAACACAACAAACACCTCGCAATTGAATACCGAGCAAAAACACTCGCCCAAAAATCGGCAAGCTGGCATGTAACAGAGAATCACTGGCAGCAAGCTCGCCAATTAGTAGACCTTGCTTACCAATACGCACAGCTAGACGGGCGTGAAACTCTTAATGCAACGCGCAATGAACAAGGCCAGTTCCATTACGGAGAGAATAAAAAAGGCGTGATCACCATTGGCGATTGGGACTTAGCAATTTTAGTAAACAACGGCAGCGCATCAGCAGTTAGTGATAACGACTGGTGGGCACTGGATTTAATGGCGTAGGAGAAAATATGACTATTCAAATTTCAAAAGTATCAATGCCAATGGCATGTATTAGTTGCCAGGCGTTTTGCCCTAAAGGGTATGCAGAAGATCAGCACAGCCCTTTTATTACTAAATTCGACCAGCCAAAGCCTAAAACCCAATACGGCCTATGCGGTAAAACCAATAACAGCGTATTTGCTACCGAAATTTGCAGCGGCTATCAGCAAGAACCTAACGCTAACGTATTTGCAGTAACTAACAGACCACAACCAAAACAACAGGTGACATTATGAACACACACGCAGCAGCAGAAAAAATGCTTTCAACAGGGCTGTTTTACAACGACCTATTACTAGGCCGTGAGTTTGGTTGCTCAGCCAAACACGGTGCCCGTTGCATTAAAAACATATGCGCCGACTCACGTTACCAAGTAGTGATAGAGCAAAACCCAATTAAACGGGTAAAAGTAACCGCCATCGATGGCCGAACAATGACTATTGATAAATTACAAAACACGGCGCTGTTATTTAAACGTCCAAGTTTATTGATTGGGGAAATTACAAATGCTTTATAAAAATGAAATTGTTGTTGATAATTTTGCAGGTGGCGGTGGGGCATCTACTGGCATGGAGCTTGGTTTAAATCGTAAAGTTGATATTGCAATTAACCATGATCCCGCTGCAATTGATATGCACAAAGTAAATCACCCGGAAACAAAGCACTATTGCGAATCTGTTTGGGACGTTGACCCGATTGAAGCATGCGCAGGTAGGCCTGTAGGTATGGCGTGGTTTAGTCCTGATTGCAAACATTTTAGTAAAGCTAAAGGTGCGACACCTGTTAATAAAGCCATTCGCGGACTTGCTTGGGTGGTGGTTCGTTGGGCTGCGCTAGTGCCAATGCGTGTTTTTATGCTCGAAAATGTTGAAGAGTTTTTAACATGGGGGCCAGTGGTAGAAGAATCGCCAGGTATTTTTAAACCATGCAAAATACGTAAGGGTGAAACGTTTAACGCATTTATAAAATGTATGACCACCGGCTTAAAGTCAGATCACCCAGCATGGCCTGAAATTAAAGAAGCACTTGGCGATGATTTTCCATATTACAAACTTGAAAAAGGCTTGGGGTATAACATTGATCATAAAATATTAACTGCATGTGATTTTGGCGCACCAACAAGCAGAAAGCGCTTTTTTCTCGTTGGCCGTGACGATGGGCAAAGTATTAACTGGCCAAATCCAACACACGGCAAAGCGGGGTCAGGTTTAAAACCATATCTAACCGCAGCTGATATTATTGATTGGTCAATACCGGCTAAATCAATTTTTAACCGTAAAAAGCCATTAGCTGAAAACACAATGAAGCGCATAGCAAAAGGTATTCAGAGATTTATAGTTGATACAGATACACCATTTATTGTTGATAATGAAAAAGCTATACCGTTTATAACAGAGCATGCCAACGCATCTAATCAGCGAAATATGGCTGTTGATGAACCTTTAAGAACAATATGCGCTCAAGTGAAAGGAGGTCACTTTGCATTGGTAGCCCCAATTATCGAAAGGCAGTTTAGCGCATCAAATTGTAATAAAGCCAATGAGCCATTGGCAACTATCACCGCTGGAGGTGGTGGCAAGTCGGCATTGGTTACAAGCCACATGATTAAATTGCGCGGTGATAATGTTGGCCATGCAACTGACGAGCCCTTGCAAACAATTTCGGCAGGAGGTAATCACTTTGGTGAAGTTCAAGCATTCTTAATTAAGTACTACGGAACTAGCGCAGCTCACTCAATTGATAATCCACTCGATACAGTAACAACCAAGGATCGTTTTGGCCTAGTAACAGTAAAAGGGGAGAAGTATCAAATTGTAGATATTGGAATGAGAATGCTTGAGCCACACGAACTATTTGCAGCAATGGGGTTCCCAGCTGATTATCAAATAGCTTTTGATTCAAACGGCAAAAAAAACACCAAGAAAAACCAAGTTGCTCGCTGTGGTAACGCAGTATGCCCACCAATTGCACAAGCATTAGTTGCAGTTAACTTTGGTGAAAACCAAGTATCAGAGGTGGCCGCATAATGAAAAAACCAGTTAAGCGCCGCAACTGGGTATATCACTCAGTTGTTAAACCAAAGCAAAGCGAGCAGAAAAATGAAAGATAAACAATTAACCCAAAAGCAAGAACTTGAAGTAGCAGCAGACGTAATTGAATACCTAAAAGGGCGAGGTTTTGAAGGTGTTCAAGCTGCATGCATTTTAAAAACATCAGCTACACATATTGAGAATAGGCTAGCAGCTCAGGTTTTTTTTCAATGCATGCAGAAAGGGTTAAACTAATTATTTGCAAACCCTAAAAAAGGGACTACCTTTAAAAGTGACTATTAAAGTTAAAAACTTCAAATCCTAAAAAAGGGCCTACATTGGATGTGGCCCTTTTTTATGTCTGCAATTTATGGGGAGCTATAAACCAATTAATTCTAATTGTTCTTCACGCGGTAGGTTTTTAATAAGCCCAGCGGCTATTTGCGCGGTGGTTTTGCAAGGAGGATTTAAGAAGTGATCAAACGATTGGGTAATTCTAAACGTAGCACCGCACTCTTTAGTATTGGTACACGAGCAATATAAATTAACCACATGCGCGCTTTGCTTTTCACGAGACGTAATTATTGCTTTAGCTTCACAATTTGGACAAGTTACCCGCGCCATAACATTCACCAACCGTTAAAAAATACACTGTAATTATATACAGTGTATTGATGTTTAACAAACAGGCATTTAACTTTACGCTGCGGGCTCTAAATCAAAATTAAGCTGCAATTTACTGCCAATTTCAGGATCCCGCGCTACTTCGTCCATCATTAATTTAATCAGCATTTTAGTTTCATTTTTAAAATACATGGCATCGTATTTAGTCGGGTCACCAAGGCCTGCATTGTTAGCCGGTATAATCCCTGCCAAGCCCGGTGGAAAACGGTGGGCGTTTAATATATCTTGCGCCGATACGTTTTTAACGTTCATGAACTCGTCTTTACTTTCAAAATTACCCACAGGAATTATTTGCAAGCCCTTTTCTTTACCGTTGGGTATGTTTACAAAGAGTGAGCGGAAGTTACCCACGCCTTTTGAATCTTGAATTTTTTCTTTTATATCGTCTTCAACTTTAGGGTCTAAGTTAGGATCAGTCGCGTACATAATAAAGCCCATGTGCGCGCCGTTTAAAAAGTACTTACGGCGGAATAGCGTAGCGTCCTCATTTAATAACGTAGCCTGCAAACCGCCCAAGTAATCGGCCAAGCCATATACTTGCTGCACTGGGTCGTACTGGCGAACCCAAATAATGTCGCTTTTTTTGTATTTTTTAACTTGGCTATTACGTTCAAGCACTACTGCGCCGCCATCCCCAGCAACACGCGTGCGGTAACTCGGCAGCGGGAACAGGCGCACCGTTTGCCTAAAACCATTACGTATTTTTAATAAAGCAACATCACCAAATTGCACCAGGTTTAAAAACGCCGCTTGCACTTGTTGCGCACTCATACCGCCACTAATAAACCGACCCGATGCCATATTTGCACGGCTTTGCACTATGCCGCCGTGTTGGGCATTACGCCGTGTAAGGTTGGCTAATAAATGGCGGTCAACTGGCGGCTCCCAGTAATTATCCATATCGTTATAAAATAGCGAGTCGTAATCGGTTAGCCACATATCTGGCATTACTTGCTCAGGCAAGCCAAACACAACGGGCGCATTTTGCTTACCTTGTTGATCGCCTTGCTGATCATTTGGCTGGTCTGTTAGTTGTTCTGCATGGTCCATCGTGATTTTCTCTTATGTGCATGGTTAAGTGGTTCGTTAATAACAGCGTGACTTATTGCAAAAAATACGTCTGCATGGCCTATGGTGTTATCACGGCTGGCTTTAAACGTTATGGCGCCGCCAGAGTCAGTACTGGTGCGGCGTATTGACAGGCAGCTCATAGCTATATCTTTATGGGATGCATCCCATTCGAGTCGGCCACCTTCAATCAGGTCAATCATTTTAAGTACAAGGCGGGTTTTACTGCCCACGCTGTAATGTATGGCGGTGGCTTCACGCGGGTAAAGTGTGGTGAGCGAGTCAAACACCCCCGCACCAATGCCTGTGGTATCTACACCAATATACGTAACGCGGTACTTAGCGTAAATTTTTTGAATTTCGCTCACATGGTGTGAAAAGTTCATCCCGCGCCAGTAGTGCTTTTCCAGTATTCTAAATTTTTCACCGGGCTTTTCAGGTGGGGCAACCACCACCAAGGCGGCATTATCGCGGGTGCGTGATGGGTCATAACCTAGCCATACCTCACGGTTACCAAATGGTTGCGCGGCATTGGGTTTGTGATCTTGCCAGCGGGCGGCATCAACCATGGCTTTTTCAAGGTCGCTGAATTTAAATATACTGTCGGCATCGTCCACAAAGATGCACATAAACAGGTTATTAAAATCATCGGCGTTGTATTCATCGCGCAGTTCTTCAATGTCGAATAAGTCACAGCCGCCGCGTTGGGCATCTTCAATGGTAACAACAAAGCGCCATTGTTTATCAGGGCACAGCCTGCCGTTATCTTGCAGTTCTACAAATGTAGGGAACTCAATTTCTTCACGTTCGGCGCGGCCTTGTCGCCAGTGGTCGCCAGTCCAAAAAGTGTAAGCAGGGTGCGCTTTAGTAGACGGGGTCGAAAAATACGTTTTACGCCACTTTTTATGTGTGGCCATGGCGCTGGCTAGTTTGTTTAGCTCGTTAAACTTACCAATCCAAAAGTATTCATCTACATAAACATGGCCGTGATAACTTTGCGCGGTTTTGCTGTTAGTACTTAAAAAGCGTAATTCGGCGTCCCCATGGGCGGTGTGTAATGTAATTGGGTTACCGGTTAGCTCTATTTCAAAAAACTCTTGCGCAATCGCAATGATATAACTGCGGAATACTTCAGCTTGTGCGCGACTCGCTGATAAAAATATTTGTGGGTCGCCACTTAATACCGCATCTTTAAACGCTTCACCCGCAAAATAGTACGTAGCCCCAATTTGGCGGCTTTTTAAAATATTACGAATACGCTGATGCAAGTTTTCGTGCATCGTTTTTTGGTATTCAAAGAGTGAGTCGTACCAGGTGCCAAAGTCTTCAGCGGTTAAATGGCTAACATCGTTTTTACGCTTACGGCCTTTACTTTTTTTATTGTCGTTACCGCTGCTGCTTTTATTACTGGGCTGGTTTGTACCGTGGGGTTGCTCGGCCTGTGCTGCTTTTTCTTGCTGGGCACGCTGCTTTTTAAGCTTAACGTGCTTTTCGATCAGCATGTCGAGCTCTTTTATTTGGTTACCTGTTTTGTCGCTTACATCGGTGAGTATTAAAATGCGCCGTGCAATGGCTTCGTCTACGTCTTCTTCGCGCAGCATATCGCGCCAGCTATATTTCTCAGCCCAATAGTAAATAACACGGTTATTTGGTAACGCCAGTTCCTCGCGTATTTCGTCGGGGGTGTGGTGGCGCAAATAAAGCCGTTTTGCTGCTTCGCGTATTTCCGGTGAATAAGCCATTACGTGGTATAAGTCGCTCATAAAATTAGTAACTAGCGACAGTGTATTCATTTATAATAAGACTATAACCGCTTAAAAATCCTTACGTTTCCTAAAACCTCAATCTAGGAATTTTCAAAAAGCTAACTAGGTGAACAGCCCTTTTTTTATGGCTATGCTGCGTTTAAATATTCAGTAACGCAGCACGGCAAGCAAATGGCAGCAAAGCAAACAGGTTGGGTAATTGCAGCAACAGAAGGCGCAACGGTAGACGGCCGCACCATTTCAAAAGAATGGATTAATCAAATGGCCGAATCGTATTCACCTGACGAATACACCGCGCTTATTTGGCCTGAACATTTTCGTTCAAGTTGGGGCCCAAGTGAAGGCAAAAACTGGGGGTCAGTTGACGAAGTTAAAGCAGCTAAACAAGGTGGCAAATTACGCCTGTTTGTAAAAATTACTGCTAACGACTACCTACTTGCTGCAAATAAAGACGGCCAAAAGCTGTTTATGTCTATCGAACCAAATCCCGATTATAAAAGCGAAGGGCGCTGTTACTTACAAGGCCTTGCCGTTACCGACTCGCCAGCCAGTTCTGGCACCAGCCGCTTAAAATTCTCTATTGGTGATAACCAAGCTGATCACGAATATAGCCACCTTGAAACGCTACAACACAGTGACTTTATTACCACCTTTAGCGACCCAGCTAACGACATTCCAGCCGACAAGCAAACCAAAGCACTAGGCCTGTTTGCCCAACTATTTAATTTATTTTCTAGTGATCAGCAGCCAGCTGATCCCCAAGAGCCACTCACCGAGGAAGAACCCATGAACAAAGAACAGTTTGATGCCCTAATGGGCAAGGTTGAAGGATTAGATACCAAGGTGACTGACCTTGAAACTAAATTCAGCAAACAGCCAAAAGGCGAAGAAACCCCGCCAGTTGAAGAACCGCCAGCCGCAAAGCCTGAAGGTGACAAGCCTGAAACAGGCGTAACCGCTGAGCAATTCAGCCAGCTAATGGAAAAGGTTGATGGCTTTAGCAAAAAAGTAGACGGCATTGAAACCAAATTTAACGCCCTTAGCCAAGAGCAAAGCGGCCAAGAGCCTGACCCAGTAGGCGGCGAAACCGTAGACCTGGTTTAAGCAAACCACGTTTACTTTTTACTAATGCATAACAGAGCGAGATAACGCATGCACTTAAATCAAACAGCCGCTGGGTTTTTACAAAAATACTCAACGCAAGTAGCAAAATCATTTGGTGTTGAAGACGCATCACACAAGTTTGCCATTTCAGACCCAATGGAAACCAAACTGCGCGCCGCGCTTTTAGAGTCGGTCGAGTTCTTACGCATGATCACCACCATGCAGGTCGACCAAATTAAAGGCCAAGTTGTAAAAGTAGGTAACTACGGTATTGCGACAGGGCGTAAAGCGGGTGGTCGTTTTACATCAGAGCAAGGCGTTGATGGTCATACATATGAACTGACCGAAACCGATTCATGCTCAGCGGTTACTTGGGCGCTGTTATCTACATGGGCCAATGCCGGTAACCTAAACGAGTTCATGAAGCTGATTAACCAAAACGCTACGCTACGCTTTGCACTCGACATGCTGCGCGTTGGTTTTAACGGTGTATCGGCTGCGGCCACATCAGACCCAGTTGCTAACCCAAATGGTGAAGACGTAAATAAAGGCTGGCATCAAATCGTTAAAGAAAAAGCGGCTGATCAAATAATGACAGACCCTGTTTACTTTGACCCAGACGGCGCAGGTGATTACAAAACGTTAGACGCCATTGTAACCGAGCTTAAAAACTCGCTTATTCACCCATCACTGCGTAATGACCCACGCCTAGTTGTATTGGTTGGTAACGACCTAACGGCCACCGCGCAAACCCACATGATGAACCAAGCTGACAAGCCAAGTGAAAAAGTGGCCGCACAGCAAATGGATAAAAACATTGGTGGCATGCGCGCGTATACGCCGCCGTTCTTCCCGGGTAAACGCATCGCGATCACCATTTTAAGCAACTTGCATATTTACACGCAAAAAGGCACCGCGCACCGCAAAGCCAAAGACGAAGAAGACCGCAAGCAATACGAGAACTCATACTGGCGTCAAGAAGGCTACGCAATCGAAGAGTTTGAAGCCTACGCCGCGATTGACGAAAGCGCCATGAACATTGGTGAAAAGCCAGCGGGCTAAACGTTTTAATCATTAATTGCTAGGCCTAACCGCCTAGCTGTTATCCATTTATTAAAAGGTAAGTGCCATGAGTGCCATTGCTGATTTTAAAAAGCGCCGCCTAGCTGCAAAAGCTAAACGTAAAACGGTGGCTGAAACAGGCGAAAAGCTTGTTGATACGTTGAAAGGTTTGGCGGATGAAGCCAAAGAAACAACCGCGCTTAAATTGCTCGCGCAGTTGCTAGGTTGTGATGAATCAAAAGCGATTGAAACCGCTCAACAATACGTTGACCAAAACATTCACTTTTTTGATGTAACCATGAGCGTTGATCCTGCCGCGCCAGACGAAGACAAAACCGCTGTTGCAAACGTCACCTTAGATGAAAAAGGCAACATTGAAAACATTGATGTTTCAAACGTTGAAGATGCAACCGACGAGCTTAACCACAGCATAGACAGCGCAAGCACTGCTGCAGGTGAAATTAAAACTGCTGCTGATCAGGCAAGTGACGCCGCCAGCGATTTAGCCTACCAAGCCGACGACATTAACGCCGCTAATAGCGACTTAAAAGACACGGTTGAAGAGCTAAAAAAGCCGTCGGCGGCGCAAAAATCCTCCGATTCAAAGAAAGCAACCGAGCAAAAAAACAGCTCGAAAAAGTAAGTGTTACAGGTTCAGGGCAATACGCCCCAAGCCTGCACTTACAGCTTATTGAATTAGAAGACGACCTAAAACGGTTAAAAAAAATGGTAACCCGCGCCGACAAAATCGCTCACAAACGTGATGTGTTATTGCCAAAGTGGTTACCCATTGTTGAAGACTATTTAGCAAAAGAAGGTAGACAAAATGAAGACAACCCGATTTTCGCGTATTGCACTATTTGGCTTTTCGACGTTGGCAATCTCAGCCGTGGCATTGAGTTTGGCCTCAGAGCCATTGAGTTTAACCATCCCATGGCTAGTAACATCCGCCGCCAGTGGCCTGGTTTTATTGCCGACACTGTTTTTGACTGGGCAAGCACCCAAGCAGAAAAAGGCAACAGCATTGAGCCGTATTTTGGCCAAGTGTTCAGCAAGGTTGCGAACCATTGGAAATTACCTGAGCAAGTTACGGCTAAGTACTACAAGTTTGCGGGCCTTGCGTTACTGCGCAGCAAAAACGGCGACGTTTCGCCATCGCATGTTGGCGACGTTCAGCGCCTGCAACAAGCAGATGGCTACTTAGCCAAAGCCGCCGAGTTACACCCAAAGGTACAAGTTAAAACAGTAAGAAACAAAATTGCAATGAGATTGCGAGCCATTGCCGAGCTAAACGCTCAGTAATCGCTAACGGCTCCCAACCCTCCAGTGCACTAGCCGAGCGTTTAACAGGCGACTGTTAATAACCGCGTCGACGCTAACTGCACTGAACCTAATTTATTGAAAAAGGTATACGGTATGTCATTTGGATTCGAAGCCACAGCACAAGACAGCATCAGCATAGATGCCGATAGCGGCTGGCCTGCATTAAGCACGGCAGAGTTTCGTAAACATCGCCGTATACCAGAGTTTTATGAAGAGGCCGTAATTGCCGATTCACTCAACCGCAGCGCACTAGAAGTACAACAACAAATAATTAAATACACAATGAAAGACAACACGGACGTTGCTTTCGCCATCACAAACGGCGTGCCAGATTTTAACACCGCCCAGCAAAGTGTTTACCGTGGTGCTGTTTATGCCCGTTCGCATAGCGATTTAATGGGCTATTTTTCATCGGTTGACCAAAAACCAGCAGGCAACAATAAGGCAGACGATGTTAACCAACAAGACGCGATACTTGCGCAGTCTAACCGTAGCGTTCGTTTACTGCTCGGGTTGGGGCGCGCGGGAGTGCACACACTATGAGCCAAACAATTACCCAATTGCAGCAACTCACCGAGTTTTTACAAACCAGTTTAAGCGGTGCTATTCACACCAACAACATAGACGCATGGCAAGAACGCGGCACATTGCACGGCATTGGCGACGACCGCGGGCAAGACGGCTACGCAATAGCAAAATGGAAGTACACAGCCGTAATCGCAATTGAAAAGTTCCCGCATCGTCGTGTAAACCCGTACAACTTACTTGCATTGATCAGCGCGTTTTTAATCGACAGCGACTGGGAACGTGACAACTTTGGGCTAGATGACCCAGAGATTGAAATTGACGTAGTAAGCAAAGATGACGCAACCATCATGATTGATGTGCAACTGATTGACGACATCGAATTAATACCCAACGACAACGGCCCAATACTATTTAACGGCGCGCGTTATCACGTATCGCTTGTACCAATCAGCATTGCCGAAAACGTTGACGTAGATGTTAAGGGGCAATCATGAGTTTAGTGATCACCCCAAACAGCAAACAAGCATTGAGCGCAAAGCACCAGTTGCAGTTATTAGCATTACCACCGGCTAAACGTACTCGCACCTTAAAAACACTAGGGCGTTATGAACGTAAGCTCGCACGCCAGCGCATACGCACCCAAACCACAGTAGACGGTAAAAAGTTTGCAGCGCGCGAAAATGGCAAAAAAGTAAAAATGCTCAAACGCATGGGGAGAACATTAGAACCATACGTAAAAGCCAGTAACCGCTTAGAGCTTAAGCATAAAAATAAATTCTCAGGCCAAATTGCAGGGCTACACCAAGAGGGCGGCGTAGAACGTATGACCGCCAGCCGCATGGCACGCATACATGGCAAACCAGATTACAAAGCGCCGTGCACACGCAGCCAAGCAAAAGCGCTATCGGCTGAGGGGTACAAAGTACGTAAAGCCAAAGGCAATGGCTACCGCCGCGCCAGCATTAAAGAAATTATGGCCAATGTCACTCACGGTAAAGCCACCCTGGTACTAAGCAAAATGCGCGACGATAAACGCCTCAATAGCTGGCAAATACCTGTAAAAGCCCGCCCGTTCTTAGGTGACAGCAGCGCCAACGTGCAAGCACAGCTAGCAACCATTTTAAACCAACTCAATAAACGAGGATAAACCCATGTCACTAGGTAAAGTGCAAGTTAACAATCTGAATTTAGGGCAAGGCGACATCCAAGGTGTTGAACGACACTTCTTGTTTGTTGGCCGTGCGGGTTCAGTAGACGAAGAAAGCCAATTATTCAGCGTAGGCGCACAAACTGATCTTGAAGAATCATTTGCTGACAGCCCACTACGTGATCAGCTCATTGCCGCGCAACTTAACGCAGGCCAAAACTGGACAGCAGCGGTTTACCCTCTGGCTGACGATGAAACAATTATTGATGCAATCGACCGCGCCAACGAAGTGCAAAGCTTTGAAATGGTTATTGTGTGCGACGAACAAAACACCAGCGGTGGCCTTACTGATATACATGATCACTTAACATCGCTGCAAGCAACACTTGGCCGTTTTGTATCAAGCTTAGTTGCGTTGCCAGGTATCGACGTAGCAACACAAACATGGTCAGCGTATGAAGCTGCAACCGTTGCCCTGCAAGCGGGCATTGCTGCGCACTTAGTTGTGCCAGTACCACAATTACACGGTAATAACGTGGGCGTATTAGCGGGGCGATTATGTGACCGCAGCGTAAGCATTGCCGACAGCCCAATGCGCGTAGCCACAGGCAGTGTGTTGGGTTTAGGTGATGCACCGGTTGACACCAACGACGACCCGTTATCACTAGCCACACTTGAAACGTTAGCAAATGCACGTATGAGTGTGCCGCAGTGGTACAGCGATTTTGAGGGCATTTACTGGAGTGACGCCCAAACGCTAGACGCCGCTGGCGGTGACTATCAATACCTTGAGCATTTACGCCCAGTGCACAAAGCCAGCCGAGAAGTACGCGTGTTAGCCATTCGCCGTGTTGCAAACCGTACTCTTAACTCAACGCCTAACAGTATTGAGCTAAACAAAGCCTACTTTATGAAGCCGCTGCGCAAAATGAGCAAAAGCACCACCATTAACGGCACCATGTTCCCTGGTGAAATTACCCCGCCAATTGAAGGCGATATCACCATTGTATGGACCAGCAATAAAAGCGTAGTGATTTACCTCATCTTGCGCCCGTACAACAGCCCGAAAGAAATTACCGTCAACATCATGCTTGATCTAAGCAGTAAAGGAGAATAGCCATGCGTTTATCAGGAATGAATTTTAACGTGAACTTGGGCGACACAATGATTCAAGTAGACACCGCAACATTGAGCATTACCGACAACAGTGCAGTAAGCCAGTCAGGCGGTGTGCCAGATGGCTTTGTAGACGGTGATGTATCGGCAAATGGTGAGCTGTCAGTTAACGCCAGCAACTTTGCGTTAGTGTCAGACGCTGCAAAAAGTGCAGGCGCTTGGCGGGCAATGGACACCTTCGACATTATGTTTTATGCCAAAACCAGCAAAGACGAAATGAAAGTCGAAGCCTTTGGTTGCCGCATTAAGCTCAGCGACATTTTAGACATCGACAAAAAAGGCGGGCAAGCCAGCCTGTTTAAAATTCCGTTTGATGTAACCGATCCTGACTTTGTCAAAATTAACGGTGTGCCATACCTGCGCCCCGAAGAAATTGAAAACATAGTGCAATAAGGTAGTTAGTAAATGGATGATCTAGACCACCTAGTTATTGCACAGGAACGCGCCGATCAGCGGTTTATTGATCAGCGCCTAAAAGGACTTAAAAACAGCCGCGTTATCAGTGCAACGGAATGCATTGATTGCGGCGACCCAATACCCAAAGCGCGGCAAAAAGCCATAAAAGGTGTGCAGCGCTGTGTACCGTGCCAATCGTTAAGCGAGTAGCAAAATGAACAATATCAAAGTGAATTACAGCTTTATTTCAGAACTAGAAGGCGGCGCGCAGCTAAACGGCTATGTGCCCGATGCGGCTAACTCTAAATCTGGGGTAACCATAGCCACCGGCTTTGATATTGGCCAGCGATCACGCGAAGACTTGAACCGCATGTTCCCTGCGCAGCCTGCGTTAATTGATAAGTTATTACCGTATTGCGAGCAACACGGCGAACACGCAGAAATGATGCTTAAGCTAATGCCGTTAAAAGTTACTGAAGATGAAGCGCAGTTGATTGATCAGTGCGTCAAGTCTGAGTCAGTTACTCGCGTAGCTGAAAAGTACAACAAGCATTCAACTATTAAGTTTGAACAACTGCCAGAACCCATGCAAACCGTGATTGCATCGGTAGCATTCCAATACGGCAATTTAGCAAAGCGTTGCCCTAACTTTTGGCGTACGGCCATTACTCAAAATACCCAAGCCATGATTGATGAACTGGTTGATTTTGGCGACCGATACACAACGCGCCGCTGGCGTGAAGCACGTTATTTACAAAAAGCGAGGCACTGATCATGGGCTGGTTTTCAAGTTTAGTGGGTGGCAACCCAATTGAAGCGATTGGCAAAGCGGGCGACGCGTTATTCACATCAGACGAAGAACGCCAGCAGTTAAGCAACGATTTAGCAGAAATTAAGCAAAAGCCTCTGCTAATGCAAGCGCTAGCAAATACCCATGCAGCCCAGCACCGTTCAACATTTGTCGCAGGTGCACGGCCATTTTTACTGTGGGTGTGCGGCTTTGGCTTTTTGTTCACCTTTTTAATTAACCCAATTTTGCAATGGATCATGCCAGAAGCAGGAACGCCAGAACTGCCAACAGATGTGATGATGGAATTAACACTCGCATTACTTGGCCTAGCAAGCTTAAGGACAGTCGAAAAAATTAAAGGAGTAGCAAAGTGACAGAAGTAGCAACGTGGTTAATGGTGGCAATCGCCTTTATTAGTTTAGTACTCACTGTATTAGTGCCGCTGTTAGTGAGCTTGTTCAACGCTCATAAAGCGACGGCAAAAGAGTTGAGCGACCATAAAACCCATGTGGCCGAAACCTACGCCACTAAAACCGATTTTGACAAATTAACCGATCGCATGGAACGCCAAATGAAAGACGGATTTGAAACAATTGAAAAGCTAATAACCAAATCTAAGGATTCAGCATGAACAAGAAAATTACGTTAACAATCGCGGGTAAAGAACTGAGTTTTGACGTAACCACCGAAAATTATAACGGTTACCTAAACGACATTATGCCAAACAACAAAGTAGCACCATCGCATAACTTTGTAATGCGCTCAGTTGTTGAAAGCGATAAAGACGAGCTGCGTAAAGTGCTTGAAAGCTCCCCAGGTGCAGCAATGCAAATTAGTGGTTTGCTACAACAAGAGTTTGCCCCAGCAATTGAGATCAGCGTAAAAAAATAGCGGCGCTGGTTGATGCAATAGAAAACAACCCGCTTGAACAGCAACTGATTATTCGCCGTTACTTGCTACCACACGAAGATGACAGCGAATACAACATTGCCCGCGCGAGCTGGTTGTACAACCGCCAGCGCGAAGATTTAGAAAACATAACCGCTAACGCTGTTAGCAAAGCCTTTGGGGGCAAGTAATGAGTTTACCGCAGCAGTTAATGTTCCAAGTTGGGCTTATTGACCAGATCACTAAACCGATCGCCAAAATAAGCCACAGCCTAAATGGGTTAACTAATGACTACCAAGCGGGCACCATGAAAATGGCGTCAGGCGTTGCGGGCATTGCTGCCAGCGGTTATGCATTACAAAACGCACTTATGCCAGCCATTGAAATGGACCGTGTGTTAGGCGAGGTTAAATCGCTTGGTGTGCGTGAATCTGCATTAAAACAACTTACAGATAGCTCTTACGAATACGCTCTTAAATACGGTAAATCGGCAACAGGGTTTGTGGGCTCAAGTTACGACATACAAAGTGCCATTGCAGGGCTTAACGATGCTGACTTATCAGCGTTTACTATGTCGAGCAACGTACTAGCCGCCGCCACTAAATCAGATGCCGCCACCATCACTAATTACATGGGCACCATGTATGGCATATTTAAAAACCAAGCCAACGATATGGGCAAAAGTGACTGGGTAGAGCAAGTTACTGGCATGACAGCAACCGCAGTACAAGCATTTAAAACCACCGGCACTGAAATGTCAGCGGCATTTACGTCTATCGGTGCTGAAGGTACGAGCGCAGGCATTGCCATGAATGAACAAATGGCGATTCTTGGTACATTGCAAGCAACCATGTCGGGCAGTGAGTCGGGCACAAAATACGCCGCGTTCTTAGCAGGTGTTGGTAAAGCGCAAGACGCATTAAACCTAACTTTTACCGATAGCCAAGGCGCAATGCTGCCAATGGTCGACATACTAAACCAAATTAAAGGCAAGTTTGGCGAAACCATCGACGTAGCCGAAGGCGATCAGCTAGCAAAAGCATTTGGCTCTAAAAATGCCGCAGCTACCGTTAAATTATTATTAACCGACATCAACGGCCTAAATCAATCAATTGACTCACTCGGCCAAGTGACAGGCATGCAAAAAGCCGAAGAAATGGCGATGGCCATGACCGACCAAAGCGAGAGATTAGCACAAAGCTGGTACGTAATACGTGCCGCGTGGGGCTCGGCTATATTGCCCGTATTTAATAACTTTGTAGGCATTATTGCCGATGCGGGAACCGATGTTGTGTGGTTTACCGAACAGTTCCCAACGTTAACGCAATGGATTGGCTTTGGTGCCGTTGCTTTACTCGGCCTTGTTGCGGCGGGCGGTTTATTCACGCTTATGATGGGCGCGGGCAAAATGGCCATGGTTGCTTGGGGCGTGGGGGCAATGGTGTGGGCAGGTATAAACACAGCATTAGCCAGTGGGATCACCTTTTTAAAAGGCGCAATGCTGGCGCTTAATATAGCAATGTACGCCAACCCCATTGGTTTAATTGTTGCGGGTATTGCCGCCGCCGTTGTAGCCGTGGGCGCGCTAATTTATTACTGGGATGACCTAAAAGCCACCATGAGCGAATGGGGTTGGGTTAAAGCCATTGCGGGTATTTTTAATACCGTATGGGGCGGTATTAAAAGCGTATTTAACGACACTATGGATTGGATTATAGATAAGCTAAATATGATCCCCGGTGTTGATATTGAAGCCAACGTCAACACAGCAAACTTAGCATCTAACATCGCCCTTGATGCCAACAAAATACAAAGTACCAGTATTCCAAGCGTTGCGGCCATTGCCCCAGTACAAAGCCGTGTTGAGCGCGGCGGCATCACGCAGCAAATTAGTAACGCCAATCAACAAAAATCAACCCATGTAGGCACCGTGAATGTTTACCCAGCCAAAGGCGAAACCAACTTTGCAAACCTAGTTGAGATGCACTCATGAGTATTTACCGCGATTTACACATTAAAAACGGTGATGTAGTGCTAGACGCAGGCAACAACCCCACGTACTTAACCGATCGTGACGTAATTGCCCAAGACATAGTGCACGCAATTTTAGACACCGGACTTGCAAATTTATTAGTAAGCGACCGCGGAACGGGCGTAACCCAAGACACCCAAACCAAAATCAAACTACTGGTTGAAGACGATGTGCGCATTATGCCAGGCACCGTAAAAGTTGAGCAAAACGAAATCAACAAAGGCCAATGGTGGGTATTTGCCCAAACAATAGAATTCGGTGAAATATCATCGTTGATCACAGGGGTAGAATAATGGCTGATGAAACACCAACAATTGATTTTAAACGTATTGTAGAAAAAGCAGGCATTCCTACAACTGAGGAAGGCTGGAAGGTTTTATTTAAACAAGACGTAGAAACCGAAGGCGGTTTAATTGCGAACGACTCGCCTTATTCACCGTTTTGGCGTGTTGTTACGGCTGTAGTAGCAAAGCCGGCTAATTGGGTAGTCAACAAAGTATTAATTGAGAAAATACTCCCTAATTTATTTTTGCAAACAGCAACAGACAGCGACTTTATTGAAGCAAAAGCATGGGAGCACGACTTAACCCGTAAAAGCGAAGAACGCACCCAAGGCAAAGTACGTTTTAACCGCGCGGCCAGTACTGGCCCAAGCTTATTAATTAGCGCAGGCACCGTAATACAAACCGATGCTATAAACGGCACGGTTTACCGTGTGCTCACCGTTGATGACGTAATATTGCCAGAAAACCAAGCCAGCGTATTAGTTGCAGTAATTGCCGAAAACGCAGGCGCGGCATATAACTTAGGCGCAGGCTATTACCATATTTTACCAGAAGCGATCACTGGTATTGGTAGCGCCATTAACGATGAAGACTGGATAGACGTACTTGGCGCTGATGCAGAATCTAACCAAGATTTAAAGCTACGCACCCGCAACGCATTTACCGCCGCAGCCCCTTGGCACATTGACGCCGTTTACCGTGCCATGCTCACAGAACGCAGCGGCCTAGACACCGATAACATTTATTTTGAACACGACGCCCCACGTGGTCCAGGCACAGCAAACGCCTTTATTTTGTTAGACACAGGCGTACCAAGTGAGACACTAATTGAAGACTTAAACACCTACATTATGGCAAAAGGCTATCACGGCCACGGCGATGATTTACTCGTACTTGCCATGCCAGGTGTTGATGTAAGCGTAGGCCTGACGGTTTACCCACATGTTTACTTGCTTGATGAAGAGGTCACCGCGCTACTTGCCAACATTGAAAACTTTATCCGCAGCGCGTTTAGAGAAAACAACGATTACACAGTAACCCGCACCAAACCAAATAGCCGTTTTAGCTTTAGCCGCTTAGGCCAAGAGCTACACAAAGAGTTTGCAGGAATCGACTCACTAAGTTGGCAACAAACCGACATTACAAGTCAAAACAACGTGCCACGCCTAACCGCACTCACCATTGAAAACGGTAACGATGTATGAACATTGATTGGCACGAAATAACAAAACTCAAATACTGGCTAGCCCGACCAAACAGCGAGCTAGACAAACTACGCCAAGGCGCCGTGCTATTTTGGCAGCGCGTAAGTGACATGCTCGCATGGCCTGCAAAACAGCTTGACCCAATGACCGCCGAGCTTGAGCTAGTGCACTTACTAGCATGGGAACGCGACATAACCCAAATACCCAACGAAACCGAACAAACCTACCGCATCCGCGTTAAGTTCGCCCTGCAATTTGCCAAAGGCGCAGGCACAAAAAGCGGCTGGTATTACATGTTTGAAAAACTCGGCACACCGTGGATCACCATAGACGAACGAGTAAGTGAAACTGATTGGGATGTAATAAGCCTGCAACTGCTTGACTCTGATTTAGCAGAGAGAAACAAGCTAATTGATTACATTTGCAGGCAGTACGGGCGAACAACCCGCCGTTATGAATACGGCACTATTGCTAGCATGCCGCTTGTTGCACCGCCTAATGACTTTTCGCTTGATAGCCTAACGGGCTTTGCAAGATACAGCGACGACATGAGACCAAAACTAGGCTTAGCGGTAATGGACAACGAATCACATTTTATTATTGCAACAAATAACAGCTTATTAGCTAACGAGAGGAATTAACATGGCTTCAATAATTACAATTGCAGGTGAAAAACTTTTTGCTGCTAAAGCACAAGCTAATGAGCAACTAGACATAGACACGTTTATTTTTGCAAACGTGCCAGAGCAAGACCCAACCGACCCAATCAACCGTGAAGAAGGCTTACCAACCGATCACGTAGTGCATCAACAAATTGTGCAACAGGTTGGCCGCATAAACGACAACGTAGTTGTTTACTCTACAGTGCTCGACAGCATAACAGGCCCATTTGAATTTAACTGGGTTGGTTTGTATTCATCAATTAACGATACCTTAGTTGCAATTAACCATGTACCAACAACGCCAAAAACCGCTACTGCCGCAGGTGTTGCAGGTAATACCCTAAACCGTAACTTTGGTATTGAGTACTCAGGCATTGCCGACCTAACTGGTATTGATGTAGCACCCGAGACATGGCAACTAGACTTTACCGCCCGCTTGCAAGGTATGGATAAGTTAACCCAGCAGCTTGCAAAAGATATGAATGGCAAAGACTGGTTTATTGATGACGGTTTTAAAGTAGAGCCAAGAGAAACGGTAAACACATTTAAAATATTACCAGGTGTGGGTTACGTGAGCGGCCTACGTGTAGAGCTTGAGAACGAGCATATTTTTAACGTAGAAAGTTACCCTCAATTTGTTTATGTAGATGCCTGGTTTGAAGGCGATGCAAACAGTATGTGGTCACCTTCATTAATGTTTACTGTGAGTGATACTGAAATAGATGATTACACCGATGCAGCTGGCATCAAACATTACGTTAATAAATTAGCTGAAATAACGGCATTCGATACAATTGAAGATTTACGGCCAGATAGTGAAAATGCGGATAAAGAATTCGTCAAAGAAATAGGAAATAGTGTTACTGATGAATGGAATGAATCAAGGGTGTATCCAGGAGTTGGTAGTTATATAAAAGCAGGTAATTTTGTGCCTGAAGGAACCGAAGCTGTAAGGCTATATCATGAAGGCAAGATTAAAGTTTTTAATCTTGATAACTGTACAAAATCAGATGGAACATTAGACAGTATAGATTTAATAAAAGGAAATATATTTATAAATGGCATCATGTATATGTTAGCTTCCATTGAAAAAATTAAAGTATTAACAGCACAAAAGAGTAAGATAAATATAGCTATGAAAGCGTCAAAAAATGTTGATTGGTACGTAGACCCAGTTAACGGAATTGATGCATTTTCACATGGCATATCAATAGAAAGGCCAGCTAAAACACCACAGTTTGCGCTTGATTCATTACCCGACATCGTCGGATATCAACAGACAATAAATCTCGCAGAAGGTGTATATAAAGAATCTTCAAGAATGCCAGGTGAAATGCCAAGACCAGCTGTCATATACCCACAAGGTAGATATATCTCGAGAAGAGCAGCGCAATCAGGAGATGATTTGGTTGGGATGATAGTAATAAAAGGAGCGGGAGTAGAGAGTACTATTATCGAGCCATCAAAAAATAGGGGTTACCCTTTTGGTGTCTACTGCTCAGGGACTGAGATCGCTATTCAAGATCTTTCAATAAAGCCCGATGAGAGTGGTGCAGAGACTTTGATAACTTCACATCGATCAGCATATGTACATTGCCGAAATGTCAAACTAAGTGGCGAGGGAATTTCCAAGTTGGGGTTGGTTTGCGAAGCTGGCGGCTGGGCTGAATTAATTGATTCTGAAGTAGTTAAATGTAGTGTTCAAGATGTTGTAGTCTACCCCACATCAGGGGCATCTTTAGCTGGTAGTTTAACAAAAGTAAGTAAAATCACTGTAACGGGGTTTTTACAACTAGCTTATGGTGCTGAAATAAACGGTGTATCGACGATTGCGACCGGGGGGCAGCTTCAATGTGCTGGTAGTGAAACTAATAAAGTAAAAATAAAAGGAGCTTTAAAGTTAGATAATTCTACATTTTCAGGTTCATTTTGTGAAATTTCCGGAAGTATTACAGGGCGTGGGGCGGATTTAAAGTTATCTTCTAGTAATTGGTCAAGAGGAATAACTTTATTCGGGGGGTTGTGTAGGCTATTAGGATCAAAATCGTTTATTACTCCTGCGGCGAAGTCTGAAGTTATGGAACCATTGATCTTACGAGATGGTGCAAGGTTAGTAAAAGAACCGAACACTATTATGGTAAACGCTAATGGTGATTTAGTTGGCGAAGACTACGGAAGGAATAAACAGGTTATATCATCAAACGGTCAAAACATTGCACTGAGCTTGACAGGAAAGAATAGTACTATTGAAATCTATGGGGCCGCACAGAACCACTATGGGTGTAAAATAGGCAGCGTCCAAGGAGTGTATCCCGGAACTCCTCCTGGTGACGGGGCTATACTGCATATTATTGGAACTGCATATAACACAGAGCTTGTAGATTCTGAAAATTTTAAAATACCAGGTGGTTCGGTATCTGTAGGATCATTACCCGCATCGTATTCAGGCTTAACAATTCTCTATTCGTCTGAGTCAAAAAAATGGCAAGTTGTTAGTGTTGGCATATTGAATACTTAATTTTACGTGTTAAGGAATATTATGCTTAACCTTAATTCTACATCAATCGCTCTTAAATCATTGCGCATTACGGCAAGCCAAGAGCTTGCCAGTGAAGATGCCAGCGGGCAAACCTCAAACACTGACACCGCAGAAACAGGCACTAAGGCTAAAATGCTGACGGTGTCTGGTTTATTGCCATTCAAACAAGGCGAGCTATTAGCTGATTTGTTTACTATGGCTGAAGCAACCGAAAGCGGTGCCCGGGTTATTTATCGCATTAGCAACCAAACGGCCACGGCGCTGGGTGTTAAACAAGTGCGCTTTAGTAGCAAAATTGAAGCGGTCGAGCAAGAAATCACGCGGCAATGGGCGGTTAGTTTTACGCTTGCTGAATACCGTTCAGTGCCGCAAAAGGTTGAAGAACGTTCACCCGATGTATCGGCCAATGTGCAAGGCGGTGATAGTGGTGTTCAATATGCGAATATTAACCAGCATCTAACCGATAACTTTGCAAAGTTGAGAACCGCATAATGACAACCCCAAACGCTCGTTTTATTGCCCGCGCTTATATCAACGATGAAAAAGTTGATATGAAAGACCATTGGGTTGTACTGCAATCATCAACGCCTGGTACATGCCAAATCACCGTTAATCAAAAAGCAGATATGCTTGCACAGGTTAAAGTTGATCTTGGCTGGGGCGATGTGGTTGACCGTGTTTTTAGTGGCTATGTTGAACGTGCAATGCCGTCGGTTAATGGCTGGTACACGCTATTTTGCCGCGAGTGGTCCGCATCACTCGCGTATAATTTAAGTGTAATGCTGCGCCACCCAACTATGCGCCAAGTGCTTGACGAAATCACATCTCAAACAGGTATTGAGTTTGTAATACCAAGCGCTGGCTATGCCGATACTGCAATACCATGCTTTTACTCTGATTGCTCAGGCTATGCCATGCTAAACAACATCGGCCGCGCGTTTAAGATTGATGATTTTGTGTGGTATCAACAAGGCAACGGTAAAGTTTACGTGGGCAGTTATGCCGACTCATTTTGGGCAGATAAACCAGTAAAAATCGCTATCGGTCTAATGACTGATCATCAAGCAGGCAAAACCGCCACAATGCCAGCCGCCCCAATGGTGCGCCCAAACGTAACCGCTAATGATGAACGCATAACCGCCGTTGAGTTCAAAGGCACTAACATGCAAATAAGTTGGTGATCATGGAAAAAGCAATTCATAGAATCATACGCAAGCTATTCCCCGAACTAACAGGCCAATTACATTTACCACGCTGGGGCAGAGTAGTTGCATTGCCAGAGCTACCCACCGAAGACGGCGAACGCGGCAGCGACCCATTTTACCCGCGCTATGCAGTCGACGTGCAACTCATTGACGAAAACGGCACAGATACCAAATCAAAACCACTTCAAGCCGTGCCGCTCCCGTTACCAGGTGCGGGTAATAAAGCAGGCCGATTAGAACCGCCGGCTATTGATAGCATAGTTGAAATTGGCTTTGCCTATGGCAGAGCTGATAAGCCATTTATCAGAACAGTACTACCATTTGGCTGGGACCTTCCCGCCATCAAAGAAGGTGAAACCCGTACACAAGTACGCGAGGGTGTTTATCAGTACATTGATGATCAAGGCAACTTTGAAAACAAAACAGATAAGTCACTCAATGACATCATTGGCGACCTAGCACAGCTTGAATGCAAAACCCGCAAAGTAATAGCAACAGAGCTGGCACAGCTAGAATGTGAAACCCAAAAAGTAACAGCAAGTGCAGAGCAAGAGCATAAAAGCCCAAAAACATGGATAGGCAGCGACGGCGAGAACGTACTCAAATTATTATCAGAATTAATGGCAACAGTCAGCGCACTAGCAAATGTTTGTGCAACTCATACACACCCGGGCGTTACCGCAGGCCCTGCCAAAACAGCACCACCAGAACAAGCCGGAGACTTCAGCGGCAAAGCATCAGAAGCCGACGGGCAAAAAAGCAGGCTAGACCCAATAACCAAATAGCACCAAAGCCACCCAAACAAGCCCAGCAACCCGCTGGGCTTTTTAGTGCCCGCCACTCGCTGCAGTAAAGTTATTAGCGTCTATGTTGGCCACAACACTTTCAGCCACGGAAAATAGCGCCATACAAAAACTTTCTCACGGAATCCGCACTCTTCCTCACCCTCCTGCGCGCTCTTTATCGTTATTTTTTTTCAGTTTTTAAATGCTTCATTTAAACCGCCAGCCAGCGCCATATATAAGGCTCTTACCAGATCAAAGATCTGAAAAGATCGAAGTTAATTTCACTATTTTTCAGTTTAACAGCCTGTAATTAATAAGAAATTAAAAATAATAAAACCATTAAACAACAACTTACCTAGTTTACGTGAGGTTTCAAAGATCAAAGAGCATTTTAATGAAGGTAACAAAAGCAATATAAAACAATAGTTTAATTAAAAACAAAACTGAAATTAAAAACGTATATTGAATTTGGTATTTTGTTCATTGAAAACGGTATAACAGATTGCCTTTGTCGAAATGTTGTTTAACAATGTCAGTATTGAGTTAAAAATAATTGAATTTTTCCCTTAGAAAAACCAAACAGTGACCAAAACTGTGACCTTAATCGGTTTTTAATTTCAGTTAATTTTATAACCACTTATTTTTAAAGGTTTATATATTTTATGTGTGAGTTGCTTGGCATGTCGGCGAATGTGCCGACAGATATTTGTTTTAGCTTTTCAGGTCTTCTTGAGCGAGGTGGTAATACGGGGCCGCACAAAGATGGCTGGGGGATAACGTTTTATGAAGGAAAAGGGTGTCGTACATTTAAAGATCCAGAACCCAGTTGCCAGTCAGAAATAGCGAAATTAGTAAAAGCTTACCCGATCAAAAGTGTTTCAGTCATCAGCCATATCCGCCAAGGTAACCGTGGCCGAGTATGTCTTGAAAATACACACCCATTTACTCGTGAGCTGTGGGGGCGTGAAATAACTTATGCTCATAATGGTCAACTATCGAACTATCATGATTTGAAACCCACATATTATCGCCCTGTAGGCAATACAGACAGTGAGTTGGCTTTTTGTTGGCTACTCGACAAAATCCGTGAAAAGTACCCCACACGCCCGTCTAACATGGCGTCGGTGTTTCGTTATGCGGCAAAACTTTCGCATACTCTTCGTGAAAAGGGCGTATTTAATATGCTGCTTACTGATGGGGTATATGTATTAGCGTATTGTACTAATAACTTGCATTGGATCACGCGTAGGGCTCCATTTGGCAAAGCAACGCTGATTGATGCCGATATGGTGGTAGATTTTCAAAAAGAAACGACGCCCAATGATGTGGTAACAGTGATTGCGACAAGACCTTTGACTAATGATGAGCGCTGGCAAAAAATGGAGCCGGGTGAGTTCGCGTTATTTAAAATGGGTGAGCTAATTTAGTGTATGTAGGCTGGGTAAAGTGAAACGAAACCCAACTTAGCGCTTTAAATTAATAAAGAGAATAAGAATTAAAAGTGAAAAGCCCAAATTATGAATATCCACTTGGGCTCTTCGATTTTGAACTCAATTTATTCTGGTGCCGTTTCGCTTTTTGCTTCTTGGGGTGATGTAGCTGGACTGGTTACGGTGAAAGATTTCATTTGAACTTCAAATTGCTCTACCCCTTTTTCGCCTTTCCACATTCTTACTAACATGTAGTCCATTTCTGGTGCAAACCAGGCCAATGCCTGGCGCTTATCGTTGTCATAAAGACGTTTCACTTTAATCGCTTCAATGTTGCCGATTGGCAGTGAAATCATTTCTTTACCGACCACTTCAAAATTGTAATCGCGGCAATTCCCTTTCTTATCTACCAATGGGTATGAAAAATTAGTTTTACCCATTTTGAGCTCTTCACGAACTTGTACTTGATATGAGATAGAATCTTGGAATTTATCTGTCCACTCGCATTCAATAGGATATTTACTTTCGCTGCTCTTTACTAACTTTTTGTTGTTATTGAATTGGAGTGTGTATTTTTTATCAGGCCCTGTGCCTTTACGTACCATTGTATAATTGACAGGCGATACTTGGGTGCCTTTTAGACTAAATACAGAGGTTTCTTTGCGTGAGTCAGAAAAAATCATCCACTCAATATCGCTGTGATAACTCACTTGATAGTTATTATCGACGAGTTTTTTCAATGTTCTAATGCCTTCACCATGGTTTTCACCTTGTCGCAAAATGTCATACTTTGCTTCAAATTGAGTGAGCTCATTGGCAAGTAAGCTGGTAGGAAGTAAAGCGCCCGCACAAAGTAGTAGGGCGCTTGCTTTTTTATTGTGGGTAGTCTGCGCCGTGCACTGGGAGTTGTTTTTTATCAAGAACTGCATAATCTGCTTCCATCGTAAGTCGTTGTTCACTGAACCATTTGACCACCAAAGGATAGATTATATGCTCTTGAGCATGTACACGTTTTGCTAATGTGTCAGCTGTATCATCTGCTAACACGGGAACTTTGGCTTGAAGAATAACGGGGCCACCGTCCAATTCTTCAGTAACAAAGTGCACACTTACGCCATGAACGTCATCTTTTGCATCAATTGCTCTTTGGTGGGTATTCAGACCCTGATACTTAGGCAACAAAGAAGGATGAATGTTCAACATTTTTCCTTTAAATTTTTGCACTAAGCTAGGAGTAAGAATACGCATAAAACCAGCTAATACAACTAAGTTTGGTGTAAAAGAGTCAATAACGTTCATTAATTTAGCATCATAGGCTTCGCGCGAGTCAAAATCTTTATGGCTGAGCACTGCGGTTGCAATGCCAGCTTGTTTTGCTCGCTCAAGGCCATAAGCGTCTGCTTTATTACTAATGACAGCCGCTATGTTTGCGTTTATCTCGCCATTATTACAGGCATCAATGATGGCTTGTAAATTTGAGCCACTACCTGAAATTAAGACTACTAGACGAGAAGGGGCCATTAATCACGGCCGCCTAGGATCTCTACTTGTTCTTCACCTGCTTTAGCATCTTGAATTTCACCAAGGTGCCATGCATCTTCACCAAGCTCTTTTAAGATGCTTAAGCTTTGCTCAAGTTTGTCGGCAGGAACCACTAAAACCATACCTACACCACAGTTAAATGTGCGGTACATTTCGTGGGTCGTGATGTTACCGTTTTCTTGTAACCAGTTAAAGATACCCGGCCACTGCCAGCTATCACCTTTAACAACAGCTTTCGCAGATTCAGGTAATACACGTGGGATATTTTCCCAAAAACCACCTCCGGTGATGTGAGAAAGGGCATGCACATCTACTTGCTTAAACAATTCAAGCAACTGTTTAACGTAAATACGTGTAGGTTCAAGCAATGTTTCGCCTAGTGTTTTACCTTCAAATTCAGCGTTAGTATCAGCGTTTGACACTTCAAGTACTTTACGAATTAACGAAAAGCCATTTGAGTGAGGGCCACTTGATGCAAGTGCAATTAGCTGGTCGCCTGCGGCTACTTTAGTGCCATCAATAATGTTTGCTTTTTCAACAACGCCAGTACAAAAGCCAGCCATGTCGTAATCTTCACCTTCGTACATACCTGGCATTTCAGCAGTTTCACCACCAATCAAAGCACAGCCAGAAAGCTCACAGCCTTTACCAATGCCAGTTACAACATCTGCCGCTGTATCAACATCAAGTTTGCCCGTTGCGTAGTAATCTAAGAAAAATAATGGTTCTGCACCTTGAACGATAAGGTCATTCACACACATTGCAACTAAGTCGATGCCAACAGTATCGTGCTTTTTAAGATCGATAGCTAAGCGTAATTTAGTACCTACGCCATCGGTGCCTGCAACTAAAACTGGTTGCTTGTAACCTTCAGGAATTTCGCACAGTGCGCCAAAACCACCAATTCCGCCCATAACTTCAGGACGACGGGTTTTTTTAACTACGCCTTTAATACGCTCAACAAGTGCGTTACCGGCATCGATATCTACGCCCGCGTCTTTATAACTTAGAGACTGTTTTTGTTCGCTCACAGGATTTCCTCAAAAAAGTTGCATGGTTTTGCATGTGTATGCTTAGAAACGCGCGTATTTTACAACAATTGCGAAGGCGCGGCTAGCGCAAATATAACTTTAACATCCTTGACAAGGACAGTTGTCCGCATAATGAGAGAATGGCACTAAGAAATGGTTTATAGGGTAGTGTTTTAGCGTCGGTGATTGCCACGACGCTAAAGTGCAGTAATTAAAAAATTGCCGAAGTCTAAGCCTTTGCAGTTAAAATTGCACGCAGTGGTGCAGGGTAACCTTCAATTGTTTTGCTGGTATCGTCAGGGTCTAAAAAGTCGATCAGTGATTCGTTTTCCATCCAATCTGATTTACGTTGTTCTTCAAGTGTAGTGATTGCACAGTCTTTTACTTGTACATTTTTAAAACCAACGCGTTCCATCCATAGTTTTAATGCATCCGTACTTGGAATAAACCATACATTTCGCATTTTAGCGTATCTGTCAGTTGGTACCAAAACTGTATTTTCATCACCTTCGATAACGAGTGTCTCAAGGACTAACTCACCACCAGGACGCAGTTGTGCTTTTAATTGCGCTAAAAAGTCTATTGGTGATCGGCGGTGATAAAGCACGCCCATTGAAAAAACGGTGTCAAATGCCTTCAACTCTGGAAGGGCTTCAACACCTAGCGGTAGTAAATGAACATTTTCATCAGGGTTGAAATGTTTAATGGCTTGAAATTGACACAAAAATAAATCAGACGGGTCTATTCCAACCACAAACTCAGCGCCTTCTCCACGCATTCTCCACAAGTGATAGCCTGAACCACAGCCAATATCTAATACAGTGCGGCCTTTAAGCGGTTCAATATGGGGTAACAATCTGTCCCACTTCCAATCGCTGCGCCACTCGGTATCAATCTCTATTGAGTGCACGCTAAATGGGCCTTTACGCCACGGCATCATACGTTTCAATAAGTGTGTAGTTTGCTTTTGCTCACCTTCAGTCATTTCCCCTGGCGCACCAATTTCAACTTTATCAGTGATATTTACGTGCTTAGTGTGAACTTCTGGTAAGTTTTTTAACACTTTTTGCCATTTGGGTAAGTCACCATGGCTGGCTTCATTTTGCCAGTGCTTTAATTGACTTGGAAGCGTTTCGAGCCAGTGGCTAAGAGGTGTTTGTGCAATTGCAGCATAAAATTGGTTAAACCATGAAGACATTACATATTTCCTAAATTACTTTATTGCAACTAATGAGCAAAAGTTAAAACATTGGTACCATACTTGAGTTTGGCTAAAGCCAATCTCTTTTAATCGAGAGTAATGCTCGCTTAATGTATCTGGGCGCATTACATTTTCAATAGCCGTACGTTTTTGGCTTATTTCTAATTCTGAATAGCCATTGTGACGTTTAAAATCGTGATGTAAATCAATCAACAAATTATCACATTGCTCATTTTCACCTTTAACTTTTTCACTCAGTAACAGAACACCGCCTGGTTTTAAATTAGCGTAAATTTTTTCAAGCACTGCATGGCGTTGTGCAGGGGGAATAAATTGCAAGGTAAAATTCATTGCTACAACGGATGCGTTTTGAATTTGTAGCTCATTTATATCACCAAGCGTTACCGTTACTGGCACTTCAGAACGAAACCCTTGCAGATGAAGCTTGCAACGCTCAACCATGGCCTCTGAATTATCTACAGCGATAATGTGGCAGTTATCTGTACGAATATTTCGGCGCATGCTCAGGGTAACGGCACCTAATGAACAACCAAGGTCATACAAATTAGAGTTACTTTGCGCATATTCCCCAGCTAGTTTGCCCATAGTACTGACAATAGTAGCGTAACCCGGCACCGAACGCTGGATCATATCAGGGAAAACTTCTACGACGTTTTGGTCAAAGCTAAAATCTTTAACCGCTTGCTCTGTGGCATAAATACTGTCTTTTACAGTCACACAAACAGTCTCATTTGAAAATAATAGCGCTATTTTAACATTTTATACTGGATAGTCAGTGATAATTTCAGTAGCTTGGCTAGAATATTAGGTAACAAGTATAAAAAGAGAAGTTCAATGGCGAAAAGTAAAGTAATTAGCACTGATGATATATTGGCAACATTATGCCATTCAGTGACTGGTGTATTGTCATCAGCAAGTGGTAATAGTATTAGCTATTCAGCGATGGTACAAAAAATAACGCGAACATGTATGCGACCTGACATAGGCTGCTTTGTGTTATTTGATGGTGGTTTTACAGGCCTGGTAATTACAAATTTCACCTCGCAAGCAGCGATGGAAATTTACCATGACTATATGCGTAGTATGGGTATGCCAGAAGAAGAAATTGCGCATAGTCATTTATCAGATGATGTTTCAAACGTGCTTGGTG
Source organism: Pseudoalteromonas sp. H105 (assembly GCF_001469215.1). Taxonomy (GTDB): domain Bacteria; phylum Pseudomonadota; class Gammaproteobacteria; order Enterobacterales; family Alteromonadaceae; genus Pseudoalteromonas. Next base: position 174,893 of record NZ_LOFH01000006.1, read on the forward strand.
AACTAATGAACCAAATTGTAGGTGATTTCACTTCCAAAGTACGTGAGCAATTACATACATCTATAACGCAAAATCAACCTAAAATGATGGCAATCAACAAACAAGTTCAAATTTCAGTTGATACCACGATGGACCGACCGCAAGCACGAAGAGTGACGTTTACCACTGCGAAGCAAAATATTTTCTATCTAGAGCTTGCGATGGATAAAACAGAGTTCATAAAGTTACATGACTTTGATATTAGTGAAGCCGTTGACCCAGATGACATCATTGCGAATGAAGCTAAACAAAAAGCAGAGAAAGAAAATGCTGCTAAAACTAGCGTTGTAGACGATGCTGATGATGACTTTATGGCTGATTTAGGGTTGTAATTGTTAACCAGTAAAAAATGAAATAACCCCGAACTAATATTCGGGGTTATCGTTAAATGTTATGAATTTAAGTAATCCAACACCACTTGATGGTGGTCTTTTGTTTTAAACTTATCAAATAAATGCTTTATTTTACCGTCTTGGCCAATTAAAAAGCTCAAGCGATGCTGATTTATACCCCTTATAAAATGCACATTTAACTAAAATTTAAGCGCATAGCTAGATTTTGTTATGTGTGCAGGTTAATTTATGCACACTTTTATTTCACAACTAAGAAACTTCCATTTAACTTGAATTTGTAATACTACAAATACTTTAAGGTATGTTGCATGTAAAAGTAGGTATTCGTAAATGAGCTCAATCATTTGAGGCTCAATGGAAAAAATGGTTATAAAAATGCCTAAAGAAATAACAGTCATATTGACCTCCACTAAATTGTTATTTTACCTATAGGGTAGGTTTATAGGTTTCACACTGTGAAACCTGGCTATGTCTGTAATGTTAAATTTAGCACTGTGATATATGGATAGAACAAATTTGAAGGATAGGCTTATGAGCGGAATAATTACGATAACTGCACCGAACTACTCAAAGCTGAGTTACATCAGACCACTAATCAAAAATGTACTGGAGACAATTGAAGAAACATACATAGAAAATACTAAAATTCCATGCTGTTTGTTACCAACATCTGGCAGAGAAATTTCAATTACACCATTGTTTTACCATGCAGCTTTTGAGGCTTATTCGGCAAAAAAGATTAGTTATATTCCATCAGCAGAAATACAAGTCAATAGAGGTAACAGTAAAGGCCGCCTAGATTTAGCTTTGATTGGCAAAGAACATATTGAATTAATTGAGTTAAAAGCTGGTAGGGTTAAGCTATTTGGCCATATTACAACTATTACTAATAAAATTAGAAACAAGCTGAAAGAAGCAAGCGGTCAGCTAGAGCAAATTGAGCAGCACGAAATATTGCAGTCTACAAAGTTAAATCTACAAGGGCTCGCTATTGTGAATATCTTTTTATTAGTTCCTGAATCCAAGTCTAGTAATGCTGATTTAATACATGCAAGAGTAAATGAAATCATGAACGAAATAAAAGGGACTTTCACATACGCTTTAAGGGCCTCTCTAATATATAGTTATCAACATCATATTAATTTGGACAGTAGTAAAGGAAAGGGTGAAAGTTCTATTGGTATGATTACTGTAGCTTCTCGTAAAGAGAATATAGACCAAATGTAATTTAAGTGGGCTGTTTATTTCAAGTTAACTTAATTCAAGATTTACTGTTTAGATACTTCAGCAACAAATTTATAGTTTCGAAAGAGGTACATAGAGCCTCTAGGGTATCTAGAAGTGTTTACAAAACGTAGCATTAATAAATCACTATAAGGATATTGTTTGAAGTAATGTTTGCAATGGAAGAATATCATTCAATAAGAGCTTTCAAACTTTATGGTTTAATTAACTCACATCAAGAATAAGTTCATATGCAAGAAAAAATTACAGATTTAGTGCTTAGTCTAAAGCTTTCGAAAGAAATCCAAGAGTCTTATATCACAGCTTTAGAGTTTATAACTGCAAACCCTGACTATGCTCTTCAAAAATTTAGAGAAATAGTTGAAATATTAGTTTCAATGCTTGAGAAAAGAAATCACCTTGAACCTGATGCCAAAAACTTACAAGAGCGTATCAAAAATCTTAGTGAAGACCAGATCATTAGTAACCCTCTGAAAAACCAGCTTCATCAAATAAGGAAACTTGGTAATAAAGCTGTACATTATTCCAATGAAAACCTTAATGATAGTAACTTTATTAAAGAGAGGAAACGAATGCTGGCAAAAAAAGCTGTAGAAGCTAGGAAGTGTCTAATATCAGTGCTTGAAAACGTTTACTTTTGCATCAATGGTCATTTTATAGCAAAAGAAATAGAAGAAGTTCCAGCTGGACAGCAAGAGTATAAAGACCTTATCTATAGTGCTTTAGTATCTGATTGTTACAAGACAAAACTCAACGCTGGGGTAATATGTGAATCAATATATAATGAGATCCATGCAGACTCACCTATTTTTGTGTCAGAATTAATAGGTTTACAACTCGAAGGCATCGAAAATCATGCAATCCAGTTTTATGATTCAGCGTGTAGAATATCGGCAAATTTTGACTTGCAGTTTAAGCTTGGCTGTAACTTAAACGATAAAGAGAAAATAATTCAAAATAAAGGCGATGTAGAAGCTCTTTTTAGGTTTGCGTCATTATTTCTACGTAAAGATAATCGTGTTGATGACAAATTAGCGGTGTATAGACTTAAAGCAGCGGCAGAGCGAGGGTATATTCCTGCGCAAGCTTTTTTAGGTGCGTATTATTATTCAGTGTGTGAATATGAACTTGCAATAAATTATCTAAACAAAGCTGGAGGTCAAGATGAGCCATTAGCTCTTAAGTATTTATTTTATTATTACTCTGAGGGAATTGCATCTGATTCTAACATAGATAAAGCGTTAAGTTTTCTTTCACGCGGTATTGAGTTAGGTAATGCCGATTGTGAAGCTATATTAGGTTCAGAGTACCATAAAGGAGCTTTGATAAATAAAGATGACTCAAAAGCAAAGGAACACTTAGAAAAGTCTATATCTGAAGGAAGTGTTATTGGCAGAAACTATATGACAGTTCATTTTAATGATCTCGCTAAGAAAGTAGCAATTGAGGCATCAAAGTTCGGTGAACGCATGCAAAAAATTATTGAAGAAAGAAAACAGAAGCCCTACAGAGCACAGAGTAAAACTTCACCCAACTCATTATGTCCATGCGGTTCTAATTTGAAGTACAAAAAGTGTTGCAAGAACGGCCCATCAAATAAAGGTTCTGATATACACCTTCCTTGGGCTAAATAGAGCTGCTGGTTAGTCAATTTTTTTGCAGTTATATGCCGTGGTAATCTTTCTAAAGTCAACTAAACTCCTAAATGTTTAGTTGACTTTAGGGAAAGCAAAAATAAATTATTGGTATTAATAGAACAATTGTATATCGATTTTATTAGGTTAACGATTGTTACTTTCTTTAAGTCTATGGATTAAGGTCTTTTTATCTGTTTCTGATAAGTTTTCTATAAGGCAAATCAACTCGGCTGTTTTATCTGATTCACAAAAAAAATAAGCTAAAGGTACTCCTAATTCATCCGCCATTCTTTTAAGGGTTGGAATGTCTGGGGTATGCCTACCTTTCTCATAGTGGTTCATACGACTACTCGCAGAACTTTGGTCAAGCCCAATTCTAATGCCGAGTTCTTTTTGAGAGATCCCCTTAGAGACTCGTGCCTGTTTAATTCGGCCTGGGACTGGGTTAATCGTAATTTCCAAGAATTCATCTTAATTCACAATATCAATACTTAGATTCTCTAAGTTTATGCTAATGTTGTATACTTAGGAATACTAAGCTTGAGATTTTTAACTTTAATATCGGTCATCGTTGATTATGAAAAATTTAAATGAAGCCATGTACTTACTTTTAGTGGAAAAAAGAATTGATAATTTTTCTGTTACTGAACTAGTTGAAACCTATATTCGTTTGTATAGTTCTACGAAAAATGATTTTAAAGCAAGAGTTTTTATCCACCGACAGCTTTATCGACTTGTTAATCATGGATATTTACTAAAGCTTGGTAAGAAAAACACACAAAAAATTAGATATATCCATACCGAAAAATTTAAACAACATTTTTATAATTTAGATAATCCGAAGGCTGGAAATAACTTAATACCTGATGAGGAGTTTAAGGCTATGTTAAATGACAGACTTATAAAGTATAGATATCGCCTACTTATTAGCACATCTGAAATGGAAGAGTACCAAAGTTATATGGTGGAGCACCCAGAAATAACGGCTTTACTGAAGTCAAAGTTTGATTTGGCCAAAGAGAAAAAATATAGCTATTTAGGTCGTATAGCGGCGATACAGAATATTTTAGGAGAGTGTCATGATACTAGGAAAGGGGATAATGCGGTTGGGTACTAATTTTAGCTGCCACTTATTGCCTTTATTTCAAGCCGCGCAATTTGACTTATTTTCTCATAGATTGAATTCTAATTACATGACCAAGCTTGCCAAGTCACTACTTACATATTAGTACCGCAGTACTTTCATATCGGCTTGAATCTCATACCCAGAGACCTTGAGCGATATTGGTTGTGTGTCATGCTTATGAGTAAAAATAATTCTTGAAGGTAGGTTTTTTACATACAGAAACGCACGTTCATCGGTGAGGTGCAAACTAATGGGTCTCATATTTGGGAACATACTTTCAACCCGAATAGGGCTAATCATATAGCCATCTCCCAACACAACTCCAGTTGTCGTACTAGGGATATTAACCGAACTATCAGCTGGAAGAAGAACGTTTGAAGAATAAAGGGTATTCTTTGGAAAGCGGAAGCTCCAATAGTTATCGACCTCAGGAATCGATTCAGATACTTCATAAGTCAAAATATTTTTTTCTTCTATCATGCGTGATAAAAAATCATCTAAATTTTCATTTGGTCGTTTAGATGATTCAAGTATAAGACCGAAAAGGTCTTCATTATTTAAATCGGTATTAGTAGAGAGTACAGAAATGTTGAAATTCTTCTCAGGGTAATCAATATCACGGTAATGATTAAAAATTCTACTTAAACGCTCAACTTGTTTACTTCGTAATAATAAATGTGCATATTTTTCTTTCATAGGTTTCATCTTTGGGGGAGTAACAAAGAATACAGAAGGTTTAACTACCGCTAAGGAAGCACTTTTGACTTTCATCCTGTAAGAATTATACTGAATTGAAGCTTGTTGTTGGTCTTTTGACAAGTGATGACTGTGAAGTGGGGCATCAAAATTTATATCGTTACTTACTATGAATGTACCTCCACCGATGTCTTTTATTCCTATTTGTGCAGCTTTTTGATTTTCTATCTCAACTTCTTTCTGTGACATTTTTTCTAAGCTGATATTCACTTTGTTTATATATACTTCATCACTAAAACGTATATTAGTAAACTTTATGATATCACCTTTCTCAAACTTCAAAGGAAAAGAAATATTATTACCGCTAGTCAGGTTCATATCTTTTTTTTCATATACTACAGGTTCATATTGTTCGGCAGGGAGAATATCCTTCGCCCCATAATAACCAAGTTTAAGAGTGTAGCCAGGATAAACCTTCTTATCTATAGTTGGCTCATAAACAAGGCCATTATCATCTATAACAGAAGAAAACCAGCGCCTCCATTGAAGTCTTGATTCATTACTAGATAAATTTGAGAATAACTCTTTGTTACTTTTTTTATTAGATATAGACAGCACATAAGGAGTAGCTCCATTTATTTCATTAATATTACTATTTACTAAGAAAGATTTTTTCTTTAGAGCTACAGCATAAAAATCTCCTAAACTAATCCCATCTTGAGAAACTTTGATATATCTGATAGTTCTTTTTTGACCATCAAAATAATCGAATTGAATATATTCCTTGAAGAAGTGTTCTTTAATCTCACTTATAGCTAAACTCTCACCTTTATGCATGACCTTGAGATCTTGGAGCTTAATCTCAATACCTACAGCATTCTGATAACTCTCAATCAAACTAGTAAAATCTAAATCTGATACTTGTACTGGTAATGAAACACTTTCATTAACACCTATTGTTTTTATATCATTGCTTCCCATTATTGGGGATGTTTTTCCAACAAACACTTTGTTACCACCTCCCAATATAAGATATATAACGAATTCCGGCTCTAGCATTTTAAAAGTTCTCTCGCCGATATTAGAGAAATTAACAGTAAACCTCATAAATCCTTTATTAACATCATATTTGAGGTCTTTAGTTATAACTGAATTAAGCTCAGTGGAGCTACTCCATGAATTTTGAATAGTGTTGCTAAAAGTGGTTGAAGCGGATGTTTTTGTTTCATAGATATAATTCACATCATAATTATATCTAGGCTCTGACATATGATCTAAGAATTCCCCTCCCCAACTGACTAATCCCAAATAATCCCCACCAAATGCACTACTAATGCCAGTTAAAAGGCCACTTGCTTTAGGTCTACTTTTTGCTTTATTGGGGTTTGTTTTCTTAACTTTGGATTTAGAAGTGCTTGAACTATTGTCACTTTTATTAACAGTTGAGTTCGAGCCACCTTGAGATAATTTATCTCTACTAGTTGTTTTAACAAGTTGGTGATACATCCCTTCTTTTTCTACACCAATTTCAACAATTGACTCAATGTGGTAAGAAACAGACGGAAGAAACACTGTGTCGTCTGCAAAACTTAGATTAGATTTTAGGAGCGTTAGAAAAATTATATATAACGTTATTCTCATAACAAAAGCTTCCTTACTAAAGGTTTAAGTGGATTTCTTAAGAAAAATGTTAAATGAATTTATCTGCTAATTTTCTCCAAAGTCTATAATCTATAGGGCTGCTGTTTTGCTTTAAAGCTTCAAACTGGGCAAATATCTTGAGTTGCTGATTGTAATGTGTACTCAATCCGCTTGATGCAGTAGTGACTGGTTCACATTCAGAAGTAGCAATTACTAATGGTGTTGTAGCTGGTATCCTTCCAATAAAGACCGAAAAGGCGTAATTGTTATAAAGAGTAATTCCTATCCTCTGCATTGATGACATGTTACGTTGCAGCTCATAGAACACTTTATATTGCTCATGGGTTCTATGAGAGAATGTGAACTCTTGGGCAATTGCATTTATAGAACTTATAGCTACACAGTCCCAAAATAATAATTATTAGAAATTTATGTATTGTTCTATAACTCATGAGTAACACCATACAATGTACGACTTGGGTAATAAATGTAGTATTCACTGAGTGTTAGATCAAGTTACGCAATGAAATCATGATAATATTTATTATTTACCTCTTAATTTTCAAAAGGTTAAAGAGAGGCGGATAGAGATTTATCTAGTTGTTCTTATTCAAGATGTAAGAAATCGGATACTGTTCATATTACAATGAAACAAGCTATTAATTTGAAATAGCAAGAAAACCGCATAAAAATGCTTAAAAACTATGGAAGTCCAACTGTTTATGTTTTGGTCAACACCACTGTATCGAAAAACTCGGGGAGCTTTCTATATGATTATGACGTATTCAAATATACTAAAAGAAATGTAACTCTAGTGTTGCATTTAAAGGAAGTAAACTTGTTGGCTTTTACCTTAAGGATCAAACTCAGTTGTAACCTTATCAGGTAAAGGAAATGTAGTGAGCTATTTGAGACCACTACATTATTTTTTAAACTTATTGGTTTAAGTAGCTTAGAACGACTTCATGGTGATCTTTTGTTTTGAATTTATTAAAGACATGTTCTATTTCGCCATTCTCATTAATTAGAAATGAAGTACGAACTACCCCCATATTTTCACGGCCCATGAACTTCTTTAGTTGCCAAACACCATAAGCTTCGCAAACAGCATGATCTTCATCGGCAAGTAAAGTGAAATTAAGATCTTGTTTGTTAGTGAAATTAGTTAGTTTTTTTGGTGTGTCGGGACTAATACCCAAAACAACGACGTTTAATTCGTCAAGCTCTGCTCTAGAGTCTCTCAATGCACATGCTTGAACTGTACAGCCAGGAGTTGATGCTCTTGGGTAAAAATACACTAATACCTTTTTGCCTTTAAAAGAGGCAAGTGATACAGATTCATCGTTTTGATCTTGTAACGTAAAATCAGGGGCTTTTTGACCTTCATGTAACATTTTACAGTTCCTACTATTGTTTGTAAGGACATTATCCTACCATTTTAAGTTATGCTACTTAACTCTTTTAGAAATAATTGTACTGAGTTCATTTATAATTTTACTGTATTTATCAATAGACTCATTACTTAGACAGTTATGGTCATCGTGGTAATAAATAATAGACTTTAGATATGATACGTAACCAATTAGCTTGTTGTTAATCTGGTTAATACAAAATGTTTCTATAAATTGCCCTGCATTTTTCTTATATTTGGGTTTTGGGAATTCGTGCCTAAAACAAAGCTTGAAAATTTCTACATCTGTTTTAGGTTCCTCAGAATTTAGCTCATGTATCAGCTGCGATATTAACTTAGTTTTTTTATTTGATATTCTAATTGTTCCGTTTATATCAGGAAAGTTACTTCCAGAAATTGTATAGCCATTTAGGGATAAAGTGTTCACAGCTTTCATTGTCTTTTTTCTGTTTAATTTGAACCCATCTAAATTTAAAAGTATGGATATTTCCTCTAAAAATCTTTCGGAGTGAATAAAGTGAGGTTTATAGCTTTTTGTTACTGCTTTTCGACCCATGACTATGGGCTTAAAAATTGGCTTTGGTAGCAAAGAACCTTTAGAAGAGAAGAGCATATCATCAGCATATCGAGTATATTTGATGTGATGAATATCACAGAATTTCTCTATAAGAATGTCTATTTTTCTGAATATGATATTTGATACCACCGGTGATAATGGAAAACCCATAGGTAGTATTTCTTCGTTCATGAAAGTTTTATTTTTGCTATTTTCATCAAGTTTCAATGTGATCAAATTATACACTAGTTTTGCGTGAGACTGAGGGCAAGACTCTGATATTGGGTCGTCAGAAAAGTGATTTAGGAAATTGGATTTTATAATTGCTGGTGATATTGAATGAAAAAAGTTCTTTAGATCAATGCGTATAAAAAAGTAGTTATTCCTATGTGGCTCAATAAAATCAAAATATGACTTTTTAGTTTGGTATGCGACAGAAGATTGGTTAAGAGGTATATGTGATAGATAGTTATTAAGAATAAAACGAGATAATTTTTTGTGGAGCGGTTTTAAATTGCTTTCTGGGGTGTATGTAAATTTCTTACCAATTTTAAATTCATTTACATTTTCGAAGCTAAGGGGCGTGAGCCCCTTAGCTTTATCGAAAAATGAATAATCATCTAATATATCAAATACAGTTTTAGATAAAGTAATCTTTTTCATTTCTATTTCTTCCATGACACAAAGAACATCTTTTCACGTTTACGTGCTTTAAAAGCGGCAACAGGAGATACAAGGCGCAAAGCAAGTAAATAACGGAGCTAGAAAGCACTAGGCTTTATTCTAAATGTAGAATCCCCTAATCTATCGAAGAAGAAACATCTTCAATGATACGGGATATTTGAGGGAATGTAAAAGCGAATGCTTTTTCAAGCTCTGCTGGGCTTGCAGCAGTTCCTCTTAACTCCTCAATCGAAAAGTTAAGGAAGCTAGATACCCAACCACCAGTCTTCGAATTACATGAAGGAATAAACTTAATCACATTTTTATCTAAAAATTTGATTAATACTTTAGTCTCTTTACTAATATGGTTGTAATTATTGTTTTCAATACTACATAATGTGTCAGATTTACCTTTTAATAACATTCTAAAAATAATTAAGCGTTCAGGCTTTGTTATTTGGCTTTCTTTAAACTTACTGACGATATGATTTAGCATCATAGCTCTGATCTTATGAGCAAATATCATATTATCTTGAGATATTTCTTTGCTGCTGTTCCAACCAGTAAATATTGATAGGAAGCATCTTTCTAACTTACTCTTATCTAAAATTGTATTTCTATATTTCTCGATTATTACATTTACATCACCTTTGGAGCCAGGGGTTGAGTTTTTTAAAAACTCTATTTTTATCCACTTAATAAAAATTCTTTGGCTGCGAGAACTTATCAGAAACCCTTCGATTGTGTTAGGTGCTAAAAGAATACGTTCTTTTTCGAGAAGAATTGAATTTATTTTCTCAATAAGATCTGAAATATTCCTTTTCTTAAATGCTAATTTGTTATCGGTTAAGTGATTCTTAACTCCGTTAAGTTTTAATATGCTTCCCAACCTTTTATGTAAGTAAGCATTTTTTGAGCCCCAGAAGCTGTATTTAAGACTATTTCTTATTTTAAATATATCTACTTCTTTTGATAAAAAATTTATGGCGCCATTTTTAAGGTCTATATTAATCATCTTGTCAGCATCATATAAAACTAGGTATGGTATTGCTACATTTGACTTTGTTGGGTTTATTGCTTTCAGCATCACTTCATTTGTTTTGTATACATCGATCTTATTTAATGCTGGGAAAATTCTTTTTAAAGATAGGTTTCCAAAAAGCTCTAGTTCAGTTTCACCCTCTACAAATAGTATAAAATTACTAAAGAAAAGTTTAGCCTCATTATCGTCAAAAACATTTACAAATCTGTCATCTTCAAAGTATGAGTTCATTGTAGAACATGAAGTTACAGCATGGTGTTTATTTTTTTTGCATGTCAAATGGTAAACTTTATGTTCATCCTTTTTATTAAAAAGCTTAACAGTCGTTTTTAGTATTGAAGGGTTATGTGTACTAAATATGAATTTAGGGTTGGGGGTTTTATATTTACCTTTTTCCCATTTTTCACTAGTGCTTTTAAGATTTGAGTATATTATATGTAAGCTATCAATTAGTTGTTCAGCTTTTTTTGGATGTAAACCAATTTCTGGTTCATCAATAAAAACTGTTGGGGTTATAAACTCACGCCTAGTTAACGAGATAACCAGATGAAGGAATATCTCAATGAATTTGTAAGAATTAGTTCCATCGGACTGTTTCGTGAGATCAAATCCATCAATAAGAAAAGTGTGGCCCTTTAAGCCTACTTTTATGTAATTAAGTAACATCTCTTGATAATCGTACTGGCTTGTATCAGTAATATCATTAATTTTTTCTACATACTCTTTATACGAATTACTCTTTGACGATATCTTACTATCAATAAAACTTATGAGCTCTTCTCTAGGTAGGTTTGATGTGTTAAGAAACTTTAGCTTAGTAATTATGTTCCATAGATACTTCCAGTCATATAGGTCTATTCTACGTGTATCAATAGAAAAGAATGGATAAATTCGATGAATAATTTCTCTAATATCTTTATCTTGGTTAGACCATGATATGGAATTATTTTTATGAATTTTAAGTGTCAGGGTATATTGTTTTTTATTGTCACTTTTTTTATACAAATATTCCCACTCGCTTAATTCACTCTTGAACATTGTCTTATACATATGTTTTTGGTAAGAACTATTTTCTTTTTTTGTCCTAATGACATCTTCCAGTCTATTTGTATCAAAAGTTATTTCTATCTCTCCATGATTCGAGTAGCTGGATAGTAAGTTTAAGTTGTTTACTGGTTCATCATTGAGAGATTTATAATAAAAATCTATAGCTTTTAATAAGTTGGATTTCCCTGAGTTGTTTTTCCCAATTAAACAGTTTATGTCTGCTAGGTTTTGAAGTTTAAAGTCTCTGAAAGAAAGTATGTTTTTTATTCTTATTGACTTGATGGCCATATTGCAATTTCAATCCGTAAAAGTGTAATAATTATAAAGGTATGGGGAACGATAAGTTATCGCTAGATTATTGGAGATTTATGATATTAAATTTTTTAGTTGCTCTAATTGTTTAGTTAGCTCCATACTTTTAATCCTCTCATTTTTAAGCATAGTTTCATAGTCATTACGCGCTAATGACATTCGCTCTAAGTTTATTTCTAGCTGCTTAATTTGCTTCTCATTATCAAGATTTTTATTAAACCAATACACAAGCTCATTTTTTGCATTGTCTAATTTTTCTTCCAAAATTTTTATAGGGTTTTTATTTACAGTAGGATTGGTTTCTGACTTTTTTTGGGTTTTTCTTTTTTCTTTTATAAGCTTTAATTTTTGATTTGGCCAGCCTCTATTACTTATAGCATTACGGTGAAGGCCTGTTAATCTAGAAAGCTCAGCTATAGTTGCTGGCAGGGAAGGCGTATTATTTATTTTATCTATTGCGGCAACTAGCTTTTCAGTATTTTCATCAAAGTCACGTTGATTTTTGATGTCAAAGGGATTACTCATTGGGCACTCCATGACCAAGTAGTGTTAAAACACCTTTAGCTTCATTGATGACTTCTTTGATTTGCTCTTTATTGTCTGCAAAACTAGGGTTATTAAGGTTAGCTAAATTGGTTGAATAAACCTCTCTCCAGTATGGTGCGTTTGCTTCACTGACTATGGCGTTTGAACACCTGATTGGGTTACATCTTAGTGAGCCTATACAGGGGAGATTCTCATTTTTACTATCTGAACCATAACAATAACCTAATCCAACATTTATTACACCGAGCCCTTGCTCTGCCATAGCTTCAAAAATTTCTTCTTTTGAATACCCGCTTGCCATGTAACCTTTAAATGCTGTTTTAAGACGCTCTTTATGCTCATCTGCTTTACCCCCAAGGTAATTACCGTCAGGGTCTGCTGTTGCTTTGATTACTTCAATCTCTGATTGTTTTCTAAGCTTTTGCGCCGTTTGACTTTCAACAAGGCTATCAGCAATTCCACCATAGCCCATAGTCACATCACTTGTTGAACCCCTTGATAGAAACTTATCTACAGTATTTACTAAGTGTTTAAGCTGGAATGAGATTAGTGGCAGGCCTGCTTCTAACCTATAAAGTTGATATGCAAGTGTGTGACGCATCATGCAATTGTTAAACCCAAGATCATCATCTGGTGAAACGAAATTTATGAATCTCTTTATCTGGTAACTTATCGAGTGAGGTATTTGTGGCTTTTCTGTCTTGTCATATTTCTTTGTGTTGATAGCACTAAACACAAAACTTCGTTGCGTTATTGTGCTTAAGGCTTGCATTGTCTTTAAAGCATCCTCAACAATTGGAATAACCACCCATTTATCATCGAAAAGACCTTTTGAAAAAGTGTTTTTTCCTTTGAAAACATGAGAGCGAAGTAGCTTTATACCACCTTCCTCAACGAGGCAATTATCTAAATCTATTACGGCTAACTCTGAAGGTCGCATGCCAGTATATTGACCTATTAAGTACTTAGCTGCAAAACTCACAAGTTTTAGCTGTTCATTAATATTTTGAAGTAAACATTTATTAGACTCTCCTCTATTGAGGAATGCAGTCATGTCATGAAGGTTGTAATTACCTTTTGAGTTAACTAGTTCATCAGGTATACCATATTTTGATTTTACATATGTTTTTGGGTAACCTGCATTTATAAGGCGGTAAGCTCTGTAAAGCTGAAATGTTTCTTTAGTTACCCCAGCATTACGACAGTACATAGTTTCATTTTGTAATTTATATCTGCTTACAAAAGAGTCCGACACTTCCTCACCTATTGTTTTTAGGAAATCGTGTACCAGTAAAGAAGCGGTTCTTATAAGCTTATCAAAAGCCCAGTTCGGCATTACTACATTTGAGGCTTTCTTTTTATATCGTTTTTTCCAACTAAACTGGTCTGAATCAAAGGCTGAAATATTTTCACCAAAGATATGTTCTGATGTGTGAGGGTTTTGTATATAAGAAAAAAATTGTTTCAAGTCATCATTATAAGAATTGCTATGAACTTTTGCGGTTTCTTTGTAATCGATGGCTTGAATTTGAGTCAGAGATGAATATATTTTTTCAATATGTTCTTTTCCGAGGTTAACCTTTAAAACTTTAAAAAGTGTGTCTAAAAATCTAAGTCCAGATTTAATGTGCGCTAAGATAGTGCTTGTAGCAAGTCTGGTAGTTCCTTTCTTTTTGGCTTTTCTACGATTGTTAATGAAAACTTCAGGGGATAGCAGAATGCTCAGAAGCAAACATTTTATTTCAATAATTATTCCTGTAGGTATGTTTTTATATTTGCTGAAATTAATTTTTAATTTACTACCACTGATACTAGCTGAGACATTAGGGTTTTCTAAGTTGAAATCCCATTCTACGTCTGAGAACTGAGATGCCATGGAGGCAGGAAGGCTTAATAGTTTGGTTAGATATATTTTACTTTCATTAGTTGCCACTATTTTTTTGTCAATATTTGAAAAGTATAATTTATACTTTTTAAATTCAGCAATAGTACTTAGTACACTGTAATGTTTTGGTAATCTTTCCATTTTATCCACCTAAATAAGCTCAGTTGTTTCTACATAAAGAGATAGTCTTTCAGCGTCGTCGAGCTCTTCTAATCCGAATTCTGACATTGATGGTTCTAGGATTGAATTTAAAAGTACTAGGTTACTTTTTATTACATGGCCAAATGGAGTATCTATAACCCTGCTATTTTGAATTTTAATGAGGTAATCACGTCTCATTGCGAAAAGCTTTGGTAAATCTGTTTTGGTTATGATCACATTTGGACAACTGAGGCACATATTATAAGTACTACACGGCTTGCCTGGGATGTAATTTTTGAGGGCTTTCACAGATTCAGGCGGGTCAAAAATATTTTTACACGTTGCCAAAGGGGTTGATATGGGCAATCGCTCTTGGTTATTTACTTTTTTACTAGGTTTACTACCCACCGAAGAGCTTATATTGCTGTGAAGCTCTATTAATTTATCTCTTATTTTTATTCTTGCGATCTGCCCAAAATCATGAATATCAAGGTATCGCATTGTTGTATGTAGGTTTCTATGCCCCATTAGTAACTGTATTTCTCTAATTGAAACTCCTTCTTCTAGTAGGTCGCTAACAAATGTAGGTCTAAACCTAGTTGTCTCTAATATCTTTTCACTATCTGCATGTTCTAAAATTTGGTTTTTTTCTCTAAATGTGTTTAAAGCTTTATTTAAGTAGTTGCTATTTGGCAGGTTTCTTATTAGCCCATTATGAGTTTCAAATAGCCACAGTTTATTTTTTTGTTCAGTTGAGGACTTTTCTCGGAGTACAGATGTTAGTCTCGTAACAGTATTAAAAATATCTTTTACATGGGTTCCTTGGCTATGGGTTAGCCACTGAAGGTTCGCTTTAAAAATATCTAAGTGGTATGACTTTTGACCATTAGAACGTTCCTTCCAATATCTAAGACATGGTTTGCCAGTTGCAGGGTGCTTGTCTACCAGATCATCCAGTTCAAGAGCATAAATTGACTCTACATTCATACCTGTTATTTGCATTAGCTTAAGTAAAAATGGAAGTAAATGGTTCATTGTGACTTTGTATAAAACGCCCCAAGCCTCGTAAACATCTTGATAGCACGCACCATTACTACTGATTATTTCGTGGAAGGTACTTTCAACGAGCGTTTGACGAAAATTATTTGAGGTACTTATGGGTGTGCAAGCCATTTTATTTTCAAAAAGCCAACGAGCATCTTCTAATGTAAGAGTGTCGTAATCTTCTATAGTAAGCTCACCGTTTTCATCAATAACTTCTGTGCCACTACCTGATTTTTGATAAGGTTGAAGAAGTTTTGAAACTTGGTTCATTTCACTTTCTATTGCTTTTGTAATTTTTTCCTTATCATCTTTATTGTAGGGTTTGTAGCGCTCAGTGACTCTTGTGTAATAGCAAAATGAGCTGGGTAAGTAAAATCTTTCGAAATTAGGAACATTAATGTCAATAGCTTTGTTTAAAACGTTCTTGTAAGTACTTTGTAAAACGTTTGCATAACGGTTATGTATTTTTTCATCTAACATGCAGCGTTTTAAATAAGCATGAAATTCATCTAATGAGAACTCATTTAAAACTTCGCCAAGGTATACAGGCTGCTTACTCAGCTTTTCGCTAATCTGTCTTGAAACATGTCTAAAAGTGGACTTTACATCGTTACGATAAGAATTACTTACTTTAACTTTAAATACTGATGTGAATAAGTGCATTAGTTGTCGATGCGGAGATGCATTAGTTGGTTGAGCTAAGTCATCAAAGCAGTTTAGTGGCATGGTGAGTAACTCATCCCATTCATAAACCCATAAATTAGCTGAACGCTTCATTTCTTGTCCTTAAGTGATATTTTAAGTATCGTGCTTTTAACAAGCCGATCCATCCTATCCGCTTTGGTTAATAATTCACCGTCGCTATTAGTTATTGTTTTATATAGTTCTGAAGGTATTTTTGTGTAAACTTCAGTGCTACTTAAGAATGCATGGCCAAGTGATTTTTGCACTACAGCAAGCCTGTCCACGTAGGTTTGTCCTATGTCAGGTGATTGAAGTAAATCGTATGCGTAACCATGCCTTAATTTGTGCGGTGACATAGGCTTGGATAGCATACCTTTCTTTAATGCACGCTCTGATAGTCTATCCAATAGCTTAGACAGGCATTTGGGGGTAATCGGGCGTCCTTCGGCATTAAAGAATGCAGGGGTTTCTGATAGGGATGAATACTTTCTTGAATGCTTTTTGTATAGGGGGGAGGCATGGTATCTCATTATACGGTTTAAAACAGCTCGACTTACCAAGGTCATTCTTTGCTTAGTATTGTTATGTCTGCCTTTCACACCTTGTATAGAAAGTGGGGCGTAGGGTGATATTACTGGCATGTCCGTATTTTGGTGTATCAACTTTTGACTATTAAACTCTATAGCATCTTCTATATCTTGTTTGGTTATGTTTAGTAACTCTGATCTTCTAACCCCAGAATCAAAAATAAACTGAATAATGAGCCTTTCACGCTCAGAGCCGGTTTGTATTATTAATTTTGTTAACTCATCTAAAGAGCATGAAATGACAAGCTTTTGCTTTACGGGCCCACTTATTAACCCATTTGAATACGGGCTTTTCTCAATATATGCGTTTCGTAGCTCGTGATTTTGATAGAGGAATTTGTGGATGAATGCTTGAAGTGTTGCATCTCGATTTCGCACTGTTGCAGTAGATAAATCATATTTAGTTCTTAATTCCGCTAAATATTCTTCGATAACAAATTTTGATACCGTAAGGAATGCTTCATCAAGCTGAGTTTTTTGAAATTCTTTCCTATTTTTAAGATAAGCCAAAAAATAACTCAGATTCTTAGCGTACGTTTTTGCCGTGTGGCGGCTTATTTTGTTGTTTCGGAAGCTATAGGATAGAAATTCAGAAATTAATGGGAGTACTCTCATTTTTTCATCTAATGCAACTACGCCACTATGAAGCTTGTTTACAGATAACCAGACTCCTTCATCTTCATTCAATAAAGACTTTGATAGATCAACGTATTCATTAGCGACAATATAAGAACTGAATTGATCCATAAAAACTTACTTTATCCATTAAGACTGTGCAGTTTTTAATCGTAGTAGTAAAATTGAGTTTTAGAAAGGAGGGATTAACTTTTTAATATGTAGTGTGCATAATATTAATGGGGGTATAAATGGATCCCGTCATATTCTTTGCCCATAAACTTTTTATATCCCCATACACCAAAAGCTTCAGCAATTGCATGATCCTCATCAGAGAGTAAATCAAAATTTAATTCTTTTTTGGTCTCAAAGTTTTTTAATCGCTTAACTGGATCTGGGCTTATACCCACAACGCGGGTATTGAGTTTAGCAAGCTCACTTTTTTCATCACGTAGATTTTCAGCTTGCACTGTACAACCAGGTGTTGATGCCTTTGGATAAAAGTAGACTAATACTTGCTGTTCTTTAAGTAACTCAGAGAGTGTGATGATTTCACCATCTTGATTTTGTAGGCTAAATGCGGGTGCATCATCACCTGCATTTAATGGATTAATTAAGTTCATATTATTCTCCTTATCGAATACGTCTAAAAATATAATCTACATTTAGTGTACGAGAGAGTGTCTCGAAAGCGATCTTAAACTCATCAATATTTACATCGATGGGAATATTAAACTCAATTTCACATCGCATCAATGTACTGGCTTCATCAGCATATGTGTCTGACTTTAAAGAGCAGATACTTATTTGACTATCAGCAAAATAGCGTGTCACTTTACTTAATGTCCCAGGCGTATCGATACCTGTATATTCTAAAGTGTAACCAGCACAAAATTCAGACTGAGTATGGCTTGAAGTGCGTTTCATCATGGTTAATAAGCCAAGTTCCATACTTTTTACAGGCAAAGTATGTTCAATGCGGCTAATTGCTGACATGTCGCCGGCGAGTAGCATGATGAATGTGAATTCATTACCTAAAATAGCGATACGGCTATCAATGATATTACAGTGACAATCGCTGACCAATTGAGTTAACTCACTCACAATACCTGGACGATCTTCGCCAATAGCAGTCAATACGATTTGATGATTTGAAAAAGCAGTCATGAATTCAAGTACCTAGGTTATATTAATAATAACAGCTTCAGTGAGCTAAACGAGTAAATGTAAATGCACGGCGGCGAAGTTTAGCACAAATTGGCGTTTAAACTACAACCCATAGTAATTAAGCCGTATTAAAGCGCAGTGTTTCTTGTTTTTAGTGGCATGGGAAAGTAACATAGTCAAAATTTTGCATAGCCACTGGTCTATTTTAAGTTAATATCCAATAAATGGGGCATGCATCAAATAAGAAATGTAGGGTTAATCTTGACTTTACACTGAACCAAATCGGTATTACCCACTCATATACTTGTTAAAACAATTAAGGGTATGCTAAGGAGAATTATCTGTGCAGTATTGGATCCCAAAGGCGCTTACGGTAAGTGTGTTGGTTAGTTTATCAGGGTGTGGTGTGTTTACTGATGAAGCACACCATAAGCGTAATTATAAAGCGGGTGATCCGGTTGTGGTGCCTGGTGAACTGGCGCAACCGAGACAAGATCCAACTTATAAAATGGAAGTGGCAGAATATGATAATAATCCAGATTCAACAAATTATCGTCCTCCAGCTCAGGTTTTGACCGTTGCTAAAGGGAGCTGGGTTGAGGAAGGTGATAAGCTTCCACGTATCTATTTTGATAAAAATGATGGTATAACAGAGCTTGATCAATTTGTATGGCAAGCAGTGCAGAGTGTGCTGTTAGAGCGCCAAACAAATGCCATGAATTTTGATCAGCAAGCAGGCACACTTGAAACGGGTTGGTATGCAATCATTCAACCAGAAGAAGGGTGGTTGTGGGATAGCGCTAAAGAAGTATCACAGCAGCGATTTCTGTTTACATTGGATCAAAAATCACATCAAAGAACGGTTTCTTTACGCAGTGAGTTGGTTGACTATAAAAGTAAAAGTGAAAAGCTAACACCTTTATTGCAACAGCAATTAGAAGTGCGCGCTCTAAATCAAGTTATTGCGGAGTTTGACTATTTGTATCGTCAACTAGAGCTCGAGTTACGTAAAAAACAAGGCATCATCTCGTTGGAAATGGGCTTTGATAACAAAGGTAATGCCGCACTAGTGACTGAGCAAAGTTATGACGACGTATTTGATCGCTTCTCTGGGTTTTTAGAGCGTCTTTCGTTCACTATCGTAGAAATTGATCAAGAACGAGGTTTGATTACTGCTGATTACACCAAGCCTGAGTCAAGTGTATGGGACTCTATTTGGGGTGAGGATGTTGCAGAATTGCCTGTAGTGAACGGTCAATATCAAATATTAGTTAGTCGCACCAAAGAAGGTGGCACTAGTTTAACGTGGATGGATGACCAAGGCGCTACACTAGAGCCAGGTACAATGAACGACTTACAGCAAGCGTTAGAGAATGCTTTACGCCAACGTGGTATAAAAATTTAATAACAAATAAAAAAGTTAACACAAAAAGAGCACTTCGCTCTTTTTGTGTTTTTAACAGGTTGAAACTATGTCACAGATAAACTCGCCCACACCGAAGCCGGATGTAAAACAGCGTAATTTGAAAGTGTGGTTCACTTTTCTAATTCCGTCATTAATTGGTGTTTTCTTATTTATGACACCTGTTCCATCAGGTGAAATAATGACTATTCCAATTGCGGTGATGGCTAAAGGGATTCAAACGGCATTTAACGACTTTGCACTGGGCCTGATTGCGACTATTATCTGCATTACCGGTGTAATGTCGTTGCTGTTCAGTGTTTTAAAGCCCAAGATGTTAACCAAATTTCGCTTGTTAAATCATTTGTTTAATGTGAGTTGGATTTGGCTAGTAACGCGCTTGTTAGGCACTGTATTTGTACTAATGACTTACTACCAAATAGGTCCTCATGCTATTAATTCTGAGAACACAGGATTGCTAGTCTTAAAGGACTTATTACCCGTTTTATTTTCTGTCTTTATATTAGCCGGTTTGTTACTGCCGTTGCTGTTGAACTTTGGCCTGCTAGAATTAGTAGGTACATTACTGACTAGAGTAATGCGTCCATTGTTTGGTGTCCCAGGGCGTAGTGCTGTGAACTGTGTTGCGTCATGGTTAGGTGATGGGAGTGTCGGTATATTGATGACAGCCCGTCAATACGAAGACAAATATTACACACAACGAGAAGCCGCTGTTATTGGCACGACCTTTTCAGCTGTGTCTATTACCTTTTGCTTGGTTGTAATTGGCCAAGTAAAGCTCGAGTATTTATTTGCACCTTTTTACTTAACTGTCTGTCTAGCTGGTGTTGTCGCAGCGATTATCGTACCAAGGCTTCCGCCGCTTAGTTTTAAAAAAGATGTATTTATCGATGGAAAAGAGCCAGATGGAAACGCTGAACTTGTTCCCGAAGGTAAAACTCTTTTTAAACATTCGCTTGATGTTGCATTAGATAAAGCTGATAAAGCCCCTGGCATTAAAGGGACTATTGAAGAAGGTATTCATAATGCCTTAGATATGGTGTTTGCAGTATTGCCTGTTGTTATGGCAGTGGGAACATTCGCATTAATTATTGCCGAATATACGCCTATATTTCAATACTTAGGTATGCCATTTATCCCATTCCTTGAATTGTTACGTGTGCCTGAAGCAGAGGCGGCTGCGCAAACAATTATGGTCGGATTTGCTGATATGTTTATTCCATCCATATTAGCAGCAGGCTCTATTGAAAGTGACGTAACGCGCTTTATTATTGCGGCAATGAGTGTCACACAGTTAATATACATGTCAGAAGTGGGTGCGCTGTTATTAGGCAGTAAAATCCCTGTGAATATTTTTGAACTCTTTATTATATTTATTCTAAGGACGCTTGTTACTTTACCGGTCATCGCGTTCATGGCACATTGGTTGGTAGGGTAGCACCTAAAAATAGATACAAAAAAGCCCTGAGATACCTCAGGGCTTTTTTGTATCTATCAATTTTACGTATTACAACGGGTGATCTATCAAGCTTATTGCTTCAAGGGCAGGCAGCGGCTTTGACTTTAAAAAGCCTTGTCCAAAATCACATTGGGTATTTTGTAATATAGATAATTGCTCTTGTGTTTCTATTCCTTCTGCAACAACATCTAATTTTAATGATGAAGCGAGTGATAAAATAGCACCAACGAGCGGGTTAGAGTCACCTTGTAGGTTATCTATAAAGCTTTTGTCAATTTTAAGCACATGTATAGGCAGTTGGTGTAAATACCCGAGTGCGGAGTACCCTGTACCAAAATCGTCCAAACACAGTTTTACTTTTAAAGGGGCGAGGCCTTCGATGATTTGAGTGGCCAATTCTAAGTTTTCAATCAATCCGGACTCTGTTATTTCTAAACATAATGAGCCCAACGGTAATTGGTATTTATTATAAATTGAATGGATCTGTGGTACAAAGTCAAGGCTGGCAAAGTGCCTTGATGACACGTTTACAGTAACTCTTAAAAAACGTTTTTTTTGTGATATCCACGCCGCGATTTGTTGTGCTGCTAGATCGAGTAAGTGCAGATCTAAATTAATTATTTGCCCCGTATTTTCGGCGACAGGGATAAAATCATTCGGTGGAACAAACCCTTTTATAGGATGGTGCCAACGAACTAACGCTTCAAAGCCGATTATTTCATTACTTTGAATCGTAAATATAGGCTGGTAGTAGAGTTCAAATTCATTATGCTCAATACCATGTTGGAGGTCATTTTCTATATCAGCGTGTGTTTTGAGCTTTTTACGCATCGTGCCGTTAAAAAACCTTACTTGTCCACGGCCTGATGACTTTGCTTCATACATGGCGGCATCAGCGTGTTGAAGTAATTGATACGCTTTATCATCGCTACTTTGAGTAAACGCAACACCTATACTGGTTGATGCTTGAAGTAAGTGACCATCGACGTTAATAGGCTGAGATAGAACGGCTTCGATTCTTTTTAATGCTTCGTTTACTTGGTTTTTATGGCTAATATTTTCCATGAAAATGGCAAATTCATCACCGCCTAACCGAGCAAATGTATCAGTATTACGAATAGTCCCTTTTATTAACTCACAGATTGCAATTAAAAAGTGGTCTCCGACCTCATGGCCCAAGGAATCATTAATACTCTTAAAGCGGTCAAAGTCCAAATACAGCAAGCAGTGGCTAACTTTTTTAGGCTCTCGGGCTAGCTTTAAGATAGCATGCTTCATTTTTTCAATGAGCAAAGAGCGGTTTGCTAAACCTGTTAGCTCGTCGTGTAACGCTCTGTGTTCCAGTGCTTGACGAGAAAGCTGCCTATCAATTGCCATGCTAATTTGTCGGCTAACGTAGGTTAATATGTTTCTATCATGCTCGCTATAATGATATTTCGCTTGGTAGCTTTGAACGACGATTACACCCGTCGTGTGGTCGTTTACATCGAATGGCACACCAAGCCAAGATTCTGAAGGTCGTCCTACCATTTTAAAGTGTCCAGCATCTATGTGCTGTTGATACTCGACTTTGTCCAATAATAATGATCGCTCAGCACTAAGCATATAATATGATGCAGTATGTTTTAGTTGTTCTTTAGATACTTTTTTATGTGCGTTTGAACGCACGCCTTCTTCAATAATATAAACAATTTCAAGTACATCTATATTTTTATCATACAAGCCAACTAAAAAGTTATCAGTTCTAAGTAAGCTCGTCATCACATTATGAAGAGATTCTAAGAATGTATCTAAATCGCTTGCTTGGTACGTTAAATTGGCAATTTGTAATAGAGTGGTTTCTAGCTTTTGTGCATTATTAAGTTGATTAACCGTTTTTTGCAGGCTTTTTACAGTGCGTACCTGATTTATTTTTGCGCTTAACAAATGCGCTACCGTTGTCAGTATTTCAAGGTGAGCGTCAGTGAAATAATTGCGAGCAGGGTGTTCACAGTCGATGACCCCTAGCACTTTTGAATTATATATAAGAGGGACGCACAACTCTGACATGGCAGGGCGCGCATCGGCTATATAGCGAACGTCAGAACTAACATCCCCAATTATCACTGCCTGCCCAGTTGTGGCAACATAACCTGTGATACCTTGATTAAAAGGTATCACATTTTGTTCAATGTAATAATCAGTTGCAATAGGTGAAACGCCCATAGCTGCAACTTCATGAAGGGTCTCGTTTAAGTCATTGGCAAGGTAAATAACGCAATCGACAAAACCTAAGCGCTTTACAACTTGTGTTGTGACGTACTCAAACAATTCATCGAGTTCATCAAGTTGCAAAAGACTGGATGAAAATTGATTAATAATACTCAATTGTTCAGTTTTGAGTTCTAGTGCGGTAGGAGAGTCTACATTATTCGACATAAATTAGTCTGAAGCTGTTTATATTTTTAGTTATAGGCATACGTTAACTTAATATTAACTCTGGTACAAAAAATAAATTAAAAACATATATTACAGCTGTAAAGAGTAGTACACATTGGTGTGATATCAACCAAAAGGTTGAAATAAACAAATTGAGGATATTACTTTACTCAGTTGCTTCATATGCCTATGATCAGCTAAATTCACCCGTGGAACTAAGTAATGTCAAATCAAGAAACTCAAATAATCCCTACTTTAACCCTTACGCGTCCGGATGATTGGCACGTACACTTACGTGATGGTGACCAGCTAAAAGATACAGTACGTGATATCAGCCGTTATATGGGTAGGGCAATCATAATGCCTAATCTAGTACCGCCAGCAATATGTACTGAGACAGCACTTTCTTATAGAGATCGTATTATGGCTGCTGAACCTCAAGGTAACTTTGAACCGTTAATGGTATTGTATTTAACAGATAATACGACTGCAGAAGAAATAAAAAAGGCACATGCAACGGGTAAGATTGTTGCTGCAAAAGTTTACCCTGCTGGTGCTACAACGAATTCTGATTCAGGTGTTACTTCAATGAAGAACATTTACCCTGTTCTTGAAGCAATGCAGGAAGTTGGTATGCTTTTGCTTATTCACGGTGAAGTTACAGATTCATCAATCGATATCTTTGATCGAGAAAAAGTATTTTTAGAGACAATCTTATGTGATGTAGTTAACGATTTCCCTAAACTAAAGATCGTTCTTGAACATATTACAACAAAAGATGCGGTGGAATTTGTCAATAATGCGTCAGATAATGTGGCTGCAACAATTACCGCGCACCACTTGCTTTATAACCGCAATCATATGTTAGCAGGCGGCATTCGACCTCATTATTATTGTTTGCCAATTTTAAAGCGTAACACGCATCAGCAAGCACTCATAGAGGCTGCAACAAGCGGAAGTAATAAGTTCTTTTTAGGGACTGATTCAGCACCTCATTATAAAGATAAAAAAGAAGCCGCATGCGGTTGTGCAGGCGCGTATACTGCACATGCAGCCTTAGAGCTTTATGCTGAGGCATTTGAAGATGCTGGTGCATTAGATAAGCTTGAAGGGTTTGCGAGCCATTTTGGTCCAGATTTTTATGGTTTACCTCGCAATACAGATACCGTCACGTTAGTAAAACAACCATGGACTGTACCTGCAAGTTATCCGCTGGGGGGAGATCATGTTGTCCCTATAAAAGCTGAATCAGTAATTGATTGGCAAGTAAAATAGAAAGTTAATTATTAACTGATATTATATTTTTAGCCTTTATATTAACCAGTTATGCTGTGTTAGCCTTATAAATACACAGCATATAAAATATTTTTTAATTAATAGAGCTAAAACGATTATATTGTGTTAATCTTAACTTGCTTTGAGTTTTTGCGTATAGAATTTACGGATATTGTGCGGCGTGTAAGGTTACCGGTTAATGGTTTTGCTTCTTCCTGTACTATACCCATGGTTTTTTGGGCATTCACTCAGGGAGGATATAGCCAATCTGGCTGAATTTTAATTATTGACTTACAGGAAAATTTAGTATGTCAAACACGGTTACTGGTAAAGTTAAGTTCTTCAACGAAGCTAAAGGCTTTGGTTTTATTGAACAAGAAAATGGTCCTGACGTATTCGTACATTTCAGCGCTATTACAGGCTCAGGTTTTCGCACTCTAAGCGAAGGCCAACAAGTGTCTTTCGGCATCAAGCAAGGCCAAAAAGGCCCTGAAGCTGAGAACGTAGAAGTAGCATAATTTATTATGTGAACCTAAGTTCATCTTGGTGAAACAGTTCTCTGTTTCACCATAATTTCTTCTTAATCACTCCAATCATTTCTCTCCATACTAAATTATTAAATATTTTTTTTTCTTAAGTCATTATTTATGAAATTCGCATCCTGAGTCGTTTAACCCTGTATCAAACTTGTTAAATTGGTTATTCTCGCACCTTCATGTAAATCTTCAATAGAGATTGTTAACTTTACAATCAGTTAGTTTGTTTTATCCTCACTTATACTCACACTATAATCTTTCTTTATGCTGTGAAAATTAAGGTTAATGCAGGTTAATTTATTCACGCTATTAATAATCAGGGTTTACACTAAGGTAAAGTAATTAGAAATACTAAGTTAAAGGTTTGCTAGTAAATGAATACAACACATGATGTACTAGTTGTTGATGACCATCCTATGGTGTGCGCGGCTATTAAAACAGCGTTAAGCAAATCAGCTTTAGTTAATGATATCTATGCGGTAGCAAGTCAGAAGGCGGCGCTTGAACACTTAAGAAAAAATCAATGTGATCTGATTATATTAGACATCGAATTGGAAGAGTCCGACGGATTTAGTTTATATAAACGAGCGCTTCTAGATGGATATAAAGGGCGAGTTTTATTTTTATCTGCAAAACAAGATAAACATATTATTAGGACGGCGGCCAAACTTGGCTCGCAGGGATTTATAAATAAGGCCGAAAGTCTTGAGAATATTACGTCTGCCGTTGAATTGATTTTAAGAGGTTTTACTTTTTTTCCTCAAGAGGATCTTTTATCGCATGACAAAGATATCGACCAAATTTTAACGGAGCGAGAGCTAACAGTAATGAATTACTTAGTTGAGGGAGCCTCAAATAAGGATATTGGAGAAAAACTGTTTATTAGTAATAAAACCGTTAGTACATATAAAACAAAAATATTCGAGAAGTTAGGTGTTGATTCAGTCATCTCCTTGGCTAAACTCGTAAATAACGATTCTTTATAATACATATACTGTAAAGTTCAATTCACATTGCGCGTAATGAAACCTAAAAGGTGGCAAGTATTGTCTAATTTGTCATCTTTAGCTGAATAAAAACGCTTTTTTAATGAATGATTAGACCTTCTTTAAATTTTTTTCAATTTTTTATTACACCCTCAATATAATTATAAAATGTTACATTTATGTTTTGTAATTTTTTTCATATCTCAAAATCGTTATGAGCAGTGGTCTTTGTAGAATGCTTTACATGATCATTGTTACAATTGTGTTAATCCTTTGTTTTTTTGTATGTTAGCTAAAATTATATATGACAATTTATTTATGGTTAAATCTAAACATCAAGTTGACAGCGTGCAATGCATTTAGCATTATTGGAGGGTTGATATCTATTAAAAGATATCAGGGTTGTCTCCTTCGGGGGGTAATTAAATTATAAAAGTAACATTACTTAATTGGTTGGGAACTATGTCTGTTAAAATCAGAAAGAGTCTTGTAGCAACTGCGTTGGTTGGCGCATTTGCATTTGCAAGCAGCAATGTGATTGCAGATCCTTTGAATGACGTGCAAAAAGCAGGTCAGCAAATTCAAAAGGCTGCGGTTAAGTCTCAAACTAAAATTGACAACGTATACGGTCAAACTCAAGAGCTAATTGCTGAGTACCGTGGCATTGTTGATGAAACTGAGCTTTTGAAAGTCTATAACGATCACGTTGCACGTTTGGTCGCAGACCAAAATGCACAAATTGAATCGTTTGATCGCCAAATCGCGACTATCGACAATACTAAACAAAACGTTGTGCCTTTGATGTATCGCATGATCGATACGCTTGAGCAATTCATCAAAGCGGACGTTCCGTTTAACATCGAAAATCGTTTAGCGCGTGTTGAAAGATTACGCGAAACTATGGTTTCTTCTTCTGTTACTACTTCAGAAAAATTCCGTCAAGTACTTGAGTCATACACTATTGAAGCTGCATACAGCTCATTAGTTTCTGCTTCTCAAGGTACGCTTGAAATCAATGGTAAAACAATCAACGTAGATTTCGGTCAACTTGGTCGTATCACTTATGTTGCTCAATCATTTGATCTGAAGCATGCGTGGGTTTGGGATAACAACACTAAACAGTGGAAAGAATTAGGTGAAGAGTACCTAAAACCTGTTAAAGAAGTTATTCGTATGGCGCGTAAGCAAGCGACATTAGAACTTGTTAAACTACCAATCTTTGGCGCGGAGTAATCAATAATGAAGAAACTATTTAAAGGTTTTGCTGTTGCAGCAGTACTATCTGTTTCTGCAGGTACCGCGCTAAATGCACATGCAAACACTGATGCTCTTGACAAAATTCTTGAGCAAGTTAAGCAAGAGCGTATCTCTGAAGGCAAAATCAATAAGCAACGTGAGCAAGAATTTCTTTCAGCTCGTGCTGATAAGCAAGCGTTACTTAACAAAGCTAAAAGCGATTTATCAAGCGAGAAAGCACGTGGTGATCGTCTTACTAAAGAATATGCACAAAATGAGAATACTTTAGCGGAAAGAGAGCAAGCTCTTCAAAACGCTCAAGGTACTCTAGGTGAGATGTTCGGTGTTGTTCGTCGTGCTGCTCAAGATGCAATCGGTTCAATCGAAGCATCACTTGTATCTGCCGAAAAGCCAGGCCGTGCTGAAATCTTACGTTCATTAGCTGCGGCTAAAGAATTACCAACAGTTCGTGAATTAGAAGAACTTTGGATTTCACTACAAACTGAAATGACTGAATCAGCTAAAGTTTCAACTTTTGAAACAGAAGTTGCAGGTCTTGACGGTAACTCTTCAGTGAAAAAAGTAACACGTATTGGTAACTTTAACTTAGTTACAGACGATGGTTACCTAATCTACTCACCAGAAACTAAGTCTATCCAGCCTCTAGGTAAGCAACCAGATGGTTACATCCTTGCTGGTATTGATGATTTAGCAGCTACTTCTGCGGGTGAATACGCTGGTGTTTACGTGGATCCAACACGTGGTGCTATCTTACGTATCAATACACAGAAAAAATCTTTGATGGAATATTACCATCAAGGTGATGTAGTTGGTTATATCATCACAGCTTTACTAGGCTTTGGTTTATTAATCTTCTTAGTTCGTTTTGTTGATTTAACAATTACTACGGGCAAAATTAAGAGCCAGCTTAAAAACGTGTCTACACCGAATGCAAATAACCCATTGGGCCGTATTCTTAAAGTGTACCAAGAGAATAAAAACCAAGACGTTGAAAACCTTGAGCTTAAACTTGATGAAGCGATTCTTCGTGAAACGCCACGTATCGAAGCTGGTATCAACATCATCAAAATCCTTGCTGCAATCGCGCCACTACTTGGTCTACTAGGTACGGTAATCGGTATGATCTTAACGTTCCAAACAATCACATTGTTCGGTACAGGTGATCCGAAGATCATGGCAGGTAACATCTCTCTAGCACTTGTAACTACTGCGCTAGGTCTAATTGCTGCATTACCACTTATCCTTCTTCACGCTGTTGTAGCGGGTCGCAGTAAGTCGGTACTACACATCCTTGATGAGCAAAGCGCGGGTATCGTTGCTACTCACGCGGAGAAGGAGAAAGCCTAATGCTAGTCCTGATGGAGATCTGGGAATCTATCAGGGATTTTGTTGGCACAGGCGGCCAGGTTTTATACGTGGTCGCGATAGCACTCTTTCTTATGTGGGTTTTAATGATTGAGCGCTATTGGTTCTTACTTTCTGAGTTTCCTCGTATGACGAAGGAAATTGTAGGAAAGTGGGATGCCCGCCAAGACACTACGTCTTGGTACGCACACAGAATCCGTGAAGCATGGATTTCTGAAGCGTCTGAAAAATTAGATCAGCGTATGTTGTTGATTAAAACATTAGTAGCTATTTGTCCTTTAATTGGCTTACTAGGTACAGTAACAGGCATGATTTCAGTATTTGAAACTATGGCTACACAAGGTACTGGTAACGCACGTTTAATGGCATCTGGTATTTCAATGGCAACAATCCCAACAATGGCTGGAATGGTTGCGGCACTATCTGGAGTTTTCTTTAGCTCACGCCTTGAGGCAAGAGCGAGAATGGTGAAAGCCAAACTTGTAGATAGTATGCCTCATCACTAGAGAGAGAATTAAATATGGCACGTAAACAACGTTTTCGTGAAGAAGAAGAAGCAGCGGTTGATATGACGCCAATGCTTGACATCGTATTTATCATGCTTATTTTCTTTATCGTAACTACATCGTTCGTTAAAGAGGCTGGTATCGAGGTCAATAAACCAAAAGCGGCCCAAGCTACGAAGCAAAAAAATGCGAACATTTTTATTGCAATTCGTAACAACGGTGAAATCTGGATTGATAAACAGCAAGTTGATGTTGAACGTGTTTCAGCAAAAATTGAAAGTTTATTAGCAGAACAACCTACTGATGTTGTAATTTTGCAGGCTGATAAAGAAGCAAAGCATGGCACAGTGGTTAAAGTTATGGACCAGATCAAAGCGACGGGTGACAACCTGAGAATTTCAATAGCTGGAGATCAGTAATGATTCGTTTTCTGTTTTCACTGATTGCAGGTGGGGCAGTTACTTTCGGCTTGTTCTACTTCATGGCCTTCCTCATCTCTGGTGGGGCTGACCGTAACACGGAGCAAAAAGAGCAGATCGTAGTCGAAATTATGACGAATCCGCCTGAATCTAAGGTGCAGGAGAGGAAGCGTGTTCCGCCTCAGCCGGAAAACAACAACCCTAATCCGGGTGCTATGTCATTTAATATGGGTAGCATCGATGTGGGAAGTTCGGCTGGTGGCTTAAGTGGTCCAGGTGCATTTGGACGTGACGGTGATGCGACACCTATCGTTCGTATTGAACCAAAATATCCAACACAAGCGGCACGTGATGGTAAAGAAGGTTGGGTACAACTTTCATTCTCAATCGATGAATTGGGTGGGGTAACTGATGTTGAAGTAATCGACGCTGACCCTAAACGAATTTTTGATAGAGAAGCTAAGCGTGCACTTAAAAAGTGGAAATATCGTCCTAAGATCATTGACGGTAAGCCACAAAAGCAAGTTGGTTTACAAGTTCAGTTAGACTTTAAACTTAACCAAGGCAATTAAGGAGGCAAGTATGAGAAATTTATCTAAAGTAACAGCACTTGCGGTACTTATGTCTCTCTCGGGTGCAGTGATTACTGCACCGGTTTTAGCTGCGCCAGATTACGCGAAGATAGAAGAGCGTAAAAAAGCAAAAACTAAAATCATGGGTGAGCGCACTGGTAAAAAAGTTGTAAAAGCATTTGATTTGTATAATGAAGACAAGCTTGACGAAGCAATCGCTATGCTTGAAGAGCTTGAACCTTCAGATGACTTTGATAAAGCAACAGTTAACCGCTACCTCGGTAGTATGTATGGGCAAAAAGAGCAGTACAAAACTGCGATTAAGTTCCTAGAGTTAGCTGTAGCCCCTGATGTTTTGAACTTTGCGGATCAAGAGCAAAGTTTAAAAACATTAGGTGATATGTATGCTGGTACTGAACAGTATGAAAAAGCCAAACAAGCTTACTTGAAGTGGATGGATTTCACTGGTGAAGAAGATGCAACGGTTTATACCCGTATTGCTCAAGCTAATTACCAGTTAGAAAAATTCCGCGACGTTTTTGAGCCGGCAGATAAAGCAATTAAACTTAATAAAGAGCCAAATAAAGGCCCTTACCAACTTAAGTTAGGTTCGTACTTCGAGCTTAAAGACTATAGCAATATGGTAAAAGTAGGTGAAGAGATTGTTCGTATCTGGCCTGACGATAAAAAAGCATGGGTAAGCTTAGGTAAGTACTACCTTCAAACGGAAGACTATAAAAAAGGTCTTGCAACAATGGAAGTAGCTTACAAAAATGGTTATTTTGAAGCTGAAGTTGACTATAAAGTTTTATCAAATTTCTATTCTTTGAATGAAATACCTTTCAAAGCTGCACAAGTTCTTGAAAAGTCTATAAATGAAAAGATAGTAAAGCGTACAAAACAAAATGTTAGCGCAATAGCAAGTAATTACCATCGCTCTAAAGATATTGTAAAAGCTGCTAAGTACTATGAAGAAGCTGCTAAGTTTGATGATGATGCTGAGCTTTACCGCAAAGCGGGTTCATTATTACTTCAGTCGCAAAATTATAGCTCAGCTGTTGTTCGTTTGAACAAAGCGCTGGAATTAGGTTCTGATAAAAAAGGAACTATATATACAGATCTAGCGGAAGCTTATTACTATCAAGAGAAATATAAGCAAGCATATGCTGCAATTGTAAAAGCAATGGACGATCCTCGCACTCGTAAGTTTGCAAAAGGTTGGTCAACTTATATTAAAGATAAAGCCGCTCGCAACGGTGTTAAAATTTAGTATATTGTTATTTACAGTTTAAAAAGCCCCTATGGGGCTTTTTTTATTTCTTTTATTTGAATAAAAGTATATTTATTAACACTTCTTAGCAAAGAATTTTTTGGATCTTAAAATGAGAAAATACTTGGGCGCAAGCTTATTGATATTGTTTTTAACTGCGTGCAGTGAGCCAGTTACGCATTATGCTGATGTAAACCAAGTGAGGCATCAGTTAAAACTACAAAATTCACTTTTACAGCCTTTAAAGAACCAGACAATTCATGAAATGAAGACTGAGAGTAAGCTGCCATATTCAGAGTCGTATCTTAAAACGCGGCATGAAATTTATAGATCCTTAAATGCTATGAACTTAACGCCTTCGGAGCAGCAACTAACAGATTATTTAAGCATTGCAGAGCGTTTTCCAGCACGTTATTTTCCATGGCCAGCCAATATAAATGTTGTTGAAAATATGCTCAATGCTGAATCGTTAACTGAACAGCAAATTGTTAACTGGGTTGAGTTTACAGAGCAGCAGCTCTCAAAGGGGTTAGAGAGTAAGTTAAAATTAAGCAAGCTTGAACTAAACAGTCTTAAAT
Organism: Pseudoalteromonas sp. H105; assembly: GCF_001469215.1. Lineage (GTDB taxonomy): Bacteria > Pseudomonadota > Gammaproteobacteria > Enterobacterales > Alteromonadaceae > Pseudoalteromonas. Next base: position 207,394 of record NZ_LOFH01000006.1, read on the forward strand.
CGCATATTACAAGGGCGAAACAACAGGCAAATATTCCAAAAGATATAGCAAAGGCTTTAGTTAATTTAGATGAATATCTAGCTGATTATATCCCGCGTGGCAGTTTAGGCTTACTTGGTTTACCAAATGGCGCGGCGTGGTACCAAAGCAAATTGAACTATTTTGGGCAAAAAACAAACCCACCTTTAGTTTGGCTAACGAAAATACAAAGCATGCTTGAGTTATCTTTGCAGCAAAAATATACACGGTCTTTTTCAAATGACCATTCTGAGTCATTGCTTGAGCAATGGGTAAACGTTCATTCAGATAAATTAATAGAGGGGCTTGATTGGGAGCAAAATTATAAAAACTTGCCGTTGAGCGCATTAGCATTAATTGAAACAATGACCGAATCCGATAAGGTCTTTTGGCTCGCGATGATGGAAACTGATTTAGGGATTCATTATCATGCTTGGACAGCGCAACAAGCGAGAGTTAATTTAGAAAAACGTGTTAAATTGTCATCTGAGCAGGCCACATATGCAGTAGAAAATTTAGTTTACTTTCCTGCGTTTAGTTTTGCGTTTGCACCGCTCTTAGACAAGATGTAAAAACTTTAGTCTGGGTCGCACTTTTTGCAGCGCTGGTTAGTGGGGTCATCTAATAAACGCTGTGCATCAATTTTCTCTTCGCAATCGCAACAGTAGCCGTATTGACCGATTTCTATTTGGCAAACGGCTGCTTCAAGTTTCTCCAACCGGATGATTAATTCGCTGTACTCAGAGCCAAGCTGACGTTCTGTAAGTTCAAGCCATTGCTCTGGGTTATTCGATTCAAGGGTATGTAATAAGCAGTGATGGGTTAGGTTGTTTGATTGCGCGAGAGCCGCTAGTAGCGATTTACGCTGCGAAGCTAGCTCATTGTTTAAACGCGCTAAAGTATGTTGTGATTGATTCATGGCTTATTTCCTCATTGTGCGATGAGGGTATTATCCATAATTTAATTGAGGTTAATAATGATGTGTATCAACTTAGGGAGCGATTGCATATTTGTTTAAGACCAAAGCGACATCTTCTTTTGTCTTTAAACGTCGTATTTCGTCAAATAATGTGCTGGCTTGCGTATATTCACGTTTTAAGTAGCCAAGCCATTGCTTTGTTCTAGATGCAAAGTATTTTTCGTCCTTACTCGGATCATGGTGCATGGAAGAGTGAATAATATGATATAAAATATTTTCCCACTTTAGGCCATCATATTGCTCAGCATTAATATGTGCCTTAATTTTTCTAGCTAAATCAGGGTGTGATAAAGCGCCTCGACCTAACATAAGATCAGCACATTGGCTGCGTTGTTGGCATAAGATAGCATCTGATACTTGCCATATTTCTCCATTAGCCACTACATCAATGTCTTTACCTTGAATTAACGGCGGAATTTTCTCCCAATATGCAGGTGGGTTGTAGCCATCTCGCTTTGTTCTAGCATGTATCGCAATACTGTTAGCGCCGGCACTCACAACGGCATCTACAATCTCTTGGCTGTTACTATCGTCATCAAAGCCTAAGCGAATTTTTGCACTGACTTCATCTTTTTTTGGAACAGCCTCACGCACGGCTTTGATGATTTGATACATGTGCTCAGGATCTTTAAGAAGCACGGCACCGCCTTTGCTCCGATTCACCGTTTTAGCTGGGCAACCAAAATTAAGGTCGACTCCATGTGATCCTAACTCAACAACTTTAGCAGCATTTTCAGCTAAAGCTTCTGCAACTTGCCCTAATAATTGAATACGAACAGGTGTACCTGCGCGAGTGTATCCATTATTATTAAGTTCTGGGCAATAGCGGTAAAACACTTTGTCAGGTAATTTTGCATCTATTACGCGAACAAATTCGGTTACACACAAGTCAAAACCACCAATGTCGGTAAGTAGTTGGCGCATTTTAAAATCTACAACGCCTTCCATTGGTGCTAATACTAATTTCATTGATGTAACTTTTACCTTTAAAAAAATGGATGCGTAGTTTACCTTTTCCTAGGTAATTGATAAATCAATATCGGTTCTTTGTATCTATCAAAAATAATAAAGGTTATTTTAAATTTTTTGAAAGTTTTATCTTAGACGCTGGTCTATTAAGTATACCTATTGAATAAAGAGAGAGTAAAACAATGAACACAGTTAAAAAAAATACAGTTGCATTGGCACTAGGTGCCGTTGTGATCAGCAGTGCAAGTATAGTATCTACTCACGCTGAAGCTAATCCATTTGAATTTCAAGAGTTAATAACTGGCTACCAAATAGATGCTACAGAAGGTAAGTGCGGAGAAGGTAAATGTGGCGGTCACGCTAAGTCAAAAGACGCTAAGGTGAAAGCTGAAGGCAAGTGTGGCGAAGGTAAATGTGGCGGTGATGCAAAAGCAAAAGATGCTAAAGCCAAGGCTGAAGGAAAGTGTGGTGAAGGGAAGTGCGGCGGACATGCAAAATCAAAAGACGCTAAAATGGTCACTGAAGGTAAATGCGGCGAAGGCAAATGTGGTGGGCATGCAAAAGCAAAGGATGCAAAGGCTAAAACCGAAGGAAAATGTGGAGAAGGCAAATGCGGTGGCCATGCTAAAATGAAAGGCGAAAAAGGAAAAAAAGAAGGTAAATGTGGCGAAGGTAAGTGTGGTGGTAGCCACTAAGCTGCTAATTTAACATTTAGGATCGATAGGGTTACTGTCTTATTGATTCTAACTTATCTTAATTCTAAGCACTCAATGCACAATGACTTCTCCTGTGTTAATGAATAAACAGCTATTATTTACTACTTATTAATGCGTTAACACTTATTACAGTTTGCTTGGGTATATTAGGAATGTATATGAATTTGAACAAGAATGAATTTGGTATGGTGGGTTTAGGTTTACGCCGAGAAATGCTAGATGAATTACTTACTGACGTACCAGAGCAAATTGACTTTTTTGAGGTCGCTCCAGAAAATTGGCTGAAATTGGGTGGTCGATATAAAAAGCAATTTAAATCACTTACAAATGCGCATAACTTTGTCTGCCATGGCTTGTCTTTATCTATAGGTTCACCAGAACCGTTGGATATCGATTTTATTAAAGCATTAAAGGGCTTTTTTAAAGAGCATGATATTAGACGTTACAGTGAACACTTAAGTTATTGTTCTGGTAAAGGGCATATGTATGATCTAATGCCAATTCCATTTACAGAACAAGCAATTAAACATGTTGTCACACGAATAAAGCAAGTACAGGATATTTTAGAACAGCCTTTGACAATCGAAAATGTCTCTTATTATGCAGCACCTGGTCAAGAATTAAGTGAACTCGAATTCACAACAGAAATTCTGTTACAGGCTGATTGTAAGTTACTACTTGATGTAAATAATATTTATGTAAACTCAATCAATCATGGCTATAACGCAGTTGAGTTTCTTGAAGGTTTACCTTCTGACAGGGTTGATTATATTCATATTGCTGGGCATTACAATGAAGCAGACGATTTGATTGTTGATACACATGGTGCTGATGTCATTGATCCCGTTTGGGCGTTGTTGGATAAGACTTACGAGTTTCATGGTGTATCCCCAACACTGTTAGAACGAGACTTTAACATTCCACCAATGGATGTTTTAGTGAAAGAGTTAGATAAAATAACGCAGTTACAAAGCAAACACGGCTTCATAAAGCAAAAGCGAGCTTAAGCGATATGTCTTTTGAATCAATCCAACACGCCTTTATTGATCATATTCGTCAGCCTGACAAAATCTCACTGCCTTTTGGCGTTGAAGACCGCCGAATGGCCATTTATCGTGATTTATTTTTTAATAATATCGAAGGGTTTATTTCATCGGGTTTTCCGGTTCTAAAAACATTGTACTCCAGTGAAAATTGGCAAAAGCTAATCAGGCGGTTTTTTAGTGAGCATGACTGTCAATCACCGTATTTCTTAGATATTGCTGCAGAATTTGTCAATTATTTGGTAAATACATATGAGCAATCACAAGATGATCCTATTTTTATGATCGAGCTTGCGCATTATGAATGGGTTGAATTAGACGTGTCTATATATCAACAAGACGAGAGTGAGTGTATTATCGACAGTGACTTAACTTCGGCCCCTTTATATATAAGTAGTACGGCACGCCATTTAAGCTATCAATATGCCGTTCATAATATTAGTGCTGATTATATACCTACCCAACCAGATGCAACCCCGCATTATTTTGTGGTTTATAGAGATCAAGAAGATGATACTCAGTTTCTTGTGACGAATGCGATGACGGCATTGTTGCTTTCACTTATTGAGGCGACACCAGGGATTCATTTTTATGAACTATGCAATGGCGTGATGCTTCAAGCTCCTCAATTTAGCGAACAACAAATCCAAGCAGGGGCTAAAAGTACGTTACTTACGATGGCTCAAAAAGGGGTTATTGTGACAAAAAATAAAGATGAAAACCTTTATTGATAATTTCACATGAATTATCATGTGCGCTTTTAAACGTCGCGCTTAATAAAAGGTAGTACCATGTCGGAAGATAAAGATTTTAAAGACCCATTTAATTTAATGTATTTCTTAGCATTTTTAGCTATTTTTGTTGGAATTGGTTGCTTGAATGCAATTTTAGGTTGGATAACTACTCTCTCGTAATATAATCCATTTAAATGTAATAGGGCTGTACTTGGTACAGCCTTTCTAGCCAGTTTTAATCCATTTTTTAACGCTTATTTTCTTACCGCAAGCCTAAAGTGCATGTAAATAAAATGACTGCAGCAATTGTTCCCTCGAGACTTAGTGTCATTGTCTCTTGATTTTTTATCTTAGTGCGTTTTAATTTCAGCGAAGCTCGCATCTTAGGGTCGCTTGGGTATATAATTACCTGCTTTGTAATATAAACGATATAACAGCTTAAATTATGACAACACCATCTATCATTAAAGACAGTATCACAACGATAGCCGACTACCCAAAAGCAGGCATTATGTTTCGTGATGTAACAACGCTAATGGCTGATCCAGCTGCATTTCAAGCAACTATCAACGCATTTATTGATGCCTATAAAGACCAAGGGTTTACCAAAATTATAGGCACTGAGTCACGCGGTTTCATTTTTGGTGCGCCGCTTTCATACGCATTAGGAATTCCATTTATTCCAGTGCGTAAACCAGGTAAATTACCTCGTGCTGTTATTTCTCAAGATTATCAACTTGAATATGGCGAAGATGTGCTTGAACTTCATACGGATGCGATAGTTCCTGGTGATAAAGTGCTTTTAGTGGATGATTTATTAGCAACAGGTGGCACAATTGAAGCGACTGCTAAGCTAGTAAATAAACTCGGTGGCAATGCAACTGATGCAGCCTTTGTTGTGTCATTACCAGAACTTGGTGGTGAACAACGTATCGAAAAAATGGGCATTAAAATCCTAAAACTGGTTGAATTCGAAGGCGAATAATTACATGAGTTACCAAGTCCTGGCGAGAAAATGGCGTCCTCAGACCTTTCATGAATTGGTCGGTCAGTCACATGTGAAACAAGCATTAATTAATGCATTAACACAAAATAGACTGCACCACGCTTATTTATTCACTGGGACCCGCGGGGTGGGTAAGACTACGATTGCACGAATTTTTGCCAAAAGCTTAAATTGTGACGAAGGTATTTCTGCCCAACCTTGCGGCAAATGCAGCAGCTGTAAGGACATCGAAGCAGGGCGCTACATTGATTTACTCGAAATTGATGCTGCATCAAGGACCAAAGTAGAAGATACCCGTGAGATTCTTGATAACGTTCAATACGCACCTACTCGCGGACGTTATAAAGTGTACCTTATTGATGAAGTGCACATGCTTTCCAAGCATAGTTTTAATGCGTTATTGAAAACGTTAGAAGAGCCACCAGAACACGTTAAATTTCTACTTGCTACAACAGACCCACAAAAGCTACCCGTTACGATACTATCGCGTTGCCTGCAGTTTAATCTGAATGCGTTATCACAACCTGAGATTTTACAGCAACTAGAGTATGTACTAAACGAAGAACAATTAAGTTTTGATGAGCAGGCATTACACATCATAGCTAAAGCCGCTGATGGTAGTATGCGCGATGCACTTAGTTTAACTGATCAAGCTATTGCACAAACAAATGGCAACATACAGCATCAAGCTGTACAAAGTATGTTGGGTTTGATGGATAATCATTACAGTCAACATATACTGGCTGCGCTACTTGCGCAAGATGGTGCAGGTTTACTGGCTCAAGTAGAGCAAGTTGCATCACAAAACCCACAATATATCTCTTTGTTAGATGATCTCATTGGTTTAACACATTTAATTCAGCTTACACAACTTGTGCCAGATGCAGCTAAATTAGATGAAGTGAATGCAGAGTTTGTGCGTGAGGTTGCTCTTAGCTGTGAAAGCACGCAAATTCAAATTTACTATCAGTTACTGCTCAATGGTAAAAAAGATTTACAGTGGGCTCCTGAACCTCGGTTAGGTTTTGAAATGATAATGCTAAGGCTTCTTGCCTTTGAACCTGCGGGTTCTTTTTCAACGCAAGAGTCACCTAGCACAACGCAGCCGATACAAAACAAAATTGGCCGAGCCAGTGCACTGCGCGATATTATTAATAAAAATAAAACGGTGCAGCAAAGTCCCAGCGCTGAGGCTAATCGTGAGATACAGCCAACAGTCAGTGATGTAAATGCAGCCGATAAACTGCAGTCTGATAATAACATTGCATCGGGGAATCAAGTTGAGCAAAGCAAAACCAGTGAACAACTTGGTGAAGTCGCACAAGCAGTAAATCAAGTCGATAAAATAGAAGCACCGTCAAACACTAAAATCACCCACAGCGATGAACATGCTCAGCAGCAAAGTCAAGACGATGCCTACCAACAACACAGTGACGCTGAACAAACGTTAGCGACACAGTTTGATGACATTATGAGCAGTGCAGTAGAGCAAGGCTTTAATGACCAAGCCCAAACAGCACAAGTTGAGCCTGACGCTAATAGCGAACCTCAAGACTTAATTGCCCAACAAGAGTCACAAGCACAATCAGCCATAGCGCGCATTCTACGTGATAGAAACATATCCGGTGCAGGTAAGTTGTCTGGTGCGAATATTAAGAGCACACAAACTACAGCGCAACAAGTTAACCATGCTGACGAAAATACTCCTAGACCTGAGCCTCAAGCACCATTGGTTGAGTCACAGCCACAGCAGGCAGCAGAGCTGCAATCTGCGACTATTGATGCGCCACCTTGGTCGAATGACGCAGGGCAAACCGTAAAAAAGTCAGCGCTCCCAGAAACGGGGAGCCAGACACGCTCAGCTAATGAAGTTGCAACAAAAAAAGTTGACTTTAAAGAAAAGCATCAAACAATTACTGAAAATTTAGCGCCTGAGTTACTTGAGCAAATTAATCCACAGAAAAAGCCTGAAGTGGTTGTACAGGAGCCTAGTATTCCAGTCCCTGATGACTTTCAAAGTCCAATCAGTGAGATTAGATTCGCTCATCAACAAGATGAGTGGGCGTATTTAATTAAACGGATGGGACTAGGTGGACGAATGCGTCAATTTGCATTGCATTCAATTTTCACTAAACAAGGCCATGATTTACATATTGATGTCGATGAATCACAAAAGCACTTAGATTCGCCGATACTTAGGCAAAAGCTCGATGCTGCACTTTCAAGTATATACGAGCACAACGTAACGCTCAGTATCAATTTTGCGCAAGGTGTAATTGACTCACCTTATTTAATCCAGCAAAAAATAGATGTTGGACGACATCAGCAAGCAATTGATGTGATTAATTCAGATGAAAATATCGTGCAATTTCAGCAGTTATTTTCTGCAATAATAGACGAAAACAGTATCCAGGCATTGTAATTCATTACAATAGCCCTTATCTTCATGACAATTAAAGATTACACAAAGAGAGAAAATTATGTTTAAAGGTGGAATGGGTAACATGATGAAGCAAGCGCAGCAAATGCAAGAGCGCATGCAAAAGGCCCAAGAAGAAATAGCTAATATGGAAGTTGTTGGTGAAGCTGGCGCTGGTCTTGTAAAAGTAACCATGCTGGGTAATCACAATGTTCGTCGTGTTGAGCTTGATGAAAGCTTGATGGAAGATGATAAAGACATGATTGAAGATTTGTTAGCCGCTGCGTGTAACGATGCTGTTCGCCGTGTAGCTGATGAAACTCAAGAGCGCATGGGTAAAGTAACGGGTGGCATGCAATTACCACCGGGCATGAAAATGCCATTTTAAGGTAAATAATGCAACTTTCACACAGTTTAAGCCAACTTATTGAAGCATTAAGGTGCCAACCCGGCATTGGCCCAAAATCAGCACAACGCATTGCTTTTCACCTACTTGAGCGTGACCGTAAAGGGGGAACTCAATTGGGTAATGCGTTAACAAAGGCTATGAGTGCAGTAGGGCATTGCCAATCATGTCGCACTTTTACAGAACAGCCACAATGCGAAATTTGTATGAGTCCTAAGCGCCAAGACAGTGGTGTTTTATGTGTGGTTGAATCACCCACTGATGTGCTTGCGATAGAGCAAACAGGGCAATTCAAAGGCTTATATTTTGTATTAATGGGTCACTTATCGCCGATTGATGGTATTGGCCCGAATGAAATAGGCCTTGATATTCTTGAAGCTAAACTAAGTGAAGGTGGCATCAATGAAGTGATACTAGCAACCAATCCGACGGTTGAGGGCGAAACTACCGCCCATTATATCGCTCAACTATGCCATCGTTATGATGTGGAAGCCTCTCGGATTGCCCATGGTATCCCCGTGGGTGGCGAGTTAGATTTATTAGATGGTATGACTCTTATGCATGCCTTTAGTGGTCGTAAGGCCGTTAGTAGAGATTAATTCCTAATTTTTTAAAAAGCCCGTGCATATTTTACATATGCACGGGCTTTTTTATTTAACGCGTTTAAACTTTTTTCCTAAACACATAAACCTTTTTTAATTTTTCCCTTGAAGTTCACACTCTGTGCCCCATATTAAGTGCATAACGCAGACACTTTGCTAATTGGAGATATATAAATGACTGCAGCACAAAAAGAAACATTAGGCTTTCAAACAGAAGTTAAACAATTATTAAACTTAATGATTCACTCACTTTATTCGAATAAAGAAATATTTTTACGTGAGCTTGTGTCAAATGCTTCAGACGCGGCCGACAAACTTCGCTTTTTAGCACTTTCGAATGGTGAATTATATCAAGGCGATGCGGATTTACGCGTTCGTATTAGTGCAGATAAAGATGCAAAAACAGTGACTATCTCTGACAACGGCATCGGTATGACGCGTGATGAAGTTATTAGCTCGTTAGGCACAATTGCAAAATCAGGCACTGCTGAATTTTTTAAAAACCTAACTGGCGACCAAAGTAAAGATTCACAATTAATAGGCCAGTTTGGTGTTGGTTTTTACTCGGCATTTATTGTGGCTGACTTAGTGACAGTTCGTACACGCAAAGCAGGTGAAGATAAAGGTGTTGAATGGCAATCACAAGGCGAAGGCGAATACACCCTAGAAGAAATTGAAAAAGAAGGTCGTGGTACAGACATTATTCTGCATCTTCGTGAAGATGAAGCAGAGTTTGCTGATGATTGGCGTTTGCGTAGTATTGTTACTAAATACTCAGATCATATCTCTACACCAGTACAAATGTTTAAAGAAGAAGTACCTGAGTCAGAAGGCCCAGATGGCGAGAAAACACCTGCAGAGCCAGCACATTGGGAAAGTATTAACCGTGCTACCGCTCTTTGGACGCGTGATAAATCAGAAATATCTGAAGACGAGTATAAAGAGTTTTATAAGCATGTTAGCCATGACTGGGAAGAGCCACTAAGCTGGGGCCACAATAAAGTTGAAGGTAAAACTGAGTACACAAGCCTCCTTTATATCCCTAAAAAAGCCCCTTTCGATTTATGGAATCGTGAGCGTCAGAGTGGTTTAAAACTTTACGTGCAACGTGTATTTGTAATGGATGATGCTGAGCAATTTATGCCAAGCTACTTGCGCTTTGTAAAAGGTTTACTAGATTCAAACGATTTACCATTGAATGTATCGCGTGAAATTTTACAAGATAACAAAGTAACGCAAGCAATTCGTAAGGGCTGTACATCGCGTATTTTAAAAATGCTAGAGCGTATGGCTAAAAACAAAGCTGAAGACTACCAAACATTTTGGAATGAATTTGGCCAAGTAATGAAAGAAGGCCCAGCTGAAGATGCGACCAACAAAGAAGCAATAGCTAAATTATTACGCTTCTCTTCAACGCACACAGACGAAGAAGCTCAAAATGTTTCACTCGAGCAATACATTGAGCGCATGAATGAAGGTCAAGATGCAATTTACTATGTTGTTGCTGACTCGTTTACTGCTGCTAAGAGCTCACCACACTTAGAGATCTTCCGTAAGAAAGGTATTGAAGTATTATTACTAAGCGACCGTGTTGATGAGTGGATGATGAGCCACTTAACAGAGTTCTCTGAAAAGCCATTAAAGTCAATCACACGGGGTGATCTTGATTTAGGTGATTTGGACGACGAAGAAACCAAAAAAGCACAAGAAGAGTCAGAAAAAGAAGTTGAAGGTTTAGTCGAACGTATTAAAACGACATTGGGTGAGAGCGTTAAAGACGTTCGCTTTACTCACCGCTTAACTGATTCTCCTGCATGTGTGGTTAGCGATGACAATGATATGAGCTCACAAATGCAAAAGCTAATGGAGTCTGTAGGTCAAGCAGCACCAGAAGCCAAACCAATTTTTGAGCTTAACCCAGAACATCAACTAGTTAAGCATTTAAATGTTGAACAAGATGAAGATAAGTTCTCTCAGTGGTCACATGTGTTGCTTGATCAAGCATTGCTTGCAGAGCGTGGAACGTTAAAAGATCCAGCAGGTTTCGTGACTCGTTTGAATAAATTGATGCTCGATCTTAGTAAATAACAGGTTCAAAAGAGTCATTAATTGAAAAGGGAGCTTATTGCTCCCTTTTTTGTGTATTGGGGGTAAGCAATTAGTATAAGTTGCTTGAGTATCCGCGGCGCATATGGAAGAATTCAATCTTTAAAATAAATAATACTGAACTGCTTTTTCAGAACAGTATCAACCGAGGACAATGATATGCGCATTATTCTTTTGGGCGCGCCGGGTGCAGGTAAAGGCACTCAAGCTCAGTTTTTGATGGACAAATACGGTATTCCACAAATTTCTACTGGTGATATGTTACGTGCAGCAATTAAAGAAGGCACACCACTGGGTCTTGAAGCAAAAAAAGTGATGGATGCTGGTCAGTTAATTTCTGATGACATCATCATCGGGCTAGTAAAAGAGCGTATCGCTAAAGAAGATTGTGAGAAAGGTTTTTTGCTTGATGGTTTCCCGCGTACTATTCCACAAGCCGATGCAATGAAAGAAAATGGCGTTGTAGTTGATCACGTTATTGAATTTGATGTTGCAGACGAAATCATTGTTGAGCGTATGGGCGGACGCCGCGTACATCCGGGATCTGGTCGCGTATACCACATTGTATATAACCCTCCTAAAGTAGAAGGTAAAGACGACGTGACGGGTGAAGACCTTATTATTCGTGCGGATGACACAGAAGAAACAGTACGTAAACGTTTAGGTATTTACCATGAGCAAACGATGCCATTAGTTGATTACTACCAGGCAGAAGCCTCTGCAGGTAATACGCAATATCATAAACTTGACGGAACGCAAGCCGTTGAAGCTGTAAGCAGTCAGTTAGGTGAATTGCTAGGTTAAGAATGACCAAAAAAACCGCCCTGTAGGGCGGTTTTTTAATTCATTATTTTGTAATGGTTTAGAGCGATTTCATCGCATCAATGACGGGTGTGTAATCAGGCTCTTTTGATAACTCATTAACTAACTGCTTGTAAACAATTTTGTGCTCATTATCTAATATAAATACAGCGCGTGTGAGTAAGCCCATATCTTTAATGATTAACCCATAGTTTTGACCAAAATCCCGCCAAACTGAATCTGATAATGTGGTAATTTTGTCAATGTTTTCAGCTTTACAAAACCGTTTTTGTGCGAAAGGCAAGTCTGCGCTGATTGTCAGCATGGCGATATTTGGAAATTGTTCAGCGACTTTTTCATTAAAATGCTTAGTTTGAATGCTGCACACACCAGTGTCTAAGCTGGGAACGACGCTAATTAAAATGGCTTTACCTTGGTAGTCTTTTAGCGTGACAGGGGCAAAAGAATCATTCACAACTTTAAAGTTTGGGGCTTGCTGACTGACTTTAACGCCATTTCCAAGTAACGTTACAGGTTTTGATTGAGCGGTTACTTTACCAGCATCTAGGGTATTTTGAGTAATATCAGCAGCGGAGGTTGTTGCATAAAAGCTACATAAAACAAACGTAAACAATCTAAGCATAAGGTATTTCCTTTAAAATTAACGCAATTGTATTCAGTGTATTATAATCAACTAACAGGACAAAGAGTTTACTGTAATTTAAAATTGTAAATATGGGTTACATTGATTAACATATTACACAGTTAAACGTTTATTCGCTGACAAATAACAATAAAGGCATGTTGTATACTATATACGTGCAACTGCAAAACAGAGAGAAGCTATGTCAACATCGGTATTAATTTGCGACGACTCAAAGCTAGCACGGCGACAATTAGCACGATCGTTACCAGATGATTGGGATATCAAAGTTGAGTTTGCTGAAGATGGTGAGCACTGTATTGAGCAAATAAAAGCGATACAGCCAGAAATCCTTTTTCTAGATCTTAATATGCCAAAAATGGATGGCTACGAAGTACTGCAAGAAATTCAAAATCAATCTCTTTCAGTATTAACCGTTGTAGTGTCGGGTGATATTCAACCTAACGCTCACCAACGAGTGCTTGGCTTAGGTGCTATTGATTTTATTCAAAAACCTTGTGATGCTCAAAAACTTGCCGACATCATCGAACACCATGGTATTAAAGACAAAGCCATGCGGGAGCGTTTAGCGCATCAGCTTGGGGAGCAAGTTGACCCGGATGTGCGGGATATTTATCAAGAGCTAACGAATGTTGCCATGGGCCAAGCGGGTGACCTACTTGCTCGGTTATTAAATGTTTTCGTCGAGCTGCCTATACCTAACGTCAATATTCTAGAAGTTAATGAATTAGATATGGCGTTGCGTTCAATTGATGCAAATGCCACGACTTCAGGTGTATGCCAAGGGTTTATCGGTGGGGGCGTATCTGGTGAAGCATTACTGCTTTTGAATGATTCAAGCTTCAAAGAAATTGCTTCATTAATGAATTACCAAGGCGAGCTAAATAACAAAGTTGAACTTGAGCTACTTATGGATGTTAGCAATATCTTGATTGGTGCAATTCTTACTGGTCTCTCTCGCCAGTTAGATATGACATTTAGCCAAGGACATCCAGTTGTACTGGGACAGCATTGCGATGTGTCAGATTTAGTGAAAGCTAATAAGTCGCGCTGGCAACGTACACTTGCTATTGAGATCAGTTACGGCATTGAAAACCACAATATAAATTGTGATTTAATGCTGTTATTTACCGAAGATTCACTGAAAACTTTGAAATACAAAGTTGCTTATCTATTAGAAGACTAACATTATGCCAGCTGCTGATTTTAATATGAATGAAATCCATTGGTTAATGGATATGTTTAACACGGTCGATGTGGGTTTAGTGGTGTTAGACCGCGAGTACAAAGTATGTATCTGGAATGGGTTTATGGAAAACCATTCAGGCTTACTACCTAGTGCGGTTAAAGATAAAGACTTATTTGATCTTTTCCCTTCAATTGACGAAAAATGGTTTCGTAGTAAATCAGAATCAGTATTTATTTTGAAAAACCGCTCTTTTACCATTTGGGAACAACAGCCTTACATTTTTCGCTTTAAAAATTACAGGCCTATCACCGGTAAAGCGGATCATATGTATCAGAACGCCACTTTTATACCTTTATCTAATGTTAGAGGTGAAGTGAGTCATATCTGTATTATTATTTATGATGTTACAGATGAAGCGGTAAACAAAAAAGAACTTGAAGAGTTAAATAGCAAGTTAGAATTAATGAGTCAAACAGATGCATTAACTAAGCTCAATAACCGTGGTCACTGGGAAGATTCGCTTAGGAAAGAATTTTTAAGGATTAAAAGAAGTGCAGGGGTCAGCTGTTTGCTGATGTTTGATATTGATCACTTTAAAAAAATCAATGATCAGTACGGACACCGTTGTGGTGATGAGGCGTTACGCCATATTGCAGATCTATTACGAAAAGCACTTCGTGAAACGGACGTTGCAGGTCGTTACGGTGGCGAGGAGTTTGCGGTTACGCTTTTAGATACAGATAAAGCGGGCGCCGAAATATTTGCTGAGAGACTGCGCAGTTTAATCGAAGCCTCATCAATATTTTTTGATGGTCAGCAAATAAAAATGACGATTAGTATTGGCCTTGCTTGCTTTCAAGCTGACTTTGAGCGCTATGAAAAATGGATTGAAGCTGCAGATAAAGCGCTCTATGTGTCAAAAGATAAAGGTAGAAACTGCATTACCGATTACATCACCCTTCAGCAAGCTGAAACTGAATAAAGAAAAATGACGCTAATAAGCGTCATTTTTTTACTTGCCAGCTAGGGTATGTTGACCTTTCAAGGTTAAATTTGAAGCAGTCTGTTTGGTATTTAGGCAAGTCAGCGCCTATGTGGTGTGGTATTCCCCATAAATAGGCGATAACGCAGCATCAATGCCAAACAGGCGCTGCCCTGCGTGTTCTGCCTAGGGGCTATTTACTCTTTGTTACTCGGTTTTGACTTAGTCCACTAGGTTACAAACCTCGCGCCGCGATTAAATCGCCCCAAGTTTGAACAAATTTTAATCCGCAAAGGTAAACAGACCCTAATGTTCCTTCATTAATGCACAATTGTTTACCTTCACTCTACTATATGCCGTGAGTCATCAGTAGGGCATTGCGCAAGTAATGTGACCTCACCTGATGTGGACTGTTGCTCTAATTTAACTTTAAAGCCCCATAAACGATAAAGGTGTTTAAGTACTTCATCATATGAATCAGCTAAAGGTATATTTTGATGAGGAACGTAGCGTAAAGTCAGTGAGCGATCACCTCGAATATCCACATTAAATACTTGTAAGTTTGGTTCGTGATTACTTAAATTATATTGGGCTGATAATGCTTCACGCACTTTATGATAGCCGCTATCATCATGAATAGCACCTATTTCTAACGTGGGATCCTTCTCATGGTCAATGATAGTAAATAACTTAAAATCTCGGATGAGTTTCGGTGATAGAAATTGGCTAATGAAACTTTCATCTTTGAAGTTCTCCATTGCAAAGTGAAGTGTATCAAGCCAATTACTGCCTGCATATTCTGGAAACCACTGTTTATCTTCTTCAGTCGGTTTTTCGCAGATACGTCTAATATCTACCATCATATTAAAGCCTAGTGCATAAGGATTAATACCTGAATAATATTTACTATTGTAGGGTGGCTGATACACAACATTGGTATGGCTTTGTAAAAACTCCAGCATAAATGAGTCGGTTAGTTTACCTTCATCATATAGGTGGTTCAAAATGGTGTAATGCCAAAATGTGGCCCATCCTTCATTCATTACTTGTGTTTGCTTTTGTGGGTAAAAATATTGGGATATTTTTCTCACAATACGAATTATTTCACGTTGCCATGACTCTAAAAGTGGCGCATTTTTCTCTATAAAGTACAAAATGTTTTCTTGTGGTTCTGAGGGAAAGTTATGTTCACTTTTCTTTGCCTCTTGATGCTGAACAGGGATGGTACGCCAAAGTTCATTGACTTGTGATTGCATGTATTCTTCGCGTTCTTGTTGACGCTTTTGCTCTTCAAATAAAGATATTTGTTGTGGGCGCTTATACCTATCAACACCGTAATTCATTAACGCATGGCAGGAATCGATAAGGGTTTCGACTTCATCGATGCCATACTTCTCCTCGCAACGAGAGATGTAATTCTTAGCGAACAACAAGTAATCAATAATTGAACCTGCATCAGTCCACGTTTTAAATAGGTAGTTCCCTTTAAAAAATGAATTGTGTCCATAACACGCATGGGCCATGACCAGTGCTTGCATTGGTAATGTGTTTTCTTCCATTAAATACGCGATGCAAGGATCAGAATTAATGACAATTTCATAAGCAAGGCCCATTTGACCACGCTTATAGTTTTGCTCAGTTTGGATAAACTTCTTACCATAAGACCAGTGGCTATAGCCAATAGGCATGCCCACACTTGAGTAGGCATCCATCATTTGTTCTGCCGTGATCACTTCTATCTGATTTTGATAGGTATCTAGTCGATAATGTTCTGCAACACGTGCTATTTCATCTTGATATTGCTGTAGTAATTCAAACGTCCAGTCAGGACCATCACTCATACGTTTATCGGTCATATAAATACCTCATTGTGCAATTTACGCAGCACCTTGATGTTGACGGTTCTTCTTAAATAACTCACGAAAAATAGGGTATATATCTTCAACACTTTTGATATGCTGTATAGCGAAATTGTCGTAAGTTTGGCAAATACTCTGGTATTCTCGCCAAAGGCTTTGATGAGCACGAGTTGTGATTTCGATATAGGCGTAATAACGTACGTCATCGAGTAATTTATTGCGAAGGATTTGTGAACATTGAGGCGAGTCATCAGCCCAATTGTCGCCATCAGATGCTTGTGCAGCATAAATATTCCATTGTGACGAGTTGTAACGTTCTTTAATTATTTCGTTCATTAGCTTCAACGCACTTGAAACTATTGTGCCACCAGTTTCTTGCGAGTAAAAAAATTCCTGCTCATCCACTTCTTTCGCTTGAGTATGATGGCGGATATACACCACTTCTATATCTTTGTAGCTGCGTGTTAAAAACTGATACAGCAGGATATAGAAACGCTTTGCCATATCTTTGGTTGCTTGATCCATCGAGCCTGACACATCCATGATACAAAACATCACAGCCTTGCTGGTGGGGTGGGGCTGTTTTTCATAATTACGAAACCGCAGATCATAGTTATCAATGAAAGGCACAGCTTTAATCTGTTGCTCTAATAGTGCGATCTCTTTTTCTATTAGTGTGACGGCTGCTCGGTCAGGCTCACTCTCTTCAAGCAGGTTTGCAAGTTGTTCATTGAGCTCTTTTAAGCGACGTTTTTTACCTGCGGACATGGCGACACGCCGAGCTAAAGAGCCTTGTAGTGACCTAACAATATCTATGTTACTAGGCATGCCATCACTACAAAATCCGGCACGGTGTGTTTTCATTTGTATTAATTTATCAAGTTGGTTCTGTTGAAGGTTTGGCAGTTCTAAATCTTCAAACAGTAAATCTAAATACTCGTCTTTTGAAATAGAAAACACAAAATCATCCTCTCCTTCACCAGTATCACTTGCGTCACCTTCGCCAGCACCTCCCCCTTGCCCCCCCTGAGGGCGCTTTACTTTATCGCCAGTCGAGAATTGATCATTGCCAGGGTGTATTTGCTCTCTATCACCGCCTTTGCCTTGATGAAAAATAGGTTCACTAATATCTCTTTGCGGGATTGAAATGCTTTCTCCGCTGCTGGTATCTGTCACACTGCGTTTGTTTACAGCATCAGATACCGCCTCTTTTATCTGTTTTTTATACCGTCTTATAAAACGCTGACGATTCAACGTGCTTTTGTTTTTACCGTTTAGACGACGGTCTATAAAATTCGCCATATATTGACCCCCTAAAATGCACCAGTCACTTTACTACTGCGACTTGCGAACGCGTAAGTACCACTCTGATAGCAAGCGAACTTGTTTTTGGGTGTAGCCTTTTTCGACCATGCGGTTAACGAAGTCTTCATGTTTTTTCTGATCTTCAGCCGAAGTTTTGGCATTAAATGAAATAACGGGTAACAATTCTTCGGTATTTGAGAACATTTTTTTCTCAATGACTGTCCGAAGTTTCTCATAGCTCGTCCAAAGTGGGTTTTTACCGTTATTGTGAGCACGAGCACGAAGCACAAAGTTAACTATCTCGTTTCTAAAATCTTTCGGATTAGAGATCCCCGCAGGCTTTTCAATTTTTTCAAGCTCTGCATTGAGTGCTTCACGGTTAAACAATTGGCCTGTATCGGGATCACGGTACTCTTGGTCTTGAATCCAAAAGTCGGCGTAGGTTACGTAGCGGTCGAATATATTTTGTCCATACTCAGAGTAAGACTCAAGGTAAGCTGTTTGTAACTCCTTGCCTATAAACTCAACATATTGCGGAATCAAATAGCCTTTCAAGTGACTTAAATAACGATCCTCTACATCAGCAGAGAACTGTTCTCGTTCAATCTGTTGCTCTAGTACATAGAATAAATGCACGGGGTTAGCTGCAACTTCAAGTGTATCAAAGTTAAACACACGAGATAGAATTTTGAATGCAAATCGTGTTGAGAGTCCTGTCATACCTTCATCTACACCCGCATAATCACGGTACTCTTGATACGATTTTGCTTTAGGATCTGTGTCTTTTAGTGTTTCACCATCATAAACACGCATTTTAGAGTAGATACTTGAGTTTTCAGGATCTTTAAGGCGAGATAAAGTAGTAAACTTGGCTAATGTTTCCAATGTGCCTGGTGCACAAGGCGCATTATACAATTCACTGTGCTCGAGTAACTTATCATAAATTTTAATTTCCTCAGAAACGCGAAGGCAATAAGGTACTTTGACAATGTAAACACGGTCTAGAAATGCTTCATTGTTTTTATTGTTTTTAAATGTTTGCCATTCAGATTCATTCGAGTGGGCTAAAATCATCCCGTTAAAAGGCAGTGCACTGATCCCTTCGGTACCATTGTAATTACCTTCTTGGGTCGCTGTTAGTAGGGGGTGAAGCACCTTAATTGGGGCTTTAAACATCTCCACAAATTCCATAAGCCCCTGATTAGCTAGGCATAGTGAGCCTGAGTATGCATAGGCATCAGGGTCACTTTGGGCGAAATGCTCAAGCTGACGAATGTCTACTTTACCAACGAGTGCAGAGATATCTTGATTGTTCTCATCGCCGGGTTCAGTTTTTGCAATAGCTATTTGATTTAAGATTGAGGGATAACGCTTTACTACTTTAAACTGACTTATATCACCATTAAATTCATGTAGGCGTTTGGTTGCCCATGGGGACATGATTGTTTTTAAGTAGCGAGGTTTAATGCCATATTCTTTTTCAAGTACGCCAGCATCTTCATTCACATCAAATAATGCTAAGGGGTGATCATTAACAGGTGAGCCTTTAATTGAATAAATAGGCACTTGTTGCATTAAATATTTTAGCTTCTCTGCAATCGAAGATTTCCCGCCACCAACTGGACCAAGTAAATAAAGTACTTGTTTGCACTCTTCAAGCCCTTGAGCGGCATGTTTAAGGTAAGAGACTATTTGCTCAATGGCCTCCTCCATGCCATAAAAATCATTAAAGGCAGGGTAACGAGCGACAACGCGGTTTGAAAATAGCCTACTGAGCCTTGCGTCAGTAGAAGTATCCACCATTTTTGGCTCACCTATCGCCATCAATAGTCGCTCAGGAGCGCTGGCATAGGCCGATTTATCGGTTTTACAAATTTCTAAGAATTCAGCAATGCTGTATTCTTCTTCTTGTGCCGCTTCGTAGCGTGCTTGGTAATGCTCGAAAATACTCATGAAGACCTCCAAAGAACCTGCTTAAACTAGGTGCTGAATGATTTAAAAATAAGCAAAGGTTAACTAAAGCTTAGTCACGAATTTGACTTTTTGTGCAATAAAATTAAAAATTTATCTTAGTGTCTTTTAATTTTTATTGATGGTTTTTGTGTATATGTACCGAATTTTAGCTAAGACCAAGCCTACTTAACCTCGACACCCCTTTAAATAAGAGGAGACTAGTGTAGAGGGAAATTTAATGATAAAACTTAAAGGAGCATGAGAAGGCATGCACTTCAGACTATTTGTGGCATTGAGAGATAAGGTTTTAATTGAACAATAAATGCTTTTCGGCGATATATGATGTAAACATAAAAGGTGCCGAAGCACCTTTTTTATTAGCAAACTCTATATAAGTTGCTAAATTATGCGAAGTTTGCGTTCGCGAATTCCCAGTTAACTAGAGACCAAAAACCTTTAAGGTAATCAGGACGCACGTTACGGTAATCGATGTAGTATGCGTGTTCCCATAAATCAACAGTAAGAACCGGTGTAACGCCTGCATCAGTTAAAGGTGTAGCAGCGTTAGATGTATTAACGATGTCTAGTGAACCATCTGCTAATTTAACTAACCAAGTCCAGCTTGAACCAAAGTTGTTTACTGCTTTATCATTTAATGCATCTTTAAACGCATCGAATGAGCCCCATTTAGCATTGATCGCGTCAGCGATTGCGCCAGTTGGTTCGCCGCCGCCATTTGGAGATAGGCTGTTCCAGTAGAAAGTGTGGTTCCAAATTTGCGCTGCGTTGTTAAACACGCCACCCTCTGAAGAACATACGATCTCTTCAAGTGTTTTGCCTTCAAATTCAGTGCCAGGGATCAAACCATTTAATTTAACAACATAAGTGTTGTGGTGTTTGCCGTGGTGAAACTCTAACGTTTCTTTTGAAATGTGTGGCTCAAGTGCATCAATTGCATACGGTAGTGACGGTAGTTCAAATGACATTTTTATCTCCATCTTCTTTTGGTTGATAGTCCGTTTGGTAATACGTAATGCCTGCTCGAACAGACCACTTATCTATACCAAACAGAATTATAGTGTTACTATAATTGTTGAGTATTTTACTCAAGTTTTAGCAAACAGCAATGCAAAACAGCAATGCAAATGCAAGACTATTTCGATTGCGGCTTTATTTGCCCATTTTAAGATACATATATAAGGCTTAATGAAAATTTTTCAAGCCATAAATATGTTCAGCTATCGTCACTTTGAGGTTGTAGATGGAAACCATTGATAAAATTAAACAGCAGATTTCAGAAAATCCAATTATTCTTTATATGAAAGGCTCACCAAAATTACCAAATTGTGGTTTTTCTTCACAGGCGTCTCAAGCTCTAATGTCTTGTGGCGAACCGTTTGCGTATGTTGATATTTTACTAAATCCAGATATCCGTGCTGAACTTCCAGCTTATGCAAATTGGCCAACATTCCCACAGCTATGGGTTGAAGGTGAATTAATCGGTGGTTGCGATATCATCATCGAAATGTTCCAGCGTGGTGAGTTACAACCATTGATTACTGAAACGGCAGCAAAGTTCAAAGAAGCTGACGCTGAGTAATATTTATTGTGTATAGCAATGAATGTTTAAAAGTCGCTAAATAGCGACTTTTTTATTGGGTGTTATTAGGTAAAATAATGTGTACGCTTAATCCGCCTATTGCTTGATTATGCAAACTTATTTGGCCGTGGTGCGCTTCAACGATTTCTCTACATAATGCAAGCCCCAAACCACTGCCACTTGATTTTGTTGAGTAAAAAGGAATCAGTGCATTTGCCATCACTTGCTCACTCATTCCCTTGCCTTGGTCGGTTACAGTTATGCGTGTGTTGTTACTATCTTGCGATAGAGTGATAGCAATATGTTCTGATTTAGAGCCTGACTCATGTGCATTTTTGAGCAGGTTGATGAGTAGTTGTTCAACCTGAGTTTGATCTGCAAACGTTGTCACTTCTTTTTGCTCTGATAAATTAAATGACCATTGATTTTGCAGTTGCTGGAATAATAAAGGCCACTTTATCTTTGAAAATTGTGGTGGTGGGAGTTTGGCAAACTTACCATAACCTTGAACAAACTCGTTTAAGTGTTTAATGCGTTCTTCAATGGTTGAAAATACACGAGTAAGTCTCGCTTCATCCACTTTTTCACTGAGTATTTTGCCGCTGTGTAACATTGAGGACATTGGGCCAAGTGAGTTATTAAGTTCATGGCTGATAATACGAATAACCTTTTTCCATACTTCGACTTCTTGTCGGCTTAATTCACGGGTTAACTGTTTAAAAACATACAAGGTATGAAATTGATTATTAAGTAATAGCTTTCCTGTTGATAAATGCCAGGTTTGTGATTCTTGGTGTTGGTTATCCAGTGTAAACAGTCCATCTACACCACGTTTTAATGCGTTGTTCAGTTGAGGGTGGGCATTAGCAAATAAGTTGGAAAACTGTTCACCTTCTAATGATGTTTTGGCATTGAACAAATCACGGGCACTGTGATTACTGTAGACGATAAAGTCTCTATCATTCTTAAGAACAACGGCCTGTGGAGAACTTTGAAGCACTTTATCTAACATAAGCTCTCGTTGATAAATCCATTGTTTTTCTTGTCGGAGTTGCTTTGCTGTTTGATTGTAAAGATCACATAGTCTTCCTACTTCATTATGACTTCGATAGGCAAGTAATGATGATAGTTCGCCATCTTTAAAGTTAAGTAAGCCTGTTTCTAAAGCATGTATTCCTTGTAATAGCGGGTTGACTAAACGCAAAGATAGATAGCTTGTAAAAACGAGCGTAAATGCACTGAAGGCAAGAGTGAAATACCACGGAAGATGAATAAGCCAACATATGAATAAAACGGGGCAGAGGGCAGCAATAGCACTAATGATCAATAACTGGAAACGAATACTGATAAAGCGTTTTTTAGTATTCATTAATAATCAATCTCAAATTTTTGTAAGCGCCTGTAAAGAGCTTGCCGACTCATACCAAACTGCCTAGCAACCTTAGCAATGACTCCCTGATGAAGGTGCATAGCTTGCTCTATATCGTGTTTTGTCACTTCCGTTTTTACTGCCGTGTTGCTTATGGTGGGGTTTTGCAATGCAAAGTCCACTAAAGTAATCACACCCATTGGGTTTAAAACGGCTGCTCGTTTACATGCATTCTCGAGTTCGCGTACATTGCCAGGCCAGCTATGGGCTAATAATGCTTGTTCAGTTTCAACGCTGATCTCTCGGTTGCTCAAAAAGTGGTTTGCTAGCACCAAAATATCATCTGGACGTTCAGCAAGGCCGGGTAAATTTAATTCAATAACATTAAGACGATAATATAAATCTTCTCTGAACTTACCGAGTCTAATCGCGTTAACCAAGTTTTCATTGGTCGCTGAGATGACGCGCACAGTGACCTTTCGTGTTTGAGTTGAGCCGAGTCGTTCAAATTCACCAGTTTGTAATACACGGAGTAACTTCATTTGTCCTGAAAGGGGGAGGTTACCAATTTCGTCTAGGAATAATGTGCCCCCATCGGCGGCTTCAAAGCGGCCAATACGTTGTTTTGTTATCCCTGTGTAAGCCCCTGCTTCTGCTCCGAATAACTCGGCTTCAATAAGTTCACTTGGCAGGGCACCAGCATTCACCGTAATGAAGGGCTGCTCATGCAATAGTGAGTTAGCTTGAATGATGTGCGCTATGCGTTCTTTACCACTGCCGTTAGGGCCTGTTATGAGAACTGACACATCTGACTTTGCTACTTGAATAGCCATATTGAGAATATTTTCCATGGCTGTGCTTTTGTATACTAAACCGACTAGTTTTGCATCATTTATACTTTTATCGCGCTCTTGTTGATGACGCTCATAAATCGCGTTTTGTTGTTTAACGTTACCAAGTTCAATTAAGTTAGTGACACACGTTAGCAGTTTTGTATCATCCCACGGTTTGGGTAGGTAGTCTGCGGCGCCTGCTTTAACAAGCTCTATGGCTATTTCAAGCTCTGTCCATGCGGTAATTAAAATAATGGGTAAGTGTGGATTGAGTTGCCTTAATTGATAAAAAAGAGCTTTACCTTCTTCACCAGAGGTTGTGTCTGCAGTGAAGTTCATATCTTGGATGACCAACACAATACGTTGATATTGCACCACTTGAATGGCTTCAAATGGATTAGTGGCAGTCACAACGGCAAAGTCATGAATTTCCAGTAGTAATGATAGCGCCTCTAAAACAGCGGGGTTATCATCAACGATAAGTATTTTTTCCATGAGAATATAATCGCTGTTTTTATTATCTTTATTTTAAAATGCTACACGGTATTACACCAGTGTAGCACAGGTTGGGAATGGCTTTATATGGTTCGCGTAGCAATGCTAGGGGATATATTCGCCGCACGTCTGGCTGGACCAAATACCGCAAGTAAACTCATTACAAATACCATAATTGCGGTGCCTGCTATATAGCTTGTTGGCAGTGCGGCAATTGAAAAGTGTTGCATGAGCAATTGCCCAAGTAATAAGGCTGCGATACAACCTAAGATTAAACCAATACTACAAATCATGGCGTTTTCAACTAAGAAATAGCTAATGATGGCAGACTTTCTCGCGCCCAATGCACGACGGGTACCAATTTGTTTAGTCCGCTTACTGATATTAAATAAAGTTAAGCCGAAGATACCCAGAGCAGTTACCAGAACTAATATAGTGATGAGCACAATTAACATGCGCATCATTAAGGTGTCTTGCGCCATGTAACTTTCTTTGGCTTCATCTAAACCTCGCACTCTTACAATCACGCGTTTGTCATAGTTTTTTAGCATCTCATCTTCAATTGTACTCGTTAATTGTGCACGTTGACTGGCATCGGTACGGACGATAAAGTTACCTGAAATATTGGGGTTAATATAAGGGATTAAAGCAACACTATCAGGGCGGCTATCTTTGAGCCAAGGGCCTTTAGCTTTTTTGATAGTGCCGACTATTTTAAGTGCAATATCACCTAAATATACGGTTTTCCCTACAGCATCTGTATCAGGAAATAATTCATCGGCCAGTGCTTGGGTAATGATAGTGACATTAGCACGTTGCTCATTATTATCAGTCACAATAACTTCACTTTCGTTGAAGTTTCGCCCAGCAGCAAGTTCAAGTCCTAAAGTATTTAAAGCATGGTCATCCGTAAAAAAATAAGACGTTCTGGCTGATAGCCCAGGCTCGGGAGCTGGGTTAATACTCAAGTCAGATGCACTGCCACTGCCTGAAAGTGGTGTATTACTAATATAAGCGGCATCAATTACGCCGGGTAACCCACGTAACATTGCTTCGTCCAGCTCAAACTGCTGGTGACTAGAAACATCACCACCAAACAACATGACATGGAATGAAAATATTTCGTCTTCAGGATAGCCTGTTTCTTGACTTAAATAGCTGACTTTATCTTCAATTATAAATGCAGCATTACTGACAATCGCAGTGGTGATAGCAATTTGAAGCAATAGCAATAAGGCGCCTATTTTTGAACGGCATAACGCGTGAAAAATTGGTTTTATTTCTAACATAATATGCTCCTATTGGCTCTTTAGGTAAATTGCAGGGTTGGTTTTACATACTAACCAAGCAGGATAGAGTCCGGCTAAGATACAGGTTGTAATTGCAATAATAGGTGCACTGAGTAACATGGTGATATCCATAGTGGCG
The DNA here is from genome assembly GCF_001469215.1 of Pseudoalteromonas sp. H105. Taxonomy (GTDB): domain Bacteria; phylum Pseudomonadota; class Gammaproteobacteria; order Enterobacterales; family Alteromonadaceae; genus Pseudoalteromonas. The sequence goes on from NZ_LOFH01000006.1 coordinate 232,870, forward strand.
ATTGATGAGTAATAATCATAACTTTGACGAACCCCCCACAGCCCTAATTGTGCAAGTACGATACCGATTAAACCACCGAAACATCCGAGCATTGCAACTTCAACAAGGTGTTGCAAAAATACTTGGCGCTTACTGGCCCCTAAAGCGCGGCGTACACCCACTTCTGGTGCGCGGCGTAAAAATTTTGCTAACAATAAGCCAAGTATATTGGCTAGGCATACGGCTAAAAACATAAAACTTAAGGCGACTAAGATTTTATTGTCTTCACTGATTACATTGTTGTATTCCATCCATTGGTTGACATCTCGTAAGCTATAAATAAGCTCTTTACGATTAAAACGGCCACGCTTTTGTTGCTCTTCCATATAAGCCATTAAAAAGGTTTCATAGTCTTCTTTTTGCTGTGCGCTGTTTAATTCCACCCAAAATTGAACCCATACCATCTCCGACTGTAGCTTAGCTTTAAAGCTTCTAACGTCTTCATGTTTCCAGCCATTGGTATTACCCCAGTTACCAAACTCTTTCGCTTCAACAAGGCTAAATGGTAAAAACATGCTCTCAGGCTCATTAAAGGCACCATTATTTAAATCGTAGTACTTAACCACTAAAGGCCAGTTCTTTGTGACGCCAATAACTTCATAGCTTTCGTTATCAAGGTAAATGATATTACCGATAGAATTTTCACCAGCGAATAGCCTTTCATTCAATTCTTCACTTATGACAACGACAGGAGCTGCGTTTTCTTCTTGCTGTTGCGACCATTTATTGCCATACAAGAACTCAAGTTGAAACATGTCAAAAAATTCAGGCGTGGTCATCCGCGCACTTTTGCTAAAAGGCTTAACAGTGTCTGAGTCGGTATAAATAGAAAAGCCACTACGTAGCATACTCAAGCGTTTGCCTTCAGTGTTAGCACGATATAAATTGGTCGCATCTTTGTATGTCAACTGAAGCGGCAAATTATCGTTTGTCCACCACGTATTGCCATCATCCATTATTTGCAGTTGCACGCTAAACAGTTGGCTGCTTTTACTAGGGATTGGGTCGCTCGCCATCATGTGGTAAACGCTTAGACTTGTCATGGTTACGCCAATACCAATGGCAATGGCTAAAACCATTAAAAAGCTCACCAATGGTGTGCGTTTAAAACTACGCCAACTTAAATCAAGGTAATGTAATAGCATGACTTATGCTCCTGCAACATTTCTAAGGTTTTGTGCGCCTTGATATAAGGTAAAATCGGCAAGTTGCCCATCGACTACTTGAATATTGCGCGGTGCCCGTCTAGCAAGCTCTGGATCATGAGTTACCATCACAATGGTTGCACCATCGCGGTTAATTTGCTCTAGCAATTCCATCACTTGTCGTGCCATTAAACTATCGAGATTACCTGTTGGTTCATCGGCCAATAAAAAACGTGGCTCACCAGCAAGGGCACGGGCTATCGCGACTCGCTGTTGTTGGCCGCCTGAAAGTTGTTGTGGTAAATGTTTAGCGCGTGAGGCAAGGCCAACTTGCTCTAAGCACTGTTCGATACGACGTTTTCGTTCAGCGCTTTTAATACCACGATAGCGCAGTGGTACTTCAATATTCTCGTATAAATTTAAATCAGGTATGAGGTTAAAACCTTGGAAAATAAAACCGATTTTTTGATTACGTACATCAGCGCGTTGATTGTCGTTGAGTTTGCCGACATCAATCCCATCAAGCAGATATTCACCACTACTAAAAGGCTCTAGCATACCTGCGATATTTAAAAATGTGGTTTTCCCCGAGCCGCTAGGGCCTGTTACAGCAATGAACTCGCCTTCTTCTACTTGCAAATTAAAGTCACGTAATGCGTGTGTTTGTACCATTTCAGTTTGGTATAATTTACTGATATTATTCATTTTTAGCATGGTTATAATCCTTTTATTGTTTAAACGTCGCGATTAGCGAAGTAATAAGGTGGATGCTTTTTTAAAATTGTCATAGGTTGAGATGATCAATTGATCCCCAGGCTCCACACCAGTCATAATTTCGACAGCATTGATACTGGTTGCCCCAATTGAAATATCTATTCGTTGCGCAGAGTCACCAATGACTTTATAAGCGTGAGTACCTCCTTGTTGGATGAACGCACCGCGTTTAACTTGCAAAACATTATCGCGATTTTCTAGCAAAATACGGGCGGTCAATCGTTGATTCTGTCGAATACCGGTGAGTTCTTTATTAAATCTGACACGTGTGGTGACTTCTCTGTTATTAACTTCAGGTGAAATTGCGCTGAGCGTACCAATTACTTTGTTAGCCCCTAATATTAGCTCTACTGTCATTCCTAGGCCTAGTTCATTGGCATAACTTTCAGGGACCTGCAGTTCTGCTTCAAAGTTACTTAAATCGACTAAAGTCATTAGCGGTTGGCTTTGCGTAACGGCTTCTTTTTGTTGTACTAGTAAATTCCCGACGATGCCAGAGACACTGGCTTCAATAGTGAGATTGCCGACTTGGCGATTCAGATCGTCGACGATAAGCTGTTGGCGCCCTAAATCTTGTTCAGCAGCTTGAAGTTCAAATGTTAATGTGTCCTTCGCTAACGCGACTTCTTGCTCGGCATGTTTGTATGAAAGCTTGGCGCGAGCTAAGTCATCGACTGCTTTTTCTAAATCAATTTGGCTAATTAAATTTTTGGAAATTGACAGTTTAGCGCGGCGGTTTTCTCTGTCAGCAGCATTGAGTTCAACTTGCGCGAGATCGAGTGCTTTAGTTAAGCTGAGTTTCTGTCTGCGAGCTTCTAGGTGTTTACGCCTTAGCTCACCATCAAGGCGCACCAACACAGATTGTTGCTGCTTTAATTCATTGGTGAGTTCTGGGCTATCAACAATAGCGATGATTGCACCTTTGTTGACGCTATCACCTGCTTTTACACGCAAATCTACATAGCCTCGTTCAGGGCTGTACACCTTAGGTGCACTTGCAGCAACAACTTTACCACTGGCCGATACATCCCTTACTAGAGTAGCGAGTGTCACGGGGGCGATACGCACGGTATTTTTATCTACAGAAATCGTCCCTTTTTCATTACCCATGAATGCCTGGGCACATAATGCGACAAAAGACATAATGGTAGCGACAACGATGATAGGTTTTTTATAGTTTTTAGTTTGAACAACAGAGCTGTCCTGTGCACTCGTATCTTTTATCATGGGGCTTCCTTCTTTTTAAATCTATTTTTCGAAGTATGTAATCATTAAGCTCACTGCAAACACGGTTATTGGTGAAACTAAAAACAAACTGAGAATAAACATAATGGTGTCCTATTAATAACGTAATCTTTATATTCGATTACCGTGCCAAGTTTTAAGTTGTTGATTTTTAGATTTAAAAATCAATCACGTTCCGTTCTTATGTGTCCGCGGACAGAAAAAGTGTCCGCAGCGGACATATGAAATTTTTGCCTTCCCTTAGGGTTAACTCTACAAAGCAATTGTGTAAAAAAGGTCAGCTGCTGCGCTATTTATGCATTTCTGTCTGTTTTATGCAGCTTGAAAGGCCTAGCGTGATGAGTGATAGATTGACAGATCACTTAAGTTAAGCAGTCCACATAAGTAACAAACCAACGTAAAGGTGACACTACATGGTGATTATCACTGAATTCGATAGTGAATATTTATTCACTTTATGGCTGGTTTACGTTTACGTAAACTGTGCTTTTTAAACTGCTTTTTTTACAAGTTGTTAAATTTGACACCAGTGTCATAAAAAAATAATGGGTGTTTCTTCGCTAAATGTTAAAAAATGGCACGAAATAAAAAGATTGTACTTGCGTGAGAAATATTCAAGAATGTGAATATGTATTCATCATGCTATTGACTCTGTGTACAATTGGCGATAGTTTTGACTGTCTGCTAGCAAACCGTCAAGAAGGTCTTTAATAGCTAGCTGTTGTAGCAAGGGGAGGGGTCTATGTTATACGACTCAAAATTAGAAAAAGATAATTGTGGCTTTGGCTTGATAGCCCAAGTTAATGGTCAGGCTAGTCATCGCTTAATAAGAACGGCGATCACAGGTCTTGATCGTATGGAACACCGTGGCGGTATTTCTGCTGATGGTAAAACAGGCGATGGCTGTGGTTTATTATTACAAAAACCAGACAGTTTTTTCCGCGCAATCGCCAATGAGCAAAATTGGCACTTAGGAAAAAATTATGCTGTAGGTATGATTTTCCTAAATTCAGATCCCGTGCTTGCGCAAACTGCGAAAGATGTATTGAGAGAAGAACTCGAAAAAGAAACCCTTAATATTCAAGGCTGGCGTGTTGTACCTACGGATGCTTCATGCTTGGGGCCAATTGCAAAAAAGCAGCTGCCAAATTTTGAGCAAATTTTTGTTAATGCACCAGAGGGTTGGCGCCCAAAAGATTTAGAGCGTCGTTTATATGTAGCGCGTCGCCGTGCTGAAAAACGCTTAAGCAATGATGAAGGCTTTTACATTGCAAGTCTATCTGGGTTAGTCACTATCTACAAAGGCTTGATGATGCCGGTAGATTTACCTAACTTTTATTTAGACTTAGCTGATATTCGCATGACCAGCGCGATTTGTGTTTTTCATCAACGCTTTTCAACAAATACACAGCCTCGTTGGCCGCTTGCGCAACCATTTCGTTATTTAGCGCACAATGGCGAAATCAACACGATTCAAGGTAATCGCCAATGGGCGCGTGCGCGCTCGTACAAGTTTGCCTCGCCACTTATTCCAGATCTACAAACCGCCGCGCCATTTGTTAATGAGACTGGTTCGGATTCATCAAGCTTAGATAATATGCTTGAGCTGTTTTTAGCAGGTGGTATGGATCTATTCCGTGCAATGCGAATGCTTGTGCCACCGGCATGGCAAAAAAACCGAGCCATGGATGAAGACTTACGCGCATTTTATGATTTCAACTCAATGCACATGGAACCATGGGATGGCCCTGCGGGTATCGTTATGTCTGATGGTCGTTTTGCGGCATGTAATCTAGACCGTAACGGTTTGCGTCCTGCGCGTTATGTGATCACACAAGACGGTTTTATTACACTTGCCTCAGAAGTGGGTATTTGGGATTACACTGCAGATGAAGTGGTCGAAAAAGGCCGTGTTGGTCCGGGGGAACTTCTCGTTATTGACACACACTTAGGCAAGATTTGGCACTCTGATGAAATCGATCAAGATTTGAAAGCACGTCACCCTTACAAGGCTTGGCTTGAAGAAAATGTTAAGCGTTTAACCCCGTTTGAAAAATTAGCAGAAAAAGACGCGGGAAATCGTTCTTTTGATGATGAAACATTGCTTAAGTACCAAAAAATGTTTGGTTTTACCAATGAGGAATTAGATAGCGTCGTTCGTGTAATGGGCGAAATTGGTCAAGAAGCAACGGGCTCTATGGGGGACGATACACCATTCGCCGTATTGTCTGAGGGTAACCGTTCGGTGTTTGATTATTTCCGCCAAAAGTTTGCGCAAGTAACCAATCCGCCTATCGATCCACTTCGTGAAAATCACGTTATGTCTCTGGCGACTTGTATTGGAAGTGAACAAAACGTATTTAACGAAACTACGGGTCATGCTAAACGCTTACAATTTGATACCCCTATTTTAATGTACGCAGACATGCAACAGTTACTCAGCGCCGACCAGGCACATTATAGCTATTGTAAAATTGACATTACTTACAGCGAAGAAGAAGGGCTCGCAGATGCAGTCGCCCGTATTTGTGATGAAGCGCAAGAAAAAGCAGCTGGTGGCTGTGTCATGCTGTTTTTAAGTGATCGTAACTTTGATGAGACCAAACTGCCAATCCCAGCTGCAATGGCGGTGGGTGCAGTTCAAAAACGTCTTGTAGATAATAATTTACGTTGTGAATCAAATATCATTATTGAAACGGGTAGCGTTCGTGATGCACATCAATTCGCGGTATTAATTGGCTTTGGTGCAACGGCAATCTATCCATATCTTGCCTATGAATCACTGGTTGCAATGAGTGACGCTAAGATAATCAATAAAAGCTATTGTGAAGTTACACTTGCTTATCGTAATGCGATAAACAAAGGTCTTTACAAGATTATGTCGAAGATGGGTATTAGTACCGTCGCTTCGTACCGTTGTTCTATGTTGTTTGAAGCCGTAGGTCTGTCAAATTCGGTAGTTGATACCTGCTTTTACGGTGTGACAAGTCGTATTCAAGGTGCCTGTTTTAGCGACTTTGATGAAGACCAACGCAAATTACACAAGTTAGCGCACAGTAAGCGTAAGTTATTAAGCCATGGCGGTTTATTAAAATACGTTCATGGCGGCGAATATCATGCTTACAACCCTGATGTGATTCAAACTCTGCAAAAAGCCGTGCGTTCAGGTGAATATACTGATTACAGTGTGTATGCAGATTTAGTTAACAAACGCCCAATTTCTACATTGCGCGATATGTTAGCACTAAAATTGCCGGCAGAGGGCATCAGTATTGATGATGTAGAGCCTGCGACCGAGCTTTATAAACGTTTTGACTCGGCGGCGATGAGTATAGGTGCATTATCACCAGAAGCACATGAAGCACTTGCGATTGCGATGAACCGTTTAGGCGGTTGTTCGAACTCGGGTGAGGGTGGTGAAGATAAATTACGCTACGGTACTGAGAAAAACTCACGTATCAAGCAGGTTGCCTCTGGCCGGTTTGGTGTAACACCGCATTACTTACGCAGTGCTGATGTTATTCAAATTAAAGTAGCGCAAGGGGCAAAACCGGGTGAAGGTGGTCAATTACCAGGAGAGAAAGTGACTCCTTATATTGCAAAACTTCGTTATTCCGTTCCGGGAGTAACGTTAATTTCACCTCCTCCACATCATGACATTTACTCTATTGAAGATTTAGCGCAACTGATTTTTGATTTGAAGCAGGTTAACCCTAACGCGTTAATCTCTGTGAAGTTGGTATCAGAGCCTGGAGTGGGCACGATTGCCACGGGTGTTGCTAAAGCCTATGCTGATTTAATTACAATTTCTGGCTACGATGGTGGTACTGGTGCAAGCCCATTAACATCCGTTAAGTATGCGGGTAGTCCATGGGAGCTAGGTCTTGCAGAGACTCAACAAGCGCTTGTTGAAAATGGCTTACGTCATCGTATTCGCTTGCAAACCGATGGTGGTTTAAAAACAGGTTTAGACATCATTAAAGCGGCTATTTTAGGTGCTGAGAGCTTTGGTTTTGGTACAGGACCTATGGTTGCACTAGGGTGTAAGTATCTTCGTATTTGTCACTTAAACAATTGTGCGACAGGTGTTGCAACGCAAGACGATACATTGCGTCAAAAGCATTACCATGGTTTGCCAGAAATGGCGATGAACTACTTTAAGTTTATTGCACAAGAAGCGCGTGAAATCATGGCAAGCTTAGGTGTTGCCCATTTAACCGATTTAATTGGTCGTTTAGATTTACTTGAAGCGATTGAAGGCAAAACTGCGAAGCAACAAAAGATTGATTTATCATCTGTCATTGCTCAGCCAAATAACCCAACGGGTGAAACGCTTTATTGCAGTGCGCCAAATACGTCACATTACCAGGGTAAGTTAAACGAAACGCTGCTTGAAAAAGCAAAACAAGCAATCGATGAAAGTACGGGTATTTCCCTGGTTAATCGCATTTGTAATACTGACCGTTCTGTTGGGGCGATGTTATCGGGGTATATCGCCGATAGACATGGCAACCAAGGTATGGCCGCTGATCCTGTATCAATTGAATTACATGGCACAGCTGGTCAATCATTTGGTGTATGGAACGCGGGTGGCTTAGAAATGACACTCGTTGGCGATGCCAATGACTATGTTGGAAAAGGTATGGCTGGTGGAAAATTGGTGATTCGCCCTCCGCTTGGTTCATCATTCGAAAGTCACAAAGCCACAATTGCAGGCAATACCTGCTTATATGGTGCAACAGGCGGTAAATTATTTGCAGCAGGGTGTGCTGGTGAACGTTTTGCTGTTCGTAATTCAGGTGTACAAGCTGTTGTAGAAGGGCTTGGCGATAACGGTTGTGAATATATGACCGGTGGTGTTGTGTGTGTACTTGGTAATGTTGGTGTCAACTTTGGTGCAGGTATGACCGGTGGTTTTGCTTATATATTAGATGAGCGAAGTGATTTTGAAAAACGCATTAACCCAGAGCTAGTCGAGGTTGTACTACTCGATGAACTTAGCTCACATCAAGAACATTTACGTGGATTAATTGCAGAGCATTTAGAGTTAACAGGGTCAAGCCGCGCAGAAGGTATCTTAGCGGACTTTGAAACATATTTACCTAAGTTCAAATTAGTCAAACCAAAATCAAGTGATGTAAAAAGTTTACTCGGGCATCGCGCTCGCAGTAGTGCAGAACTTCGTGTTCAAGCACAGTAAGGGGGTAGTATGAGCGAGAATGTATATCAGTTTATAGACGTGCAGCGTGTTGATCCACGTAAAAAGCCTATATCGTCACGTAAAAAATCGTTTGTTGAAATTTATGAGCCCTTTTCAGAAAAGCAAGTGAACTCACAAGCTGATCGTTGCTTAGATTGTGGTAACCCATATTGTGAGTGGAAATGCCCAGTACATAACTATATCCCGCAGTGGTTAAAGTTAATTCGTACCGGCCGTATATTAGAGGCAGCAGAGCTGTCTCACCGTACTAACAGCTTACCTGAAGTGTGTGGCCGTGTTTGCCCACAAGACAGGTTATGTGAAGGTTCATGTACGTTAGATGAAGAGTTTGGTGCAGTGACAATAGGTAATATCGAAAAATATATTACTGACACGGCATTTAAAATGGGCTGGAAGCCTGACATGTCCTATGTGACATGGACAGATAAAAAAGTAGCGATTATTGGTGCAGGGCCTGCGGGACTTGGTTGTGCAGATATCCTCGTGCGTAATGGTGTAAAGCCAGTGGTATTTGATCGTCACCCTGAAATTGGCGGGCTTTTAACCTTTGGTATCCCTTCATTCAAACTTGAAAAAGAAGTGATGCAAAAACGCCGCGAAATATTCACTGAAATGGGCGTTGAGTTTAAGCTCAATGTTGAAGTGGGTGTGGATATCACCATGGACGATATTTTAGCTGATTACGACGCAGTGTTTTTGGGCGTGGGTACCTACCAAAGTATGCGTGCTGGTCTTGAAAATGAAGATGCGCCGGGTGTACATGATGCACTGCCGTTTTTAATTGGTAACACAAACCGTGTAATGGGCTATGATGAGAAGAACCAAGCATATATCGATATGGCGAAGCAAAAAGTGGTTGTTCTTGGTGGTGGTGATACTGCGATGGACTGTGTACGTACATCGATTCGTCAAGGTGCTGACAAAGTTATTTGTGCATATCGTCGTGATGAAGAAAACATGCCAGGTTCAAAGCGTGAAGTTAAAAATGCCAAAGAAGAAGGTGTTGAATTTACCTTTAATGTGCAGCCTACTGGTATTGAACTTGACGACAAAGGCCATGTTGCTGGCGTAAGAATGGTTAAAACGCAGATGGGTGAACCTGATGAGAACGGCCGTAGCCGCGCTGAAGTAGTACCAGGGTCGGAGCATGTTATTGAAGCGACCCAAGTACTTATGGCATTTGGTTTTAAACCACACAAAATGGATTGGTTAGAAAAATACGATGTTGAAATTAACCACTGGGGCGGCATTACCGCACCAGAGCAGGGTGAATTTACTCATCAAACCACAAATCCAAAAATCTTTGCTGGTGGCGATATCGTTCGCGGCTCAGATTTAGTAGTAACTGCAATCTTCGAGGGGCGTAACGCTGCTGAAGGGATTATGGATTACTTAAAGGTGTAAGTTTCGCACCTCTTTGACTTTAAAAAGCAAGCCATCTGGCTTGCTTTTTTATTATAAACAGAATTATGTATTGCAAACTGTTATTATTAAATCAATAAAATAATTTACAGTGCGGATTTGCAAAATAAATGAAATTATTGATTAAGCTAGCTTTAGTTCTATGTGTATTTACAGCTCCGGTAATATTTGCAAATGATGCAACTCACTTTGATTCGTTTGTAGCAGCAATAGAGGAACAACCAGATAAAGAAATACTGGCTCAACATGGAGAAAGTTTGCTCGAAATAGAACTGACTGATGAGCAACGTGCTTACGTCCTTCACAAAGTTGCACTGTTGTTCAATAAGCTAGGTCACTTTTCTAAAGTAGATGATTACCTAAATCAGCTCGAAGAGTTACTTACTCGGTATCAAAGTTTGGAATATCAGGGAAAACTATTTATTACTCGTGGAGATTTATCTCTAAACCTGGGGCAGTACATATCAGCACAACAAAATTTTAAACAAGCAGTTACATTTTTTGAAAAGAGTAAAGACCATCGGATGCTAAGTCATACTTTACGGTTTTATTCTTTTGCGCTTAAAGGAAGTGGTAATTATAGTGAAGCAATCCAAGCTGTAGAGAGAGCAAAAACTGCTGCAACTATGGCTAACAATACACCTGTTACCATGGCAGCTTATAATGCTGAAGCGACCATATACAATGATCTTATGTTACCAGGAAAAGCGCTAAAAATTCAGTTAGATCTTTTAGACTATGTAACGAATCAAGCTGAAGCCCCTGAGGATTGGTATGGACAGTTATATTACAGTATCGGTAAAAGCTACGCGGGTTTAAAAGATCATGAAAAAAGTCTCGCTGCTTATTTAAATGCTTATAAGTATGATAAAAAAACACAGTTTTTTAACTATGTTGGGTCGGACTTAATTAAAATAAGCCAACAGTTAATGGCTCTTGAAAGATATGAAGAAGTCCCCGAGTATTTGGATGAAGCCCTGGCGCTTTTCATTGAGTTAAAAAGTGTGAGGAATATTGCATGGACAAAAGGAAACCAGGCTGAGTTACTTGTACTTAAAAATCAACATGTAGAAGCTATCGCTCTTTTTGAAGAGGTATTTGAGACCTTGGATCCAGTTGAAAGTAAGATACTATATCAACAGCTATCATTATCTTATGGCAAAGCGCTTATAGGAAACAATGATAACTTAAAAGCCCTAAAGGTTTTAAACAAGCTGCACACTGATGGCGTTGAGCAGAGCTCTAAGCATACACTAACTAATCTACTGGCCACCGTTTATAGTCAATTAGCTCGCTTTGAGGAAGCATTTGCTATGAAAAGTGCGTCATATACTCTTCTAACAGATAAAATGGAGAATGAGACAAACTCTCGGGCCTTAGGTTTAGCAGCACAAGCACAATACCAAACATCTCGGATTGAATTAGCTGAAATTAAAGCGGAGCAAGAAATTAATAAAATAAAAAATCAACAGTATATGTTTTATATAGCTGGTGTGGCATTGATATTCCTATTTAGTTTCATTGGTTTGTATTTACTTTACAGACAAAAACGTAAGTTAGCTCAGCAAGAAGCGACGATATTAAATAATTCGATTATGATGAAGGACCAATTACTAGCGGATGTATCACATGAGCTTCGTACACCTTTGACAGTATTAAAATTGAATATAGAGTCATTAGAGCATAACTTGATAGATAACCCAGAAGCAACATATAAGCTTTTACATGTCAGGTTAGATAGTCTAAATAAGTTAATTTCCGATATATATGAGCTAGCTCAGGCTGATAGTGGTTATCTAGAGTTACAGAGGGTTCATTGTGATGCGAATGAACTTGTTTCAAACTGCTCAAAAGACATCGAATTGTTAGTGACTACAGCAGGGTTATCATTTAAAAGTCAGTTTAAAATCCAGTTAAATACTGTTGTATCAATCGATGTTCATAAATTAAACCAGGTTATTTATAATTTGGCACGAAATAGTATTAATTACACAGATTTACCGGGTAAAGTCGAGTTTTGTGGCGAAGTCCTCAATGATAATTTGATTATACGCCTTAGTGACTCTAGTCCAGGCGTGAGTGTTAATGATTTAGATAAAATCTTTGACCGTTTGTATCGATGTGATAAATCGAGAAGCAGAGAATCAGGAGGTTCTGGTTTAGGATTGGCGATAAGCCGAAAAATAATCTCGCTACATGGAGGGACAATCAGAGCATCTAAAAGTGAACTAGGGGGGATCACTGTTCTCATTACTTTGCCGTTATATTTGAATAAGTAATATCCAATGAATTATCCATATTCTCTCCACAATGTTGAGTTGTAATAGTTAAATTAGAACTCAAAACCAAAATAGTTTTTTTGGTGCAAACTTATATGGATAGAGCACTTAGGTATGTCTGTTTCTTATACAAAACTATCGACTCTCGGTTTTATCAAGTCAGCAACACCCATAGAGCAGGATTTACTTTGTGAGTTGGAAAGTTGTGATGATATCGATGAAGTATTATCAATGTTATTATTTGATGAAACACTATCATTAACTTTTAGGTGCTCGATAAAAAAGCATTTAAAAGCAATTCAAATAAAATAAACAGGCTCATTTATGCATCACGTTTTAATTGTTGAAGATGATATAGATATAGCACATCAAGTAATGCTTTTTTTTAAAGCGGCAGGTTTTAAATCAACACATATCGATGATGGTTCAAAAGTTGTCTCTTGGGTAAAAGAAAATAAACCCGATACAATCATAATGGACGTAATGCTCCCTAACCAGAATGGTACCGAGTGCCTAAGGGAGATTCGACTTTTTTCGTTAGTCCCTGTCATTATGGTTACTGCTAAAGTTGCTGAAGCAGACCGGCTCAAAGGGCTCGAGTTGGGGGCTGATGATTATGTGTGTAAACCTTTTAGTGCAGCCGAATTAGTGATGCGAGTGAAGGCTATATTACGTCGGTGCTCGCAAAAGCAAAGTGTATGTATTGAAGAGGCGGAGCCAGTCATCGTGGTGAACGATGAGCAATTAACTGTAAAGTTGAAAGGCAAGTTACTTGCTTTAACTAAAGTTGAGTTTGACATTTTTTCGCTTCTATATAAATCACCAGGCCGCGTTTTCTCAAGGCAGTATATACTTGAGTATGTGCAACCTTGTAACTTAGAGATCACCGACAGGGTGATTGATAGTCATATCAAAAACATTAGAAAAAAGATTAAATGCTTAAACTTCTCTCCTAAAATAGTCGGTTCTGTTTACGGGGCCGGCTATTGCTTCAATAAAGATGAAATAAGTTAGCTTATTAATAAATGAAAAAGCCAGTATTTATGAATGCTGGCTTTTTTATTGCTCAGTTAGAAATTATTGTTCACCTCAGAATACTCAAATATTACATCTCGCACTTTGCATAATCTTGGCTTCTGGGCCGGTAAATAAATTTATCAATAGGCTATGATCTTTTATTCTGCTTGATTCTCGTTCTTCACTTGATGGGCATAAAGTTTGTTGAATATATTTACTAAGGTAGGGCTCTTCTATGGGAAGGAGCTCAGGTAAGTTGATATAAATATTAATCTCATTACCATTAAAATCTGAGTGGCTGAGGTACCATTTTCCAGCTCTGACTTTTGTGCTGAAATATTGCTGAATAATTTGCTTTTCTTGAAGAGACAGCTCTGCTTGCTTGTTTGGTTTTATAAAGCTGGATAGTATTAAAAGTGATGATCCTAGAGCTGCAGTGCACATTAAATAACAAGCTAATAGTTCTAACATTGTTTTCTTTTTTTTGACTGAACTTTCTCTGTGCCGACTATCAATGATTTTTACCCAATCTCGGTGTTTTAATGCTTGCTGTGTCATGTCGTTTCTCCATCACTGTATTGTTATATTTAAACAATTAAATATGGATGAAAAATGGATAAGCACTTAATTTATATTGCTTTTTAAGTTTTTAATGGGAGTAAAACCCTCACGCATAGCCCTCCGTGCTTCCCTTGTTTTATTTTAATGGATCCTTGCATAAGCTTTATCAAACTGGCACATATTGAGAGTCCAAGGCCTGATCCGTCTATAGATTTTGCCCGCGTATCTTCGACCCTGTAGAGGCGTTCGAATAAATGTTCAATGTGTGGTTCTGAGACGCCAGGAGAACTATCATCAACTTGAATAAAAAGTTGTGAAGGATTGAGGTGGATTTTTAATCTAACTAACCCTGGACTATCGGTATACAAACAAGCATTTTTAAATAAATTATAAATAATTTGGTCGAGTTTATGCTTATCAATAAAAATGCTTTGTGAGTGAGAAACTGAGTTGTCTAAGATAAATGTTAGGCCTTTATTTTCAGCCATTGATTCAAGGTCTTCAGAATAGGTTTTAAATAAATTAACAATACAATAGCTTTGGTTGTTTAAATTCATTGTTGCATTATCTACTTGCGATAATTGATAAACATTACTGATCAAGTTATTGAGCTGGCCAATTTTGTCATTAATTTTTTGGTAAGCAAGAGACTTATCTTCTTGCAAATTATGCTCTAGGCCTTCGATGTTCAGTTTGAGGACACTCAAAGGGGTTCTTAATTCATGAGAAATGTCGGCTAACATTTTGTCTTTTAAATCCAAGCTGGATTGATAAAGCCTAGCTTTATACTGAGCTTTCCTATGTTTTATATAGTAAAGGGTAATGATCAAAACACAGAGTATAAATACAATTGAGTATGCTAGTAACCATATTTTTCTTTCTAACTTTTGTGTTTCCAATTTAGCTTGACTGACAATATTATTTTGCTCAGAGGTTATAAGCTTTTGTCTTTGTACAAGTGAATCTACTTGTTTCATATAACGCGTAGTAGCCTCATTTAAATAGTTTACTTGAATAGTGTTGTGATAGGAGTCAACTTTCTTTAAATGCTGTATTGCTTTTCCAAAATCACCGGTTAATTCAAATAGTAGAGCACTGTATCTATGGTATTTTAAAAGCAGTACTTCATTATCAATATGCTCTAATTCCTCCTGAACTTTATGTAAAGTTTGTGTACTTAAGAGTATATTTTTTTCTGTTAATGACAATTCCAATAATTGCATCAACGCATAAACTTTGTATATCGGAGAGTCTGTTTTTTGTGCAAAAGATATACTTATTTCTGCGTGCTTAAATGCTTTAGTTAATCGATTGGTTTTCAGGTAAGCCAAGGACAATAGTCTATGCGTCACAGAAAGCTGCTGCGGGGCATTCATGCTACTGAGATGCTCTAGCGTGTTATTTAGCTGTGTTATTGCAAGGTGATAATTAGCTTGCTTGATTGTTATTTTAGCTAAACTTAAATGAGTGGAAGCGATATTAAATTTGTCATGTGATTTTTTATCATTATCAAGTGCTTTTGAATAAAGGTATGATGCTTCCTCTAACTTATTTAACCGACTAGATATTTCACCTAGGTTATAATACACACTGGCTTTCAGTCCCCAATTTGAGCTTTTATCAAGCAATTCCAATGCTTTAGTTTGCTCTTGCATAGCCAGTGCTAAGTTGCTCTGTGTTTCATATAGCACGCCTAGATTTGTATGTGCTTTGGCAAGTAACTCTTTTTCACCAACTTTATTCGCTATCTCTTTGGCCAATAAGTAATGGGTTGTGGCTTTTTTCAATAATAAAGATCGTCGATAGTTGATCCCCAGCTCAGTGTGGAGTGCGAATAGCTCCCTATTAGATAATTGTGTGAGGTTTAAAAGCGGCTTTAAAACGTCAATAGCCTTCGTATGATTACTCGCTTTTCTAAGAGACTTTGCAAATTCCATCTGAACTTGAAACGAGTGTGCAAATTGCTTTACCAAGATATCTAAACTTCTATCTGCTACGGCTGTTTTACTCTTCTTTATTCTATCTAATGCATTTTCTATTTGGGCATTTTCAAGGGCTGGAGCTGGCAAAGATACTATTAATAGTATGAGGTATATAAATTTATACATAAAAAGGCAAAATGAAGATGTGTTTTACAACACTAACTTTCAAATGTGGTCTAATTATGGAGGGTAGGGTTTTGTTTTAATTTCATAGAGGCACAAATAAAAACCCCGCTTGGAGGCGGGGTTTTATATACTAGATACAAATAAATTAGTTACTGTACAAGTTCTTGCTCAGAAAATTCATCAGCAAATAATGGGCTAGAAAGGTAACGCTCAGTGGCACTAGGCAAGATAACAACAATGTTCTTATCAGTATTTTCTGGCTTTTCAGCAAGACGTTTAGCAGCTACTACGGCTGCACCTGAAGATATACCCACTAAAATACCTTCGTTTTTCATTAGCTCATGCGCCATTGAGATTGCATCTTCATTGGATACTTGCTCAGCAGCGTCAACAACTTCTAAATCAAGGTTGCCAGGAATGAAGCCTGCACCAATACCTTGAATCTTATGTGGACCAGGTTTAACTTCTTCGCCAGCGAGTGTTTGGCTGATAACTGGTGAGTTTGTTGGCTCAACAGCAACAGATAACATATCTAGCCCTTTTTCAAGTTTTAGATAACGGCTAACACCCGTGATAGTACCACCCGTGCCAACACCTGCAACGAAGATATCAATTTTTCCGTCCATTGCCTCGAAAATTTCAGGGCCCGTTGTTTCAAAGTGAATTTTAGGATTCGCAGGGTTTTCGAATTGTTGTAAAAGGATATACTTTTCAGGTGCACTTGCTTGAATTTCTTTTGCCTTTTCAATTGCGCCATTCATACCTTTAGCACCATCTGTTAATACAAGATTGGCACCTAATGCTTTAAGTAATTTACGACGCTCTAAGCTCATCGTGTTCGGCATGGTTAAAGTCAATTTGTAACCGCGTGAAGCAGCAACAAAAGCAAGTGCGATACCTGTATTGCCAGACGTTGGCTCGATTAACTCTTTTTCTTTGGTTAAAACGCCAGATTTTTCTGCTTCCCAAATCATTGATGCGCCAATACGACATTTCACACTGAAGCTTGGATTACGAGATTCTATCTTGGCAAATACATTTCCAGATGTTACGCGGTTAAGCTTTACGATTGGTGTGTTACCTATCGCTAATGAGTTATCTTCAAAAATGTTAGACATAATGTTCCCTTGGAAGCAATTTATTCAATCGGGATCAAATCACATGTGTGTTCGATCTGTAATGACGACACTTTACTTTGCCCTATAAAAAACGAAAGTAAAGTTTGGCTATAACATATAGCGAATAGGCTTATAGCATTTAGTCATAAGCCTTACATACCCAAACCACCTCAAGATGTGAGTTTCAGTTGGAATTAAAAGCGATTTAGGCAAGGCATTGATTGCAAATAATAGTGGTTCTATTGTTTAAATCAATAACGCAGTATAAATCGCTTTTAAACCAACCCCTTGGGCGTTTCACAGGGACTTACTCTCATCGTTGTTCCTTCTTAAAAGGGATGGCCATTCTTGCAAAGTAACGCCTTGATATTAAGCCCCTGTGAAACGCTGAATTCTGCATCTTGAGGTGGCTTGGGTATACTCAGTGGCTAGCAGCTAAATTGAGCCTTAAATAAAAGGCTCTCTAAGCAATATTATAAAAGCCAAGCGTAGCTGAATTTAGCAAATAAAGTACGTTGTTCTTTAGTAATTGATGAAAGGTCATCATCTTGATAACCCGTGTCAGAGTAGCCTGCAAAGAACACCGTTTGCGGGTTTAGTTTGTAGGAGTACAATAATTGTGTGGCTAATTTTTTATATTGGCTGTCTACATCGTCAATGTAGTTGTTTTTATTACGCTCGAGATCTGTGTAGATGACAGCAAGCCTTAAAAAGCTATTAACATTGAATTGATAGGTAAAACGTACATCGCTTAAGTTAGCAGTGAAGACCTCACTTCCATTCGCATCGAGTGTTTCATAGGTATGGCGAAGGCGTACTTCAAAATGCTTACTCAAATTCATATTCAAAATTGGGCGAATTTTCAACTTATTGCCTACACGGTTATTAGCCAGATCTACGGCATTTCCTGTGTACATATAGAGAGATGCAAATAATCCTGCTTTTGGCTTAAAGTTACTGTATAGCCCAATCCCATTTTCGCTGAATAAGTCGGTGTTGCTCTCTATATCTAGGCGTGACTTATCATGGCGAAGCCCTGTACGGTTTCGATGTTCTACGGACAGTTCAAAGTAACTTTGCATCGGCCCATTGACTGAAAAGCTTGTTTGAACTTCTTTTTCTAGTAACTCATTATTTTCGTTGTGAGTAATATCCCAATCTGCATACCAGTTAGCACGATTCCACCAGTTATGCTCTTCACCATACCAGCGATATTCACCGCCAGTCGTGAATTTTTGAAAATCTACTTGAGAAATAAAGCCTAAGTCAGCACGTAAATCAGCATCTCGATATTGGTAATCGGCAAATGCTCGCCAATACTTCTCGTCGTGTTCATACTTAACAAAGTAACCATTGCCTGATTGCTTTTGTTGATCAAGCACACGTAGTACGCCTTCATTGAAATCACAATCTTGATTAATTTCACATGGTTCTGTGTTAGCAGTTAAGCAGCTATCACCATCACACAACGCATTAATAAATGCCTCAGTGTATTGCGTTTCAGACTGTAAAACTTGCACTAAAAAAGTATCGTTAACGGTTGGCTTATACTTACTATCGATACTCAATACGCTATTGTTGTAATCATCACTTTGGCGGTGGGTAATGGTAGAGCCGAGTGACAAGTCGGATTCAAAATCATAGCGATAACGCATTGCGGCATTTTCACTTTTGCTATCAAGGGTGACAAGGGAAGAGCCCAAATTACCGGGTATGAGGACGTTTGTTTGGCTGTCATTAGCAATAAACCCTGCGAAGGTATGCCCACTTTTACTGCCCGTAATCTTCGCTCCATAGTCTGGTTGTGCAATATTACGAGTGTGTATGAGATTCAGTGTCGAAGCGAAATAGTCAGCATTATCTAAAAAGAATGCCCGTTTCTCTGGGAAAAACAAACTAAAATTATTATTAACACTTAATTGTGCAACATCCGCTTCGACTTGAGAAAAATCAGGGTTTATTGTGGCATTAAGAGTTATATCAGGGGTGATACCCCACTTTAAGTCGAGACTTACTTCGGTGTTTTGTTCTGATTGCCATTCGCCAGCTTTCGAAGCATCAATATCACGGTTTTCATTTTTCCCGGCTACGATTGAGGGTATCACAGCAATATTATTGCCTTGCTTTGCTTGTTCAAAACCGTTGTAACTAGGCATTTGGCAAATCCAACAATTATTTCCATGATCTATCTGCATACTCGAAATACGCAAACGTTCACTTCGAGGTAAAAAACGTAAAAACTCCATTGCCATAGTTTTTGTTGTTATGCTGTCATCAAAATTAAGTACACGCAGTGGAATAGCGACCTCAACTGTATAACCGCTTTCATGAACCACGCCTACGCTATCCCAAATACCATCCCACGAAGCACTTTCACGTTTAGTGAGTTCATTTTCAATAGAATCTTGTTGAACGCCGAGCGGGTTAATAAAAAATTGATACGCAAGCTGGGAGTTATTATATGAGTCGATTTTCAATCCGACTAAATCATCATCCCAGGCAGCATCTCGGTCGCGGTAAAATGCACGAATTTGTTCAGGGTTTGCGTCCTGTGCGTCAAAGCCTATATAAAGTGTTTCACCATCTTCATAGACATATGCATAGGTTGTGACAGGGCTTTGAGTATTCTCATAAGGCCAAGTCACATTATCAATAACAATTTTTTTAGCTTGTTGCCAACTTGGCTCATCAAGTTTTCCGTCTACTTTAGCTGGCTGAGGGATGTAAGGTAGTTCAATGGGTTGAGTCGCACATAAAACACTAAATGAAGCGCTAAAAAAAGATGCAAAGATAATTGATTTATGCATAAGTACTTATAAGAATTAAAACTAGTGGTATGTTATAAATTTGCTGGTTTGTTAACAATTGCAACGCGATAGGGCGCATATATTCACGTTTAAATCAGTTTTAGCCTTCTTATGCTGGTAATTTATGCAATTAAACATAAAACTGCCTATTTTATAACAAAAATAAATTAAAACGTGGTAAAACGTTAATATCTATATTTTAAAGTGATTGTTATGAATTTAATACTTAAGTTAATAGCCGGTATAGTCGGCGGTATTTTAGTGGGCTTATTTGTGCCACTTACTGGTGTTGAGCTTCTTTACACTGCGAAAGAGATTATCGGGCAGTTAATTTCTTTTACTATCCCGCTAATTATTTTATTTTTTATTGCTTCAGGTATTGCGGGTTTACCAAAAGGATCTGGGCACCTTTTGGGTAAAACAGTTGGCTTTGCATATGGCTCAACCGTCATTGCAGGCACATTGGCTTTTTTAGTTATCAGTGCCGTAATCCCTCTTTTTGATGGAGGCCTAACATTCGAGGCTGAAGTTGTCACTGAAGTTGCCAGTTTTATTGATTTAGAAATCCCACCGTTAATGGGGGTTATGACTGCATTGGCCACAGCGTTTGTATTTGGGATTGGGATGAGCCAATTAGAGTTGGACGCGCTTAAAAAAGTATCTGACCAAGGGCGCGATGTTATTGATGCGCTATTATCAAAAGTGATTATTCCAGCATTACCTTTTTACATCGCGGGTGTATTTGCAGAGATGACCGTAGCAGGCACGGTAGTGGATACGTTACAGACATTTGGCGTGGTGCTTATCGCTGCGCTTGTAATGCATTGGCTATGGTTAAGTATTCTTTATATTGGCAGTGGCATTTTATTAAAACGAAACCCTGTTGAGTTAATAAAAAATATGTTACCCGCTTATTTTACTGCATTAGGGACTATGTCGAGTGCTGCAACAATCCCCGTTTCTTTGCGAGCAAGTAAAGCAAATAACGTAAAAGAAGATGTGGCGAATTTTAGTGTACCTTTATGTGCAACTATCCATCTTTCTGGGTCAACAATTACCATAGTAACATGTGCGATGGCAGTGATGTTTTTATCGCCCTCTATGGACGTGCCTTCACTCATTAGCATGTTGCCATTTATCATGATGTTGGGGCTTGTTATGATTGCAGCGCCTGGTGCGCCAGGTGGTGCAGTTATGTCAGCATTAGGCTTATTAACCAGTATGTTAGGCTTTAACGAGGGCGCAGTAGCATTAATGATTGCACTTTATTTGGCCCAAGATAGTTTCGGTACGGCTTGTAATGTAACAGGGGATGGTGTTATTGCATTATGGGTTGATCGTTTTAGTGAAAAAGAATCAGCTTAATTTGATCTTTGTGAAACGATAATACTGTTATCGTTTCTGCTTTATGTGTTAATGTGACATATTAATTTTGCCACTATGGCATGTTTTTAGGTTATATGAGGGTGTTCCATTGATTAATGTACTTCTAGTTGATGACCATGAACTTGTGCGTACAGGGATCAGACGTATTCTAGATGATATTCGTGGTTTCAAAGTCATCGGTGAAGCAAAAACAGGGGAAGAAGCTGTTCAGTTTTGCCGTCAAAACTCGCCGGATATTGTGTTAATGGATATGAATATGCCCGGAATAGGTGGACTTGAGGCGACGAAAAAGATTTGTCGCTACTGCCCTGATGTGAAAATCATTGTACTCACAGTGCAGTGTGAAGACCCATTCCCCAGCAAAGTAATGCAAATTGGTGCGCATGGATTTTTAACTAAAGATGCGGGCTCTGATGAAATGGTAAATGCAATTAGAGCAGTTAATGCTGGTCAACGTTACATTGCCCCTAATATAGCTCAGCAAATAGCCCTGGCGCAGGTAACGGGGCGAACAGATGAAAACCCGTTTCATTGTTTATCTGAGCGTGAATTGCAGATAATGTTGATGATAACCAAAGGGCAAAAAGTGCAAGATATTGCAGAGCGTTTAAATTTAAGTGCTAAAACGGTTAATAGTTATCGTTATCGTATGTTTGAAAAGCTTAATGTAAGTGGTGATGTTGAATTAACCCACTTCGCAATTCGTTATAAAATGATTGATATTGATAGCGTTAATTAATCACTTTTATGACTCAATTTGATCATTCGCATTTTTTAAAAACACTATCAAGTGAGCCCGGCGTATACAGGATGCTTGATAGTGAAAAAAAAGTGATTTATGTCGGCAAAGCGAAAAATTTAAAAAAACGCGTAACAAGCTACTTCAGAAGTAATGTAACAGACAGCAAAACCCGTGTTTTGGTTAGCAATATCTGTGGCATTGAAGTTACTCTTACCAACACCGAAACAGAAGCACTTCTTCTTGAAAACAACTTAATAAAAAAATATCAACCGCGTTACAACATACTGCTACGCGATGACAAGTCGTATCCCTATATATTACTCACCTCTCATAAACACCCTCGGTTGGCATTTCATCGAGGTAGTCGCAAAATAAAAGGTGAGTATTTTGGCCCTTTTCCGAGTGCAGGGGCTGTGTCTGAAAGCTTACGCTTAATGCAGAAAATTTTCCCCGTCCGTCAATGTGAGGATGCCTATTATAGAGCGCGCAGCCGCCCTTGTTTACAATATCAACTTAAACGTTGCTCTGCGCCGTGTGTTAATAAAGTAACTGAGGATGAATACTCACAGCAAGTGGATTATGTGCGAAAGTTCCTTGCTGGGAAATCTCATGAGGTCATTGCAGATCTCGTTAAGAAAATGGAAAAGGCAAGTAACGCGTTGCAATTTGAATTGGCTGCCAAGGTGCGAGACCAAATCATGCTACTGCGTAAGATGCAAGAACAGCAATCTATTTCTGGAAACCACGCTGAAATGGATGTAATCGGCTTTGCCCACTTAAATGGATTGAATGGGATTCATTTACTTATGATCCGAGATCATAAAGTGCTCGGCAGTAAAACGTATTTCCCGAAAGTACCTAAAGACTCATCACAACAAGAAATTCTTACATCATTTTTAGGCCAATATTATCTAGCGCCAGGTGCAACAGGCAGAATTGCGAAAGAAGTTATTCTGCCATTTTCCCTTGATGAAGCGAATGTTTTAAGTGATGCAATGGGTCAAATAAGTGAGCGTAAAGTCAATTTAAAAACAGTAACTCGGGGCGAGCGCTCTCAATATTTACAATTAGCCAATAAAAATGCATTAAATAGCATCACTGTAAAACAGAGTACGATTGATTCAATCAACAAACGCTACGCACAACTTAAAAGCACTCTGGGGCTTGATGATATTAATCGCATGGAATGTTTTGATATCAGCCATACAATGGGTGAAAACACGGTAGCAAGCTGTGTAGTATTTGATTCGCAAGGGCCTAATAATAAAGAGTACCGACGTTTTAATGTAATCGGGATAACAGGCGGAGATGATTACGCAGCGATGGAGTTTGCTCTAAATAAACGCTACAACAAACTCGTAGATGAAGCAAAAATTCCTGATGTCATTTTTATCGATGGCGGTAAAGGGCAGCTATCTCGTGCAGAGCAATATTTTGAAACTTGGCCGCACAGTAAAATGCCACTATTAGTGGGTGTTGCGAAAGGTACGAGTCGTAAGCCGGGTTTAGAAACTTTATTAATCGATGGTGGACGTAAAACGATACCTATGGACTCTGATTCGCCAGCGCTCCATCTTATTCAGCATATTCGTGATGAATCGCACCGTTTTGCTATTGCAGGGCATCGAAATAAACGTCAAAAACAACGAACTCAATCTTTGTTAGAAGAGATAAATGGGGTTGGCTCTGTAAGACGCCAAACATTATTAAAATTTTTAGGGGGCATGCAGGGTGTAAAAGCTGCTAATATAGACCAATTAAAGCAAGTTCCTGGGATCAGCCCTGATATGGCTGAGAAGATATTTAATCATTTGCATGACAAGGGCTAGCCCTTCGTGCGAATATAGAAAAAAAGACATCTCCAAGTAGTTATGTGGAATATTCCAAACACACTCACAACATTTAGACTTTTTCTTATCCCCATTTTTTTGGTGGTATTTTATTTACCTTACACATGGGCTTTTTTTGCTGCTGCGTTTATTTTTTGGTTAGCATCAATAACAGATATCCTTGATGGCTATCTTGCTCGTAAATTAGAACAATCAACGCCTTTTGGTGCGTTTCTCGATCCTGTAGCGGATAAAGTGATGGTATGCGCCGCTTTGGTTGCGCTATCTAGCTATTATCAATCTATGTACATGACGATTCCTGCGTTAATTATTATTAGCCGCGAAATAGTGATCTCTGCTTTACGCGAATGGATGGCAGAACAAGGTAAAAGGGGTAATGTAGCTGTATCCAACATGGGCAAGATTAAAACTGCAGCACAAATGTTAGCCATTATTGGTTTGATTTGGCAGTATGATACGTGGATGATGTATCTAAGTTATAGCTTATTATACATTGCGACCTTCTTAACCTTGAGTTCAATGCTGCAATATTTAGTAGCTGCATGGGGTGAATTGACTAAAAATTGATTGTAAACGTCTAATAACGCACCGTTTTAGATAAAAAATAATCAAACAGTTCAAAACTAGCATTTTTTGTATTGACGCGTTTAATAATCTCTGTAGAATGCGTCCGTGTTGAGAGGGCATAGCCCCCTAGATAAACATTAAGCGGCACTAGCTCAGTTGGTAGAGCGCGACCTTGCCAAGGTCGAGGTCACGAGTTCGAGCCTCGTGTGCCGCTCCAGTTTATCTTAAAGGTTAACCCCGGTATTGGGGCGGAATGGCAGAGTGGCCATGCAGCGGATTGCAAATCCGTCCACCTCGGTTCGACTCCGGGTTCCGCCTCCATTTCAACAGTCCACATGCTTTAAATAGCAAACTCGATGCCCGAGTGGTGGAATTGGTAGACACAAGGGATTTAAAATCCCTCGACTAACAAGTCGTGCCGGTTCAAGTCCGGCCTCGGGCACCACTTTGTGGTTTGATTACATCGCCAAATGTAATCTATAAAATTAATGTTACATAAATACATGACTAATATTTATGTAAGAAATAGAATTAATATGATGCGGCACTAGCTCAGTTGGTAGAGCGCGACCTTGCCAAGGTCGAGGTCACGAGTTCGAGCCTCGTGTGCCGCTCCATATTAGTTTTATCCACTTGCTTTAAATAGCAAACTCGATGCCCGAGTGGTGGAATTGGTAGACACAAGGGATTTAAAATCCCTCGACTAACAAGTCGTGCCGGTTCAAGTCCGGCCTCGGGCACCACTTTTAATTATTACCAAGATAGTTAAAAGTAGATAAAATAATTATTTGCGGCACTAGCTCAGTTGGTAGAGCGCGACCTTGCCAAGGTCGAGGTCACGAGTTCGAGCCTCGTGTGCCGCTCCAAATTAATTGGAAGCGTTAAGGCGGAATGGCAGAGTGGCCATGCAGCGGATTGCAAATCCGTCCACCTCGGTTCGACTCCGGGTTCCGCCTCCATTTAATTACTCCACATGCTTTAAATAGCAAACTCGATGCCCGAGTGGTGGAATTGGTAGACACAAGGGATTTAAAATCCCTCGACTAACAAGTCGTGCCGGTTCAAGTCCGGCCTCGGGCACCACTTTATAAAAGTGTTCATAACTGAAATATTCATTTCGCGCGCTATTTCGGTAAAATCATGCCTTCACAGCTATTTCCAATTTTATATATTAAAATTACATTCCAATCGTTCCTATCCCTTATAGATTTTAAACCTTATTTATAATTTATTAAACATTGCAACTATTAATTGAATATTGGTCAGACATATACAATTTTAAAGGGTATTAAATATGCTTTAGTGATTGTTTAATATCAATTCACTCAATTCACTCAATTCACTCAATTCACTCAATTCACTGAGGTATTTTGAGGGTGAAAACGTGTTGATAGCTAGGCAAAAAAAATCGCTATTTAATTGCGCTAAATGAGAGTTTTTTAACGAATATAACGACACGTTTAGCCCCGTAAAATGATTAAATATTATTGTGGATTGGTATAATTCTACTGATGAGCAATAAAGCTGGCCTATTATTAGCGCTCCGTTGATATACAATCAAGACTTATAGCAATCATAAATAATCGACCAACCAGGCGAATGAGTTCATCAAACTACAAAAGTGAAGTTATAGGTTTATAACTTTCTATTACTTAGAGGAAGGGTGCTAATCATTTATGCAAACAGTTGATTAGACGTAATGAGGTTTGAATAGCCTTTTTGTTGATAGCTTTAAACGGGAAACAAAAAAGGGAGCGTTAGGCTCCCTTTATATTAAAATAAGCAATACTAATTTTTGTGCCATATCCCTTTAGGGATACTTATATCAAGCTGTTTATTTTGAGTAGGATCAAAGGTCGGTATTTTACCAGCTTTACGTTGGGCGCTGTAATCATTAGCCAACCATATGACGATACCAGACAACATAAAGAGTGCTATAACATTTACAATAGCCATTAAGCCCATTGATATATCAGCCAAAGTCCAAATAAGTCCTAATTCACTCACTGAACCAAACATTACCATACCTAAAACTGCAATGCGGAAGATTAGCATTCCATGCTCATGATTGTGCTCTAGAAAAAGTAGGTTTGTTTCAGCATATGAGTAATTCGCTACGATGGATGTAAATGCAAAAAACATAATGGCAATTGCAATAAATATCGCCCCCCAGCTACCTACATGTTCCTCAAGTGCAGCTTGAGTTAATGCAATGCCAGTGACACCTGAATCAGCTATCAATTGATCAGATAATAATATTAGAGCGGCAGTTGCTGTACAGATCACTACAGTGTCAATAAATACACCTAACATTTGTACGTAACCTTGTGAAGCAGGATGTGGCGGGTTAGGTGTTGCTGTGGCAGCTGCATTTGCTGCGCTTCCCATGCCGGCTTCATTTGAAAATAATCCGCGTTTAATTCCTTGGATCATTGCCTGCATGACGCCGTAACCAATTGCTCCGGCACCAGCTTGTTCAATACCAAATGCACTATTTATAATACGCATAAATACAGCGGGTAATTCAGATGCATTCATAGCACACACATAAAGAGCAACAATCAAATATGCTAGTGCCATAAATGGGACAACCATTTCGGCAAATCTTGAGATTGTTTTTAGACCACCAAATATAATAATGCCAGATCCAACAACGAGTAGAAGACCAACAACATAATTTGGTATGCCAAATGCAACTTCAAAGGCAGCCGCTATAGAATTAGATTGCACGGCATTAAAAACTAGGCCAAAGGCTAAGATTAAACATAACGAGAATATGACACCCATCCATCGTTTACCCAAGCCATATTCCATATAGTAAGCAGGGCCACCACGAAAGTTACCATGCTCATCTCTTGTTTTATAAGCTTGTGCCAACGTACTTTCAGCAAAACTTGTTGCCATACCAATAAGCGCAATTAGCCACATCCAAAAAATAGCACCCGCACCACCTAAATAAAGTGCCACGGCAACACCTGCCATATTGCCTGTTCCAACACGTGCAGCTAAAGAAGTACAGAACGCCTGAAACGACGAGATACCATTTTTATCACATTGGCGAGAGTTAAACATGACCTTAATCATGTGGGGAAATTGAACGAATTGAATAAATTTGAGTTTTACTGTGAAGAAGAGACCAGCAGCTATTAATAGGTAGATGAGAATATGCCCCCATAATAGCCCACTAATACTATTTATAATATCTATCATGTTATATGCCTAAAGAACGAGTTTAAAATCTGCGGCGAAACTTACCACAACCTACCATGATAGTTTAGTGATAAAGTTAAAAAAGCTGGGTTATCCACAAGTAAATGTGAGTAAGTTGTGCGTGCGCTTTGGGTAACGTATGAATTAAAATTAAATTCAAAAAAACGTTTGAAAACGCTTGCGTAAAAATCTGTTCTCCCTATAATGCGACCCCACTGAGACGGCAGAGCAGGCAACGCTTAGCGAGGCAAGCAGCTACTCAGTAAGTCGAGTAAAACTTGAGTTTAGATTTTTAGAAAGTTTAAAATTAAGTGTTGACAAAAAAATTGGAAAGCGTAACATGCGCAGCCCTAGCGAGATAAAGTAAACACTTTAATCGCAACGTTCTTTAACAATATAAAGCAATCATCTGTGTGGGCACTCGTACAGATTGAGTTCTAACAGCCAAGCTACTTAGGTAGCGAGGCAAAAAATTAGAGTCTCAATTGAAACTGAGTGACCAACAGCAATAACTACTTCGGTAGGAATTGCAGCACAGTCAATTCAATATCGAAAGATATTAAATAAATTCAGAATTCATTGAGCGTGTCGGCTCTCTTTATGGGAGAAGACAGAAAAAACTTTTAATTGAAGAGTTTGATCATGGCTCAGATTGAACGCTGGCGGCAGGCCTAACACATGCAAGTCGAGCGGTAACAGAAAGTAGCTTGCTACTTTGCTGACGAGCGGCGGACGGGTGAGTAATGCTTGGGAACATGCCTTTAGGTGGGGGACAACAGTTGGAAACGACTGCTAATACCGCATAACGTCTACGGACCAAAGGGGGCTTCGGCTCTCGCCTAAAGATTGGCCCAAGTGGGATTAGCTAGTTGGTGAGGTAATGGCTCACCAAGGCAACGATCCCTAGCTGGTTTGAGAGGATGATCAGCCACACTGGAACTGAGACACGGTCCAGACTCCTACGGGAGGCAGCAGTGGGGAATATTGCACAATGGGCGAAAGCCTGATGCAGCCATGCCGCGTGTGTGAAGAAGGCCTTCGGGTTGTAAAGCACTTTCAGTCAGGAGGAAAGGTTAGTAGTTAATACCTGCTAGCTGTGACGTTAC
>NZ_LOFH01000007.1 GCF_001469215.1 Pseudoalteromonas sp. H105
GAAGGGCCATCGCTCAACGGATAAAAGGTACTCCGGGGATAACAGGCTGATACCGCCCAAGAGTTCATATCGACGGCGGTGTTTGGCACCTCGATGTCGGCTCATCACATCCTGGGGCTGAAGTCGGTCCCAAGGGTATGGCTGTTCGCCATTTAAAGTGGTACGCGAGCTGGGTTTAGAACGTCGTGAGACAGTTCGGTCCCTATCTGCCGTGGGCGTTTGAGAATTGAGAGGGGTTGCTCCTAGTACGAGAGGACCGGAGTGAACGAACCGCTGGTGTTCGGGTTGTCATGCCAATGGCATTGCCCGGTAGCTACGTTCGGAACTGATAAGCGCTGAAAGCATCTAAGCGCGAAGCAGGCCTCGAGATGAGTTCTCACTAGACTTTTAAAGTCTCTGAAGGGCCGTTGAAGACTACAACGTTGATAGGCAAGATGTGGAAGCATGGCGACATGTTAAGCTAACTTGTACTAATTACCCGTGAGGCTTAACCATACAACGCCAAACGCGTTTTATGTGACTGTTTAAGCGCAGAAGTTAATAGACTAAAGTAGATTACAGAAAACTTTATTATCAGATATTCCAAATTTTAGTTAGTGCGTAGCAATACGGACTGACACCAAATTTGCTTGGTGACAATAGCGTTTTGGACCCACCTGACCCCATGCCGAACTCAGTAGTGAAACGAAACAGCGCCGATGATAGTGTAGCATTTGTTATGTGAAAGTAGGTCATCGCCAGGCTCCAAATAAGAGAAACCCGTTACAGCGATGTGACGGGTTTTTTGTTGTCTGGGATAAAGTAAATACATCAGGCCACGCCCTCCTGCTGTACTCAGTAGTGAAACGACACGGCGTAAAGGCAACGTTGGTGTAGCATCTGTTATGTGACTCTTTACTGCTGTAGGCACGCGGTCATCCTACTGCGTAGCGCACCATGGCTCCAAATAAGAGAAACCCGTTACAGCGATGTGACGGGTTTTTTGTTGTCTGGGATAAAGAGAATACATCAGGCCACGCCCTCATGTTGTACTCATTATTGAAGTGAAACGGCGTAAAGGCCAACGTTGGTGTAGCATTTATTATGTGACTCTTTACTGCTGTAGGCACGCGGTCATCCTAATGCGTAGCGCACCATGGCTCCAAATAAGAGAAACCCGTTACAGCAATGTAGCGGGTTTTTTGTTGTCTGGGATAAAGAGAATACATCAGGCCACGCCCTCATGTTGCACTCAGTAGTGAAACGACACAGCGTGAAGGCGAGCTGCACGGAAGGCCGCCCCGACTCATTGACTCGGGCTTTTTTACGTTTTTAGGCTAAGTTATTGGTTATATGCCTATAATAAATGTGGGTTTATTTTAATCGTTATCTAATGACAAAAGTGTATATCAGTAAACTGCGCCGCCTTAAAAACTCTGTGACGTTTCTAGTAGCAAATGGAGAAGCTAGTGCCTGTTTTCTAACCTACTAATAATACTTAAAATATTCCATAGGCTTCGGTTTCTTCTGTGTGTTGGTTTTGAAGGTGTTCTGGTCTAAAGATCGCGCCTGGATCGATTAATACACTATGCTTATGTTCAAGTTTAATTAACCCTAACATCATATTTTTAGTTTGTGGTTCAATATCAAAGCCTATTGATGTTAGCTTATCTAATGGTTTTATATCTTCTTTATTGATATTTATATTATCTTCAACTTTATCAACGAGTAGACCAAGATGAGGAGTATGCCCATCTTTTGTTGTGAAGATAATGATTGGCTTGTAATCTAGATTAATTTGCTCCCTAGCAGACTCGAAAAGTCTTACGAGTACATTAAAAACGCTTCTTTTTTTAGTATTGAAATGAGCTATTGCTTTTTCTTTTCCTAACCGTCTCTGCATATCAAGCAGTTCACCTGCCATTGAGTGAAGTTCTCTATGAGGTGCATCAAATTTATCGAGGATGGTTTGAAGATCTTCGTTATCAGTTTGAAAGCTCGTATACCATTTACCAAACTCACACTTTTCAGGATCGGTTGATTTAGTAAAAGGGGTATTGTGTGTCAGACTTGTTTCGAGCGCATCTAACCACTCTAGATGATCTTTTTCACGCTCCACAAGAAGATCGGAAAGTTGTTTGTTTGTAATATGAGTTGACTGGTTATTGAGAACGATACCTAAGTCAAAAATAGGTGTTGGTGTTTCCATATAGTCTTTTACACCAATAAAACTCTTATTCTCATTTGGTAATGAAGTAAGGTTATTTTCAAAACGTTCCGTTAGTAATATATCTAATATTTTTAACGATATCGTTTTTTGTCCAACACGAAAGTTAATTAAATCCATAGTTTCCTCATCACCTCCTAGTAGGGTTATATAAGGATAGAACATTATTGAAAAATAGCAGTTATTTTAACGAGAATAATGAACGATATACCTTGTGTTTATTATTATTTTCTAGATAGGTGAACAGTTCATGTACTTCTTTGTTTTGGTTAAACGTTTTATCTAGTTGTACCATCAAACACTCTGCTTTTAATGGTGATTCACAATTCTTAGCAGCTAGGCTGAAAATAACCGCATTTAAATAACCTTCAAAGTGAAGGCGGCTCGGCCTATGTATATTTGCATCTTTCATATCGGATAAAAACTCTTTGCACCAATAGCTTTCACATTGGGCAGGATTGGGCACCACTTCTGTGACCATTAAATCAGTAGGGTATTTCAAGTTGGAGAATAAATCAGGGCTCGAGGCAAATGAAATGCTGGTATAGTCTGGTTTGAAACCCTCTTCATAAGCTGTGTTTATAAACTCCGATAGGGGTTTATATGTACCAACTAAGCAAATGGCTGTAACACCACTTTTTTTTAATGTTTTTAATGCCCGCCCTATGTCATGAGTATTACGAAGGTATCGCGCTACTTTAATCGGTTTTAAATTATACGCTGACATTGATTTGAGTAATCCAGTCTCCACAACATAGCCAAACTCATCCGCTTGAATTAAAAAACCTATTTTAGAGTGCTTTTTCTCTTCGATTAAGTACTTTATTTGAACCTTCGCTTCATCGTAATAGCTTGCTCTTAAATTAAATACATTGATAGTTGGATTAGTATGCAAAAATTCAGCACCACTAAAGGGCATCAGGTAAGGTGTTCGAAGCTTTTCTAATATTGATGAGACGGCATGACTTGTTGGCGTTCCCATTGCTCCAAACAGCGCTAATACATTTTCAGTTTGTATAAAGCTATGTGTATTATTAACAGCCTGTTTGGGCTCATAGCTATCATCGGCAACGATCAGATTAACGAGTGCGCCGTTAATCCCACCATGTTTATTGAGCTTGTTAAAATAGGTTTTGCTTCCTAAAGAAAGCTGTTCGCCAATTTGTTTTGCTGGACCACTAAGGGCGGTGGACATTCCTAGTTTTATTTGAGCAGGTTCAGAGGCTGATGAAAAATAGCTGACTAAAGAGCATAGCCACAATGCCAATTTAAAATATATTTGAATGTGAGAGATTTTCATACCAATTAATGACAGCCTGTTTAAATTGTTTACTAAGTGATTTTTTCCCGCTACTGAGTAAAGCATGGTGGGCCTTTTCAGGCGACCAGTTTTGTAATATTAGTCTAATTAAAAGGTATTTGGTATGTGCATCACAGTTTTTCAGGCTGCTTGGGTATTGCCAAAATGTCCGCCATAATAAAGGCTTAATGTTATGCATCTGAAAATCACTGGCCATGCATGCCTTTAGACGTTCATTTTCTTTTTTTGCATAGGGGGCGTCTTTCATATCACTGACGATAACTTCGACTAATTGATAATCCAGTGCCTGGTAGTGATTAAGTAATTGGAATGCAATGTCGGCGCTAAACTGTGTTGCTAGCGTTTGAATTAATATGTTGTCAGTATCGATAGGCTTAACAACTAAGGCTGAATATTCCGCTGTTGCTTTATCTTTTTGAAAGCCTAATTTCACTAATGTGAAGTCATTATTGTGCCAAAACTTTAGCAATGTAGCATTGGCGCCAAAACTTGCACCGAAATAATCACATTCAGGGGATAACTGAGCTTGTGCAAATTGAAGTAATTGCGAACCAATATCTTGATTATGCTTATCAGGCGCCACAGCAATACGTACAACCCGCGCCATGTTCTTTGTAAGAATTGTTGAGTCAAAGGTCAGCTGAGCCAACGTTTGTGCCATTAAATGTCCCTGTGGCCGACGTTTCCCGATTGCTACTTGATGAGATATTTCAGGTGTCAGCCCACCTTCAATGGCAACTAAACATACAGCCAGAATATGGTTTTTTCCAAAGCAAATAAAAAGACGTTGAGATGCAGCATCGAGGAGGTGACGCAAGTCATTCACGCTATTTTGATAATGCGCCAATGATAATAAACCGATTACTTGAAGTAGTAAGGGGTCATCATTTAGGAGTTGCTCAGGCGTGATTTCTTTAAACTCAAAGGGCTTATCATTATCAGGGGATTCATCATAGTGCGCATCCAGTGCAAGTAACCTGCATACTTGTTGTTCAAGAGGATCATTAACAGCAAACCGAATTGGCTGTTTAAGCTCAATACTTCGCATGTTTTTATAATGCGTTTGCAAATAGCGCTTAAATTTCAAAGTATAGCCGCGGCCGTTTCCTTCGTAGCCTACAACCGTACTGGAAAATACAATACGGGGGTAGTACTCGAGCATTTTTTTCAATAGTGGCACAGGGATAGCGGCAGCTTCATCTACAAATAACACATCGCATGTAGGGCGCTCTAAAAGCAATTGATCAGGAGCTGAAAATGATAGGTTAGCCAGCTGTTTTTCTGAGCCGTTGTAGGTTAACCCTGATTGCTGTGCAAGGTGCTTAAAACAACTATGCAAAGCCGAGAATTGCTGGGCGCAGATGATAATTTTTTTATCAGGTAACTGAGCAGCAGCAAACCCTAGGGCCGAAGATTTTCCGCGCCCCCTATCGGCACTAAGTAGTAATGGCCGATTAGCTCGACCGCGTGCCGTTTTAACGATTTGTTCAATACAATATTGTTGCTCTTGAAAGTCAATCTTGCCTTGTGTTGGATTGTTAGCATGAGGCACACGCCAGCTATGTTGTTGGCTAAAATGACATATATCACTTCCATTAAGCAGTATAGCTAGGCGTTGATTGAATACACTAATAGGTTGTTGTTGTTCAAACGATTGAAAATTGATTAAAGCGGGATCGCACCAGCTCTTTAAGTTGGCTAGCTCTGGGAGCAATAATACCAATATACCGCCAGCTTTTATTGTCCCGCTAAGCGCTGCGAGTTTATCGGGTAAGAGGCCACTAAATCCATCATAAATGGCATGATCAAATTCTTGACCTAAAATTTGGTGAGTATGATCAGGCCATTGACAGCGCGAAAGCGCTGAGTGTTTGGATAAAGTGGTGACGTGTGCATCGTTAAACTTAATATTGAGGTGCTGAGCGTGTAAGTAACACCATGC
Source organism: Pseudoalteromonas sp. H105 (assembly GCF_001469215.1). Classification (GTDB taxonomy): domain Bacteria; phylum Pseudomonadota; class Gammaproteobacteria; order Enterobacterales; family Alteromonadaceae; genus Pseudoalteromonas. The sequence goes on from NZ_LOFH01000007.1 coordinate 5,470, forward strand.
CTGTTCACCAGAAATAACGAGCAACTGCCTATGCTTTGCATAGGCAAGTTGTGTGAGGATTGTGTTTAGCTGAGTGTCAAATTGCTTGAAGTCGTGCATATTGGGTTACTAGCCATTTACTGCCTACATCGTCAAAGTTCACTTGAACGCGTGATTGCGCACCTGCACCTTCATAATTTAATACAGTGCCTATACCAAATTTTGCATGGATAACACGTTGGCCTAAATTAAACCCGCTATCTTCAAATGCTGCATGGCTGACTGAAAAGCTGAATCGTCCCGCTGCCGGTGGGCGAGATACTTGCGTTTTAATGCGGATCTCTTCAATGCAATCTTCGGGCATTTCACGAATAAAGCGCGATGGACTGTGGTATTTTTCTTGCCCATATAAGCGGCGGCTTTCAGCGTGACTAATATACAGCTTTTCCATCGCCCGCGTCATACCAACATAACATAAGCGGCGTTCCTCTTCTAAACGACCAGATTCTTCGTTGCTTTGCTGTGATGGAAACATGCCTTCTTCAACACCCACCATAAATACCAGCGGGAACTCTAGACCTTTTGCTGAGTGAAGCGTCATCATTTGCACTGCATCTTCATGCTCTTCTGCTTGGCCATCGCCTGACTCAAGCGAGGTATAGGCTAAAAAGCCCTGCAATGGTGAGCTAAATTCTTCGTCTTCAGGTAATTCGTACTGACCACACGCACTAATAAGTTCTTCTAAGTTTTCTACGCGGGCACGGCCTTTTTCGCCTTTTTCAGCTTGGTACATGGCCATTAGGCCTGATGTTTGAATCGCATATTTTGCTTGTTCTTCGAGTGTCAGAACACTGATTTTTTCTTCGATGTGTTCAACCAATTCAACAAACTTGCTGACCACACTCGCGGCGCGCCCTGATAAATGTTGTTGCTCGATAACTGCTTTTGCTGCATACCATAACGGCAGTGATTCAGCACGTGCACAATCACGAATATGACTAAGTGTTTTATCGCCAATACCACGAGCTGGTGTATTAATAACGCGTTCAAAAGCGGCATCGTCTTGACGATTACCAACTAATCGCAGGTAGGCAAGTGCATCTTTAATTTCTTGTCGTTCGAAGAATCGCATGCCACCGTAAATGCGGTATTTTAAGCCTTCTTGTAGCATGGCTTCTTCAAGTACCCGCGACTGTGCATTACTACGATACAAAATAGCCGCATCTTGCAATGCATTACCTGCATTGAGCCAGCTACGTAGTTTACTGCTAACAAAACGTGCTTCGTCTAATTCGTTGAACGCGGCATAGATAGAGATTGGCTCACCTTCATTGCCATCAGTCCACAGGCTTTTGCCCATACGGTCTGAGTTATTTTGAATCAGCGCATTGGATGCTTTAAGAATAGTGGCTGTTGAGCGGTAGTTTTGTTCAAGGCGAATGGTCTCTGCTTCAAAATCAGTTAAAAAGCGTTTGATGTTTTCAATTTTGGCACCACGCCAGCCATAAATACTTTGATCATCATCACCCACGATCATAATGCTGTTAGTATCGCCTGCGAGTAGTTTAAGCCACGCATACTGAATGGTATTGGTATCTTGGAACTCGTCCACCAACATATGGGCAAAGCGTTGCTGGTAATGGCGTAACAAAGTTGGATTATTTTTTAGCACTTCAAAACTGCGCAGCAATATTTCGGCAAAGTCGACCAAACCGGCACGGTCACAGGCCTCTTGATACGCTGCATAGACTTTAAGCATCATCTGTTCATTGATATCATAAGCTTGAATATCTTTTGGGCGCTGACCTTCATCTTTTTTAGCGCTAATGTACCAACCAAATTGTTTGGCAGGCCATTTTTTATCATCGATGTTCATCGCTTTCAATAAGCGTTTGATCATTCTTAGTTGGTCATCAGAATCCAAAATTTGAAATGCTTCAGGTAGATTAGCTTCGCGGTGATGAGCGCGTAAAATGCGATGCGATAAACCGTGGAAAGTACCAATCCACATGCCGCCGACTGGTGCGCCGAGTGTTTCTTCAACACGAGAGCGCATTTCTTTTGCTGCTTTGTTAGTAAAGGTTACCGCGAATATACTGTAGGGCGACGCTTGCTCTACTTGCATTAACCACGCAATACGATGAACCAGTACTCGAGTTTTACCAGAGCCTGCCCCTGCTAGCACCAGCATATTTTGCAGTGGAGCAGCTACGGCATCCCGTTGTTTGTCATTTAAGCCATCGAGTAATTCTGAAACGTCCATCATCACGCCTTTTCAATCAATATTGCGGGCAGTATAACAGGTGTTTTTGTTAGGCTAAATAAAATACTGTTTTTATAAACAGTTAATTTTCAAATGTTCTTTATTCTATTTAACCGTGTTTTTAGCTAAGCTATTGTTGTGTGAAATATTTGCCGTAGCCAATTTGACTGATATTTAGTAAAAACCACGATTTAAGACAAGTTACCATTTATTGGTTTTTATCTAAGTTTATGATTATTAATCAATTTAAGAGTTGGCACGAAGTGTGTAAGTATCTAATAAGAAAATTAAATTAATAACTGAGGTTAATATGGCAGAGCAAGGTTCAGGCGGTAATGTAATCGCAGCAATTTGTAATATATTTTTTCCAGGACTTGGACAGTTAGTGCAAGGTCGTATTATGGCGGCAATTTTCTTTTTCTTAGCCTGGGTCATTAGTGGCGTATTGATTTACGTTGCAATAGGTTTTGTACTTCTACCTATCGTATATATTTGGGCTATCATTGATGCCGCACGCTTTAGATCCTACCGGTAGAAAGCTTTACTGAAATGTAAAAGATAGCGCTTTATGGCGCTATTTTTGTATCTGACTTTCGTTATTCATAACTGACTAGGTTATAATATTGTGTATTAGCAGTACTGGAATAAAGTTATGGAATATCAATTTATACGTGATCCTATTAGTGGTTTACGCATTAAAATTAGCAGTGAGCACGCCGTGATTGGTCGCTGGTTAAATGAAGAGATCGGCAAAGAGAAAATAGCCATGGTGCAAGCCTTAATTGCATCAGTTGCCAGTAGCTTTGAGCCATTAAGGCTGCAAGGTCAAGAAATTGATTTAATCTTAAATAAAGATGAAGCCATTTTTGAAGCCCACGCGTTACACCAAGATTCGGAAGATTTAATTGCTTATCAAGATGATGCACTCATGCTTGAAGAAAATGGTTTAAGTAGCGGCTGTGGTTTTGAAGACTTTGTTGATTTAATTAATTCTTGGCAAGAATTTACCTCAGGAAGATAAGCAGGGCACAGGCTCCCTGCTAATTAATCATATTCGCAGAGATTACTGCTCAGCGACTGATTTTACCGCTGCCAGTAGTAAATTTTCAGTTAAGCGTACTTTATAGTTTGGGTTAGCGTATTGAAAGTTTACTAACCCTTTCTTATCTATTACAAATACTGCGGGCACTGGTAATGCTACCTTCGCTTTGCCATCAAGCGAGACAAAATTTACCCCAAGCTTATTGCGATAAATAGTCGCGGTTTTGTCATCCAGATAAAATGCTAATCCCAGTGCCTGGCTTAAAACAAGGCCATCATCGGATAGTAATTGGTAATTGGGTGAATCAATTTTACTCTCTGAAAGTTTTTCTGGACTATCAGGTGAAATAGCAATAATTTGCGCGTCTAAATCAGCAATTTGTTGTTCTATTTTTTGAATACTTGCTAACTGCCTTGAGCAATATGGGCACCAGCCGCCACGGTAAACGATAAGTACCGTTGTTTTTTCTGCAAAGCGTTTACTCAAATCAACATTATTCCCATCTTTATCTTTTAATGTGGTAGCAGGGACTGTTAATCCTGGCATGAGTGGACTCACTTGTTCAGCTTTGCTTGCAATATTGCTGGCTGTGGCTGCTAGTGTTGATACGCTTAAAAGTAGTGCGCACGCCAGTAAAATAGGTTTTAACATATAGCTCTCGATGTAATAAATTTAAGTTACCAGACAAGACAGACCAACCAGATAAATAATTTCATTAGAGAGGACTTATCTGTATTATTAGGCGTAATTTAAAAATAGTAACTGGAAGAGACATGTCTGCCAATTTAAATAAACTAGTTGTGATGCTAGAAATGCAAAATGCAATGAACACCAAAGTTCATGAACAATGGTTTAGTCAAGGATTTGAATGGAACCGAGCAATTTGGGTTGAGTGCGCAGAAATGCTTGATCATTACGGCTGGAAATGGTGGAAAAAACAAACGCCAGATACCGAGCAGGTAATCCTAGAGCTAGTGGATATCTTTCACTTTGGTTTATCGCTGCGTATTGATGGTGAAACCAGTTATTTAGCGCTCGCTAAACAACTTGAAGAAGAGTTAAGCTCACCGCAAACAGCCGATGATTTTAAACAAACACTTGAAATCTTAGCGGCATCAGCCGTTGCTGATAAAACATTTAATGCGGCCGCTTTCGCAGGGTGTATGGTGCAAATCGGCATGAATATTGACGATTTATACCGAGGTTATGTGGGTAAGAACACACTTAACTTCTTTCGCCAAGACCACGGTTACAAAGATGGCAGCTATATTAAAGTGTGGAATGGTAAAGAAGACAACGAGCATCTAGTTGACGTTGTTAAAAACCTTGATACTGAGCATGCTGGTTTTGCAAAACTTGTATATCAAGGCCTTGAGGCGCGCTACCCTAAAACCTAAGGGTGCACGTTGCTAAAATCGGTGATGCTTAAATAGTCATCTATTTCATTGTGCGGTTGCTTACTATCCGGGTTTGCAACTGCCAATAAATGACCTATACCAAACTCCTTCGCTGCATTTAATACACTTAAGCTATCATCGACAAATAACGTACGCTGTTTATCAAACCCTAAGTCGGCGTGTACTTGTTGCCATAAATGTTGACTCTCCTTACTCACACCATATTGATGAGTAGAAACTACACCGTCTAAAAAGTTGTCAATATCTGTTTGCTCAAACTTAAGCATCACACTTTCAGGATGGGCATTGGTCAGTAAAATAAGCTCTTTACCTGCTTTGCGCATGGCGGTTAAAAACGCGGGCACGTCTTCGCGTACTTTGATTAAATGTTGGGTTTGGCGTTTAAGTTCCATGATTGGCAGGTTTAATTGCTGCTCCCAATAGTCGAGACAATACCACTGAATTTGACCATGCACAGCTTGGTAGCGTGAGTGAATATCAGCTTTAGCATCGGTTAAGCTTATGTTTTGCATAATCGCGTGCTGCTCAGGGATAACATGAAGCCAAAAGTGATTATCAAAATGCAGATCGAGTAGAGTACCATCCATATCTAGAAGTACTGTATCGATTTTCGACCAATTTAGCATAGGCATTTCTCTGTAAAAGATTTATGATTGTGTTAAGAAGCCATGATAACAAATTAATGCCCATGACACAGAAAAAGCATCCAACACCACCGCAAATTCTTAGCAACCAAGTGGTTGCTAAGAGCCGTTTATTTACGGTCGAATCTCTAGAGCTAAAGTTTTCAAATAGTGAGCAGCGTCAATACGAACGTATTCGTGGCGGCGGCCGAGGTGCTGTGATGATAGTACCCTTAACAGCTGACAATGAATTACTGCTTGTGCGTGAGTATTGTGCGGGCACTAACGACTATCAGCTTGGTTTTCCCAAAGGCTTAATTGACCCCGGTGAAACCCCCGAACAAGCAGCGAACCGAGAGTTAAAAGAAGAAGTCGGCTTTGGTGCTGAACAACTCGAACTACTAAAAAAAGTCACTATGGCGCCAAGTTACTTTAATGCCACCATGCATATTCTGTTTGCAGAGGGGCTTTACCCGCAAGCGCTTGAAGGAGATGAACCAGAACCCTTGGTTGTGGTTAAGTGGCCATTAACGCAGTGGCAGTCATTATTACAACAAGATGACTTTACAGAAGCACGAAGTGTTGCAGCTTTGCTATTATTAATGAAGCGCATTGATTCGGAGGGCGGCGAATGAATAGATTACTAGAGCCATGTATTGAGCTTGCACAAAGTGCGGGGGCAGCGATTATGGCAATTTATAAGAAAGGTGATATTGGTCAGCAGGAAAAGTCAGATCACACACCCGTCACAAAAGCTGACTTAGCCGCCAATGATGTTTTGGTTGCAGGGTTAAAGGCGCTTGCCCCTGACATTCCAATTATGTCAGAGGAAACACCTATCCCGCCTCTTATAGATAGACAAGATTGGCAGCGTTATTGGTTGCTTGACCCAATGGATGGTACTGGCGAGTTTATTCTTGAAAGTGGTGATTTTGCCGTAAACATTGCGCTGATCGAAAATAATCGACCTGTATTAGGTGTCATTTTCTGGCCAGCAAAAGGAGTTACTTATTTTGCTAGTCACCAAAACGGTGCATTTAAACGCACAGATGGTATTGATGAAAAAATCAGTGTCGCCACACCTGAACACTTAACGTTAGCAGTTAGTCGTCGTCAAAAAATAGAAGCTGTAAGTCAGTATTTAAATACCCAATTTACAACAGTTGCAGTGGGCTCATGCTCGCTAAAGGCGTGTATTGTTGCCGAAGGGAAAGCCGATTGCTTTTTACGTATTGGTCCTACAGGGGAATGGGACACCGGTGCTTCACAAGTCATTGTTGAAGAGGCGGGGGGATGTATCACTGATGCTGAATTTAATCCACTGACGTATAACCAGCGAGAGAGTACTGAAAACCCTGACTTCATCGTAATGGGGCACCCTGATTGGGAGTTTCAAAAAATGATAAGTCCGCACCAAAGAGCGCTTTAAGTAGCGCTTTGTTTGCTTTTTGTTCGGTTGAACAGCTTTATGTGGTTTAACTCTTGCATTATAATTCTATTACTATATTATAGCGCTCTCTTCGAAACAGGCTCGCAAATAACACGAAACTGTTGAAAAGAAATTACAGGCGCGGGATGGAGCAGCCTGGTAGCTCGTCGGGCTCATAACCCGAAGGTCGTCGGTTCAAATCCGGCTCCCGCAACCAATTTTCTATATGGATTTGGTTACTGTTAAACTCTAACTTAAGAGATTAAATTAAGTAGTAGATAGACTTAAAATATACAGGCGCGGGATGGAGCAGCCTGGTAGCTCGTCGGGCTCATAACCCGAAGGTCGTCGGTTCAAATCCGGCTCCCGCAACCAATTTTCTAAGAGAATCTAGGTTACTGTTGGTAGTTTATAAAGGTCGTCGGTTCACTCTTCACCTTTCACAGCTCCCGCAACTAATTCTTGACAGAATTGAAAGCCAAGTTGTCATGTATAGCAACTATAAATAAATCTGCAATTTCAGGCGCGGGATGGAGCAGCCTGGTAGCTCGTCGGGCTCATAACCCGAAGGTCGTCGGTTCAAATCCGGCTCCCGCAACCACTGAAATTACAATGTAGAATATTAAACAGACACGCCTAATGCGTGTTTTTTTATGCCTAAAATAAAATGTAAGAATGAATCAACTCTCTATATGGGTGTTTTTATATCTGAAATTCAGTGAAGTAAATAGCTCGTCGGTTCGCTCTTCATAAATTCTGGCTCCCGGAACCACTGAAATTACAATGTAGAATATTAAACAGACACGCCTAATGCGTGTTTTTTTATGCCTGAAATTTAGTGCGAGCAAAGATTTGGGTACTCTTAACCTGCTGTCGCTCACACCTGGTAGGCCGCTTTGAGCGAGATATAGTCATTCACACCTAAGAACTACACTTTAAAGTGGTTTAGGGTATGTGCTTACTGGCTACGAATAATGAGCGACGCGCGCATATTGGTTCTATTAACTCTAACTAAAAAATTTAGAAAACTTAGTGATAGTAATGCCTTAGGTAATTTGTTAAAAGTAGATAAGTGAGCGTTAAGTCGGCAGAAATATGCGCGATGAGCGCACTATTAAATTGTTATGTTTCAATCGTTGTGAGGATATCTCCATCAAATTATCTATTAGAATCGTAGTTGTCCTATTTGCTCTGATTGGCTTTGCTGGCTCTTCTGTTGTGGGTTATTTTCTACTAACTGGAAACAAATCTACTGAGTTAATTTCGAGTGATGAAATCAACAGGTTTAACGGTAAGCTGAGTGTGGATCGTAAGCACCCCATTAACGTTGCAATCCACTTTATTCAGTTTAATGAAAGCAATCTCACCTCGGACTATGTAGATAACGTGGATACTGAGATTTCAATGTTTTCCGAAGCTGAACGCTTTGAAGTGGCTGAAGTGGAGGTAGAGCAAAGTGGTTTTTTGGATGATAGCCTGTTTTATCGCGCTCACACCTTCACAATGAACAAAAGAAATGAGAAGTGGTACATTGGAAGTGTTAAGGTTACTTCTAAGTAGAACATAAAGGAAATGGGGTCGCGTCTTGCCTTTTGCCACTTTATATTTAAATGTCCGCAAATGACACTGCCCGATTTGATCAAATCTTACAGATCAAGTAAAGACTTATCACTTAACCCGGAGATCGTCGTCACTGCGTGAGGCGCTCACTCTTTATAAATTCAGGCTTCCGCAGCCACTTAAATAACAATATTAAACAGACACGTCTAAAGCGTTTTTTTATTTGTAAGTTGAGTAAATGCATTGATTGGGTTACTTATAATCTTATCCTCTGTACTGCTCAATTAATTGCTCTAATTCGTATGTGATGACGTACTTAAGTTAAGATTAAGAGGCTGTGCGTACTGACTTTATTGAGCATTGTTTTAATGCATTAACCTTTAAGTGGCTTTGTGAGTTTACATACCTTTCTCTTTTAATCTGTTTTTGAAGGAAATAATCTAATTCCATAACTAAATGGAATAACAAAGCAGATTCTATTCTTTTTTTATTCGCCAATACCCCGTTATTCTTCACGCTCAGAGAAATCTTTGGAGCGAGCATTAACGCTTTAAAGTTGAAACAAATTTTAGGCAAAGTGATTCACTTATATTGAGTAGTCATTTTGTAGTTAACTTTTAGGGTTACGGGGACGAATTCATGTTGTTAGGTCAACTCAATGCAGCGGCAAGCCCGCTATCGCAAGAGCAAGTACAAAAGCTACAAGGTTTAGTGGCTGAGCTTAATCCAATTCAGCAAGCTTGGGTGAGTGGTTACCTTGCTGCGAATGCAAATACTGCAGCCCTTGGTGGTGTTGTGGGCGCAGCACCGAGCGCAGGTGAGGCAGCGGCATTAACTATTTTATATGGTTCGCAAACCGGTAACTCCAAAGGTGTAGCAACTAAGCTTAAAGAGCAAGCAGAATCACGCGGTTTAGCTGTTAAATTAGTAAGCATGGCCGATTACAAACCAACGGCGTTGAAAAAAGAAAAATTTCTAACTGTTGTTGTATCTACTTATGGTGAAGGTGAGCCGCCAGAAGATGCAGAAACACTACACGAATTTTTAACCACTAAGAAAGCGCCTAAACTCGATGGCGTTAAAATCGCGGTAATTGGCTTAGGTGACTCAAGCTATGAGTTTTTCTGCCAGACAGCTAAAGATTTTGAAGAGCGTTTAACTAAGCTTGGCGCAGAGACTATTTATCAGCGCGCTGATTTAGATGTTGATTACGATGATGAAGCAGCGACTTGGATAACCGGCGCATTAGATGCCTTTGAACCTGATTTAAAAGCACAGCAAGATGCAGGCGGCCAAGTTGTTTCTATGCCATTTGGCGCACCCACAGCCGCTGCAAGCCAATACACTAAGCAAAACCCTTTTGCAGCAGAGCTAAGTACTGTACAAAAGATTACTGGCCGTGACTCAACTAAAGATGTTCGCCATGTCGAGATTTCTTTAGAAGGCTCGGACATTACTTATACACCGGGTGACTCACTGGGTGTGTACTTCTTAAATGATGAAGCCTTGGTTGACGAAGTACTTGAACAGACGCAAATTGATGCTGCCAGCAAAGTTAAAATCGCAGATGAAGAGTTAACGATACGTGACGCGTTAATTGAAAAATTAGAACTAACACAATCATACCCAGGCTTTGTTGAAAAGTACGCCGTTGCGACGGGCACACCTGAGCTATTAAAGCTGGTGGAAGATAAAGCGGCAATGCGTGAATACATTGAACCTCGTCAAATATTTGATGTGATCCGCCAAAATCCAGCAAAAATCGAAGCACAAACCCTCGTTGATTGCCTACGTAAGTTGCAAGCACGTTTATATTCAATTGCTTCAAGCCAAGCTGAAGTTGAGGATGAAGTTCACCTAACCGTTGGGCTCGTTGAATTTGATGCTTTTGGCAGTGAACACTTAGGTGGCTGTTCGGGTTATTTAGCACGCCGTGCCGAAGAAGGCTGCAAAGTAAAAGTATTTAGTGAGCATAACGATAACTTCCGTTTACCAAGTAATGATGACACGCCGGTGATCATGGTGGGTCCTGGTACGGGTATCGCGCCATTCCGTGCGTTCTTGCAAGAACGTGATGCGCGTGAAGCTGAAGGTAAAAACTGGTTGTTCTTTGGTAACCCTCACTTTACGCAAGACTTTTTGTATCAAGTAGAGATTCAAGGTTATTTAAAATCAGGCCTATTGAACAAAGTTGATGTGGCATTTAGCCGTGATCAAGCTGATAAAGTCTATGTACAAGACAAGCTACGTCAAAATAGTAAAGACGTATATGAATGGCTAGAAGCCGGCGCGCATTTTTATATTTGTGGTGATGCAAATCGCATGGCGAAAGACGTTCATCAAGCCTTGATTGATATCATCAAAGAGAACAGCGGCAAAAACGATGAAGACGCTGAGCAGTATTTAAAAGATTTACGTAGCGCAAATCGCTATCAGAAAGACGTGTACTAAGTACACATAGCTTACTTATAAAAGCAACGCTAACAGCCGTCACTGTAACAAATTTAGGATTTAAAATGAGCGAACAAGATAAAAACGTAAAGCTTTCTGATAACGAGCGTTTGAAAAGAGAAAGTAACTTTTTACGTGGCACCATAGAACAAGATTTAAAAGACGAGATCACGGGTGGATTTACCGCAGATAACTTTCAGCTAATTCGTTTCCACGGTATGTATCAACAAGATGACCGCGATATTCGTGGTGAGCGTGCAAAGCAAAAGCTTGAGCCATTGCACAACGTAATGCTTCGTGCACGTATGCCTGGCGGTATTATCAAACCAGAGCAATGGTTAGCGATTGATAAATTCGCTGATGAGAAAACCAGCTATGGCAGCATTCGTTTAACAACGCGTCAAACGTTTCAGTTTCATGGTGTGTTAAAGCCAAACATTAAAGGCATGCACCAAATGCTTAACAGCGTGGGTATCGACTCTATTGCCACTGCTGGTGATGTGAACCGAAACGTACTGTGTACTACTAACCCTGTTGAGTCTGAACTTCATCAAGAAGCATACGAGTGGGCTGCAAAAATTTCAGAACATTTGTTACCAAAAACTAAAGCGTATGCAGAAATTTGGCTAAATGGCGAAAAAGCAGAAACCACGGAAGAGCCAATTTTAGGGTCTAATTACTTACCACGTAAGTTTAAGACAACCGTGACGATCCCACCTAATAATGAAGTGGACGTACATGCAAACGACCTAAACTTTGTCGCCATTGCAGAAGCTGGAAAACTAGTTGGGTTTAACGTACTCGTTGGCGGTGGTCTTGCAATGACGCACGGCGATACTGCCACATACCCTCGTAAAGCAGACGACTTTGGTTTTATTACTCTGGAAGACACGTTAAAAATTGCTGAACATGTGGTATCTGTTCAGCGTGATTGGGGTAATCGTTCGAACCGTAAAAATGCAAAAACTAAATACACACTAGACCGTGTAGGGTCTGATGTATTTAAGGCTGAAGTTGAAGCGCGTTCAGGTGTTAAATTTGCACCTAGCCGCCCATTTGAGTTCACTCACCGTGGCGACCGTATTGGTTGGGTTGAAGGCATTGATGGCAAACATCACTTAACGCTATTTATTCAAAGTGGCCGTATTTTAGATTACCCAGATAAACCACTTAAAACAGGTTGTCGTAAAATTGCCGAAGTTCACCAAGGTGATATGCGCATGACAGCGAACCAAAACTTGATCATTGCCGGTGTGCCAGCGGATCAAAAAGCAGTGATTGAAGAAATCGCCCGTAACCACGGTTTGATTGACGACAAAGACACTGAGCAGCGTAAAAACTCGATGGCCTGTGTGGCATTACCCACTTGCCCACTTGCAATGGCTGAGGCTGAGCGTTACTTACCAAGCTTAGTTGAAAAGACTGAGGCATTGCTAGCTAAGCATGGTATCCCTGATGACAGTATTATTATGCGTGTTGTGGGTTGTCCAAATGGTTGTGGTCGCGCGATGTTGGCAGAAGCCGGTTTAGTGGGTAAAGGACCAGGTAAATATAACGTGTACTTAGGGGGTAACCTTGAAGGCACACGTATTCCTAAATTGTATTTAGAAAATGTCGGTGAAGACGTTTACTTAGATGCCTTTGACAAGCTAATAGGTCAATGGGCGAGTGAACGTAACGACGGCGAATGCTTTGGTGATTTTGTTATTCGTAAAGGCATTGTTGCTGAAGTTAAAGTGTCAGTGACTGATTTTCACGCTTAATTTTAAAGCAAGCGGTAACGCTTGCTGAGGTTTGGAATTTACTATGAGTGAATTTAAAAACATATTACAGCTAGATAAAGAAAGCCAAGCAGCGCTGTTAGCAGATGCCAATGGTTTACTTAAAGATTTAAACGCTGAACAACGTGTTGCTTGGGCGCTTGAAAACTTACCTGAGACGCAGTTTTTATCATCGAGCTTTGGTATTCAAGCGGCTGTGATGTTGCACTTAGTGACAACACAACGCCCAGACATCCCTGTGGTATTAACGGATACAGGTTACTTATTCCCTGAAACGTATCAGTTTATTGAGCAAATGACGGCGCGCTTAGCACTTAATTTAAAGGTGTATAAGTCGGCTCTAAGCCCAGCATGGCAAGAAGCTAAGTTTGGTAAGTTGTGGGAGCAAGGTGAAGCGGGTATTAAGCAGTACAACCAGCTTAATAAAGTAGAGCCGATGACTCGTGCGTTAAAAGACATTGAGGCTGGTACTTGGTTTAGTGGCCTGCGCCGTGACCAAGCGTCAACTCGTGCTGATAAGCAAATTGTTGAAATTAGCCGTGGCACAGTTAAAGTTTACCCGATTATTGAATGGTCAAACCGCGATGTGTATCAGTATCTAACCAAGCATGACCTACCTTACCACCCGCTTTGGGAGCAAGGGTATGTGTCGATGGGTGATGTGCATACTACACGTAAATTAGAGCCGGGTATGACAGAAGAAGAAACGCGCTTCTTTGGCTTAAACCGCGAATGCGGTCTGCATATTGATGGTGATGGGATTTAATCCTAAATTTCTATCTGAATATTCTTAAAACGCAGCTCAGCTGCGTTTTTTCGTTTATGGCTGAAGTATAGTAAATAAGGCGTACGCGCTTATTTAGTTCTCGAACAGTACCTGTAGAGGAGTATTAAATGAAACTGTGTCACGATTTTCAGTGGTAATTTTATTTATTGTCAGGGGAAGCGCGCGTTAACGTAGTCAATATTTTTAAAAAAGCTGAAAGCTAGTGTGGAGCTTGCTAGAATAGTAAACAGCTATCAATAAGCTTAATTATTTTTAAATATACTCTTCAAGGAATGAAAATGAAGTATTTTGCCTATATATTAATCATGCTATTACTGATTAGTATCACCACCTTATTTTATCTAAAGCGTCCAGATGGAAAATCTTGGCTCAGCGCAGATCAAATTTCACAAACTTCTACAAATTTGAAAACGCAAGCGGTCGCTCTTTCAAATAACACATTGGATGAAGCCGTAAAGCTGGTAACAAGTGCACACAGTAATATGGTGAATAAGGTTAAAGGCGATTTGTCATCATCCACCGTCATTTACAAATGGCAAGATCAGCATGGTCAATGGCATTATTCAGATCAACCTAATCCCCATGGTTATAGTGAAAAGGTGATCTTAGATCCAAATGATATTACCGTGGTTGAAGCCGAAGACACTTCGATTTTGAAAGGCAGTGCCAAATCTGGAGAGCTTGTTGTTACACAAAATCCAGCGAATGCGTATAATCCTGTTGTTATTAAAAAGTTGTTTGATGAAGCGGAGCAGGTTAAAGAAAAGCTAGCAGAGCGAAATGAACAGCTTCAAAAGGCACAGTAAGTAAAGGCTCGGGTTTAATGGTCTAAGTTAACGCAGTCGATTATTGAACTCATACTTTACTAACGATCAGCAGTGGCAGAAAAAAAAGAGTGGTCAACAATTGTGGGTAAATTATAAAATTCGAGCCAATTTTGTGTGATCGTTTTTATTTCACCAGATTGGATGAGTTTGGTCAGGGCATGATCAAATTGATCTCTGATTTTCTTGTTATTAAAGACGATAAATGATCCCTGATAATCTAATAAATTAAGTGACACGTAGTCATTGGGATCTAAGCCCGATAGGTGAGCGGTGTGCCTATAAAACATTAAATAATCACCAATTCTCACATCGATTTTCTTTTTATGAAGTAGTTTATTGAGTGCTTGCTGGTTCGCAGTCTCAAAGTATGTAATTGTGCTTGATTGAGTGTATGCCTTATATTCATCACCAAATAGATTTGATGCCCCCGTAAAACTAGCAAGGGTAAGGCCGTTTAGGTCAGTTAATTTTTTGATACCCCCTGACCATTGATTCTTATGCATGATAATTCTATTTAAAAATTTCACTCTGTAGATTGAGGGGAAACTGTTAGCTGGGGGGAGTGCAGTGTAATTAATTGCAATATCAGCAACATCATTTATGAAGTAGCGTTTTATAGCATCATTATTTAATGAAACGAGCCTGATATCGCTATACCCTTCTTGTTGAAGAACTTTTAACAGTACTAAATCGAAATAACCCTTTCCATCAACATTCTCTTCCTTGAAATAGGGAGCAAAATTACCTGAAGCGATTGTTAATGCAGGTTTTGCATGCGCAATTGCACACAAAGCACAGAGTAAAATACTCGTTAGCATGAGCCTACCTGACACTGACTTATTTGTTATTCTCATTGGTATTCGCTTTTGTTGATTTTTCTTGATTGGCTTCTAAATTCATAAGTATCAATGTTAAACAAATTTTCGTTGGCAATGAAAATAAAACACCGAACGCAATACACGATGCACTAATAATAATTTTGTTAACACTATTAATAGCATCAAAATAGTCTGAAACCAAAAGATAGTGACCCTGTACAATAAGACTTAGCCCTAATATTATGCTTAATCTAAGCATCTTGATGATGATTTGAGGAGACATCAGTACACTGTTTGGATTACTAATACTTTAAGTGTAGCCAAAAATACTCAGTTCAACGTGTTCTGAATCAAATAAACAACTTTGAGGCTACAGTTAAATGCTCGCCAATTCATCTTCTGGAGCACTGGCTTTAATTACACCTGCTGGCGATATATGGTCGGTTATGACAAAGTCACTTAGTTTAGTTAAGCAACGTGCACTCCTTTTAAATTGAGGCCACCTTTAGTATGTAACAAGCGTCAGGTAAAACTTTGAGCAAAAATGGGAGTCGTTTGGCTTTGTTAACAAGAGCTTGTAATGAATAAATATGAATACCCTTAATTCCAATCCTCAAAATAGATCACTTAATTAAGCGAATTGGTATAAACCGTAAAACTTAACCTTTTACTAGCCAGTAAATAGCAAAGTGTATACCAATATCATTGTTGCATTTTTAGACATTGCATGTAGTCAGTGTGATGGTGATTTTTTAGTTTTCGAGGAGCTGGAGGCATAAGAAGGCAAACGCCTTCTTAGTATTATTTCAGCCAGCCTTTTTTTATCGCTTTGTGGCTAATAACTAATAATAAAAGAGCGATAATAATTACGAGTAGTGGCATAAATACAGCACTCGCGCCGAGCAGTTCAATACTATTGATAATAATAAAGTTATAAAATTGCTGTACAAAAATCGCGGCGGTAGAGAGTGCAAATACACTACGTGCTAACGCTTTTTTAAATACAAGCAATAAACTGCCTAGCGTGCCACCAAACACTGCAATAGCAAACGCGAAGATGAACCAAAGCGGGGTGTTTGAATAAGCTGCTTGTTGTTCTGC
Source organism: Pseudoalteromonas sp. H105 (assembly GCF_001469215.1). Taxonomy (GTDB): domain Bacteria; phylum Pseudomonadota; class Gammaproteobacteria; order Enterobacterales; family Alteromonadaceae; genus Pseudoalteromonas. Next base: position 21,549 of record NZ_LOFH01000007.1, read on the forward strand.
AGGGAGTTTACTGATCATATCAGGGGTCATAAGCATCTGCATAATAAACGCAATAACCCCGAGTAAGTTCCAAACAAATGCTGCCCATGCAATGTTTTTAAGCCATGCTGGAAATATGTGAGTTGTCATAATGTCCTTTTTTAATTGTTATTAATAAAGGAGTAATTAAAGACGGTCATTGTTTGATTAACAAGTGCTATTTAATTTATCCAAATGAAATAGGGCGACGACCTGTTTTTTCATCTACCTTTGGCTTTTTAGTGCGCTTACGTTTACTTTTAGCTGGTGTTGCTGTTGCTGGCTCAGGTGTTTTTGATGGCTCAGGCTGTGAGCTTTCAGCCGATCTTTGCGCTGGCGTCGCATCTTCACTCAAGGTTAATTGAAACCATTCACCATCAAACTCGAGCACATCACCACTGTATAATTTTTTCCGTTTGATGGTGCAAATCTCATGGTTAACACCCACATAACCTTCCGTAATTAAGTTTTTTGCTTGACCACCACCTTCGACTAAATCAAGCACTTTTAGTAGTTTGCATAGCTCAATTGGCTCTTCTTCCAATTCTATTTCAATGTATTCATGATTCATGTTAAGTCTCAATAAGGTAGGGCGTAGGCCTTATTATAAAGGCTTAGGGAGAGTTTTGCACCATCGCTTGAATTGCGGATAGGAAAGCCCTTTATTAATTTTAAAACTTTTCCAGTATTTCCCTCGTATTTAAAAAAACTGCAGCATTCTAGCGTTAAGCTGCAGCTCTCAATTTGCCAATATGTTTCAAAAATTTATAGCGCTAGGTAGCGTAATAACAATGTAAGTATACTTGCATTGAATATGGAGTAAAAAATGGGCGTAAGATTAGCAATGCGAAAAGAGTTAATGGGGTTGCATAACTCCGATATGTTAACAGTCGATGATGTCAGAACTCACCTTACAAAAACCGTTAAACAACGCTCACCGAATATTGAACAAGGGTTTTCAGTGATTTCGAAGTTTAATGATAATCATAGTCAGCTCGTCAGTGGTGATAATAATAAAGAGCGTTTACTTAAGTTTGAACGCCATCGTTTGTTCAAGGATGTGTTGTATACCCGCCAAAGTGTTGATGCGTGGTTAAACAGCCAAATCAATTAAGTTGCTTTTAATGACTGCCTTCAATAGACTACACCTGTAATCAATTGGAGGTAATTATGAAAAATGGACTTTTAACATTCATCTTTCTTGTCTTTTTGGCAGCATGCCAACAACCCACGGTTTATATTTTTAGTGAAAACCTTCAGGATGAACAGCGAGAACAGCTTGATGCGGCGCTAAAAGCACAATCATTAGCGTATGAATATGTCGATCTTGAGGTGCCAAGAGAGTTTGGCGCAGCGACACTGTTGTTATCAGATGATAAAATTCTCCGCGCGCAGACGCAACAATTAGCGGTTATTATGCAGGAGCTGGGATACCAACCAGAAGTCAGTTATACAACGCGTGCAAATCACTTTTATGGCGATGGTAATATCGGTTTTTATTTAAAAAGTGTTGAGCAGGATAACGTATTTTCGATGCCAAAACGTGTGCGCACCAGTCAGTGCGAGCAGGATGAGTTTAATGATTTAGCGGTGACCTTTACTGATCAACATGCTGAGTTCACATTACCCAGCGGCGTAAAAGTGACGTTGAAATGGGAATATTTATATGGTTACTTAGTTATTTACTACCGTAATTATTCGCAAACATACAACCACACTCAGCCATTGGTTAATACACCTTTTGGTGCTAAGCCATCAGACACATATACTATAACGGCTCATGTTAATAAGCCCAGCTGGCTCGATTGTTCATTACAAGTGGTTTATATGGATTAATGTAGGGCTAACCGTGGTTTTCAATGTGCTCACTCAGCTTTGCAATACGCTCACTCATTCCTTCGATAATACGGTCTTTAATTTTTTCGCGAATGACATTAGGCAGCCGCGTTAGCGCTTGCGGTGTGATTGCAAGGACAATGGTATCGCAGGTGGCACGTGCGCTAGTGCTTCGCTCCCGATTATTAATAAATGCGCCTTCACCGATGAACTCTCCGGGCTCTATTGTACCCAAATCGAGTAAGTGGCTGTGCCTAAATACAACAATGGCACCACTGAGCACAATATAAAGCTGTTTATCATTATCGTATTGTTTAAACACAAAACGGTTGTGTTGAACTAAGTAGAGGTGACTAAATGATTCCAGCAATATCTGGCGTTCATCTAACGTAAACTCCCTAAAAAAGCTCAGCCTGTTGATAATTTCCATTTGTTTTATCAACGGAATGTGCTCGATTAACTTCATAATAATAGATCGCCAACACCAATAAACATTAGTTGATATTGCGCTCTTTTAGTTTACGGGTCAATGTATTGCGTCCCCAACCAATTTTAACGGCAGCCTCTTGCTTGTGGCCTGCGCAATTTGCCAGTGCTGTTTTTATTAGACGCGTTTCTAACTGTGCCTGAATATTAGGCCAGATATTTTCTTTCCCTTGCTTTAACTCTTGATTGAGCCATTGCTGAAATGAATCAAGCCAGTCGCCTTCTTGTTGAGACACGTCAGCCTCGAGTATTTCAGGGGGTAAATCTTGTTCACTTATCAACTCACCAGGTGCCATAACGGTTAACCAACGACAAGTATTCTCAAGCTGCCTTACGTTACCAGGCCAACCAAATAAACGAAGGTGATCTGTGGCTTTAGCACTTAACACTTTACTTTCTACTTGTAAGTCTTTTGCACTTTTATGTAAGAAGTGTTGTGCCAATCGCTCAATATCTTCAGTACGTTCACGTAATGCAGGTAAGCGTAACCTCACCACGTTTAACCTGTGAAATAAGTCATCTCTAAACTTACCTTGTTTAACAAGGTCTTCGAGGTTTTGGTGCGTTGCAGCAATGATACGCACATCGACTTTAATACTTTGGTGTCCACCCACGCGATAAAATTCGCCATCAGCAAGCACACGCAGTAAGCGTGTTTGCACATCAAGGGGCATGTCACCAATCTCATCTAGAAATAGTGTGCCGCCGTTAGCTTGCTCAAAACGACCTTTGCGTACAGTATCTGCGCCAGTAAATGCGCCTTTCTCGTGACCAAAAAGCTCAGATTCAACTAACTCTTTTGGGATTGCTGCCATGTTTAAAGCGATAAATTGGTTTTCTTTACGTGGGCTGTGATTATGCAATGCACTTGCAACAAGCTCTTTACCTGTGCCAGATTCGCCATTGATCAGTACACTCATACTGGATGCAGACAGCTTTCCAATTGCGCGAAATACTTCCTGCATGGCAGGGGCTTCGCCAATAATGTGCGCACTTTTGGGGGGCGCAGCTTTACGCTTTGTTTTTTTCGCAGAGTTAGCGCGACAGGCACTTTCAACTAAAGCAACCGCTTCATTTAAATCAAATGGTTTTGCAAGGTATTCAAACGCACCTTTTTGGAATGCATTGACTGCTGAGTCTAAGTCCGAGTGGGCGGTCATAATGATCACTGGTAGCCCTGGGTTTTGTTCTGCAATTAATTCCAGTAGCGCCATGCCATCCATGCCTGGCATGCGAACATCTGACACGAGGGCTGTGGGCTGACTGAATTTTAGTGCCGTTAATACATCTTGTGCATTGGCAAAGCTTTCTGTATTAAATCCTGCGCGAGACAGTGCTTTTTCTAATACGAAACGAATAGATGCATCATCATCAACAAGCCAAACTGTTTTCATGGCAACTCCAAACCGATTAATCCACAAAAGGCAGATATATATTAAATTCTGTATGACCAGGCCAGCTATCACATTCTATATAACCGTTGTGTTGATCGATTAACGTTTGCGCGATTGAAAGCCCTAACCCAGATCCCCCTTCTTTATTGGTGATCATGGGGTAAAATAAAGTCTCCTTTATTTCATTATCGATGCCTGGTCCGTTGTCTGATATTTGGATCAGCAATGCCTTCTTAGGTGCTTTACCGGGTCTGCGCTGTTGATGGTTAATGCGTGTTTTTAGCTTAATCACACCGCCATCAACAAGTGCCTGCTGAGCATTACGAACAATATTTAATACAACCTGTTGAATTTTTCCTTGATCGATATACACATCAGGAATACTTGGGTCGTAATCTTTTTCTAAGCTAATGTTGTTATTGCTATCAAGCATGCTCAGTTTCACAACTGATTCTAATGTTTGGTGAATGTTACCGTACGTCTTTTTTAGTAACTGGTTCGGTCCTAACAATTTATCAACTAACTCACGCAAGCGATCGGCTTGTTCAATAATAAGCTCAGCACATTGATCCCGCTCTTGCTGATCAACCTCATACTGCAATAATTGCGCCGCTCCGCGTATTCCACCCAAAGGATTTTTTATTTCATGGGCAAGACCCCGTATTAGATTTCGGGCAGCTTGATATTGGTGCATCTGATTTGAAGCTTGGTCATGACGAATTTCATCGTCTGTTTGGCGACACTCAAATAAAATATAAAACGCATCATCAAGTTTTACACGTCGTGCACTGATGGCTAACTTTGCATGGCGAGAATCCACAAAAACCACGTCAGCTCTATGCTGGTGGCAATCCACGCCATCAATCAGTGAGTAGTGAGCAATCCGTTTTAGGTCAACAGAGTGGTAGTTAAATAAACTATCGAAAGGTTGGTTGAGAATACGTTTTGGGCCTAGCCCTAGCAATTCACTAGCGCTGTCGTTGACATAAACAAGGGTAAAATCTTTGTCTACTAAAATCACCGCTGTGGTTAGGTTTTTCCAGATACTGGCAAGTAACTCAGGATTAAATTTTTTATTATCGGGCATTTTGCACCATTTTAGTGCGCTGATGATTGTCGCAGCTTAGCATAGTTTATTTATCCATAGGCGTAACATAAATGATTGTTTTACAAATTATAATGCTGACTGCCTATGCATAAAAAATATACTTATAGGGCTTACTGCGATGAGCTTACCTTTTGGGTCAAATAACTTAACTTGTAAAGAGTGCTCACCCCGGTCAACATTACGAAGCGCAAATGTATTAGTTTCACTTGGCTTGGCATGGGCGATGCCATCAACGAATAATTGGACTTTGAAGTCACTTTCAAAACGAGGGAGTACGCGGGTATTTACATATACTGAACCGCTGTTTTCTCGGACGGTCTGCTCATTTTCCGGCGACGCTATTTCTATCTTAAAAGGCTTTATTGTGGTTGGTTTGGTTTCATTTAAAATGCGGGTATCTGTGGTGGGCATAGATAACACTTGGCTCGTTAGTTTAACTTCTATCGCCCCAGGTTTGGGGGTATCTGAAAAAACAAGTACGCCATTTTTATCTTTCCATGAATAAATCTTTTTTTCGCCAGCATGATTATAAAGACTGAACAAAGTGATTATCAGCAAACCAAAAATTGTAACTTTCACCTTATAGCCCTGCATTTAAAAAACTACATAAACTTTAGTGGAAAAAAATACTTTTCGCCATAAAAAAAGCCCGACGAGCGGGCCTTGAGAACACACATTAGAATTGTCTGAAATGAGACAATTTTATCTACAGTGAATTAAACACTGTAGTACATTTCAAACTCAACTGGGTGAGTTGTCATGTTAAGTTTTTCAACTTCCTGACCTTTAAGCTTGATATACGCATCGATTAAGTCATCGGTGAATACGCCACCTTGTGTTAAGAACTCACGGTCTGCGCTCAACGCTTCAAGCGCTTCATCTAGTGAAGAGGCAACTTGTGGAATTTCAGCGGCTTCTTCTGCTGGTAAGTCGTATAGATCTTTATCCATTGCATCGCCAGGGTGGATCTTGTTTTTGATACCGTCAAGGCCAGCCATAAGCATTGAAGCAAATGCAAGGTAAGGGTTAGCAGTTGGATCTGGGAAGCGTACTTCAATACGACGACCTTTCTCAGATGGTACTACAGGAATACGGATTGAAGCAGAACGGTTACGTGCTGAATACGCAAGCATTACTGGTGCTTCAAAGCCGGGTACTAAACGTTTGTACGAGTTAGTAGATGCATTTGCGAACGCGTTGATTGCTTTAGCATGCTTAATGATACCACCAATGTAGTAAAGTGCGTCTTCAGAAAGACCGCCGTACTTGTCGCCAGCGAATAGGTTAACACCGTCTTTGGCTAAAGATTGGTGACAATGCATACCAGAGCCGTTGTCGCCAACGATAGGCTTAGGCATGAATGTCGCTGTTTTTCCATATAAGTGAGCCATGTTATGGATAACATATTTCATTTCTTGGATTTCATCTGCTTTTAATACCATGGTATTAAAGCGAGTCGCAATTTCGTTTTGACCTGCTGTCGCTACTTCATGGTGATGCGCTTCAACAACTTGACCTAACTCTTCAAGCACTAAACACGTCGCTGAACGCCAATCTTGTGAAGAATCAACTGGTGAACAAGGGAAATAACCGCCTTTAACACCTGGACGATGGCCTGAGTTACCGCCTTCGTAATCTTTATCAGAGTTCCATGCCGCTTCTTCAGCATCAATTTTATACATTGAGCCTGACATGTCAGTTTTATATTTAACGTCGTCAAAGAGGAAGAATTCTGGTTCTGGGCCGAATAATACAGTGTCTGCGATACCTGTCGATTTCATGTATTCTTCTGCGCGTTTTGCAACAGAACGCGGGTCGCGCTCATAACCTTGCAGTGTTGAAGGTTCTACAACGTCACAACGTACGATAAGAGTTGCTTCTTCTGTGAAAGGGTCAAGTTTAGCTGATTCAGCAACTGGCATTAATACCATGTCTGATTCGTTGATGCCTTTCCAACCTGCGATTGAAGAACCGTCGAACATTTTACCGTCTTCAAAAAAGTCTTCATCAACTTGGTGATGAGGAATAGAAACATGTTGCTCTTTACCTTTTGTATCAGTAAAGCGTAAATCAATGAACTTAACGTCATTTTCTTTAATAAAATCTAAAACCGATTGTGACATGTGTCCTCCAACTGTTGGGTTTTATTATTGCTGCATAACTGCTTTTGCATTTAACAAGCTGATTCTGTGCCAATATTATAACCAATTGTTTATAATGTGAAAAAATATTAAAGGCCTAAATAGAAACAAGTAAACGCACTAACTTGGTGCGTTGTTGCAACTTATTGGTGCGATGCTCCTGATGTCTGTTTGCTGACAATTTAATCACTTCGAAATTAGCATAACCTAAATGGCAAAGACTGCCAAAAAGTTCCTAAAAATAGTTAAAATGGTTTATTGGGGAAAATAACTGAAATTTAATTCATATATTTGTCATATATAAAACAGATACTTAGTGAAAGTATTGAGAAAGTTTTCAAATTTATATTGGATAAACTTTCATCCATGCCATTAATGAGGGATAATATGCGCCCTTTTAAATCCTATGCTGGGACATCTGGTGAAAATGCAGATGAGTGCGTAGATCTTGCAGGATCAATGAGAATTAATTTCTCTGAGTAAATATATGAGCATCGAACAGTTAAGAAATATAGCGATTATCGCGCACGTTGACCACGGTAAAACAACTCTGGTTGACAAACTACTTGAGCAATCAGGTACATTAGAAACACGCGGCGGTAACGAAGAGCGCGTGATGGACTCAAACGACATTGAGAAAGAACGTGGTATTACCATTTTAGCTAAAAACACAGCTATCTCTTGGAATGATTACCACATCAATATCGTAGATACCCCGGGACACGCCGATTTCGGTGGTGAAGTTGAACGCGTACTTTCGATGGCTGACTCAGTATTATTACTTGTTGATGCTCAAGAAGGTCCAATGCCACAAACGCGTTTCGTAACGCAAAAGGCATTCGCGCAAGGCTTAAAGCCAATCGTCGTTATCAATAAAATTGATAAGCCAGGTGCACGCCCTGATTGGGTTATGGATCAAATCTTTGATTTATTCGATAACCTTGGTGCAACTGACGAACAGTTAGACTTTAAAGTAATCTACGCATCAGCTATCAATGGCTGGGCAACATTAGATTTAGACGAGCCATCAGATAACATGGAACCTATGTTCAAGATGATCGTTGACGAAGTATCACCGCCGGATGCAGATCCTGAAGGTGACTTCCAAATGCAAATCTCTCAGCTTGATTACAACTCGTACAAAGGTGTAATTGGTATTGGCCGTATTAAACGCGGTTCTGTTGCGCCTAACCAACAAGTTACGGTTATCAGCGCTGACGGCACGACTCGTAACGGTAAAATTGGTTCAGTACAAAGCTACTTAGGCCTTGAGCGTATCGACACTGATAAAGCTTATGCTGGTAACATCGTTACTGTAACAGGTTTAGGCGAGCTTAAGATTTCAGATACGCTTTGTTGTCCTAACAACGTTGAAGCATTACCACCACTAAGTGTTGATGAGCCAACAGTAACAATGACGTTCTCTGTAAACAACTCTCCTTTCTGTGGTAAAGAAGGTAAGTTTGTTACATCACGTAATATTCGTGAGCGTTTAGACAAAGAATTAGTACATAACGTAGCACTTCGTGTTGCTGATACAGATAACCCAGATAGCTTCCGCGTATCGGGTCGTGGTGAATTACACCTTGGTATCTTAATCGAGAACATGCGTCGTGAAGGTTACGAGCTAGCTGTTTCTCGTCCAGAAGTAATCTTACGTACTGTTGATGGTGTGTTAGAAGAACCGTATGAAACACTAACTATTGACTGTGAAGAAGAGCACCAAGGTTCTATCATGGAGCAAATTGGTCTTCGTAAGGGTGAACTTACTGACATGGCACCAGATGGTAAAGGTCGTATGCGTATGGACTTTATGATCCCAAGCCGTGGCTTAATCGGTTTCCAAACTGAGTTCATGACGCTAACGTCTGGTTCTGGCTTACTTTACCATACGTTTGATCACTACGGTCCGCACAAAGGTGGCGAGCTAGGTGTTCGTAAGAACGGCGTAATGATTGCTAACGCAACAGGTAAAGCACTGACTAACGCATTATTTAACTTACAAGAACGCGGCCGTTTATTCATCGGTCACGGTGTTGAAGTTTATGAAGGTATGGTTATCGGTATTCATAGCCGTGATAACGACCTGACAGTTAACGCGCTTAAAGGTAAGCAACTTACTAACGTTCGTGCATCTGGTACAGATGAAGCACAAACATTGACACCAGCACTTAACTATTCACTTGAGCAAGCGCTTGAGTTTATTGCTGATGATGAGCTAGTAGAAGTTACACCTGAGAACATTCGTATTCGTAAACGTCATTTAACTGAAAATGAGCGTAAGCGTGCGGGTCGTGCTCCTAAGGCATAATCACCTTATTTAAATAATGTGATTTTAAAAGCCGCTGTATTGCAAAATACAGCGGCTTTTTTGTAGGTAAAAAAGAGCCGAAATTGTCAGCTAGCGGTTTAGTATAGAGTGGTTGCTTGACTTTTTTCTCTAAAGCGCAGCGCCTCTAGACCTCTTTGTGAATAATTCTTAAGGAATTTTTGTTCTCGCAGAATACCTAGCCAGAGGCGTAATTGGAAAGCTGAGAGTCGATATGCATTTGTTGGTACGGTGTTTTTCGTTGGGTTTCGCTGTGCTCACCCCAATCTACATGGGTAACTTATACCAATCCGCAATAATACTAAATCATTTTTAGGTATTGAACCTGACGCTAATGGCGTTAAAAACTTCTTATTTAGAACAACTAAATGACGAACTTTTTGCTTTGTTATTGACAAGGTTTTCTTGTCTCACAATAAACCCCTTAATTAAGCTAATTGGTATTACATCACTTTTTCGGCAGTAACGTGATTTTGCCAAACACGTTTGCATCGATATAGCCTAGATTAAGGCTGCCATTAACAGGCTGTATTTCGTGTGAGCCCATAAAGTGTTCGCGAATGTCACTGCCGTCGTTATCGCAGTAGGCGAGCATGAAGCCGATAACGTGCTTTGGTGTTAACTTAAGCGGTATGTTTTGCGCGCCTTCTTGGTAATCATTCGGGTAGAGTGTAATTGCGACTTCCCAAGTGATGTTGTAGGGGGCGCTTTTGTTGCGTTGCCAGCGGCTGACTAAGTGTTCATTATACAAATGGGGTTTTTTATCAGGCCCGTAATCAGCAGCTTGGTTATCAAGGCCAATATGATAGGCAAATGCAGTATGATTAAATTGATGGTTTCCCCCAGAGGCATCACTATCTATAAACACTTCTAACGCATCATCGTCCCAATACTTATCGGTAGGATTTGGGTGTGTATCAATCAGTACATCATCAACAATGTCGGCTTGTAAATACAGGGTGTTTTCATCCCACAGTAATTTATAGCGGCCTTTAAAGTCTTTAGTTGAATTAGGTAATGTGCCATCCATAAGGTAAGGCATAGGTTGCCATGTTGCTTGATCCCATGCGCTTTCAGAGATTCCATCAATAATAATAGGTGTAGATGTGTGTGCTACATCAATAGCGAAAGCTGCATTACTTAGTAAAAGGCTCGAAATCAGTGCTGATGCTTTCATGTCATTCTCACATAATCATTTTTACTAATAGTGTCTGAAACAGTATTTGAAAACAACAAGTAAGGGGGATAGGTGCTAAATAATATACGCAGAAATATACAAATGGTGAAGACAGATTTTTACACTTTTTAGTTTAAAAAACAGGTAAAGTAATATCATTGCTTAAATTAATACATACCAAAGGAGTTATGGTGGCTAAAGTATTGTCCTTAGCTATGGCCGTTTTTTTATCTGGTTGTACTTCGTCGCAAGTAATGAGTTCAAGCTGTGATTTTGTTGTTGGCAGTACGCAAAGTCAACAGCGACAAGAGCAAAACCTTTCGCTTGATAACTCAAACACAAGTCAAGAAATGAACGTGATCAATGGATTGTTTTATATGTTATTGGGCCCAATCAATCGCTCTCTTGGCGACGATGAGTGCAGTGCCCAAGCGCAAGAATATTGATACTAAATTCAAGTGTTGCTTTATAAAGCAACACTTTCCCCTTCATTGAGAATATAAAGCGGTGTCTGTGAGTCCATTTCATCGTACATATGTAATAAGCGTAATAGTGCTGAATGACTAGTGTGATCGCCCATTTTCCAGCTTGCGTTGCCGTATCCCCAAGGTATCATCACTTTACAGTTTAGGTCTTGTGCGGCTGTGAGAGCGTCTTCTGGGGTGGTGTGAACATAACGGTACCAGTTACCATTTTCTTCATGGTAATACGAAGCGATGGGAATTAAACAAACATCAATATCATCATATCGCTGTTGAATGTCGCTAAAGTGTTTTGAGTAGCCGGTATCACCTGCAAAAAAGAGTGTTTTTCCGTTTTGCTCGAGTAACCAGCCATTCCAAAGATCTTTATCATTATCTTCATAAATAAAGGGGACTAAAACGCGACTGCTAAAATGATGGGCGGGGAGTGAGTGAATCGTGAGATCATCAATGTTCGTTTTTGCAAACCAAGCCATCTCACTGATATTAAAACCGCCATCTGGGAAGTTATCACCCATCCCCAGAGGAGTTAAATAGCGCGGCTTATTGCCGATTTCTTCGATATCGGCTTTATTAAAATGATCATAGTGCAGGTGTGAATAGATTACTGCATCTAAGTTTTCAAGTTCACTCTTTGTTAGCCAGTCACCGGGTTGACGATAAAAACCAGAGACCAGTCTAAAGGCTAAATCAACAGGTGAGTCGAACTGTTCTTTTACTGGGTCAATTATGACGTGTTGGCCGTTAGGTGTATTAATCATAAATCCGGCATGGCCGAGCCAGCGAACGGTGAAACCAGTGTTGAGTGTAGGAATGGTTTGTTCGCCAATGTATAAACAGTGTTCATTTTCTTCTTTGCATTGTAAGTGGGGATCGCTTGGATAGCATTCACTTTCACAATTGTTTGGGTATGTCTTCTTACCGGGGTAAAGGTTGTGGTAACGACCTTCGCGTTGGCCCTCTTTATGCAAAGGGGTTATGGTATCTGCTCCGGCTATTCGCTCAATGTTATTTGTACTGCCGCACGCAGTTAACAGACCTGATATAAAGACTAAACTCAACGGGCTTAATTTCATAATTAGACGTTTTTTAGTTTGATTTTATAAAAGTGTAACAAGAATGACGGGCGAAAAAATAATAAAAAGGTAACAAAAAATAACAATAAAAAAAACCTGCAAGGTTGCAGGTTTTTTTATGGATTAATTTACTTGGGATTAACTCGCTTTACCCATTTGTGCAATGAACTTATTTGAATCAGCAATCGATTTGTTCATATCATCCATTAACACTTTGATATCGCGTTTAAGGCTAGTAAATTCGCCTTGAATTGCCGTGACAGCTTGTGCATTTAGGTTATGTTTTAAGTACAAAACATTATCTCTTAATGATGATAATACAGGTTCCATTTTGCTTTCAGCATTGCGCATTGAGCGTAATAATTTTTCAAAATCACGCTTGGTTGAATTTAACTGTTTACTGCTTTGGCGTTTTAGCGAAGCGTTAGAGTACTGCTCTAATTCACCTGCCCATTCATCGAATAATGCATCCGCAACGTCTTCGACTTTGTTGATGTTATTAGTCACATCGCTTGCCGCTGTAAGGCTCGATTCGTAATCACTGTTAAGTTGATCGTAGGCTTCTTTTAAGTCGCCGCCATCAAAATTAATTAGGGTGGTTAAACGGTCTAAAGCCGATTGGAACTCTTCTTGCGACTCTTCCTGAGAGTCTTTGGTTTCCTCTACACGGTCAACCAAAATGTCACGTTTGTGAACACCAACAGATTCCATTGCCGAGTAATAGGCAGACTGACAACCAGACAACACCATAGTTAACGCAAGTAAGGGTGCGCTGAATATTGAACGTTTTTTCATTGAGATCCCTTTAAATTCCTGTTTAGTTTTAAATTATGTGGTGGATTGCTATGATAATCAAAACTATTTTGCAAAAAGTTAACTTATGAATGACAGGGTAGCACATTATTGGCATCAAGCAGGCGCATTTTTTCGCCAGCAACCAGGTTGGTGGATGCAATATTTTAATCGTTGTATTGATGATCAAATCACGGTTAATGCGGGCTATCTAGCCTATGTGACATTACTTTCTTTAGTCCCCTTAATTGCTGTAGGCGTGGCGATATTCTCGGCTTTCCCAGGTTTTGAGGATACGCGCATTGCCATAGAAAATTTTTTATTTACTAATTTTGTTCCAACATCATCAGATGTCATCAAAGAGCACATAACGTCGTTTGCAGGTAATGCTAACCAAATGACCGCCGTGGGTATTGGCTTTTTAGCTGGCGTTGCGTTGTTACTTATTCGAAATGTGGATGCAACACTTAATAGAATTTGGCGTATTAAAACCAAGCGTCCAATGATGATATCGTTTGCAGTGTACTGGATGGTTTTGAGTTTAGGACCTCTATTATTAGGCGCGAGTATTGGTGTTACATCGTATATCGTCTCTTTGGTATCGTTTGCTGATCAAGGAATTCCTGGGTTTAGTGGTTTTTTAATTAAGCTGTTACCTTATTTAATTTCGATGGCAGGCTTTATTATGCTCTATACTTTAGTACCGAATACCCGAGTATCGTTTAGAGCCGCTGTTCCCGGTGCATTGTTTGCCGCATTGTTATTTGAGCTGACTAAGAAAGGCTTCGCATTATACATTAGTCACTTTCCATCTTATGAAGTGATTTATGGCGCAGTAGCAACAATTCCTATTTTATTTGTGTGGGTCTATTTGTCTTGGGTTGTTGTATTACTCGGTGCGGAGTTTACTGTGTGTATTAGCCCAAAAGATGCTGAAGAGGTATCTGAAGTCAAATTTGAAGCTGACTCATCACTCACATAACTCATTGCGCCGCTGCTAGGAGTCAGCGTTATGCAGTTATACCCGAGCATTACCCCGTACAATGACTTTCACCTTAGTGTGGGGGAGGGCCACCAACTTCACGTTCAAGAATATGGTAACCCAAAGGGCTTTGCGCTGGTTATTTGTCATGGCGGCCCTGGACTTGGTTTGCATCCTGATAATTGCCGTTTTTTTGATCCCAACCGCTATCGTATTATTTTATACAGTCAGCGTGGTTGCGGCCTGTCTACCCCTCATCAAGTAATTGATAACACTACTGATAACCTCATCGAAGATCTTAATTACCTTCGACAATCATTGGGTATTGAGAAGCTATCACTTTGCGGGGCATCATGGGGGGCAACACTGTGTTTGCTGTATGCCATTAAATATCGTAATCACGTTGCAGGCCTCATATTACGCGGTACATTTTTAGCCACACATGCTGATTTAGCGTGGCTCTATGGCCCCAAAGGCGCAGGGGCGCAATTTTACCCTGAGCTTTACCAAGCATTTTCACAAAACCAACCCGACGTGAAGCGCATTTTGGCGCTATACGCGCAGCACTTACATAGCGATGACCAAATTAGTGCCATTCATTATGCAAAGCAATGGTGCCAATGGGAAGCGGTTTTATCACAAGGAAGGCAGTCATCTCAATGGGCGTTGAACTGCCCACAGCAAAGACTCACAATGGCGCGTTTAATGGTGCATTATTTCAGTTCACAGTGCTTTATCGAGGAAGGGTATATTGCGAAAAACAGTCTGTATTTGCAAGGCCTCCCAATGTGGTTCATTCATGGACGACATGATTTGGTTTGTCGTTTTAGTGCCGTGCAGCAACTTACAACGCAGCTTAATGCACAGTTACTTGTGTTAGATGAAGTTGGGCACGGTGTTGATAATCATGTATATTTGGCTGCTGTGCGGCGTGCTGCCGACCTCATGTCTATCAAATTGTCGAGGAATCAATGCAAGGATTAATTCAGCGAGTAAAACACGCAAATGTACAAGTCGATAACCATGTTATTGGGCAAATTCAGCAAGGAATATTATTGCTATTAGGGGTTGAAAAACTAGATGATAAATTAACTGCAGATAAGCTTTTACATAAGGTGAGTAATTACCGTATTTTTACAGATGAAAACGATAAAATGAACCTAAGTTTACTTGATATTCAAGGTGAATTAATGGTCGTATCTCAGTTCACCTTAGCGGCGGATACTAAAA
Organism: Pseudoalteromonas sp. H105; assembly: GCF_001469215.1. Lineage (GTDB taxonomy): Bacteria > Pseudomonadota > Gammaproteobacteria > Enterobacterales > Alteromonadaceae > Pseudoalteromonas. The sequence goes on from NZ_LOFH01000007.1 coordinate 36,600, forward strand.
AAGGCATGCGGCCTAGTTTTTCATCTGCGGCAGCACCTGAACACGCACGGGCGTTGTATGAATACTTTGTCAGTCAGGCGCAATCTCAAGGTATCAAGGTGGCAACGGGTGAGTTTGCTGCAGATATGCAAGTGAGCTTGTGTAACGATGGCCCAGTTACGTTTAACCTGACCGTGTGATTCTATTATCGATTTATCATCACGATATGGTTTGTGTAGTTAGGTATTTTTTCAATGTTTGGACGCTTGCCAAATGTGGTGATTAAAAGGTGCTCTAGTTGCTTGAGTTGCGATTGATGAGCAGACAAAAAATTAATAAACAAATACCCATCAGTATTCAATGCATCACGTATTTTTTCATAAAACAGGTGTTTATATAAAAAGACAGGTGCATCTAGCTGACTAAATAAATCAAGAATAATCCAATCATATTTGTTGTCTTGTTCAAGTACCGTTTGAGCGTCACAACACTGTAAATTATTCGCATGAGCCCCGGCAAATAATCGTTTATAACAGTGAATAATATTCGGGTTCTTTTCAACGGATATGAGTTGGCTATCAGGGTAAGTATATTGGATGTAATTACGAATCGCGCCAGCGCCTAGCCCAAGTTCAAGTACTGTTCTAGGTGGCTTTAAAGGCTGCCACAATTGCGATAAATAGTGTAAATGCGGGAACAGCAGATGGCTTGGATGACTTTTCTCAACAACGGACTGTAATATGTCGTTAATAAGCAACCAGCGATATTGTTTGTGCTGACGAACTTGAATGCAATCAGCACCATGTTTATGCCAATAGATTAGTTGTCCTATGCGATGGCAATCTTCAATAAAGCAATGCTTTACAATACCAGAACTTACAATTAAATTTTCCATACACGTAGCTTAGACGAGTCAACATAAAGCGCCAACCTGTTAAGCAAGTTTTACAGTTAAAATAGTGGCTCACCAAAGTCGTATTCCAAGTTTTTCAAAGATAGCGTATGGTAGGTCGCAATAAAAAACGCTGTATTACTTTATCTAACAACGTTAGGTATTTTAAATGTGGCATTAGAACAACAGGAGAATATATGTTTCAAGTAACTACGCCACAAAGCAGTGAAGATTGGCAGGCTTATTATCAATTACGCTGGCAGGTATTGCGCGCACCTTGGCAGCAGCCTCGAGGCTCTGAACAAGATGACTTGGAACAAGATGCAGAGCATCGATTTATTAAAAACAAAGTGGGTGAAGTGCTCGGTGTTGCCCGTTTGCATTTTAATAATCAGCAACAAGCACAAGTACGCTATATGGCCGTTGCTGAAGGCAACCGAAATCAGCACATTGGTAGCCGGCTGCTTCATGAACTTGAGAAAATAGCATGGACACAAGATGCTGACGAATTAGTGTTATTTGCACGTGAACGTGCTTTAGAGTTTTATCAACGCCATGGCTATGAGTTAAAAGAAAAAGCGCATCTGGCTTATGATGAGGTTCAACATTTTAAAATGGTGAAGCAAAAGCCTTCAGAGCCAGGCTGGTTTCGTCACCCTGATTGGACGCAAGTTTTGCAAAATACATGGCGCGAATCCATTCCAATTAGTGATGCGATGGGTATTAAGGTAGAAAGTTATACTGACTGGCAATTTACCACCCGCGCAGATTTAAATGCGAACTTAAATTTACACAATACGATGTTCGCGGGTTCTATTTATAGCTTAGCGACTTTAACAGGGTGGGGAGCAACATATTTAGCACTTAAAGAGGCTGGACTTGAAGGCAATATTGTACTGGCGGATGCATCGATTAAATACTTAAAACCATTGAATAATGACCCGCGTGGTAGTGTTGAACTCAGTGGCTGCAAAGGTAAATTAGCGGATCTTGAAACCGAAGGAAAAGCAAGTTACCGAGTCCCTGTGGCAATTTATGATGGGGAAGTCTTAGTGGCTGAATTTGAGGGGGAGTTTGTTGTTAAACGATAATGGCAAATTACTCTGTTAGCTCTAAAAAGCCAAGCATTGCTTGGCTTTTTACGTTAAGGGAAAATTTAGAGTAAATCGGTTAATAAAATACCCACACCGATACGCTCAATATCCGCATTATAATCGATTAAACTTTCACCATAACCGTTAAAATACTGGGCGTAGCCGCGTAGTCGGCCCCACAGTGGGAATGACCAATCGAGCTGAATGGCTCCTCGATTATCTGAATTCAAGTTATTACGGGTCATGAAACTAAATTCATGATCTTCATAGCGATAAGCACCGGCTAACTCAAAGTATCCCATGTATTTATATATATCTGGGTTATCATCTCCTTTTGCTTCCGTTGAATCTTCTTTTTTGTCTTCTGGGAGGCGGTACCAGGGTTTGAAACTGAAAACGAAACCATTATTTTCCCAAATAAAGTTGGCATAAATGCGGTTCCATGATCGAGAGTGTGGCTGACTTCGACCATTAGATTGGTGAACCATACCGACTGCTACAGCCATTTCATCACCCCAAAGCACGTTTTCGGGGTCGAGGTAATTAATCCAGAAAACTTCAGGCTCGTAGTTTGTTTCGCGAAAGGGGGATGAGATGTCGTTATTATAAAACTGCCAAAATGATTGCAAAGTAAACCCAAAAAACACCGCTTGATCGTCGTCTGCAAAGTCATTATAGATGGGCACTTTAATTGAAAGTTGATATTTAACTTCTAGGTTATCGAGTTGTTCGCCATCGGGTTCATCAGTCAACTCGTTGAGTCGGCCAAAGGGGCGTGTATTTGGATTTGATACGTACGACAAAGGCAAAATATAATTGCGTTTGTGTGGGGTGATCACATTCCGATTTTTTTGACCGACTTGTTCGCGAGCTTTACGTTTATCAAGCGCCGTTATTTGTTTGCTTTCATCCAGTGCTGAGCATTTTTTACGAAGCTGTTCGAGGGTTTGATTTCCATCACCTGCGATGGCTTCATTTAAGATGCATTGCTTTACTAATTCAATGTCGCTATCTTGTTCGTTAGCACGTTGCCCTTCACTTTGTTGAGATAAGACACTTGTTGAAAGCAGTGTGGTGAATAATATAATCCCAAAACGCCAAGCCATTTTTATTCCCTTGAGAAATGTATATATGAAAAAGTATACCCTGCTTTATGGCTTAGCAAAGGGGAATTTGCACTTAATTAACTATCAATTGCTTCTTTTAATTAAGTATTGTGGTAAATGAGCATGAAAAAAAAGCGGCATAAGCCGCTTTTTCAACACAAAACACCTTTAATAGCGTATTTTGCTCTCACGCAATGAGAAGATGTAAGCTTTAACAATATTTAAAGCTTAAATACGTTGGTAAAGAACTTATACAGTTCAGTACCTTGATTAACGCTTGCTGATGCAAAGTGCAAAATTGCGATTGCGTCGCACTCTAGGGTCAGTGTTTGCAGGGGCTGCTCGTTTAAGTAACGTTCCATTCGAAGTATGTTAGCAATAGGCTCGCCTGCTCGGATATGCCCACCCAGTGGCGCAATGTATTCAACCATACCACCCATAGGTGAGTAGTAAGCTAAGTAGTCATCTAACTTACAGCCGAAACGCGTCATCTGTTTTGGTTGATAGGGCGCATCAATAAAAACGTGTTTGTGGTTTAAGTAACTTAAAATACTTGTGGCGTCATCTAGTGCAGCCTTTAAGTCTATTTTTTCTTGGCTGCCTAGCTCGACGGTAAACGCTTCAACTTGCACAGCAAATTCACGGCCTTGCTGAGCCAATGCATCTGTTAATTGCCACCATGGGCAAAAGCTGGCTTCGTCCATCGCACCATCAAATTCATTTGGGATGAGTAGCACATGGGGGATATTAAAGTAACTGGCACTGTTTACCGCATAATCAGGACAATATAAATGTTGGCTCGAGATAGGGCCTGTATGTAGGTCGAGTACAATATCAGCTTGGTGTGCCAATTTTTGTAAATTAAGGGCAATACGTTTACCGGTTGTTAAGCGGTAATCCGGCCCAGCTAGTTGTTGTTCGACTTCTTCTATAAGTGCTGCTTTGAACGCGTTTTTTAGTACTCGCTCATCGGCATCACGGTATTGCTCGGCAAATTGTGATGCAAGCTGGCTATTGCAGTGGTACATGCGATTCCAGTTTGTGCCCGTGATTGGATCAAAACGACCTAATGTGAACTCTCCCGATTTTTGATTGCAGCCAATAGGGTTAGCGTAAGGGACTAAGGTGATATCACCTTTGAGCTCAAGGTGTTTTAACTGTTCAAGTAATTGGTAAATAACCGCATTCCCTTGCACTTCTGCACCATGCATGTTTGCCTGCACATAGACACTGGGCCCCGTACCATCACCTTTCAAGCGATACACAGGAATGGTCAATGGTAAGCCGTTTGCCACTTCGCCAACAACAATGTTTTCTTGACTGATAGGGGGTGTAATACTCATCTCATTTACCTTAAATAGTCGCTGGCATCTGCTGCTTGGCGAACACAGTTAAGTTCGCCATTGTGTATAACGTACTCGGCTGCAAGTTCGTGACATAAAAAGTAGGGCATGCTCTCGGTGAAGCCGTATGCGCCGCATTGGCTAAACACCAGCCAATCATGCTCATTCAAATCGTTAGGGAGTTGATGTTCACCCAAGCAATCAAGGGCTGTGCACAATGGGCCATATAAACTCATCGCTTGGTTTTCGGCCGTTGAGTTACGTAATAACTGTGCTGGAAAGTCTTGATTTGTGACCGCAGGACGCAGTAAGTGATTTATGCCACCACTAAGAATAACCTGCTGCTGACCATAATTTAATTTACGCTCCACAACAGGGTTAGCATAATGGCCACATTCACCTACAGCATAACGGCCAAGCTCCATCCATAACTCATTGACCCCTGCATGACGTTTTATATTTGCAAGTGCTGTTATTAATGCATCCCAGCTAAGCGTGTCGTCATTTTGTGTGTAGGGGATCCCTAAACCGCCACCTAAATCAAGTACGTTGAGGTTGACCCCTAGTTTGCTTGCAAGTTGTTGCAGTGGTGTAATCATTTGTGACCACAGCTCAGCGAGTTTGTCGCTGCTGAGCATGTTACCCCATTGGAAAATATGTAGCCCATCAAAGTTCAGTGCGGGGTATTGGTGAGTATTCAGTGCGAGCCACTCATCGCAACCTAGACCAAAAGGCGTTAAACTATCCCCGCCAAGTGGGTTTTTTTCGCCTTCAGGCCAGCGCAATTGTACACGCAGCAAAACTTGTAATTGGCATTGTTGATCCACTGCTTGCTCGTTAAGCCAGCGAACTTGATTGAGGCTTTCGGCGACAAACGTGCGTACTCCGCGCTCAATAAAGTGCTTAATTTGTGCGGGGCTTTTAGCCGGCCCCGTATTGAGCACGCGCTCACTGTTAATTCCTTGAGCAAGTACTTGCTCAAGTTCGCCTTTGCTTGCCACATCAAAATTAAAGCCTGCTTTATCTAAACATTGAATGACTGTAGACAGCGGGTTTGCTTTAACGGCGTACCACAGTTTAACGTCGGTTTGTGCTACTAAGCGGGCTAAATGTGTGTTTAGCGCATCAAGGTCGTATACAAAAAATGGCGTTTCAAGCTGTGTTGATAACTTATTGATTGCTGATTTAACTGGCGTGCTCAAAAAGGTCATTAACGTAAAACCTCTTCTAGCAATAATGACGCATCACTTTGTTCGTCACGGTATTTCACAATTAAGGCACATGACATACTTAAACCTTGCTCACGTGCCCAATCATTTGAGGCAGGACGAGAGCCAGGAATAACAATCGCGTACTCAGGAATTGCTTCACCTTTTTCAAGTTGACGTTCATTAACACAATCATAAACAGAGATTGTGGCTGATAAACGTACGCCAGGTGCGAGTACCGCGCCTTTTTTAACCACAACACCTTCAACAATCACACAACCTGCGCCAATAAAGGCATCGTCTTCGACGACAACAGGGCTTGCGCCTATTGGCTCAAGTACCCCGCCTAGTTGTACTGCAGCGCTTAAATGGACGTTTTTACCAACTTGCGCACATGACCCGACTAACGCGTGGCTATCAACCATTGTGCCTTCATCAATAAACGCGCCTATGTTTACATACGCTGGTGGCATAATAATTGTGCCCTTTGCGACATGTGCGCCGCGGCGTACACTGGTTCCACCGGGTACCATACGCACACCTGCCTCAGCTGCAAAACCTTGCGGTGCTAAGTTGTGCTTGTCTACAAATCCGCCTGGAAATTCAGTATTGGTGCCGTTTTTAAACGCCTCTAAAATACCTTGTTTTACTTCGACATTAGCGTGCCATTGGCCACTTTCGTCTTGTGTTGCTGCGCGAACAGCGCCCGATTCTAAATTATTCAATAGTTCTAACCAGCTCATTATAAAAACCTGTATTTAATGCCAAGATAAAATGGTGTTATTTGCATTGGTAATGCAATCTGTTTGTGTTAACTCAAGGTGAGTTAACGGAGGACGCAAATACGGGCTGCTAAGTCGGCCTTGTAAATGCATTAAAACTTTGACGGGGATAGGGTTTGCAACTGAAAACAAGCTGTGGATTGCTTGCGACCAGTCAGTAAATAAATTGGGATGTTGACCACTTAAACTGCGTTTCACAAACTCATGTGTTTGTTCTGGCCATGCATTGGCTGCAACAGAAACGAGGCCTGTTGCCCCTGCTTGTGCAAAATAGGGCATAAGTGCATCATCACCACTGTAGATAGCAAGCTCTGGTGCGGCTTTTCGAAACCCTTCAAATTTAGCTATATCGCCACTGGCTTCTTTCAGTGCCCATAAATTTGGGTGTTCACTTAGATTTTCAATAACAGCAGGTGGAATATCTACAGCACTACGACCAGGTACGTTATAAAGCATACATGGATGAAAGCTGGCGTTGAGTAAGCTCTCAAACCAATGTGTTTGTCCGACCACACCAGGTTTTGCATAAAGTGGAGAGCCAAGCAAAAAGCTGTGAATAGGCAACTGATTGCAATATTCTACCCATGCAATTTGTTGTGTGAGGTTCATTCCTCCCACTGCGACCATGAGTGGGACTGTTGGTGCTAGTTGACATACATGTTCAACGATAGACTGCTGCTCTTTTAGACTCAGCGCGAGGCCTTCACCGGTACTGCCAAGAAGTAAAATGCCATTATTAGCTGCTTGTTGTTGTGCAACTAACTGCTCAAGCACGGCGTAATCTACTTTTCCCGATTCAGTAAAAGGCGTTACAAGTGCTGTCCATAATGGAAAATCATTTAAATTAAAGTTGTTTTTCATCTGCAACGAACTTAATAGGTGTTCGATGAGTTAAATGAGGGATTTAGTATGCGCCGCATTTACATCATTCGAACATTAAAATCCGAAGAGCGAATGGGCTTAAATAATAGACCGCGCAGGCCTTATTATACTAAGACCAGAAGCTCTCCACCAAACATATCAACAGCTAAGCTGTTATTGGTGACAGTCGCTGGGATTCAACCCAGTCGCCCGAAATAACCCTTCACAAAAAAAGTTACTTCTCGGCGTTAATTCCCCTCACGTATGATCATTGGAGTGTGTGCTCCTCACATACGTTACCTGAATAACGCACCTCTTCTAGCCCTTAATGAGAGTTTAGATGTACAACTCTCATCTTTAATAGGGGTAATGGCGGTGATTAAAGCATTTTAGCCGTCTAGGTGTCAAGGCTGAAACGATCGTTTACCAGAGAGTGTTACGTATAAGGTTATTTTTCCGTACACTAGTAGGCATAAGCAGCAAAGGCAGTAAAACGATGGAAAAGTTTCAGGATATATATCAACGAGCAGCACAAAGAAAAGGCGGTAAGGCTATGCTACAACAGCTATTGCACCCGCCTTTAGCAGCGTCTCAGCTAAAAAGCTTACCTGATGATGCGTGGCTTGAGGAATTTACCCGTAAAGTGTTTCAAAGTGGGTTTTATTGGTCAGTGATCAATAATAAATGGCCTGGTTTTAGGGAGGTTTTTTGGGATTTTAGTGTTGAAAAATTGCTCATGATGCCGCCAGATATGTTGGAGCAAAAAGCCAGTGATGAGCGTATTGTGCGTAACTTTAAAAAAGTGCAAACTATTGCTGAAAATGCCTATATGATTCATGACGTCGCGTCTGAACATGGCACTTTTAGTGCGTTTATTGCAAATTGGCCAACAGAGGACATAATAGGTTTGTGGGCTTACTTGAAAAAGAAGGGGGCGCGATTGGGTGGTAATACGGGCCCCTATGCACTGCGAACACTCGGCAAAGATACATTTCTGTTATCCCGAGATGTAGAAAGCTATTTGCGTGCACACAAGATTATTGATGGTGGATTACAAACTAAAAAATCACTCGTTGCTGCACAGGCATTTTTTAATGAATTGCAGCGTCAAAGTGGCTTAAGTTTGCAGGAACTTAGTTTAATTGTTGCTTATAGCGTAGGCGATAACCGTGTTGGAATTCAAGCCGCTGAGCCGCAATAAGGTGAAAGGAAATTAAATGAAATTAGCCTCGCGTTATACTGATATCGCAGAATCGTTTGCCATCGCTGATAGGCCAAGTCCAGTGACTCAACCTTCGCTCCTATTATTCAATGAAGCGGTTGCAAAGCAATTATCTATCGATATACCACTCACTGAGCGAGCGACCTTGCTCAGTGGTAATCATATTAATGAAGCAGTAGAGCCTATCGCATTAGGTTACTCTGGTCATCAGTTTGGTCACTTTTCTGCGCGCTTAGGTGATGGTAGAGCACATTTTTTGGGGGCTGTGGCAGATGATCAAGGGCTACTTTGGGATATTCAATTAAAAGGGTCCGGTGCGACGCCGTTCTCTCGTGGTGGTGATGGTCGTTGTGCGATCGGCCCTGCTGTTCGTGAATACATAATGAGTGAGGCAATGCACGCATTAGGTGTGCCGACAACTCGATGTTTAGCGGTCGTCGCAACGGGCGAAACCGTTTACAGACAGCCGCCGCAACCGGGCGCTATTGTAACGCGAGTCGCGACGAGTCACATCCGTGTTGGTTCATTTCAATATTTAGCAACGCAAGGTGATGTTGCGGGTTTAAAAAAGCTAGCAGATGCGGCGATTGCGCGTCATTACCCATCCATAACAAGCGCTGGGCCTGAGCGCTATTTAGCGTTTTTAGCCGCTGTGATCGACAAGCAAATTGAGCTGGTAGTAAGCTGGATGAGAGTGGGCTTTATTCATGGTGTTATGAACACAGATAACACGCTAATCAGTGGCGAAACGATTGATTATGGTCCGTGTGCGATGATGAATCATTTTGATTTTGACACCGTCTTCAGCTCTATCGACCGCCAAGGGCGTTATGGGTTTGGCAATCAGCCAAATATCGCTAATTGGAATTGTGCCCGATTAGCCGAAAGCTTAATGCCATTGATAAATGACGATGATGATCAAGCGATTGCTTTACTCAGCCCTTTAATTAATGGTTTTGCGGAAAAGTTTAATCACGCATTTACAGCTATGTGGGCGCAAAAGTTAGGGTTGGATGGGCATGAACCACAAGATAGCGAGTTAGTTGCACAATTATTAGCGCTATTGAAGGAACACTCGCTTGATTATACCAACACTTTTGATGCGTTAACCGAATCACTCATAGGAAATGCTGAAATACCAACACCATTAATTCAGTGGTCGACGCTATGGTTGCAGCGCACCACAACTGGCAGTTATGAAACGATGCGTGAAACGAATCCAAAATTGATCCCGCGCAACCATATTATAGAAAAAATCCTAAAAGACTTTGCTGAATCACATCAAAGCCCGATACTAAGTGAATATTTAACAGCATTGCAAAACCCCTACACTCAGAGTGTTAATGAGTCATGGAGCCACCCCCCGTTGGACGAAAGCGGTTACCACACATTTTGTGGAACGTAATGGGAAATAAGCGCCTATTTGATTAACAACATGCTTGTGTAGCATCAATATAAATTGAAGTAATGAATTATTACGGGCTATATGTATTAATAAGCAATTATTAGCTGTTATTTATAGAGATTTATTGGAAATAAACACGGTTACTACTTGTTGATTCAAAATTAAGCAATATAATGCAAGTAAGGTTCGAAAAGTGTATTGCTTAGACTTAGGCATACAGCGATACATAAAGGTAATTGAATATAGATGTTTATTATCAGTTTAAAGTGCTGCTATTGCGTTGGTTAGGTAAAGTTTTTTATCTGATCTATAATGATTAGCGCTTTTATTCTAAAATTATTTTTAAAAACACCACAAATGTGTTTTCGTTAAGTAATGATTAACAAACGATTCTGTACTCTGGTAATACTTAATTAGGCTAGGGTCACTTAGCTACAATTTTAATTGTGAAAATGGGAAGGAAACAATGAAATTAAAATCTCTTACTATTGCTTTGGCACTAGCTGCAACTAGCGCTTCAAGCTTCGCGGCTGAAAAAGAAGGTTTCTTTATCGGCGCATTTGGCGACTATTATGACGCTTCTTGGGAAAATGTACGTGGTAGTGCAGGTACTAATGTTGATGATTCAACGGGTTGGGGTGCTGAATTAGGTTATCGTTTTAGCGATTATTGGAGCGCGCGTTTAGAGTATGCTGAAATGGATTTTGATATCTCAAGTTCAAACCCAGCAATGACTGCAACTAGCCTAGACGGTGATCGTTTAGGTATTGATGCGCTTTATCACATCAATGGCGGCCCTTTTTACGGTATCTTCGGTCTTAAGAACGTTGATGCAATGGAAAGCCTAACATTTGCTAATGTAGGTGCTGGTTACCAACATTACTTCACAGATAATTTTGCATTCAATGCAGAAACTTCTGTTTTCCAAGGTCTTGACCGTGGTTACACTGATGTTGGCGCTAAGCTAGGTCTAAGCTACTTGTTTGGCAACCAAAGCTCGTCTTCTGCACCAGTAAAAGCTGCGCCAGTAGCAGCGGTTGTTCCAGTTGCTGTTGCGCCGACAGATAGCGATAACGACAATATCCCTGATGCAGATGATCAGTGTGCTAACACACCGATGACTGATGCGGTAGATGGCACGGGTTGTACTTTATATGAAGATCGTGAAGTAACGAAGAGCTTACTAATTACGTTCCCTAACAACACGTCAAAAGTTTCTCAAAAGTACTTAGATGATATCGATGCAGCGGTTGCTTTCTTAAATGAGCACCCAGGCACTGAAGTACTTCTTGAAGGTCACACTTCTGCTGTAGGTAAAGCTGATTACAACAAGTGGTTATCTAAGAAGCGTGCTGATTCAGTTGCCGCTCGTCTAATTCAAGATGGCATCAAAAAAGAACGTATCGTTACTGTTGGTTTAGGTGAAGAGCGTCTTAAAAATGAAGCTAACACGGCAGCAGCGCACGCTGAAAACCGTCGTGTTGAAGCACACGTAACAGTAATTGAACGCGTAAAAGTTAAGCGTTAATTAATTCTGTTTTGAAAAACCCAGCGATTGCTGGGTTTTTTTATGCTTGTAATTTAAACGGTATTCATTAAACCGGTTTCCGATAGTCCCCGTTTTTGCACTTTGCAATATTAGACCAATTGGCCACTGTCATAACCTTAAGTTCTTGACCAAACTGCTTAAATTTCTGAACTTGTACTGTTATACAAAAAAGGATAATCGTGCTTTTTTACAAAAAGGCAGTTTAATTAATTGTGTCAGCATAAACTAGCGATTTGAAGTCTGTGTTCATTTGTTAAGTTAGTGTTCATTTTTGCTTGACGCATGCTTGTAAGGGACTAAAATTACACACATTCAATATATTTAACAATTGTTATTTATTGTTACCAAGGACGGTACAGTGAGTTTTACTCTCTTCTGCTTAGGTGACTTAATAGCAGTGAGTAAGGCACTCTCATGAAGTTTCCTCTATTAATACCTGTTCTATTTAGCACATCAGTTTATGCAACACCCAACCCCTCTTTCAGCGAAGTTCGCATAGGTTTTGAAACAATAGGCTACAGTGAAACCTTAAATGACGTTGCGGGCTTTGGTCAACTTAGTCAATCGATAGATGTTACCAACCCAGCAATAAGGCAGCTTTCTTATACTGGGATTGATGACGATTGGGGGTTTTATGTTGAAAGTGCAGCCACAATCTCAACCGATATAGCCACTGAAACCTGGTATATGGGGGAGTTTGGTGCTATCCAGCAAAATGCATTTAAGCTTAAAGCCAATGAAATTGGTTTTAAGGGAGCTTATAATTTTTCGCAGGCCTTACAATTTACCGTGGGCACTAAGTTTTTCACTTCCAGTTTTACGCGTTCAAACTTTGCTTTTGTCCAGCCTGGTGCAGATTCATTTGATAAGGCCTTGATTGCTATTTCAGATGATCCAAATAACCCCGCGCGTTTTACTTTACCTGGCATGGAAGGCGGGCAAACAGGTTCACAGCAAGGTTATACTTCTCAGTTGCGCCCTGTTATATCGGTATCTGAAGACCAAATGGGTATTCTACTTACGATGGGCGCTCGCTATGACAGTCGGCTAAAAGACAGTTTTAATAAATACAGCTGGTATTTAGAGGGCGAAATAAGCAGCCCTATGTACTCTGAGATTCAGAACACTCAATTTGAAACGACCACTTTGACGGACAGCTTTAATGGATGGGGTGTATTAGGGCGTGTAGGAATGCGTTACCAGGTTATGAACCACATTGCGATTATTGCAGGCATAGATGCGCAATATAAATCGCGCGATATTGTTACCGAGAATCTAGAAAATGGCCAACGCCTCAGAGTTCCTGAAGTTGAATACAGCAATGTTTCATTCACACTTGGCGCACAGTGGAGCTACTAATGAAAAAACTATTACTCGTATCTATTTTGATGGGAATGACTTTGAGTGGATGCAAAACGATTGAGTCAGTTCAAAAAGATCTTGCAGGGTTAACGGGAGAAAAAGCAACACCTGAACAACAACAAGCTGCTTATCAAAAAGCTGAGCAAGCGTTTGGAGAAGCATTAACTGCTTATAACCTTATAAAGTCTGAATCGCTCGCAGAGTATGATGTTGAAAAAGTGAAGGAAGCTCAAAAAATCTGGCACGTTCTTGAGGCCGACTTCGAAGAGTTAAGGCTTTCGCCTGAACGTGCGCTTGATAGTGCGTCGCTATTTTCATCTGACACGGTTGCGGATGAAGTCATGGAGCAATGTCAGCAGATCATTAGTCTAGTGGCTGCGGCTAGCCTTTCAAAAGAACGTATTACAGCTGTATTAAAACCGGTGAGAGATGAGTTTGCCGTGCTCACCCAGCTTGACGCAAAAATTCACTTTGAAAAACGTTATACCGTATTAGATCAAAGGCATGAGGAATTAAAAGAGTTACTGATTGAAGGTAAAGAGGCTCAGGTCACCCAGTACGTCCCTCAACTATTAGAGCAACTTACAGCACTTGAAAAAGACGCAGTTGTGCAGTTTTATTTTTCAGTACATATTCGCAAAATCTACCAGTTAGCTGATTCAGATAAGCCCAGAGTGCTCCCCGTTGTGTATAACGATGTTAAATCACAGTTAGTACAAGGGCAGAACTACGCCCTAAGTAATTATCGAGATTATGACAATATTAAGCTTGAAGCGGATTTAGTGGCCCATCAGATTAAGCGAATAAACAGCCTTTTTAGCGAATATGGGAACACGAAGACAGCATTAGATAATAAAGATATTGAAAGCAAGCTACTTAAGTTTGAGTATGAGTTGGCTGAGCTAACGGAAGCTGTCGGTTTGGGGGATTTAAGGCACCTCTCATTTACTGAACAATTACAGCAAATTAAAGCTGCCTTGTAATATACATTTTAATTAAAGTCGTTATTAGAGACGACTTTTATAAGTTAAGGGAAGTCACTTACCGGCTTCCCTTTATTCATGAGGGATAAAAATGGATTTATTTAATACAAAGCTTCGTGTGGGTATATTCACCGGGGCATTACTTTTAGCTGGCTGTGGCGGCGGTGGTGGGGATGACGGTGGTTCTTCAACGACACCGACGGTTACCAATAAAAGCCCAGCAGTTAGCTTAGCTACTGTAGAAGATGCTCTCGAGCAAGAAGCGTTAACGTTAAATGCGACGGCATCTGATAGTGATGGTAGCATCGCATCTTACAGCTGGAGCCACGATGCCAGCTTTGAGTTTACTAGCAGTGGCCTTAGCAGTGCAGAGGCGACCTTTACTTCTCCCGACATCACCGAAGATACAACGGTTAACTTCACCGTTACAGTGACAGATGATGATGGAGCAACCGCTTCCTCAACACAAGAAGTTCTAATTAAACGTAAAGTATCTAACGTTACGATTACTGGTATCGTGACAGATGAACCCATTGCCAATGCAGAGCTGGAAATTGTGGTGGGTGGCGAATCATTCAACGTTCAAGCAAATGAAAGTGGGCAATATACTGCCGCGCTAACGCTTGATGAATCATTAGCTAAAAAGTTAGTAAGAGTCAAAGCAAAAGGCTTGGATACGCTTAACCCAGGTGTCGAGTTTGTATCGCAGTTGAGCTCTGTTGAAAAATTAGTAGCGCAAGCGGGTGACGATAAAACACTCGATAGCACAGATAACTTTGGGGTAAATATTACCAATGTTACCACTGCTGAATTTGCACTTTTAACACGTAGCGGTACAGAGCCTGCAAGTGAAGTCGAGCTTGATAGCGCGCTATTAAATGTTGATGCTGATGAGAAAATTCAGTTAGCGACACTGATCAAAATTGTTGTCGATAATCCAGAATATTCGTTGCCTGAAGGCGTTAATAGCACGCTAGAACTTGTTGCGAACGAGCAGGTTGCGAAGCAATTTGAAGAAGACGTAAATGAAAAAGATCCTGAAATCATCGAAAAAACAAAAAAAGAAATTAAAGAAGATGATGACCTAGTAACCGGTGCAGCAGGTACACTCGAGGGTAATTATATTATTAATTCACCTCGTTATCATACAAATACGGCGTTTCACCTTAGCTTAATGACTGATGGTAGCGGTGAGTTTAACTCCAATACCAGTAGCGCTATTACTTGGTCAGAAACGGCGGGTGTGTATGCACTGGCTTTTGATAAACAAGTAACAATTTATCAAAACTCAACGGAAGAAAGTTCAGAGTCTGTAGTGTTAACTGGGTTTAGTTTTACGGTACTGGCTGAAAATGATGTATTTAGAACCATCGAAGTTACACGCTCAACAGAGCGAACGGTGATTGATAAAACGACAGATATTGCAACAGTAACGACTGAAGATAATGAAACATATACAACGAATTTAATTTATAAGAATAAAACCATTTCATTATCAGCTGAACAGCTTATAGGTGAATGGGCATTTCATGCGTATGAGAATGATTACGATACTAGTGACGATCCTGACCTACCTGAAACCCTGCAATTCTATGCTGATGGTACAGGCGATGTTGAAGGTAACAGCAGTGAAACGTTTAGCTGGCAGTTAAATAGTAATAGTTTAACCCTTAGCTATGATGAAGACGGTGAAACAGGGCAGCTTGAGCTTTGGTTTACAAAAGCATTAAGCGGTGGTTACCAGTTAGTTGGTCTTGATACAAGCTTTGATGAACCAAGTGATACCTTAACAGGATTATTAATTAAAAAAGAAGTCGTAACCACGACCAATGAAGATTTAGTCGGTCGTTGGCATGGTTTTATCGGCACGACTCAATCGTATGATTTAAATATTCATAGCGATGGCACTATCATGATTGGCTTAGGTATTACAAACTGGCAAGGTCACTTAGAGGATGGTCAGTTAATACGCAAGCGTTTCATTTATAACAATGAAGTTGTGACATCATGTGAAGGCTTTGATAACAGCTGCTACCTTGAAAGTGAAATGGTACATGAGTTTATTAGTATCGTTGATAACCTTTTTTATATAAATCGAACTCTCAATTACTACTCACCAAACGGTGAGATTAGCTCTAAAGACGGCGCAATACTCGTTTATGAATATAGCAAGGACTTAACCTACAACGCATTTACCGAAGAGCTATTAGAAAACTATACAGAGTTTTATTCAGCAGATGGACAGGTCGATAGGATTTACACTGAGTATGATGAAAACGGTAATATGACATACGCTGTCGAATTAGAGGGCCAGACTTACACTGGCGCAACCTTTAATGACGGTGTATTAAGTTATGACCGAAATGGTGAAAAGTGGCATTTCGAACTTGTTTCATCAAATACTGATAACATTGTTGTTTGCCATTATAAAGACGGCGGCACGTGTAACGCTGCATCACAAATTACTTACTTACCAAAGCGTCCTAAAGTTACCCTTACTGCTAACTCAAACGGCAATGGCGAAATGTCACCCGCATCACAAATGTCGTTTTTCTATCAACGTGTAGGCTTTGAAATAATCCCAGCGCAAGGGTATGAGGTAGACAGTATCCAAGGATGTGATGGCTATGTTGAGGGTAATCACTATATTACATTTGCCAGCAACATGGACTGTGAGATCAACGCAACCTTTAAACCACAGTCTCTTAGTGCAAATGACTATATGCTGAATAACAGTGATTTGTATTTTGCTCAAGCATATGGTTTGACGCTAAATGAGGATGGGAATGGTCAATTTACCTACAATGGCGCGAGTGCTATTAACTGGTATAAGACTGCAGAAGGAGTTGAGGTAGCCCCGATAGATCCAATTATTGTTAGGGAGTTTGTTGGTTTTAAAGATGTTGATGGTCAGCAAGTTGAAACACAAAACCGTGACGAAATAAGTCAGATTATGCTAGTCGGAATGCCGGAAAAGGGCGAAGGCTGGCAATGGATGGCGGTGACTTACGAGCATTTCGAAGATGATATCTGGGTCAGAAGTTCAACAGAAAGCGCGAATGTCTATGCTTATTTGAGCGCTGACTTTTTAACTATTACTGAATCTGACATCATTGGTGATTGGTCAGTTAAAACTCAATATGATGATAGTACGCTTAATGTTACCTTTAATGGTGATATGACGGGTACAACCGTTAACTTAGCCACTGATGAATTAGAGGCATTTACGTGGCAGTTTTCAGCGGGTAACTTGGTGTTGAATAACACACAAGACGGCAATGTTGATAATCTTTATATAACAAAAGATATTAATGTGGGCTATCAGGCTACGGTAAAAGGTTCTGATAAAGACGGCGCCTATACTGATTCAATTATGATGGTTCGCCGTAATGAAGTGGCTGTTAATGCGGGTAACTTCCTTGGCCGACATGAGTTTCGAGACGGACATAATATTGATAGCCATTGGGCTGACTTCCAGCTTTATGAAGATGGGACACTTTTTTTCTTGTTTAGTAAAAGCTCTATTACTGGGGACTTTGTAAATAATCGTTTTGTTCGTACTTTATATTTTGATGACGACTATAATAGAGTAGAAGCATGCGATACAGCTCAACCAGATTGCATACTCTATTATGAGATAGATTATAAATTAATAGCTACAGATGGTAATCGTTATTATATAGAGAGAATTCTAAGTCAACATAATTTTGATACTGACTCATTAGAGAAAAGTAATGCACATCTTTATGTTCATGATTTCTCACCTTCTACGAAGGTTGAGCAATTTGAAGAGTATAATTTACAAAACGCGACGGTGACACTCTACAAGTCCGATGGAAGTACTTGGGTACTTGCTAACGGCTCTGAAGATATTGCAGGCCATACCATTCAATTCGATCAGCAACCTGCAATAGAAATGATGTTAGTTGATGGTAAGCTGTCGTTTGTTGAAAATGGACAAGATACTTTGGTTGAATTAGTTGATAACGACCGTGAACGGATTACCGTTTGTAAATATTTACAGGGTAACGCTTGCCAAGAGCAGAACAAAGTTGAGCTCAGTAGTGTTATGCCATAACTGCTAAGTTAAGCTTATAAATATAGCCGCATTATGCGGCTATATGCATTTTTAAATTAAAAATTCACTAAAATCCATTTTTAGATCTTAATTTTAGACTTTGTTACTCCTTTAACTTAATAAAGACGCAAAAATTCCTTTCTGATTGCATTAAAATCCCCTTCATTATTTATGAGTTAGTCTCTTATTTTTTAGGTGATATTTTATGACAGCATTAAACAACCAGAACCTATTACAACTTCGTTTTGTAAACCAAGCTCATATCGAGGCGGTAAAGCCATCATTTGCAAATCTTCCAGCTAACCCTTATGCCGATGGCGCGTTTCGTAAACGTCGTTATTCAGTGATTAAAGTACAAGATGGTGAGCTAAAACTACAAGCCACTAAAGCGTTTGTACAAGATGATTCAATCAATACCTTTCAAGGAAATGTTGAGCGTACCTACGAAAACTTAGAGCCAAGTTTGCTACAAACAGACGGTATGAAAAGTATCGTTAATGAGTTCCGTGCGATTACCGGGATAGACGACGAGCGTGATATTGAAATTCACCAGTTTAGAATGTTAGCAATCGAGAGTGATACGCCTCCTGCGCCGGAAGGTATCCACCAAGATGGCTTCGATCACGTTTGCATTTGTGGTGTGTCACATGAAAACTTAGAAGGTGGTGAGCTTTTGGTTTATGAAAACAAACAAGCTGAGCCGTGTTTTAAAATGGAAATTAAAGACGGCATGTTTGCACTAATTAATGACCGTGAAGTATGGCACAACGCCACACCAATGAATAAAATTGACGCAAGTAAAGACGGTTATCTAGACTGCTTCGTATTAACAGCTTAAGGATTGACAATGAACTTAACTAAACTTCGTCGTCAATTTCCGGCATTAATGCAACAGGTTGCTGGTAAGTCGCCAATATTTTTAGATGGCCCGGGTGGCTCGCAAGTGCCGCAATCAGTGCTTAGTGCAATGTCGGCTTACTTAGGGTATTACAACTCTAACTTGGGAGGGGCGTTTTTCTCAAGTGAGAAAACGGTTGAGCTAATGGCCAATGCGCGCCAAGCTGCAGCTGATTTATTAAATGCCCCATCGCGCGATCAAATTGTCTTTGGCGCGAATATGACCAGCTTAACATTTAGCTTTAGCCGCGCAATTTCACGTGACTGGCAAACGGGTGATGAGATCATCGTGACCAATGCTGATCACTTCTCAAATGTATCGTCTTGGCAGCAAGCTGCAGAAGATAAAGGCGTGAAGGTTAATGCTGCACGTATCAATGAAGCGGATTGTAGTTTAGATTTAGCGCACTTTGCTAGCTTGCTGAATACTAACACCAAGCTTGTTGCAGTAACGTATGCATCAAACACCACTGGGTCTATTAACGATATTCAACGCATTGTTGCGATGGCTCATGAAGTGGGTGCAATGGTGTATGTTGATGCTGTGCATTACGCACCCCATGAACTGGTGGATGTACAAGCGCTAGATTGTGACTTTTTAGCGTGTTCTGCTTATAAGTTTTTTGGTCCGCACTTAGGGATGGTTTATGGTAAACGTGAACACCTTGAAGGGTTTACACCTTATAAAGTTGAGCCAGCGAAAGATGTGATCCCAGGGCGTTGGGAAACTGGTACGCAAAGCTTTGAAGCACTCGCAGGCTTAATTGCAGCGGTTGATTATATTGCTGACATTAGTGAACTTGATAATAGTCATTCACGCCGTGAAAAACTAACCGTGGCGTTTGCTAAAACTAAACAGCATGAAATGGCGTTAAGTGAGCACTTCCTAACGCGTTTGGTCAATTATCCTAAAATCAAGCTATTTGGTATTGATGATTTAGAGCGTTTATCAGAGCGCACCCCAACCTTTGCTTTAACCTTTGCAGGGCTTGAACCGCGCCAAGTATCTGAGTTTTTAGGTAAGCAACATATCTGTGTGTGGGATGGTAACTTCTACGCTCAGGGTTTGTGTGAGCAGTTAGGTGTGTTGGATAAAGGGGGCGTAGTTCGCATCGGCTGCATGCATTACAACACCATTGAAGAGCTTGATCAGCTGTTTGATTTGTTTGATGAACTTTTAGGGTAAAGTTTAAGAAGCAAGGTTAGCACTTTAGGTGCTTAAACCTTGCAACTAAGCACCGGCAACTTAAGCTTGTGGCTGTCCGTATATTTGTTCTGCGCGGTTAAACATCACCCAAGAGGTTAAAATATACTTATCATTAGAGACGGGTTTATTACCGCGATGAGTATGGGTAAAGTAGCCCGGTGCAATCACCATTGTCCCTTTTTTCGGCGAAATTTTTCGCTGTTGGTAATAAAATTCAGTTTCGCCACCTTCTTCAACATCGTTCAGGTAAAACATAAAGAGTAACACACGATGCAGCGCTTCATTGTGGCCGACTTGCGGGTAAACTTCGCTGTGCCAATAAGGGTAGCCGCCTTTGTTTGTCTCGTATTTTTGCGCTTGAATATTGCCCAAGCGAAAAATCTGTTGCACTAATAAAGGCAGCTGGGGTTTTCCCACTTCATCAAAGTTAGCCTGCGTTAAGTCGGTAGGCACGCCTGTTTTAGGGTGATACACCTTTAAACCGAATGCACCTATCATCATGAAAATATGTTCTTCAAGGTATTTAAATACATAGCCTGCGGTGGTCTGCTGAATGTGTTTTAGTTGCGCTGAATATTCAGGGTAATTGTATAAGTGTAAATCTTGGCTGTCTTTTTTTGCTAAATCGACCCCGCCTGACGTCATACCTTGTTTTAGATGCGGGCTTTGTTCAAAGAGCGTGATAAAGTTATCGCAAAATTCATTGCTTAGGGCGTTATCGTAAACGCGAATGAAGTCCGTCATGAGCTGCCTTTATTGGAATTATTATGTTTGTAGAAAAAATTACACCGCGTTTTAGTGAAACCGATGTCTTAGGACATATCAACAATACCGTACTACCGGTATGGTTTGAAGCTGCTCGTGCGCCTATTTTCAAGTTTTTTACTCCTGACTTAAATCCGCATGACTGGAAGTTGATTATCGCTAAAGTCGAAGTGAGCTTTGTGGGGGAGCTTTTTTATGGTCACGAAGTTGAAGTTAAATCTACAATTGAACATATTGGCTCAAGCTCTTTTGTTATTCGCCAAGAGGCATACCAACAAGGGAAATGTTGTGCGGTAGGTAAAACCGTAATGGTGCGTTATGACTTTGATAATAAGTGTTCTGTTGCGTTATCAAAGGCTGAAAAGGACGCTTTGTCAGCGCATTTAGTCACGAGTGAACAGCTGTAGCTTATTACGATAATGGCGCTTAGTTAGTGAGTCTCCAAGTAGGTATTGTTTACACATCTCGGATGTTTTTATAAGACAATACACTGCAACTTGTCAGTGATTAAGATAGAATGCCATCCCATTATTCTGATGTTGTTTTTGGGTTACATAATTCATGCTGTTAATGATCGATAATTATGACTCGTTCACTTATAACTTAGTGCAATACTTTCAGCGTCTTGACCAAGAGGTATTAGTAAAGCGCAATGATGAGTTAAGCATTGCACAAATTAAGCAGCTAAATCCTCAGCATATAGTGATATCACCAGGACCTTGTTCACCTAATGAGGCTGGAGTTTCATTACAAGCTGTTGAACAACTAAAGGGGATTTATCCTATTTTGGGAATTTGCCTGGGGCATCAAACCATTGCCCAGGCATTAGGTGCAAATGTTGTGCGTGCTAAGCAGGTTATGCACGGTAAGACATCACCGGTATACCATCGTGAGCAAGGTGTGTTTAAAGGGTTAGCAAATCCGCTAACGGTATGTCGCTACCACTCTTTGGTTGTTGAGGCGCAAGGGTTGCCCGCTGAACTTGATATAACAGCATGGACACAAACACACGCCGGTGAATTTGAGTATATAATGGGGCTTACGCATAAAGAGCTTGCTTTAGAGGGAGTGCAATTTCACCCAGAGGCAATATTAACAGAACAAGGGCTTGAATTACTTGCCAACTTTTTAACTCGGTTCTAGGCTTAGAGTTAATTTACCGTTCTCCGTTTATTTTATAAAAGAAATGATTTAATGACAGACATCAAGCGCCAACAGATTACCGCCAATGTTTTAGAGCAACGAGCACATGACTTATTGCTCGGTCATAATTTTGCGCAACGTCAAATAGGCTATATTCATACGCTTGAGGTCAATTATGGTGAGCCGATAAAGCAACGCACATTACTTGAAGTAGAAATGGCGGCGCATGCTAAACGTAAAGAGTCGAGCACAGCACATCATAAATACCGTGCTCAAGCGAGTCAGCAACTACATAATGCGATAGAAACGGCAATGAAGAAGCAGCTTGCTGATATAGACAGTGTTTTGCATGAAACAATTGGTATTGAGGATAATGTGCCAGCTATTTTAGATATATTGTCTGTTAAGTCAGCGTCTGTTGGTCGTTTAGAGCCTCTTGCTAATGATTTGAGCTGGTTAAGTCGCGACCTTGTTACCTTTGTAAATTTACCTTATTACCGTACACAGCGTAATAAGCACACGTCTGTTAAAGTCGACAGCCCCTCACTGGCTTTACGTTATATAGGCCTTGATAACTTAAAGTTTGTTGTGCCAACATTTGCTGTTCGCCATTGGATGCCACATAGCACAGAGCCTTTCCCATTACTTAAACGTCGCTTGCGTGATAACTCAATGGCATGTGCTATTGCTGCACAAGAAATTGCAAAGCTAAATGGCGTTAATGAAATACATGCCTTTACGCTCGGTATGTTATTGGATGTTGGAAAAATAGCGCTGGTGCGTTTATATCTTCGTACATTTGAATTAGTTTGGCGGCGTAAAGTCACCCTAGCGCGAGAAGAGCAACATAAAGATCTCCATACTGCATTGTTGGAGTTAAAGCCCGATCCTTTATTTTTGAGTACTTTGCTCAGTGAGCAATCATTAAAAATAACGGCAAAGGTGATTGAAAAAATGGCATTTCGTTATTTGCCTTTTAACTTTGTGATGGAGCAACTGACTAAAGGGGTTACCAAAGGTGATTCACTCTTGCCTTTAGCTGCGGTTATGCAAAAAGCACGGTGTTATTCTCAATATGTGACGCTTCTAGAGCATCAGTTAGTTGAAAGTGATGAAGCACAGCGTTGGTTTGAATATATTAACTTTACTAAAGCGGAGTTACAGCATTTAGAAAAGGTTAATTTACAGAACTTTCATATTAAATTAGATTGACCGCTTCTTGCGATGAGCGTGCGGTGATAAAGCCAATCGGATAATGGTACTGTTATAGGTAATTACACTCACGTTGTTAAAGGTGCGTTAGGCCTAGCAGTGCCATATTTACCTTCAAGCAGACTAAAATGAGATTAATTATAAAATAATTGTTAATTTTTTTGCGACTATTCATTCATCAGTCAGTCTATTTCTTCCCCTCTATTTAAATACAAAAGACTCGCCACGTTATCAATATAACCGCTTGGTACTCTAAAAAAGAAACAATCATTCACTGCAAATAGTTATTCACTATCTATGAAATAATATCTCAATCCCTTTAATTACAAGGGTTTCATGAAAGTTTTATAAGAGACAATAGCATCAAACTCTGAAATAATAGCTATCTGAAAATTGAACCAGAGAGTCTTTTTTTAAAATTTAAGCTATGCTGATTTGCAGCATAGAATAAGTGACGAAGCTCATAAACTAGTTGCTTCGTACTCTCTGCGATATCACAATTAAGAGGATTTAAAATGACAGTCAATCGCGAATTATTTGATCAAGTAATGGTACCTAACTACGCACCTTCAAGCGTAATTCCTGTTCGTGGCGAAGGTTCGCGCGTATGGGATCAGCAAGACCGTGAGTATATCGACTTTGCTGGTGGTATTGCTGTTAACTGTCTGGGTCACTGCCACCCTGCACTTGTCAGTGCATTAAAAGAGCAAGGTGAAAAAATTTGGCATTTATCAAATGTTATGACAAATGAACCAGCACTTCGTCTAGCTAAAAAGCTCGTTGATGCAACATTTGCTGATAAAGTTTATTTTGCCAACTCTGGTGCAGAAGCAAATGAAGCGGCACTGAAATTAGCGCGCCGTTTAGCGCTTGAAGAGTTCGGCGCTGAAAAGTCGCAAATCATTGCATTTAACAAAGGTTTCCATGGCCGTACATTCTTTACTGTTACTGTGGGTGGTCAAGCTGCTTACTCTGATGGTTTTGGTCCAAAGCCTGGTGATATTGTACATTGTGATTATAACGATTTAGCTGCATTTGAAGCACTTATCTCAGATAAAACATGCGCTGTAATGATGGAACCACTTCAAGGTGAAGGCGGTATCATCTCACCAACAGATGAGTTCGCAAAAGGTGTTCGTGAGCTGTGTACTAAGCACAATGCACTGCTTATTTTTGATGAAGTACAAACAGGTGTTGGCCGCACGGGTGAGCTATACGCATACCAAGGTTTGGGTGTAACACCAGATATTCTTACATCTGCTAAAGCGCTGGGCGGCGGTTTCCCAATTGGCGCTATGCTAACAACGACTGACATTTCTAAGCACCTTAAAATTGGTACCCACGGCTCTACTTATGGTGGTAATCCACTTGCGTGTGCGGTTGGTGAAGCGGCGTTTGATACAGTAAATACACCAGAGGTTCTTGCTGGCGTTAAAGAAAAAGAAGCGTTATTCCGTGAGTTATTAACGGCTATTAACGACAAGTACAACGTATTCTCTGAAGTTCGTGGTCAAGGCCTATTAATTGGTGCGGTTGTTAACGAGCAGTTCAAAGGCCGTGCGAAAGAGTTTTTAGTTGCCGGTATTAATGAAGGTGTTATGTCGTTAGTTGCAGGAGCTGACGTTGTTCGCTTCACGCCTTCTCTCGTAATACCAGAGTCGGATATTCGTGAAGGTATGGCACGCTTTGAAAAAGCAGTCGCTAAAGTTGTGAACGGTTAATTACCGCACTCATCTTATAAGGGCAAGTAGCAAGCTTGCCCAAACATTCCAATTTTACCGTTATATATAAGGGAGCAAGCGGACTCATGATGATCCTTCGCCCAATCCAGCAATGTGATTACCCAGCTTTATTGAAAATTGCCCATGAATCAGGGCATGGCTTTACCTCTTTACCGAATAACGAAGCGTTATTACAAAAGAAAATAGATCATTCATTAAGCTCATTCGCAAAAAGTGCATCTCATCCGGGTGATGAAGGTTACTTGTTTGTTCTTGAAGATAGCGAAACAGGGGAAGTGGTAGGTACTTCAGCCATTGAAGCTGCTGTAGGCCTTGATGATGCGTTTTACCATTATCACTTAAGTAAAGTAATTCATTCATCACGTACACTTGATGTATACAAAGCGGTTGATATTTTAACGCTATGTAATGATTACACTGGTGCTACAGAACTTTGCACCTTGTTCTTAAAAAATGGTTATCGTAAAAATAGCAATGGCAAATTACTGTCAAAAGCGCGTTTTATGTTTATTAAACAACATCAAGAACGATTTGCTGAAACGGTCATTGCTGAAATGCGTGGGGTATCGAATGAGAATGGCGATAGCCCATTCTGGCAATGGCTAGAAGAGCATTTTTTCTCAATGGATTTCCCAACAGCAGATTACTTAACCGGTATTGGTCAAAAAGTGTTTATTGCCGAATTAATGCCAAAGTACCCTATTTATGTAAACCTGTTGAGTAAAGATGCACAAGACGTGATTGGCAAAGTTCATGACAATACACGCCCTGCTATTGAGTTATTAAAAAGTGAAGGTTTCACATTTAATGGCTATGTTGATATTTTTGATGCTGGCCCAACGGTTGAAGCAAAAGTTGACAATATTGCGACCATTCGTAATGCGAAAAACTTTACTGTAAAAATTGGTGATAACAATGGTGACACATCGGTGTTGCTAGCAAACGAAAAACTAAGTGACTTTAGAGCAACCATTGCACAGCTTGACTTTGACGCGACATGCTCAGAGCTGACATTACCGCAAGCAATGGCTGATGCACTGCACTTACAAGCGGGTGATTTAGTTTCCGCTACAAGCTTATAATTTAGGAGAAAGTATATGACTCATCCTGCACAATTTATTAATGGTCAGTGGTCACAAGGCCAAGGCGATTCATTTAATTCAGTAAACCCTGCAAATAACGACGTTATTTGGCAAGCGAACTCGGCATCTGCTGAGCAAGTAAATAGCGCAGTAAGCTCTGCACGTGAAGCATTCTACACTTGGGCTGATAAGTCGTTTGATGAGCGTTTAGCGATTGTAAAAACGTTTGCTGCCACACTTAAAGAACACAGCGAAGAGCTTGCTGTAGCGATTGCACAAGAGACAGGTAAACCATTATGGGAAACGCGTACAGAAGCGGGTGCCATGGTGGGGAAAATTGCTATTTCTGAAAAAGCTTTCTTAGATCGCACCGGTGATGTTGAAAACCCAATGCCACAAGGGCGCGCTATGATCCGCCACAAGCCACACGGTGTTGTTGCTGTTTTTGGGCCTTATAACTTCCCGGGCCATTTACCGAATGGTCATATTGTGCCAGCACTTTTAGCCGGTAATACTGTGGTATTTAAACCATCAGAGTTAACGCCTATGGTGGCTGAGCTAACGCTTAAGCTATGGGAAAAAGCTGGCTTACCAGCTGGGGTTATTAACCTTGTGCAAGGTGAAGTTGAAACCGGTAAAGCATTGGCTGCTCATAAAGAGATTGACGGCTTGTTCTTCACAGGTTCATCACGCACTGGCCATATTTTACATGAGCAGTTTGCAGGTCAGCCGGGTAAAATTCTCGCATTAGAAATGGGCGGTAATAATCCGCTTATTATTACTGATGTTGCAGACACTAAAGCGGCGATTCACGATATTCTGCAATCTGCATTTATCTCAAGTGGTCAACGCTGTACGTGTGCACGTAAATTATTTTTACCAGCGGGTGAGCAAGGTGACGCAATTTTAGCTGGCTTAATTACAGCAACTAAAGCGATTAAAGTGGGTAACTTTGATGATGCAGACCAGCCGTTCATGGGGTCGATGATTTCATCAGCTGCCGCGGCAGGTATGGCTAAAGCACAACAGCAGCTAATTGAACTAGGTGCAGAAGTATTAGTTGAGCTTACACACACTGAAAATACCGGTTTTGTAACACCCGGTATTTTAGAGTGTAGCAACGTTACTGACTTCCCAGATGATGAGCACTTTGGTCCTTTATTAAAAGTATTCCGTTTTACAGACTTTGATAGCGCGATTGATAAAGCAAACGACACCAGCTTTGGTTTATCTGCAGGTTTGTTAAGTGATAACGCAGCTGATTATGACCACTTCTTGCGTCGCATTCGTGCAGGCATTGTAAACTGGAACCGTCCAATTACAGGTGCATCAAGCGCTGCCCCATTTGGTGGTATTGGTGCTTCAGGTAATCATAGAGCTAGTGCATATTATGCGGCAGATTATTGCGCATACCCCGTTGCTTCAGTTGAACTTGAAAAAGTCGCTATGCCGGCAACATTAAGTCCTGGTTTAAAAATTGACTAGTACCGTATTTAAATTTGGTACTAAATAACTAAAAAAGCAGCCTCGGCTGCTTTTTTTGTATTGGTTACTGAGCAAAGGTAGCAATTAAAAGCGCTTTCTGCTTAAATCATTAGAGTCCTAATAATTTTATTACAGGTGTTTTAATTATGGTTTTAGATAGGCAAGGGTATGATGATCTCATCATGTATCTTACTCAAAATTTAGCGTTATTTGAGAAGCCCGGCGAAATAAAACCTGGCGCTCCTACGATAATGGAGTTAATAGAAGACGATATCGCTGAAAATGTCATGCTGTTATGCGAGCAACACAGCGAGCTATCAACAGAGCAGCGTGGCATGATCGTGCGTGAGGTTGATGGCATTGTGTATGATTTACAAGAAGTACTCAGTAGTGTTACTAGCAAACAGGTGACCATAGAGCAACACGCATTTATCGATGAATTTGCAGGATTAGTCAAAAATTTATTTGATAACGCTGTGGCTGAAGGGGCTTAAGTAAATTGGTTGTCGCTTTTTATTGCATATGCTTGTGACTTGCATACAATCAAGAAAATAATTTTTTCAGGTTACTTATATGCAAGCGAATGTAAAATGGGTTGAAGGCGATACATTTATTGGCCTTTCTAATTCTGGTCATAATGTTGTGTTTGATGCCGGCAGTGATAGTGCAGCGCCAAGTCCAATGGAAATGGTATTAATGTCAGCTGGATGTTGTTCATCAGTTGATGTGGTGAGTATTTTAAAAAAAACCAAACAAAACTTCTCAGATGTTCAAGTCCAGATGAACGCAGAGCGCGCTGAATCAGCTCCTCGCGTGTTCACCAAGATAAACCTACACTTTGTTGTCACTGGTGATAATGTCTCTGAGAAACACCTTGCACGTGCTGTAGAACTGTCTGCTGAAAAGTATTGCTCAGTTGCATTAATGCTTGATAAAACAGTAGAAATTACCCACAGTCATGAAGTTGTGCAACAACAGGTAAAATAACGCTTTTTCCCGTGGTGAAATTCGTATAAAATCCGCGAACTTTCATTCTGCTGTGGCAGATTTCACTCGTTTATAGGTTGGTTTATCATGAACAAACCCTTCGATAAAATTAAACTACATGGCTTTAATAACTTAACCAAAAGTTTGAGCTTTAGTATTTACGATATTTGCTACGCAAAGACCGAACAACAGCGTAAAGAATATATTGAATATATCGACGAACAGTATAATGCTGATCGACTAACCGATATTTTAGGTGAAGTGGTTGATATTATCGGCGCAAACATTCTTAATGTTTCTCGCCAAGATTATGATCCGCAAGGTGCCAGTGTCACAATATTGGTATCTGAGGAACCAATCGAACAACAGCAAACGTATGATGTTGACGAAACGCCTGGACCATTGCCTGACACTGTTGTTGCGCATTTAGATAAAAGCCATATCTGCGTTCACACGTATCCTGAAGCACACCCTGATGATGGTATTTGTACGTTCCGTGCTGATATCGAAGTGTCAACGTGTGGCATTATCTCGCCACTCAAAGCGTTGAACTTCTTAATTCACAGCTTGGATTCAGACGTGGTAACAATTGACTACCGTGTACGTGGTTTTACTCGTGACGTAGATGGTGTGAAACACTATATCGATCATGCTATTAATTCGATTCAGAATTACATGACTGAAGATACCAAAGAAGCGTACCAAATGATGGACGTGAACGTGTATCAAGAAAATCTATTTCACACTAAGATGATGCTAAAAGAGACGGATTTAAATACCTATCTATTTGGTGTGTCTACAGATGACTTATCTGACGACGAAGAAGAAGAAATTCGTTCTAAGTTAACCCGTGAGATGCAAGAGATCTTCTACGGCCGTAACTTACCAGATACAGAATAACCTAAGTGTTTTTAAAAACGGCGCATAACGAAAGTTACGCGCCGTTTTTGTTTGTGTAAGCTAATTAGAGTAACGTTAGCTAGGATATACAGGCTTTCGGCTATGAAAGTTTGTATAAAGTGCGCTCAGCGTCGCAGGTAAACTTGCCAGCAGGGTTTAGCGCCAAATAAAAAGCAAATACCAACGTCTAGCCAAACCGAACTTGCTACTAGTTGCCAACTATCAAGCTCAGTTGAGTGAAACAGTAAGGGTACTGTAATTAAAGCATGGACAAAGCAAATCAAAGCGGTGGTTGATAAGGCCGCTGTGGTTAAAGGCATTTTCCGTATTAAGCCCTTAGCTGAAAACGCATAGGCGCTAGTAAGTTAGTAAGTTAGTAAGTTAGTAAGTTAGTAAGTGTAAATAAACGTATTGATAACAGCACAAAAAAGGCCGCGTAAATCACGACCTTTTTATAGAGAAACTTTAAATGACTTACACTACATTAATGGCACTACATTGCAGCAGCAAATATCTCGACAATTTCTGCATGGGTAGCTTGTTTTGGGTTAGTAAATCCACAAGCATCTTTAAGGGCGTTATCTGCTAATAGATTGAAGTCATCTATTTTAACATCTAACAGAGCTAAACCTGATGGAATATCAACCGCTTGAGATAATTCAACAATCGCACTTATTGCCGCCTCAGCTGACTCTTCAGGGGTCATACGAGTAGTATCAACGCCCATTGCTTTAGCAACATCACCTAGTCTTTCAGGGCACACCTGCGCGTTATATCGTTGTACGTGCGGCAGCAAAATCGCATTACAAACCCCGTGAGGTAAATCGTAAAAGCCACCTAATTGATGGGCCATGGCGTGAACGTAACCTAAAGAAGCGTTATTAAACGCCATACCCGCCATAAACTGTGCATAAGCCATTTGTTCACGAGCATTTATATCATCACCCTGTGTAACCGCAGTGCGAAGGTTTGCTTGAATTAATTCAATCGCTTTAATCGCCACCGCATCAGTTACTGGCGTAGCGTTTATAGAAACGTAGGCTTCAATCGCATGAGTTAACGCATCCATCCCCGTGGCTGCGGTTAATGATGCGGGCTTTTCTAACATCAATTCGGGGTCATTTACTGAAATCATCGGTGTAGTATGCTTATCAACGATAGCCATTTTAATATGACGTTCTTCATCGGTAATAATACAGAATAATGTCATTTCCGAGGCCGTACCTGCGGTAGTATTTATGGCAATTAAGGGCAATTGTGATTTAGTAGAGCGGTTAACCCCTTCATAATCTTTAATTTCACCGCCGTTAGTCGCCAACAAAGCAATGCCCTTAGCACAATCATGCGGAGAGCCACCGCCTAGTGAAATAACAAAATCACAGTCATTTTGTTTTAATATCGCTAAGCCATCATTAACATTGCTTGTGGTAGGGTTAGGTTGAGTGCCATCAAAAACTAGCGTTTCAACATCACGTTCGGTTAATAATTTCTGAACTTTGCCTACAATACCAATGTTAACTAGCACCGAATCAGTAACAATTAAGCCTCTTTTAAAGCTTTTAGCCTGAATACTATCAACAGCTTCTTCAAGGCAGCCAATACCCATGAGGTTGATTGAAGGGATAAAAAATCCAGCCATTATAAAATCTCCATTAGTTAGAATAAATCCTTTATATAACTTATCCTAAAATAGAAGTAAGGCTTTGACTAAAATCAAACTTTATCATTATTTAACGAACCATGGCATAGTTTCATAATTCAGCGAAGTAAACTATATTTAACAATAGGTTGCTAAAATATAAAGCAGAGTCTAATTGCTGTGGCGTACTTGCTTGTGCCAGCAGCAAGTTAGTGCCATTCGAATTAGGTGGAGCGATTAGTACCCAACGTTTGCCATTACCAAGATTAGTATCTTCAATTAAATCGAATCTCAGTTTTTGAGTATAAAATGCGATGGCGTCATCGTAGTTTTCTACCACTAACGCGATGCTTCCTATGTGTTGTTTGATATTGTGCATTGACCTATCTTACAGATTAATAACTGTGTTTGGCTGTTCTATCACATAACAACAATTCATCAGAGGACAAAAGGCTGTGTAGAGTCGTTCATGGTTGATTTTACCAACCATTTGACTGCTATTGTTACCACTTATATGCTGGTAAAAAACATCATTAAGGTTCAGCATGCCAGCAAACTTATCTCAATCTGTATTTAGTGCCGAACAAGTACGCACACACGAACCTAGTGCGGCAGAGCAAAGCGCTGTGTCTATGTATACGCTGATGGAGCGTGCAGGTCAGGCAGTGTTTGAGCAGGCGATTAAGCATTACCCACACGCGCAAGATTATGTTGTTTTAGTTGGCGTTGGCAATAATGCGGGTGATGGCTATATTGTTGCAAGCTTGGCAAAACAAGCTGGCAAACACGTTACAGTGATTGCTGCGGCGCCAGATAAGCCTTTAACAGGCGATGCGCTTACAGCGCAAAAAGCATGGTTAGCCGTTGGTGGTGAAATATCAAATTATGACCCGCTAACAATAAAAACTGCAGACATTATTATTGATGGTTTGCTGGGCACAGGCCTTAAAAGTGAGGTGCGAGAGCCATTTACTAAAGTAATAAAAACGGCCAACGATAGTCCCGCGCCAATTATTGCGATTGACTTACCTTCGGGTATTAATGCTGACACCGGTGTTGTACAAGGTATTGCTATTCAAGCTGAGCTTTGTGTTACGTTTGTTGGCATAAAGCAAGGATTAGTGACGGGCGAGGGCAGAGCATATACTGGTAAATATGAATTTGCAGACTTAGGCGTTGGCCAAGCGTTTATCCAATTGGCAACGCCAAGCGCTGCGCTTATTAATTATGACACTACACAAGGTTTAGCTAAGCGGCAAAACAACAGCCATAAAGGCAGCCATGGCAAGTTACTGTGTATTGGCGGCAATGCAGGCACTGCCGGTGCAATAAGGTTAACTAGCGAGGCCGTGCTTCGTACAGGCGCAGGTATGGTTAAGGTATATACTCACCCAAATTCTGCATTGGCTATCAGTATGGGTCGCCCTGAATTGATGGTGACGACAACTAATCTTCACGCAGCATTAGAATGGGCAACATGTATCGCGATTGGCCCAGGGCTTGGCCAGGACTCATGGGCTAAATCCACCTTCGAAACGGTTATTCAACACTTTGTTGCCCACAATAAAGCAATGGTGGTCGACGCCGATGCATTAAACCTTATTGCTCAGCAATCAGCGCCTATTGCACTGAAAAACACGGTGTTCACACCGCATCCAGGCGAAGCCGCACGACTACTTGGTTGCGCCATTAGTAATATTGAATCAGATCGTTATCACAGTGCACGCAAATTGGCAGAAACATATTCAACGACCTGTGCACTCAAAGGGGCGGGCAGCATTATCACTGACGGCACTAAAGCGTGGGTATGCACTGATGGCAACCCCGCACTAGCGGTCGGCGGCAGCGGTGATGTACTCACTGGGGTTATTGCTGGTCTTATCGCACAAGGATTAACGGTTGAGCAAGCTGCGTGTTTTGGTGTGATCTTGCATGCAAAAGCTGGAGATATAGCTGCACAACGCGACGGCGAACGCGGTATGCTACCAAGTGATTTATTTACGATAGTCAGGGAATTGGTAAACTAAAGCCGTCAGATCAAGTTTCTGGTAGCTGACAACTTAAAACTGAAAGCTATAATACGCAAAAACCCAGCCGAAGCTGGGTTTTTATAAGCGAGGTGCTTAGAGGGTGATGTTTATCACATCATGCCGCCCATGCCGCCCATTCCGCCCATGCCACCCATATCAGGGGCACCAGCTGGCTCATCTTTAGGAATTTCAGCAACCATGGCTTCAGTGGTAATCATAAGACCCGCAATCGAACCTGCAAATTGTAGTGCAGAGCGCGTTACTTTAGTTGGATCTAGGATACCCATTTCAATCATGTCGTTGTATTCGCCAGATGCTGCGTTGTAACCGTAGTTACCTTCGCCGCCTTTTACTGCGTTAATGACTACAGACGCTTCGTCACCTGCGTTAGTTACGATTTGACGAAGTGGTGCTTCCATAGCACGTAGTGCGACTTTGATACCGTGGCTTTGGTCTTCGTTGTCGCCTACTAGTGCAGCTAGTTTGCTAGCAGCACGTACTAGTGCAACACCACCACCAGGCACTACGCCTTCTTCAACCGCTGCGCGAGTTGCGTGTAGTGCATCTTCTACGCGGTCTTTTTTCTCTTTCATTTCGATTTCAGTCGCTGCGCCAACTTTGATTACAGCAACACCGCCGGCAAGTTTTGCCATACGCTCTTGTAGTTTCTCTTTGTCGTAGTCAGACGTTGCTTCTTCGATTTGTGCTTTGATTTGTGAAACACGACCGTTGATGCCATCTTCTTCGCCAGCACCGTCGATGATCGTTGTATCATCTTTAGTGATTACTACGCGTTTAGCTGTACCTAAGTCTTCGATTGTTGCTTTTTCAAGCTCAAGACCGATTTCTTCAGAGATAACAGTACCGCCAGTTAATACTGCGATATCTTGTAGCATTGCTTTACGACGGTCGCCAAAACCAGGTGCTTTAACAGCTGATACTTTAACGATACCGCGCATGTTGTTGACTACTAGTGTTGCTAGTGCTTCACCTTCAAGGTCTTCAGCAATGATAAGTAGTGGCTTGCTTGCTTTAGCAACCGCTTCTAATGTAGGGAGTAACTCACGGATGTTAGAAACTTTTTTGTCTACAAGTAGAATGAATGGGTTATCTAGTTCAACCGCGCCTTTTTCAGCGTTGTTGATGAAATATGGCGATAGGTAACCACGGTCAAACTGCATGCCTTCTACAACATCAAGTTCGTTCTCAAGTGATTGACCTTCTTCAACAGTGATAACACCTGTATTACGGCCTACTTTTTCCATCGCTTGAGCAATGATGTCGCCAATCTCTTTATCAGAGTTAGCTGAAATAGTACCTACTTGAGCAATTGCTTTAGTATCAGCACATGGTACTGAAAGTTTTTTAAGCTCTGCAACTGCAGCGATGATTGCTTTATCAATACCGCGTTTAAGATCCATTGGGTTCATGCCCGCAGCAACAGCTTTTAGGCCTTCATTTACAATAGATTGTGCTAAAACAGTGGCGGTAGTTGTACCGTCACCGGCTGCATCATTTGCTTTAGATGCAACTTCTTTCACCATTTGTGCGCCCATGTTTTCAAACTTGTCTTCAAGTTCGATCTCTTTTGCCACTGATACACCATCTTTGGTGATCACTGGTGAGCCAAATGATTTGTCTAGGATTACGTTACGACCTTTAGGGCCTAAAGTTACACGAACTGCGTTTGCTAAGATGTTTACGCCAGCTAACATTTTACCGCGTGCGTCACCTGCAAAAAGTACTTCTTTTGCTGCCATGATTTTTTCCTCTAAATTCTTAAATGTTTGTTAAACGAAAAGTAGGTTTAGCCTACAATGCCTAAAATGTTGTCTTCACGCATGATCAGGTACTCTTGACCTTCGATCTTTTCAGCTTTTTCAACATATGAGCCGAATAACACAGTGTCACCGACTTTAACTTCTAATGCTCTTACATCACCGTTATCTAGAGTACGGCCATTACCAACAGCGACAACTTTACCGCGGGTTGATTTCTCAGCCGCAGAACCAGTTAATACTATACCGCCAGCTGATTTAGTTTCTTCTTCTAGGCGCTCAACGATCACGCGATCATGTAAAGGACGAATGTTCATTTGTTTAGTTCTCCTAACAGTTTCTGAACAGGACAGAAAAAAGTTTTGTGTGTACCAAGGCGATTAAATCGTAGTTGTTTAACTGCCTCGGATTAGTTGTACTCAATAATGGGGGTAATGCGCAAAAACCCAAGTGAAAAAAGTAAAAATTTTAATCTTTTCTCTCGTATTCACCATCAATTGTGGTTGGCTCACTCATTTTACGCGGTTCAGGCTCTTGCTGGGTCTGCTGCGCAAATGGCGAAGGGCCTTGCTGCATACCCGCGCTCATACGCACGGTTGCTTGACTAGCAAGGCCTGCGGCTAATTTATTGCGAATGGCAGGAGTTAATAATAAAAAGCCAAATACATCAGTCATAATGCCGGGTGTGACCAATAATACGCCCGCGATGATTACACATAAGCCGGTAAATAGTTCTTTGGCTGGCATTTGCCCTTGTGCCATTTGGGTTTGTACATTTTGTAATGCTCCCATACCTTGTTGTTTTACAAGTTTTGCGCCGATTATTGCGGTTAGAACCACTAATACAATCGTCGCAAATCCGCCAATGACATCGGCGACTTGAATCAGTAGTGCAATTTCAATGATTGGCACGAGAATAAATAACAAAAATAAAAATCTAAACATAAAGCTCTCTAAAGTGTACTCACGTTACATCGTGATGAAATATAAATATGGGTCATCAGGTCTTTTTTCAATAGTAATAGCACAGTGGGCGCTCATGGCTACACTTTGCTTTAGCTATCAGCTACTATGAGTTGGGCAAAACAATCAATTAAAGGTTCAATATGACGACTCATTTTCGACTTGTTTTTACCACTTGCGCTAATGCAAGTGAAGCACGTGCAATGGCGGAGCAATTAGTGACCCTTGGCCTGGCTGCATGCGTAAGTATTCTTCCAAACGTAGAGTCTGTATATATGTGGGAAGGTAAAGTGACGAACGCGACTGAATGCAAATTGTTAATCAAAACGAAGTCTGAAAAAATGAACCAGGTTATCCAAACTATTAAAAAATTACATAGTTATGAGGTACCCGAAATTCAAGTAGTAGATGTTTCAACGGGCAACTTAGCCTATTTTAATTGGATGGATGAGGTACTTAATTAATGCGTTTTTTTGTTTTCTTGGTGTGTGCGTTATGGCTACTACCAGCACACGCTACTACAAATGTATTGAATGATTTATTAAAGCCTACTGAGCAAACATTTTTACCTGTTGATCAAGCTTTCACTTTCGATTTTGACCAGCAGGGCAATACATTGTTTATTGGCTGGGATATAGCTCCAGGGTATTATCTTTATAAGAAAAAGCTCGAAATTATTGCAAAAGGTGCAGACATAAGAGTCCCTGA
Organism: Pseudoalteromonas sp. H105; assembly: GCF_001469215.1. Classification (GTDB taxonomy): domain Bacteria; phylum Pseudomonadota; class Gammaproteobacteria; order Enterobacterales; family Alteromonadaceae; genus Pseudoalteromonas. The sequence goes on from NZ_LOFH01000007.1 coordinate 73,002, forward strand.
CTTGGGTGAGGGCGTAGTTATTGAAGATGAGTTTTTTGGTAAAACCGAGGTCTTTTTTGATTCATTTAGCGTCATTAGCAAGGTATCTAATGTTGCCAAAGAGGGGCTTGTTAAAATTCGTTACCAAGGCTGCGCAGAGGCAGGGCTGTGTTACCCCCCTGAAATTATTACTATTCCATTAAGTGTCATTGCAGGTGAAAATACGACTCAGAATATGAATGGAAACGACACAACGAATGCATTTGCTGCATTAAATGTTGAGTCAACGCCGAGTAATAATTCTGATATAGAGCAAAGTGAGTCAGATAAAGCGCTAAATTTTACAGAAAAGCTCGCATCACAAGGTTTACTAACTAATTTAGCTATTTTCTTTTTAGTCGGAATTGGCTTGGCATTTACGCCTTGTGTATTTCCTATGTTTCCTATCTTGTCGAGCTTGATTGCAGGACAACAAAATCTCTCTACAAAGAAAGCGTTCGCACTGTCGTTTGTATACATTCAAGGCATGGCGGTCACCTACGCAGCATTAGGCCTTGTCGTGGCAGCGTTAGGTGGCCAAGTTCAAGGGTATTTACAACACCCATATGTACTTATTAGCTTTAGCTTATTGTTTGTATTGTTAGCCATGTCGATGTTTGGTTGGTACGAAATTAAGCTACCTAGTGGCATGATGAATAAACTAACGCAGGTGAGTAATAATCAAAAAGGCGGCAATTATATTGGCGTGTTTTTAATGGGGGTTTTATCGGGTTTGATAGCCTCACCCTGTACCACCGCGCCGTTATCCGCAGCACTGTTATTTGTTGCGCAAAGCGGTGATTATTTAGTGGGTGGTTTAACTTTATATGTATTGAGCTTGGGCATGGGGATTCCTCTATTATTACTCGGCACATCAGGCGGGAAGTTATTACCTAAAGCGGGCGGTTGGATGGAGCAAGTTAAAACGCTGTTCGGTTTCATTATGTTAGTTGTACCGCTAATTCTACTTGAGCGTATTGTGGATTTTGAGATTATTCTACTTATGGCAGGCTTACTCGCATTAGCGACAGCACTGTATTTACATTATTGGCAAAGCGGTCAAAGCCAAGGCAAGCTCAAAACAGCATTATGGTTTGTTGCCACTTTACTTGTTATTACAGGCGCGAGTTTGACTAAAAACTACTTTTGGCCAACACCTACGTTGGCAGCCTCTACTGAGCAGCAGGCACAAAAGCAAGAGTTTAAATTAGTCGCTAACTTAGCTGAACTTAAGCAAGCCATCGCAGAGGCGAATGATGAAGGTCGGCTGGTGATGGTGGATCTGTATGCTGAATGGTGTGCTGCGTGTAAAGAGTTTGAAAAATACACCTTCCCTGAACAAAATGTGCAAGCCGAGTTTGCTCATTTTGAGTTATTAAAGATTGATCTTACTGAAAGTGATGAAACGACTATTGAAGTAATGGAAGAATATACGGTATTTGGTTTGCCAAGTATTTTGTTCTTTAATACGCAAGGTGAAGAGCTCGCAGAGCTACGTGTGACTGGCTTTTTAAATGCGGAAGACTTTACTGAACGGTTAATAAACATTCGTCAACGTGCTAAATAAACACTTTTTGCACATTCATATAAAGCGCCACTCATTGTAGTGGCGTTTTTTGTTTCTAGGGCGTGCCTAGTCATTAGACCAGTATTTTGCTGCTATTTACATCGAACTGACTATAATAGGTGGTTAACGTGAGAAATACTTGTTATTTTATGTTTAACCTCAGAGTAAATGTTGAGGTTTATAGTAAAAATAGCTTAACTCATTATTTATAGGATTATCGCGTATTATGGCTGCAAAATTTAAGGTTTTTGTTATAAATGGCCCTAACTTAAATATGCTTGGTAAGCGTGAGCCAGAGAAATATGGTTCACAAACACTGGGTGAGATTATGAGCGAACTAACAACCGTCGCGCAGAGTCTAGATGTTGAGTTAACGCATTTTCAAAGTAATAGTGAGCAAGCTTTGATTGAGCACATACATGGTGCTTGGCAAGCTATTGATTGCATTATTATCAACCCAGCAGCATTTACGCATACAAGCGTAGCTTTACGTGATGCATTACTGAGTGTTGATATCCCGTTTTATGAAGTGCACTTAACCAATGTGTATGCACGGGAAGCGTTTCGTCATCATTCGTATTTTTCGGATGTCGCACAAGGCGTGATATGTGGATTAGGTGCAATGGGTTATCGCGCAGCATTAAGTGCCGCGGTTAGTCGGTTGCAAAACGCAAATTAATTTTAAACACACAAACTAGAAGGCGGGTCGTTCATGGATATTCGCAAGATCAAAAAACTAATTGAACTAGTAGAAGAATCAGGTATTGCTGAATTAGAGATCACTGAAGGTGAAGAATCAGTACGTATTAACCGTAATAACATGAGTGCAGGCCCTGCTTACGCTCCACAGTATGCACCACAATATGCACCAGCTCCAGCAGCGGCTCCTGTAGCAGCTACGCCAGCAGCACCAACTGAAGCAGCAGCGCCAGCAGCACCTACAGGTCATCAAGTATTGTCGCCAATGGTTGGTTCTTTCTATGCAGCGGCATCACCCGAAGCGCCTGCCTATGTTGAAGTCGGTTCTAAAGTGAATGTAGGTGACACACTTTGTATCATCGAAGCTATGAAAATGATGAACCAAATTGAATCAGACAAAGCCGGTACAGTAAAAGCTATTTTAGTTGAAAATGGTGAGCCAGTAGAATTTGATCAACCTTTATTCATCATTGAATAATAGCGCAACCTTAGAGGCCAACTCTCATGTTAGATAAAGTAGTCATTGCAAATCGAGGTGAAATAGCACTTCGTATATTGCGCGCCTGCAAAGAGCTTGGGATCAAAACGGTTGCTGTGCATTCAACGGCGGATCGCGATCTTAAGCACGTACTATTAGCAGATGAAACCATATGTATTGGTAGACCATCAGCGACTGAAAGTTACTTAGATATTCCGCGCATTATTGCCGCGGCAGAAGTAACCGACGCAGTTGCGATTCACCCAGGTTATGGTTTCCTTGCTGAAAATGCTGACTTTGCAGACCAAGTTGAGCAAAGTGGTTTTGTTTTTATCGGTCCAAAAGGCGATACAATTCGTTTGATGGGCGATAAAGTATCGGCAATCAGTGCGATGCGTAAAGCAGGTGTACCGTGTGTTCCAGGTTCTGACGGTCCAGTATCAGATGACAAAGAACGCAATATGCAAATTGCTAAGCGTATCGGCTACCCGGTAATCATCAAAGCTGCTGGCGGCGGTGGTGGTCGTGGTATGCGTGTTGTACGCAGCGAAGCTGAACTTATTGATTCAATTGCGCTGACGCAACAAGAAGCAAAGCAGTTTTTCGGTAATAGTATGGTTTACATGGAAAAATTCCTTGAAAACCCTCGTCATATCGAAATTCAAGTATTGGCTGATGGTCAAGGCAATGCGGTTCACTTAGGTGAGCGTGATTGTTCAATGCAACGTCGTCATCAAAAAGTAGTTGAAGAAGCGCCAGCGCCAGGTATTACGGCTGAAGTGCGCAAGTTCATTGGTGAACGCTGTACACGTGCGTGTATCGAAATTGGTTATCGCGGTGCGGGTACGTTTGAATTTTTATATGAGAACGGCGAGTTCTATTTCATTGAAATGAATACGCGTATTCAGGTTGAACACCCTGTCACTGAAATGGTTACTGGTGTTGATTTAATTAAAGAGCAGTTAAAAATTGCTGCCGGTCAACCGTTGTCATTCACACAAGATGATGTGGTCATTCGTGGCCATGCTATCGAATGTCGTATTAATGCTGAAGACCCTGAAACGTTTATTCCATCTCCGGGTAAAATTACACGTTTTCATCCTGCAGGTGGTTTAGGTATACGTTGGGATAGCCATATTTATGCTGACTACAAAGTACCACCACATTATGATTCAATGATTGGTAAGCTAATCACGTATGGTGAGAATCGTGATGTTGCTATTGCACGTGCTCGTAATGCATTGAATGAGCTAGTAATTGATGGCATTAAAACAAATACGCCTTTGCATAAACGTATTCTAGCCGATGAAAACTTCCAAAACGGTGGCACTAACATCCACTATCTTGAGAAGAAATTAGGCTTATAAACGTGTTATAACCGTTTATTAGTAAAAAAACCGGCAACTTTGCCGGTTTTTTTGTGTCTGAAATTCAATAAGATCGGCGCGCTCGCCATACAAAAATAATCTGGTATGATTAAGGGTGTTGTTTTATATATTTTTCATGAGGTAGTAATGGCCCAAAGTGTTGGTTTTCAACTTGCTGATGAAGCAGCGACAGTTGCAATGGGTAATAAGCTTGCTAATTTAATAGAGCAGGGCGCCGTCATCTATTTACACGGTGATTTGGGTGCAGGGAAAACTACATTAACGCGCGGTATCGTGCAAGGATTTGGTCATCAAGGTAAAGTAAAAAGTCCAACCTATACATTAGTTGAACCTTACGAGCTTGCAAATACTCATGTTTACCACTTTGATCTGTATCGTTTAGGAGACCCAGAAGAGCTTGAGTTTATGGGGATCCGCGATTATTTTTCACCAACAGCGATTTGTGTTGTTGAATGGCCTGAAAAAGGTGGTGAGTTTATTCCTACACCGGATTTAGATATTACAATGCGCTATGTTGGCGAAGCGAGAGAGATTGAAATTCACAGTGTTAGCGAGCGTGGCAAGGCAATTACTGCAAAGTTAAATCAAAAATAAACAAAAGGTGTAATGGGTCTAATGAATCGAGTTGTAGTTTATTGGGTGTGTGTTTGTTTGCTCAGTGTGATGAGCTTTGGGATTGCCGCACAAAATGCGATTAACAGTGTGCGCGTTTGGCCATCTCCAGATAGCACCCGTGTGGTATTTGATCTAAACGACAAACCTGACTTCAGCTATTTCATGCTTAAGAGCCCTTTGCGTCTCGTTGTCGACCTTGAAAACACAGACAAAATTAAGTACTTACCCAGCATTCCCACTAAACATCAAATTGTGAGTAAGCTACGCTACTCTAAGGCTAAAAACCGTAAAGGCGTTCGCTTTGTTTTTGAATTAAAGGGGGCAGTGAAACCTGTGCTCTTTGCTTTGGCGCCAACGGGTCCTTATAAAAACCGTTTAGTTGTTGATTTGTATAATAAAGAACAAGCTAAACCAGCCGTAAAAACCAGCAATACTGCCGTTAAAAAGCGAGAGCTTAATAAAGCACGCGATATTGTGATTGCTATTGATGCAGGTCATGGTGGCGAAGATCCAGGCTCGATAGGGCCATCAGGCACCTATGAGAAAACGATTACATTGCAAATAGCAAAACGTTTAGAACGGATGATTGATGCCGAAAAAGGCATGATTTCGAGAATGGTTCGCCGAGGTGATTACTTTGTTAATTTGAACACCCGAACGAGTCGTGCACGCGAGAAAAAAGCAGACTTTTTTGTATCAATCCATGCTGATGCATTTACCAGCCCCCAGCCAAGTGGGGCATCTGTATGGGTATTGTCGCTGCGCCGTGCCAACTCTGAAATAGGTAAATGGCTTGAGGATAAAGAAAAACATTCAGAGCTCCTAGGCGGAGCTGCTGGCGTGATAAAAAATACTGCCAGCGAGAAGTACTTAGCACAAGCATTACTTGATATGTCGATGGACCACTCAATGAAAACAGGTTTTAGCGTTGCAGAAGAAGTGATGTATGAACTAAAAAAAGTGGCCAAAATGCATAAAAAACGACCACAAGCGGCAAGCTTTGGTGTATTAAAATCGCCCGATATTCCGTCAATTTTGGTTGAAACGGGGTTCATTTCTAATCCACGCGAAGAGCGTTTATTGAAAACAGCCGATTATCAAGAACGGCTCGCTAAAGCCATTTTTACTTCGTTGAAAAATTATTACCTAAAAAACCCACCGGATGACTCGTTATTTGCATCATTAAAATCACAACAGCCGACCACACATAAAGTCCGCTCTGGGGAGTCATTAAGCTTACTTGCAAGTCGCTATGGGGTGAGTGTGAATAAATTAAAACGCGTAAACAAACTCAAATCAAACACCTTATTTATCGGCCAAGAGCTGAATATTCCGCAAAGCTAATTCGTTAGGAACAGTATGAGTATTGAAATTTTACCCGCGCGATTAGCTAACCAAATTGCAGCCGGTGAAGTCGTTGAAAGACCAGCGTCTGTTGTTAAAGAGTTGGTTGAGAACAGCTTAGATGCAGGGGCTACACGTATACAAATAGATATTGAGCGGGGTGGTCATAAACTCATTCGCATTCGTGATAATGGCTCAGGTATTAATAAAGACGAACTGACACTAGCGCTGTCGCGTCATGCTACGAGTAAATTAAAATCACTGGATGATTTAGAAAATATTTGTTCATTGGGTTTTCGTGGTGAAGCCTTAGCATCAATAAGTTCAGTGTCTCGGTTGACGCTTAGTTCGAAGACTAAAGCGCAAGAGGCCGCGTGGCAAGCTTGTGCTGAAGGCCGCGATATGGCAGTGCAGATTAAGCCAACAGCTCACCCTGATGGCACTACCATTGAAGTCAAAGATTTGTTTTTTAATACACCTGCTAGGCGCAAATTTTTACGCACCGAAAAAACCGAGTTTAATCATATTGATGAACTAATAAAGCGAATTGCATTGAGTCGCTTTGATGTATCAATTACCTTAACGCATAACGCTAAAGTTGTGCGCCAGTACCGTGCTAAAACTGATCCTGCTCAAGCGATTACCCGGGTGTCGCAAGTGGCGGGTAAAGCGTTTGCAGAACAAGGCTTATATATTGAATCTGGAGATACTGGTTTACAATTACACGGATGGGTGTTGCCTGTAGGGTCAACGAATACGATTCAATATACCTATGTAAATAATCGCATGATGCGCGATAAGCTCATTCTTCACGCTATTCGACAAGCGTTTGAAGAAGTTGCAGGTCAAGAAGAGCTTCCTGGATTTGTCATATACATTGATATTGACCCACGGCAAGTGGATGTCAATGTGCACCCGGCAAAGCATGAAGTACGTTTTCATCAAGGCCGCTTAGTGCATGACTTTATTTTACAAGCGGTCAAACAAGTTGTGGTACCGTTACAAGATGATTTTTCACATTTAAATACACCAGGCAGTGACCGCTATTCGCCTGCAGTTGACCCACATGAGCAGCAAAGAGATGTATTTGATTATCCAAAAACACCTTTGCAGCCAAGCACGGGGAGTGGTTATACGGGGGGAACGTCAGGGGATGCTCGCTCAGCTTCAATGGGAGGGCGAACCCCTGAAGCAAAAGAGAGCAAAACCACTTTCCACGACGTAAATTCATTTTACCAGGGAGTGAGTGAGCAACATGCCGCACATTTTGATCGAGCCGTAGCCCCTGCCTTAGATCAAACGCCAGTGGTTGCGAGCACAGTCAATGCTACCTCGTTACTGGTGCAGCAGGACGGGAGTTGTGTATTTAGCGAGCAGCAGCAGGTGTATTGTTCCCACTTCAAATATGCATTGGTTGATCATTGGCAGCAGTTGATTAGTGAGCATGCAAGTCTTGAAGGTAAGGCTTTACTATTACCAGTTCGGATTAATTTAGCCAAAGAGGATTTAAACAATCTAACTGAACAGCAATCATGGTTTACACTATTAGGGTTTGAGCTGGTTATAGAAAAACAGTTTGTGATGGTAAAAAAATTACCGTGTAGCTTGTATTTACTCGATGTTAATCAGGCGCTTGAATTTTTACTGCAAGCATGTAAAAACCAATTTGAAAACCTAGAAAGCTGGTTGAAATGGCAACGAAGCCATGTTCCTGAGCGCTACTTCACGAGCAATGCTTTTGCAGCTGAGTTATTACAAATGAAAAATAATCCGCAAACAATTCAGCGTTTGCGATCAAAAGCGGTTAAAATAGACTTACATCACTATTTAACACAGCTAGATTAGGGTCAACGCGTTGAGTAATTTACCGGTCATATTTTTAATGGGTCCAACAGCCGCAGGCAAAACTGCACTGGCTATTGAGCTTTGTCAGCATTTAAAAACCGAAATAATCAGCGTTGATTCAGCCTTAGTGTATAAAGATATGAATATTGGTACAGCAAAACCTGATGCACAAGAACTGGCATTGGCGCCGCACCACCTTATTGACATTATTGATCCTGCACAAAGTTACTCTGTCGCTGACTTTCGCCGTGATGCGATTGAAAAAATTGATCAATTTCATAAACAAGGTAAAGTACCCGTGCTTGTTGGCGGTACAATGATGTACTTTAAATCGTTGATTGACGGTTTATCGCCGCTGCCTGAGGCTTGCCCTAATGTGCGTGCTGAGCTTGAAGCCCAGGCAAATCAGCATGGTTGGCCTGCACTTTATAAAGAGCTTGCAGAGGTAGACCCACAAGCAGCAGAAAAAATGAGTGAAAATGATTCGCAGCGCATTAATCGTGCCTTAGAAGTGTATCGTTTAACAGGTAAAACAATGACTGAGCTGCAAAAAGAAAAACAGCCCAAATTACCTTATACGTTTCATCAATTTGCAATTGCACCCGATGATCGCGCTGATTTACATGAACGTATAGCACATAGGTTCAAAATAATGCTTGATGAGGGGTTTGAAAAAGAAGTTTCATCCCTATATCAACGTAAGGATTTACACCCAAACTTACCCTCAATTCGTTGTGTAGGGTATAGACAAATGTGGGATTACATTGCTGGCGAGACAAACTATGATGACATGGTGTTTCGCGGTATTGCAGCCACTCGACAACTTGCTAAACGTCAGTTGACTTGGTTGAGAAGCTGGCCTGAGGTAACTTGGTTAACGACCGGTGATGAAGAAAACTTGCAACGTGTTGTAAGTTCGCTAAGCTAGTAGTAGTTGAATGTTTTTTAGCTTTGTTAAATGAGTTCAGCCACTTAATTATAATAACACCTAGAACGAAGGATAATAACATGGCAAAAGGCCAATCGTTACAAGACCCATTTTTGAATGCGTTACGTCGTGAGCGTATTCCAGTATCAATCTTTTTGGTTAATGGCATCAAACTACAAGGTAAGATCCAGTCTTTTGACCAATTTGTAATTTTACTAGAAAACACAGTAAATCAAATGGTGTATAAACACGCTATTTCTACAGTAGTCCCTGCTCGCGCAGTTAACTTCCAAGGTGTACAAGGAAGTGAAGAGGGTGATGAGCAGCCAGAACCTGGAAATTTTTAAATTAGGAGCGTAATGCTTGTTTGACCGTTATAAAGCCGGCGAACAGGCAGTCTTAGTCCATATTGACTTTCCTCAAGAAGGAGATCGTGAAGATCTTCATGAGCTGGAAATGTTAGTATCTTCTGCTGGTGTTAGCAGTTTGGCGGTTGTGCAAGGCAGCCGTCAATCACCACATCCGAAACTATTCGTCGGTAGCGGTAAAGCAGAAGAGATTGCTGAGATTGTCAAAATCCACAATGCAGATGTCGTCATATTTAATCACCAACTCAGACCCTCTCAAGAGCGTAATTTAGAGCTTGTTTGCCAGTGTCGAGTGCTTGATAGAACGACCCTGATACTTGATATTTTTGCTCAACGAGCGCGTACTCATGAAGGTAAGCTGCAAGTTGAGTTGGCACAATTGCGTCACATGTCGACTCGTTTAATACGCGGTTGGACCCACCTTGAACGCCAAAAAGGCGGTATTGGTCTTCGCGGACCCGGAGAAACACAGCTTGAAACGGATAGACGTTTATTACGTGCCCGCATTCAAAGTATCCGTGCGCGCCTAGACAAAGTAGCCGTGCAGCGTGAGCAAGGGCGTCGTGCACGAAACCGAAATGAAATTCCAACAGTCTCTTTAGTTGGCTATACCAACGCAGGTAAATCGACTCTATTTAATCGTATTACGAATTCAGATGTTTATGCTGCCGATCAGCTGTTCGCAACTCTGGACCCGACATTACGCAAGCTTGAAATAGGCGATGTAGGTTCAGTTATTCTTGCTGATACGGTTGGTTTTATTCGTCATTTACCTCATGACTTAGTCGCTGCGTTCAAAGCGACGCTGACTGAAACACGTGAAGCTGATTTACAATTACATGTTGTTGATGTGGCAGATGCACGTCGCAAAGAAAATATAGAACAGGTACAATCGGTTTTAAAAGAGATTGAGGCCGATGAAGTGCCGCAATTACTCGTTTATAATAAAATTGATGCGCTGGAAGATGTTGCGCCTCGAATTGATCGTGATGACGAAGGCATGCCTATAAGAGTATGGTTGTCAGCTCAAAGTGGCCTAGGCTGCGAATTACTATCAGAGGCAATAAGTGAGCTGCTTGCGAAAAAGATGTTCGCACATACACTTAAGCTTGCACCGCAATATGGGCGCTTGCGTGCTTCATTGTTTAGTTTAAACGCTGTACATGAAGAAGATTTTGATGAACACGGGCAGTGGTTGTTGACCACACGTATGCCAATGGTTGAATGGAACAAACTGAAGAAAGAGTTTGGACCGGAGATTGATTCATTTATTTTATAAAAGTAAAAATTTACTGTACGTCGTCGTTTTTAGTATGAGAATGGCGGTATATTTGGTAGATTTGATACAATTACCTAAATTATTTAGATAACAATGGAGTATAGCTATGGCCTGGAATGAACCGGGTAATAATGGCAATGACAAAGATCCGTGGAACAAAAAAGGCGGACGTGATCAAGGCCCACCTGATTTAGACGAGGTGTTCCGTAAATTCAGCAATAAGTTTGGCGGCTTGTTTGGCGGTAATAAATCCGGCAAAGACGGCGGTGGGCTTGGTGGAGCCGGTTTATCTTTCGTGCTCATTATTGCTGCAATTGTATGGGCATTAAGTGGTATTTACACAGTGAAAGAAGCCGAGCGCGGTATTGTTTTACAATTTGGTCAATATGACCGAATTGCGCAACCTGGTCTTCGTTGGAAAATGACGTTTATTGAAACGGTTATTCCAGTGGATATTGAGGCCGTTCGTTCATTATCAACATCAGGCTTTATGCTGACTGAAGACGAAAACGTAGTAAGCGTTGAGTTTCAGGTTCAGTACCGTGTTATTGACCCTTACCTTTACAAGTTCAGTGTCACAAATGCTGACTCTAGCTTAGAAGAAGCACTAGAAAGCGCGCTACGTTATGTTGTTGGTCATTCTAAAATGGACCAAGTATTAACAAATGGCCGTGAAATTGTGCGTCAACAAACATGGGATGAGCTTGACCAAATCATCGAACCGTACAACTTAGGTTTAGTCGTAACTGATGTGAACTTTAAAGATTCACGCCCACCGGCTGAAGTAAAAGACGCCTTCGATGATGCTATTGCTGCACAAGAAGATGAACAACGTTTTATTCGTGAAGCTGAAGCGTATGCCCGTGAGATTGAACCGCGTGCACGTGGTCAAGTTACGCGTATGACACAAGAAGCTGAAGGTTATGGCGAACGTATCATTTTAGAAGCGCAAGGTGAGGTGGCTCGTTTTGAGAAATTATTACCAGAGTATCAAGCAGCTAAAAGAGTAACACGTGAACGTTTATACATTGATACAATGCAAGAAGTGCTAGGTAATAGCTCTAAGGTGCTAGTCGATGTGAAAGGTGGTAATAACATGATGTATTTACCGCTTGATAAAATCATGGAAAAACAAGGCACAGCTACTCGTGTAGCGTTACCAAGTTCAAGTGATATAAACGACTTACGTAATAAAATAAACACATCACGCAATAGCACTGTGAACTCAAGTTCAGACCGCTTTAGCGCAGATCGCTTTAACGACGGGAGATAAGCGTAATGAAAAACTTTAGTTTAGTTCTATTATTAGCTGCCGTTGTATTGTCATTTTCGTCGGTATTTGTTGTACCAGAAGGGCAAAAAGCAATTGTGATGCTATTCAGTAAGGTACAAAAAGACAGTGACGATAAAGCCATTGTTTACAGCCCTGGCTTACAGTTCAAGGTACCTTTTTTCAGTCAAGTACGTCGTATTGATGCACGTATTCAGACATTAGATGGTGCACCGGATCGCTTTGTAACCAGTGAGAAAAAAGACTTAATCGTTGACTCATTTGTGAAATGGCGTGTAAACGACTTTAGTGCATTTTACTTACGCGCTCGTGGTGATAAGCAATATGCTGAAACACTACTAAAGCAAAAAGTGAATAATGGCCTGCGTACAAACTTTGGTTCACGTACTATTCGTGAAATTGTATCTGGTGAGCGAAGTGAATTGATGGCAGAAGCATTAGTACAAGCCTCTGAAAGCGCACAAGAACTGGGTATTGAAGTGCTTGATGTACGTGTTAAGCAAATCAATTTACCACAAGAAGTAAGTAGCTCTATTTTCCAACGTATGCGTGCAGAACGTACTGCTGTTGCAAAAGAGCACCGCTCTGAGGGTCAAGAAAAAGCTGAGACTATTCGTGCTGATATTGACCGTCGTGTAACAGTTATGCTTGCTGATGCAGAGCGAAATGCTCGTTCTGTTCGTGGTGCCGGCGATGCGCAGGCAGCCGCTATTTACGCAGATGCTTATAATAAAGATGCTGAGTTCTTTAGCTTTGTTCGTTCGTTAGAAGCCTATAAGCAAACATTTAAAGGTAAGCAAGATGTGATGGTATTATCACCAGACAGCGATTTCTTTAAATACATGAAGGGTGCTGCTGCGCAGTAATTTCTCCTTCATCAGATGACCAAATCCAAACCCTGTATATGCAGGGTTTTTCTTTTAGTAAAACGAAATTTTTATGAATAACTTAATGTTATTCAACTAGTTAATTTATAATGTAGGTGTTGCTTTTGTTTCTCGCAGAAAAAATAACCTAAACGGGGTGATCTTTGCCCTCATTTTCTGGTAAAATCTCGTCCTAATTTTTTCTAAGTGAATTTACAATGGGCAAAAACGTTGTTGTATTAGGCACCCAATGGGGTGACGAAGGTAAGGGTAAGGTAGTTGACCTCCTTACAGACAAAGCATCTTTAGTAGTTCGTTACCAAGGTGGCCACAATGCAGGGCATACTTTAGTAATCGGCGGTGAAAAGACAGTTTTACACCTTATTCCATCGGGTGTATTACGTGACAATGTTAAATGTGTGATTGGTAATGGTGTTGTAGTTTCACCAGAAGCGCTAATGAAAGAGATTGGCATGCTTGAAGAACGTGGCGTACCAGTACGCGATCGTTTATTGATCAGTGAAGCATGTCCGCTAATTTTGCCTTTCCACATCGCATTAGATGTAGCCCGTGAAAAAGCACGTGGTAATAAAGCTATCGGTACTACAGGTCGTGGTATTGGTCCAGCTTACGAAGATAAAGTAGCCCGTCGTGGTTTACGCATCGGTGATTTATTCAATCCTGAATTGTTTGCAGCAAAACTTAAAGAAGTATTGGAGTACCATAACTTCACATTAGTTAACTACTACAAAGTTGAGGCTGTTGACTTCCAAAAGACATTTGACGATGCAATGGCTGTTGCTGACATTCTAAAAGCAATGGTTGTTGATGTTACTGAATTACTAGATCAAACTCGTCTTGCTGGTGATAATATCTTGTTTGAAGGTGCTCAAGGCACATTACTCGATATCGATCACGGTACTTACCCATATGTAACATCGTCTAATACGACTGCCGGTGGTGTTGCAACGGGTGCTGGTTTTGGTCCATTAAACCTTGATTATGTGTTAGGTATTATTAAAGCATATACAACACGTGTAGGTTCTGGTCCTTTCCCAACAGAGCTTTACGATGGTGTTGATAAACAAGACGAAATTGGTAAGCACTTAGGGACAGTTGGCCATGAATTTGGTGCAACGACTGGTCGTCTTCGTCGTACAGGTTGGTTAGATGCAGTGGCAATGCGCCGTGCGGTACAAATTAACTCAATCTCAGGTTTCTGTTTAACTAAACTAGACGTACTTGATGGTTTAGAAACGCTAAAAATCTGTACAGGCTACAAGCTTGAAGATGGCACAGTGACTAACGTAACGCCACTTGCTGCTGAAGGTTACGAGAAAGTAACACCAGTGTATGAAGAAATGCCTGGTTGGTCTGAAAACACAGTCGGCGCGACGTCTGTTGAGCAGTTACCACAAGCAGCGCTTGATTACATCAAGCGTATTGAAGAAATCACAGGTGTGCCTGTTGATATTATTTCTACCGGTCCAGACCGTGTAGAAACAATGGTATTACGCAATCCGTTTGCTTAAATACTTATTGAGCTAAAAAAGCTGCCTAGTGCAGCTTTTTTTGTATCTTTAATTCAATATGGAACGATCTTTGTATAAACTTTATTAAGATGGTTTTAAATTTAAAGTGACTAAAATGCGTGTGTTGTCTTGTTTATCATTAGTGGTGTTCTCAATGCTGTATGTAAGCGATGTTAAAGCAGAAGAGCCGTTAGCTGCTGTGCCTTTATACACTGAGACTGAATTGTTGGCACTGATCAATAAAAATGCACATTTAGCGCGCGTAAAGGCAGATGATTGCCAGTTAGTGCAAGATATCGAAGCGCGAGCCAATAAAATGGCACTGCCGTCTTATCAATTTTTATACGGTGATATGCTTGCTTATGCCGTATGCGTTGACCGTAATGTTGAGCTGGGTGTTTATTATATGCGTCAAGCGGCTAGTCAGGGGTTGGCGGCAGCGTTAGAGCAATTGGGTCGTTACTACGATGTTGGCCAATTAGTACAAAAAGATAAAACAATGGCAGTCACATACCTGCGTGAGGCATCGGCACAAGGCAACTTAAAAGCACAATTAAGACTAGTAAAGCTATTTAATGATGGCTATGGCAGCCCCCGTGATTATGAAGACGCTTACCGTTGGTTATTCCATTCAATGGTGGCAGATAAAGCCATGCATAAAAAAATAGAACGTGCATTGAGCCAGCTGGCGCAAAAAATGCCAGACAGCGTTATCGCTCGCGCTCGACTACCTATGTAATAGTTCATGCAGGTTCGTTTATACGAACTTGAAGGGCACTTTATTCAGTGTAGAATTGTTATGGTATATCATATCTATCTTGTTGATTTTCATAAATATTACTTTTTTTCTTAACCTCATTGTCATTGATAATTACCGTTAGTTTCACAAACCCTCATTAATATTCTTCCCGTACATTAACTCATCCCCTATTGGGGCTAACGATTCTATATCAAAAACATAGAGACGGGATTTAGAATGAAAATCAATAAAATTGCGACTGCAATTGGGTTTACATTGGTATTATCTGCAGCAGCAAATGCAGGTGTCTTACCGCAAAGCCAAACACAAAGCCAGTGGTATGAAAGTGCTCAAACGACCCTTGCTACCAAGCAAAGCCAAGCTCAAGAAGAACAACTAACGAAAGCAAAAAATGTCATCTTGTTCGTGGGTGATGGTATGGGTGTCTCAACGTTAACCGCTGCACGTATTTTAGCGGGCCAACGTGATGGTCAACTGGGTGAAGAAGGGCTGCTCAGCTTTGAAGCGTTTCCTTACTCTGCTCAAGTAAAAACATATAACGTGGATGCGCAAACTCCAGACTCTGCGGGTACTATGACGGCAATGGCATCGGGTGTTAAAACAGATGTGGGTGTTATTGGTGTGAATGAAAATATTCAGCGGGGTGATTGCTCAACTGTTTTTGGTAATGAGTTGATCACTACAACAGAGTTGGCTGAAATTAAAGGTTTAGCAACGGGCGTTATATCTACAGCACGTATTACCCATGCAACACCAGCTGCAACCTACGCTAAGTCAGCAGATCGTAATTGGGAAGATGTATCAGATATGCCTGAAGGTGCAGTGACCGCTGGTTGTGAAGATATTGCATCGCAGCTAGTGAATTTTGAGAAAAACTTAGAGGCAAGATTCCTAGGGACAGATGTTGATGGTATTGACGTGGTAATGGGTGGCGGACGTCGTCACTTTCTCCCTAAAGATGCTACTTTCAATTCAGCCGATGCAATGAGTGAAGTTGAAGGTGATAGAACAGATGAACGTGACTTAACGGCTGAATGGCAAGCAAATTATCCAGATGGTCAATATGTCATGGATAAAGCGGGTTTTGAAGCGATATCAGCGGATACAAAACAAGTATTGGCGTTATTTAATGAATCACATATGCAGTATGAGGCAGACCGTGAGAATGATATCGCAGGTGAACCTTCGTTATCTGAAATGACAGAGAAAGCTATTAATATCTTAGATAACAATGAAAAGGGATTCTTTCTGACGGTGGAGTCAGGTCGTATTGACCACGCTCACCATGCTGGTAATGCGTATAACGCGTTAAACGACACGATAGAATTTGCTAAAGCAGTTCAAGCCGCGGTTGATAATACTAACCCTGAAGAAACGCTCATTTTAGTAACTGCTGATCACAGCCATGTATTTACGATTGCAGGTTACCCAAAGCGCGGTAACCCAATTTTAGGTAAAGTTGTTGCTGTAGGTAAAGAAGACCCATCACTTGCTGCAGATGGCATGCCTTATACAACGGTAGGTTATGCAAATGGCCTAGGCTTTAGAGATTTAGGTGATGAAACAAACGCAGATGCTGCTTACCTTGAAGGCCCTAATGTTGGCCGTCATGATTTAACCACTATTGATACAACACGTGCTGGCTTTCACCAAGAGGCAACGGTACCACTTGGCTCTGAAACGCATGCAGGTGAAGACATTACACTTCATGCCAAAGGACCTGGTGCACAACTTGCGCAAGGTGTAGTAGAGCAAAATGTAGTGTTCCACTTAGTTAATCAAGCACTCGAATTAATTAAACAATAATGGCGGCTAACATGAAAAAATTAAACCTATTATCTTTAGCAGTGGTTGTCGCTTTAACTGGCTGCTCAGACGACGATAAAGATTATAAAACTCTCGTTGTAAATAACACTTTGCCAGTAGGCTCTGAGCAGTGCGTCAATGGCGGCACCGAAAAGCTTGAAGGTGAAGATACCAATCGTAACGGTGAGCTAGATGCCGATGAAGTATTAAGGACTACGGTTACATGTAATGATCCAGCAAGCTCTTTAACACCTCAGCAGTTAGTAAATTTATCGACTAACCAATGGTTTAAAGATGCAAAAGTGAAGATGGCAACTAGCCAAGACAATATTGAAAAAATAGTAAAAGAATCAGGCAAAGCAAAAAATATCATTTTGTTTGTGGGCGATGGCATGGGCGTATCAACCGTGACAGCGGCACGTATTCTTGCAGGTCAGCTTGAAGGCAAAATGGGTGAAGAACACCTACTAAGCTTTGACACTATGCCATTTTCTGGTTTTTCTAAAACGTATAATGTAGATGCACAAACTCCTGATTCAGCAGGCACCATGACAGCAATGGCATCGGGTGTAAAAACGGATGTAGGCGTGATTGGTGTAGATGAAGATATCGAGCGTGGCGTGTGTTCAACCGTAGCCGGTAATGAGCTGGTTACTGCGACTGAACTTGCTGAAATTAATGGTTTAGCAACAGGTATTGTATCGACAGCGCGTATTACCCATGCAACACCTGCAGCGACATATGCAAAATCTGCGGATCGTAATTGGGAAGATGTTTCAGATATGCCTGAAGATGCCGTAACAGGTGGCTGTGAAGATATTGCCTCTCAGCTGGTTAACTTTGAAGCCAACTTAGAGGCACGCTTTGCGGGTATTGATGTAAATGGTCTTGAAGTGGTTATGGGTGGTGGGCGTCGTCACTTTTTACCAAAAGATGCGGCATTTAACTCTGCTGATGCGATGAGTGCCGTTGAAGGTGACCGCACGGATGAGCGCGATTTAACCGCTGAGTGGCAAGAAAAATACCCAACGGGCCAATATGTGATGGACCAAGCTGGGTTCGATAATCTAGATACAGAAAGTGTTTCACAAGTATTTGGCTTATTCAATGAATCGCATATGCAATACGAAGCAGACCGTGCGAATGATATCGCTGGTGAACCTTCATTATCACAAATGACCGCCAAAGCGATTGATGTCCTTGATAATAACGATAAAGGCTTTTTCCTTACAGTTGAATCCGGACGAATTGACCATGCTCATCACGCAGGCAATGCTTACAATGCGTTAAATGACACTATTGAGTTATCAAAAGCAGTACAAGTGGCTATGGATAAAACCAGTATCGAAGATACGTTGATCATCGTTACCGCTGATCACAGCCATGTATTTACTATTGCAGGCTATCCAAAGCGTGGTAACCCAATTTTAGGAAAAGTGGTTGCGGTGGGTAAGACTGAGCCAAGCATGGCTGCAGACGGCATGCCATACACTACAGTTGGCTATACTAATGGCCTTGGTTACAGGGATTTAGGTGACGAAACGAATGCAGATGCGTCATACCTTGAGGGACCAGCTGTGGGTCGCTTTGACTTAACGTCAGTCGATACAATGAGCCCAGGCTTTCATCAAGAAGCAACTGTGCCACTAGGTTCAGAAACTCATGCTGGTGAAGATGTAGGTGTTTATGCAATAGGCCCAGGTGCACATCTTGTGACAGGCACAAATGAACAAAGCTTCCTGTTCCATGTAATGGATTATGCCGGTGACCTTGTTAAAAACGCAGATGCAAAGTTAACTAAGTAATCATCTGTAAATACATAATTAAAGAGCAACTCACCTGAGTTGCTCTTGTCATAAATATGCCAAATCAACGCGATACAGTTATACCTAATCTAATCAAAGAAAATAAACTCTATGAAATCAATTATTTTATCTATGGTGTTGTTAAGCCCATTCGCTAGTGCCGTTGAGTGCAAAGCCGATAACCAATACCTACAAGCTAGTTATAAAGTGAGTGAGCAAACTAGCCAAAAATTGCCTAAAAATGAGCAGTCATTCACATTGTGGCGTACACCACGCCAAGTTGCACAACAAAGTGAACAATTGGTTGAGCTTTGGCGCCAGTTAAGTAATCAGCAAATACGCCCTATTCGCTACTTTACACAGGCAAAGCGGGGTATTGAATATCAACCTTCTGAAGTAAAGGGTAGTCAAGACTTCAGTAGTAAATACCAATTAGTCAGTGATCAGCTTTTAGCAAAAATGCAATTGCAAAGTGAGCAAGGGGAAGGGTGTGATAAAAAGCAACGCTATTACCTAAAGCAAGCTGATACCGTTATAGAGGTTGTCTGGCTGAGTAATCAGCAATTAGTCGAATCAATGCAGGTTAATACGGCTAACTATAGTCGCATAACGTCCTTACAATCAGTGAGCTTTAACAAACAAACCGTGCTTGAACAGTTTGCCAATTGGGATAAGTACCAGACAACCGACTATGCGGACATTGGTGATAATGAAAGTGACCCATTTTTAGCAAAAATGATTAATCTCGGCTTTGTTGAGCATGGCGCAACGGGCTTTTATGACACTAATGGCAAGGCATTAAAAAGCAATCATCATCATCATTAATACGCGCACGGATATTATTTGGGTAATTAGTTTGCTTTTAAAACTGGTAAAATAAAGTTTCCTCCTTTAACTTTAGTGTATCAACATCAAATAATGAGAAAACCATGGGCGCACAAAAAGTAAATCATCCTCACGGCGTATTTTGTTGGTCAGAACTATGTACGCACAGCTGGGCTGAGGGTAAAGCGTTTTACACTGAGCTGTTTGAGTGGGGGAATGATGATCAACCGATAGGGGACGATTTATATTACACCATGTTGCAAAAACAAGGTGACGATGTTGCTGCCATGTATCAGATGCCAGCAGAGCAAAAAGTGGCAGATGTGCCAAGCCACTGGCTCACGTATATTGCCGTTGACGATGTTGATGCCCTAGCGACAAAAGCCAAACAATTGGGCGCTGAGATAGTTGCAGGCCCTCATGATGTTATGGATGCGGGCCGTATGGTGCTTATAAACGAACCTGGCGGCGCTATGTTTGCCTTATGGCAAGGCAACCAACATGTTGGATGCCAGCGTTTGGGTGAGTTAAACACACCGTATTGGCACGAGCTGGCCAGTAGAGATGGTGGAAAAAGCCGCGAGTTTTATTGCAAACTATTAGGCTGGGAAAGTGAAATTAAGCCTATGGAAGGCATGGATTACACTTTGTTTAATATAGCAGGCAAGCCTGTTGCAGGCATGATTGAAATGACCGAAGAGTGGCCAGCTGATATTCCTGCTCATTGGATGATTTATTTTGCAGTCAGTAATTGTGATGAGGCAGCAACAAGGGCAAAACAACTAGGCGGTGAAGTGTGTGTCCCACCTACAGATATCCCTGAGGTGGGGCGTTTTAGTGTAATAACAGACCCGCAAGGGGCAGTGTTTTCAATTATGACCTCAGCAATGGATGATGTTAAATGCGGTTAGTTTGCGCATTTCATTTTATAAATTTACCAAAATAAGCGCTACGGCGCTTTTTTTATTTTTGTTTGCCCCAAGTTCATTATTATCATTTTTTTATTGGAGCTAACTTATGACAAAGCACGTGGTGATTACAGGCGCAAATAGAGGTATTGGCTTAAATTTATGTCAGCAATACTTAGCAAAAGGCTATCAGGTTACAGCAATCGTTCGCCAGCCAAGTGATGAGTTAAAAGCGCTCGATGTAACAGTCATTAGTAATATTGATGTTGCAAATGAGGGCGATATTGTAACGCTGCAAAACCAGTTGCATGGTCATAAAATTGATCTACTAATAAATAACGCCGGTGTGTTTTACAATGAAAGCATGGCAGATATGGACTTTACAGCCATTAACCAGCAGTTGGCAATTAATGCAGTTGCACCCATTAGGGTTACCCATGCCTTGCTTCATAGTTTAGGTGTTGATGCGAAAGTTGCGATGATCACCAGTCGCATGGGATCAATCGCCGATAATGGATCAGGTGGTTATATTGGTTATCGTATGTCTAAGGCTGCGCTTAATGCCGCATCTGTAAGTCTTGCTCATGAGCTCAAAAGTAAAAATATTGCAGTGGGGCTTTTTCATCCGGGCTTTGTCCAGACTCAAATGGTCAACTTTGCAGGTGATATTTCACCAGAGCAAGCCGCTGAGCGTTTAATTAAACGTATTGATGCACTTAACTTAGGCAATACTGGTGGGTTTTGGCACTCAAACGGTGAAACCTTGCCTTGGTGATAGTGGGTTCTAACATTGTTCATATTTATAGTGGCGAGTTTAAAGCGCGCCGCTATTAGCATCTTTCCCTCATTTTGCTCCTCTTTTTTGCTATAATTATTGTTTATATAAGCCCAAACAGCCCCTTTTAGAGAGCCGCACATGGAATTAGAGCAAAATAGTAATTTAACCCTTCCTTTATTTCTTTTTGATGAAACGTTAAACGAACGTGATTTAGAGCAGCCTGACTTATTACTAACCATCGTATTGGACGATGAGTTATTAACTCAGCTTTGCCAAAACCCACGTGTTGATAGCAGTATTGGGATCACTATTAATGAGTACCAGCTAGATGCACAGAGTGATGTGTTTGTCGCACTAACTACCTCGGCTCACCAAGCACAATTGACGCTGACACACGGACCATTACTCAGTGCAATGTTAGATGCTGACAATGACATGACCTTTGTATCGCCGCAGATGGATATGATGCCAACATTTGACTTAGGTGATGAGGACGAGTAATAGCATGGCAAAATCCTTTTTACTCAGCGTTGCGACTATTATATTAACAGGGTGCGCATACCTTGGGGCTGCTCATTATGATGAGTTATTTGGGCCTGAAAATGTACAACAGCGAATTGTAGAGCATGATTCAGGCGCTGGACGCGAGTTTTTACAGCATGTACAGCCTGTATTAGATAACCGATGTGTTGTTTGTCATGGTTGTTACGACGCCCCTTGCCAATTGAAGTTATCTTCGCCTGAAGGTATTGATCGTGGGCTGAGTAAAGAATTAGTGTATGACGGCACCCGTTTACTTGCATCTAAGCCTAGCCGCTTGCTCTATGATGCAACAGATACTGCAGGGTGGCGAGATAAAAACTTTTCACCAGTGCTAAACGAACGAGGTCAAACAGAGCAAGGTAATTTAGCAGGCAGTGTTTTATACAACAGCTTAGTGCTAAAAATGAGCTCACCGTTGCCTGAAGATGATGTATTGGGCGACGAATTTGACTTTGCACTCGATCGCTCTCAGTTATGCACGGGGATAGAAGAATTCGACCGCTTAGCAAAAAGCCAACCACATGCAGGTATGCCTTATGGCCTACCAGGTATTACGCGAAGCGAGTTTAAATACCTGGAAAAGTGGCTGAAAAGCGGTGGTAAAATGGCTCATATTAAGCCACCTAGTAAAGAGGCAACTGCGCAAGCTCAACGATGGGAAAGTTTTTTAAATCAAGACAGCTTAAAGTATCAACTGGCTGCACGGTATATATACGAACATTGGTATTTAGCGCATATATACTTTGAGCAAAAAGGTGAACAAAGCTTTTTCAAACTAGTACGCTCAAGTACACCACCAGGGCAAGCAATTAAACTTATTAACACACGCCGTCCGTATGATGATCCAAAAGTTGATCGTGTTTATTACCGCTTGATGCATGAACGTTCCACTATTTTAGCCAAAACACATTTACCTCTTGCACTTAATGATACCAAGCTAGCGCGCATTTACAGCCAGTTTATCGAACCTGATTATATGGTTGAAAAAATGCCAAGTTACAAGCCTGAAGTTGCCTCTAACCCATTTAAGGCTTTCGCTGTTATACCGGTAAAATCAAAATATCAGTTTATGCTGGATGAAGCTGAATTAATTATTATGGGTTTTATTAAAGGCCCCGTGTGCCGTGGGCAAATAGCATTAAATGTGATTAACGATCATTTTTGGGTGGCGTTTGCCGATCCAGATAAAGCGGCAACCCCCCAAGTGGGCCAAATGCTGCTGCAACATGAAGATGCACTGGCATTACCAGCGGCAGAAGAAAGTAACGCCTTACCTATTTCTAGTTGGGTTAAATACGCTAATCGCCAAAGCACGTATATTGAAGCGAAAGTAAAGCTTGCCAACGAAATGTTTAAAGATGGTGAGCATTTGACGACAGACCTGTTATGGCGAGGGGAAGGTGTTAACGACAATGCAGCACTGACTATTTTTCGTCATTTTGATAGTGCAACGGTTGTTAAAGGGTTTATAGGGCAAGAGCCAAAAACTATGTGGGTCCTTGATTATGCACTATTTGAACGTATCCATTATTTACTAGTGGCAGGCTTTGATGTGTATGGCAATATTGGGCACCAACTGATTACCCGTTTATATATGGACTTTTTAAGGCTCGAAGGTGAACAAAACTTTTTAGCGTTGTTACCAAAGCAACAGAGAAAAGAGTTGAATGCCACGTGGTATCGGAAATCGCATACTAGCCTGACTAACTTTTTCAAATATGGTGAAAGCTTTAGCCAAGCAACAGGCATTGATTATAAAACCAATGATCATCAACACGAGTTATACGGTTTAATTAAACAGGCGTTAAAGCCAGTATTGAGCCCTCGCTATGACTTTAAAGCGGTACCACATCCTTTGCAAACATTAAATAATATGCCCGCAAAGGCGGTTAATTTATTGCCTCAAATATCCTATGTATTAGTAAAAGAAGGAAGTTCTGGGCATCAGGCATACACCTTAATCCATCATAACGCACACTATAATATTTCCAGTCTGTTAAATGAGGAAGGTCAACGAGCGTATGCTGAAGACACTGTTACGATTGTACCTGGCTTTATTGGTGACTACCCTGAAGCAATCTGGTATTTGAATAACCCTCAGCAGGTTGAAAGCTTTGCCCACCAATTACCGTTAATTAAAGATGAAGCGGATTACAGAGCGCTGAAGAGTCAATTTGCGATTCGTAGAACACACCCTCAATTTTGGCAATATAGCGATATTTTGCATAATGTTGCCAAAGAATATCGCCAAATTGAATATGGGTTATTCGACTATAATCGCCTAGAAAATCGTTAAATAGTCGTTCCACCTTCAAAGCCAATGAAAAACCCTGTTAAAGACAGGGTTTTTTATTTTTTACAAAGTGTTACTTTAGTATTGCTGGACTACAATTAAATGAAATCAAAGCGAGGGGGGGAGTATGGTAGGATTAATTTCAAGCATTCGAACACGTTATCGCCTTGCCTTGTTGGCGATAGCGATTTTAAGTACGGCAGCGGCTTTAATCCTTCAGTCTTTTCTGTCTATCCAAAAAAATGATGCTCAAGTGATTAATATCGCAGGTAAGCAGCGAATGCTTTCGCAAAAAATAGCATGGCATGTCAATGTCATCAGCCAGCAGGATAACGCGGAGCATCGACACTCTTTATACCAAGCAGTCAAAGCGTTTAAAGAAGGACATACTTTTTTATTGCAAACAAATAACGCTGGCGAGTACACCTTCCTTAGTGATGAGCTTAACGATTATTATTTTTTAACGCCGAGCAATTTAGCACAACAAAGCGATCGGTTTGTAGCAGCTGCAACCGAAGTGTTGCAATCAGATTCTATTAGCAAAAGGGACATACCGACTGTTTTTAATATTAACGAGGTTGAGCTTTTCTTATCTAAATTAGATCATGCAGTTAGTTTATTTGAACAGCAATCAAATAGTAAAGTCACTATGGTGTCTAAAATTGAGTTAGGCGTGTGGTTGTTCACTATATGTTTGTTACTTTTTGAATTGAAATTCATTTTTAGACCAATGGAAAAGTACATAAAAGTCACACTTGATAAATATCAAAAACAAAAACAACATGCAGAGTTAATTAGCCAAAACAAACAGCGCTTTATCGCAAGAGCGGGTCATGAGCTGAGAACACCATTGCAAGGGTTACTTCATTCAGTTGAAGAGCTTAATGTATCAGATGCGCAAGGTACTTTAAAACAACAGGCGCATTATTGTTCAAATCGCCTACTCAGTATTTTAGATGAATTAAACGAGGCTCACCAAATGAGCTTGGGACAATGGGCGCTAATAACGAGCAAATCAAACTTATGGGAGTCAATTGATACGGTCATTCAGTCTTATCAATTTGCTTGTCAGGAAAAAGGGCTAATACTAGAAAAAAACTTAGCCGATTCCTTAGATTGTATTGTTGAATTGGATCATCGCCGTTTGCAGCAAGTCATTAGTGAGGTGTTATCCAATGCATTAAAGTTTACGGCTTCGGGTAAAATTACTATTGAAGCATCAATTAAAAATAAACAGCAACTGAGATTCATTGTTGCCGATACAGGGGTTGGCTTTAAAAACTACTACCCTTATTTATCTACTAGTGAGCATACCCAGCAAGATAACCATTTTCAAGGCATGCAGATAGGATTGGTACGTGTTCAGCATATTTTACACATGCAACAAGGTAGCATAGAGTTCTCAGAGAACGAACCGCACGGTGCGCTTGTTAGCATAGTGCTCCCCATTGCAATTCAGCTTAAGCCTCAACCGCAACAACAATTACCTGCTTTTTTACATTGCCTTATTGTGGAAGACAACCCGCTAAACGCAATGATACTTAAAGGAATGCTGAAGGGACTAGGTTATACCAGCGAACTGGCTGAAAATGGTTTGATAGCGACCGCTAAGGTGGAAGAGAACAGTTATGACTTAGTGTTTATGGATTTAAATATGCCAGTTATGGATGGGTTTAAAACCATCGAAATTATTCGCCAAGAGTTAAACTTAACCATGCCAATTATTGTTGTTACAGCCAATACATCGCAAGCGGATATTGAGCGGACTGTTCAATTAGGCGCAAATGCACATGTATTTAAACCGATTAACTTAGAGACAATCAAAAAAGCCCTTATCGAAACATTAAGTAAGGGCAATTAAAGTGATTATGGATGAAGGGGATTAATGCTTCACTTTTATATCGCCAACACCCACTTCAACCTTCACTTTATAGGTGCCGTTACCTGAGTATTCACTTTCAGAGCTGACCATTCTACGGGTTGTTTTTGCATCACTTATAAATCCTGAGATTCGTGTATCACCCACTCCGCTATCCAGCGAAATCGACTTATAATCGTCACTTTGGCTATCAATGCGAACAGCACCAACACCAACTTCGATATCAGCGCTATTTGCAAAATCATTGATTTCAATATCACCCACGCCCAAGTCTAAATTGACGGCTAGGCTGCGCGGCACGGTAACAGTCCATGTTTGTTGAACATCGTCGTTATCCAAGCTTAGGGCCAGCTCACTCCCCGTTTGCTGAGTATCAATGGTTAGGCTTTCAAGGTCATCATTGTTATTAAACCAGCCATTATTTTTTGCTTCTAATTCAACCGTGACTTGTACTTCATTGCCATTGTAAGTATTGATTTCAAGGCTACCCACAGGAAAGCTAATATCTAATGTAGTTTGTGTATCAAGCGCAAAAGAGTGATTTATTTGATGTTCTGATTTTGCCAATGCCTGTGTGCTTAAAAACGCCGTCAATGCAGTTAATAATAATAATTTCTTCATAACGTTACCTGTTGTGTGAATGTATTTAATTAATTAGTCGCAAAGGAATTATAAAAGGTTTAAAGCACAATAAATTATTTTATCGACAGTAAAACTAGGAGTTTGTCGGGTGCTATTGAGTTGCAAAAAATTGCAAGGGCTAGGCCCTAGCAAAAGCCAGACTAGCTCGATGTTAAATTTACCGCCGTAGGTTGGGTTGAGAGCAACGAAACCCAACGGTGAACGTTTAAGGTTAAAGCTTTATTGCTTCCCCTCTCAATCTACAAAGAGAGTGGGAGCAAGATGCGTATAATAAACAATGGAAGGTCCAAAATAAACGCTCGAGCTGAGTTGCCCAAGCGTTTAAATCGTTTGGTAGTGTTGCGCACATGTAGGTCGTGCTTTAGCGCGCCAATCTCAAAAGGCGCAGGTTGTCGCCATAAATGACAACCTACATTAGATCATTTAGTTACAAGCGAGTAACGGTTATCCCTTGGTTTTTAAACTGCTTTAATAAACCGTGTTGTTCGGGTAAGTGCAGGGCGCCTACGGCAATAAATAATTGCTCTTTAGCTAGGCGAGGGGTGAGTTCTTCTATCCAGTTGTTATTCCGTTCAATCAGCATAACCTGTTCGCTGATTTCGCCGTAGTTACTGTCATCAAAGCTTTCGTTGTAATATTTCGTGAGTGTGGCCATGTCACCATTTTTCCACGCATCCACAAGGGTAATGAAATAGGTTTCAACATCAGCGAGTTGCTCAAACGTCTCTTCAATCATTTCGTTACTAAGCAGCGACATGTGATTAAACATTTCCATTTGGTACTCTAACGTTTCGAGTTCGCCTACGGCTTTGTTTTTGCTTTTTGCATATGCAAGTACTTGCTTGTCGATGCCGTTTTGATCTGAAAATCCGGCATTTTGAAATTCAATTTGCATCATTGTTACCATAACAGCCCATGGTGCAAGGCCGTCAAACATGGCAATATCAATTGATTTTTTATTGAAGTAGTTTTTTAGTTTTGCATAGTTTTGCTCAGACAGCTCACTCTGTAGGGTTTTACCGTTTTTAAGCATCATAAACGGCATAGAACGGCGCTGCATGTCCATTGGGCTAATTGCACTGATGTCGACTTCTACAATTACTTTGTCAGTTGTATCAATGGCTTTAGTAACTTTGCTTGGTAAGCCTTTCATGCTGGTATCACCTACATGAACAGTGCCAAACAAATACGATTTAACACCGTTTTTTTCAAGTTGCCAAAGGCCGGGCTCTGCATTACTTGAAAAGCTGAGTGTGAATAAAATAGCTAAAATAAAGTAGCTACTAATACGTTGCGTCAATGTCATCATTATCCTTATTGTTCAGTGGCAGCCATAATTCATATACCCAAACCACCTCAAGATACTAGTTTCAGTTGGAATTAAAAGCGATTTAGGCAAGGCATTGATTGCAAATAATAGTGGTTCTATTGTTAAAATCAATAACGCAGTATAAATCGCTTTTAAACCTACCCTTAGGGCGCTTCTCAGGAACTTATTCTCATCGTTGTTCCTTCTTAAAAGGGATGACTATTCTTGCCAAGTAACGCCTTGATATTAAGCCCTTGTGAAACGCTGAATTCTGCATCTTGAGGTGGCTTGGGTCTATACCTAATGAGTATTAATAGGCGAGTAGTAACTTTTTTAGATGCACGAAAGGCGTTTAGCGATGATTAATTAGCTTTGTACATTATGCTGATAAAAAATATTAAAATATTTGACTAACGAGTCAAAAACTAATCAAGCTATAAAAAGGTTATAACAAGGTTTGAATTAGCAGTAAAAACACATATTGGGAAGTATAATTTACTTTTAAGATTTTATTAGATTTTTAAACCTTTATAGTAAGTTGTTTACTCTTGTTTTAGATTGATTTTAGGGTTGACTTACCCCCTCTCATCGCGGTACTAATAGAAAAAGACAAACGGGGCTAAAACTATCCCGTGTATTCGAAACAAATTTTGGTATTTATTACATGCTTACAAACACACTAAACCTAGTCCTAATTAACGTCGTGGTGATTATTATTACCGCGGGGGCTACTTAGTGCTTTAAATTTGTAAAGCATTGAAAAGCCCCCCGCACTTAACAAGTCGGGGGGCTTTTTAGTTTCAGGGTTAAGATTTAGTAATTGAGCTTAAAATGTCACTGAGGAATGGGGATTTATTAATGACAGGCGCAGAGTTAACAATCGATTTATTAGCCAAACATGGCGTAAAGGATGTATTTGGTTACCCAGGTGGTGCCATCATGCCAATTTACGACGCATTGTATGGTGCGCCAGTAAAGCATTATTTGACTCGTCATGAGCAAGGCGCAGGGTTTGCAGCAGTAGGCTTTGCTCGCAGCACGGGTAAATTAGGGGTTTGCTTTGCAACCTCGGGCCCGGGGGCAACAAATTTAATTACGGCCCTTGCTGATGCCATGATGGACTCTGTGCCACTTTTAGCAATAACAGGGCAAGTGCCTACTGCGGCCATCGGATCTGATGCATTCCAAGAAATCGATGTTTTAGGTATGTCGTTATCGTGTACAAAACACAGCTACATGGTTGAGCGTGCTGAGGATTTGGCAGAAATATTACAAGAAGCAATTCATTTAGCGCAAAGCGGCCGACCAGGCCCTGTTTTAGTCGATATCCCAAAAGACATTCAAATGGCTCAAGTGCCTTTTCAGCCTTGGCTTGCTGCAGATGATTACTTACCTCAGCTTGACTTAAACCAAGTTGCCATTGCGAATGAGCTGTTAAGCGAAGCGCAGCGCCCTGTTGCCTACGTAGGTGGCGGTGTGCAGGCTGCCGATGCACAGAATGAACTGATGCAATTTTTAGAAAAAACCCAAATGCCAGCGGTTTCAACATTAAAAGCACTTGGCAGTGTCTTACCCGATTACGAGTATGATTTAGGTATGTTGGGTATGCATGGCGGTCAAGCGGCTAATTTAGCTGTGCAAGAGTGCGATGTACTGGTGTGTATTGGTGCACGGTTTGATGACCGCGTAACCGGTAACTTAGGAAAGTTTGCAGCAAAAGCAAAAGTGATCCACTTAGATATCGATGCGGCAGAAGTGGGTAAACGAAAACCCGCTAAAGCGTCGTTAATCGCAGATTTAAAAACGTCACTGCCTCAGCTTGAATGCTTTGTAACACCAGACTCTTGGCGTCAGCACAGCAAAGACATGATGGTAAAACATGCCTGGCGTTATGACTACCCGGGTGAAAAAGTATTTGCCCCGTATTTATTAAATCAGCTTAGTCAGCGCATGCCCAGCACTGGCGTAGTGTGTTGCGATGTAGGTCAGCACCAAATGTGGGTTGCACAGCATATGAAGTTTAGCCACCCAAGTAATCATTTAAGCAGTGGCGGAGCAGGTACTATGGGGTTTGGTTTACCTGCCGCCATTGGCGCTCAGGTTGCCCGCCCAGATGACTTTGTAATGACGGTATCGGGTGATGGCTCAATCATGATGAATATTCAAGAATTGGCCACAATTCGCCGGAATAACTTACCAGTAAAAATACTGATTCTCGATAACCAACGTTTAGGTATGGTGCGTCAATGGCAAGAGCTATTTTTTGAAGGTCGTTATAGTGAAACAAACCTATCGGATAATCCTGACTTTGTGCAGCTAGCTGCGGTATTTGGTATTCCTGGACAAACAATTACGCATGCTAACCAAGTGGATGATGCAATCTCTGCGTTGGTCAACAGCAAAGGCCCTTACATAGTGCATGCTTGTATTGATGATAAAGAAAATGTGTGGCCGCTAGTCCCACCAGGTGCGGCAAATGATCAAATGATGACGGAGAGTGCCAAATGAAACACAGTTTAACTATTGCTTTAAAAAATCAGAGTGTTGCTGTTGAGCGCTTTTTACGAGTTGTCCGTCATCGAGGTTTTGACTTAACGCACTTTCAACTCAATGTAGACGATGGCCAATATAACGTGGCGATGACAGTCGATAGTGATAAACCTATTTATTTATTGACCACCCAACTAACTAAGTTAGTTGATGTAAAGCAGGTCACATTACAAAACGTGCACCAGCAACAAGCGGTATAGCACACAAACAAGATCAACAGGGCAGGTTGGCTTTGGTCAGCGTGCAGTAAAATTTTAAGAATGAGGAACAGCCTTGCGGCTGAACACTGAGGTAACTATGGCTAAATTAAGAAGTGCAACAACAACAGAGGGTCGTAAACGCGCAGGTGCACGCGCATTGTGGCGTGCTACAGGGATGACAGACACGGACTTCGGTAAACCGATCATTGCTGTTGTGAATTCATTTACACAATTTGTTCCTGGTCACGTTCACCTCAATCAGCTTAGTGAATTAATGGCTGAAACTATCACCCAGGCGGGCGGTGTACCAAAAGAATTTAACACCATTGCTATCGATGATGGTATTGCTATGGGCCACGGCGGTATGCTGTATTCATTGCCTTCACGGGATTTAATTGCCGATTCGGTCGAGTATATGGTTAATGGCCATTGTGCTGATGCCATGATCTGTATTTCAAACTGTGACAAAATTACACCGGGCATGATGCTGGCGGCACTGCGTTTAAATATTCCTGTTATTTTTGTTTCTGGTGGTCCAATGGAGGCGGGCAAAACCAAGCTTGCCAACATTGATATTAAACTCGATTTAGTTGATGCCATGGTTAAAGGTGCGGATGAATCTGTGAGTGATGCTGATTCAGAACAAGTAGAGCGTTCAGCGTGTCCTACTTGTGGTTCTTGCTCAGGCATGTTTACCGCAAACTCAATGAACTGCTTATTAGAAGCCATTGGCCTTGCCTTACCAGGTAATGGTACAACGCTTGCGACCCATAAAGACCGCAAACAACTGTATGTTGAAGCGGGAGCACGCATTGTCGATTTATGCCGTGAGTATTACCAAAAAGATAATCAAGATGTGCTACCACGTGCTATTGCTAATAAAACAGCTTTTATGAATTCTATGGTGGTTGATATCGCGATGGGTGGCTCGTCAAATACAGTATTGCATTTACTCGCTGCAGCTCAAGAGGCCGGTGTCGATTTTGATATGTCTCATATTGATGAGTTGTCACGTAAAACCCCGTTTTTATGCAAAGTGGCACCCGCTACTGCGCAGTACCACATTGAAGATGTACACCGCGCTGGTGGCATGATGGCAATCATCCGTGAGTTGGGTAAAGCTGGGTTGGTTGATTTATCAGTAAACCATGTTGCTGGCATGACGATGGGTGAGCTAGTTAAGAAATGGGATGCCACAGATCCTGATAATAAAGCCGCGCAAAAGTTTTATCGCGCAGGCCCTGCCGGTATAAGAACAACAAAGGCAATGAGCCAAGAATGTCGTTGGGATGAAGGCGATAATGACCGTGAAAACGGCTGTATCCGCAGTGTTGAACATGCCTTCCGTCAAGATGGTGGCTTAGCGGTACTTGCGGGTAATCTAGCGGTTGATGGCTGTATTGTTAAAAGTGCAGGTGTGGTTGATGAAATGCTGCACTTTGAAGGCACAGCCGTGGTGTATGAATCACAAGATGATTCAGTAGAAGGGATATTGAATGACGAAGTAAAAGCCGGAGATGTCGTGGTCATCCGTTATGAAGGCCCTAAAGGTGGCCCAGGCATGCAAGAAATGCTTTATCCAACCAGCTATTTAAAATCAAAAGGCCTTGCTGAAAAGTGCGCACTTATTACAGATGGTCGCTTTTCTGGTGGTACATCGGGTTTATCAATTGGCCACGTATCGCCTGAGGCTGCAAGTGGTGGCGCAATCGCATATGTTGAGAACGGTGACAAAATCATCATTGATATTGCGACCCGTGAAATCACTTTGGCACTAAGTGATGACGAGCTTGAAGCACGTAAACAAAAACAATTGGCGCGTGGCAAGCAGGCTTACAAGCCACTTGATCGTGAACGTTATGTATCATCTGCATTAAAAGCGTATGCGTTGTTAGCAACTAGTGCTGATAAAGGCGCAGTGCGTGATTTAGCTAAACTGGAGGAGCTGAGTTAATTATGGTTTCTCAAGAGCTCGATTATTTTCGCGCTATTATTCAGGCCAATATGGAGCCACTGGCAAAAGTCACAGAGGTAAGCGAAATGCCTACCTTGAGTGAACGCCTCGGAAACCATATTTGGTTAAAGCGCGAAGATCAGCAGCCAGTTTATTCGTTTAAACTGCGTGGCGCATATAATAAATTAGTAAAATTACCCAAAGGCTCAGTGGTGATCACTGCTTCTGCGGGTAATCATGCCCAAGGCGTAGCGCTTAGTGCATCGCATTTGGGGCATCAGGCAACCATTGTTATGCCGGTCACAACACCTGAAATAAAAGTTAATGCAGTACGTGCACTTGGCGGTGAAGTGGTGTTGCATGGTCATCATTTTGATGCAGCAAAAGCCCATGCGCTTGATCTTACTGAAAAGCGCAACGGGGTATTTGTTCCGCCGTTTGATGATCCAGATGTTATTGTTGGCCAAGGCACCGTGGCACGCGAGTTAATGCAGCAACTAAACCAACTTGATGCGGTGTTTATTCCTGTCGGTGGTGGTGGTTTACTTGCTGGTATGGCGGTGTATATCAAATCATTACGCCCAGATATTAAAGTAATTGGTGTTGAAGCTGATGAAAGTGCATGTTTAAAAGCGGCGCTTGAGGCGGGTGAACCCATTGAACTTGAACGAGTTGGTAGTTTTGCTGATGGTGTGGCCGTTAAAATTATCGGCCGTGAGACCTTTCGTTTAGCACAAAAGTTTTGTGATGAAGTGGTTACTGTGTCGGGTGATGAAATATGTGCAGCGATGCAGGATATTTTTGTTTCAACTCGTGCTATTGCCGAGCCATCTGGTGCACTTGCCACCGCGGGGCTTAAAAAGTGGAGTCAACAAAGCGGACTGAAAGGTTTGCATTTAGCGGCTATCTTGTCTGGTGCTAATTTAAACTTTGATCGCCTGCGCTATGTTGCAGAGCGCACAGCACTGGGTGAGAAAAATGAAGCCTTGTTAGCCGTTACTATTAACGAAGAAAAAGGTAGTTTTAAACAGTTTTGTGCATCTTTAGGTGGTCGAGCGATTACAGAGTTTAACTATCGTTATGCAGGACCTGGTGAAGCGCAAATATTTGTGGGTGTGGCATTGCGCCAAGGCCAGCAAGAGTTGGATGAGCTTAAAAGTGGTTTAACCGCTAACGGTTATGCATTTTGTGATTTATCAGATAACGAACTGGCTAAATTACATGTGCGTTATATGGTTGGAGGTAAAGCACCGCAGCAAATGCAAGAGCGCTTGCTGCGTTTTGAGTTTCCAGAGTACCCAGGCGCATTGGCTCGATTTCTAGATACGTTAGGGAGTAATTGGAATATCACTTTATTTCATTATCGCAACCATGGCGGGTCAATGGGTAATGTGTTGGCTGGTTTTGCAATTGAGCCAAGTCAGTTTGATGTATTTAATGAACACTTAAACCGCTTAGGATACAGTGTGCAAGATGAAACACATAACCCGTGTTTTACTCAGTTCTTAACAGCGCAACCACCAACGAAAACAGCTTTCGCTGCCAACAACTAACTTTCAGTTTATGGTTCAGGTTAATACTGGGCCATAAACGTTGCCTTATTGATATCATTACCTATAGTTAGATTTAACATTAAGTGCAGGAAAAAACATTGCTATTAAAAGGAATTATTGCAACGGTAAGCTTAATTTTAGGATTAAGCTGCTTTCATGTTGCAAGCGAAACAAATAACGTCACATTGCTGCTTAAGTGGACTCATCAGTTTCAGTTTTCGGGTTACTACATGGCCCAAGAGAAAGGCTTTTATGAAGAAGCCGGATTGACGGTGAGCATTGTTCCCGCAATAAAAAGTGACCCTGATACGTTTAATAAAGTGCTCGGCGGTCAGGCACATTTTGGTGTTGGTCATTCAGGCATTTTACAGCAGCGTATCAATGGGAAACCTCTGGTCGCGATGGCGTCAATATTGCAGTTTTCGCCTTACTGTTGGATGGTCAAGCAAAGCTCAGATATATTCCACCCTCACGACTTTCAAAATAAGCGGATCAGTAGTATTAGCACACAAGAAAGTGCTGAATTACTCGTGATGTTGGAGCAAAGTGGGATAGATACAAAATTACTGCCTGTTTACCATGGGATAGACGCTGAAGAGGAGTGGCTTAATGGCGAGTTAGATGCCATACAAGTTTACGTTACCAATGAGCCGTTTCAAATGCTGCAAAAAGGCATTGAGCATCGACTTATTTGCCCGCAAAAGTACGGTATAAATGTCTACAGCGATGTTCTCTATACAACGCAAAGCGTACTGGCAGAAAACCCAAAAATGGTCGAGAAGTTTTACAAAGCAAGTTTAAAAGGTTGGCGCTATGCGATGATGCACTTAGAAGAGTCGATAGCAGTTACGGCAGAAAAATATGCCACCCATAAAAGCATTAATGAGCTAACCAATGAGGCGGAAGTACTGAGAGATTACATTTTGCCGCCCGATACAAAGCTCGGTGCAATGTCGATGCCTAAGTGGCGTTTAATTGCTGACTTATACCAGCTTGAAGAGGGGAGTTTTGATAACGTTAAAGCAGGGTTTATCTATCGTAATGATGTACCCGAAGAGATGGAATTGTCATGGATGCTTATCGCTGCGATTGTCCTAAGTATTTTATTCCTCCCGCTTTATATACGACTGATGTTCAAAAAAAGCGTATAATAGTGAAAATATTTTCTCATCGTTAAATTTTATGACCCTAGCTGAGCAGTTTACAGCCTTAGATAACCTCCTTTATTCAACTCGACAATACTGGCAATGTACAGCGTTTGATTATGATGAACTGCCATGGTCATCGTTGTCGGCCCCGCTTGAACAGTTGTCAGATAGTGATGTTGCAGAATTAGATAGCGATCAAGATGCGCTATACGCATTTTTTAGCTCGCACATTGAAGGTGTTGAACAATTGCCTTATTTAAGCACCTTATCTGTCGCGCAGGTAGCACGCACTGATTATCCTTTTTGGATAAGTAATGGTATTAAGGGGCGTAAATTTGAGCAGTTACAAGATTTTGTTGGATCTTTGGGCGAGCAAGCTCAGCCAGTGCTTGAATGGTGTGCAGGAAAAGGGCATTTAGGGCGTATGATCGCGTTTAATCATGCGCCCAGTGTACATAGTATCGAATTGCAAACACACTTGTGCGAACAAGGCCAGCACAGTGCTCAGCAGCAAGGTCTCGCGGTGAAATTTAGCCAAGCTGATGTGTTAACCGATGATGTATCTGATTATTTTGAACCACAACAACATGCGGTTGCACTGCATGCTTGTGGGGCATTGCATCAACACTTTATGCAGCTTGCGAGTAAGGCAAAAACACAGCAGATAAGTTTATCGCCATGTTGTTATCACTTGTTCACAGATGATAAGTATGAGGCAATGAGTGAGCAAGCAAAACGCAGTCAACTGAGCTTGCGCCACCGAGATCTCAAGCTTGCTTTACAGGAAACTGTTACCGCGCCTTCGCGAGTTGCGAAAGTACGTAAAACAGAAGTGGAATGGCGGTTAGGGTTTGACGCCATGAGAAAAGATATCACAGGTTCAACAACTTACATTAGTGTGCCCTCTGTTAATAAGGCCGTGTTCTCAGATTCATTTGAAGCATTCTGCGCATGGGCTGCTGACAAAAAGGCCATAAAAATACCGCAAGGCATTGATTATCAATATTTTCTATTGAAAGGGCAAATGCGTAAAAAAGTTACTGAACGCATCGAACTGGTTCGACATGTGTTCCGCAGAGCAATTGAAGTTTGGCTTGTGCTTGATCGTGCTTTATATTTGCAACAACAAGGTTATCAAGTCACCGTGAACACATTTTGTGAAAAGCAATTAACACCTCGCAATATCTTGATCAAAGCACGCTTACCGAAATAAATAGATAAGGGATCCAATGAGAAAGTTAAAGAACTTATTTGAAAATAATAAACGCTGGGCAGAGCGCACTTGCAAAGACGATCCTGACTTTTTTAAAATTTTATCTATGCAGCAAAATCCAGAGTACTTATGGATTGGGTGTTCAGATTCACGAGTGCCAGCTAATGAAATTGTCGATTTAATGCCTGGTGAATTGTTTGTTCATCGTAATGTGGCAAATGTGGTTGTGCACACGGATCATAATTGCTTGTCGGTCATGCAATACGCTGTTGAAGTGCTAAAAGTAAAACACATTATGGTGGTGGGTCATTATGGGTGTGGTGGTGTGCAAGCGGTACTGAATGATGCCAAGTTTGGTCTTATCGATAATTGGTTACGCCATGTGGGTGACGTTAAAGAAAAGTACATTAGCAAAATCAATAGCATGCCTGAGAAAGAACGTCTTGATTGCCTTATTGAGTTGAATGTTATCGAGCAAGTGCGCAATGTATGCCGTACTAATATTGTGCAAGAAGCATGGCAACGAGGACAAGATTTGACAATTCATGGCTGGGTATATGGCTTGGCGAATGGTCATTTGAATGATTTAGAGTCGGTTGTTACATGTGCTGATGAAGTGATAGATACCTACAAGGTAGCAGCAGAAAAAGTATTTACACGCCGAACATAATCAGGCATTAAAAAGGCAGCGTCAGCTGCCTTAATCACTCTATAACGTATTATTTATACGTCATCTTTGTTCGTAAGTTGTTGCTCTAATAACGCAACCTTCTCTTCAAGTTCAGTTAGCTTTTCGCGCGTACGTATAAGTACCTTGCTCTGAATTTCAAACTCTTCACGGCTAACAAAGTCCATTTCAGCTAATTTATTTTGGATGGCTTGCTTGGTTTTTGCTTCAAACGTATCTGCGAGGTTTTTAACACCCTGTGGCATGTTACTAGAGATTTGCTTGGCGATTTCTTCAATTTTTGCTGGGTTGATCATATCTATCCCTCGGTGTCGCGTAAAATGATAATAGCTATAGTGGTTAATATTACCTTATTGGCTAGGCGTATTGTAGTGATTACGTTAAAATTGCCCGTCTTTAATGCAATCTCTTTGGTCGTTATGAAACTCAATCCTAAACAAGATGAAGCGGTAAAATATATTAGTGGTCCATGCTTGGTGCTAGCAGGAGCAGGCTCAGGTAAAACGCGAGTTATTACTAATAAAATCGCTTATTTAGTGCAAAAATGTGAGTATCAAGCGCGCAATATTGCTGCCGTCACATTTACCAATAAAGCTGCCAAAGAGATGCGCGAACGGGTAATGCAAACACTTGGTAAGCAAGAATCAAAGGGGTTATGGGTCTCTACGTTTCACACCTTAGGGCTTGAGATTATTAAAAAAGAATTGTCTACTTTAGGTTTCAAGCCAGGCTTTTCATTGTTTGATGATCAAGACACGAATCAGCTATTGGGTGATTTAACCGAGGACGAACTTAAAAAAGACAAAGATCTGCTTAATTTATTGAAGATGCAGATTGGTAGTTGGAAGAATGAACTCATCCTCCCTGAGCAAGCGATCCGTGAGGCCAGAGAGCCACAAAAAGCGTTATTTGCTCAGCTGTACGCACGTTATCAAACTCAACTTCGCGCCTATAACGCGCTTGATTTTGATGATCTAATTATGATCCCCACTTTATTATTAACCAATAATGCAACGTCTCGAGAACGTTGGCAGCAGCGTTTTCGTTATCTGCTGGTGGATGAGTACCAAGATACCAATACCAGCCAATACCAGTTAGTAAAGCTATTAGTGGGTGAACGCGCGCGCTTTACGGTAGTAGGGGATGACGACCAATCGATATATTCATGGCGAGGTGCGCGACCACAAAACCTTGTACTACTAAGTAAAGATTTTCCAGGCCTTAGGCTTATTAAGCTTGAGCAAAACTATCGCAGCGCGGGGCGAATTCTTAAAGCGGCCAATATTTTGATTGCTAATAACCCGCATGAATTTGATAAAAAACTATTCAGTGAACTTGGTTATGGTGAGCCGATAAAAGTGATTGGTTGTCGTGATGAGGAACATGAATCTGAGCGCGTGGTGGCTGAAATCATCTCACATAAGTTTATGAAGCGAACCAGCTATAAAGATTATGCGATTTTGTATCGTGGTAACCATCAAGCCCGTGGCTTTGAAAAATCGTTAATGAGTAACCGTATTCCTTATAAAATTAGTGGTGGGATGTCGTTTTTCTCACGCTCTGAAATTAAAGATATCATGGCGTATTTACGGTTATTAGTGAATCAGGACGATGATAATGCCTTTTTACGCATTGTTAATACACCCCGTCGTGAAATAGGCACTGTCACGCTTGAAAAATTAGGAACGTTAGCTAATGAAAAGCACGCAAGCTTATTTGCTACCTGCTTTGATAACGACCTAAGTTACAGACTTAAGGGGCGAGGACTTAATTCGTTAGCCGGTTTTGCCCGTTGGGTGGTAGAACTGTCAGATAACGCTGTACGTGGTGACACGCTTGAAGCGGTAAAAGATTTGATTAGACAAATTAATTACGAAGCGTATCTGTATGAATCATCCCCGAGCGCGAAAGCAGCAGAAATGCGGATGAAAAATGTCTCTGAGTTATACCGGTGGATCACTGACATGTTGACAGGGGATGCTGATAATCAGCCAATGACGCTCGCTGAGGTTGTCAGTAAATTAACATTGCGAGACATGCTCGAACGCAATGAAGAAGAAGACGAAAGTGATGCCGTTCAGCTCCTGACGTTACATGCATCAAAAGGCCTCGAATACCCGTACGTATTTATGGTGGGAATGGAAGAAGGCTTGTTACCGCATCAAGTGAGTATTGATGAAGAAAATGTTGATGAAGAACGACGTTTAGCTTACGTAGGTATCACGCGTGCACAACAAGAATTAACCATGACCTATGCGAAAATACGCCGACAATTTGGTGAAACATCGCAAACAGAATTAAGCCGCTTTGTACAAGAGCTGCCACAAGATGACTTAGCGTTTGAAAATAGAAAAGCACCCAATACGCAAGCTGAGCGTATGGAAAAAGGCCAAGCTCGTGTAGCTAACTTACGAGCCATGCTAAAAAAGCCTAACTAATCAGTTTAACTGCTGCTCGGCGTCATCATTGGGCGTTAAAGTATTTTCAACGGGTATTGTCATTGCGTGCTGTTTACCAACAAAAAGTGACAGGCCATGGGTGTCTAATAAAGCTCTAAAGTTTAAAATAGAGGGGCCTTTTGCAATGACTTTGACCTGTTTTATTTTCGTGATAGCTAATACGCCTTGTAACTGCAAATCATAGCTTTGTTGTTGCAGTACGCGTTTGCTAAATGTTGAGCTGAGTAACACATAGTTAAAATCAATATCAGTGAGTAAGTTCAATTCACAACGATCTTTAGCAAAGTCATTCAAACCAATCGCAAAGCCAAGTTTACTTAACTGTTTGAGATTACTGATTTGTACTGCTGACGCATACCGAATCTCTTGTTCATTGAACAATAGGCATACTTGCTTTTTATTTGTGTGACTGTTGAGTGTTAAACATAGC
Source organism: Pseudoalteromonas sp. H105 (assembly GCF_001469215.1). GTDB lineage: Bacteria > Pseudomonadota > Gammaproteobacteria > Enterobacterales > Alteromonadaceae > Pseudoalteromonas. The sequence goes on from NZ_LOFH01000007.1 coordinate 112,963, forward strand.
GACTGAAATTCGACTTTTTCGAGTAATAGAGCCGAGCAAGGGACTAAAACAAGGTTTAAATTAGCCACACTTGCTTGTTGGCAAACTTGGTTTAAAAGTTGTAATTCAACCTCGAGTTGCTGTGTTTTATCAGCAGTGAACTTCTTTAAAATATCAAAGCTCGTACTGCCAAGGACTGGGTGCTCACCAAATGCTTCAACCAATACCTCGGGCTGAAACTCTTCATCCAGTGTGATTATCTCTGAACTACGAAAATGGATTGGTAAGGTATCTAAGTGGTGATTAGCTTCAAATCCATGTGGGTTTGCGCCAACATTAAGTAGTGGGTGGAAAAACTCAAACCGACTTCGGCCTGCATTTTTGGCATAGTACATTGCGGCATCGGCATCTCTGATAATTTCATCAGTGTGTTTATAGCCGACTTTAGAATAAGTAATCCCCACGCTGGCACCACTTTGTACACATATTCCCTTCATACAAAACGGCTTTTTCATTAATTTAATAATTCGTTTGGCAACGTCTTCAGCTTGTTGGCGTTCAGTCAAGTGGGTTAACAAAATAACAAACTCGTCGCCACCCAGACGCGCTAATAAATCATGCTCACGAATACATTGGGAGAACGATTCAGCCACCCCAATTAAGAATTGATCGCCCGCTTGGTGTCCTAGTTGATCATTGATGTCTTTGAATTTATCTAAATCAATAAATAGCACTGCAAATTGTTGCTCAGGGAAACGCTGGTTATGCTGTAGTGTTTTTTCTAATTGAGTTAAAAACAGGCTGCGATTAGGTAAACCTGTCAAAGAGTCATGATGAGCGTCATGGTACAGCTGCTGTTCTATTTTCTTTCGTTCTTCAATTTGCATTTGTAAATGCATGTTAGTTTGGCGAATCTCTTTTGTTTTTTCAGCGACGCGTTGCTCAAGATTTTGGTTACTTTGCTTAAGTGCTTGGTGTGCCAAATGTGCCTGTAATACCGTGGCTATTTGGTGTGAAACAAACGTAATCAGCTCAAAGTCATCTTGATTGAAAATATGCTTATTTTGGTAAGCTTGGCAAACAATTAAGCCAATAACTCCCTGTGATGTTTTCAGCGGCGCCCCTAGCCAACTCGTGGCAGTTTGCTTTGCTGGTACTTTTTCTGGTCGCTCAATGACGCCTTGCTTAATGAGCTCTTCAGAGCGTTTAGTATCGAGGAGTTGAGTCTGCTCAGTGCTTAGCACTAATTCACTGTAGCCTTTAGCAAAAGGACGTGGTTGGGTATTACTACGGAATTCATCAACGCAATACGGAAAAGTTAACCAAGCAGACTCCTTGTCATACAAGGCAATGTATAAGTTATCAGCATAGGTTATTGATTTTATTATCTCATGGACTTGCTGGTAGACTTCTTCTATTTGTTTACTTTGTGTTGCGAGTTCAGATATTTTAAATAAAATATGCTGACGCTCAAGGGTCTTTTTATGTTGCTCTACTTCTAAATTGAGTGCTTCGTTGCTTTGTGTGAGGGCGCGGGTTCTTATTTTAACTTCTGATTCAAGGAGTTCACGTTTTTTTACCCGCTCGATTGCTGTGGAGAGGTACATCGACATAACCTCAAGCAACTCTATTTGCTGATCAGAATAACTCTGTTCTTTATCATAACTTTGCGCAACCAAGACGCCGATGATTTGTCTGTTGCGATAAACGGGTACACCGACCCAGTGTTCTGCCGGGGTACCCAATACTTTAAATTCACCTTGGTCAGCCGCGGCTTGCATTTCCTCCCCGCTGAAATAGGTTGTTTTCCCCTGTTTGAATACATAGCCTGTCACACCTTGGCTAAAGTTATGGTCTTGATTAAGGGGAATCGCTATACCGTCTTTCTCATCAGCAAAGTAAGAAAGCTCTAATGTATTGGTAAATTGATTTAATAAAACAACATAGAAGCTTTTGCTGTGAACATAATCTTGGAGAATATCGTGAATAGCAGGGTAAAGTAGTGTCAACTCTGCAACATTGCTAGCCTGCTCTGATAATTGAATCAGGGCATTTTGTAAATGATGGGACTGCTTATACTTTTTTACTAAGGCGGATAAACGTGCGTTTTTATGCTCTAGCTTTTTCAGTAAAGCTACTTTATCTTCCACTGATGTTGAACCATCTATTATTGTATAATTATTGCTCTTATATTTTCATTTTTTGTGCTAAAGGTCAAGTAGATAATAGTATGAGAGGAAAAAGCTTTTTTATAGTTATAAAGTACTTGTTTTTATTGTTTTTAAAATAAAAAAGGCTGAATAATTTCAGCCTTTTTTATTTTTTTAAGTAATTTAGTATTACTTTTTAGTCATGAATGTGATGGCTGCTTGAATCTCATCATCAGAACAATCCATGCATGTTCCTTTTGGCGGCATGGCATTAAAACCATTAATTGCATGATCTAATAATGTCTCTGCGCCTTTTGCAAGTCGAGGGGCCCAGTCATCAACAGACTTAGGAGCGCCAAGTGCGCCAGTACCATGACATGCAAAACATGATGCTTGATACACCTGTTCGCCAGAGCGAGGGCCTGCTGGCACTTCAGCAACAGCGGCTTTATCGCCTTCAAAGTATACTGCACCAATTGGAGCGATACGTTTTTTGATCGCATCTTCAGTCATAGAGTTATCATATGCTTGTGCGTTTACGGTGGTTGCTAGCAATAATAATGCTGCTGATAGTTTTTTCATTTTGCCTTGCTCACTTCGATTTGAACGTGATCAATCACGATAGATGACGGAATTTAGAACGATTATAACGCTTAGCTACAATTTATAAAACGCCGAGAGTCGTTTTTATTTTGAAAAATCGATATTTTTTGCTTTAACGCAAAAAATATCGATTTAAAGATCATTAATTTGATCGTGGTTTAGCTGCTCAAAATGTATTAACACATTTTAATAATGGCTTTGACTAGCTTTTCTATTCCTGCATCAGCTTCTAGAATAGACTCGGCAAGCATGTAAGCAGGTGTGCTTACCAACTTGTGCTGTTCATCAATAACAATATCATCAACAGCGCAATTAACATGTTCTGCACCAAGCATATTAATTGCTGATGCTGTTTCAGGATCATCGCCAATGGTTACTTTAGCACCTGCATTATAAATCAGTGGGATCATTGCTGGGGCAATACACATATAGCCAGCAGGTTTTGCCATCGTTGCAAATTGTTGGCACGCTGTTTTAATATCGGGTTGAAGCTGTGCCTGTGTTCCTTTTACGGCAAAATCAGATAGGTTTTTTGCAGCCCCAAATCCCCCAGGAAGGATCAAAGCATCAAAGTGTGTAGCATCAAGATCCGTAAGCGGTTTGATGTCGCCGCGTGCAATTCGGGCTGCTTCCACTAATACATTTCGATTTTGGCTCATTGGCTCACCGCTTAAATGATTAATCGTGTGCATTTGCTCTATATCGGGTGCAAAACATTGGTACGATGCGCCTGCTTTTGCGATGTGTAACAAGGTCAGCACGGCTTCATTTATTTCTGCGCCATCATACACACCACAGCCAGCTAAAATTACGGCAATTTTTTTCATAATGAGGATCTCCTTTATACAATGTTGCTCAGTCTAGCATGCAGTTGAAGTTAAATTATGGAAAATATAATGCACATGTATTTTCTCAACCTGTACTTTAGTGAAGTAAAATCAAGGCATATACTTTTATATGAGCGTTATAAGAGGAAAAAATTATAAAGGATCACTATGATCTTTGATCCATTGTGGTAGAATGCTCGTCCGGTTATTTAGAAGGGTAAAAAATAACCGTATAAAAGAGTGAATGTAAAAGGGTTAAAATTGCTTTTCCACATTTACCTAAAAAATAATAAAAAAGAACGCCGTATTATCTTTTTATATAAAACATACACTTAAAGTTTTTCTAGGTTGTTTACACTACTTTGGAGGAATATCTTGTGCGTGTTATCTACAAAGTTATCCACAGTTTACTCTGTCATTATTAAATTAGTTAACCAATTCGCAGTCGTTTTATGTTTTGCCTTATGGCATGCTTATCATAATTCTGTTTATCTTTTATTTAGGATCCAATTACACCATGGCTCAGATCCCAGAAAACCCACTTATTTTAGTTGATGGCTCTTCTTATTTATTTCGTGCTTATCATTCGCCACCGCACTTAACTAACTCAAAAGGAGAGGCGACAGGTGCTATTTATGGCGTGATCAATATGCTGAAAAGTTTGATCAAACAATATGATCCGTCGCATATGGTGGTTGTTTTTGATGCCAAAGGTAAAACCTTTCGAAATGATATGTACAGTGAGTACAAAGCTAATCGACCGCCTATGCCTGACGATTTGCGTACGCAGATTGCACCATTACATAGCATCATTAAAGCTATGGGGTTTCCGCTTATTAGTATTGAAGGTGTTGAAGCGGATGACGTGATTGGTACATTTGCGCGTATCGCAACAGAGCAAAAGCGTCATGTACTTGTTTCTACTGGCGACAAAGATATGGCTCAACTAGTGAATGAACACGTTACATTGATCAATACCATGACAGATAGCATTTCAGATCCCGTCACCGTTGTTGAGAAGTTTGGTGTGGGTCCTGAGCTGATTATCGACTACTTAGCACTGATGGGTGACAAGGTTGATAATATTCCAGGTGTAGATGGGTGTGGTCCAAAAACAGCGGTTAAATGGTTACAAAAGTATGGTTCATTACAGGGCGTATTAGATCATGCGGGTGAGATAAAAGGGAAGATTGGTGAAAAACTGGCAGCAGCAGTTGATCATTTACCTCTTAGCTATGAGCTTGCAACTATCAAATGCGATGTTGAAGTTGAGTCAGATTTAGACACGTTCAAGCTACAAGATCCTAACCGTGATGAACTTATCGCATTATATGGAGAATGTGAGTTCCGCCGTTGGTTAGCTGAGCTACTTGATAACCCTAAAGACGCTGATACCAACCTGGCAGTGCCCAGCGAAGAAAGTGAATTACCTAAAGTGGCGGATGCCCATTATGAAACTATTCTAACAGCTGAGCAGTTAGATACATTGGTTAATCAATTAAATGACGCAGAGTTGTTTGCTTTTGATACTGAAACAACAAGCTTAGATTATATGCAGGCACAGTTAGTGGGGATGAGCTTTGCAGTAAAAGCGGGCGAAGCATTTTATTTACCTGTTGCGCATGATTACCCTGATGCGCCAGAGCAGTTATCACTTGAAACAGTGATGGCAAGAATTGGCCCTATCTTAGCGGATGAAAATAAAGCCAAAGTCGGTCAAAACCTTAAATATGATAAGAGTGTATTAGCGAATGCAGGCTTTGCATTAAACGGGATAAAATTTGATACGATGCTAGAGTCTTATGTATTCAATAGTGTGGGTACACGCCATGATATGGATTCACTGGCGCTTAAATACTTAGGCCACAAGAATATCAGCTTTGAAGATATCGCAGGTAAAGGCAAAAAACAGTTAACGTTCAACCAAATTGAGCTTGAAAAAGCAGCGCCTTATGCTGCTGAAGATGCAGATATTACTCTGCGTTTACACCAAGTGCTATGGCCTAAAATTGAGGCCGATGAAAAACTAAAATCAGTTTTTGAAGAAATTGAATTACCGCTAGTGAGCGTTATTTCAGATATAGAACGCACCGGTGTGGCCATTGACAGTAAAATGCTGGCAGCACACAGCCAACGCTTGGGTGAGCGCTTAATTGAACTTGAAAAAGAAGCGTTTGAAATCGCAGGCGAACCATTTAATTTAAGTTCACCTAAACAATTACAAGTGCTCTTGTTTGAAAAGCTTGAACTCCCTATTATCAAAAAGACCCCAAAAGGCGCGCCTTCAACAGCGGAAGAAGTGCTGCAAGAGCTGGCGCATGACTACCCGTTGCCAAAAGTTATTATTGAACATCGTGGGCTGTCAAAACTGAAGTCAACTTATACCGATAAACTGCCTTTAATGGTTAATGAGCAGACGAACCGTGTTCATACCTCTTACCATCAGGCGGTTACGGCAACAGGGCGATTAAGCTCTACTGATCCTAATTTACAAAATATTCCCATTCGTTCAGAGGAAGGGCGTCGTATCCGTGAAGCGTTTATTGCTGCGGATGGGTATAAAATTGTGGCGGCCGATTATAGTCAGATTGAATTACGTATTATGGCGCATTTATCGCAAGATAAAGGGCTTTTAAATGCCTTTGCAAATGGTCTGGATGTTCACAGTGCAACGGCTGCGGAAGTCTTTGGCGTCGAGCTTGAAGCTGTTACGACAGACATGCGCCGCAAAGCTAAAGCGGTAAACTTTGGTTTAATTTATGGCATGTCTGCATTTGGTTTAGCGCGTCAACTAGATGTACCACGCCATGAAGCACAGCACTATATTGATAAGTACTTTGAGCGTTTTCCTGGTGTACTTGATTACATGGAATCAACACGAGAAAAAGCTGCAGAAAATGGTTACGTCGAAACTATTTTTGGCCGTCGTTTACATTTACCAGAGATCAATGCGCGTAATGGCGCACGTCGAAAAGGAGCTGAACGTGCAGCAATCAATGCGCCAATGCAAGGAACCGCCGCTGACATTATTAAAAAGGCCATGCTTACTGTGCACAAGTGGGTCAACGAGCAAGCACCTAATACGGTGAAGCTATTAATGCAAGTACACGATGAATTAGTGTTTGAAATTAAAGCGGACTGCGCAGAGCAATACACCGCTCAGATTTGTAAGTTAATGTCTGAAGCGGCTGCGTTGGATGTTCCGCTCATCGTTGAAGCTGATACGGGTGACAACTGGGAGCAAGCGCATTAATAATCGCTATTAGAAAAGTGATCTCATTAAAAAAGCGCGGCCAATTTGGCCGCGTTTTTTATGTTTCAGGGTACAGCGCTAAAAAGTGACGCTTTTGTTGTGTTGTTAAGTGTTTATCTAATAATTGAGCTGTTTTTTGTTGTGCCTGTGATGAACTTAAGTTTTGCTTTAAGTGGCTAATCTCATTGATAAGTTTCTTGCATAAGGCTTGCCATTGTTGACGTTCGTGCTGCAAATCAATCAACCGCGTGGCTGCGGCATCACCAAACTCACTGGCCAGTTGATTATAATTTTGACTATTAAACGCTTCATTTAGCTCGGTATTAAGCGCATGTATATCTTTACTCGGTTTGAGCGCCGATAAAATATGCTCAGGTTGCGAAGCATCTATATTGGCCAGTAACTGATGCTTTAATTCATCCGTTAACGAGTTATCAAGGTTCACCTCAAGTTTAGCCAGTGTGTAGGCTTGCCATTGATTATCCTCATCGAAAAGTAACGCTATTTCTTGCTCAGTAAAATACTGGCTTTGTAATGCCATTATTTCATGCAACAACTCGTTTAAAGGTAAGTGTGCCAGTGCAGACTGATACGTTAATAATGCTTCCTTAAAGCTTAAGTATTTGGCAAACAAGGCTTCATATGGCTGACATTGCTCAAGTTCAGTGCACTCTTTATGAATCGTGTGGGTATTAAACTCATTCGTATTTTGGGCTGTTAAAATTACATGCTCAAACACCCTATCTACGCTTGTAGGTACGTTTACTTTAGAAGGAGAGATGGGCGCCTTAGGTTGGACTAAAACATAGCCCAGTCCAATAAACAGCATAGTTGAAAACACCCAAAATATAGGGGAGCGCATTATTACAGGCCCATATTTTTTAATCGGTTTGCATGTTGGCGATAGACTGTAATGGGATCAGTTTCAAATAAATGATGAAAACCAAGTATTTGATTTACTTCGTCAAGGTGATTCATACGGTAGTTATCTTTTATGACATACCCGAGGTGACTACTACAACGTGAGACCAAACCGTCGTCATCACCTGGAATTAAAAGAGAGGTAACACTTAATGCAGCATCGGAAGGGTCAAAAATGTTGGTGAAAGCACGTGTTCCGCTCCACGAAAAATAATACACACCATTGCTCGCTTGCAATGGCCCTTGTTGACAAGGAGATTGTGGTAGTCCTTCAGGGTATTTTTGGTTAAACGCTAATGCGCCTTGAGTTGTGAGGCTTTCAAGTGCCCCAATGGCGTCTTGTGGCAATTGGCTATTACCAGAGAGTAAAGCAATCAACCCGCCAAAAGCATCGAATGCGCTTTTGGCAACGCCTTCAAGGTTTGATCCCGGTGTTAATCCATCTCTGGCTATATCGGCTACAGGGCTGCCAAAATTGACACCCCCTACACTGGTTACAGATGCCACCAATGCTGGCTTTATTGATGCAACATATCGAATACTTTGCGCCCCTTGACTATGGCCTATCAAGTTGACTTTTTGGGCCCCAGTCAGTGCCAGTATTTGCTCTACTTGCAGTAAAAGTTGTTCACCTCTTTGCTCTGAACTATTGAGTGAAGACACTGAGGTAGTAAATACCATGGCACCATCTTTACTCAATTGCTCCGGGATACGATAAAAATAATCGATACCCAAAACGTCATCAAACCCCATTAGGCCATGGGCTAAAACAATAGGGTATTTAGTTTCGGTATAGCCCGCTTTGACGTGATAGCTAAATAAGGTAAGGAGGCTCAAAACAGTGAGTGTTATTATTTTTTTCATATGAGAGTGCTCTTTATTGTGTGTTAAGGTTTTTTCGTGAGTGACTATAACAATTGAGTATTTATTCTATTTAGATAAATAGAACAAATTTCACCCACTTGCAATGTTATTTAAATGTTAAAATAAAATATATTTTGTAGGTTACGTTATTGGTTTATCAATTCTGCGGCTTGGTCAGTGTATTTAGTTTATTTATGCGAACCGATTTGCTAAAGTCCGCGCCGTCCTCATCCTGTAGGACATCCTGTTGATGATGCACTCGAAAGGGTGCAACTTATTGATAGCTTCTCCCCAGTTTGCTATACCGGCTCTGTATTTATTGACAGAGCCGTTTTTTCTTGTCTGCCACAACACGATTCTGTCGCACTATTTATTGCACTAAAGTGCTTAGGTGATACCATTTAATCTCATTTTCATTTTTGAAAGGATAGCGTCGTGGTTAAATCTTTTGCTGTTTTAGGCTTCTCATTGGCAAGTCTATTTGTGAGCAACATCGCACAAGCTGATTGGCAGTTAAACAACGATAAAAGCAAAGTGAGTTTTGTTTCAATCAAGAATAGCAGTATCGCTGAAGTACATCATTTCAATACTGTATCTGGTTCATTATCTGAGCAAGGCAATTTCAGCGTAAATATCGATTTGGCATCCGTGGAGACAATGATCCCAATTCGTAATCAGCGTATGACTGAATTTGTCTTTGAAACCGTCAAATTTCCGAAGGCAAGTTTGCATGCTGATTTAAGCAAAAAATTGCCACAGTTGACTGCTGGCCAGCACACACTCAAAGCGATTAAAGCTACGCTCAACTTCCATGGAGAACAAAAGCAGATTAGTACGGATGTATTGATACATGTTGCTCAAGATGGTGACATAACAGTCTCGTCTTTATCGCCTTTAATTATTAATGCAGCTGATTTTTCCGTAATAGAGGGGATTGCAACACTACAAAAACTAGCTGGACTGTCTGCGATTGCCACAGCAGTGCCAGTGAGTTATTCACTTACGTTAGAAAAAGCGCAATAACATAAAGTATACCCAGGCCACCTCAAGATGCGAGCGTCGCTTTTAAACCAACCCGCAGGGCGTTTCACTGGCACTTACTCTCATCGTTGTTACTTTTTAAACGGGACTGCCATTGTTGCAAAGTAACGCCTTGATATTAAGCCCCTGTAAAACGCTGAATTCGGCATCTTGAGGTGGTTTGGGTATATATGCATTTGTTCAATGCACATGCATGTGGTAAAAATCAGTTAACGAATCAATTTCTTCTATTGTTAGGAAAACACATGCGGTCAGTTTCAGATTTAGCAGCATTGTTATCTCAGCCCTGTAAACCGTTTGAACAATGGCAGCCTTCGTCGTGTGGCTCATTACCGATTGAAATAGACAACCATGCAAGGTGGTATTACCAAGGCAGCGAGATAACGCGATTAAATTTGGTAAAGCTATTTGCGTCTGTCTTATGCAAAGAACACGGTACGTTTTATTTAAAAACGCCTATCGAAAAGATAGCAATTACTGTTGCTGATTCGCCGTTTATGATCGTCAGCTGGCGTTATGAAACCACTGTTCAGGGTGACGTATTATGTTGCGTTGATAATCTTGAGCGAGTGTGGCTGGTGACGCCGACGCAGCCTTTAATAATGCAAAACTATCAAGGTGATGAAGTGCCGTATTTACAGTTGCCAAATGGCTGTAGTGCGCGAATTACGCGAAGTGTTTATTATCAATGGGCTGAAGAAATAGCACGAGCAGATGAGCAAGGCTATTTCATTCAATCTGCGTCGCAGCGCTTTTATTTATCTGTTAATTAAGCTTCTGGCGTGGGTGTTTCATCACTCGGTGGTACTGCAACAATAGGTCCTAGGTACCATTCATCTAATTTTTTAGCCAGCTCAGGTAAACCAGTGCCTTTTAGCGATGAAAATGCATGGACAGTGATATCGCCTTCAAGGTTGCTTAACTCACGGCGTACCTGAAGTACTTGTGCTTTGCGAGCGCCTTGCTTGAGTTTATCTGCTTTGGTTAGTAGCGCTAATACCGGAATTTTACTGCCAATTGCCCAGTTGATTAAATCTAAATCCAAATCTTTTAACGGATGGCGTATATCCATCAGTACCACAATACCTTTCAAACTTTGGCGTTTCTGTAAGTATTCTCCTAATGACTTTTGCCATTTCTTTTTCATTTCAATAGGTACTTTGGCAAATCCATAGCCAGGTAAATCAATGAGGCGCATGTCATCAACATCAGCTAACTCAAAGGTATTGATTAGTTGCGTACGACCGGGTGTTTTACTGGTGCGTGCCAGCTTTTGGTCAGTGAGTGCGTTGAGGGCACTTGACTTCCCTGCATTAGAACGACCCGCGAAAGCAACTTCAATTCCCGTATCAGCAGGTAATTTAGTGATATCTGGAGCGCTGGTAACGAACGACGCAGTGTTGTATTTGATACGAGATTTAAGCACGGGCTTTCCTAAGTACAATGAAAAAGAATAAAAAGTAAACTAAGTTTACTCAGGGCGCGTATTTTATACTATTACCAACACATTAAAAAGCGGATTTGAGACAAGTAAAGCGCCTTAAATAAAGCAAAAGCATGTGAATAAAGCTTAATCTAGGTCAAAACCCTATAATTTATAAGTTTAATATGAGTAGAAAACGTGCCAGAGAATTTATTATCGTGTAGAATATATAAATCGCAACATCCATATTGTAGATGATACAGGGTCGGAAACAGAGAATTCACCATGAAAAAAATAGCACTATCTTTAACTATATTGCTTGGTGCGTTGTCAGCAAGCAACGCAACAGCATTTGATGGCGATGTAAACGCAGGTAAAGAAAAATCAGCAACGTGTGCGGCTTGTCACGGCCCAGACGGTAATGCGCCGGTTAATATCTACCCAAAGATTGCAGGTCAACACGCAGATTACATTTATAAACAATTAGTCGAGTTCAAATCAGGTATGACGTCTGGCGGTAAAGAGGGTCGTATGGATCCTGTAATGAGCGCAATGGCTATGCCTCTTAGTGATCAAGACATGAAAGACATCGCAGCTTATTTTTCGACATTGAATATGTCAGAAGGAACAACACCTAAAGATGTGGTTGAAGCGGGCGCAATGTTGTACAAAGCAGGCGATGCTGAACGTGGAATCCCGTCATGTGCTTCATGCCATGGTCCGCGCGGTAATGGGTCGTCTTTAGCTAAGTTCCCTAAAGTGTCGTTCCAGCACCCAGGTTACATAAAATCACAGCTGGAAAAATTCCGTGATGGAAGTCGTAATAATGACTTAAACGGAATGATGCAAGACATTGCTAAAAAATTAACAGATAAAGACATTGAAGTGCTTTCAAAGTACTTAGGTGGATTGCACTAAAGTAGCATAGATTAGTTTTTTAGCTAATACTAAACTATACAATGAGTTCAAAAAGCAGCAGTCGCTGCTTTTTTTGTATCTATAACCCTTCGCTTTTATCCCAACCATTTGTAAGACATTGCCCATAGTCATGTGTAAGTAAAATCTTATTTTTATTTTTTGTTTTAATCTAAGTTATTGTAAATTATTACCTTGGTATTGTTGCAACTTGTTTCTTGTAAGAAAAAATATATAAATTAGTTGTAACAAAATTATTAATGCGTAAATTATCCCCTGTCGCAACGAACAACAAAAACAAAATGGATTAAGCTATAAGGAAAGTAGTCAGCGTCAATATTGAGGGTTAACATCATTGATGTTCTCAAAGGAAATACTAAAAAAGTGTCATTGAAGACCGAGAATAATAAAAAATCATGGAAGTTTGATAATAATAATAAAATGGAATGCCACAGGGAATGTAATAACAATAACAAAATGGAACAGCAATAATAATAAAAATAATAAAGACTAAAAAGTCGAAGGGAGAAGTGTCCAGAATTATGGCGCTCAGATTAGTAGGCGGTAGAGATGTTTTCTCTACCGCCTTTTTATTTGTCCTGTTACAATAGCGAGCGAAAAAGTGCGCTAGTAGTCGAGTAACCCAACCTCATTCAGCACTGACCGAATTCTTCTGGCAAGGCCAGCATTGCAACGCCATAGTGTGTGTTGTTCAAAACCTCTTAAGTGAGACGATCAAGATATGAGTAGAAAGAAAAAATCACGTAAAATTCCATCAAACGGGCCAGTTCGTTTGAGTCAAGACAAGCTTAAGGAAATACGTGCTTTGAAAGAGCAGCGTGTTAAAAAGCACAAAGGTGCAAAACCGGGCTCTCGAAACGCGGTGGATGCACTCCAGCAAGAAACAAAAAATAGTCACACTCAGAATAAAGACAAACGTGTGGGCAGCAAAAAGCCAGTGTCTTTAGTTGCTAAAGCGCCTGAGCCAGTCATTGAGCTAAAACGTAACTTAAAACCTCAGGTTGAGCTTGTGAAAGTGACCGAGCCAGAGTTATCGCCAGAGCAAGAGCTTGAAGCGTTAGAAAATGATGAAAGACTATTAAAACTCATTGAGCGCCATGAACAAGGCGAAATGCTAACGGGTAAAGATGCTAAATACTTTAATAGCCGCATAGATCGTCACCAAGTGCTGTGTGAAATTTTGGGCATTGAAGATGAACCAGAAGATGAATTTGATGACGAAGAACATGAAGCGCAAGGTAATAGTGACTTTGACCGTTATTTATCAAACGATCTCGCGAATGAGTGGCTAGATGATGAGGATGATAAATAATGAATATGATGATCTTAGCTCTGTGTGTGGGCGCTGTGATCATCGCAGGCTTAGCATTTTACGCAGGGCAACTGCTCTATAAGCTCAAGGCACAAAACGAGCATATAGCGAAAGAGCAAGCCAAACAGCAGCAACAGCTGGCTAAATCGCGTTTAGAGCGTAATGCTAAGCTCGCAGACAGTATTCACCTTATTGCACGGGCTATGGAGCAGGAGCAATGTGAGTTTTCTGAAGGAAGCTTGCGTATTTGGGTGTTAATGTCGCAGTATAGCTTTGCGCAAGAGAGCGATTTAACGCTTCGTTATCCGGGCATTTTTGCAATGTATGAAGTGGTAAAAGAAATGCCGACCCACGACGCGCGTAAAAAATATTCGAAGAAAGAAATTTTTAAACAAGATACGGCGCGTTGGCGTGCAGAAGAAACACACGCTGATCAAATTAAAGTGGATTGTAAAAAGATTATTGAAGAGTTTAAAGCAGCCCCTGGCAGTGAAAACGTGGTATTTAATTAACCACTCCTTAATATAAACAATAAAAAAGCAGACTAAGGTCTGCTTTTTTATTGTGTGTTAAATGACTCGTGAGAATCGCGTTGCACTAATTTGTTTTTGTAAGTGCGCATCAAAGCACATACAGATAATCCGAATAAATAAGTTACCCCGTGCAGTAACGGTGATACGTTGGTTTTCGATAGCGACTAAACCATCTTCTTGTAATGGCTTTAATGCTTGTAAAGAATCCTCAAAATAGGCATCAAACGCTAATTGATATTTGGCAGCGATATGTTGCATATCAAGTTCGAAATGACAGATCAGTTGCTTAATGACATCTGCGCGGATCACGTCATCAGCATTCAGTTGCATTCCTTTTATGATAGGGCTTCCTGCTTGATTTTCGATAGCGCTATAGTAGTGCTTAAGCTCTTTTTGATTTTGTAAAATAGAGGTGCCAATCTGTGAAATTGATGACACGCCCAAACCTAACAAGTCACAATTTCCGTGGGTTGTATAGCCCTGAAAGTTACGATGCAACTGTTGCTTATTTTGTGCTACCGCTAACTCATTACTGGTTTTTGCGAAGTGATCCATCCCAATAAACTGATACCCTGCAGCACGCATTTGCTCAAGTGTATTTTTAAACATTGTAAGTTTGTCATGCGCGTTTGGTAAATCGGCGTCTTTAATTTTTCGTTGTGCTGCAAAGCGTTCAGGTAAATGGGCATAGTTGAACACAGAAACTCTGTCAGGGCTCAGTGCAATGAGCTGCTCTATTGTTTCTTTAAAGCTCTCTGGCGTTTGCAGTGGTAAGCCGTAAATCATATCGGCATTGATTGATGAAAAACCAAGCTCACGCGCTTGGCTTATAAGCCCTTTTACTTCGTCAGCACTTTGAGGGCGATTAACTGCTAACTGCACTGCATCGTTAAAATCTTGAATACCAAATGATACACGATTAAAGCCTAAGCTGCGTAAGTGAGCGAGCATGCCGTCTGCGAGCGAGCGGGGGTCTATTTCAATACCGCGCTCAGCATCGCCAGTAAAATTAAAGTGCTGGTTTAATAATGTGGTTAAACGAGTCATTTGGTCGGCGGTCAAAAATGTTGGAGTGCCACCGCCTAAATGCAGTTGTTCAACTTGATAATGACTAAAGAGTGGGGCTTGGGCGATGATTTCTTTTTCTAAATAATCAAGGTATAAATCAGCTTTGGATTGGTGGCGGGTGATCACCTTATTACAGCCACAGTAATAGCAAAGCTGGCTACAAAATGGAATATGTATATATAAAGATAAACTATTGCTCGAGGAAGATGCTATAGCATCAATAAGATTGCTTTGTTTATAGCCTTCTTGCAATGATAAAGCGGTCGGATAGGATGTATACCGTGGACCAGATACATTGTATTTATTAATTAAGTTTTCATCCCATTGAGGTAAATTTATCATCACGCGCGCCTTTAAATAAAGTTTGCGCAATTATAAAAAAACCACAACATGGCGGTATTGATCTACAACAAAAAAGAGTGCCACTTAGGCACTCTTTTACTTAGTAAAAGTGAGTTTAAAGTTTAAACTCGTTGACCGTACGATTTAATGAGCTAGCCAGTTCATTTAAGTCACGGGCTTCATCTGCAAGTTCTAATGCATGATCAGCTGTGCTATTAACTAAGTTGTTTATCGCAGAAAGGCTACTATTAATATCTTCAGCTACCACGGTTTGTTGTTCAGTTGATGTTGCTATTTGATGACTTTGATCTTGTACTTTAGTGACAGAGTCTGCAATGTCTTTAAGTGCATCTAGGACCTCTTGCGTTTGCTCGACAGAGCCTTGGGCACGCTCTTGACCTTGCTGCATCATCGTCGATGCTTGTTGTGCAATCTGTTGTAAGCGCGTAATCATATTGCGAATATCATCCGTTGACTCTTGGGTGCGGCTGGCGAGAGAGCGCACTTCATCGGCGACGACCGCAAAGCCTCTGCCTTGTTCACCTGCACGAGCGGCCTCAATAGCAGCATTAAGCGCAAGTAAGTTTGTTTGTTCGGCGATGGAGTTAATAACATCAACAACGGCACCTATATTCCCGCTTTCTTGCTCTAAACCTGCTACTACTTTAGATGCTTCACCAATATGCTCGGCGAGTGCAATCATCACACTTTGTGCGTTTTGAGAACGGTTAGCGCCATCTTCTGTAATAGTTTGCACCTCTTCAGCAGCGTTATTAGTTTGTTGTGCGTTACGTGAAATTTCCATGACCGTTGAAGCCATTTCGGTTACAGCGGCACTTACACTATCAACTTGTTGTTTCTCTTGTTGAATTTCGGTATTTGTTTGCTGTGACACTGATTTTAATTGCGCTGCGGCATTCGTTAGTTGTTCAGCTTGTGCAGCGGTATCAAGCATCATCGCACGAAGTTTATCAATAAAGGTGTTCATATGATGAGCAAGTTGACCGACTTCATCTTTACTATCGATGGCGATTTTTTGAGTTAAATCACCGTCACCTGAAGCAATATCACGCATGATGTTAGTCAGTGTTTTGATCGGTTTAGAGATCATATGAGTGGCCCAAATAATCATTGCGATGATGATTACAATAATAATAATGACCGATGTAGTGGTAGTTGTTACGGCTTGATCAACAGGTTCATCAATCATAGATTGTGGTACTAAAAGGCCCACATACCAGTTCAAATAGGGGGTTTCTAACTGAAGTCGGTCGTACACAACAAAGTACTCTTTACCTTGTAATGTAACGCGAGCATCGCCGCGGGTGTTGTTTTTCATCAGTCGATTTAAGTTTGAAAAGCCTTGAGTATCACTAAATTGTTTTTCTAGTTGTTCTAAGCCTTCTTTGCCATTTGGGCCTTCGTCAGTGACAGACAGCTTATGATTAGTGCGGTTTGATAGGTGCACTACTTTTTGGTTGCCATCAAGTAAAAAGCCATAGCCTTGACCATTAAAGCGGATGTCTTCAACCATTTTGTTGATTTTATTAAGTTGTAAGTCAACCCCACCAAAGCCAATTAACTCACGCTGTTGGTTATAAACCGGTTGTTGAACAACGGCGGATGCATTACCTGTTGTTAAGTCGACTGAAATTGGACCAACATACAAGCGATTTAATTTGAGCGCGTCTTGCCACCACCCGCGCTTATAAGCGTAGTAAGGTTGGCCATTATAATGCGTGGTACGCTCATGCTCTTTAAAGTATTCACCGGTTTTGGCTGAAGCAAAAAACGCTGACAGGATATTTTCGTCACTACTACTAATGCGTACAAAGTCTTGGTCAACTTCATCATAGCCAGAGGCACCCTCTAATGGTTGATCTCGTTTATCCCATGCATCAAACCAGTTAATTAAATGTGGGTTATTCACAAACGTACTAACCAGTTTACCGTATTTTGCAAAGTATCCCTGCATTGAAAGCTGTTCGCTTTGCAAGTAGCTGTGCGCTTCGCGTTCAATACCTTGTCGAGAGAGTGAGGCAATATGACTAACAAAATAGGCCGAAGCAATAATCAGTAATACACTAATAGTGCCCCCAATTAGGAATAATATTTTTTTTTGCAATGATAGGTTTTTAAGCATGATGCACACATTCTTATTATTTAGTAGAGTAAGCCATTAGTGTCTATCTAATCATATCTTTGTCTTATTCGCCATATTATAAGGTAAGACAAATATGTCTAATATTACAAAACTGTAAGGATTTTGTTATTTTATGGGTGAAAGTAAACAACGGTTAGTCGTACTGGGGGCTGGTTGGTTAGGTAAAGCATTATGTATTAATCAGCAGGAAAATGGCTGGCTAGTACAGGGAACGCATCGAAGTGAAGCGCATTCCCATGATTTTTTACGTCAATTGGAATTAAAAAATGATCAACTTCATCACCAACTCGATTTAGAGAATGCTTGGTGGGTCTGTGCTATGCCACCACGAAGTCGCCATGCTGATAGTAATTATCAAGCAACATTAGAGCGCAGCTTTGCTTTGGCAAAACAGATGAATATGCAAGGGTTTATTCTTTGTTCATCAACCGCAGTGTATGGCAATAATGAACAAGTGTATGATGAGAAAAGTAACATTATTGTAGCCGGTGAACGTCAACAGCGGTTAGTTGATGCAGAGCAATATGTATTAAATAACGGGGGGAAAGTATTGCGTTTAGCCGGGTTGATGGGACCAAACCGTGATCCAGGACAGTTTGTGGCAGGTAAAGAATTGAGTGGTTCTAGCCAGCAAGTGGTGAACATGGTGCACCAGCAGGATGTGATCAATGCGATTGTTACTGTATGCGAGCATTGGCAGGTCGCTGGGTCTACTTATAATGTGGTTAATCCATCGCATCCAAGCAAGGTTGATTACTACACACAAAAGTGTACGCAAAATGGGACACCCCCCCCCACGTTTTTAAGTCATGAAAAAGCCGAGCGCATTATTGATGGCTCGGCTATCGAATCACTTGGGTTTACTTATCAGTTTGATATTTAAACCCCGTGGTTAATACTTAAAATGAAGTGAGCACATCTTTAGGCAAAAGATGGCAAAGCTGACCTTGTGCTAACAGCGTGTTCGCCGCTTCTATATCAGGGCCAAAGTAACGGTCCTTGTCGTAGTAACTCACTTTCTCGCGTAAGGTTGCTTTTGCCTGCTCAACTTTAGCAGATGCTTTAAGTGGCGCTCTAAAATCCAAGCCTTGTGCAGAAGCCAGCCATTCAACAGCGAGTACGCCTTGTGTATTGTCTGCCATTTCACCCAAGCGGCGAGCAGCAAATGTGGCCATTGATACATGGTCTTCTTGGTTTGCTGACGTTGGTAAGCTATCTACCGATGCTGGATGCGCGAGTGACTTATTTTCTGAAGCTAACGCAGCTGCCGTAACTTGGGCAATCATAAAGCCCGAGTTAACTCCGCCATTTTCAACTAAAAACGGCGGTAATTTCGACAGGTTCGAATCAATTAATAATGCAATACGTCGCTCAGCTAGTGCGCCAATTTCAGCAATCGCTAAAGCTAAGTTATCTGCTGCCATTGCAACAGGTTCTGCATGGAAGTTACCACCAGAAATAATGTCGCCTACATCAGCAAACACCAATGGGTTATCCGTCACACCATTTGATTCACACAACAATACTTCAGCGGCTTGGCGTATTTGTGTCAAACAAGCGCCTAACACTTGAGGTTGGCAGCGTAAGCAGTAAGGGTCTTGTACTTTTTCACAGTCAACGTGCGCTTTACTAATGTCAGAGTGTTCGCCCAACATGTCGCGGAAAATAGCCGCAGAATCAATTTGCCCACGTTGACCACGGACTTCATGAATACGCGCATCAAAAGGAGAGCGGCTGCCCATTGCAGCTTCGATACTCATAGAACCAATGGCACAACTTTGTGCATACAGGTCTTCAGTACGAAATAAACCTTGTAAAGCAAACGCGGTAGATGCTTGCGTGCCGTTTAATAAGGCGAGACCTTCTTTTGCTGCTAATGTGAGTGGCGCTAATCCTGCTATTTCAAGTCCTTCACTGGCTTTTATAAGTTTACCTTGGTGGCGCATTTCGCCTTCACCTAATAAAGGTAGGCACATATGTGATAATGGTGCTAAATCACCCGATGCGCCCACAGAGCCTTTTTTTGGCACGCAAGGGTAGACTTCTGCAGCAAGTAATTGTATAAAAAACTCAATAACTTTTAAGCGAATACCTGAAAAGCCACGTGATAACGAGTTGATTTTTAACACCATCATTAAACGCACAGTACTGTCATCCATATACTCACCGATACCAGCAGCATGAGACAATACAATTGAACGCTGTAATAATTCCAGCTCATGTTCCGCTATTTTGGTGTTGGCTAATAAGCCAAATCCGGTGTTAATACCGTATACAGTACGGTTTTGATCGATAACGTCTTGCACGGTTTGCGCGCTTGCAGCAATTTTTATCTCGCTGTCAGCAGCCAATGTTAATGTCACTGGCAATTGATTTATTTTACGCAATGTAGCTAAATCAAGCTGGCCGGGTGTGAGAGTGTATTCAAACATGATTATTCCTTATTAAGCATTGGCAGGTCTAAGCCTTGCTCATTAGCACAGTTAATTGCGATATCGTATCCAGCATCCGCATGACGCATTACACCGGTTGCAGGGTCGTTCCATAAAACACGGCCTACACGTGCAGCGGCTTCGTCTGTACCGTCTGCAACAATAACAACACCTGAGTGTTGGCTAAAGCCCATGCCTACGCCACCACCATGATGCAGTGAGACCCACGTTGCACCGCCCGCGGTATTAAGTAGAGCGTTTAGTAATGGCCAATCGGATACAGCATCAGAACCATCTTTCATCGCTTCAGTTTCACGATTAGGGCTGGCAACTGAACCTGAATCTAAGTGATCTCGACCGATAACCACTGGCGCTTTAAGTTCACCATTTTTCACCATTTCATTAAACGCAAGCGCTAAACGAGCACGGTCTTTTAAGCCAACCCAGCAGATACGCGCTGGTAACCCTTGAAATTGAATACGCTCACGGGCCATATCAAGCCAGTTGTGTAAGTGTTTATCATCAGGGATAAGCTCTTTAACTTTAGCATCTGTTTTGTATATGTCTTCTGGATCACCAGAAAGGGCAACCCAACGGAATGGACCAATACCTTCACAGAATAGTGGACGAATATAAGCAGGTACAAAACCAGGGAAATCAAAGGCATTCTCTACACCTTCTTCTAATGCCATTTGACGAATGTTATTACCATAGTCAGTTGTGGCAGCCCCTGCTTTTTGCAAAGCTAACATTGCTGTAACTTGTACCGCCATTGATTGCTTCGCAGCTTTTACAACCGCTTGAGGGTCTTGTTCGCGCATTGTTGCGGCGTGTTCCATGCTCCAATCTTGCGGTAAATAACCATTAAGAGGATCGTGAGCTGACGTTTGATCTGTAACAACATCTGGCGTGATATTTCGTTTAACAAGTTCACTAAATACATCCGCGGCATTACCAAGTAAACCAACTGAAAGAGCGTCGCCTTTAGCACAAGCTTCATTAATAAGGGTTAACGCGTGATCTAGGTCAGTGGCTTTAACATCAACATAGCGCGTGTTAATACGGAAATCGATGCGGCTTTCATCACATTCAACCACTAATGCACTAAAGCCCGCCATGGTTGCTGCAAGTGGTTGAGCCCCGCCCATTCCACCTAATCCGCCAGTTAATACCCATTTGCCTTTTGCTTCACCGTTAAAGTGTTGTTTAGCCATCGCGACAAATGTTTCATACGTGCCTTGCACTATGCCCTGTGAACCGATGTAAATCCATGAACCAGCAGTCATTTGTCCGTACATCATTAGACCTAGTTTATCGAGCTCATTAAAATGTTCCCAATTTGCCCAGTGAGGAACAAGGTTAGAGTTGGCAATTAAAACACGGGGTGCGTTGCTGTGGGTTTTAAATACGCCTACAGGTTTACCTGATTGCACTAATAGGGTTTCGTCATCTTCAAGTCGGTCTAATGTTTCGATGATTTTGTCAAAGCAAGGCCAATCACGGGCAGCTCGACCGATGCCACCATATACAACAAGTGCATGGGGATGCTCTGCCACTTCAGGATCGAGGTTGTTCATTAGCATGCGTTTAGCGGCTTCAGTGAGCCAGCTTTTAGCACTGATTTTATCACCGTGCGGGGCGCGGATAATACGCGATTCGTCTAGTCTATTATTCATAATGTGCTCCTGTTGTATATACAAGCTGTTTGGTTTCAAAAAAATACGCAGTTAAGCGCATTTCATTGATATCTAAATTCATTTTTTAAATGTTAAGTGCCCGCCAAGGCGATATTTACTGCCTGGTGATACGAGTCGGGCAAAGCTGACAATGCCTGTTGATGACCAAGTACGACGTATGACCTGCAAGCAGGGCTCTTCATGGTATAAATTTAACCACTGGCACATTTCAGCGTTAGGCATAATAGCCTCAACGGTATGACGTGCTTCAGTTAGCGGTGCAACACTTGATAAATACTCGTGAGGTGTCAAGTGTGTAAAATCTTGTTGTAAATAGCTATCAGCCAATGCTGGGTTTACAAAACGTTCTTCAACTTGCAAGGGCTGATCGTTTTCGTTATGCACTAATACACTGCGATACACGACACTGTCAGCCTCTACACCCAATGCAATCGCAATAGGAGCAAGTGCATTAATAGACTCAAGTACCAGCACGGTGCAGCTATAGTTGCCGTTACGTGCTTTGACTTCGTCAGCAATGTTTTTTATTTCTAATAGAGATGATTGCGATTTAAAACTGGCAACAAATGTTCCTAACCCTTGGCTTCGAGTTAAAATACCGGCTTCAGTTAATTCACTTAAAGCACGTCGCGCTGTCATTCTGCTGACGCTAAATTGGTCTGCTAATTCATTTTCAGACGGTACGCGTTGATTTTCAAGCCAAGCGCCTGAGCGAATATTGTCTACAATGAATTGCTTTATTTGTGCAAATTTAGGCGTCGTCATGTGTTTAAAGTACACTATCTTGTGAATTACTTATTCACTATAAGATGACACAATTATCTTGTATATACAAGATGGCTTGTTAAACTATCAAAAAATAGTATTTAAGGGCGCTCACATGAATCCAATAGTAGGCACGTTATCAAATGAATGGGATTTGTTAATTACAGATGCCAATATTGCAACGATGGACAGCAACATTGATGATACTTACGGTGCAATTGAAAATGCAGCGTTAGCAATTAAAGACGGTCAGATAGCATGGCTTGGTAAGCAAAGTGATTTACCCACGTTTGATGCATTTGCAACACCAACGATATCGGCTAAGGGCCATTGGCTCACTCCCGGTTTAATTGATTGCCATACACATTTAGTGTTTGCGGGCTCACGAGCTGAAGAGTTCGAACAGCGTTTACAAGGTGTGAGCTACGAACAAATTGCAGCGCAAGGCGGTGGGATTGCAAGTACTGTTAAAGCAACGCGTGAAGCGGATCATGAAACCTTGTTTGTATTAGCAAAAGATCGTTTAAATGCACTTTATGCGGAAGGCGTCACAACCGTTGAAATTAAATCCGGCTATGGGCTGGATTGTGAGAATGAAATAAAAATACTGGAAGTTGCACGGTTACTGGGTGAAAACCACCCCGTTGATGTAAAAACGACATTTTTAGGTGCCCATGCATTACCCCCTGAGTATACAAGCCGAAGCGATGATTATATTGAACTTGTTTGCAATGAAATGCTTGAGCAAGTTGTTTCAAAGGATTTAGCAGATGCTGTTGATGCGTTTTGTGAAAATGTAGGCTTTAGCAATGAGCAGACTCGCCGAGTGTTTGAAGCGGCAAGCAAACATAACCTACCTGTTAAATGTCATGCTGAGCAGCTATCTAATCAGCAAGGTGCGCAGTTGGTTGCGGAGTTTAAAGGCTTATCTGCCGATCATATCGAGTACTTAGATGAGGCAGGTGTAAAGGCTATGGCCGCGGCCGGCACAGTGGCTGTTTTATTGCCTGGCGCATTTTACTTTTTACGTGAAACTAAGCAGCCACCTATCGCATTATTACAACAGCATAATGTACCCATTGCGATATCAACAGACTTCAATCCAGGTACCTCTCCATTGTGTTCTTTGCAATTAATGATGAATATGGGGTGTACTTTATTTAGATTAACACCGGCGCAAACTTTAGCAGGTGTAACTTGCAATGCCGCTAAAGCACTGGGGTTAAAGGACCGTGGTGTGCTTAAAGTTGGCATGCGTGCTGATATTGCACATTGGCAAATACCGCACCCTGCACAATTAAGTTATCAATTAGGCGTAAATAAACTGTTAAATCTGTGGATATTAGGTAGACTTAAATAGTCCAATTCTATGTTGTATTTTCTTAATGTCCTTACTCGCACTATTAACAAATACTGGATTTGAATCGATAGCAGGGAGTGCTTTATTTACACATTCACAGATACCCGTTTTTTTAAGCGGGGCCATTCTTATGTCGATGATTTGTGCTTTATGCGTGGTCAAACAAGCCACGTTGCGGCTAAGTTATATCATCAATGCATGTATTGCTTTAGCACTGTTAAGCACACACTATCCTTATATTGAATTACTTTTAGCCTTAGCAATAGCTACTCATTCATGGCTTGTATCAAAGCAAAATAACTGGACTATGCTCAGCATCAGCTTTGTGGCTGCACTTACTTTTTTAATTCTGTATGCCGCTAATTGGTTGCTAGGATTGCCAATAGATTGGTTGGTTTTAGCCACATTAGTCCTTGCCAGCTCTGGTTATTTTATGGATGAAGATCCCCCTAACGATACCCAATCTGAGATTGCAGTAAATGAGCATGCTTTAACGTTATCGCCTTTGGCAAGCTTTCCTAATCGCATGCAATTACAAAACTACTTTTATAATTGGCGCGATAATGCTCCTCATATGGGGGCGCTTGTTATTATTCGATTAGAAGGGTTTGCAGAGGTTAATCAGCATATAGGCAGAGACTTTGGTGATTTACTGCTTGCACAATCAGCCAATAGAATAAAGCAGCTATTGATGCTTGAAGAAGTGGTCAGCCTCGGCGACTCAGAAAAGTTAGCACATCTAGGTGGGCTAAACTTTGCATTTATCTGCAGTTTAGATACGCAAAACCATCTCCATGAGCAGTTAATCGACCGTATTTTAGGTGCAACACTGAAGCCATTCAATGTCGCTAATTGCACGATTGAAGTAAAAGCGAGAGCGAGCTACGTTAAGTGTGGCAAAGGGGACGCGCGTTTTGAGAACTTAATATCCTATGCCTATTTGGCATTAGATAGTCAGCCAAATAGGCAAATAGTGGCCTATCAACAGCATATGATGGTAGAGCAGCTAGAGCAACAAGCACGGCTTAAAGAGCTCGCGGGTATTGATTTTTCGAGTGAATTAGAACTTTATTTTCAGCCAGTTGTTCGCAATGAAGATGAAAAAATTGAGTTTTTAGAACTGCTTCTTCGTTGGCAGCACCCAAAGCAAGGTATCTTATCCGCAAATAGGTTTATCGATGATATTCGCATTGCTGGCTTAGCTTATCCATTAGCTGAATTTGTGATTGAAAGGGCTGCTGAGCTTGTGATGGCACTGCGCATGGAAGGGATTAAAATGCCTTTAAGCATTAATGTCTTTGGCCCTGAAATGCTTAATGAAGAATTTATTTCATTTATTGATCAGGTCTTTACTGAGCACCAATTATTACCTGGAGATTTGATTATAGAGTGCCCATTAGAGGTATTTTTAAATTTAGATGCCCAAGGCAAAGCAATGGTTGCACGATTAAGTAGTCAAGGTGTCAAAATGTGTGTAGATGGCTTAGGAGATAGCCCTGTCTGGTTAGCTAAACTCCCCAATTTAGCTGTGGAGTATGTAAAAGTGGCACCTTCACTCACTACTGATTTTAGTCAACAAGGGCATATACGTAGCTTAATTAGCGGTATGGTTGAAATGCATAACCAACAAAATAGCAAAGTGATTTGCGAAGGTGTTGAGACGCAAGAACAATTAAACTTTACCAAAAGCCTAAATGCGTTTGCAGCGCAAGGGTATTACTTTAGTCACCCTTTAAGCAGCGTGGGTATGATTTCATGGCTGAAGCAATGGCAAATAGAACATTCATAGTGCGATAAAAT
The DNA here is from genome assembly GCF_001469215.1 of Pseudoalteromonas sp. H105. GTDB lineage: Bacteria > Pseudomonadota > Gammaproteobacteria > Enterobacterales > Alteromonadaceae > Pseudoalteromonas. The sequence continues at coordinate 138,433 of NZ_LOFH01000007.1, forward strand.
ACTGATTTAAAGCTAAAGGGATTACATCTCTTTAGCTTGTAAATAGGCATTAACTAACGCTGTAATTATCTGACCGGCGTCATTTAAACCCGCCTTTAAACCGCTAGGGTGTTGGCTTGGTGCAGCTTCACATAAATGTAAGTAACAGCTATTTGGCTTGCTTGCCCCTAAATGTACAAAATGTTCAGCATCACTCACACTGAAACCGCAATTGGTATATGCGCTAACGGGCATCAGTGAAATACTGTCTAAATCAACCTCAATTCCCAGCGGCTTCTGACTCAGTACTTCAAGTGCTTGTTGGCATGCATCGGTAAGCGACTTTTCACGCCTGACTTGAAGTGATTGATAGCTGTCATAGTTAAAGTCTGCGTTAGCGAGCGCTTCAATTATCGCTTGATTATTTTTTAGCTCATGTAAACCAATAACATGATAATTGTGTAAGTGCTTTTCATCATAAGCATAACGAAAGCCATTTCCAGAATGGCGACCTTCGCACTCTCTAAAATCAGCATGGGGGTCAAAGTTAATTGCATTGATTGGTTGGTTTTTATGTTTGCTAAGAGCGCGAATAATACCTAAACAATTGTTATGACCACCGCCAATGATGATAGGCTCAAGTCCAGCACTGAATATTAAATTTAGTACATGCTCTACGCGCTCATCTATTTGTGCGCAATAGGAGCGAAGTTGAGCGAGTTGTTCTGGGCTTTGGTTATCCAAAGGCGCTGCAGCAGCGGTAATATCATCAATGTCTACTTCACCTAATAAAAGCACTTTTTCATTAGCTAAAAATTGATTATCTGACTGATTTAAAAAACGCTTAATAAATGCATGCCAGCCATCTGTAGCACCACCATTACCTAGATTTGCCCGTGGGCCAATGTCTTCACAGACCCCGAGTAAAACGTACTTAATGCCAAATTGGGCTGCATCGCGCATGGCTTGCAGGGGGTCTACTTGCGTATCTAAAAGCGCAATTGATTGCCACGCTTTTTTTTCATTTGCGCGACTGCTACACCAAGGCTTAACAGTCGCTTCGTCGTAGATATTTAAAAACTGAGACATTTATTCTTCTACGATTTCAAGTTCAAGCTCTTCACCTGATAGCACAATACCTGTGCTATCAGCATAGATGTAATCATCATCAAAGAATGACACGCCAGCAAAGTTAACACCAATGCCGTCTTCACCTGCACCTTGGCTATCAGCGGCTACAGGAATCGACGCAATTGCCTGAATACCTAAATCAATTTCTTCAAGCTCATCAACGTGACGAATGGCACCATAAACAACGATTCCTTGCCAGTTATTTTCTACCGCTAATTCAGCAAGCTCAATATCAATAAGCGCACGACGAGTTGAACCGCCCCCGTCTACAAGTAAAACACACTCATCGCCATCTTCGCTTAGGATCTCCCTGATCAATTCGTTATTTTCAAAACATTTAACCGTTTTGATACGACCACTAAAGCTGTGGCGGCCACCAAAATTGATAAACATAGGTTCGAGCACATCAACCACATCGGCAAAGTGATCGCATAAATCAGAGGTGCTGTAGTCCATTTTTCTATCCTTCTAAAAGATATAAGAGCGAGTTCTCAGTATACCTCTCTTAAACGCAATAACAACGACTTAATGAGAGTTAATTGCCCTATTTTTAAGCACAAATTGCGCTAAATCAGTAAAAGCAATATTAGTGTCTTAAAAGCTTCACCCAATTGTTATTTTTAGCACCTATGCTGAAATTATGCTTAAAAAAGGACCTAATAATGAGTCAGTACAACCTATTAAAAAAAGTCGCGCAGTTTGACGAAAACCTCTTTCTTAAACTCTTCAATGGGAATTCACCTGTGTGGCTAAAAAATGTGGCATTGGGTTTTTCAAAAAGTGGAGACGGCGGCTTATATGTTTTGCTGGCTGTGGGGTTTGGCTGGCTTGGTAATGAGTTAGAATTGCAGCGTTTATCAATCACGTTACTGTTAGGCTTTTTAATAGAAAGGCCAATTTACTTCTTGGCTAAAAAGCGCTTTGCGCGGGTGCGTCCTTGTGATTGCCTAGTACAAGGGGCGTATATTATTCCCAGTGACAAATTTAGTTTACCTTCAGGGCACAGTGCTGGTGCTTTTTTAGTCGCAGTAATACTAACGCAGTACTTTCCTGAGTTAATGTGGGTCTGGTTGACATGGGCAAGCGGGGTTGCTGCTTCTCGGGTTGTCTTAGGGGTTCATTTTCCTGCGGATGTGGTGCTTGGCGCTGTAATGGGTTCAGTTTGTGGCGCCACGGCCATAATTGCGGTGGGCTATCTATGAAAATTCTTTATGGTATTCAAGGGACAGGAAACGGCCACATTACTCGTGCGCGAGTCATGGCCAGTGCATTTAATCAAATGGGTGTTGACGTTGATTATGTTTTTTCAGGGCGTGCACAACAAGACTATTTTGATATGGGAGAGTTTTCACACTACCGTAGTTTTCGGGGGCTATCTTTTGCAACTCAACACGGGCAAGTAAGCCGTTATCGCACAGTTAAAAATGTGAGGTTGTGCAAATTACTTCATGACATCAAACAGCTTGATGTCTCTGGTTACGACTTTGTCTTTAATGATTTTGAGCCTGTAACAGCGTGGGCTGCGAAAAAACAAGGGGTCCCAGTAATAGGAATGAGTCACCAAGCCGCATTTTTATCACCGAAAGTACCTATGTTTGGCAATGCGATGCTTCGGCGTTCTTTAATTAAATATTATGCGCCTGCTGATATTTATTTAGGTGTTCATTGGCAGCCATTTGCAGATAATATTATTCCCCCTTTTATCGCGGATCACCCACATGATAATCCCGTAAGTGTTGATAATAAGATTCTTGTTTACCTGCCATTTGAAGACTTAACGAGCATTATTGATTACTTAAAAGACTTTCCCGATAAAGAGTTCTATTGTTATCACCCAAATGCCCAAAATGGTTCAAACTTGAATATTCATTTACGTGCCCCTTCACGCACTGGCTTTTTAAATGATTTGGCAAACACCAGCGGAGTTATTGCAAATGCGGGCTTTGAGCTTTCAAGTGAAGCACTTAAACTAGGTAAAAAACTATTATTAAAGCCACTTTCGGGCCAATTTGAACAAGATGCAAATGCACAAACATTGCGCGCAATGAATGCGGCCCATGTAATGAATTATTTGAACCCATTTGCGTTAGATGAATGGCTTAACAGCGAAGCTATCAAGCAGATCAACTTTCCCAGTGATCCTGGCCCGTTAGTGAATTGGTTGACAGGAAAACAATGGCAAAGTACTGAAAAGTTGCACCATTCTTTATGGGATTCAGTTAGCTAAAGTGTACCCAGTAATAATTTTTTGTAGTGAGTAGTGATAATTTCGTGGGATAATCTACACTATAAATTAAGTACTTTACTAGAAAATCTAGTGATCCTAACTAAAAGGCTGCAGTAGATGACAATTCTCCAAAACTTGACGATCAAGCGTCGACTACAAATTAATGCGCTCGTTGTTGGTTTAGCAATGATAGTTATGTTATTTATCATCATTTATGAAGCAAGAGTTATGCTGAAATTAAATGAAACTATCCAGTATGCGGAGGAGCTCGATATTCATGAATTATCCATGCGAAAGTATGAAAAAGATTTCTTGTTTTATAAAGATGAATCCAAATTAACCTTGTTTGACAAAGAGTTCGAACAACTCAAATATAAGTTAGGCAAACTCAAAGTATTATCTGATGAGCTAGGAATAGCGACGGGTGATGTGAATCAATTTGGTGTGCTAGCTCAAAAATATTACGATGATTTTCAAATTGTTGTAGAGTTTCAAAGGGCTATCGGTTTACACCCTAAAGATGCATTATATGGTGAATTACGCAGCGCAGTGCACAAAATAGAGACCTTGTTGAATGAGCAAAATAATTATCAACTGCTTACGTTGATGCTACAACTACGTCGAGCGGAAAAAGATTTTATGCTCCGTCTAGATATGAAATATTTATCAAGGTTTGAAGGCATAGTGAATGAACTAGAGAAAGCGATTAAAAACTCGAGCATTAACAGCAATACACGCTCACAGTTAGTGTCACTATTAGCCAGCTATGAAGATAAATTCACAGCGTTAGTTAATGCTCAAGTGTCGCTTGGCCTCGATCTTGATTCTGGCGCGCTTGGGAAAATGAGAGTCAGCGTTAAGCAAAGCGATGACGTTGTTTCTCGAATTACAAGTGCCACAAAACAGCAGGTTTCTGACACTGCAGAAAGTGCACAAATGATAGCGATAGTCACTTTTTTGATTGCTGGCTTAATTGTGATGTTGTTAGTGTATTTCACCAGCCGTTCAATCATTCAGCCTATTGAGCGGGTCTATCATACGATTAACAGCATTAGACGCAACAACGATCTTAGCTTAGTTATTGAAGAAACAGGTCAAGATGAAATTACCACGATGACTGTGGATTTTAATAGTTTGATTGGTGATTTTAAAAAGCTCATTTATGAAGTAAATACAGCGTTAAGTACGTTAAATATCGCCACTGGTAATTTATCAGAAACAACGGCAGCGACAAGTACAGGCATGCAAGAGCAATTACATGAGGCCGATATGGTAGCAACAGCAGCCACCGAGATGCAGGCCACCATTCAAGATATTTCACACAACACGGAAGCCGCGGCTAAAAAAGCTGAATCAACCAATTTGAATGCGCAACAAGGTCGCTCAGAGGTTGAATCAACAGTAAATCATATTAACCAGTTATCAAACTCGTTAGGTGATGCGTCTGCGGTGGTATCACAGCTCGAGAAAGACGGTGAAACCATTGGGTCGGTTCTTGATGTAATTCGTGGTATTGCAGAGCAAACAAATCTTCTTGCACTTAACGCGGCAATAGAAGCTGCACGTGCTGGTGAACAAGGCCGAGGCTTTGCGGTGGTTGCAGATGAAGTACGCTCACTAGCCCAACGTACACAAGAGTCGACTAAAGAAATTGAAAGTATTATTTCAACGCTGCAAGGTCGCACACAAGAAGTGGTGAGTATAATGCAACGGTGCCGTACACAAGGCGGAGAGAGCGCCGAGCAAGCCACCAGAGCGGGGGAATTGCTGGGCTCAATTACCGAGGATGTTCAAACCATCATGGAGATGAGTACACATATTGCAGCAGCCATTGACGAGCAAAGCCAAGTGGCATCAGAGGTCAATAAAAACGTTGTACGTATTCGTGATATTGCTGAGGATGCGTCAACCCATGCCACCACAAATGCACAAACCAGCGAAGAAGTATCAGAGCAAGCTAGAGTACTTCATCAAGCGATAGATAAGTTTAAGGTTTAATAATAGGTGCTAGGTTCAAGGGTTTAGGCTCTAGGGGTTAGTTGAGCTTTAAGCGCTAAGCCATAAGTTTTAAGCAGTCTAAGTTGCTTGAGCTTATGGCTTTTTTGTTTGTACTCTTTTCTATTTTTAAGTTAAAGGTTACTCTCAGTTTTATTTCTCGACGATAAACCAGTTAATTGGAGCCTCATTGCTAAAGTGTAATCATTGCGCGGTTAAAAAAGACTTCAAAATACATTTTTGGATGTCAAAAATAGACATGATAGGGTTTATCTTTCTTAGCGTTTGTTTAGCTATACCCATTGGAATTGTGGCTTTCTTAGCTGAGGAATCGCAAAGTTTTGCTCGTTTTATTGCTTTTGCAGTTCTCATTTTTGCAGCAATTAAAAAACACGAAAAAGTAGTTGTACTTTTAATCGTTGAGCTTGTCATTGATTGGGCTCTTGAACAGGCTGGAATGTATGAGTTTAGCTTAATGATTGCGACGGCATTTTTGCTTACCTTCATAAAACTTGGTAGCAAAATATATGGTTTCTTTTTCCAATGTGTAAATTATAAATTTGATTTAGACCTCTTTTGCCCAAAGTGTAATAAAACGTATAAAAAAGTTAGGCTGCCAGAAAGCAAGTAATAGCTAATCTAAAGTGATGATATAGTCGATGCCACTCAAGTGATGAGTCAAGGTATGGCGACTAATAAAGTAGGATTAATTAGCAGGCTATTTATTAAATTAATCAAATAGTAATGAGTTTAACAGCTCAGGCAATTAGTATATGCACTTGAGAAAAATAGCAATTGCTTAATTGTTAAACGTTTGGTTTAATAATGGGGACATAGTAAACACTGAGTAATGCAGGGATAGCTTAGAGACGATAGGCACGCCAATGAAATTGGCTTGATTAGCTTAGTTCATAAAAAGCCTTTCTATATCCTTAAGTCCATAGCATAAACAACACCCACTCTGACACACCGAGCAGGTAGCGCCTCAGTTCAACAAGCGGCACTGCAATACAAATAGCGTGTCGCATAAATACTAAAATGTTATGCACTTCCCTGTCAGGGGCTTAGCAAAAAGGAAAACTCATGGAACAAGTTTTTATTCGTGTTAACCAACCAACTATCACTCTTAATAGAGCCATATTTTTGGTTTTTGCATCTTTACTGATGGTATTAATTAGTATTTATCTATTTTCAGTTTCGCTAGAATCACCTTTGGCAACCAAGTATTCAGGTTATGACCTCAGCAACCTAAACATAAAATTAGTGTCTATTTTTTCATGCATATCGCTGCCTTTAGTATTGCTAGCTGTCAGTCAAATCCTTATAAAATACCGTGGAGTTCATGGTGGGGTGTGGGCATTCTTCTGGGGCTCAGCGATAATGCTTCTTGCTCAAGCGCCTTTAGTTATATTGCCTTAATTGGTTCGGCAAACGCTAGAAGTGTATGACAAGCACATAAAGTGACGAGACTGCTAAAGTTTGGCTCGATTGCGCTTCGCTACACAATTTTAGCCAAACATTATCAGCCCCTAGCGCGGGCGTTACTCATGTTCAAAGACTGTATTGGCACAAACGCGGTTGTTAGGTTTCACTAATTTTAAAGGCTTTCTAAGACTTATTTAGATAACTTTTTGAGCTTAAAAATCTAGAAGCTAAAGCCTAGCGCCTTCTCATTAGATTTCGCTGCTTCATAATGGCAATCTACATAGTTAGTTTAAACGCCGAGCTGCACTAACTTTTATCTTGAACCTTTTAACTGTTAATACCAATCCGCAATAATACTAAATCATTTTTAGGTATTAAACCTGACGCTAATGGCGTTAAAAAGATCTTAATTAGAACAACTAAATGACGATTGTTTTGCCTTGTTATCGACAAGGTTTTCTTGCCTCAAAATAGATCTCTTAATTAAGCGAATAGGTATAACTTTACTCTCGCCAACTTATTAAGGCACAAACTTTATCGGTACGCTGTCTTTGCTCGCTTGATGCTCTGCGAGGCGTTGTTGGTATGTTTGCCATAACTCAACATGGTTAGCTTGTAGGTGTGAGAAGTAACTCCAGCTGAATAAGCCGCTGTTGTGGTTGTCGTCGAAGATGAGCCTAATTGCATAATGACCAACAGGTTCTATTTTGCTGATACCAACCTGTGATTTAGCCAACACGAGTTTCATAGGCTCATTGCCATGACCTTGCACTTCGGCAGAGGGGGAATGCACACGTAAAAACTCACTGCTGAAAGTGCATGATGAGTCGTCATCGAAATAGACGTCGAGGGTCTTACTAACGCTGTGGTAATGAACTTTTATAACTTGTTTCATAGCTAAACTCATAGGGCAATAAAAAGGCCTCCAATAGGAGGCCTTAAGTATACATTAAACGGCTGTTAAAGAATAAAGCGGCTTAAGTCTTCATCTTCAACCAATGCGCCCAAGTGTTTTTCAACATACGCCGCATCAATAACAAGGCTTGTGCCAGCTTGTTCTGAGGCATCAAATGAAATTTCTTCCATTAATTTTTCCATGACCGTATGCAAGCGACGTGCACCAATGTTTTCGGTTTTCTCATTTACTTGCCACGCTGCTTTTGCAATGCGCTCTATGGCGTCATCAGCAAACTCAACATTCACTTGCTCAGTTTTAAGCAGTTCACGTTGTTGCTCTGTAAGTGACGCATGAGGTTCAGTAAGAATGCGTTTAAAGTCATCAGCAGTCAGTGCTTCTAGCTCAACACGAATAGGTAAACGACCTTGTAGCTCTGGGATCATGTCTGATGGTTTAGACATTTGGAATGCACCAGAGGCGATAAACAACATGTGATCGGTTTTTACCATACCATGCTTCGTGCTTACGGTTGAGCCTTCAATCAGTGGCAGTAAGTCGCGTTGTACGCCTTCGCGGCTAACATCTGGACCTGATGATTCACCACGCTTACAGATTTTGTCGATTTCATCGATAAATACGATACCGTTTTGCTCAACAGCAAAGATTGCCTGTTCTTTTAGCTCTTCAGGGTTGACCAGTTTTGCCGCTTCTTCTTCGGTTAAAAGCTTGAATGCTTCTTTAATTTTAAGCTTTCGTTTGGTGCGCTTGTCACCAGACATGTTTTGAAACATGCTTTGCAGCTGGTTGGTCATTTCTTCCATGCCCGGTGGCGACATAATCTCCACATTTGGCTGTGCCTGTGCAACATCAATGTCTATTTCTTTATCGTCTAATTGGCCTTCGCGTAGCTTTTTACGGAATGTTTGACGAGTTGAAGAGTTATCATCACGTTGGCTTTCACCAAATGAGTCTTTGGCAGGCGGTAGTAGGGCATCTAGGATGCGCTCTTCAGCGGCTTCTTCAGCGCGGTGTTTAAACTTTTTCGTTTGCTGCTCACGGGTCATTTTAATTGATACGTCAACCAAGTCACGAATGATGGTTTCAACTTCTTTACCCACGTAACCCACTTCAGTGAATTTAGTCGCTTCTACTTTGATAAATGGCGCATTAGCAAGTTTTGCTAAGCGACGTGCAATCTCTGTTTTACCAACACCGGTAGGCCCAATCATTAAGATATTTTTAGGGGTCACTTCAGCGCGTAAGTCGTCGTTTAATTGCATGCGACGCCAGCGGTTACGAAGGGCAATAGACACCGCTTTTTTTGCTTTTGCTTGGCCAATAATATGTTGGTCAAGTTCATGTACGATTTCTCTTGGAGTCATAGCAGACATAGCGGTTCCTATTACAATTCTTCGATGGTTTGGAAATTATTAGTGAATACGCAAATATCGCCTGCAATAGTAAGGCTTTTTTCTACGATGTCACGGGCGCTGAGGTCGGTGTTTTCAAGTAACGCAGTTGCGGCTGATTGCGCAAAGTTACCACCGCTACCAATAGCGATTAGGTCGTTTTCAGGCTGCACGACATCGCCGTTACCTGTAATGATCAAAGAGGCTGTTTCATCAGCAACTGCGAGCAAAGCTTCGAGTTTACGAAGGGCACGATCGCTGCGCCAATCTTTGGCCATTTCAACGGCCGCCTTGGTGAGGTTACCTTGGTGCATTTCAAGTTTGCTTTCAAAACGTTCGAATAGGGTAAAGGCATCAGCAGTACCGCCAGCAAAACCAGCGATTACTTTGCCATTATAAAGGCGTCGAACTTTGCGGGCATTGCCCTTCATTACGGTGTTACCAAGAGAGACTTGGCCATCGCCACCAATGACGACTTTATCGCCGCGACGTACACTTACAATAGTGGTCATGTTATTCCTCATCATCGAGTCGCAGGGGCGACTCGTAAAAAACGATTGATGAGGAGTTAATATGGGTTAATGGATTAAAATCAAGTCCAAAGCCAAATTCCACAACCCATTATTTTGCTGCGCTTAAGTTTGTTTTTGTCGCTTTCAGCTAAACGCTTTGTTTTATAAGGGCCTAAGCGCACTTTATACCAAATGCCATTGGTGCCTGTGGTTTCGCGGATCTCGGCAATTAGGCCCGCAAACGCAATTTTTGCTTTGAGGGTTTCGGCTTGAGCATGGGTTCTAAATGATCCACATTGCATAACATAGGGGCCCTTTTGTTCAAGCTCTTTGACCTCGACCTGCACTTCATGCTCTTTTATTTCTTTGATAAATTCAGGTGGCCGCGGTTTTGCAGGTTCAACCTTTTCAATCTTTTTAGTTGGATTCGCTTGTTGCTCAACCAGTTTAGGATCGGCATTAGTTTTGACATACCAAAGGCCAAAACAAAATCCGCCCACTAACACCAGAGTCACAAGGACTAATAAAATAGGAAAAGGCTTTTTCGGTGGTGGTTGTTTTTTACTGTTGCGGTTACCCGGCTTTTTATTAATAAAATCGTGTTGTGCCATGTGTGTTTAAAGCTCTAACCTTAAATCATATCGATTGGGTCGACATCTAAACTCCAGCGCACTTTCTGTGCTAATTTACTGGTGCTTAAATACTCTATCATTTGCGCGAGATATTGATGTAATTGCTGACGATCAAGCGCTTGAATATGTAATTGAAAACGGTATTTTCCTGCTATCTTTTCAAGTGGGGCAGGAATTGGACCCAGCAATTGTATACCACTTACACCTTGCACTGGAACTAAATCAGTTAAAAAATCCACCACCTGTTTTACGTTATGGCCTTGGGCTCGAACAATCGCCATATTAGTGATTGGGGGCAATTGTGCATCTTCACGCTCTTGTAAAGCAAAGCGGGCAAAGTCTTGATAACCGTTGTTGACTAGGTCTTGTAATAGTGGGTGTTCAGGAAAGTGCGTTTGTAATAACACGTGGCCGGGCTCTCCGCTTCGCCCTGCGCGTCCTGCAACTTGTGTAACCAATTGAGCCAAATGTTCAGTAGCACGAAAATCACAGGAATAAAGGCCGCTGTCTACATCTAAAATAAGCACTAAGCTTACATCTGGGAAATGGTGGCCTTTAGCGAGCATTTGCGTACCCACTAAAATACGAGCACCACCTTGGTTTATATCATCCAAGGCTTTTTCTAAGCTGCCTTTACGGCGAGTTGAATCGCGGTCAATACGGCTAATGGGGATATCGGCAAATTCACTTGTTAAAAACTCTTCTATTTGTTCGGTGCCTTTACCATTTGGAAATATTTGTGTGCTGCCACAGTCAGGGCATTGATGTGGCACGCGCTCTTGCTCACCGCAGTGATGGCATATCATTTGACCTATGGCTTTATGAAACGTTGCGCTGGTACTGCAACGTGAGCACTCACTGAGCCAACCACATTCATGGCAAATTAGCGTAGGTGAAAAGCCACGGCGGTTTAAAAACACCATCACTTGCTTACCACGGTTTAAATGCTGGCGCATGGTAGCAAGGCTTGCATGGGCGATACCGGCTTGATCGGGCTGACCTTTCATATCTAACAGCTGAAACTTGTTATCTGTACTGGTTTGCGCGCGTTGCGTCAGGCTCAATAATTGATATTTACCGTTAATTGCTTTGTGTAGTGTTTCTAAGGCGGGTGTCGCTGAGCCCAATATTAATGGAATTTTATGTTGAAACGCACGGTATGCGGCTAAGTCTCGAGCATGGTAGCGAAGGGTATCTTGTTGTTTAAAAGAGCTGTCGTGCTCTTCATCAACAATGATCATACCGAGCTTTAAAAAAGGCAAAAATATACTTGAGCGAGTACCTATCACAATAGCGCAACCGGCTTTTTCGCAAAAGCGCCACGTTTGTAAGCGTTCGTTATCGGTGAGGGCTGAATGCCAAAGCATGATTGGGGTATCAACAAAGCGGCGGCGGAAGCGGTTAACGGTTTGTGGTGTTAAGCCAATTTCAGGTACCAGTACCAGTGCTTGCTCGCCCCGTTTTAGTATTTCTTCTAGGCATTGTAAGTAAACTTCGGTTTTGCCACTGCCTGTTACCCCTTCAAGTAAAAAACTATTAAAACCTGTGCTTTGGTTTATTGACGTACAGGCAACGGCTTGCTCTTTGTTTAATACAGGTTTAGTACCAATTTGTGGTGCTTGTTGTTGCCATAGGTTATCGTGTTCAATACTTTGGCTAATAAGCTCTTTTGTGAGGTGGCTATCAATGGTCTTTTTATTAAATCCCAGCGCTTTTAATTCAGTGAATGAGGACTTACCTGATTCGGCTAATTGCTTTAATAATCCTAGTTGGCTTTTGGCTTTTAAAGACGGGAGCTTGGCGCCTTTTTCAGTTAAGGCGACCATGTTAATACTGCTCTTATCAGGGCATTCTCCTTGGCGTAATGCGCCAGGTAACGCTATATGTATTGTTTCGCCTAATGGGTAACAATAATAGCGAGCAGTAAAGCGCAATAGATCAAGGTGCTGAGTAGATAATATTGGTTCATCGTCAATCACCTCTATGAGTGCTTTAATTTTATCTTTTGGTACGTCAGTGGTGGTCTTTAATGCTAGTACCACGGCGACTTTCTTTTGATTACCAAATGGCACAATAACCCGCGAACCGACCTTTGGTGTGATTGATAAACCATTAAGTTGTTCCGGTAGGCTGTAATCAAAAGTACGCTGTAGCGGGACTTTTATAGCAACTTCAACAAAACTCATAGCAACTCAACAATAACCAACAAGACCGCTAATGTACTAAAGTTACGATAAAAAACCTATCAGCAAATAAGCCGATTAAAGCGTTTGTTCATTTTATTGGCAAAAAACGCATTTAAAGCTTGTAGCGAGCGGGGTTGTTGCTTAAAATACGCGTCCAATTATTTTGATTTAAACGACGTATGGTGCCAGACTTCGGGTTTGGAGAGCGATGCGGCCTTAACTAGAGGTTTCTATGAAAGAAGGTATTCACCCTAAGTACGAAGTAATTTCAGCAACATGTTCATGCGGAAATAAATTCGAAACTCGTTCTACACTGTGTAAAGACATCCACTTAGACGTATGTTCTGCGTGTCACCCGTTTTACACTGGTAAGCAAAAGATTCTAGATACAGGTGGCCGTGTTGATCGCTTTAACAAGCGTTTCGGTTCACTTAGCAGCAAGTAATTTCTGCTTTTGTGTCGAGAAAAGCACCTTAGGGTGCTTTTTTTGTGCCTGTAATAAAGGAACACTGCTTTTGGCAGCCTTTATTTAGAACGGCAGGTTAAATTCATCAAATATTCCATTCTGTACGGCTTTGTTGCCACCTTCCATTACCCTTCATATCGCCTTTATGCCGAGTGATATTTCTGCTTTTTATAATGGCTATAGCTTGAGATGAACAGACAAGCCGCATTTTTTTCACTATATTAATTGTAACAGCAAAGTACGTATCAATGATGTTTGTAACTAAAATAGGCTAAATTATACTTAACTGTTGCTATCGTCGGTTAACGTTCTTATTGAACCTAAGCTTGCACTAATTACACTGTGCGGGGTAAATTCAATCAATTTCAGCCAGGTTTTTTGATGCTTAGCGTGTGTTTTTATCATGTCATTTTGGAATTTTTTGCTAAAAATGCTGACAAAACGCATAAACTTAACTGATATAGCTTATAACAGGATAGACCTGATATTGCTTGAATTTAATTATAATATCGGTATTGTTCTCAATTAAAGATATAGAACTGCTCTCTCACACTTAATTTAACTTACTTGCAGGATAAAATCGCGTTATGTCAGACTTTCGTGAACAAGCACTACACTACCATGCCCACCCCGTTCCAGGAAAAATCAGCGTTGAACTTACTAAGCCAGCTGAAACCGTTCAAGATCTCGCTTTAGCATACAGCCCTGGTGTTGCTGAACCTGTTCGTGAAATTGCAGCGGATCCCGCTAATGCATATAAATATACAGGTAAAGGCAACATAGTTGCGGTTATCACAAATGGCACAGCAATATTAGGCCTAGGTAATTTAGGCCCTTTGGCTTCAAAACCAGTGATGGAAGGAAAGGCGCTACTATTTAAACGTTTTGCAGGCCTTGATTCTATCGATATTGAAGTAAAACATCGCACGACTGAAGACTTTATCAATACGGTGGCTAATATTGCCGATACGTTTGGTGGTATTAATCTCGAAGATATTAAAGCCCCAGAATGTTTTGAAATCGAAAAAGCGTTAATTGAGCGCTGCAGCATTCCCGTATTCCATGATGATCAGCACGGTACAGCGATTGTAACAGCTGCTGGCATGATCAACGCTTTAGAAGTTCAAGGTAAAAAGATTGAAGATGCGATCATCGTGTGTTTAGGTGCAGGTGCTGCTGCTGTAGCATGTATGGAGTTGCTAATTAAGTGTGGCGCACTGCGTGAGCACATTTATATGCTTGACCGTAAAGGGGTTATTCACACTCGCCGTGATGACCTTAATGAATATAAACAATTATTTGCGAACAACACTGATAAACGTACTTTGCAAGATGTTATTGCAGACGCAGACGTGTTTGTTGGGGTGTCTGGGCCTAATTTATTAGCGCCTGAAGATTTAAAGTTAATGGCGGACAAGCCCGTTATTTTTGCTTGCTCTAACCCGGATCCTGAAATTAACCCTGCATTAGCACACAGCGCGCGTAACGATCTTATAATGGCGACAGGTCGTTCTGATTACCCGAACCAAGTAAATAATGTGTTATGTTTCCCATTTATTTTCCGTGGTGCGCTTGATGTTCGTGCAAGCCAAATCAATGATGAAATGAAAATTGCAGCGGTAGATGCTATTCGCAGTATTGCAAAAGAGCCTGTTCCTGCTGAAGTACTAACTGCTGCAGGTGTTGATAAATTAGAATTTGGCCCTGAGTATATTATTCCAAAACCAATGGATCCGCGTTTATTACCGCGTATTGCTAAAGCTGTAGCGCAAGCGGCGATTGATTCAGGTGTAGCGCAAATTGATATGCCTGAAAACTATATGGCTTAGGTCAAAATAATCTGATAATAAAAAACCTCAGTAACGTAAGTTACTGAGGTTTTTTTGTATCCAATTCCTGAAGGCAGGAATGTAGCTTAATCTTCGTTAAGAATAGGTACTTCAAGCCCCATCTCAAGCATAATTTTCTTCACTTCTTCAGGTACTTTCTCTGGATTGTCTTTACGTAAGTCGTCGTCATTCGGTAAAGGCTGGCCAGTAAACGCATGTAAAAATGCTTCACAAAGCAATTCACTATTTGTTGCATGTCTTAAGTTGTTAATTTGACGACGCGTGCGTTCATCCGTTAAAACTTTAAGTACATTGAGTGGAATAGATACGGTGATCTTTTTCACTTGTTCTGATTTTTTACCGTGTTCTGCATATGGGTGAATATATTCACCATTCCATTTAGCCATAAGAAGTATCGTTGCCTCAGGTTATTAATTGTTTGCATCGCCGAGTTGCTTTGCAAAGATGCGGGAAATTCTATCGTTTTAAAAAAGATAGTCAAACACTTGTTATTTAGCCATCTAGCTCGCTAAATTTCTTTACTTCTATAAATGTAAACTCTGTACCACAAATTCTTTGACTTATGAGTATTGATCATCTAACCTTTTAGACGTCTAAACATCCATTTAATTGTAGGTGACGTTATGAGTCAAAAGAACAAAGCAACTATCGCGGTACGAAAAGGAATCGACGCTGATAAACATCACGGTGCAGTTGTGCCTCCTCTCCATTTATCAACGACCTATTCATTTGCTGACTTTGATACAAAACGTCAATACGATTATGGCCGCAGCGGTAACCCTAACCGTGATATTTTAGCTGAGACATTGGCTGAACTTGAAGGTGGCGCAAAAGGTATTATTACTGCGACAGGCATGGCTGCGGTACATTTAGCAACACAGTTACTTAACAGCAATGATACGTTAGTGATCCCACACGATTGCTATGGCGGCAGTTATCGCTTATTTACCTCACTTGAAAAACGAGGCTTACTTAAGCTAGTGGTTCTAGATTTAACCAAGGTTGAAAACCATCAAAAAATTCTTGAGTTAAAACCAAAACTAATCTGGATTGAAACACCGAGTAATCCCATTTTACGCCTGACTGATATTAAAGCGATTACTGCGATTGCTAAACAGTGCGGTGCACTTGTTGGTGCCGATAACACCTTTTTATCGCCAGCGCTACAAAACCCAATCGAGTTTGGTGTTGATATTGTTGTGCATTCAACCACTAAATATATTAATGGCCACTCGGATGTTGTTGGCGGCGCTGTGATTGCAGCCAACCAAACGTTAGGTGATGAGTTGGCTTGGTGGGCAAATAATATAGGTATTACTGGCGCGCCATTTGATAGCTATTTGACACTGCGCGGTTTACGTACGTTAAATGTGCGTTTGCGCCAACATCAAGAAAATGCGTTTGTTATTGCGCAGTATTTAGAAAGTTCACCGTATGTGAGTCAAGTTTACTACCCAGGCCTTGAGTCTCATCCTCAACATGAGCTGGCAAAACAGCAACAACGTGGCTTTGGTGGCATGGTTAGCTTTGATATCAAAGGGGATGTAAATGATGCTGCGGCATTTTTGACGAGCTTAGAAGAGTTTAGCCTAGCAGAGTCATTAGGGGGAGTTGAGAGTTTAATTTGCCACCCGGCTACGATGACACATGCCGGTATGGATGCAACGGCACGCTTAGAAGCGGGTGTTGGTGATACCTTGATTCGCATTTCGGTCGGTATTGAAGATGTCAAAGATTTGGTTGCTGACTTAGATCGTGTATTTAATAAAGTAAAACCAGGTCACGGTCAGAGCCCTGTGGCATCAAAAAAAGTAGTTCCGCAAGAACAGCAAAGTGAACACACAAGCTCGTTCAAGTTAACACCAGCACATACGGCGTTGTGGTAATAAAAATGGTAAATATAGTTCATAAGTTTGGTGGGTCGAGTTTAAGTTCACCAGAGCGCTATCAAGCAGTCGCAAATATAATACTGGCACACACTGAGTTAGGTGATTGTGTTGTGGTGTCTGCTGCAGGCAAAACAACCAACACATTAGTTAAGTTATGGCAAAGCTATCAACAAGGTGATCAGCAAGCTGTAAGTGACATTTTGCTATTGCTTGATAATCATCAACGCGTTCTCATTGAGCAACTACTAACAGCACAAGCAAAGCAATCGGCGCTGAATGTGTTGGAGCAAGAATTGGCAACACTAGCAGAGCATGCAGCGCAGCATACACTGAGCGAAGCGCCTTTACTTGCGCATGGTGAGGTATGGTCAGCTCGTTTATTGGCGGCTTATCTCAAACAACTAGGTTTAGCAGCTCAAGACCTTGATGCACGTCAATTATTTACACTTAATGATGGGCAGTTATTGCATCAAAAAAACCAGCAAGCGTGCCAAGAGCAGATCAGTGCTGAGCATATTAATGTGGTAACCGGTTTTATTGCCAGTGACTGTCAAGACAATACGATAACATTAGGACGCAATGGCAGCGATTACAGTGCCACATTGCTAGGCAGTTATTGCCATGCGCAACAAGTGTCTATTTGGACAGATACACAGGGCGTTTACAGTACTGATCCGCGCAAAGTGACTAAAGCTGTCAAGTATTCAAAAGTATGTCGTGGGCAAGCCAATTTGCTGGCTCGTTTAGGTAACCCTGTGCTGCATGCAAAGACCTTATCACCGCTTAAAAATTCAGACATCAAACTTGTTGTTCGAAGTAGTTTTGATAGCGAAGCGAATCCAACGGAGATAGTGAAAGAGGGTTATAGTAAAGCAAAGCGTTTTATCACCACTTTGGAAAATATAGATTTACTGCGTGTTGATCAACTAAATGCAGGTGAAGTTGGGCAATTGAGCCAGCTTATTCAGCACAGTTTGCATCACTTTGTTAAACAAGGTGATACGTACCTTTTGGTGCCCGGTGAGGCAACACATCAAGTGGTAAGTCATTTGCAAGGACGTGCGAACATCATTGAATCTAATTTATATGGGTGCGCTATAGTGGCGCCGAGCAATGATATTGCTCATCTTTCTTTACAAGCCTCTGCATTATTGAGTGAAGAGAGCTCGACACCACGCTTTAGCCATCAAGATAATGACTACGCGTTGTTACTGACAGATCAAGCAATAGATAGTGATGTATTAACATTATTACACGATAAATTGATTAACAAAGGCCAGGAGCTGGCAGTGATCATTGCCGGTTTAGGTAATGTTGGGGAAGTGTTTATAACCCAGCTATCACAACAGCTAGAACGCTTAGAACAGCATTTTAGTGTAAAGCTTGTTGGTTTATTGCGTTCACAACAAATGGTGTTTTGCCCAAGTGGCATTAGGTTAGAGCAGTGGCAAACGCAATGGGATAACGAAGCGCTAGATTACGATGCTGCAGATTTGGTTAGCCATATTGGCGAATTAGATTATGAGCATAAGGTAGTGATTGATATCACAGCGAGTGAGTCATTTAGCCAACTATATCCAGCGTTTGTTAATTTAGATTGTCATTTGATCAGCGCTAATAAATACGCTGGTACCGCCGATAATGAATGGTATCAGGCATTGCGCCATAACTTAACGGAACGTAATTTATTATGGCGCTACAATACCTCTGTGGGGGCGGGTTTACCAATTAACTTTGCACTTGCTGATTTACAAAATAGTGGTGATACAATCACTCACATTGAAGGCGTTTTTTCAGGTACGTTGTCTTGGTTATGCAGCAGTTATGATGGTAGTGTGCCATTTTCAGATCTGGTGCTAAAAGCACAAGAAATGGGGTTTACTGAGCCTGACCCTCGCGAAGATTTATCTGGTCGAGATATGCAACGTAAATTACTTATCTTAGCGCGTGAGCTTGGTTTGACATTAGAATTGGATGAGATAGGGTTAACCCCTTTGATGCCAGAGCAATTAGCACACGGTGATTGGCAGTCATTTTTAGCGAACAAAGATCTGCTAGATCAGTTCATTTGTGAAAAAGCCGAACAAGCGGATAAAGAAGGCAAAGTGCTACGCTACACTGGCGCATTATCAATCATAGATAATAAAGTGACAGCAAAAGTCGGCTTGGCATTTGCGACGAAAGGAGATGCACTAGCAAACTTAACACCGGGCGATAACATATTTGTTATCAATAGCCAGTGGTACAGTGAAAACGCCTTGGTGATACAAGGACCCGGTGCAGGTAAAGACGTGACCGCTGCAGGGGTTCACTCCGACTTATACTGGTTGGTGCAAAATTTAAAGTAAGTAGATAACAGATATAAAAAAGCGCCACTTTGAAAAAGTGGCGCTTTTTTAGTTTTAGGCTTAAATCGTTGAGCCTAAAATAGTTCTTCTTCCGTTTTTGTGTCTTCAAAAACATCATCTGTATTTTGAATCACGTACTTTGTCGGGGATGAGCCCTTTTCAAAGTACTCAAAGCGGCTAGTATGATCGTTTTTCTGGCTGAGTAAACCGCTAGCAAGATCGATACGAATAGACACTAACCCTTCAGGGGGTTCTATCGGGGCTTCAGGTTTTGTATTTAACGCCACTCGCATAAAGTCGACCCAGGCAGGTTGCGCTGTTTTAGCGCCTGATTCTGCACCTGATATCTGAGATTTATCTAAGTTACTATTATAGGTTGAACGTCCAAGTGGGTTACCAGGGTTATCAAAACCCACCCACACAGTGGTCATTACGTTACGGTTAAAACCACTAAACCAGGTATCGACAGAATCATTAGTCGTGCCTGTCTTACCTGATAAATCACGGCGTTTCAATGCTTGTGCGCGCCAACCTGTGCCGCTCCACCCTGTCTTATGTGCCCAGCTTCCGCCTCCCCAAATAGCACTGTGCATCGCGTCTGCAATTAGAAATGCATTTTGCTTTGATACAATACGAGGCGCACATTGCGAAGAAGTATGCGAGCTCGTGGCCGTTTCATCACTGATATCATTTAATGCTAGCGAACTTGTTTGACTGGATAAGTCAGTCGTATCGCATGCTAACTGTGGTTGTGCTTTATAAAGCACATTACCGGCAGAATCTTGGATTTCACTGATAAAGTACGGTGTTATCAAATGGCCACCATTGGCAAATGCGCTCATTCCTCTAGCTAATTCTAGCGGCGTAATTGCTGCGCTTCCCAAAGCAAGGGATTCACTGCGGTTTAAGTCATCATTTTTAAAACCAAACTTTAATAAGTGATCTGCTGTGCGGTTTAAACCTACGCCACGGAGTAAGCGCACAGAAATAACATTCTTTGATTGTGCGAGTGCGCGACGGATACGAATAGGGCCATTATAAACTGCTGGGCTATTTTTCGGACGCCACGCAACCCCTAAGCTTTTATCCCATTGATTGATAGGTGCATCGTTGAGAATAGAAGCCAATGTGTAACCATTTTCTAAAGCAGCTGAATAAATAAAAGGCTTAATGTTTGAACCTACTTGGCGTTTTGCTTGTACGGCTCGGTTATATTGGCTTTGCTCAAAACTATACCCACCGACTATTGCTTTGATGCGACCATCATTAGGGTCAAGAGACACAAGCGCGCTGGCAGCTTCAGGAAGTTGGCTCAATATGTAACTGCCATCATCGTTTTTACGCAACCAAATTTGATCGCCCGGCGTTAAAATTTCTGATGCGGTTTTAGGTGCGTAACTTTGGCGATAGCGAGTTATATATTTGCGTGCCCACTTTAGATTATCCCAAGCGAGCATGGTTTGTTCGCCATTTTTGAGAATGACTTGCGCTGATTGCTCATTCACTTCTAACACAGCGGCGGCTAATAACGGACCAATTTCTGCCAGTGGTTTTAACTTCTTAATAATTGCATCATGGCTTAAAGGTGGTTGGGTTGCACTATCCCAAAGTTGCATGCTAGCACCACGGTAGCCGTGACGCATGTCGTACGCATGCAAGTTATCTACAAGTGCTTTTTGAGCTGCAGCTTGAACGTCTGATTCCACACTTGTAAATACTTTAAACCCGGAATTATAGGCGCGCTCATAACCGTAGAGGTTGACCATTTCAGCACGAACCATCTCAGAGATGTAAGGCGCATATAAGTCAATTTCTGCACCATGAAAACGAGCTGTAATTGGTTGGCTAGCGGTTTCGTTAAATGTTGCTTGAGTAATAAAGCCTTCATCAAGCATGCGGCCTAACACAACATTACGGCGTGCTTTAGCGCGTTCAGGATTACGAATAGGGTTTAATGCAGAAGGGGCTTTTGGTAGCCCCGCAATCATCGCCATTTGTGCTAAGTTTAATTCGTTTAATGATTTACCATAGTAAACTTGTGCAGCTGCGCCAATACCAAAAGCGCGGTTGCCCAGTTCAATCTTATTGAGATAAAGCTCGAGGATTTCATCTTTTGTCAGCAGATTTTCAATATGCAGCGCAATAAATATCTCTTTTACTTTACGAATGTATGCTTTTTCTCTCGTTAGAAAGAAATTTCGCGCTAGCTGCATGGTAATTGTACTTGCACCTTGTTTCTTTTCACCTGTGGAAATTAAAACAATAGCGGAGCGAACAATACCAATGGGATCAATACCTATGTGCTCATAAAACCGAGAATCTTCAGTTGCTAACAGCGCGTCTATAAGTGGTTGAGGAATTTCATCGATACGAGCCGGTATGCGGCGTTTTTCGCCGAATTGATTGATAAGCAATCCATCGCGGGAAAAGACCTGCATAGGAGTTTGTAACTGCACGTCTTTTAAAACTTGCACGCTAGGGATATCAGATTTAACATAATAATAAAGGCTGACTAAAGTAATTAGCCCCAAAAAGATGCAAATGATAATAAATTGTAAAGTTCGCTTGAATAAAATCACTTATATTTTCCCTAAATGGACTCCCAATTAGAATCGTAGGCTGATAGTATATATTGATTAAAAAATGAATAATATTTTTTCAGATAAAAATTATAACTTGTTTATTCTTAAAACAAAGGCCAAGTTGCTAACATGTTAAGCCAATTACTGAATAAGTCTTCATCAATGATGATAGGGATAGATATCGGTTCGCATGCCATTAAAGCTGTGTTACTGAATGAAACGGAAACTGGCTATCGCCTTGAGGCCCTAGCAATTGAGCCTATGCCAAAAGGCACAATGTCAGAACGAAACATTCAAGACATTGAGGCGATAGGCAATATTATTACGAAACTAAAACGTAAATTACCTAAATCAGCAAAATCGGCTGCCGTCGCTGTCTCTGGCCAAACAGTGATAACAAAAGTTATATTTATGGATGTGACGCTTTCAGATGCAGAGCTTGAATCACAGATTGAAATCGAAGCAGATAGCCTAATTCCTTACCCATTGGATGAAGTTAGCCTAGACTTTGAAAAGTTAGGCACTAATGAAGCTGATCCGACAAAAATGAACGTGTTGCTTTCTGCTGCGCGAACCGAAAGTGTTGAAGCACGCGTAGGGGCATTAGAAAGTGCGGGGTTGGTGGCTAAAGTAGTGGATGTAGAAAGTTACGCACTTAGCCGTGCTATGGATGTTTACTATCAACAACTTCCCAGTGATGCATTTAATAAATGTGTTGCGATGATAGACATTGGCGCAGTGCTCATGCTGGTCAGTGTGGTTCTTGGCGGCGAAACAATCTATACAAGGGATCAAGTTTTTGGTGGTGACCAATACACCAATAGTATCGTATCTTATTATAATAAAGGCTTTGATGAAGCTGAAATAGGCAAGACGACAGGTGACCTTCCACCTAATTACACCTTTGAAGTGTTAGCGCCTTTTCAAACTTCTTTACTGCAGCAGGTTCGCCGAGCAGTACAAATGTTTTTAACTACCAGCGGTAAAGAGCACATAGACTACATCGTGCTAACTGGCGGTACAGCAATGATAGATGGCTTAGACAGGCTTTTAGTTGAAGAACTTGGCATTCATACTATTATTGCTCAACCATTCGAAAATATGGATGTTTCACCCAGAGTTGATCGAAATGTGATGCAACGTCATCGAACTCAATTCGCGATTGCAACCGGGTTGGCTTTAAGGAGCTTTTCATCATGCCACATATAAATCTCCTCCCTTGGCGTGAGCAGCAGCGTAAACAATCGCAAAATAAGTTTGCTACGATTTTGTTTTTAGTGGTTTTAGTTAGTTTTTTGAGTATGTATATGTTGAGTGCTTACTATGGCGGCTTGCGTGATGGTCAAAATATTAGAAACAACTTCTTGAACACTGAAATAGCCCAATTGGACATGAGAATACGAGAAATACGTGAGCTAGATAGAAAAAAAGAAAGCTTGCAGCAACGTATGCGACTTATTGAAGATTTACAGAGTAGCCGTAATTTAGGCACACAGATCATGGATGAGGTTGCTAAAATCGTCCCCGGTGGCGTGTACTTAACAAAACTAGAGCGTCGCGGCAGTGCGATTCAAGTTATTGGGCGAAGTGAGTCTAATAATCGATTGTCGAGTATGCTTAGACAAGTGCAAAACTCCTACCTATTAGAAAAACCAAGCATGCAAGGTATTGTTGCTGGTGAAAATTCATCACGTTTATTAAGCGATTTCAATATGGAGTTTTATGTAAAACCCTTTGATAAAATAGGTGAAAAAGAATAATGAACCTAGATATTAAAGCGCTAACAGAAATCGATTGGAACGAAATAGAGCTTGAAAATATTGGCGACTGGCCCTTAGTTGTTAAGATGATTTGCGGGGCTTTTGTGGCTGCGCTGGTATTATTTTTTAGCTATAGTTTGTTAGTTTCCAGTGAAATAGATAGTTATCATAATGCAGTCGCTAAAGAAGTTGAGCTACGTAATACTTACCGTACTAAATATGCGATAGCCAGTAATTTAGAAATCTATCGTAAACAAATGGTCGATATGGAAGATAAGTTTTCGCAACTTCTACGTCGCTTACCGACTTCAAATGAAACACCAGGCTTATTAGATGATTTAACCTATGTTGGCACTACGAGTGGTTTAACATTTTTAAAAATTGGTTGGCTGCCAGAAATTGAAAAAGAATTCTATACTGAGTTACCGATTAAAATTGAGGTGGTAGGTAGCTATCATGAGTTTGGTGATTTTGTTGGCAAAGTTGCTCAGTTACCGCGAATTGTCAGTTTGCATGATTTTTCGATAACAAGTAACAATTCAGGAAAACTGACATTCAGCGTTGTTGCAAAGACATACCGTTATGAAGGCGATACACAAAAAGGGACTAAACAATGAAAAAAATAGCCCTGACTGTATTGATTACAGTTGCCTTAACGGGATGTAACGATGATACTGCAGAGCAGCAGGAGTTTATTGATCAAGTAAAAGCCAGCACAACGCCAAAAGTAGAAGAAATACCGAAATTAACTCAGTTTGAACACTTTGATTACAGTGCCGGGCAATTACGTAGTCCGTTTGTTGCGCCACAGCCTGAAATTATTCAAAGCAACTTAGTACAAATTAAAAACTGTCTTCATCCTGATCCTGACAGAACGCGCGAACCACTAGAAAAGTACCCGTTAGACAATTTGGCGATGAAAGGTACTTTAGGCTCCCAAGGAGACATGTGGGCACTTATTAAAGCGGCAGATGAGACTTTACACCGTGTAACCGTTGGCTATCATCTCGGTTTGTACCATGGTGAAGTAAAAGATGTTCAGAACGATTATATTGAATTGTTAGAGCTAATACCCGATGGATCTGGTTGTTGGAAAGAACGCCTGACTAAACTTGAAATGTTAGAGGCGACGACTGATGACGCAAGTTAAAAATAATAAAGGTAAAATTAAAATGCGTAAGGGAGTATCTTGGCGTAATAGGGTTCAACAAGCGTTGCTTGTTGCTATTACACTGTTTGTCACACACTCTGCTTTTGCAGAGCCATTACTTTATGATATTCGTTATAATCCGTTGCTTGAAGGAGAAACGGAGTTACAGCTGGTATTTGATGAAGAAATAACACAACAACCAAATATTCAAGTGTTCAATAGCCCAGCACGTATTGAAATGCGTTTTATGGGCTCCAGTGTAGAAAAAGAACTTGGAGAAGTTGCTATCAATCAAGCGGGCATTGAAAAGGTTTCAAGTCACGTTAAAGAGGGCATGTTACTCGTTACAGTACACATGGATAGCTTGAAGATTTATCAAACAACGGTCAAAAATAATCTTGTGTCATTGCATGTATCAGACAACATGCTGAGTAGCGCAAAGAGCGATAGTTCTGATGGTTCAACAGATGATACGGCTAGTTATATAAACACCATCCAATCAATAGATTTTCGCAGAGGTGAAAAAGGCGAAGCCCGTGTATTAGTTTTTCTACAAGATACTCAGGCAGCAGTCGATGTGCATGAAAGTGGAGGTAAGATCATTGCTGAATTTCATCACACTGATATCTTAGATGATCTTCTTTATGAACTAGATGTGCTTGATTTTGGCACAATCGTGAGCTCAATCGAAACCTTTAAAGAAGATAATAAAAGCCGTGTTGTTATTGAGCCAAACTCTGCCTTTAAGTACACGTTCCAGCAAATTGAAAATGTATTTTCACTGACCGTGGAAAAAGATGCATCTCAGCGCTCATTTTTAGATGGCGGTAAAGAGTACCTTGGCCGACCAATGACGCTAAATTTCCAAGACATTTCTGTTAGAGCAGTCTTACAGATTATCGCAGGCTATAATGATTTCAATCTTGTAACGAGTGATTCAGTAACAGGTAATATTACTTTGCGCCTAAATGGTGTGCCTTGGGATCAAGCGCTTGATGTGGTTTTACGTGTAAAAGGCCTCGATAAGCGGATGGATGGTTCAATCCTAATGGTTGCACCATCAGAAGAGCTTGCAGCGCGAGAAGCGAAAGATTTAAAAGCAAAGCAGCAAGTTGAAGATTTAGAGCCGTTATACAGCGAGTATATTCGTTTAAATTACGCAAAAGCGGAAGACTTTGCTGATTTATTAAAAACAGACACCAACAGTATAATTACCCCAAGAGGGAGTGTTTCTGTTGATCAACGAACAAATACATTGCTAATTAAAGACACTGTTAAGAGCATTGAAAGTGTTCGTCGAATGGTTGAAACATTGGATATACCAGTCAAACAAGTTGTCATCGAATCTCGCATGGTCACTGTACGTGATAATGTCAAAGAAGATTTGGGTGTGCGCTGGGGCTTTAGTGATCAACAAGGAACAGACGGTATATCAGGCACGCTTGAAGGTGCAAATACGATATCAAATGGCACTATTCCAAGTATTTCTGATCGATTAAACGTTAACTTACCTATAACTGGTGCTGCTGGTAGCATAGGTATGCACGTTGCTAAGTTAGCAAATGGCACATTGCTCGATTTAGAGCTAACGGCGCTAGAAGAGGAAAACCGTGGTGAAATTATTGCAAGTCCACGTATTACTACAGCTAACCAGCAAAAAGCACGTATTGAGCAAGGGACAGAAATCCCTTATGTAGAGTCTGCGTCAAGTGGTGCAACAACGGTTACTTTTAAGAAGGCGGTACTCAGCCTTGAGGTAACCCCACATATAACGCCTGACAATAAAGTGATATTGGATTTAGTAATCACGCAAGATACGCGTGGAGATACCGTTCAAACGCCAACAGGTTCAGCTGTTTCAATTGATACTCAAGAGATTCAAACTCAAGTATTGGTAGAAAATGGTCAAACAGTGGTACTTGGTGGTATATTCCAGCAGCAAATTATAAACTCAGTGAAAAAAGTGCCTTTACTTGGTGATATTCCATACTTGGGAACGCTTTTTAAAAGTACGAGTGAGTTTAATGAGAAGAAAGAATTGTTAATTTTCGTTACCCCGAAAATTCAAATAGACTAAAACAAGTCGAGTTTCTTTAACATAACGGGCAATTTTTAACTTTAATTGCTCGTTAATTGTCTTTTTGTTCTATTTGACTTGAAATACCCAATCAATTACTGAGATAATCCCCTCCTTAATTTTGGGGCCAGGTCGTTAGGCGGGGTTTTATTTCAAATTTTAGAGTTCGTTTGTACTAAAAGATATGGCTGAAAAACGTAATATATTTCTAGTTGGCCCTATGGGGGCTGGCAAAAGCACAATTGGTCGTCACATTGCGGACCAATTACATCTTGAATTTGTCGATTCTGATCAAGAAATCGAACGCCGTACAGGTGCTGATATAGCATGGGTGTTTGACCTTGAAGGTGAAGAAGGCTTTCGACTTCGTGAAGAAGGCGTCATTGGCGACCTAACCGAAATGCAAGGTATTGTACTTGCAACTGGTGGTGGTTCAGTGATGAGTAAAGAAGTTCGAAATAAGCTTTCAGCTCGTGGTATCGTTGTGTACCTAGAGACACCAATTGAAAAGCAAGTTGCACGTACGCAGCGCGACAAGCGTCGCCCATTACTGCAAACAGAAGAAGCACCTCGTGACGTATTAGAGCGTCTAGCTGAAGAACGCGAGCCGCTATATAAAGAAGTTGCTGATTTTACTGTACGCACTGATGAGCAAAGCGCGAAAGTTGTTGCTAATCAAATCATTGAGAAATTAGATTTTTAAAAACCAATAATAAAGGATACTGGCGATGCTTGAATTAACTGTTAATTTAGACGAGCGTAGTTATCCTATATATATTGGCAAATCTGCACTTCATAACACAGACAGGTTACGTCAGCACTTAGGTGATTGTCGTCCTATCTTCATCACTAATAACACCATTGCACCTTTGTATTTAAATGATGCAATGGCGTTATTAGCTGATTTAACCCCACTTCATTTTGTTATACCTGACGGCGAGCAATTCAAATCATTAGAGTGGTTTGAAAAGATTTCAGCATTTTTGTTAGAAAATAATTGCGGCCGAGATACGTGCTTAATTGCCCTTGGCGGTGGTGTGGTTGGCGATCTGACTGGCTTTGTTGCTGCCTGTTATCAACGTGGTATCCCTTTTATCCAAGTACCGACAACTTTGTTATCGCAAGTTGACTCTTCTGTTGGTGGCAAAACTGCCGTCAATCACCCGTTGGGTAAAAATATGATTGGGGCATTTTATCAGCCACAAGCTGTTTTTATCGATACTCAATCATTGCATACGTTACCTGAGCGGGAGTTTGCGGCAGGTATGGCCGAAGTTATTAAGTATGGCCTTATCTACGATACCGAGTTATTTACTTTTTTAGAAAATCATATAGCTCAGTTACACGCACTGGATGAAGAAACACTTCAGCATGTTATATCACGCTGCTGTGAGATCAAGGCCTTGATTGTTGCACAAGATGAGAAAGAAGCAGGCCTACGTGCTCTCCTTAATTTAGGGCATACCTTCGCTCATGCAATTGAAGCTCAAATGGGTTATGGTAAATGGTTGCATGGCGAAGCAGTGGCAACAGGCATGGTGTTGGCTGCAGAATTAGCCCATACACGTGGTGATTTGACTGCGGCTGAAGTGAAAAAAATCACCGCTTTAATTACAGCATATAATTTACCGTGTGATATACCAGAAGTGATGAATAGTGAGCATTTTTTGCATCATATGCGTAAAGATAAAAAGAATAAAAAGGGGACTATTCGTTTTATTCTACCCACCGAGTTTGGCCAATGTGCGCTCGTTGATAATGTATCAGATCAACAGGTTCGTGATTTAATAGGACGCTAATGCAGTCACAAATCTTACCAAGCCGATCGGCCTTGGTTGATCGCATAGCCCTACAGTTTGAGTACGGGCAAAACTTAATTACTCTTTTGGGGCCTTCAGGGCTTGGCAAAAGCTATCTTTTAGAAACGTTCATCACGGATAAATATAACGACTTTAACAAAGCGTTTGTACAAGTTAGTGCACGTATGACTGACGCGCAGCTGATGAGTGAACTGTTAGAACAAAGCTTTCGTGCTCCGTTAATAGATCAAACTTTGTCCCTAAGTGATAATTTCTTTCAGTTAGTCAACAGTCAAAATTGTGGACCCTGTTTGTGGGTGCTTGATGGGGGCCGTCATATTTCTGATGAAATGGCTGCTGACTTAGCTATATTAGCTAAAAAAAGCCCAACAACATTATATATTTTAGTGGCATCTCAATCGGTAGGTCAGTTCAGTAATGCTGTCGAAATTCACCTCGAGGCACTCTCAATTGCCGAGAGTAAGCAGTTGATGGGCTGGTATTTTAAAGATTTACCATTGGATGAAGACCCTGTTTTTCAAACATTCCTAAAAGAGTCTCATGGTAATCCAAGCCTTTTATTAGCGTGGCAATCAGTAGAGCATAGCGCAGAGGTTAAAGTCGCAGATAAAGTATCTTGGCGATTACACTTAATCACTTTAATGCTGATCATTATGTTACTTATTATTGGCTTTTTGTATAAATCAGATATGACCAACTGGTGGCAAGCAATATACCAACAAGAAGTGGTAGAAGATGTGCCAACAGCGATTGCGGTTGATGATTTTAAACAGCAGTCAGCACCTTCCTCTACCCTGGAAGTTATAGCTGCGAAGAGCGATTCGCAAGTAAGCGAAGACGAACAACCGTTGAAGGAATCACCAAGCGAGCACGAACAAGAAGATCAAAATAATGTTGCTGCAATTTTTGGCAGCCTTGTTGTTGCACCGGATGAATCAGACATAGTTGCCGACGAGCTTGAGCCACTAGTTGCGCCTGAAACAGGTATCGCAGACACGGTTAAGCCTGATATTGTTGTGTCTTTACCTGCTGATAATGCATGGTTTACTTCGCAAGCTGATGATACTGTTGTTATTCAGTTGCTAGCAGTGACAAAGCAAGCAATTGCTGAGCAATTTGTTGTCGAGCAGCAGTTAAGCGATTCGGCAAAAATCTATCAAACACAACGTAATAATAAGCAGTGGTGGGTCGTTACCTACGGTGGTTACGAAAGTTTAAATGCGGCACGAGAAGTTACACCTACCTTACCTAAAGCTGTGCTTAACAATCAGCCATTTTATAAAAGAATCAGTAAAATAAAACAAGAAATCGCGTTACTAGATCAGTAAAAGTATACTGATTAGTGTAAAATCGCGGCCATATCAGTTTTAAGTAAAGAGCCAATGCAAACAAAGACCAGAGCTTTCCTTAAATGGGCCGGCGGAAAATACAGCTTAGTTGAAGATATCAGCACACGCTTGGATGCTGCAAGTAAGCATGCTGATACGTTAGTTGAACCGTTTGTAGGCGCTGGATCTGTATTTCTCAACACGCATTTTAAACATTATATTTTGAACGATATCAATGCAGACCTTATTAATCTTTATAATGAGCTGAAAAATTCTCCAGACGAATTTATAAGTGATGCTAAAAAGCTGTTTGTAGATATAAACAATCATCCCGAAGCTTATTACGAATATCGTGTGCAGTTTAATCAAAGTAATGATATTTATGAGCGCGCGATTTTGTTCTTATACATGAATCGCCACGGCTATAATGGCTTATGTCGTTACAACTTAAAGGGCATCTTCAATGTCCCTTTTGGAAAGTATAAACGGCCTTATTTCCCTGAAAAAGAAATGCACTTCTTCGCAAATAAAGCGCAGCAGGCAACATTTACCTGTTTAGGCTATGATGATGTTTTTAAACTAGTTCCAGACAATGCAGTGATTTACTGTGATCCACCGTATGTGCCTTTAAGTAAAACCGCTTCATTTACTTCTTATGCAAAGGGAGGATTCAACCTAGATGATCAAGCTAATTTAGCAAACCTTGCTGAACAAGCTGCATTTGAAAAAAATACGCCGGTGCTCATTTCTAACCACGATACAGTCTGGACGCGTAAGATTTACAGTCAGGCATCATTGGATAAAATTCAAGTAAAACGAACAATTAGTCCTAAAGGTGGTTCTCGAAACAAGGTAGACGAGCTGATGGCTATGTACTTAAAACCCAAGAAACAACAGCGAAGATAGCGGCAATAAATATAAAAAACAGCATGATAGCTATAATAATAATAGATAAAGGGGAGTGTTGTTTGAAGTCTGATTCACGCTTACCTTCAGATTGCACTCCAAAAAACGCTGCAATTACGCTTTGAAAAGCACTTAGCAGCTGATGCATCTATTAAAATCGAGGACTAAGTGAGCGTGCTTTTTGGGGTTCATCAGAACGTGTAAGTAGCTCTAAAAGGTCTAAGTAATGAAACTGAGCGCTTCGACTATCACCTGTTATCCACGACATCCAACTAGACTCTTGTTCTGCATTCATGCAATGGGCCGCATTTTTAACAAAGTGTTCTGAGCTACATTGGCAATCATTAGATACAAGAAGTTCAGCATCACTTTTAGATAAAAAGCTTATTGTACCGATAGTTATAGCAGTCGCAGTTAATATCCCAATTTTAAAAGCTTGCATTTTACTAGTCCATTAAGGTGTTACTTATTTAAGCATACATAATAATTGTTTAAATAACAAACTTAATTTTCCTTATTAAATGTAAAAAATCAATGATATTATAGGGTTAAAGTAAACTTAATGTTTATGGTAAGTTGTTTTAAAGTTGATAGTTGCAATTAACCGGATAGAGCAAGTGCGTTATTTCATCCATTGCCTCGCTAAATTATTAACTCCTAAGTAAATATGTTTTATTGATAGGAAGGATTTATATTGTGGATGCATTTAACAAAAAGTGCTAAAAATTTAATGTGACAGCGCGATTAGAATTTGAATAAGCTGCCATCCTCATATTTATTTATCAATACTCGCTTAGTCAGTTAAGTTTAAAGTAGCTTAGTAATAGCAAAAATACATGCGAGGAATGCAATTTGCCGGTTGATCGCCATAGAATTATTTCCCCCGGGTTAAGGTTATTTGTTACATTATGCGCATTAAAATTCTGCAAGTATAACTTGTTAGTATGTTTTGAAGAGACTCTAAGGATTGCCCATGCTAGAAACAATGCAAAAATATCTTATCGCCCCCTCTATTTTATCCGCTGATTTTGCTCGATTAGGTGAAGATGTTGAGAATGTCCTCAATGCTGGGGCGGATGTTGTCCATTTTGATGTTATGGATAACCATTATGTACCAAATTTAACGATTGGACCTATGGTGTGTAAAGCATTGCGAGATTACGGTGTGACAGCACCGATTGATGTGCATTTAATGGTCAAGCCAGTTGATAGTTTAATTCCTCAGTTTGCTGAAGCGGGTGCATCAATTATTACTTTTCACCCTGAAGCAAGTGAACACATTGATCGTACCTTACAGCTTATTAAAGATTGTGGTTGCCAAGCTGGCCTCGTATTTAACCCTGCAACGAGTCTACGTTACTTAGAGCATGTTATTGATAAGTTAGATGTGGTTTTACTCATGTCTGTTAATCCAGGCTTTGGCGGTCAAAGTTTTATTCCTCATACCTTAGAGAAACTGCGTCAAGCCCGTAAAATTATCGATGATTCAGGGAGAAAAATTCGCTTGGAAGTGGATGGCGGTATAAAGGTTGATAATATAGCGGCGGCTGCACAAGCAGGTGCCGATATGTTTGTTGCAGGCTCAGCCATTTTTAATCAGCCTGACTATAAAACCGTTGTTGACCAAATGCGAGTGCAATTACAGGGCGTTAAGTAATGAAGTATGAAGCGGCTTTATTTGATTTAGACGGCACCTTAGTCGACAGTGTGTATGATTTATACATTGCCATGAACTTAACGTTGTCTGAGCTTGCTTTCCCCATCGTTAGTCAGCGACTGGTTGAAAGCTGGGTGGGTAATGGTATCGACACGCTGGTAAAGCGAGGTTTAAGTGGAGATATGCAAATAAGCGAGCAGTTAGATGCGCAACTTACGCGCAAAGCTATCGAGATTTTTTATGGGCATTACGCGCAACAAGTTGGCGAGTACAGTGTACTATACCAACATGTTGAAACAGGCCTTGCAGCCTTACGTAATACACCAAAGGCACTTGTGACCAATAAAGCGCGTCGGTTTACTGAAAAGCTACTTAATAAACTTGCCTTATCGGAACACTTTGATGTGATCGTGTGTGGCGATGATATGGCTAAAAAGCCATCTGCTGAACCGCTTCTGTTTGCGTGTAAGCAATTAAACGTGCCAGTAAGCCAAGCAATAATGATTGGTGACTCAAAAAGCGATATTCTAGCAGCGCAGGCTGCAAACATTGATGTAATTGCACTGACCTATGGCTATAACCAAGGTGAAAACCTGAGTGATTACAATCCACAGTACCTCTGTGATACATTCTTAGATATAATACCCGTACTTACCCAGAGGTAGGTTCGTTTTCAATTTACGTGTTTTTAACCACAGTATTTTTATTTTAGTAATATAAAGGAACATCATGAGTAAACCAGTAGTGTTAAGTGGCATTCAGCCAACCGGTGGTATGACAATAGGCAACTATGTTGGCGCTATCAACCAGTGGCTTAAGCTACAGGAAGACCACGAAAGTTACTTTATGTTGGTTGATTTACACGCGATCACTGTTCGTCAAGAGCCTGAATTACTGCGTTCACGCGTACTGGACGGTGTCGCTTTGTATGCAGCTTGCGGAATTGACCCAGAAAAAGCGGCTTTATTTGTACAATCACAAGTGCCAGAGCATGCACAGTTAGCATGGGTGCTAAACTGTTATGCCCAAATGGGTGAATTAAATCGCATGACGCAGTTTAAAGACAAATCGTCAAAGCATGCTAATAATGTCAACGTGGGGCTATTTTCATACCCTGTTCTACAAGCGGCTGATATTTTATTGTATCAAGCGGATCAAGTGCCTGTGGGTGAAGATCAAAAGCAACATTTAGAGCTAACGCGTGATATCGCTAACCGCTTTAATAATCTATATGGTGACGTATTTAAGGTGCCTCAACCGTATATTCCAGAGCTCGGTGCGCGAGTGATGAGCCTGCAAGATCCGCTCAAGAAAATGTCTAAATCTGATGATAATCCGAATGGTTACATCATGTTACTCGATGAGCCTAAAAAGATTGAGAAAAAGCTGAAAAAAGCAGTCACAGATTCAGATGAACAAGCGCGTATCTACTTTGATCGAACTGAAAAGCCGGGCGTATCTAACTTGTTAACGCTAATGTCTGTTGCGACTAAGCGTTCAATAGAAGATCTTGTTCCTGAATATGAAGATAAAATGTATGGTCACCTTAAAAAAGACACTGCTGATGCCGTTGTCAGCATGATCGAACCAATTCAATCTCGTTTCAAAGAAATTCGTGAAGATCAAACATTACTTAATAGCATTATGAAGTCAGGTGCAGAAAAAGCCAGTGTTCGTGCCGAGAAAACACTTAAATCGGTATACTATGCACTAGGTTTTATTCCTCGCGGATAAGTTTAATTAGACTATAAAAAAATGCCGCTTATTAGCGGCATTTTTTATAGAACACAACTTAGCATCACAGAGCTGAACATAAGCAGCAGCGATATAGCAAGCTTGTCGGTTTTATCCATTATTCTGCCCTTTTGACCGTTACATCTACTGTGCTATCAACTTCCACTAAAGAAACGCGGTAACCTTTGCTCTCAAGCAGTGTCAACAAGCTATCTTCACCTGCAAGGTGTGCGACTCCAACCAGTACAAACTCACTTTTATCGTTGTTAAACATGGCTTCTACTTTTGGTAACCAGTCATTATTTCTATCAGCAATAAGCTGTTTGTAGCTATTAGGATCATTTTGCTGCATATCTTCAAGTGCGACTTTATTTAGTGTATCGGTATCGCCTTCTCGCCACGCAGTTAATAATCCTTTAAACATCTCACTGTAGTTATTCATTTCAGCTAAGTTACGTTTAATAAAGTCATTCTCGTTACCTTGGCCCATTGTTTTAAATAGCGCTAGTTGAAACTCCATTGTTTCTAAGTAATTTTTTGTTTTATTATCCTCAGTGGCTTTTTTTGTGAAGTAAGCATCAACCCCTTCACCCATTAAATTTTGTTTTTGCAGTTCCATCGACATTAAAACAATACTCACCATCGCAGGGCGAAAACCATCTAATTTAGCGAGATTAGCGCCAAACTCACCAAGCTTATTTTCAAGTGAGACTTTAACTTCGGGTTCTAGTTTCTGACTTAGCGTTTCGTTATTTGTGTATGACAGCGCACCTAGCATTTGCATTTGTGCATTGGTATCAGCAGGGTCAGGAACAGGCGCTTCAAAAATAATCGTATCTGCTTGTTCATAAGCATGGCCAAACTCAGCAGGCAATGGCATTTCAGCTTTAGGTAAAATATGTACTGTACCGCCAATAAATAGCGAGTCATTTCCTTTGCTTATTTGCCATACAGAGCTTTGTGCATGTGCTGAATTGGCTATGAAACTACATCCGAGTAAAGCGCTTGCAGAGACTAATTTTTTTGTGAAGTTTTTCATGGTGATTCCTTAATCTAATTTTAAATTAATTGTTTTTAGTTAGAGAGTGCAGCGCTGAAATAAGCAGAAATTGACGATGTTACTTTTGAAAGGTTTTTATCAATTTGTGCGTTTATTTTGTTCATTGAAGAGTCAAGCTCTGTTGTTATTTTTTCATCTATTGAAGAAAGTAGCGTTTGCGTATCAACATAACTTGTTAAAGACTCTGTTGTGTCTATTTTGTTGGTCGCTTGTTGCTTTTCATTCATTGGCTTGGTTGTTTCTATCTGTTCACCAATCATGCATTGCTCAAGGCTTACGTGAAAAGCATGTTGTTTTGTATCAACTGCGATAGCTGAAGTAGTATTAAACGCGGCGGCTAGTAGTAAAGCAGGTAAAGTTTTTTTCATTGTGCTGTTCATAATTAAACCTTTTATATTTTTAATTGCAGCTAATTTAGAATCACACATGATTGTTGTTAAGCTGCTTGTTGATGACGGTTTAAAGAATATCGCTGAATTTATTAAGAGTCGCTTATCTAGTTATGAGCAATTAATAGATAAGGTTTCATGATTAATTATTTGTTTTAATTTAGTGAGTTATCTTTAAACCTTATATTGCCAATATAAGGTTTAAAATGCTTTTTCTACAAAATAATCTGTAGATGTGGTACGGTTTACAAAAATAAAAATACGTAAAGACTATGAATTATCAAATCGGACCTTGGCAATTTATTAGTAATCGGTGTGTGATTACTTCAGATAACTTAGAAAGGGAATTAGATCCACTTTTAGTTAAGTTACTACTGCATTTTATAAATAAGCCTCAGCAAATAATTTCTCGTCAAACGCTAATTGAGAATGTGTGGCAGCAAAGCTTTGTTGATGATAATGCGATTAACCGAGCAATTTCAGAGTTAAGAAAGCAGCTCGCCCACCCAACTGAAAAAGCACCCCTTTTAAAAACACATTACCGAAAAGGTTACAGCTTAACTGTAATACCAAAGAACTTAGCGCAAGCGAATGAAAGTGAGCAACCAGCAAATCCGTCGCCTGAAACCACGATTATAAATACAGTAAATGAAAATGCTGCCAAGACAATTATTTCGCAACCGGTTAAAAGTAAGACGATTAAAAAGTTAGTGCCTTATGTTTGTTTAGTCACTGCTTGCCTGTGCTTTTTAGTATGGTTAGGGTTTATTTTTATAAATCCCTCTTCTGCAGAAAAGGTTGAACAGATCACGGTGAATAAGGTCGCAAGTACCTGGAATATAGGCAGTGAAGTTCACCCTGAGATATCCTCAGATAAACAATATTTAGCTTATACAAATGTTGAGCCGGAAGGGGATTTTAATCGTGCATTCGTTAAGCGTCTTTCAGATCAACGAGAAGTCGAGCTTACGTACCCAGGGTTTCAAGTGTCCGTTTTATCATGGCAGTTAAACCAGCATGCAGTGCTATTACAAGCGACAAACTTAAAACAGCAACAGTGCGAAATGGTATTGGTTGATTTAAGCCAGTTTCCCATAATTGGAGACGCTCAACGTATAAAAAAATGTGACTTAAGATACACAGGTTATGCGCAAGTAGATCAAATGCGTGAGCATATTTATTATACTGAGTATAAGAATGAACAAGACGGTTCAGGCTTATATAAATTTGATTTGGCATTACAAAAGGAGTCCATAGTTATTCCGCCGCCAGGTGTAATGTATGGTGTGATGCTGCCACGTCTATCTCATTCAGGTAATAAAATAGCGTATATATTGAGTCAAAAAGGCCTGCCTTTTTCTGTATTTAGTTACGACTTCACAACGCGTGAGACTAAGCGGTTATTTAAGGCGAAGAGAAGATCAATTAGTTTCGCGTTTGACTGGCTTGCAAACGATAAAGGCGTGATTGTGTTTGAAGACTCTGATCTCTCAAGCATAGTATTTGATAAAAATAATGTTGTTACACGGACATTTTCGGTTATACCTGCAATTTCACCTTATTACATTGCGGTTCAATCTGCTAATAGCCTGTTTTATTCAGCCAATAAAACACAAGCATACTCGTTAATTAAAGCGACCAACCTTTTTAGCGATAACCCTGAATATGAGCCATTGTATAAAAGTGATAAAGATGACTACAACATTGTTGAGGTAATTAATAAAGTGGGGCCAGCGCATATTTTTGTATCCGAGCGTTCTGGCAGTAGTCAATTATGGAGCTCTCAAAATGGACTTACAAAACAACTGAGTTTCTTTGACTATGACGGCGCATCAACGACTTATATGTTACGAGGGCTAAGCGTCTCCCCTAATAAGCAGCGCATATTACTGGTAAAAGGTAAAAGCCATGCTTTTTATGATGTAAATGCTCAAAAACTTTATCCGCTAGACGAATTTAACGGACGTAAAATAGTCAGTTATATTTGGTCGAAAAATAACGAAAGCATTATTTATATTGAGCAGCTTGACTCAAAAAATAACGTAGCTGAACTTAATTTACTCACTCGAGATACCCGTGTAATAGAGGGAATGAATGCCAATAAACTCATTTCAGATAATGAAGGCAACGCGTATGCTGTCAGCCATAATCAGTTAATTCGACTTGCAGATAAGCACAGTTGGGAGTTACCTGAAAGCGCCAGAAAAGCCAATGTATATGGGATTAGCAAAGACTATTTCTACTATTCCGACTCTATTTCGAGAATCGCTAGGCTTAATTTACAGGAGCAAACCATTCAAGATACGCACGTCGATTTTCGACCTATTGCTTTTGAAGTGAGTTCAGATAACGAAATTTTATTTACTGGTGCTAAGTACAAGGATATGCAGATAATACAAATTAGTTGGGATGAGTAGGAAGCGATTACACCAATAAATGTAAAGTGTTATGCATAAAAAACACCAAGCAGTTAAACTGCTTGGTGTTTTAATATTATGTATTAAAGTAATGGTTTCAAATAATGCCCAGTATGTGAACGCTCACATTCAGCTACTTTCTCTGGTGTATCGGCAATAAGAATTTCACCACCTCCGGCACCTCCTTCAGGGCCTAAATCGACAATCCAGTCTGCTGTTTTTATCACATCAAGGTTGTGCTCAATCACGACTATGGTATTGCCATGATCACGCAAGCGATGCAGTACAACTAATAATTGTTCTATATCAGCAAAATGCAAGCCGGTCGTTGGCTCATCAAGAATGTATAAAGTTTTACCTGTATCACGTTTAGAAAGCTCACGGGCAAGTTTAACGCGCTGTGCTTCACCACCAGACAGTGTTGTAGCAGCTTGGCCTAAACGAATATAAGATAACCCTACATCCATTAATGTTTTTAGTTTACGCGCAATGGCCGGTATTTTATCGAAGTAGTCGTGCGCATCTTCAACGGTCATCTCAAGGACTTGGTGAATGTTTTTACCTTTATATTGTACTTCTAAGGTTTCACGGTTGTAGCGTTGACCTTTACATACATCACAGGGTACATACACATCTGGTAAAAAGTGCATTTCTACTTTGATAACGCCATCGCCCTGGCAAGCCTCACAGCGACCGCCTTTCACGTTAAAGCTAAAGCGACCCACTTTATAACCGCGAGAGCGCGATTCTTGTGTGCCCGCAAACAATTCACGGATACCCGTAAAGATGCCAGTATAGGTTGCAGGGTTAGAGCGCGGTGTACGACCGATTGGGCTTTGATCAATATCGATGACTTTATCGAAGTGCTCAAGCCCTTTTATTTCTTTATAAGGTGCTGCTTCTGCCGTGGTCGCACCATTTAGCTCAGTATGCGCGAGCTTAAATAATGTATCGTTGATTAAGGTTGATTTACCTGAACCAGAAACACCAGTGATACAAGTCATTAAGCCAAATGGAATGTGTAAATCAACATTTTTAAGGTTATTACCTGTGGCACCAAATAGCTCAAGCCATTTGTCATTAGTTGGGTGGCGCTGGGCTGGGACCTCTATTTTACGTTTTCCAGATAAAAATTGACCAGTAACAGACTTCTCACTGGCTAAAATATCATCGCGCGTTCCTTCTGCAATAACATACCCACCGTGTACACCTGCACCAGGCCCAATATCAATAATATGATCAGCGGCACGTATTGCGTCCTCATCGTGTTCTACCACGATCACTGTGTTCCCTAAATCACGTAGATGAACCAGTGTTTGTAACAGGCGATCATTGTCTCGTTGGTGTAAACCAATAGACGGTTCATCAAGTACATACATTACACCGACTAGGCCAGCGCCAATTTGACTTGCAAGACGAATACGCTG
The DNA here is from genome assembly GCF_001469215.1 of Pseudoalteromonas sp. H105. Lineage (GTDB taxonomy): Bacteria > Pseudomonadota > Gammaproteobacteria > Enterobacterales > Alteromonadaceae > Pseudoalteromonas. The sequence goes on from NZ_LOFH01000007.1 coordinate 177,687, forward strand.
TGCTTCACCACCAGAGAGTGTATCTGCGCTGCGTTCAAGCGATAAGTAGTTTAATCCAACATTAATTAAGAACGATAGACGATCACGAATCTCTTTTAAGATCTTCTCCGCTATTTGACCACGCTGCCCCGTTAAAGTCAGGGTTTGAAAGAACTCCATAGCCTCACCGATACTCATCGAGGTGATATCAGGTAAGTTGGTTTGCCCTATAAATACACTGCGTGCTTCTTGTCGAAGTCTTGAGCCTTTACAGCTTGGACACGCTTGGCTTGTTTGGTATTTGGCGAGTTCTTCGCGCACGGAGTTTGATTCAGTTTCGCGGTAGCGGCGGTTCATATTATTTAACACGCCTTCAAATTCATGATTACGTGTTATTAAATCGCCACGATCATTGCGATAATTAAACGCAATTTTAGTGCTGCCAGAGCCTTCGAGGATAACTTTCTGATTCTCTTTACTAAGCTCTTGAAAAGGCACTTCTAAATCAAATTTATAATGCTCGGCAACCGCTTGTAGCATTTGGAAATAATAGAAACTGCGTTTGTCCCATCCTTTTATCGCGCCGCCCGATAAGCTCAGTTCAGGGTTTTGAATCACGCGATTAGGGTCAAAATACTGTCTTACCCCTAAACCATCACAACTTTGACATGCGCCTGCTGGGTTATTAAACGAAAATAATCGAGGTTCCAGTTCGGTCATAGCATAGCCACATGTTGGGCATGCAAAATTTGCAGAGAGCAGCAATTCTTCGCTGTTTGTGTCATCCATCGAAGCGATTATCGCAACTCCCGATGAAAGCTCTAATGCAGTTTCGAATGATTCAGCTAAGCGCTGTTGAAGACCTTCTTTTACTTTAAAGCGGTCAACGACGACTTCAATAGTGTGTTTTTTGTGTAGCTCCAGGGTAGGAGGATCGGATAAATCACACACCTCACCATCAATGCGTGCGCGAATATAACCCTGACTTGCTAATTGTTCTAATAACTTAACATGTTCGCCTTTACGCTCTTTAACCACAGGCGCTAGCAACATGAGTTTACTGCCTTCTTCAAATGCTAATACAGTATCAACCATTTGACTAACGGTTTGCGCAGCAAGCGGTAAATCATGCGTTGGACAGCGTGGTTCACCGACACGAGCAAACATTAAACGAAGGTAATCATAGATTTCGGTAATGGTACCTACCGTTGAGCGTGGATTGTGTGACGTTGATTTTTGCTCAATGGAAATGGCAGGAGAAAGGCCTTCTATGTGATCAACGTCAGGCTTTTCCATCAATGATAAAAACTGCCTCGCGTAAGCAGATAACGATTCTACATACCGACGTTGCCCTTCTGCATATAATGTGTCAAATGCTAAAGACGATTTACCAGAACCGGATAGGCCAGTGATAACAATTAATTTATCACGGGGAATGGTTAGGCTGATGTCTTTTAAATTGTGCGTGCGGGCGCCTCGGACTTCAATGTTTTCCATGCTATCTCGTTTCATTACCAAATGTATTTATTGAGTATCTCATAATACGCGGGAAGATTAATCCTTGATCAATGAAAAATCATCGCTTTGAGGCGATTATTTATTCTTAAGCTTGTGATAGAATCCCCCCTCGAATTCTAATAGACAGCAAGAACACGCGAATCATGACAGCTTCTTCACTCAACTCACGAGAAAAACGTGCCGCAGTTACCTTAGCGAGCGTGTTTGCATTTCGTATGCTTGGCCTTTTTATGCTGATGCCTGTATTGGCTATTTATGGTCAGCAGCTTTCAGGCTTTTCTCCGCTATGGATTGGTATCGCTATTGGTGCTTACGGACTTACACAAGCGGTGTTGCAAATACCCATGGGTTGGTTATCAGATAAAATCGGCCGCAAAAAAGTGATTGTCGGTGGTTTAAGTGTGTTTGCTTTAGGTTCTGTGATTGCCGCAACGGCTGATTCAATGCAAATGGTAACAGTGGGGCGTGCGTTACAAGGTATGGGTGCAATTGCCAGTTCGTTATTAGCGTTTGCCTCTGATTTAAGCCGTGATGAACAGCGACCAAAAGTAATGGCCGTAATTGGCATGAGCATAGGTATGAGCTTTGCGTTTGCGATGTTACTAGGCCCAATGGTCGCGGCTTCTTGGGGAGTTGCGGGAGTATTCTGGCTAACGGCAATATTAGCGGTATTAGGGATATTTATTGTACTTTTTCTTGTGCCTAAAGCTGTCAATAAAGCGCCTAAAGGCGATACATTGGCCAGTTTTTCTGACATAAAAAAATTGGTTAAGCATTCGCAGCTCGCTCGATTAGATTTTGGTGTGATGTTACTGCATTTAACGTTGACCGCTATCTTTGTGGCCCTGCCTGGGCAATTAATTGTCAAAGGTTTAGCGGCTGAAGCACATTGGCAAGTTTATATTCCAGTGTTGATTTTAGCGTTTTTGTTAATGGCTCCAGTGATGATGATTGCTATTCGCAAAGAAAAAGAAAAGCAGGCTTTTTTAGGGTCTATCATTGTGCTGGTGTTGAGCATGGTTGCTCTAGCCGCGGGGGTTAACTCAGTGATAGGTATGGCGATGTGTATGCTCGCATACTTCATCGCTTTCAATTTTTTAGAAGCAACAATGCCTGCGCTCGTTTCGCGCTTAGCGCCTGCAAATCAAAAAGGCTCTGCGATGGGCGTGTTTTCCTCAGGGCAATTTTTTGGCGCTTTTTTAGGTGGTATTTTAGGGGGTTACGTTGCGCAATCAGCAAGCCCGCAAGCAGTGTTTGCCGCAGCCGCACTTGTTGGGTTAATATGGCTTATCCTTGCTTGGCAAATGCAAGTCCCGCCTAGAAGTAAAATGATTAGCTTAATGACGGAATTAAGTTCAGAGCAGCAAGCACAAGCGCTTGCCTCTAAATTGGTTGCTTTACCAGGGGTAATTGAAGCAACAGTTGTGTGCGAAGAAAATCGCAGCTATTTAAAGATTAATGATAAAGAATTTGACCTAGACCATGCCCGGAAAGTGGCAGGTTTAAGCTAACGTAAATAGGAGAAAGGTCCATGGCACGCGGTGTTAATAAAGTAATCTTGGTTGGTAATTTAGGTCAAGATCCAGAAGTACGTTATATGCCTAATGGTAATGGTGTAGCAAACATTACCTTAGCTACTTCAGATAGCTATAAAGACAAAAACACCGGCCAAATGGTCGATAAAACTGAATGGCATCGTGTCGTGTTTTTCGGCAAGTTAGCTGAAATCGTGGGTGAATACTGCCGTAAAGGTTCACAAATTTACGTTGAAGGTAAACTTCAAACACGTAAATGGACCGATCAACAAGGTCAAGAAAAATACACCACAGAAATCGTTGTTGATGGCTTTACTGGTCAAATGCAAATGTTAGGTGCACGTGGTGGTGATCAGCAAGGTGGTGGTTACCAAGGTGGCCAGTCTCAAGGTGGTCAATCACAAGGTGGTTACAACCAGCAGCAAAGCGCACCACAACAAGGTGGCGGTTATGGCCAGCAACAAAGTGCACCACAACAAGGTGGTGGTTACGGGCAGCAACAAAGTGCGCCACAACAAGCACCAGCTGCACGCCAGCAACCAGCCGCTGCACCGCAGCAGAATAACCAATACCAATCAGGTGGTGGTTATAACCAGCAACAAAGCAGTAATGCCAATGCACCGCAACAAGGTGGTTTTGCACCTAAGCCGCAAAATGCACCACAAGGCGGCGCGTCAAACCCAATGGAACCCCCAATTGACTTTGATGACGACATTCCGTTCTAATTCAAGACAAATTTAAAAATTTAGAAAAAACCTTTGAAGCCACTGTATAGTGGCTTTTCTGTATCTACGGCTAAAAAAGGTGTGCGGTGTTGAGGTGACAATGCACTTTTATCTAAGATGATAAGCCGGTCAAAAGGTAAAACATTTAGTAGTTGGTTGCTCTCGCTTCTTGTTAGATCATCAGTGTTATACATGTATGCAACCAAGAAAGTAGTTATTGCTGGTTAGGTAATTATAAATGCGTAAGTTTTACAACTTGAGCATCATGATTACATTTAAAATCGGCTTCAAGCCTTGTGTTTATAAGGATCTTGAACAACACTTGAACTATTCAGTGATCATCCTGTACTAGTTATGGCAATTAAATCGAAAAATGTTCGTGTGAATACTCTCAGTATTTATATTGCTGTTTGTCTCATATTTATGTGTGCATTTAACCTATTACTGGGTGACGTTTTACACAAAAAGGTACATGCAGGCGGGGTGGAGCTCGCTCATCAGGTGCATGACCTAAAATTAGATGTCATTGCCAATAAAGAGATTGTTTCTGCATTGGTTAGTGCTCATGGTTTTATGCTTGAGCCCGAGAGTGGTTCAGCGCCTTTTTATTTTTCTGCTTTGTTAGGTGAGAAAAGTGACATATTCAGTTATGAAAACACTAGTTTAACGCTTTATCACAGGCCATTTTGGGTAGTCGAAAGCTATATATTTATATTACTTAACCTCGTTATTATAGGTTCAATCGTGTGGGGTTACCGTTGGTGGCGAATTCTTTGTAATCGCTATGACATTAATTTTGGCCAAGCAGCTCGCCCTGCTCCTAAAAGCTTACCAAAAAGTATTGTGGATCATACCAGTAACAAACATACTGAAGTACCTAATGCTTTACGTCATCCAATAAAAGATGATGATATGGAAAAGCTGTATTACATACAGCAGGGGAATTACCATTTATTCTCGTTGTTTTATTGCGGACATCCATTTCCCGAAAATATCGATTTAGAAAGCCATTTTAAAGTAGTGATCACCAAAGGGTTTAGTGAACTACCTAAAACGTCTGTCAAATTGCTTAATTCTGGTGGCTTGGCAATTACATTACAAGGCGTACCGCAGTCTAAGCTTGATAGTTATACACACCGGTTACACCAAGTTATTTTTCAGGCTTCGTTAGTGTATCGACAAGATTTATCGCGTAAAAATATTAAAATTGGGGTCTGTAATTATCGATTAGGCGCGGATCAGTCTATTGTTTATCAACTTACTAAATCAGCTCTAGAGCAAGCAAAGCAAAGCCCGTGGCGGCATATACTGCGAATACCTTTTAGCCATACGCATTTTGAAGTGCTCAAAAGTAGCAGTAAAGATTTACCAGAGTATATTGCAAAGAAAAAATTTACGTTATTTTTTCAACCTCTTTTTGATTTACATACAGGAGAGATGCTTCAGCATGAGGCATTAATCAGGATCAGGCACGAGTCTTTAGGGCTATTATCGGCAAGACAGTTTATTCCTCATTTAAAAACGGATACATCAATTATACAGTTAGACATTACTGTGATTGAGCATGTTATATCGATACTTAACAATGAGCCTACAAAATTGGTAGTAAGTATTAATTTGCATTCACAAAACTGGCTGAATCCTCACTTTTGGAAACAGTTTGCAAACATCATTAGTACATTTAAAGGGGCTGATAAGTTACAATTTGAGATCTCTGCAGAGGATTTTAACCGACACCATACTCACCTCACTTCGGCTTTTGAGCAGATTGCCGCAATTAACGCATCAATTGTTATAGATAACATACTTACAAGTGATGAGCTTGCATCTTTACCTCAACTGAGCCTAATAAGAGGGTTAAAGCTTGGTTATGAGCTTATGCATAATATCGACAAGCAACTAAAGCAACAAAAGATTGTGCGTGATATTGTTGCTAAAGCTGAACAACTCAATCTTGGTGTTTATGGTGTAGGTGTTGAAACACAACAAGAGCTACATACGTTAAAACAAGTAGGTGTCAGTGCTGCGCAGGGGTTCTACTTTACGGAACCACTACAAGAGTTTACTCAGGTAACGCTGTATTAAAAAACTTTTAAATAAGCTTTCTATACCGCAGCCCATTTAAACCTTGAAGTCCGCCTGTATGAATTGCAATAATCTTACTCCCTGATGGGAAAAACCCCTGATCAATTAACTGCCATAGTGCAAACATCATTTTCCCCGAATATATCGGTTCAAGAGGTAATTGCTGAGCAGCGAGCATTGATTGGCAAAACTGCCATAACTGCTCACTAAACTTACCATAACCGCCACCGTGGTGATCACACAGGAGTTGCCAGTTATGCTGGCTGTTCGCTCGTTTGCTCAGTGATTTTATCTCGTCAATTAAATATTCAGCTTGTTTTAGTACTGCAACTCCAATGACATGTGTGTTTAGACTCGCTCCCTCGATTAATCCTGCGAGTGTGCCGCCACTGCCAGTCGGACACACAATATAATCACTGTGTGGTAATGACTCTGCCAGTTCTTTACACCCTAATAAGGCGGCTTCATTGGTGCCCCCTTCAGGAAGTAAGTAAGCATTTGGAAAGCGTGTTTGTAATGAAGTTAAATAATCGGGTTTGTTACGCTCACGGTACTCTAGCCGAGTGACAGGATGTAATTGCATTCCTGCTTGTTGGGCAAATTGTAGGGTTGGGTTGTTTAAATCAAGTTCAGGGCCGCGAATGATACCGTGTGTTTTAAAGTTAAATTCTTTTCCAGCAGCGGCACAGGCATGGATGTGGTTTGAAAAGGCCCCTCCAAAAGTGACTAACTCATTTTTACCTTGAGTGTTCATCGCAATTAAATTGTATTTTAATTTACGCCACTTGTTACCACTAATCAGTGGATGTAGTAAATCGTCACGCTTTAGATGCAAGGTAATATTATGCTTGGTGAGTTGTGGGCTTACTATTTGCTGAAGCGAAGATTCTAAAATTGAATACACGGTTTTATCTTTGAGTAGATTGTTGCGTAAGGCTAGCAAATTAATTATCGATAAGAAAATGATTCATGACAGGAGCGTTAAAATGAAGGTTTTCATTAAATGAAACCGTTATTTACTAGCGTGATGGGCGGTAATAGTTGTAAACTCAGATAATTTTTGAACAAAGCTTGTGTTTTGCCTTGCAAGTACATAGCATAAGAGTTTAATTATAAAAAATAAATAATGACCAAATAATTGCCGCTTTTTGGGAATGGAATATATGCGAATTGCTCCTTTATCTCTGTTAATTTCAGCAAGTTTGTTTGCATCGTGTGCATTTGCGCAAGATACAGCAACCGTATCTGGAATTGAATCTGAGATCAGTATTAAACAAGCTGAATACGATAACTCTACACAAATACTAGAAAAACACTTAAAAGAAGAAAGTCAGTTACAAAGCCAACTTGATTTATTACGTGCTCGCTCAGCTGAGCTAGACAAAGAGAAAAACCAAGCGCTTGATGCGATGAATGAAATGTATCGTCGCCTTATTGACGATCCAACTATTGATATAAGTTCTGCTCAGTCACGTTACCAGCAAGCCGTTGTTGATCATAAACAAAATAAAGATGACATCGCGATGCAGTTAGCGGCAATTGCATCACACCGCAAAGACATTGAGCAAATTCGTGTAGCTAAGCATACTCAGCTAAATACCCTCGAAAGTTTAAAAGAGCAATTAACCACAGCACGAGTTGAGCGATTACGAAATGAATTCACTCGCGAAGGAACGCTTGAGGTTGACCACACAATTAACTGTAAGCGCACTGAAACGTTGGCAGCTTGTGAGCAACGCGGCCAACAAATGGGCTTACAAAAGGCCACAAAGCGTTTCATTGATCAAATTTTTGCCAACCTGACTGAAGAGCGCTTAGTTGAGCCTAAGCGGAATATGGCTGGCGCACAGGTGCAAATAATTAGCAGTCACGTTGTAAACAGTGCATTTAGCGGGCAAGGTAATTATAACGTCAACCTTAGTGTAACTATGCGTGGTGATGTTAACAGTAGCCGTTTATGTAGCCTTTTGAGTGTTGATAACAGGTATTGTTCAGAATACGGCACCCCGCTGAGTACATCGTATCAAGCAAGCTATGGGAATAGTTTTTACGACAGTCAGTTAACATTCAGTGATAGTCAGGATAATAATACCGTATCAGTCTCGCGGATGAGTCAGCAGCCTGTTAGAGATTACGCTGTTAAACCGGTCACTAATACAAATCAGCTTGTTGTTGATAATACGAAGAATCAAATGGTCGAGTTGACATTGCGTTCCAATGTATATGATGACGAAGTGTTTATTGATGGAGTGAGTTTTGGTTCTACTCGGTTAGCTACTTCGCTACCACGCGGGATCCATGATATTGAAGTACGCAAGCAGGGGTATAAGCCTTATCGAGTGAGGGTTGATTTACGAAAGCCGCACACGATAAACGCCAAGTTAGTAAAAAAGCCTGAGTCGATTGCTGCACCGACCTTCACCAGAGAGCAAAGCAATAAATCGGTAAGTAGCACGTCGAGCGCTGCCGTTGTTGTTATCCCTGCAGGTACATTCAAAATGGGTGATATTAACGGTAATGGCCTCGCAAACGAGCGGCCAGTGGTCGAAAAAACAATTGAAAACTCGTTTGCTATGCAAAGTAAAGAAGTGACTGTTGGCGAGTACCAAAAATTTGTCTCAAACACAGGTTATAAAACTGAAGCTGAACTCAACCGTGGCTGTGCTTATTACCTGAACGGTGAACCTGTATGGGAAGTCAGTTTAAACTGGCGTAATCCCGGCTTTGAACAAGAAAGTAATTTCCCTGCAGTCTGTTTAACATACAACGATGCTAAAGCTTATGCTAATTGGTTATCAGGTGAAACGGCGCAGCAATACCGTCTACCAAGCGAAGTTGAGTGGGAATACGCTGCTCGTTCAGGTACGACAACCGAATACCCTTGGGGTAACGAAATCGGTAAAAACTTAGCTAACTGTGGTTGGTGTGGCAGTGAATGGTCAAACCGCAGTGCAGCGCCAGTTGGTTCGTTTTCACCCAATGCATTTGGCTTATACGATACTGTCGGGAATGTTTGGGAATGGACTCATCAATCGTCGAGTCAATCAGATGTAACCGTTCGCGGCGGTGCGTGGAATTTTGCACCGAGCCTTGCAAGGGCTGCGACTCGTTTGATTTTAGCGCCTGATTTTCGTGCAAACTACATCGGCTTTCGCTTAGTGCGAGAGCGATAATTATTTTGAAAGGAAGCGGTGCTTCCTTTTTGCTCATTTACCTAGCTAATGATGCTTTTCATTGCTGAACAAACTCAGCGTGTTAAAGTGACTGATAGCTAATATAAGAATATTTTCAAAGGTCATCCAGCCTCATGTTTAAGAAACTCCGTGGTATTTTTTCAAACGATCTATCGATCGACTTGGGTACAGCCAATACCCTTATTTATGTCAAAGATGAAGGCATAGTCCTCAATGAACCATCTGTTGTTGCTATTCGCCAAGAGCGTGCTGGTGGCCCTAAAAGTGTAGCTTCTGTGGGTACCGAAGCAAAGCAGATGCTAGGCCGTACGCCTGGTAATATTAAGGCTATTCGTCCAATGAAAGATGGTGTAATCGCTGACTTTTATGTGACTGAAAAAATGCTTCAGCACTTTATCAAGCAAGTACATAACAACAACTTTATGCGCCCAAGTCCGCGTGTTTTAATTTGCGTGCCATGCGGTGCAACTCAAGTTGAGAAACGTGCGATTAGAGAATCAGCAATGGGGGCGGGTGCCCGCGAGGTTTATTTAATTGAAGAGCCTATGGCCGCAGCGATTGGTGCAGGCTTACCTGTATCGGAAGCAACTGGTTCAATGGTTGTTGACATCGGTGGTGGTACCACTGAAGTTGCCATTATCTCATTAAATGGTGTGGTTTATTCATCATCAGTCCGTATTGGTGGTGATAAGTTTGATGAAGCAATCATTAATTATGTTCGTCGTAACTTTGGTAGTTTGATTGGTGAAGCAACCGCTGAAAATATTAAACATCAGATTGGCTCAGCTTTTAAAACAGATGAGCCAGTTGAAATTGAAGTACGTGGTCGTAACCTGGCTGAAGGTGTACCGCGTTCATTTACACTCAACTCACACGAAATTCTAGAAGCGCTACAAGAGCCGTTAATGGGCATTGTTAGTGCCGTTATGGTGGCGCTTGAACAATCACCGCCGGAGCTTGCATCTGATATCTCTGCAAAGGGCATGGTATTAACAGGTGGTGGTGCATTACTAAAAGATTTAGATCGTTTATTAATGGAAGAAACCGGTATTCCAGTTGTTGTTGCTGATGATCCACTTACATGTGTTGCGCGTGGCGGTGGTAAAGCACTTGAAATGATAGATATGCATGGTGGTGACGTATTTAGTTACGACTAATGAAGCTAATGTTTGGGCGTACTATTTCATTGCAACTGCGACTCTTTGTCGCAGTGCTTTTGAGTATCGTATTGATTGTGGGCGATAAGTTTACTCAAGGTAGTACAACAGTGCGTACGAGTTTAAACACACTTGTTAGCCCATTAATTTATCTTGCTAACTTACCATATGAAGTATTTAGTTTTGGTGCTAAAAGCTTACAAACTCGTGAGCAACTACTCACCGAAAATGAAGCACTTAAACAAAAACAATTGTTACAAAGCGAGCAGTTACAGCAATATCAATTTTTAAGTAAAGAAAACCAAAAACTAAGAGCACTCCTTGGCTCCTCAGCTAAGCAACCTAACCGTAAAATTATAGCTCAAATACTGTCTGTGCATTCAAACCCGTATAGCCATCAAGTGGTTATTAACCGAGGCGCGATTGATGGTTTAAGTGAAGGGCAAGCGGTTATAGATGAGATGGGGGTTGTTGGTCAATTAACTAAGGTTGGGTCAACAACGTCTCGAGTGTTATTGATGACAGACACTACTCATGCAACACCCGTGCGTATTTTACGTAATGAAGTACGTACTGTCGTTGAAGGCATGGGCAAAATAAATCAAGTTAAACTGTCACATGTACCCCACAGTTTAGATGTTCGTATTGGTGATGTGTTGGTCACATCAGGGTTAGGTGGCACATTTCCTGAAGGCTACCCCGTTGCTATCGTGACAGAAATAAACCGAGATGAAGGCAGCCCTTTTGCTCAAGTATACGCTGAGCCTGTGGCTCAATTAGACCGTATTCGTTTATTAGTTGTCTTATGGCGTCAGCAGCAGGAGATTATAAGCAGTGAATAGCCGTCATAGCTTTTTGATTGGGTTGAGTATTTTCTTTGCTTTGATCATGTCTCTTATGCCTTTACCTTTTTCATTTGAACCATTTAGGCCTGATTGGGTGTTGTTGGTTTTAATGTATTGGTCATTAGCCGTTCCCCATCGGTTAAATATTGGCACTGCGTGGATTGTTGGTCTATTGATTGATTTGGCATCGGGATCACCTTTAGGTGTTAATTCACTGACCTTCTCTATTTGTATTTTTGTAACAGCCAGTAACTTTCAAAAAATTCGCAATTTTTCAATATGGCAACAAGCGATTTTAGTGGGTTTATTTTTAATGTTTTACCACCTTATGCAGTTTTGGTTAAATCATTTCTTAATGGACGTTTATTTTAACCCACAGTATCTATGGCCTGTGGTCACCGGGATGCTCAGTTGGCCTTGGATTTTCTTATTACTACGTAAATATCGTCGCCATTTCAGGATCAGATAATGCAAAGTGCAATCTATTTAGCGTCGGCTTCTCCGCGGCGAAAAGAGCTGTTAATGCAGCTTGGTTATGAGTTCTCACAATTTAGTGTCGATGCAGACGAAAGCCAATTAATTAATGAATCAGCTGTCGATTATGTCGAACGGTTAGCGTGCCTTAAAGCGCAAACTGGTGTGGCGATGGGCTACATTGATCGCCCTGTGCTAGGTAGTGATACTGTGGTCGTTATTGATGGTGAAGCGCTCGGGAAACCCAGTGATAAAGCTGATTTTATGACGACTATGCAGCGCCTATCGGGTCGAACTCACCAAGTGTTAACAGCTATCGCTTTTGCCAATCCTGAAGGCGTACTAAGCCAAATTATTCGAACTGACGTCACCTTTAAATCATTATCCAACGATGAGCTAGAACGTTATTGGTTAACTGGTGAGCCAGAGGATAAAGCTGGCGGCTATGGTATTCAGGGACTCGGAGGGCGGTTTGTAACGCATATTTCAGGTAGCTATTTTGCCGTAGTGGGCTTACCTTTATATGAATGCGATAAATTATTAAGTGAATTTTTAAGTAGGTAACATGAGTATAGAATTACTAATTAACGTCACCCCAAGTGAAAGTCGTGTTGCCCTCATCGAGAACGGCGTACTGCAAGAAATTCAGCTCGAACGTATTGGCAATCTAGGTATTGTTGGCAATATTTATCTTGGTAAAATAAGTCGCGTACTGCCGGGTATGCAAGCGGCTTTTGTAGACATTGGGCTAGATAAAGCCGCATTCTTACATGCCTCAGATATTGTTAATAGTGCTTCAATTATTGAAGGTGTTGATGAGCAGCCAGTAAAAAAAGTCCAAGATATACGCGAATTAGTGCGCCAAGGGCAGTTTATTATGGTGCAAGTGGTAAAAGATCCTCTTGGTACAAAAGGGGCGCGATTAACCACTGATATTACCATTCCATCTCGCTATTTAGTCTTTATGCCTGATGCGACCCATGTAGGGGTGAGTCAGCGCATTGAAACAGAAGAAGAGCGCAGTCGTTTGAAGCATATTGTCGCAGACTACTCAGATGAAAATGGCAGCTTTATTGTGCGTACAGCCGCTGAAGGTGCAAGTGAGGCTGAGTTACGCCATGACGCTGCATTTTTAAAGAAGCTGTGGGAAAAAATTGTCAGCAAACGTAAAAAAACCAGCAAAGAAAGCATTCTGCACGAAGACTTAACATTAGCGTTCAGAACGCTAAGGGATTATGTTGGTGAGGACATGGAGCGTATCCGTGTTGACTCTAAGTTGACTTATCACGAGTTAAAAGCCTTTACAGAAGAGTTTGTGCCTATCCTTTCTGGTGCACTTGAGTATTACCCCGGTGAGCGACCTATTTTTGATTTATTTGATGTTGAAAATGAAATTCAAAAAGCATTGCATAGAAAAGTTGAGCTCAAGTCAGGCGGTTATTTAATTATCGATCAAACAGAGGCTATGACGACTGTTGACGTTAACACGGGGGCATTTGTAGGTCATCGTAACCTTGAAGAAACTATTTTTAATACCAATGTTGAAGCAACATCAGCTATTGCACGCCAACTTAGGTTACGAAATTTAGGGGGCATAATCATTATCGATTTTATTGATATGATTAGCGAAGAGCATAAGCGTAGAGTTTTACACTCTCTTGAATCGGCACTAGACAAAGATCGCGCTAAATCAAACATAAATGGTTTATCAGCACTGGGTTTAGTTGAAATGACACGTAAGCGAACCCGTGAGAGCCTAGAACATATATTATGCGATGTATGCCCTGCCTGTTCAGGACGGGGCTCACAAAAAACCGTTGAAACAGTTTGTTATGAGATTCTGCGTGAAATTGTGCGCGTGAACCGTGCCTATGCTGCTGACAAATTTATGGTTTATGCCGCTCCTGCAGTAAGTGAAGCATTGATTAATGATGAGTATCATAACCTAGCAGAACTTGAATTATTTATTGGTAAGCAAGTAAGTATTCAAACAGAAAGCCTCTACAGCCAAGAGCAGTTCGATGTGGTTATGATGTAATGAAGGTAAAAACGGTTTGTTTTTATTGTATGAGGAAGTTATGGCAAGTATTTGCTGTAACTCTCGTATTTTTGGCCGTTATTATCTCTGTTTTAAAATACACGCTCCCCTATGCAAATGACTATAAAGGTGATTTAGAAGGTTATCTTTACGACAAGTTTGCAGTCAATCTATCAATTGGAACTATTTCAGCTAGTTGGCAGGGCAAAGGCCCAGCTATTGTGATGGAAAATATTTCATTTGAGGATAACACCACTTCGCCCATCGCGTTAACAATAGCAAAAGCCAGCCTAGAGCTAAATGTGTGGGAAAGCATTAAAACTCAGCAATTAAAGTCAAATTACTTTGTGATCAACGGGTTTCATGCCAATGTGAATCTGCCTACGCTGCTTGACTCAAATGAAGGTGAAGTTGCGTTTGAGCAAAAGGAACTCATTGAAGGCTTATTTTTAGGTGATACGGGTCACTTTGCGGTTGAAAATAGTAGCATCAACTTTTTAGTTGGTGATGGTAAAGAACGTCGCTTAATTCTTGAGAACATCGTTTGGCAAAACAAACCACAACAACATAGCGGCAGCGGTACATTAGCATTACCGGGTATTTCTGTGGGGACGTTTGATGCCCGAATTGCGCTAAAAGGTGAAACCTTAGAAACAATGGCTGGTGATATTTATGTGCAAGCAAGCCAAGTGGATGTTTCAAAGTGGGTGGCGCAATACAGTAATAAAGATAAACAGGAGTTGAAGTCAGATCTTAACTTAGAATCTTGGATGAGCATTGAAAAAGGCTTAATCACCGATGTTAAAGTTAAGTGGCTACCTAGTTTTATTAATTGGCAGCAAGGCAATGAAGCAAAGCCTTACCAGTTAAGCATTAGCGAAGGCGGTTTTCATTTATTTCCTTGGCAACAAGGCTGGCGGTTAAAAAGCACAGGGTTAGCTGTGAACAGTTTGCAGCATACCTGGCCTAACGTGATGTTTGAAGCGCAACTGGGAACACAAAAACAATTTTGGTTACAAGATTTTGACCTTGATTTAGCCACTAAATTAGCCCAGCTAAGTAATTTTTCATCTTTAGAGCCATTAATTGTACGTGAGCCTAGTGGTGTGATAGACCAAGCCTACGCATCATTTAATTCCTCATCAGATTGGCAGCTTTGGTTCGCGGCAGACAATATCGGCTGGCTTGCAAATCAAGGAATACCTGGTGCAGATGCGTTGCGTATTGAAGGGAACTTAAACCAATCGCGTGGACGAGTCAGTTTATTTGGTGAAAACAATGTATTGTTAACGGAAGACACATTTTCTCATCCCATTAAATACACTCAGCTCAATATGGAAATTGATGCATTGCACACGCCTCAAGGATGGCAGATAAGCAGTGATAACATATGGTTAGACAATAAAGAACTGACGTTAGCTGCAGAAATGAAAGTCAGCTTGGGTGAGCAATCAAGGTTAGACCTATACGCAGAGATTTATGCACCTGATGCGAGTATTGCTGGGCATTATTTTCCATTACCAGTAATGAGCGAAAACCTCGTTAGCTACTTAAATGGCGCGATAAAGCAAGGTGAATTGACCCAAGCGCAAGTGTTGTTTTCAGGGCCATTGTCGGGTTTTCCATTTACTGACAATTCAGGGCAATTTGAAGTACTGGCACAAATTGATAATGCGACTTATCAATTTACCCCTGATTGGCCTAGTGTCACGCAAGCAAGTGCAAAGCTACATTTTGAAAATGAGCGCATGGATATCTATACTCAGCAAGGTCAGTTAGTCAATTTAGCTGTCGGTAATGGTGTGCATGTAAGTATTGCTGATTTAATGAATGCTGATATTTTATCCGTTAAAATTAAAAAACGTGCTGATGCACAATCTTTATTACCTTTTTTCGAAGCGACTCCACTTGAACAACCACTCGCCAACGTATTTTCCGTGATTCAAGGGCAAGGCAGTGCGAATGCCGATATCGAATTGACCGTTGATTTAAATGAGTTGAATGTTAATGCCAAAGGTGTTGTCACACTTAAAGACATGCCAATATACCTTGCTCAGCCTGGTATTCAGTTATCAGCCGTGAACGGTAGATTATACTTTAACGATGATCATGTTGCTTTAAAAAGCGCATCTGCAAATTGGTTAGGTATGCCCATTAAGTTCGACTTTGATGGTAAAAATATAGGTGAAACTTACCGCGGTGAAATTAATATTATTGCGCAAATAAATGCGGAAACATTAATTACAGAAGCGCAGGGGTTGTTTCACAATTATTTAAAAGGTGAAAGTGAGCTGGCAATTAATGTCACATTAAACTTCTTGCCAACAGGCTTTAATTACCTTGCAGAAATAAACTCTCAGCTTGTTGGCCTGACAAGTGAGTTACCAGTACCGTTTGCAAAAGGTGCAGATATTCCATGGCAATTAACAGCGCAAGTACAGGGTGATGAAATTTCTAATTTGATCACTGCAAGTGTCAATAATCAGATTTATTTTAATGCTATTTTGGCAAATGCTAGCGCTAAAATGACGAACGCGCACTTAATTTTAGGGCCTCAAGATTTAGGATTAAACAGAGAAGATTTCTCCGTTTCCATAAATTTAGAGGAAACCCCATTAACGTCTTGGGTTGCGCTGATTGATCAAATTATTGCCATTAGCCAAGCTGAAACTCAAAGTGAAGGTTTTCTTCCCCCATTAAAAGAGGTAGTTGGACAAATAAACCGTTTAACAATTGCTGATATTGCTTTTAATGATTTTGAAATGCGACTTAGACCTCAGCAAAATGCACTTGATTTAAGGCTTAATGCAAAAGAGCTGCGTTCGCAAATAAGTATACCGATTAATCAAACTAGCCGTCCTATTAAAGTAACAAGCGATTATTTACGGTTAAATTTGATTCCAAAGTCTGATGACGCGTTCGCCGTACAAAATGAAATACCTTCGACTGACGATTTAACATGGTTAAATAATATTCCAGCGATTGAGTTCACCTGTCTAGATTGTAAAGTCGAAAACTACCAGCTGGATAAAGTGAGTGCTTCCTTATTTGGTGATGGGACACAATTGATGATTCCAGAGCTTGTCGTTGATAAAGGCGATCATATTTTGCGTGCGAAAGGGCAATGGAAAGCGGGGCAAACACGTTTTCATGGCACCCTACAAAGTGATGACATTGGCGAGCTGTTTGATGAGTTTGATATTACAACTACGGTAAAAGATTCTGATGCCGACATTACGTTTGATTTAGCATGGCAAGGTGCTCCTTATCAGTTTGATATACCCACACTAGCCGGTGATCTAGCATGGGATTTAGAAGATGGTCACCTTGCTGAAATAAGTGATGGCGGGGCACGTGTTTTTTCGTTATTAAGCTTAGATTCGTTAGTTCGAAAACTTAAGCTCGATTTTAGAGATGTATTTTCTAAAGGCTTTTTCTATAACAGTTTTAAGGGAACAATGCAGTTAGATAAGGGCGTTGCTTATACCCAAGATACTAAAATGGATGGAGTCCCAGCAGATTTGACCATTAAAGGTCATACAAATTTAAACACCATGGAAATCAACTATGATTTAGCGGTGGCACCACAAGTAACGTCAAGTATTCCCGTAATAGTGGCGTGGATGGTAAACCCGGTAACAGGTTTAGCGGCATTAGCAATTGATAAAGTGATTCACTCTGCACGGGTTATTTCTGAGATCAATTTTAAGGTAACGGGAAACATGACCGATCCCGTCGTGCAAGAGATAGATAGAAAAAGTCGTGAAGTTGAAATTCCACAAGCTGCTCAAGATCAACCCCAAAAAATCCCGCAGGCAGATGAATTAACACCTAAAGATCCAGCGGAAACGGCAATACTATGAAGCACCCATCTTACTCGCCGGGCCACATTATCGCACTACAAATGTGTTCGGGTATCAATGCTCAACAAAATCTCGCTCAGTTAGCGCAGCAACTTAGCTGCTTGCCCAGTGCTCGCCCTTTATTAGTGTGTTTACCCGAAAGCTTTTTAATTTTTTCGACGTGTGGTGCAGATACACTTGCGCTTGCCGAACAAAGTGATTCATATCAGGCACAGTTAGGTAAGCTGTGCCGTCAATACGATATTTGGTTGGCAGCGGGCACACTCCCTATCGCGGCTGATAACGCGAAATATTATGCAGCGTCGTTATTATTTGATAGCCAAGGGAAAGTGATTGCACAATATAATAAAATTCACTTATTTGATGTTGATGTGGCTGATGGAACAGGCGTCTATCGCGAATCAAATTTTACCCAAGCGGGTAATGATCTGGTCGTGGTTGACTCCCCTTTTGGTAAAATAGGACTAACAGTATGCTATGATCTACGCTTTAGTGGCTTATTTAGTGCATTACAGCGCCAAGGCGCAGAGATTATTTTGGTCCCCAGCGCATTTACTACGGTGACAGGTAAAGCGCATTGGCAGCCCTTATTAACTGCGCGTGCAATAGAGACACAAAGTTACGTTATTGCTGCGGCACAAGCTGGGCAGCATGAAAATGGTCGCGCTACTTATGGTCACAGTTTAATTATTTCTCCTTGGGGCGATATCCTCAGTGAGCTTAAAAATGGCACGGGGTATATTAGTTGCCAGCCAGACTTATCCAGGTTACATGCCATTAGACGAGATATGCCAGTGCAATCTCACCAACGATTTAGAGAGCATTTATTATGAATACGGTTGAACAGCATTTATTACACGACAGCCAGCTAAATCGAGAAGAACTCGAGAAAACGCTTCGCTTTATACATCAACATAACATTGATTACGCCGACTTATATTTTCAATCAAGCCATCATGAATCATGGGTGTTAGAAGATGGTTTGGTAAAAGAAGGTTCTTACAATGTTGAACGCGGTGTAGGTGTTCGCGCTGTAAGTGGTGAAAAAACCGGTTTTTCTTACTCAGATGCAATAAATTTAGAAGCGCTAAATAAAGCCGCAACTGCAGCACGCAGTATTGCCGATGCAGGTGATAATAAATCAATTCAAGTGTTTAGTGATATTGCTGCAAAAGAGCAATACGCACCGCATCAGCCAATTCAGAGCATGAGCGACAGTGATAAAGTAAGCTTATTACGCGAGCTTGAAAACTATATTCGTGAGTTAGCGCCTGACGCTCAGCAAGTGATTAGCTCGATGTCAGCGGTGTATGAAGAGGTATTAATCGCGGCTAGCGATGGTACATTTGCAACAGATATCCGTCCACTTATTCGCTTAAACTGTTCTGTATTACTTGAAAAGAACGGTCGTCGTGAACGAGGCGGTGCTGGTGGCGGTGCACGGTTAGATTATGGCTATTTTAAAGAATTCGAAGACGGGAAACCTCGTTGGATGGGCTTTGCTGAAGAAGCGGTTCGTCAGGCAAAAGTGAACTTAGAAGCCATTGATGCGCCTGCGGGGAGTATGGAAGTCGTACTTGGCGCCGGGTGGCCAGGTGTATTACTGCATGAGGCAGTAGGGCATGGCCTCGAGGGCGACTTTAACCGTAAAGGTGCCTCTGCATTTAGCGGCAAAGTAGGCGAAAAAGTGGCGTCAGAGCTTTGTACTGTTGTTGATGATGGTACGATTGCTGACCGCCGTGGATCATTGAATGTAGATGATGAAGGTACACCTGCGGCTTACAATGTACTTATCGAAAACGGTATTTTAAAAGGTTATATGCAAGATAAGATGAACGCGCGTTTGATGGGGGTTAACCCAACAGGTAACGCGCGCCGTGAATCATACGCGCATTTACCTATGCCTCGCATGACTAATACTTACATGTTAGGCGGCGAGCACAGCCAAGCTGATATTATCAGCACGGTTAAAAAAGGTATTTTTGCGCCAAACTTTGGTGGCGGACAAGTTGATATTACCTCAGGTAAGTTTGTATTTAGTGCCTCAGAAGCCTACTTGATCGAGAATGGTAAAATTACCCAGCCTATTAAAGGGGCAACATTAATTGGTAATGGCCCTGAGGTTATGCAACAAATCTCGATGGTAGGTAATGACCTTGCGCTGGATAAAGGCGTAGGTGTTTGTGGTAAAGATGGTCAAAGTGTACCAGTAGGTGTTGGCCAGCCAAGTTTGAAAATAGATAACCTCACAGTAGGTGGCACGGCTTAATTCTATATCTGCCAAATGCTACAAATAAAACCTTGGAAGTGCATACTTCCAAGGTTTTATTTTGTCGGCTGTTTATTGTTAAATTTGCTGCTGAAAAAAATCCATAAATGCGACAACTTGTCGTGGCTGAAATAGCCTTGATGGGTAAAGAAACTGTAAGCCAATCTGTTGTTTATCTTTATTACTAAAACCGAGAATATAGTCATCAAGTAGCGTCACTAAATGACCCTTAGTCAGATCATCGCTAATATCTACCATTGATTTTAGAGTAATCCCGGCACCATCAATTGCCCATTGCCTGATGACCGCACCATCACTGCTACTCATAGCCACAGGCACGCGAATTACCTGGTCTTTAAAATGCCAATCATTCATCGATTGACCCAATCGCTCCATTACTAGGCAGCGATGATTTAATAAATCGCTTGGCTGCAAAGGTTGGCCATGTATTTTTAAATATTCAGCTGAAGCACATAGCACACGTTGATTGGCCTTGATCATTCGGCTAATCAAATTGCTATCGGGTAAGTTTCCAAAGCGAATAGCAATATCTATACCTTCTTCAACTAAATTGACTAAGCCATCGGTTAAATGCAGGTGTGGTTTGACTTGTGGGTTTTGTGCTACAAATTTAGCTATTGCAGGGGCAACAAACTGTTGACCAAAGTCAGAGGGCGCGGTTATTTTGAGACTACCCGAAAGAGTGTTTTTACTGAGCTGAATACTTTGCTCTGTGGCATCAATTTCAGCAATTACTCTTAAACAGCCTTGATAAAACTGCTCTCCAGCCTCGGTTAATTTAATACTGCGAGTATTACGTATTAAGAGTCGGGTTTGATAGTGATTTTCAAGTTGGTTGATACGTGCCGTCATACTCGCAGGCGATAAACCGATTTTTCGCCCCGCTGCAGCAAGCCCACCAGAGCGCACCACATGAACAAAAAGCTGCATATCATCAATCTTTGCCATCATTCTTTACTCTTTATAGTTCAGTATTAATGAATAGTGTTTTTGATATTAACTCAATTATCAAATTTAAGTAAATAGTTAAACTGGTTGTACTCATTATCAACAGAGAAAGCTTATGCGTTTAGATCATGTACTAATTTCTAGTTGTGATTACCAAGCGATGCGACAGTTCTTTATTAATTCAGTTGGGCTAAGTGAAGGGTATCGTCCGCCTTTTCCTTTCGAGGGGGCGTGGTTATACGGCAGCGATAACGTTGCTTTGATTCATTTGGTTAATGCCATGGGTAATAAAGCGCAACAGGGTTACTTATCAGCATTAAACAGCAAAATCCAAGGCCGAGGAGTGATAGATCACATTGCCATTCGTAGCATGGGTTATCAAGGCTTGAAAAGTCGCTTAGCGCAAACCGGAATAAGTTATTTCGAGCGAACCGTGCCAGAGCTACTAGAGCACCAAGTATTTATCCAAGGGCCAGAAGAGATGAAGGTCGAAATGCTATTTAGCAGTGATGAAGTTTAATTTAAATCCAGATAAACATTATTTATAAGAGAGTTAGTTATGTCTATAGAATCCTTATTTGAAGCTAAAACCCTCGGTGGCATGGTCACTCAAAATAGAATTGTGATGGCACCTATGACCCGTTCGCGAACTGCGCAACCGGGCGATATTCCCACTGAACTGATGGCCACTTATTATGCGCAGCGTGCAACTGCGGGGCTGATTATTTCTGAAGCAACACAAATTTCTGCTCAGGGCAAAGGTTACTCATTTACGCCAGGTATTTACACGCAAGAACAAATTGAAGGTTGGAAGCAAGTAACACAGGCTGTGCACAAAGAAGGCGGTAAAATATTTTTACAACTTTGGCACGTTGGTAGAATGTCGCACTCTTCATTTCATCATGATGGAACGCCAGTTGCCCCATCTGCACTTGCTCCAAATGCACAAGTTTGGGTGGTAGGCGATGATGGAGAAGGACGGATGCTTGACTGCCCAACTCCACGAGCTCTAAGTGTTAAAGAAATTAAAGAAATAGTAAATGATTATAAGCAAGCGGCAATTAACGCGATTGAGGCTGGTTTTGATGGCGTTGAAATACATGGAGGTAACGGGTATTTAATTGATCAGTTTTTAAGACGTTCAGCAAATAAACGCACAGATGAATATGGCGGTAGCCAAGAAAACCGTATTCGTTTTGCCTGTGAAATTATTAATGCAATTAGTAATGCCATTGGTGCTCATAAAGTGGGTGTTAGATTAGCGCCTTTTATCACTCAGCGTGGTATGGATGATAGTGAAGCAATTGACACGATTTTATTAGCAGCAAAGCAATTTGAGCAAATTAGTATTGCGTATATTCATCTTGCCGAAGCGGACTGGGACGATGCACCTAGTGTAACACCAGAGTTTAGAGCCGCACTTCGCCAGTATTTTAGCGGCGCGATTATTGTTGCCGGTAATTATACCGAGCATTCAGGTGCGCAGCTTATTGAACAAGGCCTTGTTGATTATATTGCATTTGGCCGTCGTTTTATTGCCAACCCAGACTTACCGTATCGTATACAAGAGCAACTGCCACTAAATACCATTAGCGATGGTAGTACATTGTTTGGCGGTACAGCCAAAGGTTATACCGATTACCCTGCTTATCAAAAGTAGTTTTTGTTTTAACTGAGAATATAAGGATTAAAAATGGTTAACTTTTCAAAATCATCAGTTACTTTACTGATCAGTGGGCTGTTTAGTGGTGCCAGTTTTTCAGCTGAATTTAGTTTATCGAGCCCTGACTTACAGCAAGGGCAAGCAATAAAGAGTAAACAATATTGGAATAGCTTTGGCTGTCAGGGGAGTAATGTTAGGCCACAACTTAAATGGCAAAATGCGCCTAAAAAAGCCAAAAGCTTTGCCGTGACAGTGTATGACAATGACGCACCAACTGGCAGTGGTTTTTGGCACTGGCTAGTACATGATATTCCCCTAGCTAGTAACTCGTTATCTTCAACGATTTTGCCCGAAGGAGCCATTGAAGGTAATACAGATATGGGTAAGCCCGGATACTTTGGTCCATGTCCACCAGCAGGGCGCAAGCATAGTTACACTTTCAAAATATATGCCCTAGATGTCGAGGAATTAGCTGTTCCGCAGGGGGCAACAAGTGCACTGACAGGGTTTTTCATACACCAACATACGCTGCAAACAGCCGAGATCACAGTAACGGCAGGGCCGCGTTAATTAGTTTAGGAGATAAAAATGAAGGCTTTATCTTTACTCACACTTTTAACTGCACTGTACAGTAGTGGGTTGTTAAATGCGGCCCCCTTATCTGAATAATAAGATAGTTGGCCAAGAGATTTCTATTTCAATGCAATTTGAAGCAACAGCACAAGGTAGCTCTGATGGTAGGGCCGTTTCTTCAAATTGAGCCTGTTAATCACGATACTATTTCGCACGTACGTTCACATCAGAAGGGGGCATGAATATAATTATTGTTAATACTGTTTGGAGTCACCTTTTAGGCGTAAAGTTGAAAAGCCGGTAAGCGGAGGCTAGGCTGTAAAATATTCTGTTACATTTCCATCATTCACTTTATTAAAAGAGTGACACAAGATGAGTATTTAACTAACCCCGACTTTTAGGAAATTAAATGTCTTATCGTCTTTTATGTGTGTTGTTTATCATATTGCTATCAGGGTGTACTTCTTTGTCCCAAGATGAGTGTTTGCAAGCGAATTGGCAGCAACTAGGTTATAGCCATGGCATGAAGGGGTATAGCTTGGAGCAAGGCCAAGAAATTGCATTGTCCTGTCGCGAATTTGGTGTATCCCCTCAGCTCAATGAGTATCAAGCGAGCCATCAACAAGGACTTGCTGTGTATTGTGAACCTGAAAATGGTTTTACATTAGGTTTACGAGGTGAAGCTTACAACAGTGTGTGCAATAACACGCAATTTAGAAAAGCATGGCAAGAAGGGAATGAACATTACCAAGTCGAGACAAGAAAAGCTGAGATTGATGCACGCCTTGATAGTATAAATTGGCGGCTTGATGAAATTAGAAGTGAGCTGAGTGCTTCAGCCTCGACAAGCAATCAACGAAAAGAGTTACGTCGTGAACGTGAGCAATTAGAAGATGAAAGCAAAGACTTAAGGCGAGAAAGGGCGTTAATGCCCTTGCTTAATAAGCTGCCTTCACTGCATATTGAATATGAACTTTAGCGTGTAACAACTATGGCAGCCAAGGAATAAATATTTTGCGCTTTAAAAAAGTGAGTGTGTAATTTAAAGCGCATTAAAAGTACTTAAGGTATCTATTTAGGCGCTCCTTTATTTGCCTCGCTGTACCAAAGAGTCATAAAAAATTCGGTGAGCTTATGCTCTATTTCAAGTGCTTTTTCTGTTGGACAAAATAATGTAAAGCTCGCTTTAAAATCCCCTAATTCTGTGGTGCTAAAGTGTATTTCTGGTTCAGGACCAGAAATTTTAGCGTCTAACTTTCGCTCAATAATAGAGTTGTAACGGCCTGCTACATCCTTAAATTCCTCACAGTATTCTTTTGCTTTTTCAGTTAAAGTCGAATAAATAGGATAAGGGTTAAAACTTTCTTTGCGTACAATGTTAAAGTGATGGGTGGTAAAGCGCTTTACAAAGTTTAGATTTTTTATTGGGTGAGTAATAAGCTTATTGTTCGGAATGTAAATAGTCTTACGTGAGAACTGGTAAGTATGCATATCAATCTCATGCATGGTAGTTTTAATCCAATCAGTTTCTGCAATCTCACCATAATATTCACCGACCTGCACCCAGTCGCCAACCCGAAAAGGGCGTGTAGTGACTAAGTAAAAAAAGCCAATCACACACTGAATAAACTCTCTTGTTGCAAGCACAATAGCAACAGCAAATGCGGCGATCGATAACGCAAAATTCTGAATTTCTGTTGACCACACGGACAATAATAGCAGCACCATCACTAAGTTTATAAAGTGTTTTATATTATGTGAAATATAACGAATATCTTTTTCTTTTTTTTCAGCGCGGTAGCGTGCTAGCTTTGCAACAATAATTTTAAGGCTGTACGCGATGATAATTACTACCAATGAAGCGAAAACAGGGTGTTGTAGTAAATCTGTATTCATAATTTCCTAGGGTGGAGTCATTATTACACTTAACATATTAGCTAAGTTTGACTACTTTCACCACGCTTGAACGAGGCGAGAAAGGTAATAAAAAGCCTTGTGGCGTTAACGACAAGGCTTTTTATATAATTCTATGCTGATAATGCTTATCTCATAGTAACAAATTCTTCAGACCCCGTAGGGTGAAGCGCTACAACAGAGTCAAAATCTGCTTTTGTTGCACCCATCTTCATGGCGACAGCAAAACCTTGGATCATTTCATCTACGGTGAAGCCAATACCATGCAAGCCAACTACTTTTTCATCAGGGCCAGCACACACAAGCATCATATTACAGGCTTGACGGTGCTGAGTCACAGCGGTGTACATAGCAGCAAAACTTGATTTATAAACTTTTACGTTTTCTTCGCCGTATTGAGAAATAGCTTCTTGCTCGGTTAAGCCAATGGTACCAATTGGCGGATGACTAAATACAACCGTTGGGACTAATTTATAATCCATTTTTAAATCATCAGGCAAGTCTTTATTAAACAAACGCTCAGATAAGGTGCGGCCAGCTTTTACTGCAACAGGTGTTAGCTCGATCCCATTTTCGATTATATCACCGACGGCATAGACGTTTTCGGCTGTGGTGTTTTGGTATTCATCAACCTTAACATAACCACTTTCGTTAACTTCAACACCGGCTGCTTCAAGATTGATTTTATCGGTTGTTGGCGTGCGGCCAATAGCCCAAATAACTTCATCAACGTTTTGGCTATAACCGCTTTCGAAGTGAATAGTTAAGCTACCATCGCTTTCTTTTATCACTTCTTTTGGCGAGCACTCAGTATGAAGCGTAGGGCCTTCTTTAGCCATAATATCTACAAGGGTATCTATTATGTAAGGGTCAAAAGTGCGTAAAGGCTTAGATTTACGGACGAATAAATGCGTTTCAGTACCAAGACTATGCAGTACACCAGCAATCTCAACCGCAATGTAGCCCGCGCCAATAACAGCAACACGCTTTGGTTGTTCACTTAATTCAAAGAAGCCATTTGAATCAATACCGTGTTCAGCACCAGGAATATTAGGAATCGTTGGACGGCCACCTACCGCAACAAGAATATGATCGGCAGTGTATAATTCACCGTTCACTTCAACGGTTTTATTATCCACAAACTTAGCAAATCCTTTAATTACATTGACACCATTACTGGCTAAATATTTGTCGTAGCCCTGGTGAATACGGCCAATATAGGCTTCACGACTTTCTACCAATTTAGCCCAACTGAAACCTTTTAGCTCTACGTCAAAGCCATAATCGGGTGCATAAGCATTAATTGCTTCAGCAATTTGTGCGCCATGCCACATAACTTTTTTTGGAACGCAACCAACGTTCACACAGGTTCCACCCATGTGCTGTGCTTCAATGAGTGCTACTTTAGCACCACGCATTGCAGCGCGATTAGCGGATGCTATTCCACCACTGCCGCCGCCAATTGCGATGTAATCAAAATGCTGAGCCATTT
This sequence comes from Pseudoalteromonas sp. H105, assembly GCF_001469215.1. GTDB lineage: Bacteria > Pseudomonadota > Gammaproteobacteria > Enterobacterales > Alteromonadaceae > Pseudoalteromonas. The sequence continues at coordinate 203,980 of NZ_LOFH01000007.1, forward strand.
TCAGTCCTCAAGTATATTAAAACGTAATGGGTTGATGATAACACATGGTAGACCCGTTAAAAGCCCCTTGTATTTCGCTAATTTGCCCCAACCTCAAATTCATATTCTTAATGATTTGTGAGCTAACATGAGCGATTTAAAAAATAACCCACTGATAGGCCTTGAAGGCCTTCCGCCATTTTCAAAGATTAAACCAGAGCATGTTGTGCCAGCACTTAAAGCGAGTATAGCGTTGTGTCGATCAAAAATTGATGAAGTGTTAGCGAATAAGTCATTTACATGGGATGGCCTCGTGCTTCCACTTGAGGAGGTGGATGATAAGCTATCACGCCTTTTCTCACCGGTGTCGCACATGAACTCAGTTCTCAATTCAGATGAGCTTCGAGCAGCGTATGAACAGTGTTTACCATTAATTTCAGAATACTCGACTTTTGTAGGACAGCATCAAGGCTTATTTGATGCTTATACTACGCTTTATGAGAGTGATGAATTCCAAACGTTGACAAAAGCTCAACAGAAATCAATTACCAATGCACTGCGCGACTTTAAGCTTTCAGGTATCGCGCTTGCTCCGGAACAACAAAAACGCTATGGCGAAATTAGTGCGCGTTTATCTGAATTGGCAGCTAAATTTGGCAATAATGTGATGGATGCAACACTTGCTTGGCAAAAGCACATTACTGATGAAAGTCAGCTTGCCGGTTTACCTGAATCAGCACTAGCGCTTGCGGCAGATACAGCAAAAAGTAAAGAGTTAGAAGGATGGTTATTCACGCTAGACTTCCCATCATATTTGCCTGTCATGACCTATGCAGATAACCGTGAATTACGCGAAGAGACTTACACCGCATTTTCAACACGAGCCTCGGATCAAGGTCCGAATGCTGGTGAGTTTGATAACTCTGCGATCATGAGTGAGGAACTTGCGCTTCGTCATGAGCTGGCTCAATTACTGGGTTTTGACTGCTATGCCGAAAAGTCACTTGCGACAAAAATGGCGGAAACACCTGAACAAGTATTCTCGTTCTTAGAAGATTTAGCCGCTAAGTCAAAGCCACAAGCAGAGCAAGAACTTGCTGAGCTGCAAGCATATGCCAAAGAGAAACACGGTATTAATGAACTTGCTGCATGGGATTACGGCTACTATGGTGAAAAGCTAAAGCAAGAAAAGTACGCAATATCAGATGAGGTATTACGACCTTACTTTCCAGCAAATAAAGTCCTGAGTGGCCTATTTGAAACGGTAAACCGCCTATTTGGCATTACAGTAAAAGAAGTGGCTGATGTAGATACTTATCACAAAGATGTGCGCTTCTTTGAGATTTACGATAGCAGCAATACCCTACGAGGTCGCTTTTATTTAGATTTATACGCACGTGACCACAAGCGTGGTGGCGCCTGGATGGACGATTGCATGGGCCGAAAGGTTCGTGCAAGTGGAGAATTGCAAACACCCGTTGCTTATTTAGTATGTAACTTTAATAAAGCGGTTGGCGAAAAACCAGCACTGTTTACGCATAATGAAGTTACTACTTTATTTCATGAGTTTGGCCACGGTATTCACCATATGCTTACTCAAGTTGAAGCTGCGCCAGTTGCAGGTATCAATGGTGTTGCATGGGATGCAGTGGAATTACCGAGTCAGTTTTTAGAGAACTGGTGCTACGATGAAGAGGCGTTAAACTTAATCTCAGGTCATTATGAAACAGGTGAACCATTACCAAAAGCGCTACTTGATAAATTATTAGCCGCTAAAAACTACAATTCAGGCATGCAAATGCTGCGTCAAATTGAGTTTTCGTTGTTTGATTTTAGAATACATAATGATTACCAGACGGGTGAAGAGTGTCAAATTCAGACTCGACTTGACGAAGTACGTAGTCACACATCGGTTGTTAAGCCTCCTGAGTTTAACCGGTTTCAACATGGCTTTAGTCATATCTTTGCTGGTGGCTATAGTGCGGGGTATTACTCGTACAAATGGGCAGAAGTGCTTTCGGCTGATGCTTTTTCTCGTTTTGAAGAAGAAGGGATTTTTAATGCAGCAACAGGCCAAGCATTTTTAGAGAATATTTTGGAAAAGGGCGGTAGCGAAGAGCCAATGGAATTATTTAAAGCGTTTCGTGGACGAGAGCCTAATGTAGATGCACTTTTACGTCACAGTGGTATTGCCTCGTAGGCACAATAAAATACTAAAAGCGCCGAACTGGCGCTTTTTTAGTTTTAAAGCAGAAAAAACAAATAAATTATCGCAAAATCAGTGCTCCGTACTATGCTTTTTAAGTGGGTGACAATAATGGAGCAAGGTATGTCAAAACTGGTTTTAGCAATTGATGATGATAAGTACGTACACCGTGTTATAGAAGAGTCTTTAGCAGGGTTTTGTAAAATCATACATGCTAAAAATGGTGATGAAGGACTTAGACAAGCAAAAAAGTATAACCCAGATATTATTTTACTTGATGTCGAAATGCCGGGGAAAACAGGCTACGAAGTATGTCGAGAGCTTAAATCGATTGAGCAAACCAAAGATACGCCCATCATGTTTTTGTCTGGTAAAAGTGCACTCCCAGAGCGGGTGAAAGGCTATAATTCAGGGGCTGCTGATTACATAGTTAAACCATTCAATGCTGAAGAGCTGATTGCGCGGATCCGCGTTTTATATGAATACAGACAGCACTCAATCAAACTCAAAAGTGATATTGAGCGGGCGCAAATAACCGCTGAAATTGCGATGACTGACTCTGGCGATATGGGACGAATCATGCGTTATGTAGGGCAGACTTATCATGCGCATGATATCGAGACTCTATCAGGTTACTTTTTTGATTTTTTTAAGCCTTTAAACTTAGATGTCGTAGCTGCATTTTGGTACGAAGAAGTGGGGGTGTTTTACTGTGATGATGGTGCAGTGTGCCCGCTAGAACAAGAGTTATTAGAAAAGCACCGCTATGCAAATCGTTTTGTCGATTTTAGCAGTCGTACAATCGTTAATTATCCGAAGGTTTCTCTTTTAATTAAAAATATGCCGTTGGATGATGCTGCGCTATATGGTCGTTTTAAAGATCTATTCCCACATATATTAGAAGTAACAAACGCCAAGATACAAGATATGGAAGTCAATGAAAGGGCGTTATCTCAGGCTCATACCATTGGTAATGCATTTAATGAGTTATCTTCACAGATGTATAAAAACAGCGATGCTCGTGATCTGGAAACAGCAAAGTTTGAGGCTCAATTAAACCAAATGCGTGATGTAATCGCTCAACATCCTTCGTTAAATGATAATCAAACATTGCTTACACAAATAGAACAGCTGGCACAGGTACAAAAATCTTTCAGTGTTCTCAACGAAGATCTTACCTATATTAAATATCAATTGAATCACATCATTGAATCGCGTAACGAATTAATTATTAGCCTAAGTAAAATCGCAGAGCCAGAACACACAAACGACATTACATCGCAAACAGATATTGAGCTATTTTAGTGCTATAGGCTGTGGCAATTGATATACTTCGCACGCTACTTACGGTCGGAGTTTTATTTTGGTTATTCAGTGTTCTTTTAAAGAAATGCGTACATATCTTAACGAGTTAGAGCAACGCTTTGGGCTGGATAGCTGGGCTGCTCAACAGACTGGGTTTGCGCTGCGTTATGATGAAAAAGGGTTGAGCTTATATAAAACCGATGAACCAAAGCTAGGTGCAATTTCTGTTGATTTTGTGACAGGCGCTGCTGCTCATAGACGTAAGTTTGGTGGTGGTAAAGGACAATCAATCGCAAAAGCGGTGGGATTAAACAAAGGGGCAACTCCCGTTGTGTTAGATGCTACCGCAGGCTTAGGTCGAGATGGATTTGTCTTAGCTTCTTTGGGCTGTAAAGTGATTCTCCATGAACGTCACCCTGTTGTTGCTGCGTTACTCTATGATGGTTTACAGCGAGCCTATAATGACATTGAAATAGGCCCTTGGATGAAGGAAAACATGAGCTTGGTATTTGGCTCTAGCCATACGTTGCTGGCACAGTGTGCGAGCGTTCCTGATGTTGTGTATCTTGATCCTATGTTTCCTCATCGTGAAAAGTCAGCATTAGTAAAAAAAGAGATGCGTGTATTTCAAGATCTTGTAGGGGCCGATACCGATGCGGATAACTTATTAGATTTTGCTTACCCGCTTGCGAGTAAACGGGTTGTGGTTAAACGGCCTGATTATGCGCCATTTCTAAATGACAAAGCACCCAGTATGCAAATCAAAACCAAGAAGAATCGCTTTGATGTGTATGTTAAAGCGGCCATGGTCTAATCGCTTTATAGGATTAATGTGGCTTATTCGTTCATGTCACTGACACCATACTTTGACATAGATTGAGCGGTGAAAATAAGTCACTGTAACGAGACACTACACTGAGAGAATCATACTTTCTGCGCTTTTCTGTACTGACTTGGCGTTAAGCCATTAAATTTTTTGAACGCTTTGTAAAAAGAAGAGCGCGAGTTAAACCCGGTCGCCATCGCGATATCAAGTACCGATTGATTGGTATCTGTAAGCATGTGGTTGGCACTCTCTATTCTTGCATCATTGATAAAATCAAAAAATGTTGTACCCAAGTGCTGTGATAATGTTTGTGATATATATTGCGAGGGCTCTTTTGCTATTGCAGAGAGTTTTGCCAGCGTTAACTCAGGATCAAGGTGTGCCTTATCATCATTTATAGCACGGGTTAGCTTTTCTGAAATCACTGATAAGTCATGGTTAGTTAATGCTGAGCGTTCGTATGCTTTTGTTGGTTGTTGTTGGCTTTTAACGTCTGTTGGTGGTGGGTTGTCTTCAAAGCCTGGGCGTTGTTGTAACCCATTGGCACACATTACCCAGACAATGGTGACAAGCATTACCAATGCGCCGTTCTCAGACACGCCGATAAACTGTAACCGATTATCAAGCAGCAATACTGCTAGCGCATATACCCAGGAAAAGGCGATAAGTAAGGAAACACCACTAAACCAGCTTAGGCTCTTCCCTTGATCATTTGAAAATACATTCTTCAACTTATTTCTGTATTTGACCGTTCGCTTTAGCATCATGACAACGTAGCACCAGCTGAGCACGCACCAAAATATCACCGTGGCAAAAAATGTACCGGAAAGTAGATGAATATAAGTGTCGTCATGGCTCTGCTCTGAGAAAAACATGGCGTTAAAGGATGGTTTTGGTAAAAGGAAAAGAGCCCCCCCCAGAGCGCCAGCGAATAGCAGCGGGAAAAGATGCTTCCACATAGCTGGCGTCCACTGCCATTGATGCTCTGCTATCAATGCTTCGTGATAAAACCACAGACTGGGCAATAATAAGAAGAACAACAAAGGCAACACACTGATGTACAGCTGAGTAAGCCAAGGCAAAAAAGCAGAAATAATAGGGCCAGTAGAAAGCAGTCCTAAACATAACAGTATAAGGATCAACGGTTTTTTTGATGGTGAAGGCGTTTGCATCGGCATTAATATCAGCGTAAAACTTGCGACCGCCATTGCCATTGTTGATAAGAAAATTTCAGTCATTCAATCAATTCCTATTTTTTATTGCTCAACGTCGCCGTATTTTGTCTTCGCCACATTGTGCGAATACCCAACTCACTTCATCACTAATTGTTGTAATGCATTCGGACAGTATTATAAGCGCGTTAGCAGCAAAAAATGTCCGAGTTATGTAGGAAAGACGATTGAAGACACTTTATTCGTTAGTATGGACGCATTAATTACACAGTTTAATATTAAGGAACCGTTTATCATGAATCACAACATAAGTGATCAAAAGACCTCGAACCATATACACATGCGGTGGGGCGCGAGCGCTTTTTTTGCCATGCCGATGTGCTACATCGTTATGTTTTTAATTTATGGCGTTGCGCTTTCAATTCCTCAAACTGCGTCTGTAAGTGATAAAATTGCGTATATTGAATCACAACAATCCTTACTTAGTCTCGCGAATATTTTTGGTTATCTCGTATTCGGAGGTTTCTTATTTATTGCAGTACAGGCAACGCATGCACGTCTCAACGTATTATCATCTCATCTTCTAAACGCCGCAAGCGCATTTGGCTTTATTTGGGTCGTGTTTATGTTCGGCTCAGGTATGGTTGCACTCGTTGGTATGAACACGATGGTTTTGTTGTTTGCCAAAGGGAGCTCACATGCGGATACCTTGTTTTATGTTTATACCACCGTGGTTAATGGTTTAGGCGGGGGAATTGAGTTGGTCGGTGGTATATGGGTATTGCTTATTAGTATTCATGGCCTAAAAGCAGCACAATTAGCAAAAGGGTTACATTTACTAGGGCTTGTTGTTGGTGCTTTAGGTGTGCTCACGCTGTTTCAGTCAGTGCCAGAGTTGAAAGATGCATTCGGCTTAAGCCAGATAGTATGGTTTGTTTGGATGGGGTGTGCCTTACTAAAAAGCCGTGCTGAGAGAACGCAGTGAAGCGATTCCCAGATTAAAGTGTGCTACCGACTGTTGCGTTGCAGCAACAGTACAGCAAAAATAACCTTTATATTATGGAAAGACTATAAAAATGGCTGCTCTAATACTCTGTAAATACTTAAACTCACTAACGATAGCTATTTACCAACGACAGCCTTAAGTTGGTAAGTCCAAACACATACATGTACAAACGCGATGCCAGAGTATAGTTTCATTTTATGTCGCTGTGTGACTTTACATTGTTCGTAAGCTATTTGTTAATTGCAAACTATGTTTATCATGCTTTTAGTTTAGCTATTTTTGTCATGTGATAATTTCATGTTAGGTTTTCATTAAACTGTCATAAATAATTAATAATCTACGTGCGTGATTAACCCAAAGGGGAAACTTATGCGCGTATCTTCATTTACCCGCCTCTTAGCCGTGTTACTTGCCTCTGCAAGTATACTTTTATCGGCTACATTATTTTGGGCTAGCCAAACCCTGATAAAGCTTGAACAACAAGATCAATCTTATAGCCAATTAAAGAATAAAATTCTGCTCGATCTGGAAGGGGTAATTGAAGACTATCTGGCTAAAGGTGATAGTTTGTACCTTACAAAAGCGTCTGAGCTGATCAGTGAGGTGCAGAATAATGATCTTAACATATTACCCAGCCACTTAGAGAAACAGCTAGCAGCTTTGCTTACTCAGCTTGACCAAGATATTAATGGTAAATACCGGGCATTAGGCAAATTATCGGGCAATGAGACGGCTCTTTTAGATAACGCTTTGCGCCAAATGGCAGGTTCTGCTTCTTCATTGATTAATTATGCCAATAAAGCAAATCAAGCGGGGACTCATAGCGAGGAATATTATGTGCTTGCTAGTGACTACTATAGCGAAGTTGCATCGCTTTCATTATTTACTTATCAATTAATTATTAGCTTTGATCAAGACACTAAAGATAGCTTGCTTCAAAGCGTAGCCAATTTAAATCGCATAGCACAGCAGATTAATAACCTAGATAACTTGGGTGTGATGAGTGAGGTTGATGAAGATGAACTGTTTTTTGGTGTTGAAGCTGAAGATTTAGCAGAGGAAATAAAAGCAGAAATAAGCAGCTGGCCAAACAGATACCCGCGAGATTTATCAAGTACTTTAGAGCAAACTGAGCAGCGCCAAGCTGGCATTGAGTCATTACGTGAACAAACTGCTTTGCTTTCAGAGACGGTTATTAACGCCGAGAAACAATTAAAAGTTGAACAGGCGACATTAAAAAAACATATATTTTTGGTTTGTTCAATCGCTATAAGCATGCTGGTGATTTTAGCAATCGGCGTTTATATTGTTCAGCGCAAACAAATTCTTGCGCCATTAAGGCAGTTGCGTGATGGTTTTGCATTTTTAATTGAGTCAAACGAGCTTAAAAATATTGAGAGTAAAAACTCAGAAACTGAAGTGGGTGAAATCGCTACTTACTTTAACCAATTAATTGAGCGCCAGCGATTAGAAGCACAAGAGCGAGCGCAAATGCTTAAGGTCATTAATGATTTTATGCAGGAGATGAGTGATAACCTAAATACAATTAGTCAGCAAACACATGGTAGCCATCAACAAGTAGAGCAAAATCAAGCATTGCTGCATGACATACAGCAAATTGGTGAGCAAGTTAACGACATTAATAGTCAAGTTGCTGATAACGCTAAGCAAACCTTTTCAGCGATGGAGCAAAGCTTGGGATTTGCACAAAGCATGTTAGGCGCGAGCTCAAATACGCAAACGCGTGTTGAAGGCGGTCTTAAGAGCTTACAAGAGTTACTTAGTGGTGTGCAGGATGTTGGCCAAGTGATAGAAGTGATACGTACAATTGCAGAGCAGACTAATCTACTGGCTTTGAATGCGGCGATTGAGTCTGCACGAGCCGGAGAACATGGACGAGGTTTTGCGGTTGTGGCAGACGAGGTGCGTAAACTTGCGCGCCAAACTCAGGGATCATTAAGTGATATAAACGAGCAGCTTAATTTACTGAGCGAAAACTCCAGTATGGTATCTACTCAAATTTCAGCATTAGCGGATGATGCCCAATCACAAACTAATAACGCACAAGAGCTTAAACGTAACTCTGAAGGTGTGGCTAATAATGCTCAAGATGCCAACAAGGTTGCTTTTGAGGCAATGGAGCTTGCAAAGCAGCAAAATAGGTTGCTCGAAAACTTTAGTCAGTCTATGCAAGACATGAAGGGACAGGTGAGTGAATCAAGTCACTTGGTTGAAGAAATACATGATCGATTACAGCAACAAATGAAAAATATTAAAGATAATTTAGGTTTGTAATTAAGAACCAAAATAGGCTTAAACACAGCGTTTAAGCCTATTAGTGATAAGCAATACAAACGCGCTAGGCGCTGATTACATCATGCTATCTTTTAGGTATTGAAATAACTCTTTATAGCCACGTGCTGGTTTTTCAGCTTTCACTTCTTTCGCTGCATTGCGCACTAGCTGGCGCATTTTTTGGCGTTCAAGTGATGGGTATTCTTCAATCGTTTGATTGATTAAATCATCACCTTGCTCGATCAAATCGCTGCGTAATTGCTCGATTTTTTTGATCATGACTTCCGCTTGGTTATTTTTGTTCAGCATAATGTCGATAATTGCTTTTATTTCATCGATGTTTTCAACTGTACGTAACGTTTTTGCGATGTAATTTAAGTGGCGACGATACGCATCACTTTTGTTACTAATTTTGTCTGCCACCACCATCGCTGCTTTTAAATCGTCATTAAGAGGCAAGCGCTCGCGCTGTTTTTTCCCCATTTTGGCAATATCAGAGCCTAGTTGATGAAACTCTTGCGCATCTCGCTTAAGCTCACTTTTGGATACGTAAATAATTTCTTCTTCAATTTCAGCAGGGTTGCCTTTTTTCTTCGCCATGAGGTGCTCATATAATGTCGTTAACTAACCTCATTATACGCGATTCTTTTAATGATTAATATTAGCTGATGCAATGCACTGGGTGTGTTAGCATTTAACTATATTGTAAGTGATACACGCTCAGGACCAATAACATGAAAAGCCAACAGCAAGATCCTATTTATACACAAATTTCTCAAGTAAAAGATGCCGTAGCAGAAGTGTTAGAACACGCAAAAAAACTCGGTGCTACCGGTGCTGAAGCGGCCATGTCGAGTACGTCAGGTTTATCTGTAAGTACGCGTATGGGTGAAGTTGAAACGATCGAATTTAACCAAGATGGCGGTTTAGGTATTAGTGTGTACGTGGGTAATCATAAAGGATCTGCTTCAACGGCTGATTTAAACCCTAAAACGTTACGGACTGTTGTTGAAAAAGCCATAGATATTGCAAAGTTTACGTCAGATGATCCACACAATGGTGTCGCAGATAAAGCGCTATTAGAGTTTGCGCCGTTGGATCTTGATTTATACCACCCTTGGGATGTTAGCCCGGAGCAGGGTATTGAGCTTTGCCATAGTGCGGAGCAAGCTGCACTCAATGCCGATGAGCGCATTGTTAATTCAGACGGCGCAAGTTTTTCATCTCACCAAGGTTTGCGAGTTTATGGCAATAGCCATGGCTTAATAGCAGGCTACCCACGCACGCGCCACAGCATAAGCACCATGGTTATTGGTAAAGATGGTGAACAAATGCAACGCGATTCAGCTTATACGGTTTCTCGTGAGCAAAGTGGCTTAAAAGATGCCGCGGCCGTAGGACTTGAAGCTGCAACTGAAACTTTAGCAAAATTAAACAGCCAAAAGCTGGGTACCATGAAGGTGCCTGTGATTTTCAGAGCTGATATTGCTAATTCTTTATTTGGTCACTTGGTGTCAGCCATTGGTGGTGGTGCTTTATACCGTAAATCAAGCTTTTTAATGGATAGCCTTGGCACACAAGTATTTAGTGATTGTGTAAATGTCTCAGAGCGCCCACATCTGTTAAAAGGTTTAGCGTCTACGCCTTTTGACAGCGAAGGTGTAAAGACCATTGACCGTGAAATTATTCAAGGTGGTGAATTACAAACTTATTTATTAGCCAGCTATGCAGCTCGCAAGATGAACATGGTACCGACAGGGCATGCTGGTGGCATTCATAACTGGCTAGTTGAAAAAACTCACCAGGATTTAACTGAGTTATTGAAAACGATGGGCACAGGCTTATTGGTCACTGAATTAATGGGTCAAGGTGTTAACACAGTCACAGGTGATTACTCTCGCGGTGCCGCAGGTTTTTGGGTTGAAAATGGTGAAATACAATACCCTGTTAGCGAAATTACCATTGCCGGAAAATTGCAGGATATGTTTAAAGCAATTGTAGGTTTAGGTGGTGATATAGAACGCCGTGGCGGGATTCAAACAGGTTCTGTATTGATTGAAGAAATGCAAATAGCAGGTAGCTAAATGCTTATTCTGTTTTAACTCTACTCATACTTAACGCGGTGTATACCGCGTTTTTTATTGCTGGTTTTTAATAAATAAGGTCTTTACCTCAACTTAAGTTAAGGTTTTATGATGGCTTTAATTACTTAAATAAAGGCGTTTTATTATGTATCTAGAGCATGTGAATTTGGTTGTTGATGATGTTGAAGCGATGCTACATTTTTACCAAGCCGCGTTTCCCCATTGGCGTATAAGAAGTAAGGGGCAGAGTAACTGGCATGGTAAGCCTCGCCAGTGGCTACACTTTGGTGATGACTATCAATATCTCGCTTTAAGCGATAACGGAGAGCAAAAAAATAGAGATCTTTCAGGCCATCAAGTAGGATTAGCACACTTTGCCTATGTAACTCAGAACATTGAAGCTGTGACACAACGCTTAGAGCAAGCAGGTTACAAGGTCGATAAACTGGGCGCTGATAACCCGTTTCGTAAAAATGTGTATTTTGTCGATCCTGCAGGCTTTGAGATTGAATTTGTTCAATACTTCAGTGACATACCTGCACAACGTAATAATGATTTATAAAAAGGGCGGTGCTAACGCTTAGCACCTTTTAATATTTATTCATATCTTTCCAACTCGCTTTCAGGTTGTTGGCAAATGAAACAAATTTTTCTTTTATCGTACGTTTTACTTTAATTTCTACCGAGCCAAGGATCACTTTACCTTCAATGGTAATTGTTGGGCCGTGTAATTTATTAAGTGATACCGATTTGTTTTCTACGCTGCCGACAACACTAAACATTTTTGATACCACATTGACATGTTCTGGCACATAAATCTCATCACTGCCCAATAAGCAATTAACATGCAGCGTAATATGCTGATGTTGGAATATAGCGTCTGTGAAGTCCAGCTCAATAGAGCCTAATAAATTAGTAAGATGAATTTCCTTTGGCACCACCCATTGTCCGCTTCGTTCATTTGAGCCCATAATACTTCTCAAGTGAAGAGTTTCACTGTGATTTTGGCTACTGTAATTTGGCGTAAACTGTGCGCGTTTTTCACTTTGGTATTGTGTGTCTGTTGTTAATTCAAGGTCGCTTACTAATTCGAGTAAGGCAGTGTTGTCTGTTGTAGCCATCGCTTCATCTAAGCGGCGCTCAAAAGCCTCTGCAGAGATAACGCCGTGGCTGTAATTATAGATTAATTGGTCGATAACTTGCTCACGGACTTGTTCAACAGGGCGATCTTCAATTTTAACTGGCATGGTCGTTCCTTTTCAGCAGATACTTTCGATATAGATAGTTAAATAAGCAAAGCTTAGGCCAAAATTCAAGGTTAATAAAATCAATAGCTTATGTTTTTTATATTTTTAACTATCGCAATATTAACGATAGATTAATAAATATAGCAATTAAATGGTTAAATCGACGCAGGTTAGGATAAATTACCGAGGTGTATGTAATTTATTGCCACGCCTATAAATGGGTAAAACTTTCTTCTCTTCAAATTTTGCCATGTTATAGACAAGGTTTTTTTGCCTCAAAGTAGATCGCTTAATTAAGCGAATTGGTATGACAGACGAATGCCCTGCATTACCGAGTTTTCTAATATAATATCAATTAAGAGTAGGAGCATTAGTAAGCGATATTGCGTTTTTATAATAGGTAGTAGTGAGGTGGCTAGGTGGTGTCTCTCGACTCATAAGTACACACTTATAAATATACATTTATAAGCTCAGCAAAGGTGCTAATACCTAAATTATTAAACTAGTAGCCACGTCGCAGTGCCTAAAAAGGCAAAAATTCCCACAATGTCTGTCACTGTTGTTAACACAACACTGCCTGCTAATGCTGGATCTATCTTCATTTTTTTCAATAGCAGAGGAATACTTGCCCCGGCAATACCTGCAGCAACTAAATTCATAAACATTGCAAATGCTAATACACCACCGAGCTTAAAGTCCCATTGCCACAGTGCAACAACACCAGCAATTAAAATAGACCACACCATGCCATTAATAGCACCGATTGCTAGCTCTTTTAATAATAAGAATCGTTGGTTCGTCTGATTTATATGCCCTACAGCGATACCACGGATAACCAATGTTAATGTTTGGCTACCAGCGACTCCACCCATTGATGGCACAATACCATTTAGTACGGCCAGTATAGGTAGGATAGCAAGGGTGTTTTCAAAAAAACTGGCCACAATTGCAGCTAACAATGCAGTCAGTAAATTTACACCCAACCAGATTGAACGCTTTTTAGAGCTTTTTAATACGGGAGCAAAGGTGTCTTCTTCATCATCAAGACCTGCTAGGCTCAGTAAGCTATGCTCTGCATCTTCACGAATGACGTCAACGATATCATCGATTGTGATCCGCCCTAACAAGTGATCATTATCATCAACCACAGGTGCCGAAATCCAGTTATGGCGTTCGAATAGCTGAGCGACTTCACTTTCATCCATTGCAATAGAAATAGACTCACAATCTTCATCCATTAAATCACGGATAATTTTATCAGGTGGATTGGTCAATAAGGTGGTGAGTGACATTGCGCCTAAAAAGCAGTTGTGTTTATCTACAACGTATAAGTCATCTGTTCCTTCAGGTAGTTCACCACGTAATCGCAAATAGCGTAATACAACATCAATAGTGACATCAGGGCGTATTGTCACTGTATCGGTGTTCATCAGTGCGCCAGCAGAACGCTCTTGGTATGAGAGGGCTTGTGTCGCACGCTCTCTGTCTTGGCTATCCATAGCACCAACAACGTCTTGGTAGACGGTCTCTGGTAGGCTACGTAACACTTCACCTAAATCATCATGGCTCATGTCCTCGGTAGCCGCAGCAATATGCTCTGGCTCCATTTGAGCTATGATACCCAGACGCACATCTTCTGATAATTCTTCTAAAACATCGCCTCTGACATCAGGGTCAACGAGTTGCCATAGAAGAGTACGTATCTTATGAGGTGAAGATTCAAGGAGAAGTGCAGTATCACATGGCGCTGTTTTTGCCAGCATGCGCCTTACTTGAACAAATTGACCACTGTTGAGTGACTTAGTCACCTGTTTTAGTTGTTGTAGTGGATAATCTTGTTCAAAAGCTTCTGGCATTAGCATCCTTACATCGTGAATGTTTTAAGGGTAGGTTTAAACTAATAATATTACAGTGTTTACATACGGGAATAGTCTAACGCACTTTTAGGTGACTGACCACGCACTATTCATGCTCGTGAAAGCGTTGCTCTATCAGCTCTCCAATAGAAGCTAGGGCCGGCTCTGCATCGGGGCCTTCGCACACAACTTTAACTTCTTTACCTTGGCTGCTTTCAAGTAGCATGAGACCTAATACGCTGTCACCCGCAGCTTGTTTTTCATCTTGGAAAAGCGTGATCGTTGCATCAAACTTTATGGCAAGTTGAGCTAAAACCGTTGCGGCTCTGGCATGCAAGCCTAATTTATTTTTAATTAAAAATGTACCTTCTGAACGCATAGTCAACTTCACTTGTTAGGAGTTAATCTTGTTCGCGATGGCGAATTTTTACGTTGTTATGGCTCATTGCAAAACTTTCACCTATTGTTTGTGCTAAATACACTGAGCGATGTTGGCCTCCAGTACAGCCAATTGCAATTGTTAAGTAGCTGCGGTTGTTTCGCTCTAAATGTGGGAGCCAAGTTTGCACAAAAGTTTGTATCTGCCACGTGAATTTTTGCACTATGCTGTGACTTGCCAAATAATCTTTTACAGGCTGGTCTAAACCTGTAAGCGGCTTTAACTCAGGTTCCCAATGTGGGTTTGGTAAAAAGCGGGCATCAAATACGTAATCAGCTTGCTTGGGGATGCCGTGTTTAAAGCCAAAAGATTGAAATGTAATGATCAGAGTTTTATCTTTTTTACCTAATATTTTTTCTCTAATCGACTCTGCCAATTGATGTACACTCAATTCAGTCGTGTCTAAAATAAAGTCTGCACGTGTGATGAGCACATCAAGTAATACTTTTTCTTGTTTAATTGCTAAATCAAGCGGTAAGCAGTCTATTGAAAGAGGATGCAACCGCCTCGTCTCAGAAAAGCGCTTAATAAGCGTTTGATCATCACTGTCGAGGTAAAACAAGGTTGGGTTTGCAAAGCCAGGCAAGTACTCAAGGATGTCATTAAACTCTTCTTGTTCTTTGGGTAAGTTACGCACATCAATGCTAACAGCAATCTTATCGTAGTTTTCTGAGACACTACGTACCAATGAGGGGAGTAAATTGACTGGAATATTATCAACACAATAATAGCCAAGATCCTCTAAAACTCGAAGTGCGACTGATTTACCTGAACCAGAACGCCCACTGATAATGATCAACTCCATGTAACCTCTCCTTTGCTTTCTTAAGACTGCTCAACAATAACTTGATATAAATCGTGGTCTGTTTTTGCGCTACGTAGTTGTTTACAAAACTCTTTATCGTTAAGTTTATCAGCAATTGTAGCCAACGTCTTCAAATGAAGTTGGCAGTCGCCATCAGGTACAATGAGTGCAACAAAAATATCTACAGGGCGATTATCAATAGCATCAAAGTTAATTGGCGTTTCACTTACTAATATTAGTGCTAGAGGAGATTCTGCGCCACTCATACGACCGTGTGGAATCGCTATGCCTCTACCAATGCCCGTGCTACCAAGCTTTTCCCTATTTAGTAATGCGTTCAGTATCTCTTGCTGTGTAAGGTGAGGTAGCTTTTCATGAGCCAATTGGCTAATAAATTCTAAAATTCGTTTTTTGCTATTAAAAAGGACCGCAGCTTTACTGCAGTCCTCAGAAGTAAGTGAACTTAATTTCATAGTATTAGTGTCGAGCGTGCTTCTCTTTGTGTTTGATTACTTGGCGGTCTAATTTATCAATCAGTCCGTCAATCGCAGCATACATATCTTGATGTTCTGTGGAAGCAAATAAATCAGCACCGCTAACATGTATTGTGGCTTCTGCTTTTTGACTTAATTTTTCTACGTCAAGAATCACATGTACATTGTTAATACTATCAAAGTGCCTTTCAAGCTTCGCAAACTTATTGTATACATAGTCTCTAAGTGAATCGGTAATCTCTACGTGGCGACCAGTTAAATTAATTTGCATAAGCATTTTCCTTCTTTGTTTTTACGCCTTAAATCAAACTCTTTCTTTGATTTGACGGTGGAATAGCTAGCGACTCACGATATTTTGCAATTGTGCGTCTAGCTACTTTGATACCTTGCTCAGCCAATATATCTGCAATTTTACTATCACTCAATGGTTTCGCTGAGTTTTCTGCACTAATTAGCTTCTTGATTAATGCGCGAATAGCTGTAGAAGAGCACTCTCCGCCATTTTCGGTACTTACATGGCTTGAGAAAAAATACTTTAACTCAAAAATACCACGCGGCGTATGCATATATTTCTGAGTCGTTACACGTGAAATTGTTGACTCATGCATCTCTACCATTTCAGCTACGTCATTAAGTACCATTGGGCGCATAGCTTCAGGGCCGTGTTCAAAAAAACCTTGCTGTTGTTTTACAATGCAATTAGTGACTTTGAGCAATGTTTCATTACGGCTTTCCAAGCTCTTAATAAACCATTTCGCTTCTTGCAGATGTGAACGGATAAACTGACTGTCGCTGCTCGATTTTACTGACCGAGACATTGCAGCATATTGGCTGTTCACTCTAATTTTGGGCATGCTGTCTGGGTTTAACTCCACCATCCAGCGGCCTTTAACCTTTTTCACTGAGACATCTGGGATAACATACTCTGATTCTTCGCGCACAATTGTATCTGCGGGCTTTGGATTCAGGCTGTGTATCAGTGTCATGACTTCTTTTAATTCATCTTCTTTAAGCTTAGTCTTTTTCATCAAAGTGCGATAGTCGCGACTCGCTAAAAGATCGATATACTCTGTTAGAATCATTTTCGTTTCTGCAAGCCAAGGTGTTGCAGGGTCAAATTGGTTGAGTTGTATACATAAACACTCTTGTAAGCTGCGCGCGGCAATCCCTATTGGGTCAAATAATTGAATTCGCTTTAAAACAGCCTGAACTTCATCAAGTTCTATTTCTTCTTCGTTATTATCTTTATTTAAGCTTTCAACAATGTCTTCGCAGCTCAGTGTTAAAATACCCGATTCATCAATCGCTTCAACAATCGCAATGGCTATCGCTTCGTCAGTTGGGCTAAATGGCGTTAATTGCAGCTGCCACATGATATATTCATGGAGTGTTTCCGTAGAAGCACCTTGGTATATAGATTCGTCTTCAGGCATCGGACCCGATGAGCTAGAAGGCGCAGCGCTCATATATTCGTCCCATGTTACATCCATGGCCATTTCATCGCTGACAGTTTCTTTATTGAGTGCTTCACTGCTTTCTTGTTCGTACTCACTCGGTGTTTCATCTGCTGAAGCGCTAACAGTTACATCATCGGTGTCTTGTTTTTGCTCATTTTTGCCTGCAGTTTCATCACTAAATTCATGCTCTTCTACTTCAAGTAAAGGATTACTATCGAGTGCTTCTTGAATTTCTTGTTGGAGATCCAATGTACTTAGTTGCAACAAACGAATCGCTTGCTGCAACTGAGGTGTCATTGTCAATTGCTGGCCCATGCGCAGCTGGAGTGATTGCCTCATGTATCTTTAACAATCCTTTTATTATGTAGTCAGAGTTAAGTTTAGCAGATAGTTCGCTGAGTGTTGGTTTATAGCCTAAATTGCTCACCCAGATAAACATCGCGTACTGTTTGGTCGGCAAGTACATGTTCAGGAGTGCCTGAAGCAATCAACTCGCCATGAGAAACAATGTAGGCTTTTTCACAAACATCAAGGGTTTCTCGTACATTATGATCAGTGATTAACACCCCGATACCTCGGTTTTTAAGGTGTTCAATGATCTTCTTTATATCTAACACCGAAATTGGATCAACACCAGCAAAAGGCTCATCTAATAGAATAAACTTAGGGTTTGCGGCTAATGCGCGTGCAATTTCAACACGGCGGCGTTCGCCACCAGATAAAGCCATACCTTGGCTATCACGAATATGCTGTATGCTAAATTCATCAAGCAGGCCATCTAAGGCTTGCTCTCTGCTTTGTTTATTCAACTCTCTTCGTGTTTCTAAAATTGCCATCAAGTTTTGATAAACAGTTAACTTACGAAAAATAGACGACTCTTGGGGTAAATAACCAATACCTAATCGCGCGCGACTATGCATAGGCAGTAACGTAATGTCGTTATCATCAATGCTGATTTTGCCTTTATCGCTGGGCACTAAGCCGACAATCATATAGAAAGTTGTTGTTTTACCAGCCCCATTTGGGCCGAGTAGCCCAACGATGCTGCCTGCACTCACTTCCAGTCCTACACTTTTTACAACTTGGCGGCCTTTGTAGCTTTTTGCTAAAAATTCAGCTTTTAATACACTCATGGCTGACCTTTTGACTTTGTTTTTTTATTTTCAACAGGCACCAAAATTGTATGGACGCGATCATCTGAATCTTCATCTTTTTGCGCACTAATTAATTGCTGCTGCATATCGTATGAGATGCTTTTTGCATTAATTTTTTGACCCGCCTGTGTGACTTGGGCATTGCCGATTAAAGTTAAATAGCGCTCGGCAACGTCATAGCGGACTTCGTTTGCGCTTGCGCTCATAATTGAGCCATCAGCTTGTCTTTCTTCAAAGTAAGCAGGGTTACCTGTTGCTATGAGCAGTTGTTTATTCTCACCGAGTTTATCGCGTTTGTGCACTTCTAAACGGTCAGCCGTAATACGGCGTGCGCCATGAATAATTTCAACATTTGATTCGAAAATACCGACGTTAGATTTCAGCTGTGCTTGTTGTTTATCTGCACTAATAGATACTTGGTTTGCAGCGGGCAGGTCACTTTGCGCAATGCTTGAGTAAGCAACGAATAGGCTTGGGATTACAAGCAACTGTGCAAGTTTATTGGTCATAATATATGGTTCGCGTATGGTTGATTAGTTCTATTACTTCGGCTTTTAAATCGGCTTGTAGCCCGCGCCCAGTAATTTTCAAATTTGGGCCAATTAATTCAACTGGTTGCTCGGAGCCCATTGTTTGTAGCTCGATATCAACGTGAATGTTATTAGCATTAATATGTTCAATCATGGCGTTATCAGTCAAATTTTTCGCGACGACATCACCTTCTAAAATTAACTGTTTATTTTCATACAAAGTGGCTTCATTTGCATTGATCTGCCACGTTTTTTGTTGATTGTATAGTGTAAAAATGGGCTTTTCAAAATAAGTAAACCCAAGCTGTTGGTATAGCTCCATTTTTGCTGCTGTTACTTTGTGACTAATTTTACCCTGAGCATCAAAGGCCGTTTGTTTTAAGGCTACAGCTGTGTAATCGGGTTCAGCAATAATATCATCTTTAATCATTGTTTCAGTGGGTGTTTGATTTAAGTAGGGGTACCAAAGCCAAACCATGCAGCCAATAAAGAGTACGCTTAAAATTAAACGCGCACTATTCATGAGCTACTACCGTCAGTGGTGAGCGATACGCCATTTTCAAGCATCAATAAATCGGTAAGCTCCCTTACAGCCCCAAAACCACCGGGTAAAAGCGTAGTATAATGCGCGATTCGTTTTATCAACGGGTGGGCATCATTTACTGCAACAGCAAAACCAACCTGTTCCATTACAGGTAAATCAGGGCCATCATCACCGATGTAAGCAATTTCATCATCAGTTAAAGCCAGCGAATCTTTTAACTCTTGATAGGCTTGCAACTTATTTTCTTGGCCTTGGTAAATATATTTAACAGTGAGACTAGTCATACGCTGCTGAACAATATGTGAATGGCGACCTGTAATGACTGCCACCTCAATACCGCTATTTATTAATGCTTTAATACCAAAACCATCTTTAGTGTTAAAGGCTTTTAGCTCTTCACCTTGATTGCCAAGGTAAATACGGCCATCAGAAAAAACACCATCGATATCGCATATTAGTAACTTTATCTTTTTTGCTCTTGTTTGAGCATCTTGGCTCAATGATTGGTATAAATCAGCAAACTGCATTTATAAAACTCCTGCTTTTAGCAAGTCTTGCATATTAAGCGCGCCAACGGGGCATTGGTTATCATCGATAACAATAAGGCCATTTATTCGTTTACGTTCCATGATATTGAGCGCTTCAGCAGCAAGCATATCGGCTGTTGCTGTAGTACAAGAGCGAGTCATAACATCACAGATAAGCGTATTGTGGATATCAATGCGCTGCTCTAAAATTCTTCGCAAATCACCATCTGTAAAAAGTCCTGTTAATTGCCCTGTATCATTAACAATAGCGGTCATACCCAGCCCTTTGGCTGACATTTCAATTAAGGCATCTTTTATGCGCTGAGTATCTCTAATGATAGGTGTTGCATCACCATCGTGCATTAAGTCTTTTAAACACAATAATAAACGTTTACCAAGACTTCCACCTGGGTGAGACAGTGCAAAGTCATCCGCGGTAAAGCCTCTTGTTTCAAGTAAAGCGACAGCAATGGCATCGCCCATCGCAAGTGTGGCTGTGGTGCTTGCT
The DNA here is from genome assembly GCF_001469215.1 of Pseudoalteromonas sp. H105. Lineage (GTDB taxonomy): Bacteria > Pseudomonadota > Gammaproteobacteria > Enterobacterales > Alteromonadaceae > Pseudoalteromonas. Next base: position 224,414 of record NZ_LOFH01000007.1, read on the forward strand.
GTAGGGGCTAACCCAAGCGGGCAAGCTTCTTGTGACACTTTTATACAGACATGTGCATCCGCCCATTTTGCCATCGAAGAGGTTTGGTTTCCTGTCATAGCAACCATTTTAGCCCCGATGCGCTTGATTACGGGAATAATATTGAGTACTTCGCTGGTTTCGCCGGAGTTTGATATAAGCATAACGACATCATTTTGCGTGATCATCCCTAAATCGCCATGGCTTGCTTCGCCTGGGTGAACAAAAAATGCGGGAGTGCCTGTGCTTGCAAGTGTTGCGGCAATTTTATTACCAATGTGGCCAGACTTACCCATACCAACAACAACGACTCTTCCTTGGCATTGGAACATTAATTGACATGCATGATTAAAGTTATCATCCAAATACTGAATAATATCATCAAGGGCTTGGCGCTCAATCTTGAGTACTTTCTTACCTTGTTCGATAAAATCTAACTGCGTCATATGTTATCCGTTTTAATTGGCTTTAAGCTACTTGGCTAAAAATATAGCCTTGATATGCTATGAATGCAGTGAGTAGTATACCACCTTCCATTCTGTTTATGCGCTGAGTGCCTCTGATGCTAATAGACATAGCGATAAGCGCGATAGTTGCTCCAATCATAATGAGTGCATCACGATTTGCGGCAGATGGATCTATAATTGATGGGTTTATAATACCTGCTAAAGGCAAAACGGCTAATAAATTAAATATGTTTGAACCAACAATATTACCTAGTGCAAGGTCATCCTCGTTTTTTAACACTCCAGCAATACAGGCTGCTAATTCAGGTAAGCTTGTGCCAATGGCAATAATTGTTAAACCAATAACAAGGTCGCTCAAGCCAAAATACTTTGCGATATCAACAGCTGAACCAACGAGAAAATGTGAACTCAATGGTAGCAATACCATACCTATTACGAGCCAAAACAAAGCTGTTTTAGTTGGCACGTTATCTGGCACGTCTTCACACGCTTCATTAACAAAGGGGTCATCAGCTTGGTTTTTTGCACGAATAGAAATGATGATCAGTCCGACGATAAATATGATAAACGCAATTAATAATGCGATACCTTCGGCAAATGAGAAATAGTTATCAGAAAAAACATACCATGCACCCAAAGAAACGATTAATACAAGTGGCATTTCACGTTTAAGCGTTGTGGATGACACTAGAAGAGGGCGAAGAAGAGCTGTGAGGCCGAGCACTAGCAAAATGTTAGTGATATTTGAACCAACAGCATTGCCTACAGCTGTGTCTGTTTTACCCGCTAGGGCGGCTGACGCAGAGACCATCATTTCAGGAGCAGAAGATCCCATAGCAACAACCGTCAAACCAACAATTAATGTCGGTACGCCAAAGTTTTTTGCCAGCGCAGCTGCGCCATAAACAAAGCGATCTGCGCTCCAAACAAGCCCAGCAAATCCAAGAACCAAAATGACAAAAGAAGTCACCATTACACTACGCCAATTACTTAATATCAGATTGAGTTAAATAATATCAAAAGCCAGCTTGAAAGTATAAATAAAAGAATCAGGTCAACTTGTTAGCAAAACGTTATTAGTATGAATAAAAATACAACGTTAGTTATTATGCTAACCTGAATTAGCACCACTTAGGTTGTTATGTCATAGAATATTACAAAATTTTACGATTTGTTTTTTCCATCTGAGGGTAAAAAGCTTTAAAATAGGGAAAGTAGTGAAAATGATAACGGAGAGCGACTTGTCGCAACCAATAGTAGAAGTCAAGGATGTAAGCTTTTCAAGGGGCGACAGAAGCATATACAAAAATATGAGCTTCAGCGTTCCTAAAGGTAAAATCACTGCCATTATGGGGCCTAGCGGCATTGGTAAAACGACCATGCTGCGTTTAATTGGTGGTCAATTAAAACCTGATAGCGGCACTATTTTATTTGAAGGTGATAATATCCCCGCGATGACGCGCAAGGAACTCTATGCAGCGCGTACAAAAATGAGCATGTTATTCCAAAGTGGCGCATTATTTACCGATATGTCAGTGTTTGACAATATTGCCTTTCCACTTAGAGAACATACTCGTCTTAGTGAAGATTTAATTCGTCTTGTTGTATTAATGAAACTGCAAGCCGTTGGATTACGGGGGGCGCAAGACTTAATGCCTTCGGAACTATCTGGCGGTATGGCTCGGCGTGCTGCATTAGCACGTTCAATAGCACTAGATCCCGAACTCATTATGTATGATGAACCATTTGCAGGGCAAGATCCTATTTCAATGGGGGTTCTGGTTAAATTAATTAAGTCACTCAATCAGGTGCTCGGATTATCTTCGCTAATTGTGACGCATGATGTAACGGAAGTAATGAGTATTGCTGATCACGTGATTATTATCGCTGATCAGGGCGTTATTGGTTGCGGTTCTCCCGAGCAAATGCGTAACCATGAATCGCCATTAGTTCAACAGTTCTTAAAAGGACTTTCTGATGGGCCTGTGCCATTTCACTTTCCAGCAGAACCTTATAATGATGAGTTACTCGGAGTGCTTAGCTAATGTTAGATATGTTACAAAAGCTAGGTCAGAAAACATTTGGCCGATTTGCTGCGCTAGGGCGCTCTACACAAATGTTAATTGGCGCGTTGTGGAACTTACCAAATTTTCGTAAGGGAACCCCACTGCTTGTGCGTCAGTTATATATGGTGGGTTCGCAATCTTTGCTGATCATTATGGTATCAGGCTTATTTATCGGTATGGTACTCGCGTTGCAAGGGTATACCGTATTGGTGGGCTATGGTGCAGAAGATAGCCTTGGGCCATTAGTTGCGCTAAGTTTACTCAGAGAGCTAGGTCCTGTAGTAACCGCTCTTCTATTTGCTGGTCGAGCAGGGAGTGCCCTGACCGCCGAAATTGGTTTAATGAAAGCAACTGAACAGCTTTCAAGCTTAGAAATGATGGCTATAGATCCACTAAAACGTATTATAGCACCTCGATTTTGGGCCGGTTTTATTAGTATGCCGATACTTGCTTTGATATTTTCAGCTGTCGCTATCATTGGTGCTCATCTTGTGGGGGTTGATTGGCTTGGGGTTGATACTGGTAGTTTTTGGTCAATCATGCAATCTCAAGTATCGTTCCAGCAAGATATTTTAAATGGCATGATTAAGAGTTTCGTATTTGCCATCGTTGTAACGTGGATTGCACTTTACAAAGGGTATGACTGTGTGCCGACATCGGAAGGCATCAGTAAAGCAACAACAGAGACCGTTGTGCACTCATCTCTGGCTGTTTTAGGGTTTGATTTTATTTTGACAGCGGTAATGTTTACCAGCTAATAAAGGTATAGATAATGAATTCACGGAAATTAGAAATTTTAGTTGGTTTTTTTGTTGCTTTAGGAATTGCAGCATTTGCTATGTTAGCGCTAAAAGTGGCTAACGCTGGCATTAGTGGTAATGGTGATACTTATTTATTGAAGGCTAAATTTGATAATATTGGGTCATTAAAAGCACGAGCGCCAATCAAGGTTGGGGGCGTAGTTGTTGGCCGTGTTGAAGCAATCTCTATCCATCCTCAAGAGTTTTTGCCAGTGGTTGATATGACTATTGATGCGCAATACCAGTGTCGTTTTTCTGATACTAGCTCAGTGTCTATTTTAACATCAGGTATCTTAGGTGAACAATATTTAGGGATTAACCCCGTCATTGCGCCTAAATCAGCTGAACAAGCGTGTTTAGGTCTTGAAGTAACAAGTAATGATGGCGATTTAGGGCTGGACGAGTTGTTTGGTGTCGAGAGTAAAGCATTAAATGATGGTGACTTTATTACGGATACCAAGTCTGCACTAGTGCTTGAAGAATTAATTGGGCAGTTCTTATTCAATCAAGGTGGCGAGTAATTATTATGTTTAAAAAACTTTTAGCTTTAGTCGCGTTTGTTTTTATCGCAACCAGTGCAAACGCAAATACAGAACAGGTCAATTTAAAAGACCCATATAAAATGGTGCGTCAAGTATCAGATAATACCTTTCAGCGTATTACGCGTGATCAGCCACTGATTGAAAAAGATAAAGAACATTTACGCGTAATTGTTACCGAAGAGTTAATGCCTTATATTGATTACAAATACGCTGCGCTGCGGGTGTTGGGTAGCCATGTTTCTAAAGTTCGGGCTATTAAAGACCCAGCAGAGCAAAAACAAGCCATCGAAGACATCCGAGTGTTTATTGATGTTTTTCAAGAGTACTTAATTGCTACGTATGCGGGTGTATTTACCCAATACACTAATCAGCAGGTGGAATTTGCTCCTAGCCGAGAGTTTGTCGGACAAGATGTTGTGCTGGTCAAAACTAAAATTGTTGACCCTGGTAAACCTGATATCAAAATTGACTTTAAAGTCCGTGAAGATAGGAGTGGTGAATGGCGTGCATACGATATGGTGGCAGAAGGTATAAGTTTACTTGATGCAAAGCAAAGTGAACTTCAAGGTATTCTTCGTCAGCAAGGTATTGAACATGTAAGCAACTTGCTTAAGCAAAAAAGCCAGTTACCTGTCCAGTTTAGAGGTGACGGTGGTAATGAGTAAAGTGAACGTTACTCAATTAACGGATCATGAATTTCGAATCAGTGGTGAACTGACTCGAAATTCAATTCCAGCTGAACGACTTCTTAATAAACACTCACAAAGTAACCATAAAACATGGTATTTTGACCTTTCTGAGGTATCTAGGGTTGACACAGCGGGCTTAGCTTGGTTAATTCACTCTTTCGCAGAATTAAAGCAACAAGGTATTCGCCTTGAATTGCAAAATATTCCTGAGCAGCTACAAAATTTAATGCAGCTGGGGCAGGTTACAACCTTATTTGAGTGAGAGTTATGCAAACTAGCGATGTCGAAACATTATTACGCGACGAATTACAATTAACAGAAGTACATGTTAAGGCCAATGGTAGCCATTATGAAGTGGTTGCTGTGGGTGATTGTTTTGATGGCTTAAGCCGTGTTAAAAAACAGCAGTTAGTGTATGGCCCACTAATGAATACTATTTCTGACGGTACAATTCACGCAGTGTCTATTCGTGCATTTACACCAACAGAGTGGAAGCGTGAACAAAAATTTATCTTACCGCAATAGTTAAGGCCTCCTAATGGATCAATTTGTAATTCAAGGTGGCACTGGCTTAGCTGGTGAAGTAACCATTTCTGGCGCAAAAAATGCCGCTTTACCTATTCTTTTTGCTGCGTTGTTGGCTGATGGAAAAAGTACCTTCAATAATGTTCCTCGTTTACGTGATATTGGCACAACAGAAGCGCTATTAAAGACGCTGGGTGCACAAGTTCAATGGCAAAATGAACAGTTAATTATTGACGGTGCAACGGTAAATAAAACACTTGCGCCTTATGAGCTTGTAAAGCAGATGCGTGCATCCGTTTTAGCGTTAGGGCCTCTTATTGCTCGTTTTGGTGAAGCCCAAGTCTCGCTTCCTGGTGGTTGTGCAATCGGTGCACGCCCTGTAGATATTCATATTCAAGGTCTTGAGCGCATGGGCGCAACCATTAAAGTTGAAAATGGCTATATTAACGCAAGTGTTGAAGGTCGTTTGAAAGGCGCTGAGATTTTCATGGAAATGGTCAGTGTTGGCGCAACAGAAAACCTGTTAATGGCAGCCACTTTGGCAGATGGTAAAACGGTGTTAGAAAACGCTGCACGTGAGCCAGAAATCGCTGATTTAGCCGCTTGTTTAACAGCGATGGGCGCGAAAATCTCAGGTGTGGGTACGAGTCGTATTGAAGTCGAAGGCGTAGAAAAACTGCATGGTTGTGAACACCGTATTTTACCTGATCGCATTGAAACGGGAACTTTTTTAGTGGCTGCAGCCATGGCTGGGGGAGAGGTGTTATGTAAATCTACAGATTTTCACAGCCTTGAGCCAGTAATTGAAAAGCTTCGCGCAGCTAATGCGCTCGTTGATGTTACGGGTAACAGCATTTATTTGGATATGCGTAACCGTGAATTAAAAGCGGTGAATATCAAAACCATGCCACATCCGGGTTTTCCCACTGATATGCAGGCGCAATTCACAGCACTTAATGTTGTGGCTAATGGCAGTGCAACCATCACTGAAACGATTTTTGAAAACCGTTTTATGCATGTCCCTGAATTACAACGTATGGGTGCTAATATTCGTTTAGAAGGAAACACTGCAATTTGTGGTGAGACTGAAAGCTTAAGTGGTGCGCAAGTGATGGCAACAGATTTGCGTGCTTCTGCGAGCTTGATTTTAACGGGAATCGTCGCTAAAGGTGAAACCATTGTCGATCGTATCTATCATGTTGACCGTGGTTACCAACGTATAGAAGATAAACTCAGTGCTTTAGGTGCCAATATCAAGCGGAAAAACGCGTAAATCGGCAAAACCAAGGGCCTAGCCATAGGCCCTTGGTTTATAATTCAGTTTCAAGTTCGGCCACTTTGACCATCACTTTTAAAATCTCCCCACTTCGATAAAGCTGAAATTCAATCTCGTTACCAGGCTCTGAGTTACCTATTAACGTGAGTGTATGTTGTGGGTTACTAACATCTTTACCTGCAATCTTAACGATTATATCCTGCTCTTTTATACCAGCCTGCCATGCAGGACCAAAAGGATCTAGGCTTGTTATACGAAGCCCGGCAACAGGCGTATAATTGTCGCTGACTTCTTTCCCAGTACTATCAACAGCAGTGCCAGTGAAGCCTAAATAACCTCTTACAACACGGCCATGGCGGATTAACTTATCCATCACTTCTTTTGCTAAAGAATAAGGCACAGCGAAGAAAATACCTTGAATATCCAAATTTTCACGTGTTTTAAACTGTGCCGATGTTATACCCACCAAATCACCTTTAGAATTGACTAACGCGCCGCCTGAGTTGCCTACATTAATAGCAGCATCCATTTGCAACAAGCTATTAAATGGGCTGTCAGTGATTTTTTGTTTTCCTGTTGCGCTGATAATACCCTGTGTAATTGTTTGCCCTAAATTGAGTGGATTTCCTATCGCAAGTACGACATCACCTACACGTGGGTTAAAGTTATTATTCACAGGAATAACAGGTAAGTGCTCAGCATTAATTTTTAATAACGCCAAATCAGTAATTGTGTCAAAGCCAATAAGTTGCACATCAAAAAAGCGGCGGCCATCAGTGAGGATCACCATTATTTGATCTGCGTTATTGATCACATGATAGTTAGTTAGTATGTAACCATCACTCGACATGATGACTCCCGAGCCAAGTTCTTGCACTGTATTTTGTCGCTTATATCGGGGCTGGGTTGAGATGCTTTCAGAAAAAATGGTGACAACGGAGGGGCCTGCGCGCTCTACTGCATCAGAAAAGCTCAAATGTTGACTTGTTATGGCACTGGGAAGAGCAACATTCGGTAAAAGGCTTGCTCGCATAGTCGGACTAAAAAATACCACCAAGAAAGCGATACCGAGACCGGCAAATAAAGGAGGAAGTACAAATTTAAAAAATTTCAGCACGGTATTCTTATTATTAGGAGGCAATCCCTTTATTTTGGCACAAAAAAAATAACAGCGGCAAGTGCCGCTGTCATTAATTCAGTTATTTAATCGATATTTATATTATTGAATCAGTACAAACACAGATTCGCGCCCTCTTTGTACGCCAAGAACAATATTACCTCTCGTATTTTCGATAATTTTGTTCATATCTCTAATATTTTCTACGCGTTGACGGTTAACCTGCATAATAATGTCACCTTCTTCTAAGCCGACACGTGCGGCTGGTGAACGAGGGTCAATGGATGTGAGCTCTACGCCTTTCATACCATTTTTCTGCGTGGTTTCTAACGTTGCGCCTTTGAAGGCAGGGTGTAATTCATCACCCGCCGCGCTTTGACCTGAAGCTCCATCAAGGGTTACATTCACTGTTTTTACTTTACCGTCACGGTAAATACCCAATTTTACTTTTTTACCTTCGCCGAGTGTTGCAATCTTACTGCGCAGTTCATGGAATCCGCTGATGTTAGTGCCATCGACGCTAGTAATTACATCACCCGCTTTAATGCCTGCTTTATTTGCTGCAGAGTCGTCCATTACTTGCATAACATAGGCGCCTTGCTTTACATCTAGCTTTTGCGCTTTAGCGAGGCCAGCGTCAAGCGCACGACCTGAAATACCTAAAGAGCCTCTACGTGTCTCACCATGTTCGACAAGTTGATCGACTAGGTTTTTCATCATATTAGATGGAATTGCAAAGCCAATACCTACATTGCCTCCTGATGCACCTAAAATAGCGGTGTTTATACCAATTAGTTCGCCATTTAAGTTCACTAATGCCCCACCTGAATTTCCTTGGTTTATTGCAGCATCAGTTTGAATGAAATCTTCATAACCTTCAATATTCAAGCCACTGCGGCCGAGAGCACTAACAATGCCTGATGTCACAGTGTGGCTTAAGCCGAATGGGTTTCCTATGGCTACGGCGAAATCGCCAACACGCAGTTGATCTGAATTGGCTAGTTGGATTTCGACTAAGTCATCGGCATCAATTTGTAATAATGCAATGTCGGATTCTTTATCACTACCGATACGCTTAGCCTCATATTCACGGCCATCTTCAAGTGTAACAAGCATTTTTTCGGCATCTTGTACCACATGATTATTGGTGACAACATAACCTTCTTCAGCGTCAATGATAACGCCAGACCCTAACCCGCTAAATTCACGTTTTTGGCTGCGCGGTTGAGGGTTACCGAAAAAGAAGTCAAGGGGGTCTGCGCGTCTGCGTACTTCTTTTGAGCCTGATACTTGTATACTGACAACCCCTGGGGTGATTTGTTCTAGCATTGGCGCTAAGGTTGGTAGTTGTTGACCATTTACTGCAACTGGCATTTTTGCCATTGAAACTGCAGGGGTTAATAATATGCTCGCAGATAATACGGCTGCGCTGATTAACGATAATTTCATTTTCATAGTCAAGGTTTACTCCACATCACAGAAAAAGTAAAAACTAAAAAGGCTGCATATAGCAGCCTCATAAAGGTATAGATATTATATAAAGCTGTTATATCTAAAGACTATGGGGTCAAAAAAAAGTTCCTCAAGATGCTTTTGATTGTTCCGAAATTTTGTCTTCACCTACAAATAAACCTGACTCACCGGATACATAATCTGCAGGTTGAGCATGAGCCGATGAGCGGTCACTTTGACGTTCTTTTAAAGAACGTTGTAGTTGCTCGGTGGTTTCTTTTGAGAAAAAAGGTTCAGCAGGGTGCTGCTTTTTATCGTTGAGTAATAACTTATTGGTTTCATCGACGTGGTTTAGCAGTTGATCATAATTGTCTTTCATACGATTAACTAACTTACCTGTGCTTGCTAAATGATCTGCAACGTCTTGGCGGTATTGCTCCAAAGCATGCTTAGCTTGTTCAGCTTGTTGTTCAAGTTCGTCTTGCTTAAATTGTTTTTTGGTAACAAATGCACCAAGAAAGAAAGCCGCTACAGCAACGATTACGATAATACCCACCCAAGTAATTGTACCCATAAAATTCACCCCTTTGGGAAATGCAAAAATAACTGACAATAGTCCGCACGATTAATAATTCGATACGTCCTTTGATAACCTGAGGTCAGGTTAAATAAATCTTACTGCGACTAATATACCCCGAGTTACGATGCGTGTTAATATATTGCGTAAATTAAACCGTATTTTATTGTAACTACCTATGACTCCTTGGCAAAAGTACCAACAAGATTTACAGCGCGATGACTTTGTTTACGATGCTGCACAAGAAAATGCAGTGCGTCATCTACAGCGGTTATACGATGATTTAACAGCTGCAAATCCAGCTGAAAAAAGCTGGTTTGCAAAGCTCTTTAATAAAGATAGCACGCCGCCAATAAAAGGGTTGTATTTTTGGGGAGGCGTAGGGCGCGGAAAAACCTACTTAGTTGATACCTTTTATGAGGCCCTGCCTGGAACGCGAAAAATGCGCGTGCACTTTCACCGGTTTATGCATCGTGTTCATGATGAGTTAAAAAAATTACATAATAAATCCAATCCACTTGAAGTCGTTGCAGATATATTCAAGTCCGAGACTGATATTATCTGTTTTGATGAGTTTTTTGTGCAAGACATCACCGACGCTATGTTGTTGGGGGGGCTAATGGAAGCACTCTTTGAACGTGGCATTGTTTTAGTGGCTACGTCTAATATTGTACCAGATGAGCTTTATCGCAATGGACTTCAGCGTGCACGCTTTTTACCTGCAATTGCGTTAGTGAATCAAAATACCGAGATCGTTAATGTTGACTCGGGGGTAGATTATCGCCTTCGGACACTCGAACAGGCTGAAATTTTTCATAGTCCACTAGATGCAAAGGCTGATAATAATTTGTTTGAATATTTTGATAAGTTATCCCCTGAGCCCGGTGTATTGGATACAGCGATAGAAATTGAAGGGCGAATGATTAAAACTCGTAAAGTATCAGATTGTATTGTTATGTTTGATTTCCCTGAGTTATGTGAAACGGCCCGTAGCCAAGTAGATTATATGGAAATAAGCCGCTTGTATAACACGGTTATTTTATCAAATGTAAAACAGCTTGGACAAAGTAACGATGACGCCGCGCGCCGCTTTATCGCATTAGTCGATGAGTTTTATGAACGTAATGTCACATTAATCATCTCAGCAGAAAAACCGATCACTGAACTTTACACTCAAGGGAATCTAAACTTTGAGTTCAAGCGTTGTATTAGTCGGTTACAAGAAATGCAGTCACTGGAGTATCTTGCAAGAGAGCATTTAGCTTAATCAACCTGAACTTTGGTTAATTAGATAGAGCACTTAAATTTCTTGTGGAAAAAACAAGCGCTAGGTAGCAATGTGGTTTAAGTGCTGGTATACTCCCGCGTCTGCCACGTTGCGTTCTATTGCCTTCATTAGCTTAGCCTCTTTTGAATGGCGCAAAAGTCTTAAACTCGAAGGGGTTGGAGCAAACATTTAGAGCGGTAATTAATAATAATTACCTGTGGTTTTAATTGAAAAACATTGGATTTTTATAAATGAAAACGTTTGTTGCTAAGCCAGAAACAGTAAAACGTGACTGGTACGTAGTTGACGCTGAAGGTAAAACTTTAGGTCGCATCGCTACTGAAATCGCTCATCGCCTACGCGGTAAGCACAAAGCTGAATATACTCCACACGTAGATACTGGTGATTACATCATCGTTATCAACGCGGAGAAAGTTACTGTAACTGGTAACAAATTCAAAGATAAAGTTTACTACGCTCACTCTGGTTTCCCAGGTGGTCTTAAGTCTACTACTTTTGATAAACTTCAAGCTGCAAAGCCTGAAATGATCATCGAAAAAGCTGTTAAAGGCATGTTGCCACGTGGTCCTTTAGGCCGCGCTATGTACCGTAAACTGAAAGTTTACGCGGGTACTGAGCACAACCATGCTGCACAACAGCCTCAGGTTCTAGACATTTAAGGAGCACTATCATGGCAAATCAATACTACGGTACAGGTCGTCGTAAAAGTTCAAGTGCTCGCGTATTCTTACGCCCAGGCACTGGTAACATCGTAATCAACAAGCGCTCTTTAGAAGAGTACTTTGGTCGCGAAACAGCACGCATGGTTGTTCGTCAAGCTCTTGAGCTTGTAGATATGACTGAAAAGTTTGACTTACACATCACTGTTGCAGGTGGTGGTACTACTGGTCAAGCTGGCGCAATCCGTCACGGTATCACTCGTGCACTTATGGAGTTTGACGAGTCACTACGTCCACAACTTCGTAAAGCCGGTTTCGTTACTCGTGATGCGCGTAAAGTTGAGCGTAAGAAAGTGGGTCTTAAGAAAGCACGTAAGCGTCCACAGTTCTCAAAACGTTAATATTACGTTTTACAGAATTCCAAAAACCCAGCTTCGGCTGGGTTTTTTGTTTTCTGGATAAAATATTAGTGCCGAAATTTTAAAATGAAAACGTATATTGAAAATATAAAAACTCAACTCGGAAACACTCGGTTTCGTTCAAGCTTTCAGAGTATTAAAGCGTTCATCAATGAGTCGCTCATACCCACCATAAAAACTTAAACCCTCTTAATAACAGCTCATTAATTAATCTTGTTGTCCATTTGATGCGTATAACTTTAAAAAAAGTTCAATAATTATCGTAATAAGTGTAAATCCATCAGTTAATTGATGGATTTTTTTGCTACAATTGTCTGGCAAGTAATGTGAGTGAGTTCAACAGCACCGTGTGCAGTTTATCTGCTTCCTCTTAGTGAGGTTGATCTTGGTCAGTATATTGTTTTTGTAAAAGTTATATCATAGAGACGGCTCTATGCTCGAGCTAACTTAATCAGCTTTTTGATAAAGTCAGGATTATTCGAGCATGAGGCTGTTAATAACCTTGTTTTAATAATGGGTTTTAATTATGATCGCTTCTATTTTAAAATTTCGAAAAATTAACCTGCTGTAACTGATGTTCTCAATATAGCAAGTGTTGGGAATCATAGTGGAGATAAGTGGATGAGCAATGCGCCTGTAGACAATGGCCGACGTCGCTTTTTAACCATAGCTACCTCTGTTGTTGGTGGTGTTGGTGCGGCTGGGGCTGCTGTTCCTTTTATTGCGTCTTGGAATCCAAGTGAGCGAGCTAAATCTGCGGGTGCGCCTGTAGAAGTAGATATCAGCAAACTTGAGCCAGGACAATTAATACGTGTCGAGTGGCGTGGTAAACCTGTATGGGTTGTATCACGGACCCCAAAAATGCTTGAGCAGATGAAAGCTCACGAAGGCCAACTTCGTGATCCGCAATCGCAAGAGCCACAACAATTAGAATCATCAACGAATGATTTCCGTTCAATACGCCCAGAGATTTTTGTCGCTGTGGGTATTTGTACGCATTTAGGGTGTTCACCAAGCTTCCTTCAAGGTGGTTTTGGTGAGAAAGTGGAAGGGACTGAAGACGGTTTTTACTGTCCATGTCATGGTTCTAAATTTGATATGGCTGGCCGTGTATTCCAATCGGTACCAGCACCATTAAACCTAGAAATTCCACCCTATACTTTTCTTGATGAGACCACTATCTTAGTGGGCGAAGAACAAGGGGTGGCCTAATGTTTGGTAAAATTGTTGATTGGATAGACGACCGTATCCCAATGACACGTGTTTGGAACATGCATATTGCACAGTACCCAGCACCTAAAAACTTTAATTTCTGGTACTTCTTTGGCTCTCTAGCCATGCTGGTACTAGTAAACCAAATCCTAACTGGGATTTGGTTGACAATGAACTACGTGCCTTCAGCAGAAGGGGCGTTTGCTTCTATTGAATACATCATGCGTGATGTTGAGTATGGCTGGCTTTTACGCTATCTGCATTCAACCGGTGCATCAGCATTCTTTATTGTTGTATACCTTCATATGTTCCGTGGCATGATCTACGGTTCTTACCAAAAGCCGCGTGAATTACTGTGGTTGTTTGGTATGTTCATTTTCTTAGCTCTAATGGCTGAGGCGTTCATGGGGTATTTATTACCATGGGGCCAAATGTCGTTCTGGGGTGCGCAGGTAATCATTTCACTATTCGGTGCTATACCGGTTATTGGTGATGATTTAACACTGTGGATCCGTGGTGACTACGTAATTTCTGGTGCAACGCTTAACCGCTTCTTTGCATTGCATGTAATTGCATTGCCATTGGTAATTGTTATCTTAGTATTCTTACACATTGTTGCACTGCATGAAGTGGGTTCAAACAACCCAGACGGCATTGATAACAAACGTAAGAAGGGAACAGTGGCAGAAGAAGATAAGCCTAAATTTAAGTTCCATGAATACTATACAGATAAGAAAGACATTATTGATGCGATACCGTTCCACCCTTATTACACAGTGAAAGACATTGTGGGTGTAGTTGGTTTCCTAATCTTGTTCTGTTGGGTTGTATTCTTTATGCCAGCAATGGGTGGTTTCTTCTTAGAAGCGCCAAACTTTGAAGCAGCTAACCCGCTTAAAACACCAGAGCATATATTCCCTGTTTGGTACTTCACGCCATTCTATGCAATCTTGCGTGCAATCCCTGATAAGTTAATGGGTGTTGCTGCAATGGGTGCATCAATTGTTGTGCTAGCATTATTACCTTGGATTGACCGTGGTTCGGTTCGTTCAGTTCGTTACCGTTGTGGTTTCCACAAATGGAACATTGCAGGTTTTGTTGTTACTTTTGTTCTTTTAGGTTGGGTTGGTGCTACACCACAAACTGATTTTAAAACGATTGTTTCGCAAGTCTGTACTGTGACTTACTTTATGTTCTTCGTACTGTTATTTGTTTACAGTAAGAATGAAAAAACTAAGCCATTGCCTGAGAGGTTAACGAAATGATGAAAAAACTACTTATTGGTTTATTCGCTTTATCAGTAAACGTGTTACCTGCAATGGCGGCAGGTCCGTCAGTTCCTTTAATGGAAGCTGGTAACGACATTTCTGATCAACCATCTTTACAACGCGGCGCTAAGTTGTTCATGAACTACTGTCTTGGTTGCCACCAAATGCAGTATCAGCGTTATGAACGTACTTTCCGTGATATTGGTATTCCAACGGAAGTTGGCCAAGAGCAGCTTATTTTTGATGGTTCAAAAGTCGGTAGCCACATTACCAATTCGATGGCAAAAGATGATGCAGCAAAATGGTTTGGCGCAGCGCCACCTGATTTGACTAATGTTGCACGTGTTCGTGGAAGTGATTGGATATATACTTATTTGAAATCATTTTACAAAGACGAATCTCGTCCATTTGGCGTAAATAATACGCTATTTCCATCGGTAGGTATGCCGCACGTTCTGCAAGAATTGCAGGGTTTGCCAACACCTATTGTTGAAGAAGTTGAAGAAAACGGTCAGAAAGTGACTAAAGTCGTCGGCATTGAGACAGATGGTAGTGGCGAAATGAGTGTGGATGAATACGACCAAGCGGTTCGTGACTTAACTAACTTCCTTGAGTATGTGGGTGAACCTACACGTCTTGAGTCAGAAGCGTTAGGTATTAAGGTAATTGGATTCTTAATTATCCTCTTTATCTTGGCATTCATGCTGAAAAAAGAATACTGGAGAGATGTTCATTAATCTTGAACATATTTAAAGGTAATTTTGCAATAGGGGCTTAAGCCCCTATTGCTGTTTTAGTTATATAATGGAGGTAGGCATGGCCGTAGCTGCCAATAAGCGCCCGGTAATGACCCTTTTTTCTGGTGCTAACTGTATGTACAGTCATCAAGTACGCATTGTACTTGCAGAAAAAGGTGTAAGTGTAGATATTCATTTGGCTGAAAAGGATAATCTGCCAGAAGCACTTCACGAAATTAACCCTTACGGTACAGTGCCCACACTGATTGACCGTGAGCTTGGTTTATATCAGGCAAACATCATCATGGAATACCTTGATGAGCGTTTTCCTCACCCTCCACTAATGCCTGTTTACCCGGTAATGCGTGGTCGTAGCCGTTTAATGATGCACCGTATCGACACTGATTGGTATAGCCTAGCAGCAAAGATTTATGCTAACGGCGCAGAGTCTGTTCAAGCACGTAAAGAGCTTACAGAAGCACTTTTGGCTGTATCAGCAATTTTCACTGAAGCGCCATATTTTATGAGCGAGGAGTTCAGTTTAGTTGATTGTTACTTAGCACCATTATTATGGCGTTTACCAGAGCTTGGTATTGAGCTAAATGGTGCAGGCTCTAAAGAAATGAAAGAGTACATGATTCGTTTATTTGAACGTGAATCTTTCCAAGCTTCTTTGACAGAAGCTGAGCGCGAGATCCGTTTGTAATGACCTCTAATCGTCCTTATTTGCTTCGTGCATTTTTTGATTGGATTGTTGATAATCAGTGTACACCACATCTTGTTGTGAATGCTGATTTTCCTGCAGTGCAAATTCCAACGCAATTTGTTCAAGATGGTCAAATTGTATTGAATGTAAGCCCGTCAGCCGTTACACAGTTTTCAATGGATAACCAACAATTGAGTTTTAATGCTCGATTTGGTGGTCAACCAATGCAAGTATATGTACCAATAGGTGCTGTACTTGCAATATATGCACGTGAAAACGGTGAAGGAACAGTATTTACCGCAGAAGAGTTTTTAGAGGACGAAGACGATTTTGCACTACAGCCAGAGACGGTTGAATTAGTTGATGAACCAATCATTGATGAGCCTGTGTCATCTAAACCTGACAAGAAAAAAGGTTCCCATTTACGTGTTGTAAAATAAAACGTAAATAATATAAAAAGCCGCTTTTTAGCGGTTTTTTTGTGTCTGCAAACTTATAGATGGTTGAAGTAATGTGTACAACAGCCCTGCGATGAATTGCATTACACGCTAACTGATAAACTTTGTTACACATTAATGTCGATAGGCTGTGCTAAGCCATTTATTGTTTGATAGTTCAGGTTTAAGATGTTGGAAGCGAATAGAACAATGAAGTTATTGCTTCTAAATATTCAAATAATAGCTAATAAACGAGAATTCCATGAAAAAAGTAACGCTAACGGCAGCAAGTATTGCACTTGCGTTGGGCTTGGTAGGATGTGGTGAAAAACAACAATCAGAAACATCAGCATCTCAAGTGCAGGTTAAACATGAGCAGCAATTAGACTCAGGAATAGAACTAGCAAATATAGATAAATCAGTGCGAGCGCAAGATGACTTTTACTATCACGTGAACGGTGAATGGTTAAAGACGACAGAAATTCCCGGTGATAAATCTAATTATGGCTCTTTCACCCAGCTATATGACGACTCTCAAAAAGCAATGAAGGCCGTATTGGAAAATGCAGCAGCGAACAAAGCAGCTCAAGCTGGTACAGATGAATTCAAATTAGCCGCATTTTATAATAGCTATATGAATGAAGCCCAACGTGAAGCTTTGGGGATTCAACCGTTATCGCCAGTGTTAATGAATATTGATGATGTTAAAGTAAAAAGTGATTTAGTCACGTTAATGGCTCAGTTGCGAGTTCAAGGTGGTAGCGTACCGTTTGGTTGGTATGTTAACAATGACGCTAAAAATTCGAGTGAATATGCTCTTTATGCTTATCAGTCAGGTTTAGGTTTACCTGATCGTGATTATTATGTAAAAGATGACGAAAAATTTAGTAAAATACGAGAAGAGTATAAGGCATACATTACTGCTGTACTTGAACGAGCAAATGTAGACAATGCGCAAGAGGCCGCACACACTATTTTAGCGTTAGAAAAAATGATTGCACAGGCTCAATGGAGCAGGGTAGAAAGCCGTGATGCAACCAAATCATACAATAAGATGAGCATCGCTGATGCAAGCAAGTTAACGGGTTCGTTTGACTTAGAGGCGTATTTTACAGCCTCTGGAGTAGACTCCGCTGATATTATTATTGGCCAGCCTAGCTATTTTGAAAAGTTTGCCAATATTTATAACAGTACGGATTTAGACACATGGAAAAACTACCTAAAGTTTCATTTTGTTAGTAATCATGCAAGGTTCTTAAACAAAGACTTAGTTGACTTAAATTTTGACTTTTATAGCACCACCTTGAGAGGCGTAAAAGAACAAGCGCCATTATGGAAGAAAACGGTGGATGCCTCTAATAACGTTTTGGGTGAAATTCTTGGTAAGGTTTACGTTAAAGAAAACTTTCCACCTGAAGCCAAAGCACGAATGGAAGAGTTAGTCGATCACGTGATCCGCGGTTATAGCGTTGCTATTGAAAATCTTGAATGGATGAGCCCCGAAACAAAATTGGCAGCAAAAGAAAAGCTGGACAAGTTTACGCCTAAGATTGGTTACCCTGACAAATGGAAAGATTATTCTAAGTTAGAAATCAAAGCGAATGACTTAGTTGGCAATTATATTCGTTATAGTGAATGGTCGTATGCTGATATGACCGCGAAGCTCGGCCAGCCTGTTGATCGGTCTGAATGGCATATGACGCCACAAACGGTTAACGCATATTATAACCCTGTTAATAATGAAATCGTATTTCCAGCAGCGATATTACAACCACCGTTCTTTAATTTAGAGGCTGATGATGCAGTTAATTATGGAGCTATCGGTGCGGTTATTGGTCATGAATTGGGCCATGGTTTTGATGACCAAGGCGCAAAATATGATGGAGATGGTAATCTACGTAACTGGTGGAGCGACACAGACCTAAAACAGTTTGAAGAGCGAACAGCACAGCTTGTTGCACAATATAATGAATATAAACCATTTGAAGATGCCCCCGTGAATGGCGAGCTTACTTTAGGTGAGAATATTGGTGATTTAGGTGGATTAACTGTTGCTTATACCGCATACCAGTTATCTCTAGGTGAAACGAAAGCCCCCATCATTGATGGTTACACGGGGGATCAGCGTTTCTTTATGGGGTGGTCACAAATCTGGCGTCGTAAATATCGTGATGAAGAGTTACGCAACCGACTCATGACAGATTCTCACTCACCAAGCCATTACCGTGTAATCGGAATTTTGTCTAACATGCCAGAATTTTATCAAGCATTTGATGTCAAAGAAGGTGACGAAATGTACATAAAACCAGAAGAACGCGTAAAAATTTGGTAATAGTTTTGGAATAAATACTAAATTATTCATGCTTCAGTGTTAAGCAAAGTGCCTAAACGGTGGCTGATCAAGCCGCCGTTTTTATTGTGTCGCTGTTATTTCCTCTATGCGTTCAGCTAGACCTATCAATGAAAACTGATACAATTCCTCGTAATACACATTATAAGAGTTTGGCATGGACGGAAATACGCATTCGTTAAGCTTGGTTGTGCTTGCGGGCGGTCTAGGTAGTCGTTTTGGTGGCAATAAGCAAATAGCAGAAGTCACTGGGTTAGGTTGTACAATAATGGAGTTAAGTATCGCTGATGCATATTCAGTCGGGGTTACTCAAGTTGTACTTATTATTAACCAAGCTGTTAGAGCCGAAATTGAAAGCACAATTGTACCTCGATTACCGCAAGGGCTCGAAGTGATACTGGTTGAGCAGCGCATTGATTCAGTCCCACAGCGCTTTGTTGAATTAGCAAATCAACGAGTGAAACCTTGGGGGACAGGTCACGCATTATTATGTGCCAAACAGCACATTAAAAATCCTGCTATTGTGATCACAGCGGATGACTACTACGGTGCTTCGTCATTCAAAATACTCAGTAATCATTTTAAGTCTCAACAAAGTTGGGCCATGGTCGGATACCCTATCGAAGACACATTATCAGCACAAGGTGGTGTTAATAGAGGGATTTGCCAAGTTAAAAGTGGTTACTTACAAGAGGTGGAGGAGTACTTAAATATAACTAAAAGCGATACAGAGTTAACCGGCATTAGCGCATCAGGCGAACGTAAAAAAGTAGCTTTAGACGCCTTAAGCTCAATGAGTTTTTGGGGTATTACGCCGTCTTTATTTGAACATTTGGAGCGTGGCTTTAATGCGTTTTTAGAAATGGATGACAGCGATGTCAAAAGGGAGTATTATTTACCCGATCAAATACAGCAATCAATTATTAATAATAAACAAAAAGTGTGCGTTTATACGGCCCAAGAGTCGTGGTATGGCGTGACTTATAAGTCTGAGTTACAGGATGTTGCGGGGAAATTATATGAACTACGCCATGGATGAGGTAATCCCATCCCAGCCCTTTTCTGGGCACGAAAATAGTGAAATAGGTATGAAGTTAGACCCAGTTGCAGTGCAGTTGTCAGAAAGCTTTGGGCTTGGCGCTGAATGCGTAAGCATAAAACCAATCGGTAACGGCCATATTAATAGCACGATGCTATTAACAATGCCGGAAAAGTCCTTGGTAGTACAAAAGTTAAATACTGAAGTGTTTCCTGAGCCCGATATGTTAGTTAAGAATGCCCGACTTATTGAGCGCCATTTAACTAAAAAGCACCAATCAGGAGATTATGAGTTAGATATTATTAGGCATGTACCCACTCATTCAAGTGAATTCTTAGTTGATTGTGATGAAGGTGTCTGGCGTGCCCTCGAATTTATTGGCGGCAGTTATAGTGAAGACGTAGTATCTAATACTTCACAAGCAGAAGTTGCCGCCAATGCATTTGGACAGTTTGCAGCGGCATTAGAAGATTTTGATGCTGAACAACTTCATCATGTTATTCCTGACTTTCATAATTTGGCCATGCGAGGCAAAAACTTAAAAGCGGTGATTGAAAAAGATCCGGTTTCGCGTTTAGCAAGTTGTCAGTCTGAGGTTGATTTTTGCTTGTCTCAGTTTGGTTTGATTGATGAGTTAAAAGCCTTGGTGGGCAATGTGCCTGTTAGGCCTTGTCACAATGATACAAAAATTAATAACATGTTGTTTTGTAATAAATCACATACGGCTAAAGCGGTTATTGATTTAGATACCTGCATGCCTGGTTATTGGCTGTATGATTTTGGCGATATGGTACGTACTTTTTGTTCACCAGAAGAAGAAGATTCAACGAACTTAGATAATGTGCGTGTGCGTGAAGAGATTTTTGCGGCTGTGGTAAAAGGCTATCTCGAACCTCTAAAAGGGCTAATTACCGATGCAGAGAAGCAAAGCTTCTGGTTGGGTACAAAAGTGATGACCTTTATGATCGGTTTGCGCTTTTTAACTGACTACATCGATGGCGACAATTACTTTGCAACTAAACATGCAACACATAATCTCGAACGTGCTCAAAATCAGTTTGCACTTTACCGTGATATTCTTTCGAAAAAGCAAACGCTCAAAGCAATAATAAGCGACGTATAATAAATAAGCCTAGTGTGTCGTGCGCTAGGCTTCACTTCTCTTACCTCATCTCATATTTTTGTTAACTACCTTGGTCGACTTTACCTCTACACCTATTTTAGGTAAGTTAAAGTGAGGTTAATCAAGGAAAAAAATAATGAAACAGTTTAATCGCCGCGACTTTTTGAAGGCCGCCAGTGCAGCTGCCGCAGCCAGCGTTGTAGCCGGCTGCGCAACATCTAATACTCCTATCATTCCTTCGCAACAAGGGCAGTCAGTCATCGGTTTAATTACCCCCAAAATGGATGTTGTGCGGGTTGGGTTTATTGGTGTTGGCCAGCGTGGATTTGGCCACGTCAAAAGAATGAGTCACATCGATGGCACTCAAATCGTTGCGATATGTGATACTCATGAAGAAGTACTTGAGCGTTCATCAAATTACCTAACAGAAAGAGGTTTAGCAAAGCCAGCATTGTATTCAGGCGCAGATAAATCATACCAAACAATGCTTGAGCGTGATGATATCGATATTGTCATCATTTCCACGCCTTGGGTGTGGCATGCACCTATGGCGATCGACACCATGAATAGCGGTAAACATGCATTTGTTGAAGTGCCTTTAGCGTTAACTGTAGAGGAAATGTGGCAAATTGTTGATACGGCAGAGCGTACGCAAAAGAACTGCATGATGATGGAAAACGTTAACTACGGGCGTGATGAGTTAATGGTGCTTAATATGGTTCGCCAAGGACTATTTGGTGAGCTACTGCATGGTGAAGCCGCTTATATTCATGAGCTTCGTTGGCAAATGAAAGAGGTAGCGCATAAAACAGGTTCATGGCGTACACAATGGCATGCAGAGCGTGATGGAAACTTATATCCAACTCATGGCTTAGGCCCCGTTTCTCAGTACATGAATATCAACAGAGGCGATCGCTTTGACTTTTTAACCTCTATGAGTTCACCTGCGCTTGGCCGAAAAGCATATGCAGAGCAAGAGTTCCCATCAGATCACCAGCGAAATCAGCTTAATTATATTGCCGGAGATATGAACACGACACTTATCAAAACAGTGAAGGGTCGAAGCATTATGGTACAGCACGATACAACGACACCAAGGCCTTACTCTCGTCATAATTTGATTCAAGGGACAAATGGTGTGTTTGCTGGCTTTCCAAATAGAATCGCACTTGAAAAGGGAAGTGAAAAGAGCTTTCATGAGTGGGATCATGACATGGCTCCATGGTATAAAAAATACGATCATCCATTGTGGGTTAAGATGGGCGAAGAAGCGCAACGAAATGGCGGGCATGGTGGTATGGACTTCCTGATGTTTTGGCGCATGATCTATTGCTTACGAAATGGTGAAGCACTCGATCAAGATGTTTACGATGGCGCTGCATGGTCAGTTATTTCGCCACTATCAGCTCAGTCAGTGAGTAATCGAAGTTCATCAGTGGATATTCCTGATTTTACGCGAGGTGCATGGAAAACAGCTCAACCTTTGGGAATTGTAAGTTAAGTGCACTCAAATTCATGATAACAGAGAGGGAACCCCCAGTTGAAAGTGAATTTTGTTTTCTATGATGGCATTAATAGTAATGCCTTGGCTGGTACATTACACTTAATTTCAAACATTAAAAAATCTTCACACATGATGAAACAGTAAAGGAAAGAATATGATTACTCAAGGTAAGTTATTACCATCAGTTAGCCTAACAAAATTAACAGAAGATGGGCTGCAAACCCTTACCAGTGATGAGCTTTTTTTAGGCAAAAAAGTCGTTGTATTTGCAGTACCTGGTGCGTTTACTCCAACGTGCTCAAATGCACATCTGCCTGAGTTTATTGCGCTTGCAGATAAAATTAAAGCCAAAGGCATTGATGCTATTTATTGTGTATCAGTAAACGATGCTTTTGTTATGAAGGCATGGGGTGAGCAGCATAATGCGCAAGAAATTGACATGCTGGCAGACGGTGATGCAAGTTTCACTAAAGCTTTAGGTTTAGACAAAGACACTGCTGGGTTTGGTGGTGTGCGCTCAACGCGTTATGCAATGGTTGTAGAAAATCAAACCGTGACTGGTTTGTATGTTGAGCAAGATAAAGATTTTGCAGTGAGCCGTGCTGAGGCTGTGTTAGCTACACTTTAGCAAAAAAGCCGAGCAAAGCTCGGCTAAAAATTACCAGGGGAACTGGTTAAAGAGAAGCCTAATAAACTAGGCTTCTCTTTTATTACTTAAGGTTGATACTGTGCATCAATCGTTAAGCCAGAGAAGGTTCTGTAGGCGTTAACGCTCATGTGCCAAGTACCTGCTTGCGGGTTGCTAAATGTACATGTTTCAGCATTACCATTTTTATATGGACGACAATCATAGCTTGACGATGTAGGCTGACTACCAAACTTAACGAATAAGTCAGCATCACCTGAACCGCCCGACGTTGTCACAGTAAAGCTTGCCATACCTGCTGGAACATCTAATGTATAATGTTTCCATTGGCCTGCATTTGCTGATACATTTTCAACTGTACCGCCACCTGGTTGCGGAGTACCTGTACCACCGCCAGGCGTTGTTAAGTTACCGACTAAACTTACGCCAGAATAGGCAGAGTATCCGCGTAGCATTACGTGGTAAGTGCCTGCTGTAGGGTTATCGATAGAACACTCTTCGCTGTTACCACCTTTATATGGACGACAATCATAGGTTGAAGTTGTCGGTGCACTGCCTGCACGTACGTATAAGTCAGCATCACCCGTACCACCACTCATAGTGAAAGTCACATTGGTTGCACCGCTTGGGACAGTCATTGTGTAGAAAGTTTCGCTGCTAGCAGCGCCATTTAAGCCGGTTTGTGCTTGTCCATCTAGCAATTCATTACCGCCTGGTTGTGGTGGTGTACCACCTGTTGCAGCTGCAACCGCAGCGGCAGCATCAACAATACCTGTTCCGCAATTGTTACATGTTGCAGCAAATGAACGAGTTGTTGATTTTAGAATGCTTTCAATTTCATCCGGAGTTGCAGACGGCTTAGCTTGCTTAATTAGAGCAGCTACACCTGCAACATGAGGTGCCGCCATAGACGTACCTTGTGAGTAATGATAACTATCGCTTGAAGGGCTTGATGAACCTGAGTTATGTGTTGAAAGCACGCCTTCAGAATCATTAGCAAAACTTTGTGCGCCACCAGGTGCTGCAACATCGATGTTACTACCGTAGTTTGAGTAGTATGCGCGGCCACCGTTACGGCCAACCGATGCAACATTAACTATGCCACTACAGTTACCTGGATTGTAGTTCGCTGAGTTATCGTTGTCATTACCAGCGGCAATAACAATAACAGCACCATTGCCACGTGCTTGGTTGATTGCAGATTGCGTTGTTGAACTACATGAACCGCTACCACCCAGACTCATATTAATGACATCTGCAGGGTTTGCGTTGCTAGGAACCCCAGAAACAGAACCACCAGAAGCCCAGATAATACCATCAGCAATATCTGATGTTAAACCACCACATTTGCCAAGCACACGAACAGGAACAACTTTCGCGTCATAAGCAACACCGGCAACACCTTCACCATTATTTGAAACGGCTGCAACTGTACCAGCAACGTGAGTACCATGCCAGCTTGACCCTTGAGCACCGTTGTTGCCACATTCGCCAGCAGCAACCGCATCACCTGGATCGCGTGCATCACTATCACGGCCACCACCATCATTTGCTACAAATGTATCTGAAATCATATCGTAGCCAGGTAAAATATTACCATTTAAATCAATGTGTGGGCGATAACCCGTATCAAGTACTGCAACCGTTACGCCACTACCTGTGGCTGTATCCCATGCAGTTGGCAAGTTTAAACCACCGGCTTGTTCAAAGTAATGCCACTGATCTGAATAGCGAGGATCGTTTGGCGTTGCAAATGGTTTAAGCATTTGGTCAATTTCAATATACTCGACGTTACCGGTTGCGATAACGTCTTGCATGTATTCTTGTGCTTCAGAAGCGCTTAATTTTTTGTCTGCACGCATAACGTGGTGATTGTTTAAAGCCATAGCACGAACGTACTGTGCTTTTACTTTGCCTTTTTTACTTGTAAAGTTTTTAACAAACCCTTGCGCTTTTTTGTTCATCATCTGTGGGCTAGCATCCACAGCCGAAAGTGTCGCCATTTCACTTGTATTGTTTTTATATTTGATAATGAAACGCGTACCTAAAGGGTCTTGGCCCTGAAGTTTTGCCGTTGTTTCAGCCATTGATGGCATGATTGATTGGCTAGGATTAGCCATGCTAGTCGTTGCAGTAAATAGCGTACCCAATGTGAGCGCTAATGCACACTTTTTAAAACTTGTTGTTGTCATAATTATCCCTAGATTGTTATTTATTACTTCACAATGAATACTTGTGAAGGGGTACAAAAGTAAACGATCTGTTAAAAAGGTGAAAATAACGTTTCGTTATGTCTGTCTCCATTTTAGTTATATAGAGAAGTTTAAATGGCTAAATAGTGGTTTTGTATTTAATAATGGCTATTTGTTTGGTCTTAAAGTATTGCTTTTCAGGTTGTGATAATCCCAATAAAATCTTTATTGTGATTAATTTAATAGTTAAATACATCTCAGTTTGTTGCGCTAAGTTTGTTATAATCCAAAAAAACTTCAACGAGATAAGTAAATGACCCAAGTAGATGTAATAGTGATTGGTGCCGGTGCCGCAGGTTTGATGTGCGCTGCACAAGCTGGTTACCGCGGACGCAATGTTACAGTACTTGATATGGGGAAAAAGCCTGGGCGTAAAATTTTGATAAGCGGAGGAGGACGTTGTAACTTCACCAACGAAAATGCCAGCCCTGAAAACTACTTATGTGGCAACCCTCATTTTGTTAAATCATGCCTAAGTCGATATACCCAGCATGACTTTATTGAATTGGTCGATCGCCATGGTTTAGCCTATCACCATAAAACGCTTGGGCAGTTATTTTGCGACAACAGTGCACAAGACATTGTTGATATTTTGCTAACTGAGTGCGAGTGGGCAGGGGTAAATGTTGCGCTTCGTAATGAAGTAATAAATGTTGCAAAAACTGATACTGGATATCAGGTAATTACAGAGCAAGAAACCTATCAGTGTGAATCATTGGTAGTTGCTGCTGGTGGTTTAACAATGCCAAAGTTGGGTGCCACACCAATTGGCTATAAAATTGCTGAACAATTTGGCTTAAAAGTATTACCTACCATGGCCGCTCTTGTACCATTTACCTTGCACCAACATGATAAAGATCGCTTTGAAGGGTTATCAGGTATTAGTATTCCATGTATTGTTAGTAGCGAAGATGGCACGACTTTTAAAGAAAATATTCTCTTTACTCATCGTGGTTTATCCGGCCCTGCTATATTACAAATAAGCTCGTTTTGGCGTGCGGGCCAGGCGGTATCAATAAACTTATTGCCAGAGCTTGATTTAAAAGAGCAGCTAGCAACATGGCGAGAAACCCAAGCACAAAAATCATTAAAAAATAGTCTCGCGACTATTTTACCAAAACGCTTTATTGAAATTTTACATGAAAGCAAAGCAATCCCTGATTGCAACGTAAATCAGCTCACTCATAGCCAAATTGACGAACTAGCTAGTTACATTCATAACTGGAAAATCAAGCCTAACGGAACAGAGGGTTATCGCACCGCAGAAGTTACACTCGGCGGCGTAGACACCGACGAACTTAGTTCAAAAACCTTTGAAGCGAAAAAAGCCCAAGGTCTGTACTTTATTGGTGAAGTAACCGACGTAACGGGTTGGCTGGGCGGCTATAATTTTCAGTATGCGTGGAGTTGTGGTTTTGCAGCAGGGCAATACTGCTAACTTTGTGTTATGTGCTTTGAAGGTGGTTTTTAAAGCTAAAATTGCTATAAACACCACTATAACGCATTGTGGCGATTACTATTTAGGCAGTTGGCTTACAGATTGTTAAAATAAAGGTTTTTGCTAGTGACAAGCCAGTAAAAACTTTTTATACTGCAACCCGCTTTAGTCAATCAAGTGACTAAACGCTTCAAAATTTAGCTGTGTATAACACGCTAATAAAAAGTGGCCCCTTAGCTCAGTTGGTTAGAGCACACGACTCATAATCGTTAGGTCCCCAGTTCGAGTCTGGGAGGGGCCACCACTTTAAAAAATCTTCCGTTTATTTCTAAATCTATTCATTCTATTGATGGCAATAATCTTTTTAACTCCAACATCATTTTATATGCGCTGTCTCCTGATATTTTATATGGATTAAAATCACTGCCGCCGGAAAACTTAAGGTTTATAGGGCTGCTGAGGCTTGAAGAAGGTACATATCCCATTGACCAGTTAGCAAACTCCCTAACAGCAATCTCATCATAGCAAAGCAGGGTTATGTCAGTGTGGCGTTCATCATTTAAAATTCGTTTATAGGTTTGATTTACTTGCGTGCGTGATCCCTCTAAACATTGCAAGAAATAGTTACTATTAAAACATAACATGCCTGTTATGTGATTTTTGACGTTATCCTCAGATGCTTTTTTGATAATGTGCTCAATGCTAGAGTTTGAAAAGCTTTCTGTAATTCGGCTTGCGTAAATTAAACGAGTAAGGAACATGGGTGCAACTCTGTAGTTAATTACTGTCTTTAAATATACGATACTTTGGTTAAAAAGCTAAAAAAATGCCTACTTAGTTACCCGTTTTTAGCATTTAGTCAGCGTATGCACACTCATCATTGCTGATAATTGTGTGATTGAGGTAAAAATAAAGATAATATTGCTGCCATTGCAATAAAACTACTTGAGATCCATAAGCACGCTTCTAGCCCATACATTTGATATACCCAACCAGATAAAATAGTTCCAATAAGTCTGCCCATGGCATTCGCCATATAGTAAAACCCAACATCTAATGACACGCCATCACTATCGGCAAGGCTCACAATTAAGTAGCTATGTAATGATGAGTTTATTGCAAATACAGCACCAAACAAAAGTAGGCCGATAATAATGGATGCTTGAATATAGACGTTATAATGTAATGCCAATGCAATCATTATTGGGATAACACTTAGATAGCAGGCCCACAAAAATGCACTACGGCCACTAGAAGGATGACCTGATTTTTTCCCCGTGAAGGCAGGTGCAAAAGATTGTACTATGCCATAGCCGATAACCCAGCAGGCCATAAAGCCACCCACCCACCAATGATCCCAGTCAAACGTTGCGGCTAAAAATACAGGCAAAGCAACAACAAACCAGACATCTCTTGCCCCGAATAAAAATAGCCTTGCTGCAGATAGCACATTGATAGCTTTACTCTTTGAAAATAATTCACTGAACTTAGCTTTATTTTTAGCTTTGCCTAAATCTTCTTTTAATGTGAATAGGCTAAATACCCAGACTAAACACAGCATAATTAGCATGCTAAGTATTGCACCATGAAACTCTAGTAAGGTAAGTAATAACCCACCTAAGAAAAAACCAACCCCTTTCAGCGTATTTTTCGACCCCGTTAAAATAGCCACCCATTTGTATAATTGTCCTTGTGCATCTGGCGGGACTAGAAGCTTAATCGCGCTTTTTGCACTCATTTTATTGAGATCCTTTGCGATCCCAGACAATGCTTGCACGACCATAACATACAATACTGTAAGCAATTCAACGGGAGCCATGAGCATGGCTAGGGAAGCAATTTGCAAGCCTAAGCCAATATTCATGGTTTTGTTGAGACCGAATCGTGCACCAAGCCATCCACCCACTAAATTAGTGATCACCCCAAAAACTTCATAAAACAAAAAAAGCATGGCAATGCTAATAGGGCTATAACCTAGCTGGTGAAAATACAAAACAACCAGCATACGCAATGCGCCATCAGTAAGGGTAAATGCCCAATAATTACCAGTAATTATTAAGTATTGCTTTATTTGTGGGGGGAGTGCTTTCAATCGGTCCACGGTATTTATTCCTTGTCAGCTAAGCCAACTTTGCGCACAAGTTCTGCCGTACGATTTGCATAACCCCACTCATTGTCGTACCACACGTAGAGTTTTACTTGTGTCTCGTTGATCACCATGGTTGAAAGAGCATCGATAACACTTGAGCGAGGGTCAGTTTTATAATCGATAGACACAAGCGGGCGCTCTTCATAGCCCATAATATCTTTAAGCTCACCCGCGGCTGCATCTTTAAGTAAGGTATTAACTTCATCGACCGTTGTGCCGCGTTCAAGTTCAAACACACAATCAGTGATTGATGCATTAGTCAGTGGTACGCGAATCGCGTGACCGTTTAATTTGCCTTTTAATTCAGGGAAAATATGCGTGATAGCTGTTGCTGACCCTGTAGTGGTAGGAATTAAACTCGTGCCACATGAACGCGCACGGCGTAAGTCTTTATGTGGGGCATCAATAATTGTTTGAGTATTTGTTATGTCGTGAATCGTGGTGATTGAACCATGTTTGATGCCAATTTTTTCATGAATAACTTTAACAACAGGCGCTAAGCAGTTTGTTGTACATGATGCAGCCGTTACGATTGGGTAAGTATTTTTATTATAAAGGTGGTCGTTTACACCCATCACAACATTTAAAATACCGTCTTCTTTTACCGGCGCTGTCACCACAACGCGCTTTACACCTTGAGCAAGGTAAGCTTGCAGTCGTGCTTTAGTTTTAATTTTACCGGACGCTTCAATTACCACATCACATTGCGACCAATCAGTCTCTTGTGTTTTAGTATTTTGACTAAAGCCAATTTCTTTACCGTTTATAATAATGGCATTGTTGGTGTGGCTTGCTTCGTGATGCCACTTGCCGTGTACTGAATCAAATGTCATTAAATGAGCGAAAGTTTCAGCGTTACCAGCAGGATCATTAATGTGGACGATTTCTATATCATCCCAATCAAACGCTGCACGCATAGACAAGCGACCCATACGGCCAAAACCATTTATACCTACTTTAATCGTCATTGTGTATTCCTTAGTTTCGATTATAACTGTGAATTAAAATAATTAAGTTGAAACGTATTTCTAAGTGCTTTAGGCCTTATTTGCTGTACCTGCTGCATGATTTTGTCGCTAGGGCAACCATGAATAAGTAAAATAAGTGCAATTACTAAGCCCGTGCGGCCTGTACCGCCTTTACAATGTACCGCAATAGTTGCTTGGTTATTGACAGCGTCGAGAATAGCCTCTTTATATTGTAGCCACTTCACTTCAAACTCTTTTGCTGGTGCCTCATCATCTAATATAGGCAGTTGTAACCAAGTGATACCATGCTCAGTGCAAAGTGTTGGGAGTTGCTCTATGCTATTTTTAGCCATTTCATGATCATACATCAGTGTCAGTAACATGCTGGTCCCTGCTTGTTTAAGTGTATGTACGGACTCTTCAAGGGATGCTTGTTTAGTACCAGGGCAAGGTGTAAAAATAAGTTTTGCACCATTATCTAAAGTTAATGTGTCAAACGGGTGAAGTTGCATTATAAAATCCTCTTTTATCTTTATTTAAACCAATGGTGGGTGCGGTTTATGATTGCAACCAGCGATAGCATCACAGGTACTTCTACTAATACTCCAACAACGGTGGCAAGTGCTGCGCCAGAGTGTAAACCAAATAATGAAATAGCGACCGCGACAGCGAGTTCAAAAAAGTTTGAAGTACTAATTAAACAAGAAGGCGCGGCTATTTTTTGTGGTAATTTCATCCAAATAGCGGCAGCATAAGCAATGATAAAAATACCGTATGTTTGAATAATCAGTGGAATAGCAATGAGTACAATCGTTTGTGGCTCTGAAATAATCGTATTCGCTTGAAAACCAAATAGTAAAACCACCGTTGCTATTAGCCCAACCATAGACCATGGTTTTAACTTAGCTAAAAATTGTTCAAGTGCATGCTCATCTTGGCCTTTATTTAAAGCCTTACGGGCAAGCACTCCCGCAGTTAATGGCAGTAATACATATAACACCACAGATATAAGTAGTGTTTCCCACGGTACTTGAATATCACTAACACCTAGCAGCAGGGCGGATATAGGTGCAAATGCAAAAATCATAATTACATCATTAACAGATACTTGAATTAGCGTGTAATTAGCATCACCCTTAGTGAGTTGCGACCATACAAATACCATGGCAGTACACGGTGCAACACCCAGTAAAATCATGCCTGCTATATACGCTTGCGCAGATTGTGCATCAACTAAGTCGGCAAATATAAAATTAAAGAACAACCAGCCAAGCGCAGCCATAGTGAAGGGTTTAATGAACCAGTTGATGATCAGCGTAAGGATTAAGCCTTTTGGGTTTTTACCTACATCTTTAATTGACGAAAAATCAATTTGCGCCATCATCGGAAAGATCATCACCCAAATAAAAACTGCAACGGCAATATTTACATGGGCTATTTCAAAATCAGCAATCATTTGAAATACATCAGGCAGCCACTGGCCAAGCACAACACCAGTGACGATGGCTAGGCCAACCCAAAGAGATAAGTATCGTTCAAAAATTCCCATTGTGATCTCCTATATTAGCGACAAAAGTCGGTTTTACTTGGGCGGTTCCGCATGTTTGCGAGGTTGTCCAGGTTGTTAGATATAAGAGGAAGGTTGTTTTCAGTTGTTTCACTGATCACTTTTTTAGTCCATATCGGTAGGTCCGGATTAATTCTATAGAATACCCATTGGCCATGCTTTCTATCAATGATAATACCCGCTCGCTTTAAAACAGCTAAATTACGCGACACTTTGGGTTGACTGTTTTCTTGTAGAGCCTCCATCAATTCGCATACACATAGCTCGCCGTGATAATTAGTAAGCATCAATGTTTTTATGCGTATCTCGTCAGTTAAGCACTTATAAAATGAAATAGGATCAATCGTAAAGGTATCAAGTTCAGAGATTTGTTCATCAATACGTTGGCTTGATGCCGTCTCATTATTTGGCTGGTTTTTACTTTCTAAAAGTAGAAACATAGACAAGCGATTATTTAATTCACTTAATGTAGTAGAAAAAGGGTTGTTACAACTTCGTTCTTTAGGGTCTGGAAAGTCCCAAGCTAATTGCGCCTTGGCACCAGGGAAATTACGGCATTCTTGATTTGCTTTATCACAAAGGGTGATAACAAAGTCAAACTCTTGGTCTGAGAGCTCATCGACACTTTTAGATTTAAGGTCATCTATAGTCAAACCAAACTTTTCAAGCGCATCTAAGGTGCGGGGATCAATCAATTCTGGTGACGTGCCTGCACTGGAGATATCAAATAGCTCGCTTGCTTTGTGACGAAGTAATGCTTCAGCCATTTGTGAGCGAGCGGAGTTACCAGTACAAAGGAATAAAACCGAACGCTTAGTTGAAGGTTGATTACTCATAAATAACGCCTAATACTTAATATGCAATAAAGTGTATATTCGATTTTGTGTATGTTCAAGTGCAAGGGGGCCTTTTAAAGTAATAATTCTATTTTAAACGGTGTGAATCAGGTTCAACTATAAAGTTAACTTGGATATTTGGGTTGTTTTGTGGCTAGTTTAGCTGTGTTTTTACACTGTTCGTTTGAAAATTGTACCAAATGCTAATTAATTACAAATAACTTAAAAAAATGCTTGCGTAAAAATCTGTTCTCCCTATAATGCGACCCCACTGAGACGGCAGAGCAGGCAACGCTTAGCGAGGCAAGCAGCTACTCAGTAAGTCGAGTAAAACTTGAGTTTAGATTTTTTAGAAAGTTTAAAATTAAGTATTGACAAAAAAAATGGAAAGCGTAACATGCGCAGCCCTAGCGAGATAAAGTAAACACTTTAACCGCAACGTTCTTTAACAATATAAAGCAATCATCTGTGTGGGCACTCGTACAGATTGAGTTCTAACAGCCAAGCTACTTAGGTAGTGAGGCAAAAAATTTAGAGTCTCAATTGAAACTGAGTGACCAACAGCAATAACTACTTCGGTAGGAATTGCAGCACAGTCAATTCAATATCGAAAGATATTAAATAAATTCAGAATTCATTGAGCTGTCGAAAGACAAAAAACTTTTAATTGAAGAGTTTGATCATGGCTCAGATTGAACGCTGGCGGCAGGCCTAACACATGCAAGTCGAGCGGTAACAGAAAGTAGCTTGCTACTTTGCTGACGAGCGGCGGACGGGTGAGTAATGCTTGGGAACATGCCTTTAGGTGGGGGACAACAGTTGGAAACGACTGCTAATACCGCATAACGTCTACGGACCAAAGGGGGCTTCGGCTCTCGCCTAAAGATTGGCCCAAGTGGGATTAGCTAGTTGGTGAGGTAATGGCTCACCAAGGCAACGATCCCTAGCTGGTTTGAGAGGATGATCAGCCACACTGGAACTGAGACACGGTCCAGACTCCTACGGGAGGCAGCAGTGGGGAATATTGCACAATGGGCGAAAGCCTGATGCAGCCATGCCGCGTGTGTGAAGAAGGCCTTCGGGTTGTAAAGCACTTTCAGTCAGGAGGAAAGGTTAGTAGTTAATACCTGCTAGCTGTGACGTTACTGACAGAAGAAGCACCGGCTAACT
>NZ_LOFH01000008.1 GCF_001469215.1 Pseudoalteromonas sp. H105
GCGAGACAGACACGTCGAGCAGGTACGAAAGTAGGTCATAGTGATCCGGTGGTTCTGAATGGAAGGGCCATCGCTCAACGGATAAAAGGTACTCCGGGGATAACAGGCTGATACCGCCCAAGAGTTCATATCGACGGCGGTGTTTGGCACCTCGATGTCGGCTCATCACATCCTGGGGCTGAAGTCGGTCCCAAGGGTATGGCTGTTCGCCATTTAAAGTGGTACGCGAGCTGGGTTTAGAACGTCGTGAGACAGTTCGGTCCCTATCTGCCGTGGGCGTTTGAGAATTGAGAGGGGTTGCTCCTAGTACGAGAGGACCGGAGTGAACGAACCGCTGGTGTTCGGGTTGTCATGCCAATGGCATTGCCCGGTAGCTACGTTCGGAACTGATAAGCGCTGAAAGCATCTAAGCGCGAAGCAGGCCTCGAGATGAGTTCTCACTAGACTTTTAAAGTCTCTGAAGGGCCGTTGAAGACTACAACGTTGATAGGCAAGATGTGGAAGCATGGCGACATGTTAAGCTAACTTGTACTAATTACCCGTGAGGCTTAACCATACAACGCCAAACGCGTTTTATGTGACTGTTTAAGCGCAGAAGTTAATAGACTAAAGTAGATTACAGAAAACTTTATTATCAGAATTCCAAATTTAGTTAGTGCGTAGTGATGCGGACTGACAACCAAATTTGCTTGGTGACAATAGCGTTTTGGACCCACCTGACCCCATGCCGAACTCAGTAGTGAAACGAAACAGCGCCGATGATAGTGTAGCATTTGTTATGTGAAAGTAGGTCATCGCCAGGCTCCAAATAAGAGAAACCCGTTACAGCGATGTGACGGGTTTTTTGTTGTCTGGGATAAAGTAAATACATCAGGCCACGCCCTCCTGCTGTACTCAGTAGTGAAACGACACAGCGTGAAGGCCAACGATGGTATAGCATTTATTATGCGAAAGTAGGTCATCCTACTGCGTAGCGCACCATGGCTCCAATTAAAGAAAGTCCGACTCAATGAGCCGGGCTTTTTCACGTCTGCAGGAAAGTGAAATAGTTAGGGAGTCGCAAGCTGTTTAATCTTTCTATCTCGGTTTATACAAAGTACCTAACCACGCCATTATGAACAAATAGCATTCTTATAAATGATATTGACTGCATTGATACTTACTGTAACTATGAATGTGTATAGTAGGTTGTAGTAAAGGAATTAGTTGTATGACAACTGCACGGGTTGTGATCATTGAAGACGAAAAAGCAATAGCAGATACGTTGATCCATACGCTGGAGATGGATGGTTTTTGCGTCGAGTGGTTTGATACCGCTGGAGCTGGGCTCAATTTTATTAAAACATCAAATGTAGATTTGTTGATTTTAGATGTTGGCTTACCTGATGCAAACGGGTTTGAATTATGTAAGCAGATCCGTGAGTTTTCCTCTTTACCTATTATTTTCTTAACAGCACGTAATGATGAAATTGATCGTGTTGTTGGATTAGAGATCGGTGCCGATGACTATGTGACAAAGCCATTTAGTCCACGAGAAATGCTTGCTCGCGTTAAGCTGCGTTTAAAACCTTATGTTGTTAGAGAAACACAGATTAATGAACCTACAGAGCTATCAGGACTCTACAGTGATAACTTTGATTATTACTTTAATAACGCTCCGTTAAATTTAACTGCTCTTGAGTTTAAATTGCTCGACAAGCTCGTGTTATCACCTAAACAGGTATTTTCTCGAGAGCAGTTGCTATCATCAGCACAACTCTGCCAAGACAGTGTTTATAGTCGCAATGTTGACAGCCACATCAAGGCCATAAGAAACAAATTACGCATAGTGTGTGATGAGCCAATGATCCATACTAAACGTGGTTTTGGTTACTTTTATGAACCTATTTAAGCGCTCAACACGTTCATTAGCTCGTCTTAGGCGTTGGCCTAAAATTCCGCTCGGGCTTAGGTTGTTTTTACTCTATTTTATACTCGTTATGTTAACCACTTACTTTGTCAGTTCAACGGTTATGCGTGAGATTAAGCCTACTATCCGTCAGGTTACAGAGGAAACCTTGGTTGATATGGCCAATTTACTTGCTGTCATGGCACGAGATGATTTAGCCAATGGCACACTGTCACAGAGCCGTTTCGCTACTGTGGTAAATTCATATGGGAGTAGGGAGCCAAATGCAAAAATCTGGGGAATAGACAAGCCAGCGACGAATCACCGTATTTATATTACCGATGCTGCGGGAATCGTGGTGGTTGATTCATGGCAGCAAGATATAGGTAAAGATTATTCACAGTGGAATGATGTTTATCTCACATTACGGGGAGAATATGGAGCTCGCTCAACCGCCACTGATAAAGACGATCCCCTTTCAACAGTTATGCATGTGGCAGCGCCCATAATCGATAATGATAATATTATTGGCTCAGTCACTGTCGCTAAGCCTAACCGCTCAGTACAACCTTTTATAAATATGTCTAAATATCGCGTATTAAGTTGGTTAGTTGTGATGAGTGTGTTGGCATTAATGGTAGGTGCATTGATTGCGTGGCGTATTAATGGGGCTTTGTATAAACTGGCCAAATATGCCGATAAAATGGGGCGGGGAGAAAAAGCATCTAAGCCAAGGTTTAGGGTTTTTTATGAATACAGTTTGTTGAGTGATGCGCTTGAAAAAATGCGCAACCAATTGGATGGTAAAGGTTATGTTGAGCACTACGTACAAACGCTTACTCATGAATTAAAAAGCCCTTTATCAGCAATCAAAGGGGCGAGTGAAATTTTACAATCCCCATTAAGCACAGACAAGCAACAGCTATTTGCTACTAATATTGAATCTGAAACAGTGCGAATGCAGCAACTCATCGATAAGTTACTCGCACTGACTAAATTAGAGCAACTCCCTGAACTCGAGCAGCGCAAGAAGGTATTAATACGCCCTATATTTGAAGCGATTAAAGGATCGTTTGTGGCCAGAATCACAAAGCAAAAGGTACAAGTAACACTCGATTGTGACGTCCATAGTCAATGTGTAGGTGACGCCTTTTTGATTCAGCAAGCGCTATACAATATTATCGATAATGCATTGGATTTTATTAATGAGGAGGGTGAAATCCACATTCAAGTAACGGAAAAACCGACATCAGTTGATATTTTTATCGATAATACGGGGCCTTGTATTCCTGATTACGCGCTTCAACGCATCACAGAGCGTTTTTATTCTCTACCTAGAGCAGATGGTAAAAAAAGCACTGGCTTAGGCTTAAACTTTGTTGAGCAAGTTGTGAAGTTACATAAAAGCCAACTCAACATAGAAAATACTCACAATGGTGTCCGCGTTCATATAAAAATGCCTACCCCATAAAAGCTCCATGTAAAAACCTCAGTAACTCCATATAGCTTCGTTACCCTGTGTTTATGAAATACATGGAGCGCAAAGCAATGAAACAAAGAATAGAAACCAAACTCATCATAATCATAGGCCTCATCGTGTTGTTATTGATCCCTATTTTTATGATCCAAAACCTCATCGATGAGCGATCAGAGCTACAGCAACAAGTACAGGCTGAGATAGCAAAGAGCAGCAGTGATGAGCAGCGTGTCATTGGCCCGTTTATTCATGCTCAGTACTTAGAAACTGTCACGGTTGATGGCAAAACGAGCGAGCAATTGATGAATATTACGCTGTTACCTGACTCACTTAATGTCAGTAGTAATCTATCAACATTTGAAAAGTATCGTGGTATTTATAAAGCGTTGTTATACCGCTCACAAAACCAATTTGAAGGGCAATTTAAAATAAATTCATTAGCGGTTTTGGCAGATAAAAAAATCAAACGGCTTAACCTTATTTTGGCGATTGCTGATATTCGAGGGATAGGACAAGGGTCAAAAATTAGTGTGAACGAACGTGAATATGAGCTTCTACCTGGTACCCAGCTAAATCAGTTACCAGAAGGTATTCGTATAGAGCTTGATTATGACACCCTTCGCGAAAGAGCGGTATTACCGTATAGGATTGATTTAAATCTACAAGGTATGCGTCAACTCGCATTTGCACCCGTTGGCAAAAACAGCTCACTGACCATGCAAGCGGATTGGCCACACCCAAGTTTTGTGGGGGACTACCTGCCACTAGATTCAACAATTTCGGCACAAGGTTTTTCTGCTCATTGGCAAACTAATTACTTTGCAACTAATCTGCAAGAGCTCTTTAATCAGTGTCTATTTAGTAGTGACTGCACCTTGTTTAAGCAGCGCAGTATGGGGGTAAATTTAGTCGATAGTGTTAATCACTACCTTAAAAACTATCGGGCGAGTAATTATGCCATCCTGGTTGTTGTGCTTATTTTTGCGAGTTTCTTTCTGCTCGAGGTGCTGCGTGATGAACCAATACACCCTGTTCAATATGGTTTTGTAGGGCTCGCTTTGGCGGTATTTTATTTACTGTTAATTTCACTGAGTGAGCACGTAGGGTTTAATATTGCGTATTTATTATCTGCGCTTGCGTCAGCCGCCTTACTCAGTGTTTATGTTGCGGGTATGCTCAAAAATAGCAAACACGGCGGGTTATTTTTATGTGGGGTGTTATTTCTCTATAGTCTTTTATACGGGTTACTCAGTGCTGAAGATTACGCATTGCTAATGGGGAGTGTGTTGGTGTTCGCGGTACTCAGTTTAATTATGTTATTAACGCGTAAGGTTAATTGGTACGGCGCCCAGCCGCAGGACGAAGAGACAAGCTAATACCTTTAAAAGGGGGGGCTGACAGTTGTTTCAGCCCCCTTTTGTTAACTATTTGATAAAAATACCGTTAGCTTCTCACCTATTTGTAAGCGATCTCGCGACAGGTTATTCCATTGTTTTAATTTGCTAATACTGACATTGTAGCGTTTGGCTATTTTCCATAAACTTTCGCCTGATTTAACTAAGTGCTCAACCTCTTGGTCTGCCAGCATCGGTAGTATCAATTTTTTACCTGCACGAATACGGTCAGTCTTTAAATTATTAAATGCTTTTAGCTGATTCACACTGATAGCATAACGTTTTGCAATCACGCTTAAGCTATCTCCTGGTTGAATTGTGTAATGCTGCCATTGGCTGTAATCATTTGCTTTTTGGTTAGCTAACATACCCTGAAATTCAGCGAGTTTATTCACCGGCACAACAATATGAGGTGCATCAATAATTGCGGGGAAGCGGATCACACCATAGTTTAATGGCTCTAACGATTGCCATTCTTGTTGACTATCTAACATAACCGCACCGGAGATAGGTAAAGTTGCAATGGCTTGTTGGTTATTAATTGCAGGGAAGGCCATTTTATTACTTTTTAAAAGCTGGGCAGCAGCAAGTAACTTAGGAACATATTGGCTTGTTTGCTTAGGAAGTTTTAAATTAAAAAAATCAGTGGGCTTACCCTGTTTTTTATTGTTCCTGATAGCTCTTTTTACACGGCCTTCACCTACGTTATAAGCTGCAATTGCATGATACCAATCACCATCAAAGCGCGTGTGTAAATACTCCATAAAATCCAGTGCAGCTCGGGTACTGTCTATTACGTCTTGGCGTCCGTCATACCAAGGTGATATTTGCACGTTAAAATACTTAGCAATAGCAGGCGTTAGTTGCCATAAGCCAGAGGCATGTTTATGCGAGTACGCACTGGCATCAAAGTCACTTTCAATCAACGGCATTAATGCCAGCTCAATGGGCAGCCCGCGTTTTTCAACCTCACTAACAATATGGTAAAGGTAAGGCTCAGCACGGCGGCTAATTTCATCCATGTAATTTGGGTGTGTTAAATACCAGGCAATACGCTTTTGCACCGCTGGATGGCTTGAGTTTGCAAACGAAAGTTGTACTTTAATACGTTGCCATACATCGTCTAGCGCGTGTGGGTTGATTGGTGTAATGTGCTCAACAACCGCCTCTTTGGGCTCATTTTTTACAATGGGGCTTGGTTGCGCGATGGTTTTTTCTGGCTCAGGTGTTGGCGCTTTGAGCGTGGTTTCACAGCCAGATAAAATAATAACCAACGGTAGAATGCGGATGAATCGATTTACAAACACGTACTAAATTACTCCGAAAATATAAATGCAGCTAAATTAAAGCCGTTTAGCTTAACATAGGGTGAGCTAAAAATGAGTCGTGACTGAATTTAAATACGTTTTAAACGGCTCTTTATAACGACGAGACAGGTTAAGCACTTTGCCTGTGGTGAGTTTCACTTCACTATCGCCGCTGGGTAAAGGTGTGATTGATTCAACCGTGTCTAAGCGAATAGCGTGTGAGCGATGAATGCGGCAAAACCCTTGCTGCTCTAACTGTTCACTCAATTGGGTTAACGTTGCGCGTAAAGGGTAAATGCGTTCGCCTATGTGTAAATTCACATAATTACCACTGGATTCAAGCCAGTCTATGTGTGCTACGCGAATAATAAACTCTTTACCTAATTTCTTGACAAGTAGTCGATCTAAATTAGCGTTTTGAGGTGTGTCTTCACCTTGTGAAATAGGGGCGGCCTCCCCTGTTAATTGACTCACAATATATTGATAGGTTTTTATGACCACAATTAAAAATAAGAATCCCCATAAGTCTTTTCGATATTCATACAGTAATTCAAACCAACTTAAACCAAAGTCATAATGCATGTCCTGCACGGTATACACTAGCTTGCGAATCGCGACCATTACACCGATATGTGATAGCGAAAAAACAATACTGCTAAGAGAGTAAATTAATAATGAACGCGCTATTTTTTGCCAATCAAAAGGGCTCACTTTTAATAGCCATATTAAAGCAGGAAATAACAATAGGGTGCCAATAGCGCTAGAGTATTCCCATATAAAGGGTTCCCAAAGCATAAAGGGAAGTACACCATCACGCTGGGCTTCCATAATATTTGAACTGGCATTTATCGTGTTATTAATAAAAATATAACTACATAAAAATAAGGTGCCATACCAGGTTTGATAGCGTTGAAAGTGCATTAAAGTGATCATTATTATTAGTATGCTGAAGGTCTTTAATAAATAGATTATCAATATAGCTAACAATCACCAAGTTTATCATCCCTGTATTCCACCGCTTGTCCCTAATGACTGTTTTATAAGCCTTTTTTTGTTGCATTAAACCACACCGTAAGCATAGTGAATGTCATTTAATTTTTGTTGAAACAATGATGTTCACTAAAACACAGATAAAGAACCGCTTCGAAATTGTATTATCTCCTTGGCTAAACGTGTTTAACCAATCTGGCGAGCGAGCACCGCGCCGTTATGATTTAGATTGGTTGAGAGTGTTAGCCTTTGGCTTATTAATTTTTTATCACACCGGCATGTTATACAGCCAAAACTGGGGATTTCATTTTAAAAGCCAGTATCTATCAAGCAATGTAGAAAATGCCATGCTCTTACTGTCGCCATGGCGGATGGGGTTAATTTGGTTTATTTCAGGTGTGGCGCTGCGCTTTATTGTTGCGCGCTTTAGCTTAGGTGTATTTTTAACTACGCGAAGTGTAAAAATATTATTGCCATTATTAATCGGTATTTGGTTTATTGTGCCGATTCAGCTTTATGCGCAAATGAGCCAAGAGGTTGGTTTATCTATGAGCTTTTGGCAGTTTTATAGCCAGTTTTTTGATTTAACCAATCCGCTATTTGAGCAGTACCAAGCAGGTATTTGGCCGCATGTTGATGTAAATCACCTGTGGTATTTACGCTCGTTATGGCAATTTACTATGTTGCTGGTATTGGCTCTGCCGCTGCTTCATCACGCTGTTGTGCAAGCAGTTATCACACGTTTATGTGAGCAGTCGTTACTGATGATTTTCATCACCTTGTTACTGCCGCTGTGTATTTTAAAGTTGAGCTGGCCAAGCGATACATTCAGATACCCCATGGGCGCGCTGTTTTTACTATACGGTTACTTGTTTGCGTGGCAGCCTGCATTTTATAGCCAGCTACTTCGCCATTGGCGAGTGTTGCTCGGTGCATTTTTGGTTGGTTATTTGCTCGTGGTGGTGGGGTATCACATGATTTGGCAAAACTCTGCTGCTAGCCAATGGCAAATTACGAGCATTGACATGCTGTATACTGCGCAAAGATTAGTAGGCGTGTTGTTAATGCTGGCATTAGCAAAACGTTTTTTGAATCACGATCACCCTAAATTAGCGTTACTAAACTCAGCCGTATTTCCATTTTATCTATTGCACCAAAGTGTGATTATTGGTCTTGCGTTTTACTTATCTGAGTGGCAATTAGGTGGGTTTTTGGAACCGCTATTGGTACTGAGTTTAACGTTTATACTCTGTTGGCTGGTGTTTGTGAGTGTACGTAGTGTTGATTTATTACGCCCGCTTTTAGGAGTGAAGGCCAAAGGTACATACACGTCATGGCAAGTTAAAGCTGGCTTTTGCTGCGGGCTTATATTGGTAAGCCCGCTGATCTTTAGGTTGATTTAATTACCTGTATTGCAAGTTAATTATCGGCGCAAACGACGACCTATACTCATCCAAACACACACCTAAAGCATGCGCCGTGTGGCTTTTGTACATAAATTAAATCACCGCCGTGGTTGAGCATGATTTGCCGAGAGAGGCTGAGACCAATACCAGAGCCCTGTTGTTTAGTAGTAAAAAACGGCACGAAAATCATATCCAGTACATGCTCGGGGATCCCGGGACCTGTATCAGCCACTTCAAGGTAGTACTGCTGAGCTGAGTTTTGCCCAAGGGTTAAGCTTATTCGTGCATTTAATTGATCAGGAGATTCACTTTTTAGTGTTGCCTGTTGCTCTAATACATCAAGGGCATTTTTAACCAGGTTAATCAACACCTGTTCTATTTGCGCAGGGTCAAGCATCACTAACTGTTGTGTATGCGTATGCTGCGTAAGTGTAATGCTATGTTCATTTGCGTGTTGTTGATGTAAAGCAACCACGCGATGCAACATTGGGGCTAAATCGGTTGGATGTAGTTTAGCTGCGGGCAGCTGACTAACTTGCCGGAAACGCGCGATAAATTCGCCTAAATGCTGCGTACGTGATGCAATAGTGTTTAAGGCTAGCTGTAAATCTTGTTTATCTTCATCATCATGAAAAGACAATGTCTTAGGTAATAAGCTAGTGCATGTGTGAGCGAGCGAGGCCAATGGGGTAATTGAATTAGCAACTTCATGGGTGAGCACTTTGGTGAGTCGCTTATACGCTTGTTGCTCTTTATGTTGCAGCTGATCATGGATAGATTGAATACTGATCACACGGCGGTTTTTGCCTTGGATAGCGGCAATACTTAATTGAATAGAAAGCGTATCTTGCTGCTCACCACTGTGCCATTGGCTGGTGGTACGAAAGTTAGTCTCACTGCTTAATAGTAAATCCCCAATAGTCTCTAACTGGTTTAAATGGGTAACTGATTGGCCAAGCAGCTTGACTACGGCGGGATTTGATTCGATCACTTTACCGTGGTTATCACACACGAGTACGGCTAAGTCGATATGAATGAGCAGCGCTTGCAAAAATTGCGCTTGTTGCTCTGCGTTAAAGCGCGCAGTTTGCATTTGGTTTTTCACTTGTTCGAACTGTTGGCGCATTGGGTTATGCTTACCAAGGCCTAGGGTACTGTCACCATTGGCAAGTGCGCGAATGACCATTTCGGCTTGGCGTTGTTGGCGTCTAAACAAGTTAAAAATATGCCCGATCAACCCTATATTTATCAGGCTAAGTAACACTAAGCTGGCAGATAAGCCTTGTTGTAAGAATAAATTAGCGGCCAGTAAGGTTAAACTAATTAACGCGGCTAAACTGCCTGCGAGTCCCCATTGTGAGTGCATCATTTATAACCCATATTTTTCAAGTCGACGGTACATTGCACCACGTGTTAAGCCAAGTGCTTTAGCTGCGTGACTGACATTTCCTTGATGGTGCGTTAATGCAGCTCTTACAGTTCGCTGTTCAAGCACTTCTAAATCAAATGTATCATACGCGTGGGATGATCCACTCGATGCAGCAACATCAAACAAGGCGTCAGTACTGTCAGAATTACTTGTGATAACGGAGCGGGTATCCAGCGTTTCACCTTCCGTTAAAATAACCGCCCGTTCTATGGCGTGGGCTAACTCTCGCACGTTCCCTGGCCAGCTGTACTGACAGAGCTTTTGCATATCCTCTGGCAAAATATTGAGATGCCGCTTATATTTTTGTCCAAAGTGCGTAAGGTAATACTCACACAGTAAAGGAATATCCTCTTGACGCTCTCTCAATGGTGGTAAGCGAATTTCGACCGTATTAATGCGATAGAGTAAATCTTGGCGAAAACGACCTTCGTTCACAGCATTTTGTAGATTATCGTTCGTTGCACAAATTAGGCGTATATCAACATTAATGGGTTTACTGGCGCCAACGGGAATAACCTGCCGATTTTGCAGTGCAGCTAACAACTTTACTTGTTGTGCCATGGCTAAGTTGCCTAACTCATCAAGAAACAAACTACCGCCATGGGCAAGTTCAAATTTCCCCATGCGATCCGCTTTTGCGTCTGTAAAGGCGCCTTTTTTATGACCAAACAGCTCGCTTTCAAATAAACTGTGCGACACGGCACCCATATCGAGGCCAATAAATGCATTATCACGGCGTTGGCTGGCTTGGTGAATTGCATGAGCTGCTAACTCTTTACCTGTGCCGCTCTCTCCGGTAATAAGAATGTTTGCATCCGTTTGCGC
This sequence comes from Pseudoalteromonas sp. H105, assembly GCF_001469215.1. Taxonomy (GTDB): domain Bacteria; phylum Pseudomonadota; class Gammaproteobacteria; order Enterobacterales; family Alteromonadaceae; genus Pseudoalteromonas. Next base: position 10,717 of record NZ_LOFH01000008.1, read on the forward strand.
TGCTTTTTCAATGGTTTGGAATACGTCTTTCATGGCGGCGCTTTGGCCTAAAAATGAAAAATGTTGGCCACTCACTGATTGATTGAGAGCTTGGCTCAGTCCTTGTGTTTGGCGTGTTAATTGGCCGACTTGTTGTTTATCTTTAGCGTGTGAGAACGCGGCTGCAACAGCACCTAGTAATTGTTCGTTCTGCCAAGGCTTGGCAATAAAATCAGATGCACCGGCTTTAATCGCATCAACGGCAAGTTGAATATCGCTGTAGGCTGTCATCAATAGCACAACAATACTGGGGTCTTGTTCGATGATTTTTTTTAGCCAGTAAAACCCTTCTTTACCGCTGATTGCATCTTGGCTGAAGTTCATATCGAGCAAAATCACATCGATGGGGAAATCGGTGCTTTTTTGTTGGGTGATCAATCCTTCAATATCAAACGGATTATCGGTGGTTTTTACGCTTTGATAATGCTGTTTGAGTAGTAAACGCGCAGCAATAAGAATATCGGAATTATCATCGACAATGAGAATTGAACCAGCCTGTTTCATGAATGTGCCCCTTTGTTATTGTATTTTTAGCCTACCCCAAAAGCGTATCAAGTGTCCATTAATGGACGATTATAAATTTCAAAGTGTTCTATTAATGGACACTCATTGTTTTTAAATTTAGTTTTTATTTGTAACTTACTGTAATTTATTAAAAATAAAACTTGGCATGTTGTTTGTAATAGTCATGACTATTACGTATCAGAAAAAAGTTAAATAGGCAGCATGATGGATAAAAAAATAAAGCGTACCGCTAGTCAAAAATACCTTAAAAAGCTCACTATTGCAGTGCTTACACTCAGTGTTGCGGCGGCTGCCTATGGATTTAGCCAAAGTGCAGATCAAGGACGTAGCCAAAACATTGCATTAACGAGCTTAACGATTAGTACGGTTAAACAAGGCGCCTTTAAAGATGCATTGAGTTTGCGCGGTCAAGTGGTGCCAAAAACCAGTATTTATCTTGATACTATTGCGGGCGGGCAAGTCGAAGAACGTTTAGTTGAACAAGGTGAGTATGTAGAAAAAGGTCAGCCGTTGGTGCGCTTAAATAATACTAACTTACAGTTAGATGTTATGAGTCGCGAAGCGCAAGTTACAGAGCAACTCAACTTTTTACGCAATACGCAAATGACCATGGAAACCAGCCGCTTAAACTTACGCCGTGACTTGCTCGAAATCGACTTACAAATTACACACCTTGCACGTCGTTTGAAACAAACAAAACCATTAGTAGAAAAAGGCGTGCTTGCGCAAGAGCGTTTATCAGAACTAAAAGAAGATTTAGCGTATTACAAAGCTCGTAAAGAGCTCACGCTTGAACGCCAAAAGCAAGAAAGCGCGATTCGAGAAGTGCAAGTTGCACAGCTTGCTGATAGCGCAACCATGCTTGAAAAAAACCTTCAGTTTGCACGTCGAAACCTTGATAACTTATTAATTAAGGCCCCCGTTACTGGCTATTTAAGCGAGCTCGATGTTGAAATTGGCGCATCTAAAATGAGTGGCGCACGACTTGGTCAAATCGACATACCTAATGAGTACAAGCTGGTGGTGCGTTTAGATGAGTTTTATTTAAACCAAGTACAGCGTGACATGACTGTGCTGATTGAGTTTGAAAGCGGCATGGTGAATGCCAAAGTGAGTAAAATTGATAGCCGTGTTCAGCAATCACAATTTCAAATCGAGGTTGATTTACCAACCGGTACTCAAGGTGTTAAACGCGGCCAGAGTATTGATGTAGAGCTGATGCTTGGTGATAACAAAAGTGAAGCTTTACTGCTAAACCGAGGTGCATTTTTTACAAACACGGGTGGCAACTGGGTGTATGTGCTTGAACAAGGGAATAACAAAGCGGTGCGTCGTGATATCCGCCTAGGAAAGAAGAATCAAGATTACTTTCAAGTGCTCGCAGGGTTGAGTGCTGGAGACAGAGTGATTACCTCAAATTACAGCAACTTTGACAAAGCGCAGCAGCTTTACATTGACTAAATCTATTTGAACAAGAACCAGATTAACTTAAAAAATTAAACCGAATTAAGGAATAAAAATGATGATTTCACTTACCAATTTAAGTCGCGTATTTCGCACTCAAGACATTGAAACAACAGCGCTTAACGATATCAGTTTAGCGGTTAATGAAGGCGAGTTTTTAGCTATTATGGGTCCGTCAGGTTGTGGGAAATCTACCTTGCTTTCTATTTTGGGGATGCTCGACTCGCCTACATCAGGAGGCTTTAATTTTATGGGCGTTGATATTGCGGGTTATAGCGAAAAGCAATTGGCTGAATTGCGTAAGGCATCAATTGGCTTTGTTTTTCAAAGCTTTAACTTAATCGATGAGCTGACCGTATTTGAGAATGTTGAATTGCCATTGCAGTATCAAAAAATTTCAAAAAGCGATCGTAAGCAGCGCGTTGAAGCCATTTTAAAGCGTGTGGGCATTGATCATCGTGCAGATCATTTACCACAACAATTATCAGGAGGCCAACAACAGCGTGTGGCGGTTGCGCGTGCTTTGGTAATTAACCCTAAGCTTATTCTAGCCGATGAGCCAACCGGTAACTTGGATTCCAAAAATGGTGATGAAGTCATGGCCATGTTGCGAGAACTAAACCGTGAAGGGACAACGGTTATTGTGGTTACTCACTCTGAGAAAGAAGGTGCTTATGCAGATCGGTTAGTGCGTTTGCTTGATGGCAAAGTCATGGTTGATAAAGCGAATTCACAGCAACACGAGGTCTCAAGCGTTAAACAGGGTCAAGTAGCCTAATGCTCGCGCTTTAGATATGTAGTGCGGTATGTGCCTATTTAATTAGCCAGTACGCGTGCTGCAATCTTATTTTTTACACTGAGTGTATGCGCAATCAAGGATGATCTTTCTTATGCCTATCTCAGTGAAATGGTGAGCGATTTTGTCGCTTTTCAGCCGTTTTATTTTGACCTCTAAAGCAGGCCAAGAAGGAATTTAATGATGTTTAAAAATTATATTATGACCGCAATGCGATCATTTAAGCAGCAAAAGCAGCATTTTATATTAAATGTAATGGGTCTCAGTGTGGGCCTAGCGGCCGCTATTTTAGTGGCCTTGTTTGCACAGAACGAACTGTCTTACGATAGTCAACAACCCCACGCGGAGCAGGTTTACCGCGTAGGGCAAGATTTTTCTAAGTTAGGACTGTCGGTGATTCCGATATTTAATTATTCACAAGCGGTTCAAGCAACAGATTATACGCAAGTAGAAGAAGTGTTTGGTTTAACTATGGTGTCAATGACTCGGGAGGCGATGGTTGATGTGCAGTATCGCGATCAGGGTTACAAGCTTAATGAGTTATACGGTGCAACGCCAAATATTGAAAACTTTATCACGATGGAAACATTGGCCGGTGATTTAAAAAATGCCATGAGCACTCCGGATAGTTTAGCGCTAAGCGAATCAGAAGCTGTGCGTATTTTTGGATCGGTGAATGTTATTGGTACGACTTTGCAACACGAGCAAGGCCAATACACTGTGCGAGCGGTATTCGCTGACTTGCCTAGCAATACGCACTTTGCGTTTAAAAATCTTGTTTATGTAAAGCATGATCCGAGCAACTTGATGGTCAATAGCAGCTATGTCTATATGCGTTTAACACCACAGGCTGATCCAATAGCATTGGCAGATACATTGTCTAAGCAATATTTTAATGGTCAGATGGCAGGGAAAATCGCCATTGAGTTACACCCATTACTAGACTTACATTTAACAGCAAAATCACCTTTTGAAATGAAAGCTGGGGGTGCAAAGCAAGTGGTGATGATTTGTGCTGGTTTAAGTGTATTACTTATTCTGATTGCTGGCTTTAACTTTATTAATATGACAGTGGCACAATCAACAAAGCGCGCAAAAGAAGTTGGCGTGCGTAAAGCGCTTGGCGCAAGTAAAGTGCAATTAGTCACCCAGTTTTTAGCTGAGTCAGTCTTGGTGTCGTTATTATCGATGATCATAGCGTGTGTATGTGTTGAATTTATATTGCCAAGTTTTAACCTGTTGGTCGATCGTGAGCTTGTCGTCAATTACGCCTCTGTGTTTGGGTTGAGTATTGTGGCTGTTGCCATGTCAGTGGGAATACTGGCTGGTTTATACCCTGCACTGTTTATTTCATCATTTAGTGCTAAGCGTGTATTAAGTGGTGACTTACAACGAGGCAGCACAGCTATTTGGGTGCGTAAAAGCTTACTCACCCTGCAGGCTTCATTAGCTATCGGCTTGATTATTGCCTCGGTGACCTTGTTAAAGCAATTAGCTCACCTTCAAAGTCTCCCTTTAGGTTATCAAACACAGCAGCGATTAGTTATTTCAGAGTTACCTGTGCAAACTGTGTTTACTCAACAACCTAGTGCGTTAATGAACCGTTTACGAGCGATTGAAGGCGTTGATCAGGCAACGGTTATTGATACTCGTTTAACCGTTTCAATTAACAATACACTTCAACCTGTATGGCCTAATGGTGAGTCATCAAATGGCATCACCCCTGTGATAGGTTCGGGCTTTGATGTTGTTAAAGGTTTAGGCCTTACATTAATGGCGGGGAGAGATTTTAGCCGTGAATATGCCAGCGATTGGGCAACAAGGACCAATGGGGTTACAACGGTGGGTACCATTATTACAGAAACTGTTGCCAGACAGGCCGGTTATAGCAATGTGGCCGACATTATAGGCAAAACAATCAAAGATCCAGGGCGTAATGTAGATATGCGTGTAGTGGGAGTTGTGCAAGATGTAAAAGTCGGGAATGCCCAAGATGCGAATTCTAATATTATGTTTTTATGTGGCTTTAACTATTTAGCGCCGGTATCTGAAGTGATCTTAACGGTTGATTTGCAAAACCTCCCTATGATCAAGCAGCAAGTGAACACTGCCTTAGCAGAGGTGGCCAATATTTATGAGCCAAAAGTAAACTTATTAGCTGAAAACTATAAAGCGGTGCTAACAGGGGACGAGCGAGTTTCTCGTGTGGTACTTATTTTCACCGGGCTTGCGATATTTTTAACTTGTTTAGGGACGTTTGGTCTCGCGTCGTTTGCGACCATTCGTCGTCAAAAAGAGGTGGCAGTTCGCAAAGTGTTAGGTGCATCACGTATTAGTATTGTCAATATTCTAGCAAAAGAGTTCCTCGTACTTGTTGGTATTAGTATCGTCCTAGCCTATCCAGTGACTTACTTATTAGTAGGCGATTGGTTAGCTAATTTTAACGACCGTATTGAGCAAGCGTTTTGGGTATATGGTGTCGCGGCCGTTTTTGTTGCGGGTATTACGTGGGTGACTGTAGCAACACTTGCTTTTAAAGCTGCCAGCACGCGCCCCTCGCTAATTTTACGTTACGAGTAATTACGTTATGACACGGCTATCACAGTGATAGCCGTAATAAATTACGTTGAATTGACTAAGGAGAAGTGATGTTTGCTTCCTATATGAGTTTGGCACTAAAAACGTTTTCTCAGCATAAACAATATGCATTATTGAGTATGCTTGGGCTCAGTATAGGCATGGCTGTGCTGATACTAATGGCACTGTTTATTCAAACAGAGCGCTCATTTGAGTTGGAACAGCCAAATGTGGCTAATCATTATCGGTTAGTGATGCAGGCACAAAAAAACGGTAATGAACACATTTTAATGACTCCTCGTGCTAAGCAGCATTTGCTTGATATAGCAGGTATTGAAAGCGTTTTTTATCTGTTTAAAACACGCATGCTCAGTGATGACAAAGTTACCATTGAAGCTGATGGGTTTCAGTTGTCTGCGCATTATGCGGCATCAAGTAACATTTTATCGTTTATTCAAATGACGGTGCTAGCGGGTGATATTACCAAGGCTTTACAAGCCCCAGAAAAAATAGCCTTAGCACGTACGGAGGCACTGCGTTTGTTTGGTTCAGGCTTCACACCAGAGGCGCTCATTGGTAAAACGATGACTCGCCAACGTGATCAACGCTTATTAACGGTGGCTGCCATATTTGAAGACTTACCTGTTAACAGCCATTTTTATTTTCAATCGTTAGAAAGCTTTGCACCTTATGAAAACATTGGTGGCAATGTGGCGCATACTTATGTGGCACTCACCCCCACGGCTAATCAGGCCCACATTGCGGTGTCGGTGAGCAATGTATTTAAGCAGATTTGGCAATGGGATCATGTGCAATATCGGTTACAACCTGTGGCTGACATTCACTTAAGTACCAACTTTGCTCATGACATGAAAGTGGGTGGCTCTAAAAGTTCAGTGATGATATGTGCTGTGATGGCGCTTATTTTACTGGTTATTTCATGTGTGAACTATGTCAATTTTAGTGTTGCACAATCAGCTAACCGCGCCAAAGAAATTGGAGTTCGTAAAGCGCTGGGGGCTAGCAAGACGCAACTCATGATGCAATTTATGAGTGAGGCGGTTGTACTCACATGGTTTGCCATGGTGCTTGCATGCGTATTGGTTGAGTTGTGTATGCCCAGCTTTATGCACTTGATTGGTCGGCCAATTGCTTTCTCTGGCTGGGCGCAGTGGATAGGGCCTGTATTTATATTTGCGACAATTATCGGTGTTGTGTCGGGCATTTACCCTAGTGTGTATATGTCGAGCTTTAAAACACGTGAAATTTTAAGCGGTGAGCTTAAGCAAGGGCGTCAAGGCGTTTGGATCCGTAAAGGTTTGCTTTTGGTTCAGATAACCCTGTCTATAGGGTTACTGATTGGTGCAATGACGCTCACGAAGCAGTTGCAGTTTTTGCAGTCATTACCCGTTAATTACAGTAAAGCGCAACAATGGGTTATTAATGATATACCAGGCCAAAAGCTATATGGTGCACAGCATGAGGCTTTTTTTAGTGCATTACAGCAAGTGGATGGAGTGGTGTCGGCTGTGGCGATGGATTTTTCTATTACTCAATCGACCAATGCAGGTATTTTTATCGAGAATACACTCAACCCAGAGGAGCCACATTCAATGGCTCTGGCCGGAGTGAGCGCTGAGGTAGTAAGGACGCTGGATTTAAAGCTGGTGGCGGGTCGAGATTTTTCGCGTGATCATGCTGCAGATGGGTATAACGATCGCACGAATCAGGCTGGCGTTATTTTACCTGAATCGATCGTAACTTTACTGGGCTTTACTAATGCGCACAGTGCAATAGGCCAATCTATTCGGTTTTCGGCGGGGCCGCTATCTCACGCCACAGGGGTTATTGTGGGCGTTGTTAAAGATATTAAAGTGGGGCCTGTTAATCATCAAAGTGCCCCTGTGGTCTTTGTAAACGGATTCAGTGTGGGAGGGAATTATTCTTTAGTTGTTAAAGTAGCAGATGGATCAGATCAACAGGTAAAGCAGGCAGTCGTTAATTTTATTAAATCGCGATTGAACATAGCGCCTGTGAGTCTGTCATTATTGGAAGATGATTACCAAGCCTTATATCAACAACAGCAACGCCTAAAAGATGCCGTGGTGGTTGGCAGTATACTGTCGGTTGTGTTGATTATTATGGGCGTCTTTGGGCTAACGGGTTTTATTGTTCAACAACGGATCAAAGAAGTGGCGATAAGAAAAGTGCTCGGAGCAAGCAGGTTGAACATTGTTAACGCTTTAGCCAAGGAGTTTTTAGTCATGATTGCGCTAGGTTGTTTAGTGGCGTGGCCGCTGGCCTATATTATTTTAACCGATTGGCTCTCAGGATTTGCTTTGCACGTTGAGCAATCGTTATTGCTGTATGTTGTTATGAGCGGCGTGGTTGCCGTTATTACTTGGTTGACCGTTGCAAGCCTGGCTTTTAAAGCCGCCAGTGCACGGCCATCACTTATCCTGCGTTATGAATAATCAGCACTAACAGGTACAAAAAAGGCCTCATAGGAAAACCTGAGGCCTTATTACTCACACGGATATCTAGTGGTTAGACATCGTTAATTTTAACGGCTGGGTTGCCTGCGACGACAGTATTAGTGAGCACATCTTTAGTCACAATAGACCCTGCGCCAACAACCGCATTATCGCCAATGGTAATGCCAGCTAACACAATCACACCTGCACCAATCCACACGTTATTGCCAATTGTAATTGGTGCTGCAAAGTTTTCTTTCTTGAGCCGTTCAGTTGGGTTAACCGCATGCGAGACAGCCAGTAGCTGAACATTCGGACCAATTAAGCAATCATTGCCTATGGTGATAGCACCTTCACGAATTGGTGCATCTAGCACCGTGCAATTAATGTTTATAAACGTACGATCACCAATTTGCATTTGCGCGCCGTAGTCACAATGAAACCCTGCTTCAATAATGACGCCCGAGCCGGAGTGAGCAAACAGCCCTGTTATGCGTTTTAAGTTTCCCTTACTAGGGCTTTTATTAAATAAGCGACATATTTCATGGGCGGCTTTGCGTGACTCGCGGGTACTTTTATCTAGGCCGTTAAATAGTGTGTGCATTATGATTCTTCTGGTAAACCGATATGGGCGTTGCCGCGTCTGTAATCAATGGTAATTAAAAAATGTTTTAGTACATCATAACCAATAAGGCCTTCTACATTCCTACCTTTAATGCGTGTGTTTGTTGTTGCAAACTGACTTCTCAGGTTGGCAGTTTCACCTTCATCAGGAATGCTAACCTGTACATTCTCCATTTCAAAAGGGCCGAACTTTAACCAAGGGATGCGAAAGGTTTCTGTCACGGCGCTGGTGGTTGCACCTCTGCTGATTTGAGATTCACGATCGATATTTTCAATCCACCCCATTTTACGCGCTACGTTACGGTTGACTACCATTCCGCCATTGTTGCCCGTATCGAGGATTAGCCAAATCGATTTACCTTCGCTTAGCTCAACTTCAACAATGGGCATGCCAGAGCCTTTTTGTTTTTCCATCTTGATGTTTTTCATTTTACTTAAATCCAAAGCATCATGAGTGATCAAGCGCATTTTTTGATTTGGGTAATCAAGTTGCATTACAAATTGTCGGAAAAAACCGGCACCAAATAGCAGTGAATTTTCATGATGACCTAGGTTAATTTCTACCGCATCATTAATCGTGGTCTCCATACCAAATAAATTGATAGGCACGTTATTATACGTGGCTTTATCTTCAACACCGTATACTCCACGCACCCGTGTTTTGCCCCCTTTATCAAGGTCGAGTTCATTTTTATTAATAAAGCGAGGGTTAATACCATTCATTTGTGCGCCGGTATCTAAAATTGCTTTACTAGGGATGCCAGATACGGTGGTGGGCACTTTTACATGACCATTTTCTAACGTGAAATCTAACCAAGGTGTGACACCTGCAAACGCAGATGAGCTGACAATGCCCAAGCATAGGGTAAGTATTCGTTTCATATTATTCCTTTAACTTATTGTTTTTTATAGTTGTAACTTAAACATTGTGCAGGAAAATAAAATAACGTGCAAGATTAAAAATTGTTCATATACAAATGCATTTGTTTCGTTTAAAATCTCGCTTCTTTCGAAACGAAACTTACGAACAGGTATTTAATGACCAAACGAAACACTCAGCAACGTCGCCATACAATACTTAGCCAGGTAAATGAGCTAGGAGAAGTTGCTGTAGAGGCATTGGCTGAGCAATTTCAAACGTCTGAAGTAACTATTCGAAAAGATTTAACCGCACTTGAAAAAAGTGGTCTATTACTTCGCCGCTACGGTGGTGCGATTGCATTACCGCAAGAAATTGTTGCAAATAGCGATTCGCTTCGCAAAATGGCAATCGCACAAGCGGCAGCTAGCCTTATCAACGATCACAACCGCATCATTATAGACAGTGGCCGCACAACGGCTGCGATGATCCCTGAGCTGGCCAAAAAACGCGGGTTAGTGGTTATGACTAACGCTATAAATGTAGCTAACCGCTTGCTTTCACTAGAAAATGAACCAACATTATTGATGACCGGCGGGACATGGGATCCTCATTCTGAGTCGTTCCAAGGTCAAGTAGCAGAGAACGTTTTACGCTCTTATGACTTTGATCAGCTATTTATTGGCGCAGATGGCATTGATGTTGAAAGAGGAACTACCACCTTTAATGAGTTAGTAGGGTTAAGCCAAGTAATGGCTGAAGCCGCTCGTGAGGTAATCGTGCTGGTTGAGTCTGAAAAGATTGGTCGTCGAATACCAAATTTAGAACTACCTTGGCAAAATGTGACAACGCTTATCACCGACAGCGGCCTTGCGCTTGATACACGTAAGGCACTTGAAGCATGCGGTGTACAGTTAATCTGTGCCGAGGTTTAATAGCAATTTCAATTTAGTTAAAAGCAAACCGACAACATTTGCTTTTACCTTTTAATCATTATGACAACACATACGGCCTAAAATTAAATTTTGGCACGTGCAAATGGAGAATATTATGTGTGGAATCGTTGGGGCAGTTGCAGAACGCCCAGTAAATAAAATTTTAGTTGAAGGTTTAAAGCGCCTTGAATACCGTGGTTACGACTCAGCGGGTGTTGCACTTTTAGATGGCAACACGCTGAACACCGTTAAAGCGGTGGGTAAAGTCGCTAACCTTGACAGCGCCCTTGAAACTGCCGGTGTTAAAGGCACGACGGGTATTGCACACACGCGCTGGGCAACTCATGGTGGCGTAACTGAAGCCAATGCGCATCCGCACATTTCAAACAGTGAAATTGCCTTGGTGCACAACGGTATTATTGAAAACCACGCCAGCCTACGTGAAGCGCTTAAAGGCGACGGCTACGAGTTTTTATCTGATACTGATACTGAAGTGATGGTGCATTTAATTCATCAACTTCGCCAACAGCACACAACATTACTTGCCGCTGTTCAAGCCGCTGTTAAGCAGTTTGAAGGTGCCTTTGGTACTGTGGTCTTTGATAAAGCAAATGATAATGAAATCATCGTTGCACGTTCAGGCAGCCCGCTAGTAATTGGTTTGGGCCTTGGCGAAAATTTTATTGCTTCTGATCAGTTAGCATTATTGCCAGTAACACGCAGCTTTATTTACCTTGAAGAAGGTGATGTGGCACGTATTACGCGCGACAGTGTTGAAATATTTGATGCAGCCGGTAATGCCGTTGAGCGCGAAGTCATTGAATCAAACATCACCCAAGATGCCTCAGGTAAAGGTGAATACCGTCATTACATGTTAAAAGAAATCTACGAACAGCCACTTGCTGTACGTAATACATTAGACGGCCGTTTAAATGATGACCGTGTTGCCATTGATGCCTTTGGCGACAGCGCGCAGCAAATTTTTAAAGACGTAAAACACGTACAAATTATTGCCTGTGGTACGTCTTACCACTCAGGCATGGTTGCACGCTATTGGCTTGAGCAATTCGCGGGCGTGAGCTGTAATGTTGAGATTGCGTCTGAATTTAGATATCGCCAATCATTCGTGCATGAAAACAGCCTACTTGTGACGATTTCACAATCGGGTGAAACAGCCGATACGTTAGCTGCACTTCGTTTAGCGAAAGAGCAAGGTTACATGGCCTCAATGACCATTTGTAACGTACCTGGCTCGTCATTAGTGCGTGAGTCAGATCTTGCCTTTATGACCAAAGCAGGCGCTGAAATTGGCGTTGCGTCAACTAAAGCATTTACCACACAATTAGTTGGTTTGTTAATGCTTACTGCGTCTATTGCGCAGGAAAAAGGCTTAGATCAAAGTGTTATTGTTAACGCAATTAAAGCGCTTCCAAACAAATTAGAAGAAGCATTATTGCTTGCTGATGGCATTGCAGACCTTGCAGAAGAGTTTGCCGATAAGCACCACTCACTGTTTTTAGGCCGCGGTTCGCAATACCCAATCGCGATGGAAGGTGCGCTTAAGCTTAAAGAGATTTCATATATCCACGCTGAAGCTTACGCAGCCGGCGAGCTTAAGCACGGCCCATTAGCACTCATAGATGCCGACATGCCAATTATTGTTGTAGCACCAAACAATGAATTGCTTGAAAAGCTTAAATCAAACGTAGAAGAAGTACGCGCACGTGGCGGCATCATCTATGTATTTGCTGACAAAGACTCAGCCTTCGCATCAGACGACACAATGCGCGTTATCAACGTAAACCATGTAGACGACGTGATTGCACCAGTGGTATATACAATCCCACTACAGTTACTTTCATACTACGTAGCGGTAATTAAAGGTACCGACGTTGACCAACCACGTAACTTAGCAAAATCGGTTACAGTTGAGTAAAATCAATAGGTTGGTAATTACCTGTTGAAGCTAAAAAGGTGCATTATGCACCTTTTTTTGTGCCTGAAACTCTGTTAACTTTAGTAAGTTATTATTATCTAAAGGATTGGTTATGCGCTTACTCACCGCTTTGTGTTTTTTTATTTTTAGTTCACACAGTACTTTTGCACAATCGGATATGAAACACCAAAGTACAGATTACTTCCAGCAAACACTTACTTTTAAGTCGGCTGTTTTAAACGAACAGCGCACCGTTGTCGTTCAGTTGCCTAAAAGCTATCAATCTAAACCAAATAAAGTTTATCCAGTCATTTATCGTTTAGATGGCGCGGGTAATATTCCGCTTGCTAGTACTATTATTGAGCGCTTACAAAATGATAATCGTGCGCCTGAGGTTATTATTGTCGCTATTGAAAACACTAATCGCCTCAGAGATATGTATCCTACAGTGAACAAGGAACCGCAGGGCCCAGTTGGTGAAGGAGGCGGCGCAGCAAAATTTTTAGCGTTCTTTGAACAAGAGCTTATTCCTCTCGTTAATAAAAATTATCGTACGCATGACTATAAAGTAATTTCTGGCGCCTCTGCGGGTGGTGTATTTTCGTTATATACGTTGCAGGCCAAACCTGAGTTGTTCCAAGCGCATATTGCTTATAGTCCTGCGGTTTGGTGGAATTATGGCGCAATGGTAAAAAGCACAAAATCGTTTATAGCTAAAACGAAAAATATGAATAACTACGTTTATATCAATATTGGCGAAGAAGCCGGCATAATGCGTGAAAGGTATGATGAATTGCAGCAATCACTGCAATCGCATAAAGTGCGAGGGTTACGCTTTTTTAGTGATGCGTTTGCTGGCATCTCGCATAACCTGACTTCTGGTGCTGGGGCATTTAATGCCTATTACAACTTATTTTTATCTAAACAAATGCCCATAAGTGCGTTAACTGACGATGTGGCATCGATTAATGCATACTATAAAACATTATCTCAGCAATGGGGTGAGCAAATATCACCACCGGATCGCGCTGTTAGATCACTCGGTTATAACCTAACGGATAACAAGCAGTTTACCCGTGCTATTGAGGTGTTTAAGTACAATATAAAAAATCACCCGCAATCAGTCGATGCGCTTTCAGCTTTATCTTATGGCTATGAAATGCAAGGTAATACTCGCCAAGCGCTTAAACATATGGAATCAGCTTTAACAATTGCAGACGACTCATATCCTTATATAAATTACTTAAAAGAAACAAAAGCTAGGCTGCAAGCAGAGCTGAGCAATAACTAATAATATTGCCAACTTAATTGTTGGTTTTTTATGAAGGCTTATTCAGGTTAGAAGCGCTTTCGAACAAATTAGAAGAAGCGTTATTCCGTGCGATGGCATTGAAGGTTTAGCTGATAAGCCCCACTCACTATTTTTAGGTCGTGGCTCGAAATCGCGATGGAAGGCGCACTTAAGCTCAAAGATATTTAATATATCCACGCTAAGGCCTATTAATGAAAACTTTTCTTGTGCCCGCGCCAAAAGCAATCTTAGAGTTCATTAAACGCTTAACGATGAAAAAGCCTGGCCAAGGTCATGATAAACACTATAAGCCTTTTCTTACCGTCAGTGATGTTTCCTAGTAAAGAAAGGGGTTATAGGCGTCCTGCATTAACTCATAGGTTAAATCGTTCATTTGCTGTCTAACTTAGGGCTGTTCAGTTACTTTCGACTGGGATTTTTCAGTTACAGATATTAAAGAACAGTTTCCACTAAATACCGAAAAGTTGCCAAACCTCAGAACGCCTTGGAATTCGACGCCCATCAGTTAGTGATGTATGGACTGCCCAGCTTTATTTTAGACACTTTAGAAAATGACCAAGTTATTCAAGTAGCTATTTAAGTGAAATGCAGTGGGGTTTGAATAATATAACGGCAGTCTATACATTACAGGCTCCATACCTACATTTATGCCGTAACATTAACGGATATTTAAAACAGAGATAATAGATAACTTAAGGTATGCGATTAGGGTAATTTAAGCTTGAGTAGAAGGGCAAAGAGAGAGTCGATTAAATAATATTTCAAAGTGTTATGTAATTTTTTCACACACATTCTGAAAGATTTTTGAGTAGCGGTCACTAATTAGATATCACTAAATCTTTTATGGCTGAGCTATCCACCTATGAACAAGACAATGCAACTGAATAACAGATTAATTCCCTATCCATTGCGAGCACTGGTAATGTGTTTGCTTTTTATTCTATGTAGTGCAAAAGCACAAGAATTTGATACAGCAAACCTCAATACGTATATAGAAAGTAAAGTTGAAAAGAATCAGTTTATGGGGGTGGTATTAGTCGCCAAGGGAGACGACCCCCTATTCTTCAAAGCTTTTGGTTTGCAAGCAATAGTTGGTGAACCAACAAATCCAGAGCTAAGAAAAGAAAAGCGTATAAAAAACGACACCGTGTTTCCCATCGCTTCATTAACTAAACAGTTCATTGCAGTGAGTTTATTGCGGCTAAGTGAAACCAATAAATTATCTTTATCTGACAGTATTTGTAAGTATTTGACTTCTTGCCCAAAGCTTTGGAAGTCAATTTCAATTGAGCACTTACTAACTCATACTTCAGGTATCCCTGATTACACTCAAACCGCTGAGTTTAAAAAGGCTAAGTACTTGAAGCGAACACGCGATGAGGTGTTACAGCAAGTTCAGAGCAAGCCTCTAATGTTCACCCCGGGATCAACCAATCAATACAGCAATACAGGCTACTTTTTGCTAGGCGAAATCATTGAAAGAGTCACGAACCAATCGGTCGCAGAGTTTTTAAATGAAACTCTATTCGTTCCCTTGCAAATGACAGCGACCTCTTTTTCAAGGGACTTCAAGGTTGCCGGCCATAGATCTACTAACTCAAAGATTGAAGCTACCCCTTTGGTGGATTGGAGTAATGTTTATTCCGCTGGGGCGATAACATCTAGTGCTAGCGATTTGGTTCGCTGGAATCAAGCCTTGTATAGCCACAAGGTTATTTCTACTGTTAGTTTGGCCAAACTGGTTGGTAACAATGGTACGGGTATGGGAGTGAATATAAGTCAGCGAGGCGTTCAAGAAGATAATCAAGTCGATGTTTATCAGTTTAGCGGCAAAATTGATGGCTTTACTTCGGTACTTTCGTTTTTGCCACAGTTCAACATGAGTGTTGTGGTGCTGTCCAATGTTGAAAGTGAAGCTAGCTTGCAGATTAATAGCTTTATTCTTGATCATTTAACTAAATTAAGTATTAACCAAGCAGTTTCCTCAAATCCAGTGGCGCCTTCAAATAATACATTGTCTAGCTTTGTTGGCACTTATCAAATGGAACGCAAAGGTGTAAATACCAAGATCACCTCATTAGAAGATAAATTGATAGCTCAACTTCCAGGTATGCCGCCTATGGTATTGATAGCCAAATCTAACAACCAGTTCCAGAGTGAAGATTTTGATGTATCGATATCGTTTAAGCAAGACAACAACAATAATGTTGTCGGCCTTATAGTTAAAATGAGAGGAATGATGATACCAGGGCGTAAAATTAGTAATGACGTTGCAACCAAACAAGCAATCCACTTATCAGAAGCTGAATTAATTGAATTCGTTGGCAGCTACAGAATCCCATCACAGTTTGATATTGAGGTGGAACTTCGCAATGGTACATTGTTCGCCCAAGCCACTGGACAACAGGGGTTCAATATATACCCAGAGGGCGAACAGGCATTTTTTGCCAAAGTTATCGAGCTTCAAATTATTTTCCATAAAAATGATAGCGGCAGAGTAACTGCATTAACTATAAAGCAGGGCCCGGTCAAAACTAAGGCGAACAAAATTTAGACCGATATTCCGAAATACAAGTTTAGTAATATGACAAATATTAATGGTGAATGAAATGAAATGTGATGAAATCAAAGCGCTAATTAATGCGGCTACTCTGGCTGAGTTACAAGCCAACAAAGAGATAGTGAATCACACAAAGACCTGTACAAAATGCGCAAGTTATTTAGAGACCAAACAGGCTGATAAAGCCATCGAGGTTCTGAGTACTCAGCAATTTTCATCAAGCAAAAAAAATCAGCTTTTAGAAAGTGTTAAGAAAATTTCAAAGGAGTCAGCAAAGCAACTTAAAATCGCTTTGTTAGGATTGGTAGTGAGCGTGTTTGCGTTAGTTTGGTTTGTGAATTTGGGTGATATAGAACTTGCTGGCGCTATTATCTTGTCGGCGTGGATTATTGGCTCTGCGGTGTATAGCTCTTACCTTGCTCGCAAAAAGAATAGGGTAGAACATTCTCTTATTGAGCTTGATACTTCTTTGTTTGAACATTGCCGAAAAGATATCACTTTTAAAATTAGAGTAATTAAAATTTTAGGCTCAATATTAATGTTCGAAGCGATCGTTTTGATTGTCGCTATATTAGTTAAAGGGATAACGGTATCGTCTGGGCTACCTATTTTTATTGGCTTATCTGCGATTTTTTCGCTTTTTGTCGCCTATCAGTTTTTGGTTGTAATGCCTCGTTTAACCAATGAGTTAAAATTGTTAAATGAGGCAACCTAAGCATGTTTGGATTATTTAGTACAAAACCTAAAGCGATAAATCACGATGATTTGACGTTTAAGCAAGTCTTTGATGACTACTACGACTATGTATTGCGTTTAGCACTTAATTTGTCGGGAAACTTGGCTGACGCCGAAGATATCACACAAGAAGTGTTTATAGGCGTCAATAATGGTTTGACTCGTTTTCAGGGAAAGTCACAATTAAAAACATGGATTTATCGCATTACCATTCGCATAGCCTGTCGGTATCTCAGTAAAGTAAAATCAATGGACAACATTGATGATTTGAAGGCGGGGGCTACTGGGAAAGCGCAACAACCTAATAGGGCTGAAACAGATGTACTTGCAATAATGCGTAAACTTCCTTTGGAACAACGTACATTAATCAGTTTAAGTGCAATCAAGGGGTTGTCTCATCAGCAGATTGCTAGCATCTTGAACCTCCCAGCGGGAACTATTGGTTCAAGACTGCATACAGCTCGGAAAAACCTCTCTCAATTAATTTCACAACATACGTGAGCGGCATAACTCGATTAACACATCATATGCCAGTATTTGTGCCGCCGTGAAACAACTGTGAGCCGTTAGGTTGTTTCACATGGTTTTAGCAATTATCGTTATTTTGTAGGTGAGCCACGTTTTCTTTTGTTTCAGTTACATATAGGTTTACTAAAGCAAAGATACTGAAGTGTTTTAATCGGCGTTAATGCATCGTTGAAATTAAAAATAAAACGACACCTAAATACGATTATGCGGGTGTCGTGTGGCAGCTATGCCGCGCCATACTTCAACGGCCGTCACAATAAGATGCATTGGTCTGACTAAAGATGATTTGGATAACGACTTCAATGAGCGAGTTTTGTAATTACTAATACAAACTCGACATTGGACATAAACATTTTGAAAACTAATGATAGAAACATTGTTTATATTGAATAAAAAATCCTAGTTTAAAGGTTGGTATTTACTTCTGCTGTTTTCTGCAGCCAATCATTAGCTATATCTACAAGCTGCTTTAATCGACTTTTGCCTGCTATTTCTGATGCTTTTGCAAATGCGATTTTTGCTTTTTCAATATTATTCAACGCGAGTTCAAGTTCCCCTAAGTCTATATACATACTTGACTGGCCATAAGGCTCCCTAATTGCTTTATAAAATGACAAAGCCTTAGCAATCTCCTTTCTTGATTGCTCGTAGTTTGCTAATTGAAGGTATGCTTTTCCAGCAATTCGAGAATTATTTGCTAGGTACAAGCGATCATTTGCTTCTTGACTTAAGGGCTTTGCTTTATTTAGTAGCGAAAGCGCTAGCTCAGATTTTTTTTGCTGAATGACGCTAACGGCTTGCCAAACATAAAGTCTTCCTAGGTTTTTAATGTCTCCATTTTGTTCGATAAATTTAACAGCATCTGTCGCTATCTCTTCAGCTTGAACATATTCACCGAGATAAACATAAGACTTTACGAGCATTACAATGGCCAATAGGTTTTTAGGCTGTGTAGCTAAAACAGCTCTATACATGGTCGCCGCTTTTTGATGGTTACCTATTTGAGTTTCATCTATCGCTGAAGCCATAAGCGTATTAGCAAAGTTACGCTGGTAATCACTCGGGACTTTTCTTTGCTTAGCGCCTAGTGACGTTAATATTAAGGAGTGAAAATCTGAAAAAAGAGTATTGAGATCATCGGCAAAAAGTACGCCACGAGCAACATCATTTTCTTTATAAACCCTGTATACCAACTGGAATTCGCCATTAAAACCTGCAATTGACTGTGTGATAATTACACTTGCGCCTGAGGCTTCAAACAGTTGATGTATGGTCTCTTCCTCAAACTCTTTATTGGCAAGCTCTGAACGTTTAATCGTTTCCAACACCATTTCCGTCGGTAACACTAGCGATTTTACCTGATGCTGTAAATTATCAATAAGGAGGTCCATTGCTCCATAACGAACCCATTTATGTTCTGCCCCCATAATTCGATTAGTCACAGGCAGGACCATAATTGTTCCTGAGTCTGCTAGAGGCTCCTTACCATAAAAATGGTTTTGTACGGTTACAAAAGAGATTAAAACAACAACCAATGCAATGGTTGCATAAGAGAGCTTGCGAGCTAAGCGTGTTTTCGGTTGGATGTTGTGGCGTGTATTGATTTGGTTAGCTTCACAATTATTCGATGTATTAGTTTTCTTAATAATCGGCACTGATATTGAGTAGCCTTTTCGCGGGTGTGTTTTAATAACGCGATTGTCACCGAATATTTTGCGTAGTTCTGTGATAGATTGAAAAATGACGTGTTCTTCTACAATGACGTCGTTCCATACGGTTTCTAATAATTCACTTTTACTAACAACCTCACCATTTGCTTCAAGTAAAACAGTTAAGAGTTCTGAAGTTTTAGGCCTGACCTTAATAACTTCCTCTTCATTATGAACTTCATTTTTTTGCGGGTAAAAATACACACCGCCAATTTGAAAATAACGTGACATTTAGTGTTCTTAAGTACTTGTTGTTGATTACGTTGAATGAACAAAACCCACATGTTAAATGTTGGTTTATATCATTGATAATTAAATGATTATAGAAAGTTATAGAATTCTTTAATGCATATTTATTTGTGTCGTATGGCATGGTGAGGCCAATTCATACTTTACAGGTAACATTAAAATTGAACAAGCTAAAACACGCCGCTGACGTTTGTCCGCTGACACTGACAGTAGTCCTTACATTTTTATCCGTAGGCCTACTCTTTATTGCAAAAATATTTGAACAAAGCCCTGAGCCTTTATTTCAATGGCCAAGGTTAATCTTACTTATTGGTATTTCGTACTTTGTATTTAGAGTGCTTAAAAAGTTTAACTGGAGCAAGGACGCTGGCCTAACTCTTCCAATGTCATCATGGCATGGTCGATGGCTTTTGGCTTCCATTCCGCTACTGTTAATTGCACTTCTTAGTTCTACAAGTGCCAACTGGGCGGAGGTTGAATTTTCAACCTTACGCGTATTTGCTTGGCTATTGTCTAACTTTTCAGGCAGCTTTTTTGAAGAGCTACTGTTGCGTGGCCTGTGTTTTTATATCTTACTCAGCGCTTGGGGGGCAACTAAAAAAGGGGTTTACCTTGCCGCTCTATGTCAAGCACTGATTTTTGGCCTAGCGCATCTGGCCAATCTCTATCATATGCCGGCGCTGGATGTTTTCGCGCAAGTGATATTTGCCACCTTAATTGGTATAGGTTTCGCAGGCTTAGTTTATATGACGAAATCCCTTTGGCCCGGGGTAATTGTTCATAGCCTTATAAATTTAGCGGGCACGATAAATGACTTTTTAGTGCCTGGTGGAAGTGAGTTTCAAAGTCCAGGCCTAAATGGCTATGTGGTCATTATCATCATCTTCTTTGTACTCTCAACGATACCCGGCTTGTTTTATTTAAGAGCAGGTAAGTCGCGCGAAACGAAATCAGTATTATAAAAGGAGGCGGTCATGTTAGTACGTTTGTTGTCGGTCACTTTGTTTATTGCTTGTCTGCCTGTTGAAGCGTTACTGCAAGAGAAAGGAACGTATACTGCACATACCGCTTATAAACTAGCTGTAAATAAAATTACAACCCAAAGGGCACCTTTGCTTGATGGTCAACTTATTTCTTTCGAAGAAATTATTGAAGCGCAAAGTGGTGATAGCCAATCGGTTACGAAAACGGTGCACTTGGATTTAGCTGGTATTGAATATGTGGAAAACATTTCTGATATCAGTACTGACGATAATGAAGCTGGATTGAATTGGCAGTCTAATATTTTGGTCGACCCCTCTAGGTATCCTGAAAACCCGCAGTTGATTGCTGAAACTGAACACACTTGGGTTTTTAGTATTCCTACGCAAATCAATGCGGACACCAGTGATGTTGAACAAGAGGTCGACAATGCCGAGGTTAACAATGTGTTGCTGTCGTCACTGGTATCAGAACTAACCATCTCAAAATCGTCACCACACTTTGTTTCCCAGAAAATCTACGCTACACACCCTTTTAAACCAGATAACTTAGTTAAAGTTAACGAGTTCATGGTCAAAATAGACTTCGTGCAAGCTTGGCAAGGAGGCCCTTGGGTGACTGAGTCCATATACCGGGTACTTAAAGGTAACTACGCATTTTTTGTGAGCGTAGAAGAGTTTTCGGTAACACGATATCAAAATTTTGAAGTGATTAATAAGAGCGCCGAACAATGAAGTTTATTCAAAATATAAAAAGCCGAAGTGTTGTTAGTTTATTTGTCTTGCTGACGTTCTCGACTATAGCCGTTACGTCTATCCTGATGTTTAGTCAACAGTATGATAGCTCCATCGCACTTGTCCACACTGTGGTGGGTTTTGCTTTAATCCTGATGGTTTTGTTTCATATTAAAAATAACTTTGCACCACTAAAAAATCATACAAAACTAGGTTTTAAGCAAAAAGATAAGACGCTTAACTTGGCGCTACCTATAACGCTTGTTATCACCTGTCTCTTGGTGGTTATGTCATTTTATAAAGTACAACCCATGTTGTTTTTATACGAGTGGGGAAATACCTTACGAGCCGATACAAAATTAGAGGTAGGAGAAGAGTTAACCTATAAAGTTGTGGATAAAACACTTGATACCGCTACTGGTCGCAAAATCTCCATTGATTTACGTCAAGGACCCTATTTTGCGTGGCCTCAATATGCTATTTGGGTTGAAGATATGAACGGTAATTTTATCCAACCGCTCTTCGTTACGTCCAAGTTGGCTAACAATAACTTTGTTAATAAAGTTGATAAAGTCGACAAGGATGTGGTGTTTACTTCACACGTTATTTTATCTGGAGACGTCGATTTACAATCAACGTTTGCATCCGGAGTATTTCCAGAATCGAAAGCTGACCGTGCTCGTCCAGAGTCTTTGCCGGTGTTCCTGCATAAATACCAACAGGCTTCAGGCTCAGAAAGTATAGTGCCCGATGGAGACAATGCCATCGCTGATGCTTATAGCGGTGCAACAATCACCCAGAGCTTTCTTATGAAGTCAAAACTGCAAAACAAAGTAGATGGCAAAGTAAGAGTACGTTTAGAAATCAATAATTCTTTTGATTTCAATGAATATTACTCTAGTGATCGTTTCCCTTATGATACTACCTATTCCGGCAACGGTTATAGCGCACAACCTTCTCTGATTTACGAAGCCATTGTCAATTTAGACGATGTGAATAGCATTATCCCAATGCAGTTGATAGGACGCGGTCATCACTCAGGAAAAGACGGTGACGTATACCAAGATCTGGAAAACATGACAACGGCACTAGAGCTCATTGACCGCATCATCGTCGAGGTGGGCGATAGCTAAAATCACCAAAAAATTTACTAAAAGAATATGCAAAAAATCAGTAAAAGCTTAAAAAGCTATTAAACACGGTCAACATCTTTGTGTTAACGATAGGGCTAACATATCGTTTTGGCCGCAAGTTAAATAGTTCATAAAATAGGAAACAAAATGAACATTATCCGCAAAAATCTAGCGACATATGCCTGCAATGTCGCGCTAATATTAATCACTTTTTGTAGCTCAATAGTTGCTGCTGACGAAAAAGAAAATCAAATAATTAACCACGCCGTTAAAGCTTATGGCGGTGATAAACTGAAACAGCTCAATAGCCTGACATTTTCGGGCAATATGAACCAATTTTCTCAGTGGCAAAGTGGACATGCACTTCAAGGGCCAATGGTGTCATACTTGAATGATGTACGTTTTGAGTACTCTATCGATCTGCTAAACAAACGGAAAGCCTACAAGGAAGCCGTGACAACAATTTCAGGTGGCCATGGAAGCAATATTCCTAGCGTCACCCATCGACTATTTTTAGATGGTAAAGGATACAGTATTGATCATGCACTGCAGATGTACCAAGCATCAGATCGTATTTCCTTCGATAATACAGATTTGGGCACTCACCGATTACTAGACACATTAATCATTAAACAGTTGAGCGAGGAAAGGCATGCCAGCCAATGGATTGATATGGCGTATATTGAAGGACAAGCCAATGATGTGCTGTCTATCAACGCCGGAACAGAGAGTGAATATTACGTTTATATTAATAAACGTAATGGATATCTAAGCAGGGTCCTCCGCAAACGCGGTGGCGATATGATTACTTATGACTTTCTTGCTCATCAGCAAGCAGATGGTTTCACTTGGGCTCAACGACTGTTTGTGGGCACTGCAGAAAAAGTTATTTATCACTCTGATGATCGTTATGTTCGCTTTAACTCAGCGCAGGATGGCGATTTCCAGCTTCCACCACAATATAGCTTGAGAGCTCAATTGTACCCTGTCGATGTTAGTGAAATGATCGTTAAAAAATTGGCAAGTGGGGTTTATTTTGTAGGGCAAGGTTGGGCCTATACTTTGTTTATTGATGTGGGCGAATATTATATTTCCGCAGGGGCATGGCAAGTTTCCCCAGAAGATAAAAATTGGCAAGCAGGATTAAAACTACTCCACGAAGAAACAGGCACAGTCAAACCCGTCAAGCAGCATATAGTGACTCATCACCATAATGATCACATGATGGGGTTACAAGATGTGGTCGATCAAGGTGCAAGCCTAATTGTGCATGCTGCAGATATACCGTCTGTGCAAGCACATTTATCTGCCCCATTGCCTAGGGAGCGATTGTTCGCTATTTCCAACACAAAGAACATCGCTAATGGCAATATTTTGCTTTTCGATGTGCCAAATAGTCACGCAAATCACAATTTAGCGGTCTACTTACCAAAGCACAAAATACTTTTCACCGAAGATATGTTTGGCAGTAGCTTTGAAACGGCTTTTAATTCTCCAAGCACCTGGCCAAGTGGCGATACCTATCATAGGCTCGAGGTGTTGATTGACCATACCCGCAAATTAAAGCTTGAAGTTAATCAATATGTTTCATCACATCATGCAAGGGTGTTAAACCAAAAAGATATCGACAAAGCACGAGCAATTGCTCGCCCTAATAAAACACAACTTATGCAACGGTTGTTTTCTCAGAAGCGGGATGAAGCTTTTAGTGTGGAAAAATGATAGTGATTTTTATTAAGGTACAGCGCATGACTGCCTTTAATTTGCATAATAATTAACGGTTTAGAAAATGTTCAATTACTTAAGAAATAAAAAATTACTAACAAGGAAAAGCATGAAAAAAGTATATTTCACGTTGCTACTTTTTGTTATCACAGAGCCATGTTTAGCTGTTGATAGCATGAGTAGTAACGGAAAAAACCATACATTAGGTTTTAGTTTAGGCGGTGGGTCAGTTGATACTGATATATCTTCAGAAAATGATGATGGAGGAAGTGTTTCCGGATTTACCTATGGCTACAAATATGACTCAACCTTGACGATAAATACAGGAATAGTATCTGGTGATAGTTTTTGTATTGTAACTTGTTTTACAGACGTCCGCGTTCTCAATTACGATAGTTACATTTTAAATGTTAAAGGTTCATTACCTCTAAGTAATCGTTGGTCTGTTTTTGGAAAGCTGGGCGTAAACTATTATGACTTAGTGTTTTCTGGTGACGACCGAGTTAATACAACAGATACTGGTGTTGGTGCATTGTTGGCTACTGGGTTAGACTTTAGATCTTACAATGGTTTTGGTCTAGGTTTGGAAATGACATTGCTAGACATGGATAATATTTTAGCCAAAAACCTCACTATAAACTTCAGTTATATGTTTTAAGTGCTGTAACAGTGTTGTCAATAAACATAATAAACCAAGTAGTGGATAATCACGTAATGGCTGTGCCAAAACGTTCACGCTTTCTACTACTTGGGGCGTTAGGCAAACGTTCAAGGAAGCGTATGTATCTTAGATTTTTAATAGTAATAAGCAGTTTATTTTTTCTTATATCATGTAATTCAACGACGGCTACAGTTGATGGAAATTGCATATCGCAAAACGCATCTCGATTTATTGAGCCTGAAAAATCATTATATAATTTACCTTTTGGTGTTGGCGAAGGTTATCAATTAGGGCAAGGTAATTGCACGTTCCATACTCACTCAACTGAAAGTAAATCAGAGTTTGCATTTGATTTTATTATGGATATTGGCACTCCCATTCATGCTGCCCGATCTGGTCAAGTGGTTTCTATTGAAGATCGTTTCTTTGATGGCAATAGAATCGGTAGTGACTTTAACCATATAATAATTGCACATGAAAATAACACTTTCTCCTCTTACATTCATCTTACTAACGCTGGTGTTATTGTTGAGCCAGGTGAATATGTAAATCAAGGTGATGTTATTGGATATAGCGGAGATACGGGGATGAGTTCGGCTCCACATTTACATTTTGAAGTTTTTCAAACCAATGACGATTGTTTTAAAAAAGGTGTAGATGGGAGGTGCCCTACCATTCCCGTCTCTTTTAAAAACGCCAGTCCAAGTGACAAAATACTTACACATGGATTAGTTTATACCGCACTCTAGTTTATCCTGTTGATATATCGCTTAGATGGAGCGGATAACTAACGCTTGCTAGTGCTGTTATTGAGCATTTACAAAATGATAATCGTGCGCCTGAGGTGTGGTGGAACTATGGCGTATCGGTAAAAAGCACAAAATCGTTTATAGTTAAAACGAAAGAGCTTAATAGTTACGTTTACCATTAATATTGGCGAAGAAGCGGGTTTAATGCGTGAAAGGCATGATGAATTGCAGCAATCACTGCAATCACATAACCTGACTCCTGTTGCTGGGGCATTTAATATCTATCACAACTTATTTTTATCTAAACAAATGCCCACAACTTTAGATCAAAGCTCATGTAAAACATATTAAAATCACTAATCTCTACTTAACGGGCAATAAATACGCTAAAATTGCAGGCTATTTTTAGCAATGAGCCCGCACCTTTTATGACCTCAGCCGCAAATCCTAGTAATTTCAATGAACTTGGCCTTATTCCAGAGCTAATTGCTCGATTGTCTGATCTTGAATACATGCAACCTACGCCGATTCAGGCAAAAGCAATTCCAAGTATCTTGGCGGGAAGTGACTTAATTGCAGGGGCTAATACCGGCTCAGGTAAAACGGCCACGTTTGCATTGCCTATGCTACAAACGCTTTTTTTGGCGCAAGATGCGAATAAAACACCGAGCAAAGGTAACTTTGTATCAGGGCTTATTTTAGTACCTACACGTGAGCTGGCAACGCAGGTGGCTGATAGCGTTAAATCATACTCTGCAAACTTTAATGGCGCGATTAAAACGGTGGCAGTGTTTGGTGGTGTATCGGTTAATACCCAGATGC
The DNA here is from genome assembly GCF_001469215.1 of Pseudoalteromonas sp. H105. Taxonomy (GTDB): domain Bacteria; phylum Pseudomonadota; class Gammaproteobacteria; order Enterobacterales; family Alteromonadaceae; genus Pseudoalteromonas. Next base: position 36,844 of record NZ_LOFH01000008.1, read on the forward strand.
AGGCACTTCGCGGCGGTGCTGATATTATTGTTGCAACCCCTGGTCGTTTGCTCGATTTAATCTCAAGCAATGCTATTAAGCTGGATAAAGTTTCAACCTTAGTGCTTGATGAAGCTGACCGCATGTTAAGCCTTGGCTTTACTGAAGAACTTGCAGAGCTATTGGCGCTAATGCCTGCTAAAAAGCAAACTATGTTGTTCTCAGCGACTTTCCCAGAGCAAGTTAAGTTATTAACGCAAGAGCTGCTAAACGACCCTGTTGAAATTCAAGTGCAAAGCAAAGACGAAAGCACCTTAGTGCAGCGTGTCTTTACGGTTAATAAGGGTGAAAAAACCACGGTTTTAGCACACTTAATTAAAGCGCATCAATGGCGCCAAGCACTGATTTTTGTAAACGCGAAAAAAGACTGTGAGCACTTAGCCAGCAAGCTTGAAAAGCGTGGCGTGAATGCACAAGTGTTCCACGGTGATAAAGGCCAAAGTGAACGTACTCGCGTAATTGAAAAGTTTAAAAATGGCGAAATAGAAGTCCTTATAGCCACGGATATTGCCGCCCGTGGTTTAGATATTGCCAAACTTCCCGTAGTGATTAACTTTAATTTACCGCGCAGTCCAGCTGATTATATGCATCGTATTGGCCGAAGCGGTCGCGCTGGTGAAGTGGGTTTAGCGTTATCGTTAATTGATTACGAAGACTTTCATCACTTTAGAATCATCGAGAAGAAAAACAAACTACGTCTAGAGCGCGAAGAGGTAACTGGTTTTGCTGTAAATCAGGCCAACCTTGATGCGGCACTGGCGCTTAAAAACGAAAAGCCAATGGCAAAGCCTGAAGGCACAGGTAAGAAAAAGAAGAAAAAAGCCGATGTTGAAGATGTGTGGAGCGGCTGGAAAAAGCCTCAGCGCTAAGCGTTAACAATCGTTTTAAAATAAAAACCCCGCAAATTAGCAGGGTTTTTTTATTAGGGCGTGTTGACCTTTGCAGATTGAAATTTGTTCAATCTAGGGGCGACTAAATCGCGGCGCGAGGTTTGTAACCTAGTGGGCTAAGTAAAAACCGAGTAACAAAGAGTTTATCGCCCCTAGGCAGAATCCGAAGGGCAGCGCATGTTTGGCATTTATGCTGCGTTATCGCCTATTTATGGGGAGTAACCACACTGCATAGGCTCTGCCTTGCCTAAAAACCAAACACACTGCTGCAAATTCAACCATCAAAGTTCAACACGCCCTAGCTAATATTGCTATGCAGAAAGTTAAAACTTAGACGGTGCAGGTGGCACCACTAAAGGCTGCTTAGGGTTTTCTTTAAGCTCCTTTAATAACTCTTTTACAGCACGTTCTATTGATGGATCTTGGCCTTTATAAATAAGCTCTGGGCGGTCAACCACTTTAATATCAGGTGCAACGCCTTCGTTTTCTATAATCCAGTTACCTTGTGTATCTAAAATACGGAATGTAGCAGCAATTACTTGCCCGCCATCGACAAGGCTTGGGTTACCAGAAATACCAATTAAGCCCCCCCATGTACGCGTACCAATTAGTTTACCTAAACCAGCTTGACGGAAGTAGTAAGGAATAGCGTCACCGCCGGAGCTTGAATAGCCATTTATTAGCATTGCTTTAGGACCGTCGTGTGCAAACTGTGGCGTTTTAGTGGGCTCAGTGCCTCGGCGTTTCCAATAGTTAAGGGGTTTACGCGCAAGCCAGGTGATCATGTGCTCAGGAATATAGCCACCGCCATTGTAACGATCATCAATAATCATGGCGTCTTTGGTTGTTTGCGGCATGTAATTTTTAAACATGGCGCGATTACCTTCATACGCTGTATTTGGCAAATGTACGTAGCCAATACGCCCATTAGAGAGCTTATTAACGTAGGCTGCACGCGAGTTAACCCAGTCTAAATAACGAAGACCTTGCTCACTGGCTACCGGTTTAATCGTTACTTGCCACGCGCCTTTGCTACGCGGTTTGCTGTTTAACACCAGCTCTACTTGCTCGCCTTGAGTGTTTTCAAGCAGTTCGTAAAAGTTGGCAACATCTTTAACCGAGCGGCCATTTACCGCAATAATGTAATCGCCGTTATGTGCTTTTACGCCTGTAGTCCCCAGCGGTGAGCGGAAATCGTCATGCCAGTTTTCACCTTTGAAGATTTGCTCTATTTTTACGTAACCCGATGGGTCACTTGCAAGCTTAGCGCCTAATAAACCGTGGTTTTTACGCTCGGCTTTTGGCATATCGCCTGATTGTACGTAAATGTGGCCAGCGTTAATTTCGCCGGCAATTTCACTCAGTACGTAATCTAGGTCGCTACGGTGACTAATGGCATCAGCCATAGGTTGGTACTTAGCTAAAATAGCATCCCAATCTTGGCCGTGATGATTCTCGTCGTAGAACCAGTCACGCAGTGTACGCCAGCCTTCTACGTACATTTGTTGCCACTCAGCTTGCGGATTAATTTTAAGCGTCATCTTGCTTAAATCTAGCTTGTTGGCGTCAAGGTCTTGCTTTGGCTTAGGTTCTATTAAGCTGTAACCGCCACTTGTATGTACAAGGAGGTGCTCGTTATTGCTTGAAATAGTGTAATGACTAACGCCTTTAGCCACGGTTTCTAGCTTGCTATCGTGCTCGGTGCCTATAAGTTGTAAACCACCATTGGCAAGCAGCAGTACGCCGTCTTTTACCGCGGTTAAACCACGGTAATCGCCCGCAGGGGCATTAAGCGCGGTAACACGCTGCATAAAGCCGCTGCTTTGCAGTGCATTTTTAACTTTTTTGTCGTCTTCTTTTTCGTCTTCTTTATCTTTTACAATCGCGGCTTCGTCACTTTGTAAGGCGATAAGCGGTTTAACGCTGTCGTTTACTGCGGCCGCATAAATACGGGTGGCGCGGTTAAACATGTAGTCAAACTCGTAGCTGCTAAACGCCAAGTTAAAGTCGCGCTCAGAGCTAAAGTAAAGGTATTGGCCATCTGGCGAAAAGGTCGGATTTTGCTCGTTACTCATTTCGTCTGTTAAGCGCGTTACCTTTTCTTTTTTAAGGTTGTAGTGCCACAAGGATGCATAACGGTTTTCGTTATTTTTAACATATACAATGTCTTGGTTGTTAGGCGACCACGTATATTGAGTAATGCCGTTTTCGTCGTAAATACCGGTATCTATTTTGTGTTGTTTGCCCGATTTTGCATCTAACCACCAAAGAGTATGGTTTTTATCTGCAAACAACAGCTTAGTGCTATCGGGTGACCAAATAGGTGTAAAGCGCCAAATAGTGCCATCGCTAGTAAGTTGCTTAATGGCGTTGTTTTTACTGCGATCTTTTAAGTAAATTTCGTATTCGCCGCTTTCATCGCTCATGTAGGCAATGTAACGCCCATTTGGCGACCAACTTGCGTCTATTTCGCGGCCCTTTTCTGTGTACGATAAGTTACGCGTAGGCCCTTGTTTAACTGGCACACTAAATAGTTCGCCACGGGCTGTAAATACAGCACGTTTGCCATCGTGAGAAATCGACATAGAGTCAATAAAGTCGTTTACATTTTTGCTGTGCGGCATGGCGTATTGGCGTACGCCTGCAATGTTAATGCTCAGCTTAGTGCTTTTCTGTGTTTTTGCGTCAAAGCGGTATAAGTAACCGCCGTTTTCGTAAACAACTGCATTAGGGCCTGCTGAGGGCCAAAGTACGTCAAAGTGTTTATAATTAGTGAGCTTTTTAGGCTCACTGCCTTTGCGGTATTGGTAAAGGTTTAGTGTGTAATCACGGTCAGATACAAAATAAATATTGTCGCCAACCCATGTAGGTTGCTGGTCGGTTGCACGGTTAGTAGTAAGTTGCTCTGAGGTGTTATTTTCTAAATCGTAAATCCATACGTCTTGTGCGCGGCCACCACGGGTGCGCTTCCAGGTACGAAACTCACGGTCAATTGGCGTATAAACATACTTGCTACCATCTGGCGAAAGCATACCGCCGCCAGTTTCTGGAATCGCTAAAGGTTGCTCAAGGCCACCGTCTGCAGGGACCATGTACGGGCGACCCATACGTTTGCCCCATGGTGTGCGGTTAGCTCTAAACACGACATTTTTACCATCGGCGGTCCAATCTAAAACGCGGTAATCAAAGCCACCACGCGGCGGCATTGGGCCAACATCGTTATAGTAGGTAAGTTGCTTTAGGCCAGAGCCGTCGCTGTTGATTACATAAACTTGGCGGCTGCCGTTATATTCGGCTGAAAAAGCAATGCGCTTACCATCCGGAGAGAACTTAGGAAATGTTTCAAAACCAATATGGTCGGTTAAACGTTTGCTTTCGCCTGTTTGGGTATTAGCAATATAAATATCGCCGCTGTAAACAAAGGTCACGTTTTGGTTATGAATATCAGGAAAGCGAAGTAAGCGCGTGTCTTTAGTTTCATAGGCCGATACGCTTGGTGCGATAACCGCAGCCAAGGCAATAGCCAATGTTGTTAGTTTTTTCATTGGATTACATCCTATATTAATAGCTGTTACATCATAACAATAAGGTTATAAATAGCGATGCACTTGCGATAAAAGGTCTGTTACAAAGTGTGTATAAAAAAAGGTTGGCATTAAAACGCCAACCTTTAGTGAGTGCTCTTTTTCAGGGGGTAAAATTAGTGGTCGTGATCGTCTTCTTCTTCCTCTTGTGCGATACCAAGCCAAGTAATTGCACTAGGGGCAAAAGTAAGTTCAACCTCACTTTCAATTTCTAAGTCTTCTAAGTGTACTTGAACAACGTGCTGGGCAATTGGGTCGGCAACATAAGCGAACTGACCGTTTTGCGCTACAGTCATGGTAAACTTCATACCTTCAGGCATGGTTGTTATGTCTTCTTCAGTGATATCAACTTGGCCTGCTAGTTCCCAGTGCATTTCGCCGTCGTGTTCATGTGCCTCAAGTACGTTTAAAAAGCCTAGGCTGTCTAATATTAAAAAGTGCTCGCCATGGGCAGAAAAAGAGTAAGAAATAGCACTTGCGCCATCAGCTAACTGCCATTCTAGTTCTTCCATTTCAGCTTTTTCAGGGTGTATACTCACAATCACAGCAGGGCCGCCACCGTGTCCAGACGCAACACCAATAAAGGTCTCACTGTCTTCATGACCGTATAAAGTACCAATACGTAAGTCACCAATAGCATCAATGTTTGCAATTTTTTCAGCGTCGTACTCGTCGTCGTGTTGATGAGCTAGTAACACGCCATCGCTACAACCAAATGCTACATAGTCGTGGTTTTGTGCTGCACCATGCAAATCAGGACAAGTAAGCGCTAAAGTTTGTTCAAGTTCATATTCACCATCATGAAAATGGTAAACACCCACTTGATCAGGCAGGATTTTAGCGGCAGATGTACTATCGGCATCATCACGACGAATTGTTGATAATAAATGTTCACCACGTGGCTCTGCAACACCGTGCATATTAATGTCGTAACTAATACCTGGAAGGGTAGCTGTTGCGTTTGTGATGTCGTTATCTGTTAATACTTCAACAGACGCAGTTGTGCCTGAGTCTGCATTACCATCGTAAAATATGGCTAACTTACCATCATGTTTTACAAGGTGTGTTGGACGACTACCACTTGTTAGCTCATAACTGATAGCTGCTGGGCTTTGTTTGTAATCGTGTAAATGTTCGCCGTGATCTTCACGCCATAAACCACCGTCGATAAAGCCTAGGTAGTCCTGTGCGCGATTTGCGATCACGGCATAACGAAAATCAGGTGATGACGATAGCGTATTTGTATCATTGTTCAGAGTAAATGTTTCAAGCAGCGCGTTGTCGTCTAAATCAAAGAAGCTGGCTGTGTTGCTATCGCCAGCAAGTACTACAAGTCTACCTAATGAATCAATGGTGTATTCATCACCATGGTCATGATCGTCGTTATCGCCATGATCATGGTCATCAGGCACTTCTATTGGGTCTTTTTCAACGATATTAGTTTCTGCATCGCCACAAGCGGTAATTAATGTGCTGCTTATCGCCAGTGCAATAAGCTTTAATTTGAATAATTTAGTCATGTTAGTTTCCTTTATTTATAATTTTTTAGCGCTTAAAAATAACCGCGAATACCGAGTGCAAAGCTACGACCTGGACGTGGTGCAATATTCTTTAAAAATGAGCTATGCACGCGCGCTTCGGTGTCTGTTAAGTTAGTGCCACGTAGATACAGCGAAACATCTTGGTTTAACACTGATAAGTCATATGAAATGCTGGCATCAAGCATGGTGTAACCGTCAGTCGTTGTTTCTTCTGGCGCTGTGCGGTCTTGCTCTTGATAGCGAGTTACATGAAGGTGCGCACTCAGCTTTTCTGTTTGATAGCTGAACTCAGTACCAAAACGTAGCGGTGGTGTGCGTGGTAAATTGCCACCATCTTTAAGGCGTGCGCGAACGTAATCTGAGAATACATCTACTTTAAACTCATCGGTTAACTGCCATGCAACTTGTGCTTCAAAACCATGTAAAACCACGTCATCGGTTTTGAATAAATAAACCGGCAGCTCAGATGAGTGGTCGTGTTCGTCTCCATGGTCATGCTCACCGCCGTGGTCGTGTTCATCACCATGGTCGTGGCCACTTTCAGCGTATAAGCCCGTGTCTATTTGGTAGTAATAGTTATCTACTTGGTTATAAAAAGCGTTAAAGATAAAACCGATATCGCCTTGTGTTTTACGGAAAGTTAAATCAATGTTGTTGGCTGTTTCTAGGTCAATCGTTTGCTCAGATAACCCCAAATGGCCGTCTTCATGCATATCAAATAGCGCACCCACTTCATAAGTGCCAGTACCAATGTGAGCACCGAATGATAATAATTCAGAAGCCGAAGGGGCACGCTCTGAAAGAGATACCGATAAGCCCAAGTTGTAACTAGGCGCAAAATCCCATACTACACCAGCAGATAAGCTAACAGGAGTGAACTCGTGTTCTGCGTTGAATACACGAATGATATCGGTGCTTTCTTCGTGAGCGTGTTCATGACCGTGATCATGGCTGTCATGTCCATCTTCATCATCATGTGCGTGAGCATCGATATTTGGTAATAGCACGTTGTCTGCATCAATTGTTACACGCTCTGCACGACCACCTAGTTGCACTAAAAAATCACCAAAGTGTCTTTCTTCCATTAGTGCGACAGCAATACTTTGTGTTTCTGATGGCGGTGTAAATGCCTCAGAGCCTTGTGCTTCAACATCGCTTTGTTTGTAGTGGATACTTAAACCGCCATTCCACTTTGAAAATGAGTTGTGCATTAGGTCTACACGTAGCTCGTTGGTTTCATTTTTAAATGTTGTACCCACTGTGCCATGCTCTATTTCAACATGTTCGTAATCTGTAAAACCTGCGCGTAGGTTTATTTTATTAAGCCACTCATTATCGAGGTTATACTCGCTTAATAATTGCACTTTAGTTTGCTCTAAGTCAGCGAAGACGCTTTCTTCTTCGTCGCTATGCTCATCTTCGCCGCCATGTGTGTGGCCTGGAATGCCGTATTGACGATTAAATTGCTCAACAGCTATACCAACAAAACCTTGATCAAATAGGTAGCTAGTACCAAGGGTGAAACCGTCTGATTCTTCATGGCTGTTTGCAACTGTATAATCGCCACTATGCTCTTCATGGTCATGGTCATGGTCATCTAATTCAGCGGCTACTGGGATTTCATAGTCATCAGCTTCACGCCAAAATGCATCGGCATAAAATGCAAAAGAATCGGTGCCAGTAGTGGCATTAAACGAGGCTACTTTTTGATTATCAACAGAGTTGTGCTCTACATTCCACTCACCGCGAGTAGTGCTATCTGTTGGCACTCTATTATCAACGACATTTACAACACCGCCAATTGCGCCGCTGCCATAAAATAATGTTGCTGGTCCACGTAGTACTTCGATTTGCTGAGCGGTTGACGCTTCTGATGCGACTGAGTGATCGGGGCCCACTCTTGACACATCACTGACATCTAGGCCGTTTTGAGTAATAAGTACACGGGGACCACTTAAGCCACGAATAATTGGCGTACTAGCGACTTTTGCATGAAAGTTGGTATTAACCCCTGGGAGTTTTTCAAGGCTATCGCCAAGAGTCGCAGCTTGCTGGCGTCTTAATTGTTCGCCAGATAACACGCTAACGGGAGACGCTGATTCCATTGCCGACATGTGGATAGGAGTGGCTTCAATGTCAATGACTTCAATCGGTGAACGCTTGAGATTGAAAGTAACAGAGTGGCTTTCATCATTATTTATTATTATGTCTCGGTGAAGATGTGCATAGCCAGGTGCAACTACGTGCAATTCTTTTAAGCCATCTTTTAAATCTACGATAACAAATCGACCATTTTCATCGGTGGTGACCCTGATTTCTGAGCCTTCAACTTCCACTATTGCGTTAGTCACTACGTTCCCTTGGCTATTTAAAACAACACCTTCTATTGTTTTTGCTAGCACGCTAGCGGGTAATAGAGCTGCTATCAGTACAGCTAATTGAGATCTTCGATTCATTTGATTACCTTGTTAAATGTTATATTGTATCAATTATGATTGAAATGTTATATTGTATCAATAGGAAGTTAAACATAGTTCTCAGAAACACAGGGTCTCGTTACCTCGATGCGATTTAAGTTGCTGCGAACTTGTTTGTTAGCAATGGCTAAACAAATCAGCCTAACTGTAGATGTCGGTTAGCTTTCTCGTTGGGAGAGGTGCTTTACGAGCAAGTGTGTAGGTTACCGTGTTGCATGTTGCCAAGCGCTAGTTACAGCAATAGCGATGATAAAAATAGAAAACCCTATTAAAAACGTAGGTATAGCGAGGTTTTAGTCAATTCCGTTGTGGTTGAAAGTCGTTCAATGGCGTTATCGTAAGGAAGGGTAAAAGTCGCGCCTAATAAACCTGAGTTAGAGTGAATACAGTGAATCAACGACAGCTAAGAAAAGCAATCCGTTTTGCAAACAGCAAGTTTGAAAACTCTGGGAAGCAATTAACAGAAAAACGACAACAGGTATTGGAGGTATTACTTCATGCAAATAAGCCATTATCTGCATACGAACTAACAGATCAATTTAATAAAGTAATGGAAACTCCGATTTTAGCGATGTCGGTTTACCGTATTCTAGACGTTTTAGAATCGGTCAATTTAGTACACAGAATAAAATCTGAGAATAAATTTATGGCATGCAGTCACACGAATGACGGCTGCCAACATACGCTATCCATGCTTTTGATTTGCAGTTCTTGTAACAAGGTTATTGAGGTGAATGATGAAGATGACAAGTTAAAGTCATTATTCGAGCAGGTTGAACATACTGGCTTCTTGCCGAACAAGTCACAGTTAGAAATCTCGGGTTTGTGCTGTCAATGCAAACCCAAATTATCTCAAAATTAATGAGAGGAAAGCAAAATGCAATTGACTCAGAGAGTAATGGATAAGCTGGCTATCGGGCTTTCCATTATGTGTGCAGTTCATTGTTTGGCAACGCCGCTCCTGTTAACGCTATTACCGAGTCTTACGGCGGTACAATTGGATAATGAACAATTACACCTTTGGATTTTGGTCGCCGTTATACCAACCAGCTTAGTTGCATTGACCCTAGGGTGTAAGAAACATACGCGTTTGAGGTATGTGGTTTCAGGCTTTGTTGGCGTCATTTTGATGGTGCTGGCTGTAACGCTTGGGGAAGCTAAGTGGGGGGAGCTGGGAGAGAAAGGGTTTACGTTAATCGGTGCAGCTTTTATTGCTATAGCACATTGGTTTAATTACCGTCAGTGTTTAGCAAAAAATGAAGACGATTGCCCGTGTTCAGATAGTGTTTCGGAGCAAGCAAATTGAAAACAACATTAATTAAACAAGCTAATATCGTAAATGAAGGCAAGTCATACATTAGCGATGTACGCATTGTTGATGGCCGCATAGAAAAAGTAGCAACAGAAATTTCAGCACAAGCAGGCGATATTATAATTGCAGCTGATGGCTGTTATTTATTGCCCGGTATGATTGATGACCAAGTGCACTTTCGTGAACCTGGGTTGACTCATAAGGGCAACATAGCCAGCGAATCGCGGGCGGCAGTTGCTGGTGGTATCACTAGTTTTATGGAAATGCCCAATGTCAGTCCATCAACCACCACCATAGAGGCGCTGGAGCATAAATTTGCACTCGCTTGTGATAACTCATTGGCAAACTATAGCTTTTATTTAGGGGCCACAGAAAATAACTTAGAGCAGATTAAGCAACTCGACCCGACCCGCCACTGTGGGGTAAAAGTGTTCATGGGGGCATCAACGGGGGATTTATTGGTTGAACACCCTGCAGCGCTGGATGAAATATTTAAACACAGTCCAACACTTATTGTGACGCACTGCGAAGACGGGCGGGTTATTGCCAAAAACCTTGAGCAGTTAAAGGGGCAGCCTTTAGGTATTCAACACCACCCTATTATTCGCGATACGCAAGCATGTTATGCCTCCTCTTCTTACGCGGTAGAGCTTGCTAAAAAGCATCAGAGCCAGTTGCATGTATTACACATCACCACAGAAAAAGAGTTGAGCTTATTCTCAGTAGGCGATATTCGAGATAAACATATAACAGCCGAAGCCTGCGTTCATCATTTATGGTTTAGTGAAGAGGACTACGCACAGCGCGGAAATCTGATTAAATGTAACCCTGCAATTAAAGCAAAAAGTGATCGCGATGCGTTATTAAAGGCCGTGATAAATGGCCAAATTGATATTATTGCCACCGATCATGCTCCGCACACGTGGGACGAAAAGCACGTGCCATATAGTCAAGCTCCAGCCGGTTTGCCTTTAGTTGAGCATGCATTACTCAGTTTACTTGAGCATGTAAAGCAACAACGTTTAACCATAGAGCACGTTGTTGAAAAAACAGCCCATAATCCTGCGCTGCGTTATAACATTATTGACCGAGGCTTTATACGCGAAGGCTACTTTGCGGATTTAGTGTTAGTCGATATGAATGACTCAACAGTAGCAAGCCACGAAACAACCCGTTATCAATGCGGTTGGACACCATTTGATGGCCACCGATTCCCTGCAAAGATTAAAGCTACTTGGGTTAATGGTGAGCAGGTGTTTGATGGCCAGCAACTTATTACGACGAAAGGCAATGCTATGCCTTTGTTATTTAATCGCTAAGAATGAAAGATAGATACTAAATATGACTTTACCTGATGTTACATCGAAACAACTTACAACAGCTTCGTTACCTTTAAAATGGGTGGGTATGGAAGGCATTGCACTCCCCATCACGTTGGCAGAGTACCCTTCAACCTCGCTATCAGCTAAAGCCAGTGTGTTTGTCAGTTTAGATAAAAAAGATGCTAAAGGCATTCATATGTCACGGCTTTATTTGCGGCTAAAAGAATCATTAAGCAATAAACCCCTCACCTTGAGTGCACTTAACGCTTTATTACACGCGTTAGTGAGTTCACAGGAAGGGTTAAGTTTAACGGCAAAATTACAATTAGATTTTGAATTAACCTTACGTAAACCAGCATTGTTGAGTGAGCAGTTTGGCTATCAAACTTACCCGGTGAGTATTCGGTGTGAATACATAAATAATCAGATGAATACTGAGTTATCGTTAAGTATACCATATTCAAGCACTTGCCCGTGTTCTGCTGCGTTATCAAGACAAGCAATGAGTGATGCAATTGCTAAACAATTTAGTGGCGAAGTCGTAGCAAAAGAGGCGCTGTTAGCGTGGATCACCTCGCAACAAGGTTCAGTTGCAACACCTCACAGCCAGCGCTCATTTGCTTATTTAAAAATGCAGTGGCAGCATAACACTCTGCCAAACTTTTCAGCGTTAATTGAACACTTTGAAGAGGTTATTGGCACGCCTGTGCAAACGGCGGTAAAACGTGAAGACGAGCAAGCGTTTGCAAAATTAAATGCCGAAAACCTTATGTTCTGCGAAGACGCCGCAAGACGTATAAAGCAAGCGCTGGAGAATAACGAGCAAATCTCAGATTACTGGTTTAAAGTAGAGCATCAAGAAAGTTTACATGCTCATAATGCGGTCGTTATTGATCATAAGTTTTTACATGGTTACGAAAAACTTTAAAGTGACTAGGGTCTGTTGACCTTTTAAGGTTGAATTTGCAGCAGTATGTTTGGTATTTAGACAAGGTAGCGCCTATATAGGGTGCTACCCATAAATAGGCGATAATGCAGTATTTATCTCAACGACGCTCGCATTTTGAGGTGGTTTAGAAGTATTAAGACATAATCTTAGACAACAGCTCTCTTACTGTCGCGGGCTCAAATGGCTTATCACATATAGCATCAACTCCCGCTTGGGCAATGTTTGCTAAATGAGTGTCGTTGGCTTCTGAACTAACCATTAAAATAGGAATGTGTGAGTGAATGTTAGAGCTTCTTACCGTTTCTGTGAGTTCTTTACCGTCCATTTCAGGCATGTTGTAGTCTGTTACAATTAAATCAAAAGACTGTTCATTAAGATGCACCATTGCCTGTTTGCCATCTTCTGCTTCTACAGGCGCAGGAATCCCCATACCAGCAAGTACTCTTATAATATGTTTACGCGCAAAGCGGCTATCATCAACAACAAGTACGCGTAGCAAAGTGACATCAAAATGCTCTAATTCAACTTCTTCTTCACTAATAATATCTAATGTCGCTTTGAGTGCACGAGTAATCGCTTCGGCGCTAAAAGGCTTTGGCAAAATAGCCAACACGCCTGATTGTCTTAATTGTTCAAGGTACTTTTTGTTACGCTCGCTGGATACCAGCATAAACGCTTGATGCTCAGTTTGTGGTGTTGAGCGTATTTTTTGTAATAGAGAATCGGCGGTGCCGTCAGAAAAATACATACTACTGATCACCAAATCAGGCTGATAGTTATCAAGTAATGCTAAAGCTTGGGCTTGTGTGCTAGCTGTTTCAACTTGAGTAACACCGCTCTGAGTCAGTGACTTTATTATCAACTTTTGTTGGACATCGGACGGTTCGACCAACAGTATTGATAAGTTGGCTATTGCGGTTAAATCACTCATTCTTGTCTCTTCAGTGCTGTTGTTATACGAAGGCGTTTTTAGAACGGTATTATAGATCAACAATATGCCCTAGCAGGATAAAACTTTGCACTTTTGTAAAATAAAAGAGCTCAATTGATTATATTTGGGTGGTACGTGCATGTAAGAATAGGAGTGATGATTACCGCAGCATTTAGCACAATGTGACGAGTTAGTATGATTATATCGCTAATATGGTGTTGTGCTTAGTACTTTTGCTTACGACGGATACGTTAATATTCATCGTAAGCTGCAACGTTGAGCTTTAGTTTACCGGTAGGTATTAACGATAAAATACTTCAACAGTGCCTTTTACTTTCATAAGTAAAGGCTGGCCGCGACGGTCTAGTGCTTTTGGTGCCGCTACTTTTATCCAACCTTCGCTGATGCTGTATTCTTCTACGTCAAAACGCTCTTTGCCGTTAAGGGTAACACCAATTTCATGTTCAAATACTTCTTCAACATAAAACTTGCTGCGTGGGTTGATCGAAAGTTGATCAGGTAATTCTGGTTTATTGGTATCAGTCATAATGGTGATCTGCGTTGAATTAATTTTGCGCTATTGTAGGCAATCAAGGCGAGGAGCTCAATCAAATTTAATCAGCCCTTTATAAATTAACAGCTTTGTGATTATGCCCCTAATCATTACTGCGGCACCTTTTACTTAATAATTTATTGTTAAAATAGCAAAAATACATTTTGTTATACTATAACATTCTTAAATGTTGTGATATGTTATAACAAATAATTTCAACTATTAATAAGTTATAAATTTACTATGAAATACTCTGCATTATCTTTAGCCGTTGCGGCCATTTCATTTGGAACTGTTGCGACAGAGTCAGATATCGAAACGATTACTATTGAACATAAGCAAGCCTTTAGAGGGGATGTTCCCACCCGCGATTTACCCCAGTCGATCACCACAATTGGTGAGAATTTGGTCACTAATAATGCAATCACTACGTTTCAAGATGCATTGGATTTTTCAGCGAGTATTTCACGTAAAAATAATAGTGGTGGGCTGTGGGATAGCTATTCAATGCGTGGTTTATCTGGCAATGAGAATATGCCTTCAGGCTATTTGATCAATGGTTTTAGCGGTGGTCGTGGGTTTAGCGGTCCAAGAGATATGTCGAATGTTGAATATATCGAAGTATTAAAAGGCCCAGGCTCTGCTTTATATGGCCGCTCAGAGCCGGGTGGGACAATTAATATCATTACAAAGAAACCACAGTTTGTTACACAAGGGCAAATAAAGGCTGAGCTAGGCAGCGAAGACTTTAAACGTATTCAAGGTGATTACACAGCGGGTTTAAGTGACGATTTAGCTGTGCGTTTAAATGGTGCATGGCAAGATAGCGATAGCTTTCGTGATTACGTTAGCCACAATAAAATAGTATTTACACCGTCTTTATATTATCGCTTAAATGATAAAACGAGCTTAACCTATGAATTTGAATATGTTGATCAAAGCCAGTTATTTGACCGTGGTATCGTTGTGCTCAATGATGATATTGAAACCGTGCCAGCGTCGCGTTATTTAGGTAACCCGCATGATGACCCTACCCAGGTTTATTCACGTGCCCATCAGCTCAATTTAAATTATGATTTTGATAATGAGTGGTCACTGCTCAGTGGTGTTAACTATCGTCAATCTACATTGAATGGATTTTCATCGGATGCAGAGCTGTCACCTTCAAGGCAATCACTTTATGAAGATGGTGAAACATTAACGCGTCAACATCGTCATCGTGATTATTATTCAGATGATCTGAGTGTACGTTTTGAGTTTAGTGGTAATGTAGATATAGCTGGCATGACGCACCATATTTTAATGGGGGTTGATGGTTATGATTATGAACTTCGCACGGGGCTGTCACGCTATCGTGGTGGAAACGGTACCTATACACTTAATATTTTTAAGCCGGATTACACGGGTGACATCCCAGATGTGGGGCTGTTATATGAAAATAATGAGCAACAAGATGCGTATGGTATTTATTTTCAAGATCAGGTTGATGTAACCAGCAAGTTGAGAGTGTTATTAGGCGCTCGTTACGATCAAATTAAGCAAGATATACTCGAAACCGTCAGTGGCGTACAGTCAAACAGTGATGAAAACCGCCTCAGCCCGCGCTTAGGCGTGGTGTATCAGTTTACTAATCAAATCAATGTATATGCTAGTTACTCAGAAGGTTTTTTACCATTAAGTGGCACGGACTTTCAAGGTAACCCGTTTGGCTTTGAAGAGAGTGACTCGTTTGAATTTGGTGCTAAATTCGACTTTGATAATGTAAAGGGCACCCTCGCAATCTTTGATGCAAATAAAGATAATATTCTCGTCGCAGATCCAATTAATGTCGGGTTTTCAGCCCCTTTAGGAGAAGCAAATAGCCGAGGTGTTGAAGTTGACGTTACCGGTTATTTAGGAGAAAGCACGGAATATAGCCTATCTTATGCTTATATGGATGTGAAAACTTCAAACGATACAGTTAATGCTGATTGGGGGGTCGCTTTACCCAAAGGCAGCCCACTTGTTAATGTGCCAAAGAATAACCTGAGTGTAGCGCTAAATCAGCAATTGCGTTTATTAGGCGAAGTGGTCTCTGTGGGTGGGCATTATCAATATGTGTCTAGTCGTTTGGGTGATGCTGCTGATTTAAGCTTTCGCTTACCAAGCTACCAGCTGGTGGGATTATTCGCTCAATGGCAAGTAAATGACAAAACACAGCTGTCTGCAAACATAGATAACTTATTTGATGAAAGCTATATCGCCAGTAGTTATAACGAATTATGGGCTTACCCAGGTGCGCCGACGCAATTCAAACTTGGTTTAACGTATGACTTCTGAGCAGCTAAAAGGTCGCATTCACAGCATTGATATTATGCGTGGAGTGGTTATTTTATTAATGCTTGTTGATCATGTTCGAGAGCGGTTCTTTTTGCATATGCAGGTGTCTGACCCAATGGACATAGATACCACCAGTCCTGGGTTATTTTGGAGCCGTTTTGCGGCGCACTTTTGTGCGCCCACCTTTATATTTTTAACCGGACTATCGGCGTGGTTATATAGCCACCCAGCCAACGGTGTAACACGCTCGGCGCCAAGCTTTTTAGTTAAGCGGGGGCTGTTTTTAATCGCTTTAGAAATCACTGTGATTTGCTTTTCATGGATGGGGTACTTTCACACTATGTGGCTGCAAGTAATGTGGGCTATCGGTTTGTGTATGCTCACATTAGCGCTACTTATTAACTTACCGCAACGATTGTTATTGATACTCGGCTTGTTGATTGTGTTTGGCCATAATTTGCTTACACCAATTAGCTTTAACCCAGATGAGTGGGGTTATACCTTATGGACCATACTGCACGATCGCGGTTATATCTCCCAAGGTGGCTTAATTGATGTCAAAATTAGTTACCCAGTATTACCGTGGATTGGCGTGATATTACTCGGTTATTGTGCCGGCCCATTATATGCGGCTAGTCGTGATAGTGATGATAGAAAACAGTGGTTATTAGGGTTAGGTTTGGCCTGTGTTGTATTATTTGCCATGCTGCGAGGTTTTAATCTTTATGGTGAGACGTTACCTTGGCAACAGTATGCAAGTACCTCTGAGACATTGATGTCGGTATTTAATGTTACTAAGTATCCACCATCGTTAAGCTTTTTGCTGACAACTTTAGCAATGATGTTCTTTGGCTTATGGTTATTTGAAAGGCCGTTAAATCGCTTTTCAAATGCACTACGCACCTTTGGTTCGGTGCCGATGTTCTTCTATATTGTGCACCTTTATGCGTTGCTCGTATTATATGCTATTGGTCATGCTGTCTATGGCGCTAATCAGGGCAGTTATTTTGGGGTTGACCATATTGGCTGGATTTGGCTTATTGCAGCTGTATTGGCACTCACTTTATATTGGCCGACTAAATGGTTTAGTCAGTATAAACGGGCAACGCAAAAGCCGTGGTTAAAGTATTTATAATAAAAAGCGGTGTTATAAAGTTTTTATAACACCGCTACATTAAGCGCAGCAATGCCTTTATCAGCTTGAAGTTAAGCGAATGCTTTGTTGAAGTCGAAAGGTTGAGTCATGTGTCACTCCTGCTGAAATAACATCGATTTCTAAACACTATCAGCGGCTAGGCAATAATACTCAACAATACCCCTGGGTCGCTAACACCGGCTTCTTGCATGGCATCGGCAATGCCTTGCGTTAGTGTAATAACCTGCCTTTCAAGCCGCATAACCATTTCACTTTGTATTTCAATTTGCTGTTGCATTGCATCACTTTGGCTATCTTTATGTTGCTTTAGCTCTGCGAGTCGTTCTTTAGCGAGTTCGAACTGCTCTTTAAGCTTGTCTAATTGCTCAATCATTCTTTTTATATGATCTGGTACATCGAGCTCTTCTGCTTTGGGGGGCTGCTTTTCTCCACGGCCAGCGAGTGTGTTTTGTTCGTCCTTTGAGAGGCGATAATGAGTTGCTGTGTCAGCTTTATTGTTGCTTGAGAGCTCAGTATTAACGCTTTGTACTGATTCGCTTGTATCAATATTCATGCTTTAGCTATTTGAGGTGGTTTGGGTATATGTTGATATCGGCTTAGGGACTAAACTCTTTAGTAAGTACAGCACAACTAGCTGTGCTTTATAACGCCAGTATTTCGTCTCGGTTGCTGGGTGACCATGCTTTTTCAGCCGCCTGCTGCTGTGATAACCACATATAATCAGTGTGTTCGCAGGGGTCGAGTTGAATGCTAATATCATCAGGGACACATACGCTAAACACATGCTCAGTATTAATTAGTGCATTAGCATAGTAGCGATGACGCCAGCTTTCTCGGATAGTATAGTGGTTAGTTTTTTGGTGATCACGAATGGTTAAACCCAATGCAGAGGCGTGAATGCCTGTTTCTTCAAATAACTCTCTGTGCGCCGTTATTTCCGGCGTTTCACCTTGTTCTATACCGCCTGTGACGGATTGCCAAAAACTCGCATCATCCGCTCGTTGAATCAGTAAACAATCTTTATTTTGTTTATAAATAACAACTAATACAGAAAAAGGCTGGCGTAGCGTGATAGTTTCAGACAAGGAAAACACCTATATTATTCGTTAGTTTAAATCATTTCATGTTGCTAAGTTTTTGCAGCTCAACATGCTTTACTCTTGTTAATGCTGGTCAGTCTTCATGAGCTCGTAACGCAACAAACCTATAAAGGTACGCGCTGCCGGCCCTAACCGATCGCCGTCTTTAAAGAGTAAGTGCAGCTTCGCATTTCGTGTCGTACTGTGGGCAAGATTAAGCGGCTTTACTAGCGAATGTTTAAGCTGCTCACTGATAGCGCTTTTTGGCAACCATGCAAAGCCAAAGCCATTACATATCATCTCAACCGACGTGCGCATATGGCTTACCGTCCAGCGTTGCTCTGCGCCCAGCCAACCGCCATCTTTTTTATTATGTAATGCAGAATCACGTACCACAATTTGTCGATATGATTTAAGGTCTTCGAGAGTGAGTGCGCGGCGAATACTGTGAAGGGCATGATCAGGGTGAGCAACAGCCACAAACTCTATTGAACACAGTTCCTCACTAAAACCTGCGGCATCGGTAAAGCCAGAGATGGCAATATCAGCATGGGTATTTTCAAGTAACTCATTAGCACCAGTAAGTATTGATTCATGTAATTCAATTCGTAATAACGGGTATTGCTCTGATGTTGCATTGAGCACTTTATAAAGTAATGCTTGAGGAAATATTTCATCAACAGCGATACTGAGTTTACTTTCAACTCCTTCACTTAATGTATGACCAACCGCTTCTATTTTTGCGGCCTCGTCTAGTAAATAATTAGCCCGTCGTAGCATCATTTCGCCTGCTTCGGTGAGCACTGTTTTACGGCCTTCAATCATCAATAGTTTCACATTGAGTGAGGTTTCAATTTTACTCACCGCATTATGAATACTGGACTGGCTTTTATGGATCTGCTGTGAGGCTTGGTTAAATCCTCCAAACTCAACAACAGCGCGAAACATACGCCATTGTTCTAATGTAATTCTAAGCATTTTTGTTGTTACCCTTACCCTCATCATGAACACATGCATTTAGCATCGAACGTGCGAGCATATTTTGTTTGCGTATGTGCTTTAAATCTTCCATTTGGTTTATCCCGACTATTCAATACTTAAGGGCCGATTTATATATCCGCAATAAGTTAAGTCATTTCTGACATGCACATATCCTAAGAATCTTAAGGTTTTAGCATGGCTTAGGCGCTTACAAAATACAATGAGTATTAGCGTTGGTTTATCTTTCGTGGTTGATTTTGCAACAGTGCGTTCGGTTTTTAAACAAGATAGAGCCTATGTTGCGTGGGTGCATCTCATAACTATTTGATAAGATTAAATTATAAACATGCGCCGATATTTAATTGTACCTAAGTAGAACAAGTATTTATTCTGATAGGTTAACAGGCCCTGAGCGGCATTTTAATGGTCACAGTAAGTGGTGGGTGTAAAAATAAGCGTGTATGTGAACACTTTACTGCTATGGTATCGTTTAAACATTGGACTCAGTTTTGCTACAGGAATGATTTTTTCTTTATGATTGCGCTAAAAAATGTGTTTTTTACCCGTCAAGATGGTGGCTTAAAGCGTCATATTATTAATGACTTATCGTTAAATATTTTACCATCAGAGCAAATAGCGTTACTGGGGGACAGTGGTTCAGGTAAAACAACATTGTTAAATTTATTAGCTGGTTTACTATCGCCTGATGCTGGCACTATTCGTGTTAATGAGCAAAACATTAGTACGCTAAATGCAAATCAGTTGGCTATTTACCGACGTAAAATAGGTGTTATTTTTCAGCATTACCAGTTGCTTAGCCCATTAAATGTGAAAGATAACATGTGCTTTCAAGCAAGGCTGAATGGTCTATCGCCAAGTGAAGAAGAAATACAAAAAATGAGTCGCAAGCTTGGCCTTGAAGGAAAGCTTAATGCGATGCCTGAGCAATTATCGGGTGGTGAGCAGCAGCGTGTAGGTATTGGCCGTGCGTTATTAAATAAACCAACCCTATTACTTGCCGATGAACCTACCGGAAATCTTGATGCCGCGCGTGCACATGATATTGTTACGCTATTAAAAAATTTGTGTGAAGAGCAACAAATAATATTAATAATGGTCACCCACAGTCAGCGGTTAGCGGATCAATTCACCACGCAACTGGTTTTAAAAGATGGCCAAATTAATGGCTGAACTTAAACTTATTATACTTACATACGGGCAGTTTTACCGTCGCCACATTGGGTTGTTACTGCTATTTTTTATTGGTTTTAGTTTGGGGGCGGCGTTACTCACTGCTATACAAGGTTTAAACCAAGAAGCGGGCAAACGTTACCAGCAAACCACCGCATTAATTGCAAACCCAGTGACACATTTTGTACGTCCAGTGCTGGGTGAAAATAGGTTATCTAATGAGGTGTGGTCAACGCTTAGGGCCACTGGTTTTACACAAGCTCAGCCCGTTTTAGAGGGGATTGTGGAAACCGCCAACCAACGCACGCTAGCGCTGCGTGGGGTAAACTTATTTCAATGGCTGACGCAAGATACACAAGGCACAGAAAGCTCAGTAGCGACAATAGATAATCGCCATACTGGATTTGATAGATTGTTTAATACCGTTTATATCGACCCTAAATTAATGCAGCGGCTTAATGTAAAAAATGGCAAGATTACACTACAAGTCGGTAACACCCTTCGTACTTTACCAGTCAGTGAACTACCCGGTGTGGGAATGACCTTATTGATGGACATTAGCCTTGCAGATCAATTGTTAATGGCAGATGGACAAATTAGCTATATAGAAATGAGTGGGTTAACTCGTTCACAACACGCAAAGATGACCATTCTGATAGGCAATGATGCCCGGCTTGAAGCTGCGCAAGAGCAGGCTTTTGATGCGCTCTCTGAAGCGTTTTTCTTTAATTTACAAGCGCTGGCTTTGTTAGGTTACGTGGTGGGTGCGTTTTTAAGTTTTAATGCAATTAAGCTGGCGTACAATGCGCGTGCTCACTTGCAGCAGCAAATGTGGGTGCTGGGTTGTCAAAGGTCTGCGTTAATTAAGGCGCTGGTTATTGAATTAACATTGCTTAGTTTTTTTGCTGCAATGTTAGGTGCGCTATTAGGCGCTGCACTGGCAAACGCCTTAGTTATGGATGTATCAGCCACTCTTAGAGGGCTTTACCAATTAGATAGAAGCTTTGTCGTAAATCTTGATAGCAGCATGATTGCTAGCGGTTTTATACTTAATATTTTTGTTTTGTTAGGGTTTTTAGCCAGCCAATCGGCTCGATTAAGTACTTTTTTAGCGCGTGTTAAATGGCTGATGTTTGCGTTAGCTATTTGTACAGCCAGTTACTTAGCGCTAACGGCAAATACCAAAATAAGCGCCTTATTGCTGTGTGTTTGTGTGCTACTCCTCTTTTTTTTTATTACGCCACCGGTAGTTAAAGCCGTATTTAAACTGCCATGGCCAACACAAAACCCCATTATTCACTGGTTAAAAGCCGACAGCCTAGTGCAGTTACCCGCATTACTAAGCTCGGTACTGGCTATTTTAATGGCGATGGGGGCTGCGGTAGGTATGCAAATTATGGTTGGCAGTTTTAGCGACACCTTAGATACACATCTTGAAAAACGCCTAAGCGCCGATTTATACGTAAGACCCGATCAAAACATTCAAGCGTTAGGGGCTAAGTTACGTGAACTACCAGAGGTTGAAAAAGTAGGCGTATATTGGTCAGCTAACAGTGAGCTTAAAACATCTAAAAATAGGATTGCTGTTGATGTTATGGCATTTGGTGCAACGGCCAGCTATAACCAACACCTTACTTTGTTAAACAATAAAGCACCTACATCTGCAGTATTTGAAAAAAACAAAAACGGGGTTGTAGGTTGTTTAGTGAATGAACCCGCCTTGCTGCAGTACTCGCTTAAAGTTGGTGACGTAATAACCCTAAAACAGCATATTAATACATTAACGTGCCAAGTACGCGCTGCCTATTTTGATTACGGCGAGCAAGGTTTAAATGTAGTAGTCACTACAACAGTATTATTGAGTAGCAGCTTAAATTACACCGAGTATGGTTTATCGCTTTGGCTAAAGCCAGGTAGCGATGTTGACACAGTGGCTGAGTATATCCAAAAAGAGCATCAATTAGATAGCCAACAAGTCATTGCCAATCAGCAGTTCAAACGCTTTGCTAAACAGTTGTTTGGTAAAACATTCTATGTCACTCAGGCACTCAATTTATTTATTATGCTGATTGCTTTATTTGGTATGTGGGTGAGCTTTTTAACCTTGGGGCGCGGGCAATTACAGCCCATGGCGGTATTACAAACGCTGGGTGTCACCCAACAGCAATTATTGGGTGCAAAAGTACTGCAAGCTGCACTCATTATTTTAACCACTCTGTTATTAGCTATACCACTGGGGCTTTGCCTTGGCTGGGTGTTATTAACCTATGTAATGCCAATAGCGTTTGGCTGGACAATGGCCATGACCCTTGATTGGCTGCAATTGGGGCTCTTTAGTGTATTAGTGTTTGTGTTGGCATTATTTGTTAGTGCATTACCACTGATTAAACTAACGCGAAGCGCGGTGGCAGATAACGTTGCTAAGCTATAGGACTTATATGAATACACTAAAAATTATACTCGCTTTTATGATGATTACTGTCTTGAGCGGATGCCAACCAGAGGCCGAACAAATTGAGAGTAACAAAAAAATGCGCACTGGGTTTGCGCAGCAATTTGGCGAGGCAGTAAGTAAACAACAAGGACTTAATTTTCCTGATGATCACGGGGCACACCATCAACAAGGAATTGAGTGGTGGTATGTGACTGCTAATCTAACCGCTGATACTGGTGAAGCCTTTGGTGTGCAATGGACCTTATTTAGGCTGACAGTCGATGAGCAAAATGAAACAACAGAGCCATCCCCTTGGTGGAATGGGCAACTTTACTTTGCTCACTTTGCAATACAAACCGACACCCAGCACCAAGCATTTGAAAAGTATGGTCGTTCTGGACAAGTTAATGTGACTGCACAGCCATTTGAGGCGCGCTTAGATGATTGGCTGTTAGCGAGTGAGCGGGCTGCATTTTTACCGCTCAACTTAAAAGCGCAACAGAAAAATTACAGTGCAAATCTAACGCTGGCAAACAGCCCGCTGATAAAACATGGTGAGCAAGGGTATAGTCAAAAAACACATCAAGGTCATGCCTCCTATTATTATAGTTATCCATTTTTACAGGCCAAAGGCGATATCATGTTTGCGGGTAAGACCTACCGCGTTACTGGCGATGCCTGGTTAGATAGAGAGTGGTCCTCGGCATTAATTGACCCTTCTCAAAATGGTTGGGATTGGTTTAGTATTCAAGCAGATGATCCCGCTTTAGGTGGGTTGATGGCGTTTTGTATTCGTAATAGTCAGCAAGAGTATGATTATTGCAGTGCATCGCACATAGCCCGTACAGGTCAGGTGCGTGCCATTGCCAATCAAGAGGTGACTTTACAAGTATTAAAAACACACGCGCTTGCAACGAAAACCTACCCAATTAAGTGGGCGCTTAACATAAAAGGGTTTGAATCTATTATAATAGATGCACGCAATCCTGATTCACGTAATCAATTAAGCATCCCGTATTGGGAAGGGCGCATTAAAACCCACGGTGGATTTGAAGGGAAAGGGTATGCAGAATTGGTGGGCTATTAACAGCCTACCAATTCTGCATAGAAAGTGCTGCGGAAGGTTGGCTTGTTTGCCAACATTCAGGCTCGTTAACCGATTATTTAATTAAGCTTTACCGGGCCGTTAATATTGTCGATACTCAAATCGCCAGAGCCATCATCGATAATGGTCAGGCCTTTAGCATGATTAACACGAATGCTGCCAGAGCCATCTTCAATAGTGACCAAGCCATTAATGTGTTCTGCGTAAATATCACCAGAGCCGTCTTCAATCGTGAGCGCGTTGCCCAGATCTATCGCATTAATGCTGCCTGAGTTGTCATCAATATCCACACGGCCGTTGATTTTACTTAAACGAATATCACCTGAACCATCTTCTATCGTTAAATTACCCTTGGTGTTCGTTATAGCTAGGCTACCTGAGCCGTCGCTTATTTCAATGCTGCCAGTAATGTTTTGCAGATTAATATCGCCTGAGCCATCATCTATTTCGAGGTCATGGCCTTGATCTATATCGATACTGCCTGAGCCGTCATCGATGTCCATATCGCCTAGTACACCCTTAATATTAATATCACCAGAGCTATCATCAATATCAAGGTTAAATGAGTTTGGTACAGTAACGACTAAATCGATACTCGGTGAATTACCTTGGTAAACTATCATACCCGAAGCTTTGTGACTTTTAGCAGTCAATACAGCCTTATCGCCGTCTTGCTCAAGCGTTAAGATATAAGGGTCATCTACGTTTGCGGTGTAAATGGTTGCATCAACAGTGATTTCAGTGGCGGTGTTTGAACCTATTACTTTGAGTGAGCCGGCTTCTGCTTCAATATCGAGTTGTTGTAATTGTGTTGCTGATAATGTGCGTTGTTGCTGTTGTTCTATATTGGCACTTCCAGTGGAAATATGAACAACGCAGCCGCTCATCAGAAGAAGACTTGTTGCAATAGGCAGTGCTTTAGTGAGTAAAGAGAGTGATTTATTCATCATTATTTGTATGCTCGTTTTTTATTTAGGTTAACCGCTTGAGTTTCTAAAAGCAAAAACAAAGCCAACATTTAACATACTGTTTTATAAGCAATAATTTGTTCTTGTTTAAATAGCTCAATACGCGTTTAGCGAACAATACTAAAAAGTAGCGAAAGTGGCTAACATTGTTAACCACTTTATAAAGGTCAACTACTCAGGCGCAACATCTAAAGTAGTAAACAAAGCGTAACGCACAGTGTCGATCCCTTTTTCAGTTGAGTCTTCGCTGATACTCGCCTCAATAAGGTATAAACCAGGGTGCTGCCAAGTATTTGTAAAGAACCCCTGCTTATCAGTTGTTACTTTTACTTCGTTGCGTTCGTTGCGGTAGCGTGTGTCACCTTTTAAAATCGCAAGCTCAACATTTGCAGCTGGTTTACCATCTTTCAATAATTGAAAGCGTGCTTCTTCACCAACAAATAAATCATTTGGGTGAGTTGGGCCACTGATCTCTAAACCGCTACCTAGTAGGGCTGGCTTAGATGTGCCGTTACGGCTAACAAAAGTATCAACAGTTGAGAATGACTTCATGGTTCTGATCTCTTTTGCACCGGCTGGAATGTCTTTGCTATTTTTAGGGCCAAATACGCGGCTACGCTCGCCTTGCGCATCTTTGTAAAAAGTCATTATGCGCGGCTCACGTTTCATAGCGATATGATAAGTGCCTTCATCAGCTAATTTTACTGCTGCTGAGTTTTTACGTTGTAAGTAGTAGGCGCGAATTCTATCACTTACCAGCTCACCATTAGGGTCAAGAGCCATGATCAGGTTATCGTCATACTCTGCCCCTTTTTGTTTTGGGCGATACGCTTTATCAGCAGAAAAAATTTCGTTAGAGATACTGGCATCGATCATTACATAATGCGCTTTATCACCAGATAGCGATGTATGCGAAGGCACTAACCACTGTGCATGGGCACTTGCATAGCTAGAGGCAAGGGCGGTTAATGTTAGCGCGCCAACAAGAGCGCTTTTAAGTAAATTGGTTTTCATGATCTTTCCTTATTTAAATAATGTATAAGCATTTTTTACTTGCTAGTTATTGCTGTTATTTGGCTTTGATCGTGATGAAGCTCTCAGAGAATTCTTTTTTGCCTGCAATAGTCATTTTTCCATCTTCGCTTAAATCCAGTGCCATTCGTTTATAATCTCTGCCACCTTCTTCGCGCACTACTTCTAAATTAAGTAGGTATTTACCTGCGATGACAGGATTTCCTTCGAGGTCTTTGCCATTCCAGTTAATTGTGTAGCTGCCTGGGCGTTTTGTTGCGCCTGTTACACCGTCAAAATTAGCATCGCTTTTACCTGCTTTACGCCACCATTGGCGTAAGTCTTTAAACCATTCAGCTTTCTCTACCCATAGTGCAACAGTGGTCACATGTTTACGTTGCGGGGTTTCAAGCCACACTGCCACATATGGGCGGTGATAAGGTTGTATATCGAGATCAGGCAAGGTGAGTTCTATTTCGAGCTCTGCTGCGTTGGTATTTGATTGAAACAAAGCAGCCATAAATATTAGTATTGCACTGCATAACGTATTAATTTTTAACATTAAGACACTCCTTTTAGTTGTGGAACCCAGCATAAATAAATGACGGCAGGTGTTGCGATTCCAAGCACCGTTAGCCATATTCCGACTAAGCGTTTTTTTCTATTTTGAAATAAAATAATCATGCCGGTGATAGCAAATAGAATCATTAACGCGGCAGAAATATCAATAACCCAGCTCCATGCTTCACCAGTGTGACGGCCTTTATGTAAGTCACCCATTAGGCTTAACAAACCACCGGTTTGATATTCAAGATTGAGTTCTCCACTCATAAAATCAATTTCAGCAAAGGCAAAGCCGGCAGGGAGTGGGTAGTCGAGCATGACTAGCGCATCTTCTTTTTCCCAATCGATACTTTTAACCTGTGTTAAGCCATGCTCTGCGGCTAAATAGGCCTCTATTTCAGGATAAAGAGTGGGAAGGGCATTAATATTGTGTGCGGCTTTAGTTATCAAAGCGTTGGGCAATGCGATGGTTTGATGGCCATCTGTTTTGTCGTCTTTAAGCCAATCGACATGATTTAATACAATGCCGCTGATACAGAACAAAATAAGTAAAAATAACAAGGCAGTAGAAAGATAAATATGCAGCATGCGACTGATACCGTATATCGCACGTTTATTAAAAAATGGCATAGACAACAAAGTAAAAGTAATTGGTTTGTATATGATAATGATTTGTATTAACCATAACAACAAAATTTACGAAGTTTACATTTCTGGTATGCGAGAAGGGCGTGTTAGTAGATAAGCCATGACGGCTAACTCAATCATTGCAACAAGGGCAATAACCCAACTGGGTGGTGTGCTTATAACTAAAATAACAAAGCCGGCAAACATGCCTAAACCTGCGTACCATTTGGCTTTTAATGGCACGACTTTATGGCTGTGCCAATGGCGCAAGGTTACGCCATAACGAGGGTGTTCAAGTAACCAAGTCGCAAGCTTTGGCGATGAACGTGTAAAACACGCCAGCGCTAAAATAAAGAAAATAGTGGTGGGCATAACAGGTAATAAAATACCAATAATCCCCAAACCAACTAAGGCTAACCCCAATAGTTGGTATCCCGTATTTTTATATGCGACTAAAGCGACCTTTAAATTCATGAATAGACATGTGCCTGAAAAAGTTGGAATCGAGTAAATGCTTGGCGTGCACCATTGATCAGCGCGCGTTCTTGCAAGTCATTTAACTCAATATCATCAATTAATTGTACTAGGTGACGCCATGCACTGCCACGTCCAGCGCCGGGGCCTGCTAAGTAATGAGCGCCGTGCTCTTTTGTTAACTGTAGCCTAGCTTGCGCTTGTTTGCCTAACATTGCGGCGCCCACTTTTGAGCCTTCAACCACATAAAGCCAACCTAACGCGGTTGCTAAGTCGGTATCGTTGCTGATTAAGGGAGTAAAGGAAGTGTGAGGTATTGGGTGCTCAACATCACAAAAGTCTTGCTCAAGCATGCTCAATCGTCGACGAGTGGGTAAATCTTCAATGATCATATTTAATTCGCTGTGCTCATAAAGCGCCGCAACATCATTTAAAAAGTAATATTGCAGTGTTAAAAACTGAATATAGTTCTGTGTGTTTGCAAATGGGTCTTTAACCATAATGCTTTTATCAATATTATTGTGTACATCGGCAGTAGCAAGTTTTAAATTTTGCGCACGAGAAGGGGCGATGGTCGTCATGAATGCTCCAAAAAGTAGTTGCACTGAGTGAGCTATATCACTCAGTGCGGGTTTATGATCTTAATTAGATTTTTTGAAATTACCGAGACTTAAAATTTGAACTCAAAGCCTATTGAAATGGTTTGGCCTGGCTCAGGCATTGCCACGATAGAGCCGGTCGAGACTTTATATTGATCGGTTAAATTAGTGATGGCGATATTGCCTGTGATGTCGTCACTAAAAGTGTAATCAAAATAAAAGTCTAGCTGGTAACCTGCTGGAATATACTCTAGTGCGGTGACACCGGTGCCTGATAAAAAGCCACCCGGATGATGTTTTTCTGTGTGCTTTTTATAGGTGAAGCCAGTATCGATAGCATCGTTAAAGAGTTTAGTACCAACAATGGCTATGTAGCTTTTCTCAGGTGGTACACGCAGTGGCGTTAAACTACCCGCAAAGCCACCGCTATTACAAGTCTCGACGTCTGCAGCCTGTGCCATCAGACTCGAACACATTTCTACATTCGAATACTTGGTATAAGACAACTTGCTGTAGAACAAGTCGCTCTGGTAGTAAATGCCCAACTCTGTACCGGGTAACTCGAACTTGTCATAGTTTGTGAAAGTAAATTTTTGATCCCAAGCTGGCTTACCAGGCTTAGGTAAAAAGCCCGTTGCTAACATATTTTCAATATTGGTGTAGAAGTACTCTGCGGATAAAACCAGTTTATCGCCATTTTGCATTAAATTAGTGAATTCACTCTCGATACCAATATCATAAGATTTTGTTTTTTCAGGGGTGATAGGGTAATCACTCGAGTAAGAAAACACTTCTCCTGATACTGTTGTTTCATACAAATTTGGCATTCTGTAAGCGTTACTGTATTTTGCTTTAATCGCGGTGTTATCAAGCAGGTGATATTTTGCTTGCAGGGTAAAATCGGTTTTACCATCAAATTTTAGGGTGTTCTCATCCTGATAATCTCGGTTTACAGAATCATGGTGGTTAAGGTTTAAAGCCAGCTCAATTGGTGCGAGATCTATTTGCGCATTGGCAAAAATAGCACGCTTAGTTTGTTCACCGTTTCGCGATGTTGATCTGAGTTTAAAGTCTGTCGGTTGCCAATCGCGTTTAAAGTTATCTTGCCAATCTTTATGCGGAGAAAGTGTTTCGGTTTGCCAAGATAAACCATAAGTCAGTGTGATTGGTTTGTTTGCAACAGCAAAAGCCGACGCATTTAACACGCTTACACCATGGCGTTTATTATTAACGCGATGAAAATATTGTCCGGCATTTTGACCTAGGGTACTGCCAAGGGAATTATATTGCTGTAAGCGGGCACTGGTGCGCCATACATTTACACTGAGATCGACTAGCGCATTATTACTAGGAACAAAGCGATAATGTGCACTGGCACTGTTTACCAGTGCTGAGCCCGGCTGCCATTGTGGCATGGTTTCAACACCTTCTGGAATTTCTTCTGACATCCATTGGTCTTCACCATTTTCGTCTGTCTCTTTCCAAAACTTTGTGTCGCCAGCGCGTTGCTTATACCAATAAGACGCAAGCATTTCCCCAGCTTCTTGCTTATGAAAACGGGTGTTTACTTCAAGCGATTGCTCGTCAGTGAACTCGTAAGTTAGTTTGGCAAGATATGAGTCACTTTCAAAGCTAGTGTTTACCACTTCACCGTTTTGATTCACCGGAGGCGGAATTAACACAATATAAGGTATTTCGTCATATTTCCCAGCTTCGGTTTTTGAAGGTTCCCAGCGAATGTATTCTTTTTCTTCAACAAACTCTTCAAAACCATTTGAACCCGCAAAATAGTTGCCGACCTTTTTCTTGCTGTAAGCCAGTACGGCCTTTAGATTGTCTTGCTCGTACGCGGTTGCAAGAGTAAAGCCGCCGCCAGCAAAATCTAAGGTATCATTGTCATTGCTTACTTCGTAATAGCTTTGTAGCCCAAAGCTCTCTGGTACATCTGGTGTATGGTTATTGTTATGGGTGTTTACTTTAACCAGCGCGCCAAATTGCTCGCCGCTTTTTAAAATGTCTTGAGTATCTAGTGTGCGAATACTCACCATGCCGCCAATTGCACCTGAACTAAATGGTGACGCTTTTGCAGAAGCGCCTTTTTCGATATTTACTTTGCTGATCAGGTTTGAGTCGATATAGGTTCTGTCAGATGTGCCCATATAACCTCGGTTGGTATGGGTTGACTGCAAACTGCCATCTATAAAGATCGGAACACGACCTTCACCTTGCACACCTCGAATACCAATGT
This sequence comes from Pseudoalteromonas sp. H105, assembly GCF_001469215.1. Lineage (GTDB taxonomy): Bacteria > Pseudomonadota > Gammaproteobacteria > Enterobacterales > Alteromonadaceae > Pseudoalteromonas. The sequence goes on from NZ_LOFH01000008.1 coordinate 67,198, forward strand.
CCAATGCTCCAGCTTCATTGCGCAGGTTGTTCGCTTCGATACCTGCAAAGCTAGAGAAGAGATCTGAGTTTGATAAACCTTTGGTACGAGCTATTTGCTCGCGGTGCATATGTAATCTATCTCCTTTGACTTCAATTACTTCAATATCTTGTTGCGAGCTGTTGGCGCCATCAGCCACAAAGCTTGTTTGTCTTTTATGGTTTGAAGAAGTCTGTGTGCTTACAGCCGCTTCAATGATGATGTTATTGTCGATAATACGCGCGGTTAAATTGCTATTTCGCAGGGCCAACTCTAGCGCTTGGTTTAAGCTAATTTCACCTTGAAGTGCAGGTGCTTGTAGGCCATTTAACAGTTTTGCATCTGCGATTAAGTTCATGCTCGCGGCTTTGGCAACTTGAGTCAGAGTATGGCTCATAGGCTGTTTTACAAGGTTAAATTCATATAATGAAAGCTGATTCTGTGCAGCAGCTGGCAGGCTTAAGCTCAGAGCGAGCGTGAATACAAGGGGAGTGAGTCGTGTGTTTAGTACAGAGCGAGTTCTCATTTTTATACGTCCAAATAAATTACCTATTATTAAAACGAATGAGAATGAGAACTCCTCAATAAATTTTTAAAGTTTTTTTGATTTAATTTCGTTTGCTTATAATTAAATGATTATTCAGGTTTTTAACTTCAACAGGCAAAGCGTGTGGTAACAAGGTTACGAAGTTTTCTAACTCTGAAACCAAAAAAGTGCCTGATATAGTTAACTCGTCATGAGATTTAGTTGCTAAGGTGTAACTAAAATCATGATGACGATTGAAGGTTTCAAGCGCTTCATTAAGCGGAGTGTTATCAAACATTAAGCGGCCTTTTTTAAACGCATCGACATGCGTGCTCTCAGGGTCAAATTTGCTTATTACCATACCAGAAGCATAAATAGTCGCTACGTCACCTTTGCTTAGCTCAATACGTTCGCGCTGGTTTTGTATGCTTACTCGCCCATGTTCAACCATAACTCGTGTACTATGAGATTTTTTATCCACCGAAAAGCGCGTACCTAAAACGGTAATTGTACTGTTACCAGTATCTATCACAAAAGGCCGGGCTTTATCGTTTGCAACATCAAACACTACACGGCCTTTGAGGAGTTTATTCATTCTTTTATCGCTATCGAAATTAGCAGAAATAGACGATTTCGCATCGAGTGTGAGCGTACTCTGATCTGGTAATTCGATCTCTGTGATTTCTCCACGTTTTGTTTGATAACTGGCTTGAAAGGAAGCAGAGTTTAACGAGGTTGACCAGTTTAGATAACCAAACATGCAAACACACAGTAGCGCAAAACATGCAGCCATCGCCCAAGGGTTTTTGCTCGGGTTTCTGGTTGATTGATTTGGTCTAGTGGTGGTTTGCTCAAGGCATTGAATGTCTTGCTTAGAGAGTTGCGACAATAAATGTTCTACTTGCTGACTTTCTTGGTAAGCGAGTAAATGTTTACGGTCTGCACCAAGCCAATGCTGTAAGGCGCGTGCTTGTTCATGCGTTAGTCCTTGTTTTTCTGATGCTAGCCAATGATCCACTTGCTGTTGAATGATTAAATTTTGACGGTCCATTTCGTTTCTCTTATTGTTTTTTTAATTCACTGCGGCAAGCAAGCATCGCTACAGCGAGATGCTTTTCAACCATACTGACAGAAATACCCATTTGTTCAGCGATTTGTTTCTGGTTTAGGCTTTTAAATTTGTAGAGTACGAAGGCTTGTTTAGTTTTCTGAGGTAATTGCTCGATGCACCTATAAAGCAAATTCAGCTGCTGCTGGCTCGCTAATTTAGCTTCCGGTTCATAATCAGTCGGTGCAATTAACTCTTGCTCAACAGGGTCGGTCACGGCGTAATTACGGCGATAGTTATCAATAACGATGTGTTTAGCCGTTTTGAAAAATAAAGCCCGTTGCTCAGACGTATTATGCTCTGGGTTACGTTTACGGTAGCTCAATAAACGTGTGTACGCTTCTTGGACAATGTTTTGCGCTTTATCTTTGCATCCAACCGAACGGGAGATATAACTTAATACTTCAGCGTAATAACGTTCCAAACAGCACCCATTTAAAGTTTCTAAAAAGGGGGCGGATACTAACGTCAATCTTCATTAATAACAATGGTTTTTATTTGCATTTGTTGAATTTAAAACGAAAGGCTTATATTTTCAGCCCAGTATGCTTACTGGGCTGTAGCGCAATGATTAGAAGTAATAGCCGACGTTTATGTTGAATCGACGTTCTGTTTCACTGCTATCACCCGCAGCAGAGCCACCTACAAAAGGTTGATTCTTAGCAAAGACATAATCAATGTAAGTGAATAAACCACCTGCGGCAATAGATACCCCCGTGACGTTCATCCATGTATCTTCAGTATTATCGGATTTATCGTAAATGATGCCATAGTCATTATAAAATTGTAGTCCCGTTACTGGGCCCCATTCAACAGGCAAGCTATACGCTATATTGGCATTGGTCATCGTGGCTTGTGCGGCAATGCTGTCATAAAATGAATACGATCCGACTGCCATGCGGTTTGCGTTATCAACATTGTAATCATACTCACCATGTTGAAATTGTAAGTTCCATGCACCGAGGTTGCTATTAATGTGCATAGCCCATGCGTTATAGTCACCAGCTCGCTCTACGCCATCATGTAATCCGCCAGCCAGCGCTGAAAAGCCGATTTCAGTTTTGCCACCATCATGTTCAATATGGTACCCGTAACGGCCAGAAAAGGTATTATACTCGCCAAGTGGATTGCCTCCTTCTGCACCGGGATCCGCATACACACCTTCATCGACAGTTCTAAAGCCAACAACGTCGTAAGAATAGCGGTCACTGCGGTTATCAACGTAGCCATCGACGCCACCTAATTCATCATTTTTAAAAAAACCTAAATCAAGTTGCCAGTTGTCGGCGATTTTACGCTTGAAGAGCACACCCATATCGTGATCATCTTCAAGGCCAATGTAATAAGTGGTACCGAAGAAATAGTTATGAGAATTGTATGGCCAGTTGCCGAATGGCACTTTAGTAATACCCGCTTGGACTTGCCAGTCATCGGCAAAGTCATAAGCAGCATACGCATACTTTACAGCGGTCATGTAATCAAAAAAGCGAATTTCTGCATTCAGCATAACGTCGCCTACATCACCAGAAAAATTCAGCCTGAAAATATCAAAGTCGTAATCACCACCACGATCTTTACTGTCTTCGTCATATGATGTGTGGCTGTAGTTGGTTCTTACGGCGCCGCCAACTTTAATACCTTGCGACTTTTTAGCAGGCTTAGCTTCAGCAATTAATTGCTCTTCAACTTTTTGCTGTTTCGCTATTTGCTGATCAATGGCTTGTTGTTGTTGTGTTGATTTTTGCTCAGCAGCATCCAGTTTTTGCTGTAGTTGCTGCATCTGTTGTTGCAGTAGTTTTAATTGAGCTTGCATGTCATCAATATCTGATGCATGGGAAAAAGTAGAAGTGCTGCCAAGCATGACTGCGAGGGCTAGCTTTGAAAGGTTAAACATAAGTCATCGCTAGTGTAAGTTCAGGTAATGCATAGGATAGATGAAATAACCCAATAACCCAAGCTCAGTTAAAAATCACACAAGACGATGATACTATGAATGAAAGCCGCTAGCGGTTTATTATTCGGTTGTTTTTGGTTCAGGCTGTTTTGTTAGTGCGCCTACTTCAAGCAGTGGTGAGGCATCTATTTTATCGGCATCCATCATCGCAGCGATGCGTTGCATAGAAGATAATAATTGGCTCTGCTCCCATTCATCTAATGCTGTAAATTTTTCGATAAAATGTTCCTGAAGCGGTTGCGGTGCTTTAGCTAGTAGCGCTTTTCCACTTTCGGTTAGGTATAAGCTAACACGGCGTTTATCTAATTGGCTTCTAATACGGTTGACGAGATTACGGTTCTCAAGGCGATCAAGGATGTTTGTTACAGTAGCAGGGCTTAAATTAACATTTTGAGCAATACGACTGGCTGTTATCCCATCACTCTGTGCCACTTCCTGCATGATCAGTAACTGAGGGCCTGTTAAGCCTGATGTTTTATTTAATTGCTTAGAGTGAAGGTCTATAGCGCGGATCACACGGCGTAAAGCAACTAATAACTCGTCATATTTTTGCATTATTTTATCTCATAAAAGTGGGAGTCATTGCGAGGGTATTAAAATCGCAACCAATAAATATTACACGTCAAATAAATCGAGTTCAAATGGAAATGGTTTTTCATGATGTATAAAATGCTTTACATAAAGCGTATCAGGTTCAAATTTTTAGTTTGAGCTGAAATTAAAATAACTTCATTTTGTCGGTTATTGATTAAATGTTTCTTGTGCTTAATTTGCTGGCATTCAGTGACAGAATGAAAAATTATAACTTTCCAGAAAATACACCTAATAAATATTTACTAATGAGTCGTGTATTGGGTAAGGTATGGCAGGCTTTTCATTATTATGGGACGTATTATGAAGTTATCTCCATCTGTAAGTATTGAGCAATCAGACTCAGGCTTAGAGTACATTAATGTAGCAAGCGACTTTTGCACTGCTAAAATATTTTTACAAGGTGCGCAGTTAACCCAGTTCACACCGGCAGGGAAAAAACCGCTTATTTGGGTATCGAGTGAAGAAGATTACCAAGAAGGTAAAAGTGCGCGGGGAGGAATTCCTATTTGTTGGCCATGGTTTGGGGTAAATCCGAACCCTGATTGGCCTATTCACGGTGTTGCACGCACGAGTCTTTGGCGCGCAGATGAAGTGTCAGAACAAGGTGACCACATTCGGGTTAGTTTAACACTGCCAATGAACCAAATTGATACCGCTTATTGGCCGCATAAGTCTACCTTAAAAGTTGAGTTCATATTAACGAGTAAGCTCGAAGTCCGTCTAACCACAACAAATCTGGGTGACCAAACAATTACCTTTACTCAAGCTCTACACACGTACTTTCCGACACCTGCAATTAAAGATACTCAAGTTGATGGGCTTCAAGGATCGAAATACATTGAGTTTGCAGAAGGTCCATTCGATCAGGATGAGTTGGTGGGATTTGCGCGTGAAACGGATATGGTTTATACCCAAGCTGCCGCTGTTCAGCGCATAATAACACCCGATGGGATTATTGAAGTTGGCCGAGAAAATTCAACATCGTGCGTTTTATGGAACCCATGGATTGAAAAGTCAAAGCGCCTATCTAATTTTGCTAATGATGAATACCTAACTATGTTGTGCTTAGAAGCTGCCAATGTGATGGAAGATAGTGCAACGGTAGCGCCGGGGCAAAGCCACACATTAGGCACGACTATTAGCTGGGTTTAATCGTTTTAGAGAGTAAAACCAAGCCAACGGCATTATGTTCTCGTTGGCTTTTAAAGGATGAAACTGAGTGTTTGAAAATCACCAATTGGATGCCCTGCCAACACATCAAGACATAATATTTAAACCGCTCGCTGATAATGCATTATTTTATGTACAAGTGAGCTGGCTGTTATTTTACGTCCCTCTTATGTGTGTGCTGGCGGCTGTGTGTTACTTTAATGAAGCGTTTGCAAGCCTTGCACAAACACCATTATTAGTTGCCCTCCCTAGCATTTTAATTACCTCATTAGCCTACAATGTGCTGAGTGTTCGGCTAAGAGGTGTGGCTATTCGTAATCACGATATTGCTTATAAAAAAGGCGTTATTTGGCAACAGGTGACTATTTTACCGCTCTCGCGCATTCAACATACGGAAATACACAGAGGCCCTTTAGAAAGAAAATTTGGTTTAGCTAGTTTGCGCTTATACAGTGCAGGGGGAATGAGTGCAGATTTAAATATTAGTGGCTTAAGTCATGGTGACTGCAAGGATATTCGTCAGTTTATACAAGATTATACGCAACCAACGCTGACACAGACTGAATCAACAGACATCGCGAATACTGACGAGTCCATAAATGAATAAACAACATTGGCAAAGAGTATCGCCATGGGCGCTAGTGTACTTTGTACTGCATTTTGCTTATCGCTTTGTCAAAGACGGCATTTTTAATTTATTGCCGATCGCCGTGGTGTTCGTTACTCAAGTTCAAAACAAACTGTTTTGGGGGCAAATTGCAGCGGCTGTTGCTGTGGTTGCATTACTTGTCTACTCGATTGCTTACTATATCAATTTTCGATTTTGCATAACGGATGATCATGACATTATGCTCAATAAAGGGGTGTTTAAAAAAGAGCGCCTGACCCTTAGCTTTCTAAGAGTACAAAACGTCAATATAGCAGAGCCTTTTTACTTTAAGCCTTTAGGGTTAGTTAATTGTATTTTTGATGCTGCAGGCAGTGTCTCACAAGAAGTGGTTCTCCCTGGTGTTACCACCCATTATGCCGAAAGCATGCGTGAGCAGGTACTTACTTACAAAGAGGTTGAAGATAAGGAGCTAACGAGCTCCTCTTCACAGTATGTACAAAACGATCCTTTGCTCAGCTTAATGTTGAGCAATAAAGAAGTCGCTAAATTTGGCTTAATGTCGAATATGGCCATTTTAGCATTGGCTGCGTTAGCGCCATTTATGAATGTTATATTTGATTATTTAGAAGATGCTGTGATTAAGCGGCTAGAGGTATTTTACGAACAAGAAGTGGGTACGTTGGTTAATGCAGCTGCTTTAGCTGTATTTTCAATTTTGTTTTTAGTGATTCTGGTTGCTGTTTTGTTGTCAGTGATAATGTCGCTGATTCGATTTTATAACTATGAGCTCTATTTTAAAGAAGGTAAATTTAAGCGTATTGCAGGTTTATTAGAACGCCATCAGTTATCAGTAAGCTTAGAAAAAGTACAGTCAATCGTTATTAAGCAAAATCTTATTGCGCGTTTATTAAATCGTTACACAATACAGTGTTTTCAGGCAACAAGTGGGCTTGCTGCAGGCGCAAAGAGTAAGCAGAGTTTAGTCATGCCTGTATTAAATATAGCGCAAGTAAATCAAACATTATTATGGGTTTATCCTTGGTTAAATCGGGATAACTTTGACTTTAAAGCATTAAACTTTAAGGGCGTAGAAAAGGCATTACTTTATAAAAACACTGTATTTTATGCCCTATTACCTAGCCTTATTATAGGGGTGGGTGGGTATATATCTGATGTATTACATCCATTACATGGTGTGGTGGGGTTTTGTTTTTTAAGTGTATTCGTGTACTTATCTTATGTGCGCTATGGGTATTATTTTTATCAACATAACGGGCGCTACTACGGTATTTTTAGAAGTGGTATGCTTGGTGTGCAATATCGCGTGTTTGAGTTATACAAAGCGCAAAGCGCACGCAGTATAAGTACCTTTCTTATGCGAAATAGTGACTTAAAAAGCTTGTCTATACAACTTGCATCCGGCAGTGTTTCTTTGCCTTATCTGAAAAGTCATATCGCGAATGACATCATTGATTTTACTTTGTTACAGGCTGAATCGGAGCAAAGGCGTTGGATGTAATTCTCAATCCTCAATTGCAAATGATTATCAATTGCATTGACTTATTTTAAGTTCACCTTATACTGATAGCTTCTTATGCAATGAAGCTGAGGTTTTGATGGTATTGGTGCTTTGTTTATTCGCTTTTTGCTTTGTATTCGTTTTAATGTGTCATATCCGTTGCCATAGAGCGTCATCGCAAATGTGTGCTTGTGGTGGTGTGTTGGTGGTGGGGAGTTTAATCACTTTAGCCATGTATAGTGCAGGGATTAGTGTGTTAAGAGCGGTATTAGTATTTGTCGTTTCTGTATTTATTATTAGTCTGTTAGTGAGTTTGGTTCAGCCTTTGGAAATTGATTAACACGTTTTTTTACATTTAAACACTCACCATACTTCATCAGTTATGTGCATAATACCTGAAAATAAAATATCAGGGATCGTGATGAAAAACATACTCGCCATCATATTTTTACTGCTTGCAAATGACCTTTATGCGCAAACAAACTGGCACACTATTCACACAGAACATTTCAACGTTCATTATACTCAGGCGTCTCACGATTGGGCTCATTCTGCAGCGAATGAGTTAGAAATAGTGCGTACTAAGGTGCTTGAGCAACAAAATCGTGCCATAGATAAAATAATAGATGTGGTCGTATTTGATCCGCTCAATAGTGCGAATGGATTTGCTTTACCCCCTTCTGAAAACCCGATGATGGCACTTTTTACAACGCCTCCTCAATCAGACACTGTGGTGTCAAATAGCGCTGGTTGGCAGCAGTTATTGATATTACATGAGTATGTCCACTTGGTGCACTTAGCGCAACCTACCCGCAATGATTGGCGCCAAGCAGTTCGAGGGGTGTGGGATCTCTATGACTTAATGTATGAGCCGATGCCTCGCTGGGCAGCAGAAGGATACGCCACATTACTCGAGTCCAAAATGACAGGACGAGGACGGCTATTTGATAATTACAGCGAAGCGATTTTGACTGAGTTTGCTCAGCAAGGGTCACTGCCAACCTATGATCAACTAAACAGTGTTGATGGCGGTTATATGGCGGGTTCAATGGCTTATTTAATGGGGGTGCGCTTTTTATATTGGTTAGAAAATAATTATTCAAAAGACACATTAGATGCCGTGTGGACACGTATGCAAGGGGTTAAAACACGAGATTTTGACGATGCGTTTAGTGGCGTCTTTGGTGAGGGGGCTAGCACGCTGTACCGGCGTTTTATTGCCGAATATACCTACAAAGCGATGGCAAAAGAGCACACTGAAAATGACTTAATCAGCCAGCCTTGGCTTGATTTAAATTTTAGTGCCCGTAATCCCATATTATCGCCAAACCGCCAGCAAATAGCCGTTGTGGAGCGCGATAAAGAGGGCAAAACACAACTTGTTATTTATAGCACCGAAGATAATGCGAGTGCTGCCGAGGAATTTACACAAGCGCAACAGGAAATCTTGAACAATGATCCGCTTGATATCGTAGATTCAGCGCCTGCTGTATTTAAACGAAAACAAAAGAAAGTACTGAATCAAATTAACCGTGCGGGTATCCAAAATCCTCAGTGGCTAAATGATGAGGAGATTTATTTTGGTGCATTTACGAACCATGATGAAATTAAGAATACCCGTGTGGCAGATATTTTTAGCTGGCATGTTCGTACCGGTGAGGTGAAACAACTCACTAAGCTTGCAGGGTTACGCCGGTTTAGCATTGCTGATAATGGGCAAACCTTATTTGCAGAGCGGTCTCGGGGCGGTTACTCTGAACTTGTTAAATATGATATTCAAACCGCGACTGCCAGACCATTATTTGATAAAAGTTTAGAGGATGTGTTTGATTATCCAGTACTTAGTCCTAATTCACAAAAATTAGCTTATTTAAGAACAACCTATAACCACAACTGGCAGTTGTATATACAAGATTTAAACACGGGAAACAGCCATAGAGTACCCACGCCAAATGGCTATCAATACTTATCTCAGCCAAGTTGGGGGCGTAATGGGCAGTCGCTATATTTTGTGGCGGGGTTAAATGGTGCATTGGATATTTATCGCTTTGATATAGACGAAAATACATTAACTCAAATGACGCAGGGGCAAGAAGCGGTCGCTTACCCTCAGGTCATGAATGATGACGCCATTTTGTATCTCTCTATTACGAGTGAAGGATTAGATTTTAGGCAGCTGAGCCCTTCACACAAGGGGGCTGAAATTACCGTATTCTCAGAACAAACACTTGCTCCGCTTACTCTTGTTGATGAGCACAGGCTACCCGCTGCGCAGGTGTACACATCAGACGTTGGTAACTCGTTTGAGTATGATCCATGGCAACAAAACGCGACAATGGCTTTGGGTGCACAATATAGCTCGGCGTCATCATCACTGGTTAATGTGAGTCTAAAAGGCAGTGATTTACTTAAGCAACTAGATTGGCAAATAGGCTATAGCGCAAGCCTTGATAATGAGGCGCTTTCAGGGGCATTTGCCGAAGTGAAATATGGATTGAACCACGTTGAATACAATGCCAAGTTGTTTATGTATGATATGGATGGCACAAAGCAAGCGCGCGCAACAAATAGCCCTGAACATGCCAAACAAGGTGGTTATGTTGATGCGAAATACTTGATCAGTATCGGCCAGCTTAAAATAACTCCCTCAATCGCATACAACTACACTGATATAGACACAAAAGTAGGCAGTAAACGCAATCAGCAATGGTTAAGAGCGGCTGTTTCACAGCGTTGGAGCCATGATCGCCAATCATTTTCAATTGGTCAAAGTGTGCTTGCTCAATGGTATGAAGGTGATAATGAAGACCATGATTGGCAAGGCTATGACTTTGCGGCCAAGTTATTTGGTAAAGCGTATGACATCCCTTTATATGTGAACTACCAACAACGGTATCGTGATAATGCCCGTTTGACGCTTGGTGGTTTTAGTTCAACGTTAATTGCTAATAATACCCATGCAGACTATGTGTTTGCGAAAGAACTTCCCTTTAATGCTGCAACGGCAGAGCGTTACCAAGGCTATGGCGGTGGGGTGAGTTTTGCCCAAGGAATGCCGTGGTTATATTATCAGCAACATCAAGTTGACAGTGAAGTGTTCGCACAAAGCTATGGCATTAAGTGGCAAGACTCAATTGGCTTTGGACTGGCAAGTGCGGGTATTAACGACCTTCATGTTGACTTTGGTTTGGCAAAAGTTGAAGGCGATAGCTTCGAGGATGAGCTAAGAGGATGGTTAGGCTTTTATTATTCTCTTTAATCACGCTAATGCCTTGATGTACTTCAAGGCATTTTAATGACGACTTCAAACCGCCGATATTCTTTGCTGAAGCAGTGTGGATTAGGCTCATTTTGTTTTAGTAAAAACTGATGCCAGCTTTGCAGCATATACACTGCGTTGCATCTCATCTCGCTCAAGCTTCATAGCCTGCTCCAACAGCCTTTTTGTGGCACCTAAATGACCTTGTTGATAACGGACTTTTGCTAATGCGACATAGGGCTCTGATAAATAAGGGGCTTTATCGATGGCTTCGTTGATGTATTTTTTAGCTGGCAGATATTGCCCGCTTAATGCCTCTGTTTCACCTAACACAATTAGCTGGTAAGGATCTTTTTCCGATTGATCTAATTTTTGGTTAATCTGTTCAACCAGCATCTCATTGCCAATATCTTCGGCCAGTGCTTTGTAATTGCTTAATAAGTTCAAGCTTTCTAGTTGATGGTTAAATGCACTTTGGTAAATACGGTGTGTTGTTGCTTGATCATCCACACGCTTGTGAAGAATCGCGGCTAAATTAAACAACTCAGGGTCATCAGGCGTGAACAAATTGGCTTTAGTTAATAGGCTGTAAGCTAAATTGTAGTTCTCTTGCAATAGCGCTTCTGCTGCAAGATTGCTGTAATACTTTGCAATGAGATCGTTTATGTCTGCACTACCGGAGTAAAAGCTCCCTCTTGATGGAAAGTAATCAACGATGACACCTGGGCGGATAAAAATAATTTTACCTTCTTGCTTTTCAAGCGGTTTATACAGCTTTGTTCTGAAATGGTTTGCGATAAACACTAAATTACCTTCTTTGGCATAAACAGGCTCACTGGTCATTTCTTGGAAGGCTGTTTCAAGGCCGATAACGTTGGCATACGCTTGAGTCACAATGGCTAGACTTATACAGTTGCCATGGGCTTTCTCGAGTGTTTGTGAAGCCGTTAACGTATCGCCATGGTAAGTAAATCCGTCTAAACTGCTTTCAATGTAATTATATAAAATGAGTTCGTCAGATTCGCCTAGCAAGCGGTTCGCGTTTACGTAAGCCATAAATTTTTGCTGTTCTTGCTGTGGGAGTTGAAAAAGTTGCTGCTGGGAAGGCACGGTTTCCAGTGTGAATAGCGAATGATTAATCAGCTTTGTTAATGAAGGGGCCTCCTGAATTGGGGGGACTTTGGGTGTGGTTGTTGAGGCGCACCCAGCTAATAAGCCTATAAAAAATATAAAAGAAAACTTCATAATCCCTCCGCTTATTTTAAGCTACGCTGAGGCGCACTTTGACTCAAGAAAGAAAGTTAGCCTGAGTTGCTCATCTCTTTCTCACTCAATTTGATGCTAAATGCGTGTAAAAACTGTTCATACTGTAATGTAAACTTGCCAACAAAGCTTGTCTTTTTTTTCATCAATAGTTGCGTGCGAAAATAAGTTATATACAATGCCGCGCCTTATATAAATTAATCAAAATCAGTGGTTTACACTTTGTTTTCGTTTGATTTAAAGGTCGGTAACTTATTAACTAATTTTTAACCAGCGAGGTTTGCTTTGGCGCATTATCTGCCTATTTTATCATCATTTATTTTAGTGTTTAGTTTTTTACCGCTATTAAATAAAATCCGTAAAAACCGAAGTGTATCGGGATTGTCATTATTGATGATGACGTTTGGCGTAGCGCAAAGTACGTACTTTATTACCTATAACGTTTATTTTGAACGTTTTTACATGGTATTACCTTTTGTCGTAACGGGTGGTTTAAGTGGCCTAATTTTGTATTACTTTGCGCGCTACAATGCCAAGCGCGAACAGCGAATCCAGTTAACAGCAATGCTAGGTTTTTCACTATTACCTTTTTTATTACTGTTAAATCCTCAGCTAGAGGCTGCTCAAGTACTTACGTGGCTGACGTTTGTTGGCTTGATCATGAGCTCAGTGCGTGTGATGCCCCAAACCTATAAAACGTTACGCAGTGGTGATATTAGCAACTTAAGTGCTCGTTACTTTAGCTTGCAGTTTATAGCGGGCCTATGTGGCTTATTTGCAGAACTTGCAATGGCGATCCCAAGTACCTCACACATCTTAACGTTTGTCATGATACTGCTGACGAATGCTGCGCAACTTGGTTGTATTCAATATTACAAAATGCGACCAGTCGCAGTTTAGCCCGTCAAAAGTGAAATAATTTTGATGTTCAATTAGCTTCGTGTATGGCAGTTTACCCTAAATAAACTTCCATACAGTGAGCTTTTAATGCAACTAACTATCCATCAAATAGACGCGTTTACCAGTGAGTTATTTAAAGGTATTTCGCCGCTGTAATTGATTTAGATACATAGCTTAGTGATCAGCTGATGCTAATGAAACCGCGTTTACGTGCAAACAAGCCGATGGCAGTTCCAAAGCAAGCACCTGAAGAGATACAGGTTATCCCACCAGTACTGTATAAACACTTGTCTATACAATCATTTAAGGTGTTGAAAAATAAATAGTTAAGCTTACTTAAAATATTGTATCCACTTGATGTTGTTGCAACCGCACCAAGCACACAATATGATTTTGTTTCGCGTTATTTTTGGCCTGCTAACGGTGGCGATGAAGATTTTGTGACGGGCTCAATTCATACTGGACTTGCGCCTTATTGGGCACAGCATTGTGGTAAAAACACGCTAAGTGCGTATCAAGCTGCAACTCGGGGTGGGCATATGCAATGTGATGTAGGTGATGATACGGTAACTTTAACAGGGCGAGCTGTACGCTACATGCAAGGCACAATTTATTTATAATTGTATTCGTTTAATTTACTCTCACGCAGTTTGTATTAGAACAAAAAAGCCGTACTTGAAGTACGGCTTAATATGGCTAGGTTACTGCTTATGCTTCGAGCGCTTTGCTGATTAAGCGGTCGATATACTGTTTATGTGCTTTAGTTGCTGTATCAGCACCCCATGGCGTGCTGCTATCTGCAATTTGTGTCAGCTGATAAAGTGCTGCGGTTTTTGCTAAGTTGTCGTGCTTACTTGCTTTACCCAGACCCGCAATTGCAATTAGCTGATTTACATATTGAATTTGTAAGTTATGGCTAATTGAGTTTGCTTCTTTACTGTCAACAAAAATACTTGCTGTTAAATCGCCCATAAACTGATTTAAGCTATATTCATTACCGTACAGTGCGGTGTCTGAAATACGCTGCATAACAGCTGGATGTAATAGTTGTGCAAGTACAGACTTTTGCATGCCTAAAATCATTTTATGTGGTTTTGGATCTTCGTTTTTACCGTAATGATTAAAACCACGGCGTTGCTGCTGCATATAGTTATAAAGCGGTTTCATGCTACTTAGCACATCAGGCGCAAATACATTTTTCGCTAAAATTTGCATCGCTTGTTGTTGGCGTTCAAGTGGCACAGGCGTAAATGGTTTTACATCGTTATTACCACCAACTACTGCACGCTCTACATACACACCACCGATTTGACGAGAAATGACGTTAGCTTGCGCTCGGTATTGGCCAAATAGGCTGTTTGCAGAAATAAGCAGCTGTTGGTGAGATTCACCTTCAACACGTGCTGTGTCTTTTAACTCAGAGAACAGTTTGTTGATCAGCGCCATTCTGTCTGCGCCGTAAGCCGCTGGGTTTGATGACATATCACCAATCATTACGCGCGGGTCAATATGACGACCTGGTGCACGCATGTCATCAGCATCATTACCAAAGGTAAGTGCGTGCTCTGTTGAACGTGCAAGAATCTGCTCTAGGCGTTGCTGCTCTGCCGCTTCATCAGCAAGTGCTGGGCTGTAACCAAATTCAATGGCCCAATCATCATATGGACCTGGTTTAGTTTGGAAAATATCACCTTGCTGCATGCCAATGGGGGCAATATTAGCTGGGGCATAATCCATGACAGAGCCTGTAACAATACCTTGTGTTTTTGATTTGTCATGTACTTCTTTTTCATCCCACAAAATGGACGATTTCATGTTGTGGTTTAGGCCTAGAGTATGACCGACTTCATGGAGTACAAGTTGAGTTAAACCTTGGCGTAAGATTTCTTTATCTTCTATGCTAGCACCCGTTGAAAGGCTATTGGCCAACATCATGTTTTGTTGAATTTCATGTCCTAACGAGCAATTTAATTCGCCAGTGCTAACTGGGTTGTTGCTGTGGCTCATAGTACCTTGCGTGAAGAGTGTGTCATAAATCCAACGGTTCTTCATGAATACAAACTCAAGCATGATATCTGAACCGAGTATTTCACCGGTTAATGGGTTGGCAAGTGCCGGGCCGTAGCCGCCAAATGGAGGGCGAGGTGAAGAAGTCCAACGTAATACGTTGTAATTAATGTCACCAGCATCCCAGTCTGCATCATCAGGCTGAACTTTTACTTCGATGGCATTTTTAAAGCCCGCTTTTTCAAATGAGCTGTTCCAAGCCAATGTGGCTTCTTTTATTGTATCGCGCCACTCGAGCGGTGTGGTGTTTTCGATCCACCACGTAATAGGTTTTACAGGCTCTGATAATGCTGCGCTTGGATCTTTCTTTTGCAAGTCCCAACGTTTAATGACATCTTTGTAAGGTGCCCAGTCTGGTGAAGTCATTTGATCAAATTGATTGGTGAAATAACCAATACGTGCATCGTCAAAACGAGGTTGATAGGTGTTTTCTGGTAAAGCGACAAATGAGTGCTGTACTTTTACCGACACATTACGTGGGTCACTGACTGCGCTTGAGCCGCGAACACTTGGGTTGGCATTTTCAAATACATAATCTACAACAACATCAAGGTTATTTGAGTACGGACGCTGTTTAATAATTCGCGATTTTTTATCGCTTAATTTACCGACTTTAAAACGTTTTTTCGCGTTTTTGTCGTTCGGGTTTGGCCACGGTGAAACTTTGTGCAGTGCTTCACTTAAAAAGAGTTTATCTACCTTAAAGGCAATTTTGTCTGCTTCGTGCTTTTCAATTTTGATGCTGGCAAGTACGGCTTCGCTGATATTGGCATCGGCTGCTCTGGCAATGGCGCTGTTTTCATCAAACTGATAGCGCGGGGTTTTGCTGATAATATCAATACGGTCAAAGTATTTTCTGAATTCGATTAATTTGGTTTCACGGTATGCACCACGAAAGTGCCCAGCATCAGTAACACCATCAACGGTATGTGCAAAGTAAACAAACGGTGTATCAAGTTGAGATTCATTGATAACCATTAAATGATCACCTGTTTTTTCATCTTGATATAGGCTAAAAATGCCTGCAAATTCAGTTTTGCCTTTAATTAATTCAGCAATTGTTTTGTCTTTTTTATCATCTTTTTTGTCTGCAGCCAAAGCGTGGCCGCTGGTCGCTAAAGCTAAACTTAATGCTAGCGTAAGGGTGGTTAATTTCATTTTCTGCTCTTTTTCGGCTAGTTAAAATCATGTTAAGTGTACCGAACTTAGTATTATAAAAAACAAATCTAAGATGAAAGGGGCACTTTATGAGTTATCTAATTGAATTTTATAAATTGTTTTTTTGTATCAAAATATAACAAGCGACTAATATAAGTGAGTGGGTTTTGTAACAGTTACTTACAAATGTCACGTTAATGTTTCATCGAGCTCTGTTATTATGGTCCCAGTAAAAAATTAAGGAGATTAATTATGCGAACAACGTTACTTAAAGGGATACTTCCTTTTGTGATACTGGGTTTCGGTATTGCAGGGTTTATGGCAATCAACGCCATTGCACAAGAATCAGAAAAAAAAGAGATAGTTGATACGCGCCCTACGGTGGAGGTTGAGCCTGTTGCCGCTAATAACCACCAGGTAGTTATTAATAGCTATGGTGAAGTTAAGCCGTTGGAAAGTACACGTTTATCCGCTCAAGTTTCTGGTGAAGTAGTGAGTTGGCACCCTAATTTTGTTACCGGTGGCATTGTTGCGCGTGGCGAGACTTTGTTTACCATTGAAAAAGGCAATTATGAAGCCGCATTACTACAAGCTGAGGCTGAACTGGCGCAAGCGCAAGCACAATTAATAGAAGAGCAAGCACAAGCGAAAGTGGCTGAAGATGAAGCAAAGCGTTTTCCAAATAAAGAACGCACCGCGCTATTTTTACGAGAGCCGCAAGTGCTCAGTGCACAAGCGTCGGTCAAATCAGCGCAAGCACGTTTGAAGCGTGCTCAACGAGATTTAGATAATTGTGAAGTAACCGCGCCTTATGATGCGCTTATTGTAAGCAGAGAAATTGGTGTTGGTCAGTATATTAATATGGGTTCACAAGTTGCTGAGCTGAATAATATTGAAACTGCAGAAGTCATTATTCCGATCGCAGGTTTTGATAGTGTATTTTTACCAGAGCGCGTTAAAGGTGTGAAAGCCACCGTGATAAAGTCTGGCTTGCATGGCTTTAGTCGCGAAGCGCAAATCGACCGTGATTTAGGGATTGTAGATACGGCAACACGCATGAGTAGTTTAGTTGTTCGCATTAATGACCCATATGGATTAACGAATAAGCACCCTGCGATTAAATTTGGCACCTATGTGCAAGTTAATTTTGCAGGCGCCATGCTTGAAAATATTTATCGTTTACCACAAGAATTGGTGAATAACCAAACAGTCTGGATTGTGAACGCTGAGCAGCAGCTGGAGTCACGTAAAGTAAGCGTCATTCGTGAAGAGGGTGAGTATTTTTACATCAGTGATGGTTTAGAAGCCGACGACAGACTGGTTGTGACGCTACCTGAATACCCGCAAAAAGGCATGGCGGTCAAAATTGCAGGTATGGCTGATGTCAAACAAAATGAGGCACTGCAAAGTGCTGACACAGAAAAGCTTTAATAGGGTGACTGCGTTATGAATAACACTGAACTACCCAGCTCTGAGCAACCACAAGCTGCTCCAAAACACGAAAAGCAAACAGGTATCATAGCCTACTTTGCTAATAACTCAGTTGCAGCTAATCTGATGATGTTCTTCATTATTATCATGGGTGTTATTAGCTTCTTTACAATGCAACGTCAGATGTTTCCAAACGTTGAGATTAATTATATTTCTATCAATGCAAATTATCCTGGGGCATCACCACAGGAAATGGAAGAAAGCATTTTAATTAAGATTGAAGAGTCGTTAAAAGACATCACTGAAATTAAGAAAGGGGTGTATCGCTCTTTTCGTAACGGCGGCAGTGCGCAGTTAGAAATTAATACAGATGCTGAGTTAAGCGAAGTACTTGATAAGGTGAAATTACGCATTGATGGTATTGCTACGTTCCCTGCGGGCATGGAGCCAGTCACCATAAGTCAGATTGAGTTTCGCCAAGATGTTATTGGTATGACACTGGTTGCTGACCTACCGCTGAAGGAACTTAAACCGATTGCTAATCGCATTGAAGATGAGCTGTTGCAACTATCAAACGTGTCGCTGGTGGTGAATGATGTGCCTCTTGATGAAATTGCGATTGAGATCGAACCCGATACATTACGCCAATATAACTTAACATTAAACGATGTTGCTGCTGCAATACGTCGTTATTCAGCTAACTTTTCAGCGGGCCAGTTGAAAACCGACGCAGGTGTTATTTCGGTTCGTGTCGAGAACCAGTTTTACTCAGGTGAAGAGTTTCGCCAAATCCCCGTTAAAATAGGCAGTAATGGCGCAAAAGTGTTGTTACAAGATATCGCCATCATTAAAGATCAATTCACTGAGGGTGAGCGATACTTCAAATTTAATGGTGAGAATGCGGTTTATTTATCTGTAAAAGCAACTGAAGATCAGAACATGATTCCTGTTGCAGAGTCAGTGAAAGCCTATATTGATCAAAAGAATAAAAATTTGCCATTAGGTGTGCGTTTAGTGCCGCTAATGGACATGACTTACTACCTGAATGCTCGTTTAGATATGATGCTGTCAAACCTTTTACAAGGTGCTGTGCTCGTTGCCATTATGTTATCTATCTTCTTGCGTTTTAAGCTCGCTTTGTGGGTTATGATTGGCCTGCCAGTGTGCTTCCTCGGTGCGATGATGATGATGCCATTATTTGGTGTGACCATTAATATTATTTCATTATTTGCATTCATTATGGTGCTAGGGATTGTGGTGGATGACGCCATTGTCATCGGTGAAAGTGCCTATACCGAAATAGAGAAAAAAGGCGGCGGAGTGGTCAATGTCGTTAATGGCGCTAAACGTGTTGCAACGCCTGCCACATTTGGTGTTTTAACAACCATTGCCGTATTTGCTCCATTCACACTATCAAGCGGTCCAGAAAGTGCGTTCTTTTTTGGTATCGCCGTTATCGTGATCTTGTGCTTAATCTTTAGCTTAATTGAATCAAAACTCATATTACCAGCTCATATCGCACATACTCATTTTGCTCCTATTAACCCCAATGGTTGGCGAGCGCGCTTTAATAAACGCTTCTTTGGTTTTGTTAATGGGCCCTACAAACGCTTTGTTGAGCGCTGTGTCGAGTGGCGTTGGGCTGTGTTGTTCTCGTTTATTGCGTTGCTTATTTTGACCTTTGGACTGATTTCATCAAACCAAGTTCGAACAGTGCCAACACCAAAAGTCCCACACGATTTCCCGCAAATTAATTTAGAGATGAATGATAACGCCTCTGATATTCAAACCATTAACGCGATTCGTGAAATTGAAGCCATGGTGCTTGATGTGGATAAACAAACTGAGCGCGAATTTGGTCAAAAAATAGTGCGTGATATATTGGTCTTTAACCGAGGCCGTACAGAAGCGCAATTACTTGCGCCGCTCGTTGAGGAAGATCTACGCCCATATAATGCGTTTGAGTTATCGCGAAGATGGCGCGAAGCGATGCCAAATATCGCAGGTCTTAAATCGCTGACTATTCAAGATGATGTAAATGGTGGCGGGGGTAACGGTGAGTTTGGTTATTTACTCTTTGGCTCAGATATTGATACGTTAAATGAAGCGGGTCGTCGCTTTATTCAGCTATTACAGCAGCAAGAAGGGTTATTCGATATTAGTTCAACAATCGATCCTGCAAGCAAAGAAGTACAGATGAGCCTCAAACCTGTTGCGTATGATTTGGGCTTAGATCTTGCGTCAATTGCAAACCAAGTCGGTGCTAGTTTTTACGGTGGCGAAGCGCAGCGTGTTATTCGTGGCGGCGAAGAAGTACGTGTAATGGTGCGCTACCCTAAATTAACGCGCGAAGCGTTTTCATCGCTTAAACATGCGGTAGTAACAACACCGCAAGGGAAAGAGGTTTTACTTGGTGATGTGGTCGAGTTGACCGAAAAACCAGGTATTAGCTATATTCGCCGTGAAGGTGGCTACCGTACGGTTTATATTTACGGCAGTATTGATGAAGAAGTCATTGAGCCAGGTGAAGTCGTTAAGCAGGTAAAAGAAAACCTATTACCGCAGTTAAAAGAAGAATACCCAAGCGTTAAGTCTGAGCTCGGTGGTGCTATTGAGGAACAGCAAGCACAAGCCAACGAACAAATTATGTTTTTCATTGGCGGCATGTTCTTGGTGTATATTTTACTCGCAGTACCTTTAAAAAGTTACTCGCAGCCATTAATTGTTATGTCGGTTATTCCATTTAGTTTAACGGGGGCAATTTGGGGGCATTACTGGTTTGGTTTAGATATTAGTTTAATGTCTGGCTTTGGTTTAATTGCAGCTGCAGGGGTTGTGATTAATGACTCCCTCGTCATGACTGACTTTGTTAACCAAGCACGCCGTGGTGGAGTGAGTGTGAAAGAAGCGGTTATTGAAGCAGGCTGCGCGCGCTTTAGACCGATCTTACTTACATCAATTACGACATTTGCGGGTGTTTTACCTATTATGTTTGAAACCAGCTTACAAGCAAAGTTTGTTATTCCAATGGCGGTTGCCCTTGGCTTTGCCGTGATGTTCGCAACCCTGATAACTCTCCTGTTAGTACCATGTTTGTACATTATACTCAGTGATATTCGCAGGATATTTAGAGGGATATTTAATAAAGTTAAAGGCCTGTTTCAGCGTAAAAAGCAACTCGCCTAACGTATTTATTAACAGCGAGTAAGATAAAAGCCAGTGCATTTTGTACTGGCTTTTTTGTTTTTATCAGTTTTAAGTGTTGGATTTTATATACTCAAACCACCTCAAGATGCAGAGTTCAGCGTTTCATAGGGGCTCAATATCAAGGCGTTACTTTGCAACAATGGGAGTCCCTTTTAAGCAATAACAACGATGAGAGTTAATGCCAACTGAAACTCGCACCTTGAGATGACTTGGGTATAGTTGATTACATTCTTTTGTTTGATATTTGTGTAGTGGGGCACTATACTCCAATTGTTTTGGCAAACTAGTCGAAAGGTTAGGACGCAAAGTTTCCGGTCTAAGGTTTTAACACTAAGATAGCGGGGCTGCTACACATAGTTTATTACTTCAATGTGTACCTGCGTCCGTAAAAAGTATTTCTTTTGTCCTTTAAATGTTAGATAGTACCTATTAAGTGTTATTAAGGTGTCGCTTTGTTTATGCATTCGTCATTGACCTGCGGAGAGTGGTCGACAATAGGTTGCTTAAATCATCATACCCGCTTATTTGTGGGAGATATGGTGACGGTGACTTTTTATGACGCGCAAGGAGAGCTAGTCGATTTATCATTTGATTATAAGATTACCAGTAGTGAGCAAGGTGAGCCGCAAAGCTGGCCGCGATATATAGCTGAACATATCAATATGTATATTCCACTCGTGGAAGCAGGCAAAATGACGGAGCATGGCTTGATCGTTGCTTATCGATCTAATCAGATTTATGCGCTTAAAGGGTCGGGAATTATAAACGCCGAACTGACCTTCCACTGTATCGCTCAATGTGACGACTGGAAAAAAGATGAGCCTGCTTATGATTATGTTTATCCTAATAAAAGTTGCGATTATAATGCTGGCGTTAAAGTGTTACAGCCTAAAACGGGTAAGATCTACAGATGTAAACCGTGGCCGTTTGATCAATTTTGTAAGGTAAAAGAAGAAAATAACCCACTTTATGAGCCCGGTGTAGGACAAAGTTGGGGTTTAGCATGGCAACAAGTGTCGTGTAATTAAACAGTTCCCTCTGATGCTATTTAGCATTTTCATGCCCACTCATTTTGAGTGGGCTTTTTTATACGTATTTAAAAAATATGGTAAACTGAGCCTAACAAAAACTTTTACTGGTTCAGCTGTGTCTAAACAAACTATATCGTTATCTGTCCTTGCAAATGCGCCATGTGCGCGTAAGCAACCACATTCTTTAACCACACATAATAAAACACGTGTTGATGATTATTATTGGATGCGTGACGATAACAGAGAAAATAGCGAAATTTTAGCGCATCTAACAGCAGAGAATAATTATTGTGACAAGCAGCTTGCGCCAATAAAGCCGCTTCAAACACAGTTATTTGAAGAGTTGAAAGGGCGAATAGTAAAAGACGATAATAGTTTTCCGGTTAAAGATGGCCAATTCTGGTATCACGCAGAAGTGCGTGGCGATGATGAATATGCCCGCCACTATCGTAGTCGCGATATTACCATGCAAGATAAGCAACTTTTACTTGATGTTAATAGTCTTGCACAAGGCATTGAGTTTTACGAACTTGGTGAAGTGGCCGTTAGCCCTAATGAGCAGCTACTCGCTTATTCAGAAGATACTGAAGGACGCCGTATTTATGCGATTAAATTTAAATCCATAGATGATGATTCGTTATTGGATGATGTGTTAGAAAACACCGAAGGTCAGGTTGTTTGGGCAAACGATAATAAAACCCTGTTCTACGTTAAAAAAGATCTTAAAACATTGCTCGGTTTTCAGGTGTTTCGCCATGTATTAGGCACACCACAAGCTGACGATGTATTAGTTTACGAAGAACACGACAGTAGCTTTTTTATGGGGCTTGGCAAAAGTCGCGATGAAAGTTTAATTATTATTGATTTAGCATCCACAGAAACAAATGATACTTGGGTGCTGGATGCGAATCAGCCTCTGGGTGAGTTTAAACAGCTTATGCCGCGTGAAGAAGGTCATGAATTCGATATTGATAAACTCGGTGACACCTTTTATATCGTAAGTAATTGGCGGGCTAAAAACTTTCGTCTAATGACCGCTAGCACCGCCACTATATCGGATAAAACATTATGGCAAGAACACACGGCTCATCGTGACAACGTGTTATTAGAAGGTGTTGAAATATTTGATGAGTTTTTAGTTCTTACTGAACGAGAGCTGGGACAAACACGCTTTATTGTTGTCAATAACTTACAACAACGTATGGCGTTAGCGTTTGACGATCCCTGTTATTACGCCGCGATAGCAACTAACCCTGAAAGCAACTCTAAAACAGCACGTATTTATTACTCAAGCTTAACGACACAGGGGTCATTGTATGAAGTTAACTTAGCAAGTGGTGAAAAAACACTGTTAAAGCAGCAACGTGTGCTGGGTGATTTTGAAAGTGAGAACTACACATCAGAGCGTGTAATGGTCGCAGCGCGAGACGGTGAAATCGTACCGGTTTCGTTAGTGTACCGTAAAGACACCTTTAAGAAAGACGGCACAAATCCGTTATTTCAATATGGCTATGGCGCCTACGGCATAACAATCGATCCCAGCTTTTCCAGCGCCTCTTTAAGCTTATTAGATCGTGGGTTTGTATACGCAATAGCACATGTTCGCGGCAGTGAAATGTTGGGCCGTCATTGGTATGAGCAAGGCAAAAAGCAGCATAAGCAAAATAGTTTTAGTGATTTTATTGATGTAACAAAAGCATTGGTTGATCAAGGCTATGGCGCAAAAGATAAAGTTTTCGCCTCGGGGGGGAGTGCTGGTGGGTTACTTATGGGCGCGGTTGTTAACCAAGCGCCAGAACTCTACTTAGGCGTGGGTTGCCATGTGCCGTTTTTAGATGTGTTAACGACCATGCTCGATGAATCAATTCCGCTTACGACAAATGAGTATGATGAGTGGGGAAACCCGAATGACCCTGCGTATTACGATGTTATTGCTGATTACTCACCGTATGATAATATCAAAACACAAGCCTACCCACACATACTTGTTACGACTGGTTTGCACGATTCTCAGGTGCAATATTGGGAGCCAATGAAGTGGGTCGCCAAGATGCGAGAACACAAAACTGACGATCACGTTTTAATTTTTAAAACAGATATGGATGCAGGCCATGGTGGAGCATCAGGACGATTTAAAAGCTTAGAAGAAAAAGCATTGGAGATGGCCTTTTTTATAAGCCTTGTTGATTCGTAAACATTTAGCCAGCAGCGGCTGTTTACTGAGGTTCACATATGTTTAAACCACATGGTAGTTGGCTGTATAGCATTGAGCCCCCTGTTATATATATTAAAGCGTCAGGGTGCTTCAATCGCGAAGGCGTTTTAGGTTTTGTTAAAGAAGTCCAAGCTGATTTGAGTGCTTTACCGGGTCAGTCAGTTAAGCAAGCAGTGATAAACTTAGCCGAATTTGAGCTTATTACTGCCGATAGCTTAACGGTCGCTAAAGAATACTTTCATGGTTTAAAAGCCCGAGGCTATGAACGAGTTGATTATATCAGCCCGAGTGTGATTGCTAAAAGTATGCTCGAAAGTATTTGGCGTGGCACTGATATGAACGTGCACTTTTATTCTACCGCGCAAAACTACATTGATTGCTACCCTGAGCGCGACTATGTAAAAAACTGGCTGTAGTTAAAGCCGTTATAAGATAGCGGATAAACTGTTTTTATAACGTCGAGATAAGTTTAATTGCACGCCGTTTTTTAATTTTAGTTTATAGTCACCACTTTCTGTTACAGCCAGCTCTGATATAACTGTTTGTTTTACCAGTGTTGAGCGATGCACTCTGATGAACCCTGCAGGTGCAAGCTGTTGCTCAATATTTTTCATCGTTTCACGGTGTAATATGCTCCCCTCTTGTTGCCAAAAATGCAGCTCGACATAATTACCAGCGCCGTTAATCCAAATAATGTCATCTATTTCAATTAACCTTACTTTGCCAATATCTTTCACGATGAGATGTGAGTCTGTTAATGACGTTGTGAGTGGGTGTGCGTGTTCCATTGCACTGGCTAAAGGGCATAAGTGGATAAGTTTATCAAAACATTTGTTTAACCGAGAAAGTGGACTGTGTGTTGTTATAAAATCAATGGCTCCTATTTCAAAAGCTAAAGTCGCGAGTGTTGGATCATCAGCGATAATAACCAATTTAGCGTGTTTACCCAGATCAATAAGCTGGATCAGTAACGCCGGGTGTGGCGTTTCGGTGAGTTGCAGCAATATGACATTAAATTTGCTTGTATCAAGCCTCTCCAGTTGGGCTAAGTTGGTTGAGGTATGAGAATAAAAATGTCTATTAGCATCAAGTTGTATGCCGATCAATGTGTTGAATTGTGAGTCGTTAACGAGTGTTAAGGCATTAAAATAAGCAGTAAACATGTGCTAATCCCATTATGTGTATAAGAGAGAAGACCTTGTCTGTCCCAATTTATTTCATAATGAGTTTAAATTGTTAATTTTTTCACCTGTGTTTTTATTTTGTCACGTAGAACCCACCGCTCGTACCACCATGGAGGCAAGTAACGGAATAGCGATAGAGTCAGTGAGTGTATTTCCTTAACGTGACTACTTAGTAACATTTTCGTTACTTAGAGCAATGATTCAGGGGAACTCATATGAAAATAAAAACAGGCACGCAAGCGTTAAGTTTTAAACGATCATCAATAACATTAGCCATGGGAGCCGCATTATTTGGTGGTTTTTCATTTCAAGCTAGTGCGGCTGATACTACAACTGCTGAAAAAGTCGAGCGGATTGAAATTACAGGGTCTCGTATTAAAAGGGCTGATATAGAAGGTGCATCACCGGTAACCTCAATAGGCCGTTTAGCGATTGAGTCGTCAGGTGTTCAAAACATTGGTGAATTGTTACAAACCGTTGCGCAAGCTGATTTATCCGGGTTAACGCAACTGACAAATAACACCAACGGTAATGATGGATCGCAAACAATATCATTGCGAAACTTAGGTGATAATCGCACGCTTGTTTTAGTTGATGGTCGACGGTTTTTAGCGTTGGGTGGTGGCCAAGTTGATATTTCTCAAATTCCAATCGCGATTGTTGAGCGCGTTGATATTTTAGCGGATGGCGCATCTGCAGTTTATGGTACCGATGCGATTGCCG
Organism: Pseudoalteromonas sp. H105; assembly: GCF_001469215.1. GTDB lineage: Bacteria > Pseudomonadota > Gammaproteobacteria > Enterobacterales > Alteromonadaceae > Pseudoalteromonas. Next base: position 93,135 of record NZ_LOFH01000008.1, read on the forward strand.
GTGTCGTAAATATTATTACTAAAGATGGCTTTGAAGGTGTGAGCCTAGACGCAAGTATTGGCGCTAATTTTGAAGGCGATGGTGAATATAAACAAGCGGGGCTTTCTATCGGCACAATTAAAGGGGATACCTCGCTGTTTTTAAATATTTCTAAATCTGAAGAGAAAGAAATTGGTGCCGGGGACAGAGAAATATCAAAATACCCAGTTGCTTATGTGCCACAACGCTTTGGTAGTGCATTTGGTCTGTATGGCATTTTTGGCACATCAGACGGGCTAGTGTCTCTGGATCCAACTAAAGAAGGAAGCGGTGTGCGCACTGCTGATGACTTTGAACCCTTTGGTACAAAGCACCGCTATAATTTTGCCCCCACTAATTATTTAAAAACGCCTTCGGATAGGCTTAACGTTTTTGCAAAAGTAAATCATGAGTTCAGTGATTCACTCAGTGCATTTATTGATTTTACTTATAATCAGCGCAAATCAGTCACACAAATTGCGGCAGTGCCATTAACCGCTGGATTTTCAGGCCCACAGTGGGAAATTCCTTATAGCAAAGACAATATTTATAACCCTTTTGGTGAAGATCTAACTTCATTTGGCTTTAGAACGCTGCCAATTGGCCCACGTACCAGCATTCAAGATTATGATACATACTTTATAACGGGTGGGTTTGAAGGTGATTTTGAAATTGCAGATAGAATCTTGTTGTGGGATATCTCCATGTCGAGAGGTGACTCCAGTCGCAGCGTGAAAGGTGAGAACTACGTCAACCTTCAAAACTTAAGAAATGCAGTAGGCCCCTCGTTTATTGCCGACGGTGTAGCGCAATGCGGCACAGCCGACAATGCCATAGCAGGCTGTGTACCACTTAACTTATTTAACGGCGAAACCGGTTTTACTGATGAAATGGCTAACTATATTGGCTATGAATTGAATGACCAAGTGAACACGGGGGCAACTAACTTTGCCGCTAATATTAGTGGCGAAATATTTGAATTACCCGCTGGTTGGGTTGGGTTTGCGGCCGGTATTGAAAAGCGCACCAACACCTTTTCTGACAGTCCTGACGCCTTAATTGCAGCCGGTTTAAGCTCAAGTAACTTCAGAGAACCCACTAACGGGAAGCAAACAGCAGAAGAAGCGTATTTTGAATTTGCGGTGCCAGTGCTTTCTGACTTACCGGGTATTCAACAGCTAGATATTAGCTTGGCTGGGCGTTTTTCTGATTTTGAAAACAGTGGTTTTGTCGGGGTTGAGCCTGTTACTTCCACATTTGATAATGAAAGCTTTAAGCTTGGCTTTACATGGCGTGTCTATGACGATCTCATGCTTCGCGGTAATTACTCAGATACCTTTAGAGCACCTTCCGTTAATAATTTATTTGCTGGTGGCGGTGAAGGATTTCCATCGACTCAAGATCCCTGTAATACAACGCAGTTTGACTTGCAGTCAGCAGAGACTCAGTCGCGCTGCTTAGCCGATAATGTACCTAATGGTGGGTCGATTCAACCTACCGGGCAACTGCGCTCGCTAAACGGGGGTAACCCAGACCTTGAGCCTGAAGAAGGCAACACCAAAACATTTGGTTTTGTTTATAACCCAAGTTGGTTAGATGGGTTTGATATGACGGTTGATTACTACAGAATTGAGCTGCAAGAAGCGCTGTCTTCCATCTCGGCTGCTGGCATGCTTAATCGTTGTTATGTGCAGGGGGAAGATGAGTTTTGTGGATTTATTGAACGTCGCGAAGACGGTCGTATCGCCACAGTCAGAACCTCGCAATTTAACTTAGCGCAACTACAAGTTGAAGGGTATGACTTTAATGCTAATTATCGTTTTGATACGCACGAGATGGGGAGTTTTGCATTTCGTTTAAATGGCTCATACACAGACAAATATCGCTCAGCAGGGAGTGAGGAAAGTATCAATGATGCAGATAACCAAGTCGCGGCAATTGACAGTGATATTTTACGCTGGCGCGGTACGTTCAATACCACGTGGACATATGATGATCTCTCGGTGACATGGGGTATGCGCTATACAAGTGATATTACGGAGTCTTGCTCTATTCCAGATAGCTTTGTTGAGGACGGTTTAGCAACACGAGAGCTCTGTAATCAGCGAGATCACACCAGTGAAGATAATCCTAACGGCTTAAATCGCGTAGGGAGTGTGATCTACCATGATTTATCAGCAAGTTACGCATTACCTTGGCAAGCCAGTGTACGTGTTGGTATGAGGAATGTATTTCAAAAAGAGCCACCAATCGCTTTAAATCCATTTGCGAATTCATTCTACTCTGTTCATGATATTCCCGGTGGAACGTGGTTCTTAAATTATAAGCAAGGTTTTTAATTGAAGAGATCAAAAAAGCGTTAATAGCGTATAAAAAATGCCAGTTAATCAGTTAGCTGGCATTTTTATTTGTATAGTAAACAAAGTGGTAAACAATTAATCGTAAATCAATGGAAGCCGCTTAAACCTAAAACAACGCCGCTGGTAACAGTGGCGTTGTTGTTTGTTAGTCAAACGGTAGTATGTAAAACGAATCGATTATTTAACGATTTATCCCTACTAGAGCCCTCTAAGGAGGGCTTTCTTAAGCCCGGCTATGTTTAATCTAAATAGGCTTTTAGCATCCAAACAAGCTTTTCTTGTTCAGTGATATAGTCGCCCATCAATGAGGCCGTACCTTCATCGTGTGCATCACCTGCTTTTGCTAAAATGTGACGTTGCATTTTTATAAGCGTGCTGTAACCGCCAAGTAGGTTTTCGACAGCCGTCACACCATCACTTATGCCTTTAGCTTCTTTAATTTCACTGATCGTTAAATAATCAGAGAAGGCATGCAGTGGTGCACCGTCAAGTGTCAAAATACGCTCTGCAATTTCATCCACTTTTAAAAGTAGTAAGTTGTAAATCTCTTCAAATTTAAGGTGTAATTCAAAGAAATTACGTCCTTTAATGTTCCAATGAAATCCGCGAGCATTCATATACTGAATTTGGTAGCTGCTCAACAGTATGTTGAGTGATTTTACGATATCTTCACTTTCTGCACTATTAAGGCCAATTGCATTTACCTGTGACATGATCTCTCCTTAAATGGATAATTAACGTACTCGTTGTTGTTAAGATTGAGTATTAGTCATTTTAAGCAATCTGTAAAATGGTTAAAATCAATCAAATTGATAGTTTAAATCTATCGAATACTTACTTTACAGTATAAAACAACCCCAAATTGATTAAAAAAGAAACAGGAATATGATCTAAAACAAACTTAGGGAGGGCAAGTGAGTAAGCAAACTCCTAATTTGATTTAGGTCAAAAACTGAGTTCTTGGCAGGCGCATAATCAACCTAGTTAAACAATTAGGAGATAACTCATGCAGGCTAAAACACAAAAAGAAAGTAAAATGGAATTAGTGGTGATTGGTATTGCGTTGATTGCATTTGTTGTAGGGTTAGTCGGTCACTTAGCAGGCGCAAGCTTCGCAAACTTTGACACCTTTGGTTATATTGCAGCACCGACGCCCTTAATTTTGGCAATCATTGCATTTATTGCTTACAAAGTGGCTGCTAGTGCAGAAGATTAAACAAGTAACCCAACAATGTAGTTCATTACTTGGCGTGAGTAGATCATCGCGGTGTGACTTAAGTGGAACACTTTATGCTCTGCCATGCCATTTAATTTTGTTTCGTCTAGCAGTACCGTACCATCTGACTGGCTGCCCTTCGCTATTAGTGGCATCAAGCCCAAGGGTAAATCACCCGCTATGCTGTATAGCTTGGCTTTAAAAGGCCAATCCCCATTTTTAGACAACAGAAACTCTACACTATTTTTCAAAAATACTTCAAAGCCCTTTTGTTGCATTTGGTGGGCAATATGACTGCCTTTATGCGGCGTGCCTAACGTAATTACTTTTGTAACATTTTTACTTTGTAAAGAGTGCGCTTCAAGGTAGGCCCTTGCGACTAAACCACCCATAGAATGGCATACCAGCGCAGTTTCTTTATCACTAATAAAAGCATCTATTTGATTAAAAATAGTCTCACGATCTGGGGTAAGCGTGTTATAGGATAAGTTCAGTATGCTTAACCCTTCTTTTTCAAGGCGAGAACATAAAGGGCGCATTACAAAGCCAGACATATACAACCCATGTAATACCACAACCTGTTTAATAGTCATACGCCCTCTTAATTTATGTAACCTATCATTACATTAATTGTACTGGTTTTACTTCAATGTTAACTGAATCAGAGCTCACCCATACATCACCATCTTGAATCGTGATGGTTAGCGAAATATTACGATCGACGAGTGCAGCAAGTGCTTGAGTTGCGGCAAAGTCTAAACTATAAATGCTCAGATTTTTAAAATCATACAACTTAGGTTGATGTTTTTGCCACCAAATAGCCTGATTATTTTCACCATAAGTATACAGCACGACCTTTTTCGATTTATTACAGGCTTTTTTCAGGCGCTTTTCATCGGGTAAACCCAACTCAATCCAAAGCTCAATCTCTTCGCTGTAGTTTTTATGCCACACTTCAGGCTCATCGTCAGCCGATAGCCCTTTGGTAAACTCAAGCCCATCACATGCATTAAGGGCATAAGCAAGTAAACGAACCATCAATCGTTGGTCATTTTCAGACGGATGCTGCGCCAGAGTTAAATTAAAATCTTGGTAAAGGTGGCGATCCATGTCGCTAAGCGATAATTGCGCTTTAATAATGGTAGATTTAAGGGCCATAACAGTTTATTTGAAAAAATTTTCGCCAGTATAGCGCAATTAACCGCTGAGCCAGTTAAAATAGCGCTAATTTATACGTAGGAGTTTAAAAATGGCTATCCAGTGGTTCCCTGGGCGCTTGTATTAGCTTCCGTAGAAGTCCGGGGTGGTATTTTATTTAATTTTAAAACAATAGTTTGTGTTAGTTTCCTTCCGTGGTTGTCCGTTGTTGTCCTCTTAGTTCTGTGACTTTTAATACCCATAATAGTACCCATGAGCTTGTATTCTATATATACTAGCTTTAAATAGCGTTGTGGAGCTTAATATGGCTAGGCCTGTAGTTCGTCTAACAGACAAGAAAATAAAATCGATTGCCAGTGTTGGTAAAGAGCAAACTCTTTCTGACGGTGGAGGCCTTCAACTACGGGTTTTACCCAGCGGGACTAAATCTTGGCAGTTTAAATTTAAAGATCCAATAAGTGATAAATTTAATAAATTATCCCTAGGGCTTTACCCTGCGCTATCGCTTGCAAACGCACGAACTAAAGCTATTGAGTATAAAGAGCTATTAGCGCAAGGTATTAACCCAAAGGCACATGAGCTAGCTAAAAAGCAAGCAGAGAGCCGAAAAGCGGCAAATACATTCTTAGCTGCCGCAAAGCTTTGGTTTGAACGTAAACAGCCTACTGTGACGGCTCATCACGCAGCTAGAGAGTGGCGAACGCTTGAGATGTATATTTTCCCCAAGTTGAAAGACACGCCTTTAGAAAGCATTGAATCGACTGATACCATTGAAATCCTCAGACCACTTGAGATTGACGGAAAGCATTCCACAATCAAGCGTATTTGCCAAAGCTTAAATCAGATCATGGATTACTCTGTGAACCATGGCTTTATCAAAGCCAATCCACTAGCAAAAATCATAAAAGTATTTACTAAAAATACAGTTGAGCACATGGCTACTATTAGGCCTGAAGAACTACCTGATTTTTTAACCGCTCTGAATGGCTCACAAACCATTCAGAATAAAACAAAGTTTTTAATTTTGTGGCAACTACACACTATGACTCGCTCAAAAGAGGCCGCAGGCACAAAGTGGGCTGATATTAATATTGAAGATGCTGTATGGGTGATCCCTGCTGAAGAAATGAAACGTAGAAGAGCGCACCGAGTGCCTTTAACGCCTGCTACTTTGGCCATACTTGAGCAAATGAAACCACTCAGCGGTCATCATGAATATGTATTCCCGAGTGAGCGTAATGAAAAGGGCCATGCAAGCACTTATACGGTCAATGCCGCGATTAAACGAAGCTTGGGTTACAAAGGTAAGCTGGTGGCTCATGGCTTGCGCTCAGTTGCATCTACAGCCCTTCATGAAAAAGGTTACGATAGCTTGGTAGTTGAGGCTTGCTTAGCACATGCAGATGAGAATGAAACAAGAGCGGCATATAACCGCTCTGATTACCTTGAACAACGTAGGCCGATTATGGGCTGGTGGAGCTCATATGTTTTACGAAGCTCACTTGAGACGTGAGTGAGCTTGCTCTATTAATAGTTCAATAGTCTTATTTAGGGGTAATCGCTCTTTGTCTGCAATTGTTTTTAGCTTAATTTTGATATCATTCTTAAGCATGTAGTTTGATGATGTCCTCTCTGCATTGTCATTTCTGTACTTTCTCTGTGAGTTTGCTCGTTTTATTTTAATGATAAAGTTTTCTGCGTGGTCTGGGTTGGTTAGATAAGGTAAAGTATCGAAAAAGTACTCTATAAAATTTTTCTTTCTATCAAGTGTATTAACTTTACAACTTGGCTTGTCGGGAAATTTATCTTCGGGATAGTTGTGACTATTATTAAATAAACCTCTGCTTTTGCGCTGATGTTTTGAGATATAATCCATTACCCAATCTACACTTTGCTCATCTTCAAAATGTATCCATGATGTTCGGCTTTTGATCTTTTCAAAGTCATTTACAGCTCTAGTTATTTGATCACTGAAAACAAAAATTTGTGAAGTATATTCCATATGAGCTATGTCTAATAACGCCCTTACTTGAACATATTTATCTTCAGATAGGACAATTTGCAATCCTTCCTTAAACTTTATGTTGTATAAATATGACTGCACGAAATTTATTAGTCGAGTATAGCCCTTTAAATCATCATAAACAGTACCTTCCAGTTTATACCTATTCCAGTTCTCAAATGCCTCGGTAACACAATCATCATTAAGTTCATTTATAGCTCTTAGATGGTCCTCAAAGCTTTGTTTAATTGAATCACCACTTACCCAGAGCCAGTAGGAATAAATGAAACAAGCTAAGCGGGGTGAACCACTAATCTTTTTCCTAATACTGCCAATACTTTCTGTTGTTAGTAACATTATCACTCCGTAATTTCTTAATGTTTTTTTTGGCTTTTTTTGCAGTTAATTTGAATGTTAATAAGTGATTTATTAATGTTTTTTTAGTTTCACTTATTTTACTAAAATAGCGTTCTAGCTGGATCTAGTCAATTTTAAGGTGTAAATATCAGTTCGAAAGCAGCTAAGTGAAATGTAAATGTATATCTTTGTACGCGAGTGAGCTTTAGGGTTGAGGTTGTTTTATGTTGTGGGTTCGACGGTGTAAATAAGTCTTGATTTCGTATAGTTATTATAATGGCTACAAATTACAGCTATTAAAATTCAATGTTATATATCAAGTAAGGTGTTTTCTAACATAACTCTAGCTTTGTATGAATTATTTAAACAGGAAGTTAGAAATGAGAAAGAAACGAAACATAGTGTTAGGTTTCAACCCTTACAATGAAAAGCAGATTATTTATTGGGATCATTGGTTATTAATTAGTAAGGCTTTAAAGATGGCTACCACTAGACACCCTAGGTTATCTGTAATTCGGTTTGACTTACGTATAACCGATACGAATGCTGATAACCCAAGTATCATTTTAGATGGTGTTATGAAGCGATTCTTTACGTCCCTACAATCCAAAATAAAACACAATACTAATTTTAAAGCTCATGCTAAAGCTCAATATTTGAGATATGTGTGGGTTAAGGAAAAAGGCAATGAAAAGGAGAAAGAGCACTTTCATATTTGTATTTTTTTAAATAAGGACGACTTTGGTTTTATAGGTCAGTACAGGACTGATAAAAGAGAAAATAAAAAAGTAATGAACACCTTACGTGAGTCCATAGTTCAATCTTGGGCTACAGCACTTAAAGTCGAGCTATTGATGGCTGAAAGGCTAGTTTATTTCGGTAAAACACCTTTACATTGGCTTGATGGAAGTAGGGATACCTATTCTGCCGATTTAGAAAATGTTAAGAAAAGGCTCTGCTATATGGCTAAAGTCGAGACTAAAGAGTTTGAAGGTCGAAAAATAGGCGTTGGTAAATATTTGATTTACAGGACTAAGAGTAAGAAATCTAGTGCTATTGCAATAAAATAATAATTAGTTGAGAGAAGGTGAATACCTTCTCTCTATGCTTAATTTTCATTAATAACGTCACGTAATATAATTAAAATTGCAATTACATGTGTGACTAGCTGTGCAGTTTTATTATGTCTAAGCATTCTACCTCCTGTTTTAGTTGAGTTAATAAATTAAGTTCAGCAAATGAGGCATATGAGTTACCGATAATTAAATGATCTAAGACTTCAACGTCAATCAATGACAGTGCTTTGATGAGCTTTCCTGTTATGAGCTTATCTGCTCTAGATACCTCAATGTTTCCTGACGGGTGGTTATGCGCCAAGATAACACTAGCGGCATTAACCCTTAAAACATCCTTTACAACCTCCCTTGGATGCACTGATGCTGAATTAATGGTGCCAAAGAAGAGTTCTTTATATTCAATGATCTCGTTGTTATTGCTCAGATAAATGATTGAAAAAACTTCCCTTTCATAATTACCTAACTTCAGTTTTAAAAAATCCACAGTTGCTAAAGGTGAATTAATTTTCCCTTCTCTTTTTAATCGCCTAAATAAAATTCTTGATGCTAAATCAACAATTTCATCATCAGTCAAAATTGTATTGTTTGTACTTGGTAATTGCTGGCTTTTTAACATGTGGACCTCTTATGAATTGTTTACTCATAGAAGTGATATAGATTTCAAAATATTTGAATTAGCTGGTGGCGATTACAGTTGAGGATTAGGCCAAAGTATTTTTTTACATAACGCGCATATCTTTTGAACTTATAACGGAGAGAAGAAATGCGTTTAATTAATCTAAAAGAAGTAATTTATAAAACATCACTTGGTCGCTCAACAATTTATGAATTAATGGCTAAGGGCACATTCCCTAAACAAATGCCAAAGAGCGGTAGGTCAGTAGCTTGGCTTGAATCTGAAGTAGATGACTGGATTGAAGAAAAAGTTAGGGGGAGAGGCTAATGAATCTTCCATTAAACAAAGGTAAAGTATTGTCGCGCTTAGAGGAAGTGCTAAGCAATATTGCAGGGGTTAAAGTTGTTACTGCAACAAATGATGAATTAAGGGTCTGCAACGTCTTACAAGGTATATATCAACCACTCTTCCCCGCAATTCAAGTCAATGAGACGGTCATCAATACTGATACATCAGTCTGTTTATATACTGAAGATGCAGTAGGTGCAATTACGAGTACGGCGTCAATATCATGGCTGAATGGAGAGATAGTGCCTGATGTATGGATAATTTTTTGTAATAATTAACGAACTCATCTAGGAAAAATATGTTGTGGTAGAGCACCACCTGAAACATTAACAGATGGAGAAATGATTTGGGCTGAGAAAAATTTAGCTCAAATCTAAGCTGATAGACACCATGTTAAAATAGGTAACTGGCAGATTAAGTCTGAGCTAGTAAACGTTAGACCGCATCATTATAAAGCTGTTTTAGCGCCAAATGAGTCTTCGGCTAGATACTAAGAATCTAGAACAGTGGTCAAAATTAGTTGACCACTACAAACTATCGGTTCAGCTTACTAGCTAAGAATCCCTGTATAGTTTTCATTTAGCAATACCGTGGCCACGTCTTTTATAAAGTCATTACCTGTTGGTCCATTGGTCATAATTACAACTCCCTTTTTTCTTGAAGCATCAGCAAAGGCCAGACTCTTATGTGATGGTCCATTCGATCCCCAATGATAATAGGCAATGCCATTTGGACGCATTTCTAGGCTCCATCCAAAACCTCGGCGCAGGTCATCTACTTCGCTACCTGTTTCATGTTGAGGTGACAGCATAAGCTCTTTTGTTTGCTCATTAATTTTCCAGTTTCGACCATTTTCTGATTGCATCATCAAACACATAAAGCGAGCGTAATCTCCTGCTGTGCAGCGTAAACTTGATGCACAGTCTATTGTAGACATCCCCGGCCTGTTCCAAAACCATCTGGAATACTTCTTCAATCTAGGGTGAGTGTGCTCTGACATTTCTTTAACAGCTCTAGCGTGGTCTTTTGTTGTCCATTGTTGCATTGGTAACCCCCACCTAATAGCAACTTCATTTAATAAAGAGCCATGCTCTCGGATATACTGTAATTCACTAGTAACGAGAATATCTTCATCATTAAACTTATGTGAATATACTTCTCTTTCATCTCGCTGAGGGGTCCATAGTAAACTCATATCTTCAAGACCCGCAGGGACGAGCAAACGTTCACGGACAAGCACATCTAAGCCGCTACCAGTAATGGTTTCCATTACCTTTTGTAACCAATGATAAGCCTCCCCAGAATAAGATGTATCAGTACCTGGTTCAAATTTTGCTTCTAGTTTTTCTGGCCCATTTTTATCCGCTCTCCAGTTTGGAAGACCGCTAGTGTGCTGCAGCACATCTCGGACTGTAATTTGGTAATTCCAAGGATTATCTGAAAGATCTTCTGGTATGACATAATCGGTAAGTTTGTCATCAAGGTGGAGCTCTTGTTTATCGACTGCTTGCAATACAACATAAGCGAAAAGAGGTTTAGTTAAAGAAGCAGCTTGAAACAACGTTTTTTCGTTCACTGGTATTTGAGTGCTTACATTTGTTACACCAAAACCCTGATGCCAACTAACGTAACCATTTTCAATCACTGCGATACTTGCTCCTGGCAATCGATGCTTCTGTAGCATGGAGTTGATCATTGCAATATGGTTAGCTGATGCTTTGGATGTACTGCTGCATCCCGATAATAAGGGAAGTACTGCATACGCTGCTGCAAGGCTAACACCGTATTTGAGTAAAGAACGCCTACTTATCTGATTAACTGACTTTTGGTTTGTCGTTTTCATTGCACATCTCCAAATTGAACTTCAATTGTTTGATAATGTGTTTGCATGGTTATCTCCTATAATGCAAAGCAATAATTTCGAATTCAAATTATTGCTTTGCATAAGCTCTTGGCATGAATCTTCGTTGGATGTTGTTGCTTAGTTTTTACCCTTGCTTACTTTGTCACCTCGCTCTATTTTCGCAGTATTTTTAAAGTCATCATTGATATAGATACTATGAAAGGTGGGTGGTATACCTTGACTTCCAACTATATCTAGATAGTCAGGGGAGTCTTGGATATGAAAATGTAAATGAGGGATATCCGACAATCCGCTGTTTCCGCATTCTCCAATGAATTGTCCAGAGGTCACAAATTCGCCGAGCGCAATATTAACTGTGTTTTGACGTAAGTGTGCTAATACGGAAAACTCGCCGTTGAAGTGATCTAATACAACGTGATTTCCAAGGTATTCCTCAGGTATTGAGTTTTCTTCACCGACATTGTTATCTTCTATAGCTCTTGCAACAGAAACGACTCTACCACTTGCTGGCGCCGATATTGGCAAGCCCCAACAAAAATGGTCTTCATTATTTGTACCCGTTCCAGTAAAGTACCGCCCGTCTTCAAATGCTAAAAAATCAATGGCATAACGTTGAGCGTTCGTATCTGCATGGTAGTTTAAAAATGTGCTGTCGCCCCCCCACAAAACTACCATCTCACCTTCAAATGGGAGTGAATACTCAGTCTTGCTCTCGAATGTATATGAAAATTCAGAACTAGCTTCTTCAGGGACAATACGAAAACTGAGTTGCTCGACATTCTCATCTTTGTTGCTATTCATAACCCATAAAAATGCAGCACGGTTGCCATCAGGCAAATTTTTATAACGTGCAATCGTTTCCGCATAGCGAAGATCGTCATAAACAAAAATATGTAGATCGAGTTTCGATGTCTTTTCGCCTAATTGTTCGTTTAACTCGATAGCAAAGTTTTGGAACTCCGTGAAACTTCCAAATTGATTACGCAATGGTACATCAAGATATTTCCAAACTTGTTTGTACTCTTCATTAGTCAACCAATTTGTTAAGATTTGACTATCAATTCTTGCTTCAATTTCTTTTTCTTTTTCATCATCTACGCAGCCAACAGTAGCTATAACAACTAACAGTGCAAAAAATATGTGTTTCATAACGATCCTTTCATAAAAATTGAATTCAAACAAAGCCCATCAATACTTGTCACTTTTTCATGTGAGTCACAGTCATATAAGTGTTGTAGCTGATGTGATATTAATAGGCTTAATTACTAGTCTACATTTCCAGAAAACGACTTAACGCCAAGCTGTGGCTGGTGTAAATATCCTCTCCACCAAATATTGAGATGTGTTTAACAGGCGATATACCGACACCTTCTGGCACGCGTCCTTGCATATCTCTGTAAACTTCATTTGAAAGGCCTACTTCCCAACCATTAGGAAGTCTCTTATCAAGAGTGTCAGATAGTGCGCCCCTAGTTCTTTCTCCCACATGAGTAACGTGCTGGAGAGTAGCCATTGACATGGTAAATACTTCGGCGGCACTTACTGTGTGATCACTTGTGAGAAGGGTTACTGGTCCAGTAAAAGTGATCTCAGCAGGCTGAATTTCAAAAACTTGAGGCGGATTTATCCCGTCTTTTGTAAATTTCTCGTAAACCTCTAACGATCTATTAGTGAAATAACCGGCAATTACTCTGCTTACCTCATCTTCACCACCTCCATTGGCCGTAACATCAACAATAATAGAGTCACTGTCTTTGAGTGAATTCATAATGGTAGCCATTTCTTGACTAGCTATTTTCACTTCATCCGACATTAACCCTGTATCACTAAAGCCCGCCATACGAAGTATATTGATATACCCTTTATTGCCGATTTTTCCCCATAAAATTCGATTACTATCAGTAAGATTTCCGTTACCTGATAAAATGTCATCATTAATATTGCTTAGATATTGATTAAACCAATTCTGACGAAATTCACGTGGGTCATCGAAACTAAGCTGCTCTAAAAATGCTCTATCTAAAGCTGGTCGTAGAACCCGAGAATGCCCAGTCTTTATCAATTCAGTAGAACCATTTAATTCAGCCTTTAAGAATGTATGAGCATCTGATATGCCATCTAGCATTTGACTAAAAATAGAAAGTAACTGCTTATTACTAGTGGTTGGTTTGATCTGTTTCTTAAACTCTTCCGTTCTTTTCTCCCAATCAATATTGTGAAGACTAAAAAATGCATAGTGTTCTTGCATTAATTCAGTAAAATATTTGAAATTGATAAGTGGATCTTTATTGCTTTCGGTTTTACACGAAGAAATTATCTCTTTTTCTAATTTTGGTTGGATTCTGTTAAATCTATAATGGGACGCGCCAGGGTGCGGTGAAGCTGTGAATTGGTCATTATCTACGGTAACAAAAACCTTTAGATGTAAAGATAATTCGGAGGGCGATACTGGGTTTTTTAGGCACATGCTTGAAGTATGATCAAAGAGTGACATACCCGATTCATCTATTAGTAGATAGTAGCCATATTGTGGCGACTCCCATAAGCCTTTATACTTTTCGTAGGAAAATGTTGGAGAATCTGGGGCTTTACTCTCAAGCAAAGTACAACCTGCTGTGATGATTCCAGATACTGACAATAGTAAAATAATTATTTTATACAATGGACTTGCCTCAATTGTTGACGTTAATATTCTCCAACAATAAGCGCTATTAGGAATGAAATCGTCCTAACCAGCGGGTCAATACATTATTAAAGGGTGATTTTTATCCAATTTTTAGAATTAACACTCATCGGCGCTGCCTCGGGCGTATGTATTTTACTTATTGCACTCTTTGTATTGCGGGGTACTCGAAGCAACATTTTCATCATTGTTTTCTTCAGCTCAAATCTTATTAACCTTACTGACGAATTCTTGTGGCGTACAGAGCTGGTAAAGTCATTACCCTGGGTCGTCAATTTATATATACCATTCTTGTATTTAATGGCACCTTCGTTTTATTTGTATGTTAAGTCGCTGACTCAAAAGAACGTTGATATTAGGTGGAGAAATACTCATTGGCTTAGTATTATTGTGGGAACGCTTCTTTGTCTGCCTTATTATTTTCTGGATCCTAGCATAAAGGTTGAAAGACTAAATATAGCAACTGACCCAGTGACGCACTTGGGGATTTTTACGTTTGGACCAGAGTTTGCGCTGATACTTCTATTGTTAGTGGTCATTACTTACATCATATTGATGTTAAAATTGCTTAACGAAAACTTAATCAATTTGAAAAGTTATTTTTCAAATATTGAAAATAAAGATCTTTCCTGGATTAGATGGTCTGTAGTACTCCTAGTATGCTCCGCATCCTTGTCTGCAGTTTTGCTATTTATGCCTTCTTCAATAGCTGACTCTTGGGAAATACGGATATTCAATTTGTTGTTTGAATTGAGTTGGCTGGTACTAATTGGTGCAATGGCCGTAGATCAAAAACCTATTCAGATGACAACAAAGAACAAAAATAAACTAAAAGGTGTTCCTAGCAATGTACAAAAGAAAAAATACGCGCGGTCAGGTGTTAATGATAATGATCTTGAGAGGTTGGGGTTGAAAATTGAAACATGTATTACTCTCAATAAGTTACACTTAGATCCTGATTTAACCCTAAGAAAACTATCAATCGAAACTGGCATTTCTGAAACTCTAATCTCGCAAGTACTGAATACTTTCTTTTGTTTAGGCTTTTATGATTTTATTAATAAGCTACGTATCGATTATGCCATCGAATTGATGAAAAAATCTGACGACACTTTGCTCATAATTGCGATGGATTCAGGTTTTAACTCTAGATCTACTTTTAATTTAGCATTTAAAAAGCACAAAAGTGAAACACCTAGTCAATTTCGCCGGACATTAAAACAGCTACGTTAGGATTTTTTTGACTAGGTGTTTCACCTACTCTCGATATTTAAACCTGTGTGTCTAGTGTAGAGCCAGTCTATCTCAGTACCATAATATGGCCAGTTGCCTCTATATTCTCGAATCCATTGAGTTTGCCTGTCTGTGTTTTAACAATATCAAAACCACACTTTTGATATAAGTTAATAGCAGGCTCGTTATTAGACAATACCGATACTTCAACAGGCCTTAGGGTATCATTCAGTGCAAGCTTCAAAAGTCTGGTACCTACACCCTGTCTGAAATTAGAAGGATTGACGTACAACCAGCTAATTTCATATGGAGTGTAGGCGATAAAACCTAAAACGCCGCTGTGATTCTCTGCGACAAATAATTTGCCAGCAAACAGTTCTTCTTCTTCAAAAGAGTCTTGCAATGACTTAAAGGCCATGGTGCCAACAGTTAGGTTTAATTCTATTAGCCTTGATTTATCGTGAGTTTTGCATAGCTCTAGCCAGTGCTTAGCGCTATATTGTGTAATGTAAAATTCTAAAGTCGTGTCTATCATCTGTAACTACATCATCCTTTTCATTTTTCATTTTTTTACTCATTGTTCAGGAATACACTCTAATATGTGCACGAGCACGTGTTTATGCGATGCTACTATTACTTAATATACTGGATTTCTAATAGTTTGCTAGCCACCAGCATCGGTTAAAGATGCCGAGTGTATTAACCTCAACCTCATAAATTTTTAACATCATGTCTAACTCCTTTTAAATCAAGTCATGCTCAATAATTGAGTATATGCCCTCGCCAATGATGTGATCAAGCACTGATACATCAATTAGGTTAAGTGCCTATTGAAGTTTGATAGTAATGAGCTTGTCTGCTTGAGATGGGGTGGTAACGCCCGAAGGGTGGCTGTGAGCCAGGATGACGGACGCAGCATTAAGCTCTAGCACCTCTTGAACGACTTCTCTAGGGTACTAGCTGCGTTAATAGTGCCTCTAAATAGCTCTTTAAACTCCAGTATACGGTTCTGGCTATCTAAAAACAGTACGGCAAATACTTCATGTTCATGTATCGCGAGTTTATGTTTTAAGTACTCTTCGCAATCATTAGGGCTACTCAATATGCCATCACTAAACTGCTTCTTAGCGACGATGTATGCAGCGGCTTCTAGTATCTGGGCATCATTTACGGGGTGTTCAAATTCATATAACGACTGTTGACCTTGCATTGTAAATACCTCTTAAGTGGTTCATGCAAGTTAGTGATGTATATGTGTAAGTTTTTTGTTTGAGGACATAAAAAATTACTAACCCCGTAAAGGCTATGAACTAATAACCAACCGGAGAAACTCCATGCGTTTAATCAAATTAAAAGAAGTAATCGAAAAAACATCACTCGGCTATTCAAGTGTTTATAAGTTTATTTCTGAAGGCATATTCCAAAGCAAATATAGCTTGGTGCTAAATCAGTGGTGTAGGTTGAGTCAGAGGTGGGTGCTCGGATTGGGGTTAGAGAGTCTTATTGAATCTAAGAGATAAGTGATGTAATGATATTTACGTATCATTACATCACTTCAGTAGCATATATAATTAAGTTTTAGACTTAGATAAGAAAGTAATACAGATACAGGTTTCTATAGGTTACATGCGGGCTTTCTTTATCGCCAAGTGTATTTAAACTAAATTGTTAATCAATTAAAGTTTCATCATCTACAGCGATCATGTAATTAGCTAATGAATTAATATCACCTTCGGCTATAGACGTTGCATAATCACTATTCTGGAAAATAGTGGCTATGGCTTTTTGTCGAACATTTACATTTCCTGCTCCATCGATGATATAACAGAGTCTATGCCCCATCTTTCGCGCTTTCTTATGAAGTGCCTGTGATTCTCTAGCTTTTCTTTCTATTGTACTATTTGTGGTAACCTGAAAGCTAACTTCTAGGCCAAACTCCTTAGCATTTGGTGACCTAATCGTGAGGTCAAACTTCGTCGGAGAACCCTCATCAGCGTGGTTTACACCTGTAAGAGTACCCTCTTCTTGAATTATCCAATTTTGAGGTAAAAAGCTAGTTAATAGCTTAGCAACGTACTTCTGAGACGCATGACCTAAGCTATTCGCCTTTTCGCCAGAAAGCTGTTTGCTAACTCGTATATAATTTTCTTTCACGAATTTTTCAATTTCTTCCGAGTTGCCCATTAGTAAACCTATATTACACCGGTCCTGCGCATCTTTCGGTAGGTTATTTGTAATGTCAAGAGAGCCAAATAACAACAACATTATAGTATCGTTCATTCGATTAGTTAAAATTGTATTGTGAAGAATAGATTTTGCGTCGACTTTTAAAGCTGAATTCGTGAGGGGGCGTTTATTATGGATTTCTCTAAATGGATATGTAAACTCTTCTTCATTCCATAAAAAGGTTATTTCATTATTTGGAAATGCATTTGAAAGCGGTGATAACTTATTTAAGGCTTCGCCTCCAAGATCTGATAAAACCATTAGATGCTTTAAAAAAATTGATGGGGTTAGTGCTTTAGATTCGCTTAAAACGGATGCCCATGAAAGAGGTGTTTTAGATGCAACTTTTAGTAAAGCAATAAACTCATCTTGAGTTTTTAAAAGTATTGGTAATGCACTTAATGAATCGGCTTTCTCGAGCATTTCTTCGGACCAATGTAGGATAGCCGTTGTTTGGAGGTCAATAGTTGTTGGTTTAATAAACTCCATTAGTATAATTCCTTCTTTGTTAATGGCCTAAATACGCTGTAGAATAGCCCATCGTTGCATCAAGTTATATAGCTTTGATGATAAAACTCAAATACTTAAAATATTTTTGCCTTATTAGTGCAAAGAAGTGTCATTTTTTAAATGGTAGATGAATGGTTAAATTTATAGATCTTTTTGCTGGTACAGGTGGGGTAAGGCTGGCTTTTGAGCAGGCTTGCGATGAATTAAACATACGAACTAAATGTGTATTTAGCTCTGAAATAGATAAAAAAGCTTCAGCTTCATACAAACTAAACTTTAAAGATAACCCTCTATCTGACATAACCCAAGTTGACAATATACCTGATTTTGACTTTTTGCTTGCAGGGTTTCCCTGTCAGGCATTTTCATACGCAGGAAATCAAAAAGGGTTTCAAGATGAAACGCGAGGTACGCTATTTTTTGACATTCTCAGAATTTTGAAAAAGAATAAGCCGAAATATTTG
Source organism: Pseudoalteromonas sp. H105 (assembly GCF_001469215.1). Classification (GTDB taxonomy): domain Bacteria; phylum Pseudomonadota; class Gammaproteobacteria; order Enterobacterales; family Alteromonadaceae; genus Pseudoalteromonas. Next base: position 111,266 of record NZ_LOFH01000008.1, read on the forward strand.
TTTTTGGAAAACGTCAGGGGTCTAACAACTCATGACAAAGGTAATACGTTCAAGGTCATTCAAGAATCGCTAGCTGAGCTAGGTTATAATATTGATTTTACATTACTTAATTCTAGCGAGTTTGGCGTTCCCCAAAATCGAGTTCGAATATACATAGTTGGAGTTCTGGGAGGGGATGCCAAGTTATCTCTAAGTAATAGCCTTGGCTCAGCAGATACAAATAAATATATTAAAAAAAAGGGCGCACTTACTGTTGGTGATATATTAGAGCAAGATGTAGATGTAAAATATCATTGTAGTGAGCTGTTTCAAAAGCAGCTTAAACAAGTTGTTGGGGATGATTTATCTTCATTAAATAGCTATCGCTTGAGTGATTATCGCGGTGGGAAAACTATTCACTCATGGGATTTAGGGATCAAAGGAGTTTGCTCTGAAGATGAAGTAGAGTTTCTAAATTTACTTATTGCGAATAGAAGAAAGAAAATATTTGGGTCGCATCAAGATGGTAAAAGTTTAACTAAAGAGCAAATATTGACTTTTTATAGTGAAGAAAAGTTTGATGTAGTCACTGAGTCATTAATTCATAAAGGCTATATAAAAGTGATTGATGAAAAGTATAAACCTGTTTGCGGGAATATGTCTTTCGAAGTTTTTAAATTTTTAGATCCAAATGGTATATCGATAACACTTACTGCGTCAGACTCGAATCGGTTAGGAGTAATCCAAAATAATATTGCCCGACGCTTAACTCCAAGAGAGTGCGCCAGGTTGCAAGGGTATCCAGATAGTTATCGATTAATTGAGGATGATAATGCCGTGTATAAGCAAATGGGTAATGGAGTGTCAGTACCAGTAATTAAAACTGTTATAAGTGACTTTTTTTTAAGTAGTATAATGATTAATTCCAAATGCTCTTAAGCTTTTCCTGAGAAGTATTCTATTAAGTGTTAAGAAAGCTCTAGCCTAGTGAGTTTTCTTAGTACTTTTCATATTTAGTAAAGTTAATTTTAACTCTGTATAATACCTACACTCAAAAACTACCTTTCCATTACCAGCATAAACCTCCGGTTCTTCATTATTCCCCTCATTAAAAGCTTCAACAATTACATATCTAGACGTATCTTCTTCTCTGCGCTCTTCGTCAGTATAATCTACCCATAATACATAAAACTGCTCAAATACTTTAAAATAGAAACTAGGACATAGATCGTTATGCCAGCTTTTATCTATTAGATAAGGGTGATCTTTTAAGTCAAAGCCGAGGTCAAAGTCTTGGCCAAACTCCTGTTTATATAACTTCATTCTTTACTCCTAAAAATAAATACTTAAGCAGGTGCAAAAGCACCTGCTTTTATGTCGATTAGTTATAGTGGAAAGCCTAAATCTTTTTCTGTTAGATAGTAGCAGTTATCTTCTTTGTTAAAACCAAATAGGCTTGCATAAGAAGGTTTCCCTTCAGGGAAGGTGATCTTTAGGTGGGGACAGCCTTCATGGATTAACTCAATATTTACTCTGTGCTGTAATAGTTGCTTATGGGGAATATTGAGTTTTTCAGAGATCTTTTTTATAAGTATAATATTGAGCCCTTTGCTTTTAATTTCATTCTCATTGTAGAGTTTAAAATCAGCTTTAACTATACCTTTTTTTTTCCAGTTTCTTAAAGGACCAGACCAAATGTTCGCGAGTAAATTTGACTCTTGACTAAGTTTTTTAGCGTCCCAGCACTTAACCGAATGGCTACCATTTTTAAAGGAAATAGTAATTTCAGCCTGTTTTGTATTTATTAACTCGAACTTAAATTCATCTGTTGATAGATCATCAAAGCAAAGTGTCGGCTTCTTTTCCTTACTATCAGAGTTAAATACTTTTTCTATCTCATCCAATAATCGGTTGATTGCTTTATCAGGAGTATCATTAAAACCCATCGCATATTTTTCCATACGGGTATAAGTATCTTTACTGATGGAAAATTCGATTAATTTCTCAGTGTTATGTGTCATAAATGCTCCTAAAATAAAATTTAAAGCTTCAATCATAATTTTAACTTTATATGACTTAAATTATGATTTCATTACCTATGGCACTAGTCAATCATTTTTTTAATCATATATGATTTAAATAATGGTTTTATTATAAAATTATGCAATAGCAGCAATAAATACTGTAAACTATAATTATAATTAAGAGTGAAAAGCATCGTTTTACTTTTAGTACCCACATTAGTACCCATGGCCTAAGGCCTGAAATTAAAGGTCATATAAATCAAATGAGTAGATCAGGAATACAGTGGTTCCCTGGGCATATGAATAAAGCCCGTAATGAAATTAAAGAAATCATGCCACAAATGGATGTGATCATTGAAGTGCTTGATGCGCGCATTCCTTACAGTAGTGAAAACCCAATGGTGACGAGCCTTCGCGAAGGCAAGCCGGTCATCAAAATTTTGAATAAGTCGGACTTAGCCGACCCTAAAATGACCCAAGCATGGAAAGATTACTTTGAGCAAGAGAGCGGTGTAAAAGCCATTGCATTCGGTAATGATAAAGCAGGGCAAGTGCATACTATTAACGAGCTATGCAGAAAGCTCGTGCCGCATAAAGTGGGCGCTGATAAACAAATTAAAGCCATGATCATGGGCATCCCGAATGTGGGCAAGTCTACGCTTATAAATACGCTCGCAGGTCGTATAGTCGCAAAAACAGGTAATGAGCCTGCCGTGACGAAAGCGCAACAACGTATTAAACTAGACGATGGCATTATGCTTTACGACACCCCTGGGATGTTGTGGCCAAAAGTTGAAAATGAAAACTCGGGTTACCGTTTAGGTGCTACAGGTGCAATACGTGATACTGCTATTGAATATGAAGAGGTGGCCAGTTACACCGCTGAGTACTTATTGCATGCCTACCCAGAACTGTTAAAGGCTCGCTATAAAATTGATGAGTTACCACAAAGTGATTGGGAATTTGTTGAAATGGCGGGTAAAAAGCGCGGTTGTATCCGTGGTGGCAACCAAATTGATACCTATAAAATGTCTGAAATTCTAATTAATGAATTACGTGACGGTATTATTGGCCGTATTACCATGGAAACGCCAGAGATGCGCGAAGGAGAAGAAAAAATGGTTGCGGAGTTACGTGCTGCCGCTGAAGCTAAAAAAGCCGCTAAAGAAGAAGAGAAAAAACAGCGCCGAGCAAGAGCGCGTAAAAATCGTCGTTAGTTTTTATGACTTAGCTTATTTCAGTACATAAATTATACGCATAAAAAAAGCCCGTAAGGGCTTTTTTAGTGTCATATCAACCGTCACCGATATGAGCAATGTAGCAAGTAAAATGTAGGGCGATTACCCATTATTATTATCAAGGGGCGTTGCTGCTAATAACAGGTAATCATAGCTTTAACGTGGGCTACACGTTGTTTCAGGGTCGAGAAACAAATTCAGTTTATTCCTTACAAGTCGTAGTGCTTTACCGCCTTGTTGATATTGATTATCAGTTAGATTAAGTTGTGTGTCAACAGCTTGTTGAAAATAATTCTCATTTATTTTGTATGAATTTCAGACATAAAAAAAGCCCGTAAGGGCTTTTTTAGTTTCATATCTACCGTCACCGATATGAGCAATGTAGCAAGTAAAATAGTAGGGCGGTTAAATGTTATCAACATCAAGGGGCGTTGTTGCTAATAACAGATAACCATAGCTTTAACGTGGGCTTCACGTTGTTTCAGGGTCGAGAAACAAATTCAGTTTATTCAGTACAAGCCGTGGTGCTTTATCGTCTTGTTGATATTGATTATCAATTAGATCTAAGCCACTGTCAAGACTCATTTGAAAATAATTCTCATTTACCTTTCGTGCTATTTAAAGGTACATATAAAACAACTGCTTAGCACTAAAGTTAGTGCTGATTTTTTTATCTAAAACACCTATGCTGGTTAAATAATAATTAAAATAGTCGGTTTTATGTTTTCTATTTGGTCAATAAGTCTGCTTGCCATTGTGTATTTAGGCATTTTATTTGCGGTTGCTGGGTGGGCCGATAAGCGTAAAGTTTTACCGTTCAAGGGCTTAACATACGGGCTATCGTTAGGTGTTTATTGTACCTCTTGGGCATTTTTTGGTACTACAGCGCAAGCAGCAAACAATGGCTGGTGGCTGGCGCCCACCTATGCAGGTACTATTTTATTGTTTATTTTTGGTTGGCAAATTTATTGTCGTATTGCGCATATCTGTCGTCAACAAAAACTAACATCAATGGCTGACTTTATTGCCACTCGTTATGGGCAATCTTCCAGTTTGTCTGGGTTGATCTCACTTATTTCAGTGATAGCAATTGTGCCATATATCTCTTTACAGTTGAGTGCTACGGCTCAAAGTATCAATCTGTTAACAGCGCAAAGGGCCTCACAAAACCCGCAAGTTTGGGCTGATAGCACCTTTTATATTACGTTGCTATTAGCGCTTTTTGCTATTTTATTTGGTGCCCGGCGCTTAAAGCCTAGTGAGCATAACCCAGGGCTTATTGCCAGTATTGCATTTGAATCAGTGGTTAAGCTGTTGGCGTTTATTATTGTAGGTTTGTATGTGTGTTTTGCACTATTTGACAGTCCTGTGGCATTGTTTAATAAGGCCACTGAACTCAATATAGATAAGCATGTTGCTGCAACGCAAAGCCCAACCTATGTGTATATTGCTCATACTGTTTTGGGTGTATTGGCGACGCTGTGTTTACCACGGCAATTTCATATGAGTTTTATTGAAAATAATAACAATAAGGAGCTTGCCACCGCCCGTTGGTTATTCCCTATTTATTTATTACTGATAAACCTATTTATACTGCCGATTGCTTATGCTGGGCTTATTTATTTTCAAGGAAGTGATGTCGGTTACGATACGTTTGTTCTGGCCTTACCTATGTCGGCTGATAATCCCTTTATTGCACTATTGGCGTTTTTAGGAGGGTTCTCTGCCGCGACCAGTATGGTGATAGTATCGGCCATTGTGCTCTCAGTGATGATCACCAATGATTTTATTAATCAGTTTATATTGCGCCGTTCACAGCTGACTTCTGGTAGCCGCGGGTTAGATAAAAACAACTTACTCCATGCCCGAAAAATTGTCATTGTGCTGATATTATTGCTGAGTTACTTTACGCACCGCGTGTTAGGCGAGACCAATACATTGGCGAATGTAGGCTTAATGTCGTTTACGCTTGTGGCACAGTTTGCTCCTGCAATGCTCATCGGACTATGGTGGCGACAAGCCTCATGTAAAGGTGCGCAACTGGGCATTTTGAGTGGCTTTGTTATTTGGGGTTATACCTTATTATTACCTAATTTAGCGAGCGGTTTAGGCGGTGATCACAATTGGTTAGTTAATGGCCCCTGGCAGGTTGCTTGGTTGGCGCCAACAGATCTATTTTCCCTTGGGCTGGAGAGTATTAGCCAAGCGCTAATTTTATCATTGGGTGCCAACTGCTTAGTTTATTTTTTAGTCCCCCTGTTTAGTCAAGCCACGTTAGCTGAGCGCTTGCAAAGTAATAAGTTTATTACCCAAGCAACGGATTCACGGTTAAATACAGCTTTGCAGCCATTAAATTACAATGACTTAAGCGCATTGCTACAGCGTTTTGCAGAAAAAGAGGCCAGCCAAGTACTGGTTAATGAACATTTCCCACCTGACAAAAACAAGTGGAAACAACCTGCTAATATTGAGCTTGAATTGCTAATTGAACGTGAAATGTCGGCAGTGATTGGCGGGGCGTCGGCGAGGCTTATTTTAGATGTGGCAAAGAATGAGCAGCGTCAGCCATTAGAGCAAGTAGCGGAGTTAGTTGACGAAGCCACCCAAGTTTTAAAGTTTAATCGTGACTTATTGCAATCCACCATTGAAAACATCCAACAAGGTATCAGCGTGGTTGACAGTGAATTACGTCTAGTTGCTTGGAATCAAGGCTATAAGCAGATGTTTGCCTATCCAGACGATGCACTTTATATTGGTCGTCCTGTCGCCGATATTATTCGCTTTAATGCTGAACGCGGCTTATTTAGTAGCAAAAATATTAATAATGAAGTTGAGAAACGGCTCGCATATTTAAAGCAAGGTAGCGCTTATAAATATCAACGCTCACACAATGATGGCCGAGTTTTTGAAATGCAAGGTAACCCCTTGCCTGGTGGGGGCTTTGCAACTACGTACACCGATATTACTGAGTTTGTTAAACAGCAAAAAGCACTCACCGAGGCCAATGTCAGTCTTGAAGAAAAAGTCGCGGCACGGACTACCGCGTTAACGCAAGCAAATCATGAACTATCACAAGCTAAGCAAGTCGCTGAGCAAGCCACGGTGAGTAAAACACGCTTTTTTGCTGCAGCGAGTCACGATTTACTGCAGCCATTTAATGCCGCTAGTTTGTTTTGCTCACTGATGAATGAAAAAGCGCAAAATACTGAGCTTAAAGAATTAGCACTTAATATTAAAAACTCACTGGGAAGTGCTGAAGAACTTTTATCCAGTATCTTAGAATTAACCAAGCTAGACTCGGGCTCGTTTAAAGTGCAAATCAGTGAATTTTTAGCGAGTAGCTTAATTGAACCACTACGCAATGACTATGCCGCGCTTGCTAAAGATAAAGGGTTGAGCTTTATTATTGAAACCTGTGATGTCCGTTTAACAACAGATAAAGCCTTGCTACGTCGAGTTCTTCGTAATTTACTGAGTAATGCAATTCGTTATACTGACCAAGGTGAAGTGCGGTTGAAAATGCAACTTCATGACGAGCACGTTTCGTTCATTGTTGAAGATACGGGTATTGGCATTGCAACGACCGATCAACAAAAAATATATCAAGAGTTTAAACAATTAGGCGCTAAGCATAACGCTGAAGGATTAGGTTTGGGTTTAGCCATTACTAAGCGTATTTGTGATTTACTTAATATCCCCCTCGTTATGGGCTCAGAGCTGGGCAAAGGCACGCAATTTACCTTAACTTTGCCTTGCAAAATAAACCATACCCATGATGCCGTTAGTAATAGCGAGCAAAGCCAAGAAACACAGTTAGGCCAATTACGAATTTGGTTAGTTGATAACGACAGTAATGTGCTCGAAGCGCTTAAGCAGCTACTTGAAAATTGGGGGTGTGCAATTGCCACCGCTACTAACCTAGCAGAGCTTGAGCAATTAAAAGTGAGTTATGACGTACCTCAATTACTCATAGTCGATTACCAGTTAGATAACGGGGTGACTGGGCTTGACGTTATTGAGCAGGCAGGTCTTGACTCGTTGCCCGCCATAGTTAATACAGCTAATCATGATGAAAGTATTCGTGAGCGGGTGCTAGATGCAGGCTACCCGCTGCTCTATAAACCACTCAAAGCGCCCGCCTTAAAACGGATGATAAAACGGCTAACATAAGTCATGTTAGCCGTATACTCTACTGATTTATTCTTTGCTTAATTTGTTGAACTAACCGCTTATCTTGGCCATTATCAGGGTCTACAAAGAGTAAGAAGTCATTGCCATCATTGGTAATAACATTGATGGTTGTATTGGTCAGTTTATTCTTGGAATAGTTTACTTCAACCTCTTTCACATCTTCAAAATGACTCATGCTAGACTCAATTTGACCTTGTTCATTCTTCCAGTAACTAAAGATAAAATTATCACTTATCCCATTACCATCATCGCGTATATCAAATACCGCATCACTGTAAAAGAATAAAACAGCTTCGTTACTGGGAATTAGTTGTTGGCGTTTTAGAAAGTTAACTTGGTGCGACCACAGTTGCTCTCCTTTTATAACTTTGGTACTGGGGATCAAGTAGCTTTCCTCAAGCAGGCCTAAAAACAAAAGGGGGCATAAAACAATAGAAATAATAATATTTCTGACTCGCCATTTTGAGTTGTATTTTACTGCTTTATCAGATTTATTTTGATGTTGTATATAATTAACAAGCGGCAGCCAAATAAGAGGAGCCAAACAGATGCTCAATGTTGAAAAATGATCTGAGCGTGAGGCAAGCGATAACAACAGCAACAAAATCCATGCACCAATAGCGATACCTGTCGGCATGATTGTATTTTTATTGAAATTCGTTTGGCTGTGAGTTTGCAAATGTTGAAAAAGTGAATAATAAAACAGTGGAGCAAAAATCCCCCGTGCAATAGGCATTATATTACTGTTTTCTTTGCTTTTAATTAAATGCCAAGTTCTGTAATTCCAATAACAGGTAAATAAACCAAGAGTAAATACGCTGTATAAGGTAAATTTAGTGTTTGAAATTGGATAAAACTCAGCGTCATCAAAGGTCGGGCGTTTTGCCGACTCTATGCGCCATGCAATAATGAATAGTATCAGTACTAGCGCATAGGCAGCTAGAATGATAATAACCCAATGACTGCTGTCAAACTCAGTCGACTCATCATTTGAACTTTCTAAATTAGGACCATATTTAACAATGCCAAACTGTGAATCTGTCATTAATTTATCTCGCTCAGAGAGGTATTCTTTGATTTTATTGGCAGGAATGTGATCAGTTTTTGCCTGAAAAAAATAGTGAAGTGTGAGCGTGTTATCGTCAAATTTAATGTCTTTTTTAAAGTTAAAAAAAGCATTGTTAATTTCACTTTTTTCATTATCAAAGTGCCAATTAGGCTCGTCAAACTTTATATTTATTGTTGTTTCGAGATTGTTTGGGTATTTAAAATACAGAGGTGCAGTACGATTAATTTGATCAGGTTCATAAACGCTATTTTGAATCTCAGAGGCGAAGAAGTCAGCTCTGTAATCCTTACCGTTGGCCTGCCAAAAATCATTAATTAAATAAAATTCATTCGTTCTAAGCTCACCTGTCTTTGCTATTTCATCAACCGTCATGGGCTTATCACGCGCAATATTTTTAAACTGCCCTTGGTAATATTCAAAATAGTTTTGCGCGGTCTTATCTAAACCGTTACGCGCAATGGCGCTGCGTCTATTAATCGCATCAAACCCACTGTATGTGTAATGTGTTTGGTAAAGTGTTGCTTGGTCAATTGTTTTGGCAACATGGTATAACTCATTAACCGAAAGAGAGGCAGTATTAACTTCGGTTTTCATTTCTGTCAGTTGTTGTTCCGAGGGGGCTACAATCAAAGCATACCCATAGTTAGGTTGTGCTAGATGCTGTAATTCCCCAGTTTGATAACTAATTGTTGGGTCTAGCCAGAAACGCTGATCTTTATGCTCTAAAGTAACAATGACATGGTCGAACTGATTTGCTGATGGTGGCAGTTTGGCAATACGCTTACTTTCTTGTGTGTTAACTAACGCTGGGTACGCTGTTATTCCCATTGCTTTTAATAATGAAATTAACAAAACGGTTTTGTCTTTACAGTCACCGTAGCGTAATTCAAGCGTTTCCAATGCAGGGGTCGGTTGATGAGAGTTGGTACCCATTTCTAGCCCTAAATAGCGCACTTCATCTTGAGCAAACTTAAGTGCCGCAGTTATACGATCAGGGATATTTTGATGGCGTGATGAGATATCTTGAGCTATTAATGCGACTTGATCATGTGTTTCAATAGCTGTTTGATATAAAGGGGTTGCCCAATCAACAACATCCGCCCATGTTTTAAACTCAGAGAAAAATACGTGTTTATGTGGGCTGTACCATCGAGGTGCTTGGCTTGAAGAAGCAATGGTAGGTTCGTTTGTTAATTGTATTTGGTAGTCATGGCCCAGCGTCAAAGGAGTGTCTTTTATTTCAACATCACCATTAACTGTGGAGATATGCAGAGGAGTGTGTTTTTGCCATAACACACGCATAAATTGCTGAGCCACAGGCACAGACCAGTTTAAGGTGCGAGAGACGCTAAAGTGTTTATAAACCGGATTTTGCCCCGTAATGGTGTAGCTATAATCAAGCTTATCCATCGTGCGCATATCATCGATGATGATATTTAAACTCAAACTACCATTATAAATACCATTTGCGAGCTCGGTTTCGCGCTGCAGCATTTTAAACTTGGCGCTGGTTAACTTATCGGTGTATTGACCATCACGAATAATTCCTAGGCTATTAAGCACAAGCGTTTCGTAGCTGGGATCAAACTCTAAATTCAGTTGGCTTATGTAGTCAATGCCCGTTTGATTCGCGGCTTGCATTACAGTTCGAGTAAATCGTTGTGTAGGCTGCGTTGTTGAAACTTTTATTTGAGTATCAAGTAATAAATAGTATGTGCCGTCGGCAATTTTCTCTGTGGGTATATCAGTAGTGATAAGAGATTGTTGGTTAACCCATTTGCCTGCTGGCTGTATTTGATAGTCTTGGCTGGTACATAGAAAGCTTATCGAGAGTAAAAAAATACAAAAAGTGTAGGCGGTTAATTGAGTCCATTTCATTATTATTCTTCTTATTGGTAATACTGGGGGCGTGCACTTAATAGAGGTAGATTACCAAGCAACGTGTTATAAGCCAAATAAGAGTCGTGCTTTTTGTTAAATTAAACGCTGGAAAATCGCCTCTAAATCTGCGATTTTAAAGAAAAAAGGAATTACCATGGAAGAAACAAAAATAACACCTGCAATACAAAGTAATATAACAAACGATTTAGCGGGTATTAAAGGGTGGCTCATATTGGTCGCTATTGGCGTCGTAGTCGCGCCATTTCGATTAATCACCTTTATGCTGAATACCTACCCTGATTTGTTCACTTCAGGTACGTGGCAATCTCTGACGTCTCAATTTGGTGAGTTTTATAACCCTTTTTGGGCTCCTCTACTGATCAGCGAAATGCTTTTCAATGCCGTGTTTATAATTGCATCTATGTATCTGATTCTTTTGTTTTTCAAGAAAAAAGTAGAATTTCCTAAGTGGTATATTGGCATTGCCGTATCGAGTTTGCTGTTTATTATTGTTGATGCTTTTGCAATTAGACTAGTCATACCGGATGCACCTATTTTTGATAAAGAAACAAACATGGAGGTAATACGAGGTGTAATCACTGTTGTCATTTGGGTGCCATATATGCTTATTTCTGAGCGGGTAAAGGCCACCTTTGTAAACTAACTCGGTTGTATCGATAACGTAATAATTGCTTGTGTGCCCACAGCATGTGGATTGGCCAGTAATTGCAACTCGCCCCCTTGGTTACGTATCAATTCACGACTGATTACGAGGCCGATTCCAGCGCCTTGTGCTTTGGTTGAATAAAACGGCACAAATAGGTTGTCAGGATTAGCAATGCCGGTTCCGCAGTCGGTCAATTTTATCACAATAGCGTGCGTATGTTGCTGCCAGCTTAGCGCAGGAGGGGTATTACCGCCCGCTTCAAAGGCATTCTTTATCAGGTTGATCAGTGCTTGCTCAAGCTGGCCTAAATCGGCTGTAAAATTAACTGGCTGAGATGAGTGAATCACGAGTTCTGGGAATATTGCCTGTAGCCGTAAGTTTACTTGCTCGTTATTGATTTGCTGTTTATTTGGCGTGGGTAGTTTTGAAAACGCACTGTAGCTACTGACAAAATCGAGCAAGTGTTGGGCGCGCTTTTCTATTACCTGAAGCATATCTTGGGCAAGGTCGGGCGAAGTGGTTATTTGCCCTTGTTGTTTCATGGTTTGCAGTGACTGACTCATGGAATAAATAGGCGTTAAGGAGTTGCGCACTTCATGGTTGAGTACGCGGATCAAACGTTGCCAAATGTCTTGTTCATTTTTACGCAGTTGCTGCTCAATCGAAAATAAAGTGAGTAATTCAAAGCACCGACCTGCACGCCAAAACACCTGAGACGAGAGTTGAAAACGCTGTTTAAACTGTGATTCTTCATGTTGCTGCCAACCTGTCGCCTGTTGAATTAAGCCAAGTTCTTCTGCGCTGAGTCCATCGATATTAGGGGTCGTTAAGCAGTTTAAGAATGCGTGATTGGTAAAGTAAACTTGCCCGTGAGGGTCTAAAATAACAATAGGTAAATCAAGCATGCTGGCAAACTCAAACACGAACTCTTCGGTTTGCATATAATGGCGCTTATTTTGCGCTATTTTATTACTCAGCTTAGTAAAGTCTTTTTTAAGGGTTGCAACACGTCCGCCTTGATATTGCGCTAAGTGCCAGCTATTACTCTCATTATTCGCCAATGCGTCAAGTTGAATGCCAAATCGTTCGATAACATCAACAGTCAATGTATAGCTTTTGACCAGCGCGGTTACCGTTATAGCTGCGATAGGCAGTAAAAGGCTGAAGCTTGCAAACCAATCGAAATCCCAGCTAAATGCGAGCAATATACATAATGTAAGCACGATAAAAACAATTAAAAAGCCGATGCGTTTTAGGCGCTGCTCTAAAGAGCGAACCGTTGGCATTATAAACCTGAGTCTTTTAAATCGATTTGATGTTTATCAATTCGTCTGTAGATGGCTGATTTACTTAGGCCTAAGAATTCACCCGCAGCAATCACGTTGCCATTAAACTGAGCCAATGCCTTTTGAATCATTTGTTTTTCTAATTCTTCAAGGGGCAGCAGCGGCAAAGTATTAGTGGTTGAATGGTTGATAGGGGCTTCGCTGCTAGGTTGTTCAAGGATCAAATCAGCAGCTAGAATGGTGTTATTATCGCTCATGATTACTGCACGTTCAATACAATGACTTAGCTCGCGAACATTGCCTGGCCAAGGGTATTGAGTTAGAGCAGTGGTTGCCTCAGATGAAAGCGACATGCCTTGGCGTTGGTATTTTTTACTGTGGGTTTTAATTAAGTGATTAGCTAGTTCGACGATATCTTCTATTCGTTCGCGTAGCGGTGGAATATGCAGTTCAATGGTGTTGAGCCTGAACAGTAAATCGCGACGGAACTCACCATTGTCAATCGCTTGTGCTAGTTCTGCATTGGTGGCAGCAATAATACGTACATCGGCTATTTGGGTTTGGCTTGAACCTAATACTTCGAATTCTTTGCTTTCTAGTACGCGCAGCATTTTACTTTGTAATGCTAGAGGTAGCGTGGCTATTTCATCTAAAAACAAGGTGCCGCCATTGGCTATTTCAAAACGACCGAGCCGGTCTTCTTTGGCGTCAGTAAAGGCGCCTTTTTTATGACCGAATAGCTCGCTCTCAAAGAGTGTTGGCGCAATCGCACCAATATTTACGCTCACATAGCGTTGCTCGCAGCGGTTAGAGTGTTGATGAATGTAGTGCGCGAGTAAGCTTTTTCCGGTTCCATTTTCGCCCGTGATCAGTATGCTGGCATCTGTTTTTGCAGCACGTTTAGCACGCTGCAATAACTGTTGCATGGCTGGGGAATAGGCAATGTAATCGGCAGTTTGTGGGTCGTTTAACGCTTTTAAGCAGGCATTATCATGATTGCTTTTTTTCAGCTTCAATTGTTGCTGTACCACAGCGCTGAGTCGCACGTTATTCCACGGTTTTTCGACAAAGTCGACCGCACCAAATTGCATGGCTTTTACTGCTACATCAACACTTGCCCATGCGGTCATAACGACGACAGGGATTGTAGAACCACGTGTTTGAAGTTGTTTTAAAAATCGCAGCCCTTCTTCCCCTGAGGTGGTGTCGAGCCGAAAGTTCATATCGAGTAAAATCAGACTGATAGCATTGCTATTAATCATGTCGAGTGCCTGCTCAGGGCCTTGTGCTTCTATGCACTGTAAGCCGAGTTGGTTTAATGCCACTATGGCGGCCATACGAACATCGGCTTGGTCGTCGATAACTAAAATTGAGTCCATTTTTTATTTTTACTCTATCTCAACCAAGCAAAAGCAGCGTGCTTTTGCTTGGTTGTGGCCTTACATTACTTAGTCGTTACGAAGCGCGGCCATGGGTTTGGCTTTAATTAACAGCAATAGTGGCCTAAAACAGGCAAACATTGCAATAATCAAGGTGATAAACCAGGCCATTAATTGCAAGCGCACGTCTAGAATTAACCATGAGACAAGCTCTTCTTGCAAGATAAAGTAACCTGCTACTACGATAATAAGCGCTAGCGTAAAACCGATTAACACAGGAGTGATGGCCTCTTTACCCATGAGTTTAAATAAACGTGCCTTTTTAGCCCCCAGTGCCATACGAATTCCAAACTCATAGCGGCGCAGACCTAGGTTGTAGCTAAGTACTCCAAATATCCCAATGGCCGCTAATAGTAAAGTGAATAGTGCCAAGGTACTACACAGCGCAACAGTTAAACGGCTCATGTAGAGTAGGCCATCATACTCTTGCTGTAAGTCTTTAAATTGCCATAACGTTAAATGGCTATTAGCTTCTCTGAGTAGGTTTAATATTTTTTCATTATTAAGTGTGGTACCGGCGTCCATTTTGATCGTAAACATGTAGCTCCATGGTGTCGCTGGCCACCACATGTGCCGACCAAACGACTCATCATAGTACTTAGGGTGATTGAAATCTTCGGTTACCCCGACAATTTCAAACATTTTATCTTCTAAGCCTTGGTAACTTTTACCGATAATATTTGTGTAGTCTTGATCGGGCAATAACCAATTCGCAACACTGATAGACACCAATAGCTCATTTGTTTCCCCGCGCATAGCTTGTTCACTGAAAGTGCGGCCAGCGAGTATCTTGGTGTTTACTAAATCAAAATATTCAGGCCCGACCCATTGGCTTGGGAAGAAGATAGAGCTTTTTCCTTCAACATCGGTCAGCGTATTGGCATTTTGCCTTGGCGTTACTGGGCTGTGGCCGATAGCCACATCTTTGATTCCGTCGCTATTTTTTAGTACTTGTTGATATTGCTTAAGTTGCTCATAGCGCTCAGGCAATGTTGCATTATTATCTGCTTGAAAAAGTTGGGCAAAGTATAGGTTTTCTGTATCGCTACCGAGTGGGCGGTTGATGGTTTCAAGAGACTTGCTGACAATCATCACTGAAAAACTCACTAATAAAGCAGCAACAAACATTTGGCTACCGATCAATATGCGCACGGTGCGACCTGAGACCTGTGATACACCGCCTTTACCGCTACTTTGCATTTGGCCACTGAGGGTTTTGTAGTTAATTAAGCGGGCTGTAATGATTGAAAATACATAAGCCAAGGCAATACAGATGGCAATGGCAATGAGCACCAAGCTGGTGTCGACGGCTAGGCTGTTTACCAGCGGTAAACGGCCTTGTGCTAATACTTTAAACAGCCTAATGCCCCAGACTGACAAAAACAGCGCAATGCTAACTGAGATAGTCATCAATATAAGTGATTGCAATAGAATACTATTAAATAAAACGTTACGTTTTGCGCCCAGTACAGCTTGCAGTACTAATGTTTTGTGTTGCGCCAAGGCACGAGAGAAAAATAACGTGCTTACGTTAAGTACAGCAATAATAAATAAGCCTAAGGCACCGGCAAGCATCATTAAACTCAGTTTATCATTATTACCCAGTTCAACCTCGCGATACGGTGTGACAACAGGGTTCACATCTGTGATGCCGCCATTGTTTAGCCACTCAGATTTAATGGTATCAATTTGGGTTTTTAAGTCGGTTTTTACTTGCTCGTTAGTGACGCCAGGCTTTAATACGGCGATCAATTTTAAATTTCTAAAGGTATTAGTCCACGGGCTTTGCCATTCATCATTGTGGAAAAACCGACGGTCAGTGCTCATTGGTAGCCATACATCAACCAGGCCTGTTTTTATCATATATGACGGGCTAAATTCTTCCGACACAACGGCCTTTATGGTGTAGCTAATACTGCCGAGTGTTTGTAGTGACGTGCCAATTACATCAGGGTCACTGTTTAAATGTTCACGCCAAAATCGTTCTGAAATAACCACACTGTCATCAACCTGCTCTAGTGTGTCACCGCTACTAAAAGGCTGCCCGAGGATAAATTCTGTATTGAGTAGCTCAAAATATTCGCCACTGACATATAAAATATCTTCTTTGGGCTCCCCTGCAATGTTTTTAAAAATCATTTCACTGGCATTGATAATAAATGCATTTTCAAAGGATTTATTGTTCTTAAGCCAGTGCACTATGGATTGATAACTTTGAAAGCCAACCGCATCATAATCATCATAAGTGAGGCTTTGCTCAACCACCACCATGCGGCTCTCATCAAATACATCGAGCGGTTTTAAAAAGTAGCTATTCACTAAACTTAGTACGACAAATAATGCAGCTAAAGTCAGTGCGAGTGTTGAGACAACAGCACTGACGAATCCCGGTGCACTCATCAGTGATGCCCATGCTAAGCGTAGTTGGCTACGCGTTTTAGTTAAACGACTCATATTAAACGACCTCGACACTGTCTGTTGCTAAGTTGGCTTTAGGTCTTGCTTGGTTTTCGCGCGCGTGCGAGTAAGAGACAATTTCGCCATCGAGGAGTTTTAGTTGAGTTTTTGCTCGCCCTGCGTAGCGCAAGTCATGGGTTACCATGCAAATGGTGGTGCCTTTTTGATTAAGTGCATCGAGTAGGTCCATCACTGCATCGCCATTTTTAGAGTCAAGGTTACCGGTTGGCTCATCGACCAATAAAATGCTGGGTTTACCGGCAAGTGCGCGAGCAATGGCAATACGCTGTTGTTGACCACCAGAGAGCTGGTTGGGCTTATGTTGTGCGCGGTGGCCCATTTCAACTTCATCAAGCGCATGTTTTACTGCATTGTTAATGTCAGCTTGGCTCATCGCAGGCTCGCGATAAGTCAGCGGCAGGGCGACGTTATCAAATACTGACAGTTCATCGATTAAGTTAAATGACTGAAAGATAAAACCAATATGTAGATTACGCAGCTCGGCTTGTTGGTCCATATCAAGGGTTTTGGTGTCGACATTTTTTATTGCATATTGACCATCAGTGGGGCTGTCTAGCAAACCGAGTAAAGACAAAAGCGTTGACTTTCCGCAACCTGAAGGGCCGCTAATACAAATATAATCACCTTCATGAATAGTCAGGTCGATGTTTTTTAAGGCATAGGTTTCAACATTTTGGCTGCGATAAACCTTGGCGATGTTCTTTAATGAGATAAGCGTGTTGTTGTTCATAAACTTTCCTGTTCGATTTTTATAGTTGCCAAATGCTGCCATTTAGAAAGATCTGAAATGATCAGCTGCTCGCCCACTGTCGCGCCGTCTAAAAGTTGAATCGTATTGTCACTGAGTGTACCAAATTCAATATTTATTGGGGTGGCTAAATGAGTGGTTGGATTAAGTTTAAAAAGCGTCGCTTTTGAATGCGCTTGTGCTTTTTGCGGTAATTTGATGGTCAGTGCGTTTGGAATGACATTGCTTATAACATGTCCCTCAATGCTTAAGTCGGGGCGCGCATTAGCAGGTAATTCGCCAATGAGATCAAGCTCAATCATGACACGACCATCACTAACAATAGGATCGATACGGGTGACTTTAGCCTTAACCTCACCTTGTTTGGAGCGACTAAATGTATTCACGCTGGCGACCATGTTGAGTGCTATTTTTTCAGCATCACTTTGTTTTATGCTTAGCTCCGCTTTTAGAGCCGTGTCTGAACCGACTACGGCTAAGCGGGTTCCGGGAGTTAGATTTTGACCAAGTTCTACATTGAGTTCTTGTAACATACCGTCAATGCCTGCTGTCACTTGAAGGTCATCAAAAGCCTGTTGTTGTACTTGATAATTTAATTCAAATTGGCGTAATAGCTCTTGTTGTACCTTGCTGCGCTGTAGGTGCATTTGCGCGAGTTGTGCGAGGCGTTTTTTTTCAATCTCAACCCGTTGCTGAAGTTGTTTTACGGTGAGTAAGCTGCGTTTGTAATCTAAGCTCGATACGATACCTTGTTCGATTAATTGACTCTCCGCTTCACTTCTAAGTTGGGCGCTTTCAAGTTCACTTTGCAAAATGGTTAAATTGGCTTCACGTTCAAGTAACTGACTCTGTTGATTGATTTCTTGCTCACTAACACTGGCTTTTTGTCGTGCCAGTTCCAGGCGTGCAACAGATAGACGCTGAGCCTGCAGAGGGTTTACAAGGCTAACGATAATCGTATCTTTATTCACTCGTGTGCCGGGATATACATGAATGGCCTCGACCATGGCAACATCGGTATTAGTTAAATAGCGTTGATATTTTGATTTTAATCGGCCAAAGCCTTTCACTTTCACAACAAAATCAGCTTGCATCACGCTGGCAATTTGCAACTGTGTGGCAGGCAATGATGTGGGAGCAAGCCACGATTTTATCAGCCACATGGCCAGTATGAGGCTAAAAAGCAACGCGCCAATAAGGAGCTTTTTACGCTGACTTGGCTTGCTGCTAGGTTTTAAGGTGCTATCTAAATCCATTGGTTGTACTTCATTGTGTTCTACTTAGTAAGCACTGAAGCGAGGAGTATGCCAATTATTAAGGTGTTGAATTTATAGTGTTTTTATTTTTTGGGAATAAAGTGTTTCCCACTTTTGGGAGAGTGAAATCAAAAGTGGGACGAGAGGTGTGCTAAGCTTATTGATCAAGCTTGGCTAATTTTATTAATTGTTTTCGCGCATGTGTGTTACCAGGTTGGAGTTTCAGTACCTGATTATAGTTTGCGATGGCGTGTTGGTAGTCTCCAAGGTGCCAATAGGCTTCAGCTAAGCTATCAAAGGTGTTGTAACTTTGTGGGAACAAATGCGTGTTAAGTTTAAAGATAGCCAAGGCTTTATGTAGTTTTTCTTGGCTAATCAGTGAGTAGCCCCACAAATTAAGATTGTTTTCATTAAACTGGATATGATGTTTTTGGCTTAAGGTGTGCGCAGCTGCAATAGCATTGTCATAGCCCTGAGCTTCAAGAGCCTGCCATAATAGCTTTATATTTTTAGCTAAACCAAAACCATTCTCGCGTTTCATTTGTGGGATATAAAATCCGGCAATTTCATCAACAAACTGTGAGGGAAGTGCGCCAGCTAAATTGGTTAAAATAACGATAGACATATTATCTTCTGGGTAAATAAATACACCCGCTCTATTTCCACCAACGGCCGCGATTGCCGGGTGTGCTTCTCGTCTTATGACTGGCCAACCCAAGCTATAACCATTTAAGAGCCTGTTAAACCCTTGCGTATTACCATTATTTAACCGGGCTGGAGTCCACATTTGGCGTACACTGTTATCATTGATCAATTGGTTAGTTTGTAATGCAATTAACCAGTTTGCTATTTCAGTGGCTGTTGATGCCATACCCGCTGCTGTTTGTAACATAGGAGAGAAAGTGGCTTCTCTTAAGTTTATAAGTGTTGCGCCATGGCTTTCGTATCGCCTTGCTGATTGCTTAACGACGTTATTAAGGTTGTTAAAACCAGCGTCAATGGTTCTGTTCATTTGAACCCGCTGTAACTGATTTTTTACGATAAACTCCTGAAATGGCATACCTGATAGCGTATTAATTAGCTGACCAATGACAATATAATTAGTTTGGTTGTATTTAAAACGGCTGCCTTTTTCAAACTCTATAGTTAATGATTGTACTTTTTGCCAGGCATCCTGCGGCGCAAGATCAGAGATTAAGTTACCCACATCGTCTTTCAAAATAGCCGGTAAACCCGAAGTGTGACTCATCAATTGTTTAATCGTTACGCCATGCCACGACTTAGGTAGCTCAGGTAGATATGTGGAGATAGGGGCATCTAGGTGTAGTTTTTCCTGTTCAACTAATTGCATTAAAGCAACGCCAACAAAGGCTTTAGTGACTGAATTAATTGAAAATAAGGTGTTTGAGTCAACCGTAATATCATCTTCAATATTCGCGTGCCCATAATGGGCTGCTTTTATTATTTTATTATCTTTGACAATGGCGAGTTGTAAGCCGGGAATATTGCGTTTATCCATAAGTGTTTGCATCCACTGATCAAGCTCATCAGCATTGACGCTAAACGTATTTAAAATAAAGATGAAAAAGGTAAAACTGTGCAATATCCGGTTTTTACCCAGTGCTTTGCTCGCTGTATACACGTGATTGTCCTTAGTGTTTTGTTTGATTTATGTGTGAGATAAAAATTTTTAACTTACGTTATGAGCAGGGTAGCGAGGAATGTGCCAACTTTAAACTATTGAAAATTATGCTTTTTGATTTTTTTATGTGGTGCTAATTCCCAAATATGGGAATTGCTACTTAATACTCGGAGGCGTATGCGTAGCTTGTTAGCTACCTTCTGTTTTTCCTATTTGAGATAGCTGGTTAAATAAAATGCCTGCTTGGGTGCGATTATACACATTTAGTTTGCGCAAAATGGCCGATACATGTTGTTTGATAGTGGTTTCTTGAATCGACATTTCAAACGCAATTTGTTTATTAAGTAGGCCGTCAGCAATCATAGCCAGCACGCGATATTGTTGTGGTGTGAGTTTTTCGAGGTTAAGTGCAAAATTACTTTGTTCGTCGTTAACGACCACGTCGGTTAAATCAACCGACGGAGGCAGCCAGGTATCGCCATTGAGCACATGTTCGATGGCTTCACTGATAACATCTAATGATGATGACTTTGGAATATAGCCTGCTGCACCTAAACTCATGGCTTGTTTAATAATGGTCGGTGTTTCGTTTGCAGACACCATAATAACTAAAATGTCAGGGTAGCGATTTCGCAGTTGCGACAGTGCTTGTAGGCCATTAGCGCCGGGAATTGTGAGATCTAAAAAAATCAGCTCAATTTCAGGGTGCTGCGCTAATAAAGTGAATAAACCATCAATATCGCAGGTTTCTTTTATATGTTCTTCGGGCACTGACGTGGCTGCTGCTTGACGTAATGCGCTTCTAAACAAGGGGTGATCGTCGGCAATAATGGTATTCACAGCGAAAGACATTCCTAAAACTCCAAGGCAATAAGTTATAAGTGATTTCTTGGGTTGAAACAAGGTTTACCTGTGAGGGAAATACCAGATAAACCTTGGTACTTAAACCAACCGTATATTGAGTGATTTGGGTGTAACACCCACTTAGAAGCGGTAGCCAACCGTTAATGACACGGTACGAGGATCGCCGTAGTAGCCTATCAAGGTATTGTCTCCGCCAAGGCCAGGCGTGTACTTGCTCACATCATTAGGGGCCGCTGGATCGGGGGTGACAAATTGATAGCCACCAATCATGTATTGCTCATCAGTAAGGTTTTTACCGTATAAGCCAGCGCTCCATTGGCCATCTGTGCTGTACCAAGTAATACCAAGGTTGAGTAGTCCATATGCATCTTGGGTAAGTAAGCTATCTTCTTCGAACAATGAGTAATCGCCACGGTGATAGTAGTTACCGTTCATAACAAAGTCGCCCATGTCAGTATACATACGATAGGTTGCGCCTAAATTAAAGGTGAGATCGGGGGTATTCGAGACACTAAAACGGTCTGATTTATCGAATGTTTCACCGGTATCAGGGTTAGTATCAATCACGTTTTCAAAACTACTGTCGATATAACCGATTGATGCATCAAACGTTAGGGCATCGCTTGCAACATAACTGAGCTCTAATTCAACCCCATCAGACTTAGATTCGCCAATATTACCTAATCGTTGATTTAAATCAGCGGCACTATCGCCAGGTAAAATAGAGATATATTGACGGTCTTTATGATCTAGCGTGAAGACAGTGATATTAGCGCGTAGGTTTTTGTTCCACTCACTCTTCATACCCACTTCTATTGAATCAACCACTTCAGGTCTTGCGGCAGGTTCTGCTGTGGTTGCTCGTGGGTTAAACGTGCCGGATTTAAAGCCTTGTGAGTAACTTGCAAAGAACATAATGTCATTGCTGTATTGGTATTCAACACCAGCGCGTGGCGTAAAACGAGACCAGTCTTCACTGTCATCCAGGACAGTCGGAACCAAGTCGCCCTCTGGACGAACATAGCCAGGCACCCACCCTGATTCAGGGTAAACAGTATCGAAGATGAGGCCGTTATTAACCGTCGCCTCTTTGCTGTCCTGGGTGTAGCGAGCGCCTAAAGTCATTGACCATTTATCGCTAAAGTCATAGCTACCTTGGATGTAGGCAGCTTTACTGGTGGAATTGCTGCACCCACTTACTTCACGCGTAAGACCCGGTGCACCTAAGCTTTTACCGAGTTCTTCTAAAATAGCTTCAAACTGACCACATGACTGGCCATCATAGTAGTACAACCCAGAAACAAGTTTGTAGTTATCGCCTTGATGATTTAGTTGTAACTCATGGGTAGTTTGCTCGTCATCATAAATAGCGGGTACATCAAAAATACGGATAGAGGTATTATCAAAATCAATATTTGTTGGTGAGTAGCTTTCGCGGCTAGCACCAATGTACTTCAAGCTGGTGCTGTTACTTATATCCCAGCGCGCAGTAAGACTATAGCCTTCAAGTTCCACTTTATTCCATGTTGGCATGCTGGTGTAAGAGTCGTATACGCTATCTGGCACAGGTGCATCAGTGAGTAAGCTTGGTAGTAAACGATAGCCGCCTTTGGCGTTAGATTTATCTTCAGTTTTGTCCCACGCGAGTCTAAAAAATAAGTCGTCTGTGGGTGTGTACTCTAACGTTACGCGTGCTGCGGTGACGTCTTTGTTGTAGTTTTCGCGGTCTTGATTATCAAGGTCTGATGTTAAAAACTCACCAAAACCATCGCGGTTCAAAGTGGCAAAACCAAAGCCAACATAGAGCTTTTCATCAACAAGTGGCAGTTGTCCGGTAATTTTTAAATCTTTTTGATTGTAGCTACCTACGGTGCCTTGCACATTGAGTGTAGCATCGCCACTCATTTCCTTGGTTACATATTTAATTGCGCCACCAATGGTATTTTTGCCATATAGCGTGCCTTGTGGGCCGCGTAATACTTCAATTTGTTGTACATCGAGCAAATCCAGTACCGCACCTTGCGGGCGCGCTAAATATACGTCATCAATATAAATACCAACGCCGGGTTCATAACCCCACAGTGGGTCTTGTTGGCCAACCCCTCGAATAAATGCCGTGATGGTTGAATTGGTACCGCGGCTGGCTTGCAACGTGGTGTTAGGTGAAAACTGTTGCACTTCGGTCATCACGCTAATGCCGTTTTCGGCCAATTCTTGTGCGCCAATAGAGGTCACTGCCACAGGGACTTCTTGTAAGTTTTCTACAGTTTTGCGTGCGGTTACTTCGATGCGCTCTAGTTCGCCTTTCACTGCGCTAGCTTGTTCTTGTGCAGTACCGTTAGCACTCAATAGTGCAAGAGAAACGGCCAATGTAACCGGGGTAATCTTTTGATTGAGCTTAATCATGGTGTGTTCCTGTTTTTGTTGTCTTTGTTGATTGTTTAATTGCTCATGTCACCTGCATTTAATGTAGAAGATAGTTATAAAAAAGGAATTAGTACCATAGTGCTATACGCAGCCAATACCTTGACTTATTTGGGTTTTAAGCCAGATTTAATCAGTGTAGTACCTTAGTGTTATGTCATTTGTACTGTTTTAACGTAAGACTAAATCCAATTACTGCGATGTCACCTCATCTGTGTAATAACAATAATTATAGGAATGTCTATGCTGAGCATGATAGGGCTGTTAGGCGGTTTAATACTGCTGATTATATTAACGCTGCGTGGCGTAAATTTGTTTATTGCTGCGCCAACCTGCGCACTGCTTGTTGCATTGAGTAGTGATATGGCGGTATTTCCAGTCACGGCAGATAGCAATTTTATCACCGCGTATATGGAGGGGTTTGCAGGTTTTTTGAGTGCATGGTTTTTTATGTTCTTACTGGGTTCGTTATTCGGTAAGTTTATGGAAGACACAGGCGCGGCAGATAGTGTAGCAAGCTACATAGTGGGCAAGCTAGGCATGAAACATGCGGTACTCGCGGTGGTTATTGCCTGTGCTGTACTTACTTATGGCGGCGTAAGCGTGTTTATTGTGGCGTTTTCGGTTTATCCGATGGCGCTTAGTTTATTTAAAGACGCTGATTTACCCCGGCGCTTTATTCCTGCCACCTTGGCATTTGGCTCGGTGACATTCACCATGACCTCGGCGGGCTCACCTGAGATACAAAACTGGATACCGGTTAAGCATCTCGGTACGTCACCTTATGCCGCATGGGAAGTCAGCCTTGTTGTCGCTATTTTTATGGCGATAGTGGGCTACGTATGGCTGAGTAAAATGATCAAAAAGGCAGTGGCAAAAGGGGAGCGTTTTGAAGCGCGTGATGATGATCCTGTTATTTTAAAGCGCGCACGCCCGCACCCTATTACTGGGGTTATCCCACTCATAGTGGTGTTGCTTTTATCCTTTATGTTGCACGATATTTTACAACAAACCGCCTTAATTGTGGCGTTACTGGGTGGCGTGTTAAGTATTGTGGCGATTAATTTTAAGTATTTTCATAACATGGAAAATGCCATTAACGTAGGGACAACCGGCGCCTTAGTTGCGATTGGTAATACGGCTGCGGTGGTAGGGTTTGGCGCTGTGGCTAAAGTATCGCCTGCGTTTATTGCTGCGGTTGACTTAATGACCCAGATGCCCGGCAATGAGTTGGTTGGTGCAGCGGTGGCGGTGAGCGTTATTGCTGGCTTAACAGGTTCCGCATCCGGCGGACAAGCCATTGCACTGCCGCTTGTCGCTCCGGGGTATTTAGACATGGGCGTTAATCCAGAACAGCTGCATCGCGTTGTTTCAATAAGCTCAGGTGCCCTTGATAGCCTGCCGCACAATGGCTACGTGGTGACAACAATACGCGCAATTTGTAAAGAAACACATCAACGTGCTTATTGGCCGCTGGCTGCATTAACCGTAGTTATTCCACTGATTGGTGTCGCATTGGCATTGAGTCTATTTATCACTTTTTAAGGAAGGGCAATGAAAACAACATTCATAATCATCGGATTGCTTTTATTTTATAGTAACGTCGCGTTTAGCGTAGACCACACCACTCCTATGCTGGTGGAAAAGCAGCACTTCACTACGGAAGACTTTACCACTGTATCGGGCAAAACTATCGCCAAAGTCGATATTGGTTGGGAAAGCTATGGCACGCTGAATGAAGCCAAAAACAATGTGATTCTAATCACCCATTATTTTTCAGGTACCTCTCATGCGGCGGGTAAATATAACGCCGATGACGCCCTGCCAGGATATTGGGATGCGATTATTGGCCCAGGTAAAGCCATTGATACTAATAAGTACTTTGTGATCAGTTCAGATACCTTAGTCAATGCAAACTGGCATGATCCAAATGTAATTACAACGGGCCCTGCATCAATCAATCCTGCTACTAATAAACCCTATGGGCTCGATTTTCCTGTGGTGACAATTACTGACTTTGTAAATGTGCAAAAGCGGTTGCTCGATAGCTTAGGCATCAAAAAGCTACACGCAGTGATGGGTGCATCAATGGGGTCATTCCAGGCGCTTGAATGGGCAGTGCGTTACCCGGAACAGGTAGAGCGGCTTATTCATGTGATTGGTGCTGCAACAATGGATGCATGGACGGTGGCAGCTCTTGAAAAATGGGCATTACCTATTCGGTTAGATAAAAATTGGCAGCAAGGTAATTATTACGAAAAAGAGCGCCCCCTCAATGGTTTGGCTGCAACCATGCTAAACATTACGCAAGATGCTATGCACCCGATTATGTATAACGCCAGCTTCCCTAACTTTACCGTAGTTGATCAAGGAGCAATGAATGACATTCGCACCTTGCCACAGCTTAGCCAAACATTAGCAACACGCGCTATGGCACGCGCGAAAACCCAAGATGCCAATCACGTGTTGTATTTAGTGCGTGCATCACAGCTTTTTACCGCGGGTATGCAAGGCGATTTAACGAGTGCGCTGAAAAACGTGAAAGCAAAAACCTTATTGCTGCCTGCAACAAACGATTTATTACTGCGCCCTGAAAATATGCGAACAGTCTATAGCGTCATGAAAACAGCAGGTAAAGAAGTTGAAATGTCAGAGATTGAAGGTGGCTGGGGGCATTTAGATGGCCTTTTTTCTATCTCACCAAAGGCTCAACTAATCAGTGACTTTTTAAAGGAGTAATCGCATGAGCAAAACAGTATTAATTACTGGGGCTGCAAGTGGCATCGGCTTTTACATTGCTGAGCAACTCGCTAAAGCGGGTCACCATATTATCGTCACTGATTTACATCAGCACAGCGCCGAACAAGCAGCTGCTAACATTGTTGATCAAGGTGGGAATGCGCAAGGTTTTGCACTGAATGTGGCTGATAGTACCGCAATTGAGCTGTTCTTTAATGAATTTAAAATGCCGATTGATGTGTTAATTAATAATGCAGGGGTTCAGCACGTAGCAAAGCTTGAGGATTTCCCCGCTGATAAATGGCAGTTTTTACAGCAAGTGATGTTAGTTGGGCCTGCGATGACGACCAAAGCGGTGTTACCGCGTATGCGGGAGCAAGATTTTGGTCGCATTATTAATATTGGCTCTATTCATGCGATGGTCGCGTCTAAATATAAGTCAGCTTATATTGCTGCCAAGCATGGCTTAATTGGCTTTGCCAAAACCATGGCGCTAGAAACAGGGGATGCCAACATTACCATTAATACGGTATGTCCTGCGTACGTAAAAACGCCGTTAGTTGAGCAACAAATTGCATCACAAGCTAAAGAGCATGGTATTTCAGAGCAGCAAGTCATCGATACTATTATGCTTGCGCCTATGCCTAAAAAATCTTTTATTGGTTTGGATGAAATACAGCATACCGTCGCGTTTTTAATGGCAGATGCGGCTCGTAATATTACCGCACAAGCAATAGCCATTGATGGCGGCTGGACAGCGCAATAGGAGGTATTATGGCAGGTTTTGATAAAGTGGTGGCTAGTTACGATGAGGCCATGGCTGGCCTTGAAGATGGCATGACGGTGATTGCTGGTGGCTTTGGCTTATGCGGGATTCCAGAAGGGCTTATTGCGCAAATTAAGTGCCAAGGCACGCGAGATTTAACCGTCGTATCAAATAACTGTGGGGTTGATGGTTTTGGCCTTGGGGTGCTGCTTGAAGATCAACAAATTAGCAAAATGGTAGCCTCTTATGTGGGTGAAAACGCACTATTCGAGCAGCAGTTACTCAGTGGCGAGCTTGAAGTAGAGCTAACTCCACAAGGCACATTAGCCGAAAAAATGCGTGCTGGTGGAGCGGGTATACCTGCATTTTACACCGCAACCGGAGTGGGTACTCCTGTGGCTGAGGGCAAAGAAACCCGAAACATCAATGGCCGTGATTATTTACTAGAACCCAGTATTACCGGAGATTTTGCCATTGTAAAAGCGTGGAAGGCTGACCGCTACGGTAATTGCATTTACCGCCATACGGCGATGAACTTTAACCCCATGGCCGCTACAGCTGGGCAGATAACCGTACTGGAAGTTGAAGAAATCGTTGAGCTAGGCGAGCTTGAGCCCAGTCAAATTCATACCCCAGGTATCTATATCGATAGAGTAATAAAAGGCGAGTTTGAAAAGCGTATCGAAAAAATCACTACGCAAGCAGCAACGCTTTAAGGAGTCAATAATGGCGTTAACACGAGAGCAAATAGCAAAGCGCGTAGCAATGGAGTTACAAGATGGCTATTACGTTAATTTAGGGATCGGCATACCAACGTTAGTGGCGAATTATGTGCCTGAGGGCATCGAGGTAATGTTGCAATCGGAAAACGGTTTGCTAGGTATGGGGCCGTACCCAAGTGAATCGCAAGTCGATGCTGATATGATCAACGCCGGAAAAGAAACCGTTACGGCGGCGAAAGGCGCTGCCATTTTTAACTCCGCAGAGAGCTTTGCCATGATCCGCGGAGGTCATGTTGATTTAACGGTGCTCGGTGCGTTTGAAGTGGATCAAAACGGCAATATCGCCAGTTGGATGATCCCTAATAAGTTAGTTAAAGGCATGGGCGGGGCGATGGACTTAGTGGCAGGGGCAAAAAACATTATTTGCACCATGACCCATGCAAACAAACACGGTGAGTCAAAGCTTTTAACTGAATGTAGCCTGCCGTTAACAGGCGTGGGCTGTATTAATAAAGTGATTACCGATTTAGCCTTGATAGAAATTAAAGACGGCGCTTTTCATTTGTTAGAGTGTGCACCTGGTGTCACAGTCTCAGAAATACAAGAAAGAACGGCAGGTAACTTGATAGTGAGTAAAAAGGTAAAAACAATGAGCTTTGCTTAACTTTAATACACATGAGTGCTGATTGGATAGGAAGTGACAGTCCTTATTGTAGCTACTATAACCTTCTATTTAAAATTGTAAGTCCGTGAGGGTTTACAATTTTTTGTATTTTAACAGTGGATGTGTTGTGTATATAAGATCAGCAATGATGAAAAGGTGTGATGTGAAAAAAGCCGATTGAGATATTGATTGTGATTGCTAAGAGACTGATTTAAAAAACAACTATAAAACATGATGTATGGTGTGCACCCGCATAACACACACTGTGTTTTCAGGTGCTTTTTATATGAATGAGTAGGTTTAAAATAATATTATCCCCTTTGTGGATTTAATCGACAGGCTGAAAAAACAAGGTCGTTAATGCTTTGAAAAAATATTTTATAGAATTGATTGCATTTTAAGCGACTTCTATGGTGATGTTCGCTTGAACTAATGCTATACTCCCGCCGAATAATTTATCGACTTTATTAAGAGTAAAATAATGGCAGATTTATCGAAGTACAGAAACATTGGTATTTTCGCGCACGTTGATGCGGGTAAAACCACGACTACTGAGCGTATCCTAAAGCTTACGGGTACTATCCATAAAACAGGTGAGGTTCATGATGGTGAATCTACTACAGATTTCATGGATCAAGAAGCTGAGCGCGGTATTACTATCCAGTCTGCGGCAGTAAGCTGTTTCTGGAAAGATCACCGTTTCAACGTTATCGATACTCCTGGGCACGTTGACTTCACAGTTGAAGTTTACCGTTCACTTAAAGTATTAGATGGTGGTGTTGGTGTATTCTGTGGTTCTGGTGGTGTTGAGCCACAATCAGAAACTAACTGGCGCTACGCGAACGAATCAGAAGTTGCACGTATTATCTTCGTAAACAAATTAGACCGTATGGGTGCTGATTTTTACCGTGTAACTGAGCAAGTACGTAAAGTACTTGGTGCAGTGCCTTTAATCATGACATTACCAATCGGTATTGAAGATGATTTCGTTGGTGTTGTAGACGTACTTGAGAAAAAAGCATACGTTTGGGATGACACAGGTCTTCCTGAAAACTACGAAGTTAAAGACGTTCCAGCAGACATGGTTGACAAAGTTGAAGAATACCATGAAATGCTTATCGAAACTGCTGTTGAGCAAGACGATGACCTAATGGAAGCGTACATGGAAGGTGAAGTACCTTCTATTGAAGATATCAAGCGTTGTATCCGTAAAGGTACTCGTGACCTTGCATTCTTCCCTACATTCTGTGGTTCTGCATTCAAAAACAAAGGTGTTCAATTAGTACTTGACGCAGTTGTTGATTACTTACCGGCTCCTACAGAAGTTGATCCTCAACCTCTTATGGACGAAGAAGGTAACGAAAATGGCGAGTTTGCAGTTGTATCTGCTGACGAACCTTTCAAAGCGCTTGCATTCAAAATCATGGATGACCGCTTTGGTGCATTAACTTTCGTACGTATCTACTCTGGTAAGCTGAATAAGGGTGACACTATCCTTAATGCGTTTAC
The DNA here is from genome assembly GCF_001469215.1 of Pseudoalteromonas sp. H105. Taxonomy (GTDB): domain Bacteria; phylum Pseudomonadota; class Gammaproteobacteria; order Enterobacterales; family Alteromonadaceae; genus Pseudoalteromonas. Next base: position 140,852 of record NZ_LOFH01000008.1, read on the forward strand.
AGGTAAAACTGAGCGTGTTGGCCGTATGGTTGAGATGCAAGCTGATGAGCGTAAAGAATTAACTAGCGCACAAGCTGGTGACATCATTGCAATCGTAGGTATGAAGAACGTGCAAACAGGTCACACTCTATGTGATCCTAAGCATCCAGTAACACTTGAGCCAATGGTATTCCCAACGCCAGTAATCTCGATTGCTGTACAGCCTAAAGATAAAGGCGGTAATGAGAAAATGGGTATCGCAATTGGTAAAATGGTTGCAGAAGATCCATCTTTCCAAGTTGAGACTGATGAAGATTCAGGCGAAACTATCCTTAAAGGGATGGGTGAGCTTCACTTAGATATCAAAGTTGATATCCTTAAGCGTACTTACGGCGTAGACCTTATTGTTGGTCAACCGCAGGTTGCTTATCGTGAAACGATCACTCGTGAAATCGAAGATAGCTACACGCACAAGAAGCAATCAGGTGGTTCTGGTCAGTTCGGTAAAATCGACTACCGCATCAAGCCAGGCGAAGCGAATTCAGGCTTCACGTTCACGTCATCTGTTGTTGGCGGTAACGTACCAAAAGAATTCTGGCCTGCAGTTGAGAAAGGCTTCAAGTCAATGATGAACGAAGGTGTTCTAGCTGGCTTCCCAGTACTTGACGTTGAAGTTGAGCTTTTCGACGGTGGCTTCCACGCCGTGGATTCATCTGCAATTGCTTTCGAAATCGCTGCTAAAGGCGCTTTCCGTCAGTCTATCCCTAAAGCGGGTGCACAACTTCTTGAGCCAATCATGAAAGTAGACGTGTTCACGCCAGAAGATCACGTAGGTGACGTAATCGGTGACCTTAACCGTCGTCGTGGTATGCTAAGTGACCAAGAAGCTGGTCTAACAGGCGTTCGCATCAAAGCTGACGTTCCGTTATCAGAAATGTTCGGTTACATCGGTTCACTACGTACAATGACATCGGGTCGTGGTCAGTTCTCTATGGAGTTCTCACACTACTCAGCATGTCCACAAAACGTAGCTGACACTGTAATCGCTGCAGAAAAAGAGAAAAAAGCAGCTAAATAATTAGCGCTTTAACTTTAAAAAAACCCGCACTTGTTGCGGGTTTTTTGTTGCCAGTATATCGGAGTATAGCTACAACCCTATCATCATGACTCTTTAAGCTGCAAATAGCGTTACACAATAAGAAAATATCAAAGCTATTATTGAGTACATCCTTTATTCTAGGTCCTCTCTCCTTATTCTGCTCTTAAGTATGAGTCTTTATTGTATATATCAAAATAATATATATAAAATGTTTTTTATTAATTCTATGTATATTAACGAGTTACTTTAAATGCTTTTGTTCTAGTTAAAAAGTAGTGTTTTTGCGCTTGTTTAGAATTTTCTTATAGGTAAAATTACGCCTTATTTTCTAAAAGAAGTACAAAAAAGGACACCTTTTAAATTAAGGGGTGGGCGTAAAAGGACCGCAATGAACGTAGTAAAAATTTCACCTAATTGGACGTTACAACTAATCAAAATTACCTTGGCTTTACTCATCACTTATATCTTAAGTATAGCCACGCCAATGGAATTTAAATCTGTTGGTATTATTATCTTTCCGCTGTTTTTGGTGATCAGTCTTTTCAATATAATGCAACTCAGGTTTTTACATTGTTATAAAGCGGGCATTAATTATTCCCGCGGGGTGGGCAAGCAATATATAAATGCAGACGAGATAAAAAGTCTAAGCTTTAGGCGTTATGCAATTATTACTGAGTTTTGCGTTGTTACTTTGACAGGGCAATCACATCGCTTTATAAATTGGCAGATCTCAAAAGAACAAAACGAAGCGATATGTCATTTATATGAAGGGAAGTGTGTGAGTGCTGATAAATAGTAATTATTATTTTTACTCATTCCCTGTGAGTTAATTATATACAATGCCACTTTATAAGCTAAAGTGGCATTTTTGTATCAGCAAATTATTTTTTAACTCTTCGGCGAGCTAATAATGGTAATGCTAATAAGCTTAACCAACCTAATGAACCTGAATCATCTTCGTCATCGGCTTCATCATTAATGATATTGATGTACACAAGTTGAGCGGCTGATAGGTTTCCAGCGGTATCTTGTGCTTGAACCATCAGAGTGATTCGACTTTCAAACTCATAATCAAGCGCTGCAGCGACAATTAGCTGGCCTTGCTCATTAATGGTTACGCCTGAGTGGCCTGATACAATAAAGCTATTCACAGGGGTGTAATCACTATCGGCATCTGTAAATTCAAGCTGTCCAATAACGGTACCCATGGTAGCACTTTCAATAATATTGAAAGTTTGTTCAGGCGCTAATACTGGCGCTTGAGGCTCAGGTGTTGGCTCAGGCTCAGCGACTGACTTGATATCAATGATGACTGGGTCATGATCAGAGGCACGGTAAGCACTGTCAGAGTATAGGCTAGCTACTTGCGTATCTGACTTATATTCAATGTTATAATCAAGGCTGATAGGCTCATCAGCATTGATATGCCAATCAGTCGCGGCCACTACTTTATCAAGCATGCTTTGTGTTGCTACAGCGTGGTCTAGGCTACCTAAGCGGCCAGAGAAGCTATATGAATAACCTCGAGTGTCACCATCAATTTCAGCGACAACGTTTTTATAACCTTTATCAGCCAATGCAAGAATAGGGTCTTCCATCGCGTAGGCGTTCATGTCACCGACTAAGATAATATCTTCATCTTCAACACCTGTAGGTTTGCTGTCTAACCAATCAGCGAATGCATTTGCACCAGCAACACGGATTTCGTTCCAGCACGCTTGACCATCACCTTGGTCTGCATTATTGCCTTCAGCACTACTACAGCCACCTTTAGATTTTAAGTGTGCAACTGCAACAGTAAATACTTCACCTGAGCTAAGTGCTTCAAAGCTTTGTGCGATAGGCGCACGGTTGCTGTAATCAAACGGGTACTCAGACGTTGTTGCAGCAGTCCCTACTTCACTTATCATATTTGAACGATAAATTAGTGCCGTTGTAATTGCATCAGTACCAATTTGATCCATGTTGAAATCAACATAGGCGTATTCGTTGGTGCTGTCTGCGTCATTTAGTGCAGCCACTAAACTTGCTACAGCGCTTAGTTCACCAAATCCATCATTTTCGATTTCCATCAAACCAATCACATCAGCGTCGAGTGCTGTGATTGCACTAACTAGTTTAGCTTCTTGACGGATTAGTTCTTGCTCAGAGTCTGCGCCACGGCTAGTTGGGAATCCACCACCTTGCCCATCACCATTAAAGTAGTTTAGTACGTTGAAACTTGCGATACGTAAATTTGCTTCAGAGTGAAGTGCTGGAGCGTCTGTTCGTGGATTTGTAGCAGTAAACTCCGGTTGAACCGTAGGGTGAATACGGTAGCGGTTGAAGCTATAGCCTAGGACACCTGTGACTGCGTTTACTGAATCACCTAAACGTAAGGTGTTGTATGCATCTAAACCGACACCTGGGTACGAAATCGGATCAAGGTTTTGCTTTGTTGAACCATCATCAAGTAGGATTTGTTTTTTTTGGTTTTCAGCTTCAACAGCGTTAGCAGCTTCACCAGGAAGAGCTATCTGTGTGCCTTGGTACAAGCGTTCAGTGCCTAAATCCACTTCACCATAGCGGCCTAAGCCATAGTTGTTAGTGACCATTAGTGTTTGATCTAAAGTGACTAACATGCCTTCAAAGGCTTCTAAGTCGGTAACATCTGCAACCGGTAACGAAATTTTTGTCGCGGCTGTGGTCAGGCCCGATGCACAGATTTCTACTTGGCTTACATCGCCAATCTGTGTTGAGTTATAGTATTCAGCGACACTGCCTTTAACACGCACATGGTCGCCCACAGCGACATCAGTTGCAGAGAAATACACGAACACGCCTTCAGATGTGAGTGCGTTTGCGTCGATGTCGGCATCAAGAGAGGTGATGAAGAAGCCATTTAGTTGCTCGTCACCCTGTAAATCAGCAGTAACAACACCTTCAAATTCTACTTCCTGGTTTAAAAGTGGGCTGTCACCTCCTTCACCTTGTATTTCACTAATGAGTGTTTTAGCTGCGCCACACTCAAGTGGTGTAACTGGATCTGGATCAGGTGTTGGTTCAGTGCTTTCACCATGAAAGCCAATACCTGAGAAATCATCTTTATCAAACTGTTCCCATTGCTCGCTAGGGTCAAATGCAGCCGTTGCATCAGTGCGACCAACAGTAATATCAAGTTTACGACGTAAGGATTTGTCTTTTGAAGACACGCCACCCGCTGACCACTCTTTACCTGGGTCAACGCCTAACTGACCAAAACTGTCAACGATGACACCCTCTTTTGTTAGCACAAGTGCATCGTCGCCATTAAAGTAGGTAACCGTTGCTTCAATGTCAGCTTTCGCTTTAAGCTCATCAACAGAGCCACCATTTACGATGACATAAGTACCGTTGGCAGGTAAGCTTCCAGATAGGTCAAGGGTGTTATTTGGGCTTGCTAAGTCGCCGTTACCGTTTGAGTAAAGGCTAATATTGTATCCATCCAACGATAACTCAGCGCCTGAGTTATTATAAAGCTCAACGGCTTTATTGTTGGAACCACCTTCAACATATTCAGAAATAATCAGATTAGCTGAGGCTGGCGCACTAAGGCTTGCAACGACAAGCGCCAGTGGCGTAAGAGTTGTTTTTAACATTATTATTTTTTCCCGTGTATTGTGTCCCAAATGGGACAAACAGTGTAAGGAAAATTTATGACAAATAAAATAAGAATTGTTAACAAAATGGAAATAAAAAGAGCGTATCCGCTCTTTTTATGAAACATGAGGAAAGAGGCGGTTATTTGTTGAGAAGTTGTGCCGCTTGCTTAGCAAAGTAAGTGAGAATACCGTCTGCACCTGCGCGTTTAAACGCCAACAGTGATTCCATTATTGTGGCTTCTTCATTAAGCCAGCCATTATTAATTGCGGCTTTATGCATTGCATATTCACCACTGACTTGATAAGCAAAGGTCGGAACGCCGAACTCATCTTTGACGCGACGAACAATATCAAGATAAGGCATGCCAGGTTTCACCATGACCATGTCAGCCCCTTCTTGTAAATCTAATGCGACTTCGCGAATTGCTTCATCTGAGTTGGCAGGATCCATTTGATAAGTCTTTTTATCAGCCCCTTTCAAATTGCCTGCAGAACCGACAGCATCTCTAAATGGGCCATAATAACTTGATGCGTATTTTGCCGAGTAGGCCATAATACGTGTATGTATGTGACCATTTGCTTCGAGTGCTTCACGGATTGCACCAATCCGACCATCCATCATATCTGATGGGGCAACAACGTCAGCACCGGCTTGCGCGTGCGATAATGCTTGTTTAACTAATATTTCAGTGGTGACATCATTAATAACATAGCCTTCATCGTCAATGATGCCGTCTTGGCCATGGACAGTAAAAGGGTCTAGTGCGACGTCAGTGATAACCCCCAGTTCTGGAAATGATTCTTTTAATGCGCGAACAGTACGTTGTGCTAGGCCATCATCACTGTAGGCTTCTTCCGCTAAAAGAGACTTTTTATCAGCAGGTGTCACAGGGAAAATAGCGATTGCAGGTACACCAAGCTCTACCAGCTCTTTAGCTTCGTCTAATAATAAGTCGATAGATAAACGTTCAATACCAGGCATTGACTCAATTGCTTCGCGGCGATTTTTGCCTTCAAGTACAAATACTGGGAAAATGAGATCATTCACGCTAAGTTGGTTTTCAGCCATCAAACGACGAGAAAAATCATTGCGGCGCATTCTGCGCATCCGCGTGTAAGGGAAAAGATCAAGACCTGATTGGGCCATTATTTGCTCCTAGTCTACTATTGGAAAACTAACTACGCGATTTCTGCCTGTTTGTTTAGCATGATAAAGTGCCTTATCAGCGCAGTCAGTAAAAAATGCTGGGTTATTAATATCTTCGGCAATTGCGCTATAAACACCGGCGCTTATTGTAAATGTAATCTGAGAATTGGCGACAGTAATGATGGAATCCATAATGGCTACGCGAATTTTTTCTGCTATCTCAAGCGCTCCAGGCAGCTGTGTATTAGGCAGCAGTACTACAAACTCTTCACCGCCATAGCGAGCGACTTCATCAAGCGGACGCTTTAAATGGCTTTTTATTATATCCGCAACCGCACGAATAGTTTGGTCACCAATTAAATGGCCATAGTTATCATTGATCAACTTAAAATGGTCAATATCCAACATAATCAGACTTAACGGTGTTTGTTCTCGACGAGAACGGCGTAGATCCATTATTAACTTTTTGTCAAAGTAACGACGGTTTTTAATTTGTGTGAGTGGATCTTCCATGTTGAGCTGTTCTAATTCACGGTTTTTTTCTTCGAGCTCCCGTAAAGTAACTTGAAGCTCAAAAGTACGCTCTTCAATATTTGCTTCTAAATCTAGGCGGGCTTGTTCTTGTAGTTCAAGGCGCTCTTGTAGTAGTTGATCTTGCGCTTCGCTTTGTGCAATTTTGGCGTGTTGTGCGGCTACTTGTGCATCTCGCTCAATTAAAAAATGCTTTATCGTGGCAAAGCTTAAACTTAATGCGCAAATTAAAAAGCTACCAAACATAAAGGGGAGGTTGCGGGAGTCAAAATCAAAAATGCTAAATACAACGATGTTTATGTATACCAAAAATGCACAATAGATAATGGCACCAACTAATAAAGCGCTTAAAGGTTGGCTGCGTTTGTGCTTAATATTAATAATGATAACGGTAATATGCATGAGCATTATTAGCAGGCTTGATAGCAGGCTATAAATGATAATAACGCTGGTAGGTAGAGCCCATATGACAAATATACTAATAAATATTAAGCGGTTAAACCAGGTGTGTACCTTATCAAGCGGTGTTTTTAGTGTGCTTTTTAATTGTTCAAACAAAGGTTTAAATAAATAACAGGTCACTAGTAACATGCTGGGAATAGCAAGTTGTTGAAGGCTCGGTAACGAGGGATGAAAATAACGATAGCCAAAGCCGTATAAATAGATAAGTAAAAACCATAGGGTAAGCAGAACAGCGCCGCTTAATGTAAAATAATGCTTTCTTGAGAAGCCAAATAATACAAAGCAAGTCAGCGCGAGCGATAAGATAAAACCAGCAAGCAAACCATATAAAAGGTTAAATTTACTTTTATATTTTAAATATTCATCGCTTTGCCAAATACTTAGCGGTGCTCTTAAGCCTGCTTCGTTTTCAATTCTCAGTAGTAATGTGGAGGTGCTTTGGGGTGGCAAAGTAAGCTTTATCAGTAGTGACTCATTTTTTATTTGTCTGTTCTTGAGTGGTAACGCATCACCAATTTCTTTAAAAAGCACAATCTCATTATTATGATATTGATAAACTGAAACCTTATCTAATAAAGGGTTATCAACAGACAACATAATCGGCAACTCAAGTGTCTCTTGATTCGCCACACTAACGCGGATCCATGCAACTGTTTCAGACATCCCTAAATTTAAAATTTGGTTGCTTATTGGCTGCCACTGCGTTGCTGCCTCAGCTTGCGTTAGCGTCAGTGGTTTCCCAATGTACTCAAATGGTATGTTTTGTAACTGCTTAACGTCTTTGTTAAGCGTTATATTGGATGCAAACGAACAGAGTGACGTAAAAAAAAATAAGCAGAAAAGCACCCTCCAAGCAAACGTCATTGTTAGGCCTTATGGCTGAATAACTGTTGAAAGTTAAGTGTAGTTTGCTTTGCAACGGTTGCAAATTCGAGCTCTTTAAGCGTCGCAATCGTTTGGCATATGTAGGGGAGGTAACCAGGCTCATTTTTGCGAGATTTCGGTTTGGGCTTTATCGTGCGAGGGATTAAAAATGGCGCATCGGTTTCAAGCAATAGTCGTTCGAGAGGAATGCTAGGGATCAGTTGTTGTAATGCTTCGCCGCGGCGCTCATCACACACCCAACCTGTAATGCCTATATATAACCCAAGTGATAAATACTGCTCTAACGCATGCCTATCCCCCGTAAAACAGTGTAAAACCCCCTTTACCTTGTGCGCTTTAAGTATCGAAAGCATATCGTCACTTGCGTCTCGTTCATGTAAGTAGACAGGTAAATCAAGTTGCTCAGCGAGTTTTAATTGACGTGAAAAAACACTGCGTTGAATGTCTCTTGGCGAAAAGTCACGATTATAATCTAAACCACACTCGCCGATGGCGACAACTTCAGGGTGCTCAGCAAGTAAGCCCAACTGTGTTTCTAACTGATCATCAGCGGCTTTAGCATCATGTGGGTGAATACCTGCAGTGGCAAGTAAATGATACTTTTTTGCTAAAAGTAAGCTTTGCTGGCTACTGTCAATGTCGCATCCAATTAATAACATTTGAGAGACATTTTGAGCAATTGCGCGGGCGATGACAGCCTCATGCTGGCTGTCAAATTGATGGTTCGTGAGGTTTACACCCGCATCGATTAACCTCTCACTCATTAATTTGTTCGCTTCACGCGAATTGAGCGATTTTGCCCTTCTTTTTTCAGCAAGAACGAATTGAACATACCGCGGACAATAGTCACCGAATCACCAGCTTTGATACTTAGTCGATCAGACCCGATTTGACGCCATTGCTGGGTATTATCTAACGTGATGATTAGTTCACCGTAAGGGGCTTCTTTTACACTGGTGACACTGGCTGTAATTTCATCATCATTATCTTTTACGGCCTCTTTGTGTTCTAGCCCAAAGTCTTCATTTTTTGTTTTTATTACTTGGTTGCTCGCAGCAGCTGTACTTGCAGTCGCTACCGCAGGCTTGGCTGAAGAGCTTTGTGTTTTGTTATTATTGGGTCTACTTAATGATTTGCCCGCCATGGTGTTGTCATAACAAAGTAGACGGTTAAAATCATTTTCAACAAATGTACATGCTTGCAGTGCTTGTACATTAACCTCATTAGCGTATGCCGTTGAGATACTTAATAATGCAACTAGTGGAACGAGTTGTTTTTTCATTTATTCCTCTGACTCATCTTGCTGAGGTTTAGCGCTATAAAAAGCGGCTAAAATTAACCCCAATTCAAATAACAGTAGCATAGGAAATGCTAATAATGTTTGTGATAGTACATCAGGGGGGGTTAAGAACATTGCCACCACAAATACACCAACCACGATATAAGGTCGTTTTTCTTTTAAGCTTTGAGTAGTTGTCGCACCACTCCAACAGAGCAACATGATTGCTACTGGAATTTCAAATGCAACGCCAAAGGCAAAAAATAGCTTTAAGGCAAAACTTAAATAGCTACTGATGTCTGGGGCGAGTGTCATCATTTGCGGCCCAACACTGGTAAAAAAACCAAGAATAATGGGTAGCACAACGAAATAACAAAATGCGATTCCGCTATAAAATAACACAATGCTTGATGCTAAAATGGGCATCAACATTCGCTTTTCATGTTTATACAGGCCTGGAGCAATAAACCCCCAGATCTGATGTAAAATGACCGGTATAGCGGCAAATAAGGCAACAAACAAGGTTAGCTTAAATGGCGCAAAAAAGGGCGCTGTTACATCGGTTGCTATCATGGTCGCTGTACTGGGTAAGTGCGCTACCAAAGGGGCTGCAACAAAACTATAAATATCATTTGCAAAGTAAACGAACGCAATAAAAAATAATAAGATAGCCAACAAGGCCTTCATTAATCTATTACGTAATTCAATTAAATGACCCACAAAGCCAGATTGAGTTTGTTCGGTCATTATTACTTGTCACCTATTAATTGACCACAGATTACAAAAAAGATTTCATTTTTGTTCATCAATATTCACTTTATCTGTTTGCTTGGGAGGTGTTTTTTTATAACTGTGGGTAACAGAGTCTGCAGCACTTTTTAATTCATCGACAGACTCTTTTAATGCAGGACTTAGGTCTTGCATACTTTGCTGTTCTGCTTTTTTTAAGTTTTGGTGCAGTTCGTGTACACGAAGCTCTTCATTTACTTCAGCTTTAACCGAGTTGGCTAAAGACTTTATAGTTTTAATCCAGCGGCTTACTGTTCGAATAGCCACAGGCAGTCGCTCAGGCCCGAGTACCACAAGGCCAACAATTAAAACGATAACAAGTTCCCACATGCCCATTTAATTAAGCCTTATGGTCTTCTTTGTTTTTTTCAGTCGTGTCTTTGTTTTGCACAGAGTGGCTAGCTTGCTCTATGTTATCAGTGGTTTTTGTTTGTTCTTCTTCAGAAACTGCTTTTTTGAAGCCTTTTACGGCATTACCTAAATCGCCACCAATACCACGCAATTTCTTAGTACCAAAAAGTAATACTATGATTGCTAATACAATTAATAATTGCCAAATGCTAATACCACCAAAACCCATGAGTTACTCCAAAATTTATAATTGTGTTAACGCTGATTATACTCAGCAATATGTAAATAGCACTTAGTTTATGCGCTTCGCCACGCTAAAATAAAGCCAATTAATGAGCAACTTGCTGCAATACTGCTCGCAATCAAATCGTTTTGCAAATAACACAAACTTGACACAACCATCGCCGCGCCTGCAAATATACTCATAATAAGTGGTTTATGTGACACTGGTACTTGCACTGTAGGTAAATGTGACGACTTATGCTGTTGCTTTAGATTCTGATAAATCAGGTCCGGTAGTTCAGGCATTTTCTCTGCCCAAAATGGGAGATTTGCATACATTTGTTTGAATACCGAGAGGGGGCCTACCTGCTGCTTCACCCAGTCTTCTAAAAATGGTTTTGCTGTTTTCCATAGATCAAGTTGCGGGTATAACTGACGGCCAAGGCCTTCAACATACAGCAGTGTTTTTTGTAATAACACGAGCTGAGGCTGCACCTGCATATTAAAACGGCGTGCAGTATTAAATAAATTCACCAGTACATGACCAAATGATATTTCAGCGAGTGGTTTATTGAAAATAGGCTCGCAAACGGTACGAATGGCAAATTCAAACTCTTCAACACAGGTATCTCTAGGTACCCAGCCCGAATCAACATGTAACTGCGCGACTTGACGGTAATCCCGGTTGAAAAAGGCAATAAAGTTTTCTGCTAAATAGCGTTTATCTTCTTTATTTAATGTGCCGACTATGCCGCAATCAATACCAATAAATTTAGGGTTTTCAGGCGTGTCGTAAGAAACAAAAATATTACCTGGGTGCATATCCGCATGAAAAAAGCTGTCGCGAAATACTTGCGTAAAAAACACTTCAACTCCGCGCTCGGCAAGGAGTTTCATGTTAGTGTTTTGCGCTAGTAGTGATTCAGTATCGGATACAGCAATACCGTATATACGCTCCATCACTAAAATGTTTGCACGGCTATAATCACTATAAACGTAGGGGATATAAAGTGAATCAGAGTCTTCAAAATTTCGTCTAAGTTGAATGGCGTTAGCGCCTTCACGCATTAAGTCGAGTTCATCAAGGAGTGTTTTTTTATATTCTTTTACCACTTCAACTGGACGTAATCGTTTGGCTTCATTAACGATTTTAGCCACGATTTTCGCACATTGTTCCATTAATGCGAGGTCGGCATCAATTTGTACTTTGATATCAGGGCGAATTACTTTGATTACTACATCTTGTGGTTGGTTATTTTCATCAATTAACGTAGCAGTATGTACTTGTGCGATAGATGCGGAAGCCAATGGAGTTTGTTCAAAATCGCTAAAACACTCACTGATATCGTTTATATCCAGTGCATTCTCAATTAGCTTCTGGGCAAGGGCCCCCTCAAAAGGCAATACTTTATCTTGCAACAAAGCTAGCTCTAAAGCGATATCGTGTGGCAGTAAATCTCGTCGCGTTGAGAGCATTTGGCCAAACTTTATCCAAACGGGGCCAAGTTGTTGCAATGCTAGGCGCAAGCGAAGGCCTGCTGTTTTTTCTTTGTGTTTGTTTTTCAGCCAAAACAAACACACGCGACCTGCTTTACCATACCAAGGAATTTTTTTTGGCGGGATTAACTCATCTAAACCATAATTGAGCAGGGTTTTGGTAATGTAATAAAGCCGAGCTGCTGACACAAATAATCCTTACTGATTGGAGTGGTTTTGGCGTAATCGGTTAATACGTTGTTCTAATTGAGCAACGTTCCCTTTTAGTTGACGCGTATGCTGTTTGAATTGTTCAAGTTCAATGGGGTGAATCGTTACTTTTAGTTCATCTTGGCACAAATGACTGAGTGTTGCGGTGAGTTTTTTATCAGCTGTTTGACCTTTTTTTTGCGCACTTTTTAGTGATTGCCATAATTGCTGTGCTGGGGCGTCACCTAAATAACGAGCAAAGTGCTCAGGCCAGTCTATGTCTATCGCCGCAAAGGCATTACTAAATCCTTGTGCAATATTTAAATCACCTTGAAGATCGAGCTTATCTTGGCGGATTAGTTGGGTTAGCATCGCGGGGTTTTGCAGTGCCATTAACGTATCAATGTCACCGCTTATCATACAGTCGTATTGATTTTCAATGGTGTTATAAAGATGCAGCTGTTGACCTGAAAAAACCAATAAAAATTGCTGTTGCCAATCGCGTATTTCAACAAGAAGATGCTTGTGAGCGATTGGTGCAAGTTTATCGCTCAAGGTGCTGTCCAGTTTTAAGCTGGTATTTAAAATACGTTCTACCATCGCAACTAAAAAGTTAGTAACCATAACAAACACCTTAATTTTTTAGCAATGCTTAGTATTTAAAACCACGATGTAGAGCAACAATCCCGCCTGTGAGGTTTTGATAGGTCGTTTGTTCAAACCCCGCCTCATTCATCATTGCTTTTAGTGTGTCTTGATCAGGGTGCATACGAATAGACTCAGCTAAATATTTATATGACTCACTATCATTCGCGACTAATTTACCCATGGTTGGCAATAAATTAAATGAATAAAAATCATAGGCTTTACTCAAAACTTCATGCTCAGGTTTGGAAAACTCTAAAACTAATAAGCGGCCACCGGGCTTTAAAATACGGTACATTGAGCGCAGTGCTTTATCTTTATCAGTTACATTACGTAAACCAAACGCGATAGTGATTAAGTCAAAACTGTTATCTGGGAATGGTAAGGCCTCGGCATTCATTTGCACATAATCAATATTACCGACTAAGCCTAAGTTATGTAGTTTTTCACGGCCGACTTTGAGCATTGAAGAGTTAATATCACCGAGTACCACTTGGCCTGTTTCACCGACTAGTTGGCTAAATTTAGCAGTTAAGTCGCCCGTTCCACCTGCTAAGTCAAGTACATGGTGGCCTTTTCGCACGCCTGAGCTGGCAATGGTTTGACGTTTCCATAAACGGTGAATACCAAAAGACATTAAGTCATTCATCACATCGTATTTAGCTGCAACAGAGTGAAATACGTCGGCAACCATCGAGGCTTTGTCGGTTTCGGCCACTGTTTGATAGCCAAAATGCGTCGTCTTTTGTTGATTCTCGTTCATGATAAATCTCTTTCTTGGTTATAGAGACTAGTGTACTTGATAGTGGCCCTGAGGTGCAATTTGATTATGGAAAAAATGCTTGTGGATCAAGGTGCCGGTTATTGGCCTGCGATGAAGCTACTTTGCCCTAGTGAGCGCGCTTTGTGCGCTGCATTGGATGCTTTGCGGGCAAGTTTATTGAAGTCTTTTTCGTCACTGTGTTTTGCTATACCCAATGAAAGGTCAATGGTTGGTAATTTAATGCCGCTTTTTGAGCTTACAAAGCGGAGTTTTTCAACACCGTTACGGACTTTTTCGGCAATGACGTTGGCCGTTTCTGGATCGATATCAGCAAGCAAAACGGTAAATGCCGCTTTACCTGTGCGCCCAGGCAGGCCGCTTTCGAACACATACTTTTGAATTTGCTTGGCGACTTTGTTTAAGATCACTTCCCCTATCATGTCACCGTAATTATCAATAAAATGATCTAAATTATCGATTTGAATGGCAATAGCGCATACCGATTTTTGCTGATCTAACCATAACTGAGTCTGCTGGTTAAGATAGTGACGCTTGTATAAACCAGTTTGTTGGTCGGTGATGTGTTTTTTACGAAGCTGGACAAGTTGCTGTTGGGTTTTTTCTTGGAGTCTTTTGGCTTTTATAAGCTCTTGTTTGAATTGTTGATGTTGTGTGAGTAGGTGTGCCGTTTGTTTACTTAAGGTGTTTAATGCGGTGCGGCTTTGTTGGATATTGCTTTCATCTAAGGAGTGAACACAATCACTGACGTGGTTAGCAAAGCGCATAATATCTTTTTCTGTTGAGTTTGCGCTGCGCGACAACGAACTGATGATTCCATCAACATTACGAACCATAGATGTTTCTGCTTGGTGGGCTTTATCCATGTAGTCAAAGTACAGCTGTTCAATATATACGCAGTCAATTGTTTGCCCGAGTGTTAAGGCGCGATCAATCGTTGCATTTAATTCGGTGTTGGCTTGGCTTATGTAGGTATAAACAACATTATAATTTAGCGGCGACGGTGGTAATGCGTGATGCTCTAAAAAGATACATACTTTTGTCATTTTTTCTTGAGCAATAGCCATGGAGTCATGGAACATCATTTATATATACCAACTAAATACGCAAAATAGCTAAATTAATTGCCCCACTCCATAAGGCATCAATGCTTTCCTAGCATACGACATTCTCACTACATTAATCTGTATCGCGTATTTTTAAAAGTAAAAAAGTCATTTTTGGCACGGATCCTTCGATTTTTTTTGCTCTACCGCCTATTTTATCATCAATATTAAACTACTGATTAAGTACTAGACATAGCGTGGTTGATAATTGAGCATCGTCTTTGGTCGCATTTATTTTGGTAAAGGAGTTGCTATAAGGTAATTTACACACCACGTAAAGATTGCAGAACTTTAAAATGAAAATAAATACTAACAAAAAACCAAGCGGCGCTTTGCGTCACTCATTATTGAGCATTGCATTTGTTTGCTCGCTTAGCGCGTGCCAAGTTACCACGGTTGATAGCGATCAGCAGTTTACTACTGTGGCGCAATCAATTGTTGATTATCGCCAAAGTATAAGTCCCTATAGTAATCCGCAAGGAGTTGATGGCTATTTGTTAAGTAACTTAAGTGCAGAATTTTTAGACTCACAATATCAAAAAAATACCGCACTTTTAGCACAACTTGATGCAATAGATGTAAACAAGCTAAGTGAAGAAAACCGTATAAATTTGACAATTATTCGAGCGCAAGTACAAAACAGTGTCGATGAGTATGTTTTTAATAGCCACTATATGCCGCTGACCTCAGAATACGGCTTTCATTCAAGCTTATCATTTGTAGTAACGCAATCGGATTATAAATCGTTAGCCGATTACCAGTTATATCTAGAGCGCTTGCAACAAGTGCCACGTTTCTTCGCACAAAATATTGGTTGGATGCGTAAAGGCCTTGAAGTTGGTTTAACTCAACCTAAAGCGGTACTTGAGGGCTATCAAGATTCAATAACGGCCTACATTGTAGATGACGTTACACAGTCAGAGTTCTATAAGCCGTTTTTAAAGAACACAGCGGGTTTAAGTGAAGATGAATTTGGGCAGTTGCAACAGCAAGCGCAAAACGTCATAAAAGCCCATGTCATCACAGCATATCAAGGTTACTTGACCTTCTTTAACGAAGAATATCAGCCAGGTGCACGCAGCGACATTGGCATTTCATCAACGCCAAATGGCGAAGCATTTTATGCAAACCGTGCAAAGTATTACACCACTACTGATATGACGCCAAAAGAAATTCATGAGCTGGGCTTAAAAGAAGTCGCGCGTATTCGTGCAGAGATGGATGACGTTATTAAACAAGTTGGTTTTGAAGGCACATTCGCTGAGTTTGTGCACTTTTTACGTACCGACCCACAGTTTTATGCGACAACGCCAGAAGAGTTATTAAAAGAAGCATCTTACATTGCCAAGAAAATGGATGCACAATTACCTAAACTATTTCATACCTTACCGCGCATGCCATACGGTGTAGCCCCAGTGCCTGCGAGTATTGCACCTAAATACACAACGGGTCGTTATTCTGGCTCTCGTCGTGATGATCAGGCCGGGTTTTATTGGGTAAATACTTACGCACTTGATAAGCGCCCTTTGTATGTATTAGAAGCACTGACATTGCATGAAGCAGTGCCGGGGCATCACTTACAAATTGCATTAAATGCTGAGTTAGAATATTTACCAAGTTACCGCCGTGATGCGTATTTATCAGCGTTTGGTGAAGGCTGGGGTTTATATTCTGAATACTTAGGCCTTGAAGCCGGTTTTTATCAAGACCCATACAGTAATTTTGGCCGTTTAACTTATGAAATGTGGCGTGCCGCGCGTTTAGTTGTTGATACGGGCATGCACATGTATGGCTGGAGTCGCGAGCGCGCAATGAACTTTATGAGTGAAAACACAGCGCTTTCATTACACAATGTTAAAACAGAAACTGACCGTTATATTTCATGGCCAGCCCAAGCGCTGTCATATAAAATTGGTGAGCTGACGATTAAGCGTTTGCGTAAAGAGGCTGAGCAGGCTTTAGGGCAAAACTTTGATATTCGTGAGTTCCATAATCAAATTTTGCGCCATGGCTCGGTGCCACTTTCTGTATTAGAAGAGCAAGTTCGCTTATACATTCAATCTGAACTGGCTAAATCTGACGCATAACGCATTTTGCTAGGTCAGTAGCGTATTGCTACTGACCTTAGTATGCTTCAGAGACCCCCGCAATATTAATTTAATAAGCTGATCAATAAAGCAAAAAAGTCATCTTTATCGTTACAACCTTGCGCATTTACCATTAATTGTTCACCAAGAATAAGGGTTTGCTGCTGCACAGCTAAGCGGGCTTTCTTGTCTTCAATTCCATCAACGTCTGCAACATGGGCCAAACCAATTGTGCGGCGAATGAGCTCTGCGCCACAGTAACCGACAGCATCTTGCAGCACTTGTTGTAAGTAATAGCGTGCAAAGTCAGGATTTGCCAAACTTACATCATGACTATGTTGAGTAATAAGGCGACTCCACTTTTGCTCAAATAAAGTGTAACAATCTTGTAGGCAAGTTAGTAAGTGGGTTTGATATTGGCGGCGTTTAGCCTGTTCCTCTATACGTGCGTTTTGCGCACAATAATTCAATAAGATGTTACCCATAAACGAGCCGATATCAAAGCCTACAGGGCCAAAAAAGCCAAACTCAGGGTCGATTATCTTCGTTGTTCGTTGATCAACAAAAATGCTGCCGCTGTGCATGTCACCATGTAACAGTGTTTGCGGGCATGCTAAAAACTTGGCTTTTAATTTTGCAGCGGCTAATTTAAGTGCTGAGTTATTACGAATGCTGGCAACATGTTCGCTAAGCTCGGTAGGGAAATTATTACGCTCATGGATAACATAGGGGTCACTAAAAAATAGATCTTCGGTGATTTGGCACAACTCTGGGTTACTAAATTGACTCACTTTCGCTTTCTTATTTTGTGCGGCTAGATAAAAATCTGAATTATAAAAACCTGTATGGCTTAGGTAATGTGCTACATGTTCTGCAAGTAAAGGAAAGTGCTCAGCGTTAATTTGTGCGCCACGTAATATTTGTAAATAGCCTAAATCTTCAAGCACCGTAAGGGCAAGGTTAGGGTTGTAATGCACGACTTGTGCAGTGTGTTCTGAGCAAATAGCACCGTGGTTAATGAGTACTTCAGCCTCAATGCGGGCACGGTCTAATGTAAGCGGCCATGATTCTCCAACACAACGTGCATACGGCAGCGCCTGCTTTAAGATGATGCTGTTATTATTTTCATCGCTTATTCTAAATACAAGGTTTAAATTGCCATCACCAAACTCATAGGCTGTGAGTTCAGCCTCTTTTTGAAAACATCTCAGACCGTCATTTTCAATAAGGTATTTAATATAATCAATAGCGTGTTGGGCATTGAAAGCAAAGTATTCGGCCATAAAGAGAATCTCATAAAATAAGCATTTGTAGCATTCTATACTCTCAACCGTTTAGATGTCTATACTTCTTGGTTGTGTGATTTAAAAACTGCTGTAGAATAAATAACAGCGAAAATTTTGTCAGGATTAATGATGCAAGATCTCATAGCGAGCAGCTTAAAATATCAAAATAAAACATTAAGCGTGTTAGATCAGTACTTATTACCACATCAGCAAACATGGCATGTGTGTGAGGATGTAGCCACGATGCGAGATTTAATTTTAGGCTTAAAGATACGTGGTGCACCGTTGATTGGTTTAGGTGCAAGTTTACTGGTTGCGCATTTAGCTGAGCAGGGGGCTGAAAAAGCCACATTGGCGGCGGCTATTGATGAGCTAGAAGCCACACGACCAACAGCGGTTAATCTTATGCATAGTATGACAAAGTTACGTGTTGCTTTACAGCAAGATAATTTTGTTACAGCGATTGTAAGCAGCGCGGTCAGCTTATTTAATGAAGATATTGCCTTGTGTGAGAGTATGGCAAGTCATGGTGCAGCATTGGTGCAAAGTGGTGATAATATTCTTACCCACTGTAATACCGGCGCACTCGCAACTGCAGGTATTGGCACTGCTTTAGGTGTTATTTATAAGGCCCAGCAGCAACATGGTGATATTCATGTTTGGGTTGATGAAACTCGGCCGTTATTACAAGGTGGGCGATTAACCGCGTATGAACTTGAGCGTTGGCAAATACCTTACACGCTGATTTGCGACAACATGGCGGCAAGTCTAATGGCTGCAGGCAAGGTTGATAAAATTTTTGTTGGGGCTGACCGCATTGCTGCCAATGGTGACTTTGCTAATAAAGTGGGAACGTATAACTTGGCAGTGCTGGCTCACTTTCATAACATTCCATTTTATGTGGTGGCGCCACTAACCACATTAGATATACACACTGAGTGTGGTGAAAACATTGAGATTGAACAGCGTAATAGTGCCGAAGTACGTGGTGTCAGTGGTAGTTTTGGTGAGGCACAGTGGGCACCGAGTAATGCCCATGTGTATAACCCTGCATTTGATGTAACCCCCGCTAAACTCATTACTGGCTGGGTATTAGATACTGGCGTGTATCATCAATCGCAAGTGCTAGCGGGTGAATTAAAAGAGTTGGTTTAGCCTTTTTTAGCCACATATACCCAGGCATTGTTTCCGGTGCTAAATAACTCCTCTACTCGAATATAGTCATCGACTTCGTAGCTATCTGCATTCGCTAGTTCTTGCTCGGTAATGCTAAAAATGGTGCCTGTTACGGTATCAGTTGTTTGCCCTGTTTTTATTAAAGCGGGGTGAAACCGTTGGCCACTGCTTTTAAGCACTACGGCATCGGTTATTTCAACTTCACTGACAACATACCCAGTAAGCGTTGCCGGTTCGCCTTGGAGCAAACGACCAAATGTGTCGAGCTGTACTTGCTCTAGTTGCAGTGTGCCGTATGAAAATAGCTTTTCCATTTAAATTCCTGTCGATACTTAACCTAATAACGGAAATTGCTTAGCAATCCCAGACTCCGTACTCTGTGCCACCCAGCCTTCAGTGTTATTGAATAAACGAATAGCGGTAAATTCAGGATCGCTGCCCATATCAAACCAATGTGGAGTAAGCTCAGGCACTGAAATTAAATCGCCTTGCTGGCAAAGCACTTGATAAACTTTGTCATTAATATGCAGGCAAAATAGGCCTTGGCCCTTAACAAAAAAGCGTACTTCATCTTCGCTGTGAGTGTGCTCAAATAAAAATTTAGCCCTGAGTTCTGCTGCATTCGGGTTGCCTTTTGCTAGCGAAATCACATCTACAGTTTGATAACCACCTTGTTGTTTTAAGCGCTTTATATCGCTGCTGTAGGCGTTAATTATATCATCCTGACTGGTTGTCTCGGTAATGGTTGCGTTTGCCTGCCATTGTTCAAATCGTACATTTACTTTATTCAGCTCAGCTGCAATTTGTGCTGCATTTTGGGTATCTAATAATGCATTAGTGCCGTTACAATCGGCAAAAATAGTCAGTTGGCTCATGCTAAATGCTCCGCAGTAAATTGGCTGAAATCGTTAATATAATTATGTGCAGGCGAGCTTGCTTGACCATCGCGAATTAAGAGCAAGGTTTTTAAGCCTGCATTTTTAGCAGCATCAAGCTCTGCAACTACATCACTTAAAAAAAGCACTTCGTTGGCGACAAATGGAAGTTGTGAAATAATGTTTTGATAGGCTACGGATTCTTGTTTAGCACCCATCTTGGTATCAAAGTAATCAGTAAATAGCGGGCGAATATCGCCAAAGTCTGAGTACTGAAAAATTAACTGCTGGGCTTTTACTGAACCCGACGAGTAAACATACAACTGTTGCCCAGCTTGTTGCTGAGTTTGCAAAAATTGGTAGGCATCGGGGTATAAATGGCCAGTAAAATCGCCATTTTCGTAGCCAGTTTGCCAAATTAGCCCTTGTAGCTGCTTAAGTGGGGTAATTTTTTTATCTGTTGCTATCCATTCGAGTAACGTATTAATTACGGTGTCTATATCTGCATTTGGTTGATCAATTAGCGTCTTAACTGCATCAATTTGTTCAACGACTATAGTATGTTGCTGGTTGGCTGTTACAAATGTAGGCAATTGCGCTGCGGCATAAGGAAAAAGCACCTCTTTGACAAATGAAATGCGGGTGATGGTGCCTTCAATATCCGTTAATAATGCTTTGATCATAATGCGACCTCTGTGTGAAGACCTTCTAATTTTAAGCGTTCTAATTCGCAGCTAAATAAAAATTCAAGACCTTCTAATTGTCGGCGTACTTCGCGTATGTCACGGCCAACTACATATAATCCGTGGCCTCGAATAAGCACACCGTGCTCAATAGGGGTGTGTAGATGATGGTCACTGACTAATAAGCTTAAGCGGTCAATATTTTGGTCGTTATCAAAAATAGGAATGCTTAAAACCTCTAAATGCGAGCTTACGCCGCGCAGTGATTTTTGCATCTCGTAACCCTGTAAGTTTAAGTTGTGGCCTTTAATAATACGAGATAAAACCGTCGCCGCGACAGAGTGAGTATGCAAAACAAAATTAGCGCTAGGAATCAACTTATACATGCTTAAATGTAACTCGGTTTCAGCTGAAGGTTTAGAGCCTCCTGCTTGTTTATTCCCTTGATGATCAAGCTCAATAAAGGTGTGAGTACCTAGCTTACCTTTATCGAAGCCGCTGGCAGTGACAACAAAACCTGTACTGGTGCGCGCTGAAAAGTTTCCACCGGTTGCGGGTACCCAGCCTTGTTGGCTGATCCATTTTCCTGCTTCTATAAGTTCTGAAATAGCGGTATTGTTATGCATATATTCCTCAAGCTACCAAAGTTATTTAGACGGCTATACTTCTGCTATTTGCAATGATAGCATCGCTTTGGGTGCAAAACCATCATTAAGGGTAACCAGTGTTTGAAAGTAAATTGCCAAATTTAGGCACCAGTATTTTTAGTCAAATGAGCGCGCTTGCAAATCAGTTTTCGGCGATAAATTTATCCCAAGGTTTCCCAGAGTTTGATGCGCCAGAGCTACTTAAAAAACAGCTTAATCATTATGTACTCGAAGGACTTAATCAATATTCACCATCAAGTGGAGTACCACGCCTACAGCAACAGATAGCTGAACTAGCACAGCGTAAATATGATGCGAATATTAATGCGAGTGAGCAAGTTACCGTGACTTCGGGTGCTACCGAAGCGCTGTTTGTAGCGATTCAAGCAATTGTGCGTAAAGGTGATGAAGTTATTGTATTTGACCCCGCTTACGATTCGTACCAACCAGCCATTGAGCTTGCAGGTGGTCGCGCTGTACATGTTGCATTGCATGCGCCAGATTATGCAATTGACTGGTCAGTAGTCACAAATGCAATAACCACTAACACCCGCGCAATTATTATAAATACACCCCATAACCCAAGTGGTAAAACGTTTAAACAGCACGATATAGAGGCACTCAAAGGGTTAGTACTTGCACATAATTTGTATGTAATAAGCGATGAAGTCTATGAGCACATTACGTTTGATCAGCAGCCGCATTTAAGTGTACTACGTGATGAAGAATTGTTTTCTAAGAGTTTTGTTATCTCAAGCTTTGGCAAAACGTTTCACAGTACAGGGTGGAAAATGGGTTATTGCATTGCGCCAGCTGAGCTTGCGGTGGAGTTTCGCAAAATTCACCAATACGTGACGTTTTCAAGCTTTACCCCGGCGCAACACGCATTGGCTGATATGTTAGAACAGCAAGGCGAGCATGTGGATCAGCTTAGTGAGTTTTACCAACAAAAGCGTGACGTGCTCATTAATGCACTAAAAGAAAGCCGCTTTACTATATTGCCCAGTGAAGGCACCTACTTTTTATTACTCGATTACAGCGATGTTTCAGATTTAAATGATGTCGAGTTTTGCCACTGGTTAGTAGAGCAAGCAGGTGTTGCGGCTATTCCACTCCGTGTGTTTTACCAGCAACCCAGTAATGATAAAGTCATTCGCTTATGCTTTGCTAAAAATAAAGCCACACTGATTCAAGCAGCGGAAATTTTATGTCAACTTTAACTATTGCCTCTATTCAAACATCACTAAACTGGATCGATAAAGAAGCTAATTTAGCCGTATTTGACGATAAAATGGCTCACATTGATACTGCTGTCGATCTCATTTTATTACCTGAAACTTTTGCCACTGGCTTTGCTATTCAACTAGACTGCGCAGAGCCCGAAAATGGTGAAGTACTTAATTGGATGATTGCGCAGGCTAAGTTAACTAGTGCAGTCATTGCGGGTTCGGTGCTGGTGCAACAAGGTGATAAAAAAGCGAATCGCTTTTATTGGGTTTGGCCTAATGGCGAGGTGAAATTCTACGACAAGCGCCACTTATTTTGTTTAGGTAAAGAAGGTGAGTTTGTTAAAGCGGGTGAGCAACGCGAAGTGTTCACTCTTAATGGCTTTAGAATTTTACCGCAAGTGTGTTACGACTTACGTTTTCCGGTATTTCAGCGCAGCCGTGATGATTATGACGTGATGATTAATGTTGCCAATTGGCCAGCAGCACGGCGCAAAGTATGGGATACCTTGTTAATGGCGCGTGCTATGGAAAATCAATGCTACGTGATAGGCGTTAACCGTGTTGGTGATGATGGGAATGGTGTTGCGCATAGCGGCGGTAGTGCTGTGTATGATTTTAAAGGTGATACGTTGGCTAAAGCGAAGGACAATGAAAACTCTGTTTTGATCACGACACTTGATAAAGAACCTCTTGAGCAATTCAAACAAAGCTTTCCAGCGCATTTGGATGCGGATGGATTTAGTTTAGATTGCTGAATTAAAATGCAGAGATATACTCCGTAGCTTGGGCTAAGTATTACAAAATACGAGGAAAAAGAACGCTGCGAATAGGAAGGTTGTTTGCTTTGATTCTCATCCTCCTTCATTGGTGTAAAGGTTACGGACATAAACCGATAGGCTTTTCATACTGATATTAGTGTCAAACGTGGGGATGGGCTTGTTTACGTCCATGTAATCAATCGCGGGAGGCGCTTTGCAGCGGGCCCAAATGTTCCTGACATTTTATCGAACCCTAGTCGAGGGTTCTCACCCGCCTTCATCGGTGTAAAGGTTACGGACATAAAACGATAGGCTTTTCATACTGATATTTGTGTCAAACGTAGGGATGGGCTTGCTTACGTCCATGTAATCAATCGCTTCGCGACGCTTGCAGCGGCCTAAAATGTTCCTGACATTTTATCGAACCCTGGTCGAGGGTCCTCACCCGCCTTCTGCCATTTTAACAACAAAAAAAGCCCCACAATAAATTGCGGGGCTTTCTTCGTTATTAAATGGCGGAGAAGGAGGGATTCGAACCCTCGATAGAGCTACAAACCCTATACTCCCTTAGCAGGGGAGCGCCTTCGGCCACTCGGCCACCTCTCCGGCGCATAAACTGTCATTTTGATGATCGAGTGAACCACCAAAATCTAATAATGGTGGAGAGATAGGGATTTGAACCCTAGAGGGGCTATAAACCCCTGCCGGTTTTCAAGACCGGTGCATTCGACCACTCTGCCATCTCTCCGTTGGAAAAGAATAATACGCAGGTGATTGGGGTGTGTAAATAGTAAAAAAGATCGTTTGCTGGTTTTTTGTTCTAAAAGGGGCGTTTTTTTATAAAAGAGGAGGTTTTTAATTGTTTTAAGAAGAGGTTGCAGCAAACGAGGGAGCTAAAGAAGTATCTTCGTTTAGTGGTTGGGTGTTTGCTGCGCCGCTAAAATAATCATGGTTGGGTGATTATTTGTATTGTATTACGCCGCCTAGCGCGAGTGCTTTACCGTACTGGTTAAGTCGCTTGAGTATTTTTGCTTTGCGATTGGTTGGTTTTACGGCAACATGGGCTGCTGTATTTTGATTTAATGTATTTACTGTGTTCATTACTTTTGCTCCGGGTTATGTCTGTCTTGAAAACGTGGCTATTCTGACGTTTAATTGCACAAAAATAAAACGATAAAAAGTAAGGTGGCCAGATAAAAATAACTAATGCATTTAGGGTTTATTAACTTGGCGTTAAGTTTTTTATTTTGTAGTGTATTGCATGGTTATGAATTTTAATAATGCTATAAATAGCTTTTTTACAATGCTTTAAACTGTTTTTTGTTTTTAGTATGCATTTACTTTTGAATAAAGTGATTAATTATTCAGATTAATTTATTTTTTGTTTATTGCTATTTTGTTAGCAGCTTAATGGATGTTTAATCAATGCTAATAATAATAAAGCCAAGTACAAAAAAAAAGCACAAAAAAATGTGTACTTGGCTGTATAAAGAGTGCGAAAAGCGGTGTGTTTATGTTGATTCATTTGTAACAACAGGCAATTTCGATGTTGATTGTGCAAAAATAGCGCAACTCGCTAAGTCGCACGTGCGTGCTGTTGTACTAGGGGGAGATGGTACGCTCCACCTTGCTGTAAATGCATTACTCAAAACAGGTTGCTCACTGGCGTTATTGCCTTTAGGCACGGGGAATGACTTCGCAAGAGGTTTTGCATGCTCACAAGTAGCATGGCAGCAAGCTGTGTTTGCTGAACATCAGCAGGCAATTGATATTGGGCAAATCAATAATCGCTACTTTATTAACGTGGCGGGTGTTGGGTTTGATGCGCATGTTGTGAAAGCGTTACAAGATAAGACTAATTTATCGCCTTTAGGTTATAGCCTCGCAGGCTTTCAACATTTATTAAAATATAAACCAGCTAGACTGAATGGGCGTTTTGCTGATAAAAAAATCAGTCATAATAATTTAATTACAGTGTTTGCGAATCATCGTTATTTTGGTGGTGGATTAGCCATCGCCCCAAAAGCGCAGTTATCGGATGGTAAACTGGAATGTTATGCCATGCCAGCTCATGGATTGTTTTCAAATTTACATAGCTTTATCCGCTTGTTATTAGGGTGTCACCATACAATGAAAGGGCTGAGTTACCAGCGCTTGCACTCTGCTTGCATAACTAGTGAAGGGTTGCCCATTGAAGCTGATGGAGAGTTGATAGGGAAAACACCGGCGACGGTTAGCGTTCACCCGCGTGCCTTATTGTTTTGTGCGCCTTCAAAAAAATAAAAAAGCGCCTAACTAATAGGCGCTTTGGTGTTAGCTACGCTAATGCGTATTCTAACTGGGGAGGGTACTTTTTTGCTGGAGTGTCTTGGCAGCAAAAAATGCATGTATTCGTTTTGTAGGGGTGAGTACAATAGCATTACCAATCAGTACTAAGCTGAATCCTAAAAATGTATTGGCCTGCCACATAAAGCCTTCAAACACTGTGCTTAAGGTTACTGCTACCAATGGGAACAGCACAATAACGTAGCTTGCTCGCTCTGGGCCGATATTTTTAAGCAGTGCAAAATAGCAAGCAAACGCGATAACAGTGCCAAATACAGCTAAATAGATTAATGAATACCAGTAACTAGCTGGTGCACTAAAGCGCATACTTGCATCGCTTACAAGGAGATAGCAGAATAAGCCAACGGCGCTGTACAGCATGCCCCAAGCATTGCCTTGCATTACGCCAATATGTTGTTTGGAGTTTCTCACGCTCACCATATTACCTAATGAAGCCACAAAGGTGCCAGCAAGGGCAAGTAGTAAACCGACCAACACCTCATTATTCAAGTCGAATTGCTGTAGTTGTGGCCAAAATAGGCAGCCAATGCCTATTACTCCCAAGAGCGCACCGAAATAAATACGTTTTGCGATTGGTTTGCCAAAAAATAAACGCGTATTAATAATGTTCATTAATAAGAGTAATGAAAAAGCGATTGAGGCCATAGCTGATGTTAAGTGATTTTGTGCCCAGTACAGCATTAAGTAATTTAAACCAAAGTTACACAAGGCTAATAAAGCAAAGAACATATGATCTTTACTGGTGTACTGCATGGGTAACTTTTTAACGCTTACCCAGCACCACATTATAATGGCGGCAAGTGCAAAGCGGTAAAATAGCGATGTTTCAACGGCGACTTCACCTAATTGAAATTCAATAGCGAGCCATGTTGAGCCCCAAATAAGTACAGTAACAAGATAAAGCGCGATACTTTTCATTACATTGGTCCAGAGTTGATGGAGTGTGTAGGTTAAGTGTGTATTTTAGAGTGAATGTGTATACTTAACATATACAGAAAACCATAAATGTAACCTATACAGATTTTGTGGTTATATCGGCTAAACAGGATGAATGCTATGTCGTTAGTAGTCAGTAAAGGTAATCAGGACTTTTTATATCAACAAGTTATGCAGTTAGTGCGCGAGCTCTGTGAGCAAGGTACTTTACTGCCTGGTGAGAAGTTACCTTCGCTGAGAAAAATGGCAGAGAAACTTACAGTGAGCATCCCAACAGTTAAACTTGCCTACCAAACGCTTGAGGTGCAAGGGTTAATAGAAGCGCGTGAAAAATCTGGTTACTTTTTAAAAACAGCGGCAGTGCAAGTTGCAAGACCAAAACGCGTTAAATTAAGTCGCGAACCGGTGTCAGTCAATATGCAGGTGCTGATTGAGCAAGTGTATGATGCCATTCATCAAGTTGATATGGTGCCTTTTGGTATTGCTAACCCTGTTGCGGCAGCACCAACAGATAAAATGTTAGCGCGGACAATGCGTCGTGTAATGTCGATGGCAGGCAGTCGAGCTATTAATTATGGTGCTATGGATGGCTATGCGCCACTGAAAAAGCAACTCATTCATCGTTACTTAGATTTTGGTATTGGGATTGATAACCAAGAGTTAGTGATCACCAATGGCGCGCAGGAAGCGCTAACGATCGCATTAAAGTGTGTTGCAAAGGCGGGGGATGTAGTCGCGATCGAAACCCCGTGTTACTTCGGTATCATCGAATTGATCGAAAGCTTGGGCTTAAAAGCATTAGAGATCCCCCTGTGCCCTGATGATGGGATCTGGCTTGATGATCTCACTCAGGCATTGCACGATCATGATATTAAAGCATGTGTCTTTTCAACCGCGATCAATAACCCTGTAGGCAGTTTTATGCCTAATCATAAACGCAAGCAATTGGTTGAGTTATTAGAATCACGTGATGTTGTACTGATTGAAGATGATGTATATGGTGACTTGTACTTTGGCGCTGAGCGTGGCACACCTGCGCAAGCTTACTCAAAAAAAGGATTAGTGCTTACTTGTGCGTCATTCTCGAAAACTGCGGCGCCCAGTTATCGTGTCGGCTGGCTTATTGCGGGTAAATTTGCGGCTAGAGCTCGTCGTTTTAAGCGCGCCTTTAGTTGCTCTACTTCATTGATTAATCAGTGGACGCTGTATGAGTTTGTTGCCAGTGGTGAATATGATCGCAATTTAAAGCTGCTTAGGCAAACGCTTCGTGGTAATAAAGAGCGAATGATCTGGTGTTTGCAACAGGCACTACCGAGCACCGTAAGAATTAGTGATCCACAAGGAGGGTGTGTTGTGTGGATCGATTTAGGCAAAGATTACGATAGTGTTAGGTTATTTCATTTGGCATTGGATGAAGGCATTACAATTACTCCGGGTTATATATTCTCAGCGACAAATAAATACCGAAACTGCATACGCTTAAGTTATGGTTTACCATGGAGTGAACGTCTTGAAAGTGCAATTGCTAAGTTGGGTGAGTTGTTACATTTAGCGAAAAAATAAAAAAGCAGCAAAGAGGTTAAGGCCACATTGCTGCTAAAGGGATATCAAATTTTAAAATATCAGTTAGTTATTTTGTTTATAACTAAATAATTGGTAGCCTTTAAGTTCAGGAACTAGTTTAACAAGCTGCTGTTCTTGTTCTGCGATGGTTGAAAAGTTTGAGCATAATGCATCGGCACGTTTTTCTAATTGATCAGCCTGTACTTGTACTCGCTCCTCAATTTGTGCCCCCATATTTTCCATACGGGTTTCAAACTCCTGCATGTCGCCGCCAGAGCCCATTAACTCTGAGCCTAGGGCCATTAAAATACTGCCCATTGATTGCATCATAGCTGATTGAACTGCGCTTTCAATTTGTTCATCAAAGTGGTGTTCAAAGTTTTCACCGAACTCGTTAAAGCTTTGTTGACCCATTACAAATGCGCCTTGTTGGTAAAATGTCTCTTCAACTTCGACCTGAATGTCAGCCATTAGATCATTAATGCTATCAAAACCTTGGATGTTGAATGCACTGGCGACTTCTTCTATCGCTACACCCGCGATTTTTACACCATCAAGCGCAATATTGGCGACTTCAGGTAACTGACTACGCAAGCTATCTGAGTAATCAGTCATTGCTTGGCGCTGTTGGCTACTCAATTGCATTGTTTGACCGTTAATGATTAAGTCAGCATTTCTGGTAAAGATCATTTTTTGATTATCAGCGGTGAAAATTTCTAGCTCACTGGGTAAAATTCTTACATCGTTTTGAAACTCGACTTCACACGAATCACCACTAAATGAGATGTTGGTATCGTGATCATCATGTGCCATTGCGCCTGTAGCAATAAATAAAGAACCGACTAAAAGTAACTTTTTCATTTTTGTAATCCTGTTAACTGTTGATTTTAACGATTGTATAATTCTATGTATCAAGTTTGATGCCAACTTTTTATTTGTTATAAAACATGTTGTTATGGTTTTTCTGGCAATATGCTAATGACCGGTTTTTTTAATAAAAGCTAACTTTTAGTTATTTTGACCAAAGTTTATAACTCTATAAAAAATACTTATCGTATCGATAAAAAACTCTCACTTTCCAGAATTCAAATTTAGCGCTATTTATTCACATTACTGACATATCCCCTTTGTACGATAGGGTATGACTTTATTTTGATGTTTTTTCATACAGTGGAATCGCATCAAACATTTTAATCCTGCCAATGACAGTAATCACACTGCTTTGGTCTAAAACACTTTATGGAGTGGGTTGTGGGTAAGACATTTAGTTACGATGCGCTAGATGACGATTTTGTTGAAGATGAGTACGAAATGGTTGGGCGCAATCAGCACGACAAGAAAAAGCAAAAGGTGAAGAAAAAGTTGGAAGACTACCTTGAGCAAAAACGCTTACGTAAAAATTTAGGTGACGAAGATTTTGATGAATACCTAAACGATTAATTAAAGTAAAGAGGCGTTTGCCTCTTTATTGATTTTCACGCACCGAGTGCTTTTCTTATATTATCTTCAATTGCTTCTGGTTTAGTAAAAGGTGCAAAACGTTTAATTGCTCTGCCATCTTTGCCGATTAAAAATTTAGTAAAGTTCCATTTTATTTTTCGCGTTATAAATCCAGGTAACTCTGATTTTAAATGCCTAAAGACTGGGTGGGCATGCTCGCCATTTACATCCACTTTGCTCATGATTTGAAAATTAACGCCGTAATTTATTAAACAGCCTTGCTTTATTTGTGTCGCATTCCCAGGCTCTTGTTTACCAAATTGATTGCAAGGGAAGCCAATAATAACTAAGCCTTGTGAATGGTATTTTTCATGAAGTGCCTGGAGCCCTTCGTATTGACCAGTAAAGCCGCATTGACTCGCTGTGTTGACAATTAGAACAACTTTATCTTTAAAGTTATTAAATTCAATGTTTTGCCCTTGAAGGCTAGTGGCGCTAAGGTGGTAAAAATCATTCATAATAAATACTTATTATTGTTGTTATTTAAATTCTATCCTGAGTAGCGAAAGACTTAAAGGATAAAATTTAAGCGTTGTTAAAGCTGCCCAGTAAATGTTCTATTAAAAGTCTTACTCGGTACGGCATTAGATCTTTACGCGGGTACACTAACCAAGAGGCATTATCACTGACTTGAAATTCATCAAGCAATGTAACTAATTTACCCGAAGCTAAATAAGGTTGCACGATATCGCTCGCTAAATGTGCAATACCTAAGCCCATTAATGTTGCATTGAGCAGTGCTTGAGGATGATTGCTACGCCAGTTTCCGTTGACTTTTACCTCTTTAATATCTCCGTTAAAACTGAAACGCCAACGTTTGTTCATAGCAATCAAGCAATTGTGTTCAATTAATTGTGAGGGGTTATGTGGTGGAGCATTGGTTGCTAAATATTCCGGACTGGCTACCAAGGTCATAACGCGTGGGCATAGTGGCCGTGCAATTAAATTGGAGTCTTGCATACGACCAAAACGAATGGCTAAATCAAACCCTTCTTCAACTAAGTCTACATTGCGGTTATTGAAGTCCATATCAATTTCAACCTCTGGGTAGCGCTTAACAAAATCAACTATTTTAGGGGCAACGGTGGTTGCAACAAACTCACCTGCACCGGTAATGCGAATGAGCCCTTTTGGTTGCCTTTGCTCACCTTGTAGTTGGGTGTTCGCATCGAGTAGCTCTTGCTTAATTGTTTTGAGCTTTATGGCATATTCTCGTCCTGCATCTGTGAGACTTATTTTTCGTGTGGTTCTTTGAAATAACACGGAACCTAGCCGGTTTTCTAGTTGTTGTATTTGGCGGCTGATATGTGACGTTGAAACTTCCATCGCTTTTGCTGCGTGAGTAAAGCTGCCATGCTCGACGACATGTAAAAATTCATCTAAACCTTGCCACATTATTTTGACTCATAAAGTAAGTAATCGCACTATATTGTATTAATTGTTGCAGCTGTGCAAAAGTGATTGCCCAATTACTGCCTTTAATTTAGCATTTAAAGGCTTACAATTAGCTGGTCAGATTATTTTCGCTCACGTTAATGAGCCTCTATCAAGCCATGGAGCAAGCATGTTAAATTTTAGTTTTTCAAACCCAACCAAAATCCACTTTGGCGAGCAGCAAATCGCATCAATTAAGCATGAAATTCCAGCCGATGCCAAGGTTCTGGTGACGTACGGCGGTGGCAGTATTAAAAAGAATGGTATTTATGAGCAAGTTGCAGCTGCTTTGAGTGAGCACTCATGGTTTGAATTTGCGGGTATTGAGCCAAATCCAAGTTATCAAACATGCATGAAAGCAGTTGAGTTGGTTCAAGAAAAGCAGATTGATTATATTCTTGCTGTTGGGGGAGGCTCTGTCATTGATGGCAGTAAATTTATTGCCGCAGCGGCGCAATATGACGGTGAACCATGGGATATTTTGGCCAAAGGTGGCGAAATCAAATCTGCTATCGCTTTAGGTGTAGTGCTAACATTGCCAGCAACTGGCTCTGAGTCAAATTCATTTAGTGTGGTTTCAAACCTTGAAAGTCACGATAAATTACCGTTTGCCAGCCCATTTGTGCAACCGCAGTTTGCAGTACTCGATCCTGCTGTAACTTATTCGCTACCTAAACGCCAAGTTGCAAATGGCATTGTTGATGCGTTTGTTCATACCATGGAGCAATACCTTACATATGATGTCGGTGCTAAATTACAAGATCGTTTCGCTGAAGGTATCTTGATGACACTTATTGAAGAAGGCCCTAAAGCGTTCAGTGAGCCTGATAACTACAAGGTACGTGCGAATATTATGTGGTCAGCAACAATGGCGTTGAATGGTTTAATTGGTGCTGGTGTGCCACAGGATTGGGCAACGCATATGTTAGGTCATGAAATGACCGCAGTATACGGTTTAGACCATGCACAAACATTAGCGGTTGTTTTACCACGCATGATGGCTGAACAAAAAGAAACAAAGCGCGGTAAAATTCTACAGTATGCGGATCGTGTTTTAGGTTTGGATATCAGCGATGAAGAGCACGCAATAAATCAAGCGATTGCTAAAACGGAAGCGTTTTTCCACAGTGTGAATATGCCAACACGTTTAAGTGATTATGAGCTTGGCGAAGACGTTGCTGATAAAATTGTTGAGCAACTTGAGCGCCATGGTATGACTGCACTAGGTGAGAGAGAGCAAGTCACACTGGATAAGAGCCGTGCTATTTTACTAGCCAGCGTGTGAATTTAGTCACCTAGTTTAATATTAAAAACAAACCCATACCAACCACTGTCGTGTAGTAAATGTTGTGTGTTTTGTACGCGACTAAAACCGCTGCAATTGCAGCACTCAGGTATGGGTTTTGCCAATCTAAATTAATCCCTTCATCATTTACAAATACAATAGGCACCCAAATTGCGGTCAGTACTGCGGGTGCACTAAAACTGAGAAATTGCTGCATTTTTGGGCCGACCTTAAATGGCAAGGCGCGGTGCAAAAATAAATAGCGGGTGAAAAATGTAATGCAAGCCATAAGTAAGATAGTAGTCATCATTGGCTGTGCTCCTGTTTTGACTGTAAACGACTGACACCATAGCCTACGGACATTGCACTCAGGGCCGCTGCAACAAGCCATAATTCAAAATGTAGACTTTTTAAAACGGTTGCAACAACACCCGCAGTAAGCACTGTTAACAAGGTCGCAAGATTTTTAATGCCGGGGATCACTAAAGCAATAAAGGTTGCCGCGATAGCAAAATCTAACCCTAAGTTTGTTAAATCTGGTAATAAACTGCCTGCTACAATGCCAATTAGCGTCCATAAGTTCCATGCTATATAAAAACTAAACCCCGCACTGAGTGCATAAATTAAACGTGTTTTAGTTCGATAGGCTTTACGATGGTGAGAAAAAGCAAACAATTCGTCAGTAAGCACAAAGCTCACCGGTAACCGCCATCTTAACGGTTGATCAATCACTTTGTGGCGCACAGCCAAACCATACAAAAAGTGACGAGAGCTAATAATGAAAGTGGTAAATAAAATTGTGAGCAGTGGCGTATTACCCGCTATAAGTTCAATAGCAACCAATTGTGCAGAGCCTGCAAACACTAATAATGACATGGCTTGCGTTTCATAAGCGCTAAAGCCATTTTGAATTGCTAAAGAGCCGCATAGAATGCCCCATGGGATCACCGCTAAACACAGTGGTAACATATCTAAGAACCCTTTAAGTAACGCTTTCTTCACTGTTTTACCCTTTATTTTTTTGAGCTAAAGAGATTTCGATATTGACCCGGTGTTATGCCAAGACGAGCTTTAAAATGATGGTGTAAGTGGCTTTGATCATGAAAGCCACACTCATGTGCTACTTGGCTAACGTTTAAGCCATGTTTTAATAATGTTTTTGCTTGAAAAATACGGCGCTGTATTTGATAGGCGTGTGGCGTTAAACCATATTGTTTTTTATATTGGCGAATAAAATGAAATGGACTCATATGGCTAAGTGCTGCAAGCCTCTCAAGGCTAACTTCTTCACAACAAAAGGCATCTAGGTACTGTTGTGCGTAGGTAAGGTTTGATTTTGATTTAAGTTTTTTTAATTCTCGATAGTCTTGTTTAAACGACAGCATTAATTGGGTCATCACACTGTAAAATAGGCTTTCGGTGTGAAGTTGGTTGTTTGTTTTTGTGGTTAAGCAGTTTAATAATTGATGTAACTGAAGCTTTAAAGAGTGATTGTTATAAACAGCGCTATCAAAATAAGGGGCGCCGCAGCGAATACCATTTAACTCTTGCGATAGCTCTGCAAACTGCTCTGGACGTGGGTACATAGCGCGATAAGCCCAACCCGTTTCTGTAGCCGTTTGACCGTTATGAATTTGATCAGCATTGACTAAAATAATACTATTTGTCGGTGCGATATGATTACTGCCGCTTCGATAAAACTTTTGAGCTCCTGAATCAATTAGACCAATGGTATAACCTTCATGACTGTGGCGCGAAAAATTTTGATGCGTAAAGCGTGCTTGTAAGACTTCTAATCCACCTAACTTTTCATGGTAAAAAAAAGTTGATTGTTCATCTTTCATTTGCACTACTTCTGCTATCTTACGGTTATTTAATTCGAGTATATCTAAATTGATATACAAAGCTTGTAAAAAATTGCTCATAGTAGGACATGAAAAGTCACAATTCGACGAGTTCAATAGGCGTATAAAGTTGTATGTGGCATTATCACGTAAGAGACACATTTAAGGGGGATGAATTTCGATGGTTCAGCAAGTTTTGCAGAAAGTTAAAGTATGGGATGGCTTTATCCGCAGTTTTCATTGGTTGTTAGTTGTTGCGATTGCGACGCTGTATTTTAGTGCTGAAGAAGGCATGATGGAATTGCACTTTATCGCTGGGTATTTCACATTAGCCTTGCTGTTAACTCGGCTTGTCTGGGGAGTCATTGGTAGTCAAACTGCAAAGTTGAGCGCGCTCCTGTACTCACCTATTGCTGCAATAAAGTCATTCAAGCTTGGTGATACAAAGCCAGGCCATGGAGCAGCTGGTAGCTATATGGTCATCGCATTTTTTATTTTAGTTTTGACACAATTAATTAGCGGTTTAATGACCACAGATGACATTTTAACAGATGGGCCCTTAGTACAATACGCCTCCAGTAATGTGGTTGAGTGGGCTGGTTGGGTCCACCATAATAACTTTGACCTGCTGTTTTATGCGATTATTTTACACGTTGCGGCTATTATTGTTTATCGTATAAAGGGCAAAAAGCTGGTTAAAGCAATGATCACAGGGCGAGCTGATAATGCACAATTGAGCGATGATTCTAATGTTGTTAAATCGCCTTTGCTCGCTTTTATTATTTTTGTGATTTTGCTCGTTGTGTTAATGGCAACGTGGGGAGCTGAACCACTCAGTTACTTATTTAGTTGAGCAAAATAGTGATAAAAAACGGGGCCCTATTGGCCCCGTTTTTTATAGCGTGTGTGTATCTTAGTCTTTAAAAGACTTATGACAATCTTTACAGCCTTTAGCCCACGGACCAAACGCTTTAGCGATAAGCTTTTTGTCACCGGTTTGTGCAGCAACAGCTAATTCATCAGCATATTGCTGAAATGCAGCCGCTTTTTTCATGAACGTTTCATTATCGCTCCAGATAGCAGGTAAAGCAGACGTATCACCTTTGTCTGTGCCTGCACCAAATGCTTCCCATGGCATCTTTGACAATGCTGCCGCATTATTGGCGCGATGTTTAAAGCGCTCAGCATCAAAGTCTACTTTGCCTTTAAGCATGTCACCCATATCGCCGATTTGTACGCGGATCATAGAAAATGCAGCTTTGCGATACTCAATCGCATCGCTAGGCTTTTCAAATGTCGCGTTAGCTGATGCGCCCAATGTCAGGGTCGATAATACCGCCCCTAAAAAAATATGTTTTAATTTCATTCCTTTTGCCCCTTTATAGGTTATATAAGCAGTACCAAGTAAGTTGTATCTTAGCCTTAATAATAATACAAGTGTATTGCGGTTAAACTAATAGTGCACTAATCGCTTTATTTTTACTCATTCTCAATCATTGATATCAATGTCAGCAAATATCATACCTCGGCGCATGCTGCGTGTGGCCAAGAATACTTCACCTAATAAAGACATAAATGCGCAAATTAACAATGCCATTGCACCAACAAAACAACTACCAATAGTAACACCGAGGTTAACAGCTTGAATATGTGACAAAAAAAGCAACATCACTACGGCACATACAAGCACAGCACTTAACACGCTCAAACTAAATGCGACATGAATACATCGCGAGCGCTTCAGTAAGGCTCTAAGTTCTGTCGTAAGCGATATATTAAACTCTTCGTCGATACTCACTTTCAATTTTCGTTCCAGTTGCCTAGCACGGTCTGTGATTCGGGCTAAACGATTAGAAAGAACGCCAAGGGTTGCTGCAATACCCGTAATTAAAAAAACGGGCGCTACCGCAGTTTGTATTACTTTGGCCATTGTTAATATGTTAATAACTTCTGAGTTCATTTATTCACTTTTCCTCGCGACTTTGTGTATTTTTCATTTTTATTTACAAACTTTCACAAATGGGTTTTTTGGTTTAACTTCTTTTATAACATAGTGTTAGTGCAGTGCCTTGAGTGTATTTCATTCTATTTGTAATTGGATTGTAACTGTGTTGTTGCCATTTTCAGTGTGGTAGTTTTATATTAGGCATCAGTATATGTTTATACTCACGTTAGACACCATAAAACATAACACATCCCAGGGGAAATCATGTCTAAGAATTTAATAAAAAGAACCGCAGTTGCAACAGCTGTTACCAGCGTACTTATTGCAGGTGCTGCAAACGCAAATTCAATTAACCAATCAGCACTAAAGCACCAAGGTTACACGCCAATTTCTCAAGCTGACGTCGCTGATAAAAAAGAGCCAACGTCTTTCCTTGTTGTATTAAAAGCAACCACAGCCGCTGATATGATGGAGCAAGGTACATATAGTGTATCTAGCGCTCGCGCGAGCTACGACAATGTTCAAACTTTACAAAGCCAAGTTAAAGACAAGTTATTTTCGCTTGACTCAAACGTAAGAATTCTTGGTGAAACAAAAATATTAGCACCTACTTTGATTATCCAAGCAAGCCCTGGCGCACTTGAAAAGATTAAAAATGACCCACGTGTAGACCGTGTTTTACCAATGTTTGATTACGACCTACATGTAGCAGCTACAGCAGATTACATCAAAGCAACACCAGTAGTGAACGGCGGTATGTATACTGGTTCAACACAAAAAGTGGCCGTGCTAGATACCGGTATTGATTACACTCACGCAATCTTTGGTGGTGCAGGTACCGTTGAAGCTTATGATGAAGCGCAAGCAGATCCTACTATGGTTACATGGCCGCAAGGTCAGGTAATGGGTGGTTACGACTTTATGCGTGACGACGCGGATCCAATTGAAAATGATCCTGAAAACCCTACAGATGAAGACTCTCCAACAAGCCATGGTACATCGGTTTCTCACTCTGTAACGGGTATTGCGCCTAATGTAGAGCTATATGTTTACTCTGTGTGTGGTGGCGGTTGTCCTAGTGCAGCACAATCTGCAGCACTTGAAGCGGCAATGGATCCAAATGGTGACGGTGATACATCTGACCGTGTAGACGTTATTAACATGTCTCTAGGTGGTGAATTTGGTGACACTTGGGTTGGTGGTGGTACACAGTATCTAATCCAACAAGCTGTTGAAGCTGGCGTAAACGTTGTTATCTCTGCAGGTAATGATGGTGATAACCCATTCCGTATTGGTGGCCCATCTACTACACCTAATGCGCTTTCTGTTGGTGCGATGACTCACCCTGCAAATGATGTTGGTGTGGCTTCAGGTTCTGTGGCTGGTACTGAAACAGTTATTCAACCTTCAAACTTTGGCCCACAGACAGCGTTTGCAATGACTGAAGCAGATGCAGAAGTTATTTACCCTGAAGCAAATCAAAATGGCTGTGAAGCATTCGCTGATGAAATTGATTTCACCGGTAAAGCAGTGTTGATTGACCGTGGTGCGTGTGCGTTTACACAAAAAGTACTTAATGCTCAAGCACGTGGTGCAGCATTTGTATTTATCGCAAATAATAATGATGATGGCACACCTGCGCCAATGGGTGGCTTTGATGCTGACGTTACTATTCGTAACGTCGGTATTAACTTTGCTGCGGGTGCAGCGATGAAAGCTCAGTTAGAAGCCGGAAATGCAGCAACATATAGCATCATGGTTGAGCGCAGAGTAACAGCCGGTGCCGTTGCTTCATTCTCATCTCGTGGTCCATCAATGGATGGCTTACTAAAACCTGAAATTACAGCTCCTGGTACTGATATCATGGTTGCTGCAACAGGCACGCAAGATGGCCTTGCTCCAGCGACAGGTACCTCATTCTCAGGTCCGATCACTGCGGGTGCAGTTGCACTTGTTCGTGAAGCACATCCAACACGCTCAGCGCTTGAAATCAAAGCAACAATCATGAATGCTGCTGACCTTAACGTTACTGTAGACCCTCTTACAATCAACCCTGATTCACCACTTGCGCCTATTAGCTTAATTGGTGCTGGTTTAGTTGATGTAGAAAAAGCGGTTAACCTACCTGTTGCTGCATGGGTTGTAGATGACGAGTACCAAACAGCACAAGCTGCATTGTCATTTGGTCTTGAGCGTATGACTGAAATGAGCAGCTTCACTAAAACTGTTACATTGAAAAACTTCTCAGACGAAGATAAAACATATGATCTTCGTATTGAAGAGCGCTTCATGAACGACGCTGACTCAGGTGCAGTTAGCTTTGATATCCCACGTAGTGTTACAGTTGCTGCAAACGAAGAAACCACATTTGAAGTAACAATGACAGTTGATCCAACCATGTTGCATGACTGGACATTGGAAAACCCGTTCAGTGCTGACGATTTAGCTGCACGTAGCCCTTCATTAACAATGGCAGAATTTGATGGCGCATTAGTATTTGATGATACATCAACGACTGATACGGATCATGATTTACATGTTGTCTATCACGCACTGCCTAAAGCAGGTGCAGAGCTTGAGTTTGCTTTCGAAGACGTTGATGGTGTAACTGAGCTAGTTGTTGAAAACGTAGGTGCAGTTGATGTTTCACCAATCGCTGAGCAAGTAGTTGCTAATAGCCCTCAAAACGATGAAGCTGACTTTGATATCTTAAGCACAACATTTGCTGCTTATGCGTCTGAAAATTGTGATTCAGGTGTATTTATCACCTCTTCAATCCAACTACGTGACGAAATTACTCATATGCGCCAAGTTGGTGTTCGTATGAACTTGGACACTGATAACGATGGTGTTTATGATCACTTCATGATGAATTTAAACGATGTAGGTCGTTCAGCTGCCATCCCAGGACGTAGCCGTACATTAATTGGTTCAATTGACGCTGATGGTAATGACGGATGGATGTGGGGCACACCTATGTTCCATGAAGCTGGTGAAAGTACAGTAACATTCTCTGGTTGTAGTGAATTAATGGGCTTAAATGCAGATATGCTTGGCGGTCAAATCAACATCCAAGCTTCAGTCGGTTACCCGAGCTACCAAGCAGGCGTTTATTTTGAAACAGATTCAGCTGTAGGTTCAACAACCTTTACTGGTAACCCTACAGTATCAATGCTTGCAACTGATGGCAGTGGCGACAAGTTAGATTCTCTAGCACCAGGTCAAAAAGCTGTTGTAGAATCTATGGGTGCATTCGCACTAACTTCACCTGCTGGAACGCAAGTTTATCTAACTGCGCCACGTGATATCGCCGATGCTCCTAAGGTTCCAGCTTTAGTAATCGCTGACTTTGCAATTGACGAGTCATTATTTAATGGTCTAACCGTTGGTTCAATTGAGTTTGAAGATGAGACTGGTTTAGATATTGCTTACTTTGAAACGTTGAGCATGTCAGCTCCTGGCTTAATGGTTGATGCTGAAACGGGTGATATTATAGTTGAAGATACAGACTTAATTGACTCAGAAGCAGGCTTAACAGAAATCATGATCACTGTTAAAGCGGTTGATGTAATTGGTACTGAATCAGCGCCAGCGACATTCACTGTCACAATTAACAACGTGCCAGATGAAGCGCCTGTTATCACATCAGGACAACATTTCAGCGTAATCGAATCAGCTGAAGAAGGCACTGTGATTGGTCAACTTGACTTTGAGCTGTTTGAAAGTGCAGCGACGATGATGAGCTCTGCAAGTGTATCTGGTACAGATGCGATTTCAGTAAATGAGCTAGGCGAACTAGTCGTAACTGGTAGTTTAAATCACTATGCAACACCGACGATGGAAATGGAAATCACGATTACAGATGATACTGGTTTAGAGTCTGAAGCAGTCCCAGTTATGTTGAACGTTGAAATTGATCCAATGTCTCACGCACCAATGATTGAGATGAACCAACGTTTCAGAATCGACGAAAACGTTGCACTTGGTACAACGATTGGCATGCTTGATTTCTCTGACCCAGATGCTGATGTTTCTCCAGTTGAAAGCTTCATTGTTTCTGGTAGCTACCTAGTGTCAGTTAATCCAGACGGTACAATCGTAACTGCTGGTGAAATTGATTATGAATTTGACCGCGAAATTATCTTCAGCGTTCAAGCTGTAGATAGCAAGGGTTATGTATCTAAAGCTGTTAGTGTTGAAATTGGCGTAAATAACTTACGTGCAAATGATGACGATGACAATGATGATTCAGGTTCATTAGCTTGGTTAACGCTACTTGCTGCACCATTTGCGTTTATGCGTCGTCGTAAACAAAAATAATTGCAGACTAGTAAATTAGTTATGTTTTAAAAGGGAGCTTCGGCTCCCTTTTTACATTGCTTTACAAACATATATAGGTAAGTAAGCAAGATTTATATATATTAGCCATGGTGGAAAAATAACAACATTTAGGGAAACTCATGAAACCAACCCATTCTTTTGCAATTGCCGCACTTTCCATGGCGATCTTAACGGCGTGTGGTAAAGCGCCTGAACATAATACGCAATCAGTTGATGAGACCACTCAGCAAGCATCAACATATGCAGATGACGCTGCAAACATTTCTGCGCCTGAGGCAAATAAAATCCCCTTTGAAATGACGATTCATGGCGATACACGCATCGATAACTATTACTGGATGCGTGATGATGAGCGAAAAGATCCTGCAGTGATAGCGCATCTTAATGCTGAAAATGCTTACACTGATCATCAACTTGCTCATACTGTACAACTTCAAGCAACGTTGTTCGATGAGCTAAAAGGGCGTATTCAAAAAGACGATGACTCAGTGCCGACAAAGAACGGAAGCTATTACTACTCCTCGCAAACACGGGGTGATAATGAATATCCGACTTACGTGCGTGCTAAAGATGCAAAGGGCACTGATCAAGAAGTCATCTTGGATGTTAATGAATTAGCGCAAGGCCATGATTACTTTGCTGCTACAGGTTTAACCGTGAGTCCAAATGGTAACTTGCTTGCTTATGGGGAAGACACGGTAAGCCGCCGCATATACACCATTTTAGTCAAAGATTTAACCACCGGTGAGCTACTAAAAGATAAGCTAGAAGGGACTAACGGGGATGTAGTCTGGGCGAACGATAATAAAACGTTTTATTACATTAAAAAAGACTTACAGACATTGTTAGGTTACCAAGTTTATCGTCATACGCTTGGTACGCCGCAATCGCAAGATGAGCTGGTATACGAAGAGACAAACACAAGTTACTACACCAGCCTTGGTAAAAGCAAAGACGAGCAAGAAATCTATATTTGGCATGGGAGCACCAGTGCGTCTGGCGTCTCAGTGATCGATGCAAATAACGTAAAAGCGCAGCCAAAGCGATTGATTGAGCGTGAAGAAAACCTTGAATACGACATTGCCAAGCATGGTGATTGGTATTACATAGTAACAAACCTTAATGCAGTGAACTTTCAATTAATGAAAGTCCAAAAAGACAAGGCGTACGACAAAGCGAATTGGCAAACAGTGATTGCTGCGCGTGATGACATTAAGCTTGAAGGTATTGATTTATTCGCCAACCACCTTGTGTATAAAGAACGTGAAATGGGGCAATCTCGTTTAACTGTTCGTAATTTAACGTCTGGCGATGAACAAACTCTGGGCTTTAACGATAGCAGTTATATGATTCATGCTTACGGTAATAATGAACTAGATAACCCTAGTTTACGTGTCTACTATGCAAGCATGACTACGCCGGGCACCTCGTATGATATTGATTTGAATACTACTGAGAAAACCTTGTTGAAGCAACAAGCCGTGGTAGGGGACTTTAATGCGGATAACTACGCCTCTGAGCGCTTATTTATTACGGCTCGCGATGGTGTCGACGTTCCTGTCAGCTTAGTTTACCGTAAAGACAAGTTTAAAAAAGATGGCACAAATCCATTGTTGCAATACGCGTATGGCTCATATGGTGCAACGATGGATCCGCGCTTCTCAAGTTCGCGTTTAAGTTTACTTGATCGTGGTTTTGTCTTTGCTATTGCGCACATTCGTGGTTCGCAAATGTTG
This sequence comes from Pseudoalteromonas sp. H105, assembly GCF_001469215.1. GTDB lineage: Bacteria > Pseudomonadota > Gammaproteobacteria > Enterobacterales > Alteromonadaceae > Pseudoalteromonas. The sequence goes on from NZ_LOFH01000008.1 coordinate 183,105, forward strand.
GGGCGCCCTTGGTATGAAGATGGGAAGTTACTGAATAAAAAGAACACATTTAATGACTTTGTTGATGTCACTAAAGGGTTAGTATCACAGCAATATGGTGACGAAAGTAAAATATTTGCTATGGGTGGCAGTGCAGGTGGCTTGCTAATGGGGGCGGTGGCAAACCAAGCGCCTGAACTGTATCAAGGTATGGTGGCAGCGGTACCGTTTGTCGACGTTGTGACAACGATGCTTGATGCCAGCCTTCCACTGACTACGAACGAGTATGGTGAATGGGGTAACCCTAACGAGAAAGTGTATTATGACTATATGTTGTCTTACTCACCGTATGATCAGGTTAACAAACAAGCGTACCCCAATATGCTTGTAACCACAGGCTTACATGACTCGCAGGTGCAGTACTTCGAACCTGCTAAGTGGGTTGCTAAGCTACGTGAGTATAAAACTGACAATAATAAACTGTTATTCAAAATTGATATGGAAGCAGGGCATGGCGGGGCATCGGGGCGTTTTAAGAGCCTACAAGACACCGCGTTTAATTATGCATTTATACTCGACTTAGCGGGTATTAAACAATAGTCAACACTGTTATCAATCAAGGCGTGATTTGAATCACGCCTTGATTTTTTGCGTTAAGTTAAACCTAAACTGTGTGCCCTTTCCGATTTCACTATGTACATTAATTTCACTGTTCATTAGCTTGAGTAATCCTTTACAGATTGCTAACCCTAAACCGCCTTGCTGGCGGCCTGCTTTGTTAGCATTACTGGCTTGATAATGAGGTTCGAAAATAGCGGTCAGTTCCTCTTTGTTAATCCCTATTCCCGTATCGCTTACATCGACATACAATTGTTCAGTATGCGTTTTAGTTACACGTATATTAATGCTGTCACCATGATTTGTATGGCGTATAGCATTATCAATTAAATTGCTGAGTACCCGTTCAAGCTTTGCAATATCGGCAACGACAGTAAAATCACAAATTGCCGGTTCTACTCCTAAATTGATCCCTTTATTTTGAGCGGCTAGGCTAAACTTGGCGATGCAGTCATAAATCAGCTCACCTAAATTAAATGTTTCGGTTTTAATTGTTATTTGCCCATTTTCAAGGTTTGCTAATTCAAAAATTTGCTCAATTAAGCGCTTTAGTTGGTGGCAATTATTATTTGAAACAGCTAAATAATGTTGCTGCTCTTGGTTGGATAAATGCCGTGCAGGACTTGTTAATACCTCTAAAAAGCCTTGTAAAGACGCAAGGGGGGTTCGTAAATCGTGAGATAAATGAGTCAGTAACTCTCGTCGGCGTAAGTCACTTTGTTGTAAGGCTTTAAATTGTTCGTCGATACGATTTAACATCGCTTGTATACCTCGGCTTAAATGACCAATTTCATTATTTTTATTGCTATAGACTGGTAATTTAAAATCAGTTAACTGATAGTTTGCCGCTTCAATTTGGCTTATATCATTCGCTAAGCGCTTAATGGGGGAAGTAAAAAACTTAAACAGTAACAACATGGCAATAAACAAAAATAACAGTGCTGCTATAAGCCATAACCCTTTAACGTACAGACTGTCATTGGCTTGGATTCGACTTAATGTGGTGTCATAAGCTTCACCCCCAATAATGATGTACATGTAGCCTTGTAGGGTTTCTTGATTATACACCGCGACGGCTGAAAATATTTTTTGTTTATTTTGATCTCGTGGGTCATCGCCATACAGCGGTGTTAATGTTGGATCCTTGATTAACCGCTTTAAAGGAGATAGGTTGATATGTGTGCGTTTAACTTTACCTGCTTGTGCAGAGTAAGTCAGTATTTTCCCGTCTGGATCAACAAAGTAAAATTCAAACGCAGGGCCCAACAGCATCAAAGTATGGAAGAGATTTTCAAGCGCTTTATAGTCATAAACTCCCTTTTTAATTAATGGGTTATCTTGCACTAAGTGCTCGGCCAAATTTAAGTGTAAGTTTTGCTCCGCATGGTGTTGTGAGCTATGTTCTAGCTGTTTGCTCCAGTTATAAACGAGTGCACAAATGAAACAAAAGATAACCACCAAAGACCAGGCTAATTTTTGATATAAAGATAAGTTAAAAGTGGCTTTCATATTTTAATTACTCAATTGGCTGGGGTTTAGTTTATAGCCAACCCCCCACACGGTTTCGATAAAAGGCGCTTGGTGGTGTTGCTCTAATTTTGATCGCAGCCGATTTATGTGTGAATTGACGGTGTGCTCATAACCGCTGTGTTGATAACCCCACACTTTATCAAGTAGCTGTTGGCGGCTGAATACATGGTTGGGATGGCTGGCAAAGTAAGCGAGTAGGTCAAATTCGGTTGCAGTGAGGTTGATGGCTTGTTTCGCTAAAAATGCTTGGTGACTAGCAAACTCGATGAGAAGAGAACCCAGCTGAATGTTTCTTTCACAGCTAAAATCATGTTCGTTATTTATACTTGCCGCTAGCAATTGGGCTCTGTGACGTAACTGGGTTTTAATTCTAGCTTGTAGTTCACGAGCAAAAAAAGGCTTACAAATATAGTCGTCAGCGCCCATTTCAAGGCCTATCACTCTATCCATATCAGAACTTAGCGCGGTGAGTAAGATAACTGCAACCGTTGGATAATGCTCTTTAACCTTTCTACATAAGCTTAAGCCATCCATTCTCGGCAAGTTAATATCGAGAAGTAATAACCCATATGATTGAGAAGCCATTTTTTTTAGTGCAGCTTCTGCGCTATCAGTGTGATCTATGTGAAGATTTAGTGGCTCAAGCTGCGTAGTTATGAGCTGTCTAATTGCTCTATCATCTTCTATTATAAGTACTTTTTCATGTTGCATACAGTCACCTTATGGGAGGGCGCATCCATGCACCCTGTTACCAAAAAATTACTGTGTCCGCGTAATGACCACTTTAGCGAGTGGGTTATCAAACTTATGCTCGCTATTTAATACCGAGCGCGTTAGACCATCGTGTTGGCTTACCACGCCAGGGTGCATTGCAACGACATTCACGTCATCTCTGGCTTCATTAAAGCCTTCTCCGCCGTCAGCAGGACCAGGAATCGTGCCTGATGATTCAGAGTTACTCTCTGTTCCTGCATCATAAGCGAGTGTGAAGTGCGTTAATGTTTCGTTTACAGCTAACGAGGACACATCCATAGCATTAAGACCGGTAAAACCATCATTTGTATTCACCATCATTGTGCTAAGTGATAACTTTAATGATTCTAAACTATCCGTTGTGAGGGTTAATGTTGTCTGCGCGCCCGGTGCAACAGGGGCTTCGCTTGATATATTGGCAATCGCTGAACCAAATTGTAATAGCACACTGTTGTCACCCCCTTCAGCCATTCTTTCTAAGGCTGTTGTCGCGGGTTCGCCAATTTTCCAAAGTGATCCTTCGGTGTGAGCAATGACTGCGATGGGAGAAAAGGGTTGCCCAGCCGTTAGATTACTCACTTCTACGGTAAACGTATAACTGATTGGTTCGGGGAGCGGCGTACTTTCATCATTATCATTAGAATCGCTACAAGCGGCTAAAGTACCCGCAAGAGCAATCATTATTAAGTGTCGATTAAAGGCTAACATAGCACTGCTCCTACTTAACTGTAATGGTTAGTTTTGCTACTGGGTTTAACCATCTATGTACGGTATTACTTAAATCACTTGCTCCTGCCGCTAAATCGTCATCGCCAAGGTTACCTGGGTGGATGTGTACCATGGTATTGCTCTGCGAGCTTGATAAACCACTGCCGCCATTACCTGCGTTGCCTCCAGGGGCCGCAGGGATACCTGGCGTACCCGGCGCACCAGAACCTTCAACAACAAGCTCATCGTTGGCTTCAGTGCCTGCGTCATAGGCATTTAAGTAGACCGAATAGGTGCCAGCTTCTGTAGGTATTTTCCAGCTATCTAGGCCAACGAAACCATCATTGGTGGGTAACAACATGGCTGCGATTGATAGGTATTCATTTGCGTCTGTTGACATGAGGGTCGTCATTGTTGACGTGCTAGGCGCTAAAAGCCCCTCAGCAGGGTTGGCAACGACATCACTGCCTGCTGCGTCTGCCTGTGCTATTAAGGGGGTTAAGTTACCACCTTCAGCCATCGTCTGTAGTGCCGTCGTTGCAGGCATTGCGACTTCAAATAAGTGCTCGTCGCTATTATGTGCGGTGATTAAAATGGGTGTAAAGTGTAACCCTTGTGTAAGATTGGTCAGTTTTAATTCAAGTTCTGCAGCGGAAAGTGATTGACTAGCAAGCGCAGTAACCACTGCAAGAGTGAAGGTTGAGGCTTTCATTGTATATTCCTGTTATTGATGAGTCAGGGTTAGTATCAAATAGCAACATCATGAAAGCCTCACAAAGTTATCACTTTTTTATCACAAGGCTACCACCTGACTTTTTGCAGCGAATTGGGGTCTTCACCAATGAGTGTTTTTACGACTTGGTTATTTTCATCTAACAGGATTAGGCGGGGAACTCCTTTGTTAGCATACTGGTTGTATATAGCACGATCCGGGTCAGCAATCAGTGAGTAGCTGATATTATATGCTTGCTGAAATTGCAAAAGTGATTGCGTGTTCTCCTCGCGTCCAATGGCGATAATTTGTAATTGTGAATCTTGGCTCAGTGAGGACTGTTGGAGTTGTTTTATTAGGCGTTGTGAGTCTGAACACCAAGTCGCAAACAGTATCACTAGCTTCTTTTTTTTACCCAGACTAACGTCGTTATTATAAATATCGATAAAATGGGCGTGTGAGAAGAGGTCGCCTGTTTTTATATAGGTTTCATAGCCTACAGGCGCATTTAGAGCGGATTGTGTCGCTTGTGTGTTAGCAATTTGTGAGCATGCCGCTAGCCCAAGCAGTGAAGTACACATAAGAGCGACGCGAAAAAATGAAGATGTCATTACTAAATTCCTTTTTAAGGTGAGTGATTAATAGACATTATGCCTTAAAACAGTCACTATAAATAAAAAAAGGAGATGATAATGGAAGAAAATCATAAGGTTGAACCAGTGATAGCCGATAAAGAGCAGCGTACATGGGCGATGCTTTGCCATTTAAGTGCATTGGCAGGCTTTATTGTGCCAATGGGCAGCGTAATTGGGCCGCTTATTGTGTGGTTGATTAAAAAAGAAGACATGCCACTTGTCGCAGAGCATGGTCGTAAAGCACTTAACTTTCAAATCACGATGTTAGTCGCTTACATCGTGTGTTTTATTTTAATGATTGTCGCAGTTGGCGCTATTTTATTACCAATAGTGGCTATATTCTCATTTGTTATGGTGGTTATTGGCGCGATTAAAACCAATGATGGAAAACCCTTTAGCTATCCATTTAGTATAAATTTGATAAAATAATTCATGCGATTTTAATTAAAGCCCAGCGATAAGCTGGGTTTTTTATATGTATCATTTAAGGCTTGAATGGCTTATTTAACATTACTTTTTACGGCATTTATATCGGCCACTTTATTACCAAGTTCATCCGAAATAGTGCTCACAGCCATGATCACCAAAGGCGAATATATACTCTGGCTATTATGGTTAAGTGCAACGATTGGAAATGTGTTGGGTAGTTGTGTTAATTATTGGCTGGGAACACAAGTGATGCGCTTTAAAGATCGTAAATGGTTTCCTGTTTCTCAGCGGGGAATAGAACAAGCGCAAACACGCTTTCAAAAATACGGTGTTTATAGCCTGCTATTTGCGTGGTTACCACTCATTGGTGACCCTTTGACGGTAGTCGGAGGGATTTTTAAAGTGCGCTGGTGGACCTTTTTATGGTTAGTTACCTTGGGCAAAGGAGCACGTTATTTGGTGGTGCTAGCCTTTGCCGTCGGATTAGACAATATGCTTTAAGATTTGACCCAATCAAGTGTAAGAGACACCGAATCAGCAAAACGTAATGCATGTGGTTTATCTACACGTGCTTTTGCATAATTAACACTACTGTGGCTGTGACATACAGCGAGTATCTCGGCGACTAGTTTTTCCAATAGCAAGAAGTGTCCATTTTCAACCATACTTATCACTTGTTTGGTGATTGTTTTGTAATTTAAAGCTTGCTCTACTTCATCTGTTTCACACGCTTGATCCGCTGGATAGTGAATCTCTAAATTAATCACCACATCCTGCTTTTTTTCACGCTCTTCTGGATTAAAACCAATAAAAGTACGCAACCTCAGATTAGTGACATGTATAATCGCATTAGCCATTCGTTACCCTTTTATCAATTGTAAAAACTCATTACGGGTTTTAGGATCAGCTCTAAAGTTACCCAGCATAACCGACGTACGCATACTTGAATTTTGCTTTTCCACGCCGCGCATCATCATACACATATGTTTTGCCTCAACGATAACACCCACCCCTTTAGCACCCGTTACTTCTTCTACGGCTTTTGCAATTTGATGAGTTAGTTGTTCTTGTATTTGAAAACGGCGAGAAAACATATCAACGATGCGTGCAAATTTAGATAATCCAAGTACTTTTCCATTGGGGATGTATGCAATATGGCAGCGACCAACAAAAGGTAATAAGTGGTGTTCACACATAGAGTAAAGCTCGATATCTTGAATTAACACCATATCGTCTGCATCCGACGTGAACACCGCATTGTTTGTTATTTCTTCAAGTGTCTCTCGGTAGCCTTTCGTCAGGTACTCCATTGCTTTTGCTGCGCGCTTTGGGGTATCAAGTAGGCCCTCACGTTGTGGGTCTTCACCTACGGCACTGATAATTTCTTGGTAGCTATTTTTTAGTTCATTGTGCATAAAGTTCTCAATTTTTAATTCGTTATTTTAAATGTCTGCCGCCATCGACAGGTATTGTGCGCCCAGTGATGTACTGACTTTTCAGTAATAGCTCGACGCTGTTAATAATTTCTTCGCAGCCAGGTTCAATCCCCATGAGTGATTTTTTAAGGGTTTTAGCGCGATAGAATTCGTCATCGTCTTGATTAAAGATTATTAATGAAGGGGCGATGGAGTTTACTTTTATACGTGGTGCATACTTGGCTGAAAATGATTTTGTTAAATTATCTAAAGCCGCTTTACTGGCAGCGTAAGCGAGGTGTTTTGGGCTGCCTGTTTCTACAACATAGTCTGTAAGATGAATAATATCTGCTGGCCTTTGGGTGCTTTGTTGATGCTCAAGCAAAAGTGGGGCACAGTTTAAATTAATTAAATAGGGGGCTTTAGCGTGAATACGCATCATGTTATCAAATAAATCTGCACTGTCTGGATTATTCGCTTCACAATCCCAACTTGAGGCGTTGTGTATTATTGCTTGCAAGGATTCAGTGTGGCTCTTTAGTGTTGAAATAAATGCGTATATTGCTTCACTACTATTAAAATCAGCCACCAAGCATGTGGCTCCTAGCGATTCTAACTCATCGATGGCGCTGTGGCGTGTGCGGTAAGTAATGATCACTTTTTGTCCTGCATTAAGCAGGTATTTTGCAAGCGCTAAGCCTATACGTTGGCCTGCGCCAGTTATCAAAATCGGCGATGTCATAAATGTGGCAGCTCTCTACTAAACGCGATGTTTTAATTTTAGTCACTATAAACTAAATTACAGTAATATTTCACCTATAGTCTCATAGGGTTATCCACTTTTTTACGAATTAACGAATTTATTCGATCAATGTATTAATTCTTATCACTTTGCGGATGCAATGTTTATTAGCATAATAAATATTGCAATATTAAGCATAGTGGTGCGTTAGAGTGATTACAAACATTCTTAAAGTGAAGTCGTGGCTATTCCCCCTCTCATTTATTGTCTTTATTTATAGTGGTTTATTGTTAAGCCAAGGCTTTATCGACTTATTAAATAATTTAACGTCGCAGCTGGCTATTGCATTGACGATGGCTGTTGGTTCGTTTGTGGCCGGAGGAACCGCTTTAGGTGGTGGTGCGGTTGCATTTCCAGTCATGACTAAAGTGTTGGCTATTGAGCCGGTGACGGCAAAAACGTTTTCGCTTGCGATACAAAGTTTCGGGATGAGTGCGGCTGCGCTTACTATCATTTTTACTGGTATTCGGTTCTATCGCACAGTGGCATTCGTGGCAGCTCCTTTTGCAATTCTAGGGGCAAGTATGAGTTTAATCTTTATTGCTGAGCATGTGCCAAGGTTAGTCGTCAAAGGCGTATTTAGCTGCCTTTTGCTGTGTTTTGCGCTAACACTATTATGGCGTATTTATCGGCGCGCGCACCACGTTTGTAGTGACACGTATATACAGACAAGTTTTGTTGTGATTGCGATGGCGGCATTTATAGGGGGCGTGGCATCTGGGCTTGTCGGCTCGGGGGCTGATATTGCTGTTTTTGCTGTGTTGATTATGGTTTATAACGCTAACTTACAAAAAGCAACGGCGACTTCAGTGTTGATTATGGCGGTGACTTCAGTCGTCTCGAGCCTCATTTATTATTATTTTTTAGAAGCAGTTACTACTGAAATTAAGGCTTATTTACTGGCGGCAATTCCGGTGGTTGTGGTGGGAGCTCCGCTTGGTGCATACGTATGTTCAAAAATGAAAAGCGGACAATTAATTGCGTTATTACTGCTTTTAATTGCCCTTGAGGTCGCGTTCACTTTTTATGAGCTATTGCAGTATTAAAGTTCATCATACACGGTTGGGATAGCTTGGCGTTTATGCTGCGTTCGCAAATAAATCGCAATCAATTTTTCACTGATCTCGTCACTAACAGGTTTACCCTCTAAAAAGTCATCTATTTGTTCATAGCTAAGGCCAAGGGCCTCTTCATCTGTTAAGCCAGGGCGCTCACACTCTAGATCGGCCGTGGGGGCTTTTATGACTAATAACTCTGGTGCGCCGAGTGCTTTAGCAAGTGCCCTAACCTGGCGTTTAGATAGCCCAAATAACGGGGCTAAATCGCAGGCGCCATCACCAAATTTTGTGTAAAAGCCGGTAATGTTTTCAGCGCTGTGATCGGTACCCACAACTAAGCCTTGGGTAAAGCCGGCTATTTCGTACTGGGCTACCATGCGTTGGCGTGCTTTTACGTTTCCTTTGATGAAGTCTATTTGGGATTGTTCCGGTAGCGTTTCACCACTGCCGACAATCGCTGCAAGTGCTTGCTCATGCATGCCATCGGCTGCTGGTTTTATGTTTACTGTTAAGCGTTTACTAGGCTGAATAAAATCAACAGCTAGTTGCGCTTCGTCTTCATCGGCTTGCACTCCATAGGGTAAACGTACCGCGATGAATTGATATTTATCCGTGTTTTGTTCTTCATTTAATTGATTCACGGCCAGTTGACATAAACGGCCACAGGTTGAAGAGTCAACACCGCCGCTAATGCCAAGTACCAAAGAGCGCGAATGTGCCGCTACTAGACGATTTTTGATAAAATCAACGCGACGGTTAATTTCACTTTTTATATCTATATTCGGCTGAACTTTCATTTCAGCGAGTATGTCGGCACGCATTTAGGGCTCCTAATAAGTTTTGGGTTGTCATTGATATTATGTTATTCGCAGTGATTAATTTAAAGCCCTAAGTGTTGCTTTATTTTTTCAATCTCGGCTTTTAAGTCATTAATTTCTGCAAGTAGCTCATTGAGCTCGGTTGCTTTGAGTTGTGGTTGTTCAGGCGTGTCCGCTGTGGTTAAGGTCGTTATGTCCGCATCTGTGAATAAGTGACTGTAGCGACTTTCTCGTTTGCCTGCTTCTCGCGGGTGTTTTATGACGTATTCTTTTTCAATAAGGCCGTTTAGCGCCGTTTCAACGTCTGCAACATTATTAAAATCAGCTAAGCGGCTACTTCGCGTTCTTAATTCACCGGGGGTTTGGGCGCCACGTAGCAGTAAAGTGCAGATAATGGCACGTTGTTGTTCGCTAAATTGCAAGCTACTAAATTCGGTATTACAAAATCGATGTGCATATTTATTAACTCGCCCTGATAAGCCTTCGTCTAATGTTACTAACCGCAGCGCGACAAGTTCATCTAACGTATCCTGTACTTGCGCTTCGGACAAGGAAAGTACGGGCTCTCGGTTAGATTTTTGATTGCATGCATTTGTCAGGCTATTAAGTGACAGTGGGTAGTGCTCAGGCGTTGTGCTTTGTTTCTCTAATAAACAGCCGACCACACGTTGCTGATGAATTGTTAGTTGCATAATTTATCCTTATTATTTTTATTTTAACCAGTGTTCGAGCTTAGGGTTTAAGGCATCAAAGTCGAGGGGTTTTGATAAATAATCATCCATGCCTGCTGCTAAGCATTTATCTCTATCGCCTTGCATCGCGTTAGCCGTTAAGGCGATGATAGTAATGTTTTTATATGATTCCCCACCGTCACCGTTACGAATCGCTTGCGTGGCTTGGTAGCCATCCATTTCGGGCATTTGACAATCCATTAGTATTAGCATGTAAGGCGATTTGGTCGCATTTTTTAATTTTTTGAGTGCGTCTAATCCGTTTTCCGCAATATCAAATTTCAATCCTGCTTGCTTGAGTAATGCAGAAGCCACAATTTGGTTTACTTTATTGTCCTCAACCAAGAGAACCTTAGCATGTTCATCGTTAAGCTGCTTTGAAGGCTGCGCTACCGGTGTGGCGAAAGCATGGTGTTGCTGCTCAATGAATTTTTCATTTGCTAATGAATCAAACAAATCAGACGGTGTAAGAGGTTTGAATATTATACAATTAGGTTCTATGGGGAGCTGTGCGTTTTCGATTGAAAAACTCATAGGCGCCATGAGAATAAATTTGAGTTGGTGCTGTTTTAAGTATTGTTTGAGTGCGTCTATGCTCGGTTTATCAGCGATTGAAAAATACATATAATCAATTAAAATGGCATCTATAGGTTTATCGCTATTGATGAGGGTATCACCTAGCAGTGGGTATTCGCTAACAACCTGTGAGTTAGCTCCCCAAACTGTAAGCTGTTTGTTCGCAATCATGCTATTAAGTGGGCAGCTATCAACAATAAGGATGTGTTTACCCTTGATTAAATGACTCGGTAAATCTTGCTCTTTGCTCAGTAGTGTTTTTACTTTTATTGAGAATGAGAAAGTGCTTCCCTCACCAGGTGAACTGGCGACGCTGATTTCACCCTCTAAAAGCTGGCATAACTGCTTTACAATAGCTAAACCAAGTCCAGTGCCACCGTATTGGCGAGTTGTGGATGTGTCGGCTTGAGTGAATGAGTCAAACAGTGAGGCTTGTTTATCTGCCTTTATGCCAATGCCAGTATCAATGATTGAACACATTAAAAATGTGCCTTCAGTCGTTTCTTTTAGCTGAGCAACCACAATGATTTCACCGTCTTTGGTAAATTTCACCGCATTACTAAGCAAATTCATAATAATTTGACGCAGTCGGTTGGGATCGCTAACAACCTTATTTATTTTGATCTGGGTGGCGTCTAAAACCAATTTAGTGTTGTTTTGTTCAGCTTTTAAAGCAAAAGATTCAATCGTTTCACCCAGTAATTTGGGTAAATTAAAAGGGATGTGCTCAATATCGAGTTTACCTGCCTCAATTTTAGAAAAGTCCAAAATATCATTAATGATATTGAGTAACGAATGACCGGATGACTGAGCCAGCTGAATATGATGCAATTGCTGAGGGTCTAGTTTTGTGTGTTGAACGATGTCAAGCATACCTAGTACGCCGTTCATGGGTGTACGAATTTCATGACTCATACTTGCCAAAAATTCGCCTTTAGCAGCTACGGCTTGCTCAGCTGCTTCTTTTGCTTTTACTAATTGTTGTTCAGTTTCAATACGCTGCTCACTAGAATGCAGACTGCCAATGAGTGCAGCAACCGCAATTAAAAAACTTTCTTCGTTAGACGACCAGGTTCGGGGTTGATGGCAGTTTTCAGCACACACAACACCAACAGGGCTACTGCCACTGACAATGGTAACACTAAGGATTGACTCTATAGCCAGTGGTTTTAAGTAAAATTCACACAGCGGGGCTGTTAATTCATTCTGCTTTGCATTGGGCGCCTTAATGATCATTTGATTATCAATCGCTTTGAAGAAGGTGTTTAACTCATGTTTTTTCCATGTATATAGCATTGAGCTTTCAGGTGAAATCGTGCCGTGATAGGCAAAAGAGAGTAGTGCGTCTTTTTTATCATTAAACAACCAAATACTCGCTCTTTCAACTTTTAGCGCCTGGCAAATAGCGTGTGTAATAACATCTTTTGATTGCTTTAGGTGGCCAGTCAAAATGGCTTTATTAACAGTAAGCGAAGCTAACACTTCATTGTGTAGCGCAATTTTATTATTCTCAAGTTCAGTGCATTTGCGGGTATTAATATCTTGCAGTGAACCAAATATACGCGCACAACGACCATTATGGGGTTCTGTTTCTCCATGCACTAACACCCACAACGACTCGCCATTAACATCGACAATTTCTAGCTCCGTTTCAAAGCTCTGCGCTTTTTTGATGGCACGCTCTATTAACTCTTTAATTTTATTACGGCTACTACCTTGTTTAAAATAGTCAAAGTTATTGGGCCATGTGGGTTGCTCATCCAGTGGAAATTTAAAGATTCTTTTGGTTGTATCTGACCAATAGACCTGTTGCGTTTCTAAGTTGTAAGACCATGCGCCAATTTGCGCAATACTACTCATCGAGGAGAGTACTTTTTCATTTTGTTGTTGTAGATTGTGCATTTTTAAAAAGAACCTAAATGCCCAAGCAAGAATGCATAAAATGACTAAAATAGCTAAACGCAGCGGCCATACAGAGGACGCAGGTGGTGACCAGCCAGCTTTAGGACTAACGTATAACACCCATTCTCCACCTTGAATGCGTATTTTTAGTGCCAATGGATTAGTTGATAATATAGTGTCACTACCATAAAAAAACTCGCCATTAGCGCCTTGACCATTACGACCTTGTATCGCTACATTATAGTTTTTTTCAAGTTCGTAAATGCCAGAGTTGGCGTAGACTTTATTGATATCTAATACGACAGATAATAGTCCCCAAAAGGTCTTATCTGGCGGTAGAAATACTGGCACTCGCGCTATTAATGCTTCACCCCCTTGCACAAGAGTGAGCGGGCCTGCCATCACTATTTCGTTGTTATCTCGGGCTTTCACCGCGCCAGCACGTTGCGCCTTGTTTTCTAAAAAGTTGAGACCGATAGCTTTCTCATTACCTTTGAGTGGGTAGGTCATGCGGATCACCATATCAGGTGCCCCACCAATATTTCGTAACTCAGAGGAAGTATCGAAAAGAGGCCCTGCAATTTGTGCAAACCTGTGCTGCTCTAGGTTGGGCTCTGCTGCAACGGCCACTGCCAAGCCCCGTACGAGCTGAATGTTGGATATTAAAGTTGAGGAAAGTTGCGTCCTGTAAGTATCAACCTCTGAAAGAATGAGCAAGCGATGAGCTTGTTTGGCACGGTTATAGTTTATTTGGTCGAGCATGAGGCTGGTTATGAATACAACCCCTAGCGATAGCCAAAATGTCAGCTTATATCTATTGGCTTGGTTATGTTCTTTTTCTTTTGACCGCTGCATTAGAACGTTTACTTTTTAAATAGGCTAGACAACTATAGTCAATTTATCATGGAATTAAAAATACATTTAATAAATTAAGAAGGTGATTTGCGTTGGATTTAAGCTGTCGTAGAGGTACTTATTAATGAGCAAATAACATTATTCTTTCACAAAACTGTGTGTACTATATAACCAAGTTTAAACGTGCAGCATAAAGCGTGTTGGTTTGTTGAACTTTTAGTCAATATTATGCAAGGAAATTGAGTATGCTCAAGATTATCAAGTGGTTAGTTTTAACATTGCTTATTGTAGGCTTAGCTGTAACTGCGCTCATTTATGGTGCACTGTCGCTGAGTTTACCAGCGCTTGACGGTAAAGGCGTGAGTAAAGCAATCACAGAGAATGTGTCTGTGTCTCGCGATGTATTAGGCCAAGCTGTGATTGACGCGACTAGTCGTAACGATGCGGCATATGGGCTTGGGTTTGCTCACGGGCAGGACCGTTTTTTTCAAATGGATTTATTGCGGCGTAATGCGGCCGGCGAACTCAGTGAGTTATTTGGTAAAGCGGCACTAAATTTAGATAAAAAAATGCGTTTTCATCAATTACGTAAGCGAAGCGAAAAGATTGTTAAGCAATTACCACTGGCTGATCAAGTTTTACTTAATAGCTATAGCGCAGGAGTTAACGAAGGATTAGCGCAAATTGGCTTTTCTAGCTTTGAATATTTATTGACGGGCGCAAAGCAAAAACCGTGGAAAAGTGAAGATAGCTTGCTGGTTATTTTTAGCATGTATTTAGATTTGCAAACAGCCACCTTTGAACGTGATCAAACCTTAATTCAAATCAATGACCTGTATGGCTCAGATATGCTGGATTTTTTGACCCAACCAAGTCGTTATCAAGCTGCACTGGATGGTAGTACGCTACCGCCTTATAAATCTGGCATCCCTGTTTTACCTGAACAGTTAAATTATGTGTATAAGCATATTGAGCAAACTCAAGAGTTTGGTAGCAATAACTGGGCGGTGTCTGGGGAGTTAACAGCAACAGGCTCGGCCATGTTGTCTGATGATATGCATTTGTCTATGGCGGTGCCTGTTATTTGGTATCGCGCGCAACTTAACTATCGTAAAAATAATGAAACCCATCAAATCACGGGGGTGTCTTTGCCTGGCGCGCCAGCTATTGTTGTGGGGACAAATAATCATATTGCATGGGGCTTTACCAATGGCTACTTAGATACAGCTGATTGGGTTGCACTCAATGAAGAAAGTAAAACTTGGCAAGAAACAGAGCATATAATCCTGGCCGATGGTAGTACAGAGTCTTATGAGTTAACAATGAGTGAGTACGGCCCCGTGCGTAAGATAAATGCAAACCACTATGCCCTGAGTTGGGTCGGCCATCAACCCTATGCGGTGGATATGGATTTACTGCAACTAGAACAAGCTCATGATGTTGATGGTGCACTCGCTTTAGCCAGTGAGGTAGGTATTCCAGTGCAAAATTTAATGGTGGTAGATAGCCAAGGCAATGCGGCCTGGAAAAACATGGGGGCTATCCCTGCACGTGAAGCGCCTAGTGATGTTGCGGTGAATCAAGCTCGTTACTCATCGTTATGGCAACAAAATGAGCAACAAAGACCTAGCGTTAAAAATCCAGCTGATGGACGTTTATGGACGGGAAACTCGCGAGTGGTGTCAGCGCAAGATCATAATCGTTTTGGTAATGGGGGTTATGCATTGGGCGCGCGGTCAACACAAATAAGAGATCGACTGTTAGAGAAAAGTCAGTTTAATGAGGCTGATTTTAACGCCTTACAGCTCGATAATGAAGCGCGGTTTTTAATGCCGTGGCATGCATTACTTTTAGCGCAACTAAAGAAGCAACCTGTTGACAATAAGGGGTATATTTCAGTTGTTGAAAATTGGCAAGCGTGTGCGTGCCCTGATTCTGTAGGTTATACATTAGTCAGGCGTTACCGCGATGCGATTATTGATAGCGCATTTAGCGGTATGCAAAATACATTGGAACACAGTGGTGGCTCTTTAAAATACATCAAACGCGATTTAGAGCCAGCTATATGGCAGCTTATTGAACAGCAACCAGCAAGTTGGCTTAACCCTGAGTATAACAGTTGGGACGAACAGTTAAGTGGTGCGTTTGCACACGTTATCAATAGCTTAACGGATCAATTTGGTGGGAATATGCAAAGCTGGCGTTGGGGGAATGTTAATGAGTTGGCAATAGAACATCCATTTGCCAAGCAAATACCGCAATTAAGTCAGTTTTTAAATATGCCAAAAGCCCCTGGGTTTGGTGACAGTTTCATGCCAGCAGTACAAGGGCAAAGCTTTGGTGCATCTCAGCGTTTTATTGCACAACCAGGCTACTTAGAGCGCGCTGTTATGGCAATTCCCGGCGGTCAGTCTGGGCACCCTTTATCACCATTTTATAGAGCTGGTTTTGATGAATATGTAAATGGAGCACTGACACCCTTATTGCCTCAGGCGATTAGTCATAAAATAGTTATTAATCCAAGTAAGCTGTAGCGATGGGGATTTAGACTGGCTTGAAGTTGTTCATGTAGTCTTGTTCAGGGGTCGCGATAGTGGTTTTATTGCGGCCGCTGTGTTTGCTCTTATAAAGTGCAATATCTGCTTGGTGAAGTGTATCTTTGAGCGACGCCAGCGGTCGCCACTCAATTAAACCAAAGCTCATAGAAATGGATATTTTAGGATCATTGGGGCAAGGTGCCAGGCTGTGTATCTTTTCGCGCAGTTGTTCTATGCGTTTATATGCGGCAGATTCGTCTGTGTCAGTGAGTATAATCAAAAACTCTTCACCGCCCCAGCGAACGATGATGTCTTTTTGGCTAAGATACTCAGTAATTGCATTTGCTACGCTCATCAAAATCGTGTCGCCCTTATCATGGCCGTAGGTATCATTGATTTTCTTGAAGAAGTCGATATCCCCCATAACAATGCACATTTTACTATCAGATTCGACACACCTTTGTCGCATATCAATAATTAACTTTTTTGCAAACCGGCGGTTATAAAGTTTAGTTAAATGATCTTTGGCAGCCATCTCTGTGAGTGCTTGTCGTTGAGAAATACTTGTTTCACGGATATAAACAAATGCATAAATCATGGGTAAGCCAGCAATAATAATATTGGTAATATTGATATATATTAGGTACTCAGCATAAGGGTAGTTATACGAAACATCGCCAAAAAATAAATACAAGGCCGCAAATATTAATATCAGTGAGATGCTGTAAATAAAGGCCCGCTGTAACTTTAACTGGTAATCAACCAGTAACATCGATGATATTGTCCATAAATAAAATTGAAAACCTACGTCTAAGCCTAATGTTGCACAAACTAAAATGGAGTGTAAAACCACTTCACCACAAAATACCCTTAGTGCTAACGCATTGAGACCCTGTGTTATTAGGAAGATGCCAGAGGCCCAGGCTGCGACGCTAAATAGGTTGGTTATCGCTAACGTGATTGCCCCTATATGTGCAAAAAACAAGATAAGTAAAACGTGTACGGCTAACGCAAAGTAGGCCACTTTTTTAACGATTTGAAATTTTACGACTTCAATTTCGGCTAATTCCACATCTGTATTTGTTGATGACAAAATAACTCCGATCAGTGGGTGGATTAGTCAAAGTATAGGTGATAAATATCACATGCAAAGTTTAAGTTGATGCGCGCATCGCCAGAGATGTTTATCAATATAATGTAGTGTAGTGATATTTTTTACGCTAAATTGACTTTATTCAAAGACGTTATGCTTCAGTCAATTGCTGTCTATTTCTTATAGATGCTATAAAAAATAAGTAAGCGTTCACAGAACGGCGTTTATAATTGCTATTTGAAGCTTAGGGTCTGTTGACCTTTTGTGTTCTGCCTAGGGGCTATTTACTCTTTGTTGCTCGGTTTTGACTTAGTCCACTAGGTTACAAACTTCGCGTCGCGGTTAAATTGCCCCTAGTTTGAACGAATTTTAATTCGCACAGGTCAACAGACCCTAATGTCTTACGCTTAACGGAGTTGTGTATGTCGGCAGAAAAAACTCATCTAGAGATTTGTAATTTAACGAAAGAACAATACCCGCAAATTAAAACATTAATGGATCAAGCCTATCCAGATTTAGGCGGGGCTTGGCCAAGCCATACCATTTTTAGGTTAATAGATCAGTTTCCAGAAGGGCAACTCGGCATGGTTGATGATGGTTTACTGGTTGGCCTTGCGCTAAGTGTGCAAGTTGATTATGGTCGTTTTTCTAACCCCCACACTTATGAAGATATTGTCGATGGGCATGATCGCGTTTTTAGCGATCCTGAAGGGGATGCGTTATATGGTTTAGATGTGGTGATTTCCTCATCACACAGAGGAATGCGTTTAGGGCGAAGACTCTATGATGCGCGAAAAGAGCTCTGTCGTCAGTACAACTTACGCGCTATTCTGGCTGGTGGTCGTATTCCACGTTATTACAATTACAGCGATGAGATGACACCCACGCAGTACATTGAAAAAGTTGATCATAAAGAGTTGTATGACCCTATATTAAGCTTTCAACTATCGAATGATTTTCAAGTGAAGCGGTTGCTTAAAAAATACCTGCCTGAAGATCAAAACTCGGTTGGTTATGCCACTTTACTTGAGTGGAATAACATTATGTTTGAACCCACGGATACGGTGCTTGAATCAACGAAATCGATTGTGCGAGTAGGGGCAGTGCAATGGCAAATGCGCAGTGTTGCATCCGTTGAAGAAATGCTTACGCAAGTAGAGTATTTTGTTGATACGGTCTCTGACTATAAAAGCGACTTTATTTTATTCCCTGAATTCTTTAATGCGCCATTAATGGGGCTAACAGAACAAAGAAACCAAACAGAAGCGATTCGTTATTTAGCCGAGTATACAGAGACCTTTCGTGATGCAATGTCGCGCATGGCGATTGAATACAATGCAAATATTATCACTGGTTCAATGCCACTGGCTGAAGGTGATAAAATTTACAATGTGAGTTATTTATGTCATCGCAGTGGAAAAATAGATGAGCAGCGCAAGATTCATATCACCCCACATGAGCAAAATGACTGGGTGATTCAAGGCGGCGACAAAATTGCGGTATTTGATACAGACGCAGGTCGCGTGGGTATTCAGATTTGTTACGATGTGGAATTCCCTGAATTGTCGCGCATATTGGCAAAGCAAGGTTTAGACATATTGTTTGTGCCATTTTGGACGGACACCAAAAACAGTTACTTACGTGTGCGTCACTGCGCACAAGCACGTGCAATCGAGAACGAATGTTATGTCGTTATTGCAGGCTCAGTGGGTAACTTACCTGAAGTTGAGAGTTTGGATGTGCAATATTCGCAATCAGCGGTACTGACACCATCTGATTTTTCATTCCCTCACGATGCAACACTTAACGAAGCGACGCCTAATACTGAAATGTTATTATTCAGCGATTTAGATATGGATAAATTAAAAGTACTTCACAGTGAGGGCACAGTGCGTAATTTAAAAGATCGTCGTGGTGATTTGTACGACGTCATCTTAAAGAAGCGAGATAGCTAAATGGCATGGGTATATTTAATCATCGCGGGCTTGCTTGAAATAGGCTGGCCTGTTGGGTTGAAAATGTCACAAGAGGGTGAAAATCGTTGGCTGGGCATTGCTATTGCGGTGGCGTTTATGGTCGCCAGTGGTTTTATGTTATGGCTAGCACAACGTGATATTTCAATGGGCACCTCGTACGCTGTATGGACAGGTATTGGTGCCGCAGGCACCTTTATCGTCGGTATTTTGTTTTATAACGATGCCGCCACATTTGGCCGTATTGCAGGTGTTTTATTGATTATAAGTGGTGTTATTACTTTAAAAATTAGCCATTAATACTTAACTAGCGGTTACTTTAGGGTCTGTTGACCTTTGCGGATTAAAATTTATTCAAACTAGGGGCGGTTTAATCGCGGCGCGAGGTTTGTAACCTAGTGGGCTAAGTCAAAACCGAGCAACAAAGAGTAAATCGCCCCTAGGCAGAACCCGAAGGGCAGCGCCTGTTTGGCATTGATGCTGCGTTATCACCTATTTATGGGGAATAACCACACTACATAGGCGCTGCCTTGCCTAAATACCAAACAGACTGCAGTAAATTTAACCTTGAAAGGTCAACAGACCCTAGTAACCGCCTATTTTATGTAGTGGGTAACATAACAAGTATTGCTGCAACAGCAATCAGTACAAGCCCTGCTGTGTCTTGGCGCTTGAGTGGTTGCTTTAGCCATAAAACCGATATCAGCATAGTAAAAAATACTTCCACTTGGCCTAGCGTTTTTACATAGGCAACATGTTGTAAGCTCATGGCACTAAACCAGCCAATTGATCCTATGCAGCTAAAAAAGCTCACTAACGAAACCATTTTTTTGTGGTGCCACATTTGCTTGAGTGTATGGGGCTCTTTAATAGCTAAATATATCAGTAAAATAACACTTTGCAGGCTGATAACAAACAACAGCACCCACGCTGCCGAGTGAGGAAATAAAAGGCCTGAATTTAAACTCGCCTCACGCACCCAGAGCGATGTTAAAGCGAAGCAGGTACCGCATGCCAGCCCGAGCAAGGCCGTATTGGCGTTAAACTGTTTTACTTTAGTGATACCACTTAATAACAAGACAGCGATAGCACCTAAAAATACACCTAGCCAACCAAATAAGCTTAATGCCGAACCAAAAAATAGCACGCCTAGAATAGCGGCAACTAAGGCTTCACTTTTAGCAAGCCCTGCACCAACAGCGTAATTGTTCATTTTGAACAACTGGACCATTAAGCCTGTGGCAAATATTTGCATCACACTTGCACCGACAATAAAGCCCCAAAAAGCGGCGTTAAAGGTTGGCACAGTGCTAGGTTGATAATGGTAAAGTGAGTACAAATAAATAGCTGCAATAGGGCTGGCAACAATAAAGCGAGCTAAGGTTACGCCGGCTACGCTCATATCATTACTCAACTTACTTTGTAGTGCATTTCGCCATGCTTGCATAAAGGCGGCTAAAAAAGTGAAAAATATCCAAGTCATGGCTTAGGGAAGTTAATGAATTTAGATGGGTAAATTAACAGTCCCGGCCAGATAAAGCTAATCGATTTTAGTTATAGTGACTATACCTACACAACCTCAAAATGAAAGTAAGTTACTGCTTAAAAGGGACTGTCATTCTTGCAAAGGAACGCCTTGATAATAAGTTCCTGTGAAACGCTGAACGCTATGTCTTGAGGTGGTTTGGGTTTTTATGTTAACTGCGACAATATGCCACAGTTTAAAATGCCTTATTCTACGCTATAGTCAACGTGATGTTATTGTTAGCCGCAATGATTGACACCCTTTATGTCAGTCATTGCGGCTTTTTTATGGTCAACATGTATTCCCAAACAGTTTAGCTGTGCTAAGTTTGAATGTGACTTATCGATAGATAGATTAACTAGGAGTAAACATGACCACGCTATTAGTTTGTGCGTTACTGGCTGTACTGATGCCGTATTTAGCCAAAGCCCCCGTTGCGTTTGCGATGAATAAGCTTGATGGCTATGACAATAAACATCCTCGTGATCAGCAAACTAAATTAACAGGGTTTGGCGCACGGGCACTTGCAGCACACCAAAACTGTTTTGAAGCCTTGGCTGTATTTGCTGTGGCTCTAGCAGTGGTGCTGGGCAGCGGTAATGTTCATCAAGTAACAGAACTACTTGCTATAACGCACATTATTGCGCGCGTTTTATATTGTGTGTTTTATTACTTAAATTTAGACGTGCTGCGCTCGTTAGTCTGGTTTGTGGGGTTAGGCAGTGCGGTGGCAATGATTGCGGTGAGTATTTAATGCTCGAAAGAGGACTAGCTGTTAAATAGCTAAAACACCAAAGCAAGCGGCTTAAATAAGGCGCTTGCTTTGGGGTCTTTTGATACGAATGCTTACTTAGAAGCGACTGTAATTTTTTCTACTAAATCTTTTGATTCGTAATTGGCATCGATTGCGAAGTCTAATTGCACAAGTACGTTTTTGAAGCCTGAATCAGACGGCTTGTATTCCCATTTTTTTAGCGCTCTTTTAGCTTCTCTATTAAATACGTTTTCAGGGGACGCACTGACAACGGATACATTTTGAGTTTTACCTGTTGGGCTAATATCGTATTTCAATACCACTGAGCCACTTACATTTTGCTCAGCAGCTTGTGTAGGATATACCGGTTCAATGCGGATGATAGGGCTAATTTTATCTACTTTATTTATGCCATCAGTTTGTTTTGCGGTTGCAAAGCTGCTAAGCATGCCTGCGGCAAAAATGAGTATAACGCCCTTGGCAACTAGAGAGCTGTTACCGCTGTGTTTAATGTGCTTGAGTCGTTGTAGCATTGTATTTTTATCTCCATAGTGTGAATAGGCCATCAAACTTGCGCGTGTATTTGCGGCGCAATTAATGAGGGCTTTGCTGTATAAAATTCGTTGTTGTGTATTTTTATTGGCCAATACCGTTTCGTCGCAGGATAGTTCTTGTAGGCGCCTAAAGCTCATATAGCCAAGCCATGCCAAGGGGTTAAACCAAAAGGCGAACGTGATGGTTAGCTGCATCATATTTAGTAAGTTATCAGCGCGCTTCATATGGACGTGTTCGTGCTCGATGATCATGGCGAATGATGCACTATCGATTTTTTGTATATACCCAGTAGGCAGCACAAGCTGAGTGCGCAATAGCCCAATGACCATGGGGGTCTTTATGGTATCGCTTTGAAAAAGCTGAATACCCGAATACGTGTGTACAAGCTCACAACTTTCAAGGCGAGTGAGCTTCAGTTGTTTCACAAAGCGTCTGTGAGTGACCGCTGCAATGGCAGCTAAAAGACTAAAAACCAGTGTGTACAATACGGCCCAACTAACACTGAAATCAGCCACTAATACTTGTTCGGGTGTGATCAGCATTTTACTGATAGCTGCATTATGTAATGGTTTTAGATGCGTCGGTAAATTAGTAAGTACCAGTGAAATGGGTATTAACAGCCATAGCTTATAGACAAAGTTGGCACTGAGCCATTTAAGTGAGTAGCGCTCTAAAATTAACAAGCTCAAAACCAGTGAGCTAATTAATAATTGCTGTTCAATAAGCCAGTTAAAGAGTGTTTCAAACATAAGCAATCCTTACTTTTGTTGCTTTTCCCAGTCATCAATCACTTTTTTTAGTTCATTGATATCTTGTTGAGACAACTGTTCAGATTTTGCAAAGCCACTCACTAAAGGCGCAATGCGGCCACTGAAAAAGCGCTCAATAAAGTTTTGGCTTTCCTTTAGCGTATATTCAGCCCGCTCCATACTGGGGGTGTAAATGTATTGGCGACCTTCTTTCTCAAAACTTAGCGCGCCTTTTTTAACTAAACGACCTAATAATGTTTTGATGGTTTTTTCATGCCATTGTTTTTCACCGCTTAGGCGCTCAATAATTTGGCTAGCCGTAGCGGGGTAGTTTATCCATAATGCGTCAAGCACCTCAAATTCTGCCTTTGACAGTTCAATCATCTTATATAGCCTACAAATGTAATCCTTAACTTTAGATTACACCTGTAATCATATTTTGCAACTAATTTTTTAATATGTCGGATTTTTGAATTTGACGATAGTTATTTTCACTGAGGTTAAGTGACGCCAAGTTAAGACTACTAATTTGCTCGCGATATAAATCAATCACACGGTATCCACAGTAATGTGCCATTTTGCGAATCTGTCTATTGAGCCCTTGCTTGAGAATAATACTGAACTGGCAAGGCGCTATTTTTTCAACGATACACGGTAACGTTATGTGCTTATCGATAGGGACGCCGCGTGCCATTTTACAACAAAAGTTTTCATCAAGTGGTTTATCTACCGTGACTATGTAGCGTTTTGGCTGGTGGAAATCGGGGTGGATTAATTGGTTACAGAACTCCCCATCGTTGGTTAAAATAAGGAGTCCTCGGGAGTCTTTATCAAGTCGACCAATCGGATAAACGCGTGTTGTTGGTGGTAAGTGGTGGATTAAGCTGCTGGCATCGGCTTGGTTTAGCTTACAGTCTATTCCAACCGGCTTATGGTAGGCGTAATAAACCAGTTGAGCCTTTCCTTGTACGCGAACGCCATTGACTGTCACGTAGTCGTTATCATCAACGTGGTCAATGTGATTTGCAGCACGGTGATTAACGAGAACAACACCCTCGTCAATCAAGCGAGACGCTTGTTTTCGTGAGCACACACCCGCATGGGCGATGTACTTTGCTAAGCGGATTTTATCAGCCATGCACTCTATCTGCAGTTTAAATTGATCAAAGTATATCAAAGCTGCGTACGAATACTTACAACACTTTGTAAAAGGTTAAGACCATGGCGATTAAATTATCTGAACTGAGTAAACATCAGCCACTACAAAAAGTCATCGTACATTCATTGGAAATGGCGCTGTACCAGGTGTCTGTGATGATCAACAATGTAGAGTATTATGTGACAGACGAGAATGGTGAGTTTGTTCGGGGTCTTAGCCCTTTGCATATTCAAAAACGCTTGGATCACCTAAGCTACGCACAGATGGTACTGCGTCATACTAGTGCTTATGATGAAATGTGTGGCCAGCCAGAAAAGCTTTCAAGTAATATGCTTGAAGTCCCTTACGGAAAAAATCATTTATATTAATTTAGGTATATACTGAGTTATCCTAATTTATGGTGTGATTATGTATACCGTACAAATAGATAACTCAATTGAGTTACATAGTGATTTAAGGTCACATGTTGTTGACTTTAATGCTCGGCACTTTGATGCAGAGCGTATTCCACTGGGTTTTAAAGTCGTTTATGACGAAGAGCTGATAGCGGGCATTTCTGGTCATGTTTTTGGTAATTGGCTGCTTATCAATTGGCTTTGGTGTGACGAGAGAAAGCGTAGCCAAGGGTTAGCAACGCAGTTGTTAGCTGCATTAGAGTCAGCTGCTAAAGCACATGGGGCTAATGTTAGCCAACTTGATACGTTAGACTTTCAAGCAAAGCCGTTTTATGAAAAAAACGGCTATGTAGTTAAATACCAAATGGACAGCTACCCACTCAACGGCACGCGTTATTTCATGGAAAAGCGTTTATAGTGTTTGGTGTCTTCATTTTCGTTGAGAGTCTTCTTTTATGCTTCTTATCTCAGTTAATATGCATGATTAGGCGTCAGTGTTGCGCTGATAAGTTTATTTTCCATAATGTAAAAGTATCCATCCCAGTCTTTAGAGCTGAATTCCGCACTATCAAGAAAAGAATCATAGCTACCTAGCTCAGTAAGCTTTGTAATGCTGTCGCCTTGTGACAATGAATAAAACTGCCACTTTTCATTTTTAAAGTAACTCTTCAATGGATCAAGGTTTAAATCGGTAGTATCTATGGGGGGGGCTAATTTTATTTGCGAAATATAACCCCTACTAAAATACACCATTTCATTACACGGGCTAACAAGCACTTTTTTCCCTTTAGTGGTATACATTTTTAACTTTGCTTGAGCATTTAATTGTGCCGATTGGTTATTCGATTTATCGTCGAAATTAAAACAAGGCGCAGATATCTCCATGTCGGAAATTAATGAACCGAGCTGCAAACTAATAATGCGATGTTTGCTTTGAGAAGAGCTAATTTTAAATAAAGCGGTTTCAAAATTTTTATAGCTGTTCTTTAACGTAGATAAGTCGTTTAGTTCTAAATCTTGTGATAGCAAATAGCTTTCCTGACTTTTGGTTTCTATATTGATCGATTGATCTGAAAGGTTAAGCTCATTACCTAGGGACATAGGTAAGAGTTCGCGATGGTACTGGTAACCTATTAGCTTATTATCAACAAAGTGAAATGCATGGTTTCTAAAATAGACCAAGATTTGTTGGTTGGCAGATGCGATCTCTAAGCTCGCAAGGCCAAGCTTTTGTTCTACATCTTGTTTAGAGTCATTAAGTTGAGCCCCAAAAAGAGAAGAGTGAGATAGTGTGGGTATTGCAAAGGACGATAAAGGGCGCTCTTTATTTTTAGTTTTTACAATGATTTCTTTTTCAGGTACTAAAATTGTGTTGTATGTTCGCTCTCCAGCTATGAATTCTGCTGTTGTAAGTGCATACTCTTCATCACAGTCAGTGGCTAAAGTAACATCTAATGTGTAATGAAGTTGCCTGACGACCCAATCATTACCGGCGGTGGAATTACGCTGTGAGTTACTAATAACAAAGCGCTCTTTAACATAAGCCGAATGTATACCTTTTTGGTCATTAGTCGCTAGATATTCAGTGATAAGCTTTTTTCTGAGCATCACTTTTTTTTTATCCATATCATCTATTGTTGGACTTAATCTAACATCGGTTTTAAAGAAGTGACTATCACCTGAAAGCGTACAACTATTGTCATCTAAAAATACACTGATAGCACTGGCAGCTCCGTGCCAAAGTAGTAAGCTGAGAATAAAGACGTTGCGCATATTAAGTCCATTTATGAAATCATGTTCCCCAAAGTAAAACATGTGACGAGTTTTTCATCAAGCTTTGATCTGATATTAAATTCAGAGCATTAGAAGAGGGTTTGTATAATTCTGAGGGGTTATAAACAGTTTTCAGGTAGGTTAAAAGGGGGCCTATTTAAGAAGCCCCCAATGCCTGCTATGTATTTGCTCGCAATACGTGTGGTTCGTTAAATGTGATACCTAAAAATGGGGTTGCTTCAGGGGCAAGCATGAAGGTACGTATATTCATATGATCCTCACCACTGGGGTTGCTTAACACGTCATCACGATAAAATGCGCCAAAGCAATCTAAAGTATTTTGTTTACTCAGCCCGTTTAGTTTAGCGAAAGCAAATATTTTACATGAGCCATTATTCTCATTCGCGCTGCTGATGAGTCCGTGATTATTAAAGTCTGACGGAGTAAATGTGTAGTTTGTATCAATTACAGCCATGGTATCGTTGAATGCAATATTTTGTGGGTCATTAGCAAGACGGGTTAGAAAGTCGTTGAGCGTCATCATTATCCTTAATTTACTGTTTCTTTAACTCTAGCTGATTTGTTTGCTGATTAATATTAAATTTAAAATGTTGTAAAAAATTCATACCCAATAAACCATGACCTGTGTTTTGACGAATAGCCAAAACATTAAAATCAGTCAGTATGTGTTGGCCTATTTTAATTGATTCAATTCTATAGTGTTGAGCAAGCGCTTTCCCATTTGCAGTATTCACTGTAATGCTGCCTAAGTAGTCAGGCGTTGGGTGTAGTGAATCAATTAATGTGTGTGGCAGCACAGTGGTACTTGCCCCTGTATCAATCATCAATTGCGTGTTTATATTATTATTTACTGTAATGTCTACAAGGTAATGGGCGCCATATTTTGTAAGCGGGATATATGCTTGCTCAGCATAAATTTGATTAATTTTATTTTGTAATTGTGTTGCTTGAGATTTAAGAGGGTGGTTAGGGTTAAGCCTATCTAAACTATTTTGAGCGTTTATGTAGTCATCAAGCTGATAAAATGCATTAGCTTGGGCAAGTAAATAATATGAATTACTACTATCGAAATCTAGCCAAATAGTCGTTTTCTCAATCAGTTCTTGCCAAGCTTGTTGCTCACTTAATGTCTTTACGTGTAACTGAGTTAAGTGCTTCAACTCAATGATAATAGTATGTTGCTTTGTGTTATCTGCTAAAGGTTTTAAATTATACAGTGCGACAATTGCCTGATGAGGTTGTTGGCTTTTTACAAGCCTTTCGGCATTCATTTTCAACATACTTATATCATAAGGGTAGCGGTTTAAAAATACTCGCAAAAACTCATCCGCAATACTTAGCTTATTAGTTGTTAACCAGTGTTTTAAGTGGGCTAGCCAGTCGCTGTAGAGCTGTTCAGCTTGCTGAGGATAGTGCTTTATAAGTACGGCGTAGTTTTGAATTGCTAAATCAAATTCTTGCTGGTTAAAATAATCTTTGGCTTTTAACAATTCAGTAGCTTGTTTAGCTGAGTTAGGTGCTTTGGCTCTTATATTTGGCGCATTGTTTTTTAAAGTTGTTGTCGTGCAGTGAGGTGATGAAGCAGTGAATTGTAAAAGCAAATAGGCGTTACAAGCTAACGATAATACAAGAGAACTTATCAATACTTTAGTAACGCTTCTCATAATCTCAGGCAGCACTTAAACATAGCAAGGTTTAATAAAATAACAGTTCACCTTGAATAATCAAGAACGAAGCTGGGTGTAAATCAAGAAAATAAAGTATCACGTTTCACTTTAATCGCTTGTAAAAAGTTATTGATAATTACGTGTAGTGCGTATTCAATATTATGGTAACGCTTGCATAAATGATGAGCGAATGGCAAGTTATATAAACTACATTGGGATATTTTCGAGAGTATGCATCACGAGAAAGGGAGTTCGGCTCTAGCAGCAAGGTGAGTAATATGAAAAAAATAAGTTTGTTACTAATGATATTATTAGCAGGTTGCTCGCCCAGCGAAACTCAGACATTACAAGCGACCTATAGTGAAGCCAAATTGCACGGAGATATTGTCACGTTAAGCCAGGTTTTAGCAAAACTTGCAGATATTAACCCTGAGGATTGGAAAGAAGAACATTCCAGTGTATTGCAGGCACACGAATACTACATTCGGGCTAAAAAATCACTCGATGAAGGGAATTTAAATGAAGCTATTACTCACGCCAATAAGTCGTTTTTGCTGTCTGAAAGTCAACAAGTTTTAACTCTAGTTAAACAAATCAAACAGGAACTTAAAGATTTTCAAAAAGCAAAAAATGTATGGATAACATTTGATCAGCAGCTTGATGAGTTAAATAATAGAATTAATGACTTTAGTTTAGTGGCAACTCGAGATTGGAGTATCATCAACTTTAATCAGTTGCTGGTAGAGCTCATCGATTTTAGAAAGCAATTTTTACGAGCCAAGCTAAAAATTGAAGAATCACAACGTAAAACACAATTACATGCCCAAACCTTAGCTAAAATCAATCAACAACTCGTTATTTTAGAAGCGTGTATAAACTCGTTATTAGGTAAAGTGGTAAGCTCTGCGGGGAATGAGTTATATGTTTTCACGAATACTATTTCTGAACAAACGATTTCACATTTAACTTACTTTTCAGACGACAGTGTGCCAGGTATGGTTGGTCCATTTTATAAAAAATTTCTTGTTAAATATCGACCTTACTATGAGCTCGTTGAAAATACACATTTTGTGACATACCAAAACGATTTTAGTGCCTTTATGGATTTAGATACATTCACACAGTTACAAAGTAAATTAGTATTCCAGCCGAAGGATTATGAAAACTACAAAAGTGACATTAAGAAACATTTGAATCAGTTGTCAGATAATATAAAAAACGCGAAGTTAGTTTATAAAGATGATCAAATGCTAATAAGTACGTCATCATCACTCTTAACCTCACTCGATATGTATTTAAAACCATTTAGTGGATAACACCCTTATAAAAAATATTTAAGCGCATGAATTGATGCAATCTCTACAT
The DNA here is from genome assembly GCF_001469215.1 of Pseudoalteromonas sp. H105. Classification (GTDB taxonomy): domain Bacteria; phylum Pseudomonadota; class Gammaproteobacteria; order Enterobacterales; family Alteromonadaceae; genus Pseudoalteromonas. The sequence goes on from NZ_LOFH01000008.1 coordinate 212,192, forward strand.
CAGGTAAGCCTCGGTATGCATAGCGAGCTTGCTGATCGTTTAGCCACAGTGATTGACAGCCTGCGTTGTGTGCGCCGTGAACATCTGTATCTAAGCTATCACCGATATGCAGTATGTGCTTTGGTTCAATGTTTAGCTGTTCGCAGGCCTGATCAAACATAGTTGGGTGCGGTTTGGCTTTACCATGTAGCCCGGCTTGTAAAACAAGGTCAAATACGCCATTTAGATTAAATCGTTCAACCTCGACATTGCCATTCGTGATAGCAATAAGTTGATATTTTTTAGCTAGTTGAGCCAGGAGTGACAATACTTCATCACTGACCACAATATTACTGCGTGCATCAGCAAACGCGTGATAAGCGCCGCTAACATGTTGCTCAAGTTGCGCGCCTTGATAGCCTAATTTAGCCAAGCCAAGTTGTAAGGTGTCTTTTCGCCATTGGGTCACATTATCCACTAAAGCAGGGCTTCGTTTAACGGCGAGCTCTCTACAGTGTTGCCAATAATGACGCCCTTGCGCTTGCCAGTCAGGTAATGCGTTTAAGTAATCAATTTGTGCCTGCACAGCCGCTTTTATAATGGGGTGATTATTGTAAAGTGTGTCGTCTAAATCAAAGCTGAGTACTTTTACTGGCGTAATGGCACGGTTAAAGCGGATCATAAAATTCCTCGTTAGTCTGGGTCGTGACGTTTTTTAGCACGCGGGTGCGTGTTGTCGTACACCTTAGCCAAATGTTGAAAATCTAGATGGGTATACACTTGCGTTGCAGATAAACTGCTGTGGCCTAATAGCTCCTGAACTGCGCGTAAATCACCAGATGATTCAAGAATATGGGAAGCGAAGGAGTGGCGCAACTTATGCGGATGAACTTGGCTACTAATACCTTGTTTAATACCCCATTGTTGCATTCGTAATCGTACTTGGCGCACTGAAATTCGGCATTTTTTACTGCTGACGAATACAGCAGGCTCGTCAGGGCCTGCAAATTGTGGTCGTAACTTTAACCAACAATTTAATACATCAAGGGCTTTGCCACCCACAGGTAATAAGCGTTCTTTATTCCCTTTACCACGAACCAATATTTCGCCTTCGTGACGATTAATATCTTGCATGTTAGCGCCAACTAACTCGCTGATACGCAACCCTGATGAATACATCAGTTCCATTATGGCTTTATCGCGAATAGCCAGTGGGTCATCTTCTTTTATTTCTAGTAGGCGTGCCATCTGATCAACATCGAGGTTCTTTGGCAGAGGCTTGGCAAATTTAGGGCCTTTAATTGCTTCAGCAGGGTTGTGATAGTGATCTTGCTCGGTAATTTTTTTTGATTTTAGAAATTTATAAAGACTACGAATACAGCTGAGCTTTAAACTTATTGTACGGCCACTGAGTTGTTTACTGCGCAGTGCCATGCTGTAGCGTCGAATATGCTCGCCTTGAACATCCTGCCAGCTATCACACAGTTTGCTAAAGTAATGCGCAGCAAATTGCAGTTGACTGGTATATTGGGTAATAGTGTGCGCTGAGTATTGTTTTTCAAACCGTAAATATTCACTAAACAGCTGAATAGGCGTGAGCCATTGCGCGTTTAATTGCGCTGTTAATTGTTCTAAACCAGGAGGTTGCTCCTCGCTCATGCCAATTCCAGTTGGAGTTCCAATAATCTAAGTTGCAAAGAGCGTACAAATTCGAGCACAAAAAAACTGTCTTTAGCGGGTTCAAAATGATTGGCATCAAGGCTGCCAAAGGCAAGTATGGCAACAGGGTGTTGGTTGTTACCGATTAAATATAATGCGGTTGATTGGGTTTGATCTGCAAATAATAAATCACGCTCTTGTTGACTGACTCGGCCAAGATAAGTGCCCGTGTCTTTTAGGCGATGTTCGATTAATGCATCATATTTAGCCTCATAGCGTACTAAGTGGCACTCACTGATAGCAGGGTTGGTACAAATAATATTACGTAAGTTTAGTGCGAGTGTTTTAAAATCGTAATTGGTCCAAAGCTGCCTGTGGCATTGGCTAAATAATCGATAAATAGATTCATTTTCAGTCGCTTGCTCAATAAGCTGTTCAATTTGCGCTTTTAATTTAGTGTTATGTTCACGCAGCTGGCGCTGCTGAATATGCACCAGAGACGTTGCCCCCTGAGCTTTTTGCTGTAGCTCTAACTGCGCTAAAACGTCTGGGTTTTGCAGTAAATACTCAGGGTTACTACGTAAAAAATCGCTAACTTGTTGTTCTGTTATTTCGCTCATAAGGCAACTTGTCCATCAAATACATGTTCAGCAGGGCCGGTCATACGCACAGGGTGGCCTTCGCCTTGCCAGCGAATCTGCAAACTCCCCCCTGGAAGATCAACTTGTACTGTGGTTGCTAACTTACTTTGTGCTTGGCCAATAACCATGGCGGCACATGCGCCAGTACCACAGGCGAGTGTTTCATTGACACCGCGTTCCCATACTCTTAGCTTAATATGCTCTTTGGAAATAACTTGCATAAAACCCACATTAACACGCTGTGGAAAACGTTCATGATTCTCAAGTAGTGGGCCTAGTGTATCCACCTCGGCGGTGTCGATGTCATCGACTTCAAGTACACAATGAGGGTTCCCCATCGAAACCGCACCACTAAATACGGTATGCTCTTCAGCACGAATAATATAAGTGAGCTCACGCTTGCTGGCTTTGAGCGGGATTTTATTTGGCTCAAAGTTAGGATGACCCATATTGACTGTGACCTGGCCGTCTTTTTCAATGTAAAGAGTGAGGTTACCCGATTTGGTCGAAACGGTTATTTTATGCTTATTTGTCAGGCCTTTCATTCTTACAAAACGCGCAAAGCAGCGCGCGCCGTTACCACATTGTTCAACTTCGTTGCCATCGGCGTTGAAAATACGGTAATGAAAATCAAGATCAGGAGAATAAGGTGCTTCAACCATTAACAGTTGGTCAAAGCCAATGCCAAAGTGACGGTCAGCCAATTTTTTAATTTGATCTCGTGATAAAAAAACGTTTTGCGTAATGTTATCAATTACAACAAAATCGTTACCTAAGCCGTGCATTTTAGAAAAATTAACTAACATAGCGCTCTAATTCGGATTTGCTCTGCGCTAATCATGCCACAGAGCAGCCGTGTTACAAAAAGTTTATGGTAAAATTTTCTCGCCTTGCCATAGGCTTTCAATTGTTTCACGTGCGCGGATCAAATGACTGTGCTCACCATCCACCATTACCTCAGCTACGCGAGGCCTTGAATTGTAGTTTGAACTCATCGTGAAGCCGTACGCACCAGCGCTGCGTTGAGCAAGTAAATCGCCTTGTTGTAGCGCAAGCATACGATCTTTACCTAAAAAATCACCGGTTTCACAGACAGGACCGACAATATCAAAGTTACGTGTTGGCGTGTCATCTGTGCGAGGGGTTACAGGGACTATGTTTTGCCAAGCTTGGTAGAGTGAAGGGCGCAACATATCGTTCATCCCTGCATCAACGATGGCAAAGTATTTGTTTTGATTTTGTTTGATAAACTCAATTTTAGTAACCAAAATACCTGAGTTAGCAGCGATAGCGCGGCCAGGCTCAAAAATAAGCTCAAGCTCAGGGTGGTTACTTAAACGCTGCGTTACTTGAGCAACATATTCGCTTGGGTGTGGCGGGGTTTCACCATCATAAGGTACACCTAAGCCGCCACCGATATCGAGATGACTCAATATGATATTTTTAGCTTTTAGCTCATCAATTAAAATGAGTATTTTATCCAACGCCTCCAAGAAGGGTTTAACTTCGGTTAATTGAGAACCAATGTGGCAGTCTACGCCAGTAATTTTAAGGCCTGGTAATGACGCTGCAATTTCATAAACACGGGCTGCGGTAAGAATATCGACACCAAATTTGTTTTCTTTTAATCCTGTTGAAATATAAGGGTGTGTTTTAGCGTCTATATCTGGATTAACGCGGATTGAAATAGGGGCCGTTAAATTCAGTGCTGTTGCAACGTGAGAAATACGTTCAAGTTCAGGGACTGATTCAACATTAAAGCATTTAATACCTAACTCTAGTGCATAGGCAATTTCATCTTCTGTCTTAGCAACACCCGAAAAAACAACTTTGCTGGCATCACCACCGGCTTTAATCACGCGAGCTAACTCACCTTTAGATACAATATCAAACCCTGCCCCTAAACGTGCCAAAATGTTTAACACTGCAATGTTTGAATTTGCTTTAACCGCATAACAAACCAAGCTCTTATGACTTTTAGCCGCGTGTGCAAATGCCAAATAATGTCGTTCAAAGGTTTTGCGTGAATACACATAACACGGTGTACCATATTGTTCGGCTAAAGTGCTGACAGCGATGTCTTCAGCGTGAAGCTGATTATTTTTATAGTCAAAAAAATCCATCTATTGATCCTGTTTCGTTTGGGTTGTTGATGCAGGTGAGGTGTTCTCAGAGGTCATCGGTTTTTGTTGTGTATCCTGCTCCTCTTTATCTTCTGGCAAGTACAAAGCACCACTTTGTCCACAGCCCGCTAAAAAAATGAGTAATACACCCATAGAAAAAAGTTGTTTTAATTGTTTAAGATGCATCTCTTTCATTAGATTAATCGCGTTGCTGGCTTTATAATCGCAGATTAACAGAATATCTAAAAAATGCAGCTATTCGCGGATGATTTTATTCCTGTTACACTACCTGCATGCAAATTGTACCCAATGCCGTAAAGGAAATAATGATGACAGACCATGAGTATCACCAATTAGCCGAAGCACTTATGTTCACAATCGAAGAGCAAGTTGATGATTGTGAAGCAGATCTAGATTATGAATCTGCGCAAGGGATTTTAGAAATTATTTTTGCTGATCGCTCTAAGATAGTGATTAACAAGCAAGCACCTTTGCATCAAGTGTGGGTAGCAACAAAATTTAATGGCCATCACTTTGAATTACAAGGCGATAAGTGGATTGATAACCGCTCAGGTGCAGAGTTTTGGCAATTCATGAACGAAGCGACTACGCGTCAAGCAGGTCAAACTGTTGAGTGGCAATCAGTACTATGAGTTTAGAGTTCGTAGAGTACCCAGCAAAAGCAGCGCATAAAGCAACGATTATTTGGTTGCATGGCTTAGGTGATTCTGGAGAGGGGTTTTTACCCGTAGCGCCACAATTATCCTTACCTGATGAATTAGGTGTTCGGTTTGTTTTCCCGCATGCGCCAGTGCAACCTGTCACAATCAACGGTGGTATGGCGATGCGCTCTTGGTACGATATTAAATCGATGGATTTAGATAAACGTGCAGATGAGGCGGGCGTACGTGAGTCGGCAGCAAAGGTTGAAGGGCTCATTAACAAAGAGCTTGAAAGTGGTATTTCTGCGGAAAAAATTATTCTAGCGGGTTTTTCACAAGGTGGTGTAATTTCACTACACTTAGCGCCTCGGTTGGCACAAAAGTTAGGGGGCGTCATGGCGCTTTCAACGTATATGTGTGCTCCAAACAAACTGTCGGACGAAGCTAAGCACACCGATTTAAACGTATTTATGGCGCATGGTCGTCATGATGATGTTGTCCCGCATAGTGCTGGGCGTAATGCGTTTGACGCTTTATCTGCATTGAACATGGATGTAAGTTGGCAAGATTACCCAATGGCTCATCAAGTCTGTGGGGAAGAGCTAATGGCAATTCGCCAGTGGTTAATTGCTCGCTTAAGTTAATTATTAAAAGCATGAGGCTATTATGAGTCAAAGAATTGTGATCACCGCAAATGTGAAGAAAACGGCGAGTGAGGCGTTACCAGCGATAACTTATCAGTGGCACTGGCGTCGTATCGTAATGGCTGCATTATTCATCAGTCTTTTATTAGTGGTATGTGTATATAGCCTTATGGGTTCAGTGAATGCCGAGCAAAATGATTCATCAACCGACAGCCCTTCTAAAACTACTTTAAATCTTGACGCGGCAGAAAGTGAGCCAGAAGTTATTCGTGAATCATTCAGCGCACCGGCGACACAGAATAATTCCGTGCCGATGGATAACGCTGTAATAGAGCAACAACCAGACGAACCTGAGCCACCAGTACAGAGCGAAGCCAACGAGCCGCTTTTGTTACAAGAGCGAGAGATTACACCACAGGACATGACTGAGCCCACTGTTGAAGTTCAATTAACAGATACTAGCCCTGCAGAAGACTTTGCTGAAACAGCCCATGTAGCCAGTGTTGCGATTGGGGCCAAAATAGACACTGATAAAGTGAGCCGTGCAGTGCTTACCCGTAAAGTCGTCGAACGTGAGCCAGTCAATGTTTTTAAAGCTGATGTTCGGTTAACTGAATTCGCCGATACACTGACATTCTTTAGTGAGCTAAAAAATCTACAAGGTCAAAGTATTAAACATATTTGGCATTATGGTGACCAAGTAATGGCGAGCATTGAATTAAAGGTGACTACGCCGCGTTATCGTACTTATTCAAATAAGCATATATTGCCTGAGCAAACTGGGTATTGGCGCGTTGATGTGGTCGACGAGCAGGATCATTTATTAGCCCAGAAAGAATTTCGTATTTTAGATAATTAAGCGTTACGTTTGATTAGCAAAGAGAATTGGACTTATCCATGACAAATGAAGTAACTGAAAAAAAACATATTATTCGCATCGCAACGCGTAAAAGTGCATTAGCACTTTGGCAGGCTGAGTTTGTAAAGGCGCGGCTGGAACATTTTCATAGCGATCTGTCAGTCGAACTTGTGCCGATGTCGACTCAAGGCGACATTATTTTAGACACCCCGCTGGCTAAAATTGGTGGAAAAGGCTTGTTTGTTAAAGAGCTAGAACAAGCCATGCTCGATGGTCGTGCCGATATTGCTGTGCATTCGATGAAAGATGTGCCGGTTGACTTCCCTGAAGGCTTAGCGCTGCATACCATTTGTGAGCGAGAAGATCCTCGGGATGCGTTTGTGTCTAACACGTATGCAAATATTGATGACCTTCCGCAAGGCGCTGTCGTGGGCACGTCAAGTTTGCGCCGCCAATGCCAAATTCGCGCACTGCGCCCTGATTTAGATATTAAAGATCTTCGCGGTAATGTTAATACCCGTTTGGCAAAGTTAGATGATGGTCAATATGACGCCATTATTTTAGCCGCAGCAGGCTTAATTCGACTTGAAATGCATGACCGCATTAAAGCATTTATTGAGCCTGAAGCATCATTGCCTGCCAATGGCCAAGGTGCAGTAGGGATTGAATGCCGCATAGATGATGAACTAACAAAAGCATTGCTTGCACCGCTTGAACACAATGAAACACGCATTCGTGTTAATGCTGAGCGTGCAATGAATCGCCGATTAGAAGGGGGTTGCCAAGTTCCCATTGGTGCTTATGCATTAGTGAATGGTGAACGTGTTCACCTTCGAGGGCTCGTCGGTGCCGTTGATGGTAGTGAGATTTTACGCGCTGAGATTAGCGGTCTTACTGTGGATGCTGAGCAGCTAGGTACTCAATTAGCTGAGCAATTACTTGGTATGGGCGCAGATAAAATTTTAGCTGAAGTATACAGAGACGCATAAATGTCACATATCCTGATAACTCGGCCACAAGGAAAAGGTGTTGAGCTTGCCAAGCAACTTGAGCAAGAGGGTTATCAGGCAACCTTATTTCCTGTTTTATCAATTGACTATCTTGAACCAAATCGTGCGCAATTAACGCCGTTATTAAATGCCGATAAAATCATATTTATCTCACAAGATGCAGTGAATGCATTGCTGGCACTCAAACCCGATATTAACACTAAAGCTCAGTTTTACGCGGTAGGAGAGCAAACCGCTGATGCGATTTGGCAAGCGTTTGGTGTGCGGGCTGCGGTGCCTAAAGCTCACGATTCTGAAGGCTTATTAGCGCTTAATTCACTGCAACACGTAGCACAGCAAAATATAGTATTAGTGAAAGGTAAAAATGGTCGACCAACTATTGCAAATGCACTCAAAAAGCGAGACGCTTTTTTAAATAGCTTGGTGGTATACCAACGTCAGCCTGTTGATGGTGCACAGAGTGACTGGCTAGACCACTGGCAAAGTATTGATGTTGAAGGTATAGTTATTACAAGTAATGCGGCTGTTGATGCTATTTTTCATCAACTCTCGTCAACACAACTACAATGGTTAGAACGCTGTCAGTTTTATGTTGCCAGTAAGCGAATTGGTGAATATTTAAAGCAACATTTAAGCTCGGCAAATATACACATTGCTGCAGGCGCAAGCGATAGCGCGATGTTTACCTGCATCAGCCAAGGTAATACTATGAGTGAAAATGCAAAGCCATCGGCCTCTGTTGAGGTAAAGTCAGCTGCTAAAGCGGCGCAAAAGCCGGCCTCGACATCAGCTAAAAAACAAGAACCCGCCATGAATCAAAACAATAAAAGAAGTATTAGTAAATCGGGGAGTGTAGCGTTACTGATCTCCTTAATTGTCGCCTCCGGTGTGGGATATCAGTTTTATCATAAACTAACAACTGGGCAGCAAGAAAATGTCATTATTGAGCAGTTAAAATCAAATAACGAAGCTTTAAATGCTGAACTAGCTTCTGTAAAAAGTGCGCAGCAAACATTGCAACAAGCATTGTTTAACAGTGAAAGCAAAGTGGCTGAGGCGATTGAGAAAAATACAGCGCAAACCCAACAGCAGTTAGAAAATGCCTTACAACGGGCAGAGCAACAAGCATATAGCTTGAGTCCACAAGAGGTCACTAGTTTGCAGCGAATGGCTGAATTTAAGCTGTGGGCTGAGAAAGATTACCAAGGGGCAAGTGCGGTATTGTTTCGCTTAGATTCTTTGCTTGCAGAACACCCAGGCACCGGTGCTATTCGTCAAGCTATCCATCAAGACTTACAAACGCTTAGTAGTGTACAACGTGTGCCTGTCGAAGCTATTTACTTAAAATTGCACGGCCTTGTTGAACAAGTTGAAAGTCTTGAGTTCAATGCCGTTTCTTTACCTCAAGAAGTGGTAAAAGAAGAACGACACGCGTTGAGTGAAAATGTGAGTGATTGGCAGCAAAATTTAGCTAATTCATGGCATCAATTTAAAGATAATTTTATTAAAGTGCGTCAGCGCGAAGGAATGGCTATTGAGCCATTATTAACTGAGCAAGAGCGTCATTTAATTCAACAACGTTTGAGCTTGTATTTAACACAAGCACAAGACGCAGTATTAACTGAGCAGGCAAGCGTTTATTTTACTGCACTTAGTCAGGCAAATAACTTAGTAAAAGCGTACTTCAAACGTGAGCACCCCCTAACAAAAAGTACTGTTAAGGGGCTGGATGAGCTAAGTAAAGAAAGCATGCAATTTAAACACGATATTGCATTAATAAGCACCGAGCAGGTCAAGGAGTGGGCAAAATGATCCGCTTAATATTGGTTATTTTAGCCATTGCCGTGTTGCTTGCAGTATCGCCTATGCTGATTGGTGAAGTAGGTTACGTGCTAATTTCATTTAATCAAACGACCATAGAGGGCTCTATTGTCGCGTTCTTCGCTACATTTATTGTTATCGCACTAGGACTATACTTAACCTATAAGCTTATTCGGTATGTGTGGTCATTATACAGTCACACGCGCCATCGTTTCTTCGCACGAAGTGAAGAGCGTAAACACGCAGCATTAGAACAAGGTGTTTGGGGGTTAGTTAATGGTGATTATGAGCAACTTGAGCTCGCGTTAGACAATAATAGTGTTGCAGAACCTTGGCAAGATGTGCGTTATGCCATGCTTGCAAAAGCAGCATTACAAAGCAATAACGCAAGTAAAGCAATAGACTGCCTTGATAAAATTAGTCCAGCTAATCAGCTGAAAGCGGCTAAATTATGGCTTGCCAGTGGCGACAGCAGCGCTGTAACGGGTGAGTTAAAAGCATTAGCTGAGTCGAAGAAAGCCACCGCTTTGGAGCTTAAATCATATGCAGAAGTGTTAGTTCAGCAGCAAAAGTGGGCTTCTTTAGAGCAATTTATGCCTCGTTTACTAAGCAAAAAAGCACTCACAGAGTCACAGTGGCAAGTGTTGTTCGCAGCCTACTTTAATGCGCAGTCAGCGTTAACTGAAAAATACCACGCATTAAGCAAACACTTAAGAGCGAAAGCGCACTTTGCGTATTTATCTGCCATGGCGCAATCCGGTAGGTTAAGTGAAATAGAGTTAACGTTGTTAAAAATGCTTAAAAAGCCAAGTGATCAAGATCAGCTAGCACAAATTTTGAAGGTATCTGCACCGGGAGATGCATTAAAGCTGCAAGCTAATTTGCAAGATGCATTGAAAAAACAGCCGGAAAATCAGAGTTTGTTATTAGCACTAGCATGTTTAGCAAATGCACATGGTGAGTATGATTTGGCAGCGCGCGTGTTTGATAAAGCGTTGACAGTGGATAATCAAAAAGAGTATTTGATACAAGCCCAACTTAGCTATAGCAAAAGTGCACAGCCTCAAAAGGCACTTGATTTATACCTGTAACCTATCACCGGCAAAGGAGTGCTAGACATTGAAGAATACAGTTGTTTTAACCTTCAGTCTGGCGGCTGCGTATTTTTGTACAGGTTACTTTAGTAACTTTTTACTCTCGATTGATGGTTATGCTGTTGCATCATGGCCTCCTTCAGGTATTGCTTTAGCTAGCTTTTTACTCTTTGGCTATCGCGCTGTTTTTGGTGTCTTAATTGGTGCGATGCTAACTAATTTAATTCACCTGGGTGGTATTGCAGATATTCTCCACTGGCAAGTTGCTTTGCAGGCTCTATGCGTCTCTTTTGCCGCATTATTACAGGCTTCAGTTGGGCGCTACTTTATTGTAAAAGTGATAAAAGCCCCTTTGGATTTATCATCATTACAGCGCAGTGTGCAAAGTTTAGTTGTCGCAGGGCCTGTTAGTTGTGTTATTTCAGCCACAATTGGCACCAGTTTATTGGTTACCAATCAGGTTATTCCTGCACATGCAGCGCTCAATAATTTTATAACGTGGTGGGTCGGCGACAGTATTGGTGTATTAATATTCACCCCCCTCCTACTTGCTGCTTTTAGCTACGAGAAAGCAAGGCATAGGTTACAAGTTATTGTGCCTGCGCTTATTATTTACACTGTTATTAGCGTGTGCTTCTTCGCTGCTGCTAGTGTAAAAAAAGAAAAGGATATTCAAAAACAAGAAGCTAAAATAGCTGAGGTTCAATCAGAAATTAACTACAAAGTCGATGAGATTACAGGCCACTTAACGCTGCTCTCGACGTTCTTCGCTAGTAGTAATCAAGTCAGCTCAGCCGAGTTTCAACGTTTCACCTCAAAGTTACTTGAATATAATAAGGAAATCCTCGCCTTTAAGTGGGTTCCAATAGTGCCCGTTGAGCTGACAGAGCAGTTTGAAAAAAAACTACATGCGACGGTACCTACTGCATTTATAAAAGAAAAATCAACTCATATGTTTTGGCAAAAAGCGGCAAAGCGAGCATTTTATTATCCTGTGCAATATATTCATCCATTCGTTGGGAATGAAGAGGACATTGGCTTTGATGTAGCATCAGTGCGAACTCAAAAAGAGGCACTGTTGATGTCAAAAACCTTAAACGAGTTAGTGATTACCAAACCTATTCAACATATTCGCTATGGCCATGTAGTCTTATTTTTTATGCCTGTATTTGGTGATTTAGACACGTTAAGCGACTATAAAGGACATGTTGTCAGCGTGGTGAGTTTAGCTGAGTTTGTTGAGCGCTTACGTTTTAAACATTATGAACAAGTGAGTGCGAACTTTTATGATGTAACAGATAAAAATAAACACATTATTTATAATAAATCACCTGTTGGCTTAAATACTTTGATTGATTACCAACTACTTATAGGAAAGCGCCTATGGCAGGTTGAATTGCTTGAGCCTCAAAATCAATCCTCATGGTTACCCTATTGGCTGGCTCAAATACTCGGTATGCTGTTTGTATGGTTGTTAATTACTTTTTTGATCTCGGTGACAGGGACTAATATTCATGTCAGGGAGCAAGTCGCTAGACAAACCCGAACACTCAGAGAAGAAAAGCAAAAAGCAGACAAGGCAAGTCAAATAAAGAGTCAGTTCTTAGCAAATATGAGTCATGAAGTGCGAACACCCATTAATGGCATTAAGGGGTTGCATTACTTAGCCTTGCAACAAGACAACTGGCCACAGGCAAGGCGTTACATTGAGCAAGCTGATGGGGCATTAAATGTGCTATTGCGAGTACTGAATGATGTGTTAGATTTTTCAAAAATGGAAGCAGGCAAGCTTGATCTAATACAGGAACCTATTGCGATTAACCAATTAACAGATGAAATTATTAATTTAGTACAGTTCGATGCAGGTGTTAAATCGCTAGCACTGCATTTGGAGTTGGAAAAGCACGTTGAATTAACAATAAATACCGATCCCATTCGTTTAAAACAGGTGTTACTCAATTTATTAAATAATGCGATTAAGTTTACATCTTCAGGTTCAATAACAATTAAGGTATGGCAACAGAACCAGCATACTTTCTTTAGCGTTAAGGATACGGGTATTGGGATTAGCGACAGTGCTCAGTTGCAGTTATTTCAACCATTTGCACAAGCTGATAGCTCTACATCGCGAAAGTTTGGTGGTACAGGGTTAGGGTTAAGCATTTGTAAAAAGCTAGTTGAGCTAATGGGCGGAGAGATTTCCTTGCAGAGCACGCAAGGTCAAGGCGCTACTTTTACCTTCTCACTACCTAATGATTCCCCGCTGCCTAAGGCCGACCATTTTCAGCCTGCGTACCACAGTCTTGACCTTGGTAGCTTATCGCTTGCTGATGTGAAGGTGTTGTTAGTTGAAGATAATCCTTTGAATCAACATGTCGCATCAGCCATCTTAAAAACCAAAGACTGTGTCACTGATATTGCAAACGATGGTTTTGAAGCAATTGAAAAAGTGGCGCAGGGCAAATATGATTTGGTATTGATGGATATTCAAATGCCAAATATGGATGGGCTTGAGGCCACTGAGGTGATTCGAAATGAACTCGGTATGACTGAGTTGCCTATCATTGGATTATCAGCAAATGCACATGATGAAGATGTAAATAAAGCGTTGGCTGTGGGTATGAGTGGCTATTTAACGAAGCCAATTGAAGCAGATAAACTGTTTAAAGCAATTTGGCTTCACATAACAGCTCATGATGACAAATGACCTCTCTATTAAAAATAGAATCAGCTAAACTTGAATTACCAATGTAAATGCGTATGATCCGCGCAAATTCAATAGACTGAGCACTAATCATGATAAATAAAAATATTCCATTGCTAGATATTCATCGCCACCTTGATGGTAATGTTCGTGCGCAAACAATCTTAGAACTAGGTCGTCAGTTCAATATTGAATTACCTGCTGATAATATTGAGGCGTTGACTCCACACGTTCAAGTGATTGACCCTGAACCAAATTTGATGGCTTTTTTACAAAAGCTGGATTGGGGAGTGACCGTGCTTGGGGATTATGAAGCATGTCGTCGTATCGCGATTGAAAATATTGAGGATGCTCAGGCGCAAGGCCTTGATTATGTGGAATTGCGTTTTAGCCCGTATTACATGGCACAAAGCCAAGGCTTACACCCTCAGGGTGTTGTAGAGGCGGTTGTAGACGGTATTAAAAGTGCAACGCAAAGCAGCACTGTCAAAGCAAATTTAATTGGCATTATGTCACGTACTTATGGCACTAAAATATGCCAGCAAGAGCTTGATGCATTACTGGCTTTTAAAAACGATTTAGTTGCAGTTGATTTAGCGGGTGATGAAATTGGCTTTCCGGGAGAGCTGTTTGTTGAGCACTTTAAACAAGTTTCTGATGCGTATTTAGCCGCAACGATTCATGCTGGTGAAGCGCTTGGTTCTGATAGTATTTGGCAAGCAATTAATCAATTAGGGGCCAATAGAATAGGCCATGGCGTTAAAGCCATTGGAGACCCTAAGTTGATGGATTACTTGCGCGACAACCGTATTGGTATCGAGTCGTGTTTGACCAGTAATATTCAAACAAGCACGGTTGCAAGCTTAGATGTGCACCCATTAAAACGCTTTTTAGATCATGGTATTTTGGCGAGCATTAATACGGATGATCCTGCTGTTGAGGGCATTGAAATTGAGCATGAGTATCATGTTGCCGCGCCGGCTGCAGGCTTAACGCAAGCTGATATGGAAAAAGCGCAGGTCAATGCTTTGGAAGTGGCTTACTTGAGTGATGCAGACAAGCAGCAGCTAAAAAATGCTGCCGCTGCACGTTAGTTAACAGCGGCAAATAGGCGCGCTTTGTTGCGTGCCTAATGTTCTTGGCAGCTAATATAATTATCATATAGTGCTTTTAAAATATCGCTGCGACCAATCATACCAATAACTGTTGTGCCATCCACAACTGGGTAGTTTTTGGGTTTTCCTGGCTGCATTTGCTCTGCCAGTTCAATAATGTTCATGTCGCCACTCACTGTCACCACATCTGTGCGCATTAGCTGAGATACTTTCACTACCCCATCACAAAAATAGCTATTTTGCATTAATGGCTTTAAGAGTTCTTGCTCTGAAATAAAACCCACCAAGCACCTGTTATCATCAAATACTGGCGCGCCGAGTAATTTAAATTTCTGTAATTCAGCAATGGCCGTGGTCATTTCGGTGGTCGGGGTGATGTGTGGCAACTTGTGTTGCATAAAGTCTCTTACTTTTGTATTTAGCATTTGGGTCTCTCCCAATTATTAAGTTACATAAAGTATGGTTAAGGAATGGGATTTTGTGAAATTGTTTATGTTGATTAACGTGATAGGTTTAAACAATCAGCTTTCGATTCTTATGGTGTTATTTGGATTTTCGGTAACCTGATAAACCGCAGGTTAGGATGAGAGAGGTGTAAAAGCACCGTGCGGTGCTTCTACAGCGATCTATTATTATTTGATAAACGCGAATGCATCAGCATACATATTTTCTCGAACGGCGCCATGTGTAATAAAATCATCACGTACGATGCCGATCATATCAAAGCGACCAGCCATATAAATATCGTAGGGTGAAAGGGATGAAATATCTGTCATGACGGCTTTATGCACATAGCCTGTATGGCCATTCCAGCTATCAGTCGGGTTTTCAACAACAGGGATAAACTTAAAGTTTTCACGGCTGTTAGCCCATGTTTGCATTTCGGCATGTGCATACAAGGCTGACTCTTCACGTACGCCCCAGTAAAATAGCACTGGTCGCTCGCAACCGATTTCACTTAAGTGATCAGCCATGGATTTTGCATATGAAAACCCCGTACCGCCAGCAAGTAAGATAATAGGACGCTCACATTGTAGACGTAACTGTGAAATACCTAGACCAACCTCAATTGCTACCAGGTCGTTATTTTGATGTGCTGAACGCAAGTGTTCTAACGTTTGCATTGCGTATGAATCAGCCGCAGAAGCACCAATATGAAGTTCTAATTCGGTATTTTGCGAAGGGCGGCTGGCAATTGAAAAGGCACGTTTGTCTTTTTCACCTAGCACCACTTGTAAATATTGACCAGCTTCGAAAGTGACGCTTTGCGCTGGTTTTAAAATTACTTTATGAACAAATTCAGTTAATGGGCTGATAGTAATAACTTCAGCATTTAATGTTTGCATGTTTTACCTTAAATTTGCGGATACGCACTTTATTTGCGCAATAGTAGCATATCCGAACAGTCAGTTTACAGCGAGTTAAAGAATATCTAGGCTGTCCCAGAGTTCATCTACGCGATCTTTAGTTTCTTGATTCATCACGATAGGCTCACCCCATTCGCGATCAGTTTCACCGGGCCATTTATTGGTTGCATCCATTCCCATTTTCGAGCCAAGGCCAGAAACAGGGGAAGCAAAATCTAAATAGTCAATTGGTGTATTCTCAATTAATGTTGTGTCACGCGCAGGGTCCATTCGGGTGGTAATTGCCCATATGACGTCATTCCAATCTCGGGCGTTGACATCATCATCGCAAACGATAACAAATTTGGTGTACATAAATTGACGCAAGAAAGACCACACTCCCATCATTACGCGTTTAGCGTGACCGGGGTATTGTTTTTTCATCGTCACAACGGCCATACGGTAAGAACAGCCTTCTGGTGGCAAGTAAAAGTCCACAATTTCGGGGAATTGCTTTTGTAAAATGGGCACAAATACTTCATTAAGTGCAACGCCTAAAATAGCAGGTTCATCAGGCGGACGACCCGTAAAGGTACTATGATAAATAGGGTCTTTACGGTGTGTCATATGCGTAACGGTCATAACGGGGAAGTCATCAACTTCATTATAGTAACCTGTGTGATCACCATACGGTCCTTCCGGTGCTGTTTCCCCTGGTATGATGTGACCTTCGAGGACTATTTCAGCATTGGCCGGGACTTGCAAGTCATTTGAAACAGACTTTACAACCTCTGTTTTGCTACCTCGTAATAAACCCGCAAACGCGTATTCACTGAGGGTGTCAGGCACGGGGGTTACAGCCCCTAAAATCGTTGCAGGATCCGCGCCTAGTGCGACTGAAACAGGGTAGGGTTGACCAGGGTTTTCTTTACACCACTCTTGAAAGTCAAGAGCTCCACCTCGGTGCGATAACCAGCGCATGATGATTTTATTTTTGCCAAGGAGTTGTTGGCGGTAAATTCCTAGGTTCTGACGCTTTTTATAAGGGCCTCTAGTAACGGTGAGTCCCCATGTTATTAATGGGGCTGCATCACCTGGCCAACAATGTTGAATCGGTAGTTTTGTTAAATCTACATCATCCCCTTCAATAATTACTTGCTGGCACACCGCTTTTTTGACTTCTTTAGCCGGCATATTCAGTACTTGCTTGAACACAGGAATTTGTCCGATCGCCTCTTTTATGCCCTTTGGTGGCTCAGGCTCTTTTAAAAAAGCAAGTAGTTTACCGACTTCACGAAGTTCACCAACATCATCTTGACCCATTCCCATTGCAACGCGTTTCGGGGTGCCAAATAAGTTGGCGAGTACAGGGATACTGTGTCCTTTTGGGTTTTCAAACAATAAAGCAGGGCCTTTTGCACGTAACGTGCGATCAGCAATTTCGGTCATTTCTAAATAGGGATCAATTTCTTGATGAATACGTTTTAATTCACCTTTTTTTTCCAGTAAATCAATAAAATCACGAAGGTCTTTATATTTCATTGTTGGCCGCTATCAGCTTAAAAACAGTGCCTGTATTATACGCAATAAAGTTGGCTAAGTGAATTATACTAGACACTCTCATAGCTTAATCTAGAGAGTGTTTGCGGTATACATGAAATATTTAAGTTATGGTTTTCATTACAATTTTATGAGTTTAAGCTATAGTTCATACAATTGTGTCTTATGAGCTTTCAAATAATGGGTGGGTTTATTATTAAAGGAATACTGAGACTGTGCGTAGTATGTGCGCTTATGATGCCATTTAGTAATGTGCAGGCCAACTATTCATTAGCATCAATTATTGACGGTCAAATCTTTGCCGATCATAGCGCGGTGATGTTAATTATTGAACCTAAGACAGGTTCGATCGTGTTTGCTAATAAATCAGCCGCCAAGTTTTATGGGTATAGCATTTCACAATTGCAAGCAATGAAAATTCAGCAAATTAATATTTTTACGGAGCAGCAGGTAGCGCAGGAACGAAAAGCCGCATTGAATAAAGGACAAAACTATTTTGTTTTTAAGCATCAGTTAGCCAGTGGTGAGACGCGAACTGTGAGTGTGTATTCAGCCCCATTTGAACTTGATAATAGGCGACTTTTATTTTCTGTTATTCATGATATCTCATCTCAGCGAACACTTGAGAAAGAGCTTTGGCATTACCAAGAAAACCTTGAGGAATTAGTGGCAATCCAAACGCAAGAAATTGAACAAAAGCGTTTTGGGCAATTCATCTTGTCGTTAATATCAATCATATTACTAACGGGTTTATTGGCTATTTTGACTCTTTTAGCAACGCGATTACGCACCGCGAAAAGGTCAGCACAAAAAGACAGCGCTACTTTAAAAGCGATCTTTAATGGTATTGATGACTTACTTATTTTCACTGATAACAAGCACACGATATTGAATGCAAATAGGATGGCAGCACAAAAGCTGACGGATATAGAAACCCTTAAAGGGAATAATATTCATACTTATATGAATAACGTTTCGTCTATTGGACAGCTTGATAATGAGTGCCAGTTTAGCGGTATGAAAGGTGTTTTTTGGGGGGAGGTAAATGTCACTACTGTGACAGATGAAGCCGATAAGAAAATAGGTGAAATACATTTAATTCGTGATATTACGCAAAAGTTAAAAATACGTCAGCAGCAACGCCTCGCCAGCACAGTATTCTCTGCAACCAACGAAGGTATTTTGGTGTCGGATAATACGAATAAAATTCAAGCAATCAATAGCGCTTTTACACAAATAACGGGCTACCAAGAGGATGATGTATTAGGTGAAACGCCAGCAATATTAAATTCAGGCCGTCATAAACCTTCTGTTTTTAAAGCGCTGTACGAAAACCTAAAGAACAGTGGTCACTGGGAAGGTGAAGTGTGGAATCGTCGAAAGGATGGCAGTATTTATCCATGTTGGCTAAATATATCGGTTGTTTTTGATGAAGAAAAACAAATCGAAATGTATGTTGCTCTGTTTAATGATATTTCACTGCGAAAACAAAGCGAGCAAGAAATGTGGTTGCAAACCAATTTTGACACTTTAACAGGGCTTGCTAATCGCTATCATTATAATAATAAACTTGATCAAGAAATGATCCGCGCGAGCGCAGAGAACACACGTTTAGCTATTTGCTTCATAGATTTAGATCGCTTTAAAAGCGTGAACGACACTTTAGGGCATAATAGTGGTGATATGCTGTTACTTGAGGCGGCTAATAGATTAAAGGCATGTATGCGTGAGGTCGATACTGTTGCTCGCTTGGGGGGAGATGAATTCGCTTTACTCCTCCCAGGTATAAATAATCTTAGCGATATTGAAAGACTGGCGAAAAAATCCTTAAAGGCATTGAGTTCAGCGTTTAAAATTGGCGACCAAGATGTATTTGTGTCAGGCAGTATGGGGGTGACAATTTACCCTGATGATGGTGTAGAGCGAAAAATATTACTACGTAATGCAGACAGTGCTATGTATCAAGCAAAAGAACAAGGACGTAACTGCTTTGAGTTCTTTACACATGGCCTGCATGAGCAAGTGAAGGCCCGCAGTAAACTTGGAAACGCCTTACATAAAGCGTTAAAAAATAATGAGTTTACGGTGTATTTTCAGCCTATTATCAGCATTGATAAAAAAACCATTGGCTGTGAAGCTTTGCTGCGTTGGCACAATCCTGAACTAGGGCAAATATCACCGGCTGAATTTATTCCAATTTGTGAAGAATTAGGGTTAATTGTTGAGATTGGGGAGTGGGTATTAAGAGAGGCATGCAAAGAAGCTTCTCAATGGTGCAGTCAATTTAATGGCAATTTCTTTGTCACCGTTAACTTTTCAAGTGTGCAGTTTGTTCGTCGAGATATAGCAAAGCTGGTCAAAAATGTATTGCATGAATATCAGTTATCACCAGAATGCTTAACATTAGAAATTACAGAGACTTTATTGGCTGATAATAGCCCAAATATTTTGCAACAATTGCAAGCAATTCGTGCTTTAGGGGTTGGGTTAGCAATTGATGACTTTGGTACGGGTTATTCATCATTGAGTTATTTGAAGCGGTTCCCATTAAGTAAATTAAAAATAGACCGTGAGTTTATTAAAGATTTACCTGATGAGCACGAGGATTGTGCAATGGTGGGCGCGATTATCTCGATGGCGAGTAATTTACATTTAGAAGTGGTGGCTGAGGGCGTTGAAACAGACGCGCAGCGCGCTTACTTAGCTGCGTTGAATTGTGATTACATTCAAGGCTTCCTGTATAGTAAACCGTTGCCTAAGGATGAGTTTGATCACTATTTAAAAACATTTTTTGAGCAGTAATGACGTACGGCTCTGGCGTGTATTTGATGCTAAAACTTGAAACGTTCAACTGCGCTGGTTAAAGAGTGTGCCAGTTGGTTGACATCTTCACTTTGAGTGGCTAATGAACTCGCATGGTCTGCGTTGTTCTTAGCTTGGTCTGTCACAGTGGCCATAATGTGTTTTATCTCATTACTGTCGTTAAGCTGATGATGTGAAGAATCTGCAATTTGCTGACTCATCTGGTTAACTGTCACTAAAGTGCTCTTTATTTTATCGACTGCATGTTTTAACTCGCTGCTATTAGTTACGCACTCTTTAGCTTGTTGTTGTCCGTCGTTTATCTCATGCTGTGCAGTATTTGCCTGCTCCTGCAACGTTTGAATCATTGTACGAATTTCGTTTGTAGAACTTTGAGTGCGGGCCGCAAGAGAGCGAACTTCATCGGCAACAACGGCAAATCCTCGCCCATTCTCCCCCGCTCGCGCAGCTTCAATCGCGGCATTCAGTGCAAGTAAGTTGGTTTGCTCTGCAATACTGCTAATGGTATCGACGATAGCGCCAATAAGCTGCGTGTGTTGCGTTAATTCTTTATTACTATGCACGGCTTGATCTAAACGCGTTAACAATGCTTGTATTCGTTGACTGTTTCTATCAGCAATTTGATTTACTTCGTTAGAAAGTTGCGACGCATTGGCTATTTCGTTTGATGTACTTTGGGCTTGCTCATACACGGTTTGTGAATTGTTGAGCATGTTTTGTGCAACCGTCGTGGCTTGTGCAATACGTTCAAGCTGTTGGGCAGCTGCAACGGTCATTTGTTGTCCTTGTGCACTTGTTTGGATTGCGGATTGGTCAAGTATGTGCGCATTGTCACTAATATCAGACAGTAATTTCCCTAAGTCGTCGCTAAGTCTGTTGATGTTCATTAATAGTACACCAAACTCATCATCACTGCGCGGGTGTGTGCGTTTTGATAAGTCGCCAGACGCTATCCTTGAGAGCGCTTTGTTGACTGCATTTAACGGTTTAAGCATCGCACGAGTGGTCAACACAGAAATGAGGGCTGCAAATGAGAGTAAGATGATGCTAATCATAATAGCCAATGAAGAGCCTGTGCTGATGGTCGATTGGGCGCTTTGTTGTAACGCAGCAAAGCGTATATCAGCTAATTGATTTAGTTCTATGATGAGTTTTTCAGTATCTTGAAACTGCTGCTGAAAATCGTTAAAAGCTGCTTCTGCGTTTTGACGGCTTGCCAAAATTGTTTCTTGTGGTTGATAAATCGTGGCCAGCTTTTTATCTACAACGGTCATTTTTGTCGTTAATGCAGTGAGGTCAGCAACGCCCTTGAGTTCACTCGCTTGCTGTTTTAAATAGGTAAAATTAGATTTTACGTTATCGAGGAGAAAATTGGCGTCTTGTTGGTGTTCATCCAACATCGTTAAAGAGCCAATGTGCTTAATGCTTTTCACGTTATTACTTAGAGTAAACAACAGATCGTCGATACGCGTTGCTGTGCCGACCATGGCATCCAGAATAGGCTGCTGTTGTTGAGTAATCTCTAATAGCTCTAAATCTAATAAGTCATTACTTAATGATGTTATTTCTTCTATGTATTCAGTACTCTGAGTAGCTAATGTTGATACCGCATTTAAGCCATTTTCTTTGGTACTAAACATGGTGGTATTGGTTGTGCTTAGGCGTTTGAACTTATCACTTATTTGAACAAGCAATGATTGCATTTTAGGTTGATCTTGTAATTGCACCTCAAGAATAGCAAGTTTGTCGTTAAACAACTTTTGTTCACTTTCAGTTTGTTGTCGTTCGTGCAGTAATTTCGCAATGTTGTTTTGGCTAAACGCCACGGCATGAAACTTTGTTATTGATAAAAGAGACAGTTGTAATGCGTTACTTTGTTGTTGTACAGGCACGGCCAGATTTTCAATATCCGAATTGGCAACACTAATCTTACCTAATGACCAATAGAAAAAACCACTGCTTAATAGCATTAAAATACCAATTGCTGTGAAGGCAAATATCACTTTGTATTTAATGGCAATTGACTGCATAACTAACTCTTTTCAACTGATTTAATCATTAGTGTAGCAGCGTTTCTAAAAAGATAAGAGCAAAAATATGGGTTTATTGCTGATTGCAGTGCTGTTTATACCCATTAATGATTAACATTGCTTCGTTACCTTTCGTCCAAAATAAAACGTTTTCGTTACTGTATTTCACTCCAGACGCACTCTTTTGCCTCACTAGCGGGTATGTTGTGTGATGATAATTCAGTTCTGCCGTCTCATCAGCGTTACTCGTTATTATGGCTATTTGCTGCTTATTGCACACATACACTGCGCTGTTTGTATGTTCAGTGCAGGCTGTTAATACGAGCAAAAGCGCTATAAACAAAATTATTTTAGTCATGATAAACCTGGCTGTATTTAATTTTAGTGAGAGCATATCAAACAAAAATTAACCGTTGATGAAAGCGCAATACTAAGCGATGTTGGAGTTCAATTATTTCAACGATAATAAAGGTATGGCGGGGATAACCCTATTAATTTCGCTGGTGGTGTGATCTTGGTCCATGGCTTTTTTAGTATGGGTCGGCAGCCATGTTTACCTTGTAAATAAAGAGATTTGTCCTCTTTAACGATTAATATTTATTTCTTTAAGTGTTTGTTGCTATTATGTGAACTCATAAGAATAATTAAAGGAATGCGTATGAAAAACATGATCTTGGCTTTGCTGTTTTTGGTAATGACTACAACAGGGTATGCTAAAACCACTCAATTATCTATTGAGCACTTTAGCAAAGGTAGTGAATATAGCAATGTTAAAATTTCCCCTAAAGGAACGTATGAACGTATCTGGGGGTCATGACACAGCCAGAAGGCAAAAATGTACTGATGATTTTAGATACGAAGAATTTTCAGGTCCAACACGGGGTACAATTTCCTGGGAATGCACAAGTGGGTAACTACCACTGGGTTAATGATGAGCGCGTAGTATTAGAAAAGCAATACTTAAAAGGGTGGCAAGATCACCCGTTATATCATGGTGAATTGTATGGCGTTAATGCTGATGGCTCTAGACCTAAATATTTAGTGGGTTATCAAGGTGAAATGCAAACAGGGAGCCGCATCAAAAAAGCCACGCCTATTTACGGCACCTCTCATGTGCTTGACCCAGTTGTGCATGATAAGCGTAAAATGCTGATTGTTACTTACCCGTGGACGGCAAGTAGTGAGCCACACACCATTGTTTATGAAGTGGATGTTTTTTCAGGTAAGCGCCGTAAAGTGACCTCTTCACCTTCAAAAATGGCGCAGTTTTTAACTGATCATGAGGGAAATGTTCGTGCCGCAGTATCTACTGATGATTATATTAAACCCATTATTCACACTCGAGGAAAATCAGGAGAGGGTTGGAAAGAGCTTGATTTGGGTAAATTGAGTTACAGTGATGTAAACCTCCAAGCGTTCGATAAAAAGGGGGAGTCAATATACATCACAGCATCAGTAAGCGGTGAGGCTGCCGGCCTTTATAAATTAGATTTGAAAAGTAAAGCGATCGAATTAGTCCATAAAGAAGAGGGAGTTTCACCAAAGAAAATATGGATTGATGAAACATCCAAAGAATTATTTGCCATTGAGACTGAGTTAGGGTATCCGACTTATGCATTTGTGAATGCCGGTTCACCAAAAAGTGCCCGTTTAAAATCATTTTTGGCTTCACTGCCGGGTAATCAAGTACAGCTTGTGAGTAGCACTGTGGATGGTGAGAAGAATATCATTTACTCATCAAGTGATAGAAACCCTGGTGATTATTACTTATTTAGCGCGCAAAAGAATAAATTGCGATATCTATTCTCTGCGCGTAGTTGGTTAGACCCCGAGCTGATGGCACATACTAAGCCAATTAATTTTACAAGCCGGCCATTCATGGTTATTTAACGTTACCAGTCGGTGCCGAGGAGAAAAACCTACCACTAGTCGTCATGCCTCATGGTGGCCCTCATGGCCCGCGAGATTGGTGGGGATTTGATCCTGATGCGCAAATATTAGCAAATCGTGGAATAGCAGTATTAAAAGTTAACTTTAGAGGCTCAGGTGGCTTTGGTCGTAACTTTGAACACGCAGGGCATAAAAAGTGGGGAGCTGAGATCCAATTTGATATTATAGACGGGGTAAAATATCTAATAGAGCAGGGCACCGTAGATAAAAATAACATGTGTATTATGGGGGCCAGTTTTGGTGGGTACTCAGCATTACAAAGTGCCATTTTAGAGCCTGAAATGTTTAAGTGTGCTATTGGTGTAGTCGGTGTTTATGACCTACCACTGATGTTTGACGAAGGCGATGTAGCAGAGCATGATAGTGGCCAGCAGTATCTTAAAAGTGTACTCGGTACTGATGAGGCGCAGCTCAAGGCTTTTTCGCCGAGTTATAATATTGATAAATTAAAAGCGCCCGTGTTAATCGTGCATGGTGGAGAAGATGAGCGAGCACCTATTGAACAGGCAGAATCACTTATTGATGCGCTTAAACAAGCCGATCACCCTCATGTTTACGAGTTACTTGAAGATGAAGGGCATGGGTTTTATAAACCAGAGCATCGTGCGCGTTATTATAAACAAGTACTGACATTTTTAGAGCAGCATTTAACCTTATAAACAGTAATTAAAATATGGAATGGCAAGCGAATCGCTTGCCTTTTTTATTCACAAGGGTGCATTAAGCAAAGTTCTTTTAACTGTACTTTTGCTTTATGGTTGTTTTGCTTCGCGGCTTGTTGATACCAATATATCGCTTGAGCCAGATTCTTTTCTACTCCTTCGCCATCGCGATACATTTGAGCCGTATTGAGTTGGCCCCATTGCGAGCCCTCTTCAGCTGCAAGTAAAAAGCTCGCAAGAGCATCTTCGAATAAATCATCTTTGTAATAATTAATACCCTGTTGGTTATGTTTATTGAGCTTAACCCCTTCATAAAGTGGCTTTGGCCGCGGGGGAAACATCACAAAGCCACCGTACAAGCTATAGGCATAAGGGCGCAATACGTTGTAAATAATTCCTTCGTCAACCATGCGCTGAACCTCAGTGCGCGGTAAGGTTAATGTCTTTGAAGAAAAGTAATCTCTTTGTACAAGTAAACTTGTACGCATTGCCATTGTGATGCCACGATTACGCTTATAGCGGTAATTACTAATTTGAAAGGTGATATATTTATCGTCAAATTCGAGTATTTGAGCAACTTTTAAATTTTCTGGACGTAGGGGCTCTTGAGCAAACTTATCTGCTTTAACCAGGTATGTATCATATGCTTGTGGGGCATCAAGCATGGCTTGTTGCTGAGCTGCTTGAGCACTAAACTGAGTATAAAAATACAACAAGGTAAAAACGATTAATATTGAGCCGGTAAAGTATTTTATTAGTGACAATAGTTCAGGTAATGGTAGTTTTATTAATGGGACGGGTTCACTATGCTGGCAGTGGTTGCATTGATAATAATAGTGCCAGGCTAAAGGAACTATTGGCATAATTGCAAAGCGTAAAAACCGACTGTTATTGACTAATTGGTAATCGTTACTTTTACAATAAGGGCAGGTTGCTGTTTTGCTAAAAGATGAAAATGAATTACAAGTATTAAAAAGTAGCATGATTGCCCCCTTTGATTTGTTATTAAACTAAATCAAAGGGGGCCAACTGAAAAGCATAAAACTGTAAGAAAGTATGTTTTAAAAGTGCTTATTTAGTAACAGGCTTTGGCTTGATTGTAGTTTTAGCGTCAGCTGCCATAAATGCAAATACTGCGTAAGCGGCTGTATTTTGCTTCAACTTAGTTGGATCGACTTTATCTAAAGTATCATCGGCTGTATGGTGATAATCAAAATAGTCAGTACCATCCTGATGAAGGTCAAAGATAGTGGCTCCATTCGTGTTCCTCAATGGAATTAAATCAGGTCCGCCACGAGCCTGGTTTTTACCTATATACTCAACATTTAATGCTGCAAGTTCTTTTGCAATGGCACGTACGACAGGTAATGATTCTGCAGACACATTTGATTCAAAGCCATATACTACATCAGCACCAAAATCGGACTCCGCGGCAGCAACAATATTCTCTAGCGTGTTTTTATGCCTTTTAAAGTAGGCTTTTGCACCCCATAACCCCAGTTCTTCAGCAGCAAATAGCACTACACGAATACTGCGCTTTGGTCGTTTAATTTCGCTGATATGTTTAGCCGCAGCCATAGTTAATGCAACACCAGCACCATCATCTAGCGCACCTGTGCCCAAATCCCAAGAGTCTAAATGACCTCCAATCAGCACGTATTGCTCTGGATTTTGCGTACCATTAAACTGGCCGATCACGTTAAAACCCGTACCTTGTCCACGGTCTTCAGTTTGCACATTGATATTGACGGTGACACTTTTACCTAGTGCAATTAAACGCGCAATTTGATCTGCATCGGGATTTGCGATTGTTACATTAGGAATTTTGGTTACACCCTCTTTGTAGTGGCTGCCACCTGTGTGGGCAAAGCGGTGATGTGCGGTACTGACTGAACGCATCATATAGCCAATTGCGCCTTTTTTTGCGGCTTCTACAGAGCCAGTAGAACGAGCACGCACGGCAGGACCATAACCATTACCGTCGATATGGCGATTCATTCGATAGTTAATATAGGCAATTTTACCCTTCAAGCTATTAGCAGGGGCTGCGATCAGCTCATCTAACGTTTCGAACAACACCACTTCAGCGGTGATACCATCTTTAGGTGTGCTGACACTGTGGCCAAGCGCTGTTAAATGCAGAGATTGCTCACTAGGCGTTAATATTTTTCCACTTTCGCTAAAGCGTCTCCATTCTGGAAAGGTCGCTTCTTCAAGCCATACTTTATCAAAGCCTAGCGCTTTAAATCTAGCTTGCGCCCATGCTACGGCTTTTTTATCGTTTTCAGTGCCGGGTAAACGCGGACCTACTTCGGTCGTTAAGGATTCTAGTAATTGGTAACTTAAGTCACTATTACTGGCACTTTGTCTTAATTGTTCTACTTGTTGCAGCTGTTGGCTGGTAAATTCAGGTTCTGCTGCAGAGGCTAAAAAGCAACTGGCAAGTAGCATCCCAGTGATGAGTTTGTTCATTGTTGACCTTGGCTTGTTAGATACTTGGGGGTATTTAATCATTAAATAGCTGATTTAAAAAATACAATGAGATAAAAATTAAAAAGCCCGCACTTTTTGTAAAGTGCGGGCTTTTTAACGCATATTAGACTTAAAAGTTAAACTGCGCTGCTAAACGTAGACTCGTTCCTTCGCCAACCGCTACATTGTTCGTACCACCACCGCCAAGGTAGTTGGTATCAAATAAGTTTTCAACGTTAAGGCGTAAGTTAATATCAGTGTTACTCATTTCAAACTTATACGTTGCACCTACATCAACACGTGTATAGGCATCTTTAGTGATGGTGTTATCGTTATCAGCAAAACGCTCACCTTCATAGAATGCGCCAGCATTGAATGCAAATGCATCATTTAATTCGTAACGAGTCCATAATGATGCAGACCACTTAGGGGCATCAGTCGGGCGCTTACCTTCTAAGTTTGTATCACGCTCATAGTTTGCATCTAAATACATGGTTGAGGCCATTACAAATAAGCGATCAGTTGCTGCTCCTTGTGCTGCAACTTCAAACCCTTTATGGCGTTGCTCACCAACTTGATTAGTTTCACTTGTAAATGAACCTACAGGTGTATCGAGTTTTTCAGTAACAAGAGTGCCATTTTTACTGATATCAAAAACGGCACCGCTAAGCATTAGGCGGTCATCAAATAGTTGCCATTTTATGCCGACTTCTTTTTGTTCAGAAGTAACTGCATCAATCTTCATACCGAAGTTAATATCTTCTTCGTTAGTGATGGTTTCATTTTGTGGCTCGAAACCTTCTGTATAGCTGGCATAAATAGTAGCCGATACATTTGGATGATAAAGCAGGCCGAATTTAGGCAAAAATGATTCGTTATTTTGCCCTTCACGCGTTTGTTTATCAAAACGTCCGCCTACAGATACTTGCCACTGTGGTGAGAAAGTAATTAAATCTTGGGCATAAACACCATAGTAATCGTACTCTGTTTCACTTTTTGTGGTATCACTGTGGTAGCTAATATCAGGACTTGCAGGTTGACTTTCGCCAGCTGAGTAATAAATGTAGTCGCTGGTTGTACGTAATTGACCGTAATAATAGTCAAGCGAGTTAGCACCAATTAGAAACTGATGGTCTACACCGGCTGTTTCAAATTCACCAATTAAATCAATAAATGCAGTCGTAAATTGCCAATCATCAAAACGGTCGTAAGGGCGAGATTCATAACTGTCGCCTTCCATAAAATTAGACGGTTTACGAGGTGCAGATTCAAAACGTTGGCGCTCGAAAGTTTGTTCGTTATAACCTAAGTTAACTTGCCAATCATCAGATAAAAATATATTAAAATCTATACCAAGGTTTTCAACGGTTATATCAGTAAACGCCCAAGACATATCGCGAATAGTTTTGTCATCACCAATTACGTTAGCGTTGTCATCAATCCAGGCACCTGTATCTAAGCCGGCTTTGTCATCGGTACGATCATAATGAACGCGTACAAGTGCATTGTCGCTAATATCATAGTCAACAACTAAAGCACCTAAGAAGCGGTCGCGTTCACGGTTTTCACCATTTTGGTATTCACGCCAATATTCAACGTCTTGCTTTACTAATACACCGCGAGCACGCAAATCTTCAGCTGCTGTTAATGCACCGCTAGCATCAAGCATAAAGCGAGTCGAACCATGTTGATCTAAATCTGCACTGGCATTAAATAATGTTTGTGCAGTTGGTTTTTTTGTAACCATATTAACCAAGCCACCAGGACCTGACTGGCCATATAAAATACTTGATGGACCTTTTATCACTTCAACTTGTTGTAATATTTCGATTGGCTGCTGGTAGTGTGACCAATGTTGGTGACCATCACGTAAGTAACCAGTACCAGAACTTAGCTCAAAGCCGCGAAGATTAAATACTTCACGGTTACGTTGTTGTGAGCCTGCCGTTAAGCTGGCGTCGTTTGTTAGTACTTCACCTAATGTGGTGGCAAGCTGTTCGTTTACGATTGTGTCTGTAATAACAGTGACCGATTGTGCCGTTTCAAGTAATGATGCCGATGTGCGCATTGCTCCGTTAGCATTGTCTACTTTGTAGTCATTAAAGTAAGTGCCTTTAACTTCTATTTTTTCTATGCTTTCGTTATTTTCTGCTGCACTCAATGTGCCTGCAGTCGCTACAAGGGCGAGATAAAGTGGACTAAATTTCATTCAATGCTTCCGGCTGAGTTATAAAAACAGTACGAATCTTAATGAAAATACATGTCATTTACAATTATTTTATTGAGTAATTTATAACAATGGTAGTTAATGGTCGCTAATAGCTATTTCTGCTATTATTAGCGCAATAATCCAAGGTAACGTTTTAGCCTTGCTCATTAACTTTTTTGTTTGGAAATAATTTTGACTGCAACTGCATTTTCTTCACTCGCTTTACCTTCTGGTTTGGTCGATAATTTATCTACTTTAGGTTATAGCCAAATGACGGCTGTTCAGGCACAGAGCTTACCGCCAGTACTTGAAGGTAAAGATATCATTGCGCAAGCTAAAACAGGGTCGGGTAAAACCGCGGCATTTAGCTTAGGAGTGCTGGCTAAACTTAACGTAAAGCGCTTTCGTATTCAGTCTTTGGTACTTTGCCCAACAAGGGAACTTGCTGAGCAAGTCGCGGTTGAAATGCGCAAATTAGCGCGTGGCATTCATAATATAAAAATACTTACCCTTTGTGGCGGTGTGTCTATTGGCCCACAAATTGGTTCGTTGGAGCATGGTGCACATATTATAGTGGGCACACCAGGGCGTGTTGATGACCATATCCGCAAAGGCACTCTTCGTTTAGACGATGTTGAAACTTTAGTTTTGGATGAAGCCGATCAAATGCTCGATATGGGCTTTCAAGATACATTAGATGCAATTATCGATTGCATACCACAACAGCGTCAAACACTGTTATTTAGTGCGACATTTCCACGTGCGATTGAAGCGGTTGCAAAGCGTGTTTTAACAAACCCGGTGATGGTGAAAGTTGAAGAAGAGCAAGAAAAAAGCACCATCAAACAGTATTTTTATAAGATGGATAATAACAAGCAGCGCTTTAATACACTGAAGTTGTTGCTGTTAAAGTTTCAACCAACAAGCTGTGTGGTATTTTGTAATACTAAGGTTGAAACACAGCAAGTGTGTGATGATCTCGCCGCTGAAGGTTTTAGTGCCGTGGCTTTACATGGCGACTTGGAGCAGCGCGATCGTGAACGTACACTCATTCATTTTGCTAACAAAAGTGCTTCTATTTTAGTGGCAACCGATGTAGCTGCTCGTGGTCTGGATATCGACGATATGGACATGGTGATTAATTACCATTTAGCGCATGACCCTCAAACACATGTACATCGTATTGGCCGTACTGGTCGTGCAGGTAAAAAAGGCATTGCGTGTTCAATCTATGGTGATGCTGAGCAGTTCAAAGTGGCGCAAATTGGCGACCATTACGAATGTGATTTTTTGCCTGAACAGCTACCACCATTTAGCTTGCTAGAAAAACCACCGTATAAACCAGAAATGGCCACACTAATGATTGACTCAGGTAAAAAGCAAAAAGTGCGTGCCGGTGATATTTTAGGTGCGCTAACAGGTAAAGAAGGTATTGCAGGCCGCCAAGTGGGTAAAATTAACGTGCTTGATAACGTGGCATTTGTTGCGGTCGAACGCAATTGTGCAAAACCAGCATTACGTAAATTAACTGAAGGTAATATTAAAGGGCGTAAAATCCGCGCTCGTCGACTCACTCGTTAATTACTTATTTATCTATTTGAGCAGCTAGCCTTAAGCTGCTCATATTCTTCTCGAATACGTTTAAATACCTCTTCATCCTCTGAGGATTTATCTGGGTGATATTGAAACGCTAGTTGTCGCCACCGCTTTTGTATCATTTTTAAGCTTGCTTGCTCATCCAGTTGCCATTGTGTAAGAATTGCGTTGCGCTGGCTTATGCTTATTTTGGGTTTTACTGGTTTAGTGGCGACAAAATCTTGCCAAAATTGATTTAATAATGCATTCACTTCATCGGCTGACGTATCATAGTTTTGCCAATCTAAGTAATAGTCTCTTAAGGGGTCTATTTGTGTGATTGGGTTTTCTGTGTGTGAGTCTTCTAATTTGATATGTAAGCTTGCGATCGATAATGTTTGGGTAGGAGCAAGTTGTTGCTGCAATTGAAACAGTGCATTCATTATTAAGAAGTTACGTTTAAATAAATCACGGTAGGGATCCTCATCAAGAGTCATTATGATACCTCCCTCTGATAGTTCCAATGCTAAAGTGTGGACTTTCCATACCTGTTTTGTTAGTAATCGTTCAAAAATCTCATCTATAAGTGGGTTAAGCATTGTTCGAACTCTAGGTAATAGTGTATCTTGATAAAATTATTATATACACATGCTGCTTGGGTTGTCAGTTAGCTTTCAAATAAGGCGCGTGTCGTTTTAGCGGATTCAAATACCAAGGACAGATTTATGTTAGGTAAGTTTAAGCGGCTTTTTTTTATTGCGTTTATTACTGTACTTGGCGTGGCGTCAACTATCTGCTTTGCTGAGCCTCAAGACCCTTTACTTGAACAATTTAATCAGGTGACTGATTGGCAGCAAAAAAAAGAGATAGCTGACCAGCTGCTTTTGACCAAACAACTCACATCACAACAACGACTAGCGATTTACAGCACGATGGCTGAACGCGCATTCACCGAGAATGATTACCCCCTCGCATTAGATTTTTATCAATCGCAAGAAAAAAATAGCAATATAAACGACTCCCCGGAGCAATATTTCCGCTCTATAAAAATGCAAGGTGTGGTTTACTACTATCAAGGGCTAATGCAGCAGGCGATAAAAGAATACAGTCGGGCTTTAGCCATTGCAAAGCAACTAAATAACGCTTTGAAGCAGGCCAATTTATTGAGTAATATAGGTTTAGCTTATTTTGATATGTATAACATGGATCTGGCTTTGGACCATTATCAAAAAGCAAAAGCGATTTATGAAACACACGGAAGTGTGCAAGATAAAGCGGATATCCTTCATAACATTGCAGGAATATATATTAAACTGTCGCGTTATGACTCGGCTTTAGAGTTTTACCGTGAAGTATTAGCGGTATTTCAACAACTCGATGATAAAGATGGCATTGCCCAAGTCTATGGAAA
Source organism: Pseudoalteromonas sp. H105 (assembly GCF_001469215.1). Classification (GTDB taxonomy): domain Bacteria; phylum Pseudomonadota; class Gammaproteobacteria; order Enterobacterales; family Alteromonadaceae; genus Pseudoalteromonas. Next base: position 244,541 of record NZ_LOFH01000008.1, read on the forward strand.
TATGGGGGTGGCTTACGTTGAGTCAGGACGTAACCAATTAGCATTACATTATTATCAATTAGCTTTACGGTATTATCAAAGCATTAATGATGCTTATCAACTTTCAATCCGCCATAAAAATTTAGCCAATTTAAACCTTAAATTAAATGAAATAGACACAGCTAATTATCACGCGCTTGCTGCGAAAGAGTTTGCGATTAAAGCCGATAACAAGTCTCTTTTATTGACTGCTTTGCATGTGTTAGCAAAAGTTCAGCTAGTGAAAGGGAATATCAATGAAGCAAGAGTAAATTTAAACGAGTCTTTTGCACTTGCTAAAAAATACAACAATGTGATGTTGGCTAAGGAAGGGTTAGGCATTAATTCGCTACTACTTGCAAGCGTGGGGGATTATAAGCAAGCGGTCGACTTACATGCGAAATTTGTTGAGTACCAGCAGAGTATACGCAGTGAAGAGGTTGTTAAGGCACTCACGGTATTTCAAACCCAATTTAAAGCGAATCAACTCAATCAAGAAATCCTGCAGTTAAAGCAAGAACGAGACTTGCAAGATCTAAAAATTGCTAAGCGTTCGCAGCTATCTATCTTACTAGCAATAGTCATGGTGCTTGGGCTAATTTGTAGCATTGCATTGTATCGTCGCTCTATAGAAAGAAAAGCCAAGATTCAGCTAAGTGAACAAGTCGAACAGCGAACGCAGGAGCTGCAATTTGTTGCACAAGAATTGCGAGCAGCCAATGAAGTTAAAAGCCAATTTCTTGCTAATATTAGCCATGAGATCCGCACGCCGTTAACCGCTATTCTTGGACAAACAGATGACCTCATTAATGGTTTATATGAACCACAAGATCTTAAGGCTGAGTTGTTGGTAATAAAAAAACACAGTGACCATTTAAAAGACTTAATAAATGATGTGTTGGATATCAGCAAAATTGAAGCAAATAGGTTGGAGCTTCATTTGACAAAGTTTGATCTTATTGAATTGGTGAATGATGTGTATGAAATGTGCCAAGCGCACGCATCTCAAAAAGGATTATCTTTAGCATTTGAGAACCAATTAGCGCAAAGCCACTGGGTTAAACTCGATTTAATGCGTGTAAAACAAATATTAATTAATTTATTGACCAACGCAATAAAGTTCACTCAACGAGGAAGTGTCACACTCCGATTGAGCAAAACGCAGAGCGGTGTCCAATTCAATGTGATTGATACAGGCATAGGCATGAGTGTTGAACAATTAAAAATGGTTTTTGAGTGCTTTCAACAAGGTGACAATACCATTAGCCGTCGTTTTGGAGGATCGGGATTAGGATTGTCGTTATCACAACAGTTAGCGATGATGATGGGCGGGTATATCAGTGCACTAAGTGAACCAGATAAAGGCAGTGAGTTTATTTTTAATTTGCCGTGTAAACAAAAGAGCGCAGGTCCTTTATCAAGCTCGGTCATTCGTAACAGTCAGCAGGTTCAACTTCAGGGAAAGGTTGTCTTAGCTGAGGATCACCCTGATAATCGACGCTTGATAACTCGTTATCTTACCTCTTTAGGTCTTGAGGTGATTGCAGTGAGTGATGGTGAGAAAGCCGTTGAGCAATGCTTACAACAGTACCCCGACATTGTTTTGCTTGATATTCAAATGCCCATTATGGATGGGCTTAGCGCACTGGCGTTATTGCAGCAATGTGGCTTTAGTAACCCAATTTACGCTTTAACTGCTAACGCAATGAGCCATGAAATTGAAAACTATATGTCGCTAGGTTTTACAGGGTACTTAAGTAAGCCAATAGACAAAAAAGTGTTTTATAATACTTTAGCTAGTCAATTAGAGCAGAATAACAAGCAGCCTGTCAGTGAAAGTAAAGTCGATATGACAGACTTAACACAGAGTTTCATCAAAAGTTTTAGAGAAGAAGCTGAATCTTTGAGTATGCATCTACAGCAATGTGATTACAAAGCGCTTCAGCAAGACAGCCATCGTATTCTTGGGGCTGCTCAAATGTTTGAAGTTCACGATGTCATCAAGCCAGCTTTAAATTTAGATCAAGCATTATTGAATAATCGTGATAAATACGAGGTTGATGATGTTGCCTCGTTAACGCATGTGTTAATTGATGCATTAGATGCGTATTCGTTAAAATAATTCTATATCATTTTCTGTCGGTTCCTCAGTGATGACTTCTTTTTGATAGGAACGTTTCCTTGGTGCGGTATCAGTAGCATGTTGAGTAACAAGGAAAAAGCTGAACTTTTCTTCTAGACTTGTTGCAAGCAGGTGTAAATCGTTACTTGAAACGGCTTGTATTTTTGAGTTCGATAGGGCATCAGAATTTAGTTCGACCAATGAGTTGATACTCGCTTGTGATTCATCAGAAAATTGCTTTTGATTACTCACTTGTTGATTGATGGCATTAGACATCTCACTGATCTCAAGTACTGCAGTCTCAATAGCTGTAATTTCGCTACTTGACGTTTTGGTAAGCGACACCGTTTGTTGCGCTTCATCTAAGGCTGTATTCATTAAAGTATGCGCTAAATCAGTGCTCTGTTGAATTTTACTGACCATGGCGCTTACTTCTTGTGTCGATTTACTCGTACGTGATGCTAAATTACGCACCTCATCAGCAACAACAGCAAAGCCTCGGCCTTGTTCACCCGCCCTAGCAGCCTCTATGGCAGCGTTTAATGCAAGTAAGTTTGTTTGTTCAGCAATGGCATTAATGACTTCAATAACGGATCCAATATTGTCACTGTCTTGTTTAAGTTGCTTTATGTGTTCACTGGTTTGTTCAATGTTATTCGCTAATGCGAGTAAGCTTGTTTGACTCTTATCTGAATCAATACGTGTTTTCTTTACTGACTCTGTTGCATTTGCAACTGAGTTATAAATGGTTTTAACATTAACACCAAGCTCACTCGATGTGTTGAGCATCTTTTGGATTGTTTGGGCAAGTTCTTGACCATGAGAGTACTGAATTGTTGCTTTTTGGGTCATTGATGCATAGGTATCTCTTAGCTCATTGGCCATCGGCCGTAATCTATCTGAGGATATTTGCAGTTCTTCAAATAGGTGCTCAATAGTCGTTAAACTGGCGTTCAGTGCTAAGCAAGAGGAGGGGATTGCAGGGTCACTTTCATCAAACCGAAAAGTAAAGTTAATACCGTCATTACTTACTAAGTTTTCCATCAAGGTGTTTAGATATTTATCAGGTAGCGCTAACTTTCGCTTAGTAAAGAGATAAAAGAGATACACAGGTACTAATACGGTTAAATATAAAGTAGCAATGACAGTAGGGGCTAAGTTAAATGAATAACAAACCAGCCCAATACTGACAATAAAAAAGCACTGAAGTAGTACTAAACTTTGGGTAATCGTCATTCTGATTTTCCTTTTTAATATGACAGCTATCAATCAACTTATTTTTTGTATATTTAAGATTGATTCAAAATAAGTATAGTTAAAAAAGACTAGACGACAAAAAATGTTTTACGGCATATGAGAAATTAAAAAATAACGTAGGGTATGTAGCCTGCTTAGGTTGGGGAGATTCATAGAGGGGAAGATAGTGAGTTGATACACAAACAAAAAAGCTCGCCATTAAGCGAGCTTCTCAATAATGTCATTATGCTTACTGGCGTCTCATAGAGTCAAAAAACTCATCGTTTGTTTTGCTCATTGAGAGTTTATCAATTAAGAATTCCATCGCGTCAATTTCTGACATCTCATGAACAATCTTACGTAAGATCCACATTTTCTGTAGTTCATCAGGTTTTGTGAGTAACTCTTCGCGACGAGTACCTGAACGATTAAAATCAATAGCTGGGAAAACACGCTTTTCAGCAATCTTACGATTTAGGTGCAATTCCATATTACCCGTACCTTTAAACTCTTCGTAGATAACTTCATCCATCTTAGAGCCGGTATCAATAAGTGCAGTTGCAATAATTGTTAAGCTACCACCTTCTTCAACGTTTCGTGCCGCGCCAAAGAAGCGTTTGGGTTTGTGTAGTGCGTTAGCATCAACACCACCGGTAAGTACTTTACCTGATGAAGGAATAACCGTGTTATAAGCGCGCGCTAAACGGGTGATTGAATCAAGTAAGATGATGACATCTTTCTTGTGTTCAACTAAACGCTTTGCTTTTTCAATCACCATTTCAGCCACTTGAACGTGACGGCTTGCCGGTTCATCAAATGTTGACGCAATTACTTCACCTTTTACAAGACGCTGCATCTCAGTAACTTCTTCCGGGCGTTCGTCAATCAGCAATACCATTAATGTTGCATCAGGGTGATTATGGGTGATTGATTGAGCAATGTTTTGTAGTAGCATTGTTTTACCCGCTTTTGGCGGTGCTACTAATAAACCACGTTGGCCGCGTCCGATTGGTGATGCTAAGTCAAGTACGCGGGCTGTAATATCTTCAGTACTGCCATTTCCTCGCTCCATGCGCAATCGCTCATTAGCATGAAGTGGAGTAAGGTTCTCGAAAAGGATTTTAGTTCGAGAGTTTTCTGGCCTATCAAAGTTTACTTCGTTTACTTTTAACAGTGCGAAGTAACGCTCACCGTCTTTTGGCGGACGAATAAGACCCATAATTGAGTCACCAGTACGCATACTAAAACGACGAATTTGGCTAGGTGATACATAAATGTCATCAGGGCCAGCTAAGTAAGACGCTTCTGATGATCTTAGGAAACCAAAACCATCCTGAAGTATTTCTAATACACCACCGCCAAAAATATTTTCTCCACTTTTGGCGTGGGCCTTAAGGATAGCAAAGATGATATCTTGCTTTCTTAAGCGGGCTACGTTTTCGAGCCCCATGGACTCAGCTAAGGCTACAAGTTCTTTTATAGACTTGTCTTTTAATTCGCGTAAATGCATATTGGTGGGTTCTTTATTACAGTTATCATACTCATTTAATCGATATTGATTAGTGAGAGAGGTTTGTTGGTAAACTAAGGATTAGTTGGCTTTATAAACTAGCAGCTCACTGGCCCAGCGTCCAGTCTTTATACAAAATAAACGTAAAAAAAGGGCAATTAGCCCTTTTTTTACTGGGTGTTAGATGTTGTTTTCTAAAAACTCAACAAGTTGTGTTTTAGAAAGTGCGCCAACTTTAGTTGCTGCAACTTGGCCATCTTTAAAAAGAAGGAGTGTTGGAATACCACGAATACCGAATTTTGGTGGTGTACCTGCGTTTTGGTCGATGTTTAATTTACCGATAACAACACGGCCATCAAATTCGTCAGCCACTTCATTTAGAATAGGGGCGATCATTTTACAAGGTCCGCACCATTCAGCCCAAAAATCAACTAGTACAGGCTTGTCTGATTGTAATACGTCAGCTTCAAAGCCATCGTCAGTTAATTGTATAATTTTCTCGCTCATTGCGCTCTCCGATAAGTTAGGCGAATTATTTAATGCGTATTTAAACACTCTTGTTTCTTATTGCAAGTTTAAACGTTATGCTTAAACGCTATGACTAAGACACATTTGACCGATAAAAAGTTTTCAGACTTTGCTATCGCACCGGAAGTGGTTACCGGTTTAACCGAAAATGGGTTTGAATATTGCACACCCATTCAAGCTAAATGCCTACCTTTTATTTGTGATGGCCGTGATATTGCGGGTCAAGCACAAACAGGGACAGGTAAGACGTTGGCGTTTTTAACCGCCACATGCCATCGGTTATTACAATCTAGCAAAGCACCTAGTAAACATCCAAGAGCCCTGATCATGGCCCCTACGCGGGAGCTTGCGATTCAGATTCATAAAGATGCTAAAATTTTAGCGCCACACTGTAATCTTAACTTAGGTTTAGTATATGGTGGCGAAGATTACGAAAAACAACGTGCGCAGTTAGAAAAAGGCGTAGATATTTTAATTGGTACCACAGGTCGCCTAATCGATTTATATAAACAAGGTTGCTATACCCTTAATGAGATTGAGGTTGTGGTGTTAGATGAAGCCGATCGCATGTTTGATTTAGGTTTCATAAAAGACATTCGCTATATGTTTCGCCGTATGCCAGACACTTCGCAGCGCCTTAATTTATTATTTTCTGCAACGCTTTCATACCGTGTGCAAGAGTTAGCATTTGAACACATGACAAATCCTGAGCATGTACAAGTTGAGCCTGATGTTAAAACGGGCAAGCGAATCTCAGAAGAGTTATTTCAACCATCTCAAGAAGACAAAATTAAATTATTACTTACTTTAGTTGAAGAAGAGTGGCCAGATAAAGCGATTGTTTTTGCAAACACTAAGCACAGCTGTGAAACAGTGTACGCATGGCTAAAAGAAGATGGACATCGCGTTGGTATGTTGACGGGTGACGTAAATCAGAAAAAACGCCAATCGATCCTAGCACAATTTACGAATGGCGAACTCGATTTCCTCGTGGCCACTGATGTTGCTGCACGTGGTTTACATATCCCCGAAGTGAGTCATGTATTTAACTTTGACTTACCTGATGATTGTGAAGATTATGTTCACCGTATCGGTCGTACTGGTCGCGCTGGCGCATCAGGCAAAGCCATTAGCTTTGCATGTGAACAATACGCATATAATCTGCATGAAATTGAAGAATACATAGAACATAGCATTCCTTTATCACATTACGATAAAAGTGCATTGCTTGATGATTTAACAAAACCTACTATTCAAAGAAAGCGCAACTATTCGACAGGCCCTCGTAATCGTAGTAATAACGGCGGACGTAGACCAAACAATAGTTACCAAAAAGCACGGTCGTAATTTACGCCCGAAGTAGAGTTGTAGTAGTAACTAGAGGTTTTTGAACGGTGGGGCAACTTAAACCGCAAAAAAATGTTTATGCAGTAATTGATTTAGGGTCAAACAGCTTTCATATGCTGATTGCTAAATCAATTGCTGGTGGCCTACAAACCATAGGTCGAGTTAAACGCAAAGTTAGATTAGCGGCAGGGCTTGACGAGGATAATTTGTTAAGCGCTGAAGCTATGCAACGAGGTTGGGAGTGTTTGGCACTTTTTGCCGAGCGTCTTCAAGATATTCCAAAAGCTAACATAACCATTGTTGCAACTGCTACCTTGAGGTTGGCAACCAACGCTGATGTATTTAAGCAAAAAGCAGAACAAATTCTTGCTCACAAAATTAATGTAATTAGTGGCGAACTTGAAGCCCGCACAATTTACAAAGGTGTCGCGCATACTTCTTCTTGTTCTGGTCGACAGTTGGTGATTGATATTGGTGGTGCAAGTACTGAAGTTGTTATTGGCAAAGGCTTTGATGCACTGCACTATAAAAGTCTGAACATGGGTTGTGTTACATACCTTGAGCGTTACTTTAAAGATTGCACATTAAGTGATAAAAATTTCAATGCTGCTATTGAGGCTGCAAAAGAAGTTATTGCTGAAATTGCACCAAGTTACAAAGAAGCTGGCTGGGAAATTGCCTCCGGTGCATCAGGTACAGTACAAGCAATCCAAGAAATCATGGTTGCTCAATCATTAGATGAAACATTAAGCCTCGATAAGCTACTTGAAATAAAAAAGCAGTCAACGGCCTTTACTACGATTGCTGAACTTGATTTGCCCGGTTTGAGTGAGGAAAGAAGATTAGTCTTTGTATCAGGTCTTGCAATCTTAATTGCATTATTTGAATGCCTTGAAATTGATAAGATGGGACTTGCTGGTGGAGCGCTTCGCGAAGGCGTTCTTTATAGTATGATTCCAGAATTTCACAACCATGATATTCGTAAGCGTACTGTTGATGCATTTATGAGTCGCTATCATGTTGATCAAAAGCAATCAAATCGAGTTGCTGAATTAAGTAATCATTTAGCGCATCAGGTGAGCGCACAATGGATTGCTTTAGAGCAAGGTGGCTTTGCTTTATTAAAAGCTATCGCTCAGCTGCATGAAATAGGTTTGCTCATTGAATATAAGCAATACCAAAAACACACAGCTTACATTTTAGAAAACACAGATATGCCAGGTTTTTCTCAGTCAGAGCATAAAATTATAGTCGCCGCTACAAATGCGCACCGCTCTGACTTACAAAAAGATGCCTTTGCATATTTAGGATGTCATCAGCAATTAGCACAATATATAACAAGGCTAATTAGAATTGCTGTAATTTTATCTATGCGTCGCCAAGATGACGTACTGCCTAAGTTGAGCTTAACTGCGGATAATGAGGTGTTAACCCTTTCTTTTGAAGAAGGCTGGCTAAAAGCACATCCATTAATGGCGAGTGAGCTGCTGCTTGAGTCTAAACAGCAAGCTAAAGCAGGTTGGAAATTTATAGTTAAGTAAAAAGGCTCTATTGAGCCTTTTTTTGTAGCAAAATACCGCACTTTGCTTTAAAAGTGTTCAAACAGTTCTTTTTTTTCAAAAGATCGAAAAAAAGGGTTGATCTGTTTTCGGATCTCCCTATAATGCGACCCCACTGAGACGGCAGAGCGCAACGCATAGCGGGGCACGAGCTAATCACAGAGTTAAATAAAACTTCGGTTTTAAAT
>NZ_LOFH01000009.1 GCF_001469215.1 Pseudoalteromonas sp. H105
AGTTGGTTAAGCTTTAACAGCGCAACGGGTGAATTGAGCGGTACGCCACTGAATGAACAAGTTGGTAGTTACAGCAACCTCATTATCAGTGTGAGTGATGGCACGCAAACGCAAAGCTTAGCGCCATTTAGCATAACGGTAATTAACACCAATGATGCGCCGAGTATCAGTGGCGTGCCCGCGACGCAAGTGAACGAGGATGAAACGTACAGCTTTACGCCAAGTGCACAAGATATGGACGGTGACACATTAAGCTTTAGCATCACGAATAAGCCAAGTTGGGCGAGCTTTGATACCACAACAGGGCGACTAAGTGGCACACCAACAAATGAGGATGTGGGTACACAAGCTGGCATTGTGATCAGTGTTAGTGATGGCAGCATGACTGCAGCACTATCTGCATTTAGCTTGGAGGTCATTAATATTAATGATGCGCCTGTGATATCGGGCGCACCGAGTACAACCATAGCAGAAGACAGTACTTATTCATTCACGCCTACAATCACTGATGTTGATAACAATGTATTTGTGTTCTCCATTAGTAATAAGCCAAGTTGGCTTAATTTTGATGTTAATTCGGGGGCAATCAGCGGCACACCAACGGATGAACATGTTGGCATACAGCAAGGCATTGTAATAAGTGCATCGGATGGTACTGTGAGCGTCAGCTTACCGGTCTTTGCGATTGAGGTGACCAACACCAACGATGCACCGGTGGGACAAAACGCTGCATTTACATTGGATGAAGCACAAACATTAACGGTGACAAGTGCCACCGGCTTATTAAGTAACGCCACTGATGACGACATCGATAGCGGAGACAGCTTGTCTTTGGTTATTGTAAGTCAGCCGCAATTTGGTGAGTTATTAGCACAAGCCGATGGTAGCTTTAGTTATGCGCATAATGGCGGGGAAGATAACTCTGACAGCTTTACCTATCAAATTAAAGATAGTTTAGACGAATTGTCACCGCTTTATACTGCAACACTGACGATTAACGCCATAGCAGACGCACCAGTGGCGCAGGATGATACGGCGCAAACTAATGAAGATACCAGCATTACATTTAGCTTGACCGATAATGACACCGATGCAGAAGGTGATATGGTCGTTGCATCAGCTGCCGTGTTAGTGGCACCGACTAAAGGTAATGTCAGCATTACCAATGGTGTCGCGACGTATACTCCTACACAAAACGAAACAGGTACTGATAGCTTTACGTATACAGTTAAAGATGCTGCAGGGAATACATCAAATACTGCAACAGTGACTGTTGATATTACACCAGTCAATGATGCACCCGTTGCAGCTGCTATAGAGGTTAATACATTAGAAGATACAGCGTCTGTTGTCACCGTGCTAAGATCGCAAACAACTGATGTGGAAGATGTTATACCCACAGGTGCAATCACGGTTGTGCGCTCACCAAATAAAGGGCAAGTAAGCATTGATGAGACCGCAGGTACCTTTGTTTATACACCGAACAGTAACGAAGTCGGCCAAGACACTTTCACGTACACCATTGCAGACAGCGAAGGTTTAGCCTCTAACACCGCAACGGTGACGATTAATATTGGTGCCGTGAATGACCGCCCAGTAGTGGTTGATGATGCAGTAACTACAGACGAAGATACCGCCACGAGTATTGCCATTCTAACGAATGATTCAGACGTTGAAGACCAAGGGTTCAATGGCGCGAATGTATTGTTAGAAGATAAAGGAGATGGCGTAGGTGAATACAGCTTTGCCAGTGTGAGTGTCAATGCCGATGGCAGTTTAGCCATTACACCGAAGACAAACATCAACGGTGTTTACAGCTTTACTTACACCGTGACAGACAGTGAAGGGCTGGCTTCAGAGGCCGCGACTGTGACGCTGACAATCAATGCGATTAATGATGCGCCCGTGGCACTTGATAACACTGCGCAGCTGCAAGAGGAGGGGCAGTTTGAAGTCAATGTACTGGGTAATGACAGTGATGTTGACGAAGGCGACAGCCTCGATGTAAGCAGTGTCACGGTGGTGAGTGATGCAACGAACGGTCAAACAAGCGTTACCAATACCGGGGCAATTATTTACACGGCGAATGCCAACTTCTTTGGTAATGACAGCTTTACGTACACAGTAAAAGACAGCCAAGGTGCAGTTTCAAATGTGGCTACGGTCACGATGACAGTAACGTCAGTGAACGACAAGCCAGTGGCCAGCGCACAAGCGCAAACACTGGATGAAGACGGTTCAATTCTATTGACATTAGTGGCAACCGATGTCGACCAAGACACCTTGAGCTACCGTATTGTTGATGAAGTCACAAAAGGCAGCTTGGTACAGCAAAGTAATGACAGCTGGCTTTACACCCCAACCGCGAACGCCAACGGCGCAGACAGCTTTACGTTTGTAGCCAATGATGGTGAGGTTGACTCGGATGCTGTGACGGTATCATTAACGATAACCCCGATTAACGACCAACCAACGCTCGCAGGGCAAGCCTTGTCAACAGATGAAGATACACCACTAACAGTGACTTTATCGGGTGAAGACATTGAAGGACAAAGTCTGAGTTATACCGTGGTGACGGACGCGGTCAATGGCAGCGTAAGCTTAACGGGCAATAGTTTGGTGTACACACCAAACAGTGACTTTAATGGCAGTGACTCAGTCAGTGTTGTCGCCAATGACGGCGAGCTAAACTCAGAGGTGGCGAATATCGCCATCACAGTGACGAGTATAAATGACGCACCGTTGATAAGCGGTGCACCTGCAACGTCAGTGAACGAAGACAGCGGCTATCAATTTATTCCAACAGCGAGTGATGCCGACAACGACACCTTAACGTTTAGTATCAGTAACAAACCCAGTTGGTTAAGCTTTAACAGCGCAACGGGTGAATTGAGCGGTACGCCACTGAATGAACAAGTTGGTAGTTACAGCAACCTCATTATCAGTGTGAGTGATGGCACGCAAACGCAAAGCTTAGCGCCATTTAGCATAACGGTAATTAACACCAATGATGCGCCGAGTATCAGTGGCGTGCCCGCGACGCAAGTGAACGAGGATGAAACGTACAGCTTTACGCCAAGTGCACAAGATATGGACGGTGACACATTAAGCTTTAGCATCACGAATAAGCCAAGTTGGGCGAGCTTTGATACCACAACAGGGCGACTAAGTGGCACACCAACAAATGAGGATGTGGGTACACAAGCTGGCATTGTGATCAGTGTTAGTGATGGCAGCATGACTGCAAGCTTAGCGTCATTTTCAATTAAGGTGAATGACACAAATGAAGCACCTGTTGCACAAGATGCTACGCTGAATTTACTTGAGGATGATGCCATCACGTTCTCACCGACAATCATGGATGCCGATGGGGATGTAATAACTTTAGTTATTAACTCGCAGCCACAGTTTGGTTCATTAACCCTGCAAGGCACGTCGTTTACTTACACGCCAAACCTAAATTACTTTGGTCGTGATAGCTTTACATACTTAGCTAGTGATGGGTTAGAACAATCAGCACTGGCGACGGTAAACTTAGATGTATCTTCGGTGAACGATCTTCCGGTAGCAAACCCTGATATTTTCGAGTTTGATGAAAATGAACAAAATACTTACACGCTTGATGTACTAGAAAATGACACCGATGCTGATGAACAGCAATTAAGCATAATAGGTGCAAGCGCGAGTGTAGGATCGGTTACTATTGAAAATGGGTTGATAGTTTACACCTCTCAAGCAAGTACACAGGGAACAATCCAGATTAATTACTTGATTGAAGACCCTGACAAAGCGCGCAGTAAATCAACAGCTAGATTAACGTTAAATCAATTAGGCGATAATTTACCAACAATTGAAACTCCTCTAGATGTCGATGTTGACGCAAAAGGGTTATTCACGAAAGTTGACTTAGGTGTACCGCTAGCATCAGATAGCCAAGGGAATCGCATTGGTGTGTCTTTGGTTGATTCAAACTTGCTATTTTCACCAGGTAATCATTTGGTATATTGGAAAGCCGTTGATGGTAATGGTCTTGAAGCAATCGCGACACAAACAATTAATGTGTTCCCGCTCATTTCCTTAAGTAAAGATAGCCAAGTAGCTGAAGATCAGAATCATCGATTTAGTGTCTTTTTAAATGGTGAATCTCCAGTTTATCCGGTCGTTATTCCTTACACTGTAGCGGGCTCTTCTGATAGTTCAGATCATGACTTAACATCTGGCGAAATCGTTATCGAAGAGGGGGTTGAAGGCCGTGTGACTTTCACTGTATTTGCTGATTCAGAGGTAGAAGGCAACGAAACAATTACAGTGTCGCTCGCGGATACTATAAACCTAGGCGCTAAATCAACCACCACCATTGATATTGTTGAAGAGAATGTCGCACCTACAATTACAACATCGGTTAAGCAAGGAGACCAAATAAGAACATTGGTTACCATTAGTGATGAGCCTGTCACCATTACTGGCACCGCAGAAGATGTTAACCCCAATGACAATGTTAGTTTAAGTTGGCTTTCTGCTGATGAGACACTTACCAACATCAGCAGCAATGAACGTGAGTTTACTTTCTCAACAGAGTCTTTGGGTGTAGGCATCTATAAGGTTTCAGTTACTGCAGAGGATGATGGGCAACCACGTCTTTCATCAACAAGAGATGTCTATATTGAGGTCATCGAAGCACTTGAAACACTCTCGCAACAAGATAGTGATGGTGATTTAGTGCCAGACGATCAAGAAGGCTACAGTGACAGTGATAATGACGGTATTCCAGATTACCTTGACGCAATCAGTGAATGTAATGTTATGCAGGAGCAAGTTAAAGACAGTAATAAGTTCTTGGTTGAAGGTGAGCCAGGCGTATGTATCCGAAAAGGGGTAACAGTATCTCAAAATGAAACAGGTGGTGTACAGCTGCTTGACAGTGAGTTACCTGCTGACGATGATGCGATAAACATTGGCGGATTGTTTGATTTTATTGCGTCTGGTTTACCAAATGCCGGCGACACTTATAGTATTGTGCTCCCTCAGAGAAATCCAATCTCTGAAAACTCGGTATACAGAAAACTGAAAGACGGTGAATGGGTAGACTTTGTTACAACGGATGGAAACCAAATACTCTCGGCAGCCGGTGAGCCTGGTTATTGCCCTCCACCATTGAGTAATGAATGGACTACAGGGTTAGTTGAAGGTTCATGGTGTGTTCAACTACAGATTGTTGATGGGGGGCCAAACGATGATGATGGTGAAGCAAACCGCTCTATTGTTGATCCAGGTGGTGTCGCCGTTGTTCGTACCACAAATCAACTACCACAAGCTAAACCAGATGAAGTAACAATCGGGGCAGGAGAATCTATTACTATTAATGTATTAAATAATGATACCGACTTAGATGATGATTCACTGTTATTAACAGGTGCAACCGTTGATTTTGGTCAAGTCAGTATTGTTGACAATCAGTTGTTCTATACTCCACCAGCATCTTTTGTTGGGGTTGCGACTATTGAATACAGCATAAGTGATGGTCAAGGCGGTACATCTAACAGTACGGCTAAAGTGAACCTTGTAACTAACAACGCGCCCACAGCGGTGTTTGACACAGCTTCAACAACAGATCAGGCATCAATAGAAATAGACGTACTGCGAAATGATACCGATATAGATGGTGATGAGTTATTTATTGTCGATGCACAAGCTACACAAGGAACCGCTTCAATTAATATAAATGGTACATTGCAGTACACACCAAAAGTTGGCTTTGAAGGGGTTGATACGATTGATTACACTATCAGAGATAGTAAAGGTGCACAGTCTTCAGCACAGGTTGAGGTAATTATAAAGGCTGTTAAATCGGTTGCCATTAGTAACAAGTCATCAGGAGGGAGTATGGGAGGATTAGGGTTATTGTTAATTTCAGTGCTTGTTATTAGTCGCAGAAAATCACTGTTACCTGCTTTTGCTGTTGTCACGACGGGGTGTTTGCTCAGCTCAGGTGCAGTGGCAAACGCATGGACGTTTGAGGGAACTGTAGGTCAAGCTAAAGCCAAAACTTCCTTGCCTGCACCAAAACAAAACGCAAGTGTTGTTTTAGTTGACGATGAGGATACCAGTTGGTCATTAGGCGCTTATTATAACTTAACTCGAAATTGGCAAATGGGTTTGAGGTATATTGATTTAGGGCAAGGGCGTGTTGAGCTAACAGCAAACACGACGACGCCAAACGATATACACTCTGACTTGTCTCGTTATGTGCCTATTTTGCCAAATGGTATTGCAGCAGAGATAGGTTATCGTTTTATTCCATCAAAATCCCTTTCTTCAACGCTATTTTTGGGGGCTTATCATCATCAGTATAAAACACAAAGTGAAATGACGGGCGGGGCAATGTTAAAGTATAAAGAAACCGATACACGCCCTTATGCAGGTGTTTCCGTGGGGTATGCAGTGTATGAAAATACGGAACTATTGCTAAAATACACGTATTACAAAGTGGCTGAAAACGATGTTGGTGAATTATCTGCAGGGGTTAAAGTTGGCTTTTAGGTTAAGTAGAAGATAACTAACGCCAGTATTCTCTGGCGTTAGTTACTAGGTTGTACAAAAACTTCTGCGAAGTTACTTGGTTTTTATTGAACAATGCTGATTTCGTGGTATGTTTCTGTGGATTAATAAATTACAGGAAGACACCAATGCCTAAGGCAAGTGAAGTTAAAAAGGGTACTGCTATTGAGTTCAATAACCGCGTGTTAGTGGTTAAAGATATTGTTCGTTCTGTGCCTCAAGGCCGTGCTGGCGGAAGCTTATACCGTATGCGTTTATACGATGTAGTGACAGGCGGTAAAGTTGACGAAACATTCAAAGACAGTGACATGCTTAAATTAGCTGATTTAATTCGTCGTGAATCAATGTTTTCTTACATTGATGGGGATGAATATGTGTTTATGGATAATGAAGATTACACACCATATAACCTAAATAAAGATGCTATCAGTGAAGAAATCTTGTTTGTAAACGAAGAGACACAAGGCGTTCACGTAATTGTTATTGATGGCGCACCTGTCGGCTTAGATTTACCATCAAGTGTTGAGCTGGTTGTAGAAGAAACAGACCCTTCAATTAAAGGCGCTTCAGCGAGCGCTCGCTCAAAGCCAGCGCGATTATCAACGGGTTTAATTATTCAAGTACCGGAGCATATTTCTACGGGTGATCGTATTCGTATTAATACTGCTGAGCAAAAGTTCATGGGCCGCGCTGAAAAATAAATTAGCAGTTTAGTGAAGATATACGAAAGCCGCCTTACTGTCGGCTTTTTTGTTTCAGTATCATTTTAGAAAATGACAGCTATTTAGAATCAAAACTTTTAATCAACCTATGGATTGGGTAAACTTCGCGCTCATTTATTAACCACCCTAAAGAGGCCCGCTTTGTATTTTGTGATCAGCGTCGTGTTTATCGCCATTATGTATTTAGACGTGAATAAAAAAGGCATGCCTGTTAAGCGTTGGGTTGTACTGGCAGGGTTACTCGGGCCCATAGCCTGGTACTTATTTAACGTTCACTATCGTAGAGCATTACTTCGCACTGTTGGCGCTGATGCGTGTGTCTGGCGCCCTTAAGCTTGGTGAATTAAGCTAGGTTGTGAGTCGCTGTATTGTTTCTTCAAAAACGCAGTGAACTCAGTTTTTGAGAGTGGTTTAGAGTAATAATATCCCTGCATTGTTTCGCAATTGAGTTGCTCTAGCACTGTAATTTGTTTGGCTTGTTCCACCCCTTCGGCAACCACATGTAAATCAAGGTTGTGAGCGATTGTGACGATTGAATCAACCATGTTGCGGCCACGCTCAGTTTCCATATCATCAATAAAAGCTTTATCTACTTTTAGTGTGTTGAGTGGAAATTGTTTTAAATAGGCCAGTGAAGAATACCCTGTACCAAAGTCATCCATTGCTAAATGAATTCCTCGTGCGCTTAATGAGCGCATAATAGAAATCGCGTCTTGTGGGTCATCCATTACTGTACCTTCCGTTATTTCAAGCTCTAAGAAATAAGACGGAAGTTCATTTTTTTGCAAAATGATATCAATACGTGTGGTTAAATCAGGCAAGCTAAATTGTTTTGCTGATAGGTTAACTGCAACGCGACCATTAAATAAGCCGGCATCTAACCACTCTTTTACATCGCGACACGCTTTGTTGAGAACAACCTCACCGATTTCAATGATTTGCCCGGTTTCTTCTGCGATAGGGATGAATACGCCTGGGCTAATAATGCCTTTTTTAGGGGTGATAAAGCGAACGAGCGCTTCCATACCGGTAAACTTACCCGTGCGAATATTCATTTTAGGTTGGTAATACACTTCAAAGTGGTCTTCTTTTAAACCAAAACGCATCAAGTTTTCGATTTGTAAGCGTTTTACTGCTTGGCGATTCATGGTGTCATTAAAGAATAAGTAGCTATTGCCTTTCTTTTTAGCGTGATACATCGCGGTGTCCGCATTTTTTAGCAGTATTTCAGGGGTGTTGCCATCCTCAGGGTACAGCACAATGCCCAAACTTGATGTAATTACTAATTCGTGGCCTGCCATTTTAAAAGGAGTCGCAATGGCTGCTAAAAATTGTTTAGCCATACGTGTGATGGTGTGAATATCATTAGTCCCCGACATGACCAACGCAAATTCGTCGCCACCCAAGCGGTAAAATACATCTTTTTCACGAGTGAGCTTGTTTAACCGCATTGCTAGTTTTGCTAGAAGACTGTCGCCTAATTGGTGTCCTAAGGAGTCATTTATTTTTTTAAAATCATCTAAATCAAACACCAATAACGCATGATGATCATCTTTCTTAGCTAATTTTTTTAAGTCAGTGAAAAATAAGTTGCGATTAGGAAGACCCGTCGTTCTGTCTCTATTGGATAAATTATGCAGTTGAGACTCTGCTTTTTTACGTTCAGTTAAATCAGAATACACAACGACGTAGTTGCATACTTGGTTGTATTCATTTTTAATTTCGTCAATAGAAATTTCAAAGGGCAGTATTTTACGCTCACCATTGCGTAGTTTGACTTCTTGCTGCCAATGCTCGGTGCGTCTAACGGTGTCTTTTATTTCTTCGATGTAGCTTTCTTCATAACCCACGAGTGAAAATGACTTATTTAAATAATGCTCTCGAGTACCACCAAACTGGCTTAAAAAGCTGGGGTTTAGGTCAACAAGGTTAAAGTTTCTATCATAGATAGCGAGGGCGTCTGTCAGTGATTCTACACATTTTGCGAATAAGTTAAGACGCGCTTCAGTAGACTTTAAACGAGTGATATCGCGAACGGTCCCTGTCATTCTAAGCGGTTTTAAGTTGGCATCTTTTTCAATGATTTTTCCACGGTCGAGTACCCAGCGCCATCGATCAAAACTATCCTTTATCCGATAGCTGGCCTCAAAAAAAGCGCTCTGTTCAGCAAAATGTTGTTTTAAAAGTAGCTCGACATTGGGTAAATCATTTGGATGTATAAGCGATTTATTAGGAGGGAAGCTCTTTTGGGTATCACTGTTCATCATATACTTGTCGTTTATGCGTAACATCTCACCTGTTTTTACATTCCAATCCCATAGGGTATCTCCACTGCCTTCAACGGTACTTTTTAAGCGGTGTTCTGATAGTCGTAGTTGCTTACGTGATCGGCGAAGTCTGTGAATGGTAAATAACAGGTACGGCAAAACCAGTGCAACAAATGCACTGGGTATATAAAATTGTAAGGTTTTTTGATCAAACATTTGACCGCTATTAGCCAAAACGCTAAAGCTTAAAACAAGGCTTACAAGTAATGTCAGGTTGAACGTTATTTTTATTATCATTATGCACTTCTTTAGTTTGCACTTGATAATCTAAATGAACGCTTTGGTTGTGTCAAAGGGAATGCGAGGAAACTGAATCTTTTGCAAGTTTCTTTGCCTTAGGGTAACTCAGTAGCTCATATCTTGCGCGATCATCATCAAAGGTTTCACGCATATATGTTTTGATTTCATCTATTGTCAGTGCCTCAAGCGCGCTCAACAGCTTTTTTTGCATGTTAAATGTGTGATCTTGATTTCCAATTGCTAACCATAAACGTTGTGAACGAAGTCGTAAATTTTTGTCTTTTTCAGCAATATGTGTTTTGAGGCCGTGTTTTTGAATTTGCCATTGTGCTTCGTCTAATTGATTTAAATTTTCTAGCGCAAGGGTTATAAATTCATTATGGCGTGCTAGTAAGGTTGATGGGCAATAGTCTGGTGATTGCACGTAAAAGGCAATGCCTGCTCGTGTATTAAAAGGTGCGTACCCAGCGCCAACGAGGTAGCCTAGTTGTTGCTTTGTTCGTAGCTCATTAAAGTAATCTTGGTTGATCAGGTGATTTAGCGCCATCATTTTTATTTTTTCACTTACTTCAGCACTCTGTGCTTGATAATAAATGACCATTGCATTGTCGCTGCAGTTTAACTCAAGCTCCACTCGAGACACTTTTTCTATTACGTGCAATGGGCGTGTTAAATCTTGAATCGTTGCTGATTTGGCTAAGTGGTTAGCGACTTCTTTTTGAAACTCAATGGCATCTTTTTCTTGCCAATTTCCATGTAAAAAAGACTCCACATGCAGGGCATTGAAAAACGCTTTTCTAAAGCAATTAAATTGATGGAAACTGGTGTCTTTAAGTGCGTTGGCAAGCTGATCTGGTTGCGGGTTCCATGGCATAACTTTAGCACCAAGAACACTAAATAACTCACCCACAGGTTTATTGTGATTACTATTTCGCCAATGCCTAACTAGCTGTTTTTTATATTCAGCAAAACGCTTAGCGCATATTTCAACGTTAAATAATGCGCTTAGTAACTCATTAACTAATGCCAATTGGCTCGAAGATAAACCTGCGGTATGAAGGGTTAAACCACCTTGGTGTGATGTTAAATGGTAACTAAGCCCAGCTAATTCTGCAGGGTAAAATTGCTCAGCGACACTATCCATAAATAAGTCAGCGAATAAACGAGTGAGTGCCATATGCTTAATATCTTTTACGGCACAATGAGAGTCCATAGCTAGGTAAAAGTGACCTTTAGCGACGCGAAATGTATTGTCTTGTTTAAACCAAAAATCAAAGCCCGGTTCTTTCACCAGTAACGTAGGTTGGGTTTTAGGATGCTCAACATCTAATAAGGTTACGTCTTTTGTTAAATACGGGTTCGCTGTGGGCAATAGCATGTGTGGCAAAGGCGTATTTATTTCAGTTAGAGCATCAAGCCAGCAGCTTGAAAGTTCTTCTACCCGATACGGAGTGTGGTACCACTGTGTTTTATGCTCAGGTTCTACATCAGGATGAATAAGTACCAAACGCATATTGCGAGGAGTGAGCCATTGCATCGCAGTGTCATGTGCGCGCAGATTAAACCCCTCCATTAAGTAATCACCTTGCACGTAATTGGCTTCATCGTAGTGCTGCATATTAATACTTAAGTTACTGACCCAATCTATTAAGCGCGCTTTTTCTTGGTTATCAAATGCAATTTTCAATAGGTTTTTTTTATCTTGGTAGAGCCTTGGGAGCTTTTGCGTATTTTGATTGATTAGACAAATATATTCGAAAACCATTTCAACAATGTCTTCGTAATACTCAATGCCTTCATCAGTCAACGCCATGCTTATATTGAAGTCTTTAAAATTACTGCCGTTTATGCCGCCACCGGCAGATAATGCATTGATCCAACCTTGCTCTTTTAAAATAGAGTAGAGCGAACCTTGCCCTTCATACCCGAGTAAGTGAGCAATAAAACTCACCGTTTTATGGCGATAAAACTCATCAATGTTTGGCATAGCAAAACTTACAATTAGTTTCTGCATATGTTTATGAGGTTCAATATGTAGCACTTTACAAAGATCTTGCTGGCGATAGAGCTCAGCTTCGATGACAGGTTTGTTTTTATCACTGCCTTTTATATCGCTAAATAAAGTGGTAACCCATTTTTGCATTGAGGCAATATCAGCATCAGAGCACAGCACTAGCGTCATCCATTGTGCTTGATAAAAGCGGTTAAAAAAATGGCGCAATTCATCGCTAATACATGTTTCACGATCGGCTAATGTTTGTTGGCTACCAACTGAAAATTTTGCAAAAGGGTGGGCGGGGTTAACGGTTTCTTTATGAGCTTGATAAATTCGGCGGCTATCATCTTTTATTTTTAACTTAAATTCAGCATCTATGGCGTTGCGCTCTTTTTCTGTTTCGGCAGGGCTTAATAAAGGCGCGATAAAAAAACGGCTAAATTGTGTTAAGGCATGTTCAAACTCTTGGTTGTTTATATCAAAAAAATAACAGGTATGCTCAGTCCCAGTCCATGCATTGGTATTGCCGCCCGCTTGAGAAACAAAATTACTAAAACTATTTGATTCAGGAAATTGATCAGTGCCTAAGAAAAGCATGTGTTCTAAAAAATGTGCGAGACCTTGCCTATCAAGAGGATCGTCAAAATGACCTGCATTGACAGCCATCGACGCAGCAGCCTTTGTCGAATCTTTATCTTGCACTAACAGTACTTTTAGACCATTGTCCAGTGTTAGGGCGTGGTATGTTCTGTTATCATTGCGGCTGATATTCAAATGATGCTCCTGAAAGTCGCGTTTATCTGTTCTAAATGGTGATATGCTCAGGTATGTTTTCGCATTGCCTTTAAACCTGAATATCATGCGCGATAGATGTTGCTTTGTTTTAATATAGCGGACAAACTGGCAAACTGGCTACTGTTTTATATTCTTTAATCGGTTGATTTTTTATGAAAACAATTCTAATAATGCGCCACGGCGAAGCAACACCGATGCAAGCTGACGACACAACAAGAAACCTCACTTTAGTTGGTCAGCAACAAGCTGAAAAAATGGGCATGTGGCTTCAGGCAACCCATAAACCAACGGCTTTGTTAGTGAGCCCTTATGTCCGTGCTCAGCAAACAGCAACGGGTGTTAAAAAACATAATGCATTTACGTTTGAAGAAACATGCACAGACATCACTCCTGATGGAAACCCTCAAATTGCTGCTGATTACCTCGAAACTCTCATTGCAATGCACCCAGAGTGTGATACCTGGTTGGTTGTTGCTCATATGCCGATTGTGAGTTACTTAGTCGATCAGTTGAGCCAGGGTAATATGCCTATTTTTAACACGGGTGGGGTTGCTGTTATTAGCTACGACGATACAACTCAGAAAAGCCAATACCTAAGTATTCACGCGCCTGCAAGTGTGCCTGTTTAAACCTAAACTTTCAGTAAAATGTGCATTAATTAATTTCAATCGTAAAACTAACCTTTCCCCTCTATTTTTTGCTAAATTACTGCCACACTAATTAAGTTGAGAATAACAATGACTATTGAACGTCTTCAAACGGGTGCACGCATGAGCCGCATCGTAAAACACAACGGTACTGTCTATTTATGTGGTCAAGTGTGCGCAGATGCTGAGCAGAGTATAAAAGAACAAACACAAACTATGCTTGATAAAGTAGAGGCATTGCTTGAAGAAGCGGGTAGCTCTAAATCGCATATGCTCAGTGCCACTATTTATGTAAAAAGCATGGAATACTTTGCTGATATGAATGCTATTTGGGATGCATGGGTGCCTGAAGGATATGCACCTGCCCGTGCATGTGTTGAAGCTAAAATGGCTCGTGATGCGTTACTTGTTGAAATTTCAGTTATCGCAGCGCTTAAATGACCCTGTTATTGAACGGCGAATAATCGGATTTGCTGTTCAATCAATCGCTATAATTCCATATACTGTATACCTGTTACTGCCATTATCGTTTTGCTATTAAAGCAAACCTTCTTTTGAAAGGACTGTGTATGAAAGACAACCCCGTAGTACTCATTACTGGCGCCAGCCGAGGAATAGGAGCTGCAACAGCGGTGTATTTTGCACGCTTTAATTATGATGTCTGTATTAACTATAAAGATAACGTGACACAAGCAAATGATGTTGCTCTGCAAGTGCGTAGTTTGGGTGTGAGAGCTGAAGTAGTTCAAGGTGATGTATCTAATGAAGGTGACGTCGTTGCTATGTTTGCTAAATTAGATCATCTCTTTGGCAAGATTGATGTTCTAATAAATAATGCAGGCATTTTAAAGCCTCAGATGAGCTTGCTCGATATGGATGCTGCACGCATTAATGACGTATTGAGCACGAATGTGACTAGCGCTTTTTTATGCTCGCGTGAGGCGATTAAACGCATGAGTACGGGTGGCAGTATTGTTAATGTTTCGTCCAGAGCATCATGTACAGGGTCTCCACACGAATACATTGACTATGCTGCATCGAAAGGGGCAATAGATAGTTTAACGATTGGCTTAGCAAAAGAAGTGGCTAAGCAGGGTGTGCGTGTAAACGCGGTCAGACCGGGATTGATTTATACAGATATGCACCGAGATGGTGGCGAGGCTGGTCGTGTCGATCGCTTGAAACATAACTTGCCATTAGGCAGGGGCGGCTACCCAGAAGAAGTTGCTGCTGCAATATATTTTTTAGCTTCAGCGCAATCATCATTTACAACAGGCGCTTTTATTGATGTGGCTGGAGGCTTATAAACAGAGTAAAACAGATATAAAAGGCTGTTAGTTAGATTTCCTCTACAGAACCTAAACCCACTTAAGATAGAAAGTGAACATGTTATCAATCCACAACTTATAGCAGCTCGTACCTTATTAAACATTTGAAGCCGCCTAAAGTATCGCAATGACCTTCCTTATTATAAGTGGCAGTAACCACAATGTGCCGTTATTATAAAAGTGTGTATTTACAAACAATAATAATTAGGTGTTATGGATACTGAAAAAAAATCGAGCTTGTTTTTATTTGGGTTATTTATCTTCATTATGCTGGTTGGGCTATTGGGGATCTCATTGACGCCCAAATGGGATGAACCGTTAGCAAACAATATTTATGCAATAGCTGGTTTGTTTGCGTTCAGCGGTGATTGGACTCAAGACCTCCATAAACATCAGCATATGAATCTATTTATTGAGTTTGCACGCTTTGCTGCGCCATTAACCACGGCTTTAATTTTCTTTGTCTTAATTTTTGATGGCGCAAAACAGTTAATAGCTCATATGTTACGTCCTCGTAATGGCTTTGAATTGATAATTGGCCTTGGTAATAAGGGCTCGGCCATTGCGGTTTCGGCGCTTGAGCAGGGCAAAAAAGTGATTGCGATAGAGCTGCAAAGTCAAAATAGTAATATTGCTATGTTAAAGAAGCGTGGTGCGATAGTTTTTAATGGTCAGATTAATGCAAAGGTAGTAAAAAAGATCAATGTTAGCGGTGCAAAAAATATTTTCTTTTGCTGCGGTGATGACAATAAAAACATAGCGACTGCAGAGCAAGTGCTGCCTCTTCTCAAACAGACTAATAGCACATGCACTCCGCACATTTTTGTCCATTTACATAGTCGAATTTTGGCAGAGCAGTTAAAGCAATTACCCCGGTTTATAAATAATACGCAAACAGAACTACACTTTTGGCGAAAAAGCCACGTACTTGCTGAGCACCTATTACAACAGTACCCTTTGGCACGTTATGCTAATATCCAGGGAGTTTCCCGCGCGAATGTTATTATATTTGGTTGCAATGATAACGCGCTTGATCTGGCAAGAACGATGGCAAAAAGTGCCATTTATAAAACCTTAAAGGCGCCCATTATTACTATGGTGACGGGTCAGCAAAATGCTGCTTTACAAGTCGAGTTAACGGCTATCTCCGCGGCAACTGAGCTGCATTTAATTGATGAAAGTGCATTGGAGTTAATTAATCAACCACATCGATTATTACCTTTAATGACGAATGCAACACAGGTATTTATATTCGAACATGAAGAAATAAATAGTTTTTCAGTTGCTTTGGCTTTGAGAAATATCATGTTAAAAAACAGCTTATTTATGGCACCTATTATTTATGCCACGGATCATAATGAGGTAAGGGGTAGCCCTAATCCGCATACGCAAGAAATACCAGATAATTTATTTGCTTTCAATAATAACAGCAAAGACATCAATATCAGTTCGATTACCCAGCCACAAGGTTCGCTATTAGCAAAGCGCACTCATGAGCACAGTTATGTTGTTGGTAATAAAGCCCCAGCCCAATGTACTTCATGGCAAGAGTTACCTTATAGCCTAAAAGAAGCAAATCGTGAATTCGCTTTGAGCTGGCATAATAAGCTTGCGGCGGTTGGTGTGCAATTTTGCTCAGCCAACCATAATGTTCAGCTTAGTAGCGATGAGCTTAATTTAATGTCCGCTATGGAGCATACTCGATGGTGCGCTGAACGCCGTATTGATGGCTGGCAGTTTAATAATGTGCGCTCTAACTTAATAAAACAACATCCATTATTAAAGCCCTGGGATGAACTTAATGCACAACAAAAACAAGGCAATAATGAATTTTTTACTAATACAGTTAACGACTTGCAAGCGATGGCAAAAAATAGAGAATTTGAGTTTGGGTTACAGCGTGTAAGAACAATCGCTGTGACAGGGCATCGCTTTAATGCCTTATCACCTGCCCAGCATAGTAAGCTGGTTAAAGAAATTGACAACACCTTATTGAAAATTAAGCTGCGCTACCCGCATGACCACATTCAACTTGTGAGTGGCTTGGCACAGGGAGCAGACAGGTTAGTTGTTGAGCGAGCGAGAATAATTTTAAACGCACCATTCATTGCATTGCTACCAATGACCTATGAGCTTTATAAAACAGATTTTGAAAATGATAATAACGAGTTCGAACAATATATCTACCGCGCTCTTTGGTATAGCGAAATTCCTCCGATTTATCAACATGTCGCTGACATGGAAGCAGACACTCAATCTGCGCGTGCTCGTCAATACGCCTCTTTAGGAGCACATCTAGTCACGTTCGCTGATGATCTTATCGCAATCTGGGATGGAAAAGAAAGTCGAGGGCTAGGGGGGACAGCAGATGTGGTTGATTGGTGGCAGAATAAAGTGCCAGAAGCGTTTGCGGTGAAGTACCCATTAAAATCGGTAATTGATAAAGGTGAGGCTTATATTATCAACTTCGCCAGAGATGAATAAACATGAGTGACTCGCAGTTCTCGCATCAATATTTAGCCTTTATTTCGTATCGTCATGCTGATAATAAACAAACAGGTCGCCAATGGGCTACATGGCTTCATCAAGCGATTGAGACATATGAAATACCAAAAGATTTAGTGGGGCAAAAAAACGCACGGGGAGAAACTATTCCCGAGAGGATTTTTCCGATTTTTCGTGATGAAGAGGAGCTACCTGCTGATGCAGATTTAGCCAATGCCATTACCCGCGCACTTGATAATACGGGGTTGTTAATTGTTTTATGTTCTCCCAATGCTGTGGCTTCAACGTATGTTGCTGATGAAATTGATTACTTTAAAAAGCTAGGCCGATCGGATCAAATTATCGCCGCTATGATAGCTGGCGAGCCGAATGCAAGTTGGGATACGAGTAAGCAAAAGCAAGGTTTTACACCTGAAGATGAGTGTTTTCCGACACCTTTACAGTATGCTTATGATGAGCACGGAGAACCGACCACACAACTTGCAGAGCCATTAGCGGCTGATTTTAGAGTAAACCACGATGGGGTGCTGGAGCAAGGCTGGGCATCTATAGAAGCATATCGGCAATATTTAAAGTCACTGGGTACAGTGTCGGGAAAAGTCATAAACGAGCGGGTAACCAACTATCAAGCTCAGCAGCAGTTAATGTTGCTAAAAATTATAGCTGGCATTATAGGTGTTCCCCTAGGGGCGTTGACAAAACGTGATCAAGCCTACCAACTTGAGCTTGCTCAGCAAAAAGCAAAGCGACTGCGTCAATGGTTAAGTGGTGTGGCACTGTTGGCTATGGTTGCAATAGTCGCAGGTGTTTTGGCTTTTTTTGCTCAACAACGCGCGGTAAAAAATGAGCAGTTAGCCACACAGCAGCGAGATGCATCACTTCTTAATCAGAGCCGCTTTTTAATGGATAGATCTCGTCAAGCAAATGATGATGGAGAGCATGGCATCGCAATTTTATTAGGCTTAAATGCTTTGCCCGGCTTGTATGGCGGGGATAGGCCAATGCTAGGAGATATAGGGCAATTAAGGCGAGCGATTTATGCCAACAATAAGGTATTTCATTACTCTGCACCAGAAAAGATAGAGCAAGTTAAATTTTTTGGTGAACAGACCATCTATACGTTAACCAACGGTAAGCTATTACTGATTTCAGTAACGGAGGAAGGTTTAGATAAACAGCTCGAATCAGAACAACCTATTCAAGCATTTGCATTAAATAAACAGCGCGATAGACTAGTGACTGCCTCTAAACAAGGCACTGTCACGCTATGGGATTTACCATCACTGAGTGCCATAAACAGTATTTCTGTGGATGCAGATATCAATAGTCTCGTTATTAGCCCAGATGCAAAAACAGTGTATATGACAAGCCTATTTGAGCGACTCATTGCTTGGTCTGTGGATAAAGAGGAGATTATTTACGATATTAAGCATTCACAACAATTTACAAGCGGTGATTTGCAGCTCAGTAGCGATGGCCAATACCTTTTAATGACCCCAGAGATTGTTGGCGAAGTGCGTATTCTAAATGCCGCAGATGGCCAGCTTATTCGTAAACCCACTATCGGGTTTAATTATTTATCAAATAATAGTATTGCAAGAAAAACTCAATTTACTGCAGACAGTAAAGGTTTGCTCATTTACGATTTAAACGGAACGCGAGTCGAAAATATTATTACAGGGCAGGCGCAGGGGGTTACGTCAAATATTCACACTATTATGGATAGTAAAAATGAGTACTTACTCGCTATGGCAACCTCGCAACAGGTGCAATCAAGCGCCGAGAATGCTGATTTTGTACGAAGCTTAGAAAACGCACCTACACTGTGGAATATAAAAACAAACTTGGGTGGTCAATTGAGCCACTTTTCTAGAGTGGATGATGCTGCATTCACGCCAAACGGTAAACTCTTGATCACACTTTCATACAATAATGTCAGGGTATGGGATGTAAGCACAGGCACTGAGTTAAACAGCTTCAAAATAAATAAGCGGATGGGATTAACGTTGACTAATTCGCAGTTGATGAGTGTTTCAAACGAAGATAAAACAATTTCAATCTGGCAATTACTCAACGATAAGCCAAGCTTTATATTGGATGAAAACCTGAATCTTTGGCGAGCCGCTTTTAGTCAAAACGGCCAGCTTATCGCGGCAGTAAACAATGATAAAGAACATTTAGTATATATTTACTTTAGCCAAAGTGGACAGTTAAAGACGATGCTAACGCTGTGTGAAAACGCAAAGTTTGATAGCAATGATTTGGTCAATGCGAAACGTTACATAGTTATAAAATGCGGCTTTAATAATCCGCGTGTTTATGACCTAACAGATAATACATGGCTTACATTTGATGCAGAACAGTTTGGCGATATAAGCGATATTAAAATTATTGAAAATCAAAACACGGCTTTGTTAATAAAGGATTCATGGCGAGAGAAATCACTTTATTTAGTAGAATTAAATAGTGGTAAATTAATGTCTGAATTTCCACTCGAGCGAGATACTTCAATGAACTCTGTTAGTTTGAGTGATGATGCGCAATACGTGTTGTTAGGAAATAATAAAGCAGGCGTCTCACTGATTGATCTTAAGACACAAGAATTTCTTTTTCAAACAAAGGAGATATCGCGAATAATTGAGAGTGTGTTTATATCTCATACTGCGCGTTTGGCCATAAAAACGGACAAACGAGTCATAAACATATTAGATACCTACACAGGAAAGCAACTCAAGCAGCTTACCTTTAGCTCAGACATAACGGCAATGTTAGTAAAAGACAGTGAGTTAATTATTGGTTTAAAAGAGGCTGTTGTAGTAAGAATTGAAAGTCAAACAGGGCAAGAAACCGCACGGTTTAATACGGTTGAGAAAGCTGCAAAGCTGTCTTTAACTGCATCTGGTAAGTATCTAATTGTGAATAATGGGCGGCCTAGTATTTATGAACTAGCAACCGGTAAATTATTTTATCAGTCAGATAACTTCCAGGATCAAAACATAGCGTTTGATGAAAAGAATGACCGCTTAGTACTACTTTCAAATCAGGGTAAGTTGTTTAACTTACCAGCGATGAGCTTTCAGATCATTGATGCTGCGATTAATGTATTGCCAAAGCGGCAAAATTGCCTGAGTAAAAAGCAACGCGACGATAACTTTATGTCACCTTTGAGTGAGCTGCAAACGCAACAGCGAAACTGCTCACTAATGAAATAGGAATACTCTCGTTTTCTAACAGATAATATTTTAGTGTGTGTTCTAAAGCGCAGTGCTCAGAGGAGGGAGTAAACGTTAGCGCGTGTTACAGTAATAAAGCTAACCATATTGTATAACTCACTACGCTGAGTACCGTTGACATAACAACGGTACTGGCAAGTGTTGCTTCATGTTGCTTTATCTGACAAGCAATTAGGTATGCGTTTACTCCTAAAGGCGACGCGCTTAATAATACGAGTACTTTTAAAAGTTCAGAATCCAAATTAAATACAAACCGCCCCATAATAAGCACTAAACAGGGCAATAACCCAAGCTTGAGGATTGATGCGATTATCGTTGCTTGCCAATTATTTGATACTTTATAGAAAGCTAAGTTTGCCCCAAGCACAAATAACGCACATGGCAAAGCGGGTTGTCCGAGTAATGACAGCCCTGAGTTAAGATTAGGAAATAAAGTAAAGCCACTTAAATTAACCACAATTCCACAGCTTATACTCAACACCACAGGATTAAGTAGCATGTTTTTGGTGAATTTAGGCCATGAAAATGCAGTGTTATTACCTTTTGCGCTAATCAAAAATGTTAATGTAAAAAGTAACGCGCTATGAAAGGTGATTATCATAAACACAATCCCCATCATTTGCTCACCAAGCGCGGCAATAATAATAGGCAAACCGACTAGCACGGTGTTTGAGTAACTACTGCCTAAAGCAAAAACGCTGTGGCGCTCGTAGCCGCGATTTTTAGATAAATAAAAGCGGTCAACTACCAGAGCGAATGAAAAAATAAATAACACGGGGATATAAAAACTTAAAAAACCATTTAGGCTCACGCTACCCTGTAAATTAGCGTTCGACATATTTAGAAATAAAAAGGCTGGCACACTAATGTAAAACGTAAATTTACTTAGCCCAGCAACATGGAATTCAGATAAAAAAGTACTGCGGCTAGACAAGTATCCACATAAAACAATAAAGACCAACGGGAAAATAATTGAAACAATATGCACTGTATAGTGGCCTTTAACAGCAAGTGTTTGGCAAGAGGTTAACGCCTAAACTCATCGCTTTGTGGTAGATTAATCAGTATTAAAACCGCGCCTTTACCACCGTATTCAAGCGGTGCTTGGTGTATTGCAATCACATCAGGGTGTTGTACTAGGTATTGGGGTACTTTGTGTCTAAGAATATGCCCTCCAATACCATGCACCACACAAGCGCAGTAATAATGTTTTTTCTTGCATTCATGGATTAAGCCAGCTAATTCGTCTTTGGCAATTTCTTTATTTAAACCATGCAAATCAAGGGTTAATTCTGGAATAAAATCGCCACGACGCAATTGCTTTGCTAAAAAGCGGTCATGGCCTGTTTGCACATAATTCACGGTTCCATTTGTGTCTATATCTGGAACATATTCATCTGAAAAGAAAAATTCTGACTGTTGTTGCTTTTTTTGCTGGGCAAATTGCTTCGCTTGTGACACTTTAGGTTTATTAGCAAAGCGGTGAGTGTCTTGTTTAATGACACGCGCACCCGAAATACTTTGACGAAATAAGTCTATGTCGTCATTGCTGATTGGGCTGTTGGAGTGAGTATCTTTTTTCATTGCGGCAGTCTAAACAAAAAAATGCTAAAAATCGAGTAAATAGCGTTACAATAGGGCAATCATGGGGCCTTAATTGTGCCTCGGTTGAGTTAATATTTTGAAAGTATAAGCAGGCAGATAACACACATGAGCGAATTACTAATAGAAGAAGCAACCTTAGATGAAGCTGTTGCAGAACTTTCAACATTGCATGATTGGTTACGTTGGACAACAAGCCAGTTCGCCAGCAGTGGTATTTTCTTTGGTCACGGAACTGACAATGCATGGGATGAAGCGGTAAGTTTATTACTTCCAGCACTTAGTTTACCTGTTGATGCGCCAAAAGAATTGATGCATGCACGTTTAACAAGCACTGAGAAAAATCGGTTAGCGAGTTTAATTGCAGAACGAATCAATGATTTCACACCGGTTCCTTATCTGACTAATATTGCATGGTTTGCGAATATGCCATTTTATGTAGATGAGCGTGTTTTGATTCCGCGTTCGCCATTTGCCGAACTAATTAATAATCGTTTTACGCCATGGCTAGAGCAGCCTGAATCAGTGGGCCGCATCTTAGATTTATGCACGGGATCGGGTTGTATTGCAATTGCATTGGCACAAGCGTTTGAAACTGCCCAAGTGGATGCTGTTGACATATCTTATGAAGCGCTTGAAGTCGCAGATATTAACATTACTGACTACCAACTGAGCGATCGTGTATTGCCAATTCAATCGGATGTATTTAGTGGCGTACCTGGACAAAAATATGATCTGATCGTTGCAAATCCGCCTTATGTTGATGCTGAGGATATGGCAGATTTGCCACGTGAATTCCATCACGAACCTGAACTTGGGCTTGCATCAGGACATGATGGGTTAGATGTAACTCGCACAATCCTAAGCGAAGCCGCTGAGCATCTAACTGATAACGGTTTGTTATTTGTCGAAGTAGGCAACTCTATGGTACACATGGATGCACTTTACCCTGGCGCTCCCTTTGAATGGATTGAATTTGAGCAAGGTGGGTTAGGTGTGTTTGTGATCAGTAAAAAACAACTGGTTGATTACTTTGTTGACTGAACACGCAAAATTTAAAGCCGAGTCATAGGCTCGGTTCTCAGTAGTCATTAGGAATGAGGAAAGTTAATGGCAGGTAATAGCATAGGGCAACTTTTTAAATTGTCCACATTTGGTGAGAGCCATGGCGTCGCGTTAGGTGGCGTTGTGGATGGCACGCCAGCAGGTCTTGAAATCACAGAGGCCGATTTACAAATAGATTTGAACCGTCGTAAACCCGGACAAAGTCGATACACTACGCAGCGCCGTGAAGACGATCAAATTAAAATTCTATCCGGCGTGTTTGAAGGTAAGACGACAGGAACCAGTATTGGTTTATTAATCGAAAATACCGATCAGCGCTCAAAAGATTACGGTAAAATTAAAGACGTATTTCGTCCAGGTCACGGTGATTACACTTATTGGCATAAATATGGACTTCGTGATTACCGTGGTGGTGGACGTTCTTCAGCACGTGAGACTGCAATTCGTGTAGCTGCAGGCAGTATAGCAAAGAAGTACCTCAAACAATTTCATGGTATTGAAGTACGTGCATGCTTAAGCCAGCTTGGTCCGATTAAAGCTGAGAACTATGATTGGGATGAAGTAGAAAATAACCTCTTTTTCTTCCCTGACGCCAGTAAAATTGAAGTATTAGACGAGTACATGCGTGATCTTAAAAAACAAGGTGACTCAGTGGGTGCAAAAGTAAAAGTAGTCGCTAAAAATGTACCCGTAGGTTTAGGTGAGCCCGTGTTTGATAGGCTCGATGCGGAGATAGCTCATTCGCTGATGAGTATCAATGCAGTAAAAGGTGTCGAAATTGGTGATGGTTTTGATGTGGTCGATCAAAAAGGCTCTGAGCACCGTGATGAGCTTACCCCTAATGGTTTTACATCAAATCATGCGGGCGGTGTTCTTGCTGGTATTTCTACTGGGCAAGATATCATTGCGTCTATTGCACTCAAGCCTACTTCAAGCATTACCATACCAGGTAAGAGTATCAACACTGAAAACGAAGCTGTTGAGATGATAACTAAAGGTCGTCATGACCCGTGTGTGGGCATTCGGGCGATACCGATAGCAGAAGCAATGATGGCCATTACGTTAATGGATCACTTACTGCGCCAACGTGGGCAAAACCCACATGTTAACCATGAACATGGCCCAATTGATGGCGCTGTTTGAGTAATAGTTAAATGCCTAAACCACCCAACAGGGTGGTTTTTTGTTTTAGGAGGTATCGCTTACTTACCAGGAAATTGATGTATGTGGACATCGCGTTGTGGGAAAGGAATAGTGATGTTTTCCTTATCAAACGCAATTTTAACACGTTCAAATAGCCCAAAATAAACAGGCCAATAGTGCTCAGATTCAACCCACGCCCACACTAGCATGCCAATATGGCTGTCGCCGTGTTGACTTACATGGACGACCGGTTTTTTATCGTCGTCTTTAAGTACTAGGTCGTAGTCACTCAATACACCCATTAATACTTCACGTGCTTTAATTACATCATCACCGTAGCTAATACCAAACTCAATATCGACACGGCGAGTCTGTTCTGCAAATTTATTTTTAACACAGCCATTTGATAGCGTACCGTTTGGAATAATAATTCTTTCATTGTCATAGGTTAAAAGGACCGTAACAAAGATTTGGATCTCAGTGACTTTTCCCATGTAACCTTGTGCTTCAATTACATCGCCAACTTTAAATGGCTTGAAGAATAAAATAAGCACACCGCCGGCAAAGTTAGCAAGGCTGCCTTGAAGTGCCATACCAATAGCCAAACCAGCAGCACCGAGCATGGCGATGAAAGAGGTTGTTTCTATGCCAATCATTGAAGCAACGGAAATAACGAGTAGGACTTTTAAAATCGCGGATGTAAAAGACACTAAAAAGTGCGTTAGTCCTGCCTCGAACTTGACGCGCATCATTGATTTTTCGATCATGTTTGAAATGCGGCCAATAAACCACCAGCCAATAACGAAAACAATAATTGCCAGCAGGAATTTAGGCCCATACAGCATCAATATTTCTATCGCTTGGGCATAAATTGTTTCAATTGAAATTTCTTCCATTGGGTTCTCCATTAAGTAAATTTAGCATATAGATAGTAGTCTAGGCTCTGTTTACCTTTCAAGGTTAAATTTGCAGCAGTCTGTTTGGTATTTAGGCAAGACAGTGCCTATGTGGTGTGGTATTCCCCATAAATAGAGCATCAATGCCAAACAAGCGCTGCCCTTCGGGTTCTGTCTAGGAGCGATTTGCTCTTTGTTGCTCGGTTTTGACTTAGCCCACTAGGTTACAAACCTCGCGCCGCGATCAAACCGCCCCTATTTTGAACACATTTTAATCCGCAAAGGTCAACAGACCCTAGTATTTATGACTAAGAGAAGAAGTAACAGCAGAAAATTCAGAAATAGAGATAAAAATTGTGAGCAGAGGGCTCTACTCACAGGTGCGGTTTATATTGTGCGTTTATTTGCTTGCACACGTACAAGCTTGATCATGTTTTCTTTAACTTCAACCACTTCTATAGGGTAGCCTGAAATGCGTAAGCTAAGGTTTGCATCTGGAATATCTTCTAAGTATTCAACAATTAAACCACTTAACGTTTTTGGACCATCTAACGGGAATTCCCAGTTCATTTCTTTGTTGAGGTCGCGTACATTTGCGCCACCATCGACCAGAAATGAGCCATCTTCTTGAGGCATAACTTCTTCACTCGGCGTACGCGTTTGGGTCGTTGTAAAATCACCTACGACTTCTTCAAGAATATCCTCTAAGGTCACTAAACCTTGAATGTCGCCATATTCATCAACAACTAAGCCAATACGTTCTTTGGATTGTTGAAATTTAAATAGTTGGGTATTAAGCGAAGTCCCTTCAGGGATAAAATAGATTTCGCGTACGGCACGTAGCAAAGAGGGTTTATCAAATTGCTCTTTAGTTAAAAGACGAAGTGCATCACGTGAATGTATGAAGCCGACAGCATCATCAATTTGGTCACGATAAAGTAATACTCGAGTATGTTGAGCATGTGTCAATTGTTTGCTTATAAGCTTCCAATCATCGTTGATATCAATCGCGATAATTTCATTTCGCGGAATCATAATATCTTCAACAGTGACTTGTTCTAAATCTAAAATAGAGGTCAACATACTTTGGTGGCGAGCGGGGATAAGCGCGCCAGACTCATTTAGTACGGATTTTAATTCTTCTTTACTCATGCTGTGCTCATCGATTTGCGCAGCGCTAATACCAAATAAGCGTAACATACCATTGGTCATCCAATTAACTACGACAACAAATGGGAATAGAATTTTGAGTAACCCTTTGAGCACAACAGAACTTGGGAATGCAACGCGCTCTGGGTACAATGCTGCTAATGTTTTAGGGGTCACTTCGGCGAATATAAGCACTACAAGGGTGAGTGCGCCGGTTGCAATTGCAATACCTAAATCACCATATAAGCGAATGCCAATAATCGTTGCGACTTGGGCGGCAGCGATGTTTACTAAGTTATTACCAATTAGGATCAGACCAATAAGGCGGTCAGGTCGGCTTAAAAGCTTGTTAACACGCTTAGCGGCTCGATGGTTTTCTTTAGCTAGGTGGCGCAAACGAATTCTGTTGATTGACATGATGCCCGTTTCAGAGCCAGAAAAGTATGCAGAACATAAAATTAAAATACCGAGTATTATGAATAAAACACTCGTAGATATGCTGTCCAAAGAAGGATCCTTTTTTTATAAATCAATGCGTATTAAGCGGCAGTGTGCAGCGCGAGTCAAGTTAAAACTTATTAAGAATAACCTCTTGTATAAAACGGCTACCAAAATAGGCGAGTGTTAACACAAATGCGGCTGTCATTATAGCCAAGACGATAGGTTTGCCACGCCAGCCTTTAACTATATGCCCAACAGTCACAATAGCAAATATAGCCCACGCAACTAATGATAAAATAGTCTTATGAATAAACTCACTATCAAACATACCATCTAAGAATATAAACCCAGATAACAAAGCAGCAGTGAGTAGAGTTGTACCTAGTGTAAGAAGGTGATAGAGCTGTCGCTCAACCACCATTAAAGGGGGTAAATGGCTATGGACAATTGCGAGGTCCTTACGTTTTAAGCGCTTATCAATGAAGTAAAATTGCACGCCATATAATGTAGCAATAATAAGTACGCAGTATGCAAGTAAAGACAATGAGATATGGGTTACGAGAGCTATGTCAACGTCAATGCTTTGTAATAAGATATGATGTGGGATAAATAAGCTAGCAAAGGTTAAAATCGCTGCGAATCCATATACAACAGGCAATAGAAGAGTTGCAGGAAATTTAAGTGATACCGTGGTCACTGAGACTACAATCACCCAGCACGTCAGCAATGCTACGTTAACAATGCTTAGGTCTTGACCATCAGCTCGAAATACAGAGTTAACTAACAAAAGCATGTGAGCTAATATTGCAACTGTACTTAGTATCACGGTGAGTTTCTGGCTTGGACCTTGTTGATGGAACAAGCGAGACAACACGTGCGAAGTCGCTAATACGTAAAATAAACTGGCAATAATAGTTAAACTAATAATTAGCATAGTGCTTTGGCCACTCAATTTGAGTCAAATATTCCTTGTTAAGTTAATGCCATTGTATTTTATAGTTAGGAAAAAACCTAGACTTTGTAAAAAGAAACTCAAACTGCGTACTTGAATACTGTATTGTGCGCCTAAATTTACGGTATACTGTTTTTAATTAAAATTTGAATTGATACCGAACTTTGCGTTGTTGACGTATTTGCCTAGTGAGTGAAGCGCAGACACGCAATCGGTACTATGTTTTATCGGACCCTTTATATGTTTGAGAATCTCCAAGAACGACTAGGTAAAACCTTAAAAAATATTAGCGGGCGCGGACGCCTAACTGAAGACAATATAAAAGATACATTGCGCGAAGTACGTATGGCTTTTTTAGAAGCTGACGTTGCGTTACCCGTTGTTCGTGAGTTTGTTAAACAAGTTAAAGAGCGTGCAGTTGGTGTTGAAGTCACTAAAAGCTTAAGCCCAGGCCAAGTTTTCGTAAAAATTGTACGAGAAGAACTTGAAAAAGCCATGGGCGAAGCGAACGAAGAGCTAAGCCTCAATGCGCAACCTCCAGCGGTCGTAATGATGGCAGGCTTACAAGGTGCAGGTAAAACCACCAGTGTTGGTAAGCTGGCGAAGTTTTTAAAAGAGCGCAAGAAAAAATCTGTGCTGGTAGTGAGTGCCGATGTGTACCGTCCTGCGGCGATTAAACAGCTTGAAACGTTAGCGACTGAAGTTGATGTGGATTTTTTCCCAAGTGATATCTCACAAAAACCGGTCGATATTGCTAATGCGGCAATTTCTCATGCAAAAAAGAAATTCATTGATGTTGTATTAGTCGATACCGCGGGTCGTTTGCATGTTGATAATGACATGATGGATGAAATCAAAGCGCTACACAGTGCGATTAATCCTATTGAGACTTTATTCGTTGTTGATGCGATGACAGGTCAAGATGCGGCTAATACTGCTAAGGCATTTGATGAAGCATTACCGCTGACAGGTGTTATCTTAACTAAAACAGATGGTGATGCACGTGGTGGTGCTGCTTTATCTATTCGTCATATTACCGGTAAGCCTATTAAGTTTATGGGTGTAGGTGAGCGCACTGATGCACTTGAGCCTTTTCATCCAGACCGAATCGCGTCGCGTATATTAGGTATGGGTGACGTACTTTCATTAATCGAAGAAGTCGAAATGAAAGTAGATAAGGAAAAGGCTGCCAAAGTTGCTGAAAAAGTATTTAAAGGCAGTGGCTTTACTCTTGATGACTTTGCTGAGCAGTTAAAGCAAATGAAAAACATGGGTGGCATGATGTCGATGCTTGATAAATTGCCGGGTATGCAAAATTTACCTGATGCAGTAAAAGGCCAGATGGGCGATAAGACGTTCATTCAAATGGAAGCTATTATTAGCTCAATGACGAAACAAGAACGTGCACGCCCTGAAATCATCAAAGGTTCGCGTAAAAAACGTATTGCAGCAGGGTCTGGTACGCAAGTACAAGAAATCAATAAACTGCTAAAACAGTTTACACAAATGCAAAAAATGATGAAAAAAATGAAAGGTAAAGGTGGCATGCAGAAAATGATGCGCGGTATGAAAGGGATGTTACCACCGGGCATGATGGGCGGCGGTGGCCCTAAGTTTTAATTATTGGCACTGTTTTGTTTATTAAATAAACAAATAAATTTTAAAAAGAGGCAAAAAGCCTCTTTTTTTGTGGATAATTTATGCATTCAATCGTTTACGTTGCCTTATTCCACGCACAGATCAGTGTTTAATCTACTTAACTGGCATTTTAGATCACTTCTTACTTGCATTGTTGCTAAAAACTCGTACAATTCCCCAGCTCCCCATACTGGGGAGTAAATCTTATTAATGAAAACAGTCAATCTATTTAGAGGACGGTATGGTAACTATTCGTTTGCAACGTGGTGGCGCTAAAAAACGCCCTTTCTATCAAATTGTGGTTGCGGATAGCCGTTTCTCGCGTGACGGTCGCTTCATCGAGAAAGTAGGTTTCTTTAACCCAATTGCTTCAGGTCAGGAAGAAAAAGTTCGTTTAGATTTATCTCGTGTTGATCACTGGGTAGGTCAAGGCGCAGGTCTTTCAGATCGTGTAGCTAAGTTAGTTAAAGACGCTCGTAAAGCGGCTTAATAGGCGTAAGTGTAACCATGAGTCAAGAGAACACCTCATCAATAATTGTCGTAGGAAAGCTCGGTGCCCCGTATGGTATAAAGGGCTGGCTTAAGGTACATTCATTTACTGATGATCCCCAAGGGATCTTCGATTTCAGCCCGTGGTTGATAGGGCAGCAAGGTAAATGGCAATCCTTAGAAGTGGTCGACTGGCGTCGCCACAACAAAGGCTTTATCGCTAAGTTTGCGCAAGTAAACGACAGAGACCAAGCAATGGCTTATACCAATGTTGAAATCTCTGTGGATTCAGCGCAGCTACCAGAATTACCGCAAGGTGAATTCTATTGGCGAGATCTCATTGGCATGTCGGTTGTAACTGATAAAGGTTATAACTTAGGCACTGTTGATGACCTGATGGAGACAGGCTCAAATGATGTATTAGTTGTGAAAGCAAATAATAAAGATGCATTTGGCCAAGCTGAGCGTTTAATTCCGTTTTTAACTGATTCAGTTATTAAAGAAGTTAAGCACGAAGTAAGAGAAATTACCGTAGACTGGGATCCAGGCTTTTAATGAGTCAAACAAGTTCGTTGTGGGTAGGGGTTATCAGCCTTTTCCCGGATATGTTTGATGCAATTACACAGCAAGGTGTAACCGGTCGCGCAGTAAAAAATGGTTTGATTGATTTTAACTGTTGGAATCCACGAGATTATGCAACTGATAAGCATAGAACAGTGGATGACCGCCCTTACGGGGGCGGACCAGGCATGTTAATGATGGTTGAACCATTAAAACAAGCCATTCTTGACGCAAAAAAAGCGGCAGGAGATGGTGCAAAAGTAATTTATATGTCCCCGCAAGGGCGCAAATTAGATCAGCAAGGAGCAAGCGAACTCGCAAGCTCTGAAAAACTGATTTTAATTGCCGGTCGCTATGAAGGTATAGATGAGAGAATAATAGAATCATACGTTGACGAAGAATGGTCAATTGGTGATTTTATTTTGAGTGGTGGTGAACTACCGGCCATGACATTAATTGACGCAGTCGCGCGATTGGTGCCTGGGGTGTTAGGGCATAACCAGTCAGCAGAACAAGATTCATTTTCGGATGGTTTGTTAGATTGTCCTCACTATACACGGCCAGAAACATTGGACGACAAACAGGTGCCTGCTGTATTACTCAGTGGAAACCACCAAGAGATAGCTAAATGGCGGCAAATGCAGTCTT
This sequence comes from Pseudoalteromonas sp. H105, assembly GCF_001469215.1. Classification (GTDB taxonomy): domain Bacteria; phylum Pseudomonadota; class Gammaproteobacteria; order Enterobacterales; family Alteromonadaceae; genus Pseudoalteromonas. Next base: position 30,936 of record NZ_LOFH01000009.1, read on the forward strand.
TAGGTAGAACTTGGCTACGACGTCCTGACTTGTTGCATAACCTAGCTCTGACTGAGGAGCAAGCGGTATTACTCGCAAAATTTCAGCAAGAGTACCAAAAAGCTTGTGGCTAGAAGACAGTTACACCTAGGAAAGTGAGAAACATAATGGCAAAAGTAAACCAAAATATTATTAAAGCGCTTGAAAATGAGCAGCTTAAAACAGACGTACCTGCATTTGGCCCTGGTGATACAGTGGTTGTACAGGTAAAAGTAAAAGAAGGTGCTAAAGAGCGTCTACAGGCCTTTGAAGGTGTTGTAATCGCTAAGCGTAATCGTGGTCTTCACTCAGCATTCACAGTTCGTAAAATCTCGAGCGGTGAAGGTGTTGAGCGTGTATTCCAAACGCACAGCCCTCTAATCGATAGCGTAACAGTTAAGCGTCGCGGTGCAGTTCGTCGTGCTAAGCTTTACTATCTACGTGAGCGTTCTGGTAAATCTGCACGTATTAGAGAAAAACTTAACTAATACGCGCTGTTTAGCAACGCAGATAAAACAGGTTGTAGCCTTCGGGTTACAACCTGTTTTGGTTTTTAAGGCACTAATTTTCAATAGTGGCTTTAACACACCTTGTCCTTACTGCATTTAACGGTGAGCTTCGTTATACTCAACCTGCAACACTATTTGCTCAAGTAACTTCTTTTCTCTCTTTATTAAAAATGATGAATCAATGACCGATATGACAGTGGTTACCCACGATGGTAATTTTCATGCTGATGATGTATTCAGTATTGCAGTACTTAAAATTATTTTTCCGACGCTCACGCTAATTAGAACACGAGACAAGCAAATTATTAGCCAAGCTAATATTGTTATTGACGTAGGAAATGAGTATGACCCTGATATAGGGCGTTTTGATCATCATCAACGCGGTGGCGCGGGTACGCGAGAAAACGGGATTCCTTTTTCATCGTTTGGTTTGGTGTGGAAAAAGTATGGTCTAGACCTTTGTCAAGGAGACCAAGTTGTTGCAGATTCTGTTGATGCAGGGTTAGTATCAACAATTGACGCGATAGACTGCGGTTATGTTGAAGGGGTAGAAACGGGTATAAGTCTAAGCCAGACAATTTCAATGTTTAATCCAACATGGCAAGAAGACGGTAATTTTGACGAATGTTTTAGTGAAGCGGTGGAATTTGCACAGCGTTTACTAAAGCGTTTTATTGCTTCTGCAAGTGGCAGTGCAGCCGCTAAAAAAATAGTTGCTAAAGCAATTAGTGATGCAGATGACCCCCGCGTAATTATTCTTCAACAATACACCCCATGGAAAAAAACGGTTCATAGTTTATCAGAGCAAGCTTTATATATGATTTATCCATCCCACTCAGGTAAATGGATTATACAAACTGTGCCAGTAGAGCCAGGCTCATTTGAGGACAGAAAGCCGTTACCCAAAGAGTGGGCTGGTCTATCGGGCGAAGAACTTCAAACTGTCACAGGTATTAAGGATGCTAATTTTTGTCATAATGGGTTATTCATCGCAGGTGCTGACTCATTTGCTAGTATTATGATTATGGCGTCTCTTGCACTGCAGAATTAAATACATTCATAGAGCCGCGCTGGATAATTTGTGCGGCTGATCTCTTATGTTCTCTCCACGCATTTATCTACCAATCTTTTTCTTTTTTTTCGCTTTTAACGATTCAATGTTCCTGTTAGTATTTATCGTATCGATTAGTTTACTTTTATGTAAACTTAAGTTTCCGTTTTTGTGTGTGATAGGTGGTAGGGTTCGTGGCAAATAAAGATGAGTTAGATCAGTTAAGAAAAGAAATTGATGAGTGTGATGCACAGTTAGTCGCACTGCTTGCTAGACGAAATAAAATCACAGGACGAATCGGTTCGATTAAACAACAAACTGGTGCACCACTTCATGCCCCAGATCGTGAAGCGTCTCTTTTAGCAGCAAGGCGCCAAGAAGCGATAAGTCAAGGCGTTAACCCTGAGCTAGTTGAAGATATTCTTAGGCGTATGATGCGTGAAGCCTACCAAAATCAGCAAGCTAAGCTAGCGTGCGCTGCACCTGAATTATCACCTATTGTTATAGTAGGTGGTGAAGGTGCAATGGGCCAGCTTTTTGCAAATCAATTTAAGCGCTCTGGTTATGAAGTGAAAATACTCGATAAATCACAGCAGCATCAAGCAAGTAACATACTTGATGGGGCAAAACTTGTTATGGTAAGTGTCCCTATCAATGCCCTTGAGTCGGTGGTTAATGCCCTCCCTAAATTGGATGATGGCTGCTTGTTAGTTGATATAACATCGGTCAAGCAGTCACCATTAGCTGTATTAAAAAGGGCGCATAACGGCCCTGTAGTCGGTTTACACCCAATGTTTGGTCCAGATATATCTCACTGGGTAAAACAGACCGTTGTAGTATGTGAAGGGCGAAATCATGATGTTGCTCAAGGTCTGCTATCTCAATTGCAAGTGTGGGGCTGTCAGCTTGTTGAACTTGATGCAAAAAAACACGATGAAGCTATGCAAATAATCCAAGTCATGCGGCATTTAACCACGTTTGTCTATGGGCAGTTTTTGGCAAAACAAGGGCACACCTTAGAGGAGCTTAGGAGTTGTTCATCACCGATATACCAATTAGAACTAATGATGGTAGGACGTTTGTTTGCGCAATCACCAGAGCTTTATTCTGATATTATGCTTGCACAATTTGATAATGTTGAAGATCTATTGGCACAGTATCAAGAGACCTTTGCAAGCACACTGGAGAAACTAAGAGCAGGTAATAAAGAGGCATTAATAGATGCATTTGGTGAAGCAAAGGCGTATTTTTCAGATTCCACAGCCCACTTTTTAACACAAAGCCGCAGTCTGTTAAATAAAGCGAATGACGCTAAAGTGCTTGATTAAAATAGGGTTAATAAAAAAGGGCCTTATGGCCCTTTTTTCGTTTTAGCCTTCGACGGTAACGGCTTGTAATGACTCACTTTGATAGCAGCCCAATACGCGTACGTACTGCGTGTGTTGCTTTAGTTGCTCTAAAGCATGTTGCACATGGTTGTCAGCTAAGTTGGCTTCTAAATCAACGTAAAATACTTCTTCCCACGGATTGCCGGGCACTGGTCGCGATTCTAATTTTACCAGGTTAATATTGTGCTCTTTAAAAATCATCAACGCATCGGCTAATGAACCTGCTTGTTGCTTTGTGGCCATGATTAAGCTGGTTTTTGTCGGGATTTGTTTTGAAACTTGCAATGGTTGACGTGCAACAACAATAAAACGACTGTGGTTTTCTCGTTGGTTTGCTAGACCGGACTTCAGTACCTCAAGGCCAACATGTTTGCCTGCTTGTGCTGAACCTATAGCTGCACTATTTGGTGTATCTAACGCTGATTGAAGTGCACTTGACGTAGAATCACAAGTTTCATGCTGTATGTCACCTAGCCCTTGTAAAAAGCGGCTACATTGTGCGAAAGGTTGAGGATGGGCGAAAATTTTACTTAATTGACTCAGTTCAGTATCAGGAGAGGCTAATAAACAGTGCTCTACGCTATGAGTGACTTCACCAACAATTGACACTTGTGCGTGTTGGAGTAAATCAAACACTTCATTGATACTGCCAGAGCTGGTATTTTCGATAGGTAATAAACCGAAATCCGCTTGGCCACTTTCAACTTTACCTGTTATCTGTTCAAAGCTAATGCAACCGAGCTCAACTAATTTACCTGGGCGGCGGCTAAAGTATTTATGACACGCCAGTTGACTGTATGTTCCTTGACCCCCTAGGTAGGCCACGCGGTGAGTTTCGCTCATTGCACCTGGGTTAAGGTTTTTTTGCAGCATGGCTTGTTGATTAAGTACGGAGTCTTCCAAGATAGTTTGAAAAACATTGTTAACATAGTAGGCATCCAATCCGAGTGATTTACCATAACCTATAAGCTTTTCAAGTAATGCTTGCTCTCTTGCTTCATCACGAATTGGTTTATTGTTCGCTATTTTATATTCCACAACGCCATGACTAATACGGCGGCGCTTGGCAAGTAATACAAGTAAGTCAGAATCAATCTCATTGATATCATGTCTGAGCGTGTTTAATACATCATTTGTCATTTGGGTTCCTCATTCCAAAAGCTACCGATAAGGTAGTAAAAACAAAAAAGCCTCCCAGTTGGGAGGCTTTTTCTATTCGGTTGATTAAATCTCGCAAACAGTTAAGCCTCTTTCATCTAATAAAGAAAAAGAAGCTAATAAACTTAAAAATCAAACGCGAGAAATGTATATTCATCCTTTCAATGTATGTAGACTGATCATTAAAGTCAACACTCTATTGTGTTTAATAGCGCTTTCGTACTGGTTTATTTTTAGATTAAAGTTTTTTCGCGAATATTTACAAAAAATTTATAAATCTAAATGGGGATCTGGTATATTTCTGAGTGTAGATTCAAATAATAACAATTATTAATAAATAAGGTTGGATTGTGGTGTATAGACGCCCACCATCACGTTTTGGTGTTAACTCATTAAGTATGAAGCTTTCGCTGTTAATCTCAGCGATCTGTTTAATTGCAGGCATTTGTGCCGCAGCATTGATGCTTAAATCTGAAGAAAAACAGCTTGTGTTTGAAGAGCATGAAGTATTAAAGCTCTCAAGTAATCGTTTGAGTCAGCAATTTAATAACCTAGTGAAAACTAAAATTAATATTGCTGAACAGGCTAATCGGGTTGTAACAAATCAGCTTTTTTACAGTTCTTCTCAATTGGCTGATAATCAAAATGCGGTATTAAGTTTTGAGGCGGATGGCAGTATCCGCAGCTCATCGAATGATGGCTTTTCAGCTGCGTTTTTACCCCAAAAAAACTACACTCCTTTTTACAAAAAGTTAATACATGACTCAGAGTCGTTGTGGAAAATATTATCACCTACGCTTATAGAAGATTTTTCGAATTTTTACTTAATCACTAAAGATAACTTTATTCGTATCGCGCCGTCTAATTGGGCGCTCAGTGTTGCGGGTGATCATCAATTCACAAAAGACAGTAACTTTAACTACGCTCAAGAAGCACAAAATCCAACACGCGAAGCTGTGTGGTCTGATGTTTATTATGACAAAATTTCGCACAAATGGGTCATTAGTATCCTTGTGCCTATTTACCTTAATAATGAATTTTTGGGTGTGACAGGCAGTGACTTAGTATTAGATACATTAATTTCTCAGCTTCCTATCGGTGATAATGATAAACATTTATTTGTGTTTGATGGCCAAGGTCAACTCCTTGCACATCCAAAGCTGACTAAAAACAAGTACGAGGAATATGGCCAAAGTGGTAAGCGTCTTAATAATAGTGACTTTGTAAATACTGACTTGCAAGGACTCATAAACCAAACGATTAAAATGAAGCTACCAAAAAATGCAGATTCATTTATTCAAGATGGTGAAACGCACATCATTAATATTCGTAAAGTTGAGTATTTAGACTGGTATATTGGGATATATAAAAAGCGCTCATCAGCCCTTTCTGCATTACAAGAGCTGAAGGTGAAGTTTTTTGGCTTATTTATTTTGTATGCAATTTTAGTTGCGTTATTACTTCATCAAGCGCTTTACCAACTTGTACTTAGGCGTATCCATTCATTAGTGCACGCAGTAACTAGCTTTGGTAAAGGCCATTTACAAATTGAGTTTCCAAAAGAGAATAAAGACGAAATCGGCACATTAAATGGCTCATTTCGAGATATGGCGGTTGAAATTCGTAAGCTTATCGATGGTTTAAACCAGCGTATCACGGAAAAGGAAATTGCGGAAAAAGCGGCAAACAGACTTTCAAAAGCGGTTTCGTTTTCTGGGACTGGGGTTGTGATCACCGATCATCATTTTGTCATTGAATACGTGAACCCGAAGATGCTCGAAATGTCTGGTTTTGATGAAAGTCATTTTATGAATTCAGCCTTGTTGAGTATAGTAGCTGAAGAAATGGCTATTCTGGTGGATGATATAGACATCGATCTTCGTAGCAGAAATTACTGGCGTGGTGATACGCTAATTCAAGGAAATAATAAAGCGCCTATTTGGGTATCATTAAGTATTTCACCGATACGCGAAGAGGGGGGCGAAATAACAAGTTATGTCGCATCCGCGCAAGATATTTCGTTCGTAAAAGAAAGCCAACGTAAAATGGAGCAATTAGCCTATTTTGATACCTTAACAGGCTTAGCAAATCGAACCTTTTTTAGAATGCAGTTACGTAAATCCATGGCACTTGCAGAGCGTGGCCACTATGCCTTTGCATTGTTTTATTTTGACTTGGATGAATTCAAACGCATTAATGATACGTTAGGCCACGATGCGGGTGACCAATTATTGGTAGAAGTTGCCAATAGGTTGAAGAAGCGTCTTCGTGCTGAAGACACTATATCGCGCTTAGGTGGTGATGAGTTTGCTGTATTGCTCAGTGGTATTGAACATCAAGACCACGCAACGGAAGTGGCTAATACGATTCAAAAAACCCTTAATGAACCTATTATGTTGGGTAATAATGAAGTGATCATCAGTGCCAGTATTGGTATTACAATGGCGCCGTATGATAGCCAAGAAGAAGATCAGCTACTGAAACATGCTGACTTAGCAATGTATGAAGCAAAAGCAAAAGGGCGCAACACGTATCACTTCTATAGCCAGGAGTTAAATGCTGCGGCAAATGAACGGTTATTTATAGAGAACGAATTACGTAACGCAATCAAAGAAAATCAGTTTGTGTTGTACTACCAGCCTCAAGTAGACTGCAGAACGAATCAAGTTGTCGGCTATGAAGCGCTAATTCGCTGGTTCCACCCGGCTGAAGGAATGATCCCCCCGACTAAGTTTATTCCTATTGCAGAGGCGACGGGGCTGATTGTTGAACTGGGCGCGTGGGTACTGCAGGAGTCGTGTCAATTTGCAGCAAGGCTTGCCACGCAGGGCCGTGACAATAATATTTCCATTAACTTATCAGCACGTCAGTTTAAGGATGCGAATTTAGTGCCTTTGTTGGCATCAATCATTCAAGAAACACATGTACCGGCTAAGAGCTTACATTTAGAGTTAACAGAAAGCATGCTAATGGGCAATGTCGAGGCAGCAATAGCTCAGCTGCATCAACTAAAAGCGCTTGGTGTGTCGATTTCTATTGATGATTTTGGTACGGGGTACTCATCACTGAGTTACTTGAAGCGTTTCCCAGTAGACATTCTTAAAGTCGATCGCTCATTTGTACAAGATATACCCGATGATCCGAATGATATGGAAATCACAGCGGCAATCATTGCTATGGCTCAAAAGCTTAAACTAGATGTAGTCGCTGAGGGGGTTGAAACAATTGAGCAAGTTGAGTTTTTACAAAATAATAACTGCTTTATTGTACAAGGCTATTTTTATAGCCAGCCAATACCTGAAAGGGAATTACCCAAGCTATTTGAAAAGCTAAGTAACTTGAGTAAAAGGCTCTAGGATTTGTTGACCTTTGCGAAATAAATTTTCTTCAAGCTAGGTGCGGTTTAATCGGGCGCGAGGTTTATAACCTAGTGAACGAAGTAAGAACCAAGTAAAGCTTGCGCGTCCTGCTCACGCCCCTTACCACCATCTCGCCTATTTATGTGAGAATAGCCACACCACATAAGCGCTACCTTGACTAAATATCAAACAGACTATTGTAATTCAACCTTGAAGGTCAACACACCCTGTGTATAGAGAGTCAGAGTGCTCCAAATGCATCACAGTTGATATAACAAACAAAAACGGCACTTAGGGTGCCGTTTTTATTAAAACGTGTAAAAGCGTATTTAGAATTTAGCCAATAGCAGGAATGAACCCTGCCATCTGCAATCCTTGCGCACTGATAATAAGTACGCCACATAGCGCGGCAACCATCAGTCCAAGATTGCCACCAATAACCGTGTATCCAGATTGTTTTTGTTGTCGTTGCTTGTAAACCATTGCAACAGGTAGAAACACGGCTAAAACAACCAGCGCAATTGCTGCATAACCCAATGCCATAATAAACCCCTGAGGATAAAACAAAGCAAAGCCCAATGGCGGAGTAAAGGTTATTAGCGCCGTTTTGATGCGCTCCTTGCCCTCATCGCCTTTTTTAAATGCATCTGCAAAAAAATCAAATAGCCCTAAGCTTACACCCAAGAATGAAGTTGCTAATGCTAAATCGGCAAATAAATTAACAGCAGAGGCTACCGCTGAGTTATTAGCAATATTAGCCATACTTGTAACAAACCCAGGAAGACCTGAACTTGAAAGCAGTTCGCTTTGACTCATGATCCCTTGGCTGATGAGTTGCCAAAAAATATATATAACAAGAGGCAGCGCAGCACCAGCGATCATGACACGACGCAATGTTTTAATCTCAAGCCCGACATACTTCACAATAGATGGGATCGAGCCATGGAAACCAAATGATGTAAAAACGACTGGGATGGCAGATAAGATAAGTCCTTGCTCTATCGGCATTTCAAGTAAGTGCTGCCCATGTACATAAGGGGTAAGCATATAAAATAAACTGGCCAGTACAACAATTTTAACGGTGAATAGAATTCTGTTTAGTTTATCCACCTTGCTTGTTCCTAATGTAACGACAGTACCAATTATGACTGCAATGATGACTGAACCGACCTGTGGGGCAATATTTAGATTAAGGCCTGCATTAATTTTTTCTTGCAATTGCGCTCCGCCGCCAGCGATATAGGCTGCGCACAGTGCGTAAAACAAAAACATAACGGAAAAGTTGGCAAGGTATTGCCCGCGCTTGCCAAGCCATGATTTAGCGAGTGTGTTTAACGTTGCATCGCGTTCTGCATGCTGGTGAAGTTCAAGCATGAGTAAGGCGGTGTAGGTCATGAGCACCCATGTAGCAATAATTAATGTAAGTGCGGTCGTAAACCCAAGCCCTGCACTAGCTATTGGTAGCGCGAGCATTCCCGCGCCTATGGTAGTACCTGCAACAATTAACATGCTGCCTATTGTTTTATTCTTAAGCACTCTTTGCCCCTGAAACATCGTGAGAGGCAAGCAAGATATAACTACTTGACGTAAACTTAAATAGTTTTGTCATAAATCAAAGAAAATAAATGTAACCTATGATTTACATGCTTAATACAGAGCAATAAATTAAACAAAAAAATAGCGTGTTAAGTGTTGACTTATTAACCAGCTCTGTTATTTCTATTAGTGTTTTTTAGCTTTATAAATTCAACGAACGAAGAAGATTAAATGCAACTAACTAACCGAGTCCTCATAACACTTTGTCCATGGCTGACCTTATCAGTCATGTGCTCATGTTTGGCTCGCGAAAAAGTATAATCTTTATATTTAATCGCGGTAAAACGCGGTTAGAATCTATTTCCCTCTGTGTTATACCGCTTCCATAAAGGAATAGCCGGGTGAACGTCAAAGTTTCTTATTTTTTAATGGTGTTGATATGGTCAACAACGCCACTGGGTATCGTATTTAGTAGCGAAACCGTTGAGCCAACCTTAGCGGTGTTACTACGCATGTCTATAGGGCTTGTTTTGGCTGCGTTTGTGGTCGCGATCGCGAATGTGAGAATCCCATGGCATAGTCGAGCATGTTGTCTGTATGCCTATTCGAGTATGGGCATTTACGGCGGTATGTTACTCAGTTATATGGCGGCTAAAACGGTCCCTTCAGGATTAATCTCATTAATATTTGGCTTGGCTCCCATTCTATCTGGGTTGCTTGCGCAGCGCTTACTAAATGAACCCAAGTTTAGTTTAATAAAGAGTTTGGCATTGCTCTGTGCGTTATTTGGCTTGTACTTGGTAAGTAAAGAACATATTCAAGGCTCTTTGGCACACATGCAGGGGTTTGTCTATGTTGCTTTGGCAGTGTGTTTTTTTAGCCTCAGTGGTGTAATGATAAAGCGGATTCGTATAGCAATACACCCAATGGCAACAACATTTGGCTCTTTGATATTTGTGACGCCGTTGTTCTTTGTTACCTGGTGGTTATTTGGTGGGCAGTTAGATACTCAAGCGTGGTCAGTGAAATCTATTTGGTCAATCGTTTACTTGGGTGTATTTGGCTCTCTCGTCGGGGCGTTGGCGTATTTTCATGTTCTGCAAAAATTAACGGCAAGCACGGTTGCACTGACTACTTTAATTACGCCCAGCTTTGCTATTGGGCTCGGTGCGTGGTTAAACAATGAGCCTATTAGTATGCAACTAGGCTTAGGTGCAGGAATTATCTTGATTAGCTTGGCTATTTTTCAGTTCGGTGAAGGGTGGTTTAATAGAAAAGGTAAGCGAAATAAGCTTACCTTCTAACCCTCTTATAATTATATCTTCGCTATTTGAATGACTAAGCGACGGTTTTTATCACGGCCCAAAATATTGTCATTGGTTGCGACATGGCGCTTTTCACCAAAGCCCTGTGTTTCAACCTTTGACTCATCAACGCCCAAACTTACCATATAATCTTTTATCGCTTTTGCGCGCTTTTTTGAAAGCTCAAGGTTATTCCAACGACCACCGTAGCTGTCTGTATATGAATCAATCGATATAGACGAGATACTTGTGTCATACTTTAAGTATTCAGCTATTTTATCAAGTCGCTTTTGTGATGACTTAGTCAGCTTGCTGGTATTTGGTTGATAATTCATTATTGTGAACGAAATATCCTCAAAGTTATAAGGCAATAATTCGTCACGGCATTGTAAAAAAGCCCAGTAGGCTTGTTTAAAATTAATACTCGATAAACCAACGGCAATTTTGTCGGCACTATTTTGCCAGTCCTCGTAATAAAAAGTCGGATGGTAGCCCTTTTCAAGTTCAGTCAGCATTTCCCAAGCGGTTTTGTTGCCCAGTTCACCGTCAAACTTACGTAATAGTTTCATATTTGCAAGATCACGCACTGGGCGGCCAGCACGCCACGCAGGAGGAACTGATTTTAGCCCTGCAACATTATAACTATCAGGCCTAACTACCATGTCTAAGTTGAATAACAGATCTTTGTTCTTGCTGGCGTTCGCACTGAATATAGCCTCGCCATAGAAGGGGACTTCATGATTTAATTGGCATTGCAACCGCGTGGTTTTTACAACCTGCCATTGTGAAGTGTCAGCATTAGCGCTGTATTGTCGCATAGCTGCATTGGCGACACCGCTAGAGAATAAGGCAATTGTTGTGATACCAACAGAGAGTAATGATAATTTCACAGTAGTCGACTCCAACAATAAGTTACTTTGTTAATACGTTAGTCAAAATTTTGGCAATTCCACAAGGTCTATGGCTCAATAAAGCAACTGAGTTAAGTATTAATATGCATATACTTAACTAACAAGCAATTTATATGCCTATAAATTAAACCTGTAATTAATACTTAAACCCTCTAGCCTAGTGGCTGTCAACTTTGTCATAATAGAAGGCTTACATTCATAAACCAAGAAAACTATGGCAAATACAGAACAAACACCTTTCGCAAAACGTTTCCGTGGCTTTTTCCCTGTTGTCATAGATGTTGAAACAGCAGGCTTTAACAAAGAAACTGATGCGCTACTAGAAATTGCAGTCTCTATTTTAAAAATGGATGACGAAGGATTGTTAAGTATTGATCATACTGTGCATTTCCATGTCGCACCTTTTGAAGGAGCTAATATTGAACAAGCGGCCATCGAGTTTAACGGTATTGATCCCTTCTCACCTTTGCGTGGTGCAGTCCCCGAAGATGAAGCAATAAAAGAAATTTGTAAAGCTGTACGCAAAGCCCAAAAAGCAGCTGGATGTCAACGATCGGTCGTTGTTGCTCACAATGCTGCTTTTGACCATGGCTTTTTGAATGCAGCCATTGAGCGTAATAATATAAAGCGCACACCATTTCATCCGTTTGTTAGCTTTGACACGACCTCATTAGCGGGTTTAGCCCTTGGACAAACTGTTTTAGCAAAAGCCTGTCGGGCTGCAGGCATCGAGTTTGATAATAAGCAAGCTCATTCAGCGTTGTATGACACTGAGCGCACTGCAGAGCTTTACTGCCTGATTGTCAATCGTTGGCAGCAACTTGGTGGATGGCCGCTTGCAGAAGAGGCACAAGAAGTGAGTGACGACGTTATTTTGGAAGACTCAGTCGTTAAAACGACTGAGTAATTTTTCCTTCACTCATTTTAACTGAGTGGGGAGGGTATATACGCGAAAAGTTTTTCGAATCTTTTGCTATTTTGAGCTCTACGCCTGGGTGCATGAGCTCATTGACCTTAACTCTACTGATAGACAAAAGCTGTGTTATTTTTTGTTTAATAAGCTGCTTCTTACGCTTAGTGCTCGCAACCTTCATGTTTATTTGTTCTTCACTTGCCGTAATCTTATCGAGGAGTAACTGCCTTTTCTCAGGGAATGGAATTTTAATTGCTTTCTTTCGCGCTTGTTTGAGCGCCGCCGACTTGGTCGTGAGAAGCTTTTCAAAGTCAGTTACTTGCACTTGTTTTTGACGTAAATCATGCCAGTTTTGTGCGAGATATATACGTGTTTTCGTCCCTGATGGTGCACCTAACTCACCCGTTTCAATTCGCATTGCATTTAATACGCTTCCGCCAATGATTTTACCGCGCGGGTTATTTGCTTTACCGACTCTGATCAAGCGTCGTGCGCTTAAGTCACAATGCAGCGCTTGGCGCTCAATAAATAAATCTTGTTCACCTTCGACAGTGCAATATTGTGCATACCCAATTGAAATCGTTCTGGCTGCTTTGATTCTACAGCTAAATGCTTCATTTTCTTCACGTTTCCTGCCGATAGCACCTTGCATTATGGTCACTGCACTGGCGCTTTCAATAGTACCAGATTCAACAAACCCTAATACAGTAACGTCGCCGCTTGCACGGACTTGCATACCGTCTTTTATATCTCCGCTGATAATAACACTGCCGTCAAAATCAACATGACCTGTACCAATATCTACGTTATCGAAGCACAGTACATCATCAACACGCATACCTCGCGGCAGTGCCACTGGTACACCTTTGCAGTCTGCAATTAGGATATTTGAATTATCGGGATCTAATTTGGTGCCTTCAAAAGGTTGTAAAGGTAAGTCTTTACCAGGGCAAGCAGGAATCGGATCTCCAAAAACGGTATAGCCATCTTCTCCACTCGTAGCTGCAATGCGCTGCATTAAAGGCGTGCCAGGTTTAACCGTTATGATTGCGCCTAAATCGCGCATATCTACCTTACCGCCTTCTTTAGCTTGTGGACTTAAAACTCTATCTTGCGCCGTTGAACACAAACGGACAAATTTTGCATCTGCCCCTTCTTTTGGGCGTCGCCCATGCGCAACAATTGCAGAAAACGAAACGCCGGGTGGTTTTTCAAACTGCTGCCCTAAAAACGAATCGAGAGCCCGTGCACTTACACCTTGAACAACACCGGCTTCTAACAGCACTTCTCGGGCTTTATCTACAGACATTATTTCACCCCCACGTGCCGTGGTAAGTGTCGCTTCTGCAACCATATTTTTTTCATCAATCTTTATAGTTACCGAGGCATCAACAGCCTTCGCGATGTTTAGAGAGTCATTGCCTAATCCATTGCTAGGGGTAAAGAGTTTCCCTATGTTTGCAGTAATTACTTCAAAATCAGCGAATTGAGATTGTTCTAATAGTTCAATTAATTGTGAGCCCGTGACAGGGAAGCCACTCTTTTTAGGGTGCTCGGCAATAGATACAAAACCAGTTTGCGTATCATGGATAAACAGCGACATTACGACTTCCTATAAAACTATGCCTGTTTTTTATTATCATTCACCAAAGTACAATACTAAAAGGCGATTATGTATGGTATTTGAGCACAACTAGGAACATATGTTAAGTAAATGTTCCATTTATTTTTCCTGAAATTAGTACTTGTTAACAACATTTCGTGTAATTGATTATAACTAAAGTACTTTTCGAAAATAAAGTTGTGAAGAGCCTTGAGTATCGCGGCCTTAGTCAGTTATACTCTTCGCACACTCTGAATGAGTTTACTAATTCAGGGGCTGATTAGGATTCGACGGAATTCAAGAAGCCCGAGGTGCATGTCGAGGTGCGGTTTGCCTCGTAAAAAAGCCGCAATTTAAAGTAATCGCAAACGACGATAACTACTCTCTAGCAGCTTAGGCTGGCTAGCGCTCCTTCCATGTATTCTTGTGGACTGGATTCTGGAGTGTCACCCTAACACCTGATCGCGACGGAAACCCTGGCCGGGGTTGAAGCGTTAAAACTAAGCGGCCTCGCCTTTATTTACCGTGTTTGTCCGGGACTTAAAGGTTAATTAAATGACAATACTAAACATGTAGTACCGACGGTCGAGGCTTTTCGGACGGGGGTTCAAATCCCCCCAGCTCCACCAATATAGTGTTCGGCAACTGCCGAATACGTTCAAAAAGCCCTTAACTTTTAACGAGTTAAGGGCTTTTTTGTTTCTAAAGGGTTCGAAGATGTATGGTACTATTCGCAACACTAAGTACCATTGCAAGTACCATAAACCGCTGAGAACAAACTTGTGGTACCAAAAAGCATTTTTACTATAAATTTCAGTTGATTGTAGCTAAGTTTAAGAAGGTAACTAATGGCAAAATTGATCAAACCCCTCAGCGACACCCAATTAAAGCGCGCAAAGGCAAAAGATAAAGATTATGAACTTGCAGATGGCAACGGTCTTTACTTAAGAATACGCGTTTCAGGTAATAAATCTTGGATATTCCGCTACTACCGTCCATACACTAAAAAGCGTAACAATATGGTGTTGGGTGCATACCCTACAATCACACTTCAAGAAGCCAGAGTATTAAGAGAGCAGGCACGTGCACTCCTTGCAAAAAGCATTGATCCAAAGGAGCAGGCCGAGCAAGAAAAGACCGATGTACTTAACGAAACCCAAAACACCTTTAAATATGTTGCAGAGCAATGGTTCGATGTAAAGCGTGCATCGGTCAGTGAGGGCTATGCAGAAGATATTTGGCGCTCGTTTGAAAACCACTTATTTCCTCAACTCGCAAACAGACCTATCAACACATTAACAGCACCCATGGTAATCGCCGTTATGAAGCCACTAGCATCAAAAGGTGTGCTTGAACAAATTAGACGATTAAGCCAACGAGTGAATGAAGTCATGACCTACGCTGTGAACGTGGGTTTGATAAAGTCAAACCCGCTAGCAGGGATCCGCAGTGCATTTCAATCACCAAAACGAACTCACATGAGTACGATTGAGCCAGAAAGATTGCCTGAATTAATGACAATGTTGAATCGTGCGAGCATAAAATACACGACTCGATGTTTGATTGAGTGGCAGTTACACACAATGTGCCGACCAATGGAAGCCGCGGCAGCTAAATGGTCTGAAGTCAATTTTGATGACGGGTTATGGATAATTCCTGCCGAGCGTATGAAAATGAGGAAAGAGCACAAAGTACCTTTGACTAAACAAACGCTTCATTTACTAGAATTAATGAAACCAGTTAGCGGCCACAGAGAATATATTTTTCCTGCGGATAGAAACCCACGAAGTCATACCAATGCACAAACCGCGAATGCGGCATTAAAAAGAATGGGGCTTGAAGGTGCGCTGGTGGCTCATGGTATGCGTGCACTCGCCAGCACCATATTAAATGAGCAAGGGTTTGATCCAGACTTAATTGAAACAGCGTTAGCACATGTCGAAAAAAATGAAGTTAGACGCGCTTATAACCGAGCACAGTATATTGACCGCAGGCGAGAAATAATGGACTGGTGGAGCCAACACATAGCAAAAGCGAGTTAATAGTTAGTTCAAATGAAACAAATCTGAGCGAGTAACCCCCCTTAAATCATGCCATATAATCAAGGCTATCTTTTGACAAAAAAGAGGCCTTGAACATCCTACTAATAACTCATTATTATCAATAGTAATTTTTTAGCCTACGTTCAACTAAACTTCTATATAAATCCCCGCTTTGTATGAAGCATTCCACCTTTTGTTATTAGTTATTTTAAATCAATTGCTTGCTGTTTCATTTTTATGCCGTAGAAGTGGTTTTTCGATTTATTCAATTCTAAAAAAGTCTGAGCCTAGCAGCTAGGCTCGATTCTCAGACTTTTAATTTTTCTATTTAATAGCTCTCGAACTGATGCGATCACACTCGATCGAATCGAAATAAAAAATAGAGAAATTGACATGAATACAAATCATAGTGAACAGCAAACACCAAGCATTGACCGTTTTGTTAGAGAAAAAGAATGCCAGCATATTACAGGGCTATCACGTACATCACGTTATGAGATGGAACAGGCGGGAACGTTTCCAAAGCGAATTCAATTAAATAAAAGAACCACAGCATGGCGATTATCCGACATCTTAAACTGGATGGAGGCATGCATTAATGGATAATAAGATCATAAAAGGGGCATTAACACCGACAGATAGTACTAATAAAGTAAGTAAAAACAATACACTTACAGGGCTATATAAAGAGTCATTAACAAAGACAGATTGTCTTTTTTTAGTAAACAATAATATTAAAACACGAATTGATTATGTAACGATTAATTTAGTACTTGTTTGTAAGGGCCAATTTGATGAGGTTATGCAAAAGCTCAAAGACTGGTTAAAGTCACTATTGATTAAAGTCAGTCAGTTTAAGCCTAAGTTAAAACACTTTGATGATGGGCAATTACTCCACAGTTATGATGTGGTAAAACAAAATTGCGGTGCAATTAAATGGCCTAACAATAAAACAAGTATTCGATTGGAGCTAACAGGTTTTGCATGTGAGTTAATAAATTTAGATGACCGCTATTTTTTTCCACTATTGCAACTCGATAAGTTTGCTAAGTTGGACATTAGGCGAATTGATTTAGCGCTCGATGATTTAAGCGGTAAATACAACATACGTCATGTTCAAAAGTCGTTTAGTAAAGGTGACTACTCGCCTAAGTCCGGTACTGCCCCGACTCGACGGGATCTCAAATCAAACGAGGGGAGAACAATTTATATAGGTGCTAATAGCTCTCATAAAAAGATGGCAATTTATGAAAAGGGTAAGCAACTCAAACTACCTGTAGATGAAACCCTTTACAAAGATTGGACGCGTCACGAATTACGTTTACAAGGTAAGCGGACTCAACCGATACCGCTTGATATATTTACAGCACCAGACAGCTATTTTGTTGCAGCATACCCAAGGGCATACAGCCGTATGCTCAAGCGTGTTGAACCAAGAGCGATTGTTCGAGAAGTAAAAGCACGTTGTAAAGTAACGCTCGATAAGCGGCTTGCACACTTACGTAACCAGTATGGGCCTACAATAATTCTTGCAAATCAAACAATGACAGAGACGGAAATTATAAGGCGCATTGCTCGAGCTAGTAAAAGTTATCAGCCCTCATTACCAATAGCACTACTTCAAGAACAAAGGGCCATTTCATAGTCATTTTTTCTGCTGCTAAATGTTAGATCACAGATAGATCGGTGTTACTTCCATGACCATGCGAGCCCTCGTGAACAAAGGGCTCAGAGGTCTTTTATGAAAACTTCAGAGTAAGAGTTTGCCATTTTTGTATATTTTGGGGGTTTGTTTAGTCAAATAATCAGCAATCAAAGCGCTGTTTTAAAGAGTTTGGCACGCTAAAACCTATGCTTTTTGTTTGTAACTAAAATGAATGCTCAGGTTGTCTTTATTCACTTGATACAACTAACTTATTGAATTTGTTTGTTTGTTTTTATTCACTGAGTGCATAAATCGCTGATTAAAATGACACTTTTTTTGTCATTTGGCAAAGTTTGTCATTCAGGTAATTGTGGCAAAATTGCTAAAATATTGATGGGCATGCTGTGGCTTGGCTCATCCATAGGGCTTATAGCTCTAACAACTCGAAAAATAACATCACTTAGTCGCCAACAATTCATGAGTTTATGACTAAAAGCATACTCCCAAAGCAAGTATCGTTATCTGCTTAATCAGTGTAAATTTCTATCCTATGAAGAAGTCATTTTTGAAAATTATTAACTTTAAGTAAGGTAAGGTATTAAATTTTATAGAAATGATTTAAAATTCTAAAGCTTTACCCAAACCTTACGCTCATTTTTTATGAGCGTAAGGTTTGGGTAAATTATCTAGTTATGGCTTGGGTCTTCAAGCCTTGATCATTTATGAATACAAATATTTTAAGTGGTATGTATGGCAAATAATGAATGTCTGACTTGTCAGAATAAAAGGAAGTTAATAGCGTTTAATTACGCAGGGTTAGATATAAGGAAAAGTGCCAGGCATGCATTTCCAGAAAGGGTAATACAAGAACAATTACCTGGTGATAAAAGAAAAGATTTTTTGTGTGTGGATTGTGCTAATAACTAACCCATTACATGCTCTACTCATGGGATGATAGATGACACTTTCTCGTTGGGTGTTTCACCACAATGCTTCGACTGTCAGTCTGAGAAATCTAATCAAGATAAGTTAAAAGAGGTTGATGAGTTTTGGTTAAAAAACTTCCCTGAGGCGTTTGAAGATAAAAAGCTAAGACTTTTTTATTTGCGCGGTGCTTTGGCAGGTGCGTTAGCAATTTCAGATGGTGCGCAAGACGATATAGAGCAAGAGACTATTAAAAAGTTATCTTTGGATGTAACAGGCAAAAACCAATACGAAATGACAGCCTTCGCTTTGGCATATAAAGCCCGTCTATCTAGACGTATTCATAATAGTGATCTTTTGGATTTATGCTTTGAGCAAAGAGTAAAAAAATCAAACCTCGCTACTTTAAAGTTTTTAATTAAAGTGGCAGCCGCAGATGGCTTTCTTGATAAGGAGGAGTTTAGCTTCATTCAAAAAGTAGCAGAGCGACTTGATATTGAGATTCCAAGTTATGAAAAGCTAGCTGACTCTTTAGGGTTGAACTTATCGAACCAAAAGCAGGAAAGGTTATTACAAACAACAAGTAAAATAGCATCAACTATTGGTTTAGGGGCACTTGCAGTTGGAGGTTGTGCCATTGATGTGTTGCTAGGCTCCGGTTCAAGTAAAAAAAGCAAAGCGCCTAAAAAGAGAGAAAGTTCTGGCTCTGTTGTTAATGGTACTGGAAAAAATTGCTTAACTTGTTCCTATTGGCAAGGAAGAAGACAAACGAAAGGTGGTTATTTTATAACTTACTCTAAGAGTAATAATAGCGGCTTTTGTATGGTAGGTACAAATAAAGGCCGTGAAAAAGAGGCTTCTCAAAGTTGCAGAGACTGGTCTAAGTGGGAACAACTCACAAAAGTTAAGTAACAAAGTAAAGTCAAAGTATCGATGGCACAGCTCTATTATTGTTATTTATAGTGCTTGTATATTTGGGTTTATAAAGCATTAAATTGACCATTCCGTAATTTTCTCATACTCTACTTTTGCTCATAGTTAGAGACAAAGAAATGAGTGGTTAAATACTAATAACATAAGGGCTTGCGGTGTAATTAAAGCTTAACTAAAAAACATTTTATCTGTGAGCAGACGAGGGCAAGTTGCCAGAGTTTAAAGTTGATGGTTCATGGTGTTTTGAAGGTGAAGATCTTGAAGCCTGGATAGATAAACAAAGGTGTAACGTATGTTCCAAGATAACTAAAAGCTTATCCAATCTTTTCTTTAAAGGCCATCACTAGGGACTTATTAATGGGTAAAGTTACGTTACTACCATACTCCATTAGCCGTGCAAAAAGCTAAAGACATAGGTATGCGTATCGTCCTCATAAATGGCAAAGAATTAGCAAAACTCATCCTGCGATACAACATTGGCAGCTGAGATGAGCAGGTATTACACCTGAAAAAGATAAACGAAGAATTTTTCGAAGCGTAAGCAACATTACCTGTTTGCGTTTTACTTAAGTATTAGGAAATAGTTTTATTTATGAATAAGCAACAACTAGCAGCCAAAATTTGGGAATCAGCCAACCAAATGCGTTCAAAAATTGAAGCGAACGACTACAAAGACTTTATTTTAGGCTTTATTTTTTACAAGTACGTAAGTGATCAATTGGTTAGCTTTGTTAAAGAGCAAGGCATGACCGAAGATGAAATTAAAGCCCTTGGCGAAGATGACCCTGAAACCTTAGAATATGTGCAAAGCAACTTAGGTTACTTTATATCTTACAATAACCTGTTTTCTACTTGGGTTGATCCAAAGTCAGACTTTGATGAATCTAACGTGCGTGATGCACTTTCTGCTTTTAGCCGTCTTATTCACCCTAATCATAAAAAGCTATTTGAGGGTATTTTTACCACACTTGAAA
This sequence comes from Pseudoalteromonas sp. H105, assembly GCF_001469215.1. Taxonomy (GTDB): domain Bacteria; phylum Pseudomonadota; class Gammaproteobacteria; order Enterobacterales; family Alteromonadaceae; genus Pseudoalteromonas. The sequence continues at coordinate 51,204 of NZ_LOFH01000009.1, forward strand.
CAGGCTTAAGCAAACTAGGTGAAAGTGCGCCTAAACGTACTAAAGCGATAAGTGATTTACTACACTTAATTAAAAGCATCCCTATGGGCGGTAATGTTGGTTACGATGTACTGGGCTACATTTACGAATACTTAATTGAAAAGTTTGCCGCCAATGCAGGTAAAAAAGCCGGTGAGTTTTATACGCCTCACGAAGTGTCACTACTCATGTCAGAAATCACAGCACATGAACTAAAACATAAAGATAAAATTGAAATTTACGATCCAACCAGTGGCTCAGGTTCATTACTAATAAACATAGGTAGCTCAGTTGCTAAATATGCAAAAAGTAAAGACGATATTAAATACTACGCGCAAGAGCTAAAAGAAAGCACTTACAACTTAACCCGTATGAACCTGATCATGCGTGGCATTCTACCCGACAACATTACTACACGTAATGGAGATACCTTAGAAGACGACTGGCCATACTTTGATGAAAGCGATCCGCTTGCTACATACAACTCTTTATACGTAGATGCAGTTGTATCAAACCCACCTTACTCACAAGCCTGGGATCCAAGCTTTAAAGACAGCGACCCTCGCTATTCGCGTTTTGGCCTTGCGCCGAAAGCCAAAGCCGATTTTGCTTTTTTACTACACGACCTTTATCATTTAAAGCCCGATGGCATTATGACCATAGTACTGCCACACGGTGTACTATTCCGTGGTGGTGAAGAGGGCCAAATACGTAAACAATTGATCGAAAATAATCACATCGACGCGATTATTGGTTTACCGGCTAATATCTTTTTTGGTACAGGCATACCAACCGTTATTATTGTGCTCAAACAAAAACGACAAAACACTGATGTACTAGTGGTTGATGCCTCTAAACACTTTATTAAAGAAGGCAAAAACAACAAGCTACAAGCAAGTGATATAAAACGAGTGACTGATGCGGTTATTAATCGTGAAAGTATCGATAAGTTTTCAAAAGTGGTTAGTAAGTACACTCTTCGTGAAAATGACTACAACTTAAATATACCGCGTTATGTCGACTCTTCAGCCGCCGTAGAGAGTTGGGATCTACACGCCACTATGCTTGGTGGTATTCCTAATACTGAAATAGCCGAGCTACAAACTTATTGGCAAGCTTTACCGCAATTGCACTCTGCATTGTTTACGCCTAAGTCAGCCGCTTATAGCGAGCTTACAGTTGCTAAAAAAGATGTGAACGCCACCATTAGCGACCATCCACAAGTGCGTGAGTTTATCACTACCTATAACCACGTATTTAATGGCTACGATGATTACCTAAATGCTACGCTTATTAAAGGATGGGAAACGGTTAACTGTAATCAAGTAGAGGCTGACCTCAGTGAGGAGCTATTTAAACGCTTAGCGCCTATTGCGCTGGTGGACAAATATTTAGCCTACCAATATCAAAATAATCAATGGCAAATTATAAGTGCTGATTTGGAAATGATGCAAACAGAGGGTTTTGCCTCCACTAAACAAGTGGATCCAAATATCGTTATCAAAAAGGTCAAAGGGAAAGACACTGAAGTGCAAGATGGCTGGAAAGGCCACATATTACCCTTCGAGTTAGTGCAGAAAACGTATTTAAAAGACGGCTTGCAAGAATTACAAAGCCAAGAATTAAAACTGGCAGAAGTTACAACACAAATTGAAGAGATAATTGAATCACTTACAGAAGAAGAAAAAGATTCGCCGTTCCTGAATGACAATAATGATGGGTTCGTGAAAGGAGAGTTAACCAAAAAAATAAAAGAAATATACGCCGATGTTGATTCAGAAGAAATTAGAACGATCAATGAATACATTTCAATTCTCGATAACAAAGCTAAAAAGCAAGAAAAGCTAGCATTTGTTACTGCTCACTCTCATGTTGGCTGGACTAATATTGAAGCGAGTAAGGACGGCACATACGGAAAAGGTAAGATAAATGTTTATTTACAAACCTTAAGAGCTCAGTTTGAATTTCCTCTAGTAACCTTCGAAGGAAAGCTCGTTCAAGCAGATAAATTGTTAACAGAACAAACTGAGCTTAAGGGTGATATTAAAGATAAAGCTAAAGAACTACACCTGAAAACCAAAACTACCATCGAAAGTTTAACCGATGAACAAGTGAATGAGCTGCTACAGCTAAAGTGGATAGAGCCACTTAGCCGAGAATTAGACGCTATGCCAAGCAATGTTATTCGCCAACTTACCCTTCAAGTACAAGCTTTAGCTGATAAATATACAGTGACTTATTCGCAAGTCGCTAAGGATATCAAAACCAGCGAGCAAGAGCTAGCTGGGTTGATGTGTGAACTCACGGGCAATGAGTTTGACATACAAGGCTTAAATGAACTTACTAACTTGTTGAAGGGCGCTTAAGATGAGCTTAGATTCAAACGTGCCAGAACTTCGCTTTAAAGGGTTTAGTGGGAAGTGGTATGAGAAAGAGCTAGATGAGTTAGCGGAAATTGTTCGTGGAGCGAGCCCTCGGCCTATAGAAGATCCTAAATGGTTTGATGCTAAATCAAGCGTTGGTTGGTTACGCATTAGAGATGTAACAGAGCAAGACGGTAGAATCCACCATTTAAAGCAAAGAATTTCGAAACTTGGCCAAGAAAAAACGCGAGTATTACATGAAAAGCACCTGCTTTTAAGTATTGCAGCTAGTGTTGGTAAGCCTGTAGTGAATTATGTTGAGACAGGGGTTCACGATGGATTCTTAATATTTAAAAAACCTACTTTTCAACTTGAGTTTATGTACCAATGGTTAAAATCATTTGAACCAAAGTGGCAGCAATATGGTCAGCCAGGAAGTCAAGTCAACCTAAATTCTGACATAGTTAAGAATCAGAAAGTAAATGTGCCTGTTGAACCTGAACAAACTCAAATTGGTAACACTTTCCAAAAGCTCGACAACTTAATCAACCAACACCAACAAAAGCATGACAAGCTAAGCAGCATTAAAAAAGCCATGCTGGAAAAAATGTTTCCTAAACAAGGAAAAACCATTCCAGAAATTCGTTTTAAAGGGTTTAGTGAAGAGTGGGAAGAGAAGCAACTTGATGATTTATGTAACCTCATAACTAAGCAAACTGGTTTTGACTATTCGGCGACAATCAAGCCCTCATTGGTGAGGACAAAAAGTAGTCAAACATTCTCATTTATACAAAATAAAGATTTTAGTGGTCCAAACATAAATCTGGAAACCGACTTCTTTATTCCTTGTGAAGTTGCAAATAAATATCCAAGGATACTTATAGATGTTCCATCTGTTCTTATTTCAATATCTGGAAAAATCGGAAATGTTGGTTTTTATCAGTTACCAGAAAAGTCACTGGTCGGTGGAGCTGTTGGAATATGTAAATTGAAGTGTGCTTCCGATGGATTGGTAATTATTCACCAATTGCTTTCTAAGGTTGGGCAAGAGTACTTCCAAACACTAACAAAATCTTCATCTCACGCAAATATTACTGTCGAAGATATAAGATTGATTAAAATTAAGTTACCTCCAACGGTAAAAGAAAAAGTTAAATTAGGCGAGTACTTTAATCAACTCGATGTATTGATAAACCAACATCAACAACAAATCACCAAACTCAAAAACATCAAGAAGGCCTGCTTGAGAAAAATGTTTGTTTAGCAAGGAGCAGTAAAAAACATGACCACGTTTAAAACCGAAGCACAATTTGAGCAGGCTTTTATTGAAGTACTTACCCAAAAAGGGTGGGAAGCTGAAATATTAAAAAATAAAACAGAAGCTGATTTATTACAAAACTGGGCAAATATTTTATTTGAAAACAACCGGCAACAAGACCGCTTGAACGATGTACCGCTTACCAACGGTGAAATTCAGCAGATTATTGAGCAAATAAAAGAGCTTAAAACCCCTTTAAAGCTCAACGGTTTAATTAATGGCAAAACAGTAGCAATTAAGCGTGATAATCCAGCCCACCCTGAACGTTTAGGTAAAGAGGTTAGCTTAAAAATTTATGATCGCCAAGAAATAGCAGCAGGCCAAAGCCGTTACCAAATAGTACAACAACCAAAATTTGAGCGTGGTAGTCCTTTACGTAACGATAGACGCGGCGACGTAGTATTATTAATTAACGGTATGCCCGTTATTCATGTAGAACTAAAACGCAGCGGTATACCGGTAAGCCAAGCAGTAAATCAAATTGAAAAATACAGTGAAGAAGGCGTTTTTAGCGGACTGTTTTCGCTTATTCAAGTGTTTGTAGCTATGGAGCCGAATGAGACTAAATATTTTGCCAATCCAGGCTTAGACGGCAACTTTAACCCCGATTACCAATTTAACTGGGCCGACTTTATGAATGAGCCCAAAAATTACTGGAAAGATATAGCATCTGACTTGTTGTCTATTCCTATGGCGCATCAGTTGATTGGTTTTTATACCGTGGCCGACGATACCGACGGTGTGCTTAAGGTAATGCGAAGCTACCAGTATTATGCTGCTAATGCGATATCCGATAAAGTAGCTAAAACTAATTGGAAGCAAATAAACTCTAATACCGAACGTCTAGGGGGGTATATATGGCATACCACAGGTTCAGGTAAAACCATGACCAGTTTTAAGTCTGCACAGTTAATCTCGCAATCTAAAGATGCTGACAAAGTTATATTTTTAATGGACAGAATTGAGTTAGGTACACAGTCACTTTCAGAATACCGCAATTTTGCTAGCGACGATGAAGATGTACAAGCAACAGAGAATACGGGTGTATTAATTTCTAAGTTAAAAAGTACAGATCCGGCTGAAACGCTAATTGTTAGTTCTATTCAAAAAATGAGTAACGTATTCGAAGCGGTTGATGATGAAGGCACAGCGACTAACTCTGCCGATATTGAAATAATACAAGCCAAGCGTTTGGTGTTTATTATTGATGAAGCGCATCGCTCAACCTTTGGTGATATGTTGATTACCATTAAGCGTACCTTTCCTAGCGCATTGTTTTTTGGTTTTACGGGCACGCCCATCCAAGAAGAGAATGAAAAAAGCGGCAATACCACCAGCACTGTATTTGGTAGCGAATTACATCGCTACAGTATTGCTGATGGGATACGCGACGGCAACGTATTAGGCTTTGACCCTTATAAAGTACCTACTTTTAAAGATAGCGACATAAAAAAAGAGGTGGCTTTAGCCGAAGCAAAAGCAGACTCGGTGGCTGATGCTATGAGTAGCCCCGCTAAAAAGAAAAAGTTTAACCACTTTATGAATGATGTGCTTATGGCAGGCAAAAAAGATGCGACGGGTAAGTACCATAAGGGTATTGAAGATTATGTGCCTAAAAGCCAATACTTAACAGATGCCCACCAAGAAAAAGTGGTAAGCGACATTTTAGACAAATGGGATGTGCTAAGCCAGGCTAATAAATTTCATGCAATTTTAGCTACTAACAGTATTGCTGAAGCCATTGACTACTACCGCCGTTTAAAAGCGGCTAAACCAGAGCTTAAAATATCAGCACTTTTTGACCCGAATATTGATAATGACGGTAGCGGTGATCGTGGACCGACCTTTAAAGGTGATGGCTTAGACGAGATTATGGCTGATTATAATGCACGTTATGGACAAGACTTTGACTTTGCAAAACATGGTAAGTTTAAAAAAGATTTAGCCGCACGTCTTGCTCATAAAAGGCCCTATAAGCGCATACACACAGAGCCAGAAAAACAGTTAGATTTACTAATAGTGGTAGATCAAATGCTGACAGGCTTTGACTCTAAGTGGCTTAACACCTTGTATTTGGATAAGGTGATTAAATATCAAAATATTATTCAAGCCTTCTCACGCACTAACCGCTTATTTGGGCCAGATAAACCACACGGTATTATTCGTTACTACCGCTATCCACACACCATGGAACAACACATTAACGATGCAGTTAAACTCTATTCAGGGGATCGCCCCATAGGCTTGTTTGTTGACCGCTTAGAAAGCAACCTTGAAGCGATGAACACAATAGCAGCAGATATAACAGAGCTATTTGAAAGTGCTAACGTTGAAAATTTTGAAAAGCTACCCGAAGATCTTGAAGCCTGCGCTAAGTTTGCAGATTTATTTAAAACCTTCAACCAGCACTTAGAAGCAGCAAAAGTGCAGGGCTTACACTGGGAAGAGCTTACGCACACTTTTGGTGACAATAATGAGCGTGAAGTAACGCTAGCAGTAGACGAACAAACCTACTTGACCTTAGTACTACGTTATAGAGAACTTGCTGGCTCAGATGGTGGTGGCGGCGCTGGTGGCGGCGAAGTACCTTTTGATATTAGCGGTTACTTAACGGAAATTGATACCGGTAAAATCGATACCGACTATATGAACAGTCGCTTTGATAAATATTTAAAAGAACTGGATCAAGGCCAGGATAAAGCTAGTGTTGAGCGTACGCTTAATGAACTACATAAGTCGTTTTCATCGCTCACTCAACACGAGCAAAAGTACGCTAAATTGTTTTTGCACGACTTACAGCGCGGTGATGCTAAGTTAGTAGATGGCCATAGTTTTAGAGATTACATAAACGATTACCAAAACAGCGAAGAAAACAAAAAAATTAACGAATTAGTTGATGATTTAGGTGTTGATAAATCGCTTTTAATTGAGCTAATGAGCAGTGTAATTAATGAAAAAAACATAAACCAATTTGGCCGATTTGATAACCTAAAAGCGACAGTTGATATTATTAAAGCTAAAGCATACTTTGAGGGTAAGGATGGTAGTAGTATTCCTCCTTTTAAACTAAGAATAAAGGTAGATAAGCACCTACAAGACTTTATTTTAGAAGATTAAGCTTTTAATTTTGCCAACAGAAAAGGATTAAGTTGAATGAATTTGCTATTTAGATTGCTACTCACATTTAATGCTACCTCGTTACTGGTGATTATTTTTTTAGTACAAAAAGCTTATACCTTAGGACACTTCTTTGATAATTGTACGTTCCTTGTGGAAATGCACAACATGGTGTCTTACGGGCTTTATTTTACAGTGCCCGTTATTTTTACAGGGGTGAGTATCTATTTAAGTCGATACCTAGGTAAGGACGACTTTAAAGTTGGTCAAGTTATAGATATGGAGCACGCAAATAATAGTTTCTTGCCGAGCTATTTGGGTTACTTTTTTGTTGCCTTAAGCATTATGAACTGGGAAACCTTGTTTTTTGTTTACGGTGTTTTATTCGTTTTTACATTTTTATCGCAGGCCTTATATTTTAATCCTCTTTTTTTACTGTTTGGGTTTGAGTTTTACAATATAAAAACTAAAAGTGGTGGAGCAATCTTTTTGATCAGCAGACATGAATACAAAACCGCTGATGAAATAATTATTAAGGAAGCTCACCGAATTAATAATTACACATTTATTGAATGGAGATAGTTGATGGATCACGTACTAGCTAAAATAAAAGGACATGGTAAAAGGAAAATTTTTAAACTTATATCAGAAAAAACGCTGTTTAATAAGCTGTTCGTTACAGATGAGGCCTGCGTTGACTATGCTCCTGATCATAATTTGGATGAGGATTCATGGTTTAAAATTGATAACTTTAGTAAGCAATCATATTGCCTTGATATATTGAAAAAGGAATTTGACTCAAAGGACTATTTTGACCTTTCAAAAGATAAGTTTAGTAGTATTAATTTATTATTAGCCATTCAAGCGGGTGATTTCTATTTTCAAAAAATAACACCTTCTTTATTTGTTACAAGGAAGATGATTGCTTTTGGTGAGGCTGCGGAAATTGAAAGTACTGAAAGGCGTTTAGTAGTTAATGAGTTTGCTGATGCTGTGTACTTTAAAGAAAAAGATAGATTAGTTTTTCGAAGCCTCGCCTCTATATCGAGTGTTTTTAAAGGTATCGATGTGCTTTACAAAGAAGCGACCAATGAAGAAGTTGAAAGCTTTCTTGAAGAAGATTTTATAGAGCTTTCAGGCGATTTTAGTACCAAAAAAGTATCGAAGCCAAATCGCAAGAGAGTCGCTTTAGCTATGGACACTCTTGCTACTATGGCTGCTGAAGATAGAGACCAAATGTGTTCTTATATTCATAGCTACTGTGAGCAAAAGCTTAAGTTTGATAAAGATAACAGTAAATTTGAAGTAACAACTGATGATGAATTAAAGTACTTGTTATATGGTATCGAACAACGCTTTTATACAACACCGTTAGGCCATGAAAGACGTTTAGCTAACTCGGTACAGGCTATGGACTTATTATGACGGTCAAAGTCTCGCACATTACACATATTGATAACTTGGCTAGTATTTTAGGTCAAGGTTGTCTATGGTCTGACGCTAAACGTATTGAGCTTGGCTTGGTTAACCAAAATATTGGTTATAGTCATATTAAGCAACGCCGTTTAGTTCGCCCTGTAAAAGTGGCTGCGGGTGGTACGATTGGCCAGTATGTGCCGTTTAACTTTTGCCCGCGTTCAGTCATGTTGTATGTGATTCATTGTGGACATGACGACTTTGACGGTGGGCAAGATAAGGTATTACACTTAATTAGCGACACAGAAACAGTGCGTCTGGGAAACCAACATTGCTTTTTTACAGATATTCATGCTGACTTAGACTATGCAGAGCAAATTGATGATTTTACGCGTATTAATGAGTTGGATATTAAGCGCATTATTAATGAACGCTATTGGCAGGACTTTAAAGAAGAAAAACAAGCTGAGTTTTTAGCGTTTGAATCTGTACAATGGACAGTTATTCGCCAAATAGGCGTAAAAACACAAGATGTTGCTAATGAAGTAAATATGCTACTTCAAAATGCGCAGCATAAACCTGAGGTCGTAGTTAGGCCGCAGTGGTACTACTGAGGTTAAGATGATTACTTATCAAACAGGCAATATTTTACATGATCAAGCTGATGCTATTATCAATACAGTCAATACTGTAGGGGTAATGGGTAAAGGGCTTGCTTTGCAGTTTAAAAAGGCCTTTCCTGATAACTTTAAAGTATACAAAAAAGCCTGTGATGATAAAAAACTGGTAACAGGTGAAGTGTTAACCGTTGAGCTTAACTCTATTAATGCACCATTTTATATTATTAACTTTCCTACTAAAGCGCACTGGAAAGGTCGCTCTAAGCTTGAATATATAGAGCAAGGGCTGAACAGCCTAAAAGCTGAAGTGAAGCGATTAGGGCTTAAATCAGTCGCCTTACCAGCACTGGGAAGCGGCTTAGGGGGCTTAGATTGGGATGCTGTTGATTCACTTATACACAACTCTTTAAGTGAATTGCCAGATGTTGAATGGCGTGTGTACCCACCACAAAATGCACCAACGGCCCAGGCGATGCCTAATAAAACTAAAAGACCTGAAATGACGCTAGGCAGAGCCGCTGTACTTGGGTTGATAGAGCGTTACATATCTACAGGGTTTGGGTATCGTTTGTCTTTATTGGAAGTGCAAAAGCTCGTTTACTTTTTAACAGCGGCAGGTGAGCCTTTAAATAAAGTTGTATTTAAAAAACATCATTATGGCCCTTATGCTGATGTGCTGCGCCATGTGTTAGATAAAATGGAAGGTCACTTTATTAGCGGTTATGCAGATGGCATAAACAAGCCAGATACGCCAATTGTGCTTAAAGATGATGCGGCTATTGAGGCGCTTAATTATTTGCAAGCATGCCCTGAAACAAAACAGCGGTTTGATAAAGTCGCTAGGCTAATAGAAGGGTTTGAGTCGCAAAACGGTATGGAATTACTTTCAACTGTGCACTGGGTTGCAACGAATGAGCTAAAAGCCAATAACATTACTGATGAAGTGCTTATTAATACAGTACATAGCTGGAATGCAAGAAAGTCGAAAATGAAGCCAGCCCATATTCTTGCTGCTTGGAACAAGCTAAAAAAAGAAAATTGGTTAAGCCTACAGGCACAAATAGCCTAGGGCTATTTTTAAAGGGAAAGCTTTTTTATATATAAAAATATAGAAGATAAGGGCTGAATCCACCCTAATAAGGATGCATTTTAAAGGGCTATAAAGTTTAATAAATGTTAGAGAACCTTTAAGTTAGACTTTTGATGAAAATATAAAGTTGCTCCAAAGGAGGGTTTTGAGCTAAACCTTGATAGTTGTATTCAAGTGAAAGAGCTACCAAAAGTTCCTGTCATATTGATACGGACTCTAGCACGACAAGTTGGTTATCAGACAACACATGTATCTGCACTAATATCGATTGGTGGAGGGGTAAGCTTCATTTAAAATAGAGGTGCGAATGAGTAAAGAACTTGTAAAAGAATACCAAGCTAATATTCCTTATACGGACGATTCTGCGCTTGGGCATGCAGCAGATATTGCTGTTCATTGTATTGTTATGAACTATGGTGAAAAGAGAGCAGTTATAACAAATGTCGCAAGAAAGCATAAAGTAAGCGCATCGGAATTAAAGGTATTAATTGATGTTGCTATGCCTATTGAATTTTTTATTTTAAGAGCTGCGAAGGCTAAAAAGCGCCACGAAGCAAGTTTTTATAAACCAGAACCAATTGAACCTATCTCTGAGAGTAAAAGGGATAAAGGGATGCAAGCAATAAGCGGCATTAGAGAGAAAATTGCAAACAGCAAAAATAATGCCTCATAGCTTGTCTAGTTAATACTACTTTCTAAGAATAGCATTAATTCATCTCTTAAATTAGCTCCCTCAAAACTATACTTTTGCCAATCAAATTGATGTGCTTGAGTATGATGCTTTGAACAAAGTACGAGTAAATTGTCAGGAGCATGAAGCTTTTCTGGCTTAATTGTTCGAATTGACCTAGGAATTATATGATGAATTTCAGGTGCTTCGCATTTTAATGGACAAGATTTTAGTTCGCATTTGTCGATATTTCTGCCACTTTCTAATAGTATTTCTCTGAGCTGTTTCGTTGTTATGTTTGTGTGTTTAGTAATTTCAAAATTACTTAAAATTGAATTTATGAATTCATCGTGTGAGTCAAAATGCATTCTGAACCAATGGCTGCTGATACCATAAAATGCTAAATCTCTAGATCTTAGGAAATATCTACTATTAGATATGGCTTTTAGACTCTCTGGTGATAGATGCATTTTATCTTCAATTACCCAAATAGCAGCATTAATTAGATTCTTTCTGCCTGTTTTCCCTTTGAAATAGTCATTAGTTTTCGAATGCCTAAATTGGAAAGGTTTATATAAAGAAGGGTAGGCTTCGCATACAAGAAATGCGATAGCTGAAAAAGATTTATAATAGCTGTCTTTTGCTTTCAGAACTGTAGCAAATTTAATGCAATGATAAAGATCCGCTTCAAAAAATTCCTTACTTGTTATAGACCTAGGTAAAAAGTCATCTAGAGTCAATTTTAATTTATCTTCTATCAGCCACTTGGTTTTAGAAATAACGTCGTCTAAAGTTATTATTGATGAATTTGAGCTTTTATTAGATAGCTTACATCTGATTAGCTGTTCTAGCTGCGTTTTTGTTACTCCAAGCTGTTGCCTTATTTCAGATAACGGGACCGTATTAATTTTTTCATTTATATATTCGAGTTCAAAAGGTTGTATATCTTTACATATCCCTCTTTTACGAATTAACTGCATAAATTTAATAGGGCTTAAATTAAACTTGCTTGCTAAAGCTGGAATTGGGTATTTTTTCCAATTGAGCTCAACGAACTCATAATTGATATTTTCTTCCATTATTTTGCCTCTTTATATTCCTATTATTAGAAACTGTAATTTAAATTGATTATAGTTTAGACGATGTAATTTACCTATTTGCATAATACACTTTTACCGCAGATGAAGTTTTTGGCGGCCAAACTTGGTTTGTCATGTAGCTATTGAAGTTAGAGATCCATTTCAAAACGGCTTCAGAGGTTTCGCTAAACGGCTGGAGTTGTGCCCTTAGTTCTGGTGTGTTTTGGATGTGCTCATTGGTTTTATCTTTTATCATTTTTGCAGCACGGGCTTGGCTATGCTTTGAATTCATATAGTTATTTTCGTATTCCCTTAAAACAAAAAACACAACTTCTTTTTGTTTAAGAGCTTTGTTTTGACCACCTTGCCTGCCGCGTTCAATAGCTTGGGCATTTAAATATTTTAGCCCACCTATTTTTTCAAGTTGAATTTGTGTTTGCTCGCGAATCATAATTTCAATTCGTTTTGCTTTTATGGCTAATCCCAAGTTTGGAATTCCCAGCCCTCTTAGTAAATCACCCGCATAATCAAAAATGTCTAAATTATTATGGTTAAGTTCATTTGCACCTAGCTTTGCGTCAGCTTCACGATACTCTTCAATAACTTGTAGTATGGTGCTTTCTTCTTGTAATACAGCTACAGAGTCCGTTTCTACGTGCCCAAGATAAGTTGTTACAGCGTAATTAATGAATTCATCAACCATTTTATTAAAGACGTTTGTTGCTGCTGTTAAATTATCGAGTTGTTGTATTTCCTCTACTAAATAGTTTTCAAGTTCATCCCGCACTAAATTTGTAAAAAAGGCATCAGGATTTTCTATATCTAAAGGGTGAACGAGTTGACCATCAATATAAATACTCTCAATTTCATTTGCAGTTGGTTGATCACTTGCCATAAAAACACCTCATTATGAAAAAATACACGGCTTAAAATTGCTGTAAAAAGCATAAATATTGCTTTGAATAGGAACAGCATCTATAATCTTCAAACATACACGATAATATACAACTGCTGAAAGTATTATTTGTTATTTTTCATTTACTTAAAGGGCTTCAGACGGCGGTTCATATCCCTTTCCGACAGCGAATTGGTAGTACCACAGCCAGTACCATAAGATGAAATTTAAAATATCGTTATCTCTTTAATAACATAGGGTTATTTGGTTGATTGGGCTTCCCCCAGCTCCACCAATATCGGTTTTTAAATTCGTTAGTTTAAAAACCATAAAAACCCACAAATTGAGTAATCAATTTGTGGGTTTTTTTATGGCTGAAATTTGAGTCAAGTAACAAGTTTATTTCGGTAATTTTAAACGAACCATAGTAATTCCTTTGTCAAAACTTGTTAAATCTAGTTAATAGGTCGATAGTGTAGTTAGCACTGCTTTTAGTTTAAATGAACAGCTGTATGAGTTTACACAAAATATTATCCGGGTTGGTTTTATGGCTTCTGTTAATTATTGTTATATTTGGCTTCCCTTTCATTCCATTTAATTTAGATAAAAAAATGGATACACCTTTCTTAAGTCAACACGGTAGCGACAATGCATTAATTTTTTTTGGGTTTCAGGGGTGTGGTGATGTCTGCCCTACGACTTTGATAACGCTTAAACAGTTACTTAATCGGCAGGAAAACACCTCTCTGTGGCCACACGTTATTTTTGTTGATATTGATGTTAGTAGTAATTCAGAAGATGCATCACGATTCGCTAAACAGTTCCACACCTCATTTACTGGGCTGCATATTCCGGCAGAGGAACTAAAAGCAATATCGACTGAATTTGGCTTAAATATTAAGCAGGAAGGGAGTCAGATTTCACATTTTGGTAGAACGTATTTGTTAAGGCGAAACGCGAGCGAATGGCGGTTAGTTAAAATTTATAATCCTGATAGCCTTTCATTAACAGCACTTCAAAGCGAATTATATGATTAATGAGCGCAGCATTTCATTTATTAGTAAAATTGTTTTTAATTAGGAAAACAACATGTTTAAAACATTATTTGCCTACTATGACAGCGAAATATCTGACGACTTAAAACAAACATTTGAATCTGATTTTAAATTGGCTGATAAAATACTTTTGCTCTCCGTGATTGTGTTCTCTTTCAGTGTTGCGTTCATTACCTCCTTTCAATACGGTTATTTTACGTTAGGTATTATCGGTGGCGCGGTTGTTTCTATTATTTGTTTAACTGCTTATAAAACAATCAAAGGCACTTTACTAAGTCGAGTTATAATGGCCACTTCACTTGCAGGTTTACTCACTATAACAGTGCAGCAAGCGAATGGCTTGGGCGAAGGGCATTTCCTATTTTTTGTTGGTTTTACTCTTTTGATTCGTTATAGGGATATTGTTCCTTTACTTATTTTTGTTTTAACTGTTGTTTTACATCATATTCTGTTTACTTATTGTCAGAGCATAGGTGTTGAATTGTTTGGGCAACCCATCAGCATTTTCTCTTGGGGGGAGCAAACTGCATGGGGAATCATGACCCCATTTATCTACCATGTGTTTTTTGCTATTTTAGCCCTGATTATTTCTACATATTATATTTATGAAGGAAACAAACAATTTGTAGAGGCTAATTTAGTTATTAGTGCGGTTAAAAAGGCCGCGGGTGGAGATTTGTCTTGTGAAATTGAGAACTCAAATAATGATTCATTATTGGTTGATCAATACAATCATTTTTTAATGCGGTTAAGAGATACGTTTTCTCAATTAAACAGCGTATCTACCCATTTATCCACACAGTCAACGGGCGCAATAAACTCAGCTCAAAGTCTTGCTAATCAAGCTGGCGAACAAAAAGGAGAGGTTGTTCAAGTTGCAACAGCTGTTACGCAAATGTCATCCGCAACGCATGAAATTGCAAGTAATGCAGAGCAAACAGCCACAGCCTCAAATGATACCGTTAAAATTAGTGAAGAGGGTGGAGAAGTCGCGAACGTTTGTCAGCAATCAATCACGCAGTTGGCAAAGGAAGTCTCCAATGCATCTGAGGTGATTTCTGAATTAGAGCGCAACAGTCAACAAATTAGTGGTATTGTACAAACCATTAGTAGTATTGCAGAACAAACGAACCTGCTTGCATTGAATGCCGCGATAGAAGCGGCTCGAGCTGGCGAGCAGGGGAGAGGTTTTGCCGTCGTTGCAGATGAAGTGAGGGTTTTATCGCAGCGTACCCACAGTTCCACACAAGAAATTACAGCCATGATATCACTATTACAATCGAGCACAGAGTCAGCGGTAAAAACAATGAGCGAGTGTCATTCATTGGCTAACAAGAGTGTGTCTGATGCTGAAAAAGCGACACAGGGTTTTGCAAATATAAAAGACTCTATAAGAAATATATCGGATATGGCAACGCAAATAGCTACTGCAGCAGAAGAGCAAGCATCGGTTACTGAGGAAATAATGAAAAATACAAATGCTATTAACGAAGTGTCAGAGCTATTTCTTCTTGAGGCCAAAAGAGGCTTAGATGAATCTACTGAACTGCAGGAGCAATCTAAGCAGATCAGTTTATCTATTAGTTATTTTAAATATAGTTAGATGCTGAGCATAAAATTATGATTTTGTGACGAATCAGTTGTTAGTTATTACTGTAGCCAACTTTGCGAAAGTTGGCATTTACATAAAAGCCGAAGATACATTTAAATTCATTCAAGGTTTAAAAAACACATAGTCTTTTTACTTACTCGTTATTCGGTATATTTTTAAAGGGCAAACAACAAACGATTTTACCTTTGTGTCTCCATTACAAAGCTATAAAAAACCGCCTTATAGCGGTTTTTTATAGGATAAATTTAAATGAGTTCAATTTGATAAAATAAAAAGGCGACGTTTAATATCGTCTTATTATGTCTTGGTAAGGCGTTAGTATTTAAAAAGACCCAATTTTTCAACGATACCTTTTTCTAGCTCATTTAACTGCTTTATTGTGCCGTCAAGTTGTTCAGCCTCTTGAGCCAATGATTTTGCCCCATGATTTATTTTTTCCATTGTAGATAAAATACCTTCAGTGGTGCATGTTTGCTGCTCTGAGCTGGCGGCTATTCGCTCGTTCATTAAGTTTATTTCATCGACTTGCTCTGCAATATTACGGAAAACATGTTGGCTTTGTTCATTGGCTTGGATGACCTGGCTGCTAAGGCGTTTACTTTTTTGTGATGCTTTCACGCATTCACTGGCGTTGGTTTGCAATGCGCTAATGATGTTCTCGATTTCAGAGGTGGAATGGTACGTTTTACTCGCCAGTGCCCTTACTTCGTCTGCAACAACAGCAAAGCCGCGGCCAGACTCGCCAGCTCTTGCAGCCTCAATAGCGGCATTAAGGGCAAGTAAATTGGTTTGCTCGGCTATACTTTTTATTACATCAAGAACCTGGCTTATTTCACTGCTGCGGCTGTCAAGTTGCTCAACCACACTCGATGTATGGTCTAACTGATTTTCAAGCTCATGAATTAGAGTGCTGTTATTACCCATACTTAACTGACCCTCTTGGCACAGGGTCTGTACTTTTGTGGTTTGATCGGCCGTTTGTGTCGCGCCAAACGCAATTTCTTTGGTGGCTTCACTTAGTTGACTCAGCGATGATGTAGCAGCATCGGTGAGTGCGTATTCTTGCTCAGCTTCGCATTTTGAACGCACGGTTGCTTCGTTGACGGAACCTGCAATGACCTCTAGTTCAGTGGCTGTTATACCAAGGCTGGCAATAATTTGTTGTACTTCGTTAATAAAGCGATTAAACCCTGCTACTAAGTAACCAATTTCATCACTCGATTGATAGTTAATACGTTGGGTTAAGTCGCCGCCACCGCGCACCAGCTCATCAACTAATTGGTTTACACCAACAATCGGTTTAATAATGATAAAGCGACACACGTAAATAATGGTTACACCGAGTAGTAAAAATGAAATAGCTAAAGTAAATACCATGGTTTGAACTGCATTGAAAATGCCTTTATTGAGCTCGTCTTGGCTGTATTCTATATTTATAGTGCCAATTTTTTGTTCTGAAACAGACAGGGGTAACTGATGAACGATCGCGTTTTTTGCACTAACAAGTTGACCTACGTTGCCTAAAAGTTTATTGCGATGATCCACGACTTCAATATGTTGAATATTATGGTTTTTAGCAAAAGCATTAATAATTTGCGCAATCAGTGGCTTATCGTATGAGAAAACAGGCTCAGCCAAAATGACAGTTAGTTGTTGATCCAGTGCGGTGATGTTTTCTTGCCATTGCGCTGTTTCACTATTTTTTAGTAAGTAATAGTTAACACTCACAACAAAGCCAAAAATGACAACGAGACAAATACTCAGCGCGAAAGTTATTTTGTATTGTAATGATTTCATTGTGTTGTTGTACTCTCATTAAGTGGATCGAACCAAAGCTCTGTACGAGACAGGGGAGTTATTGAACTTAAATTAGGGTTGCTTAGCGGGATAATAATTCGTTGTTTTAAGCTGGCTTTTTTCAAAACCATTTGTACTTGGCTGTCGCTGAAAAACATGTTGTTAAAGCTGCCATCGTTGATCATCTTATTTAACGATTGCGTCAGTTTTTGTGCAAGTTGCGTGTTTTCTTTGGCAACAAAGAAATACAATGGCGCGGTGTATTTTAATAGTACATAGGGATCTACGGTTAGATTTAGATCTTGATAACGGGCAATTTCATCCCAGGGTTCATTTACACCACGAGGAAAATAATCGAAACGATCACCTTCCAGCATAGGAAACAAGTTTGGGTATTTTAATGTGGTGACTACATTCAGGCCGTTTTCTTTTAAAATGGTTGTGTCAGGCCATGTTTTTCCTTGTCCTGCGGTTAATTTTTTTAGATCAGAGAGGTTAGCGACATGTTTAAACAGCTCGACATTTTTTTGTTTAACTATCGCTAAGCGCATACCAAGAAGCCCTCGAAATAAAGGGATATAAATGGCTTGATAATCCTTTTCCAAAGCTTGCGATGTCATGCTCCACATGACATCAAGTTGACCGTTTTTAACATCATTTAAAATGCGGGCGTTTGATATGTCTTTATCGCTTTCATATGGATGAACGTAATCTAGGTTGGCTTTATGGAGAGCCTCTATGAGTAATTTATGCGGTAAAGAGGTATCGCCAGAATAGCTTTGTAATTTAATGGGCGCTGAAAAGCTTAAAAAACTCACGCAAAGCAAGAAAGTTGAGAGTAAATAATACATAAAAACCGTGTTGTTATAATTGTGTTAATTACAAACTACGGTTGTTTCAATCACAGCTCAACTGTTTGTTTTATGCATACGTATTCAATATTCAGACGAGTCGAATAAAGCTATTTAGTGATCATTATGGCAATATGTGTTTTGTAATCACGCTCAAGTAGGCTGATACGAACCGTTTGATCTTTGATGGAATAATACAAGGTAGAATAGCTTGTGTTATGGCGATTTAAATCAGGTTTGCCAAGTTGTTGGTTATAAAACGTGACAATCTCTGACATAGTTTGTGCTGAGTAGCCTGTTTGTACCAGTGGGTATTTATTATCAACGTGCATTATTACTTTATAGTCCAAGGGAACAGGTACTGAACTGAAGTTTGCTGCGCTTGGCCATACCGCACATGCCATAGCGGTAAATAGAAAGGGTATTACTTTACTCACAGTTATTCCTTATAAATTGGATAGCCATTTCCTTAAGGCTATATGCTATTAGATTTTATTGCGTATTAGATCACGGACAATAAATCGGCCAGGGTGAATCGCTTGACTGACTCGTTCGCTCAAAGGGCTAGGTTCGCCATTTAAATGGCTAATTAAATGTTCTGCGGCTAAGGGAGCGCTGCATAAACCTCGGGCGCCAAAGCCCGTTAATATATGTAATCCTTGTTGTGACTTTTCAAGGGGGTGATATTGATATCGCTTGCCTTGGCGTAAATTTGCAAATGCTTTCGTGTAGTCGGCTTGCTCTGTCCATTCACCTGCCATAGGCAAGTGATCAATAAAACTGCATCTTACAGCGGCTTTGGCATTGCTTATATCACCTAGGCTTGTTGCAAATTCGCTGTTGCCATAAAAATGAAGTAATTGCTCACGGTTCGTTTTATTATCTTGTTCGGTAACAGCTCGGCTTTTTGAGTTTTTTTCAAAGGTCGCGCCCATGCAATGATGGCCCAAGTAGGCGGGAGTAAAGTAGCCTTTGTGGCATAAAACGGTTTTAAGCTTATTAGAGGCAGGGCTCGCTTGTACATGCGATACTTGTCCGCGTACCCCAATAATTGGCAGTGCGGTTGTTTGAGCAAAACGATCGCTGTGTTCGCCCGCACAGATAATCACATCTGAAAAAGGACCGTATTGTTTATCGCCACTTTTTAGTAACCACCCATTAGGGTTTTTTTCAAGCGTGTCGATATCGCAGTTAAAGTGGCTGTTAATGCTTGCTAGTGAGGTTGCTTGGTTAAAAAGTGCTTTTACAAGTTGTGGTGGATTAACCCAACCAGCTAAAGGGAAATACACACCAGCATACCCGGCTTTAATTCCCGCGATGTCATCTGCTTGTTCGGCCGTCACAGTATGCATTAACTCCTTTGGCCACAGCTGTTTCGTTTCAATATTTTGTTGACGCTCAGCTAATGGTTGTTTTACGGCATGTTGCAACACACCGCACCATTGATGGTCGTAACTAAAGCCATTATTAGTTAATTGTTGATACAAACGCTTTGCATATAAAAAACTGTGCGCAAAAAACTCGCTGTGAGGTGAGTTTTTTGCTTGTAAATGTGGATAAACGGCACCTTGTACATTATGGGATGCGCCCATTGCCAATTGTTCATCCTGACAAAATAGCTGACTGTTTATACCTCGTTTAGCTAAGCTATACATTACAGCGCTGCTAGCAATACCGCCGCCGATGATGGCAACATTGGTCAACGCACTGGCATCGTTTGCATAGTAGGGGGGAGCGGAATGCGCTTTGTTTGACTGTGGTAGTGTGCCTATCAGCATTTCTCGTTTTCGGCCAAAGCCTCTGGCTTTTTTCATTTCAAAGCCTGCCTCAGCTAATCCCCTTCGGACAAAGCCTGCGGCTGTAAACGTTGCCAAAGTGGCGTTTGAGCGTGAAATATCAACCATTAATTCAAATAGTTGTTGTTGCCACATATCAGGGTTTTTACTCGGTGCAAAACCATCTAGATACCATGCATCTACGACTCCTGAATGTGAATAACTCATGTTATTTATAGAGTCTTGTACATCACCAAAGTATAAATCAAGAATTATGCGGCCACTATCAAACTCTAGGCGGTGGCACCCGGCTAAATTAATAGGGTAGTGCGTAAGTAACTGGTTACTATAATGGGCTAAGTCAGGCCATGCTTGCAGTGCTTGGGCAAGGTCTGCGCGTTTTAAAGGGTATTTTTCAAACGAGATGAAATGTAAGCGTTTTACCGTTTTACCTTGTTTTGTGGGAACTTTATTTTGCTCAGGTTGCCTATTAGCCAAATGAGCGTTAAATTGCAGCCACGTATTGAGAAAGTTTAGCCCTGTGCCAAAACCTGTTTCAGCAATAACAAAATGCGGCTGGTCATGATTTTGTAATCGGGCTGGGATATCATTTTGCTGGTAAAACACGTAATCGGATTCAGCTAATCCATTGTCGTTAGAAAAATAGACGTCGTCGAAGTTATCCGCAACAGGAGTGCCTTGGCTATTAAAGTGTATATCAGCGTGTTTTATCATGGCCTGCAATTAATTAATGTGTACTTTTTTTCATTATTTTACGTGTTTTCTTTGAAATAGTCTGGCGTTATTTATAAGCTATGCATTCAGAGTACATGTGTACGCTAGAAAGCTGACCACTTAGTTATAAAATTCAGCGTAAAATAGATCACAATTTAGTATCAAGCTAAGGTAATTACCCATGAGAAGAGCCGTTATTACGGGCATCGGTGTTGTATCAAGCATCGGCAACAACAAAGAAGAAGTATTAGAATCGTTAAAAACTGGTAAAAGCGGTATTGCTTTTAACCAAGAGTTTGCAGATTACAAGTTACGCAGTAACGTATCTGGTAAAATTGATATTGACGTCAAAGAGTTTGTTGATCGTAAAGCTATGCGCTTTATGGGCGATGCAGCTGCTTATTCATATATCTCAATGGCACAAGCAATCGAAGATGCTGGTCTCAATGAAGAGCAGGTTTCAAATGAGCGCACAGGTCTTTTAGTGGGTTCAGGTGGTGGTTCATCAAAATGGCAAGTAGAAGCGGCTGACATTTTACGTGAAAAAGGCGTGAAACGTGTTGGCCCATATATGGTACCGCGTACAATGGCGAGTACGACTTCAGCATGCCTAGCAACGCCTTTCAAAATTAAAGGTGTTAACTATTCAATTAGTTCTGCGTGTGCTACATCAGCACATTGTATTGGCCATGCTGTTGAACAAATCCAACTTGGTAAGCAAGATGTTATTTTTGCTGGTGGCGGTGAAGAACTACACTGGACGCTTGCAATGGAATTTGATGCAATGGGCGCGTTGTCTACTAAATACAATGAAACACCAGAAAAAGCATCACGTACGTATGATGCAAACCGAGATGGTTTTGTCATCTCAGGTGGTGGCGGTATTGTAGTCGTTGAAGAGCTAGAGCATGCACTAGCACGTGGTGCACATATTTATGCCGAAATTACAGGTTACGGTGCAACGTCTGACGGTTTTGACATGGTTGCTCCATCAGGTGAAGGCGCGGTACGTTGTATGCGTCAAGCAATGCAAGATCTGGAAGGCGGCATTGATTACTTAAATACGCATGGCACATCTACTCCGGTTGGAGATGTTAAAGAGTTAGGCGCTATTCAAGAAGTATTTGGCGGCAATTCACCAATGATCAGCGCAACTAAGGCGATGACAGGTCATGCACTGGGTGCAGCTGGTGTTCATGAAGCTATTTTCTCACTGCTAATGCTTGAACACGGTTTTGTAGCCCCTTCAATTAACATTGATGAGTTAGATGAAAAAGCTGAAGGCCTTAACATTGTGACTGAGCGTAAAGACGTTGAGTTAAACACGGTTATGTCTAATAGCTTCGGCTTTGGCGGAACGAATGCCACACTTGTAATGAGTAAATACAAAGGTTAATTTAAGCCCTACCTATTTTGAAGCCGAGCAAATTGCTCGGCTTTTTCGTTTGTGCAACAAGGCCGTTGTTCGTTACAATGTTTCTTCTTATTGATAATCGAGCTCATTAATGAAAATACTTGCTGATCAAAATATGCCTTTAGTTGAACAATACTTCGCTGAGCTAGGAAGTGTAGAACGTTTTGATGGCCGTTCTTTAAAGAGTGAGCAATTAATTGATGTTGATGTGCTCTTAACGCGCTCTGTCACGCAAGTTAATGAACTGCTATTAGAGAAAGCGAATAAACTAAAGTTTGTTGGCACGGCTACAATAGGTGTTGATCATATTGATACCGATTTACTTAATCAACGAGACATAACATTTACCAGTGCCCCTGGTTGTAATGCGGTGGCCGTAGCTGAATATGTATTGAGCAGCTTGTTCGCTTTGATGCAAGAAAATGCATGCACACTTGAAGGCAAAACGATTGGTATTGTTGGGGTAGGAAGTATTGGTAGTTGTTTACGTAAAAAGCTGTCTGCATTAAATGTCACCGTATTACTGTGCGACCCACCTAAACATGACGCAGGGTTATTAGACGAACATTGTGATTTGGATAGGCTGCTTGCACAATCAGATATCGTGACATTTCATGTACCATTAGTAAAAGAAGGAATTTACAGTACGCTGCACTTAATGAATGAAGCGCGTTTGAAGGAACTAAAAAGTGGCGCTATTTTGATTAATGCCAGCCGAGGTGATGTTATTGACAATCACGCTTTGCTTGAGGTTATGCAAAATGGTGCAAACCTAGATTTGGTACTCGATGTATGGGAAAACGAGCCCTCTATTTTGACAGAGTTACTAGATTACGTGCGTTTTGCGAGTGTTCACATAGCAGGCCATACACTTGAAGGTAAAGCGCGTGGAACACAAATGCTTTATCAAGCTTTGTGCCAATTAGAGGGACTAGAGGCCGATAAATCGTTAGCTGACTTTTTACCTCAGCCAAGCTTTTCTGAGGTCACCCTACGAGATACGTTCAATTACAGCGATTTAGGCCAGTTAATTCATCTAGTTTATGACGTGCGTCGTGACGATGGTATTTTGCGTGGTCATTTAGCTGAGCAAGGTTTTGATAGTTTAAGAAAGAACTATCCAGTTAGACGCGAATTTAGCACTATCTCTATCAATGCGGCAGGCACAAATGTGTCAATGCTGTCAGCACTTGGATTTAATAGTTTAAACAGTGGCCATGACGGCGACTGTTATTAGAGGAACAAACATGTCACAAAAATACAATGTTGCCATATTAGGCGCTACTGGCCTTGTGGGCCGTCAGATAATTGAAACACTTGAAGATCGTAAATTCCCTGTTGATCAGTTATTTTTATTGGCCAGCAGTCGCAGCGCTGGCGAAGACATTAAGTTCCGCGGTGAAAATATTGAAGTACAAGATGTCGCAGGGTTTGATTTTAGCCAAGCACACATAGGGTTATTCTCGGCGGGTGGCAGTGTGTCTGAAAAGTATGCGCCAATTGCAGCGGATGCAGGCTGTGTGGTTATTGATAACACATCGCATTTTCGAAATGACTTTGAAGTCCCACTAATCGTGCCTGAGGTGAACGCAGCAAGCTTGGCTGACTTTAGAAACCGTAATATTATCGCAAACCCTAATTGTTCAACAATCCAAATGATGGTGGCACTAAAGCCTATTTATGATGCTTATGGCATTGACCGAAT
This sequence comes from Pseudoalteromonas sp. H105, assembly GCF_001469215.1. GTDB lineage: Bacteria > Pseudomonadota > Gammaproteobacteria > Enterobacterales > Alteromonadaceae > Pseudoalteromonas. The sequence continues at coordinate 74,734 of NZ_LOFH01000009.1, forward strand.
CAATGTATCTACCTATCAAGCTGTTTCAGGTGCGGGTAAAGAAGCGGTTGATGAGTTAGCTAAGCAAACGGCAAACTTGATGAATGCGCGCCCGATGGAGAACGCTGTATTTTCTAAGCAGATTGCATTTAATGTAATCCCACAAATAGACACTTTCGAAGAAAACGGCTACACCCGCGAAGAAATGAAAATGGTCAATGAAACACACAAAATTTTGGGTGATACTACGATTGCGGTAAACCCGACCTGTGTGAGAGTGCCTGTATTTTTTGGACACTCAGAAGCTATTAATATAGAAACACGCATGCCTTATGATTTTGAGCACATCAAACAGTTATTAAATGATGCTCCAGGACTTGAGCTTATTGAAGATGCGGGGGATTACCCAACACCTGTGTCTGATGCAAGTGGTAACGATACTGTTTATGTTGGTCGTTTGCGCCAAGATATTTCACACCCACATGGATTAAATATGTGGGTTGTTAGCGACAATACTCGTAAAGGTGCTGCCACAAACAGTGTACAAATAGCTGAAGAGCTAATTGCTAATTACCTATAATCGTTATTTTAAGCGGCATCTTTGCCGCTTTTAACTTTTTACTGCCAAATAATTGCCGCATCATGGCTAAAAGCGTATAAACTTAACTACAATAATAAAAACTTCTGTCAGCGTAAAAAGTTTAAGCTATTTAGTATCAAAGTCTTGTAATAGAAATTACAATGTAACTGGTTTATAGTTTGCAAATGGAATAAAGCTTGCAGGAAAATCTAATTAACTATTTATGTGCGCTATTTCTGTAAGTAATAGCCAATGTTTAAGCGCTAATTAATAGTGCTGCGTTAACATTTAAACATTAAAGGATCAGCATGCGCGGTTTAGCAATACTTCTTTTATTAGCGTCTGCATTGGTGGTAACACCAGTCTACAGCCAAGATGGTGGTCAGCTTAAGGGCCCTAAAGGCGTTGACTACGGCCTTCAAGGACGTTCAATTGGCCCAATTAAGCCAACAGACACGCTATGGCGGATAGCTGCAAAAGTACGCCAGGATAATTCTGTTAGTATTTACCAAGTCATGCAGGCCTTGTATGAGAAAAACCCTAACTCATTTTTAGATCAAAACCTCAACCACATGCGCGATGGCGCATACTTAAAAATCCCTACGTTAGCTGAAATCCGCAGCATAAACCCTGAGCTCGCTAAACAACGCTCAGAGCAAGACGATGAACTATGGGAAAAGAAAAAAAATGGCACATTGACTAACAGTGAAATTATTGCATCGCAAAAAAAAGTAACGCAGGCGCGCAAGATTGATGTGGATGATGCAAAGCAAGAGCTAAAAAATGAAATAAACTCTATAAAAACTGAGCAGGGCACTCAACTAGTCGAACTACAAAACCAATTTAAATCCTCAGTTGAAAATGTTGAAGAAATCTTAGTTGAAAATAATAAATTAAAAGCTCAGCTGACCGGTATTTCAAAAGAATTAGAAAATGTTCGCAATCAGTTAGGTCAAGACAGTGAAATTCAACAGCAATTAAAAGAGCTCATAGATAAACAGAATGAGATCATAGAGCAACAAAAAGCAAAAAAGCAGGAAGAGGAGAGTGAGTTTGATTTTGGCGCATTGCTAGAAAACCCATTTGTCCTCATTTTACTGATGACAATTCCAGCCCTGTTGATTATTTTTGCTGTTGTTATGTTTTTACGTAAACGAGCGAACCAAAAAGAAGAAATCAGCGACGATGATGAGTTTTTACCACAAAGCCCCGTACAAGATGATGAACCCGACTTAAGCCCTTCACTTGACCCAATTATTCCAGACCCAGTCGAAGATGATCTAAACGATTTGAGCGTGCAACTCGATGATGACCTTGACGACGACATGCTACCGGATAATGACGATATTATTTTTGATGACAATATTGATGATTCATTTGATGATAGCGACAGTTTGTTAGGTCAAGATGAGCTAGATGGTCTACTTGGTGATGATATTGTCTTTGATGATGAAAAAGCGGAAGGCCAGGATGATGAGCTAGACGTTTTTTTACAACAAGATTTTGACCAAACGGATGATAGTTTATCAGATGATATTGACTCAGCAGATAATGATGGCGACATATTAAGTGCAAGTGATCTTGACGACTTATTTGCAAATGATGAGTCTCAAGAGCAAAACAAAGAGCAAGCATCGACTGATCTTAGTGATGAAGATGAAGATGATGATTTTGATATTGACTCTTTAATCGATGAACAAAGTTCAGCCCCAGAGAATGAGTCTTCAAATGATGAGTTTGATTTAGATGATATTGACGGTTTAATTGATGATGCAGCGCAAACAGATAGCGAAGCAGAGCAGCCGGCAGAGTTAGCTGAAGAAGAAGATGAGTTTGATTTAGATGATATTGACGGTTTAATTGATGATGCGGCGCAAACAGACAGCGAAGCGGAACAGCCGACAGAGTTAACTGAAGAAGATGAGTTTGATTTAGATGATATTGACGGTTTAATTGATGATGCAGCGCAAACAGATAGCGAAGCGGAACAGCCGACAGCGTTAGCTGAAGAAGAGGATGAGTTTGATTTAGATGATATTGACGGTTTAATTGATGATGCGGCGCAAACAGACAGCGAAGCAGGGCAGCCGACAGAGTTAACTGAAGAAGATGAGTTTGATTTAGATGATATTGACGGTTTAATTGATGATGCAGCGCAAACAGATAGCGAAGCGGAACAGCCAGCAGAGTTAGCTGAAGAATATGAGTTTGATTTAGATGATATTGACGGTTTAATTGATGATGCGGCGCAAACAGACAGCGAAGCGGAACAGCCGGCAGAGCTAGCTGAAGAAGTAGATGAGTTTGATTTAGATGATATTGACGGCTTAATTGATGATACGGCGCAAACAGATAGCGAAGCGGAACAGCCAGCAGAGCTAGCTGAAGAAGAGGATGAATTTGATTTAGATGATATTGACGGTTTAATTGATGATGCGGCGCAAACAGATAGCGAAGCGGAACAGCCGGCAGAGCTAGTTGAAGAAGTAGATGAGTTTGATTTAGATGATATTGACGGCTTAATTGATGATACGCCGCAAACAGATAGCAAAGCGGAACAGCCAGCAGAGCTAGCTGAAGAAGAGGATGAATTTGATTTAGATGATATTGACGGTTTAATTGATAATGCCGAACAAACGGACAACGAAGTTGATGAACCAACAGAGCTTGCTGAAGAAGATGAATTCGATTTAGATGATATCGATAATTTAATTGATGATGAAATTCAATCAGGTCAAGACGATCAGAATGCTAGTGAAGTGCCAGTAAACGAGCATAGCTCAGAGCTTGATGAAGCATTAGCTGATTCAATGGAAGATTTATCAGGTGTTGAAGATGAATTAAATATTGATGATGTTGAAAATATAGCTTCTTCTTTGACCGATGAACCTGTTTTTGAGGCAGAACCAGAACTCGAAGAAGAACCAGAGCCAGAGCCAGAGCTTGAAGCTGAACCAGAACTCGAGGCTGAGCCAGAACTCGAAGTTGAACCAGAGCTAGAAGCTGAACCAGAACTCGAAGCTGAGCCAAAGCTTGAAGCTGAGCCAGAATTCGAAGCTGAGCCAGAACTCGAAGCTGAGCCAGAACTCGAAGCTGAGCCAGAACTCGAAGCTGAGCCAGAACTCGAAGCTGAGCCAGAATTCGAAGCTGATCCAGAACTCGAAGCTGAGCCAGAACTCGAAGCTGATCCAGAACTCGAAGCAGAGCCAGAGCTTGAAGCAGAGCCAGAGCTTGAAGCTGAACCAGAACTCGAAGCTGAGCCAGAACTCGAAGCTGAGCCAGAACTCGAAGCTGAGCCAGAGCTTGAAGCAGAGCCAGAGCTTGAAGAAGAGCCAGAGCTTAAAGCTGAACCAGAACTCGAAGCTGAGCCAGAACTCGAAGCTGAGCCAGAACTCGAAGCAGAGCCAGAACTCGAAGCTGAGCCAGAACTCGAAGCTGAGCCAAAGCTTGAAGCTGAGCCAGAACTCGAAGCAGAGCCAGAACTCGAAGCAGAGCCAGAACTCGAAGCAGAGCCAGAACTCGAAGCTGAGCCAGAGCTTGAAACTGAACCAGAGCTTGAAACTGAGCCAGAGCTTGAAACTGAGCCAGAGCTTGAAGAAGAGCCAGAGCTTGAAACTGAGCCAGAGCTTGAAACTGAACCAGAGCTTGAAACTGAGCCAGAGCTTGAAGAAGAGCCAGAGCTTGAAGCAGAGCCAGAGCTTGAAGAAGAGCCAGAGCTTGAAGCAGAGCCAGAGCTTGAAGCAGAGCCAGAGCTTGAAGCAGAGCCTGAGTTCGGAGAGGACGATGCCTCAAATGTTTCTATGGACGAAGAAGACCTGCTTGATGAATATGACGATCCTTCTTTAAAAAGCGTTGATGAATTACTTAATGAGTTACAGCAAGAAGATGATTATGTTGCTGATCCGCAATGGTCTTCATTAGATGAACTTAATGATGATATTGAGGAAGTTGAGATAGATCTGGGTGATGATCCACTCGATGAAGAGGGTATTTCAACGGATATAGATTTAGAAGTTGAAGATGAATCACCAGAAGCTGAAGATGTAATTCCGAGTCAAGAACTCGAGGAGTACCCAGAACTTGAACTTGATTTTGACGATTTAGACTCAACGCAAGTTGATGTTGAGTCACCACCTAGTCAAACTGAACAAGATCTTGCTAAAGCCATGTCCGGTGAACAAGAGATTGATAATTTAGAACATGATCTCGATGATGAACAGTTAATTGAAGATGACTTCATTAGCGACCACGTGTTAGATGATGGCATTGATGCATCAGAATCAGCTTCAGAATTAGCCCCACCTATTGAGCCAGAAGCCAATAACACTCTTGATGAAGAGCTAAGCGATGTTCAAGAAATAAGTGATATTGGAAGTGACGTAGACGATTTAATTGATGATTCAATTGAGGAAAGTGTTCCTGAGGTATTACCACAAGATAAAGCACTCGATAATACAGAATTACAATTAAGCCAAGCTGAGCAAGATTTGGCAGACGCAATGTCCGCGGAAGAAAGTGCCGATACATTAGAAAATGATTTTGACGATGACCCTTTAATTGGGGATGAGTTATTGGCTGACGATGGAGTGTTGGAACCTGTATTTGACGCTCAGCTAGACGGCCTCAATGATGAGCGGCTGGACGAGACACCTAATGTTGCCACTGAGCTTGAAAGCAGCATTGATGAAACAAACTTATCAGATGATGAGCTTGATGATGACTTTATGGCGGATCTCACGCAGACGGATTTTGATGCGTTACTTAGTGAGTTAGCAGAGCCTGAGCCTTTGAATATTGAAGACAGTGATGAATTTGATGTTGATTTTGAGGCTTTACTCAGTGAAGACTTAACCGAGTTGGATGAATTAACAAGTGTCCCAAGCGACTCCGAAATTGAACAAACTGATACTCAAGCTACCGCAGATGATTTCGTCGATATTGATGCTTTAATAGAGCAAAGTGATGAAGCAAACCCAGATCATGAACCATATGACGACATTGATATGGATGTTGGGCTAAGTGAATATGATGCGTTATTAGCGGGTGATAACCCTACAGATGTTGATTTAGAAAGTGGTGGCTATTCCGCCAAGTTGGATTTGGCGCGAGCGTATATTGAGATTGATGATATGGATTCAGCCCTTGATGCAATAGAAGATGTCATAGCGAATGGTCCTGAAGAAGTGCAGCAAGAAGCGCAGAGTTTGAAGGCTAAACTAGTTTGATAGCAATTAATTTATATACCGAAGCCACCTCAAGATACAGAATTTGGCGTTTCACAGTGGCTTAATATCAAGGCCATTCTTTACAAGAATGGCGGTCTCCCTTTTAAGAAGTAACAACGATGAGAGTAAGTACCAGTGGAATTCCCAATGGGTTGGTTTAAAAGCAACTAATACTGCGTTATTGATTTTAACAAGGGAATTACCATTATTTGGAATCAATGTCTTGTCTAAATTGCATTTAATTCCAACTGAGACTCGCATCCTGAGGTGGTTTGGTTATAGAGGGTCTAAATTCACGTTTAGACCCTTTTTTATTCACACCTTTTAAATGAAAGGTAAGGCGAATTGTTTATTTGTATAGTGTTACTTTTATTAGGTTGCTTTATAGCATAAAATGCCTCGTTCATTAGCACAGTAGGTAAAGCAGTAATTATGCGAGTAGCACTTGGAGTTGAATACAACGGCGCCCGATACAGTGGTTGGCAGCGTCAATCACACGTTAACAGTGTACAACAAGAAGTAGAAACAGCGCTTTCGCGTATTTGTAATCACCCAGTTGAAATTGTATGTGCAGGGCGAACCGATGCGGGCGTTCACGGAACAGGCCAAGTCGTTCACTTTGAGACTGATGCAGATCGAGAAATGGTTGCCTTTACTATGGGCATGAATACGCTATTACCAAAAGATATTGCAATCCGATTTGCAAAGCCCGTCAGCGAAGATTTTCATGCTCGTTTTAGCGCAACAGCAAGACGTTACCGGTACGTTATTTATAATTACTCTTACCGCGGAGCAATTATGAATGAAGGGGTTACTCACTTTCATCACCCATTAGACGAAGTAAAAATGCAAGAAGCGTGTCAGTACTTAATTGGCGAGCATGACTTTACTTCGTTTCGTGCACTGCATTGCCAAGCAAACACTGCAAATAGAACTATTCATCATTTATCTGTAAAACGTCAAGGTAACTATGTGATCATTGATATTAAAGCGAATGCTTTTTTGCATCATATGGTCCGTAATATTACAGGCTGTTTGATGGATATTGGGCTGCATAAGCAGCAACCTATATGGCTTAAAGAGCTGCTTGATTTTAAAGAGCGAGCTAAAGCAAGTGCAACGGCAAAAGCGGCGGGTTTATATCTTGTTGATGTAGATTACCCTGCACAATTTGAGATCCCATCAACCCCGCTAGGGCCTTTGTTTTTAGCTGATTCTGATAAATAAAAAACTTCCAAGTCGGTAACAGCTCAGGTCATCTCACTACTAAGACCAGTTTTTTATACCGCCGACGCGTAATTCATGTTTTAATTGGTAAAATTGTCTGCCTGTTTATTCGGGCAGGAAGCGATACAGAACAGTATTAAGAGAGTTGCAAATGAGTTGGTTAGAAAAAATCTTACCTAAAACGACAAAATCTTCAGGCCGTAAAGAGATCCCTGAAGGGGTTTGGGCTAAATGTACAGATTGTGATTCAATTTTATATAAAGCAGAATTAGAAAAATCACTAAACGTATGCCCTAAATGTGATCATCACATGCGAGTAAGCGGACGTAAGCGTTTAGAGCACTTCTTAGATGATGCCGATCGCCAAGAGCTTGGTACTGAGCATGAACCTAAAGATATTTTAAAATTTAAAGACTCTAAAAAATACTCAGACCGTATTACAGCAGCACAAAAGACAAGTGGTGAAAAAGACGCCCTCGTTGCTATGAAAGGTCGTTTAAAAGGTATTCCGGTTGCAGCGGTTGCGTTTGAGTTTTCATTTATGGGAGGCTCTATGGCATCGGTGGTAGGTGCACGTTTTGTCGATGCAGTTGACCAATGTTTAGAGCACAATATGCCACTTATTTGTTTTTCGGCATCAGGCGGTGCACGTATGCAAGAAGCGCTTATGTCGCTAATGCAGATGGCTAAAACCAGTGCGGCGTTAGCTAAAATGAGTGAGAAAGGGTTGCCATTTATTTCTGTTATGACTGACCCAACTATGGGTGGCGTTTCAGCTTCTTTGGCTATGCTTGGTGATATTAATGTCGCAGAGCCAAAAGCGTTAATTGGTTTTGCTGGCCCGCGTGTAATAGAGCAAACAGTACGTGAAACTTTACCAGATGGCTTTCAGCGTAGTGAGTTCCTATTAGAACACGGTGCAATCGATATGATTGTAGACCGTCGTGAGATGCGCGATACACTAGCCCGTGTATTGGCTAAATTTATGAACTTGCCTTCTACCGAACAAGAGCATAGAGTAGCGTAAATTTCAGCTTAACTGATTAAACGCTATGACAAAAAATATCCCTAGCCAATCATCAAGCCTTGATGATTGGCTTTGTTATTTAGAAAGTGTTCACCCTGCAAATATTGCCATGGGCCTCGAACGCGTTGCTAATGTTGCCAATAACATTGGTTTATTAAACACATCGAGCAAAATTATCCTGATTGGCGGAACCAACGGTAAAGGCACCACTGCCCGTTGCTTAGAGTCACTCTTATTAGCACAAGGTTTTAGTGTTGGGACCTATGCATCCCCTCACTTAGTTCGTTATAACGAACGTGTACGCATTAATGGTGCCGAGCTTGATGATCAGTTTCATATTGATGCATTTGATTTACTTGAACAGGGTCGTGGTGAAACACCATTAACGTATTTTGAGTACGGTACTTTAGGAGCTCTGGCAATATTTAAACGTCATGAGGTCGACTATGTTCTACTAGAGGTTGGGCTTGGTGGGCGTTTTGACGCAACAAATATCGTAACGCCCTATGCAAGTGTTATCACCACAATAGACTTAGATCATAAAGAATACCTAGGCGATACGCGAGAATTGGTAGGTTATGACAAGGCCGGTATTTTTAGAATTGATACGCCCGCTATTATAGGTGATTTAAACATTCCGCATACAGTAACTGATTACGGCTCCGACATTGCTGCAAATATGTACCTTTCAGGCCAAGATTTTATCTTTAAAGAACATCAAAACAGTTTTAGTTGGCAATTTAAAGAGTTTGACTATGAGTTTGTAAAACCGAGTATTCCTTGCCAAAATGCAGCCACAGCATTAACGACGCTTGCCGTGCTAGGTTTATTACCGTCACGGAGAGTAATTAGTGATTGTTTTGCTAATTTGGTTGTTGAAGGGCGCTTTCAGCGGTTGAGCTCATCGCCTTTGGTTTATACTGATGTTGCACACAACCCTGAATCAGCGCGCTATTTGACTAAAAAGTTAAAGCAGCTGAGAGATCAAGGCTTTAAAGTTCACGCGTTAGCCGCTATGCTTGAAGATAAAGATAAAGTCGCTGTGTTAAATGAGGTGAGCTCAGTTATTGAGCATTGGCACCTTGCAGGCCTTGATTGCTTCAGAGGTGAGACAGTAAAAAACTTAACCAAAGCCATGGATAATGTAAAGTCTCACGCACCGCTTGAACAATATCAAGATGTTGAACTTGCGCTAGATAGTGTGCTACCAAAACTGGATGAACGCTCAGTACTCATTATTTTTGGTTCATTTTTTACGGTTGCAGCAGCAATTAAATATTGGAAAAAATAGAGAGAAACACAGTGAACTCAGGCTTCATAAATCGTTTAGTCGGCACCAGCATTGTAGTGATTGCAGCTATTATATTTATTCCAAATATATTGGATGGTGAGAAGGTGCATTACCAAGAAGGTTTTAAGGCCATTCCAGAACGTCCTGAGTTCAAAACAATCGATTTACAAGAAGCAATCGATGATTCTGTTGCTCATGCAGAGCAACCAAAAGCTCAAGTAGTCGAAGATTTATCAAGTGATGATGAACTATTTGTACAAAATGAGACAGACAAGCAGACAGATCTAATGACTGCTGAACCTGTTATTGTTGAAGCGACAACAAACACCACTGAGCTTGTTAACACAAAAAAAATGGCACCGAGCAGTACTCAAGAGCAATCAAAAGAAGAGCCGGAGCCTGTTCGACAACCAGAAGAAAACCTAACACACATGGCGTATGTGATTCAGTTAGGCAGCTTTTCTCACGCCGCTAATGTTAAGTCATTACAAGCTAAATTAACGGCTAAAGGGTTTAAGACGTTTACTCGTCCAATTAAAACACCCAATGGGACGTTAACAAAAGTATTTGTAGGCCCATCACTCGATAAAGCGCAATTACAAAGCAAACTACCTGAATTAAAAGAACTTACAAAATTAAACGGCAAGGTTACTCAATTTGAAGTAACAAAATGATCTGGCAATTGGGCGGGTTGTCTTATAGAATGCGCCCCAAATTAACGACTAGTTGGTTATTATGATCTGGGTTGATTACGCCATACTTGGCATTATTGCACTGTCTACTATCATAGGCTTAATTCGTGGCTTTATTAAAGAAGCAATGTCTTTAGCTGTTTGGGCTGGTGCATTCATCATATCTAGTTTGTTTTACCAATATTTAGCCTCCTTCCTAACCAGTATTTCTGAACCCCTTTTAAGAAATGCAGCGGCCATTGCCATATTATTCTTTGCGACGCTATTGTTAGGCGGAATGTTAAACTACCTCTTAGGTGAACTTGTACAACGTACAGGCTTATCTGGCACCGACCGTGTCTTTGGCATTGTGTTTGGTGCACTGCGTGGCGTGTTGGTCGTGAGCGCGTTACTCTTCTTTCTTGATGCTTTTACCGGTGCGCCAAATACGCATTGGTGGGGTAATTCTATTTTGATCCCAGAATTTGGCTTTGTTGTTGAGTGGTTCTTTTCGTACCTCGAAAACAACTCAAGCTTTTTAAATTCGGTCAACCGTTAATCACCGAGGAAAAATTGCATGTGCGGTATCGTTGGAATAGTCGGAACATCTCCTGTTAATCAGGCGATTTATGATGGCTTAACTGTTTTGCAACACCGTGGTCAAGATGCTGCAGGCATCATCACCATTGAAAACAACACGTTTAGTTTACGTAAAGCGAATGGCCTAGTGAAGGATGTTTTCCACACTCGCCATATGAAGCGTTTACAAGGCACTATCGGTATCGGCCATGTGCGTTACCCTACAGCAGGCTCTTCTAGCTCGTCAGAAGCACAACCTTTTTACGTTAATTCGCCATTTGGTATTGCGCTTGCACATAATGGTAACTTAACCAATGCAGAGCAGCTTAAAGAGCAGTTGTTTTCTGAAGCTCGTCGTCATGTTAATACAACGTCGGACTCTGAAATCTTGCTGAATGTTATGGCTCATGAGTTAAGTAAGTCAGACAAGCTAAAACTTGAGCCTGAAGATGTATTCACCGCTGTAACGGAAGTTATTAATAAAGTTCAGGGCGGTTACGCTACAATAGCGATGGTTATTGGCCACGGTATTGTTGCATTTCGTGATCCAAATGGCATTCGCCCATTAGTTTTTGGTAAGCGTGAAACAGCAAATGGCACTGAATATATGTTTGCCTCTGAAAGTGTGGCGCTTAAAACGGATGGTTTTGAGTTTGTGCGTGATGTAGCCCCTGGTGAAGCAATCTACGTTACAGAAGCCGGTGAATTTTATTCACAAGCGTGTGCAGATAAAGCTGCTTATTCACCGTGTATTTTTGAGTTTGTTTACTTTGCCCGCCCAGATTCGAACATTGATCGTATGTCAGTGTATGCAACACGTGTGAATATGGGTACAAAGCTTGGTGAGAAAATTGCACGTGAGTGGGCTGAAAAAGACATAGATGTGGTGATTCCAATTCCAGAAACATCGTGCGATGTTGCGCTTGAGATAGCCCGCGTGCTTGACTTGCCTTATCGCCAAGGCTTTGTTAAGAACCGTTATATTGGTCGTACTTTCATTATGCCTGGCCAAGAAATGCGTAAAAAATCAGTGCGCCAAAAGTTAAACGCAATAGACCGCGAATTCAAAGGTAAGAATGTATTATTAGTCGATGACTCAATTGTACGTGGTACTACTTCGGCGCAAATTGTTGAGATGGCTCGCGAGTCTGGTGCGAAGAATGTTTATTTTGCATCAGCTGCGCCAGAAATTCGTTTCCCGAACGTGTATGGTATTGATATGCCATCGGCGGCGGAGCTTATTGCTCATGGTCGTGAAGTTGAAGACATTAACGCAAGCATTGGTTCTGATGGTTTGATCTTCCAATCACTCGATGACTTAATCGCTGCGGTTCGTCAAGAAAACCCAGAGATTAGCCGTTTTGAAACGTCAGTTTTTGATGGCCAATATATTACCGGTGGTATTGATCAAGATTACCTTAATCGCATTGATAAACTGCGTAATGACTCTGCAAAATCAACACGAGAAAGTGCAATGTCTTCTGGGTTAGAGTTGCATAACCAAGAAGAAAATGGTTCCGATTAACTGAATATATAAACGCATAAAAAAAGGAGCTAATTTAGCTCCTTTTTTGTATAGGAAAGGAAAATAACGAAACACATTTAATAACTTTTACGCCTGTTTTCTACTTCATAAAATTCTTGGTGATTGCATGAGTTGCCTATGTAAATGCAGGATCAATAATACCATTCGTCCATAACATGGCTGTGACTGCTAAAATAATTACCAACAGTATTAAGCCGCATGTAACAACTGAACTTGCGTAGATGAACCCTCTTTCTTCGGGTATGTGCATTAAAATTGGTACGCCTGTGTATAGTAAATAGACCGAGTAGGCTAATGCGACCATGCCTGCGCACACAACGAACCACAACTCAGGTATAAATGCTGCTAGTGCAGACATAAATACCGGTGTAGAGGTATAAGCTGCAAGCTCTAATGTTTGCGTAAAAGTGGGTTTAGCCCCAAAGGTAACAGCCATCCAATGAGACAAATAGGCAAGTGCAAAAACACCCACAATGAGTGCCGCATACATGGCAATTGCAATTAAAACAGCACTGTCATGTGTTAAAAAAACAGGGTTTCCAGCGCCTATGCTCCAGCCTAAATACACTGAGGAATAATACCCCATTGCAGATGGGAATAAAGCAATAAGCAGGATGTGAGAAAGGCTATAGCTTAGGCTTTCATGACGGTTGTCTATGGTTTGCCACTCTTCGAGTGGATGAGCATATATGCCCCATAAATGGTTTAAAATCATTGTGTGCCCCTTAAAAAGGATAAATGTACTGTTTTATTTTTATACAGCTTGCATTAAGTTATGGTTCAGTAATTGGTCCTTGTCAAGAAAGTGCTATTTGCGAAGGTGTATTAGACATTAGTGGCGGCAGAGCTGATTTATTTTAGTCGCTGTTCCGTGGTAATATACTGGCTCATTAATTCTATTTTAAGAGCAACTCCAACTGTGTCACATAGCGAACTTTTGCAACCAATTAACGATTTTTTAAACTGTGAAACGCCACATGGTTGGATCGACAAAGCAACTAAAAAAGAAAACCTGCCTGTTATTTTAATTGATCACTTGGTCTGTGAACTAAAAGCAGCACAAAGTGCCATGTTCTTAATCCGTAAATATGCGGTTGATAAAGACAGTGGTGATGCATTACTTGAATGGCTTAAACCATTTGAAACCCTTATCTACAAGCGTGAGGGTAATTGGCGAGATTTAGCAGCAAAAAATAAACTGACTAAATCGATCATTCCTAAATCCAACTCACCTTATGGCCAAGATTTAATTGATAAAATGGTGATGTTGATAAAAGAAGAGTTACATCACTTCTATCAAGTACTGGAGATCATGGATGAGTATGGAGTTGAATATCAAAGTATTACTCCGTGCCGCTATGCTAAAGGGATGTTGCGGCATGTTAAAACGTTTGAACCAGACGCTTTAGTCGATAAATTGATAATCGGTGCCTATATAGAGGCCCGTTCATGTGAACGCTTTGCAAAACTTGCACCACATGTGGATAAGCGTCTTGGGGATTTTTATATTTCTCTTTTGCGTTCTGAAGCGCGTCATTACCAAGACTATTTAGCGTTGGCGCAAGATATTGCTCAGTTTGATATCACTGAACGCGTTGATTTTTTTGCTAAAATAGAAGCTGAACTTATTTCATCAACCGATGAAGATTTTAAGTTTCATAGTGGCTTACCTGTTTGATGTCTCATGGATAGCGTGGCTTTGTCAGTACAGCGGTGAGCATATTTAATAAATGCGCTTTAGATTGTAATGTTCGACGCTATTGGGCTCCCACCTTTAATGCACACTCTATTGAGGTTAACCCGCAAGGTTAAAAATAAGCGCTAGGTAAAAACAGGTTTTTAAGATTGCACTTAAAAGTGCTGTTTGTTATTTTGTTTGCACGTTATGAAGTAAGGACGACCTTACCGCTCTATTATCATTGGGGACGGCCCCACCAATAATAAGGTGGCGGTCATTTTCATGCGCTATTTCAAATTACATTGTGTATCAATTTCAAAAGCTATTTCGATTTTTTTAATCCTAGCTCCAGTATCTCCTACGTCTAAGCATTACAGTAAACTTGCTCAAAACGGTGAGTTTTATTGTTTTTCATTCAGACTAATAAAGAAACCGACATACACTTTGCCTCCCTTTTTTAATAGGGCTATTTTTAAATACATTCATTTCAAAAGCCCATTGCTGATTTCTTCAATAAAGAGTGGGGGTATTTAATGAAATTACTTTCAATATTAGCATGTATCCTACTGTCAAGTTGGGTCAATATGACACTTGCCCATACAAATGAAGAGTATCAAGAGGCAAGGTTTGGCTTACACGGTATGCTGTTATTTTCAGATGGTGTTTCACTTTATGCCTCACATTTACCTATGTTTCATAAACCTCATGACGTTCAGTTAATCACTCGTTTTGAATTGAAAGATAAAATCGCGCAGGATAAATTACAAAAATCCCTTGTTAGTGGCGGAACATATTGGACGTTATCTCCTGATAGGTTTGATATAAACTTCCTTGGCCTCAATAGTGTTAAAGGCATTTGGCAATTCGGTGCTGATTTATATTTGGGTCATTTTGAACGCTCAGCGAAACGCATCTTTTCGAACCAAACAGTGATTATTAAAGAGGTCATTCTAAAAGAGCTGTTAGATGAGACGCCACAGGCGCACGTCGAATATATCCGTCTAACACCAGATAATGTGAAACGTCAGTTTTATGCACGTTTAATTAAGGGGAGACCTGGCGTAGATCATTTATTTTGGGTTCACAGTAGTAGGCCTTTAGTTAAACGATTTACGATGACTCACGATGAACAACGTTCAGGTAACACTAAAATCGCTTTAAAATTAGGTGTTAAAAATAGTGATCTGAGCACCTATTACGAAGAGCGAGGTGACCTAGAATGAAATTTATTGTGATAAAACACCACAAAGCAGAAGGTTTAGGAATTATTGAGCATTGGTTGAACTTGAACAACCATGAATGGCAGATTATTGAGTACGGTACGCCATTTCCCTGCGATGCTGAGCTATACGATGGATTAATTGTGTTAGGTGGCCCTATGCATATTGATGTCTCTAACGCAATTTTAAATAGAGAGGTTGGATTAATTAATCATTTTATTAGTCAACACAAACCTACATTAGGGATTTGCTTAGGCGCTCAACTGATAGCGTTTAGCTTAGGTGCTCAAATTTTAAAATCAGGCGAACCTGAATTTGGCTGGATGTCAGTTCTAACCTCAGATAAGCTGGAATTATTAGTGCCGCAATGGCATGAGCAACAATCTACTTTACCGGTAGGGGCGATTTTATTAGCAAGCTCATCACGCTGTAAAGTCCAAATGTTTTCATACCAACAACATGTGCTTGCTACGCAGTTTCACCCAGAGTGGAACAATGTCGAAATTGAAAAATTAAAACATGCATTTGGTGATGATTGTCCACTGTATAAAGTTGATTCTACATTAGAAGCAGGGCTGCAAAAATGGTGGTTTAAACAACTTGATGCATGGTTCATTAGGGCAATCGGGGTAGCGTGAAGCCTTATTTTTCTATGTGAACAGGTTAGCTTACCTTTCGAGTTTGATTTTTATGCAGTACGTTTTGTATTTAGGTGGCGCCGATTTTGTGTAGTGTGCTTATACCAATTCGCAATAATACTAAATCATTTTCAGGTGTTAAACCTGACGCTAACAAAACAAGGTTTTCTTTCCTCAAAATAGATCCCTTAATTAAGCGAATTGGTATTACTCACTTTAAATAGTCGACAACATATAAATACAAAACGCGCCTTGCTCTAAGGGTTGGCCTGTATTGCATAAGGTTTAGGCTTACAGGTTAACCTAGCTTAGAAAGGGGTAGAGACTAACTTTTGAGAATCAGGTGTTACCACTAAATAAGACCCTTGTGTATACCAATCACCAAGGACAGTGCGAGTGAGCTCTGTACCTTGTTCCTTATAGTGATGCACATTAGGGCGGTGGGTATGCCCGTGGATCATATTCTTTACTTGGTGTTTTGCAAAAACATCCAATACCGCTTCTTGCGATACGTCGAGTATTTCTAGTGATTTCCCAGCTTGGTTTTGTTTTGATTTTTCACGGGCTTTTTTTGCCACGCTTCGACGATACCATAAAGGTAATGCCAGCATTAATCGCGGCCACCACCAACCACGTGCTTTTTTTCTAAAATTTTGGTATTCAGTGTCTTGAGTACACATTTCATCACCGTGTAAAACAACGGTGGGTGTGCCATACAAATTAATGACGGTTTGTTCAGGAAGTAAGGTGATTCCCGCTTGCTTGGCGTATTTATCACGAATAATGAAATCGCGGTTGCCATGAATAAAGTATACAGGAGTGGCGTTATCGCTTATCTGCTTTAGACGAGCAGCTACCTCTTTTGATAATGGCGTGACATAATCATCACCTACCCACACTTCAAAGAAGTCACCTAAAATATATAAAGCATCTATATTTTGATTAAGAACGTGAGTATCTAAAAAGTGATAAAATGCAGCACTAATATCAGGGCGGCTTTCAGATAAGTGTAGGTCGGCTATAAAATAGGTTTGGCGCATGTGGGCTCGAAGTTAAACGCTGATTAGACAAAAAAGCGAGTCAATACCCGCTTTTAGTTTAAAGCTAACTTAGTTTACAGTTACGCTTTTGATGATAACGTCATCTAGTGGCACATCTTGATGGAAGCCTGAACTACCCGTTGCTACAGACTTAATTTTTTCTACTACATCCATGCCTTCAACAACCTCAGCAAACACACAGTAACCCCAACCTTGTGAAGTTTCACTGCTGAAGTTTAAAAAGTCATTGTCATTAACATTAATGAAAAACTGCGCAGTTGCTGAATGTGGATCTGGCGTGCGTGCCATAGCAAGTGTCCCTTTTTTATTTAAAAGGCCATTATTTGCTTCGTTTTGAATAGGATCATGCACTTCTTTTTGAATCATACCAGACTCAAAACCACCACCTTGAACCATAAAACCATCAATTACACGGTGAAAGATAGTACCGTCGTAAAAGCCTGCATTTGCGTACTGTAAAAAGTTTTTAACAGTGTTAGGAGCATCTTCTTTGTGCATGTTTATGGTGATATCACCAAAGTTTGTATGTAGAACAACCATGAGGTTTCCTATTAGCTGATTTATTTAAAGGGTATTTTATCTTAGTTAGCTCAGATTAACAAAGTGCTTATTGATTTGATAAAGCGCTAGAGCAGGGGCTTTTCAAGTGGTAACATAGCTATTCAAGTAATCAGTCAAGGACTCAAAATAAATGGTCAATATTTACAACACACTCACGCGTCAAAAAGAGCAATTTAAACCGATGGTCGAAGGCAAAATCGACATGTATGTGTGTGGTATCACCATTTATGATTACTGCCATATTGGACATGCACGTACGTTCGTAGGGTTTGATGTCATTGTGCGTTACCTTCGCCACATTGGTTACGATTTAAAGTACGTACGCAACATCACAGACGTTGATGACAAAATTATTAAGCGTGCAAATGAAAATGGTGAATCTATTAACGACTTAACTTCGCGGATGACAGTTGCGATGCATGAAGACTTTGATAGTTTGAACATGTTACGCCCTGATATTGAGCCTACAGTAACAGGGCATATGGATGAAATAATTGAAATGGTCGAGCGTTTAATCACAAAAGGCCACGCGTATGTTGCTGCGGATGGCGATGTCTTATTTGACGTATCTACGTTTGAGCAATACGGCGCGCTTTCGCAGCAAGATTTAACTATGCTGCAAGCAGGTTCACGCGTTGAAGTTGCACAAGATAAAGATGATCCGCTTGATTTTGTATTGTGGAAAAAAGCCAAAGCGGGTGAGCCTTCATGGTCTTCGCCGTGGGGCGAGGGTCGCCCTGGTTGGCACATCGAATGTTCGGCAATGAGCTCTAAGCATTTAGGTGAACATTTTGATATTCACGGGGGCGGTTCAGACTTACAGTTTCCGCATCATGAAAACGAAATCGCACAATCGTGCTGTGCAAATAACGGTAAATACGTCAATACGTGGATCCACACTGGCATGGTGCAAGTCAATAAAGAAAAGATGTCTAAATCATTAGATAACTTTTTCACCGTACGCGATGTACTTAAAGAGTATGACGCTGAATCGGTACGTTACTTTTTGATCTCAGGTCATTATCGTAGCCAGCTAAATTACTCACAAGAGAATCTAGACCAAGCACGTTCTTCACTTGAACGTATTTATACTGCACTACGCAGTGTTGAGCCTATTGCGTGTGAGCTTGAAGGTAATGAGTATGTCGCTAAGTTCAGAAAAGCGATGAACGATGACTTTAATACACCAGAAGCATTACCCGTTTTATTTGAACTGGCAAAAGAGCTTAATCGTGTTAAAGATACGGACTCTGAACAAGCGAGTAAGCTTGCTTATATTTTACGTAGTATTGGTGAAGTGCTTGGTGTTGCTCAACAATCGCCAGAAGTGTTTTTACAAGGCGGCCAAGCGGATGATGAAGTCGCAGAAATCGAAGCATTGATTGTAAACCGTAACAATGCGCGTGCTAATAAAGATTGGGCTGCTGCAGATGAGGCCCGTGATGCATTAAATGCATTAGGAGTTGTACTTGAAGATTCAGCCGGTAAAACTACGTGGCGTAAAGCGTAAAGCGTAAAGCGTAAAGCGTAAATTTATTTTTTGAACGCGTTAAAGGTTGCCACATTGGCAACCTTTTTTGTTTTTGTATATTGACCTAAACCAAAGTTGAGGTCTTACCCTGGCATTTCTTAAATATAAAAAGGAATGAAATGAATATTCTGCTTGCCATGATCCCTGCTTTTTTATGGGGCACCACCTACGCTGTAACCAAGTATGCTACGCCTGATTGGCCACCCATTTTACTTGGTACTATACGGGCATTACCTGCAGGTTTATTGTTATTACTTATCAAGCCGACTTGGCCGCAATTAAGTCAGTGGCGTGGTTTAATGATATTAGCAACAGTCAATATCGCGTTATTTTTTAGTTTTATCTTTGTCATGGCGATTAACTTACCTGCGGCCATTGCGGGAGTGGGTATGGTCTCCGTGCCAGTGGTGGCTTTGTTGTATGCGTGGCTTTTTAAAGGGCAACGACCAGCGCTACTTCAGTCAGTGTGTGCATTAGCCTTAGTTTATTTGGCATGGCGGTTATTCGATCCACAATACGTTACGCTTAACTTGCTAGGGATTGCAGCACTGATAGGCGCACTATTAACAATCGTTATTGGTAGTACATTGGTGCAGAAGATCACTACGCATATTCATTGGTGGACAGTGCTGACTTGGCAATTAATTTTAGGAGGCTCATTGTTGGCTATTGCAGCGTTAGTTCAAGCACTTTACATTGAGCCACAGGCTTATCAAATACTGGCTCAGGCGTTTACTCCAAGGCACTGGTTTGTACTATTTTGGCTAGTTGTGCCCAATACTGCGCTTGCCTATGCATTATATGTTTGGCTTCTTGGGCGGATGAGTGTAGTTGAGTTTACCTTTGGCACGATTGCCAACCCCATTGCAGGTATTATTTGTGCCATCGTTTTATTAAATGAGCAATACCAAGCATGGCAATATTTGATTATGGTTTTAATGATATGTTTTTCAGTATTACCGCAAGTCATCAAGTTAGTTAAACGCAGAGTACAAAAAGCTAAAGGTATTAATTAATACTAAAAAGGGTTGCTTAAATAGCAACCCTTTTTTTGACAACACTAAAAAACTTAGCGTTTAACTGTGATACTTTTCACACGCTTCGAGTGTGTTTTCAATTAGACTTGCGACTGTCATTGGGCCAACGCCACCCGGTACTGGGGTAATGAAATGCGCTTTTTGTTCAGCGATATCATACTGTACATCGCCTACTAACTTACCCGTATCTAAACGGTTAATACCTACATCGATGACCATCGCACCCTCTTTAACCCAGTCGCCAGGGATAAACTCAGGTTTACCGACCGCAACAACCAGCAAATCAGCTCGACGCACATGCGTTTCTAAGTCTTGGGTAAATTTATGGCACACAGTTGTAGTACAACCTGCAAGTAATAACTCTAATGCCATTGGGCGACCTACAATATTCGATGCACCAACCACAACAGCATGCATGCCTTTATATTTTACACCCGTTGAATTAAGCAACGTTATGATCCCTTTTGGTGTACAAGGGCGAAGGGCAGGCATACGCTGTGCTAAACGGCCGATATTGTACGGGTGAAAACCATCGACATCTTTTAATGGCGTTATACGCTCAAGAATTTTCTCTGCGTCAAGGCCTTCAGGTAATGGTAATTGAACTAAAATACCGTCTACTGTTTTATCATTGTTTAGCTCATCAACTAGATCTAACAGTGCTTGCTCTGATGTGTCAGCAGGTAAATCAAATGATTTAGATACAAAACCAACTTCTTCACAGGCTTTGCGCTTGGAACCAACATAGACTTGGCTCGCTGGGTCTTGTCCTACAAGTACAACCGCAAGTCCCGGAGCACGTAAACCATTTGCTACTCGTTCACTTACTTTCTCTGCTACTGCGCTTCGTACTTGCTTAGCTATTGCCTTACCATCGATGATGTTTGCCGTCATGGGTGACCTTTAATTGGGGGTTAGTTAACTTGATACTGATACTTAGTAGGACAAAACGACTCTAAAAGGGGTGAGCGAGACAGATATGTAATCAGCTCAATTTGTCATTACTATTTAGTATTCTATTTTCGCAGAAAAGCAGCAATGCGCCAAGTTGCTTTTTTTACATAAACAGCACTATTATAAAAAGCAGTGTGATTTTTAGCTTATATTTACAATATTTAGGCATTATGAACTAAAAATGACCGATTGATTTATTTTCTTAAAAAAAGGTTTGACCTCAACCAGCCAAATCACTATTATGCACCCCGTTGTCAACGAGGTCACTCGCAGACAATAGTAAGCATCGGCGATTAGCGCAGTTTGGTAGCGCACTTGGTTTGGGTCCAAGGGGTCGCAGGTTCAAATCCTGCATCGCCGACCACTTTTTTAAAGTTTAAAGTGTCGAAATTTTGGTTTGGGTATATCCCATTCAATAACAAGTTAAACACTTGTATCGTCGAATGATTTTTATTAGAGTAGCTTATTGGTTCGCTATGAAGTTTTCGATGCGCCCATAGCTCAGCTGGATAGAGCAACGCCCTTCTAAGGCGTCGGTCGAAGGTTCGAATCCTTCTGGGTGCGCCATTTCGAAAACATGTAAATGCCGTGGTGATTGTAGCTCAGTTGGTAGAGCCCCGGATTGTGATTCCGGTTGTCGTGGGTTCGAGCCCCATCAGTCACCCCAATTTACAAAAGAATATCGGCGATTAGCGCAGTTTGGTAGCGCACTTGGTTTGGGTCCAAGGGGTCGCAGGTTCAAATCCTGCATCGCCGACCACTTTCTTAAAGTGGTCTTAAACTCACCGTTTAAGTGTTCAATAGAAAATAGAAGTTTTATACTTCAATATCGGCGATTAGCGCAGTTTGGTAGCGCACTTGGTTTGGGTCCAAGGGGTCGCAGGTTCAAATCCTGCATCGCCGACCACTTTCTTCAATAAGATTTTTTAGTAACCCCACCAGAAACTATATTTAAGCTTTAAAGAGCTAATAATTGTTTATTTACAAATATTTTATTCTGTAAAAATTAACTTCAACCTTCTTAAACTTCCCATTAAAAGCACATTTTTTATTCATTTTGCTTCTATAATTCGCGTTCTAACCAAATAATTGCCCCCATGACTCGACTATCATAAATATTAGGTTATAATGCCGCGTCTATTGTTTAACATAGTGCCCGAAGGGCAGAGCAGCATTGGTATCTCATAGTGAAGATGGAGTTTAAACGTCCTTTAAGTGACTTTTAACGTATCAAATACATAGTGATAACCGTGTTTGTAAGGAAGGCGAACAGTCGCCAAAATTGAAGATTGAGGTAAATCATGCAAGTTTCTGTTGAGACGACTCAAGGCCTTGAGCGCCGTCTGACCATCACCGTTCCTGCAGAGAACGTTGAGACCGAAGTAAAAAAACGCTTACAACAACTGTCTAAAACCCAGCGTATTGATGGTTTCCGTCCTGGTAAAGTACCAACGTCTGTAATCAACAAACGTTACGGTGGCGCAGTGCGTCAAGAAGTTGCTGGTGAACTAATGCAACGTAACTTCTACGAAGCAATCGTAGCTGAAAAAATCAACCCAGCAGGTACGCCTACTTTCGCTCCTAAAGCGTTAGAAGCTGGCAAAGATTTAGAGTTCTCTGCAACATTTGAAGTTTACCCTGAAGTTGAAGTTCAAGGTTTAGACAAGATTGCTGTAGAAAAACCTGCTGTGACTGTAACTGACGAAGATTTAGCTAACATGCTAGAAACACTTCGTAAGCAACATGCTGAGTGGGCTGACGTTGATGCTGCTGCTGGCGAAAATGACCGTGTAACAGTTGACTTTGAAGGCAAAATCGATGGTGAAGTATTTGAAGGCGGTAAAGCTGAAGACTTCCCACTAGAACTTGGCCAAGGTCGTATGATCCCAGGTTTTGAAGATAACATCGTAGGTAAGAAAGCAGGCGAAGAAGTTGTTGCTGATGTAACGTTCCCTGAAGATTACCATGCTGAAAATCTTAAAGGTAAAGCAGCTCAATTCACTATCACTGTGAAGAAAGTTGAAGCACAAGAACTTCCTGAACTTAGTGAAGAATTCGCAACTAAGTTCGGTGTAACTGAAGGTGGCGTTGACGCACTTAAAGAAGAAGTTAAAAAGAACATGACACGTGAGCTTGACCAAGCAGTTAAAGCAAACGTAAAAGACCAAGCTATCAAGGGTCTTTTAGCTAACAACGAAATTGATGTGCCAAAAGCGCTAGTAGATCAAGAGATTGATGCACTACGTCAGCAAGCAGCACAACGTTTTGGTGGCGACGCTAAAAACATGCCTGAGCTTCCAGCTGAATTGTTCCACGAGCAAGCAGTAACACGCGTTAAAACTGGCCTTTTACTAGGTGAAGTAATTAAAGCGAATGAGATTAAAGTTGATGACGCTAAAGTTGAAGCGTTAATTGCTAATGTTGCATCAGCATATGAAGATCCAACTGAAGTAGTAGAATACTACAAAGCAAATGATCAACTTATGCAGCAAATGCGTAATGTAGCAATGGAAGAGCAAGCAGTTGAGGCTATTTTAGCTAAAGCAACTGTGTCTGACGTTGAAAAAGCATTTGACGACATCATGAATCCACAGCAAGGTGCTTAATAAGTCATTGACTTAAGCCCTCGCTAACGATTAAATGGCTCGTGTTACTCTGTATTATACAGTGTGCCCGAGCCATTTTAGTTTGTGGCCTTCAATTTTGCCAAAAAGATAACTATGCTTTTCATAAAAATAAGATAAGTATAAGCGCATAAGGAATAGAATAAGTATGAATAACACTGGTATTACAGATCCTCTAAATGCATTAGTTCCAATGGTTGTTGAACAGACAGCGAAAGGCGAGCGCTCGTATGATATTTATTCGAGACTATTAAAAGAGAGAATCATTTTTTTAACGGGTCAAGTTGAAGACAACATGGCAAATCTAATTTTAGCGCAAATGCTATTTTTAGAATCAGAAAACCCTGAGAAAGATATCTTTTTATACATTAATTCACCAGGCGGTTCTGTGACTGCGGGTATGGCAATTTACGATACAATGAATTTTATTAAGCCAGATGTAAGTACAATCTGTGTTGGCCAAGCGGCTAGCATGGGCGCTTTCTTACTCACTGCTGGTGCAAAAGGTAAACGTTATTGCTTACCAAATTCGCGTGTGATGATTCACCAACCACTCGGTGGATTCCAAGGTCAAGCATCTGACTTTGAAATACATGCCAAAGAAATCCTGTCTATTAAAGACAAGCTTAACCGTTTAATGTCAGAACATACAGGTCAGCCATTAGACGTTATTTCACGTGATACTGACCGTGATAACTTTATGAGCGCAAGCCAAGCTGTTGATTATGGTTTAGTTGATTCAGTGTTCACTAATCGCGATAGTAAGTAAAAATGATTAAGCTGGTAGCTAAAAGTACTAGCTTTAGTTGTTTACACTGTGAAAACCACTTTTTTTTGGTATAGTTAAGCGTATTGAAATAGCTGCTAAGCACTTTGGCAGCCAACGTATAAGATGAGGTAGCTGAATGTCTGACACTCCTACAGACGGCGACAAAAGTAATAAATTGTTATACTGCTCTTTTTGTGGCAAAAGCCAGCATGAAGTTCGTAAGTTAATAGCAGGCCCTTCAGTATACATTTGTGATGAATGTGTCGAGCTGTGTAATGATATTATCAGGGAAGAAATCAAAGATATTGCGCCTAAGCACAATGCGTCTGATAAGTTACCTGCACCAAAAGAGATTCGTAATCATTTAGACGATTACGTCATCGGTCAGGATCATGCTAAAAAAGTATTGTCAGTAGCGGTATATAACCACTACAAGCGCTTACGTAATCAAAATACAAATTCGGATATTGAACTGGGTAAAAGTAATATCTTGCTTATTGGCCCGACAGGTAGTGGTAAAACATTATTGGCAGAGACATTAGCGCGTTTACTTGATGTACCATTTACAATGGCTGATGCGACCACTTTAACTGAAGCAGGTTACGTGGGCGAAGATGTTGAAAACATCATTCAAAAGTTATTGCAAAAGTGTGATTACGATGTTGAAAAGGCGCAACGTGGTATTGTTTATATTGATGAAATCGATAAAATTTCACGTAAATCGGATAATCCTTCAATAACCCGCGATGTATCAGGTGAAGGTGTTCAACAAGCATTACTTAAACTGATTGAAGGCACTGTTGCCTCAGTACCGCCACAAGGCGGACGTAAGCACCCGCAACAAGAATTTTTGCAGGTTGATACCTCTAAGATCTTATTTATTTGTGGTGGTGCATTCGCAGGGCTTGATAAAGTAATTGAGCAACGCAGCCATAAAAACACAGGCATAGGCTTTGGTGTTAGTGTTAAAGAATCGGCTGCTAGTCGCTCTTTAAGTGAAACATTTAAAGATGTAGAGCCTGAAGATTTAGTTAAGTATGGTCTAATCCCAGAGTTTATTGGGCGCTTACCTGTTGTGGCAACACTTACAGAGCTAGATGAAGACGCTTTAGTGCAAATATTGAATGAGCCTAAAAATGCGTTGACTAAGCAGTACAGTGCATTGTTTGGTATGGAAGACGTAGAATTAGAATTCCGTGAAGATGCACTACGTGCAATAGCTCATAAAGCCATGGAGCGTAAAACAGGTGCACGTGGCCTGCGTTCAATCGTTGAAGCAGTCTTACTTGATACTATGTATGAACTTCCATCAATGGAAGAGGTAAGCAAAGTGGTTATCGACGAAACTGTAATTAAAGGTGAATCTGACCCTATTTTGATTTATCAAAGTACAGGTCAAGATAAAGCTGCATCAGAGTAAAATTTAATCTCTGATAAAAAAAGGAGCCTAAGGCTCCTTTTTTTATCATTTTTTCTTACAAATCACATAAATTGTTGAACTTTACTTGAGTTATCCCCATATACTTGAGTAATCATTAAAATAAATGAAGAGCGAAGAGAATATAATGACGCTTGAGAGAACAGATCGAGTCGAAATCCCGGTGTTGGCATTGCGCGATGTTGTGGTGTATCCGCACATGGTAATCCCGCTTTTTGTAGGCCGCGAAAAATCCATTAAATGCCTAGAAGCAGCCATGGATAAAGATAAGCAAATTTTTCTTGTTGCGCAAAAAGACGCAACTGTCGATGAGCCTGAGCAAGACGACATATATCGTGTTGGTACAATTGCGACTGTCTTACAGTTGCTTAAGTTGCCAGACGGTACGGTAAAAGTACTGGTTGAAGGTATACAGCGCGCAAAATTAGAAGATTTCGTTGATAATGATGATTTCTTTGTAGCGAATGCTCAGTTTATCAGCTCTGATGAAATTGATGAGCAAGAGCAAGATATTTTCATCAGCAGTGCAATCAGCCAGTTTGAAGGTTATGTAAAGCTAAACAAAAAGATTCCACCAGAGGTATTAACCTCTGTGAGTGGGATTGATGAAGCACCACGTTTGGCCGACACCATGGCGGCGCATATGCCCCTTAAAGTGCCTGAAAAACAAAAAGTACTTGAAATCGCGAATGTAACTGAGCGATTAGAGTATTTAATGGCATTAATGGAAGGTGAGATAGACTTACTGCAAGTTGAGAAAAAAATTCGTACCCGCGTTAAAAAACAGATGGAAAAATCGCAGCGTGAGTACTACCTAAACGAGCAAATGAAAGCCATTCAAAAAGAGTTGGGCGAACTTGATGACGTGCCTGATGAATTCGAAGCCCTTAAAAAGCGTATTCAAGAATCAGGCATGAGCAGCGATGCACAAGAAAAAGCCAATTCTGAATTAGCTAAATTGAAGATGATGTCGCCAATGTCGGCTGAGGCCACCGTTGTACGCTCATATATTGATACGCTTATTAATGTTCCATGGAAAAAGCGCTCTAAGGTGAAAAAGGACCTTGCTGGCGCGCAAAAGATTTTAGATAGCGATCATCATGGTCTTGATAAAGTAAAAGAACGCATTATTGAATACCTCGCGGTTCAACAACGTACCAATAAGCTTAAAGGTCCAATCTTGTGTTTAGTAGGTCCTCCTGGTGTTGGTAAAACCTCACTAGGTCAGTCGATTGCTCGCTCAACAGGTCGTAAGTATATTCGTATGGCGTTAGGTGGCGTACGCGATGAAGCTGAAATCCGCGGGCATCGTCGTACTTACATTGGTTCTATGCCAGGTAAATTGATTCAAAATATGAGTAAAGTGGGCGTCAAAAACCCATTATTCTTATTGGATGAAATTGATAAAATGTCGTCAGATATGCGTGGCGATCCAGCATCAGCATTGTTAGAAGTACTCGATCCTGAGCAGAACAGCCATTTTGCTGATCATTATCTTGAAGTCGATTACGATTTATCCGATGTCATGTTCGTTGCTACATCAAACAGCTTTAATATTCCAGGTCCGTTATTGGACAGAATGGAAGTGATTCGACTTTCTGGTTATACCGAGGACGAAAAACTTAACATTGCCAAAGAGCATTTGATTCCTAAGCAAATTAAACGCAATGGCCTAAAAGACAACGAAGTTGTCATTGAAGACAGTGCTATCGTGGGTATTATTCGCTATTACACTCGAGAAGCGGGTGTGCGTAATTTAGAACGAGAAGTGTCTAAATTATGCCGTAAAGCGGTTAAAAATATCCTGTTAGAAAAAGACACCAAAGTAGTCACAATTGATGAACAAAACCTTGAAGAGTTCTTAGGTGTGCAACGCTATGATTATGGTAAAGCTGAAGATGGAGACCGTATTGGTCAAGTGACGGGTTTAGCATGGACAGAAGTCGGTGGTGACTTATTAACTATCGAATGCGCGGCCGTGCCAGGTAAAGGTAAATTAAGTTATACCGGTTCATTGGGCGATGTGATGCAAGAGTCGATTCAAGCAGCGATGACGGTGGTGCGTAATCGTGCTGATACTTTCCGTATTAATAGCGACTTTTACGAAAAGCGTGATATTCATGTTCACGTGCCTGAAGGAGCAACACCAAAAGATGGTCCGAGTGCCGGTGCTGCCATGGTAACTGGTTTAGTATCCAGTTTAACTGGTAATCCCGTGCGTGCTGATGTGGCCATGACAGGTGAAATCACATTACGTGGTGAAGTGCTGCCAATTGGTGGCCTTAAAGAAAAATTATTAGCGGCGCATCGCGGTGGTATTAAAACCGTTATTATTCCAAAAATTAACGAACGTGACTTAAAAGAGATCCCTGACAATGTATTGGCAGGCCTTGATATTCACCCAGTTACATGGATTGATGAGGTTTTAAAATTAGCACTTGTACACCCAGTTGAAAGTTTTTCAGTCGAAACGCCTAAAAACCAGTAAAAAACCTAAAAAAAGTGCATCAAAGGGCTTTTCAAATCTAGATGGTATGATAAGTTAAGCACTGGTTTTCAAGCCTAGGCCTTATGTGGCCTAGGCTGAAGAAAAAATACAATCGTACGAGCATGAAATAGTTTGCTCCAAATTTTCAAAACAGTGATGTTAGTTTAAAAAACAATCGCTCTTGATAATAACAATGAAAGAGGATGATATTGTGAATAAATCTCAATTAATCGATCAAATCGCAGCTGACGCTGACATTTCTAAAGCGGCTGCTGGTCGTGCACTAGATTCATTCATCGAGTCTGTATCTGGCGCTCTTAAAGATGGCGATTCAGTAGCATTAGTAGGTTTCGGTACTTTCTCAGTACGTGAGCGTGCTGCGCGTTCAGGCCGTAACCCACAAACTGGCGAAACAATTCAAATTGCCGCAGCGACTATCCCAGCTTTCAAAGCCGGTAAAGCGCTTAAAGATGCATGTAATAGCTAATTATTGTTTTCAATGAGTTAGTTTTGGTAGTTAAAGAAGCTCGTCGCTTTTTAGCACAAACAGCTATCTTTATCGCCAACAGCTTCAAGAAAAAAAGCGTATCTGGTAAGATACGCTTTTTTTACATGAGCTAGGCGATTTCTGCCTCAGAATAGAATAGAGATAAATAAATGCTTGAGAAAATCAGAGAAGGCTCGCAAGGCCCGGTAGCCAAAGTTATTTTAGGGGCAGTGATTTTATCTTTTGCTTTAGCGGGGATCGGTGGTTACTTAGGTCAAACCACAGAGCAGCCTGTTGCTGAAGTAAACGGTATTAAAATTAGCCAAACAGAATTTAGCCGTGCTTATCAGAATGAGCGTAATCGCTTAGAACAGCAGTTTGGAGAATACTTCACGCAAATCGCTGCTGATCCAAATTATATGGCGCAAATTCGCCAAGGTGTCGTTGATCGCCTAGTACAGCAAGAGTTGCAAACACAACTAGCCAACGAGTTAGGTCTTCGTGTAAGTGATGAAAGCGTCAAAAAAGCAATTTTAGAATTGCCATACTTTCAAATAGGTGGCCAATTTAGTAACGATCGCTACTTACAAGTTATTCGTCAAATGAACTACCAGCCAGATGCGTTTCGTGAGTTTCTTCGTGAAGACATGACACGCAGTCAACTTATTTCAGCTGTGGCTGGAACTGATTTTGCGCTTGATAACGAGTTAGCAAGTGCTGTCGCACTGCAACAACAGACCCGTGCTATTGATTATGTAGTGCTTAGCAAAGAGTCGCTTCAAGAAGGTATTGAAATCGGTGAGCAAGAAATAGCTGACTACTATGACCTAAACACGTCGCAGTTTATGGCGCCAGAACAAGTATCTGTTAGCTATATTGATTTAAATGCAGCGAATTTAGACTTGCAAACTAATGTTAGTGAAGAGCAAGTAAAAGCTTACTACGAACAAAGTAGTGCGCAATATTTAGAGCCAGAAAAACGTCGTGTTTCTCATATTTTAATTGATAACAGTGAAGATGATGATGCGGCTAAAAGTAAAGCGGAAGACTTGTTAACACAACTTCAGCAAGGGGCCGATTTTGCTGCATTAGCGCAGTCGTCTTCTGATGATATTGTGAGTGGCGAAATGGGCGGCGATTTAGATTGGATTGAACGCGATATGATGGATCCAGCGTTTGAAGATGCAGCCTTTGCACTGAATGCAACGGGGGATTTTTCTGATGTGGTTGAATCTGAATTTGGTTATCACATTATTCAACTAACTGATATTCAAAGCCAGCAGACTAAAGCTTATGATGATGTAAAGGCGGATCTACGTACTGAACTTGAACAAACAGAAAAAGTAAATGCATTTTATGAGAAGCAGACTCTAATGAGCGAAGTCGCATTTGAAATGTCTGATAACTTAGTGGACGCAGCTGAAGTTGTAGATGTAGACGTGTCAACAACACCACTGCTAGTCCGTAATGCGCTACCTGAGCCGTTAAATACTCCGGCGGTACTGAGTGCAATATTTTCACCCGATGTACTTGAAGATGGTATGAACTCAGAAGTTATTGAAGTGGCTGATGAGCGTGTAGTAATTGTGCGTGTTAATCAATATGTACCAGCAGCTACAAAACCATTGACAGATGTGTCAGAGCAAATCAAAGCCCGCTTAGTAAGCCAAAAAGCATCGGAGCTAGCTAAAGAAAAAGCGACTGAATTATTTGCAGAAATAACATCAGGTAAAAGTTTAACAGCGCTTGCATCCGAGCAGGGTTTAGAGCTTCGTAATGAAGATGCACTCACCCGACAAGCTTATACCGTGTCTCCTGCAATTGTTCAGCAAGTGTTTAAAATGGCTCACCCATCAGGCAGCCCTGTGGTTGAAAACGTTGAGCTTAATAATGGTGATGCTGCAATTGTTGCACTTAAATCAGTGACTAATGGTACTGTGCAAGGCGAAATTGAAGCACAGCAAAAGCAGAATATCACGATGACTCAAATCAATAAAAACTACATGGTGTTCATTGATGCTTTGAAGGCTAAAGCAGAATTAAACATACCAATAGCGCAAGCCGCTGCTGAGTAAGTTTTAGTCATCTTATAAAAAACGCCGAAAGGCGTTTTTTTATGCCTGTAAATTAATGAATATTTTACTTATGAGTTAAATGGTGTGTTTATTAGCATGATATTAAAGACAGTGTATTGTGTGATGGCTAGCTTAGTTAAGAACTGAGTTTATATAGTCTACCCAATTGAAGAGCGCGGTATAGCCATATAAGAAAGCGAAGTTGAGTTAAGCCTGTAATTTAAGAGTTCTCTAAGAGTTTTTTAAAGGTGTTTATCAGGGTTGTTAGGTTTTGTTCGCTAAAAATATAAAATGGGCTAGCAAGCTTTCTAGGAGGCTTAATGGGTGGGGGGAAATTTGTTGACCTTTGCGGATTAAAATTTGTTCAAGCTAGGGGTGGTTTGATCGCGGCGCGAGGTTTGTAACCTAGTGGGCTAAGTCAAAACCGAGCAATAAAGAGCAAATAGCCCCTAGCCAGAACCCGAAGGGCAGCGCCTGTTTGGCATTGAAGCTGCGTTATCGCCTATTTATGGGGAATAACCACACCACATAGGCACTGCCTTGCCTAAATACCAAACAGACTGCTGTAAATTTAACCTTGAAAGGTAAACAGACCCTAGTGTAGTAAAAAACAGCAAAGTATGTGCTCACACCAACCCGCAATAATGCTAAATCAGTTTAGGATATTAAACCTGACGCTAACGGCGTTAAAAATTTCTTATTTAAAACAACTAAATGACAATAAACAAAAAAGCCTCATCAAATTAATGAAGAGGCTTTTAGCATATTAGCTTAAATAACTATATTAGTTAGATGTAAAGCTAACCGGACGACGTTCTTTACGAGGACCGCCACGCTTATCACCGCGTTGGTTGTCTTTGTTAAAGCTACGTTTTTTGTCACCACTTGGACGCTCAGAGCGTTCTGCACGAGGCTCAGCTGGACCTTGGTCTTGTGTCAGTGTCATACCCATTGGGCGTTTACAAATAAACACTTTTTGGAAGTGATCAAGGACATCTTTAGGCATGTTTTGCGGTAATTGTACCGTACTGTGACTGTCATGCAGACGAATGTCACCAATGAACTTGCTTGAGATATCAGCTTCGTTAGCGATTGCGCCAACAATGTTCTTAACTTGAACACCATGCTCACGACCCACTTCGATACGGTATGTATCCATAGGACCTGCATCACGGCTATTGCGCTCGCGAGGTTTACGCTCAGCGCGCTCACCACCACGTTCGTTACGACGACCACGATCACTGCGCTCATTGCGAGGGTTGCGTTCATTACGTTCACGAGGCTGAATTTTAACTTCTTCAACTTTAATTGGTGACTGTTGCTGTGCTAAACATAGTAATGCACCCGCTAAATCTTCAGGGGCAAGTTCAAGCTTCTGGGCCATGTTAGCAGCTACGTCGTTAAAGAACGTAATGTCTTTATTTTCAAGTGCTAATGTAAGCTTTTCTTGTAATGCATTGATTCGTTTTTCTTCAACAATTTTAGCTGTTGGTAATTCAACCTGAGCGATTTCAGATTTAGTATGACGAATGATATTTTTAAGTAAATAACGTTCATTATGCTTAACGAATAAAATTGCTTTACCAGTACGACCAGCACGGCCTGTACGGCCAATACGGTGAACGTAAGCTTCAGAATCTTGTGGAATGTCATAGTTGATAACTAAGCTTAAGCGGTCAACATCTAGACCACGAGCTGCTACGTCTGTTGCAATTACAACATTTAGCATACCGCTTTTTAAGCGATCAACTGTGCGTTCACGGGCTTGCTGGTTCATATCACCGTTAAGTGGCGCAGCAGAGAAACCTTCGCGCTCTAATAATTCAGCAAGTTGTACTGTATCGTTACGTGTACGTACGAAAACAATAGCACCTTCGTACTGCTCAGCTTCTAAGAAACGAACGATTGCTTTGTTTTTATGTACATGGGCATTCCAAAACACTTGTTCAACTGAAGATACAGTCGAGTTACGCGCAGAAATATGAACCTGTTCAGGATTATTCATATATTTGCTGCTGATGTTTTGAATTTGCTTAGGCATTGTCGCAGAGAAAAGACATGTTTGCTTTTCGCGCGGCGTTTTTTCCATGATGTTTTCAACATCATCGATAAAGCCCATGCGTAACATTTCATCGGCTTCATCAAGCACTAGCGCTTGCAGAGCGTCAAACTTGATTGTGCCACGGTTAATATGGTCGATTAGTCGACCTGGAGTAGCAACAATGATTTGAGCGCCACGACGAAGTGCGCTTAATTGAATGCTGTAACTTTGGCCACCGTATAGTGCTAATACTTCAACACCACGAGTACCTTTTGCATATTGTTCAAATGCCTCAGCAACTTGGATCGCAAGCTCACGGGTAGGTGTGAGTACAAGGATCTGTGGCTGTTTCACAGACGGGTCAATATTGTTTAGTAATGGCAGTGCAAATGCTGCTGTTTTACCTGTACCCGTTTGTGCTAGTCCCAGTACGTCCTTTCTTTCTAGCAATAACGGTATACATTGAGCTTGGATTTCAGATGGTGTCTTGTAACCCAACTCTTCAACTGCTTTCAAAATTGCAGGAGAAAGATTTAAAGATTCAAACGTGACTGGTTCTGACATTAATACGCCTCAACGAATTTAAAGAGGCGCGCATTGTATAGGAAATACGAGGCAATTGCTTGTATAAATTACAACTAATTTGTATGTGATTGATGTTGGTGAAAATTTAATCAGTTTAATTTTTAGTCAAACCAAACTGATTAACAAGTTCGAAACATAGTTTATTTATAAAGGCCCAGGTTTTCTTTAGCGTAGGCCTCAAATTCAGTGAACCCACCGATGTGTGCTTGGTCAACAAATATCTGTGGCACGGTTGGGCAAGGCTTTCCTGCGGATTGCTCTAAGTCTGCTTTACTAATACCTTCTTTGATTATATCAATGTAACGGTATTTAAAATCATCGCGTTCATTTGCTAGCTTTTCAGCAACGTCTTTTGCGCGAACACAAAAAGGGCAGCCTTCACGGCCAAAAATTACAGTTAACATATCGCTCTCCTCGATTTAGTGTTCATGTATGGTAGCGAATTTTAAAAATAAAAACAGTGTATAAAATCGATTAGTTAATTCTATTTAAATGATGGGCATGCATAGGTTTAAAGTCTTGAACATGCCCATTAATGTGATTAGAAAGTAAGGCTAAAACCGATTGAAGGGCGCATTTCAAAATCGTCATCATTTTCTTTGATTATTAAGTCATTTGTCGAGGCTATTTTCTGATAATCTAAATCTATGCTACTGACATTACTTTGGCCGTAAGCATTCATCAGCTCTAAAATTAAATGGCCATCCAATCCAAAGAATTTTGTTTTACGCTCGAAGCGAATATCAAGGCGATGATACACATCAAATCGTTCGGAAAAAGGGTCACCATATTCAGGTAAAAAGCGTCCTTGGAAGTCTGGGTTTTCTTTAACACCAATGATAGGTGTATAAGTTTGTCCGCTGCGTGCAGTAAAGTTAAAACCGCCTTGCCATTTTTCACTGATCTGATAATTGAACACCATATTCACGACTAATGGTGTGTCAGCATAGTACTGACGAGTTATGTTCTGTCGCTCATCAGTACGCTCACTTTTTGCATAACTCAATGCTACCCAACCATACCACTTGTCTGTTTTATTTTTGTTGATCAATAGATCAACACCGTAAGCGCGTCCGGAAACATCGTTGCTGTAAAGAATCGCGGCGTCAGGGTAGTCATTTAATGCTAATGGTAAATCGTCCATGGTTTTGTAATACCCTTCAACGGACCATGTCCAATCGCTTGCAAGCTCCTGAGCAAAACCTAGGCTACTATGCTTTGATGTTTGCGAACGTAAGTTAGGATTGCCTTGTTCAGGTATTAGGTAATCAACATCTTGCATTCGGTTGTAATGACCATATTTGGCGTTGATTCTGTTTCTGTCATTTATAAAGTAGGTAAACGCAAGGCGCGGCATAACAAAATTTTCATTGGTGTAATCATTGCTCTGGTATTGAACACCCACTTCACTTTGCCATTGGTCATTGATATCCCAAATATGTGTAGCGCCGAAAAAATATGTGTCGAGCGCGAGGCTATCTTTACCTTTGATCCGGTCGCCTTTATTTAAATCGCAGTCGGGGTCTAACTCCGTGCAAAGGTATTGAAAACTGTCGTAACGGTAAGTCGTCTTATTATCAAAATAAGCGGCATCAAATATGAATTGTTGAGTTTTGCTAATACGCCAATTTAAACGTCCTTTATAGGTGAGTTGCTTTTCTTGCTCTTCTTCAAAGAAGCCATCACTCAAGGTGGCGCGTTTGGCGTACTCTAATCGTCCTGAATGATCGAGTGAGCCAATACCCAAACGTAAACTGAATTTTTTATTGAAGTGATCCCATAAAACACTTTGGCTGGTAAACTCACGAATGAAATCAGCATCACCCTGATATTCCGGGGTTTTTAGAGATAACTCAGCGCGCTGATTGAAACCGGCTGCCACTGAATCTTTAGCCCCTGTAAATGAAAAGGTAAGTGTATTTTTTTTGTTTATATCCCATATCCACTTCCCTTGATAGTCATGGTCATCGGGTGGCTCATTAATAGTAACGCCACTGGGTTCACCATCCTCATTTTCAAGTTCTTCACCCTTTGAGAAAAATAGCGGTAAAGTGCTTTTGCGCCCTGATAAATAAAATGCAGTGTTCTCTGTCAACTGACCTTCTATGAACACACCGGCATTAAACATTGTAAAATCAAGCGTGGTTGTGATTGGTTGATACTTAGGGTTACGCAGTGATACATCAAACACAGCACCTGTGGCATTACTATAGCCGGAGCCATAGCCTGCAGAGTAAAGCTGAAAATCTTGAATGATGTATTTGTTAAAAATAGAGCTGCCAAAATCATGGAAAATATAGCCAGCAGGCATAAAATCAACTTCAAATAAGTTGTCCTCAGGTGATGAGCCTCTTACCGCCGGTTCACTCATTGAGCCACCTGCAGCAATAACACCGGGCAGTGCAAAAACAGCGCGCAGCGGGTCGCCCATAGCGCCAGGCATCGTGACAAGTTTTTCTGTATTTTCCGTTATTTCACTGGCGATGCTACTGCGTTTATATACAACGTCAATGTGTTCTATTGTATGTGCTGATTTATCAGTATTTGCTTGTGTTAAAAATGGCAAACAAAGTGCAAGCGGTGTTAAGCGAAAAAGCGAGTGCAATGGGTTGGCTATCATATTTCTTCCATGGTCGTGAACAAATGTAATTGCCACGTATGATAGAGATAAAACGCGTATAAATGCTTAGAAAAGTGTTGGTGAATTGTACCTAAATGTAGGTGGGTGTTACAAAATATTACGTGCTTTATAACGCCCTTACTTTTATGCCTAATTCACTTGAATAGCCCATTGAGCGTGAGGTGATCTGTAATTGTTCGTTGACGATATAGTAGGTTGGAAAGGCGCTTATTTTGTAATCACTTTGAGTGTGATTATTACCTAACACAATAGGCATGGTTAAGTTTAGGTCTGTAACAAAATTAGTGACTTCTTGTGGGTTTTTGTAATCAAGAGCAATGCCAATCGCATTAATGCTAGAGCCTTTCAGTGCAGATTCTAAGTTGGGCATACTGTATCGGCAAATAGTACACCATGGGGCAAAGAAATAAATGACAGTGTTTTTTCCTCCTAGCATTGCTACATTGATTCGTTGCTCGCTGTCATCAAGCAAGGGTAAATTAAAATAGGGGGCAGGGCTGTTGTCAGTCGCGAGTAAGTTACGCTGCTGGTATGCCGTAACAGCAAAAAACACTACTGAAGCGAGTATTATGTTGAAAATCAGACTTTTTAGTTTCTTCATATTTGTCTCGAAGATTTATTTAAATTTATTTTAACCTTGAAAAGTATACAGCGCATCCTAATTAATTTGAGTAGGCAACAGTCGTTTTGAAAAATAAATATTTTTTTAAAATAATCTTGAAAACAATTTTGCCGTCCATATATAGTTTAGTGAGGACGCCTGATGGGTCCCAAATTAAACAGAAGTAATTGAAATATATAGTATTAAATTAAACTTTGTTTGTGCTTGTTCGACAGAAAAGCACATGCAAAATATCGCTTAAATATGAGGATATTATTATGCGTACAGTAGATTTATCACCACTTTACCGTTCATTCATCGGTTTCGATCATTTAGCATCATTAATGGATGCAGCGGCTCGCACTGACAAGCAGCCAAGTTTCCCTCCATACAATATAGAAGCACTCGATAAAGATAAATACCGTATCACTATGGCTGTAGCCGGTTTTAGTGACAATGAGCTGACCATAGAATCAGAAAACAACACATTAAAAGTAGCCGGTATTAAAGCCGATAAAAGCGAGGCTGATGAGCGTAAATTTATTCATCAGGGTATTGCGCAGCGTAACTTTGAGCGCAAATTTCAACTAGGCGACCATGTTAAAGTATTGGGTGCAGATTTAGCAAATGGCTTATTGAGTATTGATTTACAACGTGAAATACCAGAAGCATTAAAACCACGTAAAATAGAAATTGGCAGTGGTAATTTGCTACAAGGTAAATAACTAACTTTTAAACTACATTTCCCTGATTAGTGTTACTTTGGCCGCCTTATTTAAGGCGGCATTTTTATTACCAGCCAAGATGATGACAAACGAATAGGTTTAAAGAATTTCAATATTATCCAAACACCATTGAGCTCTATTTAGAATGGCTTGGCGTTGAAGTGGTTCTTGTTTTTGCCAATTTCTATATACCATACCAATACGTGGGTTTCGAGAAAGTCGTTCTTCATGTTTATCCATAAAGTGCCAATATAAACTGTTGAATGGGCACGCTGAATCCTCAGTCTTTTCTTTAACGTTATAATGGCACGTTTTGCAGTAGTCGCTCATTTTATTAATGTAATTACCACTGGCTGCATATGGCTTAGTTGCAATCAGCCCTCCATCGGCAAATTGACTCATTCCCCTTGTGTTGGGCATTTCTACCCACTCTATGGCATCGATATAAATACCTAAATACC
Source organism: Pseudoalteromonas sp. H105 (assembly GCF_001469215.1). GTDB lineage: Bacteria > Pseudomonadota > Gammaproteobacteria > Enterobacterales > Alteromonadaceae > Pseudoalteromonas. Next base: position 112,474 of record NZ_LOFH01000009.1, read on the forward strand.
AACTATCAACCTCTGCAGGGTCCATTGCAGTTAGTAAGCAAAAATTACCTGTTATCATTAAGCGTTGAATATGATGCGCGTATGCCGTGTCTAAGCTTTGGTTAATAGCATGCTTCATACAATTCATTTTGGTTTTCCCCTGCCAAAAATACTTAGGCAAAGAGCGACTGGCATTTAGCTCGTTTTTAACTGCGTAGTCGGGCATATTTTGCCAGTAAATACCGCGTACATATTCACGCCAGCCGAGAATTTGCCTAATAAACCCTTCAACTTGTGCAAGGTTTATCTCATCTGGACGAGCATCAAATGCTTCAAGGACTTGGCTGATGACTTGCATTGGATGAAGCATTTTTGTGTTTAACGCAAATGAGATGCGGCTATGATACAAACTCCATTGTTCAGTACTATTACAGGTCATCGAATCTTGAAATTGGCCAAAAAGAGGGAGTAAGTGAGCACAGAAATAATCGAGTAATTGCTTTGCTTGATTACGGCTTGTTGGCCAAAGTAACGTGTCTGAGCAGTGACCAAATGTACTTACTTTATGGTGTTTGATGCGCGTAGCAATAGCTTGAACATCGTTTTGGAAAATTTTAGCTTGAGGTATTTTTTGTAAATCTGCTTTTTTGAGTTTGTTACGATTATCTTGATCGAAATTCCATTGGCCACCTTGTGGCGATTCACCCTGCATCAAGATATCAAAACGCTTTCGCATCATGCGGTAGAAAAATTCCATTTTGACATGTTTATCTTTTTTAAAGTGTTTATCAATATCTTCAAAGGGTAATAAAAAATGCTCAGTATCAAATCCTGTAACCTTAAATGCACAGCCTTTTTTAAGGTTATCCATTTGTTGTTGTAGGCGGTATTCGTCAGGGAACTGGTACTCGATGTTAGTGCAATCATAATGTTGTGCTAATCGCGCTAACAGGCAGTTAAGTGTTTTGTCATTTTTGGTATCGTCCAAAGTGAGATGTAGCACGTTTAACCTTGCACTTTTTAACGCGTTTGCAAAATTCCCCATGGCACTAAAAAAAGCAATTACTTTTTGGATATGGTGCTTTACATAGTCTGTTTCTTGTTTTAATTCCGCTATAACATAAAGAACATCGTCTTGTTGGTGCTCTTTATACCAACTATGATTAGGGTTAAGTTGATCCCCAAAAATAAACCTAAGAGTTTTGTATTTCATAAAATAAGCCAAATAAATATATAGTACATGCGGTAATAAACAATACAGACCATACGAACTCATAGTGTGCAGGGATCGATTTGTCCATAACATTAAAAAGCTAAAAACGTGTTGTTACAGCACTATAATACAAAGCTAGGTGCTATTAGGCTTATTTTTAGAACTGATTTATTTGTTGCTTATTAATGAAATCATTGAGATGTACGATGTTGCTAGTATTGAATAAATAACCTGTGACAATGCTTCTAAATATACTTATTGCTTGTTGCCAAACGTTTTCAAGTTTAGGGGAATAACAGCCTTTTAAGTGAATCTTTAAAGTCGCTAAGAATGAGTTACATAGAATGTCCGTGTCTTCATAACTCATGCCCATGTTACTTAAATTATTAGCATAGTGTTTTATAAAAGGTGTCACTGTTCTAAGGTCATCAAGGTGCATAACAATGCGTTCAAGTACACAGTAAAGAATATACGTTTTTTCATTGATTTTACTACTAGACAGACAAAGCATATCGAGAGACTCTCGTTTTACATGCATTTGAAACGTATATGAAAAGCAGTGAAAGTTTGGTTTAATAATAGTAAGACTATTGAGTAGTAGCTGTTTTTCGAACGTATTGATTCCCATAACCACCCCCGAGAAAGTATCTATCGTATTTCCTTAACTATAGACAATATAAACTATCATGGGTAAGTAACTAACAACTTACATTTGGGGGGGCGTGCACAAATTTCCCAGTTTAAGTTTTTTATTTATTGCCACCGGCTACGTGTAAAAGTGACTGTGAGATGACTCTTGAATATCCTACAAGGGATAAAATGAAAAATGTGAACCTTGCCTTTGACTACTAATTTATAACATTAACCAAACATAAAATTTGCATTTTCACAGTGTTATTCTTTATCGGTTTATTGGTTGCTAATTATGCCAAGAGCCTTTATAATAGCCGCATTGTTTAGCTTGGTGTGATACAGCTAAATAGTTACTTAGCAATAAGTAACAGTTGGCGCGGGATGGAGCAGCCTGGTAGCTCGTCGGGCTCATAACCCGAAGGTCGTCGGTTCAAATCCGGCTCCCGCAACCAATCTAAGTTGGATTAAGAATAGTAAGCAACTCGCATTTGCTAGTGCTTTACATTCTAAAGCCAACATATAGATGGTGGCTAAGTCTACTGTTTGTATGAAGTCGCGCATTCTATGTAATGCGCGTTTTGCGTTTAAGCTATTGAGTTTATTTAGGTGGCATAGCTACCCGCAGCCAAGCTTGGCCCATGGCCACACAGTTTTATGCTTTAGGTGTGACGCCCCGCTTGGTTCGGGGCGTTGTTGTATCTGCACCACTTGGTTTGTACCAAGAAATAAACGAAGTATTTTAGGGCTATAAGCCCTTTTTTTGTTTGTATGGAGGATTTTCGTGACAAAACTTGAGCAAGATTTACTAACCATGCTTTCACCGTCCGTTGAGATGTTAGGCTTTGAACTACATGGTCTTGAGTTTGTGCAAGCTGGTCGCCATTCTACGCTGAGGGTCTATATTGATCATGAAGCGGGGATTTCGGTAGATAACTGTGCTGACGCGAGTCGTCAAATAAGTGCAATTTTAGATGTCGAAGACCCAATTACAAATGAATATGATTTGGAAGTATCGTCTCCTGGTGTTGATCGTCCATTATTCAAACAAGATCACTACGAGAAGGCGCAAGGAGAGGAAGTACGCGTGCGTACTAAGCTTCCACAAGATGGTCGTCGTAATTTTAAAGGCGATTTAGTATCAGTTAGCAGTGATATGATCACACTATCTAGTGATGGTGCTGAACATATGATCATGCTTAGCAACATTGAACGTGCGAACATAATCGCAAAGTTTTAGTTCGAGTGCGAAGGAATAGGGCAAGCGAGGCATTACCCATGGCAAAAGAGATATTATTGGTTGCTGAAGCCGTTTCCAATGAGAAAGCGGTACCAAAAGAAAAGATTTTTGAAGCGCTAGAGTTCGCATTAGCGACGGCGACAAAGAAAAAGCACACAGGCGAAATTGAAGTACGTGTAGCTATTGACCGTAAAACCGGTAATTACGATACGTTCCGTCGTTGGCAAATTGCACAAGTACTTGAAGATGGCTCTTTAGAGAACCCATACAGCGAGATTACGCTTGAAGCAGCACAAGTTGAAGACGAAAATTTACAACTTGGTGATTTTGTTGAAGAGCAAATAGAGTCAATTAAATTTGACCGTATAACAACGCAAATGGCGAAACAAGTTATCGTACAAAAAGTACGTGAAGCTGAACGTGCACTTGTTGTTGATGCATACAAAGATCAGCAAGGCGAACTTGTAACAGGTGTTGTTAAAAAAGCAACACGTGATGCAATCGTGCTTGATTTAGGAAATAACGCTGAAGCGGTAATTTACCGCGACGACATGCTTCCTCGTGAAAACTTCCGTCCAGGTGACCGTATTCGTGGTCTTCTTTACGAAGTTAAGCCTGAAGCGCGTGGTGCACAGTTATTCGTAACGCGTTCTAAGCCTGAAATGCTGATGGAATTATTCCGCATTGAGGTGCCAGAAATCGGTGAAGAGATGATTGAATTACGTGCTGCAGCTCGTGATCCGGGTTCTCGTGCTAAAATTGCGGTTAAGTCTAACGACAAACGTATCGACCCAGTTGGTGCGTGTGTAGGTATGCGTGGCGCACGTGTTCAAGCGGTCTCTACTGAATTAGGTGGTGAGCGTGTTGATATCGTTCTTTATGATGACAACCCAGCACAATTTGTTATCAATGCGATGTCACCTGCAGAAGTTGCATCTATTGTAATGGATGAAGATACGCATTCAATGGATATCGCTGTTGAAGCAGATAACCTAGCCCAAGCGATCGGTCGTAATGGTCAAAACGTACGTCTTGCTAGCCAACTAACAGGTTGGGAACTTAACGTGATGACTGTTGAAGAGATGCGTCAGAAGAACGAGGCTGAATCAGATAAGTTAATCAACTTGTTCACTGAGAACCTTGACATTGACGATGATTTCGCAACGTTATTAATTAATGAAGGCTTCTCTACACTTGAAGAAGTAGCTTACGTACCTGCATCTGAATTCTTAGAAATTGATGGTTTAGATGAAGATACTGTTGATGTACTGCGCTCACGTGCGAAAGATGCGTTAACAACCAAAGCATTAAAAACTGAAGAAAGCCTTGAGGGTGCGGAGCCTGCTGAAGACTTATTAGGACTTGAAGGGTTAGAGCGTCATCTTGCATTTGTAATGGCAAGTAAAGGTGTAGTAACGCTTGAAGATTTAGCTGAGCAGGGTATCGATGAACTAGTTGATATCACTGAGCTTTCACCTGAACAAGCAGGTGAGCTGATTATGGCTGCGCGTAACATTTGTTGGTTCGCAGACGAGTAATTTATTAACGGAGGTATTAGACACTATGGCAGAAGTAAATGTTGAAAAACTAGCCGGGGATATTGGTACAACTGTTGATAAATTGCTACAGCAGTTTTCACAAGCCGGTATAGAGAAGAAAGCGGGTGAGAATGTAACTGAAGCAGAAAAAGCACAGTTACTAGATCATTTGAGCAAGTCACATGGTGGCACGGGCTCTGAAGGTCCGGCTCGCATGACATTGCAACGTAAGAGCAAAAGCACATTAAGTGTGACCGGCTCTACGGGTCAGGCAAAGTCAGTGCAAGTAGAAGTACGCAAAACACGTACTTATGTTAAGAAAAGCGCCATTGAGCAAGAGCAAGAGCAAGCACGTATCGCCGCTGAAGAAGCTGCGCGCCGTGAAGCTGAGCAAAAAGCTGCTCAAGAAGCTGCTGAGCTTAAAGCGAAACAAGATGCAGAGCGTAAAGCCAAAGAAGAGGCTGATCGTAAAGCAAAAGAAGAAGCTAAACGTAAAGCAGATGCTGAACGTGTAGCAAAACAGAAGCAGATGACCCCAGAGCAAAGTGCTAAGTCTGAGAAAGATCGCATCGAAGCTGAGCGTCTGCAAAAAGAAGCAGAAGAGGCCGCATTGAGAAAAGCTGAAGAAGAAGCTAAACGTCAAGCAGAAGAAGCAAGAAAGCTAGCTGAAGAGAATTCAGCACGCTGGAAGAAAGAAGAAGAAGAACGTAAGAAACGCGAAGAAACAGCGGATCACCATCTTACGACTTCTACCTATGCACGTGAAGCAGAAGATGTTGCTGATGCGCGTGATGAGCAAGGTTCGCGCCGTGCTAAGAAAAAGAAAAAGGCTCCAGCAAAAGATAAATTTGCTGCAGCTAAAGGCCGTAAAGGCAAGCTAAAAGCACCAACGTCATTACAACATGGTTTCCAAAAACCAACGGCTGATGTTAAAAATGAAGTGCGTATTAGCGAAACAATTACAGTCGCTGAGCTTGCATCGCGCATGGCAGTTAAAGGCGCTGAAGTTGTTAAAACGATGATGAAAATGGGTGACATGGTTACTATCAACCAAGTTATTGACCAAGAAACTGCACAGCTTGTAGCAGAAGAAATGGGCCATAAAGTTATCATCGTTAAAGAAAATGAATTAGAGCAAACAGTACTAAATGACCGTCATGAAGATGGTAAGTCTGAGCCGCGCGCGCCAGTAGTAACTGTAATGGGTCACGTTGACCATGGTAAAACATCAACGCTTGATTACATTCGTTCAGCGAAAGTGGCATCAGGCGAAGCCGGCGGTATCACGCAGCACATCGGTGCTTACCATGTTGAAACTAACGGCAACATGATCACTTTCCTAGATACTCCAGGACACGCCGCGTTTACATCAATGCGTGCACGTGGTGCTAAAGCGACTGATATCGTAATCCTAGTGGTTGCAGCAGATGATGGTGTAATGCCACAAACCAAAGAAGCGGTACAGCATGCTCGCGCAGCTGGCGTTCCTTTAATTATCGCTGTAAACAAAATGGATAAAGAAGGCGCGGATCCAGATCGCGTTAAGAACGAACTAGCACAGCTAGACGTTATCCCAGAAGATTGGGGCGGCGATACACAGTACGTTCATATCTCAGCTAAAACTGGTTTAGGTATTGATGACTTGTTAGAAGCGGTTCTTATGCAATCAGAGCTTCTAGAGTTATCTGCACCAAGCGAAGGCATGGCTGCCGGTGTTGTAATCGAATCGCGTCTTGATAAAGGCCGTGGTCCAGTTGCATCTATCCTTGTTCAGTCAGGTACGCTTAACCAAGGTGATATCGTACTATGTGGCCTTGAATACGGCCGTGTTCGTGCAATGAAAGACGAAAATGGTAAAGATATTCGCTCTGCGGGTCCATCAATTCCAGTAGAGATTTTAGGTCTTTCTGGTATCCCAGCGGCAGGTGATGAAGCGACTGTTGTTAAAGATGAGCGTAAAGCGCGTGAAGTAGCTCTTTATCGTCAAGGTAAATTCCGTGATGTTAAATTGGCTCGTCAGCAAAAAGCGAAACTTGAAAACATGTTTACTAACATGGCTGAAGGCGATGTATCAGAAGTTAACGTGGTACTTAAAGCAGACGTTCAAGGTTCAATTGAAGCAATTTCAGATTCACTAACTAAGCTTTCTACTGATGAAGTAAAAGTGAAGATTGTCGGTTCTGGCGTAGGTGGTATCACTGAAACTGATGCAACACTTGCTGCAGCATCAAACGCAATCGTAGTTGGCTTTAACGTTCGTGCGGATGCATCAGCGCGTAAAGTGATTGATACTGAAAACTTAGACCTTCGTTATTACAGCGTAATCTACGCCTTAATCGAAGAAGTTAAGCAAGCGATGTCTGGTATGCTTGCGCCTGAGTTTAAGCAAGAGATCATCGGTCTTGCTGAAGTACGTGACGTATTTAAGTCTCCAAAAATTGGCGCAATTGCTGGTTGTATGGTTACTGAAGGTACTATTAAGCGTAGCGCACCAATCCGTGTATTACGTGAAAACGTGGTTATTTACGAAGGTGAACTTGAGTCACTTCGTCGCTTTAAAGACGACGTTCAAGATGTTCGTAATGGCATGGAATGTGGTATCGGCGTTAAGAACTACAATGACGTTCGCGTTGGTGACCAAATCGAAGTATTCGAAACAGTTGAAGTACAACGTTCACTTTAATTGTTAGCATATTAAGATGATAAATGGGGGCTCAGCCCCCATTTGTGTATCCATTATTAAATTAACTTATTTATATTTCTCAATGAGTTATAAAATTAGAGTGAAGAGCAATGAGAGAATTTTCTCGCACTGATCGTGTTGCTCAGCAAATTCAAAAAGAAATTGCTGTTATATTACAACGCGAAATTAAAGATCCACGTTTAGGCATGGTCACTGTATCAGCCGTTGAAGTATCACGTGACTTATCTTACGCCAAAGTATTTATCACGGTATTTAATACTGAAGATGAAAACGCAGCTAAGCAAAGTGCAAAAGTACTTAACGAAGCAACAGGTTATATTCGCTCGTTATTGGGCAAGCGTATTCGTGCTCGTATTATGCCAGAGCTTAAATTTGTGGTTGATAACTCACTAATGGAAGGGATGCGCATCTCTAACCTAGTAGATTCAGTTATCCGTGAAGATAATGCTAAACATGTAGACGAAAACGACAGCGAAGAAGGCACTAAAGACTAATGGCAAGACGCAGTAAGGGCCGTCCGATTGATGGCATTTTGTTGTTAAACAAACCACAAGGTATTTCATCGAACAGAGCCTTACAGCAGGCAAAAGGTATTTATTTTGCACAAAAAGCTGGGCATACCGGGGCACTTGACCCTTTAGCCACAGGGATGTTGCCGATTTGCTTTGGTGAAGCGACTAAGTTTACCCAATTTTTACTCGACACAGATAAAACTTACGTTGTCCGAGCAAAATTAGGTGAGCGTACCACAACATCAGATTCTGATGGAGAAGTGGTAGAAACACGTGATGTTAACGTGACAAAAGAACTGCTTGAGCAAGAAATTGCTAAATTCTTAGGTGAGTCAGATCAATACCCGTCAATGTATTCAGCGTTAAAATATGAAGGGAAACCTTTGTATAAATATGCAAGAGAAGGCATTGAAGTGCCGCGTAAGTGCAGAAAAATCAATGTGTTTAGTTTAACGCTTGATGAGTTTGATGAAGCGAACAACGAAGTACAAATGACAGCCCATGTGTCAAAGGGCACCTATATCCGTACTATTGTTGATGACTTAGGTGAAAACCTAGGCTGTGGCGCGCATGTGATTATGTTACATCGCTCAGCGGTGGGGCATTACCCTGCGGATAAAATGGTCTCGCTTGAGCAGCTTGAAGCATTATTAGCAAAAGCCAAGGCTGAAGAACTTGCGCCTTCGAGTTATCTTGATGAGCTGCTACTGCCTATGGATACCGCACTGGTTGATTTACCGGTTGTTGAGATAACAAAAGAGCAGGGCATGTCGTTTAGTCATGGTCAAGCTGTAGTACTTGGCAAAGTCTTGCCTGAAGGAGCGATTAAAGTACTTGCTGATGGCGTTTTTATAGGCACTGGTGAGCGTAATCCTGATGGACATTTAAAGTCTAAACGCGGTTTATCTAATCAGCAAGAAACGCCAGGCTAAGTTTATCTTGTAGTTATGACTAAAGCTGGTAGAATATGCCCGCTTAATCGTTTTGGCTGAATTAGTGATCGGCTAAGGCACCTTTTACATTTATTTTTGGAGTTACTATGTCACTAAGCAATCAAGAAAAAATCGATATCATCGCAAAATTCGCACGTGCTGAAGGCGACACTGGTTCACCTGAAGTACAAGTTGCACTTTTAACTTTTGATATCAACAAGCTTCAAGGTCACTTTGCTGATCACAAGCATGACTTCCACTCACGTCGTGGTCTGCTTCGTAAAGTAAGCACTCGTCGTAAACTGCTTGATTACCTTAAAGGTAAAGACATTGCACGTTATACTGCGTTAATCCAAGAGCTTGGCCTACGTCGCTAAGATCTAGATTACCTAAAAAGGAGCTTTTTGGCTCCTTTTTTTGTGCCTGAAATTTGTCGCATACCTTGCAGTTTTCATCCAATAACGCTTGAAAAATCAGCTAAACACCCCACCATAACTTAGAACTATGTACTCGAGTAACACGCGTACTATAATCTAGTTGCTAGACTCGCATTTTTACGTGGCTTTGGTATATACTATGCGCGTAGATAAAAAGGTTTATCTACGGTTATTTACATCATTGCCAATTGTAGTACTTAATTGATTTCCAACTGAATACAATTATGTACTGTAATTGGTACTTTGATGGAACACTTATTTAGATTTAAAGGATATTTTAAGTGCAAGCAATTATTAAAGAATTTCAACTAGGTCAACACACAGTTACCCTAGAAACAGGTGCAATCGCACGTCAAGCAGACGGCGCAGTATTAGCAAGCATCGGCGACACGTCAGTACTCGTGACTGTTGTTGGTAAGCGTGAAGCACAACCAGGTCAAGATTTCTTCCCACTAACAGTTAACTACCAAGAGCGTATGTATGCTGCGGGTCGTATCCCGGGTGGTTTCTTAAAGCGTGAAGGTCGTCCTAACGATGGCGAAACACTTATTGCACGTCTTATTGACCGTCCAATTCGTCCACTTTTCCCAAATGGTTTTGTAAACGAAGTACAAGTTATTGCTACTGTTGTTTCTGTTAACCCTGAAATCCAACCTGATATGGTTGCGATGATTGGTACTTCAGCAGCACTTGCTATTTCAGGTATTCCGTTCAGCGGCCCAATTGGTGCAGCGCGTGTTGGTTATATTAATAACGAGTACGTACTTAACCCAACACTAAAAGAGCTTGAAGAAAGCCAACTTGATTTAGTTGTTGCAGGTACTGATAACGCAGTACTTATGGTTGAGTCAGAAGCAGACGTTCTTGCTGAAGACGTAATGCTAGGTGCGGTTGTGTATGGCCATGAGCAATCTCAAGCTATCATCAACGCAATTGAAGAGTTTAAAGCAGAAGCAGGCAAGCCTACGTGGGATTGGACTGCACCTGAGAAAAACGTATCGCTTGAAGAAAAAGTAGCCTCTTTAGCGGCTGATAAAGTAGGCGAAGCTTACCGCATCACTGATAAAGTAGCGCGTAAAGAAGCATTAACGGCAGCAAAAGATGCAGTTGTTGAAGCACTTACAAGCGAACTTGCTGAAGGCGAGTCTCTAGACAAGCAAGAAGTGGGTAAAGTATTCGGTTCATTAGAGAAGAAGATCGTTCGTGGCCGTATCGCTGCTGGCGAAAAACGTATCGATGGTCGTGAACCAGATATGATCCGCGCACTTGACGTTATGACTGGCGTATTACCGCGTACTCACGGTTCTGCTATCTTTACACGTGGCGAAACACAAGCACTTGTTACTGCTACATTGGGTACAGAACGCGATTCACAGTTAATCGATGATTTAACAGGCACACATAAAAATCACTTTATGCTTAACTACAACTTCCCTCCGTTCTGCGTAGGTGAAACTGGTTTTGTAGGTTCTCCTAAGCGTCGTGAAATCGGCCATGGTAACCTAGCTAAGCGTGGTATTTCAGCTGTAATGCCTACACTAACTGAGTTCCCTTACTCAATCCGTGTAGTATCTGAAATCACTGAATCAAATGGTTCATCTTCAATGGCATCTGTATGTGGTACGTCACTAGCACTTATGAATGCAGGTGTACCAATTAAAGCATCTGTTGCAGGTATCGCGATGGGTCTAGTTAAAGAAGACGAGAAATTCGTAGTTCTTTCTGACATCTTAGGTGATGAAGATCACTTAGGTGACATGGACTTTAAAGTAGCCGGTACATCAAACGGTATCACTGCATTGCAAATGGATATCAAGATTGAAGGTATCACGCAAGAGATCATGCAGATTGCACTTAAGCAAGCAAAAGCGGCACGTTTACACATCCTAGGTGTGATGGACGAAGCAATTGCAGCACCGTCTGAAGAGCTTTCTCAGTTCGCTCCACGTATCTATACGATGAAAATCCCTGCGAAGAAAATCGCTGAAGTTATCGGTAAAGGTGGCGCTACAATTCGTCAACTTACTGAAGAGACGGGTACAACGATTGAAATCGAAGATGACGGTACAATCAAAATTGCCGCTACAGATGGTGAAAGTGCAGCGAATGCAATCAGCCGTATTGAGCAATTAACAGCAGAACTAGAAGTAGGCACTATCTACCAAGGTAAAGTTGTACGTATCGTTGACTTTGGTGCATTTGTAAATATCTTACCAGGTAAAGATGGTCTAGTGCATATTTCTCAAATTAGCACTGAGCGTGTAAATAACGTTGCAGACCACCTTTCTGAAGGTCAGGAAGTTAAAGTTAAAGTACTAGAAGTAGACCGTCAGGGTCGCGTACGTTTAAGCATCAAAGAAGCAATGGAATCAGCAGCACCTGCAGCTGATGCACCAGCTGACGCTTAATTGTTGATAGTTAGCCCAGTTATTTACTGGATAACATAAAAAGGGGGCTGTTTAGCCCCTTTTTTTATGCTTTAATGAAACCTCTTTAGATACACTTTGTCTATATGGTTTACTCTTGAAGTATTAAGGATTTTAATGACTTTTAAACATGTAGCGTTTGCAGCAGTGGCCTTTTTTTCTTTAAGTGCGTGCCAAACAACCACACCAGCAAAATTAACTCCAGTTCTTAATGTACCTTTTTCAGCGCCTTTGGCGTCCGATTTTAGAAGCGAGATTGCAATTGCACGTCATACAGAGTTACTTAAACGTGCAGATTTAACCACCGAACAACAAGCGATGTTATATTATGATCGTGGAATGTTATTTGATAGTTTAGGCATGTCGACATTAGCTCACTACGACTTTAATCGTGCAGTGAAAATGAAGCCTGATTTAGCTGAAGTATATAATTTTTTAGGTATTCACCATACCTTGATGCAGCAATATGAAAAAGCATATGAGTCCTTTGACTCAGCCTTGGAGCTTAACGAACAACACCAGTATGCCTACTTAAATCGCGGCATAGCTCTTTATTATGGTGAACGACATTACTTAGCTACTCAAGATTTCAAAACATTTGTAGCGAATTCTGCGCAGCAACCTTTTCCAATACTATGGCAATACTTAGCGCAATCTAATCTCGATAAAACACAGGCACTTATTGATTTAAAAGCCAATGCGCAAGGTGTTGATGAGACAGTGTGGGGTTATCAAATCATCGCGTTGTTTTTAGGTGAAATCGCAGAGGATGAATTTCTAGCAGGTATTGTTGAAGGTGTACAATCAGAGCGAGAATATACGAGACGTTTATGCGAAGCCTATTTTTACTTGGCTAAAATTTATCAAGCTAAAGGAGAACTGAATCACGCAGTTGAATATTTCCGTCTTGCTTTAGCAACTAACGTACATGAATATATTGAATATAAATATGCACGTTTAGAACTTGAGCTTATGACTGGTGATAACGCTAGCTAAACTACGTTTTTTTTGCTTCTCGGTCCTGAGTTTAGTTCTTCTGACAAGCTCAGTAAACCGTCACGGCCATATAGCACTGTGGCTTACCTTACAAGGTCATAGCAGCGTGCTTGATGGTTATCATCAGTTTCCACATATCTTCGAACAAAACTTAAAGGTGTTACCTGATGCAAGTGTTGAGAATTTAGCACTTAATGGATCAGAATCCGCAATGTTTAACTGGTCTAAAAGGTTGCTTAGGCTCGGTGAGGCTGATAAAGCAAAGCGCTATTGGCAAAATACGGTAGCGGGTTTAACTCGCAACGAACGCCAACAATTAGCACAGTTGCTGTTTGATCTTAATCGTTGGGAGGAGCTTAGCGAGTTAACAGAGCGCGGTTTAGTTCCCGAATCTGTTATTTTAGAGCAAGTGAAACTTTACTTGAGTTATCCCCCAGAATCTATCTCCAGTATATTTGCATTTAAAGCTGGTTTTTTACTTTCCCCAACAAAACTAAGTGCTAACTTTCGTTGCGATTATAATGTGTTGATGATGAGTGATCATCGTGCTGGACTTATTAAGCTAAGGAGCTTTTCAAACACATATTCACAATCACCAGAGCCCAGTGAAAACAGTTTTTGTTTTTCTGAACCTGTTTATCTTGGCAACAATATAGTATGTCAAACGGACCCATTAAAAGCCGCAGGGTGTGATTGGCGCCCTATGATAGCGAATTATACGTGGCCAAAGGAGTATGATTTTATAGTGATGATGCCACGCGAAGGACGTGGAAATGTGCGTGGTGGGGTGATGCAATTAAGCTCAAAAAGTCACTATCAATTGTTTTTACATGAACTAATGCATTTTAGTGGTTTTGAGGATGAATACGCTGTACCTAAGTTAAAGCAAGCGTGGTTGTGTAAGCAAAAAGGGCATGTTGCCCCAAACCTGTTTATTGCAAATAACACAGCACCGCCTGCAGGATGGGGGCTGAGCGAAACTTGTGAAGGTACAGTAAAGTCTTATAAACCAAGTAAAAAATGGTCAATAATGCGTTATCAGCAAATTTTATTATCCCCAAAATATAGAAAATTATGGGCAAACCAAATTGAAAACAATCTTTATAAACCAGTTCGGTATCATGAATACTTTACCATGCTGAGCCAGTCTCTCGTCTTAAATGACAAACGCGTAATTAAGCAGGTGACTGAGTAAATCTTGATATTAGTCGTATCCTTGGGAATTCAGCTTAAAATTCCATCAGATAGGCGTACTTCCTATAGACAAAATGCGACTCAATCAGTATAACTATACCTTTGTATAATATTCATTTAAGCTAAATTAAAAACCATTTCAATGAACAGTACACAACTAAAATTAACTAGCAGCGTATTGATATTCTTATGACTTTAAAAGGTTCCTCATTATGACTTTGCTCTGGATACCCTTGTTATCCTTAATTGGCAGTGTTATCTCTTCATGCACCGGCAAATTATCTCGTAACCAAACGACAGGGTTAACTTTACTCGCACCTTTGAGTGCGCTTGCGATTGCAATTTACCATGCACCAGCAGTATTAAATGGTGAAACAATTCGTTATTCCTTGGCTTGGATCCCTGCGTTGGGCATGGAAATCTCTCTGCGCTTAGACGGTTTAAGTCTGTTATTTATCTTTATGATTCTCGGGATTGGCTCACTCGTTATTTTTTATACCCGTTATTACCTGAGCAGTAATGATTCGATGCCCAAACTATACAGTTACTTGATGTTATTTATGACTGCGATGTTGGGTATTGTTATGTCTAATAATGTTATCCAGTTATGGCTATTTTGGGAGCTTACCAGTATTAGCTCTTTTTTGTTGATTAGTTATTGGTGGCATAAATCAGAAGCCCGCAAAGGCGCTCGCATGGCGCTGGCTGTCACTGGCGCAGGTGGTCTGGCATTATTGGGTGGCTTGCTTCTTATCGGTGATATAGTTGGTAGTTACAACCTAGACACTATTTTAGCAAGTCGTGCACTCATACAATCACATGAGCTATTTGAGCTCGCGCTAGTGCTCGTATTACTTGGAGCGTTTACAAAGTCTGCCCAGTTCCCATTCCATTTTTGGTTGCCTCATGCAATGGCAGCACCTACACCGGTAAGTGCTTACTTGCACTCAGCAACCATGGTCAAAGCGGGTATTTTCTTACTCGCACGTTTTCATCCAGCCCTAGCTGGTAATGATACTTGGTTTATTTTAGTTGCCATGACAGGTCTGGCGACCTTATTAGTCGGTGCGTATATTGCACTCTTTAAACATGATCTAAAAGGTTTACTTGCTTACTCTACAATTAGCCATTTAGGCTTAATCACTCTACTCCTAGGGTTAGATACTGAGCTTGCGACGGTAGCGGCAATCTTTCACATTATAAATCATGCAACTTTTAAAGCGTCTTTGTTTATGGCAACAGGTATTATTGACCATGAAACGGGTACGCGGGATATGCGTAAACTCAATGGTATGTGGCGATATATGCCTTATACAGCAACACTCGCAATGGTAGCAGCTGCTGCAATGGCAGGTGTGCCATTATTGAATGGTTTCTTATCCAAAGAAATGTTTTTTGCTGAGACTTTACATCAGCAAGTACTTGGCTCTATGTCGTGGTTAATTCCCGTTTTAGCTACTTTAGCCGCCGCGTTTTCTGTTGCTTATTCAGCACGTTTTATTCACGATGTTTTCTTTAATGGTGATCCTATTGATTTACCTAAAACACCGCATGAGCCTCCGCGCTATATGAGAGTGCCAATCGAAATCTTAGTGGTACTGTGTTTGCTAGTAGGGATGTTTCCCCATTTTGTTGTGGACGGTATTTTGTCTGCCGCTTCTCTTGCTGTGCTTGGTGATGCGACACCAGAATTTAAATTATCGATTTGGCATGGGTTCAATTTACCTCTATTAATGAGCTTTATTGCTACTGTGTGTGGTGTATTTATTTACATTCAGCGAAAACATTTATTTCAATTTCAGGCATCACTTCCTACTTTAAATGCTAAAAAGACGTTCGAAAGAGTGTTGTACAGTGTTGTTAAATGGAGTCAAAATAAAATCCGCAGTACAGAAAATGGTTCGTTACAACGCTATATTGTTATCATGCTTGGAGTGGTACTCCTGTCTGCTGGTTGGCCGTTATTTGAAATGGGGGCTTTAGCAGGCACTGCGCCTAGTACACCCATTGATTTTCATAATGGTATCGGTGCTGGCTTATTGATTATTGGCGCTATAAGCACGGTGCTATGGCATCGCTCACGTATGGTTTCATTATTAATGCTATCAATAGTGGGATTAATGGTTTCGGTTGCGTTCACACGCTTTTCTGCACCTGATTTAGCTTTAACTCAGCTTACTGTTGAGGTTGTAACTGTTATTTTGTTAATGCTGGCGTTATTTTTCTTACCACAACGCACGCCTAAAGAATCGAGTTCATTACGTATTCTACGAGACTTAGGTATTGCATCGGCAATGGGCGTAGTGGTTGCAAGCGTTTGTTATGCTTTATTAACTCGGCCACTTGAATCTATTTCTGATTTCTTTGTCGCAAATGCTAAAACCGGTGGGGGCGGCACCAACGTAGTCAATGTAATATTGGTTGATTTCAGGGGATTTGATACTTTGGGCGAAATCATTGTGTTAGGCATCGCAGCGTTGGGTATATATAAAGTACTAACAAACTTACCGTTATTTATGCCAGCTAGTGATAGTGAGGGGCGTCCATGGGCGCGCGAACGTTACCCTCTTTTACTATCAAGTATCTCGCAAAGCCTGTTACCGCTCGCGTTATTAGTCTCGGCATATATTTTCTTGCGCGGACACAATTTACCTGGCGGAGGCTTCATCGCGGGCCTAGTAACGTCAATTGCCTTTATCTTGCAATATATGGCTAGGGGCTCAGTGTGGATCACATCACGTTTTGATGTTAATTACCGTAAAATTATTGCTTCGGGCATCGCTATCGCCATGTTCACAGGTCTTGGTAGTTGGGTGTTTGATCGACCATTTTTAACCACATGGTTTGATTATTTTGATATTCCATTGGTTGGTAAAACCGAATTGGCAAGTGCCATTGTTTTTGATTTAGGTGTGTATCTAACGGTCGTTGGTGCAACACTTATGATATTAGCAAGTCTTGGTAAGCTGACTGCAGATGCAGCCAAAGAAGAGGTGAATATTTAATGGAACTATTATACGCATCATGCGTTGGTGTATTAGTGACTTGTGGTATTTATTTACTTTTACGAGCACGTACTTTTCCAGTGGTATTGGGCCTCACTATGCTCTCTTACGCTGTTAATTTATTTTTGTTTTCTGCTGGCCGCTTAACAATTAACAAAGCGGTAGTTTTAGGTACTGGTGTTGAGTACGCGGATCCATTGCCACAAGCGTTAGTACTTACAGCAATCGTGATAGGATTTGCAATGACTGCCTTTGTGGTTATTTTAGCTATCAGAGGACGCGCTGATTTAGGTAATGATCATGTAGATGGTCATCTTGTAAAAAGTAATAATAAGGAGCAAAAATGATTCAGCATATCGCATCATGGCCTGTGCTCATTCCTATGCTCAGTGCAATATTATTATTGATGCCGCCTTGTGGAAAGAGTATTCCAATACGTCGTGTCGTATCGATAACAATGTCACTTTTCACTTCGATTATCAGCATTGCTTTGCTGGTATACGTTTATAAAAATGGCCCAATTGTCTATGCGATTGGTGGTTGGAAAGCGCCATTTGGTATTGTGTTAGTTGCTGATTTACTGTCGGTATTATTAGTCGCACTGACTTCATTTTTAGCGCTTAGCGTTGCGCTATACAGTAGTGTTGGCGACGACGAGAAGGGCAGCTTTTTTCACCCTTTATTGCACTTCTTGGTACTAGGTGTAAACGGTGCTTTCCTTACTGGTGATTTATTCAATTTATTTGTATTTTTTGAAGTGTTGCTTATCGCATCTTATTCATTGTTAATGCATGCAGGGGATAAGCATAAAACGCGCGCAGCATTGCAATACGTTATCCTCAATCTTATAGGATCAAGTGTGTTCTTGATTGCTTTAGGTATTTTATATGGCGTACTAGGTACATTGAATATTGCCGATATGTCACAAAAGGTATCAATGCTTCAAGGCGATGATGTATTTTTAGCTAAAATCGGTGGCTTGCTATTACTCATAGTATTTGCATTAAAAGGAGCATTACTTCCTTTACATTTGTGGCTCCCGAACACCTACGCAAGTGCGATGCCAGTGGTTGCAGCATTATTTGCGATTATGACGAAAGTAGGTGTCTATGCCATGCTGCGTGTTTACACGGTGATATTTGGCGAAAATGCAGGATTATTAAACCACATGGCTCAGCCATGGCTTTGGGGCTTAGCAATCGCGACGATTGTTATTGGTGCCATTGGTGTATTAGCAGCTCAGGACTTACGTAAGCTCACTGCAAATTTGGTTGTTGTTTCTGTTGGCACGTTAGTGGCGTTGGTTGCTATTCAACATGTTAGTGCAACAGCAGCATTGTTATATTACCTTGTTCATTCAACGCTTATTTGTGCCGCGTTATTTCTAATTGCCGATCTTATTTCGCATCAGCGAGGTAAGGTGGCAGACAGGCTTGCGCCTGGACGTGGTGTAGGGCAGCCAATTTTGCTTGGTGCATGTTTTATTATTGCTGCGCTTGCTGTTGTAGGTATGCCACCTTTGTCAGGCTTCATTGGAAAAATATGGATATTAAAAACGACGTTAGACAGTGAGAGGGCTTTAGTATTTTGGCCTGTCTATTTAATTGCTAGCTTCGCTTTGCTTGTCGCGTTATCACGTGCAGGAACTAGTTTATTTTGGGAGCGAAAACATCAAGATCGCGACCACCTTGAAGTAGAAAATGCTAAGCCTTTACAGGTGATAGCTGTTATAGGACTGCTTGCTTGCTCGCCATTGATGGTTATTTTTGGTGGACCAATCACAGAGTATATGATTGCTGCAGCCACTCAACTACATGATATTACAAGTGGTATAAATACCGTACTTAAGGGAGGCTTATAATGCGTTTAGAATCCCGTTACCGTTGGCTACCAACACCATTTCGCAGCTTACTGCTTTTTGTTGTTTGGCTATTATTAAACAATAGCGTATCTGCAGGTCATATCGTGTTAGCGACTATTTTCGCGATATTAATCCCGATTGCGACGTTTCCATTTCGTGACCCTCAACCGCTGATCTTAAAACCAGGATTGGCAATAAAGCAGTTGTTTATTGTCTTGTATGATATTGTCACCGCGAACTTGCAAGTGGCATTATTAATTTTGGGGCCAGTGAAAAAACTACGGCCTGCCTTTGTAAAAGTGCCATTAGATTTAAGCCATGAAATGCCCATTACTATCTTAGCAAGCACGGTATCTTTAACGCCTGGGACGGTAAGCGCAGAGGTATACCCCATACCTGAATCTCTCCCTGAAGGAGAGGAGCCAACTGAGCGTTTTTTACTGATTCATGTACTTGATTTGGCCGATGAAGAAGCGTTAATCAACACAATTAAAACACGTTATGAAGCACCGCTTAAGGAGATATTTCAATGTTAGAAACGGTTTTTTTAATCGTCTTCGCGATGATTGGTCTATCGCTATTACTTAATTTGTGGCGACTGGTTGTAGGTCCATCAGTACCCGATAGGATATTGGCGCTTGATACTATGTATATCAATACGATTGCGTTGATTATTCTCTATGGTATGAGTATGGGAACAGGTCTTTATTTTGAAGCGGCATTGCTCATTGCTATGCTTGGGTTTGTCAGCACTGTGGCGGTGTGTAAGTATTTGCTGCGCGGCGATATCATCGAATAAGGTAAAAATATGTACAGTGAATGGATAGTATCTATCTTATTGCTCATTGGTGGCGCATTTATCCTAATAGGCTCAATTGGCTTAATTAAAATGCCAGACTTTTTTATGCGATTACATGGCCCAACGAAAGCAACAACGCTTGGTATGGCTGGTGTGCTGATTGCTGCTATGGTTTTTTTTAGTAGTACGCAAAGTGGGATCAGTGTAAAAGAGCTGTTAATTACAATATTCTTATTAATAACAGCGCCTATTAGTGGTTATATGCTAATAAAATCAGCAATACACCACAAATTAAAAGCGAAAAAAGGCACTAAAGGGCTTGATAATGTTGAAGACGATTAATTTTAGTTGAGCTTAATTTAAACAAAAAGCCCGCTATGCTTATTTAGCGGGCTTTTTATTGGTCCAGATTATTTGTACACTCATATTACAACTTACTATTATCACGAATAAATGCAAAAATCGACCACACATATTTTAGCTACACTACTTATCTTAGTTCCTTTTATCGATAGTGTATTTGTTCCCACAGCTTTCGCAATGCATTGGCGAAATGAGCAAACAATGTATCTATTGCAAGCTTATTTAATGCCAGTAAAGCTCTTTATGGTAGTTACAGGGGGCTATTTATTAGTTAAACAAACGCAAGTACTTACAGAACAAGCTCTTTCCTTTTATAAAAAATTTTTTAATATTGTTCTGTTTTTATTAGCGGGTTTGCAATCAATTGTGCTGATTGCCATCTGCACGCTCTACCTTGTCATTGGGACTAATGCGGATAATTATCAACTCAAGGGTAATATAAGTGTTTATACTGCTGACTCAAATATACTCGGCGAAGCGACACATTACTTCTCATATCAATGTACAGATAACCAAGGCTTTTATACGTTAATGCCCATTGTGACTTTAGCGTGGCTAGGGCATTTTTCATTCACCTCTGAAAACAATAGGCTGCTTATCGAGCATAATGATTACACTGTAAAGGGTAAGCAATTTAAGGAAATAGATATAAGTATGTTTAGCTGCCCAAAACTTAACTAAAACTTTTATGCTGTTTAACTGAACGAAAATCTATATAGCTTGCATCTTATTGGTTATTAGTGATTGAAAGGCATCGGAAATTTCATAAATTCATCAAGTCTAAGTATTAAATCTAGCCATAACTTCATAACTTTCTATACTTAAAGGATATTTAACTAAAGGATTTTATATGCAATGGATGCGCTCAAAAAATTAAGAGAGACCACTGCATATGTTGGCTAAACTAAAACTTAATACACAACTTAACTTTGCATTCGGTGCTATGATATTGCTACTCGGTGTAGTCAGCATCGTTGCATTATTCGCCCTTAACTCGGGCTACAAAAATTTTGTAGAATACAGAACTAATGCCCGCGATAGTAATCTATCGGCACTCATTCAATCAAATGTACTTACTCTTCGGCTCGAAGCTCTCAAATATCTTAAAGATCAAAATGTAAGCAATATTAACGAATTCAATAATCGTCATTCATTATTAACAGATTTAGTCGAGACGGGTAAAAAGCAATTTACAGATCCTGCTAAATTAACGGCAATTAATAAAATATCTGACGAGATAGAATTATATAAAACGGGTTTCGACAAACTTGTAAACCTAGTTAACAAGCGAAATAATATTGTGGGATCAGTGCTAGATGAGAATGGCGTCGATATGCGAAAGGCCGTTACTCAACTCATCCAGATTAGTCAGCAACAAGCAAACTTCGACAGCTTATTAAAGGCATCACAATTACAAGAATCGTTATTGTTAGGGCGCCTCTATGTTAGTAAATATTTAATTAATAATACGCAAGCTGAGTTTGAGCGTTCAATTGAAGAATTTGACGTAGTGAGTAAGCGGGTTAAAGAATTAGCGTTATTTACCAATAGCCCACAAGAAACAGCATTAGTGAATGAGTTTATAAACCGTACTGCTAAGTATGTTGATGGTATCGACCAGATCCATAAAACGATTGACGAACGCAATCTGATCATCACAGGTACCCTTGATAAAATTGGGCCAAAAGTAGCCGCGGAAATAGAAGAGATAAAATTAAATAGCCAACAACGCCAAGATCAAATAGGGCCTTCAATTCAATCGAGTAACCGAAATGCGATTAATACCATCATCATTTTTTCTATTATTGTTATCGTTTTAGGTATTGTGTTAAGTATTTTTATTAGTCGCTTAATTAAAAACCCGATTGGTGGAGAGCCATTGGAGATTGCTAAGATAGTACAAGCAATATCTGAAGGGGATTTGCGCCACCAATTTGACAATACAGGAAAAGAAACAGGTATTTACCTAGCAATGAAAGAAATGACTTTGAAGCTTAATCAGATGTTATCTCAAATAAGGGAGTCAACCACTCAGGTATCAGAGACTTCATTGAGCTTAACGTCAATTACCGCAGAGTCAAAAACGGGTGCTGAGCAACAATCTGTTCAGTTAACGCAAACTGCTACCGCGATGGATCAGATGTCTGCAACTGTAAACGAGATCACGCAAAGCGCGCAAATGGCGGCGGATGCGGCCTCAAACGCTGATAATGAAGTGTTAAATGGTTCACAGGTTGTGTCGCAAACCCATATTGCCATGGGTGAACTTGTTGAAACTATGATGAATGTTAGTCAAACCATTGCTAACTTAGAGGCTGAAACTGAGTCTGTAGGTTCAATACTCGATGTGATCAGAGGCATTGCAGATCAAACTAATCTACTTGCTTTAAATGCAGCAATTGAGGCTGCCCGTGCTGGTGAACAGGGGCGTGGGTTTGCGGTTGTTGCAGATGAAGTGCGATCTTTAGCAAGCCGCACGCAACAAAGCACTGAAGAAATTCAAGTGATGATTTCAAATCTTCAAAACGAAGCGAAGAAGTCTGTTGAATCCATGAAGTCGAGTATGACGAGTGTTGAACAAACTGCCGAGAAAACAGAGCAAACAGGTGAGGCATTAGACCAGATATCTCAATCAGTGGGGACAATTAAAGACATGAATGTACAAATAGCCAGTGCTTCTGAAGAACAAAATGTTGTGAGTCAGCAAATTAGTGAAAGTGTACAACACGTCAATGAAAAAGCACATGAGACAATGGCTGGAGCAGAGCAAGCTGCAAATATTGCAAACTCTTTATCGCAAACGGCTAATGAGCTAGATCAGATAGTTAAACAATTTAGAGTGGTTTAAACGATTTAACAATAAAAGAGCCGGAAGCATTAACGTTACTTGAATGTCCGGCTTTCTCATTAATAATATGGGCTATTGTACTTCTACTTCTTGGTTTGTTTGAAGCCTCTCAGCGCCTCGAATAGCTATTCTATCACCTGCAATAAGGCTCCCTGCTTCAACGGGGGTGACAGCAATAAGTTGGCCTTTACCTTCACCTACGATGACAGGTATCTGCAACGCTTTGCTTTGTGAGTCAATTTTAACGATGTGTGTTCCTTGTTTGCGAATGATGATTGCATCACGGTTTACTAATAACATCGCATGTTTACTGATTAACGGTACCGCCACGTCAACTAATTGCCCAATCGCCCACGCATGTTCGTTGCTAGTATTTAGCATTGCGCGTATCTCAACCGTCTGTGAGCGTGGATCCGTAGATGGGATTACTGCATTGATTATTGCAGATGAGTTTTGAAGTTGCGATAAATCGCCTGCTTTTATCGGTAGCTTGATACCTACCTTTAGGTACTTTAAGTATTTTACTGGTACGTAAAGCCTGACCTCCAAATGATTTATATCTAACAAAGTCAGTAATTCATCGGCCCGATTTATTTCCCTGCCGGCGCGTTTAAACCGCTCACTGACAATGCCAGCAAAAGGGGCGCGGATAGTTGCTCGCTCAAGTTTATCGTCAATAACTTTGAGCTCTAGTTGTGCAAGGGCAATGTCAGAGCGTGCTAGGTCATGTTTATTTTGGACCTGATCAACTTGACTTATTGCGGCACTACTCGATTTTGCTAATTCTTTGAGTCGTGTGAGTTCTTGCTGATAAAGACGTAAATTGATTTTGGCACGGTTAAGCATTTCTTGTTGACGAACTCTATCTAATTCAAGAGGAAGCGTATCCATACGAACTAGAATATCGCCTTTGTTAATACTCGCACCAGGTTCAGCTACAAACAAAAGCCGTCCGCTGATACCTGCTGTAAGTGTCACATCGTCTTTACCATAAAGTGTGCCATTGACTTCAATTTCACTCGTAAGGGGGGCTTTGGTAACGCTATCTACACTAACTGGAACAACCGCGATGGCATTGGTTATCACAAAGCAACAACCTAGGCTAAAGAGGAAGATGGCTGTTTTTAAATTATACATTAATTTACTCTCGATATTCATTGATTAGTCTCTAAGCTTTGTGAAACATTTTTTGCTGATTTTTCCATTTTGGGAGGAGTCCGTTTACCGCCAAGTTGCAATAAACTCGGCATTAAAATGAGTGTGAACAGGGCACTAATTGCCATTCCACCGACAATAACGGTTGCGAGACCCCTGTAAATTTCTGATCCAACACCGGGCATAAGCATTAATGGTAACATTCCAAATAGACTCGTTAAGGTGCTCAAGTAGACAGGCCGTGAGCGAAGTAGCACGGCTTGTTTTACTGCTGCTTCACGATTAAGCCCTTTAGCCATTGCTACACGGGTTTGATCAACTAATAAAATTGCATTATTGACCACCAAACCTAGTAAAATAATAAACCCTATCATGGTGAGTAAATCGAGTGATTGAAACGTAAATAAGTTAAGCAAAAACAGCGCGAGTACACCGCCGGCGATAGCAAGAGGCATAACAAGCAGCACTAAAGCGCTGTCTTTTGCTGATTTAAATAGCGCCGTCATAAGCAAGAATAATATAAATAATGCAAGCACAAAATTGAGAGACATTTCAGTCATTGCTGAATTCATTTTTTGTGCATTACCCGCCAATATCGCCCCAGCGTTACTCGGTAAACTCGCTCTGACTTTCGGCATTACTTGCTCGGTTAAAATTGCTTGCGCTTGCTGCAGACTCATGTTCGCAGGAGGCGTAACCACAACACTCACAGTACGGCGACCATTAACACGGCGTAATTGTGTTGGCCCTACCGTGCGCTCTACATTTGCCAGTTCACCTAAGGTTTGAATTCCCGATTGGGGGGTTACAATGGGTAGTGCTTTGAGCTGTTCTGGAGTTTGCCATGGTACACCGCGCAAGATAACATTCATTCGCTCATTACCGTCAAAGTACTCATTAATAAATAATCCCCCCGTATAAGCTTGAACAGCTTGCGATACATCGCGACGCGTTAATCCTGCTTGTGTGATACGACGGTCATTGGGGGTTAGCCTAAGCTCAGGTTCAGCCATGTCTAGGCGAGGTTGTGGTTGCGCGGTTGCTTCAGGGAGTGCTGCTTTTACAGCCTGCAGTGCTACGTTAGCACCGGCCACTAAGTCGTCCATGTTTGGTCCAGTTAAATCAATATTTATTGCACGACCATCACCGCCATTAGCAACTTGAATCATTGAACCTCTGAAAAAGAACACTTGTGTATCTGGTAAGTCTATAAATATTTCTTCACGTGCAACTTTCATTAGCTCTTCAACTCGTTGCGGATCAGCAGAATAAATAAAGCCTCCCGCATTTGAGCCAAATGCGTAAAAGTTAAAATCTTTGATCCCCGGTTCTTTCTCACCGTTGTAATAAGGCATTAAACGCTTTTTGACTCGCATCAACAGTTCTTCTTCCATAAATTGCACATTTCCGCCCGGTGGTGTGGCCAAGTTAAAAAAGAAGCCATCTGTCGGCGCGCGTGGCATAAAATCTGTTTTGGGTAACATAGTGAGCGTAGTCAGTACTGACCCTCCAAGCAAGAGTCCAATCCACGTTAGCTGTTTAACGCGGTTGTTAGTGAGTTTCATAATGAATGAACTCAGTT
This sequence comes from Pseudoalteromonas sp. H105, assembly GCF_001469215.1. GTDB lineage: Bacteria > Pseudomonadota > Gammaproteobacteria > Enterobacterales > Alteromonadaceae > Pseudoalteromonas. The sequence continues at coordinate 137,888 of NZ_LOFH01000009.1, forward strand.
TTTGCCAATAAAGGTGATAAGGGTCCGATTTAAGTTTTGTGTCAGGCCATAAATGATTGGCTAATGGGATCAGCGTAATCGCGCATATCATGGAAGTGATAACAGCAATAGATAGCGTTAATGCCAAGTCTGAAAACAGCTGCCCTTCAATACCGGCCATGAACAAAATAGGTAAAAATATTGCCACACTCGTGGTAGTTGAAGCAAACAAAGCGCCTGTTACTTGCGCGGCGCCTTTTAAAGCGGCTTTTTTATTGTCTAAGCCTTCAGAACGCAGTCTGGCTATGTTTTCTTGCACTATGATTGCAGCATCTAATACTAAGCCTACTGCAAAGGCTAAGCCTGCTAATGAGATAACGTTTAAACTGCGGCCAAAAATATGTAATGCTAAAAATGCGACCATTAACGAAATTGGAATTGTCGCTGCAATGATAAAAGTCGCTTTTAGTCCTCTAAAAAATAGCCATAAAATAAGGCAAGATAATACAACGCCAAGCCCTAGGTTACCTTTGACTAACGAAAGCGCGTTACGTATATGCACAGATGCATCAAAACTAAGTTCGATGGATAAGCCATTGTCTGCAAGTGGGCCTTGGTTTAGCTCTTTGATTGCTACATTAATATCATCCAATAACGCCACTGTGTTAGCATTATTAGCCCGTGAAATGCGTATATAATAGGCCGGCTTACCATTACGGCCGCTCATGCCTAATCTATCTGAATAAGTACGCTCTACACTGGCTATATCACCTAAATAAATCGGGCGGTTATTTGAGTAGCCAACTCGCATTTGCGCCATACTCGCTAAGTCGTATTGGCCGGTAAATCTTACTGTATATTGGCGTCTTCCAACATTTGCTAAGCCACCTGAGGTATCGCGAGAGCTAGCAAGTACATTGCTAATTTGATTTAAGCTAATGCCTAATGCAGCCGCTTTGTGGGGGTCGAATGTAATTCTTAACTCTTTCGGTCGTTCACTGGCTAAGTCAACACGCGCAACACCGGGTATACGTGCTAAGCGGGGCTCAATAAACTCATCAATTTGCTTTTGAAATTGCGCCATATCAAAGTCTAAATTATCCGACTGATAATTTTTAGGTGTCACCAATAATGTCGCAGCAGCTTCACCATTATTTCCGCCAGCAAACACGACAGGGTCAAACGCATCGAGTGGCAGTGGCGGTGCTTGATTCAAACTTGTTAATACATCGAGCATTGCTTGCTGCATATTTTGCCCAACAGCAAAAGTCAGTGTGATAGATCCATTTCCGCGGTTAATATTGGTATTGACTTCGAGCGCACCAGGCGTGTTCTTAACGGCGTTTTCTATTGGCTCAATGATGACCGATTCAATTTCTTCAGGAGCGGCTTGCCGCCAGCCAGAAAAAATGGTGATTTGGGGTTGTTCGATGTCTGGGGTTAATTGAATTGGCAGTTTAAAAATACTTAAAAGGCCAAATAAAATAATTAACACCAAGATGACTATAACGCTCGCGGGATTTTTTAACGAGCTTCTCGTCAAATTCATTGTGGCTATTCCAATATTGCTTTGCTGCATTGTAGTGTCCGCTAAAAAAAATACCAGCCACGTAAATAAAGTATGTTACAAAGAGAGCGATAGGCGGCATAAAATCAGCGTTGAAATGTGTTTTCGTAATACTCTGTAACAATTTAACTAAAATAGGTTATACCTGAACCGCTAAATGAGTTGTTGCCGGATCATCGTTTTATCTGCAAACCAAGCTTAAGGAAGAAACTGCAATGGTAAAAAGTGAATTAATTAATCATCACGGGCAAGCCGAATTTGGTGTTTTCTCTGATGGGGTTGAGCGCATAAACTACCTGGATTTTGATTTACGCAATGCGATGGGCAAGCCTAAAAGTTTTTTTGCAAAAAAATTGAAGTTTAACCAGTTTCAATTTATTAGTTTTACCAGTGAACAGTTAATGATTGGGCTTGCAATTGTTGATTTAAAAATTGCAAGTAACTGCTTTATTTACCTTTACGATCCTAAAAGCCATCACTTTGAAGAGTTTAGTTTTACTAATTTATTTGGCATAAAAACGCAAATAGACCCAAGCCCTAAAAACGGTAATGCATATTTTGAGAAAGGCGGAAATAGAATTGAAATCAATGTTATTGCTAGCACAAAAAAGCGAGTAGTACGCGTTAACTTAAAAAGTGGCCTTCAAATACACGCAGAGATAAATGAATCTGCAGTTTACCAACCACTGTCTGTTTGCACTCGTGCTGGATTTACGGGATTTCATTTTACCCAGAAAAGTGCTGCATTATTATGCTCAGGGAGTGTTGAATGGCAGGGCAAGCGCATTTTGCTTGAAGAAATAAGTGCACTGGCAAGTGTTGATTGGAGCGCAGGTTATATGCGCAGGGAAACCAGTTGGAACTGGGGTAGTTTAGCCTGTATTTTGGCAGACGGTCGCAGGTTAGGATTTAATTTAGCAGCGGGCGTAGTTGAAACGAGCTTTACAGAAAATGCTTTGTGGCTTGATGGGGCTCTACATAAAATCGATATGGTAGACTTTCAATTTCAACGTTATTCAAATGACACATCCGATAATAAATGGCAATTACGTTCAAACGATGGGGTCATTAATTTAACGTTTGAGCCTGCAGGTGTTCGTCAAGATAAAACCAACTTACTCGTAGTGGCCACTAATTTCACCCAACACTTTGGCCGCTTCTATGGTGAAATAAGGTTAGCGAAAGAAGTGATTACATTGAATGGCGAATGGGGTTTCACCGAAGATCATTATGCGAAATGGTAGGTATGAGTGTTTTTAGTTGTTTGTGCATACTTCGGTAAAGTAGACCTTAGGCTTTAATTCAGTCTTATCAGGTGAACCTGCAATCGCTGGGAGTGATACAGTCAATCCCAGCAATTAAAATCAGATCAGCTTAAAGCGCCTATTCGTCTATTGAGCGTAGTAGGGCGTTAATACCGACTTTTTCACGGGTCTGCTGGTCAACTTTTTTCACGATAATCGCCGCATATAAGCTGTGACTACCATCTTTAGAAGGCAGTGCACCCGGCACCACTACAGCACCCGCTGGTACGCGGCCATAATGAATCTCGCCTGTTTCACGGTCATAGATACGCGTGCTTTGGCTGATGTAAACGCCCATTGAGATCACAGCGCCTTCTTCAACTATCACACCTTCTACAATTTCAGAACGTGCGCCAATAAAGCAGTTATCTTCAATAATTGTAGGATTGGCTTGTAACGGCTCTAAAACACCGCCTATGCCCACACCGCCTGATAGGTGAACGTTCTTACCTATTTGTGCACATGACCCTACAGTGGCCCATGTATCAACCATGGTGCCTTCGTCAACATAGGCGCCAATGTTTACGTACGATGGCATTAATACTACGTTTTTACCAACAAAACTGCCCTTACGTGCAACAGCATTTGGTACTACGCGCATGCCGCCTTGTTGAAATTGCTCCGGCGTGTAGTCACTAAATTTAAGCGGCACTTTATCGTAAAACTGGTTTACACCGTCGTTCATTGGCTCGTTATCGCGAATTCGAAACGATAATAACACGGCTTTTTTCAACCATTGATGTACTACCCACTCACCACTGATTTTTTCAGCGACACGGGCAGCCCCACTGTCAAGCAAATCAAGTGCATCAATTATTGCTTGTTTTACGTCGCTAGTGACAGTGCTTGGGCTAATCATGTCGCGGTTATCCCAGGCATTTTCGATCGTGGTTTTTAAATCAGACATAAGATCCTCTTATTCGGTTTCTGCATTGAGTTTTTTACGCAATGCTTGATAAATTTTTTCCTGCTCTTCGTCGGTAAGGGCTTGGTATTCGTTATTCGATACCACGAAGAAATCTTCTGCTCGTTCACCCACTGTAGTGATACGGGCGGCGTGTATATGTAATAAATGTGCTTGAAAAACTTCGGCTATTTTGGTCAGTAACCCTGGAATGTCGACTGCTTGTATTTCGATTAAGCTACGGTCTTTTCGCGGGTGAGGGCGCAAAATAATTTTAGGTTTAATGTTAAAGTCTTTAAAGCGTTGTGAGCGATTCTTTTTAAAGCGAATCTTTTTGCGGGGATCCGCTAATGCTTGATCAAGTCCGCGCTTTATAGATTGTGCACGACCACTAGCAATCGGCTCACCACTCACTTCTAACACAACAAAGCTGAACAGCACATAGCCGTCGCGTGTTGTAAGCACTTGAGCGTGTTGAACTTGTGCTTTTTTCGAGCCAATCACATTCACTAAGCGCGCAAAAATGGCGCCAGAGTAAGGGCTATAAATAAAAACTTGTGTCCCGCCATGCATCGCCTTATTAGAGACGATGACGCTTGGCTTTGCTAGATCTGAATTTATTAAGTGTTCGCTGTGCCATGATATTTGTTGTTCGCTAAAAGCGGTAAAATAGTTTGCTTTAAAGCGACTCCAAATTAAATCAATTTTTTCTTCGCTATACCCCAAATTAATTAAGCGTTGCTTAGCTTGACGTTTTTTATCACGGATTTGGTCACGCTGATCCATTGGGTTTTCAAGCCCTAAACGAAGCGCTCTTTGCGTATGCAAATAAAGCTCACGTAGCAGCGTGTTTTTCCAGTCATTCCACAAGTTGTCGTTGGTTGCGCGTATATCGGCAACGGTTAAACAGTAGAGGTAATCAAGTTGGCGTTCGTTTTTTACGCGTGATGCAAATTCTTTAATGACATCAGGGTCATTAATGTCTTTGCGTTGGGCGGTGACAGACATAAGTAAGTGATTAGCTACTAGCCATGAGATAAGCTTGCCATCAGAATTTGTAAAACGATGTAACTTTGCAAACGCTATTGCATCAACAGATCCAAGTTCAGAGTGATCACCCCCTCGTCCTTTGGCAATGTCGTGGAAAATACCGGCTAAATAAAGCAACTCAGGCTTATCCATACGCGTCACAATCTCGCAGCATATAGGAAACTCATTGCTACTGGATTTATCAAAGTATTGGTAAATATTATTAATTAACTTATGAGTATGCTCGTCCACTGTATAAGCGTGAAATAAATCAAACTGCATTTGCCCGAATATATTACGCCATTGTGGTAAATAGGCGGCGAGCATGCCGTGTTTATGCATTAAGGTAAACGCACGGCCCATACCATTAGGGTGTTTAATAATACGTAAAAATGCTTCACGGCACGCCGCGTAATCTTGCAAGTCACCTAATAAACGACGGCGTACTTGGCGTATAGTCCGAATAGTGCTTGGATAAATATGTGTGATTGCAGGGTTATCAGCAATGTGTTCAAACAATACAAAGAGTTGGTCTCGGCGGAAAAATACTGAAGGGTTTTTAACTTTAATTTGATGACCAACACGTTCAAAGCTTTGGTCTAATTCGATAACCGGTTGTTCGCTTGTTTCTGGCAAAATACTTTGTTCAAAATAAGATAGTAACATTTGGTTAAGTTCACGAACTCGACTCATTATTCTAAATAAGCGTTTCATCATACGCTCAACAGAGGCTTTACCATCACTACCAAAACCGAGTATTTCTGCTGCAAGGGGTTGATGATCAAACAGCAGGCGATTTTCCGAGCGCTCAGCCGCAAGGTGAAGAGCAAAACGGATATTCCATAAGTTCTCTAAACACTCTGAAAGTTCCTGGTATTCCTCGTGTGTTAAATAACCATGATTGATAAGTTCTTGAAGTGTCTCAGCTCTAAAATGCTTTTTTGCTACCCAAATAATGGTTTGTAAATCGCGAAGTCCGCCTGGGTTTTCTTTAATATTGGGCTCTAAATTGTAAGCAGTACCATGACACTTTCTATGCCGTAACTGTTGTTCTTTTACTTTGGCTAAAAAGAAATCATCAGAGCGCCAAATAGGTGTATCAAGTATATGGTTTTTTAACTTCTCATACTCAATGTGATTGCCAAATAATAATCGACTTTCAAGTAGACTGGTGGCAAACGTAACGTCTTCACGTTTTTGGTCAATTGCTTGCTCAATAGTCCGTACACTGTGACCTATTTCTAGCCCCAAATCCCATAACATAGTAACAAATTGACCGATTTTTTCACAAATTGCGTCACTGGGTTGTTCTGTGACAAGCAATAAAAAATCAATATCTGAGTAGGGGTGGAGCTCGCCGCGACCATAACCACCGACGGCAATCAGCGCTAAGTCAGGTTCGTGAGCGAGGTCGTAGACATGAAAAAGCTTAATTAATAAGCGGTCTATAAATTCAGCGCGGGCATTGATTAAGTTACCAACGGGTTGTTTTGAAAACTCGTTTTGCAACCATTTATAAAAATAGCTAGAGCAGTCACGGTACTCGTTTAGTTGCTCAGCATCGCTGAGCAACTTTTTTACTTTATTGGGTAATGCCACGTGGGCCGGCTCCTAATGTTCGATGATCCTGTCTATCGTATCATCTGATCGGAGCGTTAAAATTTCAACACCATTTTCAGTTACTAACAATGTATGTTCCCACTGAGCTGACAAAGAACGGTCTTTTGTAACGACAGTCCAGTCATCTTTTAATAACTTACATTGGCGCTTACCAGCATTAACCATAGGTTCAATTGTTAAGCACATACCTGCTTTTAATGCCTCACCAGTGCCTGCACGGCCGTAATGCATAATCTGGGGTTCTTCATGAAATTCAGCGCCAATACCGTGGCCGCAATATTCACGTACAATAGAATAGTTAAATCCTTCAGCGTACTTTTGAATAGCTTCACCAATGTCACCTAAACGCACACCTGGTTTTACCATTTTTATAGCAAGGTAAAGGCTCTCTTGAGTGACCTGAGCAAGGCGTTTACCTTGTATATTAGGCGTACCCACATGAAACATTTTAGAGGTGTCACCGTGGTAACCATCTTTGATAACGGTAATATCAATATTTACGCTGTCGCCATCTTTCAATGCTTTATCATTCGGGATACCGTGACAAATAACATGATTTACAGAGGTACAAATTGATTTGGGGAAGCCATGGTAATTTAAAGGTGCAGGGATGGCTTTTTGTACATCGACAATATAATTATGACAAATAGTATTTAATTCATCAGTGGTCACACCAGGCACTACATGTGGCTCTATCATTTCTAGCACTTCTGCCGCTAAGCGCCCAGCTACACGCATTTTCTCTATTTCTTCAGGGGTCTTGATAACAGCACTCATAGAGGCTCCATAGTCGAGTTTTAACACATTTACTGTCGCACAATTTTTGCGCGCGACGTTGAATATTTATTTTTAATATGGTATAAAGCGCGCCGTCTTTTTACAAATAAATTCTTAAATGATTTTTTGTATTTAAGGCAAACACAATTTTATTTTAACACACACACGTATCGTCACATACACTTGGGTGCATTTGAAGTTAATTAAACTTCGGTGTTGGTGCTATGGGATATGTGGAGGCCTAACCCTAAACAACATAGAGGATTTACAAAATGGCAAACGTTTCAATGCGCGATATGCTTCAAGCTGGTGTTCACTTCGGTCACCAAGCACGTTACTGGAACCCTAAGATGAAGCCTTTCATCTTTGGCGCTCGTAACCGTGTTCATATCATCAACCTTGAGCAAACTGTACCAATGTTTAACGACGCACTTAAATTTTTATCTGGTGCTGCAGCAAACAAAGGTAAAGTACTTTTCGTTGGTACAAAACGCGCAGCAAGCGAAGCAGTTAAAGACGCAGCAATCGCAAGCGATCAGTTTTACGTTAACCACCGTTGGTTAGGTGGCATGTTGACTAACTGGAAAACAGTTCGTCAATCAATCAAGCGTCTTAAAGACCTTGAAATCCAAAGCCAAGACGGTACTTTCGAGAAATTAACTAAGAAAGAAACGTTAATGCTTAACCGTGAAATGGAAAAGCTTGAAAAAAGCCTTGGTGGTATCAAAAACATGGGCGGTCTTCCAGACGCGCTTTTCGTTATCGATGCTGACCACGAGCACATTGCAATCCGTGAAGCTAACAACCTAGGTATTCCAGTTGTTGCAATCGTTGATACTAACTCTAACCCAGACGGTGTTGATTTCATCGTACCTGGTAACGATGATGCTATCCGTGCAATCAACCTTTACACTACTTCTGTTGCTGCTGCAATCACTGAAGGTCGTGAAAACAACATCGTTGCTCAAGCTGAGAAAGACGATTTCGTTGAAGCTGAGTAATTAGCTGTCATCAAGTCTTCATCTAAATAAGATGAAGACTTGCTATTCTTGTAGAGCGGTTAACCCGCTTATCTAACCTGAATTCAGATTTGAGGATTTACTAATGGCTGTAACTACTGCCCTAGTTAAAGAATTACGCGAGCGTACTGGCGCTGGCATGATGGATTGTAAAAAAGCGTTAACTGAGACTGATGGTGACATCGAGTTAGCGATTGAAAATATGCGTAAGAGCGGTGCTGCAAAGGCTGCTAAAAAAGCAGGTAACATTGCTGCTGAAGGTACTATCATCATCAAGCAAAACGCAGGTGTTGCAGTACTGGTAGAAGTTAACTGTCAAACTGACTTCGTAGCTAAAGATGTAAGCTTCTTAGCATTTGCTAACAAAGTTGCTGATGCTGCTATTGCTGACACAATTTCTATCGAAGACTTACAAGCTAAGTTCGAAGAAGACCGTGTTGAGCTTGTGACTAAGATTGGTGAAAACATCAATGTACGTCGTCTTCAGTACATCGCTGGTGAACAACTAGTTGAGTACCGTCACGGTGAGCGTATCGGTGTTGTTGTTGCAGGTGTTGCTGATGAAGAAACACTTAAGCACGTTGCAATGCACGTTGCTGCTTCAAACCCAGATTACTTAACGCCTGCAGATGTTCCTGCTGACGTTGTAGAAAAAGAAAAGCAAGTTCAAATCGATATCGCGATGAATGAAGGCAAGCCTGCTGAAATCGCTGAAAAGATGGTTATTGGTCGTATGAAGAAGTTCACTGGTGAGGTTTCGCTTACTGGTCAAGCTTTCATCATGGAACCTAAAAAGTCTGTTGGCGAAATTCTTAAAGAGAAAAACGCGACAGTTACTAGCTTCGTACGTATGGAAGTTGGTGCAGGTATCGAGAAGAAAGAAGAAGATTTTGCTGCTGAAGTTGCTGCACAAATTGCTGCTGCTAAAGGTCAGTAAGATTAACTATTCATGATGTGAAAGGAAAATACATGCAATTAAAGTACTATTTGCTTTTGCGTCATGCTTAGAAATTCTTTAAAATAACCGCGCTTTTATGTTTATCATAAGCGCGGTTATTTTTTATCCATAATTTAATAAAAGTTGGCCCCAATACTATGACTATCAATCGTAAACCTATTTTTAGACGTGTTCTTCTCAAATTAAGTGGTGAAGCTTTAATGGGAGATGAAGGCTTTGGCATCGATCCAAAAGTGCTTGATCGTATGGCGCAAGAAATTAAAGAGCTTGTAGAACTCGACGTAGAAGTGGGTTTAGTTATCGGTGGCGGTAACTTCTTACGTGGTGGCTCTCTTGCAGAAGCGGGTATGAACCGAGTTGTTGGTGACCATATGGGTATGCTCGCAACAGTTATGAACGGCCTTGCAATGCGTGATGCATTACACCGTGCATTTGTTAATTGTCGATTGATGTCTGCGATTCCATTAAATGGGGTGTGTGATGCATACAATTGGGCAGAAGCAATTAGCCTGTTAAAAACGGGTCGAGTAGTTATTTTTGCAGCAGGTACGGGTAACCCGTTCTTTACAACAGATTCAGCTGCATGTTTACGTGGCATCGAGATTGAAGCTGATACTGTGATAAAAGCAACAAAAGTAGATGGTGTATTTAGTGATGATCCGGTTAAAAACCCAGAAGCCACACTTTATCGTCACCTAAGCTACAATGAAATTATTGAAAAAGAATTAAAAGTAATGGATCTCGCTGCGTTTACTCTTGCACGTGACCATAATATGCCTTTGAGCGTATTTAATATGAATAAATCAGGCGCATTAAAGCGTGTTATTATGGGCGAAGAAGAAGGAACACTTATCTCTTCACAAGCCTCAGATGAAGTAACTAACTAGATTAGGATTGAACCGTGATTAACGATATTCAAAAAGATGCTGCAGAACGCATGCAGAAAAGTGTAACGGCACTTGGCAGTCAATTATCTAAAATTCGTACTGGTCGTGCTCACCCAGCACTTTTAGATGGCATAATGGTGTCATATTACGGTGCGCCAACACCGTTGAACCAAGTCGCGAATGTAACCATTGAAGATTCACGCACACTTGCACTGAGTGTTTTTGACAAGTCTCTAGCGCAAGCGGTAGAAAAAGCAATTATGGCATCTGACTTAGGCTTAAACCCTATGTCAGCGGGTGCGGTTATTCGCGTTCCACTTCCTCCATTGACTGAAGAGCGTCGTAAAGATTTAATTAAAATCGTACGTGGTGAAGTTGAAGGCGGCCGTGTTGCAGTGCGTAATATTCGCCGTGATGCAAACGGTGATGTTAAAAGCTTACTTAAAGATAAAGACATCTCTGAAGATGAAGCACGTCAAGCTGAAGATGCAATCCAAAAGCTGACTGACAAATTCATCAAAGAAATGGATACTCAACTGACAGCGAAAGAAGCTGAATTGATGGAAATCTAAGTCGCTAAATAACCTGAACCTAGGTTATGAAATTTATTAGTTTTGAAACGCCGTCTAGGGTATACTAGGCGGCGTTTTTTTATGGAATACTCGATATTTATGGTTCTTAACGCTGATAAAATTTCCCAGCAATGTTTACCCAAGCATGTCGCTATAATCATGGATGGCAATGGTCGTTGGGCGCAGGCTAAGAATAGGCCGCGTGTTTACGGACATAAAAAGGGTGTGGACGCGGTTCGTCAATCTGTACAGTTTTGTACTAAATTGGGAGTAGAGTCGCTGACTTTGTTTGCGTTTAGCAGTGAAAACTGGCAACGTCCTGAAGATGAAGTAAGCACATTAATGGAGCTATTCTTATTCGTGCTAAGCAAGGAAGTAAAAAAACTTCACAAAAACAATGTAAAATTAACCATTATTGGTGACTTATCACGCTTCTCTGACACTCTGCGTAGTAAAGTGGATGCAGCACATGCATTAACTGCTGATAATACAGGGCTGAAACTAAACGTCGCGGCCAATTATGGTGGCCGTTGGGATATAACAAATGCAGCTAAACAAATTGGTAAGCGAATAGCAGCAGGAGAGCTAGATCCCAACGATATTACTGAGCAAGATATTGCCTCGCAAATGAGTATGCACGATCAGGCAGAACCTGATTTGCTAATTCGAACCGGGGGAGACTTGCGCATTAGTAACTTTTTATTATGGCAAGCAGCTTATGCTGAGCTTTATTTTACCGATACGCTTTGGCCAGACTTCAATGAAGCTGCTTTTGCTGATGCTATCGCCTGCTACGTTGCCAGAGAGCGACGATTTGGTTGTACCGGCGAACAAATAAAACAATTACTCGCCGAAACCTAATTAAAAGGGTAACACTTTGCTAAAACAACGAATTTTAACTTCTTTAGTGTTAGCGCCTTTGGCGCTGTTATTAGTTTTTTATACACCACTAACTTTATTCAGCTACATTGCTGGCGCCATTGTTTTAATCGGGGCTTGGGAGTGGTCTGCCTTTATGGGGTTATGCGATAAGCTTAAACGTTTTGCTTTTGTCGTATTTATTGCGCTTTTACTTGCACTTTTGAATTGGCATTGGCCCATAGAGTCGTTATGGATTGATGGTCAGCTCGTGGGGGATGCAAATTATATTTTCACGCTGTCATTCTCTTGGTGGGTTGTTGCTACATACTTAGTGTGGCGTTATCCAGCAATGGCTAAAGCGTGGAACGATGGAATTGTTATGCGAGCAATCGCGGGTATTTTAACTTTAGTGCCATTGTGGCTTGCGCTTAATACGCTCAGAAGTGCTAATTACTTAGAATCCACCCATTTTGGTTCTATATTGATACTCGTCGTCCTTGGTATTGTTTGGAGTGCTGATATTGGCGCTTATTTTACAGGTAAGAATTTTGGCAAGCATAAGCTTATGCCAAAAGTGAGCCCTAACAAAACGATTGAAGGTCTAGCTGGTGGCGTTATTGCCGCAGTCACTTTTGTACTGGTCTTCTGCCATTTTAGTGATGTTGATATGGCTGTTTGGCCTATATACGCTGTCATGACTATTTTTATTGCTTTATTTTCTGCAATTGGCGACCTGTTAGAGAGCATGTTTAAACGTGAAGCAGGCTTAAAAGACAGTGGTTCATGTTTACCTGGACACGGTGGTATATTAGATCGGTTAGACAGTTTAACCGCTGCGGCACCTATTTTTGTATTGTGTTATGCATGGACACTGAGTCTATGAATTGTAGGCAAAAGCTAGTAATTCTAGGCGCGACTGGATCGATTGGTACTAGCACATTAGATGTTATTGCCAGAAACAAAAGCCAGTTTGAAGTGTTTGCCCTTACCGCTGGTGGAAACGCCAAGTCTATGGCTCAGCTGTGCCTTGCTCATAATCCGGTCTTTGCGGTTATGGCTTCCGATAGCGCCGCTGAGCAATTAAAACAGTTTCTTTTGGGTACCGGGTGCAAAACAGTCATTCGAAGCGGTAGTGATGCGATGAGTGAGCTTGCCGCTCACCCTAGTGTTGACGCTGTGATGTCAGCCATTGTGGGCGCAGCAGGACTTATTCCAACCTTAAGCGCAGTAGAAGCTGGCAAAAAAGTACTGCTTGCAAATAAAGAGTCCCTTGTAATGTCAGGGCAGTTGTTTATTGATAAAGTAAAACAACATAAGGCGACACTTTTACCGATTGACAGTGAGCATAATGCTATTTTTCAGTGCTTACCCAGCGCTCTACAAGGGTCTAAGACGACGGATAAAATTTCCGAGCATGGTGTCAGTAAAATTTTACTGACAGGGTCTGGTGGTCCTTTTTTAACGCGTGATATCGAAACGTTGTCAACAGTCACTATCGCAGAGGCTGTTGCACATCCTAATTGGTCTATGGGGCAGAAAATTTCCGTAGATTCTGCAACGATGATGAACAAAGGCTTAGAGTTTATTGAAGCAAAGTGGTTATTTAACTGTGCTGCTAATGATATTGAAGTGGTTATTCACCCTCAAAGTATTATACATTCGATGGTGCAGTATCAAGATGGTTCTGTGCTTGCGCAAATGGGGAACCCAGACATGCGCACGCCTATTGCTCACGCACTTGCCTATCCGCAGCGCATTGATGCAGGCGTTAAACCGCTGGACTTTTCTCAAATAGCTGATTTCACTTTTACGACCCCCGATTTTTCTCGTTATCCAAATTTGAAGTTGGCCATCACAGCATGCGAAGCAGGCCAAGGAGCAACAACAACGGTTAATGCAGCCAATGAGGTTGCTGTTGCGGCCTTCTTAAAGGGGGAAATTGCGTTCACGGATATTTACCGTGTAAATTCACAAACACTGGATGCAACTAGCGATGTGAACGTCCACACCTTAGATGAAATTTTAATGTGTGATAAATTAGCCCGAGAGCAAGCGGTACAACAAATACGTAAGGTACAACGTTGATATGTTCGATTTCTTTTGGAATTTAGGTTCCTTTATTCTAGCACTGGGTATTTTAGTAACCGTTCACGAATACGGCCATTTTTGGGTTGCGCGTAAAGCAGGGGTTAAAGTCCTGCGTTTTTCAATTGGTTTTGGTAAACCATTGTTAAAGTGGCACGATAAGCTTGGCACAGAGTATGTCATTGCAGCTATTCCTTTGGGAGGTTATGTCAAAATGCTCGATGAGCGTGTTGATGATGTGCCTGAATCTGAGCGTCACCTTTCATTTAATGCAAAGTCTGTTCAAGCGCGTATTGCCATTGTTGCAGCAGGCCCTATGGCAAACTTTATTTTCGCCATTGTTGCCTTAGCAGTCATGTATTTAATCGGTGTGCAATCAATAAAGCCAGTAGTGGGTACGGTACAAGAGGGCAGTCGAGCCGAACTTGCTGGTATTGCACCTAACCAACAAATTATTAAAATTGGTAATGATGATATAGCCACGTGGCAAGACGCGACATTTGCGTTAATGGCAAGCCTTGGTGATGAACGTGTTGATGTGACCGTTCGCACTAATGAGTACCTTGAGCAAGTTAAAACCATTAATATTGATGGTTGGAAGTTAGACCAACAAGATGTGCCTCCTTTGGCATCACTGGGAATTGTGCCGTTTAGGCCAGATGCAACGCTAGAAGTTGCAGCAATCACTAAAAACTCAGCGGCTTCAATGGCTGATTTGAGGGTGGGTGATAAAATTGTGATGGTGGATGGCGAAACAATAGCCAGTTGGCAGCAATTAGTTAATCTTATTCAGCAATCAGCTAACAAATCTTTACAATTTAGTGTAAAAAGACAAGATAGTATGGTGTTGTTAACTGTAACTCCTCAAGGGAGAGCAATAGGCAACGGTGTACAACAAGGATTTTTAGGTGTTGCGCCAGTTGTTGAACAATGGCCAGATGGCTACGTAGAGACTAGACATTACGGTCCACTGGATAGTATTGTGCTCGGCGTAAAAGAAACATGGCGTTTAATTAGTTTAAGTTTTGATATGATCGGTAATTTAATTACAGGTCAAGTATCCGTTAAGAATTTAAGTGGTCCCGTGGGGATTGCTGTCGGCGCAGGAACCAGCGTAAGCTATGGTTTTGTTGCCTTTTTAAGCTTTTTAGCATTAATAAGTGTTAACTTGGGTGTATTTAATTTATTACCCTTACCAGTACTTGATGGTGGGCACTTAATGTATTACATAATTGAACTTTTCCGTAAAAAGCCAGTCTCTGAAAAGACACAAGAATTTGGTTTTAAAGTGGGAGCCTTGCTACTCATTTTTCTAACATGTTTCGCTTTGTTCAATGATGTATCGCGATTATAGAATGGCGACAGTCTCGAATTAAAAAACACGATTGTAAAACACTGCTTTAATGTGGTGTTGAGCGGTAATACAGTTGTAAAGGATAAAGATAATAAAATGGCTATAAAAAAACATTTGGCAGTAACAAGTTTATTAGGGGCAAGTTTTGCAGCCCTTGGCCAAAACTCCTTTATTGTTGACGATTTAAAAGTTGAAGGTTTACAGCGTGTAGCACTGGGTGCTGCATTAACGCATATTCCAATCAATGTCGGTGACAGTGTAGATGACTATACAATTTCAAAAACAATTAAGTCGTTGTATAGCTCAGGTCACTTTGACAACATAAAAGCATTACGAGATGGCAACAATGTTATTTTTAAAGTAACAGAGCGCCCGACGATCAGTTTTATCGAATTTGATGGCAATAAAGATATTAAGGACGAGCAGTTAACTCAGTCTTTAGAGCAGCAGGATATTCGCCAAGGTGAACCGCTAGACAAAACAGTGGTTGATAATATTGAGAAAGGCTTAATTGAGTTTTTTCATAGTATTGGTAAATACAATGCAAAAATCGATATTAGCATCACAAAGTTGCCACGAAACCGCGTTAAATTGAAATTAGAGTTTGACGAAGGTGATGCTGCTTCAATTCGCCAAATTAACTTAGTGGGTAATGAACTATTCCCTGATGAAGAGTTATTAGCACTTGCTGAGTCACAGCAAGATTTACCTTGGTGGCAGTTTATGGGTAGCGATCGTTACCAAAAACAAACCATTGAAGGTGACTTAGAAAATATTCGTAGTTATTACTTAGATCGTGGCTATCTTCGCTTTAATATCGATTCGACTCAAGTATCTGTCAGTCCAGAACGTGAATCTGTTTATGTTACGGCTAACATCACAGAAGGTGTCAAATATAAAGTAAAAGGCTTTGATTTCATCGGTGACTTGCTTGGGCGTGAAGAATTAATCAAAAGCGTAATCCCACTTCGAGCAGGAGAGCTTTACAATGGTTCAGTGGTCACATCGTCTGAAGAGTTTATCAAAAGCTACTTAGCCCGCTTTGGTTATGCTAACGCTGAAGTGCGTACGATTCCTGAGATTGATGATGAAAGCAAAGAAGTACAACTAACATTATCGGTTAACCCAGGTAAGCGTGTTTATGTACGACGTATTATTGTCGGTGGTAACCAAAATACCTCAGATGAAGTATTACGCCGTGAAATGACGCAGCTCGAAGGTGCGTGGCTTTCAAACCAAAATCTAGAGCGTTCTAAATTGCAAATTCAACGTTTACCTTATATGGAAACAGTTGACTTTAATATAGTGCCAGTCCCTGGTGTAGATGACCAAGTGGACGTTGACTTTAATGTTAAAGAGCAATCCGCCGGTAGCTTTAATGCAGGACTTGCGTATGGTTCTTACCTTGGTTTGCAGTTTAATATTGGTGTAACTGAGTCAAACTTCTTAGGAACGGGTAACCAAATTGGTTTTAATATCAATACGTCACGTGGTTCTGAGCGTGTAAGCCTATCATACACAGACCCTTATTTTACGCCTGATGGTGTATCACAAGGTAGCAGCATATTTTACAGTAACTATGATGCAAGTAAGTTTAGTCTTATCGATTATAAATCGAAGAGCTACGGTATTGGTACAAATGTTGGTTTCCCAATCGATGCCGTTAATCGTGTGAATTTTGGTGTTAAATGGATTCAAGAAGAGCTCTCTGAAATTGCTGAATATGAGCAAACACGCGTTATGCGTGAAACCTTCTTAGACCCAGAGAACCCAGATGCAGGCTTTGACTTTACCAAGTATGAGTTAAGCGTAGGTTGGTCACGTATAACGGTAAACCGCGGTTTATTCCCAACAGCAGGTTCACGTCAAACACTTAATTTAACAGGCACTACGCCTAACTCTGATTTAACTTACTTTAAGCTAAATTATGATTCGCGTTTTTATTGGCCTATTAGTGATGATCATCGTTGGGTGTTTTCAACGCGTGCGGCACTTGGCTACGGCAATGGTTATGGTGAAACGAACGGTTACGACCAAACATTACCATTCCAAGAGTACTTCCGTATTACAGAAATGGAATTACGTGGTTTTGACCGTAATACAATTCTACCTCGTGCAGTATCTAGAACACCAAAATTAATTCCGGGCACCCCATTGCCAGATGGCACACCGACTGGCAGTATAGGCGGCGCATCAGAGTTTGACGTACTAAATACACAAGGTCGAATTGGTGGTAATGCGAAAGCGGTTGCGGGTATGGAGTTAATTGTACCGACGCCATTCTTAGATGAAGAGAACACGAGTTCTGTGCGTACTAGTTTCTTCGTTGACGCTGCAAATGTGTGGGATACAGAATTTAATGTGGATCGTTATCAGAATTTAGGGCCGGATGAGCGTGCTAAATTAGAGGACTACTCAGATCCTGCACGTTTTAGAGTATCAACAGGTTTATCATTACAATGGGTTTCACCTATGGGCCCAATGCTGATTAGTTTTGCGTATCCATTGCAACAAGAAGAAGATGACGATACGAAGACCATCAGTTTTAATATTAGTAATACATTCTAAAGGAGTTTTTTGTGAAGAAATCATTTAAATCATCGGCAATTGCCTTATTAGCCACACTTATGATGGGTACTTCAGCGAGTGCATTTGCTCATAAAGTTGGTATTGTAGATATGCAAGAAATCTACAAGCAAATTCCTCAAATGGCTAAAGTAGAGCAAACTTTACAAGCTGAATTTGCTGAACGTCGCCAAGAAATTGAGAAGCTTCAAGGTGATATCCGTTTTGAAGCGGAGAAATTTAAACGTGAAAGCACAACAATGAGCCAAGCGCAAAAAGACGCGCTTCGCGAAAAAGTTGAGGGTATGCAAAAAAACCTTGCAGAAAAAGGTCGTCCTTTAGAGCAAGAAATTAAAATGCGTCAAAATCAGGAATTAGCTAAAGTACAAAAGCTTATTATCGATGCAATCCAAACAGTTGCTAAAGATGGCAAGTATGATGAAGTTAAAGTAAAAGACACTACTGTCTACTTTAACCCTAAGACAGTTTCTGATTTATCAGAAAAAGTTGTTGAAAAAGTAAGTAAACAATAGAAGAAATATGCAAAATTATACGCTTTCGCAGATTGCGGAACTTCTTGGCGCTGAACTCGATGGGGACGGCGCTATAGAAATCTCAAAAATAGCGACACTTGCAAATGCCCAGTCTGGGCATATTGCATTTTTAGCGAACAAGAAATATCGCCCGCAATTGGATAATACACATGCCAGTGCGGTGATATTATCTGCAGCAGATGCCTCTTATTATCAGGGAAATAAGCTTATTGCAGCTAACCCCTATAATAGCTATGCACAGCTTGCTCAGATAATGGATACTACGCCTACATCAGCAGCAACAGGTATACACCCCAGCGCAGTTGTTCATCCTGAGGCGCAGGTTGCTGATTCGGCATCTGTTGGTGCCAATGTGGTGATTGAAGCGGGGGCACAGATTGCTGATAATGTGCAAATAGGTGCTAATTGCTTTATCGGTGCGATGGCTAAAATAGGCTGCAACACTAAACTGTGGTCGAATGTATCTATTTATCACGATGTTGAAATTGGCGAAAATTGTCTATTTCAAGCAAGCTCAATCATAGGTAGCGATGGTTTTGGTTATGCGAATGATAAAGGGCAGTGGATAAAAATACCTCAAATCGGTACTGTTGTTATAGGCGATAATGTTGAAATTGGTGCCGGAGTTACGATTGACCGTGGTGCGCTAGATAACACAATAATTCATAGTAATGTGATTATCGACAATCAAGTGCATTTAGCACATAACGTAGAGATCGGTTCGGGGACGGCTATTGCCGCCTGCACAGTAATCGCGGGTAGTACAACAGTAGGTAAAAATTGCCAATTTGCAGGGCTTGTAGGCATAAATGGTCACATTGATATATGTGATGGTGTTATACTTACCGGTATGAGTATGGTAACTAAGTCAATTAAAGAGCCTGGTATCTATTCTTCTGGTATGCCGCACTCAACCAATAAAGAGTGGCGTCGTAATATTGCTCATTTGCGTAATTTACCAGAGATGAAAGACCGCCTTAAAGCACTAGAGACTTTGACTCAGTCATTAAATGTTGATAATCAATAAGGATGCTATTTTGGCAAACGAATTAAATAGCTTAGATATACAAGAAATATTGAGCTTACTGCCGCACCGTTACCCTATGTTATTAGTGGACAGAGTGCTTGATCACACGCCAGGCGAGTCACTACACGCCATAAAGAATGTAAGCGTGAATGAACCTATATTTACTGGTCATTTTCCAAATCAGCCAATTTTTCCAGGTGTTCTTATTTTAGAGGCTATGGCACAAGCCACAGGCCTACTCGGATTCAAAACGGTTGAAAATCGCAGTGAAAACGAGCTTTACTTATTTGCCGCAATTGATAACGCTCGATTTAAACAACCGGTTGTTCCTGGCGATACTATGCATTTACATGTACAGTTTTTAAAAGAGCGCCGCAATATATGGAAATTTGCAGCAGAAGCTAAAGTTGATGGTAAGGTAGTGTGTACTGCTGAAATCATGTGTGCGAGAAGAGAGCTTTAATTGTGATCCATCCTACAGCGATAATCGAATCAGGTGCGAAGTTAGGCAATAACGTATCAGTTGGCCCTTACAGCTACATTGGTAACGATGTAGTCATAGGTGATAATTGTATTATTGAATCTCATGTGGTTGTTAAAGGGCCTTCTACTATTGGCTCTGGCAACCATATTTTTCAATTTGCTTCAGTAGGTGAAGCCTGCCAAGATAAAAAATACAATAACGAACCAACAACACTTATTATCGGTGATAATAATGTTATTCGTGAATGTGCCACAATACACCGCGGTACGATTCAAGACCAAGGTATTACTAAAATTGGTAGTAATAACTTATTTATGGCGTATACCCATGTTGCGCATGATGCGGTAATTGGTGATAACGTTATTTTTGCAAATAATGCCTCGGTTGCAGGCCATGTTCATGTTGGTGATTGGGTTATTCTTGCTGGTAACTCGGGTGTTCATCAGTTTTGTAAAATTGGTGCGCATGCGTTTGTGGGTATGTATTCTGGAATTAACAAAGATGTGCCACCATTTGTAACGACAATTGGCACACCCGCAGGCCCTGTGGCTATTAATACTGAAGGCATGAAGCGTCGAGGCTTTGACAGTGATGAAGTGATGGCGACACGCCGTGCTTACAAAACACTGTATCGTAAAAGTTTGGGTGTTGAAGAGGCTATCGCTGCATTAAGTGAAGATGCGGCTAAATACCCAGCAGTTCAGCTAATGGTTGATTTTGTAAAAAGCTCTGAGCGTGGCATTATTCGTTAATTACACCGCTTAATAAAAAACCACCGCTTTGTAATAATCGGTGGTTTTTTTATGTTTAAAATCGTGTCACTAAAGACACGTAGTCTATTTCACTTTCAAGTAGGGCGCTGTGTGTATCGACAGCTCTTACAGCTCCTTCCTCCAGCCATATTACTTTATCCATTGAGTCCAACAATGCGGGGTCATGTGTAATGGTGATAATTGTTTTATCGGCCATGACACTCATTATCGTATTGATCACTTCGTGTTTAGTGTGGTTATCTAGGCTTTCAGTTGGTTCATCTAAAATCATAATAGGGCTATTGCGAAGTAAAGCTTGTGCAATGGCTATGCGCCTTGCTTGCCCTTGTGACACTGCACGTCCTGCTGTCCCTAAGCGTGTATTTAAGCCAGAAGATAATTGCGATAGCCATAGACCTAATTGCGCTTGTTCACACGCCTTTAAAAGCATTTCATCAGTCGCATCGGGCTGCGCGTAGCGTAAGTTTTCAGCTAAAGAGCCATCAAATATATGGTGATGTTGTGCAAGTATGGTCAGTAAGTCAAAGCGGTTATCGGTTGATAGGGTACTAATATCAACATCACCTTCACGTGTGTGCAGTTTTATCTGTCCACTTTGCGTTGGCCAAAGCCCTGTTAATAAATTGATTAACGTACTCTTTCCACTGCCACTGGGGCCCACTAATGCGACTTTTTGCTTTGCTGAAATAGTGATACTAACTTTTTTCAGAGCGTGAATTTGTTCATTATAGCGATAATCAATATGAGTAAATGAGACACCTAAAGGCTGCTTTTCAACACTCATCGTTGTGGTGACAGGCGCTGATGTCAATTTATCCTCTAATTCAAAAATACGCGACGCAGCGCTGAGGGTATTAGGGAGCTGTATGAACGCGTTAGGTAGATTAAGAACGGTCTCAAAGCTTGCCAACACAAATAAGCTCATCATAGCTAGCTCGACATGAGCCACTTGGTTGCTGCTGATAAGTGGGATTAAAATCACAACACTCGCTAGCATTGTCAATTGTGTGATTAGTAAAGTGAGGCCATTACTGTTTGCAAGTGCACAATGGCGTTTATGTAATTGCTGGTTATACACTTTACTTGAGTGATCGCATGTTGCTAGCATTTTAGCTGAGGCTTGGAAGAGCATTAGTTCTCGCGAACCTTGTAAGGTGTCTGATAACTGTGCCCTTAACAGGGCTGATTGTTCTCGCTCTTGTATTGCTGTTTTACTAAACTTTATGCCTAAGTAAGTGGGTACTATCATGCCCACGATCATTAATGCGGTAAAACAGACAAGGGCAACATTAGGGTTGTATGCATTCATGAATAGCATGACGACGGGTATAGCAAATATGGCAACGATAATCGGCAACAAAACATGTAAGTAGAACGTGTCTAGTGCATCGACATCATTTTGCATTCTATTAACTAAATCAGCACTGCGACTCATCGCTAAGTCAACATTATTTAACTGACTGAGTGTTTTAAATACATGAGTTCTAATGTCACTTAACAGTAAAAACGTGGCATTATGCGTGATGAGCCGTTCGCCATAGCGAGAAGCGGTTCTTACAATGGCTAAAAACCGAATGACACCGGCAGGCGTAAAGTAATTCATATGGACAGATGCAATACCCGCCGCGGCCATTGAAGCCAAAAACCACCCGGATATTGCAAGTAAGCCGACATTAGCTAAAACGGTTAGGGTCGATAAAAAAGCACCAAGCAGTAGCATACCGATGTGGGGCCTACAGAGTTTCAATAAACGAATAAAGTTAGCCATGTTGAGCACCTGCGTTGAGAAGTTGCCAGAACGTGCCTTTTTCTTTATTAAGCTGTTTGTAGCTACCCTGTTCGATGATGTGGCCGTGTTGCATCACAAAAATGTTGTCTGCTTTACTAACGGTATTTAACCTGTGGGCAATAACGAGAACGAGGCTGTGTTTTGCATAGTCAGTGATCGCCTTACTTATTAGCTGTTCAGTTTGACTATCAAGGTGTGCACTAGGTTCATCTAGCATCAGGATAGGTGCATCCTTTAAAAATGCACGTGCCAGTGCGATACGCTGTTTTTGTCCACCAGAGAGGCCTTCACCTTGTTCACCGAGAAGTGTATCGAACCCTTGAGGTAATGCCTGAATAAACTCAAGTGCCCCCGCTTTGGCGGCAGCGTGCTCCAGTTGTGTATGTGTCGCTTTGGCATTAGCTAGGCGTAAATTGTCAGCAACACTCATGTAAAATAAAGTCGGTTTTTGTGGGATCCAGGCTATATTTTGCAGCCAGCTCTGGTTTTCATAATGAGATAGGGGGGTGTCATTGATAAAAATATGTGTATTTGCTTGATGATGAAAGCCAAGTAAGCAATCAAATAAGGTGCTTTTACCTGCGCCACTGTCGCCCACAAATGCAAACAACCCTCTTTCAGGTAAGCTGATATTTATATCGGATATCCCTTCTTTACTATCGGGGTATAAAAAGCTTAACTGCTTAGCACTAATATTATTTATGGGTAATGGGACTGGTTTTTTTTGCGCAGAGGGGAGTTGTTCTTCTGCGTTTATTATGTCAATCATATCTGCCGCTGCGCTAATACCTTCTAAGCGAGCATGATAATGGGTGCCCATTTGACGCAAGGGTAAATAAAACTCAGGGGCTAGCAGCAGGACTACAAAGCCGGTAGCAAAATCAAGTGTGCCAAAAAATAATCTAAAGCCAATAATTACCGCCACTAAAGCGACGCTAATGGTGGCAAAAAACTCTAACGCGAATGCAGATAGAAATGCGACTTTGAGTACGCTCATTGTCGAGGAGCGAAAATCATCAGAGATTTTTGCTATGTGCGCTAGCTCAGTGCGAGTTGCGTTAAATAGTTTTAATTGTGTTAAGCCTTGCACTCGGTCTAAAAAGTAATTCCCCAAAACAGATAGCTGCTGCCAGCGTTGTTGGTTTAGCTCTTCTGCTTTGTGGCCTACTAAAATCATAAAAAAGGGGATTAGGGGCGCAGTCAGTAAAAAGATCAAGCCTGCTTTGTAATCTGTTGGAAAAATAACAATGAGGATCGCAAAGGGGATGAGCGCGCTATATGCAATGCTCGGCAAGTAGCTCGCGTAGTATTGGTGCAGTGCTTCAACACCGTCATGCAACGTGTTTAACATCGCACCTTGGCCTTTACTTTCAATGTACGCGGGCCCTAAACGGTTTAACTTAGCGAGCAATGTTTGGCGCATCGAAGATTTGATCTTTTGCGCAGCATAGTGGCTTAATCGTTCGCTTAGCGCTAAAAATAGAGCCCTTAATAGTATAAGCCCAGCCAAAGGCCATAATAGAAAACTGACCTCATTCATAGCTTTGCTTTCAAACATGACAAGGTGTGCCGCATTAGCCAGTAAATAGCAGGACGCTATCATCAGCACCGCGTTGAGTGTGCCAAATGCAATGCTTGTTTTTAATAAACGGGCACCACTTTGACTGTGGTGCTTTAAGAATGCGCGCAGTTTAGTTTGCTGCGCGCGATCTGGGCGATGTTTAGTTGTCATCTTGGCGTTTAAGTTTTTCATGTAATGCTAATTCATCATCAGCAATGCTGTCTTTATGTTGCTGAAATTCGTACCACATGACATTGATCACGCCTAAGGTACACGCGAGTAAAACACCGAGTATCCATGCGAAATACCACATATTGAGTCTCCTTAATAACTGCCATGAGTGTTGTTTTTAATTTCAGATTGTGTGACTTTACGCCACATTTTTACGTAGCACCAAGTCGTGTAACACAAAATCAAGGGAACAAAAATGGTCGCTGCTATAAACATTACATTTAATGTCATATGGCTAGATACAGCGTCCCACATTGTTAAGCTTATATTTGGGTTATTAATAGAGGGCATTACAAATGGAAACATCGCACTGCCTGCTGTCATAATAACGCCAATTAGCATTGTGCTCGTTGTGACTAATGCCAACGCCGGTTTGTTTAGCTTAGATAGTATAATGGCTAAGATTGCTGATACAAAAGCCAGCACAGGGAATACCATGGTGAGTGGCATTTTACTGTAATTATCAAGCCATGCACCAGGTGCTGTTGTAACCACTTTGCCAAGTGGATTTGCATAGCTTTGTGTATCTGGCATTGAAACAATTTGATACCCATCCATCTTTGTTACCCAAAAGCCAGCCACGGCAAAAAGGGTAATAAAAACAATTAATGCGTAACGACCAAATTTAGCTGAGCGAATAGAGACTTCAGCGTCTGTTCTTAGTTGTAACCACATGCCAGCATGACCAACCAGCATAGTAATGCTTACTAATCCTGCAATGAGGGCGAAGGGATTAAGCAAAGCGAAGAATGACCCTTGATAGGTCGTACGTAATAAGTTGTCGATATCAAAAGGGACCCCTTGCAGCACATTACCAAACGCGACACCAAACACCAATGCGGGTACGAAACTGCCTATGAGCAAAGCCCAGTCCCAGTTATTGCGCCATTTTGCTGATTCTAGTTTCGATCGGTAGTCAAAGGCGAGTGGGCGTAAAAACAATGCAAATAACACGAGCATCATCGCAAAGTAAAAGCCAGAGAATGCAGCTGCGTAAACCATTGGCCAAGCAGCAAACAAGGCACCCCCAGCGGTGATGAACCAAACTTGGTTGCCATCCCAATGAGCTCCAATGGTGTTGATTACAGTGCGTCTTTCTAAATCGGTTTTACCAACGAGGCGAAGAAGTATAGCCACGCCCATATCCATTCCATCGGTAATAGCAAAGCCAATCAAGAGAACACCAATCAATAGCCACCAAATAAATTTTAGTGTCTCGTAATCAAAAATCATGATGTTACCCCTTGAATTGTTGCTTGTTCTTTTTGTTCAAGTTCAAAGTGATATTTACCTGTGTGCAGCGAACTTGGCCCGAGCTTTATAAACTTGAGCATTAACCAACCTTCGATAGCGGCTAAGCAAATATAAAAAATCACAAACGCAGTAATGGTGAAAAGTAAGTCATTCACAGTTAACGACGAGGTCGCTAAAAATGTCGGCAAGACCTCTGATATTGCCCAAGGCTGGCGGCCATACTCAGCAACAATCCAACCAAATTCAATGGCAATCCAAGGCAGAGGAATGCTCCAAACGGCCGCTTTGAGTAGCCAGCGTTTTTGTTCAATGACACGATGAGCGTTATAGTAGAAAGAAAGAACGAATACAACGAGCATAATCATGCCGCAGCCAACCATAATTCTAAACGACCAAAACATAGGGCCAACCCGTGGAAAAGAGTCTTTCACTGCTTTTTGAATATGCTCCTCTGTTGCATCCACCACGTTTGGGGTATAGCGTTTGAGCAATAAGCCATAACCTAGGTCATTTTTTAAAGTATCAAATTTGGCAATATTCGCAGGGGTATCTTCGCCATTTCTCAATTTTTCAAGGTATTTATAGGCTATCATGCCGTTTCTAATACGGACTTCGTGTTTCTTTTCTAAATCGTTGATACCGATGACTTGCTCGTCCAATGAACGAGTTGCAATAATACCTAATGCATACGGTATTTTAATTGCACCGTGGGTGACTTGTTCGTCTGAATCGGGAAAACCAAGTGCTGTAAATGCAGCAGGGGCTTCTTCGGTATGCCACTCGGCTTCAATGGTCGCCAATTTTACTTTTTGCACTTCACCGACTTCGTAGCCTGATTCATCACCCAGCAAAATGACGCACAAGATTGATGCTAAACCAAAACCAGACGCAACTGAAAATGAACGTTTGGCGAATGCTAAATCGCGTCCTTTTAAAATATACCAGCTACTAATACCAAGGACGAACATGGATGCAGCAACATAACCTGCCGACACGGTGTGAATAAACTTAACTTGTGCAACGGGGTTAAATACAAGCTCAGCAAAACTGGTCATTTCCATGCGCATTGTTTGATAATTAAATTCTGCACCGACTGGGTTTTGCATCCATCCATTCGCGACGAGTATCCAAAGTGCAGACAAGTTGGTGCCAATAGCCATCAAGAACGTGACACCTAAATGCTGTCGTTTAGTTAGTCGTTGCCAACCAAGAAAAAACATGCCCACAAACGTCGACTCTAAAAAGAAAGCCATTAAGCCCTCAATTGCCAGTGGAGCACCAAATACATCGCCGACATAGTGTGAATAGTACGACCAATTGGTGCCAAACTCGAACTCCATGGTTAAGCCTGTAGCCACACCAACCGCAAAGTTAATCCCAAATAATTTACCCCAGAATTTAGTCATGTCTCGGTATATTTCACGGCCAGTCATTACATACACCGACTCCATGATCACTAAAATCCACGTCATGCCTAATGTTAAGGGGACGAAGATAAAGTGAAAGAGGGCGGTGATCGCAAATTGCAATCGCGATAGATCGACAAACGCTTCATCTATCATGTGTGCTCCTTAAAAAGTGAGTAGCTTGTGTATTTATGTTTCAGAAATTACTGAAAGTTTAATTATTGTTCATTAAAAAACAATCGTTGTCAACATATATTAGAAAAACTTAATATATAATAGACGCTATTTCACATTTATAAAAATACACATTCGTTTAGCGTCTGTTGACCTTTTAAGGTTAAGTTTGCAGCAGTCTGTTTGGTCTTTCGGCAACGCTGCACCTATGTGGTGTGGTTATTCCCCATAAATAGTCGATAATTCAGCATCAATGGCAAACAGGCGCTGTCTTTCGTGTTTTGCCTAGGGGCGATTTACTCTTTGTTGCTACCATGGATGATGGTAAGGGGCGTGAGCAGGAGGCTCAAGCTTTGCTCGGTTTTGCTTGGCCCACTAGGTTACACACCTCGTGCCGCGATTAAATCGCCCCTAGTTTGAACAAATCTCAATCCGCAAAGGTCAGCAGACCCTAGGTACCTATATAAAATGGTGCCCTTAAACGTTTATTGAAATCTTAAAACACGGTAAACTGCTTACATGTTCCTTTGAGCCACATGCGAAATAAATTTACATGAATAATGAGACGCAGCCATTGCGAATAGCTATTGTTGTTGGAGAGCTTTCAGGTGATATCCTAGGCGAGGGCTTAATCAATGCGTTAAAAAAGCGTTTTCCCAATGCCATTTTTGAAGGGATTGCAGGGCCTAAAATGCAGGCGCAGGGATGTAAAAGCCTATTTGATATGGAAGACCTTGCCGTTATGGGCTTGGTTGAAGTGTTAGGACGTTTACCTCGATTATTAAAGATTCGTAAACAACTCATTCAGCACCTACTCGATAACCCGCCAGATATATACATTGGTATTGATGCACCGGATTTTAATCTGCGTATTGAAAAGCCTTTAAAAGATGCCGGTATTAAAACCGTACAGTATGTTAGCCCGTCAGTGTGGGCGTGGCGTGAAAAACGTATTCATAAAATCAGTGCCGCAACCAATATGGTGCTTGCTCTACTGCCATTTGAAAAAGCTTTTTATGATAAGCACAACGTTCCTTGCACTTTTGTAGGTCATACACTTGCTGATGACATTGCATTCGAACATGACGACAGTGCTGCCCGTTTACAGCTTGGTTTAAGTAATGATGATAAAGTATTGGCATTGTTACCCGGTAGTCGTGGTTCAGAAGTCGGTTTATTAAGTGAGACCTATATTCAAACAGCAGCCGAGTTACAAGCTAAAAACCCTCACTTGAAAATTGTTGTGCCTTTGGTAAATGAAAAACGAAAAGCGCAATTTAGTGAAATTTTAGCAGCCACCGCACCCTCGCTTAAAATACAGCTGCTTGATGGGCAATCTAACCTTGCGATGCAAGCCGCAGATGCTATTTTGATAGCCTCAGGTACGGCGACATTAGAGGGCATGTTGTATAAGAAACCCATGGTCGTCGGGTATAAAATTAAACCGATGAGTTATTGGATATTTAAAACATTATTCACTTTTAATATTAAATATTTTTCTTTACCTAACTTATTGGCCGATGAAGAACTCGTCCCTGAATTTATGCAAAAAGACTGCAATGTTCAAAACTTAACACAGGCTCTTGATCCCATGCTCAACGGCGACAATCGTGAATTAAAAGCGCGCTTTTTAGCCATTCATCAGCAAATACGTTTAAATGCCAGCGAGCAAGCCGCGGCGGCAGTAGCGGAGTTACTAAATGCAAATTGAACGACCTAACCTAACCTTTATCGCCGGTGTTGATGAAGTTGGCCGTGGCCCATTGGTTGGTGACGTAGTTACCGCAGCGGTAATACTGGATCCAAGTAAACCCATAGATGGACTTGCAGATTCAAAAAAGCTGACTGATAAGAAACGCCAAGCACTCGCTATTGAGATAAAAGAAAAAGCACTGTGTTGGTCAATAGGGCGGTGTAGCCCTATTGAAATCGATGAGCTTAATATTTTACATGCAACCATGCTGGCAATGAGCCGTGCTGTTGAAGGCTTGACTATCACGCCTGAGTTTGTGTTTGTTGATGGGAATCGACTACCTAACCTAAACATGCCAGCACAAGCCGTGGTAAAGGGCGATAGCCTTGTAGCTGAAATTTCAGCAGCCTCTATATTAGCCAAAGTAGCGCGTGACGATGAAATGGTTGAGCTTGATAAGCGTTACCCTCAATACGGGTTTGCTGGGCATAAGGGTTACCCTACCAAAGCTCATTTTGCGGCACTTGAGCAATACGGTGCAATAGATGAACATCGTAAAAGTTTTAAACCAGTACAACGTGTACTGGCCATGCAGGAGCAATAATGGCAGCGCCAGATTTTGTACATTTACGCGTTCATTCTGACTTTTCAATGGTGGATGGTTTAGCTAAAACCAAACCGATTGTTGCTAAAGCACAAGAATTACAATTACCTGCATTGGCTATTACAGACCAAATGAACTTATGTGGTTTAGTGCGTTTTTATGATACTGCACATAACGCAGGCATAAAACCAATTGTCGGTGCTGATTTTTGGTTGCATAGCCCAGAATTTCCTGAAGAGCCGTGCCGACTTGTTCTCTTAGCGAAAGATAATACAGGGTATAAAAACCTCACCTTATTAATCTCCAAGGCATATCAGCGCGGGCATTTATTTCATCGTCCAGTGATTGAGCGTGATTGGTTGGTGGAGCACAAAGAAGGCCTTATTTTGCTCTCTGGTGCGAAAGATGGTGATTTAGGTAAAGCGCTTTTAAAAGGTAATGTGGGGACAATTGAATCAGTTGTTAGCTTTTACAAGCAGCATTTTAGCGACCATTACTACATTGAGCTTATTCGTACTCTACGTACACAAGAAGAAGAATACCTGCATTTAGCTGTAGAGCTTGCCGAAGCTGAACAGTTACCTGTTGTTGCAACGAATGAAGTGGTATTTCTAAAACCTGAAAATTTTGAAGCGCATGAAATACGCGTTGCTATTTTTGATGGCTATACCCTGGATGATAAACGTCGCCCGAAACGCTTTTCAGAAGAGCAATACCTCAAAACGCCACAGCAGATGGCTGATCTGTTTAGTGATATTCCAGAAGCGTTACATAACAGTGTCGAAATAGCGAAGCGTTGTAATGTCACAGTGCAACTGGGCACATATTTTTTACCAGATTATCCCACTGGCTCATTAAACATTGAAGACTTCTTAGTTAAAGTATCGCAAGATGGTTTAGAAGAACGACTGCAGTTTTTATTTCCAGATGAAAATGACCGCAAAGAAAAGCGAGTCGAGTACGATGAGCGTTTGAAAATAGAGCTCGACGTTATTAACCAAATGGGTTTCCCTGGTTACTTCTTGATCGTAATGGAATTTATTCAGTGGAGTAAGGATAACAATATCCCTGTTGGGCCTGGACGTGGTTCAGGTGCGGGTTCACTGGTCGCTTATGCACTTAAAATCACCGATCTTGATCCGCTCGAGTTTGACCTACTTTTCGAACGCTTCTTAAACCCTGAACGTATTTCAATGCCGGATTTCGATGTCGATTTTTGCATGGATAGGCGTGATGAAGTTATAGATCATGTATCAGCCCTATACGGGCGTGATGCGGTATCGCAGATCATTACGTTTGGTACCATGGCAGCGAAAGCCGTAATACGAGATGTAGGGCGTGTACTTGGCCATCCATATGGTTTTGTTGACCGGATTTCAAAACTAATACCCGGCGATCCGGGCATGACACTAGCTAAAGCCTTTGATGTTGAACCGCGTTTGCAAGAAGCTTACGATGGCGACTCTGAAGTTAAAGATCTCATCGACATGTGTCGTATTCTTGAAGGGTGTACACGTAACGCTGGTAAACACGCGGGTGGTGTTGTTATTTCGCCAACCACCATTACTGATTTTGCGGCACTTTATTGTGATGATGAGGGTAAATTTCCAGTTACCCAGTTTGATAAAAATGACGTTGAAACTGCAGGTCTAGTTAAGTTTGACTTCTTGGGTTTGCGAACGCTCACTATTTTACAGTGGGCAATTGACATGACCAATGAGCGGTTAACGCGTGAAGGCAAAGAATCGGTTGATATTAATGCGATCCCACTGGATGACAGAAAGAGTATCGAATTACTTCTGCGTGCAGAGACAACCGCGGTGTTCCAGCTAGAATCTCGGGGTATGAAAGATTTGATCAGGCGGCTAAAACCTGACTGCTTTGAAGATATGATTGCATTGGTGGCCTTGTTTCGTCCTGGTCCTCTTCAATCGGGCATGGTTGATAACTTTATCGACCGAAAGCTCGGCCGCGAAGAAATATCATACCCAGACGCACAATACCAACATGAAAGTTTAAAGCCTATTCTCGAACCCACTTACGGCATAATCTTGTATCAAGAGCAGGTAATGCAAATCGCTCAGGTATTGGCGGGTTATACGCTTGGCGGGGCGGATATGCTTCGTCGTGCAATGGGTAAGAAAAAGCCAGAAGAAATGGCTAAGCAACGTTCGACATTTGAAGATGGCGCAAGAAATAACGGCATTGACGGCGAACTAGCTATTAAAATCTTCGATTTGGTAGAGAAGTTCGCAGGTTATGGTTTTAATAAATCGCACTCTGCAGCCTATGCACTAGTGTCGTACCAAACGTTATGGATGAAAACCCATTACCCTGCTGAGTTTATGGCCGCGGTTATGTCGGCGGATATGGATAACACCGATAAAATCGTAATTTTGGTGGATGAATGTGAAAACATGAAACTCACCTTATTACCGCCTGATGTAAACGCGGGGGAGTTTAAGTTTACTGTAAATAAGCAAGGCGAAATTGTTTACGGCATAGGGGCTATTAAAGGCGTAGGTGAAGCACCGGTTGATGCAATTTTAGAGGCGCGCAGTGAAGGTGGGCCGTTCAAAGACTTATTTGATTTTTGCGCCCGAGTTGACTTAAAGCGTTTAAATAAACGAGTCACAGAGAAGTTAATTTACGCCGGGGCATTGGATCAACTTGGTCCAGATAAAAGCCAACCTGGGCGCGCAATACTATTAGCGAGCCTTAAAGATGCGATGCGCGCCGCTGATCAACATAATAAAGCGGAGTCTCTTGGTCAAACGGATTTGTTTGGGCTACTTGCCACAGAGCCAGATGAAGTAGAGCAGGCGTTTATAAAAGCCACCCCATTGACTGATAACCAATGGTTAGACGGTGAAAAAGAAACGCTGGGCCTTTATTTAACAGGTCACCCGATTAACCAATATCGCAGAGAGCTTAAGCATTACACCACAGGCCGTTTAGTGGACTTACAGCCAACTAATCGTGATGTCCAATCAACGGCTGCAGGCCTTGTTATTGCAGCCCGTACATTAGTAAATAAGAAGGGAAATCGTTGGGGGCTTATAACTTTAGATGACAAGAGTGCCCGTATTGATGTACGCTTATTCCCAGAACAGTTTGAAATGTACCAAGATATGCTGCAAATCAACAATATCTTGGTAATATCTGGACAGGTCAGCTTTGATAACTTCTCCGGTGGCATTACAATGACCGCTAGAGACATATGCACCATAGCTCAAGCGCGCGAAAAGCGTATAAAAGCGATTAAAATGACGCTGAACATGGTGCAAATCGAGGCGAACTTCTTCGATAATTTACAAAAAGTACTTGAACCTTATAAGTTTGGTACATGTCCAATTAGGGTTTTCTATCAACGTCCAGATGCGTTGGCTGAATTAACCCTAGGTACAGAATGGTGTGTTACGCCTAGCGATGACTTAATTCATAAGTTATCGCTGATGGCGGCGCAAGATGTAGAACTAGAATTTAACTAATTAGGTAGTTTAGAGCATGAGCCTCAATTATCTTGATTTTGAGCTTCCGATCGCAGAATTAGAAGCAAAAATTGAAGAGTTACAAAATATAAGCCGCGCTGGCGAATTAGACCTTGAGTTAGAAGAGGAAGTCAGCCGATTAAAAGAGAAAAGTGCCCAACAAAAAGAGGAAATATTCTCTAAGTTAGGTGCTTGGCAGGTTTCTCAGTTAGCCCGTCATCCGTTGCGTCCTTATACTCGAGATTATATCGAGCGTATTTTTACGGAATTTGATGAACTAGCCGGTGATCGTACTTTTGCAAATGACCCCGCGATTCTTGGCGGTGTTGCGCGATTTGAAGGCCAACCAGTGATGGTTATCGGTCAACAAAAAGGCCGTGATACAGCTGAAAAAATTAAGCGTAATTTTGGTATGCCAAAGCCAGAAGGTTACCGTAAAGCACTTCGCTTAATGGAAATGGCTGAGCGTTTTAAAATGCCTATCATGACCTTTATCGATACGCCGGGTGCATACCCAGGTGTTGGTGCTGAAGAGCGTGGTCAATCAGAAGCTATTGCACGTAACTTAAAAGTAATGGCTGCACTTAAGGTGCCAACTATTTGTACGGTTATTGGTGAAGGTGGTTCGGGTGGTGCATTAGCGATTGGTGTTGGCGACCGCGTTAACATGTTGCAATACAGTACTTACTCTGTGATTTCACCTGAAGGGTGTGCGTCAATTCTTTGGAAAAGTGCTGATAAAGCGCCACTCGCTGCAGAAGCGATGGGTGTAACAGCAGCACGTGTTAAAGAGCTTGATTTGATCAACAGCTTAGTTGAAGAGCCTTTAGGTGGTGCACATCGTAATTACGATGCAATGGCACGTAACCTTAAAAACCAACTAAAACGTGACCTTGCAGACCTACAAGCGTTATCGCTTGATGAAATGCTTGATCAACGTTATAAACGTTTGATGTCGTTTGGTTATTGCTAAAATAATCTGAATGATAAAAAGAAGCCGCTTTAGCGGCTTTTTTGTTTTAAACTGTTTGTCAGCTAGATGCTAATCAATTATTACTTTGCGGTTTAATACATGCATTCAACACCTTTATATCAACAAGTAAAAAATACCCTTACTCCGTTTGTCGATGATAACCAAACATCGTTTACAGTCGCACTCTCTGGTGGAGTGGATTCGGTGGTGTTATTGCATGTCATGCATGAAATGAAACGTGAAATACCCACACTTCAACTGAAAGCTGTTTACGTGAATCACGGGTTAAGTCATTATGCCGATGATTGGCAGCAGTTCTGTGCTAAGTTGTGCCTGCAACTAAACGTGCCATTCCACGCAGCATCTGTGGTTATTGAGCAACGTTCACGCACTAGTTTAGAAGCGCAAGCTCGTGATGCGCGCTATTTAGCGTTAGATAAATACAGTGCCAAGGGCAGTGTTATTTTATTGGGCCAGCATTTGAATGATCAGCTTGAGACTTTTTTACTGCGCCTTAAGCGTGGCTCAGGTTTAAAGGGGTTAGCGTCTATGCGACAAACCCGCATACTCAAAAGCGGTCGTGTTTGCTTTAGGCCCCTACTTAATATTACACGTTCAGTAATCGAGTCATTTGCAAAAGCGTTTTCGCTTGAACATATTACTGATGATTCAAATACCGATGAACGTTTTGATCGTAATTTTATTCGTCAAAAAGTTGTGCCTGTTTTATCGGATAAATTTACAGGTTTTGAAAAAAGCGCATCACGCAGCATTTCGCTACTGCAGCAGCAGCAAGATTTACTTGATGAATATATTCAGCAAGATTTAGCTCAATGCCAAAATGAATCTCAGGGTTTAAGCTGTAATGAGCTTGCTATTTACAATGCTGCGCGCCGAGCAAATGTATTGCGCGCATGGCTTGAGCAATTTACGACCTTAATGCCATCACAAAAACAGACCGAGCAAATACTAAACCAAGGTATGAATGCGCAACTCGATGCTCAGTTAACAATACAATTAAAAGAAGGACGCATACATCGTCATCAAGGCTTTTTGTATTTTGTAATGCTGACAGAGCAACCACCACTAGTTGTAACAGCACAATCCGATAACACGTTTATCCTTAGTAATGGTAGGAGTATCATTTTTAGCAAAGGCAAAGGGATAAGACCTCCGCATGGCGATGAGTGTGTCACAGTGAAATTTGATTGCCCAAAGGCGAAAATTAAACCGTTAAATAAGCCGGGTCACAATACGCTAAAGCATTGGTTTAAAGACGCTAAAGTCGCACCTTGGTTGCGTGCAAATGTGCCTCTGGTTTTTTATAATGATGAATTAGTTCAAGTTGTAGGGTTGTTCGTTAGTGCAAAACATGCATCAGATGATGGTGTTTTTTGGGAGATTGATAGATGAATTCACAACCGCATGTCGGTTTATCGTTAGTTAATAAAGCGCCTTTAGGCCTGTTAGTTACAGCGCTAATAGCGGTGATTGCGCACTTAGTTTTTGAACCAAATGTACTGACCTTATTATACTCGTTCGTGGGTGGTTTAGTCTGTGGAATGACCTTGATTGCTTACTGGTTGGGAAGGGGGGGAGCCTTTTTTATTATTGGTGTAAGTATTCCTCTTGTTTTAATCGTACTCACGCCCTTGGCGACAATGGCCGCTTTACTTTATTTGATTAGTGGTTTCTTCTTTGGGTTTTGTTTTTCGCTGTTGATTTATAAGTTAATGAGTAAGCGATAATAGGTTGCGCCACAAGGGGAGGCGCAACACATGTTTAGTAAGCTCTAGCGCAGTTTCGTCCAGAGGCTTTTGCTTTATAGAGCCCCTTGTCTGCGCGAGAGAAAACCTCATCTTCACAGTCATGACTATTTACCAATGTGTAACCAATACTCGTCGTCACTTGGTATTTAGACATGATATTCGATTCTTCAACTAGGCGCATAATACGCTGGGCGATTACTTTATTTGTAATAAACTCAGGATCGTCTATCAAAATGGCAAATTCATCACCACCAAACCTGAAGACACAATCAGTGCCGCGTATACTTGTTTGCAGAACAGCTGAAAACTCTTTTAATACGTCATCACCTATTTTGTGACCGAAGTTGTCATTTACCTGCTTAAAGTTGTCTAGATCCAGCAACATTAAACTAAATGAACGATGTTGACGGCGGCAGCGTTCAAGTTTTTCAAATAATATGTCGTTAAATTGGCTGCGGTTGTTTAAGCCAGTTAACGTATCTTTTGTTGCGAGTTTCAACACTCGGCTATACATGATTGCATTTCTCAGCGGGTACACCAATGCATTGTGTAACCCTGTGAGTTTCGCATTAATGTTTCCTGAAAGCGGGTATTGGCTAAAGTAGATCAACTGCCCTAAGTGCTCGTTATTTATATCTAAGTCAAACGAGTACGGTGGGGTTGAGTTATCGCTTTGAGTAACCTGTGTCACCCCTTGAGATGACTGAAATTGCAAACCCGAAAAATTAATAATCTGCTTTGCATAGTCGGCGTAAATATTGAGTATTTCATCGATATTTAAAGTCGTTTGTAGTTTTGAGACTAAACTATGAATTGCTGCAGGCTCATTGTTACGGTAATGCTCTGCCGAAAATGGCAAAAATTCGCCACGTGCAGAAACCCGTTGTGTCAAAATATGGACGTTTTCCACTAAATCTCCCCCCTCGGAGTGTGTTGTTAATTAGTTAAAGCGATTTCTATGCCACAATTTCAAAGTGGCTGAAAAACAGATAGTTGCTATAGTTAAATTAATGAGGTGGTAAAACTTTGACGCAGTATTATCTGGCAACAGACTATCAGGAGGTCTATTTGCAAAGTGTTCTAGGTCAAATATTTGGTTTGTTGTTTGCGGCAGTCATTTTTGTGTGGCTCTTTAAGCGTATTGGTTTGCCACCAATATTGGCTTATTTAGCTACGGGCTTGCTTGCTGGAAGCCATGGCATAGGATGGATTGCACAGAGTAACGAAATTCATTTTGTTGCAGAGCTTGGTATAGTTTTTCTGTTATTTAGCTTGGGACTAGAGTTTTCTATTGGCAGGCTAATGGCTATGCGAAGCATAGTATTTGGTTTAGGCACCTTGCAAGTTGTGGTTACCAGTGCAGTGATCATGCTGATCTTACTTTTACTTGAATTTTCTTTACTGACCAGTTTCACTATTGCCACTTTAATGGCCCTCTCCTCTACGGCCGTCGTGGTTAAATTACTCAAAGAGTCTGGGGACTTAAAGCAACGCCGAGGCCAATTAGCGATCGGTATTTTATTGTTTCAAGATATCGCGGTTGTTCCTTTACTTATTATTTTACCTCTTTTAGCTCAAAGTAGTGGATCAGAAGGAATCGCATGGGCATTGGCTGTTGCATTAACCAAAGGTGCATTTGTGTGCGCACTCTTGTGGGCGATAGGAAAATGGATCTTGCCGCGAGTATTCAGCGAAGTTGCTTTGATGCGCACTGAGGAGTTATTTGTTTTAACCACATTACTAGTGGCTTTATTTGCAGCAGGACTTACCTATTTATTTGGTTTATCAATGGCATTAGGTGCTTTTTTGGCCGGTATGATGCTTGGTGAAAGTCAGTATCGTCACCAGCTGGAAGCTGATATACGGCCATTTCGTGATATTTTAATGGGCTTGTTTTTTGTAACTGTCGGTATGCAGTTAGACATACTATTTGTTATTGATGTGTGGTTTTGGATTTTAGCTGCGTTGACACTGATGTTTGTATTAAAAATTGGCGTAATAGCGGTTTTGGCGCAGTTTATGGGAGAGCGAAAACAAGACTCTATTGCTGCGGCTGTCATGCTTTGGCAAATGGGAGAGTTTGGTTTTGTGCTCATTGCGTTGGCAACTAAGCATCAGTTATTGTTATTTGAGCAAGCATCCTTTTTAATCGCTTTAGCAGTGATGTCGATGGCTTTAACGCCTTACCTGATAGAGCGAACTCCGTGGTTGCTATCAAAGCTGGGTTACTTAAAAAATGCGCAAAGTTACGCATCCAACCAACCTGCAAGCAGCACTCTATACAGCAATCATGTGGTTATATGTGGTTTTTCTCGAGTTGGACAAACGATTGCTCGTTTTTTAAAACC
Organism: Pseudoalteromonas sp. H105; assembly: GCF_001469215.1. Classification (GTDB taxonomy): domain Bacteria; phylum Pseudomonadota; class Gammaproteobacteria; order Enterobacterales; family Alteromonadaceae; genus Pseudoalteromonas. The sequence goes on from NZ_LOFH01000009.1 coordinate 175,500, forward strand.
AGAGGCAATTGAGTACGTTGCAGTAGAGTGCAACCCCGTATTGGTTCAAGAAACTAAGGCGGTGGGGGAGCCTGTGATTTTTGGCCATGTAAAGCAAAAAGATATTTTACGGTCAGCAGGAGTCGAACGTGCACGGTTAGTTATTATAACGTTTACTGATTTTGAACAAACTCAAATTGTTGTTGATGCAATTAAGCAAATTGCACCAGAAGTTAAGATTTTAGTGCGCATGCGTGACGATACTGAACTAGAGCTTTTGCAAGAGTTAGGGGTGACAGAGGTCATTCCAGAAACACTAGAGGCCAGTTTGATGTTGGTTTCTCATGTTTTATATATGTCAGGTGTGCCAATGACACGTATTGTCCGTCGAGTGAGTAAAGAAAGACGAAATCGCTATAAGTTTTTACATGGTTTTTTTGCGGGGGATAAGTATACAAGTGATGATAGCAGTGCGGAGCGTTTGGAATACTTACACGTTATTGCATTACCACAGGGGTCATTTGCTGTTGATAAAAGCATCGGTGAGTTAAACCTGGAAAAGCGCCGAGTTTCGATTAGGGCGTTACGCCGTCAAGACAGAGAAATTGACAGGCCATCTCAACATACAACATTGCTCTGCGGGGATATTCTTGTATTACAAGGAAAGCCAAGGCGAGTAGAGCGCGTTGAACGTTACCTTATCGATGGCAGTGAGTAGATGGCATATTATAAATGTTGTTTAATCTAGTTCTAAAAAAGCGCGAATTTGTGGTAACTTTTCAAGCCCATCTTTATACCCAATATTAATTAAATGTTGGGTATAGCGTTTTTCAAATAGCAGATAGCTGGTTAAGCTTGATTGAGACCGTTTTTTTACACCAATCATACGTAACAATATTTTTATAGGTAGCGGCATATCGTCATAATACTGTGCAGCAATCGCGTTAAAGTTTTCAGAAGGATTAATCACACAGGTCTCAATTTGTTTAAGTTCTTTGTGTTTTTCTCGACCGGGCATCAGCCCTAACGTTCTATTAATACGCTCAAGCCGTTCTAGATCTGATTGCAATGTATCTGTGAATACACTATCAAGTAGGTGTCCGGCAATTGACGATAAGCCAGGGTAATGAGGTAAATAGCCTGGAGGGTGTAACTCTTTAGGTTGATCAACACCAATGATAAATATTTTTTCTGCGCCAAGGTGAACACAGGGGCTCAAAGGCGATAATTGGTGAATAGAGCCATCACCAAAATAATGATTATGTACATTTACACTCGGAAAAACCATGGGAATAGCACTTGATGCCATTAAATGATCTACGTTGATGCGCGTAGCTTGTCCCACTCGTTTTGCACGCTGCCAAGGCGTTTGCGTATTTGATTGGAAAAATGCCACAGAATCACCCGTTGTATAGCTTGATGCAGTGATTGATACCGCATCTAGATAGTTACGGTGTAAATTACGTTCAATACTAGATAAATCAAGGACTTCGCTTAATAACTCACGTAATGGCCGATTGTTTAGTAGGCTCGCTGGTGGATGATTAGTATGTTCAGATTGAAAACTTGTTAACATATTGCGAGTAATATGACCGAATACACCTAAAAAGTCGCTTTTGTAGACGGTTGAGGTTGAAAAGTTCTTCCAAACATATTCTAACTTTCTAATAGCAAGGTGTGTACACGAAGCATAACACGCTAAAGCAGCAGAATTTATTGCACCAGCAGACGTACCATTAATAATGGTGAAAGGTAAAGGGGCCGTACGGGGCATACTATGAGCAAGCGCTTTCAATACTCCCACTTGATAAGCTGCACGTGCACCACCGCCAGTTAAAAGTAAGGCTATTTTGGGTTTATTTTTATCGACCTGTTTTATTCTCATAGTTGCAATTAAACCGTTGACCGTCTTTACTTTATTTATTAACTGTAAGTCTTTAAGCTAGAAGAATCAAAGGATACCTGAGCAAGATAATTATTTTTATCGCTTAGTTTGGAATTTTACTCACTTAGGTGACTCTAAGTGTATGAATTATGCATTTTAATTTTTTATGGAGTTCGTATGTCAGATCAATCACCGCAGCCAGATGTCGAAAAACGTCCACCAAATAACAATTTGCTCTTTGCAATTGTGATACTTATTGTTATTGCATGTGTGGCAGCATTTGTTTTATTTAGCGCTGAAGAGCAGCCTCAACCTGTTGTTGATTTACCGCCTCAAACACAACCAATCGAACAATATAAAGCACCAGAGCCTGAAGTAGTCGACTCTCAAGAAGCTGTTTTACCTGAGCCAGAAGTTATAACCCCTCCACCAAAAAGAGTGGTTGAGCCAACACCCGTTGTTAAATCATTACCTAGTTTAAATGACAGTGATGAGGTCGTTGTTGCAAATATAGACGAATACTTAAGCGACCAAGTAATGGACTTACTGATCACCGACGATGTCATTCGCCGGGGCGTGGTATTTATTGATAACTTAGCGAGAGGGAAAGTGGCTGTTAAGCATGCACCTGTTGAACCTTTGCAGGAGAGTTTCACTGTAATTGAAGGTGATATTTTGCAGATTGATCCAAACAGTTACGAACGCTACACCCCTTATGTAAAAATATTCACAAGTATGAGTGCAGCTCAAATTGTACGTTTATATGAACAATATAAACCACTTATAAGCGACGCTTACAGTGAAATTGGTTATGAGGGTGATGAGTTTACACAAACACTAGATGAAGCGATTGAACTATTACTTGATACACCTGAGCCAAAAGGTGATATGCCATTACTCAGGGACTCAGTGACTTATCAATATGCATATTCAGAGTGGGAACGCCTACCAGCGGCGCAAAAACAGTTATTGCGTATGGGCCCCGAAAATATGAAAAAAGTAAAAGCCGTTTTACGTAGTGTAAGAGCTGAATTAGAAAAGTAAGAAATAGATTGTATAAAAAACGGTGTGATTGTTTGATTAACAACCAGTCACACCATCTTTTTAGATTTCCGCTTGAATAACAGTGCAAAAGTAGAGATAATCTTTCCCGCGCCAACCAAGGCCCTCAATGGTAGTCTTATTGGTCCTCTCGCAACACTAGCAGGCGAACCTGGTCAGGCCCGGAAGGGAGCAGCCACAGTTTGTGACGTGTGTGCCGAGATGTGGCTGGTAAGACTGCCACCCAATATCTTCATTGGGTGTTGTTTGAAGTATAAGTTGACATATTTGTACTAAAAGATGGCATAAATTGAAAGTTTAAGGTGGCATAGTCTAGCATTTAACTAAATGATTAAATGGTTGACTCACATGTAAAGAAGAAAACTCAAACACTCCCGTATTAAAAACCTCCATAAATTTGCTAGTCAAAAAAATAAATCTACCTATTTAGTCAAATCCTCTTTAGAATTTCAAGTATTGACGCGATTAAACGGTATTTGCCAGATAATTTGTTAATTATAGTTAATGTTTCTTCGTGAGTTAACACCGTTGGCAATGCTTTCTCCCGCTTTGTGAATGAATAAGATAACCCTTTAATCTCACGCTTAACAATGTAACGATATAAAAGCATAATCGCACATAGCGCTTGATTTTGCGTTGCACCACTTACTTGTTTGTTAACTGCCAAATTATTCAAAAACCGTTCGATGTGATGGTTTCCCATGTCATCAGGGAGCTTTTTGTCATTGAACAAAATAAAATACTTTATCCAATAGAGATAATCTTCTCAGTTTGAATACTATAGCGCCTAGTACGCAATTCTGATCATTTCTAAATAAGGTGAACTCATAGTAAATTCCGGCTACTGTTTATTTATATAGTTATAATTCATTGCAAGGGTTTTGCAACTCAAATTCTCGGTATATACCTGATCAGAATTCTCGCTATGGGGATGGTGATTTCTTGTTGCCATTTTTATGATAAGTTAATAATATTATTAGAAATTTTAAAGTGTATTTACGTAGGATAGGGCAAACACTCGCGAGTGTTTATTGGTATTCTTGGTAAAACGCTGCTAAACGCCAAATTTAACTATGGAGTGTTGATGTATTTTTGGAAAATAGAGTCACTAAAATCGGATTTACGAGAAGGGAATTTGACACAATCTAATGACCTGAAATATTTAGCCGGAACATTGGTGTTATTTGTGTTGGCTTCATTTCCTAGTGATACAGTAAATCTATTCGATTACTTTAATATATTACTTGGTGTTTTATCTGTCATTTGCGGGACTGCTTTGTGCTTTTTTGCTAATGGTGGGAATCAAGGCTCAGATTTTTTGCGCAGATACTTGTCAATTAGTTGGGTTGTTGGTATCCGACTACTTGTCACTACGGTGCCGATTTTCATCTTAATTTATGTTGTAGTTGAATTAGCTGGTTATGGTTTTTCTGAAGAAACAAATTCACTCGATTTAGCTTTGCAAACTGTGTTTTCAGTTTTTTATTACTGGAGAGTCATTCATTATATAAAGCAAATTAGTGAATAGGCGTTTAACAACACGCCCTGAGGTGGACAGCAAGCACTAAAGCCCACTTTCCACCGCAAACTTTAACAGCGGTGCTCCCTTACTTTTCAATGCCGTTAAGTAATTTGATTCATCGTAGGGCGTATGTGTTTTCCAGCATTTAAATAGGATCCGTATCCACTTAAATGCCAATGATCTGATGATGGTATTATGAGGTTTTCCTTTGGCTTCTTGCTGCCGATAATAGGCTTTTGCCCAAAATGAATACCGGACAGAGAGTCCAGCCCATTCCACAAACGTTTGCCTTAAAAACTTAGTGCATAAGTACCGCCAGTGAAGTAATTGGTTCAGATCTTGACTTCAGACATCAAAAGTTTTTTAAAGGTATGGCAAACGATTCGGATATATAGAGCTTGCTTTCGTTTAAATAAAAAGCGGAGTATGACCGTCAATAAGGGCATGAATAAACTGATCTTACGGGGACAAACGATAGTGAATGCATTTACTTCATTCTACGGCAACTGTTCTGCCTTGTTCATAACATAGAAAAGCTGCAAAACAGGCTGCATTAAAAAAGGGGAGTCTTTTTAAGCCGAAATATAGCGACTCAGGCACATGCAATTCCCTCTAAAACAGCCATTAAAACAACCGCACATTCTTTTTCTATTTTACGTAAACTAGAGATAACTGATTGAATCAAAATAGGAACTCGGCTATGGTTAATTCATAAATAATAATAAATTTAAAACGAGTTAATCTAGAGGCTCGTTAGTTGACTAGCTAGTTTAGTTGCAAGTTTATCAATCAGAATTAATAAAGGGACTTAAAAAATGAGGTTTGGTTTATTTATTATCGCTAGTATTTTATTTGCAGGTACTTCATATGCAAGTAATGACTTTTCAGCCATAGATAAGTACGTTAACTTTGTAAAAAAAGAAGTAGGGTTACCGTCAGGGACTGCTGTTGCAATCGTAAAAGATGGAAAAATAGTTTACGAAGGGTATTTCGGATACTCTAATATAAAAGATAATAAAAGGGTAAATGAAAAAACCGCCTTTTATCTTGCATCTGTGACAAAGCCTATGTTTGCTTTATCAATGCTATTAATGGAGGGAAATGGCGATATTAAAGACAGTACTTCTATGGCCGAGATGTTTCCTACACTAGATTTTCCTTATATCGATACAGATAAAATTCAAGTAAAACATCTTGTTTCTCATACCCATGCTCTTGCCAACATACCTTTAGTGGACACGCTAGCATTTACTGGGCAACATAATAAATTACAGCGACAAAAGTTAACCTCTTCATCTAAAAATGATCCTGCTAATCAGTTAGGACACTACCAATATGGCAATGAAGGTTACAATATATTAAGTGTGTGGGCTGAAGATAAATTCAAGCAAGATTGGCAGCAAACGCTTGAGCAATTAGTTTACCAACCTTTATCAATGAATCATACGACATCGTACGTTAGCGATGCTGAAACTAAAGGCTTTGACATTGCACGTCCTTATCATTTATATGCCGCTAACCCAAAAAAAGTCATGCCCTTTGAAAAGAGTGATTCCACTATGCAAGCTGCCGGCGGCACTTTTTCATCGGCAAGGGATATGGCAAAGTTTTTGATTGCGCAATTGAACGAAGGTCAGGTTAACGGAAAACAAGTATTTCCAGCTAACGTTATTAAAAAGTCTCATCAGAAATTAGCTACTAACGATTTAAAGTATAGAGACTTTATTCGTGAAGGGTATGCTTGGGGCTGGTATATGGGGCCATATAAAGAAGAAAAAACATATCATCATTTTGGTGGGATTGCTGGAACGCATACACATGCTTCTTTTATGTTAGAGCATAATATTGGACTGATAGTACTTAACAATGAAGAAACCGTAGCAGCGTCTATGACACAAGGTATCGCTGATATTGCTTATAGTATTTTATTAGGCAAGGGAGATGTAAATAAAATTACAGAATCTCGAATTGAAGCTATGAAAGATCGTTGGTTAAAAATACAAGCAGATATTAAGGAAACCAATGAAACACATGAAAAAAGAAATGCCGCTAGAAAAATGGTTTTGACTAAAGAAAAATCAGAATACGCTGGGGTATTTTATAATCCGTTGTGGGGGAATCTAGAAGTCGAGTTACTAGAAAATAATGATCTTAAATTTAGTTTGGGTAAGCTAAATACAGTTGCAACGGCAGCAAAACGAAAAGATGAATTGAGAATCCAGTTCGCTATTGGTAGCGGAAGAATAGCAGCTTATAAAATAGTTGAGGATAGGGTAGTTTCAATCGATATCTATGGAATTAATCCTTTGGCAGTAGAAACATTTACACGCTTATAGTGTTGAAAAGAGCTAACTAACAATAATTTAAAACGGGACTGCTAACAGTTTGCTCGGTTCCGCTTCGCTACACATTTTAGCAAACTATTTTCAGCCCCTTAAATGGGCTTTACCACTGTCTACAATTGGCACATGGCAGTCAGCTAAACCGGGCAGCATTATTAAGTGGTTGGCTACATAAAGCCTGTATTTGGTAACTTTATGCCATTATTAGCTTCAATATTATGTCAACTTACACTTCATATGTGCTGTTGTAGCTCAATGAAATCGAATGTGCCTATGCCAACTTACACTAAAAGATGGCATAAATTGGAAGTATAAGGTGGCATAGTCTAGCATTTAACTAAATGATTAAATGATTGGCTCACATGTACAGAAGAAAACTAAAACACTCCCGTATAAAAAACCTTCATAAATTTGCTAGTCAAAAAAATAAATCTACCTATTTAGTCAAATCCTCTTTAGAATTTGATGCGTGTTTCTATTTTGCATTTCCACCATCAATAGCCGCATTTGAAGCACAGCCACTAGGTTACGAATATGAGTTTGATAACCGTATTTGCCTTTACACGCCTGACTTTTTATCTACCCACACAGACGGCACGCAAATTTATCGAAGTAAATTGTTGAATAATTTAAGTGGAAGGTTTTGAGAAAAATAATAGCTAACTAAAGGCGTTTAAATGCAACTTTTCTTATTTAGTCGATTGAAACTTATCGCTATATTGATAGTAACTATCCTTGCCATTAGTGCAAAAGCTTTCGCTTGTGAGAAAACGATTAAAATTAGCGCGGCATCTAAATGGCCTCCATTTTCATACACTGAAAATGGGATACAAAAAGGGCTAGATATTGAAATCATTGAACTTGTTTTATCTAAAGCAGGAATCTGTTGGGAATATATAGTTTACCCTTCTTCAAGTCGTGCTTTAAATGAACTCAAGCATGGCCGTGTAGATTTAATTTTTGCTGCTAGTTTTACCGAAGAACGCTCAGATTACGCCATCTTCAGTCTAGCCTATCGGATTGAACAGATGCAGTTATTTGAAAATACAAATAATGCTAAAACGTGGGGAAAGTCAAAAAATATCGTCTTTGCTGTTAATCGAGGGAGCTATTATGGTGCTTTATTTAAAAAATATGTTTCTGATTGCTATGCATGTGTTGTAGAAACTAATCACTTAAATGAACGAATAAACTTAGTAAAAAAGAAACGTGTAGATTTTGCTATTGAAGAATATTTAGCCGGTAGTTATTTTATCATAAAAAATGGAATGTCAGATTTTGTTAGGCCAACAAACATTATGATTAACAGTAATCCTGTATATTACATGCTAAATACACAACGCTTTAGCAAACGCGAGGTAAATATTCTCAATGATGCTATAAAAAACAGTGATGCAGAAATCGCTGAGTTAATTGAAAAATATCAAAGAGAACTAACTTTTTAATTATTAACTAGTTAGCTTTATATAAATATATACCAAACACTTTTTGTTCCGGTTTAACGTAGTGTGTCATTGGGAAGTGTCTTTTAAATCATGATATTAATTGTTAGTTGTTGAATCTAGAGCTTATACGATGTTTAGCTACAAACGTAAGGCTTGCTTGCACTATAACCTTTAATAGGTAGCCTGAAATTAAGTATAGGCTGGGCGACAATACCATAGGCTATTTCTAGTGCACTTATTTAACGAGAACAATCATTTTTTGAGATGCGCAGCGACTCTCAATCGCTATCTATAGCTATTGTTAATTTAACTTCTCTTTTATGATTAAACATGGGGTAGGGAAGCCAATATAGCAAAATATGAATTACAGCCTTTAATACCAATCCGCAATAATGCTTAATTATTTTTTGTGGGGCTAAACGTGCCGCTACCTGCGTTAAAAAACTCTCATTTAGAATAACTAAATAGCGAATTTTTTGCCTAGCTATCAACACGTTTTTCTACTCCCAAAATAGATCACTTAATTATGCGGATTGGTATAAGATGCAGGTTCATTCAAGGCTGAGTCGTTCGCTAACCACGGTGCTTTAAGCAAATGATGCTACATGTTAGTTCATAGTTTTTGCAGAATTTTTAGATGTTTAGTCTACACTTATCAGTAATACTGTTTGTTATGGAAAAACAAAAATGGCTGATTCATCAGGACGAAGACATTTTCTACGAACCGTGGGAGCAGGTGCCGCTATATCCACTCTTGCTTTTAAAGCTCCTTTTGTCTTCGCAAAAAAAATGATAACACTTCGAGTTATGGGAACTCACGTAACCTTACAAGAGGAACTTCGTCAGCGTGCCATGCGAGAGCTAGGTATTAATATTGAGTTTCTTCCTATGGGGAGTGCAGCCGTTTTACAAAAAGCAGCAGCAGATCCTGATTCGTTTGATCTTTATGAGCAATGGTCAGACTCGATTAATATTTTATGGCAAGCAGGGTCCATTCAACCGATAGAGACTGAGCGTCTGCTGTATTGGGATGAGATTAATGGGCTAACTAAAACCGGAAAAGTTCATCCATCAGCTAAATTAGGGGCGGGTGATGCACCAAACAAAATTCTGTATGTGCAAAATGATGGATCTTTGGGTAGTACAGCCTCGAATAAAATAAGCTTCATGCCATATGTCCACAATGTAGATTCATTCGGTTACGATACGCGTTATATTGATCAAGGAAAACCATATGAAACAGAGTCTTGGGCATGGCTATTAGATGATAGAAATAAAGGTAAAGTTGGACTGGTCAATGCCCCAACGATTGGGATTTTTGATGCCGCTTTAGCAGCCAAAGCCCAAGGGTTAATGAGCTTTAAAGACATAGGAAATATGAGTATTGCTGAAATAGATAAGCTCTTTTCAATTCTACTTACTAAAAAAAGGCAGGGGCATTTTTCTGGCTTTTGGACATCGGTACCGCAATCTGTCGATTTTATGAAAACGGGGAGAGTTAATATTCAAAGTATGTTTTCACCAGGTGTTAGCGCTTGCAAAGGACAGGGCATTCCCGTTGTTTATGCTTCACCTAAAGAGGGTTATAGAGCTTGGCATGGTGTAATGTGCTTATCCTCGAATGTGACTGAGGAGGTTAAAGAAGCAGCTTATAAGTATATGAATTGGTGGCTATCTGGATATCCGGGGGCATTTATTGCGCGGCAAGGTTATTACATATCAAACCCTGAACGCAGTCAGCCATTGATGTCAAAACCTGAGTGGGACTTTTGGTATGAGGGGAAAGAAGCCGCAATCGATCTTAAAGGTACTGATGGGAAGGTTTCAACTACTGCAGGACAATATCGTGATGGAGGAAGTTACCTAAAACGTTTTTCAAATGTTGCAGTGTGGAATACAGTGATGGAGAACTATGATTACAGTTTAGATAAATGGTATGAGCTATTGAATGCTTAAGGGGATCACGTGTTGCATTTAGTTTCACGGTCTATTGCTGCGAAGATGACGTTTGCATTCGCGTTAGTTTTTATTGTATTGAGTATTAGCTACTTTGTAATGGAGCGGCGTTTAGGTACGATTGAAAATTCGATGGGTAGTATTACCGATTTAAGTAGTCATGCTATTGGTATACTACGAATAAATAAAGATATTGTTGAAATGCAGAGAGATATTTCTGTGTTTGGTTCATCAGGGAGTGACGCTGTATTTGCTAAAATAGAAGAAAACTTTCAAAGTATTCAACGTCGCTTAAAATTCATTGATGAAAATAACGATGGGTTAAGTGAACAGCTATATATTGATAGTATGTCTGAGCTAGTGGTTCGCTACGGTAATAACTTAAATGTATTAGTTAAGCGTTACAATATAAAAAGCGCTTTAATGAGTGATGTGTTACCAGGGATCTACCTTAATGCGATTACAGATTTAGACAGGCTCGCAGCGGGCACTGCCGATTTACACTCTAAGCTTATTATTTTACAGCGAATAAATACTTGGCATAGCTTGCACCAGAGCGCACAGCTTTTTTTAACTAAAAAAGATTATTCTAAACGCCAAGATGTCATGCACGCATTGAAGCAACTTGATAGGTTTGACCTACCTACTGCGGCAGAACAAAACGCCTTAATTGACTTAAACATACAATCAGCAAAAACCTATAAAAATACATTTAATAAAAGTATTCAAGCTAACCGTAACTATTTAAGCCTTGTTAATGTTGTTATGGCGGGTGATGCAATTGAGTTTAGCTCCTTAGCTAATACTCTCAGAGAACAATCACTACAACGCTTAAATGAGATAAAAAAATACGGTGAAAAGACGATTGTTAAAACAGAGCGTGTTTTGCAGTTACTTGGTATTGGCATTATCTTTTATGTGATTATTTTAACCATGTTCTTCCACTTTCATATAGCGCATGCAATTAAGCGACTGACAAAAAGTTTTCAGTGCTTTTTAAATGGTGATTTATCTGAACCTATTAATGACTTATCTCGCCAAGATGAGTTGGGCGTATTAGCGCAAGCAGCTAACCGTTTTAGAGTACTTAGTAAAGATCTTATCAGCTCAAAACAAGCTGCTGAACATACATCAAAAGTAAAGTCTGAATTTTTGGCGAATATGAGTCATGAAATTAGAACACCGATGAATGGTATCTTGGGTATGACGAGGCAATTAAGTAATACGTCTTTAACTGACAAGCAACTGAGGATGCTAGAGATAATTCAGTCATCAGGCAGTGGCTTATTAGTGATTATTAATGACATTTTAGATTTAAGTAAAATCGATGCAGAAAAAATTGAGCTTGAAAATAAGCCTATAAATTTAAACAAATTGTTAGACGAAATGCATCACTTATTCAGTGAACAAGTAGAAGAGAAAAATGTAAAATTGCTTGTATCGTCAAACGCGGGAAAAGAAAATACCGTTTTTTTAGGCGATGAGACACGACTCAAGCAAGTGCTGATGAATCTATTAGGTAATGCGGTTAAGTTCACCGAAAAAGGAAGTGTGATATTAGATGTGACTGTCAACGTTATGGAGAAGGGAGAGCTTAAACTTCTCTTTAACGTATCAGATACAGGTATAGGTATTGATGATAGGCACATTGAATCTTTATTTGAGGCATTTTCACAAGCTGATACATCAATTACACGCCGGTTTGGTGGTACCGGGTTAGGGTTAGCTATTACGAGTAAGTTATTGAATATAATGCAAGCCCCTCTAAAGGTTGACAGCAAGTTGGGTAAAGGTTCTCGTTTTTATTTTGAATTAGCAACAAAAGCCGAAGTCATAGACATTGAAACTTTACATGCAGTGCATGAGAAAAAAGTGAAGCAGGCACTCGATTTATCTCATTTAAATGTGTTGGTTGTTGAAGATAATCAAATCAATCAAATAGTGATTGAGGCACTCTTAAAGGAATTTAATATTACTACGATTAGTATTGCAATCAATGGCCAGCACGCTATTGAGCTATGTGAAATGAGCGCTTTTGATATGATTTTAATGGATATGCAGATGCCAGTTCTAGATGGTCCTGGAGCTACAGTTGAAATTAGGAAAATACATAGCTATGTCAACACCCCTATTATTGCATTAACCGCCAATGTACTAGAACGTGATAAACAACAATGCTTTGATGCTGGGATGAATGATTTTTTAGGTAAACCACTCGATTATGAATGCTTAAAGTCAATACTGTTGAAATGGTCACCTATGCCTGGTTAATTAATGTTTATATCGTAAAGGAGCTGTCTGTGTCTGTCTTATAAATATAGTGTTATTTTAGACCTTAGCTAAAAAGTTAAAGCTAATGGTTATATAGAAATTAGACAGGCGGATAGCGTCAAAATGCCAATATATACCTTAGAGTCCCTCGAGGCACCTAATCTAAGCAGTGTGGTGTTGTGAACGCCAATACGCGTAGGTGGGATGAAGTGACGTATGCCTGAAGCGACACCCAGTATATTTATTCAGCGTCTTTGTTTTCTATTTAGACCAAGTTGGTCACTTTACGAGTTTGAAGTACTTCCAAGATGTATACATCACTTAGTAATAGATGTTATAAATAATTGAGATAGAAATAATAAAAATAAGGTTTAATATTCAAAAGCTTTATGTTCAAGTATTGTTTTTTTAATTTGAGGTAGGTTAGAAAGTGAGTATTTTGGACGAAAAATTAAGAGAGCGAATAATCCGCATATGTGATAAAAAAATCGATGCTAAAGGGCAAAATGTTGGTTTATCATTTTATGCCTTCTTTGCTAATAAAAATGATGAGCCAGATTTGCTAATGCAAGTTGCTACGTGGTGGATTCAAACTCATGAATTAGATCATTTTGTCAAAGCGCATAAAATAAAAGAAATGATGCTAAATAAACTATGAAAGTAAGCACATGAAGAAATAAGGAGCAACCCTTTGCTCCTTATCGTTATATACAGCTTCTATTGACCAAGATAACTTTAGACATTGATGTGACATTTTTTATACTTTTTACCGCTCCCACAAGGGCAAGTATCATTTCGACCAATGTGGACTTCATCTGTCGGGAAAATTTCGCCATCTAAATACTTCCAGTTGTTACCTTCTTTTATAAAGCGCGATTTTTCGTGCAATTGGCAAAGCAGGTTTTGAAAAATATAGCTTACACAAAACTCTACGATCCCAGTGTTTTCATCATGGTCAGATAATATAATTTTGAGATTAATAAAGCGGCAACTCTCTGCAAACTCAGCGATTTCATTGAGTGGGTTTTCTATCTGTTTATCATGTGCATAGGTTTGATATATGTAATCAGCTTTTTTCATCGCATATGCAACATAACGTGAGCGCATAAGTTGCTCCGGAGTTTTGGCATGCGCGTTACCTAAATGCAATTTTTCACAACATTGAGCATAACTCTTTTGGCTGTTGCATAAGCAAGAAAGTTCTGAAAGAGAGGTCATAATTTTACTCAGTCCAAAAACCGCTAGCTTAACAGTTTATTGGGCCAATGCTAACTCCACTGACGACTCATTGTTAGTAAAGCAATACAGTTTTGCTGAGGCTTGCTCTAAGTTGATAGATAAATTTGCTAACTGATTATCTTTGACAATATCTGTCCACGTTATTACAGCAGCAAAATTACCGTTATGAAGTGCAGAATTAAGCACATATTCCAGATTTACTAAATGTTTTTGCCTAATTACTAGCAGCTTAGTTGTATCAATTGAACATGAATCCAGTAATGCCTTACTTGGCACATGATCAGGTGCGATTAAGAGTGTCCATGCATTCTGGTTGTTATAATGATGAAGTACTTTCAGTAACTCAAATGTCGCGGAAATTTCGTCTTCAATCTGGATCACGTTGACGGATGAACTAAGTTTATCCTGCTGGTAGCTTTTAACAGTTCTTAAAGTAATTGGCTGTAACATAACGGTCACTCACTGGTTGTTTATACAGTATTTGTATACAGTAGTTTATACAGTTGTTGTGTGCAAGTGTTATTTGTTATTTTTTGAACAAATTTAAATCTATTGTTCTTTTTCACGTCGCGCTGGAATTGTTCTTCACAGAGCTGGAATAGAGAGGTAGGAGTGGCGAGGGCTGTAGGTGCGGTAATTTCGTTCCCTATTTGGGTCTTCCTCATGAAGGGTGGAATTTGGTTTTTAGGCTTAAACTAATTAAAACACCAAACAGAAATTCCAAATGAAAATTTTATACTTTATCTTTTTTGATTTAATACTGTATGGATAGCGGTTTATTGTTGTAACACATATTAAAAGAGTGCCCTGAAAGCCAAGCTATCTGACACTAAAAATGTAGTAAGACGGTTATGAGCGAGATATAGTCATTCACACCTAAGAACTACACTTTAAAGTGGTTTAGGGTATGTGCTTACTGGCTACGAATAATGAGCGAAAATCATTTGATGATCACCGCTTTTCTTTCGAGCCAGTAAGTGCTCCACGGCTCGCTAACGAATACTCAGGGCACGCACACAAACTGCTGGCTATATTTCTTTCGAAGAGCGTGGAATACATACCAATCCTTTATAAGTAGGAGTGGATGATTATGTCGATAGATCAATTTGCTGCACATGTTGGCTTAGATTGGGCAGATAAAAAACATGATGTTTGTATTCAATTTAGAAATGGCGAGCGTCGTTTTGAGGTAATTCAACATACACCAGAATCATTAGATACTTGGCTCAATACGTTGCACAAACAGGTAAATGGGAGAATCGCTGTTGCGCTGGAGTTAAAAAAAGGCCCAATAGTGTATGCACTACAAAAATACCCCTTTATTACAGTTTTCCCCGTTCATGCGTTGTCACTAGCACGTTACCGCCAAGCATTTTCACCTAGTGGTGCCAAAGATGACCCTCAAGATGCAGAGTTAGCACTTGACCTTATGCTACGCTATCCAGAAAAAATAAAACCAATTGAACCAAGTACCGGTGAACTCAGGCTATTACAACAATTATTTGAACAACGAAGACTGCTGGTTGAAGATAAACGACGTTTTGTTAATAGGCTTATTAATACACTTAAGCAGTACTACCCTCAGCCTTTAGAATGGTTCTCCCACCGAGACAGCGGGCTATTCTTAGATCTCATTGCTAAATGGCCTAGCCTTCAGCTACTTAAAAGAGCTAGAGCTAATACAATACGGCGTTTTCTGAACTCTAAAGGTGGGCCCGCTGTTAAGCATACAGAATCACGGATTGAGCACATTAGAAATGCACTTCCACTTACAACGGATCAATATGTTATAGAAGCTAATATGTTGCTCGCTGTAACTCAGGTAAAGCAAATCAAATTAGTAGTGGAGAGTATTAAAGTTTATGACGTGCGTATCGATGAGTTGTTTAAAACATTACCAGATGCAGACATTTTCAAATCCTTACCAGGTATCGGGCCATGCATGGGGCCTAGAATGTTAGCGGCTCTTGGGGATAATCGTAACCGCTTTAATTGTGCCGAAGAAATTCAAAATTATGCAGGTATTGCGCCTGTTACCGAACGAAGTGGACAGAAGTCATGGGTACATTGGCGATGGCAATGCTCTAAGTTTGTAAGGCAAACCTTCGTGGAGTGGGCAGCGAAAACAGTACATACTTCTTATTGGGCGGGTATATATTATCAAGGGCAACGTTCTAAAGGTAAGTCTCATCAATCTGCTGTTAGAGCGCTTGCATTTAAATGGATACGCATAATCTATCGGTGTTGGAAAACGAAATGTTGCTACGATGAAGCTAAGTATTTAAAGGCACTTAAAGAGCGTGATTCGCCATTATTAAAGACATAAATGACTTGTTGAATGCCTCAGGGCGTGAAGCAGCCGTTGATATTGGCTAAATATCGTAGATAACTGATTGGTCAAACTGCGCTTTGCGCATATATTCATGAAAATGAGCGACGCGCGCATATTGGTTCTATTAACTCTAACTAAAAAATTTAGAAAACTTAGTGATAGTAATGCCTTAGGTAATTTGTTAAAACTATATAAAGTAGATAAATGAGCGTTAAGTCGGCAGAAATATGCGCGATGAGCGCACTATTAAATTGTT
>NZ_LOFH01000010.1 GCF_001469215.1 Pseudoalteromonas sp. H105
ACCAGCACCTACAGTACGGCCACCTTCACGGATAGCGAAACGAAGACCTTCATCCATCGCGATTGGCGCGATTAGAGTTACTGTCATCTTAACGTTATCACCAGGCATTACCATTTCTACGCCTTCTGGTAACTGTACGTCACCAGTTACGTCAGTTGTACGGAAGTAGAACTGTGGACGGTAACCTTTGAAGAAAGGAGTATGACGACCACCTTCATCTTTAGAAAGTACGTATACTTCTGAAGTGAAAGTTGTGTGTGGGTTGATTGAACCAGGCTTAGCTAGTACTTGACCACGTTCAACGTCTTCACGCTTAGTACCACGTAGAAGTGCACCAATGTTCTCACCAGCACGACCTTCGTCAAGAAGCTTACGGAACATTTCAACACCAGTACAAGTAGACTTAGTCGTCTCTTTGATACCAACGATTTCAACTTCGTCATTCACGTTGATGATACCAGCTTCAACACGGCCAGTTACAACAGTACCACGACCTTGGATTGAGAAAACGTCTTCGATAGGCATGATGAATGGCTTATCGATGTCACGCTCTGGCTCTGGAATGTAAGAATCTAGTGCTTCTGCAAGCTCAACGATCTTGTCTTCCCACTGCTTTTCGCCTTCAAGTGCTTTAAGAGCAGAACCTTGAATTAGTGGTAAGTCATCACCTGGGAAGTCATATTCAGAAAGAAGTTCACGAACTTCCATTTCTACTAGCTCAAGTAGCTCTTCATCATCAACCATGTCACATTTGTTCATGAATACGATGATGTAAGGAACGCCAACCTGACGAGAAAGTAGGATGTGCTCACGCGTTTGTGGCATAGGACCATCAGTTGCAGCAACAACTAGGATAGCGCCGTCCATTTGAGCAGCACCAGTGATCATGTTTTTAACATAATCGGCGTGTCCAGGACAATCTACGTGTGCGTAGTGACGAGTAGGAGTATCGTACTCTACGTGTGACGTTGAGATTGTGATACCACGCTCGCGCTCTTCTGGAGCGTTATCGATTGATGCGAAATCTTTAGCAACACCGCCGTATACTTTTGCAAGTACGTTAGTGATTGCTGCAGTTAGGGTTGTTTTACCGTGGTCAACGTGGCCGATTGTACCAACGTTTACATGCGGTTTTACGCGTTCAAACTTTTCTTTTGCCATCTTAAAAAATTCCTATAAAGAAATTAAAGGTCGAGCTCGTTATTGAGCCAAACCAAGCTAAAAATTACTTAAGTGCGAGCTGCAATTATTTTATCTGCAACATTTTTCGCGGCTTCAGCGTACTTCAAAAACTCCATAGAGTATGAGGCACGGCCTTGTGTTGCAGATCGCAGATCAGTTGCATAACCAAACATTTCAGAGAGCGGAACTAAAGCGTTAACTTGTTTAAGTCCACCGAGTGCCTCTTCCATACCTTCGATCATGCCGCGACGACGGTTTAGGTCGCCAACTACATCACCCATGTTTGCTTCAGGAGTGAGTACTTCAACCTTCATCATTGGCTCTAAAAGTACAGGGTTTGCATCAAGTGCACCCTGCTTCATTGCCAAAGAACCTGCTATTTTAAATGCCATTTCATTCGAATCTACATCATGGAATGAACCATCATATAAAGTCGCTTTAACGCCAAGTAACGGGTAGCCTGCCAGCACACCTTGAGCCATTTGCTCTTGGATGCCTTTGTCTACCGCAGGGATGTATTCTTTTGGAACAGAGCCACCTACGGTTTCGTTAACGAACTCGTAAATTGGGGCTTCATCATCCGAAATATCCATCGGTTCAAGTTTAAGCCAGACGTGACCATATTGACCACGACCACCTGATTGACGTACGAACTTTCCTTCTACCTTGACGGTATCACGGATAGCTTCACGGTAAGAAACCTGCGGCTTACCAACGTTACATTCAACACTGAATTCACGTTTCATACGGTCGACAATGATATCGAGGTGAAGTTCACCCATACCAGAAATTATAGTCTGGCCTGACTCATCATCAGTTTGTACGCGGAAAGATGGATCTTCAGCCGCTAGTTTACCTAGTGCGATAGCCATCTTGTCCTGGTCAGCGATTGTGCGAGGCTCAACCGCAACAGAGATTACTGGTTCTGGGAATTCCATACGCTCAAGCGTAATTTTAGAATTCGGATCACACAGTGTCTCACCTGTTGTAACGTCTTTAAGACCAATAGCCGCCGCGATATCGCCTGCGTGGACTTCTTTGATCTCTTCACGTGAGTTTGAATGCATCTGAACGATACGACCAAGGCGCTCACGCTTACTTTTTATTGGGTTGTAAACCGCATCACCCTGTTTAACAGTACCAGAGTAAACACGGAAAAAGGTTAAAGTGCCAACGAACGGGTCTGTTGCAATTTTAAAAGCAAGTGCAGCAAACGGTGCATTGTCATCAGCAGGACGTTCTTCCTCAGTGCCATCTTCAAGGATACCTTGAATTTGTTTCACTTGTGTTGGTGCAGGCATATATTCAATAACGCCATCAAGCACAGCTTGAACGCCTTTATTTTTAAATGCGCTACCACAAGTCATTGGGACGATTTCGTTTGCTAATGTACGCTGACGCAAAGCAGCTTTAATTTCTGCCTCTGTCAGGTCTTCACCTTCCAAATACTTATCCATTAGTTCTTCAGAGGCTTCAGCGGCACTTTCTACTAAGTGAGAATGCCATTCGTCAGCGAGCTCTTGAAGATCTGCCGGTATTGCCTCATAAGAGAAGGTCATGCCCTGGTCTTCAGAATTCCAGTTAATCACTTTCATTTTTATAAGGTCAATTACACCTTTAAAGTCGTCTTCAGCGCCAACTGGCAGCTGAATTGGAACAGGCGTTGCTCCAAGACGAGATTTCACCTGGCTAACAACCGTTAAGAAGTCAGCGCCCGTGCGATCCATTTTATTTACGAAGATCATTCTCGGAACTTCGTATTTGTTCGCTTGACGCCAAACTGTCTCAGTTTGCGGCTGTACACCTGATGAAGCACAAAGAACAACTACCGCACCATCAAGTACACGTAAAGAACGTTCTACTTCGATAGTGAAATCTACGTGTCCTGGAGTATCAATAATATTGATACGATGGTCGTCAAATTGCGCGTCCATCCCTTTCCAGAAACACGTTGTTGCAGCAGAAGTGATTGTGATACCACGCTCTTGTTCCTGCTCCATCCAATCCATAGTTGCGGCGCCATCATGCACTTCACCAATCTTGTGAGAAAGGCCAGTGTAAAACAGAACACGTTCTGTCGTAGTGGTTTTGCCTGCATCTACGTGAGCAACAATACCGATATTACGGTAGCGCTCAAGTGGAGTTGTACGTGCCATATGATCCTCTTAAAGGTTAAGGGCAGATTACCAACGGTAATGAGCGAATGCTTTATTCGCTTCAGCCATACGGTGAACGTCTTCACGTTTCTTAACCGCAGTGCCTTTATTATCAGCAGCGTCAACGATTTCTTGAGCTAAACGTAAGCCCATAGATTTTTCGCCACGCTTACGTGCAGCGTCTACTAACCAACGCATACCTAATGCGTTACGACGAACTGGACGTACTTCAACTGGTACTTGATACGTAGAACCACCAACACGGCGAGATTTAACCTCTACCTGTGGACGGATGTTATCAAGTGCAGACTCAAAGATTTCAAGGTGCGATTTGCCTGATTTCTCAGCAGCCACATCTAGCGCACCGTAAACGATTTTTTCAGCAGTAGATTTCTTGCCGTCTAACATTACGATGTTAACGAATTTTGCAAGAAGTTCCGATCCGAACTTAGGATCTGGAAGAATTTTACGTTGACCTATTACGCGTCTTCTAGGCATTTTGTATCTCCGGTTTATTCAGGTTTGTCCTTTTGGAACAATCACCCAAAACAATAATTAATAATATTTAGTGCTTGGCCTTACTAACGGAAAACAATTAGCCTTTAGGGCGTTTTGCACCGTATTTAGAACGAGCTTGACGACGGTCGCTAACGCCTGCACAGTCAAGTGCACCACGTACAGTGTGAAAACGCACACCTGGTAAATCTTTAACACGACCACCACGGATTAGGATTACACTGTGTTCTTGAAGGTTATGACCTTCACCACCGATGTATGAAGTTACTTCGAAACCGTTAGTTAAACGTACACGAGCTACTTTACGTAACGCCGAGTTTGGTTTCTTAGGTGTAGTTGTATATACGCGAGTACATACACCACGCTTTTGCGGACACGCTTTAAGCGCAGCTGAGTTACTTTTAGTAACCTTGCTACGACGTGGCTTACGCACTAGCTGGTTAATAGTTGCCATTTAAATAGCTCCTGAAATTAAAATTACTACTGAAAAAATAAAAAAATCCGCCCTTTTTACAAGCTCGTAACAAACGCGCAGGTAAATGGGTGGCGGAATTTTAATGAGCAAAGATTAACCTGTCAACATAAACCGTTAGCAAGGCAGAAGATAACTGCCTTGCTAAAATCTAATCTATTGATTAGATTCAGTTTATTGATTTCCAGATAAATCAGCGTTTAGAGCATCTGTCAGTGCTTGAGTTGCCTCTTCTGCACTTACTGTTTGCTCTTCAACAACTAAACTTTGCTTACGACGTGCCATACGATCCTGATGATACGCAAAACCGGTACCGGCTGGGATCAAACGACCCACAATTACGTTTTCTTTCAGACCGCGAAGTTCATCGCTCTTACCATTCACAGCGGCTTCTGTTAGGACACGTGTTGTCTCCTGGAACGAGGCTGCTGAGATGAAAGATTCTGTGGCTAGTGATGCTTTAGTGATACCCATTAACTGGATTTCAAATTTAGCTGGTAACTTGCCTTGAGCTTCAAGGTCACGGTTTGCGATATTAACGCGCGCCACTTCTATTTGCTCACCGGCTAGGAATTCACTATGACCGCCGTCAAGGATGGTACATTTACGTAGCATCTGACGAATAATTGTTTCAATGTGCTTATCATTGATCTTAACGCCCTGCAAACGGTAAACCTCTTGCACTTCGTTAACGATATAGTTAGCAACATGAGTCACACCACGTAGGCGTAAGATGTCATGCGGTGATTCTGGACCATCGGCAATAACTTCGCCTTTAGACACTTGCTCACCTTCAAACACGTTAAGTTGACGCCACTTAGGAATCATTTCTTCGTAATGATCACCTTCAGCCGGCGTAATAACTAAACGCTTCTTACCTTTAGTCTCTTTACCGAAGCTAATAGTACCGGTGATCTCAGCTAATATAGCTGGCTCTTTCGGCTTACGAGCTTCAAATAAGTCGGCTACGCGTGGCAGACCACCCGTGATATCACGAGTTTTCGAACCTTCTTGCGGGATACGTGCTAGCACGTCACCTGGGTTTGCAGTCGCGCCATCAGTCACTTCAATCGTTGTGAATGAAGGAAGACGTGTTTCTTGCAGACCGCGCTCATCACTTTCGATGATAAGTTTAGGCTCTTTCGCATTCGCTTTAGCAAGGTCTTTAACTACGATACGAGTTAAACCAGTTAATTCATCGGTTTGCGTCTCTGTATTCGAGTCATCGATATCGCTAAACGATACTTTTGATTTATGCTCAAGAACGATTGGGTGACTATGCGGGTCCCAAGTAGCGACAATATCGTTACCTTGAACTTCAGCATTATCTTGTACTGTTAATACCGCACCGTAAGGCACTTTATAACGTTCTTTCTCACGACCATGGCTATCAATGATAGTGATCTCAGTAGAACGAGAGGTAATAACAATCTTACCGTCTGTATTTAATACATATTTAGCGTTGTGAAGTTTTAATGTACCGTTAGTTTTAACTTGTACATTGTTTTCAGCAGACGCTCTTGATGCCGCACCACCAATGTGGAATGTACGCATCGTAAGCTGTGTACCTGGCTCACCGATTGATTGAGCCGCGATAACACCAACTGATTCACCCGCGTTGATGATGTGTCCACGTGCAAGGTCACGACCATAACACTTAGCACATACACCAAAGTCGTTATCACATGTGATAACTGAACGTACGCGAACTTCATCCACTGAGTGCTCTTCTAAAAGGTCACACAGTTTTTCGTCAAGCATGATGTTACGCTCAACAAGCACAGTATTAGTACCTGGAATCACAACGTCTTCGGCAACAACACGACCTAAAACGCGTTCGCGAAGTGCTTCTACAACATCACCACCTTCAATAAGCGGTTTCATTGTTAAGCCATCTTCTGTGCCACAGTCGTCTTCATTGATTACCAAATCTTGTGCAACGTCTACTAGACGACGCGTTAGGTAACCCGAGTTCGCTGTTTTCAGTGCTGTATCGGCAAGACCTTTACGCGCACCGTGCGTTGAGATGAAGTACTGAAGTACGTTTAGACCTTCACGGAAGTTAGCCGTGATTGGCGTCTCGATGATTGAACCATCTGGACGTGCCATTAGACCACGCATACCTGCTAGCTGACGGATCTGAGCGGCACTACCACGAGCACCCGAGTCGGCCATCATAAACACTGAGTTAAATGATGGTTGCTCTTCTTCTTCACCTTGCGCATTGATAACCGTGTCTTTTGACAAGTTAGCCATCATTTCACGTGATAAGTTTTCATTTACACGTGACCAGATATCGATAACTTTATTGTACTTTTCACCCGCCGTTACAAGACCTGATTGGAATTGTTGGTTGATTTCAGTTACTTCAGCTTCTGCATCTTCAATGATTTGGGCTTTAACTGGTGGAATAACTAAGTCATCAATACCAATTGAAACACCTGACTTCATTGCGTAGTGGAAACCGGTGTACATAACTTGGTCAGCAAACACAACAGTGTCTTTAAGGCCTAGACGACGGTAACACTCGTTTAATAAGCTAGAAATCTGCTTTTTACCTAATGCTTGGTTGATTGACTCAAACGGCATGCCTTTAGGTAAAATTAGAGACAAAATTGCACGACCAACAGTGGTATCGATGATAGTGATAGTATCTTCTACTACACCATTTTCGTTCTTCACTGATTGGCTAATACGAACTTTTACGCGAGCGTGAAGTTCAGCATTACCACTACGGTATGCTTTTTCTGCTTCTTTTGGATCTTTAAATACAGTACCTTCGCCTTTCGCATTAATGCGATCACGCGTCATGTAGTAAAGACCTAATACAACGTCCTGTGAAGGAACGATGATTGGCTCACCGTTAGCAGGCGATAAGATGTTGTTTGTCGACATCATTAACGCACGTGCTTCAAGCTGTGCTTCAATCGTTAACGGTACGTGTACCGCCATTTGGTCACCATCGAAGTCGGCGTTGTAGGCCGCACATACTAATGGGTGCAAGTGGATTGCTTTACCTTCGATAAGCACAGGCTCAAACGCTTGGATACCCAAACGGTGAAGTGTTGGTGCACGGTTAAGTAATACTGGATGTTCACGAATTACTTCGTCTAATACATCCCATACTTCCGGAACTTCACGCTCTACCATTTTCTTAGCAGCTTTGATTGTCGTAGCCATGCCGCGACGCTCTAATTTGCCATAGATGAATGGTTTGAATAGCTCAAGTGCCATCTTCTTAGGAAGACCACATTGGTGAAGCTTAAGTGTAGGACCAACCGTGATTACAGAACGGCCAGAGTAATCTACACGCTTACCAAGTAAGTTCTGACGGAAACGACCTTGCTTACCCTTGATCATATCAGCAAGAGATTTAAGTGGACGCTTGTTAGAACCTGTAATTGCACGACCACGACGACCGTTATCAAGTAGCGCATCAACCGCTTCTTGTAACATACGTTTTTCGTTGCGTACGATAATATCTGGTGCTGCTAAATCTAATAGACGCTTAAGACGGTTATTACGGTTAATAACACGACGATAAAGGTCATTCAGATCTGAAGTCGCAAAACGACCACCATCAAGTGGTACTAATGGACGTAGATCAGGTGGCAATACTGGCAGTACTGTCATGATCATCCACTCAGGGTTATTACCTGATTGGTGGAACGATTCCATTAATTTAAGGCGTTTAGTGATCTTTTTACGCTTGGTTTCAGAGTTAATTGTTGGTAACTCTTCGCGCATTTCAGCAATCAATTGGCCAAGATCAAGTTCACGAAGCAAGTCTAATACTGCTTCAGCACCCATCTTCGCTTCAAATTCGTCACCGTGCTCTTCTAGTGCATCTAGGTATTCTTCTTCACCTAATAGCTGACCACGCTCAAGCGTTGTCATACCAGGCTCAGTTACTACGAATGATTCGAAGTAAAGAACACGTTCAATATCACGAAGCGTCATATCAAGCATTAAGCCAATACGTGACGGTAATGATTTTAAAAACCATATATGTGCAACTGGGCTCGCAAGGTCAATATGACCCATACGATCACGACGCACTTTAGTGAGTGTTACTTCAACGCCACACTTTTCACAGATCACACCACGGTGTTTAAGGCGTTTATATTTACCACATAAACACTCATAATCTTTCACTGGGCCGAAAATACGGGCACAGAATAAGCCATCGCGCTCAGGCTTGAAAGTACGGTAGTTAATAGTCTCAGGTTTCTTTACTTCACCGTATGACCATGAACGAACCATGTCTGGTGAAGCAAGACCAATGCGAATTGCATCGAATTCTTCGGTCTTATTTTGTTGCTTCAGAAACTTAAGTAAGTCTTTCACCTTAGCTCTCCTGTCGGAGTTAATCTTGAGGACGGATAATCTCGTCCCTACATTCTATTCGGCCGTAACAGGTGCTGTAGCTAGCCACAGCACCTAATTGGCTTAATTTTCTTCCAACTCGATGTTGATACCCAGTGAGCGGATTTCTTTCAACAATACGTTGAACGATTCTGGCATACCTGGTTCCATTTTATGGTTACCATCAACGATGTTTTTATACATCTTAGTACGACCGTTCACGTCATCCGATTTCACTGTTAGCATTTCTTGTAGCGTGTAAGCAGCACCGTAAGCTTCAAGTGCCCATACTTCCATCTCACCAAAACGCTGGCCACCGAACTGAGCTTTACCAACCAGCGGCTGCTGAGTAACAAGGCTATAAGAACCAGTTGAACGCGCATGCATCTTGTCATCAACTAAGTGATTTAGTTTCAGCATGTACATGTAACCTACGGTTACTTGACGTTCAAACTGATCGCCAGTACGGCCATCATAAAGTGTAACCTGACCACTTCTTGGGTAGCCACCTAACTCAAGCATGTCTTTGATTTCAGCTTCTTTCGCGCCATCAAATGCAGGAGTTGCAATCGGTAAACCACCTTTTAAGTTTACAGCTAGACGACGGATTTCGTCATCAGAGAAACTTGCAATGTCTACTACTTGGCGAGATTCACCAATTTCGTAAGCTTGCTTGATGAATTCACGTAGCTCATGAAGCTCACGTTGCTCTTTCATCATTTCTTCAATACGTTCACCGATACCACGTGCAGCAAGACCCATATGTGTTTCAAGGATCTGA
This sequence comes from Pseudoalteromonas sp. H105, assembly GCF_001469215.1. Taxonomy (GTDB): domain Bacteria; phylum Pseudomonadota; class Gammaproteobacteria; order Enterobacterales; family Alteromonadaceae; genus Pseudoalteromonas. The sequence goes on from NZ_LOFH01000010.1 coordinate 9,473, forward strand.
CCGATGTTCATACGTGATGGTACACCTAGTGGGTTCAATACGATATCTACCGTACGACCTTTGTCATCGTATGGCATATCTTCTACTGGTACGATAGTCGAGATAACACCTTTGTTACCGTGACGACCCGCCATTTTATCACCTGGTTGGATACGACGTTTAACAGCTAGGTATACTTTAACAATCTTAAGTACGCCTGGTGCTAAGTCATCGCCCTGAGTGATCTTACGACGTTTGTTTTCAAACTTTTTATCGTATTCAGCTTTAAGCTCATCGTACTGCGCAGCTAGTTGCTCAAGTTCTGCTTGCTTATCTTCTTCAGCAAGACTTTGAGTTAATAGCTTCTCAGCATTCAGTGTGGCTAAATGTTCTTCGTTTTGACCAGCAGCTACAAGTAACTTACGAGCACGGTCTAATACGCCTGCTTCAAGAATACGGAATTCTTCATTAAAGTCTTTTTTAGCATCACGAAGTTGCATTTCTTCAACTTCAAGTGCGCGCTTGTCTTTTTCAACACCATCACGGGTGAAAACTTGCACGTCAATTACAGTACCAGTGACAGAGTTTGGTACACGTAATGAGCTGTCTTTAACGTCAGACGCTTTTTCACCGAAGATAGCACGTAGTAGCTTCTCTTCTGGTGTTAATTGCGTTTCACCTTTCGGAGTCACTTTACCTACTAGGATATCGCCGCCTTTCACTTCAGCACCGATATAAACAACACCTGACTCATCAAGCTTGCCTAGTGCAGACTCACCCACATTCGGGATATCTGCTGTGATCTCTTCTGGACCTAACTTAGTATCACGGGCGATACACTGTAGCTCTTGAATATGGATAGTCGTTAGACGATCTTCTTCAACTACGCGCTCTGATAGTAGGATTGAATCCTCGAAGTTATAACCGTTCCATGGCATGAATGCCACGCGAAGGTTTTGACCTAGGGCTAAGTCACCTAAGTCAGTCGAAGGACCATCTGCTAACACATCGCCACGAGTAACCGGTTCACCAACCATACAAGTTGGTTTTTGGTTAATACATGTATTTTGGTTAGAACGGGTGTATTTAGTTAAGTTGTAGATGTCGATACCCGCTTCACCAGGGATGCGTTCTTCTTCATGTACATTAACAACGATGCGACTTGCGTCAGCATACATTACTTCACCACCACGTTTCGCAACGATTGTCACACCAGAGTCTTTTGCTAGTGTTAACTCAATACCCGTACCTACTAACGGCTTATCCGCTTTCAATGTTGGTACTGCTTGACGTTGCATGTTTGAACCCATCAAGGCACGGTTAGCATCATCGTGTTCTAGGAACGGGATAAGTGCGGCCGCTACAGAAATCACCTGTTGTGGTGATACATCCATATATTGCTGGTCCATGCGACCCATAAAGGTTGATTCACCTTTGTGACGACATGGGATAAGTTCATCAACAAACTCATTGGTTTCAGTTAGGTTTGAATTCGCCTGTGCGATAACAAACTGACCTTCTTCAATGGCTGATAGGTAATCTACTTCATCAGTTACTACACCATCTACCACTTTACGGTAAGGTGTTTCTAAGAAACCGTAATCATTCGTACGTGCGTACGTAGATAATGAGTTAATTAGACCGATGTTTGGACCCTCAGGGGTCTCGATTGGACATACGCGACCATAGTGAGTTACGTGAACATCACGTACTTCAAAGCCAGCGCGTTCACGTGTAAGACCGCCCGGGCCTAATGCAGAAATACGACGCTTATGCGTTACTTCTGATAGCGGGTTATTTTGGTCCATGAACTGTGATAACTGAGATGAACCAAAGAACTCTTTAACGGCTGCCGAAATAGGCTTAGCGTTAATAAGATCTTGTGGCATTACCGCATCAAGGTCACCTAAGCTTAAACGCTCACGTACAGCACGTTCTACACGTACTAGACCAACACGGAACTGATTCTCAGCCATTTCGCCAACACTACGAATACGACGGTTGCCTAAGTGGTCAATGTCATCAACATCGCCTTGACCGTTACGAATAGCAATTAATACCTTCATAACAGACACGATGTCTTCTTTGCTTAATGTGCCTGGGCCTGTATCAGTATCATAACCAACACGGCTATTGAACTTCATACGACCTACTGTTGATAAGTCATAGCGTTCTTCTGAGAAAAATAGGTTCTCAAATAAGGCTTCAGCCGCGTCTTTCGTCGGTGGCTCGCCTGGGCGCATCATGCGATAAATTTCAACAAGTGCTTCTAAACGGTTAGTGCTTGAGTCGATACGTAACGTATCTGAGATGTACGCACCACTGTCTACTTCATTGATATACAATGTATCAATCTTAGTGTGACCCGCTTTTACAAGCTCAGCCATTAGCTCAAGTGTTAGTTCGTCATTTGCTGTAGCAATGATTTCACCCGTTGACTCATCAACGTAGTTCTTTGCAACAACACGACCAATAATGTACTCATGTGGTACTTCTAACTGAGTAATGCCTTTTTTCTCAATGCTTTTGATATGGCGCGCAGTAATACGACGACCACTTTCAACTAACACGTCACCGTCTTCACCTTTAATATCAAAGGCAGCGGTTTCACCACGTAAACGTGAAGGTACAAGTTCCATTAGAACTTTACCGTCAGTTACTTCAAATGCAGTGGTTTCGAAGAACATCTCAAGGATTTCTTCAGTCGTGTACTCAAGTGCACGTAAAATGATAGACGCCGGCAATTTACGACGACGGTCAATACGTACATATAAGTTATCTTTTGCATCAAACTCAAAGTCTAACCATGAACCACGGTAAGGAATTACACGTGCGTTATATAGTACTTTACCCGATGAGTGAGTTTTACCGCGGTCGTTATCAAAGAATACACCAGGGCTACGGTGTAGCTGAGAAACGATAACACGCTCTGTACCATTGATTACAAAGGTACCGGTATCGGTCATGAGCGGAATTTCGCCCATGTAAACTTCTTGCTCTTTAATGTCTTTAACTGTGCCTGGAGCTTCTTTGTCCATTACTACAAGACGCAATTTTACGCGAAGTGGAGCAGAAAAAGTCACACCGCGAATTTGACATTCTTTTACATCGAATACTGGCTCACCAATACGATAACTTACGTATTGAAGCTCAGAATTTCCCGAGTAGCTTTTGATTGGAAATACAGATTGGAAGGCTGCTTCCAAACCATGATCGCCATCAGCGTCCGGGACTAAGAATTTTTTAAACGATTCTAACTGCGTCGACAGTAAGAAAGGTATATCCAATACTTGTGGACGTTTACCAAAATCCTTACGGATACGTTTCTTTTCAGAATAAGAGTAAGCCATGGGGTTCCTCAGCTTGCTGATCTTTGACCCGACCTGTTCTTGTAAGAACAGACTTAACTGGCATCTATGCCAATATGTACAACATTTAATTGTTGTTCCGAAAGACTCCCACTTTAACACTAGCAAACTATAAAGCGTTGAAAGTAAAGAGAAAATCAGATTTTATTTGAGCTACAGGAATACATAACTCTATAGCGCAAAAAGGCCGGTGATTAAATAATCACCAGCCCTTGCCTGATTTCTCAGGCAGCGAACCTAGCGTGAGCTAGATTACTTAACCTCAACTTCAGCACCAGCTTCAGTAAGGTCTTTAGCAAGAGCTTCAGCTTCTTCTTTAGAGATACCTTCTTTAACTGGAGTTGGAGCAGCTTCAACTAAAGCTTTCGCTTCTTTAAGGCCTAGGCCAGTTGCGCTACGTACAGCTTTGATTGCCGCAACCTTGTTAGCGCCAGCGCCAGTAAGGATTACGTCAAATTCAGTTTTCTCTTCAGCAGCTTCAGCAGCAGGACCTGCTACCATAGCAGCTGCAGCAGTTACGCCGAATTTTTCTTCCATTGCTTCAATAAGAGCAACAACGTCCATTACTGACATTTCAGCAATTGCGTCAAGGATTTGGTCTTTAGTTACAGACATTACAAATTTCCTAATAATTAACGGACTCAAAGGTCCAAAAAAATTTTACACCGAAAGAGAGTTTATACAGCTTAAAATTAAGCAGCTTGCTCTTCTTTCTGTACACGTACTGCTTCAATTGTTTTACACAATTTGCCAGCAGACGCTTCTTTCATAGCGCTCATTAAGCGTGCAACAGCTTCGTCGTATGTAGGTAGAGTTGCAAGCATAGCTGCATCTACTACATTGCCTTCAAAAGCGGCCGTTTTAATTTCGAATTTCTCATTCTTTTTCGCGAAATCTGAGAAGATACGCGCAGCAGCACCTGGGTGCTCTGATGAGAAAGCGATTAAGCTTGGACCAACTAATGAATCGTTAAGGCACTCAAAATCTGTTCCTTCGATAGCACGTTTTGCTAAAGTGTTACGGACAACTTTCATCCAAACACCTGCTTCACGAGCTTCTTTACGAAGGGCAGTGATTGCACCAACTGTTACACCACGAGAATCTGCGATTACTGCAGATAGAGCACCAGTGGCTGCTTCGTTGACTTCAGCAACAATTGCTTTTTTGCCTTGAAGATTTAAAGCCATGGGTGTTACTCCTGGTTTAATGGGTCACCGTTTATCGGTTTCCCTGTTTTACTCTTCCCCACCACATGTGATGGAGATGCTTTTTACGGCGAGAGCCAGAAGATTAGGAAAAATCTATCTGGGGATTCACACCGTCTACGTAGGTAAAAATTAAGGCCGAAACCACCTACGGTCTTGGACGGAAGTTCAATTTATCGCTTAGCCCTAAGGCGCACCGAAATTATGAACTTCAACCCGAATTCTTTACATTGTCGAACAATCAAATTATTCAACAAAATGGCGCGAAATTATAGTACAAATTTCACGCCATGTAAACACCTATTAAGCTACAGTTGTGCTTAAAGTGCCTTGGTCAACAGAAACACCTGCGCCCATTGTTGTAGAGATAGTTACTTTCTTCACGTAAGTACCTTTAGCTTGAGAAGGTTTAGCCTTCTTAAGCGCAACAATAAGAGCTTCAAGATTTTGTTGAAGTTGCTCAGCTGTGAAATCAACCTTACCAATTGTAGTATGGATGATGCCGTTTTTGTCATTGCGGTAACGCACTTGACCAGCTTTTGCATTTTTAACTGCTTCTGCAACGTTAGGTGTTACAGTACCAGTTTTAGGGTTTGGCATTAGACCACGTGGGCCTAAGATTTGACCTAGTTGACCAACAACACGCATAGCGTCTGGTGATGCAACAACAACGTCAAAGTTCATCTCGCCTTTCTTAACTAGATCAGCAAGATCTTCCATACCTACTAGTTCAGCACCGGCTTCTTTCGCAGCTTCTGCGTTAGCGCCTTGTGTGAATACTGCAACGCGAACGTCACGACCAGTACCGTTAGGTAGTACAGTAGCACCACGAACGTTTTGATCAGATTTACGAGCATCGATACCAAGGTTAACAGCAACGTCAACACTTTCTACGAATTTAGCTGTCGCTAACTCTTTTAAAAGAGCAACTGCTTCGTTGATTTCGTAATCTTTAGTTACTTCCACTTTTTCGCGGATAGTACGCATACGTTTAGTTAATTTAGCCATTATCTTAGTCCTCTACGTTCAAGCCCATCGCACGCGCAGAACCTGCGATAGTGCGAACCGCAGCGTCCATATCAGCCGCTGTAAGATCAGGTCGTTTAGTCTCAACGATTTCTTCAAGTTGAGCACGAGTTACTGTGCCTACTTTTTCAGTGTTAGGACGGCCTGAGCCTGATTTGATGCCTGCAGCTTTCTTAAGTAAGTAAGCAGCCGGTGGCGTTTTCATGTCGAACGTAAATGAACGGTCGCCGTAAACAGAGATCACTACAGGAACTGGAGCGCCTTTTTCGATAGATTCTGTACGTGCGTTGAACGCTTTACAGAATTCCATGATGTTTACACCGTGTTGACCTAGTGCTGGACCTACTGGAGGACTAGGATTAGCCATACCAGCAGCAACTTGTAGCTTGATTAGAGCTTCAACTTTCTTAGCCATTATAAATACCTCATTAGGTGGGTCTTAGCCTTGTGCGCGCGAGGACGCGTACTCTAGCGGCTTCCCAGTTTAAAAATTGGTTTCGTACTTTTTGTAATCAATTCAAGAAACTCTATCCCTGAATACAAAAAGGCCGCTGATTATAAGTTAATCAGCGGCCTTTTTCAAGTACTATGCAAAGTAATAAATCACTTCGCATAAACTATCTAATTTTTATTACTTATCTTGTTCAACTTGACCAAATTCAAGGTCAACAGGCGTAGAACGACCAAAGATAAGTACAGATACTTTTACGCGGCTCTTTTCGTAGTCAACAGCTTCAACCACACCACTAAAGTCAGCAAATGGACCGTCAACAACACGAACCACTTCACCCGGTTCAAATAATGTTGCTGGTTTAGGTGCTTCTGCGTTTTCTTGTAAGCGGTTTAGAATACGCTCAGCTTCTTTAGAGCTGATAGGCGCTGGACGGTCAGAAGTACCACCGATAAAGCCCATTACACGTGCAGTGCTGTTCACTAAGTGCCAGCTTGCATCGTTCATATCCATTTGTACTAATACATAACCTGGGAAGAACTTACGCTCAGATTTACGCTTTTGACCCGCGCGCATCTCAACCACTTCTTCTGTTGGCACTAATACTTCACCAAAACTATCTTCTAAACCTTCAATCTTGATATGCTCAAGAATGGTTTGTGCAACACGCTTCTCATAACCCGAGAAAGCCTGTACTACGTACCAACGTAGTTTCTTTTCGTTGTTCTCATCCGACATGGGATCAGATCTCCAATCCAGTTAAAAAGCCTACTGCGCGGAATAAAATGCCATCTAAACCCCAAAGGATTAATGCCATAATCACAGTTGCAACCATTACAATAAATGTCGTATGGGTAGTTTCTTGGCGTGTAGGCCATACTACTTTACGTACTTCAATACGCGCTTCTTTTGCAAAAGCAAGGAAGGTACGTCCTTTTTCAGTTACTGCTGCGATGCCTAAACCCGCTGCAACAGCAACAACAACACCAATAGCACGTAACAATACAGACTGATCTGCATACATATAATTACCAACTACTGCGCCTGCAAGTAGCGCAATTGCCACAAGCCACTTTACCGCATCCATCCCACTTGATGGTGTTTCCACATTCGTGCTCATAATATTATTACCTTAACTACAGACACAACAACCCTACACGATGGCAGGGTTAATCCATTAAAATCTAAACTTAAAAACAGACTAATTTAAACCGATTTTTAACCTAAGACTTTACCCACTTACAAGAAAAATTGGCAGGGGCGGAGAGATTCGAACTCCCAACCGTCGGTTTTGGAGACCGCTGTTCTACCAATTGGAACTACGCCCCTGCAAAGTGGATGCCTATTATACTTACGCAAATCATTAACACAAGAGTAAAAGATGCCCATATTATAAAATCTTAGCGGTTAATTTACCGCTAAGTTAATAAATATACCCAAACCACTTCAAGATGCGGCCGTCGTTGGAATTAAAAGCAATTTAAGCAAGGCATTGATTGCAAGTAATAGTGGTTCTATTGTTAAAATCAATAACGCAGTATAAATCGTTTTTAAACCAACCCCTTGGGCGTTTCACAGGCACTTACTCACATCGTTGTTACTGCTTAAAAAAGACTGCCATTCTTACAAAGTACCCCCTTGATATTAAGCCCCTGTGAAACGCTGAACTCTGCATCTTAAGGTGGCTTGGGTATAACTTACTTAGTCCCTTTCACCAGTGGTACACCATTGTTGCCAACGGGAATATACACTGTTGTGTGATTCGGTGACTCAGCCATTTTCATTTGCGCATTAATCGCTTCATGCTGTAAGTAATTCGGCGTCAGTGTGGCATTAATTATTTTTTGTGCCTGCGCAATACCTTTGGCCTCTTCAACCCTTATTTCAGCATCTTTACGGGCAATTTCTTTTTGCGTTTCTTTTTCTGACAATAACTGCTGCGCAGCCAACTTTTTCTCTACAGCGTTAGCCACTATAGCCGGGTAATTTATGTTACCAACTACGACATTTGCTAATTTAAAAGGGGTCGCAGAGAGGTACTTTTGCAATCGAGTTGTGACTTCTTGTGCTATTTTTTCACGGTTAGTTTTAAGTTCGCCACTGTCATATTTTTGCACAATGTCTCTTACGTATGTTCTAAATGTTTCTCGTACAAAACGTGGATACCAGTTTTCACCACCAAACTGCTCAATGACGGTTTTAACAGAGCCCGTTTCAATTGAGATAACAGCATGAAAATCAAACCGAATATTTAAATCATCATTGGCTAAAATTTGAAATGCTTCGGTGTAGGTATTAGGCCGCATATCGATATTAATCACTTCATTACGCAATAGTGACATACCAAAATTACTAGGGCCAACCATTGAGCCTTGATACCCCCCTTCGCCGAATACACGTGGCTTTTCGTATACGTACCCTTCCTGACCTGCAGGCGTACTCGGATTTGTACACGCGGTTAAGCTCAATACTGCAACCCCAGCTATCGTGCCAGCCTTCAGCAAATTATTAAACATGACCTGTGTCCCTGAACGTCTCATTTTCATTTTCAGCCTTTTCTTATTGTTATACCAAACGTAGCATGTCGCCTTTGTAAAAATCACACAACAACCAAATTTGTTCAAATGGGTGCTTTTTCGGCACTTCAATGTTTGTTAGTTGCTGTTCAAAATCGGCTTTAAGCCAAAGCGGACTTGCATTGCGAATAAGTAACCATGTACGCGTTGAATTATAACGCTTCGTTGCCTTTTGTTTTAACAGCCTCTGCAATGGGGCGAGTAACTTCTGATCGCTGGGATCTTGGGCCATTTTAGCCAGTGCACACTGCATTGAAATTGATAATGGTCGCCCAAGCACTGCCATCGCTTCCGTTTCACTGGCATAAAGGTGAGCAATTTCAATATCTAACAGTGCATCACCTTGGTAACAGCTAATATCGGGCTTGCTCGGGGTGTTGTGCCAAATATTGCGCATTTCTACGCCAAACTCTTTTTCATAACAGCGTAAAAATAACTTAGCAGCCCCATGCTCAAGGGCTACTTTTCCGCGTTCACTGTCACGTTTCATTTAAAACGGTATATACCTGACTTAGTAAACTCGAAGCGCCAAACCTAAATGTCTGTGGATTTAAGTAATCAGCCCCCATAACATCGTTCGCTAGGTGTAAATAATCTCCAGCTTCGCTGACCGTTTTAACACCGCCTGCGGCTTTAAACCCGACCACTTTATTTGAGGCTTTAATTGTTTCTAGCATTACTTTTGTTGCATCAAGTGTCGCGTTCATTGCCACTTTTCCGGTGCTGGTTTTAACAAAGTCAGCCCCGCCAGCAATGGCTATTTCGGTTGCTTGTTTAATCAATGCGTGTGTTTTAAGCTCACCTGACTCAATGATCACTTTTAACTTTACATGCTCAGGGCATACCGCTTTGCTGGCTGTTACATATTCAAGCGCTTTAGCATCATCACCCGCTGCTAACGCTTTGTAAGGCAGTACTAGGTCAATTTCGTCAGCGCCACGCTCAATCGCAACTAAGGTTTCATTAATCACATCACTTAACACGCCGTCACCAGAAGGAAAATTGGTTACGGTTGCCACTTTAACGTGATTTAACCCTTTGTGTGCCAATAACACTTTTGCATCGTCAACAAATTCACTATACACGCACACCGCAGCTGGCGTACCCAATAAAGGCTGGATGCTTGCTACCAATTGCTCGATCGTCTGAGTGGTATCAGTGTCATTAAGCGTTGTTAAATCCATAAGGGCCACAGCACGCGCTGCATTTTTATGTTTTTCATTCATGAATTTATCGCTCTACTCATATCTAAATTAGTGATCCATAGTAGCAAATTATCATAATCTAGCTATATCTCATAACTAATCACCATAAGCAGAACAATCCGCTTGAAAGTAGCTGCAATCCCTTGTTAACTAAGCCTTAGGCCAAATCAACACACCACATATAACTTTTGGTTATATAAACAGGGTTTTAATTATTTTTTACTTCGCTAAACGCGCTATATTCTGCGTTTCTATTAAGCATATATGCTATGACAGTTGTTAAGAGGTGTTACTACAATGCAATATTTACCTATCTTCACCAAGCTAGATAATAAACCCGTACTGGTTGTGGGTGGTGGAGAGGTTGCATTACGCAAATGCCGTGCATTTTTAAAAGCCCGTGCAGATGTCACCTTAGTGGCACCTTGGTTCTGTGACGAATTAAAAGAACATGCACAACACAACGAAGTTACCCTAATAGACGCCTACTTTGACGAGTCGCACCTAGACGGAAAAATGCTGGTTATTGCTGCAACCGACCGAGACGAAGTTAACAATGCGGTGTTTGAGCTTGCCAACGCACGCAATGTGTTTGTAAACGTGGTTGATGACCAACCTAAATGCACGTTTATTTTTCCCTCTATTGTTGACCGTGATCCGATTACCATTGCCATTTCAAGCGCAGGTACAGCGCCTGTTTTAGCCAGGCGACTACGTGAAAAGCTCGAAACACTGATCCCGCAGCACATTGGCCCGTTAGCAACCTTAGTAGGTAGTTTTAGAGATAAAGTTAAACAACGTTTTAAACACTTTGCCGACCGCCGTCAATTTTGGGAAGGCGTATTTGATTCTTCCGTGGTCAGCAAAGTACAAAGTGGTGATACACAATCAGCCATGGCGCAATTAGAGCAACTCCTTGATGCCAAGCCAGAGCCCGAGGGTGAAGTGTACGTGATTGGTGCAGGCCCAGGTGACCCAGAATTATTAACGTTAAAAGCACTGCAATTAATGCAACAAGCTGATGTGGTGGTATACGACTACCTCGTGTCAGACGAGATCATGGAACTGGTTCGTCGTGATGCTGATTTAGTCTGTGTCGGTAAACGCTTGGGCGATCACAGTGTGGTCCAAGAAGACACCAACCAAATGCTGGTCGACTTTGCTAAGCAAGGTAAGAAAGTGTGCCGAATTAAAGGCGGCGATCCATTTATTTATGGCCGTGGCGGCGAAGAAGTACAAGTATTAGCAGCGAACCAAGTAAGCTACCAAATTGTACCTGGTATTACCGCTGCCGCAGGTTGCAGTGCTTATGCAGGTATTCCGCTTACTCATCGCGACCATGCGCAAGCCATTCAATTTGTGACAGGTCACTGTAAAAAAGACGGTCAAGAATTGGATTGGCAATCGCTCGCTAAACCTAACCAAACCTTAGCAATTTATATGGGGGTGATTAAATCACCACATATTCAAGCGCAGCTATTAAAACATGGCCGTGGTGCAGATACACCTGTTGCAATTATTGAAAACGGTACACGTAAAAACCAACGCGTTGTAACAGGAAAACTAGGTGAATTAGCCGACTTAATTGAAAGTCACAGCATTATTTCACCCGCATTACTGATTATTGGTGAAGTGGCCTCTCTACATGAGCAACTTCATTGGTTTGGCGAAAAAGCACAAACCAGCAGCTTTGCACAACCGCTGACCGACGTAGCTTAAGAACAAATTTTTATTACTTTTAATTTTTAACTTTAATCATTTTAGTAGGACGACTAACAATGGCTTTAACTCACCTTCAGCAACTAGAAGCTGAAAGTATCAAAATCATGCGCGAAGTCGCCGCTGAGTTTGAGAACCCAGTTATGCTTTACTCTATCGGTAAAGATTCATCGGTGCTTTTACACTTAGCGCGTAAGGCTTTTTACCCTGGTAAAATTCCATTTCCACTGCTCCACGTTGATACCGACTGGAAGTTTAAAGAAATGATTGAGTTTCGTGACCGCTTGTCAAAAGAGTACGGCTTTGACCTAATCGTTCATAAAAACCCTGAAGGTTTAGCGATGGGCGTGGGTCCATTTACTCATGGCTCAGGCAAGCACACAGACATAATGAAAACTCAAGGCTTAAAACAAGCACTTGATAAATATGGTTTTGATGCTGCCTTTGGTGGCGCGCGCCGTGATGAAGAAAAATCACGTGCAAAAGAGCGTGTGTACTCGTTCCGTGATAAGCACCACAGATGGGACCCTAAAAATCAACGCCCAGAACTGTGGAACACGTATAACAGCCAAGTAAATCCAGGTGAAAGTATTCGTGTATTCCCACTGTCTAACTGGACCGAGCTTGATATTTGGCAATACATCTATCAAGAAAACATCGATATGGTACCGCTATACCTAGCTAAAGAGCGCCCTGTTGTAGAGCGTGACGGCACGTTGATCATGGTTGATGACGAACGTATGCCACTAAACGAAGGTGAAGTACCAGAAATGAAATCAGTGCGTTTTCGTACATTAGGCTGCTACCCGCTGACCGGTGCCGTAGAGTCAACTGCCGGTACTTTAACTGAAATTATCGAAGAAATGCTGCTATCAACGTCATCAGAGCGTGAAGGCCGAGTAATAGATCATGATTCAGCAGGTTCAATGGAGAAGAAAAAACGTGAGGGCTATTTCTAATGTCTACTAACACTAACGACACAATTAACGAAGTAAGAGAACTGGGTATCGATGCCTACCTTGCTCGCCAACAAGATAAAAGCTTATTACGTATGTTGACCTGTGGCAGCGTAGATGACGGCAAATCAACCCTGATTGGCCGTCTATTACATGACAGCCACCAAATTTATGAAGATCAGCTAGCAGCACTGCATAAAGATAACGAAAAAGTAGGCAACGCAGGTGAAGAACTTGATTTAGCCTTACTGGTTGATGGCCTGCAAGCAGAGCGTGAGCAAGGCATTACCATTGACGTAGCGTATCGTTACTTTTCAACGGCCAAGCGTAAATTCATCATTGCAGATACGCCAGGGCATGAGCAATACACCCGCAACATGGTAACGGGTGCATCTACCAGTGATGTGGCAATCATTCTTGTTGATGCGCGCTATGGTGTGCAAGTACAAACTAAGCGTCACAGCTTTATCTGTGATTCATTGGGCATTAAGCAGTTTGTTGTGGCGATTAACAAAATGGATATCGTTGATTTTGACGAAACCGTTTATGAGCGCATCAAAGCGGACTACCTAAAGTTTGCTGAGCAGCTTAACGTCTCTAACATTAAGTTTGTACCTATGTCGGCGCTTAAAGGCGATAACGTAGTAACACGCTCTGCACACACACCATATTACACTGATAAGCCGTTACTTGAGTTACTTGAAGACTCACCTGCTGCTGAAACAGACACGGGCTTTGAAGCGCGTTTCCCGGTGCAATACGTAGTGCGTCCAAATTTAAACTTCCGTGGTTTCCAAGGTACACTAACATCGGGTAAGTTATCTGTTGGTGATGCAGTAAAAGTATTACCATCGGGTAAAACATCAAACATTAAAGAACTTGTCACGTTTGACGGCAATTTAGACACAGCATATGCTGGTCAGGCAATTACTATCACATTGAACACTGAGATAGATATCAGTCGCGGTGATGTAATTGTACCTGCTGATTCAGCCGCCGCAGTGACTAACCAAATACAAGCAAAATTAGTGTGGATGCATGAAGCACCGCTTGTACTAGGTAAAAGCTACAACTTTAAGTTAGGCAGTAAGAATACATCGGCTATCGTGAAAAAGATTGATCACACCATTGATGTGAACACCCTTGAACACGGCACCGCTGACAGCCTACAACTGAACGAAATCGCAATTGTGACGCTTGAGCTTACAGAAACAATTTTAGCTGATGAGTATCACAACAATCACGAGACGGGCGCGTTTATCATGATTGACCGTTTGTCTAATCTAACCGTTGCGGCGGGTATGATTGAGCAGGTTCTCGCTAGCCAAGAGCAAAGCGGTAACTACAGTGATTTTGAAGTTGAATTTAACGCATTAGTACGCAAGCACTTCCCACACTGGCAAGCGCTTGATATTTCTAAGCTTAAATAACTACCTTTGCCTGTTAAGGACATTTAAAGCATGTATCAACAGCTAGTATTAACAGGCATTATGCTTACTTTAGTGGGTTGCCTTTTTGGCACCCGACTAAAGCCAGCATGGCTTTTTGTCGGTGCCATTGGTACCGCCTATTTAGCTGGCCTGATTGAGCTTGAAGACATGTTGGTAAACTATGCCAACCCCTCGCTTATCACACTTATATTATTGGTGTTAGTTTCTATTGCGGTAGAAAAAACGACACTGGTGCAAAAATTAGCCCAGTCACTGTCAAAAGGCAGCTTATCCAGCTCAGTGACTAAACTCGGCCTTTCAACCGCCTTTTTGTCATCTTTTACTAACAACACCGCCGTAGTGGCCTCTTTAATTACAGCAATTAAAGACAGCCCAACGCATTCACCGTCAAAGCTGTTGTTACCTTTATCGTACACCGCCATATTAGGTGGCACGATTACCTTAATTGGTACTTCAACAAATTTAATCGTCAATGGTTTTGCCGTTGATGCAGGCATGGCCCCACTGGGCTTTTTCGACTTTACTTTAGTCGGCTTAGGCGCATTAAGTGTAGGCCTAATTACTATTTTAGTGATGCTGAAATACTTACCCGACAACGGTAAAAACGACCAAGAAGTCGTGCCTTTTTACCTTGAAGGTAAAGTTGAATCAGACTCAAAACTGATAGGTAAAAGCGTGGAAGAAAATGGCCTACGCGACCTCAAAGATTTATTCCTAGCGGAAATTTTACGTGGTGACAGGCGCATATGCGCGGTCACTCCACAGCAAGTAATTAAATCTGGCGATGTATTGCTGTTTGTTGGCGATATTAAATCAGTACCACTGCTCACGCGTTTTGATGGCTTAAAAGTCGTGCATGACAAACACGAAAAAGACGTAGAACACCTTGTTGAAGTGGTTGTGAGTCAATCATCTAAGTTTATTGGTAAAACGGTTAAAGAGATTCGTTTTCGCGAGCAGTTCCACGCTGCAGTTATTGCTATTCGCCGTGGTCACGACCGCCTGCAAGGTGGTCTTGGTAAAGTGCAGCTTCAAGCCGGCGATTCGCTTATTCTCGCGCCCGGTAAAGACTTTTACACCTTACCTAATTTAAAGCGCGAATTTGTTTATATTTCAGGGCTTGATTTACAAACTCACCTTGCCTCAAAACAATCAAATTTAGTGCTGGCCAGTTTTGCCGCCGTATTAGGCTTAAGCATTTTTGGTATCGTGCCACTTGTTAAAGGCTTGTTGGTACTGCTCATCGGCTTAATGCTCACAGGCACCATCAAGCTCAATGAAGTGAAACGCCGTTTCCCTATCGAATTACTGGCGGTAGTCGGAAGTGCCATTGGCCTTGCCAAGCTCATGATAGGCACAGGCTTAGCTGGGCAAATATCTGACGCTATGTTTTATGTACTCGGTGACTTTGGCCCTTATGGTGCGTTTATCGCCATATTCATAATGACGGTGTTATTCACTGAACTTATTACAAATAATGCAGCCGCGGCTTTATCATTCCCTGTAGCTTACGCTTTAGCGATTGGCTTTAATGTAGACCCACTGCCATTTATTATGGCGGTAGCCTTTGGCGCATCGGCCAGTTTTATCTCACCGTTTGGTTATCAAACTAACTTAATGGTTTACAGCGCGGGCAACTACCGGCTAAAAGATTACGTATTAATGGGTTTACCGCTTTCTATTATTTATTCAATAACGGTATTAACCCTAATTCCGCTGGTATTCCCGTTTTAACCAGCGTTACTCAAGATTCTATAAGAGAGTATTAAAATGGATGAGAATATTGTTTGGCACAATTATGCCATTACTAAATCACAGCGTAGTGAGCATAAAAGCCATAAACCCGCTATTTTATGGTTTACCGGTTTTTCTGGCTCAGGCAAAAGCACCGTCGCAAACGCCCTTGAAAGCGCACTTAATCAACAAGGTATTCATACTTACCTGCTTGATGGTGACAACGTTCGCCATGGCTTATGTAAAGACTTAGGCTTTAGCGACGAAGACCGCATAGAGAATATCCGCCGCGTTGGTGAAACCGCCAAACTCATGGTTGATGCCGGGCTTTTAGTGCTCACCGCATTTATTTCACCGTTTCGGGCCGAGCGCGATATGGTCAGAGAATTAGTGGGTGATGGCGAGTTTATTGAAGTGTTTTTAGACACACCATTGGATGTCTGTGAAAGTCGCGACCCTAAAGGCTTGTATAAAAAAGCCCGCGCGGGTGAAATTAAGCATTTCACAGGGATTGATTCTGACTATCAAATACCTCATTCACCGGAAATAATATTAGATACCAGTAAAAACACGCTAGACCGATCGGTGCAAGAGCTGATAGCGTATCTAAAACAACAGCAAATTATTAAAGGTTAAGTCATGAACCAAACGGAACTGCTAGAAGAAGTATTGATCCTCGCCCGCCAAGCCGGTAACGCCATTATGGGGATTTACGAAAAAGACTTTAATGTTGAGTATAAGGCGGATGAAAGCCCTGTAACTGACGCTGATCTAGCAGCCCACAAAGTGATTGCCAACGGTTTAAAACTCTTAACCCCTGATGTGCCAGTACTTAGTGAAGAAAGTGCTGATATCAGCTGGGATGTCCGCCAAACTTGGACTCGCTACTGGCTGGTAGACCCCATTGACGGCACTAAAGAGTTTATTAAAAAGAACGGCGAGTTCACGGTAAACATCGCACTAATCGAAAACGGTAAACCCACATTAGCCGTGGTAGACGCCCCAGCGATTGGCGTTTCTTACCTCGCCGCAGAGGCCATCGGTGCATTTAAAGACAAAGGCGATGAACGCATAGAGCTTAAGGTAACCACTAAACCTAACAAAGGGTTGATTCGCGTAGTCGGCAGCCGCTCACACCCTTCCCCTGATTTAGCTGAATTTGTAAAACGCTTTGACGACGTTGAAATGGTATCAAAAGGCAGTTCACTAAAACTGTGCTTGGTTGCCGAAGGCAGCGCTGATATATACCCTCGCCTCGGCCCAACCTGCGAATGGGACACCGGTGCCGGCCATGCGATTGCTGAAATCGCCGGTGCAAAAGTCACTAAACTCGACGGTAGCCCGCTACTTTATAATACAAAAGATGAATACCTGAACCCCTACTTCATTGTGAGCGCGATAGAAGAATAAGCACTTTCAACTGGGTTGAATGTTGAGATGTAGGCTGGGTAGAGCGAAGCGAAACCCAGCGCAATAAGGCTTCGGGCTTCGGGCTTCGGGCTTCGGGCTTCGGGCTTCGGGCTTCGGGCTTCGGCAGTATTGTGATTCAGTCAAAATAAACAAACCAAAAGCTATTTAACCACCGAGTACACTGAGGCACTTCGTGCTACACAGAGGTCTGGTATCGTATTCTTTTGCAGGTTGGGATTTATCCCGTCACATTTTTCAGGCTAAAGCCTGACCTACAAGATGTAAAACCGCAAGTACACCCCGTAGGAGATGGCTTCAGCCACGAAAGACTCTACACCGTGTTCTATTTTAAAAGACACTTTCACTACCGAGGCGCTGCGCGCTACACCGAGGGTATTACCGATTAAAATCTGGCTTAATATATTTTTCTATTGCTTTATTTAACCCTAAAGCGTTATCAAATTTAATATCCTGATTTATTGATATTTCTAGCCTTTCAGTTGAATTCACACCCAATATAACATTAAGGCTTTCTCCCGCAATTTTGATACTTGAAATATCAAATTTATAACTATTACTCACAACATCAAAATTATATTTACCTCTACAAGAAATCAAAAATAAACAGAAAAACATATGAGCTTCTTCATTCTCAGCCTTATTTAGCTCTCTAAAAAATGCCCTTTTAATTTCTGGTTCTGAAGTATCTGACATTAAATCCAGCATTTCAGTAACCAATAAATAGAATACATACCCCAGTTCAGTCTTACTTTTTGGGCTATTAACTTCAATGCTATTAAAGAAAAAATTAATAACTTGATATAGATTACTTAAAGATAAATTCTCAGCGATAAGCCACACTATACTAAGCTCAATATCACAATTTTTACTAAAGTCTTGAAAGTTTGGACCTCTATCAAGGCTTGAACTCTCAAAAAAGTCCACAAGCCCCTCACTTAAATCATCACAGCAATGAGGTATAAAAAAGAATCGCTCTACACCTAAACGATAGTCACTATCCAACTCAAGCCATTTATTCAAAAACTCTAAAATATCTTTAGACTTGCGTAGCTCAATAACTTTGGCGATTAATGCTTGATCGCTCAGTTCTGTGTTTTGTAACTGCTCACGTTGGATACGATCTAAATAATTGACGGCTGGATTTGTACAGCCAACTGATTGCAGGTAATTAAACTTAGGGTTCATTACCAAATTTTCATTATTAGAGCCTTTCTCACTTTTAATTGCAGAACTATCCACCTCAAATCGCAATGGATTTAGCTGAATATTTTTTAAATCTTTACTTTCAATTATTACTGAGGCGGTACTCTCCTTTATAGAACCTCTATCAATTAATTTATCCCTTACTATTTGTTTTGAATTAGACTCGGCATCATTTTCACGCCAATCAATTCGGAGCATATGCTCTAAAAATTTTGTTAGCAATTCACTTTGAACATCATCATTACTTTTACAAATATCTGTTATTTTTAACTTAAGGCTCTGAGGGTCGGACCACCTATTTAGTAATTGATTTTCTTTTGTTGCTAGTTTTTGATACCTAGCATATTGAACAGGATAAACTTCTCGAAAAGTTGTAACCATTATCAAGGAGATAAAGTTAACCTCACCCATAAGCTTTCCAGGTTGCCAAATTTGTTCAACTCTACGTAAAACTTTTTTAAGTACTCGAAGTGAGGCGATACTGCCATTAATATAACTGATAGATATTTCGAACCTTTTTAATTCAGATGATAAACTATCACGCTGACCAGCATTGAGGCTATCTAGCTTTAATAACCCTCTACCTCCCGCTATTTTATAACTATCAATTTCCCGCCCTTTATTTGGCCGTAATGCACTTTCTAAACAGAGTTTTGTATATTTACTTAAATATTCGTAGCAATCCTTTGCAGCAACACCTTCTTTATAATCAGTCGCTTTTGATATTACTTCTGCCGCAACTTCATTTTCATTACCCATCGCGATTATAAAGTTGATATGACTTAAACCTCTGTCTTTTAACCTATCCAACAACGCAGCTATATCATTTAAGCGTTTTTCGTTATCATCGCCAGTGCCGCGATCTACGTCTTGCAGTGTGATCAATAATTTATGATTGGTTGCTTCAAGAACATCATTAAGCTTTTTAAACCTTTTCTCAATATCAACGGGGCCTGCGAGTAGTGTAGATGCAAATTGGAAAAAACTACCGCCTACTTTCATCGCTTCTGTATAATGCTTTGGTAATGCACGAAAGGCACACATATCAATGTGCTGGCTGATATCATCGATAATATGGCTAAGTACTACATGCGCGACACTGCCGCTTGCTGCACCCCATGTTGATATATCGCTGTGTATCCATTCCCCACTTTGCTTAGGGCTTTTTGCTAACTCACTTGCAATACTGTCAACTATGCTGCTTTTTCCACAACCAAATGGCCCACACAATGCGATATGTTGCGCTCCCTTTAGTTGACCCCCTCCCTGATCACCTCTTTTTAGCAGTCGATCTGCAATGCGCTTTGCATAAACCTGCAAATCAGGCTCTAATTTCTCTGTATTTTTAATAGTTGAATCGTCTTTAAACCATTTTCGAAAATCTTCTAAGCTCTCAAGCGTTAATTCCGCTTCTTGTTTTGATTCGACTCTCGACTCTGCGCTAGGTGCTTTTAGCTGCTCCCATAACAAATATATCGACATACCCAGATAGGCAGCTGCTATAAATAAAAACACACAGAATGCTTGTTCTATTTCAACTAGGTATATTGCTGAAAATACATAAAATGCTGATACCGCGCACAGTACCGCTGAAAATACAGGCTTTTCTGTGTAGAGTTTTGTTTGATAGATAGTAGTCGCTGCAATAGCTAAAAAGCTCAGTACTATAAATTTAAGAGCACCAAAGGTTTGGGCAATTAGTTGCTCTAATGCTTCATCTGAATGCGTTAAATACACATAACCCACAATGAAAAGTAATCCAAACAATACACTCATTGTCACCGGTGGATATCGCCAGTTAAACCCAAT
This sequence comes from Pseudoalteromonas sp. H105, assembly GCF_001469215.1. Taxonomy (GTDB): domain Bacteria; phylum Pseudomonadota; class Gammaproteobacteria; order Enterobacterales; family Alteromonadaceae; genus Pseudoalteromonas. Next base: position 29,586 of record NZ_LOFH01000010.1, read on the forward strand.
ACTGCGCTTGGCGTGGGAGATATAAAACTTATCCAGCACTAGCTTAATGCCAATCCCGGCAAGAAAAGCAAAACTATAATGCAGCACGGGACTTGTATTTAAAATGCTGCCCCAGTTTGCGTAAGTTTGTTGTACAAAACTGACGTTACTTAAGAATACGGTAATCGCGGCTGCGGTAATCGCACACAATAAAAGTGAGAGCCAACGTTGTGCTGGAATAGGAAGAGGTTGCGACAATTTAATATCCTTATAAGTAAGCAAGTTGAAATGATTCAGCGAGTCCAGTCTATACTTAATTACTTAAAATTAGAAACAACGAGTAACTCATACATTAAATAGATATTAACCCTCTGTGTAGCGCGTAGCGCCTCCAAATCTCGGTGGTTCCAAACGATTATTTTTGTTTGTCGTTTTCAGCTTCACTCACGAAAAGGGTTCTGCGATAAAATTTTCTCGTGCATGCATTATAACTGTACCTTAAAATGAAAATTCAAATTAATTATAAGGTACAATAATGACGACTGTTGAACAGGCTATTGAATCAGCGTATCAAGCGCAAATCACTCATTTATATAATGCACTTAGCCATGCTGTATTAGCTGCTAATGGTGAACCAAGTGAAATCAATGCTGCTGAGGTAAGCTTTAAAAAAGGCTTAACTTTTGCCGCAGATATTAGAGCCCGCGCACTCGCTGCGGCGCAATAAACTCCACTGTTAATGGGCACTCATTTGAATGCTCATTACTCACAAGCTCTGAGTTTACTATAAAGCCACCTTACCCATCCTATTGATACAAAATGTATTTCGCCTACTAATTTTGAGTAAAAACTTTCAAGTGAAAGTAAGAAAGCCCATTGAACAATCGAGACCCTTTATTGAGTAAGTTAGCAAAGGAATAAAACAGGCTATTTAGCGCTACCTTGTAAAACCAATCAAAGTAAACTAACCTAAAAAAACAATTACAAACAATGGTTTATGTATTGACGTTAATATGATTGATATAGTGGAAGGTAAATTGAAGAAGCTCTCATTTTTAGTAATCTTAGGTGTTTTAATTTATGTCTCTTTACAGCTTACAGGGTTGTTAGATAACAATAGAGACGAAGTTGTTTCAGAAGATAAAAAACGTAGTCACGCCACAACGTTAGAAGTTCGCGAAGAGGTTGCTGATAAGCCACTCTCAAAAGATAAGCCGAATACCGATGACAAAAAAGCAGAATTGCATCAGAAGATTTTAAACTTAAAAAATATGCCTGCACTTCAAAATGGCAGAGCAGCAGAAGCAATTGCGCTTAAAAGCTATATGTTGCGTAAGGCATATACTGATGAAGAACATCTAGCATTTGCAAAGGCTATGCCTGATATAGTCCTAGGACACCCTATTGACGTTAATAGTGACTTATATAAAGGTATTTTACCAGAGCTTGAAAAAGCTGAGGTTAATACTCATTGTGGTTATCGAAAACGTTCTCTTAGTCGTGACATTAGAACATACTGTGTAGATGATATCGTTTTAGAGAAAGTAGATGAACAGGATAAAGTATTTGCACATTATTTTCTCACCGATGAATTATATAACTCAGGCCTGTTCAGAATATGGTATGAGAATTTAGAAGCGTCATCAGGACAAAAAATGAAAGAGTTACTCCCTGTAACAGGTGAGCTTTATGGGCTTCATGATAGAGGAAAATGCGCTAAAAACTTTTGTTTTATTGAAGGCCGATTAGACACGGAGGTGATTAATAGCATAACAAATTACAGCCCTGAGTGCTTAATAAGGTTTGTTTCGACCTCTTTAAGAAAAGCCAAAGATAAAACTGTCTATGAAGTTAAATGTGTATAAGTTAATTGCGCTTTTAGAGAAAATGAACTGCCGCGAACGAAAATTGAAACCACGAATAAAATAATCGCTCTGCACTTTTCTCACTTACCGGCGATTTATCTCAAATTGTTTGTTTATCGCAGTTATTCAGGCATGTTATAAATTAATTAGCCTAAAAATAAAACAATTATGCACTTTACTAAACAACTCATGCTTTGCGTAATCTTGCTAGCCACACTTGTGTTAAGCCCTTTAGCTAAGGGGAGTGACGTACCGACTATTTTATCAATGAAAGAACGTGCTGCGTTTATCGATAATATCACCGAGCTCAGGTTTAACACGTTAATGCCCAGCCTAATGAAGCAACACAACATTGATATGTGGCTGCTTATTAGCCGTGAATACAACGAAGACCCGATACTAAAAACCATGCTGCCTGCAACGTGGTTATCGGCAAGGCGCACCACCATTTTACTGTTTGCTCAAAATAAGCAAGGCGGTGTTGATGCCTACGCTATTGCCCCTTATAAAATAGGTAATGTATTTACAAAGGGCTGGGATAAAAAAGCGCAACCAAACCAATGGCAAGCGCTTAATGACATAATTGAACGCTACAAGCCAAGCAACATCGCACTAAATACCTCTACCGATTGGGGCCATGCGGATGGTTTAGTGCTTGGCGATTACAATAACTTAATGGCCAACTTACCGAGTGCTTATAAAAATAAAATAATATCAGCAGAGCCGCTGGCTGTTGCTTGGTTAGAGCAGCGCATTCCTGAAGAAGTAGAAATGTACAAACACATAGTGGCAATTGCGCATGCGATTATTGCTGAGGGCTTTTCCAGCAAAGTTATTAAGGTAGGCAAAACAACCAGCGATGATTTAGTCTGGTGGTTTAGAGAGCGCGTAAAAGACCTTAAACTACAAACATGGTTTCACCCCAGTATTGCAATTCAACGCGCCGACAGTAAATCATTCGATCACGAAGACAGCTTTACCAATGGCTATGCCGATAATGTGATTCAAGCAGGTGATTTACTGCATGTCGATTTTGGTATTACGTATTTGCGCTTAAACACCGACACACAACAACATGCCTATGTGTTAAAACCTAACGAAACACGAGCCCCCGACTACCTTGTCGATGCGTTAAAAAAAGGCAATAAACTACAAGATATTTTTACCGCTGAATTTAGTGAAGGTAGAACAGGTAATCAGGTATTAAAAGCCGCTCGCGAAAAAGCCATTGCACAGGGCTTAAAACCTACTATTTATACGCACCCGCTTGGCTATCATGGTCATGCAGCAGGCACTACATTAGGTATGTGGGATTCTCAACAAGGCGTGCCGGGAGATGGCGATTACCCACTGCATTTAAACACCGCTTATTCAATTGAGCTTAACAATGCGGTGTTTATCAAACCATGGAATAAAGAAATTAGAATTATGCTAGAAGAAGACGCCATTTTCGATAAAACCGGCGTGTGGTATTTAAATGGTCGACAAACCGAATTGCTCCTTGTCGATTAAGAGTATTTTTAGCCGTTGATGGTTAGGTCTTTTTCAAGCAAAAGTCACAAAAAAAACCAGCCATTCTCTGCCACTTAATTTAGTTAGTATAAAAGAGAAACATGCGTTATCCGTTAAACGTGTACTCACGTTTTATTTCTACCACTTGCACACTGTATGACTCATACCATTTAGAACGGCCAATACCTTGGGCTAGCGCGTGCTCTGGATCCCGCTTCCAATTTTTGATTGCTTCTTCACTTTCCCAATACGAAATTGCAATTTCTTGATCGCCCTCTGTCACAGCAACAAAATCTAAACAGCCGTACTTTTCAAATGCAAGCTCTCTCATTTTTGTTACTGTTTTACCGTATTCATCATCCTGAATACCTGGTTTTGCCCTAAATATGACTGCGAACATGGATACTCCTTAGTTGTATTCACTGTGACTGATGTTTGCCCTAGCGAGTAAGTCTCAATAAAAAAGCCAGTGCGCGAATTTTCACGTACTGGCTTTATTTATAACTGTTTAACTACAGGGTTTCATCTAACCACTTAAAGAATTCACGTTGCCATACAATCCCGTTTTGCGGTGTTAGCACCCAGTGATTTTCTTCAGGGAAGTATAAAAAGCGACTTTGCAAGCCACGTAATTTTGCTGCCTGAAAAGCGGCAATACCTTGCTCTAGCGGTACACGGTAATCTTTACCACCGTGAATCACAAACATCGGGGCATCCCACTTATCTACATAGCTTATTGGGTTAAATTGGCCATATGATTTTTTGGTCGCGGCATTTTCTTCCCAATACGCGCCACCTAATTCGTTATTTACAAAAAATAACTCTTCAGTTGTGCCGTACATGCTACGTAAATCAAAAATTCCACAGTGGGCAATAAAGGTTTTAAAGCGGCCGTCGTGGTTACCCGCTAAATAAAATGCAGAGTAACCGCCATAACTTGCGCCAATTGCACCAATGCGAGACGTATCTACATACGATTCTTTTGCTACATCATCAATGGCATCAAGGTAATCTTGCATTACCTTACCACCCCAATCTTGGCTTATGTCTTCATTCCATTGAACTCCATGACCCGGCATACCACGGCGGTTAGGTGCCACCACAATATAACCTTGTGAGGCCATTACTTGGAAGTTCCACCGAAAAGAGTAAAACTGCGACAGTGCAGACTGAGGGCCACCTTGTAAATACAATAAGGTTGGGTATTTTTTGCTTTTATCGAAATTAGGCGGGTAAATAACCCACGTCAGCATGTCTTGACCGTCTTTGGTTTTTACCATACGTTTTTCAACATTAGGTAACTCAAGGTTGGCATAAAACGCGTTGTTCTCTTTGGTCAATGCAACCAGTTTTTTGCTCTTTAAATCAAGTCGGTAAATTTCTCTTGCGGCATTCATGCTGTTACGCGTAACCACTAATTGATTGTCTAACACCGCAACAATGCTGTTTACATCAAACTGGCCATTGGTAAGCTGTTTTATTTTCGGCTTGGCTTTGGTTTTAGTATTTACAGAGACTTGAAATAGCTGAATTGTGCCATCAGTTGGCGCCACAAAATATATGTGCTTACCGTCATGGCTCCATTTAAAGCTGTTTACTGTGCCATCCCAGTGCGCTGTTAAGTTAAATTCACGGTTTTTAACTTTAACAATGATATCGTTCTTATCCGCTTCATTGCCTGGCTCATCCATTTGCAACCACGCTAAGTGACCTTTTGGTGAGAACGCGGGGTATTTATCATAGCCTAAATTACTTTGTGTGATGTTTGTGGTTTTTTTGCTAGCAAGGTTATAACGATAAATATCGGTATTGGTGCTTTTTACATACTCAGTGCCTGTGAACTTTTTGCTCACATAGTAAATATTCTCACCTTTTGGGCCCCAGGTATAATCAGCAGCCCCACCAAATGGCGACGTTGGACTGTCGAATGCCATTCCCTTCATGATGTCGACTTTTTCTTCGCTTTTTAAATCTTGATAAAATACATGCTTAAAGCTGCCGTCTTTCCATGTATCCCAGTGGCGATAGTTTAAGTCATCAAACACATATGCATTAGCCTGACCAAGCTCTTTATACCGGTCGGATGCTAATACCTTTTCTAGTTTCACTTTTTCATGGAACAGTTTTTTGCTGCCATCAGGGGATATACTGCGATCAATCAAAAGGCCTTGGTAGGCTTCTAATAACTGAGATTCACCGCCTTTAAGCGGCACTTGGTAAACTTTGCTATTGAAGTCGTTGTTTTCAACACTCGGCGTGGTCACTTTATAAATCACATGGGTTTTGTCTTGATTTAAACCCAGCGCACTAACGCGCTTTACTTGCCAAAGCTTTTCTGGGGTCATTAAATCGTTGGCATATGCGCCCATACTGACCGCTAATCCCAAGCTTACAGATAACATTGTTCGCAACATGGCGAAACTCCTTTAAAAATTAGACTCGATCATGCTACATAAAATAGGCACAAGTTAAAAGAAAGTAGCGATTAACTGACTCCCTCTTTTTATAACCCCCAAACTTGAGATGCTGACAGCGCTATAGACAAAACCAGTCCTATAAAAGCCAAGAAATTATAAAGCTTCCAACGCCCTTTATGCTTTTTTAAATCTTTATAGAAAGTAAAAATAAAACCTGCAATAGAGGCCAATACCAGTAATACCGACTTTTGCATTAACGGTGACCATATAACATTGCCAGCACCGATATGATGGTTAAAAAAAGCGGCAAACCACAACAACAGCAGAGCTATCAATAAAAGATAGTACTCTTTCAGACCAAATCGGCTTTGAGAAGCGCCACAAAACGGGCAAAAATAAGCGGCAGATTTACCTGCCCCAACTAATTTAGGTAAAATTTTGCTTTTACACTTTTTACACGTAGTCATAAAACACGAATGTCTTTGAAGTTATTTTCTAAACTAAGCAAAAAATGGGCATCGCCTGGCTTTAATTAGCTACAGGCTAATTTTGTTTGTTGTTTACAAGCCTGTTCAGCTTGCTCAACAGACTCACCACCCATGCAAAAATCTAATCTTAATACTCTCTTTTCTGAAGCCATCTCTGTTGCAGCAGGCACCCACTTCCATTTTTTCAACATTTTACGAGAATATTTACCTATGTGCTTATTAGGCAAAGTATTAATAACCTCAACATTTTCGGTTTTACCAGAGTCAGTAATATTAAAGGCCAAAACAGCGCAGCCTCTTAACCCTGAACGAGCTAGCTCGACTGGGTATTTGGGCGTATTTTGATTTGCTCGCTGCCAAATAAAGTCACTGGTGGGGTCTACATCTGTAACTTGTATGTCTGCATAAGTAGTTTTATTTTTAGCTACAGCACCTGTACTGGCAAAGGCAATGAATAAAGGGATTAAGAACGAAACTTTCATATACACTCCATTGTTGGGATATCCATATAACAACCTACCCTATCTCATTTTGATGATTGATAACAACCCCCTGCGTCAGTTAATAGTGCCATCAGACAACAGCACGGTTTATAGCACCAAAGGCTTTGACGCAGGTAGCTTTCACCTTAAACTCATCACTAAGAGACAATAATACATAGGAACGCCAAGCCAATGACGCCCCCTTTAAGTGCTTTACTTAAAAAATATCGTCTGAGTGAAATACACTGGAACGTTTAGGGTATTGGATTTGGCAGGAATGAAATCTTGCTTTGACATCGCTTTAACTCCCGCATTATCCCAAATACCTGCAGGTACTGACTCGATGATTTCTGGGTCAAATGTATTGCCATTGGAGTCTATGAGAAAACGTAAAGTAACATGCCCTTCTTCAAGTTTTTTTGGGGCCCGTCTTAGGGGTAAATTAACACTAAACCTTTTATTTTTTAGCACCCAGTATTGACCAACATTGTCATTTGTTACTTCAACTGGCGCTTGGTTTAAAACGACTTCCGGGGTTGAAGTACATCCTAAAACCAAAATTGAAAAGAAAATTAGTGAGAGTGTTTTCATAAAATATCCCTATATGTTTAATTTAAATGAGTACATAACCATGTTGTCTGCGATATTTGCCGTTTTATAAACGGATAAATATCCATATATGACAATACATTAACATTATCGATTAAATGCAATTTTGTAAACAATTAGTTAACTAAGGTTCAGGCTGTATAAGTTCAAATAGACATAAAAATGGGAAGGAGCTGTCATATTGGGCAAAAACGTCATAACCCAAACTGACTGCATAAATTACAATAATGGGGGGACAGTCCGATTATCGCTCATATAGCGGTGTAAGATTGACTCAAACAGTAAAGCTATATGAGCAGATATGACAATTAAGGCACGCTATGTCCTGTAGAGCCCTGCCAAATACGGTACCACTGTTCGCGGTTAAGTTTTAACTGCTTAGCGGCTACTGCCGATTCAATACGTTTTATATTACCTGTACCGAGTACTACCGATGGCGCGCTTGGGTGCATTAGTAACCATGCGTATACCACTTGATCAATCGAACTTGCGCCAATTTCACTCGCTACTTGTTCAAGCACAAGGCGTAAACGTATCGCCTTTTCATCGCTGCCTGAAAATAGACGCCCGCCAGCAAGCGGTGACCAAAACATGGGTTTAATATCAAGCAGCTGACATTGATCTAAAGTGCCATCATCAAGGGCTTTCATTTCATAGGGTGAGCATTCAATCTGGTTAGTCACTAAGTCAAAGTCTAGGCGTGACTGCAATAAGCTCAATTGTGAAGGGGTAAAGTTAGACACACCAAATTCCAACACATCACCATGTTGTTTTAAGGTGTGAAAGGCGTGTGCCATTTCGTCAGCATTCATTAAATAATCTGGGCGATGAATCAGTAATACATCTAAACGGTCTGTATTAAAATGCTTAAGCGATTGCTGTGCAGAAGCAATGATATGCTTTGCACTTGAGTCATAGTGGTTAGCTTTCCCCTCAAGGCCTAAACTGGGAAAAGCTGGTTTAATACCACACTTAGTAATTATTTTAATGTCATCACGAATACTTGGCTTTAATGCCAAGGCTTTACCAAACTCTGCCTCGCAACCATATTGCCCGTAAATATCGGCGTGATCAGTCTCTGTTATACCTGCTTCAATCGCTTGTTCAAGAAAAGTTAAACATTGCTGCGGTGAGATTTGCCAATCTAATAAACGCCAAAACCCCAGTACTAATTCATCTATCTTTCGCTCAGTGCTGATCATTATTTCTGCCTCATTCCATTTATTATTCAATTAATATCCATACGTTAATAGGTTGTTACACTATTGTCGTGTACAGATACTGATTATGCTTTATTCTACCTACATAATGAGGTATTAATAGCCTTAAGATTTGTACCTAAATGCCCAAACCACCTGAAGATGCAGAATTCAGCGTTTCACAGGGACTTGGATATAAAACACTTAACAAAGGAATAATAATAATGAAATCAACCAATGCCCTGTCTGCGTGTGCCGATATTTTTATCACACCGACTAAAGCCTTCAATGGCATAAAAGAAGCCAAAGGTTGGTCTTGGCTTGCGTTTGCGCTGATTATAACGGCACTTGTTGCCAGTAGTTATTTGTTTTACAGCAAAGCTGATCCGCAATTTTTATTAGAACAACAGGTCGCCGCGGCCACGGTTGATGCCACCATTGGCGAAAAGAAGATGATTCGTCAAAGTATGGAGCAAGGTATTGATCACCAAGTTTGGTTTGCTATTGGCGGAGGTATTTTCGGTATTATTATTATCAACGCACTTATTTCCGGGTATTACTTATTAGTGTCAAAACAAGACCCTGAAGCAAATTACGGCTATGGTGCATGGTATGGCTTTGGTTTGTGGACCATGATGCCCATGATTATTTCAAGCTTAGGTGTCATCGCATTAGTGTTGACGGCAAGCACCAATGAACTTTCAATCAATTTATTTAGTTACGCTTCTGTAAACCAATTAATGCTTGGCTTAGAGCTAGGTCACCCGTTTTATACCATGACTGAAAGTTTAAATGTTTTTAGCCTTTGGGGCATTGCCTTAGCGGCTATTGGCTTAACGTGCTGGACTAATTTTAGCTTCAACAAAGCACTCCTTTTTGCAGCTCTGCCAAGCGTTGTAATCTACGGAATATGGACTGTGATAGCCCTCGTTTAAAAGTGCGTGGGTAATTAACGTTACCCACAAAACACACGGAAATAACAATGAAAAAAGCCATTATCATCATCCTTGCGATTGCTGCGTTTGTTGCCTTAATTGTGTCAAAGCAAATCACTGGCAGTAAAGACGCGCCAGAAGTTAATATCGCACAGGTTGAACAAGGCAGTATTGCCGACTCTATTTTAGCCTCAGGTAACTTAGTGTTTAATACGCAAGTACAACTGCGTTCTGAAGTAACTGGCCGCGTAGACAAAGTGTTTGTAGAGGAAGGCCAGAGTGTGAAGCAAGGCGATATTTTAATGCGCCTTGATACCACCGCATTTGAATCTGAAGTCAATCGTAATAAAGCCGTTTTACGTGCCAGCGAAATTGAAATTAAGCACAGCAAAACACGCCTCAAAAATATTGAACGACAGTTAAAGCGTCAAAAAGAACTCTACGATGTTGGCCTTGCAGGACAAGAAGTGTATGAAAACCTACAAAATGCCCGTGACCTTGCCAAAATTGATATAGAAGCCCGTGGTGAAGCCTATAACCAAGCTAAAGCTTCGCTCTCTATTGCAGAAGATAGACTCAGTAAAAGCGTTTTTCGCGCACCAATGAGTGGTTTGCTGGCCTCGGTTAACATTAAAGAAGGCGAAACCGTTATAGCAGGCACCACCAATATTATTGGCTCTGACTTAATGCTGGTTGCCGATCCGAGCGCTATTTTGGCAGAGCTTAGGGTTGATGAAACCGATATTGCTGGCATCAAGCTTGATCAACACACCGATATTTATGCCGCCGCCTACCCGAACCAGCCTTTCACAGGCAAAGTGATTAACATCGGCACATCGGCTAAAAACCAATCGGGTTCTCAGGGATTATCGTTTCGCGTAAAAGTGCTGCTTGATAACACCGATAGACAACTTTATGCCGGTATGAGTTGCCGTGCGGAAATTGCAACGAGTATTGCTGTGGATGGTTTAAAACTCCCCATAGAAGCAGTGCAAAAAGAAGATGATAAATTTTTTGTATGGCGCTTAAACAACGATAACACAGTCAGCAAAGCGTATGTCAAAGTGGGAATTTCATCCGACATAGAGCAAGCCATCACCAAAGGCTTAACTAAAGGTGAGCGCGTTGTTATTGGCCCTGCTCGCCCAGTCAGTAAGCTAAAAGAAAACGACACCGTAAAAGTTAAGCAGCCTATTGCTGAGGATGCGTAATAATGTCGGCAGTTATTAGGCTTGAACACATCAACAAACAATACAAAATGGGTGAGCAAATATTTAAAGCACTCGATGATGTAAACGTTGTTATTGATGAAAACGAATATGTGGCGATCATTGGTCCGTCCGGCTCTGGTAAATCCACTTTAATGAATTTACTCGGCTGTTTAGACACCCCAACCAGTGGTGATTACTTTTTAAAAGATAAACTTGTAAAAAGCATGACTGAGACGGAACTCGCACATCAGCGCAATGAGAGCGTGGGGTTTATTTTTCAAAGCTTTAATTTATTACCACGTGCCTCTGCACTTGAGAACGTGATGCAACCGCTGGTGTATCGTTTTATCCCTGCTAAGCAGCGTAAACAAAAAGCACTTGAAGCTCTCAAGCGTGTAGGCCTGGGTGATAAAGTTGATCATCTATCAAGTCAGTTGTCGGGTGGCCAACGCCAGCGGGTTGCCATTGCCCGTGCACTAGTAACTAAACCACATATTTTATTAGGTGATGAACCTACCGGTAACCTCGATAGCAAAACCACCACCGAGATCATGGCGTTGTTTGATGAGCTACATAACGAAGGCCACACCATTATTTTAGTAACTCACGAACAAGACATTGCCGATCATTGCCAACGAGTGATTCGTTTAGTGGACGGAAAAGTGGTTAGTGATGTGCGTAAAGGCGAAGGAGATAAACAACATGTTTAAATCTGCTATAGCCATTATGGAAGGCACTAAAGCAGCTCTCATGGCTATTAAAGCCAATGCCATGCGCAGTGCTTTAACCTGTTTAGGTATTATTATAGGTGTGGCGGCAGTGATTACTGTGGTTGCCGTTATGCAAGGTTTTACCAAGCAAATCAACGACCAGTTAGCCGACATGGCACCTGATGTTACTTCAATTAAGCCATTTACCAGCATTGAACAAGAAATGGTGGGGAAAAATGCAAAGCTCACTTACAGCGATTTTTTAACCTTAAAAGCCCGGGTAAAAGAAGCCGAAACATTTACCGCTTTAATGTTTACGTGGCGTTTTTCTGGTGGCGCTGAGTACGGTAATAAAAGTCATTCATCACGGGTGATGGGCACCGAACAGGATTATCAAAAAGCATACCGCACATTTCCTGAGCTCGGCCGTTTTATTCGCGCTGAAGATGATGAAAAACGTCGCCGCGTTGCCTTTATTGGCCCTTCAATTATCGAGAAATTAAACCTCCCTGACAACCCCGTTGGTGAATACATAAAACTGGGTGGCGAATGGTTTAGAATCATTGGCGTGGCTGAAAAGCAAGGCAGCTTACTCGGCTTTGATCAAGACGATTATATTAATATCCCCATCAGTACTATGAGCGCACTTGAAGGGGCTAGCAGTACCAGCAACGTACAAATTATGTTTAGGTTAAAAGAAAACAGTGATGAAGAGTTAGTGCTCGCCAAAATTACCCGTATCTTGCGCCAACTGCATAAACTCGAAGACGGTGAAGAGAACGATTTTGAGTTTGAAACCGCAGAAAAAGCCCGCGCCAATGTCGATAAGTTCACTGGCAGTGCCACCGCTATCACCGCGGGAATTGTAGGTATCAGTTTAGTGGTAGGGGGCATTGGTGTCATGAACATCATGCTGGTTTCTGTGACCGAGCGCACCCGTGTGATAGGCACATTAAAAGCACTGGGGGCGACTCCTGGTTTTATCATGCTGCAATTTTTAGTTGAAGCGGTGGTGTTATCACTCTTTGGCGGGTTAATTGGTCTGGCGATTGGTTATGGCGCTGCGGCGCTTATTTCGCTCTCTGTGCCAAGTATGCCTGATGCGTATATACCTGGGTGGGCTATTATGTTGTCGTTTGGGTTTACCTCATTAATTGGGATTGTGTTTGGATTAGCCCCGGCTATTAAAGCAGCAAGGCTGAATCCTATTGATGCACTGCGTTACGAGTAATTATTGCACCTTGTAAGGTACCTTAGCGCAGTCGACTTCGACAGTTTTAGGGTACCAAACAGGGCCTACTTCATTAACGGCCATTTCAGCTAAACCATTCACAAACGATTTATACGTATGAACACTCTGCCACTGACCGTCCGCACACGTTTGCGATAAATTAATCGCATCGGAACCCTCGTATAACCCAAGCGCAAAATTGTGGTGCCACTGTTTTGTTTTATTGGCTTTCTGTGACGCTGTATATTCACCATTATCAAAATGGATATTGGTACACCCAGTCGCACTGAGTATCACTAAACTAGCTGCTAATACCGTTAATTTTTTCATAACATGCCTCCTGCTGCTTGCTGCTCATCACACCATACTTTTACCGTATGAGGCGCGTAAATGCCTAATGTTACTAATCCTAACACCCCATCCGTGGCGGTTTGTTGCGACTGCATTTGCAACACGCTTTGATCGCCACATACTTTTTTCACATCCACACGCTCTTCGCCAACCAGTCCCCACATGAAAAAAGGGCGACTATCTTGATACGTTGGTTTAGCGCTCAATTTGGCAATTTTTTGCGGCTGAATTGTCACCGACGAGCATGCACTCAGCATTAGTACTATTGAACATGTGATTAACGCCTTCATCAGGTTTGTCCTTTTATGTGTTTAAGAGTTGTAATTGTATATAGAGGAGCGCTATTAAAAGGTAAAAAACTGTAGTAATTTTGTAGACAAACAGTAGAACTCAGCACACTTTTTAACAGTGAACTTAGTACCTAGTTGATTATATTAAAAGGACAAAGTTAAGCTGAAACAGAATACCAAGTAAATAAGCCCCACCCAGTTACATGAGAAAAAATAAGGCGCCTAAGTGAATAAATTAATACTGTATATATGCTGGCTAAGCATTGCTTTAATCACATTATTTAGTCAAGCAAGCACGGTCGATAAAGAGGTTAACCACCTCATTACGTTTATAGCTCACAGTGATGCAACGTTTATTCGTAATGGAAATAATCACACCAGCACGGAAGCTGCTGAGCACCTAGCCATGAAGTACAAAAAAGGTAAGCGTTATGCCAAAACAGCGGATGACTTTATCAATAATTTAGCGACAAAAAGTGCTTGGAGCGGAAAAGCGTATACCGTTATTCTCAAGGATGGTACACAACTTACAGCAAATGTGTGGTTAACAGCCGAGCTTCGTAAAGTTAGAAACACAGAAAAGCCGCAATAAATGCGGCTTGGTTTCACATGTAGGAGAGTGAATTCGATTCTGCTGAATCATAGTGCAAGATTCACTATATTCAAGTAAAACTGAACATTTAGTGAACATATCAATAGCAACTAATCAGAGCAGATATTACTTGCACCTGATACCGTGACTAGGTATAAAAATAACATCCCCTTTTAATAAGAAGCGAAAAGCCATGCAACAACACGACAATCAACCCCTTAATGACTTTAATGAATACCCAGAAGAGATTATGCTTGAACGCGCAAAGGAGTTTTTAACCACTAGCCAGCGTCGCCACAGCATTCGCAGCTTTAGCGATCGCCCTGTACCAAAAGAGATTATAGAAACCTGTATCAAAGCCGCAGGGACCGCCCCAAGTGGAGCGAATCATCAGCCGTGGCATTTTGTCGCGATTCATTCTAGTGACGTTAAAAAACAGATTAGAGAGGCCGCAGAAAAATTAGAGCGCTCTTTTTATGAGGGGCGCGCGGGCGAAGAATGGCTTGATGCCCTTAAGCCATTAGGCACTGATGCCAGTAAACCTTACCTAGAGCATGCCCCTTGGTTAATTGCCGTATTTAGTCAAAAGAAAGGGGGTTTAAACACCGATGACAAAAACACCAATTATTATGTGCATGAATCAGTGGGGCTCGCGACAGGCTTTTTAATTCAAGCGCTACACCGAGCAGGCCTTGCAACGCTAACGCACACCCCTAAGCCAATGAGCTTTTTAACCGATATTTGTGGCAGAGACAAAGACAATGAACGCCCTTATATGCTTTTAGTGGCCGGTTACCCCAGTGATGAGGCAACCGTACCAAATCATGCACTGGTGAAGAAATCACTCGACGAGATAGCCACGTTTATCTGATCAAAACCGGCTTATAATCAGCCGCAAGTTTGTCGCCGGGGTTAAGCCCCGCGACAACGTGCACGTTTGCACCCTGCACCTCTCCTAAGCGTACAAAGCGACGTTCAACAACATTATTATTAATCACATACACCATATTTAACTGGCCAAATTCATGCACCCAATCAGTTGCAACCATCACACCTTGTTGTGCGTGTAACGGCAATTGTAACTGCGCGTATAACCCCGGCATCAGTGCGCCATTTGATTCCATGTCTAAACGAATCAATAAACTACGTGCGGCACTGTCTGCCACTGGCACAATTTCAGTCACTATGGCCTCGGTGCTTATATTTAATGTGGGTAAATTGACTTGCAGCGCTTGCCCTAATTGAAGCTTAATTGCTTGGCGTTCTCGAACATTAAATTCAAGTTGAAGCTGTTGAGGATTATACAAGGCAAGTAGTGGTTTTCCCGGAGTGGCTGTATCACCGGGTTCAACTAACCGCTCGACCACGACACCCGAAATAGGCGCTTTAATACGGGTAAACTCAAGGGCTACTTGAGCTTGCGTTTGCTGCTGCTGCGCAATCGCTAAGTTGGCTGTTATATTATCAAACTTGGCTTTTGCATCATCAAAATCACTGACCGAGACTAAGCCTTGTGAATATAAATCACGCATGCGTTTAAGCTGTTTCTCAGCTTGTGTTAGCTGCGCTTGAATCGCCTTTATTTGCGCCTTGCTTTGTGCCAATTGCGCTTTAAAGTCATTTTGCTCCAAACTGATTAGCACATCACCTCGAGTTACACTATCGCCCGCTCGTACATTTAAATGCTCTACTTGCGCCATTACCCGTGATGAAATTTGTGTATTCTGCTTTGCAATCACGCTGCCTGGCACCCGCTCATTACGTGCAATGGTTGTCGCATTAACCACAATCACTCGGCCTGCGTAGTCAGATGCGGGGATCACTTTATCGCCAGCAGCCTGCTTATCTGAAAAACTCCCAGCCATATAAAGTACTGAACCAATAATCACCACCAACGCGATGATTGAGCCAAACAGTTTTGATTTACCTTGCATGAGCATCATCCTCAGTTGCTTGTGTGTTTGAAAAAACTAAAAAATAAACTAACGGCACGACAAAGAGTGAAAAGACAGTCGATGCCACAATGCCAAAGATTATGGCAATCGCCAGGCCACTAAAAACGGGGTCGAGTGTGATCACTAAGTTGCCAAGTAAAGTGGTGCCTGCCGTCAGCAGAACCGGACGCAAACGTGTTGTTCCAGCAGCAATTAATGCGTCTTTTATTACCATGCCATGCGCTCTGGATTGATTGATAAACTCAACGAGAATAAGCGAGTTACGTATAACAATCCCCGCTAATGCGATCATGCCTATCATGGCTGTTGCGGTGAATAAAACCGGTTCTGGAGCACCTGCAATGCTTCGCTCACCAAACTGATTGAGCAGCCAAAAACCAGGCATTATACCAATCACCGTTAAAGGAATCGCCGACATGATGATCAACGATAAGCTTGCTGATTGTGTTTGAATGCGCAAAATAATAAAGATCGCGGTTAAAGCGAATGCAAATGCAATCCCCATATCACGAAATACATCAATCGTAATTCGCCATTCCCCTTCGCCACTAAACGTAACATGTGTACCTGCTGGTAGCTGCCAAGCTGCGGTACCACCGTTATTGAAAAAGTGCCTACTTAACCAATCTGTTTGGGTAAATTCATTATTACTTGCATTTAAATCAGCATTTACATCGGCAATAATTTCTGCTGGTGTACGGCCATTTAGCTCAGCCATGACATAAACGACATCACGTTGGTCTTTGCGCATAATAGGTTTAGCTACGTTCAATGATGAAAACTCACCGAGCTCTGACAAGGACACTAACGGACGAGGCGCACTCGATAATCCATATTCATCCATGGTTTTTGCCAATTCGCGATCGCCACGTACTTGCATAGCAAGCAGCGTTGCTAACTGATTTCGCTGCTGATACGGCAGCTGCATCTTAATATCGACCGGTTGCGTTTCACCACTGACGTACATCACCCCCACACGCTTACCCGCAGAGGCGATCGACAGTGTATTGGCAATGTCGTCGGTTGACACCGCTGATAGTGCCGCTTTTGTTTTATCGCTAATAAAACGCTGTAAAGGAGCTGGCGCGGCAATACTGGTATCCACTTCCACAACGTGTGGTTCTTGCCTCAAGCGCTCTGCAACATTGCGTGCGGCTTGATGGAAAGTCGCAGTATCAACAAATGCGTCACGGTATACTTCAGCGACAAGGGTGCTTAAAACAGGCGGCCCTGGCGGCACTTCTACAACCTTAATAACAATGCCGTTAACAGCGAGAGGTGCAAGTTGTTTACGCAAACGCATGACTATGCCATGCGATTGTTGCTCTCGCTCTGCTTTATCTAATAACAGCACTCTTAGCTCGGCCAAATGTGAAGCCTCACGGCGGTAATACCCGCGCACCATGCCATTAAAGTCCATACTTGATGGCTGACCAACATAAGCGGCTATTTCGCTCACCTCGTTTAGCTGCCACGTTACAGCCTGCACTTTTCGGGTAACAAGGGCTGTTTGCTCTAAGCTTGTTCCCTCTGGCATATCAATCAGCACTTGCACTTCATTTTTATTATCAAAGGGTAATAGCTTCAGCGGAACCGCGCGTATCACTGGCAATAAAGCACTGATGACAAAAAGGGCTAAGGTTATCCATAGAACGAACTTTGCTCTGCTTTTTGATGCTAACAATGGTGTTAGCATACGCTCATAAATACCCGCTTTTTGTATCACCGCTACAGGCGGTTCAGCCCCCGTTTCTTTTAATAATTTCATGGCAAGCCATGGGGTAACAAAAAACGCGACTATGGTAGAAACCGCCACACTTAACGGAACATTGAATGCCATTGGTGCCATATAAGGCCCCATCATGCCAGTGATATAAGCCAGTGGTATAAATGCCACCATAATGGTCAAGGTAGACATTAACAGTGCACCGCGTATTTCACTCATCGCGGCTACGATTTGTTGCTTTTTATTGCCCTTTTTTTGTAAAAAACGACTGATATTGTCGATGCCCGTTATAGGGTCATCCACCAGCAAACCCAGGGATAAAATCAATGCAAAAAGTGTCACCCTATTAATGGTGTAGCCAAAAGCAAAATCTAAACTCAGGGTAATGCCATAGCAAATAGGCACCGCAAGACCCACCACTATCGCGGGGCGCCAGCCTAAAAATACCCCAACAAAAATAACCACTGTAAAAACAGCAAACACCAAGCTTGACGTTAAGTTATTCACTTTTTCATCTGCCGTTTGGCCGTAATCCCGCAGCGTGGTGTAGTCTATTTCAGGGGGTAAAAAGCCGGCTTTAAGCTCAGCCATCATTTGATGCACGTCGTTGGCAACCGCAACAGCGTTAGTGCCTGCTTTTTTGGCTATACTGAGGGTCACTAATGGCTGATCTTGCTTGCCATTAGATTGTGCTAACCACTGATAGTTATCTGGCTCACTCGGCCCATCAAGAACATGAGCCACATCGCTTAAATAAACCGTTTTGCCATTAATGACATTAACCACTAACTGTTCTATTGCGGCTTTTGACCGAAGCACATCTCCGGCCTGTAGCGTTATTTGCTGCGCGGCATCGACAACACTGCCAACGTACGTGAGCTGGTTTGATGCGCTCAAGGCATAATATACATCAGCCAACGTTGTTTGATGCGCCGCCAATGCACTGGCATCTAAGTTAATGCTTAAGGTGCGTGTGCGCCCTGCAATAACTTTTACTTCACTGGTGTTTTCAATACGCTGAAGGCTGTTTGCTATTTCATACGCAAAACGGGTTAACTCAAAATCACTGTATAGTTTTGGATCTTTACTGAATAAGCCAAGCATCACAATTGGCACGTCGTTCACTTCAACCGGCCTCACTTGCCATGCACTAATGACTGATGCCATAGTATGTTGATAACTATAAAGTTTTGCGTATGTATCTAAAATGGCTTGCTCGCGATCATGCCCCACTTCAAAGCGAAGCGTAACAACGGTGCTATTACTGTGTGTGGTTGAGTAAATATGTTCGACACCACGTAATTGTGCTAATAGTTTTTCTAAAGGTTGGGTGACTAACCGTGCGACTTCCGGCGCTTCAACGTTCGGAGCCGAGACATAAATATCAAGCATGGGAACCACAATTTGCGGTTCTTCTTCTCGTGGGGTCTGCTGTAACGCCATAATGCCAAGCAATACAGCCATCACAAAAATAATGACAGGAATGCGCCCATTGAGGCTATTTTTTACTGCGCTATCAAGCGTAAACATCTCTTATTCCTTACAAAATAAGCCATACAATGTACCCAGCATCGCTTGCGCATGCTGATCCACCACACGGTAATAAATTGTTTGCCCCTCTCTGCGCGTATCAACTATGTTTGCTTTACGCAGGGCTGCTAAGTGCTGTGATAATGCTGATTGTGCTAAAGGTACAGCTTCATTCAGTGCGGACACACTCATCTCTGTATCTTGTAATGAGCACAAAATCATTAAACGGTTTTTATTGGCTAATATCTTTAATAGCTTTTCAGCACGCTCTACATTGTTAGCCATAGCAGCAAAATCGATAGTCATAAGTTCACTCTTATATTCAAAGTACCAAAATAGTATAGGTTGTTATATTAGAAAAGTCTAATATTAGAATTTACTAATGTAGGTTTTTCTAATATATTTATTACATATTCACATTGTGTTGAGGTTAAAATGAAACTAAACGACGTACTCCGTCTTATTGCAGGCATCATGGTTGGCATTTCATTGTTGTTACAACAGTTTCACGATCCATTATGGATTTGGTTTACTGTATTTATTGCCCTAAACTTAATTCAATCGGCATTTAGCAAATGGTGCCCAATGATCACTATCTTAAAAAAACTTGGTTTTGAGGAATAACATGCTTACATCTATCCCTGATTTAATGAAAATAATTACACCAAACCAACGTCGTATCGAAGCAGCGCAAGCAAAACAAGAGCTTGAACAAAACCACGGCTTATTAATTGATGTTCGCGAGCCTGCCGAACATACAACAAAGGCTGCTATTGGTGCAATCAACATCCCACGTGGTTTACTGGAAATGAAGTTAATGGAGATAGAAAAAGACCCTGCACGTCCTATTTATCTTCATTGCGCCAGTGGTGCACGCGCAACACTCAGTGCAGAAGCGCTCACGCGTGTTGGCTACGAAAACGTGACTGTCATTACGTGTAAAGCGGATACTATCTGCCACGTATTTTAATATCTGTTTCATATAATAGTCATACTGGTCGGATAAGCTCATTGTTTTACTTTTAACGGTACAGAGCAATGACGTTTACACGGAGAAGTTTTTTAAAAGCATCGGCAGCGGGTTTCGGCGCTGCCGTTTTATCATTGGGCATCACAGGGTGTACATTTGATGAAGACGATGATGAAACCATTGAAATTAGTTTTGATCACGGAGTAGCCAGTGGCGATCCACTCAGTGATAGCCTAATTTTATGGACCCGTGTAACGCCACTCGATACAGCAACCAGTAGCATTAAAGTACAGTGGCAAGCCGCGACAGACCCTAATTTCAATAACATTAGCCATGATGGCGAAGCGCTTGTAACAACCGCCAGTGATTTCACTTTAAAAGTGGACCTTCAAGGCTTAGATGCTAATACCACCTACTACTACCGCTTTATCTCTAATGGAAAAGCATCGCCTGTTGGTTCAGGTAAAACACTGCCTACAGGCAATATTGATCAAGTGAAGTTTGCTGTTATTTCATGTGCCAACTACCCTGCGGGCTTTTTTCATGTGTATGGTGAAATAGCAAAACAAACTGATTTAGACGCCGTATTACACTTAGGCGATTATATTTATGAATACGGGAATGGTGGCTATGCTTCGCAAGATGCGGCGCTGTTAGGACGGTTACTGCCACAAGACAATAGCGAAGAAATAATCAGTTTAACTGATTACCGTAAACGCTATGCGCACTATCGTACAGACCGTAATTTACAAGCAGCGCATAGTAATTGTGCATTTATAACCGTGTGGGACGACCACGAAGTAACCAATGATACATGGCGTGAAGGTGCAGAGAACCATAACGATGGCGAAGGGGAGTTTAGCGAAAGAAAGCTCCATGCCCTACAAGCCTATTTTGAATGGATGCCAATCCGCAATGTCGCCGATAAAGAACGTATTTACCGCCGTTTTGAGTTTGGCGATTTAGTGTCGTTGTATATGCTAGATACCCGAGTTTTGGCGCGTGATGAGCAGCTAAACTACGGTGATTTTGACTTAACCAGTGCGCAGGGGCAAAGCGATTTTGTCAATGCCATTAGCTCGCCTAGTCGTGCATTACTCGGTAATGAGCAGCTCACGTGGCTGACGGATGGAATGACAACATCAAACGCTCAATGGCAAGTTCTTGGCCAACAAGTATTGATGACCAAAATGTATTTACCATTCGAAATATTACAGTTATTGGTGACCCTACAGGTAACGCAAGCTGGCGGAGGTGATATTGCGCCACTATTAGCTCAAGCCAATGCAGTGTTTGCAGAATTAGCTCAAATCAAAGGCCGTATTTTGGCCGGCGATCCAACAGTAACTGACGCAGAGCGAGCCCGTGTTGATACCACTGCACCTTATAATTTAGATGCCTGGGACGGCTATGCTTACGAACGCGAAGTACTACTTGGTACTGCAATCGCTTTGCAAAAGAATTTAGTTGTGTTGGCCGGTGATACGCATAATGCATGGGCAGGTCAGCTAACCACCGATGCAACCAACCCAATCGCAGCTTCGCAAAATGCCGGGGTTGAATTTGCCACCTCATCAGTGTCTTCACCTGGCCTTGAAGAGTACTTAGCATTGAATACCCAAGGACCAGAAGTCACAGCTCAAATGGAACAAGTTATTCCATTACTAGTAAACGACTTGGTGTATAACAACCTTGTTGATCGTGGATATTTAACAATTACCTTTACCCCTGAACAAGCAACCGCAAAGTGGCAATACGTCAGTAGCATAAAAACGGCCTCATACACCATGCAAACTGAACGCAGTAACGAACTTCATGTAATCGCTGGACAACCACAGATTCAAGGTTAATGGTATTGTGATAAATACACTCAGCTTAAGCGATTCACTTAAGCTGAGTAATCAACAGTATTATAATGTCAGCTGCTACCAAACACATTGAGCGTATGCTGATTAAAATTACTTAAATTTGGAAATATATCGACAAGCTCAGAGTCTGGTACACCAAACCACTTGGCTAAAGTAGCAAAGTATTGCTCATTTGCAACACGTGGAATTAAGCGCCCTGAGCCAACATCTTGCGGACCATCTAAATGCTGAGTAAGTAACTCACCGTAAATATCCCCGCCTTTGACTGCACCGCCCATCACAATTTGATTCCCTGCCCACCCATGATCGGTACCATCTCCATTTGACGTTAAAGTACGGCCAAAGTCAGACATAGTAAATGTTGTTACATTGTTAGCCATATTCAGCTCTTTCATTGCACTGTCAAATTCAGCCAGCCCTTGAGCGAGTGTGTTAAGTAATAGTGGATGGGTATCTAATTGATCATCATGGGTATCAAACCCCCCCATAGAAACAAAAAACACCTGCCTTTGTGTGCTTAACCTCGATTGAACACTAATCGCTTTGGCAACCGCTGCTAGCTGTTCTGATAAAGACGTATCACTGAATACCGTTGAAAACTCAACGCCCGATTCCAGCGCCGCATTCATTGTTTGGGTGTTATTAATCGCCGAATTAAAGCTGCTTGCATAAGCAGTACTCAAAGGGTGCTGAGTATTACTCATCAAACGATTCATAATACGTGTTACATGCTCTGAGCGAGGCTGATAACCACTAAATGCATTAATTTTACTGATACCGCTTTTATTCAAAACAAATGCTTTTGTTTGATCGCCCGTTTGCCAGAGGTTAGTCCCATCAAGTGAGATATTGGCAGCAAACTGATCTTGCTGCCCTAAACGCTCTAACAAGCGTGCTCCCCACCCGCTGTTTAGCGACTGTTTTTCGCGGCCATACATCCATGATGCTTGTTGATCATTGTGTGAGAATAGGTGCTCAGGTAGTGCAGTGGTTTTATTTTTGTAGTCATTGTAAGTGGTTGGTGTAAGCAAAGTACCAACACCGCCAACAAACGCTAAATTGGCTGAATCAAATACATTTTTTATGGCACTTAAAGAAGGATGAAGACCCACCCCACCGGCAAAATTTGTTGGGGTATTTAATGCCACAGGTGAAACTACCGCAAGGTTTTGTCGGCTTTGTTCGTACAGTACGCGTTGTTCACCTGCTAGCGGAACAAGCATATTAAGTGAATCATTACCGCCATATAAAAACACACACACCAATGCTTTGTAGTCGGTTAACTGAGCTGTATTTATTGAGCCGGTGAGTGCTTGTAACTGCAAACTTGTCAACGCGGCTGCTGATACTCCACCTTTTAAACATAATGATAAAAATTGTCGTCTATTTAAACTCATTATATTTCTCCTAATACTGCAGGTTAAATTCAGGTGAAATGGCAATCATATACAGTAAATACGATACTCTTTCTGGGTATTGGTCATCATCAAAATAAGCGTCTAAATCCCGTAAAGCTTGGCGTGTATGGTCACTCATTGAGCCAGCGTAATACACAACATTGTACTGATCTAGCAATGCTTCAATACCATTGCTTTGTAAAATATTCATATCATTTTGCAGATAAACATAGATACTACTCGACTTTAACTCTGTTTGTTTTTCTGCCACACCCCACACTAGCTCAGAGTAATGTTCATTCATTGTGCCAATGAGCGTTGCATCCCCTGCAATTTGCAATTCAGGTGCTAACAAGCCATCTGCACGTAGTTGCGCGGGTTGATAGTCAGGCCGAAAAAAGTTAAATACCGAAGGTGAGCGCATGGGACCTTGCCCTAACCTATCAAAAGTGTTCCACGTTCTGTATTCATCATCTAATGATCTTGCATCAAGGTTCCGCCAAAACTGCACTACTTTAAGTAACGGCTCTTTAATCTTACCTTGATAGGTTAAAACAGCACCAAAATGGCGCGCTTCATCGTCTAAATAAATAGCTTTGATCACGGCAGCTAAATCACCGCGCACTCCCTGCCCATTGTCATTAAACACGCTAGCAACGCGTTCAACGTATTGTGGTGTTGGGTTAGAGGTTATCAAACGCTGAATAAGTTGCTTGGTAATAAATGGGGCAACATTAGGGTGGTTAAATAAGTTATCGAGTGCGATATCAAGCGATTCTTGGGGTCCATAGTCAGGGGGGATCACTTGGCCATTCAATAACACCTTTTGCTTATTTGAATGATACTCTGCAAAGGCCTTCATAGGCTTGATGTAATTGCGATTTTTGCGCTTAAATGTTTCATTATCGGCATATGTCCAACCGGTAAATACACGCGCGAAGCCTTGAATTTCATCCTGGCCGTAAGTGGCCATGCTATTGCCTTGAGCATCGAGTTTTAACGAACCATTGAGATTTAGCTCGTCTAAACCAATAGTGAATAACTGCATGACCTCGCGGGCATAGTTTTCGTCTGGGCGAATGTTAAGTGCTTCATCCGCTTTTTCATTGCCTAAATGACTTAAATATGTCCCCATGACAGGCGAGAGTGTTACCGCTTCAAGCAAGTCCCGGTAATTACCAAATGCATGCTCAAGGAGTAAATCATAGTAGCCAACCATTGCTTCTGGCTCTGAGCGCAAACCATTATTGGCATCAGACACCACCAATATTTCGCTTAATGCAAATGCCACTCGTTGCCTAAGCTGGTCATTACTGCGCATCACCGCTTTCCACCAAGCGTCCACACGATTGATGTAACCAAACTCATCTTCACCCGGGCTTTTTGTTAAGTAATTGCGATGATAACCGACAGGTAAGGCGATTTGCTCATCAAGCCACTGCTGCTCACTTAGCCCTTGTGATTGGCGTATTTCATTGAGTGTTGGGCCCATACTGCCTTGGTGCAATAACCGCGAGCTGGCGAATTGATCCATACGATTAAGCGCCATAAAGCGGATATTGGTTGTTGCAGTGGCGCCTTGGTTATCCGTTGCAGTTACAGTAAAAGCGTACTCTGTTGGCGTAAAGCTCGACGCAGGCGCTAGATCAAGTGTTATTGAGTTAGCATCGATAGGCTCAGCAAGTACGTTTTGTCCTGTGGTCTGCTGCCAAATAACGCTGGCAATACTGCCATCTTCATCATTGGCTGTTGCTGATAATGTGAGTGATTGCCCTTTAGCTACCTCACTAGGCACGTTAGCAACAGAAATTGAAGGGGATTTATTTTGCGTGACTACAGGGGGGACATCGCTTTCGCTGTTACCGCCTCCTCCACCACAACCACTGAGTATACTGGCAATACTAAGTATCAAAAATAATCTGTAATTCATATTAGTTCGACACCTCTGAATAAACGACGCCTACCTACAATGTAGCCTATGGCACCATTAAAACACAAACCGCTATTGACAGCTCTAAGGCGTTTGTCGGTATTTCAACGGCTCACATGTTAAGCAAATAACGTGCTGTAAAAAAGTAAACTACCTGTTTATTTTATTGGGGGATTATCTGTTTATTGTAAAAATGATTATTTTTTATACGTTGTGGTAAAAATAACGATCAGATAAGGGGCTCAGATTGCGTTGAGGCCCCTATTTATAAACCCTGTCGAACGAGGGTGAAGGCTTGCTCTGCAACAAGGGTTTAAGGGTTTATTAATAACCTTAAAAATACACCTATTTACTTTTTTTCGTCTAGCAAAGTCATCATCATCTGCTCGATATTTTTTACGCTGTAAGTTAACGCGCGCAGTAACTCTAGCTGGCTATCAGGCTCATTATTTTGCGCTTTACCCGGTTGCGAAGACGTTAGGTTATCTTTTTGCGTTAAAATCGCCTCACGAAATTCACTGGCATCAACGACACCCAATAATGATACTAATGCCCCTTGTCCAGACTGCCCGGCCGTTTCAAAGCTCAAGCGATACAAACCAAATAACCGCATCAGCGGGCCTTGGCTTAATCCAACATCAGTGATTTTCTCTAGCGGTATCGATTTTTCTACTTTAAATAAAATACCACGTTTAACCACCAGCTTTCGCTCTAAAAGTTCAGCCGACATCGCCGCTAAAATACGACCGCTGACAAGCCAGACAATCAACACAATAATGGGGATTAAAGGAATGCTGACAATACTAATTGTGCTTATACATAGTGCAAACACTAACCAGTAAGACTTTATTTTGGGATCAAATGCGGCAGTTTTTAAAACAGACTCTGACATCGTAGTTACTTCCTTTTTGTAATTATAAATTCAAGATACGCTAAGTTATTGACCACTGCAATTGACATATAAAAAAGCCGAGCATCCAGGGGGCTCGGCTTTTGAGTGTACATCTAAAACAAATTAATTCTTGCTGATAAGTACCTTGACGTTGTTACGGTCAGGCCCAATCACAGCAAAGGTGTAATTTCCTTGCTCTGCAATATTCAGTGTTATATTCGCACCGACGGCTTCAAGTAAGCTTTGTTCGCCCACCATCAATACGGGTGATTCACCTACACCACCATAATCAACGGTGCTCCAATCTTCTGAGGCTATTTTAAATTCATAATCGCCAGCCGCTAATTCAAGCGACGTGCTATACATCGCATTGCCTTGATACATAAGCGGATTATCAGTACCCCATCCGTTTAAACTACCACGTAAATAAACTTGTGTATCAGCAAACATTTGCGCATCAAATACACTCAGGGTTGGCTCATCTAAGTTACTAGCATCAAACACAAATTGGTAATCACCATCACTGGCAATATCCATCATCATGTTTGCGCCTTTAACAGCGAGTAGCTTCGCTTTAGCAACGGTAACCATGGCATCTGATTCACCCGAGCCAAAGTCGACCGTGCTCCAATCTTCAGAGGCAATTTTAAACTCGTAGCTGCCTGCGCTAAGTGTTTTCGTAAAGGTGTAAATGCCTTTACCTTGGTACATTAGCTCATCACTTGTACCCCATTCATTTAAACTGCCACGAACAAACACGGGCGTGCCTACAAACGGCTCTTCGTTATACACCTTAAGTGTTGGACTCTCTTTATCACTAGCATCAAACGAGAATACATACGTCGCATCTACCGCAGCAGTAAAGGTCATATTTGCCCCACTGCGTGTTAAAGACTCTGCTTGGTTTTCGATGACGTCTTTGTCAGCATCTGACAAGGCGCCAAAATCAACAGTAGCCCAGTCCTCTGATGCTATCTTAAACTCGTAATCACCCGCTGTAAGTGTAATAGCAACACGGTATTCACCGCCGCCCACATACTCAAAGCTATCCGCTGTGCCCCAGTCATTCAGGGTGCCTCGAACATAAACTGTGGTACTACCAAATGGCACAACATCCGGTGCACCAACCGTTGCATTCGCACTGAGTCCAGCACCTTGTGTATCACCTTGCGGTTTTACAAACACCGCCATAGTGTAAGCAGGTACAGTAAACGTACCATCGACTTCACTCGCTGCAAAGCTAGCCCCAGACATACTGCTATCCACACTGTCTTTTAGTAACGGATGCAATTCAAAGCCAGCCGCTGTTGGCACTGTATGTGAAAGCGTTTGCTCTGTTGCGTTAACCATCACCACGAGCGCATCAAATTGCGCATCTAAGTCATCAAGGCCTTGCCCATCATCCAAGCTCATCACGATTAAGCCGTGTTGCTGGTTTTTACCTACATTATGAAAACCGACACGGTCAATAACTGCTTGCTCAGTTGTTAATCTAAATAACGGACTCGCGCTTCGAATAGCCAAGAACTCTTGGAATACATCACCTGCATAGGCAATATCTTGTGGCATTGCCTGTGCATCTGCATTAGCAGAGATAGGCATAATTTCAGACCATTTTTCTTGGTTCTTCTCTGCGTTAGGTAAACCAATGTTCCAGTTATTATTCTCTTTGGTTAAATCAACAGCATTAAACCAATCACCCGCATTATAACTATCACGATCCATTGACTTAGAACGCAGTAAATCAGCGCCCAGTTGCATAAACACAATGCCTTGGCTCATAAGTGGAATAGACAATGCCATGTTGTGCGCACGCACGCGCTGTTCAATACTCATGCTTGATGCATGCTTGTATTGCAACTGATCCCACAGCGTTTCATTGTCATGCTTTGATACATAGTTAATGCTGTCTGCTGGGTCTAACGCGTAAGCCGTTGGCTGCGTGTTCCAGCTAAAGCTGTTACCTTTTGCTGAATTACCTTTAAAGTCTTTAAGAATGTAATTTTGTAAGTTGCCCGCCAGCGATAAACGCAGAGTATCTTGCTCTGCGAGATTACCATCTGTCGGGTTGTTACTAAACATCGCCCCACCACGCACGGCTTCACGAATACGGTCGTTAAATGTGCCAACCTCTGAGCCAGCCATATCTGCCTGCTTAGCTTGGGTGAATAAACGATTGTTAGCTACTTCACCAAAATCCCAGCCTTCACCATAAAAATAGTTATCAGGGTCGACAGCCTGCACTGCTTCACGCGCAGCTAATATGGATGATTTAGGCATATGCCCCATTACATCAAAACGAAAGCTGTCATACCCAAAATCTCGAGCAAGAATAACCATTGAATCACTAACAAACTTATCCATCATCACATGTTCAGTCGCTGTGTTTTCACAACAGGTTGAACGCTCTATCGCGCCTGAGACCTCGTTGTAACGGTGATAATAACCAGGCACCAGTTTATCAAACACTGACTTTTCCCAAATGCCAGATGACGTTGTGTGGTTGTACACCACATCAAGTACCACACGAAGCCCTACTTCTTGCAGTGATTGCACCATGGCACGCGTCTCTTTAACGCGAGCAATGCCTTCGCTGCTTGATGCATATGACCCTTCTGGTGCGATAAAATGGTGTGGATCATACCCCCAGTTAAAGCCATCTAAATCACGCATCGCACTGGCAAGTGCTTGTGCATCATCTGAACCGGGTAGGTAACTTTGCATAATATCGACAATGGTGCTGCTTTTATTTTCGATTTTACACGCATCCGCTTCATCGTTGATACGCTCACAAAGCTTTCCTAGCGTATCTGTGATTTCAACACGTTGCTCAGTGTCTTCTTCAATAGTGCCAATATCTGTCACAGGGAGTAAATGAAAGTGCGTTAAGCCTTTATCAGCTAATTGTTTAAGGTGCTGCATTGGCACGCTTTCAAGTTCAGTGAATGCTAGGTATTTACCACGGTTTGCTTCGCTCACTGACTGATCGCGAACACTGAAATCACGGACATGGCCTTCATAAATAATCGCATCTTCTGGGTTAGTAATCGTGGGCACGATACGCGTATCCCAGCCTTCTGGTTTAGTGTCGTCATCGCTTAAGTTGATCAGTTGTGAATAAAGCCCATTACTCGATACATTGAGTGAGTAAGGGTCGGTACTCCATAAGCTTTCAATTGCTTTAGTGGTTGGATGATAAACATCAAACGCAAAACGGAAATAATGACGATCGTATTTACTGTCCAAACTGATAGACCAAATACCGGTGTTGCTATCAAAAGTCATCGCACTTGTATCAACTTGCGTTTTGTCAGCATCAAAAATCGTGATCATCATGTCATTCGCAGTCGGCGCCCATACTGAGACATCGATTGCGTTGTTATTATAATGCACGCCAAGCATCGCTTCGTTCGCGTCACTTTCGCCTACCGTGTAAAGTGCATCAAGTGCTTTAGCTGTTTGTACGAAGGTCGCTTCAAGTAATTTTCCGTCGACGTCGTACCCTGCCAATACTAACTGCTGTTTGATTAACTGTTTGGCAGCATCAGCATCCCAATTACCTTGATATGCTGTCCAATCGGCTAGATGAGGGACTTTTGCTACCTGCTCATCGCTCAACTCAGTTACAGTCAGTTCAACCGCTTCACCATTTAGCCCAGTGTCTAAATCAACCACTAGGTCCGCAGTTGCAGATGAGTGTAACTTAATAATTTGTGCGAGATCGCTACTAGGCTTATACAGCACCGTATTTAAGTCAATCCAATGTGCTGATGCGCCATCAATCGCAACCGGGCGTTCACCTAGGCTTGCAACTGGAAATTCAAAAACTGAAGGCTCACCATCAAAAGTAAAGTTCATACGTACAAAGCGTTCATCGTCTTGCATCAATGGCATGGTTAAATCAACATCACCATATGCTTTACCATCGCCATCCGTACCAATGTGAACAATAAAGTTAGCACATTCGGAGTAACCTTCTTTTAATGCCACAATCCAATATGCACCATAATTTGGGTCGATACCGTTGTATTCGTGACCATTTGCCCAATCCGTTGCATCAAATGGCGGCGCATAGGCATCACAACTATCATTGTTCCACGAATGTAGGCGGTAGCCCTCGTATCCTTCATTTTCTGGACGTTTATAAAATAAAATAGCCTCACCTTCGCCTGCAAATATCACAGGGTCGGGTAAATCAGGGTTATAACCATTGATGCAACTTTCGTTATTTGCATCTGGAAACAGCGGTGCATCACAAGAGATAGGCTCTGGGTCAACACATTGTGTGCCAGCCGCATTAGGGACTTGCGGTACATCACAGGTCAGTAATGCTTGCCCTGCTTTTACATCGCTACTGCCTGCGCCACCGCAGCCAAAAAGTAACGTTAAACTCACGGCCAACAGCACATGAGTCATTTTAGTTATTATGTTCATTATTCGTGCTCCAATTTGCTATTAGTGACTGTAGGTAAAACCTAAATAAACCTGACGCCCAAAATATTGGGTTGTCCCGGTGATACTTTCATTGCCAAAGTAACTCTGGGTCGGTTCATCGGTGAGGTTATTGACCTGTAGCAACATGCCAAATGAATCAGTAAATTGGTAAGAGGTTTGAAAATCGACCACGGTTTCAGCATCGAAATTTACTACCTGCTCGTTAATAGCCACTTGCTCTGATACAAAGTCCGAGCGGTAACGCACATTGAGGCGAGTTTCAAAGTTATCTAGGCTATAAAACAAGGTGCCGTTTAGTACGTTCTTTGATAGCCCAGGCAAACCTTGTGTCATCGTTTCGCCACCTAAGCTGGTGATTGATTCAA
Organism: Pseudoalteromonas sp. H105; assembly: GCF_001469215.1. Lineage (GTDB taxonomy): Bacteria > Pseudomonadota > Gammaproteobacteria > Enterobacterales > Alteromonadaceae > Pseudoalteromonas. The sequence continues at coordinate 60,545 of NZ_LOFH01000010.1, forward strand.
CTTCACTCTCTGTGTATGAGTAGCTACCGTTAAAGCCCAAGCCATTAAACGGCGCTGGCAACGATGAAAATACCTGCGTATAAGCAAGCTCAATACCGCGAATATAGCCACCGTTAGCGTTATTAACCGCTGTTGTGTATGTACCGTTGGTGGTCGCTACTTGCTCACCACTGACCGGGTTTTCAATAAAGTCAGGCACATTGAAGCCATTGCCTTTAAAGTCGAACCCTTCAATAGCGATAGTATCGATAAATGAATCAATATTTTTATAGAACGCAGCTAAGACCAGCGCCCCATCTGACTCATCAAAATAATGCTCATAAGACACATCATATTGATCAGCGTAAAATGGCTTTAAGAATGGGTTGTTGGTGCTTGAACCATTAATTTTACCACTGGTTTTATCTGCTTGTGCGCTGGCATCCCCTGCTAAGCGATTAATAGGTGGACGCGACATTACTTTCGCAGCAGCAAAACGCAATTGCGTGTTGTCAGACAGCTGGAAGTTTAAGTTCAGTGATGGCAGATAATCAACGTAGTCGGTACCCAACACATTCGGTAAGTAGTTTTGGTTCACAATACCGATACTGTCAGTAATATTTTGTGCACCGAGGGCTAAATCACCATTCACATTTTCTAAAATAGTGGCCGATTGATCCGTATCTACACGGCGAACACCTATGTTACCCAGAACTGGCATACCGCCAATTTCAGTATTGATATTCAGCATTGCATAAGCTGAAAACACTTCTTCATACACTGAGCCACTTTGCAGCATAGTCCACGAATAGTTCGTGGTATAACCTTGTGGATCAACTACGCCGTCCGCATTACCCCACGTGGTAACTGGTTGAGGAACACCTTGCGGGAACCAGGCGTTCAAGGCTTTGTCTAAGTCAATCGCCAAATATGATGGGAAGTAACTAAACTCGCCCTGCCAATCAACAACATCAACCATATCATCGGTTAATTTAAGTGGCGGCTCGCTTGCAGAAAACGCGCCATCATCACCGTATTCAAACACAGACCGATTATTGCTGTATTCACGATCTGAATAACGCGCACCAAACTCAACAGAACTAAACACGCTATTTTCAAGTTCATATTTAAAATCTAGACGATACGCTTTAACTTCATCTTCATTTTTAAAAGGATAAATACCGTACTTACTAACCATCACACGATCGATATCACTAAAAGCAGCCGCTTGATTAAAGCCAACATCAGGTAAGTTCAGCCCGTTTAGTTGATAGTTTATTGATACGTTATTATCAAGAACAGGCTCTTGTGCGTTGGCATCTTCTGCCACTAATGCCCACAGCAAGCCATTACGGAAATTACTTTTTGCGCGTGATAAAGACACGTCCATATTAACGTTTAAACGATCAGTGACTTGCCAATCTGCATTGATTCCGTAGCTATCCACTTCATCAAAGTCTTGATTGTCATCATTGACAATTTCTACTCGCGTGTAACTTTTTGAAGTGCGGTTAACTGACGCACCGATGACTGAGTTGCCTTCTAATTGCGCATTCGCATAGCTGGCGCTTGGACCGCCTAATTTAACCCGAAAACCACGGGCAAACGACTCCGTATCAAAGCGAGATAAAAACACATCACTTTTTAACTTAAAGTTATCTACCGGTGCCCATTCAATGGCAGCCATGTAGCCATTTCGGGTTTCTTCACCGCCTAAATGCTGAAGCTCAAAGCCTTCACTGATGTATTCGTTTTCAGGTTTAAGCTCGGGACCACCAGTGTCATTTGCGAGGCCATCAACATCTTTATTGTCGTTGTAAGCAAGGCCGATAAACTGGGTTGCAACACTCGGTTGAAATAAACGGGCATAACCCAACGCAACACCTAGAGTGTCATCAAGGTATTTACCTTGATACGAAAAACTAATTCGGTCGCCATATTCTGTGGCATCATTGACCTCTGACGCGCGGTCATTAAACATACCGCGAGCATTCACCACAAACTTATGTTTTTGATCATTGCTTAATGGGCTGGCTGTTTGCAGCTCAACAGTACCTGCAACGCCCCCTTCAATAAGCGATGCTTTAGGCGATTTATACACTGCTGCGGAGCTAATTAGCTCAGAGGGATACTGATCAAACTCAATGCTTCGGCTACCACTGGTTGAAACCTGTTCTCGGCCATTTAAAGTCGAAAATACAAAGCCTCCCGACATACCCCGAATGTTGATTTCCGCTGCTTGCCCGCCTGTTCGGACCGCTGAAATACCCGGCAATCGAGTCAATGCATCAGCCATTGATACATCAGGCAATGCGCCTAAGTCATCAGCTGATAACTGCTCTGAAACAGTATCTGTAAAACGCTTTTGGTTTAGCGATTGGATTAAACTACGACTAAAACCACGTACCTCAATGACTTCGAGATCTTCTTCTATCTGTGGTTTCTCTTTACTCGTTTGCGCCTCACTCTCAGCTGCAGCTAATGCACTGCTTGCGGCAAACATTGCGAGCATTAATGCACTCAGTTTGAATTTCCCCATGAGCTTCCTACCCTATTAATATTATAGTTGTGTGCTGTTTATTTATAATTTGTGGATAAAATAAAACCAATAAAGTGTAACCAAAAAGTAAATTAAGTGTGATGAATACGTATGCATAAGCACAGGCAAGGAAGAGAGAAAAGCATGAAGCAACGATAGCTTCACTGCAATGGATGGCAAACCTAAAATAGTGGGTTGATTATCCGCTGTCACAGCACACGTAAAAGCGGTTAGGAAACGCGACCTAATTTGATTTTTAAGATGAGTGTTTTAGTAAAAGCTAAACCGCTAGTACGACACGAATTGCCAGTGCGATAAAAACGATTGCCAGCGCCTTATCGAGCCAAGGCGAGGGTTTTGTGAAACCAAAGCGTTTTCTTGATAGCTCCGTTAATAATGCGACAAGTAAGTACCAACCCGTGTCGATCACAAAGACGGTTAAGCACATGATCAGCCCCATTTTTAGGGTTAAATTAGCGGGGTCGATGAACTGAGAAAATAAGGCGAGAAAAAACACGGCCAATTTAGGGTTTAAAAAAGCAATAGCAAAACCATCTTGTAATGCCTGTAGTGCGTGACCACTTTGCTGAGCCACATGTAGTTTATCAGTCGCGGGTTTAGCTAATAGGATTTTAAGACCTAAATACGCTAAATACGCTGCGCCTAAATACACCAATACTTGATAGACCGTAGGTAATTGAAGCATTAGTGCGCCTAGGCCAAGTAACGATGCTGCGGCATAAAACCCAACACCAACACCATGACTAAGTGCCGCTAACATGCCGTTTCTCATACTGCCATGAATACTATGCTTGAGTACCACTGCGAGGCTTGGCCCTGGTGACATTGCTCCCATCATGCAGATAACAACTAAACTTAACCAAACGGATAATGTCATTGATATTCCTTATAATTCTACATTTTCAATCAGTTATATGTAAGCATAAACTTGGCCGTATAGCCCTGTTGCAGCGTTCACATTGATGACTTTCCAGCCATCTTGGTTTAATTGATAAATCCGCTCATTCAGTGCGTCAATATCAATACCGCCTCTAAAAAAGCCACGGTGTTTTCTAAATTCTACTATTTTCTGCACAACGTGCTCATTTATAATTGATACTCGAAGTCATAAAAGTGAGTCCCCTCTTCAATGCGGATCACCATTTTACCTTTCAACCCGGCAAGTTCATTACTTCCAGAATCCGGCACTACATTTAAAATTAAAGCGTCTTGGCCTTTATCCATTGTACCAAAGTGTTGTAATACAAAGCTGCCCTGCTTGCCACCAAGCGACCCAACAACTTGTTCAATTGCCACATAACCCGCACTTCCTTGCGTTGTCGTCATTGCGCTAAGCATTTCACCTTGGCTCGTTGCCTCAAGATCACCGCTAAAGATTTTATCAATTGACATACGCCCTAGATTTACACCATCAATGCCTTTGGCGTAACTTTCTATCGGGTGAAGTTTAACGCTAAATTGACCGCTTATTTTTTGAGTTTCCATCCGAGTCCTTTATTGATTTTTAACTGCAGTTATTGAATTTATGAGTAACGTGACCATATCTATACCTTATCCATTGAAAAGAATCCACCATGAGCAGTCGCAATAACGAGCAAAAAGAGAAGGCCGCTTTTAGCAGCTTGATCCCGATTTTTAAATTTATAAAACCCTATAAATGGGTCGTTTTTTCAGCGCTGGCGGCATTACTTGTTACTGCTGGCGTTAATTTATCGCTCGGCCAAGGTGTTAAATTTGTCATTGACCATGGGTTTATCGCAGGCTCACAAGCACAACTTAAGCAAGCCGTGCTCGTGCTGATTGGCCTGATAAGCTTATTAGCAATAGGCACCTTTAGTCGTTTTTATTTAATGTCGTGGATCGGCGAGCGCGTCAGTAATGACATTCGTAAAGCGGTATTTGATCGCATTGTCACACTTCATCCGAGTTACTTTGAAGAAAATCGCAGTGGTGAGTTAATGTCTCGTTTAACCACTGACACGACATTATTACAGTCCATCATTGGTTCATCGTTTTCGATGGCATTACGCAGTGCGTTAATGCTGATAGGCGGCTTAGCCATGTTATTAATCACAAATCTCAAGCTAACCTTAGTTGTGATTACCTGCGTGCCATTAGTGCTAGTGCCTATGATGGTTTTTGGTAGAAAAGTACGTAAATTAGCGAGCTCCAGCCAAGATGCGATTGCTGATATCAGTACTTATGCCGGTGAGATCATTCAAAATATTAAAGTGGTACAAAGTTACAGCCATGAACAACGCGAACAACAGGCGTTTGCACTTGAAACGGATAAAGCGTTTGCTGTGGCGAAGAGCCGCATTAAACAACGTTCATTCTTAATTGCCGCCGTCATCTTTTTAACGTTCAGTGCGATTAGCATCATGCTGTGGGTTGGCGGGAATGATGTGCTTGCAGGCACGATGACAGGTGGTGAATTAGGCGCTTTTGTATTTTATGCGATTATGGTTGCAATGTCAGTGGCGACCGTTGCTGAAGTGTATGGTGAACTACAACGTGCAGCAGGAGCTGCGGCCAGGTTGCTTGAATTACTAGCGGTGAAGAGTGAAATCATTAATCCAACGCATCCACTGGATGACACGTTAGATGCGTATCCCGAGTCGGCTGCGATTGAGCTCAGTAATGTGACTTTTAATTATCCGTCTCGCCCTGATGTCAGCGCATTGAAAAACGTTTCATTGCGTATACAGCAAGGGCAAACAGTCGCGATTGTTGGGCCTTCTGGTGCAGGAAAAACGACGCTATTTGAACTACTGCAACGTTTTTATGACCCTGCCAATGGCGCCATTAAATTTCATGGTATCGATATTAAAGATTTGTCACTTAAAACACTTAGAGACAGTATGGGTATGGTTGCACAAAACCCTATTTTATTTAGCTCTGATGTTATGCACAATATTCGATATGGCAATCCAGATGCCTCTGATGAGCTCGTCTATCAAGCCGCTAAATATGCCCATGCGGATGAGTTTATTACCAGCTTGCCAAATGGGTATGAAAGCTTCTTGGGGGAACAAGGCGTGCGTTTATCAGGCGGTCAAAAACAACGGATTGTGCTTGCTCGAGCAATATTAAAAGACCCTGTAATATTACTACTTGATGAGGCAACAAGCGCGCTGGATGCACAAAGCGAGCAACATGTTCAAGCCGCACTTGAGCATTTAATGCAAAACCGAACCACGTTAATCATTGCGCATCGTTTGGCGACAGTAAAACATGCGGATGTGATTGTTGTCATGGAGCAAGGCCAAATAATTGCCACTGGCTCACATCAACAGCTTATTGAATCTAACCCACTTTATAAGCAGCTTTGCGAGCTGCAATTTAATAAAGATTGAAGGGTGACCGCACGCTGTGCGGTCAAATATGCTCAATCATTTTTTTGTGTTCGGGACTATTTGAATCTCAACACGGCGGTTTTTTGCGCGACCATTAGCACTGTCATTACTCGCTATAGGCTGTGTTTCACCATAGCCTCGTGTGTTAATACGCGTTGCTAAAATTTGCTGATTAACTAAATAACCTTTAACGCTTTGTGCACGCTGCTCTGATAGCGTCATGTTATAGCTATCTTTACCCGTGCTGTCTGTATGACCTTGAATACTTAAATACGTTTTTTCATATTTATTCATCACTTTTGCAATAGCATCGAGCGTAGTATGAAAACCAGATGAAATGTACGATTGATCCGTGGCAAAGGTAATATTAGAAGGCATCACTAAGCGTAAATTATCACCCTCACGCACCACTTCAACACCAGAACCTGCCAGCTCATCACGGAATGCTTCTTCTTGCTTGTCCATGTAATCGCCCACAGCGGCTCCGGCTAATGCACCAATTGCCGCGCCGATAAAAATGCGCTTGTCATCATGATTGCCTGTTGCTTTACCAAGTACAGCCCCCGTAGCAGCGCCAATTGCAGCACCCGTACCCGTATTTGTGGTTTCACAACCGGTAAGTAGCACACCGATGATTGTTGCTGATAACAGCGATTTAGTTAATGCCATGGTATTTCCTTGCCGTTGAATTCTATTGGGCAGCAGCTTAACAAGGGTTCCATGAACAAAAAATGAAGTAAGTATTAAAAGTCCAGCACTTCTGGGGGGATGGGAGGCAATTTATAGGGGGCAACAAGCTGACTTAACTGACCACTTTTAGCCATCTGCTGCATTTGAAGAGTGAGTGCCTGTGCAATCACGCTTGATGCAAATTTTTTATTAAATGCAAGGTAGCCAAAGATAGTGTCTTTGTAGCGGTAATCCATTTTAACTAATTTATTAGAGGGTTGATTCAGCACACTCATCGCATGATCCGCCGTTTCTTCCACCGCGATGACTAAATCAGCTCGCTCTTTGAATAATAAATCCATTGCAGTTTGCTCTGAAGGCACGGGAACTTTAATTAAATCATTATCCTCATTGAATCGTTTAAAGTAGGCTGCGCCTCGCATAACCGCTATTTTTTTGCCATAAAGATCTTCATAATTTGTTATTTTCAACTGGCTTTTATGACGCGCATAAAAAACAAATGACGATGATAAAGCCATATAAGCGGGCTTAATAAACACCATTTTTTGCTGGCGTTCGGGCGTTAAAATTAACCCCCCCATCGCATCAACCTCACCGTACTCTAACATACGTATACAACGAGAAAACGGACAGCCCACTAATTCAATTTTGAAATCTAGCTGCGTTTGCATCGCGCGAACAATATCGACGATGGCACCACTGATTTCACCATCAGGACTGATTTGACTATAAGGAGGCGCATGATCCACAGCGATTGACACGTTAGGCACTTTCGCACGTACGTATGGGTCTGCCGCCTTTAAACTAGGCGATAAAAAGAAAAAAATAATGAGAATATAGCCAATAAATTGCATAGCTGATTAAATTTAATTAAACCTTTATTACATTGTAGACAGGTACAAGGTTTAAAAACCATTAAAATGTCATATAAATTTGTCATAATGAAATAAAAGAGTCATATAGGAAAATAGATCCATTATGTTGTTTGCTATTTTTAAACAGTTTTTTCTACTAGGTTGCATGAGTTTTGGGGGGCCAGCGGCGCACTTAGGTTATTTTAAAAACCATTTTGTTGATAACTTAAAGTGGTTAAATAATCAACGTTACGCGCAACTGATCAGTTTAAGCCAAGCCCTACCAGGTCCTGGCTCAAGTCAAGTTGGATTTGCAATCGGTGTTGAACGCCATGGTTTGCCTGGCGGCATTGCAGCCTTTATTGGGTTTACGCTGCCTTCTTTGTTGATCATGCTGTTATTGGCACTCAGTGCACATCAGTTTGACAGTATCTACTTTGCAGTCGTTACTGGCCTTAAGCTTTTTGCCGTGGTGATTGTGGCAGATGCAACACTGAGTATGGCAAAGAGCTTTTGCACTAGCTGGGTATTAAAAGCATTAGCCTTAGCAAGTACAGTACTACTGATATTGCAGCCAAACCTTTTAAACCAAATCGCTGTACTTGTTATCGCAGCAGCTATTGGCGCTATTTGGCCTTTAATAAAGTTACCTCAAAACACCGATGCCACTTCAGCAAAAACAACTCACATTCATTGGGGTGCATTGGGTTTATTTGCCTTGTTGTTGGTTCTGAGTTTTGCCCCCTTAGGTGACCACGCAGCACTGTTTGCTCCGTTTTATCAAGCTGGTGCAATGGTATTTGGAGGCGGTCACGTTGTATTACCCATTTTACAAGCAGGCGTTACAGAGCTAAGTACGGAGCAGTTTTTAAGTGCCTACGCCAGTGCTCAAGCTGTACCGGGTCCTATGTTCACTATAGCCACTTATTTAGGCACCCAGTTTTCAGGTGTAAACCCAGTGATGGGTGCACTCATTGCAACAACACTCATTTTTCTGCCGGGCTTATTGCTCATGTTCGCGTTACAGAAAAGTTGGTTGCAACTAGCTCAACGCCCTCGTTTCGCCAGTAGTATTGCTGCGCTTAACGCAGCGGTCGTGGGGTTTTTAGCCGCTGCACTGTATTCGCCTATTTGGACTTCAGCAGTACATAATATCTGGCACATAGCCCTTGTTGTTGCTGCTTTTGCTTGGCTTCGACTGGCAAAACCACCTATTTGGTGGCTTCTCATTGGGTTTATTTTTGTGGGTCTTGGCCAGCAGTATTTGCCACTTTAATCGTCGGTTTTACACTACTAGACATTGTCGTTGCAGGGCTAAACTGCCCTGTAACACTTTGATAAGGCCGTAAGTCAAACAAAGGTAGTACCGCTAATAGATGATCCATGATTTCTGCTTGTAAATGCTCATAAGATATCCAGCGCTTATCTTCACTAAAACAATAAAACTCAATAGGTAGGCCATGATTAAGCGGCTGTAACTCTCGGACCATTAGTGTCAGCGAGCTGTTTATTTTACTATGCTGTTTTAAATACCCTTCAGCATAGCGGCGAAATAGCCCTAGGTTTGATACTGGTTCGGGTAATGAACTTAACTTAATGTAATCTTTTAAAACAATGGCCTGCCCCAATGTACGCGTGAACTCATCATCCGCAAGACGAATACTGTTCATGTCAATATTCAATGATCGCTTAATACGGCGTCCACCTGATTCCTGCATGCCGCGCCAATTTTTAAATGAACCAGCCACCAGCATATACGTTGGAATAGTGGTAATTGTGTTATCCCAGTTACGCACTTTAACCGTGTTTAAACCGAGATCTATCACCTCACCGTCTGCGCCATAATTTTCAACTTGAATCCAATCACCATAAGTCACTAGACGATTCGCGGCGATTTGAATACTCGCTACAAAACCAAGAATGGTGTCTTTAAAAACAAGTAAAGTGACGGCCGCAATTGCACCAAAACCCGACAGAATATACGTAGGCGATTTTTCAAGTACGATACTCACGATCAAGATTGCACAAACCATAAAGGTCATTAGTTTAACAACTTGGATCAACCCTTGAATAGGTACCTCACGGGCAAACTCAAGCTGATTGTAAATCCCACCCGCAATACTCACTATACTGCTGATAATAAATCCGATATGAATGACAAGCAGTGTTTGCCCAATGATTTTAAACACTTCCGCAGCAAATTCCCCGACCGGATAAATACTATCGAACGTGGCTAAAAATAACACGCAACATAGCATACCTGCAAAGCGACGATTCAGCTTGGTTAGCATAGGCGCAAGTGAACCGATACGCTCTGGTGATAGCTTGGTCACCACAGCCTGAATGCCCGGCAACATTAGACGACCGGTAAATAAATACACCAAAAGCAGAGTGCACACACCAATCGCTGTGGCAGTCAGCGCACTGAAAAATGTGGCATCAGGCACCCCTTCAAACCATGGCATAATGAGTTGCTGTAAATGTGTTTGTTGAGTCACGGTATTTCAATCTCCTTATCATCCAGTATGACAGGATCAGCATAGCGTGGTTTATATGCTTTAGCTAACTCGCTATCTTTTGCTATCCATATCTGATTAATACTTTTTTGAAACTGCGCCCTAAACGCCGTGTCTTGCTGATAATTACCTAATAAATGGGGGCTTACTGGTGTGAGTGTAATGGTGACTGTTATTTTATTTAACTGGCCACGAAGAAAACTACCACAAATATGGTTACTTTTAGCGTCATACACCAAAGTGGTGTTAAGTATGGCATCAAATTGCTCCCCTAGCACTTCTAATGCAAAAGCCACACCGCCGGCTTTTGGCTTGAGTAAGTACTTAAAAGGGCTATGTTGAGTACGGTGCTTTAGAGCAGTAAAACGCGTGCCTTCAACAAAGTTAATTATGGTTGTTGGGTGACTGCGAAAGTCTCGACAACTGCGCTTTGTTCGCTCTACATCGAGTCCTTTTAGTTTCGGATTACGTGCTACCTGCGCCTTCGATACCCGTTTCATAAATGGCATCCCCATTGCCCATGCACCTGAGCCAATGAGAGGCACATACTTCAACTCATCTTTTAAAAAGAATTTTGGCGCTGGTAGCGCATCTATTGCACTTAATACAACGATATCAAGCCAACTTAAGTGATTTGAAACTAACAAGTACCAGCCATGCTTATTGACATCACCCGCGATGTTGACATCCAACTGCGCATTACTCAGACGCAGGCCTAAACGATTACCACTACACCAGCCCTGATAAGCACAGTGTAATAAGTCACTGATCCACTTAAAAGGTAAAACGAGTTTAATAACACCCAGTATTAAAACTAACGTGCCCCACAGCAAAGTGTTGCTAAAAAGTACCGTGCCGACAAACAGGCCATTAAGCCAATTTGGTGTGATTTTATTTAGCATGTAAACTCGCTTTTTATGATCATTTAGATTGCTGTTCTAACTGAATAATTTGCTTTTCTTTTTCTTCCCACAAGCGGTTTAACTCCGACTGAAAGCGCACTCTAAACTCATTATCAGCAGTGTAATCACCGATTAACTCAGGGCTAACAGGTAATACCTCAACGTGAACATTAATATGTTTCACTCGACCGCTGGCAAAGTCGACAAACGTTGGAATACCATCAGGGTATTGAATGGTCACATTAACCACTTTTGAAATTTGTTCGCCCATTGCTTGCATGACAAATGCAATACCACCCGCTTTAGGTTTAAGCAAATGTGAGAACGGGCTATTTTGGCGCTGATGTTTTACATCGGTAAAACGAGTTCCTTCAACAAAGTTGACAATACTCACTGGCATTTCTTTAAATTTTTCACAGGCTCTTCGGGTTGTTTCCAAATCTTTACCACGTAATTTTGGGTTCTTCTTAAGTTGGCTCTTGCTGGTACGCGTCATAAATGGAAAATCCAATGCCCACCAAGCCAAGCCTAAAATTGGTACATAAATTAATTCTTTTTTTAAAAAGAAATTTAGAAATGGAATTTTTCTATTGAGTAATCGCTGTAAAACTAAAATATCAACCCAGCTTTGATGATTGGCAATAATCAAATACCAATCTTTAAGTTGCAACGACTCAAGACCTGATACATTTAGCTCATAAGGTGTAAATAGATTCTGATTTAGCGAATTGCACGTTACCCACATGCTTGCACACTTTTTGGCAGCCCAGCTCATCGCTTTTTGTAGCGGTTTAATAGGCAATAACTTTATAAGGCCAAAAATAAAAATAGGAATAAACCAAAGCACAGTATTTAAGGTGTAAAACACAATACTAAAAACACAGCGAATTATAGACATTACTACTCAATTCCTTTCATTAAACGTGTCTGTTGTTAATCTTCAAAATAGGTATACCCAGCCAACCCAGCATTAAGCTCTGTTAAAAACTGCGCTTTTTCGGTGTCACTTACTGATAATGTTGCGATTGTTGTAGCAAAGTTTTCAGCTAAAATTTCGCTATCATAATCAACAAACTTTAATACATCCTTAACGCTATCACCTTTTATGGCATTAGTGAGTTGATAGCCTTGCTCATTTAGCTCCACATGCACTGAATCGGTATCACCAAATAGGTTATGAAGATCGCCTAATATTTCTTGATATGCGCCTACCATAAACATCGCAATATGGTATTGCTGCCCTGCTACATACTCAGGTATAGGTAGGCTTGTTTCAATGCCTGCGCCTTCAACATATTCCCGAATTTGGCCGTCTGAATCACAGGTTATATCTTGAATAATTGCGCGTTGTGTTAATGGCTTATCCAAGTTTTCTATCGGCATCACAGGAAACAGTTGTTGAATACCCCATACATCGGGTAGTGACTGAAATAACGAAAAGTTCACAAATAACTTATCTGCTAGCTTTTCATTTAAATCATCTAATACTTCGCGATGGGCACGTGCATTACTCAAAGACGCGCGCACACGATGTAAAATAGTGAAGTATAACTGCTCTATTTTTGCCCACTCCAACATACTCACTAATCCATGTACATATTGGTCATGCGCTTCACTAAATAAGTGCATCGCATCGTGGTAGATTTCTAAGGCCATGCGCGGGGTTAAACGTTGTAAACACTGCCACATTTCATCAAGCACTAGCACGCTATTTGGTTCTGGTGCACTTGGGCTTGAGTGGTTTGGGGCTTTTTCAACATCAATCACATCAGTGATAAGTACAGCATGATGAGCGGTAAGTGCTCGCCCTGATTCTGTAATAATAGCAGGGTGAGGAAGCGTGTGTTGCTCACACACTTCAGCAAACGCATTAACCACATTACGAGCATATTCATCAACGGTGTAATTCATAGAGCACGCACTGCGAGAACCTGATCCCTCATAATCAACACCTAAGCCACCACCCACATCAACGGTATTCAGCGGCACGCCCAATTGAGTAAGCTCAGCAAAGTGACGAGCGCACTCGCGTAAAGCGCGGTGAATGTCACGAATATTGGCTATTTGTGAACCAATATGGAAGTGCACCATTTGCATTAAATGTAATTTATCATGCTGTTTAAGCACCTCAACAGCGCTTAATACTTGGCCTGCGGTTAGTCCAAACTTACCTTTTTCCCCCCCCGTATTTTGCCACTTACCTTTACCCACTGAATTTAAACGAATGCGGATACCTATCGCAGGTTCAATGCCTAAGTCTTCAATTTCAGTTAACAATGTGGTTAATTCTGATAATTTTTCAACCACTATTTTAACGTTATGTCCCATTGCCTGACCTATACATGCAAGGCGTAAAAACTCGCTGTCTTTGTAGCCATTGCATACAATGGTAATTGGGGAAGTGGCTACACCAAGTATTGCCATAAGCTCAGGCTTAGAGCCTGCTTCGAGCCCCACTAAACCACTCGGGTGCGCTAATAGTTTACTTACCACTGAGCGTTGTTGGTTAACTTTAATGGGGTATACACAGGTGTACTGACCTTGATAATCGCGAGCATCGCGTGCTTTACAAAATGCACTAGTGAGCGTGTCTACTCGATTTTGTAAAATATCAGTAAATCGTACCAGCACAGGGAGTGTTAACCCTTGCTTTTTAAATTGCTCTGTGAGTTCGCTTAACGAAATTGCCGTTTTAGTTTGATCACTATCAGGGTAAGCGACCAACTCGCCTTGGCTGTTTATATCAAAGTAACCGTCACTCCAATGTGCAACGTTATAGGTCGCGCGTGCTGTGTCTAAACCCCAAGTCATGGCAAATTCTTCTATAGTTAACAAGTTTCGCAGAATCGCGTATTTTAGTACTTCCATAGCTCCTACGCTAACAAAAATTAAACTTTAAGCCAAAGCGAGAAGAAAATATTCGCTATACTGGTAAAAATTTAATTGAGCAAAACGCCAACCACTGGCAGAATTGCCCCCTTTTTCATACTCAACTTAAAAGTGTAGCTAGCGACATGGCAAATTTAGATCAAAGCAAATGGTTTACCGAAATCAGTGAACGAGACGGCAGTGCGTTTTCTCTACGTATCAATAAAAAGTTAGACGAAAAGCAATCTCCTTTTCAAAAAGTTGAAATGTTCGAAACCACTGACTTTGGTAACTTAATGATTATTGATGGCTGCACAATGGTCAGTAGTCGTGAAAACTTCTTTTATCATGAAATGATCAGCCACCCAGCATTATTAGCGCACCCACACCCTAAAAATGTAGTGATCATTGGTGGCGGCGACTGCGGTACGTTACGTGAAGTGTTAAAACATACAAGTGTTGAGTCGGTAACACAAATCGATATCGATGAAGTCGTGACACAAATGTCACTGAAATATTTTCCTGAATTGTGTGAAGCCAACCAAGACCCACGAGCAACCGTAATGTTTGATGATGGAATTAAATACATGCGCGAAGCAGCGCCTGAGTCCATCGATGTAGTTATTGTTGATGGCACAGACCCTGTGGGCCCTGGTGAAGGACTATTCAACCATGCCTTTTACACCAGCTGTTTAAAAGCATTACGCCCTGGCGGCATCATGGTGCAACAAAGTGAATCTCCACTAATGCATATGCCTTTACTTGTCGAAATGCGCGATGCAATGACTGATGTGGGGTTTGGCGACTTACAAACCTTACCCTTCCCACAGCCTATTTACCCAAGTGGTTTGTGGTCTGTCACGCTCGCTCGTAAAGGTGAAGTATTTGCAGGTTTCAGAGAAGATGCAGCCAAAGAGCTTGCGCAAATCACCGAGTATTACAACAGCGGTATTCATTATGGTGCGCTTGCAACACCAAACTTTATGAAGCGCGCATTTACAAAAAAATAAAATTGGGGGAACGCTTCCCAAAGTTGATTTGAATTTACATGTCATAACAAAGGGGCTTTGTAGCCCCTTTTGCTTTAATGGTTTTTTTAAACCTTAAAACGCTTCACTAAATTGCTTAGCTCACCGGTTAGTTGATTCATTCTAAGTGCTACATCTTCCGTCGAGCGCGCAAGCTCTCCCCCTTGCAGTGTTTGATCATTAAGCGATGATAAGTTGTGACTAATCTCTTCAGAAACAGTCGTCTGCTCATCTGTAGCATGCGCCGTTTGCATCGCCATTTCATTAACTTTAACAGAGGAACTTTGCATCGCGTTAAGTACATCGTTTGTCTGTGAAAATGACGCTACGGCTTCGTCTGCAAACCTTTTTCCACTATTAATTGCTGACAGTGATTGCTCAACACTTGTAGCAAACTGCTCAACCATATTTTGAATGTCGTTGGTGCTTTCTTGGGTCCGAGTAGCGAGCGTTCTCACTTCATCTGCTACCACTGCAAACCCACGCCCTTGTTCACCCGCTCGAGCTGCTTCTATAGCCGCATTGAGGGCAAGCAAATTCGTTTGCTCTGCGATTGCGCGTATTACCTCTAACACTCTGGCAATATTGTCTGAACTTTGTTGTAACTCAGTTGATTTATTACTAGCGTGTTCCATATTTTCAGATAGCGCAATAATTTTATTACTTGAACTGGCAACGGCACTCAATCCATCTTTTGCCAAAGACTGAGAGTTATCAGCCTCTTTAGATGATTCTTGAGCCACACTGGCAACTTCTCGACTGGCGACACTCATTTGGTGAACCGCACTCACAATAGACTCAGAAGCTTGACTCAGCTTGTGGTTAACATCACTGTTTTGATTAGCAAACTGGTTTAAATCGCCTCCTAGGTTATTTAATTCATTCGCTTGCACTAAAATATCGCGTATCAGCTGCTGTAAATTATCTAAAAAACGATTAAATGCGGTTGCAAGCTCTGCAAATTCATCTTGGCTCTTAATTGTAATTCGCCCAGTTAAATCCCCATCACCGGATGCTATTTCATTGATTCTGTTTGTTACATAATCCATTTGTTTAGTAAGTTGACGCGGTATTTGATAACTAAACCAACCTGCAACCGCAAGAATAACAACGATCATAAAAAGCAGCAGCCATTTAGTGCTATTAATCTTGTCAATGAGCTTTTGCTTTTCTATTTTAGACACTGATTCGGCACGTTCCCCTGCTTTGTCTAAAATATCTCGTAAAGCGTCAAACTCTCGATTAGCCGCTTGTTCATGCGATTTATTTTGAGCAGCGTTTATATATGCCTCTGAAGCGGATAACCAACGAGAAAATGCTGAATCAAAATTACTGACGCTTTCGGTAACTTCGGGATAAATCGACAGGTAGCTTAAGTATTGTTTAAACCGATCTGCGACCTGTTGCGCATTTTCACTGTGGCTTTGTAATTCATCTGCATCGCCTTTTTTATTGGTGACTAAGTTGAGCTCAGCGACTTTAGCTTGATAAAGATCTCTATCAGCATTTAAAACAACCGAAATAGCATTTAAAAAGCGAACTGACTGGGTCTCCAGTGCAGCCTTTTGCAAATTAATTAAATAGGTGTAACCTGCAATCAATAAAACAATAGCAATACCTAATAGCGCAATAGGTAATGAACTTTTGACACGAATACTTTGTAATTTCATCTATTACCTCAACTCAAAATGTTCATCACATTAAAGTATAAAGATAGTTGAAAAATATCGTATTGCCTAAGTCAAAATCGCCATTGCGCATTTAATGCAATTTGTTGTTGTGAAATACGTGGTGATAACCCCATTAATGGGCGATTATCTGCTTGGCTGCGTAACGCAGAAGCTTCGGCTCCCAGTTGCCATTGCTGATTTAATTGGTAGCGCCAAGTGGCTGTAATACCCTCTCCATGACTCGCATTAGGGTCAAACGCCCAATCATCTTTGTCAGTCACTTCAAAATAGTCATAACGTATCGAAAGTCGGTGCAGTGCTAATTTATGACTTAATAAAATGAAATGGCTATAGAATCGATTATCAACTCCCCGCTTAGCCCCCATCGCTGTACTACCAGACATCATCTGTGTAATTAAGCGCGTTTTACGGGTGAATTTGTACAACCATGCTGCACTTGAAAAGCGCGTATCCCATGCGTATTGCCCCGTGCTGTAATTAATTGCAGCTGGATCACCATTATTATCATAATAATAAAACCTAAATTGAGATTGTTTTAAATAATCCCAGTGCATACCAATGTAATACCCATAACGTCCGTCAACTTCTTCAAATGGTAATACCTGATTAGCTTGAAACTGAAGTTGTGGAGTATTGAGTGAAGCAACAGGCGCAAATGCGATACCTTCATTAAATGTTGTTTGGCGGTCATGCAGTGCAAAGCCTCGCCAAGCCAATAACGTGCCGGCAGGATCATTTCCTTTAAACGTTGCGCCAACAAATGAGAAGCTATGTGCACTGTTAAAGCTTCGACCAGGGCGCTTTATCGTGGCTTCAATGCCCAAGGTCCGGAGCTCTTCACCTACCCACGAATTAATAGCTGAATTAGTATAATTATAAGGGGACAACCACCCCATATCTGGGTTTTCTAGTGATAATAATGGGTAGAAGCCGCCAACCCGTACGTGCCATTTATACTTATTCTGAGTAAGAGGTTTGTACTGCAAGTAAGCTTGTGTAAAGCCCACTGTCGGTTCAGGATCTTGATAAGCATTTATTACACCATGGGCAGACCATGCAGAAGTTAAATCAGTGCGAAAATCAAGTAACCCTTGCGAAAGTAACACCCCCTCTGTATCACTATCAAAGCGATACAAGCCGACACCGCGCTCCTGCCAACTTGTTTGCGAGTCCGCATTAATAGCACTGACCTGCAACAGCCCTTTTACGTGTGCACTGACGTTAAACGTAGTAACCACGGCAATAATAGAAACAGTGTTTAATATATGTTTAATAGTCATCAAATTCATCCACACCAATAGCTACGCGCGGTATTAATGGTTGTTTAAGTTGATAGCGCAAAGCCTCACTAACAATACTTACAGCCTTTGACTCGATTGAGCTGATATCGGCAAACCCCTCGTGCCACGAATTTAATGTGTATTCGCCAACGGGGACATCTAATGTCACTTGGCCTTGCTCGTCAGTGATACCGTAGTACGGGCTATCAACAACCACAATATAGCCCAACATCCAGTCATGTATGTTACACCCAAGCTCAACGACGCCAGTTTGCTCAAAAGTAATGGGGGCTTGTGGCTGCTCACGGTATAACTTCAATTCAAACGACTTACTTTTGGAAAATGAGTACACGTGATGCATGATCGAGTCTGCATTCGGAAAATCAACCTGACCATTTTGCTCTACCACTAAAATATGCGGGGTGAATTGACGATCTTTCTGCCCCATAGTGAACATTTCCTCTGGCTTACGAGGCACCGAAATAGGGGTTTTAGCTTGCAACCAAACAACCACATTTGGCTGTACTTTTTGGCCTTGGTTATAAACCGTAATGGTGGCGGCTTGACTGCTGAACGCCAATAAAGTTAATAAGATAGCACTAAGAAGCTTCATCTGGATGACAATATTATTATTTGATTTGATTTATTATAGACATATTTAAGTCGTATTTTCAGATATTTTAATAACCTTTTAATTATAAGCTGCAAATTGAATACGTATGCAGCCACCTCGTAAAACCTCGCTTGGTCATTTATTCTAACTGCGCACCCATCAAATCAGTTGGACACACAATGCGATTATCTCTACTACTATTGGTTTTACTCTCCAGCAGCAGCTTTGCCAAGCAAGCGATTGTTGAATCACCTAATAAAAAAATAAAAATAATTATTTCAGATCAAAACTCAGCGCCTCATTATTCAATTAGTTTTAACGATAAAAAAGTAATAGAAAATTCTTCTTTAGGATTTGAATTTAAACAACAGGCTCCTTTTAATACTGGCTTTTCTTTATCACATGTTACTCACAATAAAGTGAACGCTCAATGGGAACAACCCTGGGGTGAACGTCAAACCATTCTCGATAAACATAATGAAATAGCCGTAACATTCACTAAACCGGCTCCTCACGGCGGCACTTACACGGTGCGTTTTAGAGCCTTTGATAGCGGTGTTGGATTTCGTTATGAAGTGCCTGCTCAAGCTGGTTTTGAAGACATACAAATAACAAAAGAACTGACTGAGTTTGCTATTGCAGGAGCTAATCAAGCACGTGCGTGGTGGATTCCCGCGCGCGGCTGGAATCGCTACGAATATGTTTACAACACAACGCCTTTGCAAGACGCAGCATTAGCGCATACACCATTTACATTTAAAAATGCTGATGGTGTGCACGTTAGTATTCATGAAGCCGCATTGGTAGATTTCGCAGGCATGGTGCTTAACCAGCGTCGCCCTGGTACTCTGCAAGCAGATTTAACCCCCTGGTCAGATGGGATAGCCGTTAAAAAACAAGGGGCCTTCAATACCCCTTGGCGTACAGTGCAAATAGGTGAGAAGGCTATTGATTTAATTAACTCTGACATTATCTTAAACCTAAATGAGCCGAATAAATTAGGCGATGTTTCCTGGGTTAAACCGGGTAAATATGTCGGTATCTGGTGGGGCATGCATATCAATGAAACCACATGGGGTAGCGGTGAGAAGCACGGCGCCACCACGAAAAATACCAAATATTATATGGACTTTGCCGCTCAGTATGGCTTTGACGGCGTATTAGTCGAAGGCTGGAATTTGGGCTGGGACGGAGATTGGTTCTTTAACGGCGATGTATTTAGCTTTACTCAGCCTTACGATGACTTTGATATTAAAGAGCTGACTCGCTACGGTAAGCAAAAAGGCGTGCAGTTAATTGGCCACCATGAAACGTCAGGGAATGTCAGTAACTACCGTAACCAAATGGAAGATGCTTTTGCGCTCTACGAAGAATCAAATGTTAGCCAAGTTAAAACAGGTTATGTCGCTGATGGCGGTAATATTAAACGCATTGATGAAAACGGCATTGCCCGCAAGGAGTGGCACGATGGTCAATTTATGGTGAATGAGTACCTACACAACATCAAACTTGCCGCTAAGCATAAAATCAGTATTAACACGCACGAACCAATTAAAGACACGGGCTTGCGCCGTACTTACCCTAATTGGATTGCTCGTGAAGGTGCTCGAGGCCAAGAGTTTAATGCATGGGGCACACCTCCTAATCCGCCAGAACATATTCCGATGCTTGCTTTTACTCGCATGTTAGCAGGCCCAATGGATTTTACACCGGGCATTTTTGATATGAGTTTTAATGGGTTGGGCGCCAACACCAATCGCCCACAAACAACACTTGCAAAGCAATTAGCCCTTTATGTTGTTGTGTATAGCCCGATTCAAATGGCTGCAGATTTACCGCGTAACTACTTAGCGAAACCAGATGCATTTCAGTTCATTCAAGACGTACCGACCGATTGGCAGCAAAGTATTGCCCTTGCAGGTGAAGTTGGCGACTATGTTGTGTTTGCCCGTAAAGAACGAAAACGTGACAACTACTCAGGAAATGACTGGTACTTAGGGGCCGTGACTGATGAGCATGCACGTACGATTGATATTAAACTCGATTTTTTAGAGCCTAATAAAGTATTTGAAGCACAAATCTACAAAGATGGTGATAAGGCAGAGTGGAAAAACACCCCTTACGATATCAAGATAGAACAACGAATCGTAACAGCCAAAGATACGTTATCGATAAAGTTAGCGACAAGTGGCGGCACTGCAATTAGGTTTAAAGCGATTTAAGCCCGCTCATACAAGTATGTACTTAAGCGCGGCATTTACCGCGCTTTATTGTGCTTAGGAAGATCGTTACACACAGCACAATATACATTTTTATGGTAGTTATAAGCCCGCCTTAAAGCAAAAACGGTGATTGATATAACAGACCACGATGCACCAAATTCTAGACAGTATACTAACTCCCTCCCCTTCAAATACTGCACCCCAGCCAGCAAAATAAAGATAATAGGTAAAGCGATTATGTATTGTAGTAACCATTTTTTTAATGGCATATCAGTCACCTTAAACCTCATAACTCCCCTCTCGAACAAAACATGCGTATTTATTTCATCGGCAATAATATTTGTGCGCTTAAACCACCTTCTGGGCGGTTAATTAGTTTGACTTTACCGCTATGCATATCAATTATTCGTTTGATAATAGCTAAACCTAGTCCACTGCCTTCGCTGCCTCGGGCTGCATCACCTTGCTTAAATGGTTCAAATACGGTTTCCAATTCACTTTCTGGAATACCTGGGCCATGGTCGTTAACCATAACAATGGCATACTTTTTATCATGACTTTGCGCGGTTTGAACCTCGATATCGCCGTCAGAATAACGAATGGCATTTTCGATCATATTGGTTATTACGCGCTTGATTGCCACCATACTTAACGGCACATTATTGAGGTTTGGGTCTTCAATAAAGCGAATACTACGTTGATGCTTTTGTTCAGAATGTACCACTTCAGAGACAATCGCATTTAAGTCCTCTAACGCTAACTCTTCACGCTTATGATGACGTAAATATTCGATAAATTGATCGATAATGGCATTCATATCTTCAATGTCGTAAATGATGCCCTCGCGCAGATAGTCCTCTTCTGCTGACATCATCTCGGTGGCCAGGCGAATACGTGTCAATGGTGTGCGTAAATCATGCGATACGCCCGCCATTAATAATCGTCGATCGTTCTCAAGTGCAGCGATACCCCGCGACATTTGATTAAACGCTCTAGTAACCTCTATAACTTCTGTCGAACCATGTTCTTCAAGCTTGGTTGAAAAATCCCCTACCCCCACCTTAACAGCTGCTTGTTGCAATTCTTTTAAAGGTCTATTTAAGTGCCGTGCAAATAACCACCCACCCAAGACACTTAAAAAACCAATACTTGATAAGTAAAAGGTCAAAAATTCAAGGTTGTTATCTTTAAACCCTGTGAGCGGTACCTTTACCCAATAGCCTGGCGCTTGTGGTGCTTCGACCCAATAAATTAATGGGCCAATTTGGCTGATCCGCACTCGCGCAGAGCCATTTAATTGATCTGACATACTGCGTGATAACATAGGATACTCACGCGTTTGCCCAAGCCCTTGAATCATTGCTTGACGTTGGGTCATCACTTCAATGCCCGTGATTTCAAAGAACTTATTTGACACCTCATCACTAATCTCAACGCCATCTTCCCAATCAATAAACACGGTTTTAATTTGTTTCGCGAGGATAAGATTTGCTTGCTCTATCGTTGGCTTAACGACATACAGACTCACAGTGATGTAGGACACAACTTGGTTTATGAGCAACAACGCCGCCACCAAAAACACCGTTTGCCCAAATGCACTTTTGGGAAACATATTCATAACAGGTTATTTTTCGCCATCAGGAACAAATACATACCCTAAGCCCCACACTGTTTGAATATAACGAGGGTTAGCGGCGTCTTCTTCAATCATTCGGCGTAAACGTGACACTTGTACATCAATGCTTCGTTCAAGTGCACTGTAATCACGCCCTCGCGCCAAGTTCATCAACTTATCGCGACTAAGCGGTTCTCGAGGGTGAGTCACTAAGGCCTTCAATACTGCAAACTCACCACTGGTGAGTGACATAGTTTTATCACCATGCGTCATCTCTCGAGTGGCGAGATTTAGTGCAAATTCACCAAAGCTAATTTCATTTTCTTCTGCGGCAGGAGCGCCTGGCACTTCTTTGGCACGACGACGTAAAATAGCTTTAATACGCGCTAACAATTCACGTGGGTTGAATGGCTTAGGGATATAATCATCTGCGCCCAGCTCCAACCCAATAATACGGTCAACCTCGTCACCCTTCGCTGTCAGCATGACGATAGGAATTTCGTTCTCTTTTTGGCGCAAACGTTGGCATATAGATAAACCATCTTCACCAGGCAACATTAAATCGAGTACCATCAAATGAAAGTTTTCACGCTCTAACAGCCTATCCATCTGCTCTGAATTAGCAGCACTGCGGACGATAAATCCTTGCTCTACCAAGTAACGCTCTAATAAACTACGCAATCGCATATCATCGTCGACGACTAATACTTTTGTGGTTTCGTGTCCCATAACTTTCATTCTTGTTGTTTTTGATTTGTTAGTAGTTAATATAAATGAAACTTTACGAATAAAAAACAAATTGCTGAATTAGATTGTTACACAACATGTCAAACAACTCGCTATAACACTAACAAGCAAATAGGCCGTCATACCTTTTAGCTTATCGATTTTGAGAAAAACAGTGAAAACCAACTTAATTACCCGAGAAGGGTACGCACAACTTCAACAAGAACATGACCACTTATGGAATGAAAAACGTCCCGAAGTGACAAAAATAGTGAGTTGGGCAGCCAGCTTAGGAGATCGTTCTGAGAATGCTGATTATCAGTATAATAAACGTTTACTGCGCCAAATTGATCGCCGTGTACGTTACCTTCGAAAGCGCATGCCTGACTTAAAAATTATTGATTACTCACCCCAGCAAGCAGGTAAGGTATTTTTTGGGGCATGGGTTGAAATTGAAAATGAGCAAGGTGAAATTTTAAAATTTAGAATTGTAGGCCCTGACGAAATTTATGATCGTAAAGATTACATTTCTATTGACTCCCCCATGGCGCGGGCTTTGCTAAAAAAAGAAGTGGATGATGAGTTTTATGTTACTACCCCACAAGGCAAAAAAGAGTGGTATATAAATAGTATTGAGTACACAGGCACCTAACGTAAATTATTTTTTAAAAAGAGGATAGCGTGTTAATTTTATGCAAACGTAACACTTACAATGCGGTATTTAACTCAGTTACCTATAACGCATTATGATCCTCACACGCCAAATTTCTTACTGTGCCCTTTCTAAGATAATTCAGATAAGGTTAATAATTGATTGTCTAATCTTCATTTGTAGATTATAACTTAAGTTACTCAAGTAATGCATTTCGCACTTGAGGTAGTAAAGAAAGGTCGTGTTATGACAAACCTAATACAGCGTATAATGAGTAATGCCGTGTTATTTGCACTCTTGATGAGTGTCAGTTTGTCTATTTTGCCCATGACTTTGACGATACTGCAAACGCTACGCCCTCAACCACACATTTTATTGCTTGCGACATCCTTGACCAAGCAAATCTTGACGTTGACATTGATACACATGCCAACGAATTTGATTTAGGCGCGCCTCAACCACCTCTTGAATCAGCACCATCACATTATGTAAAACCACAATTAGCTGCGCTTTTTAGTCGCGCTAGTGTGCGAGGGCCGCCAGTCTATTTCATTTAATTCATTGCTTTAAACAATATTAAATTTAATAACTCAAATGGTGGCTATAATGTCTAATTTCAAAGAATTACGTATTCAAGATGTATCTCAAGGTGTGTTATCTCATGTATATAGTGATACGCAACCGCAAGTTAATCTAGCTTCTCCGGCGCTAGAAATGGTCAATAACTTTACTAAAAAAGATCCCCTACGTGCTCACTTTGACACCAGTATTATTGATGCTTTATACCAAACAAGCAGTCAGCATACTGATTTTATTTTAGTGATTGATGACAGTGAAAAGCTGATTGGCCTTGTTTCAAGCGCTGATTTGCAAAGCTCAAAAATTATGATCCTCGCGCAACGGTTAAATATAAACCGAGCGGATGTTAGCTTGCGCTATGTTATGACTCCTATTTCTCAGTTGATTGGTGTTAGTATGCAAAGCTTAAGCTATGCCTGCATTGGCGATGCATTACAAACCATGGAACATCATGGTGCTATGTTCTTACTAGTCACGACTGCAAACAATGAGATTTGCGGCTTAATTTCGGCCAGAGAAATTACTAAAAAATTATCAATCCCATTACATATTAGCCCAATCGCTCATACGTTTAGTGAAGTGTTAGAGCAAGTTGATCACCCCCATTAGACGTATTAATAGCTGAATATACGCCTATGCTTTTAGCGGCCTTAAAGTATCTCTTTAAGGCCTTTTTATTACGCTGCTCTGTGATATTATTCAATCAGTCTATTGTGCCAGTAAAGCAATACTGGCTTTATTTTTCGTCTGAAAAGGTTTATGCATGAGCACACTCTCTGCACGTTTAGCTACTGAGCTAAATGCTCAACAGCAACAAGTTGTTGCTGCGATAAAATTACTTGATGAAGGGGCAACAGTTCCTTTTATTGCACGCTACCGTAAGGAAGTAACGGGTGGTTTAGATGACACCCAATTACGTTTGCTAGAGCAGCGCCTATCATACTTACGCGAACTAGAAGAGCGCAGAACGTTTATATTAGCCACCATTAAATCACAAGATAAACTAAGCGCTGGTCTTGAAGCTGATATCAATAATGCAGACAGCAAAACAGAGCTTGAAGATCTTTATCTCCCTTACAAACCAAAGCGTCGCACAAAAGGTCAAATAGCAATTGAAGCGGGTATCAAGCCACTCGCTGACGACCTATTCAACGACGCATCACTCGCACCTGAACAACAAGCAGAGCAGTTTATTAATAGTGAAGCAGGATTTGCAGATACCAAGGCCGTGCTCGAAGGCGCGAAATTTATACTTATGGAGCGTTTTGCCGAAGATGCAAAACTGCTGGCAAAGTTTCGTAGCCACATTAGCCAACATGGTCAAATTGAAGCTCGCGTCATTAAAGGGCAAGAACAAGCTGGTGCAAAGTACCGTGATTACTTTGAACATCAAGAGCCTTTAAAGAAAACCCCTTCTCATCGCGCACTTGCCATGTTGCGCGCGCGTAACGAAGGTATTTTGCAGCTAAGTATTAACCCTGAGCCAAACGCCGAAGATGCAGCGATTGTATGCGCTATTATGATTGCTGATCATTATCGTCTTGATATAAAAAATCAAGCGGCCAGTGCATGGTTAATGACGGTGGTACAATGGGCATGGAAGATTAAGTTAAGCTTACATTTAGAAAACGAGTTTTTAGCTGCTATGCGCGAAAAAGCAGAAACAGGCGCTATTGATGTATTCGCTAAGAACCTAAAAGACTTGCTAATGGCCGCACCTGCAGGTGCTCGCACTACTTTAGGCCTAGACCCCGGATTACGCACAGGCTGTAAAGTGGCTGTTGTTGATAGCACGGGTAAGTTACTTGCTTCACAAACCATTTTTCCTCATGCCCCACAAAACCACTGGGATAAATCGGTGCGAACGCTAGAGCAATTATGCCGCCAACATAAAGTAGAATTGATTGCGATAGGTAATGGAACAGCGTCTCGTGAATCGGATAAGTTGGTTGCTGAATTAATTAAATCTAACACTGAGCTGAAGTTAAATAAGATTATAGTCAGCGAAGCCGGGGCATCCGTTTACTCAGCGTCTGAGTTTGCAGCAAAAGAGTTTCCTGATTTAGATGTGTCTATCCGTGGCGCGGTCTCTATCGCGCGTCGCTTACAAGATCCTCTAGCAGAGCTTGTAAAGATTGAGCCTAAATCAATTGGTGTTGGTCAATACCAGCATGATGTTTCGCAAAGCCAATTAGGTCAAACACTCACGGCCGTTGTTGAAGACTGTGTGAATACAGTCGGTGTAGATTTAAATATGGCATCCGTTCCTTTGTTAACCCGTGTATCAGGGTTAAATAAAACCCTTGCACAAAATATTGTTAATTACCGCGATGCTAACGGTTCATTCTCTAAACGTTCAGAACTTAAAAAAGTTGAACGTTTAGGGCCAAAAGCGTTTGAGCAAGCGGCGGGGTTCTTGAAAATAGCTAACGGTAACGACCCTCTAGATAACTCATCCGTTCACCCTGAAGCTTACCCTGTTGTTAAGCGTATTTGTGAGCAAAATAGCTTAAATGTAAACAGTCTTATCGGTAATTCCGATTTATTAAATAAGCTTGCTGCAAACGACTATATTGATGACAAATTTGGTCTGCCAACGGTAACGGATATTATTAGCGAACTCGATAAACCAGGCCGTGACCCGCGCCCTGAGTTTAAAACTGCTGAGTTTAAAGCCGGGGTTGAAAAAATCGCTGACTTAAAACCTGGTATGATCTTAGAAGGTGTTGTATCCAATGTTGCTAACTTTGGTGCATTTGTGGATGTAGGCGTGCATCAAGATGGCCTCGTGCATATCTCAGCGATTACGAATAAGTTTATTTCTGATCCCCGCGAAGTAGTTAAAGCCGGCGATATTGTTAAAGTAAAAGTCGTTGAAGTAGATGCTGCGCGAAAACGTATCAGCTTTACCATGCGCTTAGATGATGACATTGACACTAGCAATAAATCGGCACCTGCAGCGAAGCAAAAGCCGCAAAGTAATGCTCGTGGCAATAATCACCAGCCTCGTGCCACTAAACCAAAACGCGATACGGGGAATGCCATGATGGGCAATGCGTTCGCCGATGCGTTTGCTAACGCAAAAGTGAAAAAGTAAATCAAAAATGCCGCAACATAAGTTGCGGCACTTTAAACATTTTAAACGCGTTGTTTATGCATTAAAAATTATAACGTAGCGTTACGCTCAAATCAGAATACTCATTAACATTGCGATATGTCGCACCAACGATGGCTTTTTCAGTGAATGCGTAGTTAAAGCCAGCTTTAAGCACAAGGTTATTTTCACTTTCTTCATCATGTAAACGCTCGTAACCAACACCCGCATTAACTTCGAACTGGTCAGTTAATAAATGCCTTACTTGAACGTTTGCTGACAGGATATCTGCACTATTTGAATCTGAACTACCATCAGAGTATGAATCAAGCACTGCCCCGTTAAACCTTTCTTCAAATAAGAAAGCACTACCCGATTCGAACTTAAGTCTGCCTAAATTAATACTGTAGTCTACATTAGTCACTGCTGATAACTGCTGGATATACCCTAAACCAAGCTCTAAGCGCGTAATATCAATATCTACACTTGATTCTGTATAAAAGGTTGAAGTGCCCACATAATCACCATTTTGATAAAGCTCACGATAATCCATCGACTCGCTCTCAAAAAGATCATCTGATGTGCTGGCGTATAAACCTGTTAGGTACCAATTATCATTCACTTGCTTGCTAAGTTTTACAACATAGCCATCAAAGCTAAGCTCATCAATATCATCGACGTCCATTTTAGCGTAGCCTACTTCAACATAATCATAGCTTAAAAGTGATGTTTCGTTTGCTATGGCGTTGATTGAGAAAAGTGATAAAGCCCCTGCTAATACTGCATATTTCATTTAATTGTCTTCCTTAATAAAAATCGCAGGAAAAATAACAAGTTGATGATATTTTAACAAATAAAATATGTAGCTAAACGTAAACAAATGTGAAATTGGCTAAGTAACCTGAGGATATTTAATAAAGAAAATTGAAGGGCTATTTGGCTTATATTGTCGCTGAAAATCCTGACTGCCCATAAGGTGAAGTGGCTCCTTGATAAAACTGCGCGACTCTTACTGCACGAGCGTCGACATCGGCGTCACGTTTTGCAGTCGCGGTTTCAGGGCTAGAAGTTTTGATAGCTTGGTCATCATCAGTTAATGCATTGTCAACTTTGAACGTTGCACCACCTTGTTCGCGTTCATCATTACTCGATTCAGTAGTAAGCTCAACTTGTGCTGCTGAGAGCTTTTGCGTGGCATCAGCAGCAATGGCTCTGTCAGCACCTGACGGTTCTGCGGGCGCAAGCGCTGCCGCTCGCACAGTTTGCATTTTTTCGATCGTTGCTTGAGGGTCACCTTCAATTTCAGCAACATCAATTTGCACTTCACCACCAACAGCATAATTTTGACCATCCGGGCCACGCTGATATTCATAGCTTGGTGAACCTGCATATTGACCGCCGACAGAAGCATGCGCTTGCTCATGCACCCTTACTTCGGTGTCGCGTGCTTTTAGTTCTTTAATCTGTGCGGCATCAAGTTCTTCTTGCTCTGCTGCTTGTTGCTCTTTTTTGTCTTCTTTTTGCTGCTCTTTACTTTGCTGCTCATTATCGTCAGGGTTTTGCTCACCTTGCTGACGTTCCTGAATAACACTCTCATCTGCTAACTTACCTTTAGCATCATAGGTTGCATTCTCGGATGAACCTGATGACTTGGCTTTTTCGTTGTCACCGAGCGCTTTATTTTCAGTATTACTTGGTTTCGCTGCTGCAGGAGGGGGGATTACTTCACGGAGCTGATTGTCACGCCGAGCACTTTCCGTATAAACATTTGCACTGTTTATACTAACGTTTGGAAAGGGCGTGACAATGTTCATATATCATTAAACTCGCACATCAATGAGTGTGCCCAGCACTTCATCTGCTGTTTGTATTGATTGCGTATTTGCTTTAGCGTTGAACTCTTCAACTTTAAGGCTGACTAATGCTTCATCTATACGCGCAGGTTGTGCGACAGGTGCAGTAACCGCCTCTTCTGGACGCGCAGCCTGAAGTTGGCGCTGCTGAGCCAGTTGCGCATCATCTTGTTGCTCAATGCTGGCACGGTTTATCTCTGCACTCGCCTTTTCAATACCTTGGCTGGCACGGTTAAACCCTTCTACCCCATTATTAAATACAGATCCGATTGGCATATTACACCTCCACCAATGATAGACTTAGATTAATTATCGCTCATAAAACAAACAAAATAAAGTATAAACCCCTTATATTTACAGGGCTGTGGCGGTTAAATTTTAAAGCATTGATTTGATGGCAGATAAAAACTCATCTTTATGTGAGATAAATGGCGCATGTGATGCTTTATCCAACACTTCGTATTCAAAATCATCATTTAGTGCCTTTATTTTACTAATTACACGATACGGAACCAATGCATCAAGGCGACCAAATACGCCTCTTAGGGGAACTGAAACATCTTTAAATAAACCACGTAAATCTTCTTGCTGTAAAATATCAAGCCCCGCTGTCAACGCGACATGTTTAGGTGCGGGATGCTCATTTAATAGCTGCTTTAGTTTTTTAATATCATCGCGAGCGCTCGTACTACCCATCGCTTGAATTGCTAAGAACCGTTCAATTGTTTTTTCTCGGTGTGTCACTAATTGCTCTTTAAAAGCGTTCAACACATCCGATTTAATACCCGGCCAATCAGCTTGCTCTGCAAACAAAGGAGTTGAAGCTATCATAATCACTTTCGCGACTTTTTCTGGCCAGTGCTTTGCAATATATAATGCGAATAAGCCGCCTAACGACCACCCCATTAAGGTTGTATTTTCTGCTAACTGCTCACTGATTTGTCTCGCTGCATCATGCAGAGTATAAGGCGACGGGCAAAGCTGATTTTCACCATAGCCAGGTAAATCAATACATCTAACGGTCCCGCCATGTAAAAATTCTAACTCAGGTAAGATGACTTGCCATACACCTTGGTTCATCCCCCAGCCATGCAATAACACTAGCTCATTTTGCATTTTCACCATTCCTCATCCAAACTTAGCGCTCATGATAGCGTTTAAAGGAATGAATGCAATGACTAGCTTAAAGAAGCAAACAACCCGTATACTTGATTGGTTTTTCCCATCATTTTGTGTGCAATGCGAAACCCCCGTTAATACTCATGTTGGGATTTGCCAATACTGCCTAACTGATTTGCCCCTACTGGATTTAAATAAGCACCCCAATTTACTGTATCGTCCAGACATAGCAGAACTATTCCCTGACTGCCAATTTAACAACTTGGTGGCCTGTGCATGGTATCGCCCGCCCTTTGATGGTTGGTTAAGTCAGCTTAAATTTAGCAACCAGATTTTTTATAAAAACGTATTACAACAGATAATTACTCAACAATTAAGCACAGTTAAAGCGCGTTGCGAAATATGGCCTGAGCTGTTTATTATCATCCCGCTGCATCGTGAGCGCTTTATACAACGGGGGTATAATCAAGTCGCGCAAACCTGGGGTGACTGTTTAAACAATGAGGATGTTAAACTTGATTATTTGCACAGGCACAAAAAAACAGACGCACAGTCTTCATTAACCAAAGCAAAACGTGTTAAAAACCTGCAGGATGCATTTATTTGCCATCAAAATTTAGCAGGGAAAACGGTGGCGATTATAGACGATGTAATGACAACAGGTGCAACACTCAATGCTGCAACAGTGGCTTTAAAAAAAGCGGGCGCTAAACAAGTGTGGGCATTTGTTACTTGTTTAACGCCACTTGGTCGCTAGCTTACTCGCTGCTAGCCCTAAATGCATGGCCAAAGAACAGCGCATTACTTAATAGGCGGCTAGTGCCATACCAATATCCACGAAATACAGGGTTATCTGTCATACCAATAACATTACCACGGCCGTATGAGTGCGCCACAAGACCTGCAGCACCCGCAACCTGCTCTACATTAATATCATCGGTAAAACCAGCTAATAGAGGCTTTTGAGTATACTGTAGAACATTTACAAATGGCGCTTTAGAGGTTTCTAATAACCACGTGCTATTTTTAAACACAGGTAGTGTATTACGCTCTAACGAATAAGTAAGAGGGTGAGTCAAATCAACACTCGTGTTAAAAATAGCGCCTGCAATACGCTGTCTACCAGCTAAGTCATCTTTATCACCATAACTAAGCCCATCGGTTTTAAACGCACTCGCAACATCTTGGCGAGATAGGTAGTTTGTTTTTAGTAATTGCTGATCAACTAAAAACTTAGCGCCCCCTTTATGACCCCAAATAACGCCACCTTTACGTACCCACGTTTTGATAGCCATCTTATCTGCATCGCTCAAGCTATTATAGTTACCGTGTGCCAATACTATATGGCTGTAATCACTGAGCTCTAAACGACCTAAACGTTGCATTTCAACAATGGTAGGCGCAACCCCAACGAAGCGGTCAAGGTAATACCACACTTCACCTACTTCATATTGGCTAGTCCCTCTGCCACCCACTAATAACACTTTGGGTGCTTTAACAACCGCCAATGAACGTGAGCCCAAATCAGCGCCTTTTGAAGTTAGCCCTGAGGTAATGGGGGTTATTTCAATACCAAATTCATTTTGCGCTGCATTTAATAATTCAACCCAATTATCTTGATCCTGAATACCTGCAGGAACAATAATGCTGCCTGCTGAAAAATCGACACTGTTTGACACTGATTTAGCCGATAATGGGTTAAGTGCGACACGTGCCTTCACACCTTGGCTTAATAGCGTATTAAGCATTTTCGGTGCTAAATAGTTATCCCACTTAAAACCAAACGCATACTGCTTAGTTAGCGGTGAAAAAGTCGCTTTGTCTTGTTGCTGCCACGCGGTAGTCCCTACATCAAGCCCCCAGCTGCTTTTAACGGCTGCAAACTCAAGATTAAAAGCATGTGCTAGTGTCCAACCCGATACGTCATAAAAGGTATTATCAACGAAGCGTTTTTGCTCACTAAATACCGCCTTCACTAAACGAAATTGCGACTGTGCTAAAGGAATAAAGTAGCTTTGCTCAGAGAAGCGTTTACCTTCAACTTTGAGTGCTTTATTAAGTGGGTAGGCAGTAATTTGATGTTGCTTTAGGAGATCTAAAAATAGTGAAAAACGTGCAGCGTCTTTTCCTGCATCAACAACATACCCTTTAAAGTCTTCTTCATTTGCGAGATCCACGGCCTGATTATAAAACTTAGCTTGATAGTCGAGTAGCGCTTTACGATTATCAATAGCGGCTTCGAACGTAGACATACTCGTTAGTAGCTGGTTTTTAATAGTAAAAGGGAAAGTTAAAGTACCATTTTGTGTTTCTTGCACGTGACCACGAGAGCTTGCTTGCTCAAATAAAATGCCTACACCGCCATTTACATCTGGGTAAGTAGAGCCTTTGCCGTAATAAAAGTCATCGAAGCTTTCCTCAGTGAAATATAATGCATTGTTTTCATCTAATGTTTTTGCATGATAATTAGCAATCGCTTTGGTTAAGCTGACATTCTCATCAGGGGTAATAGGGTGTTTACGAGTTGGAATGCCTGGTTGGAAAAAGTAGGTACTATTTGGGCCCATCTCATGAAAGTCAGTTAAAATGTTAGGTTTCCAATGGTGGAATTTAGCAATGCGCGCGCGTGACTCTGGGTGCTGTAATAAAAGCCAATCTCGGTTTAAGTCAAACCAATAATGGTTAGTTCGACTACTTGGCCAGCTTTCAACATGTTCACGTGTTTGCGGATCTGATGATAGGTTCATCCCACGATTACTGTTAGCCCAATTAGCAAAACGCGCTAAGCCATCAGGGTTCAGTGATGGATCAAGCAGGATTACCGTGTTATCGAGTAACGTGTCGATCGCTTCACCTTGTGCTGCTGCTAAGTAATAAGCAACAAGTAAGGCTGTATTACTGCCTGATGATTCATTCCCATGAACGCTGTAACCCATCCATACAACAGCAGGCTGATCTGCCTTAGATACTTGCTTGCCTGTTAAGCGAGCTAAATGCGCCTGGCGAGTCTGCTCCACTTTTGCCAATTTATCAGCAGCTGTGATTGTTAACATCACCAAAGGACGGTGCTCATGAGTGCGACCAATGACTTCAAAATTAATACGATCACTTTTTTCAGCGACCACTTCCATATAGCGAACGAGCTGATCATGACGTACATGCCATTCCCCAACCTCATACCCTAATACTTCTTTAGGCGTTGGAATTGCGGGGTCAAATTTTACGTCGTCTTCAAAATAATACGACAACGGCTGGGCTACACTTGCGAAACTTAAAAGTAGTGAAAAGATTGCTATTATCAAACGCATATAAAACACTCATAAAATGATCAATGTTTGCACGCTAGCATTGCTAAAATTAGATGCCAACTTTTTACGCTCAACACTGGCGACAACGCGATGAGCGGAGTATGATACTCAGTATCCGAGTAATTTAGTCAAGTATAGTTGTTTTATGATATCTATTTCCGAAACTGCACAATCACATTTTGCAAAATTATTAGCTGACCAAGCTGAACAAACCAATATTCGCGTATTTGTTGTTAACCCTGGTACATCACAAGCTGAGTGTGGTGTTTCTTATTGCCCTGAAGATGCTGTTGAAACAAGCGACATTCGCTTACCTTTTAATGGTTTTGATGCAGTTGTTGATGCTGAAAGCGCACCGTTTTTAGAAGAAGCAGAAATTGATTTTGTTACTGACAAAATGGGTACGCAATTAACGCTGAAAGCCCCGAATGCCAAAGCACGTAAAATTGGCGATGACGCTAGCTTAAATGAGCGCATTCAACATATGTTAGAGACCGAAGTTAACCCACAACTTGCTAACCATGGTGGTCAAGTAAGCTTGGTTGAAGTAACGGCTGAGGGCATTGCAGTGCTTCAGTTTGGTGGCGGCTGTAACGGGTGTTCTATGATCGATGTCACCCTAAAAGAAGGCATTGAAAAAGAGATGCTGGCTAAATTCGTAGAAATCAAAGGTGTTGCTGATATTACCGATCACCAAGCTGGCGATCACTCTTACTACTAAATATTATGATAAAGCCGCTGATATATCGTTTAGGCTCAGATCCTAAGCTCAGCTTACAGCGCTTTTTACGCGGCCTAGCACTTTTTGTGCTGGCCGTGATATTCATAGCACTGGGCTATTTTAGTCACTACATTCTCCAAATCATTGGTTTAGTTATTCTGCTTATTGCCCTGTTTTTTGCAGCTTGGGGGTACGTTGGAATATTTGCCAATCGTTTTTCACAAGTTTTAAATAAAACCACGCCTAAACATGAAGACCCTGATCTTTGGAAATAGTCGGCTCCTTCCTTTTTGATAATCAAAATAAACATTAACTATTTTGTAACATTGTTCCTATAAGGTATATTGGTTCTGCTCACTTAGAGCAATAATCACAACTGTGTTTTATTCAGTTGTTCAAACCACGTTACAAGGAATAAATATGTTACACGGGACATATAAAAAAAATACCCTTGCTGCAGCGCTATTACTAACAACAATACCAAGCTATGCGGCAATTTCTAACGGAAACTTTGAAGATTGGACTGGTAATACCCCAAATGGCTGGAGCACGATTGACTCAGGCATTTCACTTTCATCCAATTCAAGCATTACACATTCAGGCTCATTTTCAGCTAACGTTGTTGTTTCTACAGTCAGTCAAAGCAACACGGATTTATTGCAAAATGTGCAACTAGATGCTGGGAAAAGTTACACATTTTCCACTTGGGTGTATCACACAGAGGGTGGCATTAAAGCTCGCTTACTCGTTAATGGCTATCAAGGTTACTCTAACCCCACTCTATTAAATCAATGGCAAGAGATTAGTCATCAATATACGCCAACGACCAGCGAAACAATAACTGTTGGCGTACGCTTCTACGATATCGCGGGGTTTGATGGCAATGAAGCCGTGTACCTTGATAACTTTATGCCAAGTGCAACATCCACTCCTCCGAGTAATGGCTGTACAGATAACCCTGTTAACCTCACTTTGTTGACTGATAACTATGGTGAAGAAACTAGTTGGCAAATAACCAATAGCCAAAATGTGAAGGTTGCTGATGGTAATAACTACAGTGCCAGCACCGAATATCAAGAACAAGCGTGCTTAACAGATGGCAATTATACTTTTACCATTTTTGATACCTACGGCGACGGTATATGTTGTACTTATGGTAATGGTAACTATGCGCTAACCAGCAATTCAAAAGTACTGGCTAACGGAGCTAGCTTTCAAAATTCAGAATCAACCCCGTTTACTTTAGGAGCCGGCACTGGCGGTACTATCCCACCTGAACCTACCGGCTACTACGTGACTGCTCAAGGGTTAACGGGCTATGCATTAAAAACTGAACTATATAATATTATTAAAGGCCATAACTCGCAGGGCTATTCGGCTATTTGGAATTTTTACGATAGTGCATCGCGCGATACATCATTTGAAAACGACAATTCAATCCTCGACCGCTACTCAGAAAACCCTACCGGACAAGACAGCTTTAGCTATGTCGCGGTGAGCGATCAATGTGGTACATACCGTAACGAAGGCGATTGTTATAACCGCGAACACTCTTTCCCTAAAAGTTGGTTTGGTGGCAAAGTAGAGCCGATGAATTCGGATGTGCATCATATTTTTGCAACCGATGGTTTTGTTAACTCAAAGCGCAGTAACTTCCCATTTGGTGATGTAGCCAGCGCAACTTACACTTCAAGCAACGGCAGTAAACTAGGTAATGCAACGAGTTCTTTAAATTACTCTGGTACCGTATTTGAGCCAATTGATGAATTTAAGGGTGATTTTGCGCGTGCATATTTCTACATGGCAACACGCTATGAGAACGTCATTGGTAACTGGCAAAATAACACGACTTACAGCAACGC
This sequence comes from Pseudoalteromonas sp. H105, assembly GCF_001469215.1. Classification (GTDB taxonomy): domain Bacteria; phylum Pseudomonadota; class Gammaproteobacteria; order Enterobacterales; family Alteromonadaceae; genus Pseudoalteromonas. The sequence continues at coordinate 96,633 of NZ_LOFH01000010.1, forward strand.
AGTACTTAATGGAACTAGCACTCAAGTATTCGAAAACTGGGTGGTGAGCATGCTTGTTCAATGGCATACAAATGATCCTGTTAGCCAAGTAGAGCTTAACCGTAATCAAGCGGCCTTTGAACATCAAGGCAACCGCAATCCATTTATCGACCATCCTGAGTTTGTAGAGATGATTTGGTAACACTATTCATTAAGCCCTCTTTTATAGGGGGCTTTCTTCACTTACGTATTGCTGCTTAATGACGTATTGATAAAATAGCGCAGCTACTTGCTATTGTTTCTTGTTCCACTTATCCATTATCTTATTGAATAAAATACCATCGTTATCTTTACATGGTCTTGGCGACCCTTGTGGTAAACCTACTTTGCCCATCACACCATTGAAGTCAATTTTGTAGCACATACCTTTATACATTTCCAGGCGCTTACTTCCATCAGCGTTTTGCCATAATACCTCTGATTCAAATGAACTTGAGTGCTCTTTTGGGACTGTAACACGCTGAACCTCTTTACCACTTTGCGATATGGTTGCCTGTGAGTAATCAAAGGATATACCAGCCTTATTTGAAGGCATAAGCTGCGGTATTGGTGCGTATGGATTGAGCTTTTTAAATGGCTTTTTTACAGCTTTATGGTTTAAATCTACTTGTTGATTTTTTACCATAGCCTCATTGGTATTTAGTACTTTGCTCTCATCGCGTGTTTGGGATTTTACGGTTGAATTTAGTTTGACAGCGCTCTCAGTCACATTATCTGTCGTTTGAGTTTCTTGTTTTCGTCGCTGTTTTTTAAATTCCTCAACGGTATCAAGCTCGGGGTCATTTGTGGTGGAAGTGACATTCGTTTGGCTTTGAATCGAAGGGAGAGATGCAAGATCTACCATGACATATGCTTGCATTACATCAGCGGGTTCAAACTCTTTATTATCGATTGTTTGCCTTGAAACAAAATAAATAACAATGACATGTAGACCAATAGAAATAATCCATGCCTTATAATTACTTTTAAACACGTGAACTCCCTTGTAAACAGTTTCCTTTAGGAGTGCTTATAGATGGGTTTAGTTCATTGACTGTTAATTCTTTCGGTGCAAATGCAGGTTTTATCAGGGTATGAATATAGTTTTAGAGTACTCTAGGCGTTCTTTTTTACTCGGGTGCCCTAGACTCAAACTCAAGTTACCGCACGCCACTCCACACAGCTGATGGCTGATGGCTTATGACTTGTAGCAAAGTACCACACAAACAAAAAGCCCCAGCTAATGCAGGGGCTTTTTAAAAAGTAAACTTAATTAAAAATTAAGCTTTCTTTGGACGCTCAACAACGTCTACTAAAGTCCAAGATTTGTTCTTAGAAATAGGAGCACACTCACGGATAGTAACTACGTCACCAGCCTGAGCTGTATTGCTTTCGTCATGTACGTGTAACTTAGTCGTACGTTTGATGAATTTCCCATAGATTGGGTGCTTCACGTAACGTGCGATAGCAACAGTGAAAGATTTTTCCATCTTGTCGCTGATTACACGGCCTTGAAGAGTACGGATTTTATCGCTCATTATTGACCTGCCTTCTGGTTAATAATTGTTTTTACACGCGCGATATCGCGACGTACTGTTCTTAGCGTGTGAGTCTGAGCTAACTGACCAGTGCTTGCTTGCATGCGCAGGTTAAACTGCTCACGAAGAAGTCCTAGAAGTTCAGCATTAAGCTCTTCTACGCTTTTGTCTTTTAGTTCGCTAGCTTTCATTACATCACCGTCCGAGTTACGAAAGTTGTTTTGAATGGTAATTTACGTGCTGCAAGGTTAAACGCTTCACGAGCAAGCTCTTCAGAAACACCTTCCATTTCGTAAAGTACTTTACCAGGCTGAATTTCAGCAACCCAATATTCAACAGAACCTTTACCTTTACCCATACGAACTTCAAGCGGTTTGTTTGTAATCGGCTTGTCTGGGAATACACGAATCCAGATTTTACCTTGACGCTTGACGTGACGTGTCATAGCACGACGAGCTGCTTCGATTTGACGAGCAGTCATGCGGCCACGACCAGTAGCTTTCAAACCGAAAGTACCGAAGCTTACTTTGTTACCGTTTTGCGCAAGACCACGGTTGCGGCCTTTATGCGTTTTACGGAATTTTGTACGTTTTGGCTGTAACATTACTCGCTACCTCTACTTAGCACTTTTCTTGGCTTTCTTTGGTGCGCGTTTAGCTGGCTTCTCTTGCTCTTGTACTAGTGGTAAACCACCAATAACTTCGCCTTTGAAGATCCAAACTTTAACACCAATGATACCGTAAGTGGTTAAGGCTTCAGAAGTTGCGTAGTCGATATCAGCACGAAGAGTATGTAGAGGTACACGACCTTCACGATACCATTCTGAACGTGCGATTTCTGCGCCGCCAAGACGACCGCTAACTTCAACTTTGATCCCTTTAGAACCGATGCGCATTGCATTTTGTACCGAACGCTTCATAGCGCGACGGAACATAACACGACGCTCTAGCTGAGAGGCAATGCCGTCTGCTACTAGTTGTGCATCTAATTCTGGTTTACGTACTTCAGAAATATTAATCTGAGCAGGTACACCTGCGATCTTAGTTACCGCTTGACGTAGCTTTTCAACGTCTTCGCCTTTTTTACCGATAACAACACCCGGACGAGCCGTGTGAATTGTTACGCGGATTGATTTTGCTGGACGCTCAATAACGATTTTAGACACAGAAGCCGCTTTTAATTCCTTTGTAAGGAAAGTACGTACTTTGTGATCGCCAAAAAGCTGATCAGAGAAATCTTTAGAACTCGCGTACCAGGTAGAAACCCAAGGTTTAGATATACCTAGGCGAATACCAGTAGGATGAACTTTTTGTCCCATTACTTATACTCCTAGCTATCTGAAACCACAACAGTGATGTGGCTTGTACGCTTAAGGATGCGATCTGCGCGTCCTTTAGCACGTGGCATAATACGCTTCATTGTAGGACCATCGTCCACAAAAATCGTAGTTACACGTAGCTCATCAATGTCAGCACCTTCGTTATGCTCTGCGTTAGCAATAGCAGACTCAAGTACTTTTTTAACTAATACAGCCGCTTTCTTTGGGCTGTACGCCAGGATTTCTAGAGCGCGATCGACAGGTAACCCGCGGATCTGATCTGCAACTAGACGAGCTTTTTGCGCCGAACCAGAGGCGAATTTATGTTTAGCTAATGCTTGCATTTATCATTCCCCTCTTAGCGTTTCTTCGCTTTCTTATCCGCAGCATGGCCACGGTAAGTGCGAGTTGGTGCAAATTCACCTAGTTTGTGACCGATCATTTCGTCAGAAACGAAAACTGGTACATGCTGGCGACCATTATGGACAGCAATGGTCAATCCGATCATGTTAGGTATGATCATTGAACGACGGCTCCAAGTTTTAATTGGCTTCTTTTCACCGCTTTCCAAAGCTTTCTCTACCTTCTTCAGCAAGTGTAGGTCTATAAAAGGACCCTTCTTGAGAGAGCGTGGCATGGCTATTCCTCAATATTACTTAGTACGACGACGTACTATAAATTTATCCGTACGCTTGTTCTTACGCGTCTTAGCACCTTTAGTAGGCTTACCCCATGGAGACACAGGATGACGACCACCAGATGTACGACCTTCACCACCACCGTGTGGGTGATCTACCGGGTTCATGGCAACACCACGAACTGTCGGACGAATACCACGCCAGCGATTTGCACCTGCTTTACCAAGTGAACGAAGCATATGCTCAGCATTGCCTACTTCACCTAGTGTTGCACGACAATCAGATTGTACTTTACGAACTTCGCCAGAACGAAGACGTAGAGTTACGTATTGACCATCACGCGCAAGGATTTGAACGTATGCACCAGCAGAACGTGCGATTTGAGCACCTTTACCTGGTTTTAATTCTACGTTGTGAACAGTCGAACCTACAGGCATGTTACGCATAGGTAATGCATTACCAGGCTTGATTGGTGCATCAACACCAGACTGGATTGCATCGCCAGCTTTTAAGCCTTTAGGTGCGATAATGTAACGACGCTCACCGTCTGCATATAATACAAGAGCGATGTTTGCGCTACGGTTTGGATCATATTCCAAACGCTCAACAGTGGCTGGAATGCCATCTTTAGTACGTTTAAAATCGATTAAACGGTAATGATGCTTATGACCACCACCGATATGACGAACCGTAATACGACCATTGTTATTACGACCACCTGATTTAGAGTTTTTCTCTAATAGTGGTGCGTAAGGTTTACCCTTATGTAAATCTGGGTTAACCACTTTAACTAGGTGACGACGACCCGCAGAAGTTGGTTTACACTTTTGAAGTGCCATAATTCTAACTCCCCTTATTACTCGGCGCCGCCGACAAAGTCTAGCTCGCTACCTTCTTTAAGAGTAACGTAAGCTTTTTTCCAGTCGCTACGACGACCGAAACGTGCGCCAGTACGTTTTGTTTTACCCTTAACGTTTAGTGTGCGAACACCAGTTACTTCCACTTCAAAAAGCTTCTCAACAGCTGATTTAACCTCAGCTTTAGTTGCGTCATTTGCTACTTTAAAAACAATCGTGTTGTTTTCTTCAGCAGCAATTGTGCTCTTTTCAGAGATATGTGGAGCAAGGATCACTTTTAAAAGACGTTCTTCACGGATCATGCTAGCGTCTCCTCAAGTTGCTTAACAGCAGCAGCTGTAATAAGTACCTTGTCGAAAGCGATTAAGCTTACAGGATCGATACCAGCTACATCGCGTGTGTCAACCTTGTACAGGTTACGTGCCGATAAGAATAGATTTTCATCTACTTCTTCAGTCACGATAAGAACATCTTTAAGCTCAAGTTCTTTAAGCTTAGAAACTAGTTCTTTAGTTTTTGGTGCTTCAAGACCAAAACTTTCAACAACGATTAAACGCTCTTGACGAACTAATTCAGATAAGATGCTTTTGATCGCACCGCGGTACATTTTACGGTTTACTTTTTGGCTGTGGTCTTGTGGTTTAGCTGCGAAGCTAACGCCACCTGAACGCCAAATTGGACTACGGATTGTACCAGCACGTGCACGGCCAGTACCTTTTTGAGCCCATGGTTTTTTACCACCACCGCTTACTTCAGAACGTGTCTTCTGAGCACGAGTACCTTGACGAGCACCTGCTGCGTATGCAACAACTACTTGGTGTACTAATGCTTCGTTAAACTCACGTCCAAAAGTAGCTTCAGAAACTTCAAGAGCGCCAGAAGCGTCTTTAATTGCTAATTCCATCACTAAATCTCCAGGACTTATGCTTTAACAGCTGGTTTAACGATAACGTCACCGCCGATAGCGCCAGGTACTGCACCTTTAACTAAAAGCAAATTACGCTCAGCGTCAACGCGAACTAGTTCTAGGTTTTGAGTAGTTACTTGCTCATTACCCATTTGACCGGCCATTTTCTTACCTTTAAACACCTTACCAGGTGATTGGTTTTGACCGATTGAACCAGGAGCACGGTGAGATAGAGAGTTACCATGTGTAGCGTCTTGCATGCTGAAATTCCAGCGCTTAACACCACCTTGGAAACCTTTACCTTTAGAAGTACCGGTTACGTCAACTTTGTTGATTTCGTTGAATAATTCAACAGTAAGCTCTGCGCCTACTTCAAAATCGCCTTCACCACCATTTAGGCGGAATTCCCACAGACCGCGACCCGCTTCAACACCAGCTTTAGCGAAATGACCCGCTGCTGCTTTGTTTACACGGCTTGCTTTTTTAGTGCCTGCGGTTACTTGAAGTGAGTTATAACCGTCTGTTGCTTCAGATTTGATCTGAGCAATGCGGTTAGGTGTCGCTTCAATAACTGTCACAGGGATAGATACACCATCTTCAGTGAAGATACGTGTCATACCCACTTTACGACCGACTAGACCTAATGCCATTTTCCTAAAACCTCTCTAATCTTCCGATTAACCCAGGCTGATTTGAACATCAACACCAGCAGCAAGATCTAAACGCATAAGAGCGTCAACAGTCTTGTCAGTTGGTTCTACGATGTCGATCAGACGTTTATGGGTGCGGATCTCGTACTGATCACGCGCGTCTTTATTAACGTGCGGTGATGTAAGTACAGTAAAACGTTCAAAGCGTGTAGGTAGTGGAATTGGACCACGTACTTGTGCGCCAGTGCGTTTCGCAGTTTCCACGATTTCCGCCGTTGATTGGTCAATCAAACGGTGGTCAAAAGCTTTTAGGCGAATACGAATGCGTTGATTTGACATTCTTAAACCTCAATATAAAGAGCATTTAAAAGAGCATAAAAAAACGACCGAACAATCTTAAAATTTAAGATCTCGGTTGTTGATTTATATCTACGTTGAGTTCCAAATCGGAACTCCTGTTTTATTAGCTTGAAATCCAAGCTTAATGTTCCTTCCAAGTTCCCGAGGGAATTTTGAAAGCCTGCGTATTATAGTGATATTGGTGATAAATGCAACAACTATTTCAATGTCCCCCCTGCCGTATTAAATTGTTCATTAAAAACACAGTAAACTCAACGTAGTATTGGCTATAATAAAGACAAGTAATAATTATCTTAATGGTCAGTCCAGTTATAACTTGGTATTATCCGCGCTTATTTTGCTTTTTAACCCTCTAAACTTGGTGAGTTGATGCGTATTTTTAGTCATTGTTTAAACTTTTTCTCTATGGTGATGAACCGTTTATTGGTTAAGAGTAAGGTGTTGCCTGAAAACCCAATCGAACAATATGGTCTTGACCCAGCATCACCTACCTTTTATATCGTTAAACTCAATGCACGCTCTGACTTAGCAGCACTTGCGCGTGTATGTAAAAAACATGGGTTACCAAATCCCACTGAGCAACAAATATTAGGCAGTGCTGAGCTAGGTCGTTTTATTGGATTGCAAAATCCGCCCCCATTATTTGGTGACAAGGCAAAACCAACCGATGCTTTGCAGAAAGGCAAGCTCATCATTGATCAGCTCATTCAAAGTAATGAGCGTAATGTTCAAGTGATCCCTGTAACAATTTTGTGGGGACGCAACCCTGGGAAAGAAAAGCCTGGTTTAGGTACTTTGGTATCACATTCATTAGCACCCAGCTGGTTTCGAAAATTTTTTGTTCTTCTCTTTTCTGGCCGCGATAACTTTGTGCGCTTTAGCCAACCGTTAGACTTGTCGCTGCTCGTTAATGAAAAAGCGGATGTTGATGAGTTGCCACATAAATTACTGCGTGTTGCACGTGTGCATTTTCGCCGTCAAAAGCTGGCTGCAACAGGCCCTAAAATGCCTTCACGCGAACAGCTTTTTAGTTCACTGTTAGCCTCACCCACAATAAAAAAAGCCATTCAAACAGAGGCCAATGAAAAAAACATTAGCCATGAACAAGCGCGTCAAAATGCCTTAAAACTACTCGATGAAATAGCTGCAAATTACAGCGATGCCACAATTAGGGTCGCTGAACGCGTTCTGACTTGGCTCTGGAATAAACTGTATAACGGTATTGATATTAAATACACAGAGCAACTGCATGACCTTACCAACAAAGGCCATGAAATAATTTACATGCCGTGCCATCGTAGCCACATGGATTATTTGTTACTGACTTACTCTATTTACCACCTAGGCTTAGTACCGCCACACATAGCTGCGGGTATCAATTTAAACTTTTTCCCAGCCGGTGGTATTTTCCGTCGTTCAGGCGCCTTTTTTATACGCCGTTCGTTTGCCGGTAATAAATTATATTCAGCGGTGTTTAAAGAATATTTAAGTCAATTATTCATCAAAGGCTATTCTGTCAAGTTTTATACCGAAGGTGGTCGCAGCCGAACAGGTCGCTTATTGCCGCCAAAAACAGGTATGCTAGCAATGACTTTGCAAGCCATGCTGCGTGGTATTGATAGGCCAATTTCAATCGTACCTGTCTACATTGGGTATGAGCACGTTATGGAAATTAACACGTATCTCAAAGAACTTGCTGGGAATGATAAAAAAGGCGAATCAATATTTGGCATATTTAAAGCTATTAAGAACTTAAAGAACTATGGACGAGGGTACTTAAATTTTGGTGATCCCATTTCTGTTAATCAATATTTAAACGAGCATCAACCTGACTGGCGTGAGTCGATTCACCCTACCGATGTACAAAAACCACAATGGTTAGGCCCGCAGGTAGCCAATTTAGCTGATAAAGTCATGGTTAATATTAATAGTGCCGCGGCCCTAAATGCAGTTAACCTATTAGCAATGATTCTATTGGTCAATGATAAACAGGCATTGAGTAAACCTAAGCTATTAGCACAACTTGATTTTTACTTACATCTACAACGTAATGCCAGTTATAGCGATAAAATCAGTGCACCAGCTGAAAACGCTGAACAACTTTTAACACATGCCTTGAAGCTTAATAAGTTTGATGTGATAAGTGATGAATTTGGTGAAATCATTACGATTAATGATAAAGAAAAAATCCTCTTTAATTACTACCGAAATAATATTTTACATGTCTTTGCGGTACCCAGCTTGCTTGCACTGCATATATTTAAAAGCCATCAAACCACGCTTAGCCAATGCCAAGAACTAATAAGTCGTTTTTACCCGTTGTTTGCTAAGGAATGGTTTTTAAATGAATTGGACGAGCATTACATCTCTCGCATACTGGCCAGTTTTGTTGACCAAGATCTGATTGAGATAAATGGTGACGAAATAAAAATTACCAATAGTAATGACTGCCTCGCTAAACTTGAAATGCTAGGTCGTGCATTGAGCTTAACGTTACAGCGCTATGCCATCGTGATTGGCTTCATTCAAACAAGTGCTGGCATAGACCGCGCTGAACTAGAGCGTGAAAGCCAAGTATTAGCTCAGCGCCTTGGTACATTACATGGAATTAAAAGCCCTGAGTTTTTCGATAATAAGGTTTTGGTAAGCTTTATCAGTAACCTACGCCAACAAGAGTTGATAAGCGAGTCGGATGCCGGGCTACAAGGTAGCAGTGAATTGTGTGAAATTTATATGCATCTTAAAGCGTTGCTGCCAGCTCGTATTTGGCAGTCTATCTCAGGTATCGTTCAAAGCCAAAGTAACTAAAGGCTTGTAAGGTTAGGTGCTAAGCCACCTAACCTTACATTCAACGTATTGGTGGAGCATATTAACGCTGGCGCATTACGCCTTCTTGGATTGTTGAAGCGACTAAGTTACCTTGGCGGTCAAAAAATTGTCCGCGCACTAAGCCTCTTCCTGAACTTGCACTGGGGCTATCAATCGTATACAAAATCCAGTCATCGAGCCTAAACGGTCGATGAAACCACATCGCATGGTCAATCGTTGCCACCTGCATATTTGGCTGCATAAACGACACACCATGGGGCTGTAATGCTGTTGGTAAAAATTCAAAGTCAGACGCATACGCCAATAAGTAATTATGAATGCGTTGATCATCTGGCATATCGCCATTGGCTTTAAACCAAATATGCTTCACTGGCTCCATAACTTCGGGTTTAAATGGGTTATGAAAAGTGACAGGCCGCATATCTATAGGTACTTCACGAATAAACTTATTACGTATTGATTCAGGAATGTGCTCGGCATTTGCTTGATAAAACTCCAACGAGGATTTTAACTCTTCTGGCTGGGGCACATTGGGCATCGTTGCCTGGTGCGATAACCCGCCTTCAACACATTGAAAAGACGCCGTCATATAAAAAATAGGTTTGCCATATTGAATGGCTTTGACACGACGCGTGCTAAAACTTTTACCGTCACGGATGTTTTCAACATCGTAAACTATCGGTTTTGCAGCATCCCCAGGACGAAGGAAATAAGAATGCAAAGAATGTACTATGCGCCCTTCAGGCAAGGTTTCTTTCGCGGCAGAGAGTGCCTGCCCCATGACTTGGCCACCAAATACCGCGCGAAAACCTAAATCTTGGCTTTGCCCACGATACAAGCCTTGCTCTATTTCCTCTAGCGTTAGTAACGACAGTAAATCATCTAAAACTTGGCTCATTTTTAATATCCTCAATCCCACAATACTTAAATGATACTATACAATGCCACTAAGTAAATCTTTGTTAGGAAACCTTAATTATGGCTTATTGGTTATTTAAAACTGAACCCGATGCATTCTCAATTGACGATTTAAAAAATGCACCCGCGCATACCACACAATGGGAAGGCGTGCGAAACTATCAAGCGCGTAATTTTATGCGTGATGAGGTTAAGCAAGGTGACCTAGTGATGATTTATCATTCGAGCTGCAAGCAGGTCGGTGTAGCTGGCATCGCAACAGTGACCCGAGAGGCCTACCCTGATCCATGCCAATTTGATTTAAATAGCGGTTATTATGACCCAAAAGCTACCACTGAAAACCCTCGCTGGGTAGTCGTTGATGTAACCTATAAACATCACTTAAATAACCTCGTGAGTTTAAAAGCGATCAAAGAAAACGAAGCTGTTACTGACATTGCTTTGAAAAAGGGAGGGCGCTTATCAATCATGCCCGTGACCGCTTCGGATTGGGATCAGATTATAAAAATGGCACACTAAAACTCACTTGATGTCACTTTGAACACTGTCACAAAATAACCCAAGCGGAACTAGGTGTATAAGATGCCTATGTATTTTTCTTCTTTTTACCTTTTTTCTTTACATGTCCATGCTTGGGCACAATGGCAAAATACATCACTAATGCCAGCCATGAGAAGAAGATAATACCAATGAGCCAGCCGTTTTTTTCATGTCCTTGGGTGCGTTTGCTATTGAGTACCATAACCACAGGCAAAATATAGGCACTCAATAATAAAATTAATAACGCAACCTCATTCATTACTGCGTTAACTCTTGCCAATTAACTTCGTTACTCAGCACACGATCAATGGCAATATAATGCAAAATATCACCACTGTTAACGGGGTAACTCAGTGGCGGGTTTAGATCCATGTTTTTAGCGCTGAGATTATGAGCCACACCCAGTAAAATTGCATCATGATCATGCTTAAAGTGATGAAACAACTGACCAAATTCCATTTGAGCAAGCCCCTGAGGAATGACTAAGCTAAACTGAGTATCACCATGCAATGTAGAAAGTAATTCTTCTTGCACGCGACTTGAGCCTGGATCCTGCATTGAGCGGACTAAAATTTCAGCTGATTTAGCGCTTGAGCACTCTACGTTGTGACAATGCTCTAACAGCATTTCGACTTTGCTTTCATCATTAAAGTGAGCACTAATGTGGCAGCCCTCTTTGACAAGTTTGCTAATCCGTAAAGCTGTCGTAAACGTTTGATCATCATCTTGGCCATCAATAATGATTTTATCGGCCTCTTTAATCGCAACTCGGTCTAGCTGCTCACAATCAGTAAAACTACTTAAACGAGCAAAATCAACGTGCTCGTTGGTTAAAAAAGGATGTTCCATTTGCTCTGTCACCGCTAACAAAATGCGCCTTTGTGTTCGCTTTTGATCAGCCAAAATATAATCAATCATTTTTTTTGTTCTGGTTTGATGCCAGCCAAAAATAATAATATGATTGTTAAAGTGCGAAAAGTTTTTATCACCTGTCATAGCGCGCCTAATTAAATATGTCACTGTTTGCCCTGTTTTCCCCAACAGAACACCGAATAAAGCTAATCCAAACGGAATTTGTACTAGCGCAACCACCCAACGCCCAAACGCTGTACTTGCGCTAAAATCACCATAGCCCACCGTGGACGTCGTTACTATGTAATAGTATACAAACGTACTACTGGGTATTAATGCATCTTCGTTTGCTATAAATAACAATAGCCAAGTGACAAGCATATGTATCAATGTTGCGAGTGCGACTGCTTGCCAACTCACTTGATCGATATGACTCCTGACTATAATAAAAAATCGTTTAAAGATAAAAGGCATGCCACCACGTGATTATTCTGCTTTTAATTAGCCCTTAAGTTACTGCAATGCGTAATTTATGACAATGCTTGGGGGCTTATTAACTCTATATTATATGACATTTTGCTTGAGCACTCGTCACACAGGGTGCTTTGACTCGATACCCGCCAACTCTAAGAGTTTTTGTCTAAACGCTCAACACGCAACAGACAATTAAGATTATTTTCTAGGGGGCTAAAAAAGGTGTAAGCTATACTCGTGTTATTAATTATAAAGACGGGTGTATTATGTCGGGTGTTTTAGCTTCTGTAGATCAACGAACCCAGCTGGTCGGCGAAAATCGTCTTGAACTGCTATTATTTTATTTACACAGCCGCCACCTTTTCGCGCTTAATGTGTTTAAAGTAAAAGAGGTTGTGAAACTACCTCATTTAAACATCATACCTCATGCCCACCCTAAAATTTCAGGGGTGGCAAATATCCGAGGAGAATCTATTCCTGTTATAGATTTGCGCCAAGCTATTTGTATGCCCGCAGCTAAAAATACTGAAGACAGTAACTTAGTTATTACTGAGTATAATCGTACTGTACAAGGCTTTTTAATTGGAAAAGTTGATCAAATTGTTAATATGACTTGGTCAGATATTATGCCTCCACCCACTTCTGTAGGTAAAAATCACTACTTAACAGCCCTGACCAAAGTAAAACGTGATGGCCAAGAGCAACTCGTTGAAATTATTGATGTAGAAAAAGTACTGGCTGAAATTGTTGAATACGAAGTGCAAATTTCTAATGAAATACTTGATCAAACCATTGTTAACGAATTTGCTGGCCGTAAAATTTTACATGCTGATGACTCACCCACAGCACGCAAGCAAGTGAGTGACACACTCTCGCAATTAGGTATTGAAATAATCCCAGCCAGTAACGGTTTAGAAGCCCTTACAATGCTGAAGGATTGGGCTGATCGAGGTGACAATCTAGAGCAAGATTTATTGATGGTGATAACCGATGCAGAAATGCCCGCGATGGATGGCTACCGTTTAACCCACGAAATCCGTAATGATGACCGCATGAAAAACTTGTATGTTGTATTAAATACGTCACTAAGCGGTAGTTTTAACCAAGCTTTAGTTGAGAAGGTAGGCTGCAACGCCTTTTTATCTAAGTTTCAACCCGACTTACTGGTTGAAGAAGTTCAAAATCGCTTAAAAGCAGTGCTTGAACAGAACAAATAGCGATGTCAATTTGCCAATTTATCACTTTCGTGATTAATTGGCATAATCTAATAACAAAAACGCTCATTTATTATGCTTAATCGTGTTGCCAAGCCATTTACCCTGCTCGTAGAACGCTACCTACCCGACCCCTTTATATTTGTCATCATATTAACCCTTCTTAGCGCTATTATGGCTACGGCTTTAACGCCCGCCAACCCCGTTCAGGTACTCAATGCTTGGGGCAGTGGTTTCTGGAACCTATTGCAATTTGCCATGCAAATGTTACTCGTACTCCTGAGCGGTTACATGCTAGCAAGCACCCCTATTATCAAACGTTTATTGGCGAAATTAGCAAGCTTTGCGAGTACACCAGCGAAAGCAATTATATGGGTCACATTAGTTTCATTGCTAGGTAGCTGGCTGAACTGGGGGTTTGGCTTAGTGATCGGCGCCTTGTTTGCCAAAGCAATAGCAAGGCAAACGCGAGTTGATTATCGACTGTTGGTTGCCAGTGCCTACTCAGGCTTTATAGTGTGGCATGGTGGTTTGGCAGGCTCTGTACCTTTGACCATTGCAACTCCCGGGCATTTTTCAGCGCAAAGCATTGGCGTAATCAGTACATCTGAGACACTATTTTCTGGCTTTAATATGGCGATTGTACTGGGCTTATTTATTATTATGCCACTTGTTAATCGCTATATGCTTCCAAGCAAAAAAGACAGCGTTTTTGTCGAAAAAGATAAACTCTGTGACCCTTTACCAGTGCAAATAATAGCGACTCGCCCAGCAGAAAAAATGGAACACAGTCGCCTATTAGGCATGAGTATCGGTTTACTTGGCCTGACGTATTTAAGTTACTACTTTGTGTTAAACAATGGCGCACTTAACCTCAATAGTGTCATTGGACTATTTTTGTTTACGGCTATTTTGTTGCATCAGACGCCACATAATTTATTGCTCAGCTTACAACAAGCGATCCCCAGTGGTGCTGGCATTGTTATTCAATTTCCCTTTTATGCAGGGATCATGGCAATTATGATTGATACTGGCTTGGCACAACAAATATCACATGGTTTTATAGCCATTGCGAGTGCTGAATCATTGCCTTTATGGGGGTTTTTAAGTGCAGGGTTAGTGAACATTTTTGTCCCTTCAGGCGGCGGTCAGTGGGCGGTACAAGCTCCCATTGTAATACCCGCTGCACAAGCGCTAGGGGCTGATATTCCACGCGTTGCGATGGCAGTAGCATGGGGCGATGCGTGGACAAACCTAATTCAGCCGTTTTGGGCATTGCCGGTATTAGCTATTGCGGGATTGAAAGCCAAAGATATTATGGGTTTTTGTTTAGTACAGTTAATCATTACAGGTGTGTTTATTTCACTGATGTTGACCTTCTATCCTTAAATAAAGTGACACTGAAGCGCAACCTTGTCGTTGCGCTTTGAAAAGATCAACAGCTCTTACCCTAACTTGATAGAATTTTCATAGGTAAGCTTAAAATCACACTTTCTGAATCAGCAAAGTGCATCATCACAGCCACGTGACCTGCCACAACTAAAGCATACATCACAGCAGAAAAAACTTGGCCATATTTATCCAATGGCACCAAATGTGAAAAATGGCGGCCACGCCATTCAAACACGATTTCCAGCGCACCAATAAATAAAAAGAACACGAGCAACATCAAACCAAAAGTATAACTTACCCACAAACCAAATAGCACGCCAAGCAAACACACACTGAGCCCCACCCAAGAGCGCATTGAAAAACTAACGCTCTTTAACACATGACCGCCATCTAAAGGCAATATGGGTAATAAGTTAAATAAATTCAATAAAGCACTGAGTACCGCAACACCCGCAAAAATTTCCATTTCTGTTGCATAGTAAAGCACTACACCGAGTACCGAGGTGATTAATCCGAACGCTGGGCCCATTAGCGAAATCACAACATCTTGCCAACGAGTTGTAATTTTTTCATCTGATACAGCGAGCCCTCCCACAAAAGGAATTAAATAAATACCTTTGGTCTTAATACCAAAATATTTCATTGCACGTACGTGGCCGTATTCATGAATAACTAAACACGCAATTAACATCAGCGCAAATTCAAAGGTGAACAACCATGCATAACCAGCAACAGACGCCCCGGCTAATGCAGCCTTAACAACTTTAGCACTTTTAAATACCTTGAAGCCTAATGCAAATATACCTAGCAGGCCTTGTTTGGGCTTCGTTTTTTGCACTTCTGGGATAGGAAGCTTTTGTACCAGTTGATCATTAACATACAACAATAACAATTGATCATTCAGTTCACTGGTATCTAAACCTATGCGATTACCGTCTAATTCAAATTCAACGTAGTGTTGTTGTAGGGTATCAAAACTAATTGCTTGGTCAGACTGAAAAATTTGCACAATTTTTTGCTCTGCGAGCATAAGACAAAAAGCTTGCTCTGCAAGAGTTAATTGTATTTGAATCATAAAACCTAAAACCTAAAAAAGAGTGCGATTAGTATACCTATTTTTTAGCGATAATTAGCGAAATTATTTTACCCTTAATACTGACTTTTTTTTAGTTTGCAGCTACTTTTATATTATGGGACGCTTTTAATTCAAGGAGTGAATATGACCAAATTAGCAAAAAACATTCTCGTTGTTGATGATTCCAAAGCTATTTTAGTTGTAATGGAAGCAATTTTAAACGAACTAGAAATCCCCAATATCACGACCTGCTTAAGTGCTCAGGAAGCGCTATACAAAGTAAAAAGTGCGCCGCTAAAGTATGATGCAGTCTTTACTGATCTTAATATGCCGGATATGGACGGTATGGAGCTCATTAGGCATTTAGGTGACATGAAGTACCCTGGTGCAATAGTTATCATTTCTGAAATGGACCATAAAGTCATTGATTTAGCTGCTGATTTAGCAAAAAAAAGTAACGCTCATTTAATTGGCAATATTGCAAAACCAGTACAATTGACCCAAGTACATACGTTGCTTAAAAAGCTAGACCATTTAGCTTCACACATAGAGAGGCCGTTTGAGCCTATCAGCGAATCACAGCTATTGCATGCTCTAAGTCACAATGAAATCACTCCTTTTTATCAACCCAAGGTCAACCGCTATAAAAATAAAATAACAAGTGTAGAGGTGCTTGCTCGCATAGTGACTGAAAAAGGGCACCTAATATTACCGGACCACTTTATTAGTGTTGCTGAAGATCTTGATCTAATTAATTTAATCACCTTTCAATTGTTTGAAAAGGCCACTGCTGATTTCATAGGATTAAAAGAATGTTTTGGGTATAAATTTAAATTAGCGTTTAATTTGTCGCCTTGTCAGTTAGAAGATCTTAGCTGCCCCGATAAGCTAGCCCTTATTCTCAAGCTTAATAATTTAACCCCTAGCGAAATAATTCTAGAAATAACAGAGCAACATGCGCTCTGCAGTAGCGCGCAGTTAGAAACATTGAATAGACTAAGAATTCGCGGTTTTGATATTTCTTTAGATGATTATGGCATTGGTTTTACTAATGTTAACCAACTAAAAACCTTACCCTTTAGTGAAGTGAAAATTGATCGGACACTCATTAGCCACATTGAAACTGACCAATTCTCTCAGGTCATCACCAGTGGCTTAGTTAATATTGCCATACAGGAAGGGATTGCCATTGTTGCAGAAGGCATCGAGCGTATTGAAGAGCTAGAATACTTAGACCGCTTCAAAGAGTTTATTTTGATGCAAGGCTTTTTAATTTGCCAGCCCAAATCAAAGTCCGACTTCACTGTATGGGCAAAATCATGGCTACAAATGATTAAAGACGCTAATCAGCGCTGATTCTATTGTTTGTGATCGTCTTCGCTAAGTAGCTTGTCGGTACTGGCCAAACGCTGCCGCCAACGTTGCTTAGCAACCATTTGCATATCGGCCGATTGATCACGTTCATCCATAATATTAAGCCCCATTAATGACTCTATCATATCTTCAAGTGTGACAATTCCTTGCACGTCACCGTACTCGTCTATCACTAAACAGATATGGTTACGTTTAGCGAGTAAGGTGTGCAATAGCGTAGGCATGTAAAGCGTCTCTGGCACGGTATAAAGTGGCTTAACCAATTTACTGACTTTGTAGTCCTCACCAAGCCGATGATATGCCAACATAATGTCGTTTTTATGCACAAACCCGATAATATCGTCGCCGTCTTTATCGTAAACTAACACACGTGAAAATGACGAAGAGCCATGCTCAGCCAAGTACTGGTGTACGGTGATGTCTTTATGCACTTTAAATAGTACAGTACGTGGCGTCATTATTGAATCAAGCGTGGTGTGTCGAAAATGTAATAAGCTACGAATGATCTCCGACTCTTCCTGGTGTAATGCCCCTGACTCTGAACCTATGTCGGCCATGGCTTCTATTTCTTGACGAATATAAAAGGCTTCATCATAGTTTCGTCCCATCAGATTCGTTAGCTTTTCAGCAAACCATACGAAGGGTTTTAATAAAATGACTAAATACACCAACCCGCGTGAGACAATAGGGGTCAAGGCACGCCAATAATTGGCACCGAGTGTTTTTGGAATGATTTCTGATAGTACTAATACAAGTAACGTCATGATGGCTGATGCGATACCCACCGCTGCATCTGAAAAAACAACGGCGGCCTGCGCCCCAACACCAGCAGCACCTGCGGTGTGAGCCACTGTATTTAAAGTTAAGATAGCAGCCAATGGTTGATCTACATTTTTTTTAAGTTTTTCAACACACTTAGCCAGCTTTGGGTTTTGTTTACGCAGCAATGCTACATAGCTTGGGGTGATACTTAATAACACCGCTTCCATAATAGAACACAAAAATGAAATCAGAATAGCAACACACATGTAAACAATTAATAACGTCATTAAATCACTCTCATCGTTGGACTAATGAGCATCCTACCAATACATGGTATATTTATCCAAATTATCGTTCAAAGGCTTAGCTATGACTTTCAATTTGTCTGCAAAATTATCAAATAAACGTGTGTTAAAAACACTCAGTGCATTGGCTTTATACACTGTAGCAACTTCAGCTTCAGCAGCGGTGTTAAATAAGGAAAAAATTGCATTTATTGGCCCTTTGGCCGAGCAAATGCAGGTGAAACCTCACCAAACACCTCATCATGATGCGGCAATAAAGAATCTTCTCCCACGTCTTTTAGCTGACAGTTCAAGCTTTTCTGTATTTGGTGAGCAGCATAAATGGCAAACATTAAGTAAGGTAAACGCGCTGACCCTTGGTGGATTGCAGGCATTAAAATTTACCGTACACACAGAGCGTTTTAGTGAAGGTGCTCTGAAACTGAGTGGTATAGAAAAAGCGACGTTATTTATTGATGGCGTAGAGCTCACCGCAAACGATCATACTTACCAACTGGCATTAAGTAATGGCGAACACCAAGTGCTTATCATTGCAGAGCAAGTCGCTAATTGGAATGAAGTGTCACTGGATTTTGAGCCTAAGTCAGCACATGACAAAATCACCATAAGTCAGCACGCGAGTAAAACTCTCTCTGCGAAGCAATTGTTTGATGCGCCGACGATAAGTATGCTGTCACTGTCACCAGATGCAAAGCACGCTATCACGAGCACACGCTTTTACAATGATGCTGCGGGTAATCAGGCACAGATAACAACTGTCCTTAAAGATCAAGACAACAAAGTGCTTTATCGCTTTGAATCAGGCCAACCGAGTAATGTAATTTGGAGCCCCGACAACACGTCTGTCGTTTATTTAATGGACGGTAAATTAAAACAGCTAAACCGCAAAAATTTAGCGCTTACTGTGATTGCTGAGAACTTAGATGGTGCGAGCGGCTTTGCATTTTATAACAACGACACGCTAGTTTTTACGTGGTCGAAGTACCCAAAAACCGATACCAACTTAACCAAACATTATAGAGGCCTGCAAGATCGTTGGTCATATGCCCGCATAACGTCACAAGCTTATTTGCTTGATATTAAATCGGGCTTTAGCAAAGCAATCAGTGAAGGTCCTCTAAGCCATAGCATTGAAGATTTCAACAGCAAACGAGGCACCGTTTTGCTAAGTCGAAGCGCTCACGCAATGGAGGCGTCAACTCACCCAATTACTGAGCTGGTTGAAACTAGCATTTCAACGGCACAACAAAGTGTTTTAGGTCAATTTAAAACCTTTAATCAAGCAAGGTACACCGATGAGGGGATTTACATCATTGCAGGACCTGATTTTAAAGAGGGTTTAGGCCGTAGTATCCCACATGATATGCTTGCCAATAACTATGATGGACAACTGTATTTACTTGATTTTAATGGTAAGCAAGCCAAAGCATTGAGCAAAAGTTTTGACCCTGCAATAGGCCAGTTAAATGTACTTAAAAACGGTGACGCAGTTCTTAAAGTAACCGAGCAAGACACTCAGCAACTGTATTTATTTGATTTAAGCAAAACCCGGTTTAACAAGCTCAACACTCAGTTAGATGTTATAGAACAATTTAGTGTCTCTAAAAACCGATCTCCGCTTGTATTGTACAGCGGCACAACAGCATCGACTCCACAGCAATTAAAACGGTTAAACATCAGAAAAAATAAAGCGAGTACAGTGTGGAACTCTAAGCCTATAGCCTATGCAAATACGCAAATTCCAACGCTTGAAGAGTTTAACTTCACTAATAAGCAAGGCATCGAAATAAAAGGCCGTGTTTATATACCCACAAATCTAGATAAATCTAAAAAGCACCCAGCTCTGATTTATTACTATGGCGGCACATCTCCTGTTTCGCGTGGTTTTACGGGGCGTTACCCATTTAATTTTTGGGCCGCTAATGGCTATGTTGTCTATGTTGTTCAACCCACTGGCGCAACAGGGTTTGGCCAAGAGTTTTCTGCTAAACACGTTAATGCATGGGGTGAGCATACGGCCGAGGACATTATCCAAGGTACTCAGGCATTACTTGCTCAGTACTCATTTATTGATAAAGATCGCTTAGGTAATTTAGGTGCGTCCTACGGTGGCTTTATGACCATGCTGCTAGCAACTAAAACAGACATATTTAGCGCCTCAATATCTCATGCGGGTATTTCAAATATTACATCTTACTGGGGTCATGGTTGGTGGGGCTATTTATACTCAGGCGAAGCATCAAAAGGCAGCTTCCCGTGGAATAACAGTGAACTTTATAGCCAACGTAGTCCAGTGTTTCATGCTGATAAAGTAACCACACCATTGCTACTACTTCATGGTGACTCAGATACTAACGTGCCTGTAGGTGAAAGCCACACTATGTATACAGCATTGAAATTATTGGGCAAAGATGTAGAGCTTATTGAATACAAAGGGGCTGACCATCAAATTTTTGCTCGCGATAAACGCTTTGATTGGTGGAGTACAATGCTTGCCTACTTTGATAAGCACTTGAAAGATGAACCACAATGGTGGCAATACTTATACCCTGAGGAATGACAAGGCTAGAAGGAGAAGATACACATTTCCTCTCCTTCTATTGTTTAATTTTATGCAAAGAAACTATCATAAATAGTGTTTCAGTTGTTCTCTCCTTAGGCGAATGAGTGCTAACATGGAGACATCAATAAAGGTAATTAAGAAACTATGACTATTAATGTTTTACTGGTTGAAGACGATGAGCTATTGGTTAAACGCATCATTAAACACTTTGCCCAGACTGAATTTCACATTGAAAATGACGCAACAGGTGCTCAAGCGCTTGAAATAGTTAAATCACGTGAACACAGCAGTAGTGCCATTTCACTTGCCATTGTTGATATTGTTTTACCTATGCGTGATGGACTTCATTTGGCTAAGGAGCTTAATACCTTAACTGATATTGGTGTGATCATGCTCTCAAGCCGCGATTCACAAGCTGATAGAATTGCAGGCCTTGCCCAAGGCGCTGATGATTATATTTGTAAACCGGTTGATCTTTTAGAGCTAGAATTACGCATGCGAGCGCTGCATAAAAGATTAAAAGGCAACAGTGAGAATGATGAAAGCGAAGAGTTTATTGAATACGCAGACTTTAAGCTCCACCCAGATAATCGCACACTTATAACAGCAAATGGTATTGAATCGCGTTTAACTGAAGCAGAACATAAAGTTCTCATTTGCTTAATTTCCAATGCAGGTAAAGCGACGCCTAGAGAAAAAATATCAGAAGAAATCGGCCAGCCAGATTGGAGCCCTAACGATCGTACCGTGGATGTACTTGTTGGCCGTTTACGTAAAAAGCTAAGCGATGAAAAAGACCAAAAGCGCATAGTGACCGTGCGTGGTAAAGGATACATGCTATCAATATAAGCATGAAAACCATTCGCTAATACTGAGTTAACTGCGAAATAAGACGCTCAAAGGCGCGATAATTCAGCGCCTCCTTCAGCTCAGCGAGTTCTATGTTCTCATTGCCTTTCAAATCACTGATTGTACGTGCAACTTTTATTACCCGATGATAAGACCGTGGTGATAATGACAGCTTTTCACTGGCCTTTGCTAAGAACTGTAACTCCTGTGGTGCTAAATCACAGTAACGACTCATCTCCTTATTATTAAGTCGTGCGTTTACCTTTCCTTGCCGATTGAGTTGAATATTATAAGCCGTTTCAACCCGCGCCCGTACTTGTGTACTACTTTCTTCGGGCTCTGTACTTTGTAACTGATTGCTACTCAAGCGAGGTAACTCTATTTGCAAATCAATCCGATCAATAAAAGGGCCTGACACTCGGGATAAATAACGCATAACTTGATCTGGAGTTGCCCGCTTATCATTATGACAGCCTGTAGGGCTTGGGTTTAAGGCAGCAATAAGTTGAAACTGTGCAGGAAACTCCATTTGCCGTGCTGCCCTTGAGATAGTCACCGTGCCGGTTTCCATCGGCTCGCGCAGTGAATCCAATACTTTTCTTTCAAATTCAGGCAGCTCATCTAAAAATAATACACCATTATGAGCCAGTGATATTTCACCCGGTTTAGGGTTTGAAGACCCTCCCACTAAGGCCACCGCTGAACAGGTATGGTGAGGACTGCGAAACGGCCTTTTACGCCAATTAGTTAAGTCGATAGATTGGCCAATGATTGAATACAATGCAGCACTAGAGAGGGCTTCATCATCAGACATACTCGGCATAATTGTGGGCATACGCTGTGCAAGCATAGATTTACCCGTACCAGGCGGGCCTAAAAAAAGTAAATTGTGGCCACCGGCTGCGGCGATTTCAAGCACCCTTTTTGCACCTGGTTGACCTTTAACATCACTTAAATCATGAATAAAGTGAGCGCTGTGGACACGCTCTTCATATTCAATGTTCAATGGCAATGGTTGCTGATTCAGCAAATCATTCCACACATCCTGAATGGAATTAACCGCCTTACGTGACACACCATTGACCAAGCTGGCTAAACTGTCATTTACAGCAGGCAGAAAACAACACCTCCCTTGCTCTTTGGCAGCCAGTACCGAGGGTAAAATTGCATTCACCCCTCTAACTTCGCCATTTAACGCAAGCTCACCATAAAACTCATAGCGTTCTAACTCATTACAAACCACTTGTCCTGAAGCGACCAAAATACCAACCGCGATGGCTAAATCGAATCGGCCGCCCTCTTTTGGTAAATCAGCAGGCGCAAGGTTCACGGTAATTCTTTGATCGGGAAAACCGAATTGGGAGTTTTCGAGCGCGCTTCTGACTCGGTCTTTCGACTCTTTGACTGAGGCCTCTGGCAGGCCAACAATATGAAATGCAGGCAAACCATTGCCTAAATGAACTTCAACCATCACCTCGGGTGCTTGAATTCCAACTTGCGCACGAGAATAAATACGAGCTAACGACACATCCTTTGTCCCTGTAATGTACTTTTTATTACAGTCTAGTCAGGATATTTGAAAATATGTAGTGTTAGTTGCCATTTCATTGCAGCAAGGCGTAATAACAAGGTTGTCAGCATAGCTATAACCATTGCGATTTCAGTCATCACATTCAATAAGATACTTTGAGTGTAAACTAAGCCACCAGCAATGCATGTAATGGCATATAGCTCACCCTTTAACAGCATCGGGATATTACCCGCTAATACATCGCGTATCATACCTCCGAAGCACCCAGTGATTATTCCCATAATGATAGCGGTGGTTGCAGGCATACCTGCGAGCAGCGCTTTTTGCGTGCCCATTACGGCAAAAAAAGCTAATCCAAACGCATCAGCAATTTGCAGGTGGTAAAGCGGAATTGATTTTTGTTTGTTGATCAACCTAGCTGTAATAAATACCGCAGCAAAGATAGCAATAAAATAACTTTGATCGTGCAGCCAAAATACGGGGACATCCAAAATTAAGTCCCGCACAGTTCCTCCACCAATAGCTGTTACCGTCGCGAGTACAAAAACGCCAAAGCCATCCATTTTTTTATCATAAGCAATCAACGTACCTGACACTGCAAATACGGCAACGCCAATTAAATCAAACCAGTGATAAAGTTCAGTCATAGTTGTCGCTTAAAAGTGATCTAGGGATGTGTTTTAACACAATCACCAATCACTTTTAAGCTCTCTTGATAATTAATCAGCTTTTGCCGTCAATTCGATAAACTCAAGGCTTTGCGTCATGATGTTTTCAGCCAGTGTATTTTCAGAAAAAATGGACTCTTTTTCCATCGCCAATTCAGGGTGAGCAACCAGTTTTTGATACTCACTTTCAAGCTCTGCCCACACGCTTCGCTGCTGCGCATTCAGTGGCGTTGTTTGCTCACGCATTTTACTTGCTTCTGCGTAAGCTTCCTGTGCTTTTTCATATGCATTGAGGGTATCCTGTTCACTGCTTGAACTTGCGAACAAGTTATCACTCAACGTACCGACATCTTGCTTCATAGATTTAATGGTTTCACAGCCCGTAAGTGCAACAAAAAAAATAACCAAGAAGATTTGATACATGTTCTCATTCCTTAAAATAAAACGGAGCCGTTAGACCCCGTTAAATGTTATTGCTTTATCAAGCCACCCATAACACTAATGTGCAGGCTTGGATCCTCTTGTTCTGGATGATTACCAGGTACTGTTTTAAAAACGTTACAGGTTTGAGCGTAGTTTAATTTATTTACACACGATGGTTGCATGTACGACTAAATTGTACTCAATCCCGACAAGTTAATCATTTTCAATACTGTAGGGGTATAAGAATATAAGGAAATTGCTTGTTACTACCTGCATAGCAAAGTCATAAGGGGAAAAACAGCAGAGGCTAGCCTACTCTCCAGCCTCCACTTAAGGAGAAAAATTCGATAATGTACACGTATTTCAATCTACAAATGTCAGACCCATTAAAGCGAAGGGAGTTACTGAGCTGAAACGGATATACAAAGCATACCGCAAGACGCGAAAAAAACTGTATCCATATCCGACCTATTTGTCTCCTCACGCGACAACGTTATAACTTTCAATCAATTAGAAGCCTGATATTCCTTTGCTGTCATCCCATATTTGGCTTTGAAGGCTTTAGAAAAATAAGAGCGCGAAGTAAAACCCACATCCTCTATTACTAAATTTATCTGTCGACCTTGCACTAATAGCTCTGCGGCCCTTGCCAAGCGAAAATCTCGGATGAATTCAGTCGGAGAAAGGTCGATAAGAACTTTCAATTTTCGTTGGAATTGCCGCTCACTGAGCGCTAATTCTTTTGCGCATCGTGGCACAGTCAACTGTGTATCTTGATAATGCACCTCTAAAAATGCATTTAAATTAGCTAATAATTGAGCATCTTTAGGGTCGCGGTTCACAGTATGGATACCAACTGATACAGGTTGATTTTCTTTTGCTGTGTATTGGTGATAGGTATTGACCCATGTAACCCAGTTATCAACTTTAATCAGTAATTCATCTCGATTAAAAGGTTTAGTAATAACATCAAGTGCAAAATGATTCAGCCCTTTTAACTTACTTTCATGATCGCCTTTCGCGGTTAAAATGATGGCTGGGATATGGCATGTAATATGGCAGTGATGCGCCTCTTTTAATAAAGTAAACCCATCCATTTTTGGCATCATTAAATCTGTGATTAATAAGTCAGGTACATGTTTTTTCATTAACGCCATTGCCGCTTTACCATTGCCAGCCAGCAGCACATGATATTTAATTGCTAGCTCCTTCTGAAGATAATGCCTTAATTCATCATTATCTTCAGCAATTAATATCGTTGCCAAGTCATTCTGTGCTCGCTCAGTTTTAATTTGTTCATTGTATTTATCATGCAATTGCTTAGGGCCACAAACTAATGCGAATTTGACACTAAATTGAGTGCCTTTAAGTAGCGTGCTTTTTAACGCTATCTGTCCGGCGTACTTATCCACGAGCTTTTTAACAATGGATAAACCGACGCCACTTCCCTCAACGTTAGTATTCCCCGTTGTACGGTAGAACAAGTCATAGACTTTGCTTGCCTCGACTTCTGCAATACCTCGCCCAGTATCTTTAAAATCGATGACCGCATGCTGCTGCAAAGCATACACATGCAATTCCACTTTACCTTGAGTTGTAAATTTAAATGCATTACTGAGTAAATTATTAAAAATTGTAATTAATCCCTCTCGACTAGCATTGACGTAAAGTGCCTCTTCAATATGGTAATCAAACTGGATGTTTTGTTCACCGAGCACGCTAAACTGTTCTGCAACCTCTCTCGCTAGGGCAGAAAGCGAAACAACCTTTACCGCTTCATCATTACTTTGTTCAAAACGCGTTAACGTCAGCAGTTTATCGACTAACCCTTCCAAACGCCTTGAGTTACGTAAAATCAAATCCAAATTCGCTCTTTTTTTGGGATTTTCTTCGCAAGCTAACAATGCCTGTGTCGGCGCGACAAGCAAACTAAGCGGAGTACGCAACTCATGAGAAGCATGAGTAAAGAAGCGAACTTTACTTTCTAATGTGTGACCCAGTGCTATGGCTTGTTTTTCAATGACCGACTTTTGCGACGCTATCTCTTGGGTTCTCAATGCCACAAAATGTTCTAATTCATTTTTTTGATTGCGCAATCGCTGTGTCCATAAGCTAATACACAACCAAACCAATGCCACACATAAAAGGCAGTATATAAAATAGGCCAATGAAGTTTGCCACCAAGGCGTAAGCACATGCAGGTTTAACATTAACGGGGCTAAAGCTTTCGCCCCAAGGAGTGAGTTAGCCTCAACGACTAATTGGTAGTGTCCAGCAGGTAAATTTGTATAATCTATCGAAAGGCTAGCGCCCTTCGCTGAACGCCATTGCTGTTCAAAACCAATTAATCTATAGCGGTACATATTGGTTTTTGGCTCTGAAAAATGCAGTAGATTTACGCTCAGTGAAATACGTTTCACAGAATAAGGAATTGCTAACTGACGGCTTTTTTCTATCTCATAATGCATCCCTAACTGACTGCCGATACTATTTTTCAAAGGCTCATCATCAAACTTTAGCTTAGTAAGCGCTAATTTGGCTGGAAGTAATTTTTGTTGCTCATCTGACGAAAAAACGGTAAGACCTTGCGTCCCACCAAAAATAATTTTTCCTTGGCTAGTTTTGTAATACACACCCGCATTAAACTCATTACCTTGGATCCCATCTTTTGCTTGAAAGTGCCTAACGACCCCTGTTGTACTGTTAATTTTAGCGAGGCCGTTATTGGTACTAAGCCATACAAACTCCTTTCCTTGTGCCACTAGGCCATACACAACTTGGTTAGGCAGTCCATCATCCACTCCAATATGCCTAATTTTTTCCGTGCCGGCTTTTATAATATTGACCCCATTCGAGGTTGCCAACCACATATCCCCATTATCACGTGATAGAAATGCTCGTACTGTATTGTGACTTAGCCCCTCTCCTTCAGCGCGCTTTGTAAAATGCGTAATAGTGTCTAATTCGGTATTATATTTATAGGCACCTCGACCATCAGTGGCTATCCACAGCTCGTTATTTTCCCCTTGATAAATACTTGTGACACGAGGTGCATCAACAAGTAATGATGACCCTCTTTGCGTCTTACTGTAGCTAATAAATTTTTGTGATTGATGATCAAATTTAAATAAGCCACCACCATTAGTACCCACCCACACATTATTATGACTATCGGCTAATAAGCTATAGATACTATTTTCATCCAATCCGTGTTCTCCTTCACCGACATGGTAGGCAATCAACTTACCATCCTTGGTAATCACATTAATGCCATGCTCCCAGGTGCCTATCCAGGTATTACCTAAGCCATCTTGTGTTATCACTTTTATTGCATTACTGGATAGCGTAATTGGAGATGACTCTTTGTCTAAACGCCCAACTCGATTGAAGTTTTTGTCTAAAATATCAATGCCAGCCCCCCAACTTCCATACCAAAGTCGTTGTTGAGCGTCTTCATACAATGCCCATGCATCATTGCTTGATAAGGGGGTGGGTTTGCGCAATTTGGTAAAACTCATTGACGCAGGATCTAGCTTGCTAACCCCATTGGCGGTACCAAACCACATAATGCCAGACTGATCTTTAAACACACTATAAACACGATTATGAGCCAAGCTGTAACGGTCAAAAGGATCATGTTTTAAATGAGTAAAGCGCTGCTTTGGCTGATTGAAAATACTGACACCACCACCGCGTGTTGCAAACCAAACTCGACCCTGATCGTCGAACTCAATATCACGAATTTGGTTGCTTGAAATCGTTTCAAAATTTTGCTCATCGTGACGCCAGTTTGTGATGGTTCTTTGTACTAAATCAATTTTGTAAGCGCCCCCTCCTTGAGTCGCAATCCATACATGAGAATCTGCATCTTGCTTAATCGCATAAATACTAGGGTGGATCGGTTCATCCCGAAAAATATCGTCATGCAAAGTGGGAACAACTGATTCAGATTTTAAGTCATAATGGACCAAACCGCTGCCATTACTTCCAATCCACAAAACGTTATCTATTATTTCAAGTGCATAAACCGGTTTGTTAAGGTTATCAATAAGAGTTGATATACGTGCTGAGCCTCGCTCTATACGATAGACAAAGCCATCGAACGTACCAACAAACAGCCATTTTTCATAAGGGAGTAATGCAGTAATACGTTTTTCATCGAGCTGTGGAGGAGCAAACCTATAGTTAAATAAGTTAAGCTGATTGATGCCCCCATAACGTGTACCAATGAATAACTGATTTTGATTATCCAATGACAAAGGGTAAATATAATTATTTGCTAACGAATTAGTATTTTTATCTGATGCTTTAAATACTTCAAATCGTTCACCGTCAAAACGGTTCAAACCATCTTGTGTCGCAAACCACATAAAGCCAAGCTGGTCTTGCTCGATACTAAAGACCACACTTTGCGATAAACCATCTTCAATCGTGTAATGCTCAAAAGCTGCCGAAGCATGATGAATTTTTAGTAAAAGTAACACACTTGCCAATAACCAACGCTTCAATTGCATCGACAACCCTTCACAGTAACCATTCCACATAAATAAAGCGTAGCCGAAAGCAATAATTTACACACATAATTTAATGTGATTGTAATGAAAGTTCCCCTAATGAACACTCAGCGCAATAGATGCCCTGAGCTTTGCAACTGCCTATAGCGTATGATGAGTGTAACCCCTCGCAACAGCATAAAACTGGTCATTGCTAACCATAAACCATGATTTTGCCAAGAGTGGAACACTATAAAAACACCAAAAAATCCAACACTCGCAGCAATCAACATACTATTGCGCATGTCTTTAGCCCTCGTTAGTCCAACAAAAATACCATCAAATAAAAAGCAACTCATTGCTGCTATTGGCAATACAATAAGCCAAGGCAGATACAACGTTGCGGCAGATATAACCTCTGGCACATCTGTCAACAAACTAATAATCTGCTTGCCCAACACAGCAAAAAAGACGCTATATAACACGGCAAAAATGCCCCCCCAAAAGAGGCTGATACGAACCCATAACCGTATTTTACGCTCATTATTTTGCCCTTTAGCCTGACCTACTTTTGCTTCGCTCGCATAAGCAATGCCATCCAAAGCAAAACTAACAAGCATTAAAAAATTTAGCAGCACAGCATTTGCAGCCAAAGTTATATCGCCTATACGCGCCGCATAGAAGGTCATAAAGCTGAAGCAAAGCTGTAAAATAAGAGAACGAATAAAAATATCACGATTTAAACTCAGTAGCGCCATCATCTTTGCAACACTAAACCAGCCGCCATTAAACAGCGGCACTGACTTATTAGCCGCTAATCTTACAACCAAATAAATGGCAAACATAAGCGCTGTATAATCCGCAATCACAGACGCCCATGCCGCACCTGCAACTTGCCAATCTAAATAAACCACAAAATAAATATCGAGTACGATATTTGTCATATTGGTGACTAACAATAAGTAAAAGGGGCCTCGCCCATAATGAATACCCAACATCCAAGCCAATAAAACTAAATTACATAATGCAGCAGGAGCGCTAAAAATACGAATATCAAAATAAATGTATGCCTGCTCTAAAACAGTCGGACTGGACCCAGACAAATAAGCAATCAACTCTTTTATCCATGGTGACAAAGCAAGCAAAGTAAACGCCACAATAAGCGCTAACAGTAAGCTGCGTTTTAACAAGCTCGCAAGTAGTGCTTTATCTTGGCGACCAAAAGCTTGGGCAACCAGTCCTGTGGTACTCATCCTTAAAAAACCTGCAAGCCAAAACAATAGAGAAATTACTGTTGCCCCCAGCGCAATGCCTGCTAAATAATGTGCACTTCCTAAATGCCCAATTACCGCAGTATCAACTATTCCTAACAGTGGCACGGTTATATTTGATAAGATCATCGGACCCGCTAATAACAGCAAGCTTTTATGGTGTGCCTTATGAACTTTAAGAAACTGTTTCACTGTGTTTTATCTGTCCTATTTTGTTTATCTTTTTCTGTAAAAAGCGCGATTATTCTGCAATACCATCATGTTAGCGAAACACTGCCAGCGGTCACCAGTATCAGTGCTGAAGATTTTAAAGAACATTTAAACTACCTCAAGCAGCATGACTTTAATGTGATTCCATTAAATAACTTATTGGACACCTTACAACAAGGTCAACAATTACCTGATAAAACAGTCGCAATAACCTTTGACGATGGCTATAACAACAATTATGACCAAGCAGCCCCTATACTTGAAGCGTTTAATTTTCCTTACACCATTTTTGTTAATCCGCGATTGATTGATGAAGGTAAAGGCTATGTTATGAACTGGGATAAGCTCAGAGAGCTTTCAAAAAAAGGCGCCCTTATTAGTAATCACAGTTCACAACATGAATACCTGCACCACCAATACAAAGACGAAAGTAATGCTGAATGGAAAGCACGAATCAAAAAGGATATTTTGTTCTCACAAAGGCGTATTAAAGAAGAGATCGGCCATGATTTTAAATATTTAGCTTACCCGTATGGTGAATTTAATAACCGACTTCAAGCGCTGGTAAAAAACCTTGGTTTTATTGGTATTGGTCAGCACTCAGGTGCCATAGGCGTTAACTCTGATTTTACCCGTCTACCACGTTTTCCCGCATCGGGATTTTATAGTAAATTAGATACACTCAAAACCAAACTGAACTCCCGGGCATTTACCATTAAAACCCTTACATACTCTGACAGTGTGACTAACGAAAACCCACCCACCATCAGCATTAAATTTGAAATGGGCGACTTTCACAAAAGTCAATTAGCCTGCTATATTTCTGGTATAGGGCAAGCACAGCTTAGCTGGGTTACAAAAGATACGGTCACCGTACACTCCCCCAAAAAGTTAAATGTGGGTCGCTCGCGATTTAACTGCACTGCGCCATCAAAAACTCATAAAGGGAGCTATTACTGGTTTTCTCAACCATGGGTGATCACACAATAACTAATATTACTTAATTAAACTAATCCAGGGCTGTTTAGTTGGACTGCTTTTGTGCTTTCTTCAATAGATGGTCAGCCACTTTCTCCAGTGGTAAAACATCATTGGCAGCACCTAACTCAATTGCTGCTTTAGGCATACCCCAAACCACGGATGTGAGCTCATCTTGTGCAATTGTATAGGCCCCATTTTGCTTAAGCGTTAATAACCCCTTCGCTCCATCATTACCCATGCCTGTAAGCAGTGCTGCCATCGTGTTTTTAGGGTGTATATGAACCAGCGAGTTAAACAACACATCGACTGCTGGGCGGTGGCGATTAATCGCAGCAGACTCATCTAACTGACAAACCAAATGACTACCACGCTTCACAACACTTAAGTGTTTATCGCCTGGCGCAATGAATGCCCACCCAGGTGCTAATTTGTCTCCGTGCTCGGCCTCTTTAACATTAATGGTGCACGTTCTATCCATTCGTAGAGCAAACGAGCTACTAAATACTGGCGGAATGTGCTGTGTTATGACAATAGGAGGGCAATTTTTGGGCATCCTAACCAACACTTCTTTAATTGCTTCAGTTCCCCCCGTGGATGCACCAATAGCCAAAATAGCAGAAACGTTAAAGTTTGCCATTAAGCTTGGCTCTAAAGGGGGATTATGCGATGCCTTAAACGGGCGCACGCGTGCACTTGCAGCCGTTCGCACTTTTTGCTGTAACACCGCGGCATAATGATTAAATTGCTCAGATACATTAACGGTCGGTTTCGCTATAAAATCAATCGCACCTAGCTCCAATGCCTCTAA
Organism: Pseudoalteromonas sp. H105; assembly: GCF_001469215.1. GTDB lineage: Bacteria > Pseudomonadota > Gammaproteobacteria > Enterobacterales > Alteromonadaceae > Pseudoalteromonas. The sequence goes on from NZ_LOFH01000010.1 coordinate 128,451, forward strand.
CGTTACGGGGGACCCTTTTTGAGTTAACGTCGAGATCATAACGACTGGCATTGGACGTAAACGCATTAAGTTTTTTAAAAAGCTAATACCATCCATTTTTGGCATTTCAACATCCAGCGTTAAAACGTCAGGCTTCAACTGCTTTATCATTTCTCTCGCTTGGTATGGGTCTTCTGCACACCCAACTACTTCAATATCGTCTGGCTCACATAAAACATCGGTTAATATTCTCCTAATTAAAGGTGAATCATCAACAACTAAAACTTTGATCATGACGATCTCCTAAAACAGCTCGATATCTGTTTTCGAGTCTTGTTTTTCTATATCATGCAGGTATCGCACTTCACGTTTTTCTAATGCATCACTGTGCATCTCACGTAGTTTTTTTACTTGCGCTTTGCCTGTCTGAGGATTAAATACAACCTTTCTGGGCCAAGGCCCGCCGACATCATGAGAAACAAGGTCTAACCCCTCTTCTTGCACATAAGAGTATGCAAAACGAATATTACCTAAACCTATGTCTGTCATAGAACGTATGATCTTACCACCACCAAACAATTTAACTTTTAAATTTTTCTTGGCACCACCATTTTTAAGAATTTCATTAATTAAGAATTCCATGGCCCAGTTTCCATAACGACAATTTAAACTGTGGGCACTTGTTTGATCAACCCCTTTTTCTGCTGGAAGCATAAAGTGATTCATCCCGCCAATGCCTAATCGTTCATCGTAAACACACGCAGCAATACAAGAGCCAAGGACTGTACTGATCAACTCTTCATTTTTAGAGACATAAAATTCACCCGGCAATACTTTAACAATGACTTGTTTTTGCCCTGCATCCCAAAATCGTTTTACGTGCTCAAAACCCGGTAGCACGGTTTTAAATTGACTATTCATCTGCTACCTTTTGATACATTGTTTTACCTAAGTTTTTAAATTCACTGTGCTCTTTACCCATACTCTCTGAGTGACCCAAGAATAAGTGACCACGGGGTGCTAAAATGTCACAATAACGCTTGAACAGTTGGTCTTTAGTTTCTTTATCAAAATAAATAACCACATTGCGACAAAAGATCACATCAAATGAACCGCTCATTGGCCACTGCTGTAACAAATTCAGTCGTTTAAAATGAACTTTTTTTTGCAGTTCAGGTTTAACCTTATAAGATTCACCATTTTTACTTTTCAAAAACCAGCGCTTTAAATGATGAGATTCCAGTCCATTTACGTTAGCAGCCGTGTAACTGCCGTACTGCGCTTTACTCAGTACATTAGAATCAAGATCGGTGGCTAAAATTTTCACATCCCAGCCGCTTGGAAATAATCCCTCTAGCGTCATAGCTAAGGTGTAAGGCTCTTCGCCAGTAGAGCACCCAGCGGACCATACTCTTACACGCTTCGATGTTCTATTCGCTAATAATAACTTAGGGACAACCTCTGATTTGAGGTATTCAAAATGATGGGGTTCTCGAAAAAAGGAGGTTAAATTTGTTGTTATCGCATTAATAAAGTCGCTAAACTCTTGCTCCTTGTGAGTCTCTAAATAGTCTAAATATTGTTTAAAATTAGCCAAGTTCAGAGTGCGGATGCGACGGGCTAAACGCGAATAAACCATTTCCCTTTTATGGTCACCCAATACAATACCGCATGCATTATAGACGAGTGATGCAATTTTTTTAAAATCACTATCTGTCAATAAAAACTCTTTCATTGCACATACTCACACTTTAATGACTAAATTGAGTCGAAAAATCCATTTATTAAATAAGGTCGCTTTCAACTTGCCATGTACGCTTAGATTTACCTTGGCAACATATGAAAAGCGCTCATTTCTGCTCTAGTAGCATAAATGCCACAAGCTATAATACATTTGAGCCTTTATTCATCGATAACAGATAAACCAGCATTAGCAAATTTCTAATGCTGGTTAAAGAATTAGAACTCTTCCCATTCATCCGATGAATCAGCAAAATCATTGCCCCGAGGTGCACTACGAATGTTACTGCTGTGCCCTTTCGGTGTTTCAATAACCGATGTTGCCGTTATCGTTGACGACTCTTGTTGATTTAAAGAAAAGAAATTTAACAAGCGACGCATATCATTCGCCTGCTCTGCCATAGACTCTCCAGCGGCAGATGCCTCTTCGACTAGCGCCGCATTTTGCTGTGTCATTTCGTCCATTTGAGATATGGCTTTATTGACTTGCTCAATACCTGAACTTTGCTCTTCTGATGCTTGCGCAATATCAGAAATCATCTCTGTCACTTTCTGAACAGAACTTACAATTTCTTGCAATGTAGCGCCGGATTCATTCACCAATAATGTGCCATCCTCAACTTTGCCAACGCTATCTCTGATTAGCTCTTTAATCTCTTTAGCTGCACCTGCTGAGCGCTGTGCAAGATTTCTAACTTCACCAGCAACCACCGCAAAACCTCGCCCTTGCTCACCTGCTCGAGCCGCCTCGACAGCCGCATTCAGTGCAAGCAGATTGGTTTGGAATGCGATTTCGTCAATAACACTGATTATATCGGCAATTTTTTTACTCGATTCATTAATCGCTGACATACTCGCAACAGCGCGATTGACCACTTCACCGCCTTCTAATGCTTTATCTCTGGTCTCTTCGGCAAGTCCATTGGCCACTTTAGCGTTATCCGCATTTTGGCGAACTGTACTTGTCATTTCTTCCATGCTTGAAGCAGTTTCTTCCAACGAAGATGCTTGCTCTTCTGTACGTTGACTTAAATCCGTGTTGCCCTGTGAAATTTCTTCAGCCCCACTCGCTACCAGAGTTGCCGATGAATTAATCCGGTGCATAACCTCAGTGAGCTTATCAGCCGTTGCGTTGGCATCTTGTTTCAGCTTGTCAAAAGACCCTTGGTAGTCTTTCTCTATCCGCTTGGATAAGTCACCTGTCGCCATTGCGCTGAGCATTTGACCTGTATCTGCCACAGCGTCATCAACAATACTAACCAAACTATTCAAACCAACCGATAACCGTTTAAAAAACCCGGCTTTATCTTCTTCATTTATACGGCTGTTTAATTCGCCTGACCCTGCAGCTTTAATAAGATTGTTAATCTCTTGTTCAATTGCTACTTCGTCAGTGCGATCGACCCACTCGACAACCGTTCCTATACGTACTTTTTCTGGTGTAAAAATAGGGTTTGCAACAAGTCCAAATGTTCTACCACCCACTAAAATCTCAGCTCGGTAGGTGGTTGATAACGTATTTAACAACCCTCTTTGATGTGCAGGGTTCTTATGGAAAACATCGATGTTTTGACCCAACAACTTGCTACTATCAAAATGAGGTAAATCTTTGCGTAAGTCAGACTCAGCGGCACGCATCATATTAGTAACCGCTTCATTGAGGTAAATTATGTTGTTATCTGCATCGGCGATCATGGTGTTTGTGGCGACTCGATCTAGTGCGCGACGAACCCGTAAGTTTTCTTGCGCACTCTTTTCTTCCTCTTGCGCTTTATGTTCGCTTTCAGTGATATCCTGCCATTCAACAATCGTTCCTAATCGCTTGCCATCGTCATTTATCCAAGGCGTTGCAATCAGCTCAAAAATCAGCCCCGCTAACGTCAATCGAGCATGATGAGGTTGCTTTAATTCTTTTAAAAGGTGGCGTTGGTGAGATGCCTGCTTGTGAAAATCATCAACACATGTGCCTATTAAATTAGCCACAGAGAAATTCGGCAGCACTGTTTTTAATTCTGCTTCTCTGGCAGTGAGCATTTTTTTAACTTCTTCATTCACAAATATGATTTTGAGATCATTGTCGGCAATCATTACATTAGCTTGGCATACTTTTAAAGCACTTGCTAAATCAGCACTAACACGCGCTTTTTCAGATATTGCTTTTTGCTCAGAAATATCGCTTGCATATTTAATAACCTTAACCGGATTACCTTTTTGGTCAAAAATAGGGTTGTATGATGCTTGAATCCAGACTTTATTCCCCCCTTTTCCAACACGAAGGTATTCGCCTGAGTCAAAGTTGCCACTTCCTAGTTTTTGCCAAAATTTTTGATACTCCTCTGATTTGGCATAGTCGGGGTCAACAAATAAGCTATGATGCTTCCCCTGTATTTCTGAAAAACTATAACCTACGGTTGCTAAAAAGTTCTCATTAGCAGAAATAATCGTGCCATCAAGATTAAACTCAATGACCGCTTGTGATTTATTAATGGCATTAACCTTACTCGCAGCGTCAATTGTTTCTTTTTTAAGAACCGTGATATCGGATGAAAACTGAACTATTTTTGTAATGTTCCCCTGTTCATCTATCACAGGGCTGTAGCTGGCCTGTAACCACACTTCTTGTTCATCATTAGCCAAAAAGCTAAACTCTCCGCTAATTGATTCACCACTTTTCACTCGTTGCCAAAGCGCTTTTGTTTGATTCTCTTTATTTTCACTGGCTACCACAAACATACTATGGTTACGCCCCTGAACCTCTTCTAGGCGATAACCCATAATATCTAAAAAGTTATTATTTGCTGTTATCACTGTGCCGTTTGGCTCGAACTCAACAACAGCCAATGATTTTTTTAATGCAGCTATCACTAAATCACTTTCTGATTTTGGCTGCTTTGAATTACTAAACCACCCCATGCCCATCACCTTTTATTTCACTCATTAACTGAAATGAATATTCAAATATCCATCGTTTTTTTCAGATCCAATAACGCAACCATCTTTTCACCAACATTAACCAGTCCTGCCACAAACTCTGAGTTATCTGAATCTGAAAATGTCGGAACCATTTTTGCGTTTTTTTCAATAATGCTATAAACATCAGATACCGCATCAACTGCCATACCCATTATTTTTGTTTTTTGTCCCAAATCGACTTTTATAACTATCACTACAGTCAGTGCACCATATTCTATTTTTGGTAAACCAAATCGTAGCCGCAAATCTAAAATTGGTACGATAGTCCCGCGAATATTTATGACTCCTTGCACATAATTAGGGGCATTTGGAATAACAGTGATCTCTTCCCAACTTCGGATTTCTTTCACCGTTAAGATATCAACGCCGTACTCTTCCTCAGCCATAATGAAGGTTAAAAACTGTCTAACACCTTGCTCTTCCTCAAGAGTCAAATTACTGTTTAATTCACTTAGCAAAGCGCTCATGACGCCTCCAGATTAGCTTGTGATTCAATAATTAACTCTTGGCTACCGGGTTTTCTAAGCCCTGATAATTTGATTAACCCACTGATATCGACAATGAGAGACACTCTTCCATCTCCTAGAATTGTAGCGCCTGATACACCATCTACTTTTTGATAGTTAGCTTCTAAGCTTTTGATCACAACTTGTTGTTGAGACAGTAAATCATCGACTAAGAGTCCAATTTTTTGATTATCACTTTCTACGACGACTAATAACGTCTTATCAAGTGTTTCAATTGCCCCTTGATGTTTAAAAATGTTGTACAGTCGTAAAATGGGTATGTACTCATCTCGCAACCTTAGTACATCAAGGTCTTTACCTACTCGACTCACTTTTGTAACATCAATCTGTAACGACTCAACAATCGAAATAAGCGGGATAATATAAGTATGCTTCGCCACTTTGACGAGCTGTCCATCTAATATTGCAAGTGTTAGCGGTAATCGAATAGTAAATGTTGACCCAACGCCTGGTGCAGAAGCGACCTCCACTGAGCCATTAAGTGACTCTATATTTCGCCTCACAACATCCATACCTACCCCGCGACCTGACAAATCACTCACCGCGTCGGCAGTTGAAAATCCGGCCATAAAAATAAGCTCATTAATTTCTTTATCTGATAATTCGTCAGTGTCAGATATCACGCCATTTGCAATAGCTTTTTCTTTAATTTTTTGCGTGTTAAGCCCTTGCCCATCATCCATTATCTCAATAACGATATTGCCTCCTTGATGGAATGCATTTAGCGTTACAACACCAACGGGGTCTTTTCCTGCAGCGATTCTCTGATCAACGGTTTCTAATCCATGGTCCAGCGAGTTTCTTACTAGATGCACCATAGGATCTGATATTTTTTCCATCACGGTTTTATCGAGTTCTGTTTGCTCCCCCAATAATTTCAACTCAACTTGTTTGTTCAGCTTTTGTGAAATATCTCTGACCAATCGAGGGAACCGGCTAAAAACAAAACTGATTGGCAACATTCGAATGCTCATCACACTCTCTTGAAGGTCTCGCGTATTGTGGGCCAACTGTGCCAGCCCTTCTTGCAATGAGGCAAACGTTGTTTCTGTGATTTCATGCTCACCAAGCTGACTTAACATCGCTTGTGTGATAACAAGCTCTCCCACCATATTAATGAGCGAATCAACCTTATCAATCCCCACCCTGATAGAGGTAGATTCTGAAGATGATGATCCTGAGCTTTGCGCTTTTGTTGGTGTGCTTGTCGCTAGTTTAGCAGCAGCTATTGGGGTTTTAACCTCTGCTTGAGACTCTTCTTTATGATCGCTTTTAACTGGACTGTCGTCTAAATCTTCAAACAAGCCTCCACATAGACTGATCGTAATATCTGCATCATCTTCCACCCACTCAAAGACTTCTTTTATTGCAGCCTCTGGTTTTTCAGTATTAAGGAAAAAGCGCCATGATAAGTAGCAATCATCAGGTGCAAGCTCTTTAATGTCAGGTACTTCGTTGTGAAAAACGACTACGTCTAAGTCACCCAGTTCGGCTAATTCACTCACCATATAGAGTGGTTCATTACCTGTTTTAAATAAGTGGTGATGTGGCTTAAAGTCAATTTGGAACGTATTTAACTCTGCGTGCGGCTCAGAACTATTCGTTGATTCATCATTTTCACTTTCATCCATTTCAAGAATATGTTCGAACTTTTTGCGTAGTGCTATAGACTCGCTTAGATCAGGCTCTTGCTCAGCTTGCAAAGCACTTAATAATGCTCTGAGACAATCGATAGATTTAAGTAATAAATTAACGTGCTCAGCAAGAAGAGGGCGAGAACCATCTCGAATTTGATCTAACAGCGTTTCTAATACATGTGTGAAGTCTGCAACCGAGTTAAAACCAAATGTACCGCTGCCCCCTTTAATTGAATGCGCAGCACGAAATATTGTGTTTATTGTTTCTGAATCTTCTTCGCCGGGAACTAAATTTAGTAATTCTGCTTCCATGGCATCCAAGCCTTCGAAGCTTTCTTCAAAAAAAACTTCAAAAAATTGACTTAAATCTATACTCATGCCCCGCTCCCTAGATTAGCGAATCACTTTTTTTAAAACTGCTAATAGTTGCTCAGGGTTAAAAGGTTTGACTATCCAACCTGTCGCGCCAGCAGCCTTGCCTTCTACTTTTTTATCCATTCCTGATTCTGTAGTCAGCATTAATAGAGGCGTAAATTTATAATTCGGGAGGGTACGTAATTCGCGTATCAAAGTAATACCATCCATTACGGGCATATTTACATCCGAAATAACGGCATCAAAACCCTGCTGCTTAGCAATACTCAAAGCTTCGCTTCCATCTTTCGCTTCTGTCACATCAAATCCGGCCTTTTTCAATGTAAAGCCAACCATTTGACGCATCGACGCAGAGTCATCCACAGCTAAAATTCTTTTCATATAAACCTCTTAATCTGCATTATCGAGTACTAAATATTCACTTAAACCCAACTGGGTAATAACACTTTTTAGCGCATCACTTTGGCCAACCCAAATAATTTTATGCTGCACTGAAAGTAGATGTTTTTGTAAAGAACAAAGTAATTGAACTGACGCTGTATCGGCACGAGTAACATCGCTTATATCTAAACAAACATCATCATTGCCGCTTAATTCATTTAAAAAATCTTGGTGTAAGATTTCAACTTGGTTAATCGCTAATTCCGCTGGAAGTTTGATCATATACTTTGTGCTTTACGTGTTTTACTAATTCATTACAAAAGCTTAGACGGACTTACTGAAAATGCCATAAATGTATCGAAAAAAGAGTAAATTAGTTTTCCAACCGCCTGAAAAAAAAAAGGAGCTGTTCGCTCCTTTTCTATTTTATACGCCCAATTTGTCGCGTGTTTATTCGTAATAATCTGCAATTATTTTAAATTCATTGAGCATTTTTTTAGTGTTTATCAGTGGCACACTGCCAGGCTTAAACTCAGGTTTGAAAATTGCTCTCACAGCTCCTTTTGAATCTACCAATGCCACTGATGCACTATGATCAACTGCGTACTCTTGCTCTGTACTGTCGCTGATAGCATAAATAAGCCCAAGCTCTCGTACAAACGGAAATAGCGCTTTATGCTCCCCTGATACGGCTAAAAATTGAGGATTAAAATAGTCTATATAGGCTTTTCTTTTCTCGGCAGTATCACGTTTTGGGTCAACCGATAAAAACCATATTTGCAATGCGTATTGGTCACTCAGTGATTTATGGACTGCGTTTAACTTTGCCAACGTGAGTGGGCAAATATCTGGGCAACTTGTATACCCCAAGAAAACGAGGTTCCATTGACCTTCAAAATTAGCGTTTGTCACTTCACTATTGTGTTGATCATTTAATGAAAATTCACTCAGCGGTTTTGCATTTTCATACACTAACGCATCTACATCTGGCTTGGTCTTATCATTACAGCCTGCCAATAATAAAACACTTAAAACCATTGTTATTGATAGACCAAATCTCATTACCCATATTTTCATATAACTAGCCATTTATCAGCAAATAAGGCTATGAAGAGTAACATTAAATGGATAATTGAAAAACGAAATAGATCCATCGCAGTGCCTTCTTCAGGGGCCACTTTTAATTTAATTGCTTTGTAAATGAAGACTGCGTTTAATAAACTCGAAGCAGCTAAGTAAATTTCCCCAGACATACCTATCAAATAAGGTAATACACACACTAATGCTAATAAAATAGAATAAGCGATGACACATGTTTTACTAAATTCAATACCATGTGTAACAGGAAGCATAGGAATTTTAGCGCGTTCATAATCACTTTTTCGTGCAATGGCTAATGCCCAAAAATGAGGCGGCGTCCAAGTGAAAATAATCATGACTAATAACCAAGGAGCAGCAGCCATTTGACCCGTTTCAGACACCCAACCTAATAAAGGCGGCATTGCACCAGCAAGCCCACCAATAACAATATTTTGTGGCGTAGCTCGCTTTAAAAACGACGTATAAATAAAGGCATAGCCCACCAGCGCAAAGAGTGTTAAAACCGCAGTAAGCATATTTGCCCAAATAACCAGCATGACAAAACCGCTCACGCCAATCAGGGCCGCAAAAGTAAGTGCATGTCGCTTCGATAAACGGCCCTTCGCCACTGGGCGATGACGCGTACGTGCCATTTTGCTATCTATTTCACTATCAACTACATGGTTTATTACGGCAGCAGCAGCTGACAATAGGCCAATAGCCAATAAACTTATAAATTGTACAACGACTCCTCGCCCAACATCAGGGGCAAGCGCCAAACCCACCCAAGCTGTTAGCACCAGCATTGCGACCACTTTAAATTTACTGATCGCCAAATAATCTTTCAATAAATCAGACAGTTGATGAGGTGTGACTTTTATTATTGTTAATGATTGTGCCATTACAGCCTCCTAGCTACGTGCTTTTAAATAGAAACATAAACGAATAAGCGTCATTAACAGTATGGCAGCCATTAAATTATGTGCCAGCGCTACCCCTAATGGAAAATGCCAATGCACCACAGCCAGCCCTAAACTTATTTGACACACTAATGCAATAAGCACAGTGACCGTGCAATGTTTAATTTTTGCTGATAAGGCATGGCTATAAATTCGCCACATTATGAGCGCAAGCACAACACAGGTAACTAAAGCCCAAATTCGGTGTAACAAATGAATCGACATCCTTGCTTGTTGCGACAGCACACCATATTCATATGTGCTATGTTCTAACGGAAGTTGAAACACACTACTCAAAGAAAAGGGTTGTCCGTAACTACATAATGGTAATCCGTTGCAATGTGGTGCTGCATAATTTGCCGCCAACCAACCCCCTAATGCGATTTGAATAACCAAAACAACCAATGCGACTAGACTTAAATTAAAATGACGCCGTGCAGGGGCATCACCCCCTTCTATGTGCTTTGCAGTTAGCCTTAAATACAGCAAAGCGACCAACGACAAAATACTAAACCCGCCTAATAAATGGCCCATTACAATAAGGGGCTGCAGATTCATCGTGACAGTCCACATGCCTAACGCTGCTTGAAATATCACTAACACTAATAAAAAAAACGGTAATTTTACGGGAGATTGTGAATGCTTGCGTTGAATGAACGCGACAATAAACAGCACTAGAATCAATACCCCTAAACTGCCAGCAAAGTAGCGATGGATCATTTCTTTCCATGCTTTTGCTGTTTCGAACATCATATCTGGGTAAGTTTGTTCAACATACGCTAAATCTGCTTCATGCTTTGGTACTGTTAAAAAGCCATAGCAGCCAGGCCAATCAGGGCACCCCAATCCTGCATCACTTAAGCGCGTATAAGCGCCTAACCCAACAACCACAATAGATAAAAAGAAGGTTGCTACCACTAAGTTTTTATAATTTTTATACATAATCAGCCCCTTTTAATGGCATTAGCTTGAGCGCGAATAATTAAGTAGTTTTTTTAAGTCTTTTAGTAGCCCCTTTTGTGTTAAACGATTTTGTTGTGGTTCTTGCTTATATGGGTAGTGCAAAACAACTAATCCCATGTGATCAATTAGATATAAGCTTGCAGGCTCAAGCTGATCTGTTTCTGCCAATTGACGCCATGGTGTTGCTGTTTCTCTTGGCTCTCCTAAGATCACCATGTCTACTTTGCCTTGATTTTTTCCCAGTGCGACATATAAGTTATCCAGTGCATTTAATTGCTCCGCACATGCTTGCGAACATTGCTTTGGGTGATTAAGTGCAATTGTCCATTGCTTATGCTCTGATTCTTGCCACTCTTTTAGCTTTATTTCAGTTTTTAAAAACTCACCATTGTTACTAATCGCTGGAGTGATCCACTCAAATTTCAGTGATAAATACGCCATGATTAGAGGCACCAAACAACACCCTATAAATATGATCATCGGTTTATTTTTCATTTTAAATCCTTCTTTTTACTTGCAAATACAGCAACCCCAATACACGCTAAACCAATTAACAACCACTGCACTGCATAGCCATAGTGTTTTTGCGGGCTCATTACAACAGCTTGGTAATGCGGTATACCAAGATCATCTCCTGCGCCTTGCCGATAGCCAATATAATCAGCCATCAATGTTCCTGTTTGTTTAGAAAAAGCTTCTAAATCAATATTTTGAATTCGCTTAGGCCAACCATCGGATTGAGCTGTATCACTGTTTTCTAATGTAAAGCCTGAGAGCTGTCCCTGCTTTAATTGTACTGTCATTTCAATAGGCTGCTTTGGTAGATTAATGGTTGGAAGCTGTTGACGTGTGAGTGGCGCTTTTACCCACCCTAAGTTTGCAACAATGGGGATTTTACTGCCTGTTGGTGTGAATAAAGTGAGCACATCGTAGCCAACTTGCCCTTGATATATTTGATTATCCAACAACCAATAATACTGACCTTCGACCTGGCCTCTAAAAGTGACTTTTATACCAGTTTTATCCCAAGTAACTGGTAACGCTTGCACTTGAGACCATTGCATAACCCCCTGGTCTTGCACACTCTCAATATGTGCAAGCTGCAACGCTTTTGCCTCTGCACGCTGTATTTGCCAATAACTCAAACGCAAACAAACGAATACCACAACTAACACCACGCAAACGATGAAAATTGAGCTAAGCTTTTGTTTACGCCATAAAACTAACTGCATAAAGGTGAACCCAGTGATTATAAAAATTATTATTGTACTGTTGTTATTGTTTATACTTTTTAACTTATTTCGTGCGCTGTTTATTATGGTCTCTGGCCGTGATAAAGGACGGCCTATGTCTCATTATTTAGGCCGTCGCGTGTTGTTCTCAGTCGTAGTACTTATTGTTGTCATTACTGCGTTTAAACTGGGTTATATCAACCCGAATGTAAACCCTACAACACATATACAAACACAAATAAACACAACCAAACCACATCAACAAAATGCCAGTACCAAGCAGCAGCTTGAAAAGCAAAATGCTTTTTGGGGCTAAAATGGCCTTTTAAGATTCTAAAGAATACAACAAGTAAAATAATTGTACCCAATGTCACATGCATGCCATGAAACCCGGTCAACAAGAAGAATGTATTGCCATAAACACCCGAATCTAAGGTTAATCCTAAATCTTGATAAGCATGGATATACTCTTCAACCTGTAAGCCTAAAAACACAACCCCAAGTAAAATAGTGGCACCCAAAAACACTTTTAAGGGACCTCGTTTATTGTTTTCCATTGCCACATGGGCAAAATGCAGCGTCACAGATGAGATGAGCAGTATGACTGTATTTATTAAAGGTAGGCCAAGCCACCCCATTGCTTGTGTTGTATCACCCCCAGGTGTAGTCACTAATGGCCATACCGCTTCAAATGTTGGCCATAGCACTTCATTTGTCATCGCATTGTTACCTGCGCCCCCTAACCAAGGAACAGATATCATTCGGGCATAGAATAATGCACCAAAGAAAGCCATGAAAAACATTACCTCAGAGAAGATAAACCAGCTCATGCCTTGGCGGAAAGATCGGTCCATCTGGGCTGAATACAAACCTTGATGCGACTCTTCAATCACATTTTTAAACCAGCTAAATAGCATATAAAGTAAAATAGCAATCCCGCCATACAATATATAATGCCCATTACCGCCTTCCTCACTTGCTTGCATGACGGTTAGCGCAGCACCTACAGCGATTAAAAACATCGCGACAGCACCTACTATTGGCCAAGGACTTTGATCAGGTACATAGTACTTTTCGTAATTTTGATTCATCTTACTTGCTCCTAATTACTAGCCAAAAATTGACTACTAATATCAAACACGGTGTACGACAAAGTTAACTCTTCAACATCACTTGGTAACTCAGTATCGACATAAAAAAGGAGTTTAAACTCAACCTCTTCTCCCGCTTTTAGTGGTTGTTGGTCAAAACAAAAACACGCCATTTTATGAAGGTACTTAGCAGCTTTTCCCGGTGACACAGAGGGAACAGCCTGCATAACTTTGTCTTGGTTGCTGAGGTTTTTTGCCTTAAACAATACTTCTCTCATTGCACCAGGTTTTACCACCACACTGTATTCATCTGACTTCACTTCAAATGGCGCGCCACTTTGAGCATGTGTTGTAAAGCTCACATCGACTTCGCGATTATCAGTAATGGTGTTACTTTGCTGTGCTTGCTCTAGAGAGGGCTTACCATTTAAGCCTGTAATATCGCAAAAAACATCGTATAAAGGCACCAAAGCAAAAGCGAAAGCAAACATGCCTATGCATATTAATACCAGTCGTTTAAGCAAAGGCGCATGCGTCATTATTTAATCTCCGGCGGTGTTTCGAATGTATGGTACGGCGCAGGCGATGCAACTTCCCATTCCAACCCTTCAGCACCATCCCATACTTTTGCTGGTACCTTTTCACCACCTTTCGCGCACTTATAAACCACAACAACAAATAGTAATTGTGACAACCCAAAGGCAAAGCCACCAATACTAATAATTGCGTTAAAGTCAGCAAATTGCAGCGCATAGTCAGGGATCCGCCTTGGCATACCAGCCAGTCCAACAAAATGCATTGGGAAGAACAGCACGTTTACACTCACCAAAGATAGCCAAAAGTGCCACTTAGCTAAGGTGATATTAAACATATTACCCGTCCATTTGGGCAGCCAATAATATGCACCTGCCATTATCGAGAATACGGCACCAGTTACTAATACATAATGAAAATGTGCCACCACAAAGTACGTGTCGTGATACTGAAAATCGGCAGGTGTAATCGCGAGCATAAGACCTGAGAAGCCACCTAGAGTAAACAGCACAATAAACGCAATACTAAACAACATGGGTACTTCAAAACTAATAGATCCTCGCCACATTGTGGCTACCCAGTTAAACACTTTTACCCCAGTAGGCACCGATATCAACATAGTGGCATACATAAAGAAAAGTTCAGCTGCGACGGGCATCCCTGTTGTAAACATATGGTGGGCCCAAACGATAAAGCTCAGTAGCGCAATCGAGGAGGTTGCATACACCATAGAAGCATAGCCAAAGAGCTTTTTACGAGAGAAGGTGGGCACTATCGTCGAAATAATGCCAAATGCAGGCAATATCATGATGTACACCTCCGGGTGTCCGAAGAACCAGAAAATATGTTGAAACATAACCGGATCCCCCCCACCAGCAGCATCGAAAAAGCTGGTTGCGAAGTATTTATCAGTTAATACCATGGTGACCGCACCGGCTAACACGGGCATTACTGCTATCAATAAAAACGCTGTGATCAACCACGTCCAAACAAATAACGGGAGTTTCATCCACGTCATACCAGGCGCACGCATATTAACGATAGTTACAACCACATTAATTGCACCCATAATGGAGCTAATGCCCATGATATGAACCGCAAACACAAATAAAGCGGTATTATCATTGCTGTACGTTGTGGAAAGCGGCGCATAGAATGTCCACCCAAATGCAGGGCCACCACCTGGCATAAACAACGATGCTAACAAAATCAAAAACGCAAAGGGTAAAATCCAAAAGCTCCAGTTATTCATTCTGGGTAGAGCCATATCCGGCGCACCAATCATTAAAGGCACCATCCAGTTTGCCAATCCAGTAAATGCTGGCATCACCGCACCAAACACCATAATTAAACCATGAACCGTGGTCATTTGATTAAAAAAGTGAGGATCGACTAACTGCAACCCTGGCTGAAATAATTCAGCACGGATCACCATTGCCATAGCACCACCAATTAAAAACATGGTGAGTGAAAATATTAAATATAAACTACCAATGTCTTTATGGTTAGTGGTGAACAACCAACGTTTAATGCCTTTTGCCGGGTGGTGATGCCCCGCATCATGATGCGTAGCGTCGTTATTATGTTCGTCTGTTATGCTACTCATTGTTTAGCCTCCGCAGTTTCATCAATCCACGCCTGAATATCACTCGGCTGAACTACTTCACCTGTATTGTTACCCCACGCATTACGCTTGTAGGTAATAACAGCGGCAAGCTGTTTAATTGATAATTGCTTTACAAATGCCTGCATGGCCGTACCCGGGCTACCTTGAACAACAATATCGATGTGATCTTTAATATCCCCTAACACGATAGGGCTTCCCTTTAGAGCAGGAAAAACACCCGGTAATCCCATGCCTGTGGGTTGATGACAGGCAGCACAACTAGCCATATAGACTTGCTCTCCCAATACCATAAGCTCTTCTTTTGGCAGAGTTTGATCAAGTAAGGCAGCATCAGCCGCTGCGGCTTGTTGCTTGGCTTGTTTTGCATTAGCTAACCAGGCTACAAAATCCTGTTCTGATTTCGCTTCAACAACAACAGGCATAAAGCCGTGGTCTTTACCGCAAAGTTCAGCACATTGACCTCGGTAAATACCTTCTTCATTAATTCGTGTCCAGGTCTCATTAATAAAGCCGGGGTTGGCATCCTTTTTAACCGCAAAATCTGGCACCCACCATGAGTGAATTACGTCATCTGAGGTCATTAAAAAACGGATTTTTTTATTAATTGGAAGCACTAAAGGTTTATCAACCTCGAGTAAGTAGGTATCTGTTTTTTCAGCTTGATTCGCTATTTGGTCACTAGGTGTTGATAGAATGGAATAAAAGTCCACATCCTCTCCCATGTATTCATAGTGCCATTTCCACTGCGACCCGGTCACTTTGATAGTTATGTCAGCTTTACTGGCATCTTCCATAGCGATTAAAGTTTTAGTGGCGGGAACAGCCATGGCGATAAGAATGACAAAAGGAATTGCCGTCCAAAGTATTTCGACTTTTGTACTTTCGTGAAATTGGGCAGGTACAGCCCCTTTCGATTTACGGTGATGTATTAATGCCCAAAACATAACGGCAAATACAATCACCCCAATCACACAACATATAATAAAAATAGTCATGTGCAGTTGATAAACATTATTACTTATATCGGTGACACCTTCGCGCATATTAAATTGGCTGTTTGCCAATAATTGCTGCGGAAGCATTAATAATATAAGCCACAAGGTAGAGCTCAATTTACCCATGTGACAGCTCCTTTTGATGCTATTGCAAGACGCAAAGCGAAGAGGCGGCACTGCTTTATTCGCGCCAATTCGTTATTTTTTTATTGTTACTGGTTATATTTTTGCCTTCAGACGCAATAACGTAAAAGATCACTAATTAACACAGCGTATTAACCAATTAGTTAAAAAATAAACAATTAGCAAGTTTTTAAGTAAATAAAATTCTATTTTGGTGCAAAAATAACAATGCTAAATCAGAGCGTTATTTTGTTTTGCGGGAATATTCTAAGCGCCTGAAACTGGCGGATAACGAGGTATAATAAGGCTTAAGAAGCTATATAGAAGTGTGTAATACTGCGGCTAACGTTGCTATAAAAAATATAAGCACCAAATATCACTCATTTGGTGCACCGAGTTGGCAGTAAATAAACTATTAGGAATAAAAACATGGCTTAACTTACGTTATATAAACTTATAACAACCAATCTTACATCCAGTCTGCGTTTCGAATTACGCCCACTGCTAATCCTTCAATATTAAATGACTCATGCTCGAGGTCGACCTCAATTGCAGTAAACTCATCATTTTCAGCATGTAAGAGAACTTTTTTCCCTGCTTTTTCAATGCGTTTAACTGTTACATCATCATCAACACGCGCAACAACCACTTGGCCATTTTCAGCAACCTGCGTTCGATGAACTGCTAGTAGATCACCATCCATAATACCAATATCTTTCATACTCATACCTTGTACGCGCAATAAAAAATCAGCAGCTGGCTTGAACATTAATGGATCTACTTGGCAATGGCTTTCAACATGTTGCTCAGCTAAGATGGGTTCACCCGCAGCTACTCGACCAATCAAAGGCAACCCTAACTGTTCTGGCTCGTCTTCTTCAACCAGCTGAATACCACGGCTCGCGCCTGGCTTCATTTTAATCACACCCTTTTTAGCAAGTGCTTTTAAATGCTCTTCAGCTGCATTGGCACTTTTAAACCCCAAGGTCTGAGCAATTTCAGCACGCGTAGGCGGCATCCCTGTATCTTTTATAAATACTTTAATGAGTTCGAGAATTTGAGCTTGGCGGTTCGTTAATGGGCGCATACAACTGGTTTTCCATACAGTACATTTAACTGTGAGTATATACAGTTATATAAAAATCGCAAATGTTTAATTATTCATAGTTTATGCAGTCACAACCTCGTGTTAACCAGTAAACTGGCACACCTTGGTCTACTTAAAGACCCTATCGATTAATCTAAACTGACCTTTAATGTCCCCCTTCACTAAATCAATCTGATTCATTGATAAATACCATGCGCTTGAGAATAGCGATACCGTCTGGCAAGTTGCGTGGCTTCCAAGTCTTAACTTTGCCTACGCATTGAGCTATATAAGGGCCATAGATCCAATACACATACAAATAGTGTTATTATTTTTATTTATCATGTGCCAAACCTAACGAAGCGAACATTTTAACGCTTAAAATGTACGACTCTGCAGAGGAGTGTTTAACCGTACGGGCTAAACCCACAATATATAAAAGAAGGAAATCTCATGAGTATTTGGTATAAACCAATCACCCTAGCGCAATGTAAGGAACTTGACCAAGGCATAAAGGGTCAAGGCACATTAATGAAAACAATGGGCATAGAAATCACAGAGATTGGCGACGACTACCTAGTGGCTGCGATGCCTGCCACTCCGGCACACCACAACCCTATTGGGATGGTGCATGGGGGAGCAAATGTTGTGCTTGCAGAAACAGTGGCCAGTTATGCTGCCAACTTTGTTATTGATTTCACTAAGTTCTACTGTGTTGGCCAAGAAATAAATGCCAACCATTTAAAAGCATCTCGTAATGGCGTGCTTACGGCAGTAGCAAAACCTATACACATAGGGAAACGGACATCAGTGTGGGAAATTAAGATAACAAATAGTCGAGGCGAGCTCTGCTGCGTATCAAGGATGACCGCAGCCGTGGTTGAGCGTAAAAATTAACTTCCCATTGGATAAATTGTAATTTCTACACCGGCACCGATAGCAGATATTCGCAGTAACGTATCGGCTTGAAGTGCTTGATTAAAACATTTTGGCGAAGTACCCGACTCAAAACCAATATCAAACGTGCGTCGAGAGCATGATAACCATTGCTTTAATGCATTACGTGAGCATGATTCAATTAACTCACACAAATGATTTATAGCTTTATCTGGCGAAGATACGTCAAGGTTCGCTTCTATACGTGCTAATTGGCGATATTCATCTTTATCATAGTGTAAAACAGTGGCAATTTTTTTTAGGTCAGCCACTAATGAACTAATATCTTGTTTAGACTCAAGCTCTAGATCTACATTTAAAAATTGAATTTCCGACATGCTATTGTTTTACCCCACGTTAATTACAACGCAAACTTTAACCTAAATTTGCATTTATACCAAACTCTATCCCTTGTAAATTCACCTATTACTTTACTCGGCTTTGCCAAACTGTTTTCTGTATTTACTGCGACAATTTGTCACATGGTCAAACACAGTATATTTTGTAAAATACGGCGCAAAAAATAATAATAATCGAGTTATCAATGAATAAACGTATTTTCAAGCACGCTCGTCAATGTCATAAATGGCTTGGCTACCTACTTGCTTTGCAAATTTTTGCATGGCTGCTCGGTGGTTTAGTCATGAGCGCTATTCCGCTTGAAAAAGTTCACGGAAAGCACCTAGCAACTCGCGTTATTGATAGCCCATTTACTCAAGCGGACTATCCTGCCTCTCTGGACAGTATCGTAGCGCAAGTTTCACAACCTAAACAGATTACCTATTCTCACTTTTTGAACTCCCCGATAATCACACTAAAAACTGATATAAAAGAGCATCATTTTGATGGGTTAACAGGACAACCATTTAGTAACCCCAACAAAATACAAATTGCCGAAAATGCAAAAGCACACCTGTTAATTGATGCTGAAATTAGTACGATAACTCAACTTGAAACCGGGCCTCGAGAAATTGGCTACAAAAAAGATATATGGCAAGTTAAGTTTAACGATACTTTTAATACAACACTCTATTTATGGGCAGATAGTGGTAAAGTAATTACTGTTCGCAGCACAATATGGCGCATTTTTGACTTTTTTTGGATGTTACACATCATGGATTATGATGAGCGCGAAGACTTTAATAACCCATTATTAATTAGCTTTTCAGCAACGAGTGTCTTATTTTGTGTAACAGGCATTATTTTACTGTTTCAAAATATGCGTTTACGCAAGCGAAGAAATAAAAAGTTCATTCCTGATGCGCGAGCCTGACGCTCTTCGCAATTCCCTTACTCACTCCAGTAAGCTAAGACATGGCACAATACCTGACTTTGCAGCACCTGTAGCACTACAATTGTTTACATTGTATGCACATTTTTTATTGCCTAAAGCGACGCATATTGATACTTTCAAAACAAGTATTTACAGGAACGTAACTAAGTATGTTTAATAAAAAAAGACTCTCTACAGCTATTCTCATTGCTTTTTCTGGCCTTGCAATTACAGCATGTGGAGGCGGCGGTAGCTTAAACAAGGACTCAAATAAAGATTCAACAAGTGTTGTAACACAACCTCCACAAACCAATGAAGTAACGTGGGTTGCGGGTGAGTTTAAAGCATCAAGTACATTTAAAAATCAATGTGATGTGCCACGAACGGGCAACGATCCATACAATAATAACCAGCCATACCCAGACACTGCTGGCTCAACATTGACAGAAAAAATGTGGCTGCGCTCTTGGAGTGATGAAACATACCTGTGGTATGACGAAATCACAGACAAAAACCCTGAAAGCTTTGATACTGTTGCGGCGTATTTTGCACAATTAAAAACAGAGCAAACCACTGATTCAGGCGCTAAGAAAGATAACTTTCATTACAGTGAACCCACTGAAGACTTTTTTAAAGAAGCACAATCAGGTGTTGTATCAGGTTACGGCATTAACTGGTCATTTATTGCAAACACGCCGCCAAGAGTGTTAAGAGTTGCCTACCTTGAAGATAATTCACCGGCACAGAATGCGGGAATACAACGTGGCGATACCATACTAACTGTTGATGATGTAAGCATAGATACAAACACTCAAGCTGGCATTGAAACACTTAACAGTGTTTTATTTTCGCCAGCGGCTGGTGAAGCACACAACTTTAAAGTACGCAGCAATGACGGGACTGAAAAATCAATCACGATAACTGCGGGTAATATTGCAAAAACCCCAGTGCAAAATGTGAATACATTTGTAACACAAAACAATACACGTGTTGGTTATATGCAGTTCAACAGTCATATCAGTGTTGCTCAAGAAGGCCTAATCGATGCTGTTAATAAGTTTAAAGCTGATCAAGTCGACGAATTAGTCATCGATTTTAGATACAACGGCGGGGGTTTATTGGCTCTCTCTTCGCAGTTAGCCTACATGGTTGCAGGCCCTGCAAACACGGATGATTTTTACTATTATCAAACGATTCAAAATGACAAGCTTCCTGAAGAGGTACCACTGCCATTCATTAACCAAGAAGTTGATTACTCAACGTTTGAAGGTAAACAAATACTTCTACCTGACTTAAATCTATCAAAAGTCTATGTTCTTAGTACATCTGGTACTTGTTCTGCATCTGAAGCCTTTATTAATGGTTTGAAAGGAATAGATGTTGAGGTGGTATTAATTGGCGACACAACGTGCGGTAAACCGTATGGTTTTACACCTACGCATAACTGTGCAACCACTTACTATACTATTCAGTTTAGCGGCGCTAACTACAAAGGTTTTGGTGAATATTCTGACGGTTTAACACCGACTCCTACGCCGCAGTTTTCTGCTGATGTGAAAGGCTGCCCTATTGCAGATGACTTCGATCATCAATTAGGTGACACAAGCGAAGCATTACTATCAACGGCGATATACCACATTACAAATGACAGCTGTCCTGAAGTACCGCAAAATGTTAAACAACAACCTGCCAGCTATGCACCAAACAATGAAACTGGTTTCTCACTTGAGGTACCCCAATCCCTTTACAACACAAATATGGATTTAACATGGCCAAGTAAAGGAGATATAAATGACTAAATACTTATTAAGCGCTGTTTGCGCAGTCATACTAACAGGCTGCAATAGCACGCAAGCAGTACAGCCTCAAGATGCAACCTTAACGCGAGTTAACCCGGGCGTTGTAACACAACTCCAACAAGCAATTCAAACTGCAAAAGGTGGTCCTTTAGTGACTCTTGCGGATGATGTATTTACTAAAAGCGCACAGCTTTTGATAGATCACGGCACGACTAAAGGCCCTGATGGCATGCCTATTATGGGCGCACATAACATCCCTTCAGAAAAGTTTGTCTTGCAAAAATCAGGGGAGCAATGCTTTTTATTTTACCCTAAAAAACAACTGAGTATTCCACTTAGCAATGTCGAATGTGAAGTTATTTAAAACCAAAAAGGCGCATTAAGCGCCTTTTTGCTATAAGCGGATTAAAGCGCTTGGTGTGGACCAAACACCTCGTAATGTATGCGCTCAGCATCAACGTTTAAAGCAAGCAACTGTTGCTTAATTGCTGCCATAAAACCTGTTGGGCCACATAGGTAAAAATCGCCTTCTAGCAATGGAAGTTGATCTGCAACAGTGCTTATATTCATTAACCCTCTGAACACTTCATCCTTAGTTTCTTTATTATACCAAGTGTAATGCTTTAAAGAGGAATGCACGGCAGCAAGATCTGTTAAATAATCGGCAAACGCATGATGCTCTGCATTTTCACAGGCGTGTAAATAAAAGGTGTTTGGGCTCACTTCATCCTGTAATAATGTTTGCAGCATCGCGAGCATTGGAGTTTGACCAACACCAGCCGAAATTAGCACTGTTGGTTTTTTACTGCCTTTTGAAAAGAAATCACCAGCTGGCGGAAACAGCTCTACAGTATTACCCACATCAAGTGAGTGTAAGTAGTTGGAAACAATGCCAGGACCCGGTAAGCGTTCTTTTTTCACACTGATACGGTAGTTTTTACCATTACTTTTTTGAGAAATAGAATACTGCCTAATTTCATTATATTGCATGTCATTAGGTTTAACTTTAATACCTAAATACTGCCCAGGTTTATGAGTTATTACCGCCTTGTTATCAATCGGCGCAAGTATAAAGCTGGTGACTAACGCAGACTCAATGTGTTTTTCTTTAATAAAAAATGGACGTGTACCTGACCAGCCTCCATGTTTGATTTTACTGTGCTCGTAAAGCGCGGCCTCTTCGGTTATACAAATATCAGCAAGTAAAGCATACGCCTCGCGCCAAGCGTACTCTACTTCAGCGGTGAACTGCTCAGGTAATAGCTCTTTTAAGGTGCCAATCAAATGCCCACCCACAATGGGGTAGTGCTCAGGCAGGATATGCATGCTGGCATGTTTATGATTTATTCGCGCAAGGGCTTCTTTTAACACATCCAAATTATCAATATGTTGTGCATACGCTGCTAACGCATTAAATAACGCAAACTGCTGACGGCCACTACGTTGATTGGCCATATTAAAAATATGCTGCAACTCAGGGTTATGACTAAATAGCCGATTATAAAAATGTTCTGTCACAACTGTCCCTGCTTGGGCCAGTAAAGGCGCTGTACTTTTTACAATCGAAATGGTTTTTTCAGATAACATACTACGTTTCCTAATAACTTAAAAAAATTAACCCCGACGCCCATCAACACGACGCCGCGTCAAAATAGGTGTGAAATGGAGCAAGAACAGTAAAAATGCCACCAGCCAACATAATGCGCTAAGCTGCCACGCAGTAGATGAGCCAATGACGGTGGGAAGTAATGAACGAGTTATCGCCGCAATAATCATTAAAATGAACGCAGCCGATATAGCGTGTGGAACACAAAGAGAACGGCCTGTATGACCCAGTGATACACGACTCATCATGGCTAAAATCATCAGGCTAATCGTGCCGATAGTGATCATATGCAGCGCGTCGCTAAATAAGATAATTGAACTGAAAAAGCTCAGGGCAACCAAGGTTAAACCTACACCCAAAGCAAAATAAGACACATGCAGTGACCACAATAGTGGCACTGTAAATACCTTCTTATTCCACCATATAAAGGAGCGAGTTAAGTGCAAAACAGCCACGACGCTCATTATCCAACCGGGGTTTAAACTGCGCACAAATACCTGACTAATGAAAAAAGCAGAGACACCCAGCACCGCGCAATACAGCAATATTTTATCTAATCGGGGCGAGCGCACTTGCTCGCTGAGCTCTAAGCCTCGTGCTGTAAAAAAGGGCACAACACGCCCGGCAATGACCCCAACTAATATCGTCATTACTAAGATCGCGGTATCAACGATTGATAATGCCAAGGCACTCTTTTGTAAATTGACTAACCATAGATAGGAAATATTTAAAGCTGCTAGCGCACTGAGCATAAATAGGAATACATAGTTATTGTTACTTTTAGCCGCAATCAGCATATTGGCTAAAACGATAATAGCGCCAAGCCACCATAAAAACTGTAATCCAATCACCAGATATACATTAATATCGCTAACACTTGGAATTGAGAAGAAAAATGCACCGCGCGCTGTTAACCAAATCAAGGTTAACCCCATCAAACGCCATCCACTGATACTAGGCACGCCAGTCCAGGTTTGAGCCGCGGTTAATAAAAAACCTACAGCAACAAAACCTGCAAAACCAAACATCATTTCATGAGCGTGCCAGAGTGTTGCAGGCATACTTAACTGCCAATTTGCATACCCAGTTAAAA
Organism: Pseudoalteromonas sp. H105; assembly: GCF_001469215.1. Lineage (GTDB taxonomy): Bacteria > Pseudomonadota > Gammaproteobacteria > Enterobacterales > Alteromonadaceae > Pseudoalteromonas. The sequence continues at coordinate 152,461 of NZ_LOFH01000010.1, forward strand.
TAAGTAACCAATAGCCAATAGAAAAAAGGGCAAGCAAGCCCGCACCTAAAAAAGCAGGGCGAAAAGCGAGGTTCCAGATTGGCCATTGACTAATTTGATAAAAACGTACATTTTCAGCCGCCGGCTCAGTTAAATTTATTGGGCGCATTAGCGTACCTCTCTACCTAAGCTACTTAATGCAATACAGCGCAACACATAACTAATTTTTAAAATAGTCGCTGCGATAATAGTGGAAATATGCGCCACTATTTGCAGCTTAATTGAAAGCAAATCAGCCAACGGGTAACTAAATAAAACAGTCACTCCAAGGGACAGGCAACTCAGTAAAAGCGCCCAGTTAGCGCCTCTTAATAAACGCAGGTAAAAATCAGTATCTGTGGCTAAGTTGCTGCAAACAGTGTTGTAGTAAGACATAAATCACCCTATACATTATGGATATACACCTTGTATTGCACAGAGTGAGCCAACAATTAAAGTCATTAATTATCAACACCTTAATCTTTAACTATTGACTTAAATGTCATAATGACACACCATTAAAAACAAAATAAAACACATTAGAGTCAAATTGACATGATAGATGCTACTGTCCTTTTAAACACCGCTTTGCAGCTAGGCGCTATTAAGGCACAAGCCAATCACTATCAACATATTATTGAGTGTGTAAAAGGCGTAGTCTCCAGTGATGCAACTGCATTGCTTATTAGTCAAAACAACGTATTAAAACCAGTGGCCATCGATGGCTTAATGCCAGATACATTAGGCAGACGATTTGTGATCAACGATCACCCCCGCTTACAGGCTATTTGTCGCTCAGGACAACCGTTACAATTTGCTCAAGATTGCTCGTTACCGGATCCTTATGATGGGTTACTTAACCATCAAGAAGGGGATATTCCCGTGCATGCCTGCCTGGGTATGCCATTATTAGAAGGCGACACTTTATTGGGTGTGATTACATTAGATAGCCTAAATGCCCACGCCTTTGATGACTTTGATATGCAACAGCTCGCCATACTTAGTCAGCTGTGTGCAGCACAGTTAAAAACCGCCCTTTTGTTACAGCAGTACCAACATCATGCCCAACATAGTCATGCATTAGTACAAGAGTTAAATCGTGAAGCACTCACCCGAGATGGGGTTGAAATTATTGGCCACAGCCCAGCGATGCAAACCTTAAGAAATGACATAAAACTGGTTGCAGGTTCTGAATTTAGCGTACTTATTCAAGGTGATACCGGGGTTGGAAAAGAACTTGTTGCTCGCAATATACACTTACACTCGAAGCGCAGTCAGCAGCCTTTGATCCATTTAAACTGTGCCTCATTACCTGAAAATCTCGCCGAAAGTGAATTTTTTGGTCATGCTAAAGGGGCGTTTACAGGCGCGGAAAATGCACGCCAAGGAAAGTTTCAACTCGCTGATGGTGGCACGTTATTCTTAGATGAAATAGGCGAATTACCACTTACGATGCAAAGTAAATTACTGCGGGTATTACAAAGTGGTGAAATTCAAACGCTCGGCGAAGATAAGATAAAATATGTTGATGTCCGTGTGATCGCCGCAACTAACCGTAATCTTAAAGATGAAGTGGCACAAGGTCGCTTTAGGGCCGATTTATATCACCGGCTCAGTGTGTATCCTTTACATGTACCGACATTAAAACAACGTGAAAACGACGTGGTACTTCTAGCCGGTTTCTTTATCGAAAAAACAGCCAGAAAATTGGCCATTAAGCAACTAAAACTGAGCGTCGAGGCCCAGCTGACATTAACGCAATACTCTTGGCCTGGCAATGTTCGAGAGTTAGAGCATGTTATAAGCCGCGCAGCATTAAAAGCCAAACAAAGCCAATGGCAGCAGGCCATCATTACTATAGAGGCTGAACACTGCGAGCTAAACCTTAATACACAGACTCAGGCTCTGCTTACAACACCTACCACCGTGTCGGAAAATAGCCCGCAACTTTCATTAAAACAAGCAACAGATACCTTTATGCATAATCTCGTTAGTCAGCAGCTTGAGCAACATCACTTTAACTGGGCAGCGACTGCACGCACCCTTAGTGTTGACCGTGCTAATTTGATCAGACTGGCAAAAAGGCTCGGTATCAAAGTTAAAAAATCGCTATAAGACCATCTCTTTAAAATGCGCTTTTAACAGTTGGCTAAAAGCTTGCACTTTTGCTGTACGATGCACTAAATGGTGCGTCACTAGCCATAAGTCAGTTGGCCAACTGAGCTCGTTAGCCAATACAGGCATAAGATCAGGGTATTGCGCCGCAACATCATGTTGCAAACCACCGATCCCTAAGCCTTTAACGATTGCTCGAGTTGCCTCTGAAGTTTCAGAGACCCTTAATTTCACTTGTTCAACGGGAATATTTTCATCAACCCAAGCAAAATAAGGCACTTTGCCATTGTAGCCCGCCACCCCTGACACAAAATTATGCAACGGCAATTGCTTAAGGGTTTTTGGCATGCCATGTTTATCAATATAACGCTTAGATACATAAAGCCCTGATGATAAATGGGCTAAATGCTGGGCGATATAATCACCCTCATCAGGGCGAGGGCCAGCTCGCACCGCAATATGCGCTTGCCCATGATCGAGTCGTAAACGATTTTGATCGAGTATCACTTCCAGCTGAACTTGCGGGTGCAGACTTTGAAATTGTTCACATACATCGCTTAACACATCAATAAAGCCACTCACCGTTGTCAGTAACAAACTACCTCTAAGCGTGCTATCGGCTGCAATGATGTCATTATGTAAACGTTCAAGATCAGTATTAATTGCCTGTGCAGTGGTAAATAGTTTTGCACCAATTTCTGTTACTTTATAGCCACGTGCGTGGCGGTGAAATAATCGTGCATTTAAGTTTTTTTCTAAATTATTGATCCGCCTAAGCACCGTACTGTGATGCACGTTGAGCTTTTCAGCGGCAGCAGTCAATGTTCCTAACCGCGCGACTTCATAGGCCACTTTTACATCTTGCCAATCATCAAAGTGTATTGCCATTGTACTTACCTATTCCACGTGTGCATTATTGCACATAAGTTTTGCGTTTATTTGGCTTTTCTGCAAGTGAATTTTTGCTAAAGTAAGTCACAAGATAATTAAATAACCGGAACTCTGGTTAACTAAACAACATTAAGGCGAATACCATGACTGCACCTAAAATTATTGCCTTAGCAGGCAGCTTACGTAAAGACAGCTTTAACCAAAAATTGATTAATGAAGCAGCCCGCTTTGCTTTAGAAAGCGGCGCAGAAGTAGAGGTAATCAAACTCGGTGATTTAAACTTACCAATGTTTGATGAAGATATTGAAGCACAAGGTACACCTCAGGGCGCTCAACTCCTCAAAGACAAATTACGCGCCGCAGACGGTATTTTACTTGCAAGTCCTGAATATAACGGTTCGATTACCGCCGTACTTAAAAACGCTATTGACTGGGCTTCGCGCACAGAGCAAGGTGCAGTGCCTGCATTTCGTAATAAAGTAACTGCGCTTTATGCCTCTTCGCCTGGTGGTTTAGGTGGTCTGCGCGGATTAAACCATGTTCGCGATATTCTATCGGGTATCGGTAGCTTAGTGCTGGCTGACCAACTTGCAGTGCCAGCCATCCACACTGTACTTGATGAAAATGGCCGCATTAATGACCCTGCTACAGCAGAAAAAGTAGCCGGCCTTGCACAGCAGTTAGTAAGCGTTGCCAGCAAACTAAACAAGTAATTGCTAAATTTTGGTCGCTGCTAACTTAGCAGCGATAAAATCTTCATGAGTAACATAGAGTAAATTAGCAACACGACGAACGACGTATTCTTCTTGTGGATCGAGCTGCCCATCTGCATACGCCAATCGCCACAGTAACTCTACAATATCGATGCGCTGCTGCGCGCTGCATTGATTATTGATTTGCTTAGAAAATTGAAAGTAGTCTATGGCGTCATCTAAACTTTTACTCGCGCTTTGCATTAACTCATCTACCTGGGTATCCGTTAACTCAAAATATTTTTTAAGCGTGGCTGACAGCGCTTTTAGTTCTTCATCTTGCTGCTCTGTGTCAGCACGCATTACCTCAATAAGTAGGGCCGCAACTGCCGTTTTCAAATCATGCTCTTGCATCTGAGCTGGGTGTTCATTAAACGTTGAAAATAGCTGTTTTATTTGTTTGAACATCACATTTTCCCTTTTTGGGTGTTAGACTTAGATCATGATTAACCACTTTAGTTAAATCGCCGACGCAATACAATAATGGAGTGTGAGGTTTATGAGAGGAAAGATAGCACAAAGCTTAAAACTAAGCGGTGGGTTCATGCTATTGATAAGTTGTGCCGTGATACACGCAGAGGTTGGCAAAACCGAAAAGCGCTATGATTTTGATGATAAAGTGCATTATCACCAAACTCAAATTGACGATAATAACTACCGCCTCGAAATACAATCTGACAGCTACCAACACTTCCAAAACCAATCGGTATTTTTACTTCGCCATTCTCAGCGTTTATGTAAGAGTAACCCTTTTATGTTAAAAGTGACTGATGGTGTGCAAGAATACGAGCGCCTTCCTAGCAAACCTCGCCCCTATCAACCACCTTTAACGGCTTTGCTACAGTGTGAAACCGAGCCAAATAAAGACTAAATCCTAGTCTTTATAGCCCCAAGGCGAAGCAGGTGGAGTGATTGGTTTGGTTAAATCAAAATCAACACGAAACTCGCGCCCTTGGCGAATTAAACGATAGGTAAACTTTTCCGGGTAAATATACATTTGCCACGTATTACCCATAGATTGCGGTATTCCTTGGTTAACAAACAATTCTTTTGAATACTGATCCGCAGGGAAAGACTGCACACTCTCAAAACCCGCATCAACCGTATGACCGCCATACATAGTAGACACATCATCAGTACCGTCTTTATGACGATGATCGTGCTTTAAACTCAAGCCACTGCCTGTTTTTGTGATGATCCACGTACGTGATGCATCCTCGCCAACGTGAAACGGTACTTGGAGTTCTCGCTCGTTGCAACGGCGAACATGCATAACCAGCTTTTTACCCGCGAACGAGCTCGGGCCTGCAGCATTATCAACCGTAACTTTACCCTCATACGCTTTACCGCAGTGGGCAGCAATATTATCAAAAAAACCATCATGGCTTGGAATAGACACCAAAGGCGCAGGGCGCGCAAACACAGCAGTAGATGCCAATAATAAAGTTGCAGCAGTTAATAATTTCATAGCATGTTCCTAAAAATATAAAGCTGCAGCTTAGCGTGTTAATAAAAACAAAGGAAGTAATCGCGGTAAATGGAAGTTAAAACTGACGTACTCATTTAACTAAGCAGGTATAGCGTTTGACTGAATACTCTATAGCAAAGGAGTTTTTATAATCACCGATTTGCTCTTTATGCTAACCAATAACATCTGCATTTCATAAAAGCAGTTACATATACAATGATCTATAAAACTATTTTTTAATAGTAGACCTTCAGAACCTACTAGCTCTTGCTTAACGAAGAGAAATACTCTTCTCAATAGAACCTATAATGGTCGTAGTGTAATAGAGGTGTAGGCCTCGCTTACGATGCTTCATACAAAGAAACAGTTGATGCTCTACCTGATTGTGGTGATTCATCAAAGAAAGTGCAGCCAGCGGCGGTAAAACAGGTCGCGGCTTCAAAAAAGTTTATTTCGATGTTGTTACTGATGGTGGAATAACGAGTTGGTGTGATATAAAAACTGTTTAAATTTTTAGTCCTAGATTTTTAGGACGTATATTCGAGAAACTGATGATGAAAAATAAAATTATTCTAGCCTCAACTTTAATACCTTGTTTATTAGGCTTGTATTTTTTAAACTCTAAATTACAAATAAGTTCGTTCTTCTTTTCTCTATATGCGTTGTTGGCGTTTTATTATTTACTTAACAAGCGTACTGATTCCACCCGCAACCAAGTGCTCTTATTAAAAGAACTTTTGAAATCACACTATTTGATATTAATTCTTGGTTTACTCGCAATCGGATCAAGTCTATTGATTTCTCAACCTAAGATGTCAGTTGTTTTTTGTGTAATTAGTTTTATTGCTTTTTCTCGCTTAAGTTGGGCTTTGATAAAAAATAAAGTAGGGCTAAGTTACTTACAATTTATATTAGCTGCTCTTAAAAGGAACTTACTTTTAACACTGGTGGTTTTGTTAACATTTTGCGCAATTATTGTAGCGATAATTGATTTGGATATATACTCAGCTAGCTTCTATACATCAATATTGCCCGTGCTTTCATTAGTATATACGTTTTTTAATTTTGAATTTAATAAAGCGCTTGAGCCGAACTAAAAAACGTCACCCATACGCAAAAAACGCGGCCTGAGCCGCGTTTCATCATTTAATAACTTTTAAACCACTACTGCCAAGGGCGCTCGGCGTTAAGCTTTGCTTCAAAGGCGTCGATTTGTGGGTTTAGGGTTTCGGTCACGCCGATAAAATCTAAGCCACTTAATAAGCGCTCTTTTACGTCTTTGCGAATATCAAAGCTGATTGGCGCAAACTTGTTACTGGTAAGCACCTGATTTTCAAGGTCGATGTCGATATGAATATCGTCGTGCTGTTCACTCAGTACAAACAAATCCTCCAGTGTTTTTGCAGGTAATGTAATCGCTAGCATTTGGTTATTACCGCAGTTATTAAAGAAAATATCAGCAAAGCTTTCTGCCAAAATCACTTCAAAACCGTATTGTTTAAGTGCCCACGGTGCATGCTCACGTGATGAGCCACAGCCAAAGTTATCGCGAGTTAATAATATTTGTGCACCTTGGTAACAAGGGCGATTTAAAATAAACTCAGGATTTGGCTCGCCGTTATCTAAATAACGCCAATCGTAAAACAAGGCTGCATCAAAGCCGTCACGGCTGGTTGATGTTAAGAACTGCTTAGGAATAATTTGGTCAGTATCAACGTTGTTTTTATCTAGTGGGGCCATTAAGCCGCTAAAATAAGTGCTCATTAAGCTTCTCCTCTAATATCAACAAAACGACCATGTATTGCTGCCGCTGCGGCCATTGCAGGGCTAACTAAGTGTGTGCGTCCGCCACGGCCTTGGCGACCTTCAAAATTACGGTTTGAGGTAGATGCACAACGCTTGCCTGCACCTAACCGGTCGTCATTCATTGCTAAGCACATTGAACAACCCGGCTCGCGCCATTCAAAACCCGCCGCTTTAAAAATATCGGCTAAGCCTTCGTCTTCGGCTTGTTTTTTCACCAAGCCTGAGCCTGGTACAATTAACGCTTCAACACCAGCAGCAACGTGCTTACCTTGCACGATATGAGCAGCAGCACGTAAATCTTCAATACGGCTGTTAGTACATGAGCCAATGAATACGGTATCAACACTTGCTGATGACAGTTTTTCTCCCGCTTTTAAGTCCATGTATTTAAGTGCACTACGAATTGCATCGGCTTTAATTAAATCAGGCTCTTTCTCTGGATCAGGAATAAATTCATCTACGCCAATTACTTGCTCAGGGCTCGTGCCCCACGTAATTTGCGGCTGAATGCTACTCGCTTCTAGTTCCACTTCTAAATCAAATTGCGCGCCTTCGTCGGTTTTTAATGTTTCCCAATATTTAACAGCTGCATCAAAGTCAGCACCTTTTGGTGCAAACGGGCGGCCTTTTAAGTAATCATACGTAATTTGGTCAGAGGCTATTAAACCGGCTTTCGCGCCCATTTCAATACTCATGTTACACAGCGTCATACGCGCTTCCATTGATAACGCTTCAATACCTTCACCACAAAACTCTGCGACATAACCTGTACCACCGGCTGTACCAAGTTTACCAATCACCGCCATTATTAAATCTTTAGCTGTCACTGTAGGGCGTAAAACGCCATTAATTTGAATTTTTAATGACTTGGCTTTTTTCTGTTGTAGTGTTTGCGTTGCGAGAACGTGTTCAACCTCAGAGGTGCCAATACCGTGAGCAAGCGCACCAAAAGCACCGTGAGTTGAGGTATGGCTGTCGCCACACACTATGGTGGTGCCCGGTAAGGTAATACCTTGCTCAGGCCCCATTACATGCACAATACCTTGATTAATTGAGTTTAAATCGTAAAGCGTAATGCCAAATTCTTTACAGTTTGCATCAAGCGCCATTAATTGGTTCTTTGATACTTCGCTGGCGGCATCAAGCGATCGGCTTTTAGTCGATACATTATGATCCATCGTCGCGATAGTTTTTTCTGGACAACGTACTTTACGATTTTTTTCACGAAGGCCTGCAAATGCTTGTGGCGAGGTGACTTCGTGCACTAAATGACGGTCAATATAAAGTAAGTCGGTTTGCTCATTAATACTGGCAACGACATGTGCTTGCCAGATTTTGTCGTATAACGTTTGGGCCACTTGCTGATCCCCTTAATATTAGCGCTTGCTGCATGACGGTGCAGCAAACTAAAACTTAAATTCGAGCCACTATCGCAGCCGCAACATCTTGTGTTGTACAACCTGCACTTGGGTAAATATCTGGCGTGCCGACACCCGCTTCGACTGCTTCCGCGACTGCTTTTTCAATACTGCGCGCAGCCTCATCTTGGCCTAATGAATAACGCAACATCAGTGCCGCACTTAAAATTTGTGCGATGGGGTTAGCAATGCCTTTTCCTGCGATATCTGGCGCAGAGCCACCAGCAGGTTCATACATACCAAAACCCGATTGGTTCAAACTCGCTGAAGGTAATAACCCCATAGAGCCTGTGATCATGGCGCACTCGTCTGACAAGATATCGCCAAATAAATTATCACAAAGCAATACATCAAATTGGCTTGGTTGCTTAACTAACTGCATCGCCGCATTATCTACGTAAATATAATCAAGGTTCACTTCAGGGTAATCTTTACTCACTTCAGTCACCACTTCACGCCATAACACGCTAGATGCCAACACGTTTGCTTTATCAACCGACGTTACATGGTTGTTGCGTAATTTTGCAGCTTCAAAGGCAAAACGCGCAATACGTTCAATTTCTTTTCGAGAATAAGTTTGTGTATCAAATGCGGCTTCATCAGCACCTTCTCCACAGCGGCCTTTTTCACCAAAATAAATACCTCCTGTTAACTCACGTACACACAAGATATCAAAGCCACGTTCGCTGATATCTGCACGCAGTGGAGATGCAGCGCTTAAGGCTGGTAAAAGTTGAGCTGGGCGTAAATTGCAAAACAAACCAAAGTGTTTACGCAAGGGTAAAAGAGAGGCTCGCTCTGGTTGTTCATCAGCCGGTAAATGCTCCCATTTTGGGCCGCCAACTGAGCCAAATAAAATGGCATCTGCACTTTCACATGCTTTAAGTGTTGAGTCAGGTAATGCTTTGCCAAATTCATCAATCGCAGCACCGCCAATCGCATGAGGATGACGAGTCAGCGTAAAACCAAATTTATTACTTACAGCATCAAGCACACTGTTTGCTGCTGCCATAACCTCAGGGCCAATTCCGTCGCCCGCTAAAACGGCGATGCTGTAATTTGTTTTACTCATCCTGCTTTCCTTTGTTGTTTTAAATCAGACACTTTTTGTGCACGATAAATTAAGTTATAAACGCGGATCATGGCGCGTACTGACGCTTCAACCACATCCGCTGCAATGCCCGCACCGTGATAAGGGCGACCATCGTATTTAGCTATTATATTTACTTGGCCAAGAGAACTTGCCCCTTCACCGGTGGCTTCTAAATTAAATTCAATCATTTCAACAGCCATACCCGTTAAGCGCTCAATCGCTAAGAATGACGCTTCAACAGGACCATTGCCCGTTGCGGCCTCTTGCTTAGATGTGCCATCGATGGTCATACCGATAGTAGAGCTGGCAACTGATTGTGAATTAGACGTTGAGTTAACAAACTCTAATTGGTATTTTTCATCTTTATCATTGATTTGGTTAAAGTAAATCATTGCCTCAAGGTCATAGTCGTAGACTGTCCCTTTTTGATCGGCCAGCGCTAAAAAGCTGTCATAAAGACTATCCATATCGTAATCAGATTTTTGATAACCTAACTCAGCTAAGCGATGTTCAATCACATGACGCCCTGAACGTGAGGTCATGTTTAATTGGTTATTTGGTACGCCAACGCTTTCTGGCGACATAATCTCATAGGTATTTTGCGCTTTTAATACGCCGTCTTGGTGAATGCCTGAACTGTGAGCAAATGCGTTTTCGCCAACAATGGCTTTATTTGGTTGTACTGGCATATTACAAATTTTTGCCACTTGGCGAGATGCGCGGTAAATTTCTTCACTACGAATATCAGTATGTACTTTTAAATGGTCTTGGCGCATTTTCATGATCATCGCCACTTCTTCAAGCGAGCAGTTACCTGCACGCTCGCCAATGCCGTTGATAGTACATTCAATTTGGCGAGCACCCGCTTGTACTGCTGCTACCGAGTTGGCCACAGCTAGCCCTAAGTCATTGTGGCAGTGCACACTCAAGCGAGCTTTATCTATATTTGGCACATTATTCATTAAATGATGGATCATCGCCGCGTATTCGTCTGGCGTTACAAAACCTACGGTGTCGGGTAAGTTAATAGTAGATGCACCTGCATTGATGGCCTGCTCAACAATTTTGCATAAATCCCAATGCGGTGTACGGCCAGCATCTTCACATGAGAATTCCACGTCATCAGTATAGTTACGCGCAAGTTTGATTGATTTAACCGCCATGGCTGTGGCGTCATCTAAGCTCATACGTAATTTATGCTCTAAGTGCAGTGGGCTAGTAGCGATAAAAGTATGAATACGGCTTTGTTGCGCCGTGCGTAATGCTTCGCCGCAAGCTTCAATGTCTTTGGCAACAGAGCGTGCTAAACCACAGATAATAGGGCCTTTTACTTCAGTTGCAATGCGTTGCACCGAACGAAAATCAGCGGGGCTCGAGACTGGAAAGCCCACTTCCATCACATCCACATTTAAACGACTAATCGTATGCGCAAGTTGAATTTTATCATCCTCTGTTAGGCTTGCTTTAAGCGCTTGCTCACCATCGCGTAAGGTGGTGTCGAAAATCCATACCTTGTCTTTATCCTGCATAATCTACCCTTAATTCTCAGCTACCCTTGTTGCGAGATAAAAAAAACCCCGCATTTTGCGGGGTTTTTAATGTGTCTGAATGAAAATACACTAATGCCCGCTTACATACGCTAGCAGCAGGAAGTTTAGTTTTAATGTAATTAACTGTGTATTTTTCATCATCTTTACTAAATGTGTGTGTTCATTGAGGCTTATTTTTATCACCCATCAGCCAAAGGCGCAAGCATAATATCACCTTGCAACATCATAAAAACCAATATACAAAGGATAAATAATTCACAAATACATTTAAATTAGATAAATAAATACAAAAATGTGAGACTCAACGTTTTTTAAACCAATGCATTCACTGTCACTGCTTAGATTAACTCTTCCAACATTTATGTATTATTGTGATCCCTAATGTAATTGCTTGCGCCACGTGTAATATACCGTAATTGCCAAATCACGCGCTCAACCAACTCATCACGCTGCTGGCCTTCCAAATCAAGTGCTTCAGCTCCGGCATTAAATACCAGCGTAACCATTGCTTCCGCCTGAATATATGCTTGGGCTGCATCACAGGGCGTTTCATTTTCCAAATAATGCGCGAGCTCTAAGATAAAATGCTTTATTTCACGTGCAACCGCCGCTCTAAATGCTTTTGATGTGCCAGAGCGTTCTCGCAAAAGCAGCCTAAATTGGTTGCTTGAGTTATCAATAAACTCCATAAATGTCACCACTGAGGTTGTGATTACGCTGCCGCCGCTAGCAATACGACGGCGCGCTTGGCGCATTAATTGGCGTAATGTTAAGCCAGCCTCATCGACCATGGTTAAACCGAGTTCATTCATGTCTTTAAAATGTCGATAAAACGAAGTCGGCGCAATCCCAGCTTCGCGAGCAACTTCACGTAAACTTAGGTTTGAAAAGCTATGATCAGCACTCAATTGATTAAACGCCGCCTCAATTAAGGCCTGTCGTGTTTTTTGTTTTTGTTGCGCGCGAACACCCGACATGAACTACTCCTGATTTAATTTAAATCAAATTATGGTGACTTTTAGCTTAATTCCCCAGTCTAATACTTGACGGCGAGAGAATGAAATACTATTTTAGCTTACAAGTGTACGCTCAGATTTTTAAAGATGAAAAAACCACCGATTATTTGGACCAACGTCCTCTTTTTTAGCCTTACCTTTTTGGCTGCTGTTACTTTAGTTCCTTGGTATGGTATTACCCATGGCTTTTCAAGCACGCATTGGATAGCTTTTGTTGCGTGTATGTTTTACGCCGGTATGTCAATTACCGCTGGCTACCACCGCTTGTGGGCACATAAAACATATGACGCACACCCTGCGATTGAAGCTATCTTTGCGTTAGGCGGTGCTTTTGCATTGCAAAACAGCGCACTGCATTGGAGCAGTGACCACCGTATTCATCATGGTCAAGTCGATGATCCTGTGAAAGACCCTTATGCAGCAACAAATGGCTTTTGGTATAGCCATATTGGGTGGATGCTCCGAGATTATCAAGGCGATAGTTATGGTGATTACACTAATTGTCGTGACTTACAACGCAATAAAGTTGTTATGTGGCAACATCGCCATTATATGAAATTAGTATTAGCAACTAACATTGGTATTCCATTAGCGCTTGGTTTAATGGTCGGCGATGTATTTGGTATGCTATTATTAGCAGGATTACTGCGTTTAGTGTTAAGCCAACATTTTACCTTTTTTATTAATTCAGTGGCGCATATTTGGGGCTCTCGCCCTTACACTGAAAAAAATACCGCCCGTGACAATGGTTTTTTAGCGCTGTTCACTTATGGGGAGGGATACCATAATTATCACCATATATTTGCCAGTGATTATCGTAACGGCATTAAATGGTTTCATTATGATCCGACTAAATGGTTAATTCGCTCATTAGCAACATTAGGCTTGGCGCATAAATTGAAACGTACGCCGGTCGAGCGTATTGAAAAGGCGAAAGCCGAAACACTTATGCACAAAACGCAAATTCGCTTAGCTAAATTGCCACTAGCGCAAGATAAGCTTACATTATTGCAGCAAGAATATGATTTATTGCTGAAAAAGCTACAACACTTTTGTGCCCTTAAAAAACAGGTACTAGAAGTTAAAAAGAATAACATGCTGCAACAATGCGAAAAATCAGCTTTAATTACACAATACCATGAATTAGAAGCCGCTTGGGAAAGTCAAAAACAAGCATGGCTAGCACTGAATGCGAGGTTATTAAAAGCCTCTTTTAGTTAATGTAGGAGTGGCTGTGGCCAAACAACAAGTAAAGAAAGAACAACCGTCATATCAATATGATGCAATCATTATAGGCACAGGCCCTGGCGGTGAAGGTACCGCCATGAACCTGTCTAAAAGCAACAAAAAAGTGGCGGTTATTGAACGCCAAGAAGGCGTTGGTGGAGGCTGTGTTCATTGGGGCACCATTCCATCAAAAGCCCTACGCCACTCTGTTAGCCGCTATATTGAATATAAAGCAAACCCACTTTTTAGCATGGGTGAGCGCCCTACTCGCTTAACGTTTCCCGATATTTTACGACACGCAAGCTCGGTGATCTCAAAACAGTCTAACTTGCGCAGTAGCTTTTACGATCGTAACCGCATTCATTTATTCCAAGGTGATGCGAGCTTTATTGATAAAAACACCGTTGAAATTACTCGTCTTGATGGCTCAACTGAGCGATTAACGGCACAGACCATTGTTATTGCAACAGGTTCGCGTCCTTACCGCCCACCTGAAGTAGATTTTACTCACTCGCGTATTTACGACAGTGACACAATTTTAGGTCTGGAGCATGACCCTCATCGCGTCTTAATTTATGGTGCTGGTGTTATTGGCTGTGAGTATGCGTCTATTTTTAAAGGCCTAGGCGCAAAGGTAGATTTAGTAAATACCCGTGACCGACTGCTTGCATTTATGGATGCTGAGATCTCTGACGCATTGAGCTACCACTTCTGGAACAGTGGCATTGTTATTCGCCATAACGAAGAGTTTGACCGCATTGAAACCCGCGAAGACTGCGTAATAATGCATTTAAAATCAGGTAAACGTGTCAAAGCTGATTGCATTTTATTTGCTAATGGTCGTACTGGTAATACTAATGGCTTGAACCTTGAAGCGGTGGGCCTAAAAGCCGACGGCCGTGGTCAGCTAAAGGTAAACGAAACATACCAAACTGAGGTTGAGAACATTTATGCAGTGGGTGATGTCATTGGTTACCCAAGCCTTGCCAGTGCAGCGTTTGACCAAGGCCGTATCGCCGCCGATGCGATTGCGTGCGGCAACTGTGATGAAAAGCTGATCATTGATATCCCGGCAGGTATTTATACCATTCCTGAGATGAGCTCTGTGGGTAAAACAGAGCAAGAACTAACTGCTGCAAAAATACCTTATGAAGTTGGCCGTGCGCAGTTTAAACACTTGGCGCGTGCGCAAATTGCTGGTACGGAAGTTGGTAGTTTAAAAATACTGTTTCACACTGAAACCAAAGAAGTACTTGGTGTACATTGCTTTGGTGAACGTGCCTCAGAAATTGTTCACATTGGCCAAGCCATTATGGAACAAAAGAACGGCGGTAATAATATCGATTATTTTGTTAATACCACGTTTAACTACCCAACGATGGCTGAAGCCTACCGTGTTGCAGCATTAAATGGCTTAAACCGTTTATTTACGTAAGTCTATGTACCACTTGTAAATAGCAAAAAGCCCGCTTAGGTACTAAGCGGGCTTTTTAATAACAAGTCTAAATAGCTATTTGTTATTTATGATATTGCGCACTTAACTCATGTACCGCATTGATGAATACACCTGCATTTTCAGGATCGACATCTGGTGTGATACCGTGGCCTAAGTTAAATACATGGCCGTTACCTGTGCCAAAGTCTTCTAAAATTGTGCCGACTTCTTGGCGAATACGATCATGTGTGCCGTGCAGCATTGACGGATCCATATTGCCTTGCAGCGCAACTTTATCACCAACACGACGTTTTGCATCACTAATGTTTATCGTCCAATCAAGCCCTACAGCATCACAACCAGTTGCAGCGATTGCTTCAATCCATTGACCACCATTTTTAGTAAACAGTGTTACAGGTACCTTACGGCCGTCGTATTCACGAATCAAGCCATCAACAATCTTATGCATATATTGCAATGAGAATTCGTTGTAATCACGTGGGCTTAATACACCACCCCATGAGTCGAATACCATAAGTGATTGCGCACCGGCTTTGACTTGAGCGTTTAAGTAATCAATCACTGAATCGGCTAATTTATCGAGGAGTAAGTGCAGTGTTTGAGGCTCAGCAAATGCCATTTTCTTTATTTTACCGAATACTTTACTGCTTGAACCTTCTACCATGTAAGTGGCCAATGTCCATGGTGAACCAGAAAAACCGATCAGCGGTACTTCACCTTTTAATTCACGGCGAATAGTACTGACTGCATTCATTACATAACCAAGTTCATCAGTAGGATCTAACTTTGGAATCTTTTTAACATCAGCCAAAGATGAAATTGGGCGTTCAAATTTAGGACCTTCACCTGTTTCAAAGTACAAGCCTAATCCCATAGCATCAGGAATCGTTAAAATGTCACTAAATAAGATAGCGGCATCTAAAGGGTAACGACGTAATGGCTGTAAAGTCACTTCACACGCAAGCTCAGCATTGCGGCACAGGCTCATAAAATCGCCCGCTTGTGCACGTGTAGCGCGGTATTCTGGTAAATAACGCCCTGCTTGACGCATCATCCATACCGGAGTTACATCAACAGGTTGTTTTTGTAGTGCACGTAAATAACGGTCGTTTTTTAATTCGCTCATAGCGTAAAGGATCCTAAAACTTGTAGATATTGCGCAGATTGTATCACCATATCGCACAGCGCTCTATCGCAATAACTGTAAAACACACCAGTATAGATTTAGATCAAAGGTTTTAAGTAACACAGAAAAAACGCCTGAAAAAAATGTAACATTTAAGTTTTTTAATTAATAAATTTGCAACATACAAAAAACCTTGGTATAACTTATCCCGCGTTAACAAAAACAATAATAATTGTATGACAACAATAATAATAAAAATCTTCTCAAAACAAAAAGAAAGCTTGTTTTAACAAGTCATGGAAAAAGAAATTAAACCACCATTTATGGTGGTTTTTTCTTGCCTAAAATTTACAGAACACCCTTTTATTTAACTATGAAAAATAACTTAACATCAACAACTTAAGATTTTGTTACGGAATAAAGAAAAAAATGTGTTGATCTTTTCTCCATATTTCATTGTTATATAAACAAAACCAACCCGGCTTAGGAGAATAATCATGCTGACGCGTTTGGAAAAAGCTCAACAAAAATGGGGCGGTAGCCACACAATAATCGATAAATGGCTAACAGAGCGCCAGGAGCTTCTCGTACTTTATTGTAAAATTGCTGGCTTTTCACCGTATGATAAAAAAGATCACGCTTTACCTGAACAGCTGCAAATTCAAACTTTTTGCCAAATTTTAATGGATTACTTGTCTGCTGGGCACTTTGAGGTTTATGACGATATTGCTAAAGCTTGTGAGCAAAAGGGCCCTAAAAGCCAACAACTTGCTAGTGAGTTATACCCGCGAATATCTGAAACTACAGATATAGCATTAGACTTTAATGATAAGTACGCCGAAGTCGCGAAAGACGATTTATTAGATGATTTTGATAATAACTTATCAAAATTGGGGGAAGCGTTAGAGCTTCGCTTTGAATTAGAAGATGAACTCATCGATAACTTATACTCAAATCATGCTGAGTAGAAAGTGACTCATACAAAAAGGGGCCTATTGGCCCCTTTTTGTTTTGCCTGTTAACTGTAAATCATCAACTGGCTGTGCGATGCTCATTACTCAGCAACAGCTGAATTCTCTTCGCCTTGAATTTCAAGTAATTCTACTTCAAAAACAAGTGTTGAGTTAGCAGGGATCTTACCAAGATCACGATCGCCATACGCAAGGTCAGCTGGGATAGTAAACTTATACTTAGACCCTACTGGCATAAGTTGTAAACCTTCAGTCCAACCTGCGATTACACGGTTAAGTGGGAAAGTTGTTGGTTCGTTGCGAGAATATGAGCTATCAAATTCAGTACCGTCTAGTAAAGTACCTTTGTAATGTACTTTAACAACGTCAGTAGCCACTGGCTTCTCACCGTCACCCATGGCCATTACTTCGTATTGAAGACCTGACTCGGTCACTGTTACGCCTTCTTTTGCAGCATTATCAACTAGGTATTGCTCACCCGCTGCTTTGCTCTTTTCAGCTTCTACTTTAGCCTGTGCATCTTGCTTAGTACGTACAGATGTATCAAGTGCAGTTAACACTTCACGAATTTTCTCTTCGTCTAATTTTGCTTCACCTGCAAGTGCGTCTTTAAAGCCACGCATAAGCAGCGCTTGATCAAGTTCAATACCTAGCTCTGTTTTATCAGCTAAATCTTTATTTAAAAAGTTACCAACAGATGCACCAATACCGTATGCTTGTTGTTGTGCTTCAGTATCTAACTTTACAGGTGCTTGTTCTTGTTTTGCTTCTTGATTACAAGCTGTAAGCGCTAAAACTGACGCTGCAATCAATGACAATTTAATCGTCTTTTTCATTTTAAATCTCCGACACACTTTGCAGATGTCATTTATTGTATTATTACTAGTTAAAGATTAACGGCCTACATGATAGGCTGCTTATCTAATTACTGAGTACGGCAAAATGCCAATTTCAAATCATTAGATAAACGACCTCGACCTTTATCGCGTCCTAGTCTAACCTCTCAGTCAACAAGAGTTAAGGGGAAATACCTGTAATATGTCGATATTTCGTACTTTTTTGTATCTTCAGTGCTGCACTTTATTAATCGCCTGCTCAGAACAAAAAGAACACGCGACTGCCAGCTATGAGCATGCAGCCAGAGGCGCCTTTTCCTCTGCGCTTTCTCATGATGGCCGGTATAGCCTGATTTCATCTATACACCATGGGGTCGCCCTGTGGGATAATCAACAGCAGGTTCTAAAATATCAATGGTTTCAGCAACAAGACCAAGATAGCTTAGTACACACTGTAGCTATCGCCTTTGATAACAGCCATGCAGTGACCGCCGAGAAAACCACGTTTGCTGTGTGGAATATCAACACCGGTGACAACGTCGGTTATTACAAAATAAAAACGGCCACCATTCGCGATATCGCTATTAGCAATCAAGGCCGCAGTGTTTTATATGGCCGTAGCGACAATGTTGTTGTTTACCTCAACTTAGAGACCGGAAGGCGCATTGAGTTCCTTGGCCACCAAGAAAAAATTAATGTGGTTGACCTTTCACCCAATGGCCGTTTTGCACTGAGTGGCTCAAATGACTACGTTGCGTATTTTTGGGATACGCAAAGCGGTCAAGTAATTCACCGCTTTAACCACCCAAACAGAGTAACGCAAGTTGCTCTTGACCCTCAAGGTCGCTATGCCTTTACTGCAGACAGTATGGCTCAAGCGCATATATGGCAGTTAACAACAGGTGATCTTGTTTCTAAACTGAAGTATATTGCGCGACAGAAAATTTTTACCGCCGTCCGATTTAACGATCAAGCCACACGACTGCTGACCGGTTCACCCAATCGCTTGGTTGATTTATGGCAAATTGCTGATGGTGAAAAAATTCAAAGCTGGCATGTCACCCCCCGCGAAGGCAGTAAACCTAAGTCTGCGGTGGTACTGGATGTCGCTTTCACTAATGACGACACAGCGTTGTTAACCGAGAGCTCTAGCGGAATCGCTGAGCGCTTTACTATACGAGAAGCTAATGAACACAATTGAACATCGCTTAATGGAGCTGGAGGCTAAAGTGGCCTTTCAAGATGAAACCATTGATATACTTAATGATGAAATTAAAGCTCACCAGCAGCTGTTGGCTAAAATGAAGCGTCAAACCGAGCTACTGGCTGAGAAATTAAAAGAGTCCCAACAGCCTTCTTTAATGTCGCAAATGCAAGAGCCACCGCCACCGCATTACTAACTATATTTAGACCACCTCAAGGTGGTTAGTCACCCGGCTTAAACACGCCTATAACTTGTTCAAATTGGCGTGTTGATGCTTGCACAGCTTGCTCTGGTTGCGTCATTTTATGACCACACTTCATGCATTCAACCTTTTCCACATCATGCTCTTTGTAAAGCATCATCATATCCATGGTTTTACATTCGGGACACGTTGCGCCCGCAATAAATCGTTTTCTCTGTTTCACACCGTCTCTCCACAGTTTAGCTGCTGCCATTTTATCCTAATAAAGATACGATTGATAACCATAAGTCGATCCGTGTTATGATGTGGGCAATTAAATCAGGGCACAGTAAAGTAACGTATTCATGATCCAAATCTCAGAAATAGAACTCCTACGTGGTGGTAAAGCACTGTTAAAAGATGCCTCAGCAACCTTATTTCCAGAGCATAAAGTAGGCTTAGTAGGCGCTAATGGCTGCGGTAAGTCGACCTTATTTAGCTTATTAAAATCAGAGCTTTCATTAGATGCGGGTAATTACACTATTCCCAAAGATTGGTCTATTTCGTCGGTAAAACAAGAAACCCCAGCGCTTGAAATAAGTGCTATAGATTACGTACTACAGGGCCACCCTGATTATTATGCATTGCGTATTGCTCTGCGCGAGGCTGAGCAAAATAACGATGGTGACACCCAAGCTAAAGTGCATATTCAACTTGAGAACATTAAAGGTTACAGCATTGAATCTAAAGCAGGCGAGCTGCTGCACGGTTTAGGTTTTGCCAATAACCAAATTGAAAACCCAGTCAGTGCGTTTTCAGGTGGTTGGCGTATGCGTTTAAACCTAGCCCAAGCTCTTATTCGCGATGCCGACTTACTATTGCTGGATGAGCCAACTAACCACTTAGACTTAGATGCCGTATATTGGTTAGAACGTTTTTTACGTGCTTACACAGGCACGCTTGTATTGATCTCTCATGACCGTGAATTTTTAGATGCGGTGGTTGATCAAATTTGGCATATCGATCAGCAAAAAATTAATGTTTACAAAGGTCATTACTCGCAATTTGAGCGCCAAAAAGCCGAGCGTTTATTGCAACAACAAGCAATGTTTGAAAAACAACAAGAGCAAATAGCCCACCTTGAGCAATTTATTACGCGTTTTAAAGCTAAAGCCAGTAAAGCTAAACAAGCACAAAGTCGTGTTAAAGCCCTTGAACGGATGGAAAAGCTTGCCCCAGCCCATGCCGACTCGCCGTTTGATTTTGAATTTGCCGAGCCACTTGCTTTACCTAATCCGCTGATGACACTTGATAAAGCCAAAGCAGGTTATGGCGATATCACTATTTTAGATAGCATAAAACTTAACTTAGTACCCGGTAGTCGCATTGCATTACTTGGGCGTAACGGCGCGGGTAAATCGACCTTAATTAAACTCCTAGCTGGCGAACTCCAGCCACAAGCCGGTGAAGTATTTCAGCATCAGGGTTTAAACATCGGTTACTTTGCGCAGCATCAATTGGAATCCTTAGATTTAAAAGCCAGTGCCGTTACGCATATACAACGCTTAAACCCAAAAGCCAGCGAGCAATCACTGCGTGACTTTTTAGGCGGTTTTGCGTTTATTGGTGACAAAGCTCTTGAGCCAGTTGCGCCATTCTCAGGGGGTGAAAAAGCCCGCCTGGTTTTAGCAATGTTGGTCTATCAAAAACCTAACTTATTGCTCCTGGATGAGCCAACCAACCACCTTGATTTAGAAATGCGCCACGCTTTAGTGATGGCATTGCAAGGTTTTGAAGGCGCGATGGTTACCGTATCGCATGATCGCCACATGCTAAAAAACACCGCTGATGAATATTACTTGGTTGATAATGGCGAAGTCACGCAGTTTGGTTATGACTTAGATGAGTATTATCAATGGTTACTCAATGCCAATAAAGAGGCCGCTAAGGTTGGGCAAACTGATGACGAACCAAAAGTAAACTCGCAAGTTAACCGTAAAGAGCAAAAGCGCTTAGAAGCAGAGTTTAGAAAATCCATTCAGCCCCTTAAAAAGCAGATTGAAAAACTTGAAAAGCAACTCGATAAACACTCAGCAGAACTTAGCGAAGTGGAAGTTGCACTGGGCGATAACGAACTTTATAACGATGACAACAAAGCTAAACTAAAAGAGTTAATAGCAAAACAAGCCACATTAACACCTAAAGTAAACGATATCGAAGAAGAGCTACTCATGGCCCTTGAAGAGATGGAAGAAAAAGAACAAGCGTTTGCCGATGAACTTGCTTAACGGGGATGACTTTTGGCTGTTTGCCTGTGACCTTTATAGCAAAGGTGATATGCAAACACGCCTACTGGATTATCAAAACCAGCAAGGTAAAAACGTCAACCTGTGCTTGTTACTGTATTACCTAGATTCTCTCAATCTAGCAATTAGCCAAGCACAGCTAAACGAACTTGAACAATCCATTCGTGAATTTGATCAACAAGTATTAAAGCCCCTACGTGCTACCCGCGCCTATTTAAAAGCCAATCAAACCGAGATTGCAGATTACGCTGTAATTCGTAAAGAGCTACTCAGTGCTGAGCTCAAGCTTGAAAAGCAACAACAGCAGATGTTAGTAGAAAAAATGAATACTTTAACATTAGAACCTAATTCAAGGGCCACTAATGTAATGCTCTATGTTGGAGAGCTTTAAGCGTTCGTTTTTCGCTCGTAATTTCAACCCTGTCAGGGTTGCTAAAGTAATAACTAACAATGAAACAGGTAACTCTATAATGGAAGTTTCGGAGAAAAAATAAAACTCTTGCAATATTAATGATACAGTTACTGCACCAAGCAAAAAGCCTAAAAAATAAACATAAAATGTATATCGCCAAGCATAATTATCACTGCGATATGCCATTACACCGTATAGTAAAAAAGATAAGACACTAGAAGGGATGATTGCAATAAGAATGTAATCGCCAAGCCTCGATGATATATAGCGCTCAAAACCAAAAACAATATTGAGTAATGTCGATAAGGCAATTTGCAGCAGCATAATCACAATAGCGTATTTAACTATCCGTATAATTTTCAATGTCTACCACCATTATTACTCGGTATAAAAATAAAGCTATGAAGGGAAATTATAAGCTCAAACAGATGTTATTTCTAGCCAGTTTGTAAGAGCCAACTTTACTGCAAATAAATTTTTCACTCCCCCTCATTTACTTCTCATTCTGTTCTCTTTGTGCAAAAAGTCTTGCAATGACTTATTCACAAAGAGGTTTAGAGGCGCTACGCTTTTGAGGAAAACAAAGTCGTGATTTAGCTCAGCAAACTTTCTGCAAAAATTGTCGCCATAAATGACGACCTACAGTAATTCATTACCTTGTAACTTTAAGCTTTTTCCTTGCAAACTCGCTAACTTCTCTTGGCAATTTTGATCCAAATCAACTTCTTCACGGCTCTTTTTGTAATCAGGAAAATAGCTTGATCTGGATCATATCGAACCATGCTCAGCCAGCCTATGATTAACTCATAGACATTAGGAGGCGGTTATGGACGTATTCTTTAGAGATTTTTTTAGCGACCCAGTATTATTTTTATCATTTGGTTTTTTAGGTGTTGTTATTAGTTTATGCCTTTTCTTTGTGTATTTTTTTATTAAAAAAGTACACGACGATGACACTCTTAACCAACCACATTAAGCACGACGCGCAAAGCCCCTATCAACTTGTTTGATTAGGGGCTTTTTATTACAAAAAATTTGTTACACTAACCCCTCGATTAGCTGAACAGTTACCAAAAATGCTTTCACATTTTAACCCAGCATGGTGGATGCGAAACCGTCATGTGCAAACTATCATACCGCGTTTTTTTAGGCCGTTTCATCATACACGTTACCAGTTAGCGCTACTGGATACCCCAGATGGCGACTTTTTAGAGCTTGCATGGTCATTACCAAAAAATGATTTAGCCCCGCTTGCCATTGTGCTGCATGGGCTTGAAGGCAACATCAATAGCTTTTACGCCAAAGGCATGATGAAAGCGTTAAAAAAGCAAGGCTATCAAGTGGTGCTTATGCACTTTCGCAATTGTTCAACACAAGCTAATAAATTACCTCGCGCTTATCACAGCGGCGAAACAGGCGACCTTGATTTTTTTGTTAAGCATCTAAAGCAACAGTTTCCAAATCGTGCGATGGTTGCGGTCGGCTTTTCATTAGGGGGGAATGTACTGGCTAAGTATGTTGGTGAACAAGGTGATGACTGTTTACTTGATGGCGCAGCCATTGTATCTGCCCCTTATGATTTATCACCATCGTGCCAAGTTATTCGTAAAAGCTTAGGCAAAATTTACCAAAAATATTTACTCGATCGCATGAAAAAGTCAATGCGCCGTAAATTACCGCAAATTAAGCAACAAATCGACTTAACCCCCGAGCAGTTAATGAAGATTGATGACTTATGGCAGTTTGATAATAAGCTCACAGCCCCTTTACATGGTTTTGACGGTGCAGAGGATTATTACCAACAAGCCAGCGCCAAACCCTATTTAAAACACATTGCGACCCCAACCTTGGTTGTCCATGCTAAAGATGACCCGATGCTGTCGATAAAAGCAGTTCCGAGTAGGCAAGATGTGAGCGAGCATGTTACGCTGCGCATCTCTGAAAAAGGCGGCCACGTCGGCTTTATATCAGGTAACAACCCGTTTAAACCTATTTATTGGTTAGAGCAAATCGTGCCAGAGTATTTTAATCAGCTAGTTAATAAAGAGCAGTTATGATCATTCCACACCAGCAACTCGATAAAGATACACTGTATAACTTAATTGAAAGTTACGTTTTACGCGAAGGCACCGATTACGGTGAGCAAGAGTTCAGTATTGAAAGTAAAGTGGCGCAAGTTCACCAGCAATTAAACAATGGCGATGCAATGGTTTTTTTCTCTGAGCTGCACGAATCGGTCACCATTATCTCGAAGAACGAATTCAAAGCCATGCAAAGTGAAGAGCAACATTTGCAACAATAGCTATAGATTAAAGCTTAATTGTTGCTTTAACTTACTTGCTTGACGACGAGATATTTCAACTTGTGCACCATTACGGAGCTTTGCCAATAGCCCATAATTTATAGTTTCTTCAAGTTCCATTATCGCGTCTAGTCGTATTATGTCACTGCGACTAGCGCGTAAAAAGTAATCTGGGTTTAAGCGAGCTTCGATTTTAGTTAAAGAGCTATGAATATAGGCCTTCCCGAAAGCAGTATAAATCGCTGCATGATTACCAATACTTTCAAACCTTAAAATATCTGCCAACTGGATAATTTTCATGTTCTCAGCAAATTTAACCATCAATTTAAAGTTATCTTCTAAATAACTAACAGGGCGCCGTGTCAGTTGCCCTTCCAGCTTTGCTAAGGTGCCTTCTAAACGCTCTTTTACAATAGGCTTTAATAAATAATCAACGGCATTAAGACTAAAGGCATCTACAGCAAACTCGTTATAGGCTGTGCAAAATATTATATTCGTCTCACCAGCTAGCTGCTCTGCAAGTTCAATACCTGTGCCGCCCGGCATTTCAATATCAAGAAAAACAACATCAGGCTTATGCTTTTTTATTAATTCATAAGCATGGCTAATATTTTCTGCCTCATCGATTATATCTATGTGTTTATAGGGTTTTAATAACCGAGCTAACTCATTTCGAGCAAGTAGCTCATCATCGACTATTAATGCTGTTATGGTCGGCTTATTATGTTGCATAGGGTACCTCCAAAGTTGCATTAAACTGTCCGCTCTGTTTTTTAATGAGCAACTTACCTTGTTGCGCAAACATCAGCTCAAGTCTTGATTGAATGTTCTGTAATCCCAATTTGGTGCCGGATTTAAGTTTCGTTTCATCAAAAGGGTTACTCACTGTAATCGTGACTTTTTCCCCTGTTCTCACTACATCTACTTTTATTTCTCCACCCTCTACTAAATGGGCAATGCCGTGCTTTGTGGCGTTTTCGATTAAAGTTAATAAAGCCATACTCGGTAATACGACTTTTTTTAACGCGTCATCACACTGCATTGTGACTAAAAGCCGTTTACCAAACCGTACTTTTTCAATCGCCAAATAATGTTCGCATACCGTCCACTCTTGTTCAAAATTGACGTGGGTTTGTAAGTCTGTGGTTAGGTTATATCTAAATAGCTCAGAAAGCTGGGTAACAATATCAGCGGCTTTATCTTGATCTTGGTAAATCATGCCACGAATTGAGTTTAAGGTATTGAATAAAAAATGAGGATTGATTTGATTTTTAAGGTTTTCAAGTTGCTGCTCTTTCAGCTGACTCATAATACGTTTTTTTTCTCTTCGCGATACTACCGCTAAGTAACAACCACTCCATATTAAACTCATTACTAACGCATTAAAAAAGCTTGAGAACACTCCGGTAAACTGTTGCTCATTTAAATCTACCGTTGCTTCTCCATACATCTGTATGCTCATAGCTGAAACACCCTCAGGTAAAATGAAAGGCGTAAAATAAACTACATTCAGAGTCTGTATTAATGCTAACGGAATAGAGAATGCACTTAGCAAAAAAATATTGAGTCGTGCTATTTTTAACTTACCACACAGTCGGTTACCTAAGGTGTAAAGGATAAAATGGGTCAATAACACAAATACAGATGCATGCGAGATAGTCCTTAAAAACAAATTAGCATGGTGCTCTGATGCTGTATTTAATATCGCAACTCCTAAGCTATAGTTTATAAGCACAATACAAGTAAAAACCAACAACTGGCAAAACCAATAACTTCGCATGGGTACACTCCTTTGATAATACTCAGTATTGTACCCAAGACCGATTAAGTTACTACTCAAAATTTTGATACTACAGTAAAAAACAGTGATTGATTATCGCCAACACTTAGGTAACCCGCGCTAAATAAGGCATATTTTGCTTTCGTTGTTTCCAGTGCGAACTTATAACCAGTCTCACTTTTTAACGCATCGCGATGCTCTAGAGCCGTATTCAGCACAAAATCCTTATAAAAATTATATTTGCCACCCACACGAGTTATATCAAATGTTTGAGAGCCAACGCGATTATTAATATCGAGTTGCTGCTTCATTAATGCACTTTCAATATAAAAATGTGCTTTGTCTGAATATGCCCAATTAACCCCTAAGGTGATTTCGGTTTGAGTTAAATTAGATTTGCCACCCTCTTCATTTATTTGATGCTGCAAGCGCCCATAAAGATCAACCTTTCCATTGAGCTGGTCTTCTGAAAGTTCGCCTAATGAAGCTTGGTAATTAATACCAACACCTTTACCATCAAACACGTCTTTAATTTTGGCTGTTTGAAAGTCAACAGAAAAACCCTCATGGAATTGAAGCACTGAATCGGTTTCATCTATTTCATTGGCGTAACCGAATGATGAAAAACCCAATAATAATGTTGCTAAGATTGGTTTAAAAGATAGTTTGCACTGCTTATTGTTGATAGTAAATTGCATAGTGATGTCCCTTAAATTGCAGTACGCCTTAGATGCATACTGAGTCTTTGTTGACCAGAACTATAACGATTACACTTGATACCGAAGGGCAATAAGTGATTAATGGCTAAAAAAGAGGATAAACGGATAGTAGGCAGGACGAATCGATTGTTGTTACAATCATTAGCATTATTATAATAAAACAGGTTAGAACATGAAATTACGTTTAGCACTTAGCGCCATCGCACTCACCGTTGCAGGGGCACAAGCAACGCAAATTACCCCTTCAGATAAAGCTGTCAAACTCACGCAAGATACCATTTTAATCGATACCCATATTGATGTTCCTTACCGTATTCATGCAAAGTGGGCTGATGTAACCAAGGCCACTGATGGCGGTGACTTTGACTACCCTCGCGCGGTTGAAGGAGGTTTGAATGCCCCATTTATGTCGATTTATATTCCTGCTCATTTAGAGTTTGAAGGCAAAGGCAAAAGCTATCAATTGGCCAACCAGTTAATTGATGGCATGGAAGCGATTGCACAGCGCGCCCCTGATAAGTTTGCTATTGCTGACTCTACAAGTGATATAAAACAACAGTTTAAAGATAAGAAAATATCAATCGCAATGGGCATGGAGAACGGCTCGCCCATTGAAGGTGACATGAAAAACCTGAAGCACTTTTTTGATCGTGGTGTACGCTATATCACGCTAGCTCACTCTCAAAGCAATCATATATCTGACTCATCGTATGATATTCGCCGTAAATGGAAAGGCTTAAGCCCGTTTGGTAAAGAGCTGATAAAAGAGATGAATAACATCGGCATGTTGATTGATGTATCGCATATTTCTGATGATGCGTTTTACCAAGTAATGGCGCTGTCGAAAACTCCTGTTATTGCATCACATTCATCATTGCGAAAGTACACACCTGGTTTTGAGCGCAATATGGATGACAAGATGTTATTAGCGCTTAAAGAAAACGGCGGTGTTATTCAGATAAACTTTGGTTCAAGCTTTGTTACCTCAAGCTCACGTAATTGGTACGATCAATTAAATGACAAAAAAGACGCCGCGAAAAAGCAAGGTACTAAGTTAAGCAAAGATTTTGATGCGATGTACCGTGCTAAAAACCCATTCCCATTTGCCAGCCTTGAGCAAGTACTTGATCATATTGATCACGTTGTTGAGTTAATTGGCATCGATTATGTAGGCATTGGCTCTGATTATGATGGTGTAGGTGACTCGCTGCCTATCGGCTTAAAAGATGTTTCTACTTATCCGAACCTTGTACAGGGTTTGATGGATAGAGGCTACAGCGATAGTGATATTAAAAAGATTTTAAGCGGTAATACGCTTCGCGTTTGGAAAAAAGCGGAGCAATACGCACAGCAACATTAATTCATAAGCCCTAGTTAATTAGGGCTTTGCTTTGGTGAAAGCGATTGAATCAGCGTTTTCACCACAACTTCCTTAGGCTCTGCTCGTACTTTTTGGATTCTACAACCAGCCAATAAATAAAATAAACAACCACCTAATCATAAACTTCCCTTTGTTTATAGTCGAGTTTTATAAACGACGACTCATTCTATTCATGGTGATATGACCAGAAAAGTTCATATTAGAAACCGTAAAATAACAACTAATATAGCTATACTCATATAGCGCACAGTTAAAACATGTTAGTTGTTGGGTATGCTTACGATAAAAACACATAGTGGTATTACTATAAACTACCAAGACACAGGTAATAAAACTGCTCCTGTTATTATTTTAATTATGGGTCTAGGTGCGCAGCTCACGGTATGGCCTGATGAATTATACTTAGGTCTGGTAGCTAAAGGTTTTAGAGTAATCCGTTTTGACAACCGCGATGCCGGACTTTCAAGCCAACTAGAGCAGTTTGGTAGCCCTAACCTATTCAAAATCTGGCTAAGTAAACGTTTACCTATTAAAACCCATATTCCATATACGTTAGATGATATGGCAAATGATGTATTAGAATTAATGGCCGCCTTAAAAATCAAAAAAGCACATTTAGTTGGGGCATCAATGGGAGGAATGATTGCGCAATTGATTGCCGCACAGCATAAAAAGAAGGTTTTAAGTTTAACCTCTATTATGTCGAGCGCAAGTAAACCTAAGCTTTCGGCCTCTAGCTTAAAACTCTTTTTACAGCTGGCAAAGCATCGCCCTCGTCAAGCCAATCGTGATAGTGCCATACATTATAATATAAAGCTAAATCAATTAATTGGCAGTCCAGCGTATCCCCAAAATGAACAAGCTTTGCGTAAACAAGCCACATTAGGAGTTGATAGAGCACACAATCCACAAGGCTTTAACCGTCAACTCGCAGCCATTGCCGCCAGTGATTGTCGGCAGCATTTAATGCCGAAAATAAAAGCTCGCACCCTCGTTATACACGGCAGTTTAGACCCTGTCATGCCAGTAGCTGCTGGGAAGCAAACCGCAGCCCAAATCAGGAAGGCTAAATTAAAGATAGTAAACGGTATGGGCCATGACTTCCCGCCAGCATTAATGGCTAAAATGACTAAATGGATCAGCAAACATGTTAAAAAAGCGGAACAAAAGCGCGCACAGAAAAAGCTTAAGAAACGATAAATGATTGAACTTTTAATTCATATCGCAAGAAGGGTTTAATATATTTATTAAAACGCGGTAGCAAGCCACTCGCCTACTGCGTTTAAACTTTCACCGAGCAGCTCGCAAACTTTCCTCTCAAGCTTACCAACTTTTCTACAGGCATTAAAAAACCCGAGACTATGCTCGGGTTTTTTTAGTATTAATTAGCTAGGCTAACTATTACTCAACGATAGTTGCTACAAAGCACCTACGCCTAAGGTAAGAGCGCCACCTTCACATGACGTAAATCGCAGACATTAAAAAACCCGAGACTAAGCTCGGGTTTTTTTAGTATTAATTAGCTAGGCTAACTATTACTCAACGATAGTTGCTACAAAGCACCTACGCCTAAGTTAAGAGCGCCACCTTCACATGACGTAAATCGCAGGCATTAAAAAAGGCCACCGAAGTGACCTTTTTCTAACAATTAACTTAAACGTTAATTATTACTCAACGATAGTTGCTACAACACCAGCACCTACAGTACGGCCACCTTCACGGATAGCGAAACGAAGACCTTCATCCATCGCGATTGGCGCGATTAGAGTTACTGTCATCTTAACGTTATCACCAGGCATTACCATTTCTACGCCTTCTGGTAACTGTACGTCACCAGTTACGTCAGTTGTACGGAAGTAGAACTGTGGACGGTAACCTTTGAAGAAAGGAGTATGACGACCACCTTCATCTTTAGAAAGTACGTATACTTCTGAAGTGAAAGTTGTGTGTGGGTTGATTGAACCAGGCTTAGCTAGTACTTGACCACGTTCAACGTCTTCACGCTTAGTACCACGTAGAAGTGCACCAATGTTCTCACCAGCACGACCTTCGTCAAGAAGCTTACGGAACATTTCAACACCAGTACAAGTAGACTTAGTCGTCTCTTTGATACCAACGATTTCAACTTCGTCATTCACGTTGATGATACCAGCTTCAACACGGCCAGTTACAACAGTACCACGACCTTGGATTGAGAAAACGTCTTCGATAGGCATGATGAATGGCTTATCGATGTCACGCTCTGGCTCTGGAATGTAAGAATCTAGTGCTTCTGCAAGCTCAACGATCTTGTCTTCCCACTGCTTTTCGCCT
>NZ_LOFH01000011.1 GCF_001469215.1 Pseudoalteromonas sp. H105
CTCATTTAATTTTGCTTTACATAAAACCGCAGTTGAAGTGTTGGAAAAGGAAAATTTTAAATTAACTATTTCAGATTTATATAAACAAAACTTCAACCCTGTTGCAGGGAGAAATGATACGACTCACTTTCCAGCCCACGATTTATTCCAATTAGCAAAAGCGCAAAGGTTAGCACTTTTGCATAATTCTTTTGAAAAGAGCATTAGCCAAGAGCAACAAAAATTAGCGTCATCTGATCTATTAATTTTTCAGTTTCCTCTATGGTGGTGGTCTTTTCCCAGTATATTGAAAGGGTGGATTGACCGTGTTTTATCCTCAGGTTTTGCTTATGGCAAAGATGCCACTCTTGCGCCTAAAAAGATTATGTATTCAATTACTACGGGGGGGGACTAGCTCTGAAGAATAGTTGGCGTACTATCAGCGTAAAATTGATGGATTATATCAAGATATATTTGGATTTATTGGGTGGCAGGTATTACCTGCTTTTATCGCCCATGGCGTACAACAAAAAACAGACGATGAACGGCAATTGCTACTCCAAAGTTACAAAGCGCATCTAGTTAAAAACGTTATTGCTTAAAGGGTAGTACTATCAATTATCTAGCAGAAAATAAGTGAGTGTTATAAACAGCAGGGGGTCGTTTTTCAACCTTTAATTTAGAGAGGTATTTAGTTTTGCATTGGGTATATTCGTTACCGTATTTATCGCTGTATAGTTAAGATCGTTCTGTGTATTTTATTCGTTTGATTAGAGGCATTGGGTGAACACTTTCGCTCTAAATACTTCACTGTATGGATAATGAATGGAAGGCTTTTTGGCGCTGCTTCAGCAATATGGCACTTTTGTGTATGTGTTACTTTTTGCCTATTGTGCTCTAAAAAGTGGCTGGTTACCTTTATTTGCAGGGTATGCTGCACATACCGGTGCACTTGACGTTAGTTTTGTTGCCTTATCCTCTTTTTTAGGGGGGTATTTAGGTGACGAATTACGTTTTGCTGCTGCTAAAAGGTATGGTGTTCGTTGGCTTGAAAAGCCAACAAAGATGGGCTTGTTATTTAAGAGAGCAAGTGAGCTTGCTAACCGCCATGGCACTACGTACATGTTTTTATATCGTTACCCTAAAGGGCTGAGAACAATCGGTGCGCTGCCTGTTGGTTTAACGGGTATTTCTTGGCGGCGTTTTAGCGCACTAAATATGTGCTCTGCTGCGTTGTGGACCCTTATTTTAGTGGGAGCCGGTTATACGTTTGGTGCTACATTTGATGCCTTTGGTGTTGAAAACTTAACGGCAATTAGTCTTTTATTTTTATGTGTTTTTTTAGTGTCGTTATATCGGGTCTGGAATCAAAGTATGGCCGTTCACAACCATAATAAAAGCTGAACAGAGTGGTTTTATAAAAATGAGGTGTTTTTCAAATTACAATGATCAACGTACTCTTTTCATCTTTCTTTTCTATCACTTATCATCAAACTGATTGGTAACTATAGTTGAAGTGGGCTTTTCCAGTTCAGGGAGCTTCTGTTTTTTGATTTTATATTTAAACTTCCCCAAGTAATTTAGTTGCTTAAGTATTTAGTATTAACCTAGTCGTTAACGTTAATTGCTTTAATTGTCCCTAAATGTGAAATTATACTTGTCGTTAAAACGGGTTTAATGCTTAATTTTAGTTGTAAAGTATTGCTTTTTTATATTGGGTAGTTCTTAGGTGTGGTTTTTAGTTGTTTTTTATTAAAAAAATTGCAACAGTTTTTGTGTGGTCTAGTCTTATATTGACCTAGTAATTTAACAACAGTGAACAGCATTAATACTTATCTTTATATACCAAGTATTTGCATTATTGGCGAAGGAAGTGTGGTGTTAGTGACTTTGCTTGGAAGGTAAAAAATGAAAACTAACCTCAAATCTATTTTTGCGATGGCAGTGATTGCAGCTTGTTTTACAGCTAGCGCATATTCAAACACGGTATACACGAGTGATGCAACAGTCACTGCTTGGGACCCTATATATCCAGCTTATGCTGACGGTAATTGGCCAACGAGTGTATGTAAAGTCCAACCAGACGTAAACTTAGACTCAAATTGGCAGAACCCTCATCAGGCATCTTCATTTGGGCCGTATGCACACCCATGGCAGGGGTCTGTAGGCAATTTTGCTAGTTGGATTAATGCCTGGGGAAGTTTATCTTCTCAGGGACCTGGAGGGCATAGTTGGACAAAGTATGCATTAGATGTAAGCGGCGAAGGTGATTTTGTATTGAAGCTGCTAGCAGATAATTGCTCGTGGGTTTATATAGACGGAAATTTAGTTGGTTATCAGTCGGCGTATTGGAACGCTAACAATATAACTTATCCAGTGAGTTTAAATGGCGACCATACACTTGAGTTTTTAATATACGATGGTGGTGGTTTGGCTGGCGGAATGTTTCGGTTAGAAACAAATACGGGCGTTACTTTTTCTGATTCAGATGCTGATGGGTTAACAGATCCTGAAGAAGTACTGAATCAAACAGACCCGTTTAACCCAGACAGTGATGGTGATGGTATTAATGATGGTGATGAAGTTGCGGCCGGATCAGATCCGAATGATGAAAATGATACGCCAGTGGTTGATGATGATGGCGATGGCATTATAAATGGCGATGATGTATGTCCAGATACGCAAGCGGGGGCTGTAATCGACCAATATGGGTGTTCAGGCCAGCAAAATGTAGCAACTGCATGTCGTTGTGAAGGGCCAGCTCAAGATACGCTGTGGAAAAATCATGGTCAGTACGTAAGCTGTGTTGCGCATGCTAAAAATGCGCAAATTAATATCGGTCTCTTAACTGAAGATGAAGGGTCTGCTTTAATGTCGACTGCAGGGCAAAGTAGTTGCGGTAAGAAAGAAAAAAGTAAAGGTAAGAAATAACACCTTTGCTTACATGATGAATAAATAAAGGAGCCATCGGCTCCTTTATTTTTGGGCCTGACATTGAAATTTCACCCTGTATTGTTGTTTATTCATTATAAGCTCAAAGCAACGAAACAAATGGTTAAAAACATGCCTGCAGATTAACCAACAGTTATATGTTATTAAATTACTTTGGTGGTGTTCTTTCTCGTTACTTATTCCATAAAATCAAAGCAACCATAATTTATAAAGCGGTCATTGGAACTCTTTTATTTAAGTATCAGTGAGAGTTCTTTATAAAGCGAGAGGTCTTTGGTCAGTAAGTGCTTAGTATCAATCGCAGCCATTGCTGACTTAGCGAGTTTGAGTTGTTTTTTTTGAGTAGAAATTTGGGCAATACGTAAATTAGTTAAACTTTGGTAAGACGCTTCATTTATCTTTTTAGCTTGTAGGATGACATCTTGGAATAAAGGCAAAGCTTCATCCAAACGGCCCATAAAATGCAATGCGCGTGCAATGTTATAGTGCGCCATCACTAGGTAGTGAATGTCGTCATCCTTTTTTGCATTTTCT
The DNA here is from genome assembly GCF_001469215.1 of Pseudoalteromonas sp. H105. Taxonomy (GTDB): domain Bacteria; phylum Pseudomonadota; class Gammaproteobacteria; order Enterobacterales; family Alteromonadaceae; genus Pseudoalteromonas. The sequence goes on from NZ_LOFH01000011.1 coordinate 3,466, forward strand.
AATGCCATTTGTAAATAAGAGAGTGTCTCGTCCAGCTTATTTTGTTTATGGGTCAAGTAGCCCAGTATTGTGTAAATTTGTTTTTTTATATGGCTATTAGGATGACTTTTAAATTTTTCTTCTAATGCGAGCAATAACGATGTGCCTTTTTTATAATCACCCGTATAAAGTTGAAAGGTCGCGTAATCAATAATACTTTGGGCATCCCATTGCGCCATATCTGAAAAAGCCTTATCGACAATACTAATATAATCACTGAGATCGGCTTTTTTGTCTTGGCTGGCCAGCTTAACTTTGTACATGTAGCCATGAATTTCAACGCGTTTAGGCAAGGAAGGCATAGTGAGTATTGCATCCACCTCAGTATGCAAACGCTTGTATTCCTGTGCTTTAAACAGCAAGTCCATTAATGTGAGTTTTTGATGAAACCAAAGGTGTGTTGCTGTAGGGGTATGCGCTAAATTAGTCGAAAGTTCAAAGATGCACTGTGCTAAATTTTTCTTACAGATATCGGCTTTAAGTTCGCTAGATGATGCGAATACAAGGCTGGAGCTCACTGTAAGAAAAAATATTGCCGCTCTTGTAATCATCTTTAATGTAATTTATTTCCATTTATTACCTTTTATTAAGATAAACTATTTTAGTAAAAAATATAAGTCATTATATTGTGTAAGCATAGATAGCCTAACTATGTTGCGTATTCAACACATGAATTAGCGTTAATAGATCGGCTGTTAAAAAGCAAAGACGGCAGTATTATTCTTATCGTTGCGTTATAAGTTACTGTATTGATTTAATGTTTTAAATTATGTGTAATGAAGTCTGTAAATTTAATGATGGCATGGCAGTAAACAGATCTATGAATATTTGGCTAATTATAGCGGGTGTATTAAGCGCGATTGCTGCATTTTTACATTTGGGTTGTATTTACTTTGGTGCTCAATGGTATCGCTTTTTTGGTGCTGGTGAGCACATGGCTATGCTTGCAGAGCAGGGTAGCATTGAGCCGGTACTAATCACTGCAGCAATAGCGTCAGTGCTTTTTACGTGGTCGTTGTATGCATTTTCTGCTGCGGGGCTGATAGTTAAGTTGCCACTTATTCGAACCGCACTTTTACTTATTACGCTTATTTATTTGGTAAGAGGCGCTGCCGGGTTTATGTTAATCCAACACCCTATGGGGCGTTCGCCAGACTTTTGGGTCTGGAGCTCGTTAATTTGTTTGAGCTTTGGTGTTGTTCATCTTATTGGCTTAAAAAAGCAATGGAAAAACCTTTAACCGCTTACTTTTACCTCTTCGTTTTAAGCCCGACCTTTTTATATGCTTACAGGCTGAGAGCTGATCATTAATTTATTAATAACCGCCGTGATAGCTTTATAGCGCTTTGGTAACTCTCTGTTTTTCTTTTTTACGGAATAAAGTGTTTCTATCACTGGTGTTACTGGCTCAAAAACAGTGAGTCGGTGTTGCTGTGCAAAGTTTTCAAGGGCACTTTTAGGTAATACCGTAAAGCCCACCCCCTTTGCGACAGGGTGAAGAATCTGACTAAGTTGATTAATGTAGCTCACAACGGGGATATCAGCGGGATTGAGCTCTGTTAGGCTGGACTCTCGGCACTGTTCAAAGTACATAGAAAGGTAGTGCTTAGCATCGGGGTGATCAACTAACCCCTGATTTTTAAGTGTGTCAGCTATTGTGTGAGTGGGTGTAACATTTTTAGGTAGCACTAAACACAGCGCTTCATCGCCGAGCTTATTTATATCAAATATGCGCTTATCAGGCATGTCGGTAACAATGCCCAAGTCAATGTTTCCTGATTGAATATCACTTAAAATTTGATGATTAGGCGCTGCTGTTAGTTTGATAACAAGAGACGGATAACTAATTTGTAAATCTAACAAAGCAGGGTACAGCAAAAGCGCCATTGAGCCTGAGCACGCGATGCTGCAGTCACCGACATGTGGGTTATCAAATGCTAATGCTTCAAGGAGTTTTTGCTCGTTCTGTGCAAGAGAAATTGCATAACGATAAACAAGGCGACCTTGCTCGGTTAACTCGAAGCTTTTTTTGCCTCTTTTAATTAGCGTAAAACCGCATGCTTGCTCAAGTTTACTTACATGTTGGCTCACACCTGGTTGAGTCATAAATAGTTTATCGGCTGTTTTAGTAAAGTGCCCTGTGTTAATTAGGGTTACAAATGTATTTAGCCAAATAGGATTCAGCATGCTTCACCATAACTTTAAATTATCAAGTTGATTATATTTGATAATTTAATTTAATCAACGCTTTCCTCTACACTCGCCTTGTTGGTTTAATTGTTAAACACATTTCTTTTGGAGCACACGATGAAAATGAATCATGTTGGCCTAATGGTCGGTGATATGGACAAAGCGGTTGAGTTTTATACTAAAGTGCTTGGTTTACGCGTAATAATGAATAACACCAAGGTGCAAGAAGAGCGTGAAACGGCTATTGGCAGGATGTGTATTGCTGTTTTTGGCGAAGGTTTTAAAGGGTTTAATATTGCACACTTGGTAACAACCGATGGTATCGGTGTTGAATTGTTTGAAATGAAAGTGCGCGATGAACGTCATCACGTTGATTTTTCACGGTTGGGAATTTTTCATTTTTGTTTACAAACTGACGATTTTGACGGAGTGATGAAAAAGACGGAGGAGTATGGTGGCAAAGTTAGAATGGATGTCATGCGATACCACCCTGAAGATGAAAATAGACCTGCCCAAATGGTGTATTTAGAAGACCCATTTGGTAATCTATTTGAGCTTTACTCACATACTTATGAAGAAACGTACTCTTCTGACTACGAATAAATAAACATAAAAAGAGTGACCAGTAAATCGCTCGTTTTACGTGCAGGGTTATTGCCTACTACCTTTTGGGTACGCTGTGGCAAGGTTCGTTGGGGTGTGCTATGTTAAACTATTCACACTATGTCGGCTTTTTATTTAGCTGTTGCTTCAAGGGGGATGAGTTTTGGAAGTATTGATTTTAGTTACTTTAGTCAGTGTTTGGGCATTACTCATGCTGCGCTCAGTGATGGCTGAATATGCTTATTATCAATCAGTAAAAACTCGTGAACCGCAGATATGGCAACAGCTAGGTGCCCCTCGGTTCCTTAAAGTCCCGATGGTGTTCGTGTCAAGCAAAGGTACTCAATTGCTGCAACAGGTAACTGATGCAACAGTGCGTGAAAATGCATTAAAGCACCACCGTGCTGGCAAACAATTTTTGTTTTACATCGTTGCTGTATTGGTACTAGGTATTGTTTATTTAAAACTAGCTTAATAGACTAGCGATACGTTTATAATTAAATAAGTATGTGTCTGTGAAGCCTTTTATTATTATTACCTTTCTATTCTGTGCGTTTACTGTTGATGCCGATACCACATTTAAAATACCCCGCAGTCATATTGTTGACATTAAAGACCCTTATTCTGGCCGCATTTATCCTCTTTTTATAAAATTACCGCGGTCTTATGTTGCCAATAATAATAAAGCTTATCCTGTTATTTATTTAACGGATGCGATGTACAGTTTTCAGGTTGTGTCTGGTGCCACCCGCTTTGCAATGAATAGTGAAAAAATGGATGAAGCCATTATTGTGGGTATTTCATATTCAAAGGGATCTCGGGGCCCGTCAAGCCGGGTGCGAGATTTTACCCATCAGGTCGCTACCAATTGGAAACTAGAAACGGGTAAAGCGGCAGCACATGCTCAGTTCATTAAAAAATCTGTTTTTGGTTACCTCAATACACACTACAGAGTGAATGGCTCGCGTACTTATGTGGGGAATTCACTTGGTGGCTTATTTGGGGCGTATATTCTTTTTACTGATCCAACCATGTTTGATAATTATGTGCTGGGCAGTCCTTCAACGTGGTACAAAAATAACGATATATTGAATGTTAAAATTACGCCAAGCTTGCACCCTCATAAGGTGTATATCGGTGTGGGAGAGTATGAAACGCCTGAATTTGACTCGCCAGATCATGATATGGTTTTAGGTGCCAAACAGTTACAGTTGAAGTTATCTGATCCGCTATTGCCACATACACAAGTGAGGCTCAATGTCATTTCAGGTGCAAACCATGAAACAGCGTTTCCAACAACCGCCACCCAAGGCCTCTATTGGTTATTTAAAAAACAATAAGACAAAGTTTGAGCAGCGTTTGAAACATTATTTGATTACGCGCAATTCAAAGTGTTTTATTTCAATTTACTTAGGGGCTTATGTACGTTTAATACTATATTTATATTAGTAGTACTTATGGTGAATAAGTAACGTGTTGACGTATTTTATCCACTTAATTGGTGCTAAATGCATCGCTTTGCGCGACGTTAAAAATCATGCCTTCTGGATGGAGTTTATCTTGAGAACAACAATAAACATTTTTCTTAGTTTAGTCTTTCTACTTATTGTGAGTTTTTCCTACAGAGTATGCGCTGAAACAATTGAACTTAATAGCGATACGGTGCTGGTGATTCATGATAAAAATTTGTGGAAAAGGCTACCGGATACGTTTGATCCACAAAACATCAAGGCGATGAGCCTGTGGTATGATAAGCAGCAAACAGTGGATTCCATTATTGGCCAATCAGGGCGTTTTGTTACCAAGTTAACGGTCTCTGCTAATAGCGCTGATCGTTGGTTTTTAGTGCCTAACACTAACTTTATTGATCACGGGCTCGCGTATTATTTTAACGCCAATGGTTTAAAGGAGGCTGCACAAGAGTTCTCCCAATTAGCGGATAATAAAACGCCTCAATTACTGCATTTTCAAGCATTTAATCTTACGATGGATAAAGGTGACAAGGGCGAACTTTGGGTTGTTATTTCAGCGCAAAAATACCCGTCATCAGTGTCTATTAAGTTATTAAATAGTGAAGCGTTTTACCGTTTTCAAAGTATCAATAATATGCTGTCGGTTGCGGCTATTTTTGCCATGTTATTGTTAGCCTTATTAACATTGTTTATTTATTTGGGTACTCGTAATCGTATTGCTATAACGTGTGCTGGGTACCTTGGATTTCATGGGATCGGGTGGGCGGCGGCATCAGGGTTGATTGATGATGTATTTAACCTCTCTATCAATACTGTTTATTTAGGGATGTATATTTTTCCATTGGCTATTGCCTTTGCTGCCCAATTTGTGTCGGATCTATTTGAATGTAAGCACAATCATCGTAAAACGTTTAAGTTCTTATATTGGTTGAGTGTTGCTAGTGCCGTGGCTGCGGGTGTGATTGCATTGACTTCTTTCTCTTTTGCATTTGCTGTTTCACATATGCTTGCAGTGTTATGGATTGCTGTGACGATTGTGATTGGCATTCATATGCTCAAACTAAAAGACTTTAGAGCAAAGTATTTCTTATTTGGTAATCTGCTTTATGGGTTGTCACTGATTTATTACATGCTATCTCACAGTGATACTTTTGGTGAGCTGGACTATGCTGAGTCGTTGGTTGTGTCTGCATTGGCCATTGATTGCATTTGTATTATGCTTTCCCTCACCGAGTGGTTTAAGATAAAACAGTCAGAATATAACCGTAATTTTTATTTATCGCGCTTAGATCCACTGACAAAGTTAGGTAATCGCTATGCATTGAATGAGGGGATCTCAAAGCTAGGATCCCACTATGTGGTGGTATACCTAGACATCGATGGCCTTAAAAAAACCAATGATAATCTAGGTCATGGTGAAGGCGATAAACTGATTACCTTCGCGGCTGAATATTTACTTGAAACTTTTTCTAGCCAAGGTAGTGTTTTTAGAACGGGTGGCGATGAATTTGTTATTCTATTGCCTCAGCTTAATTTAAACCAATTAAGCAATACGTTAAAGAGTACGCAAGCATTACTGGTTTTGTTACCCACAAAAATTCAAGAGAAGTGGGCGCAAGCGGGTATTAGCTTTGGTATCTGTGATAGTACTGAGCAAAACACGCCTTCGCAGTGTTTATCACAAGCAGATAAACGCATGTATCTACAAAAAGAACAACGTCGTGCTAAACATTCAGCATGAAAACAATAATAAAGGAACATACCATGTTTAAACAATTTCTATTGGTACTCGCACTTTTCGTGACACCTTTAGCCATGGCCGATAAAGGCCCATTTGTGGGCGAAATTTCTACGGCACGCTTACTGGCTGATTATGAAAAGTTTAATAATGAATACACGGCGTATACTCCTTCAAAGGATGAACTAACGAAAATAAGCACGCTGAATGATAAAGATATTGTTGTTCTGCTTGGCACCTGGTGCCACGATAGCGAACGTGAAGTACCTCGGTTGCTTAAACTCATTGCGCAGTCGAAGGTTGCACTTAAAAGTTTAACTTTGGTTGCAGTGGGGTACGATAAGCGTGACCCACAAGGTATTGCACAGCAATACAACTTAAGATATACCCCAACGATAATTGTGCTAGAGAACGGGAAAGAGATTACACGCATGATTGAAAAACCAAAGGTCTCATTAGCGAGCGACCTGGGTCAATTTAACTCATTGTAGTATGGTACACCCATTTCAAGTTAGGTTGGGTATGATTTTAAATAAGCATAAAGAGCGGTATCGTTAGTATGTTCGGTCAAGTAATAGAATTAATTGATGAAGCAAATAGCCACGATCCTAATAAAGAGCAGTATAAAAACGTGATGTGGCCAAAAGAGCGATTATATTCAGAGCGCATGACAAACATGCTAGATCGCTTTATGCCAAGCGCCGATGAGTTGATGTATATTGCTGTTCGTGGGCAGCACATTGAGCGATGGCAATCACCGCGCAGTGATTTTGCGCCAGGTAAACACGGTTACTATCAATGGCGCACCGCACTGTATGGTTTTCATGCAGGTCGCGTTGTTGAACTGATGCAACAAGTTGGGTTCGAGGACCACGCATGCCAGCGAGTTTATAACGCAGTGGCCAAAAAGCAGATAAAAGCCAACCCTGACAGCCAATTGGTCGAAGATATCGCAAGCCTCGTGTTTGTTGAACATTACATGCTGGCCTTCGCACAAACAAAGCCAGATTATGATGAACAAAAGTGGATAGGTATTTTACAACGTACGTGGCAAAAAATGTCATCAACAGCCCATGATTTTGTGTTAGCCGGTAATATTACATTGCCAACGCCTTTAGTGCCTTTGATTGAAAAGGCACTGTCAGATAACTAAATTAACCACTGTTCAGGCTAAACTATCAGTGTAAATAGGGGAATCTTCAAGGGTTGCAAAGCTGGCAATACGTTGGGTCCCCCTCGGTGTGTTTACTGGGCTCAGATAAGCTAAATTGACAGTGCTCACAGTGGCTTATATACGTTTTAATTTGTTTGGTTGGTAGTGTACATTGAGCACATAAAAGCCCTGGCAGCGCCTTTTTAATTACAAAGTTTGCTGTGCCACACTCAGGGCATTTAGCGTTAAGCCGCCTTATTAAATCTTTTGTAGCGTTGACAATCATTGCTTGTCGTTGCGGGCTATACATGGCTCTTAGATCGGGTGTGATCTGCCCTGTGAGAGGCTTATGATGATTCAATCGCGCTTGTAATTGAGTCAAATTAAGCCCTTTTTCCAACGCATTAGGCAAGGATAATATCCAGTGCTGATTTTTAAATTGCGAACACGTTTGTGCCACTGTTTCAGAGGTTGTGTGCTCATCAATAGTTAAACCGTGAGGAGCAAATGCGCCTGATGCTTGGGCATAAATAGCCGTGTTTGTACTTCGTTGATATAGGCATAATATTTCTGTGTTGTGAGTTATTAAGCCAAAATACGGGCCACTGGTAAAACTTCCTTCACTGCCAAGGCCAAATTCCGCATCACTGTTTTGGCATGCTTGTTTGGCTTTTATATATGCGGCTTGTTCTGGTGTGCATGTACGGGCGATTTCACCACTAAACGTACCTAGAGAGTCTGTATCAAAGGCATCAGTCTCGTCCACCTCATAACCCAAAGGGGCTAAAAGAGGGGCAATCAAGTGCCCTTTTTGGTGCTTTGTTGCAATAATGATTTGCGGCATGTTTACTCGGCTCCAGCTATTTGGCTACGCCATGTACTTTTGTACAAACGTTCAATTTCATTGTTATCTCCTCAGCGAAATAAAGTTAACCAATTATTATCTACGAGGTCTTTAATCATGTTGTGTTTTTGATAAATGGCAAAGATTGCATCACGCGGTGCAGCAATATAGACACTAAGTCGAAAGGGCTCATGCATCCATTGGGTGCCATTGTGAAGAGATTGCATGGCTAAGCCCATACGTAAGTCGCCATCATTGCCTCAAATATAGCTATATTACTGCCAATCGCATTATGTAACACTTTGTTCCCATTACCGTACTTAAAGTTATCAGTCACTGATACATTATATTGGGTGTTAATCCAATTTGTAACGATCATGGGAGGGGTCATGATCAATTCTAATAAACTAAACTCGTGTCATTTTGTCTTTGGTTGTCATGTAAAAAACTGCGGCCAGTCGTGCGCACGTTTTTGGTAAGCCAGATTGATTTGACTTGGTGATGCATGCGCTAAATCTGGGTCTATGTATTGCAAACACTCTTGTTGGGTGTTCGTAGCCATTGCGACATAGTCGGGTTGAGTGATGAATCATAAAGGGGGGGGGTCATCCGTTGTTATATTGTGTAAGGCAGCTACAAACTGGCAATCACTTGGCAATAGCAGCCTCGGCTTTGTAGTTGAATGCGTACTTTGGTTCGTTAAGTAATGACGCGAGTATACGCACATTTACTTCCACTATCTGTCCGCCACATGCACAGCAATCAAGTCCCGCAGCATGTAAGTTATTGGCACTTTGGCTACCGTGTCCTTCGAGTAGTATATTTTCTGCGTACTCAGTAAGCCCCATTGCATTAAGCACGGTCAGTTTTGTCATCAATACTCAGTTGGGTATTGCCTTTACTGAGTTGCCACTGAATGTTATGCGTGTGGTGATGCGGTGCCGTGATTGCTAAAAACGAGTTTTTTAATAGCTTAAGTGTATAGAGCCACCCTGTGGATTCGATCATTAAAATGCAGACGGGGCGGTTATTGACCAGTTTTGTCATGCTGCTCAATACTTATATTTATGGCCAGTGTTTGGGCTGCTTCCTGCAGATGTTTATCGGTTATACTGCGCTGTTAATATTTTTTTGAATTGTGCAGCAGCCGTATTCATGATTTTGACTCCATTATCGTCACTATTTTAGTGTTAGCTTGTTGCATTAATTGGCAGGCGAATAGGCCATAGTTTTAACGTGAATCGGGTAAACCATTCATCAAGGTATAATCCAGCAAATAAGAGGGTTGAGAGGGCTTTTGCCTCAGGATGTTGACTTTGCTTTTGTAGTGCGTAGATCAGTCCAACAAGCGTAACAAAAAGCAAGATGGTCTAATTATCAGCTAGGCTGACAGCGCCACTGTGATCACTGAGATACCAAGCTAACCCAACAAGCATTGAGTACACGCTAAATCCCACTAACCAATGTGCGGCAGTTGGTGTGTGATTTGGGGTATTGCGGCGGTTTATATTTTCGTTTACCGCAGTATCAGCGCATAACCGATGCTTATGAACTGTTTTATTCGATCACCGCCCAGTGGAAATTTGTTCCCGAGAGCTTAATGCGTCTATTAGCTAAAAGTGGCTAATTAACGAAGCGATTCATCCATACTGTGTCATTGCTTGATGTGACAGAAATAAACAGCCATTTACTCTTGTGTTAGTGGCTGTTCTTTTTTGTGCACTTTTGCCAAAGTTTGCTTATCTACTTTGATTGAAAATACCGGTTCTACATTTTGTAAGCTCGTTGCTATTTGTGCTTTTAGTTGTAATTCCTGTGTGGTGCTTAACGCTTTCATAGTTTGTGCGGTTTGTTGCTTTATCTGTTTGTCTAATGCGATATCAGTAGGGCTAAGTAGTAATAAAGTCAGTAATAATGTGTTCATTGTCATCTCCTTGTTTAGCTATAAATTAACTAACGTTGATGACAAAACGGTGTTTCTAATATGTCTACTTGGTTAAGCTTTCATGGTATTTCGATGAAGGGGTGGCGGTTCAGGCTTGGTATAGGCAAATTAACGTTCCTTCTATTGCTCTAACATACGCATAATGTTGCGTTTCTCTTAAGCTTGGCGGACAAAGTGGCTCAGCCCCAGCAAGGACTGCTCTATCGTAACTTTCATTCAGGTTTGTGCAGCTAAATTTAAGTTCAAAGCCTAGCGCAGGTTGCTTTGGGTGCGCGCGAATGTACCCCTGTTTAAAATGCGCTTGTGCATAGGGGTGTGTCGCAAACGCTATTTTTATATTGCCTGTAGAAAGTTCACCATATTCAGCATTTTCACTTAAAGAAAAAGTAACAAAACCAAATGCTTGGTAATAGAAATCTAAGGTTTCTTCAACGTCATCAACATAGATAACTTGGCTCATTAACTCCATATACTGCTCACTGGTATTCATTTATCTTCTAAATAAAGCACAGTTTTAGCGCATTTGCGAAAAATAAAATACTAAACTATTAATTTTATTCATAAAAAAACCTTGCGGGTTTACCCTGCAAGGTTTTTAAATTGCGCACGAAAGCGCTATTATTTGTTACGGTTTTCTTTACTAAACGCGCGGATCTTACGTTTTTGCGAAAGCGTCACTTTGTTTGTACGCCCAGCAAATGGGTTGTCGCCTTCTCTAAATTCAATTTTGATTGGCGTGCCCATAATTTTTAATGCTTTACGGTAGTAATTCATCAAATAGCGTTTGTAGCTATCAGGCAAATCGTGGACTTGGTTGCCGTGGATGACAATACGTGGTGGGTTGTAACCACCGGCATGGGCATACTTAAGTTTAACACGACGGCCACGTACAAGTGGTGGCTGGTGGTCTGCTTGTGCCATGTCCATAATACGACGCAACATAGCAGTACTAATACGCTTAGTCGCTGACTCGTACGCTTCATCAATAGATTCAAATAAATGACCAACACCCGTGCCATGTAACGCAGAAATAAAGTGGATACGTGCAAAGTCAATAAAACCTAAACGACGATCAAGCTCTGATTTGATGCGATCTTTGACGTAGTTATCTAAGCCATCCCACTTGTTTACAGCAATTACTAATGAACGGCCAGAATTCAGTGCAAAACCAAGTAAGCTTAAGTCTTGATCTGAAATACCTTCGCGTGCATCAACAACAACCAATACGACGTTTGAATCTTCGATTGCTTGCAGTGTTTTTATTACTGAAAACTTTTCAACGACATCGCTTACTTTTTTACGTTTACGAACACCGGCGGTATCAATTAACACGTACTCTTTATCATTACGCGTCATGGGAATGTAAATCGAGTCACGAGTCGTACCCGGCATATCATAAACGATAACACGTTCTTCACCGAGTATGCGGTTGGTTAGTGTTGATTTACCAACGTTAGGGCGACCAATTATCGCAAGCTTTACAGGCTTATCAGCAAACGCTTGTTGTTCTGCTTCACCGTCTTCTTCTGAATATAAATCAACGAGTTCGTCATCATTGTCTTCACCGTCGTCATTCTCAGCACTGAGCTGAGCGATTACTGGCTGTAATGTGTGCTCAAGCAGCAAGGTAATACCACGGCCATGAGCTGCAGCAATATGGTGCACTTCACCGAGTGATAATTGGTAGAATTCAGCACAATTTGAATCTGCATCAATACCGTCAGTTTTATTGGCAACAACAAAGCTTTTCTTTTCTTGCTTACGTAAGTGATTTGCAATGGCTTGATCGGCAACCGTCATACCAACGCGGGCATCAACTAAGAATAATACGATATCGGCTTCTTCGATCGCGAGTAACGACTGATCGGCCATTTCGGTTTCAATGCCTTCTTCAGAACCATCAATACCGCCCGTGTCTACCACGATAAATTCATAGCCATCATAGTTAGCTTGGCCATATTTTCTATCTCGTGTTAGGCCTGGAAAATCGGCTACGAGTGCATCACGAGTACGTGTTAAACGGTTAAATAATGTGGATTTGCCCACATTGGGTCGCCCAACTAGAGCGATCACGGGAAGCATAAACTACCTCTTTAAAAAACAACAAAAGGCTTCGCAGTGCGAAGCCTTATAAAAATACATGTAGATTAGTATGTTAGTTAGGTATGGTTACCGCACTAACTTCACCATCTCGGGTGTATAAAATCAGTTTATCGTCTACAACAATGGGCTCAATAAAAAAGCCTGAGCTGTCAAAGTCTTCACGCGATACAAGCTCGCCTGATTCTTTATTTAGCCAGTGTAAGTTACCTTCTTGGTCACCTAACGCTAAATAATTTCCTGCTACCGCAGGCCCTGTTAAATACCAACCACGAAGGGCTGGCTGACTCCAGCGTTCAATGCCAGAGGTTTTATCTAATGCGTATACAACGCCATCACTATCAACAACATAGATAGTTAATGCATCCATCGCTATTTCACGATAGCTACTGTATTCACGTTTCCACACTATATTACCAGAACGAATATCAACGGCTGCTAAGTTACCATTATAGGCGATAGCATAGGCGTATGGGCCGCTAATGAGTGGACGAGTGTCAACGTCAACAAGGCGTTCAAACTCAGATGAACCTTTTGGTGTTGCTATTTCAGCACTCCATGCAGAATAGCCACTTTCAGAAATAAGCACGCTTAATTTGCCAGTTTCAAGGCCAACAAGCACGCCCCCATTCGCTACAGTCGGTGAACTTTGGCCGCGAAGTGTCAGTGGGGGTACTTCTTGCTCGTGACTCCAACGCTCTTCACCGGTATCAGGGTGAAGCGCAAGTAGTTTGCCCGAACCTAAATTAACAAAAATTAAACCATCACCGGCAGCAGGAGCAGCAAGTATTTCACCAGGTACGTTTTTACGCCATACGACTTCACCGGTTTCTCGATCAAGCGCAATTAAATAACCATGCTCTGAACCTACAAATAATTTGCCGTATGCTTGTAGTATACCACCAGACAATTTAGCACTGATATCACTTTCCCACGGCCAAAACGTTGAATTATCACGAACGTCCGTATTCCAGATCGTGTCGCCAGTTTCCACTGAGAGTGCTTCAATATCACCGTCACGACTGGCAACAAAAACCTGATCTTTGTAGATTGCTGGTGTTAAGCGTGAAAAATAATGTCCTACGCCATCACCAATGCTTTCTTGCCACACAACGTTCGTTTCAAATTGATTAACGATTTCAGGCAATACAAGTTCTTCTTCCTCATCACTTGATGAGCAACCGACCAGGGTCGCCATACATAAAGCAATACTTGCCGCTGTTAACTTTTTCATTGTAACCCCTTATGCCGCTGGGCTAGATACTGCTAAGTCATCGAGCTTGATTTGCAATAATGGGTTGTTTTCAAGGCCACCTGCATCGGCTGCTGTTTGATAAGCAACGCGTGCTTGCTCAGCATTACCTTGTGCTAAATGGATGTCACCTTTAATTTCAGCAACAGCCGCTTTGTATGCCTCATTTTGTGCTTTGTCTAATGTGGCTAATGCTTCATCGTACTGCTTTTGTGCCACTTGTACTCGCGCTAAACGTGTTGTTGCCGTTGCTTTTAAGTCAGCATTGTCAACATTTGCAATAATCCAGCTTAACTTTTCGCTTGCTACGTCAAGTTGGCCTTGTTCTACCGCTTCTTTTGCAGCAACAAACGAGGCAAGCACACTGTAATTAGAGTCTTTATTTTCAGCAATAAATGTATCGGCAGCGCCCAGTACTTCACCATTTTCTACTAGTTTTGTGTAAGCATCAGATGCGCTTTCTGCAGTCGTAATTTGGTTTTGGTTATACGCTTTCCAGCCATATAAGCCACCTAGACCAATAACAATACCGAGCGCAAGTGATACGCCATTTTCGCGGAAAAATCGTTTAATTGCTTCTGCTTGTTGTTCTTCTGTTGAATAAATATCCATTATTACCTCTAGTGTTTTAGCTTTGTACTAGCTCAGCTAAAAGCGTTTTAACTTGTTCTAATTCTAAGGTGACTTGTTCTTTACGTTCACGTAAATATTTAACCGTCACTACGCCTTGTTCTAATTCATCTTCACCGATAATCAGTGCTACAACCGCATCACTTTTATCTGCGCGTTTAAGCTGTTTTTTAAAGTTACCACCGCCAGCGTGAACCATGACTCTTAGTCCTGGAACATCAGCACGCAATTGTGCAGCAATAAGTGGGGCTTGAATACTTGCTTTGTCACCCATTGCAGCCAAATATACATCAGCGTTGCGGCGAATGTCACCTACACACTCTAATGCTTGTAACAGTAATACCAGACGCTCAAGACCCATGGCAAAGCCAACAGCGGGTGATGCTTTACCACCTAGTTGCTCTACTAAGCCGTCATAACGACCGCCAGCACATACTGTGCCTTGCGCGCCTAGGCTGTCGGTAACCCATTCAAATACTGTGCGGTTGTAATAATCTAAACCACGCACCAGTCGTTCATTTACCGTGTATATGACGCCAGCGGCGTCTAAACGTTCACATAAATTTTCAAAATGTTCTTTTGATTCAGCATCTAAATGTTCAGACAGTTTTGGGGCATTAATTAAAATAGCTTGAACATCTGGGTTTTTGCTGTCTAACACACGCAATGGGTTAGAATGCATACGGCGCTTAGAATCTTCATCTAGTACGTCAACATGCTGTTCTAAATAGCTAATTAGTGCATCACGATACTGTGCACGAGCTTCATTTGAACCCAGTGAGTTAAGTTCTAAGCGAACATGTTCACTGATACCAAACTGTTTCCATAACTGTGCAGTGAGTAAGATGACTTCCGCATCGATGTCGGCTGTTGCAATACCGAAGGTTTCTAGACCAAATTGGTGAAATTGACGATAACGGCCTTTTTGAGGGCGTTCGTGTCGGAACATTGGGCCCATATACCATAAGCGCTGCTCTTGGTTATACAGTAAACCGTTTTGGTTACCTGCACGCACACATACAGCAGTGCCTTCTGGGCGAAGGGTAAGGCTGTCGCCATTGTTATCAGCGAAGGTATACATTTCTTTTTCTACGATATCGGTTACTTCACCAATAGAGCGTTTGAAAAGATCGGTTGACTCAACAATTGGAAAACGAATTTCTTGATAACCGAACGATGCGACTGTCTCGCGTAAGGTGCTTTCTACTTTCTGCCAAACTTGCGTGTCGCCCGGCAGACAATCATTCATTCCACGTATTGCCTGAATTTGTTTTGCCACTGATAAATCCTAAAAACTGTATTTGCGCACAGGGGTGCGACAACAAAAATGCTAAAAATTGACCCGCTATTATATACCCAAACCACCCCAAGATGCGAGCATCGTTGGAATTAAAAGCACTTTAGTCAAGGCGGTGATTGCAAACAATAGTGATTCTATTGCTAAAATTTAACCGCCTCGCTGTAAAGGTAAACGGCAAACAAGCGAATTTGCCGCTATATACGGTATTTATTCGACTATTTTAATGTCGATTGGTGTCTCTTTCTCTTTTTGCGCGATAAAATCACGCACGTAGCCTTCAAGCTGATCAACAATATTATTATTATCAATACGGGCTTTTTGGCGTTCGCCATTGATATATAAACCAGAGCGGCGGTTAGCACCGGCTAAGCCAATGTCGCTGATCAAAGCTTCGCCTGGTCCGTTAACAACACAGCCAATAACTGACACCGAGACTGGCTCAATGATATCTTCAAGGCGCTCTTCAAGTTGATTCATGGTGCTTACTACATCAAACTCTTGACGTGAACAGCTCGGGCAGGCGATAAAGTTGATACCACGAGAGCGAATGCGCAATGACTTTAAAATATCAAAACCGACTTTAATTTCTTGTACTGGATCTGCTGCGAGTGATACGCGTAATGTGTCACCAATGCCTTCGGCCAGTAACATGCCAAGACCTACCGCAGATTTTACTGAACCTGAACGCATACCGCCCGCTTCAGTAATCCCTAAGTGCAGTGGTTGGTCGATTTCTTTAGCCAGCAAACGGTATGCGCCTACGGCTAAAAATACATCGGATGCTTTAACGGAAATCTTAAATTGGTCAAAGTCTAAACGGCGCAGTATATCCACATGGCGCATAGCCGATTCAAGGAGTGCTTCAGGTGTTGGCTCACCATATTTTTCTTGTAAATCTCGCTCTAGAGAGCCGCCATTTACCCCAATACGAATAGGAATGTTGTGTTCGCGTGCGGAATCAACCACCGCTCGAATACGGTCTTCACTGCCGATATTACCGGGGTTAATACGCAAGCAATCAGCGCCATATTGCGCGACTTTTAATGCGATGCGGTAATCAAAGTGAATGTCGGTTACAAGTGGAATAGTCACTTGTTCTTTAATGCTTTTAAATGCTTCTGCCGCGGCCATTGTTGGTACGGATACACGAACAATATCGGCCCCTGCATCTTGTATAGCTTGAATTTGTGCAACCGTGGCATCAATATCCATGGTGTCCGTGTTGGTCATTGACTGCACGGCAATAGGTGCACCATCACCAATGGGGACATGACCGACATTGATACGAGTTGATTTTCTGCGTTTGATTGGAGATTCTGAAAACATAGCGACTACTCTGCTAAGGGTAAATTAAATTTGGCTAAACGATTTTTAGGAAAATTCGAAATATCGATGGCTTCACCATTGAGTGTGATTTCAACTACTTGGTGTTTCCCTAATACCACTGAAAAAGGAGGTGTGCCTGTTACGGTCATTTCATACCCTGCTTTTTTTACGCCAAAAGCGACTTTTTCGCCTTCACCGTCGTGTATTTCGACCCAGCTATCTTCATTAAACAACATTACGACCGTACTTAAGCCATTTTGTTCTTGTTGCACTGGCTCAGAGACAGGCTCTTCACGCATTTGTATTGGCTGTTCAGGGGTGTTTGTTTCAGGCTGAACGAGTTCGATTTGCTGGTCGTCAGTGTTAACGGGTTGCGACTGTGTTTGCGTTATGTCTTGTGTGCTTAAATCAATAACCGGTTTGGTTACGGTTTGTTGGTTTAATGGTGTTGAGTTTTGCCACCACCACAATGCAGAGGAGCCAATTGCAATCGCTAATATAATGTAACTAACCAGCATTAATCGACTGTCATGCGCTTCTTTTTCGGTGCGCTTGGAGAAGCTTTGCATTTTAGATTTTTTTACTGTTTCCTGATTCTCAGGAAACAGTGCCATGACAGTGTCATTATCTAAATTAAACTCGCGGCAGTAACACTTAGCATACCCTTTAACAAAGGTTGCTGGGCCTAATAAATGATGTTCATCATTTTCTAAATGCTGTAATTGCAACACCGATAGCTTTAAGGTTTTTGCCAGTTGTTCAAGGCTTACACCTGCCACTTCACGCCCTGTTTTTAATGTTTGGCCGAGGCTAGGCTGAGTTGATTCTGTATTTTCATCATTCATAATGCGTATGATTCGGGATCCACTAGTAAGAGTCTATGCCCAGGTTTGAGAGCAATATCTGGGCTTAATTTATTCCATCGCATTAACTGATCAATTAACAAGCGACGCTCTGTGGCAATACTATACAACGTATCACCTGCGTTTATTTTATAATAAATATTGGGGTCATTAAGGTAAATTTTAGTTCCATTGACCAGTCGATCAGATTCTCTTAACCCATTCCATTGGAGTAATTTTTGTAGTCTAACATTGTATCGTACTGAAATGCTAAATAGGTTTTCACCAGCCTGTAAAACATGAAATGGAATAGAAGGAGGCGATAACCGTGAGTTTAACAAAGGTGCTTCATCGACAGGCGCACTATTATTAAATTGCACTGTAGCTTGGCGACTATTTCGCGATGCAAATACTGCTGCATTTTTTACTGGTTGATAAAACTCAACTTGTTCACCTGCTGATTGATTACCATTTTGACTCGGCTGTGTTGCATTGACATTCGTTTTTGTACTTAGCATTTGTTCAGTTTTTGGTGCACCAAATGACACAATTTTAACCCCATCTTTTGGCTTCTCAGCTGTGCGCGTGGGTTGAAGTGTGGTTGGCTTAGTTGGTGATGCACTTGCAACACTTAATGTCTCAACTTTTGAAGTGAAAAAACCCTCTTTTGCGGGTACAGCCACTTGATTTTCATTGCGTGAATCAACCACCGACAACGCAGACAAAACAGCTTGGGCATTGTTATTTGCTTTTGTTGTAACGGGCTTGTTTGTCTGCAGAACCACATCGGTGGTTGTCGCTGCAGTTGTTAATGCGCCCAATACAGCGAGGGTATCAACGGGGGGGCTCTCGATATTAATATTAGCCGGCACGAACGTTGTTTTTACTACGGTGGCGTCGTTTGTTTGTGACGCTTTACTGGTTATATTTGCTTGTATGTTAGCATTTGAGGCCGTCATTTCTGCCGCAGGGCGTTCAAGGGCGCTATTTTGTGCTGTTTGTACAGGCTCAGTAATTTGCTTTTCTTTTGTTGATTTGAACCTAGGCGCTTTTTTCTTTTTTACAATACGTACTTGTGGGTTTGCGCTAACCATTCCAGATGAGGTTTCAGACTTAAATTCATCAAGTTTTGCTTGGCGATACTTAAATCGCAGAATTTCAAATTCACTTTGTTTAAAACGTTGCTCGCGAATTAGCACCGCTTCACTTGATACTGGGTAGGTTTGTAATATGGTTGCAGCAGTGGCTTCAGCTTTTTCAATATGACCCATGCGTTGCTCAATTAAATAGTTTAAAAGTAATGAACGTGGCGAAACTTGGCCTGATTTTTCATACCGAGTCAGTAATTCTTACGCCTTATGTAAATCACTTTTTGCATAGTACAATGCAGACAAGCTGATAATTGAAGATGCACGCATAGAGCTGTGCTTGATCGCCGAGCGAAAGTACTTTTCAGCTTGTTCAAAGTCATTGAATTCAATTGCACATAACGCCAAATTTTCATAACTTTCTGCAACGCGGATGTAACTTGGGATTTCAATGGCTTTAATAAATTGTTCTGTGGCACGATCGTATTCATTAATACCACATAAAAATACCCCATAGTTATTACGGGTATTTGGATCATTGGGGTTAATTTTTAGCGCTTTTTGATAGGCATTATCCGCGAGGGTGTCTTCACCGACTTGTTGATAATAATAAGCAAAGGAATAATGGACTTCAGGTAAGTCTGGTGCAAATGACGCTGCACGTTCTAGATTATACTTGGCCTGAGAGCTGTTGCCGGTATTGAGGTATTCTAATGCAAGTGCAATACGAGTGCGCGCTGCGCCAGTATTATTGATAGTGTTTTCGACAACGGGTTTATCATTGCCTTCATAACTGT
The DNA here is from genome assembly GCF_001469215.1 of Pseudoalteromonas sp. H105. Lineage (GTDB taxonomy): Bacteria > Pseudomonadota > Gammaproteobacteria > Enterobacterales > Alteromonadaceae > Pseudoalteromonas. Next base: position 22,785 of record NZ_LOFH01000011.1, read on the forward strand.
TTTCAGTAACACACCCGCCGAGGGCAAGCAGACTAACAGTTAAAGCAAGTAAAGATCGCATTACCTTATCTCTTATTATTATCCATATCAGCCTATCTTACCGAAAAGCACTTGTGTTGCATCAACTTTTTCAAATTTTAATGCTTAAACACAAGTACTTTAGAGGTTAGTTCGCTTAAGCTTGCTGGATATTTACCGAAATTGCATTTTCATCACGCATTTTTTTCTTTGCCATACGTTTAGTACGGTCAACCACATCACCCGCTAATTGACCGCAAGCTGCATCGATATCGTCCCCTCGAGTACGGCGTACAATACACGTAATACCGCCAGCTTGTAACACCTTAGAAAAACGGTCTATTCGACTGTTGCTTGAACGGGTGTATTCATTACCTGGGAAAGGGTTGAATGGGATCAAGTTAACCTTAGATGGCGTGCCTTTAAGCGTTTTAACCAGCGCGTGTGCTTGATCGGTGCTGTCGTTCACACCATTGAGCATAACGTATTCAATAGTGACATCTTTGTTGGCTTTAGAGCCATCAATGTAACGACGACAGGCAGCTAAAAACTCTTCAATTGGGTACTTTTTATTGATAGGCACTAACACATCTCGTAATGCGTTATCTGGCGCATGCAATGAAATTGCTAAAGCAACGTCGATTTTTTCTTTTAATAAATCAAGTGCAGGTACTACGCCTGACGTGCTTAACGTTACGCGGCGTTTAGATAAACCAAAACCCCAATCGTCCATCATCAGTTCCATTGCAGGAACTACATTTTTAACGTTAAGTAGTGGCTCACCCATGCCCATCATTACCACGTTAGTCACTGGGCGTTTTTCACTGTTGCCATCAAGGCCGATGTCTTTGGCTACGCGCCATACTTGGCCAATGATTTCTGACACTTTTAGGTTACGGTTAAAGCCTTGTTGTGCTGTTGAGCAAAAAGTACATTCAAGAGCGCAGCCAACTTGTGATGATACACATAAGGTTGCTCGCTCTTTTTCTGGGATCCACACGGCTTCAACTTCTTGGCCGCCATCAAGCACTAGCGCATATTTAATAGTGCCGTCACTTGCTTGTTGGCGTACTGAAATTTCTGGCGCGACAATTTCACATTCGTTTTTTAGTTTTTCTTTTAGTTTTTTATTAACGTTGCTCATGTCGTCGAAGTTATCGACACCAAAATGATAAATCCATTTCATCACCTGATCGCCACGAAATGGCTTTTCACCGAATGACACAAACAACTCGCGCATTGCATCTCGGTTTAAATCTAATAAGTTAATCTTTTTTTGCTCGGTCATGAAACAACCTCAATCAGTGACGGTGGTGATAAAATTTACGGGGATGAATTGTACACAATTCGACCAGTTTAGTCATTAGGTAAACATTGTTAATTGCTTAGCTAATCACTAAAAAAAGGGCCCGAAAGCCCTTTTTATTTTGCTTAACGCGTTCAAATTAACGAGTACGTGGGCAAAGCTCTTCGTCAGCGAAGAAGTACGCGATTTCGCGAGCAGCAGATTCAACAGCGTCAGAACCGTGAACAGCGTTTTCGTCGATGCTATCAGCGTAGTCTGCACGTAAAGTACCAGCTAGTGCTTCAGCAGGGTTAGTAGCACCCATGATTTCGCGGTTTTTAAGAACAGCGTTTTCGCCTTCAAGAACGGTAACCATTACTGGGCCAGATGTCATGAAAGAAACTAAAGCACCAAAGAAAGGACGCTCGCTGTGCTCAGCATAGAAACCTTCAGCTTTCTCTTGTGAAAGGTGAACCATTTTAGCTGCAACGATTTTAAGGCCAGCAGTTTCGAAACGGTTGTAGATAGCGCCAATGTGGTTTTTAGCTACTGCATCAGGTTTTACGATTGAGAAAGTACGCTCTAAAGCCATCTTTATGCTCCAATAATTTTTAAGTAAAAGTGTGAATATTAACGGGCGCGAATTATACGCGTTTTATAGCAAAATGCCTAGCGTTATTAAATACTCGAAAAATGACAATTAGACCATCGAAAAAAAACAAGGGAAAGATTTTAGTTTTCTGGTTTGATTCTGATGGCGCTTTGTTAATTGTTGTTACCATTTGTGCTGACTTGTTAATTTAAAGCTTGGTTGTTGCTGGGGATGGAAGTGTGTTGTATACATAATAGCTCCATAGGAATTTTTTCCTATTAAACAAGGATTCAATTAAAATGAAAAAGTTATTAGTAATTGCACTGTTAGCCGGTTTAATTGCAGCGTGCGGTTCAGACAACGAGGCTACATTAGAATGCCCGCCTACACCGATAGCGATTGATATAAACGAAATTGAAGTAGCAGTTAACAATGGTGAATATCAAGCAAATACTTTGATTTCTTACGACAAGATTAACGTATCATTTGAGGCCACAGGGACCAATGTTTATAGTTCCGGTGACGAATTTGATGAAAATAAAACTTATGCTGAAAACTGCATAACTTTGCCTGTAGTAATCCCAGCAAATAATAAATTAACCCAGCTTAATATTTATTCGTCTGCTGACTTTAATACTGACTTAGCTGCAGGGAGCAGTTTAAACAATGTGTTTAGCGTCATTGAATTTAATATTGAGAACCGCCAAGAAGCTGTAACAATTGCAAAAGTGCGAGAATTATTGCCGATTATGATGCAAAGGTACTTTAATTTTACGCTAAATACTGCGCCCGAATTTGAAAGCAGCCATGTGTTTTATATTGAAATTAGCCTAGACAACGGAAAGCAGTTTTTAATAGAGACCCCCGAGATTTTGCTTTCTAACTAATTTATATGCCCAAACCACCTCAAGATGCGAGTTTCAGTTGGAATTAAAAGTGATTTAGGCAAGGCATTGATTGCAAGTAATAGTGGTTCTATTGTTAAAATCAATAACGCAGTATAAATCGCTTTTAAACCAACCGTTTGGACGTTTCAAAGGCACTGACTCTCATCGTTATTATTTCTTAAAAGGGACTACCATTCTCGCAAAGTAACATCTTGATATTAAGTCCCTGTGAAACGCTGAATTCTGCATATTGAGGTGATTTAGATATACACCTCACGGTATGGTTAACATCTGAGCTGCAAAGGCTCACTTGCTATTGCAGCTCAGATAATTAAAAAAAGAATAAGACGGGTTTGATTGATTCTGATCAACACAAAGCTACCTTAAAGGCCATAGACTCTGGCGCTTCATTAAATCTTACTTTTCATGCAACTGGCTTGACCCCAGTTCGATGTATGGAGCGCGAATGTCGTCTACTATCCCCTCAAATACGTTTGTACCAGAGTTACTTTCTCCTGCTGGTAGTTTAAAAAATATGCGCTATGCGTTTGCCTATGGTGCTGATGCTGTTTATGCAGGCCAACCACGTTATAGCCTAAGAGTACGTAATAATGAGTTTGATCTTGATACCCTTAAAGTTGGGATTGATGAAGCCCATGCATTAAATAAAAAGTTTTATGTGGTATCCAATATTGCACCGCATAACGCTAAAGTTAAGTCGTATTTACGAGATATAGAGCCGGTAATTGCGATGGGGCCAGATGCCTTGATCATGTCTGATCCAGGATTAATAATGTTGGTACGTGAAAAGTGGCCTGATATGCCCATTCATTTATCAGTGCAAGCCAATGCAGTCAATTACGCTAGCGTAAAATTTTGGGCTAAGCATGGTATTGAGCGGGTTATATTATCGCGCGAGTTATCACTTGAAGAAATAAGCGAAATTCGCACACTGTGCCCTGAAACCGAGCTTGAGGTATTTGTGCATGGCGCGTTATGCATGGCGTATTCTGGACGTTGCCTGCTTTCTGGTTACATTAATAAACGCGATCCGAACCAAGGTACATGTACTAATGCCTGTCGTTGGGAATACGACGTTAAACCTGGCACTGAAAACGAAACCGGTGAAATGGTGCACAAAATAGACCCCAAAGCAGTAATACCAACACTGGGTGAAGGCGCACCAAGCAATGATGTTTTTATGCTTGAAGAACAAGGCCGCCCAGGTGAATACATGCCCGCGTTTGAAGATGAGCACGGCACTTACATCATGAATTCAAAAGATTTACGTGCAGTGCAATATGTTGAGCAATTAACAAAAATGGGCGTACACAGCCTTAAAATAGAAGGCCGTACTAAGTCATTTTATTACGTAGCCCGTACTGCACAGGTTTATCGTAAAGCAATTGACGATGCCGTTGCAGGTAAGCCGTTTGATGCTGATCTATTTAAAACACTTGAAAGCCTCGCACACCGTGGTTACACGGAAGGTTTTTTAAAGCGCCACGCCCATCAAGATTATCAAAACTACGAATACGGTCATTCAGTTTCTGATAAACAACAGTTTGTTGGAGAAGTGCTCGGCCGAGATGAAGATGGGTTAGTGCAGATTGACGTAAAAAATAAGTTTTGCGTTGGCCATTCATTAGAGCTGATGACACCGCTTGGTAATTTTAACTTCACGCTACAAGCGATGAAAAACAAAAAAGGCGAGGAAATTACTGATGCAAAAGGGTCTGGCCACGTTGTAAAAATACCACTGCCAGAAAGTATTGATTTAGAACACGCCATCTTAATGCGTAATCTTGATGAAAACCAAGATACCCGCAATCCGTTTAAAAAAGCCGTGGTTAGTGTTTAGGTTATAGCATTGCGGTTAAAATTAAAACCTCGGCGCTAGTAAAGTAAACGTCGAGGTTTTATAGATAGCTTAATACTATTAGCGACCAGTTAAATGCTTATTTATGGCGTACGTATTATCAAGTTGTTGCTCTATTAAGTTAATCGTTTGCTTATTCACGTTTAGCGCTTTAGCAGTGTCTTTAAAGTTGAAAATAATCTCTGATATCTCAGATATGATCACCTGTACCTGCTTCCAATTTGCATAACCGGCGGCAGAGGCCAGCTTTTGAATCGCTTTTAGTGGCGGGTTTTTTCCAAATCCAGCAAACGAAGTCGCATGCTCGTTAAAGGGATGGGGGCTAAAAGTGACATCATAAAAAGGTGCTAAATCCCACTCACCAGAATCTTCTTGTAAAAAAGCCCAGTTTTTACTGTGGTCGTCTTGGTTACAGCTAAATAAATTAAAAATCGCTCGACGAAATTGTAATTGCCCTGCGGCCGGCGATTTACATAAAACACGGCTCGCTTTAATTAAGTCCTCATAATCTAATGAAGGTGTGCGAAAATCAGCATCTAGCAAGCCACATGCACTATGCATATGTTTGCAGCCTATTTTATCACCGATTAATTTAAACCTATCGAATCGTTTTAAGGCAAGCCATTGTTTTGCACCGGTCCCTTCTGGGGCGGGGACCAGTAATCTCTGAGGAGGGTTTAATCCCGCTTGTTCAGCTAAATCCAAATACACAGCTTCACATAAGCCTTCCTCATGCCCTAAAGCGAGGTTTTTGGATGTGAATTTGATTAACCAAGCATCATCACCTGTTTTAGGTTTTGTTCTACATTCTTGTATATTATTGTCAGGAAAATAAATTTGGGCTTTAGGGCGTGCACCGCCGGAGCTACCAGCAGCCACTAACGCAGAAAGTACTTCTTCTGTTTGTCCGTCAAATATTGCTTGGGCTTGTTGGCCTAATGTAGCAAGACCAGCTTCATCGTCATTTGTGCCATCATAATGAGTTTCAGGTGTAAACGATAATGCTCCCATAGCCGAATAGCCGACAAAAGATAAGCGGTCCATTGCGGTAACAAAATTCGGCATTATATTATTTTGCCTGAATACACGGTCCTGTAGTAGTAACCCCCACCCATCAGGTAAACAATCAGAAAAGACCCCATGCAATCCATTATGTGGGCTTTTAGGTGCTAATTGAACATCTCTATTGAAGGCGAGTGAGAATGGCGAAAGGTTACCGTATGTCTCTAAATAACTTTGGTCGAACTGAAAGTAAACACCTTGCCTATTTTGTGCAAGTACACCCACCATTAACTCTGTTGAGTCTGACAGTGTACGTTTTACTTCTAGCTTTTCTATGGGGTTAAAGGCCATTGTTTAATACCTGTTCAATAGACGTTGGCGCATTCTTGCCTTGAGTTGGCGCTTTTGTTAATTCATATAAACGAGTCAAATCGTCGAGTGTTTGCCACAAAAGTAATAGCTGCCTGAATGAAATAAGTCCTGTAACTTCAAACTTTTTTATTGTGGATGCAGGTACTGTGCTTTTTTTAGCTAACGCTTCGCGTGACATTTTTGCTTTTTTGCGACGTTCTTTTAGGTGCTCAGCAAAAGCCAGCTGCACATCACCTTCGCTTAACAATAAATAATTGATAATAAACTCACTCGAATTAATTTGGACATTACTGTAGCTAAAAAGTAATATTTTTTATGTTAATGGACATTATAGTGTCTATTGTTTGATTGTAAAGATAATGGTGGCGCGAATTACCTATCACAATTTTTTGTTTGAGATCAATAAAGCAACAGAGAATAAAGTGCATAATTCGCGGCTGTAATTTTATGCTAGCAATATGCAATGAGGTTAAATAGTGGCTTTACTCATAAACAGTAAATGCATTAACTGTGACATGTGCGATCCCGAGTGTCCTAATGAAGCGATTTACATGGGCGCTAAAATTTATCAAATAGACCCAGATAAATGCACCGAATGCGTTGGCCACTACGATAAACCAACGTGTGTAAGTGTATGCCCCATCGATTGCATAAAACCCGACCCAGATCATCGTGAGAGTATCGATGAACTGGCTGAAAAATATGTCAGGTTAACGGGCTAACTGTTAGCGCAGGGTGCAGAAGTTAATCAGCATTGTGCGCTTTTCAACATGGATTTATTACCAACAACTCACTCTTCGTAATCACGCTTTTTAGACATGCCGCCAATGCCTGCATTCAAGGTGTTGGTTGGGTCTAAATTACGGTAATTATCAGCCAGAGCGGGTTTTGCATGGTAATGATGCCCCACGTTGTGTTCCGCTGGATATTCAGCGCCGCGTTGCTCTAATAGCTCAAGCAGGGCGGTTTTAACTGCTGCGCTGTCTTCTCCTTTTTTTACTAAATAATCTTGATGGAATACGTGGCATAAAAAGTGGCCGTAATAGAGCTTACTTATCAGTTTGTTGGTAATATGTGATGGTAGCTTTTCAAACCAATTGGTGTCGTTACGTTTTAAGGCAATATCCAGCGCGAGTATATCTTCTACTTGGTGGTGATTTATTTTGGCGTATTGCACAGCAGCGCCTGCGGCTGCAAAACGTAATAAGTAGGCCGATTTGGTCTCTTTTTCTGTGCATTCAAACAAAGCGACATTATGCACTTTTTGCACCTTTTCAATTAACGCCAATGTAGGTTGATGGGCGTCGCCTTTAACCGTCAAAATCAACTGATGCTGGTACTGTTCGTTCCACTCTTTTAGTCTGCTTGGCGTTTGGCTTGGGAATAGCTTGCTAAGGCGGTAAACGAGCTTATCGACGCTATTTCTGGGTAACAAAGGCAGTTTTTGGCAAACAGTATCTAACTGGCGCTTTATATTAAAAAACTTGGGCAGCCATTGAGTGCCGAGATTTTTTATTAGCAATACGGTGTCGCGGCCATAGTCATCAGCAAGTTCAAACATATCACGATGTAAATACTCAGCATAAACTGGCAGGCTGGTGGCTTTCTCCAATAATATTTTGCGTACAGCTTGCAATGCGCTGCTTGAGTTAGTGCCCAAATAAAACGTATGTTCAAGCTCATTTTTAGCAAAGGTGTCCACACGCACTGCAAATACCGCGAGTTTACCCGCACACCCACTGGCTTGATGTAAGCGCCTAGGATCTGCGTTAAAGCGAGCAGGTGTATCTTGATCTGTTTTTCTAACCCAGTCGGCGTAGTCGCGGTCGGATGCGTGTTTTGAGGTGGTTTTGATATCAGACTGAGTATAATTTTTATTTTGTAAGTTAGTGAGTATTTGCTCGGGCTTGGTGCCAAGCTCAATATCAAGGTTGTTAACTAAGCTGACTGTTCCATCGGCGTTTATTTGTGCATACAAGGCCAGTTCTGTGTAGGCTGGACCTCGCTCTACTAGTGCGCCACCAGAGTTATTGCAGACGCCGCCAACAATTGATGCGCCAATGCATGATGAACCGATGACTGAATGTGGTACGCGTCCAAACGGCGCTAATGCTTTTTCTAATGAGAATAAGCTAGCGCCAGGCAAGGCTATAATCTGCTGTTGCCGAGGGAGTACGTGAATGTCGGTTATGCGGTTGGTGTTAATGATAACAGTACTGCGGTCGCAGTTTTCAGTGGGTGTGGAGCCACCTGTTAATCCTGTGTTTGCTGCTTGCATAATCACGATTACACCCGCATTCACACAGGCTTGTAGTGTATTCCATTGTTGCAATAATGTCGCAGGCTTTACAACCGCAAGTGCCGGGCCATGGCCTTCTCTAAAGCCTTTACGGTAAGGGGCTGTTGCGCGTTCAGAGGTTAGTACATACCGTGCGCCCACGATTTCTTTTAACGAGGCAATAAGTGATAAGTGTGACATGTATGTTCTCTGATCAGTTTATAGCGGGTTTTATAGGAGAGTCTTTAAAGCGTGTTTTGCGTAGTGTTGCTCGAAGTTGTTCCTGCTGTAAAACCTGTTTTGCATCGATATCGTTAAGAGCCGCTGTCTCCTCACGCGTTATATCGCCATCAGCCACCAGCGATAAATAACGTGAGCAACAAACCCGCAAGAACGACGTAAAGTTGCCAATATCATGGTCAGCATCAAGTGATTCAAGGTATAACTTAGTGATCATTTGATTAACGCTCATTTGGTCACGAAACGCCACTTCAGCTAAAATATCCCAAAAGAACTCTTCGAGACGAATAGAGGTGACTACGCAATCAATGCGTAAAGATTTGGTACGACATGTCCATAATCGACTGTCAGCATTGATGAAAAGTTGGCACATATAATTAATCCTTTGATGCTGTGATGTTGGCTGCAATAACAGTATTGCTTATAACAATGCCACAAATTGCTTTAACATGGCAGGGTGGGCAGGCCATGCAGGCGCAGTGACTAATTGGCCGTCGGTTATTGCGCCGTCCATAGGTAGTTCAACATATTCTGCACCGGCCATTTTTACTTCAGGTTGGCATGCAGGGTAAGCAGATACTTTTTTCCCTTCAATAACACCAGCAGCTGTTAATAATTGCGGGCCATGGCAAATAGAGGCGATTGGTTTGTCTGCCTTGGCAAAATATTGGATGATTTCAATCACAGCAGGGTTTAAACGTAAATATTCAGGGGCACGGCCACCAGGTAAATACAAAGCATCGTAATCAGCGGCATTTACATTGGCGAACGTCGCGTTGAGTGCAAAGTTGTGACCACGTTTTTTGTATACCCAAACCACCGCAAGATGCGAGTTTCAGTTGGAATTAAAAGTGATTTAGACAAGGCATTGATTGCAAATAATAGTGGTTCTATTGTTAAAATCAATAACGCAGAACAAATCGCTTTTAAACCAACCCCTTGGGCGTTTCACAGGAACTTACTCTCATCGTTGTTAATTCTTAAAAGGGACTACCATTCTTGCAAAGTAACGCCTTGATATTAAGCCCCTGTGAAACGCTGAATTCTGCATCTTGAGGTGGCTTGGGTATATAGGTTTGATCGCCCTCAAAGTCATGGATTGAGGTTGCTATAGTATCACCGGCTTTTTTATCAGGGCATACAGCATCAACATCATGTCCCATTGCTAATAACGCTTGAAAAGGCACCATGTTTTCATAGTCTTCTACAAAGTCACCCGTGATCATAAGTACTTTAGCCATTTTATGCTCCGTTTTTGTGTGTAAATAAGCGTAGGGAAAGTATCCGACGTATTGTCGATTTCTAGTAAAACATACACAAATCGGGAACGGGTAATATGTCAATACTACACGTTTCATTAATACCGTGTTGAAATGACCACAGTGTGGGGGAGGCGATAATGGTTACAGTATGTCTTGTTGCCAACGTTGGGTTAAAAAGTCAATAAATGCTCGAACCAAATTTTGTTGGTAGTTACGTGATAAATAAACTGCCCATAAATGGTTACCAGGGGTAGAGTAGGTTGGAATTACTTTAACCAGTTGTTTTGTCTTTAAATATTCTTGTGCTAAATCACAAGGTAAATTAGCAATTCCCATCCCTCTGATTGCTGCCTTGCGTAATACCGTCATATCATTGGCGTTAATATTACCCTTTACGGTGACTTTTTCATCTGAATTGTCACCTAGAAAGTGCCATGTTGAATTGCCACTATGCAATAAGCAGTTATGCTGTAATAAATCTTGTGGAGTGGTTATTTTATTTGTACTTGCTAAATAGTCTGGGGATGCGCAAACAACTGTATTTATAAACATTAATTTGCGAGCTATGAGCTGCTCATCAGGCTGATGAGTGTAACGCAGGGCGATGTCTACTCGCTCATCCACTAATTGCGATAAGCTATCAGAGAGCACCAGTTGAAATGTCGTATTCGGGTGCATAGCGACAAACGCTTCAATTGCTTCAAATAATAAGTTTTGCCCAAGACCAATAGGCGCTGCGATTCTAATTGTTCCCACTAGCTCGTTATTGTGGCTATGGGCTCTACTTTGCAAATCCGATACGGTGCTGAGTAATTGTTTACAGTAGGTAAGCGCCTCTTCGCCTTGATTGGTTAAACTGACTTTACGTGTGGTGCGATGAAATAACCGCAAACTAAGCCACTGCTCAATATCTTGTACATGGCGGGTAACTTGTAAACGGCTAAGGTTTAGGTTGTCAGCTGCTTTTGTAAAGCTGCTACATCGTGCAACTTCAACAAAGCTTTGAATTGCAGTTATTTTATCCATTAGTAACTTAATGTGAATCAATTTGTATCTATAAGGTTTATTTATCATCAATTAGTATGCAAGTAAACTTGTTTTCAACAGCTGAGAACACTCCTCAGGTGATAAATACTTTTTTAAGGATACAGATATGAATATTACTATTTTAGGGGCTACAGGTTGGATTGGTGGTCACATTATGTCGCAAGCGAAAGAAAACGGCCACAATGTAACAGCGGTAGTGCGTGATGCAGGAAAAGTAACAGATGGTACGGCAGTGAAAGAGTTTGACTTACATTCGCAAAGTGACATTGCAGAGGTATTAGTTGGTGCAGATGTGGTGATTGCTTCAGTTGGTGGGCGTGCTGCTGGTAACCATGAGATAGTTTCCCGTACTGCTGAGCGTTTATTAGCGGCACTTTCTGGAACGAACACGCGACTATTGTGGGTTGGTGGTGCGGGCAGCTTAGAAGTGTCACCAGGCGTTACTTTAGTATCATCCCCCGATTTTCCTGCTGAATATAAAGATGAAGCATTAGCGCAGGGTGAGGCATTAAAGGTTTTCAGATCAACAAGCACAGCAACACCATGGACGTTTGTAAGCCCTGCAGCCGTTATTTACCCGGGCAAAAGTGAAGGTGCATATCGTATAGGTGGTGATGCATTTTTTACCAATGAGCAAGGTGAAAGTAAAATTTCGGTCACCGATTATGCCATTGCGATGCTAGATGAAGCGCAAAATACCGCGCATGTTAATCAACGTATTAGTGTGGCTTATTAAGGATTTTTCCATGGGCACTTAAATGTTATTATTAATCAATATTTGATCATTGAATGATATTTATGAGCCTACTTCTCTCACTTGCTTTAGCAAGTTTACCTGCCTTACCTGAGCCTGTTGCAAACAATGCTGTGGCAAAAGTGACAGTAAATGAGCAGCCTTACTTTTTAAGCTTTATGGGCTTAGGTGCAAAAAAAGATCACCACAGCGTGCATAATAAAGTATGGGCATTAAAGCTGGGTGAGCAACAATGGCAGAATAAACGCCCTGTTCCCAGTAGTTTAAAACCGACAGGGCGATTAGCTAGCACAGCCATCGGTATGGGGGAATACGCGTATATATTTGGTGGCTATACAGTAAGTAGTGACCATACAGAAATCTCAAGTCCTGATGTATATCGGTATGATGTTAAAAACGACAGTTACACTCAACTTGCCTCTATGCCGGTGCCTGTTGATGATAGTGTTGCGCTTAAATATAAACAGCGTTACATATACCTCCTTAGTGGTTGGCATAATGATGGAAATGTAAACCTTGTGCAGGTTTACGATACGCAAACAGATACGTGGCGACAAGCCTCGCCATTTTTAGGGGTGCCGGTGTTTGGCCAAGCGGCTGCAATCAGTGAGAATACAATTGTGATTTGTGATGGCGTAAAAACACAAGCTAATCCAGACAAACGACGCTCATTTGCAGCAGTTGCTCAGTGTTTAAAAGGCACGATAGATCACACTAATCCGCTTAAAATTGACTGGCGAACACTGCCTCACCCCACAGGTACCGCCCATTACCGTATGGCGGCAACGCACTTTAATGGGTTTATTTATATGTTGGGTGGTTCACCCAACCCGTATAATTACAATGGGATGGGATATAACGGTAAGCCTGCGCCTGCAAGTGCGCATGTATGGCGTTTTGATATCAAGGGTAATCGTTGGGAGATACTCTCTCCAATGGACACTGCGAGTATGGATCATCGCGGCCTATTAGAACACCAAGGTGTGTTATACATCGTGGGGGGTATGAACAACACTCAACAGGTTATCAATTCTGTGTCAGCATATACCGTAAGGGATTCACAATGAATACACTGTATATTACAGGGGCAGGGGTGAGTGCAGCCAGTGGCATCCCGACCTTTCGTGGTGAAGATGGCTTTTGGACTATTGGTAGTAAAAATTATACGCCAATGGAAATGGCAACAAGAGCAATGTATCAAAGTAACCCACGTGAGTTTCTAGCGTGGTATTACCATCGTTTTGCGACTTATCGTAACCATGGCCCTAATGAGGTGCATCATTGGCTGAGTGATAAAAACTTAATTACCCAAAATATTGATGGTTTGGACGGAAAAGCTGGGAATAAAGATTACATTGCTATTCATGGGCGGCTTGATCAAATGACGTTGTTTCATCATCAGGGTGATGAGGTAATACAACAAACGACCCCTTGGGATAACGTAGATGAAAGCCGTTTGCATGATTCATTGCTTGAGTTGTTTAAAATTGAAAACCACCAGCCTGTGATCAACCAATCATTAAAACCCTATGTGTTATTATTTGATGAGTTCTACACGGAGCTTTATCGCATCAGTGAGGCGCAACAACGTATGCTTGATGCTGATAAAATCGTATTTATGGGGACGTCGTTTAGTGTCAACATAACCCAAATGGCATTGGACATTGCACGTAGTAATGATATACCGATAGACATCGTCGATCCTGAGCCTACTCATGTTATGCATCCAAATGTGAGTTACAAGTCAATGACTGCATTGGCATACATACAAAATAACGGATAGTACAGGGGTTTAACTGAACACGCCAAAGCACTCACTTTTATCAATATTGGAGTGCTCGAGCGCTACGTTAATGAAAAAGTAAGCATCTGAGAAGCCTGTAAGGGCCTACTTAAATAAAATCCCTGTGCGATGTCGCACTCAAGCGTGTTGAGTAAATCAAGCTGCTCTTTGGTTTCAACGCCTTCTGCCACGACCTTAATCTCTAGGCTATGTGACATGGCAATCGCGGCTTTTACTAAATTAAAATCAGCCTTATCGTCGGTGATAGCACTAATGAAGCTGCGATCAATTTTTAATACATCAAACGAGTATTGGCGCAAATAACTTAAAGATGAATACCCTGTGCCAAAGTCATCCATTGACAATTTTATACCTAGTTCATCAATTTTTGTTAGTGCGTCACGTATAGAGTCTTGGCCATTCATTAATACTCCCTCGGTGATTTCTAATTCTAAATGCTCGTTTTTAACCTCGTATTTATGCAATGCATGCATGATTGTATTGACCAGTTCAGGATCCCTAAATTGGCACGGTGATAAATTAACTGCCATGGTGTAGTTTTGTTTATTCATGGCCTGCCACTCGTTTAAAAACTTTAGAGCTTGTTCAATAACAAACATACCCATAGGTATGATCAAACCTGTTTGCTCAGCAATCGGTATAAATTCTTCAGGGGTGATCGTACCCAGCTTTTCGTTATGCCAACGCAGTAATGCTTCAGCACCAATAATTTTGTTTGTTTTTACATTTATTTGGGGCTGGTAATAGACTTCAAGCTCATTTTTTTTAAGTGCGCTGCGCATGTGCACTTCTATTTCAAAACGGCGCTGCATAGTGGCATTCATTTGCGCTGTAAAAAATGAGAATGTATTTCGACCTTGCGCTTTTGCTTGATACATCGCTGTATCAGAATTGCGCAATAACATGGAGGCTGTTGTTCCATCTTTTGGTGAAATAGCAATGCCGATACTGAGTGTGAGTATTAATTCTCTACCCTCTATTTTAAATGGCTTTCTAAATGCGTTTAATAGTCGCTCAGCAATAGCCAAAGCATCATTATCGTTTTTTAAATTAGGGATCAAGACAATAAACTCATCACCACCTAATCGGCCTACCGTGTCGTTTTGTTTTAGGGTTTGTTGTAATCTGTGTGCCGTTTCTATTAATATTTTATCACCCACTTCATGCCCTAAAGAGTCATTTACTTTTTTGAAGTCGTCTAAATCTAAAAACAAAACAGCTGCTTTTTCATGTTTTTTTTGAATAGCCCCCAGTAACTGTGACAACCGGTCAAGGGATAAAAAACGATTAGGCAATGCGGTTAAGTGGTCAAAGTGCGCTTGACGACGAATGAGCTCTGCTGAGCGGTGTGGCTGGGTAATATCACGAATGATCATCATTATTTGGTTTGTTTTGGGCAGCAAGCGTACCCTCGCTTCGTAATAATAAATCCCATCAGGCATGCTTAAATCATATTCAAAACTGACCATGTCTCCAAGTGTGATTGCTTTTTCGATATGCAGGTCAAACATTTGTGCTACTTTTTCAGGTAGTACCTCAGCCATTTTCTTGCCAATAAACTGCGCAGGTGACACGTACAGGTCATTTTTATCACTTGCGTGGTAGTCGGTAATTGTACCGTCGTGCTCTAAAACAAAAAATAAGTCAGGGATGGCTTCAAATAGTGTTTGTAACATGGTGGCATTAAATGTCGCTTCGGCTTGTGCTTTATGCACTTCAGACAAATCAATATCAATGCAATACATTTGTTTGGTGTTGTATTCATTTGTTAGCATGACATGGCTTGAAAATACCGCAACATCACTGCCATCTTTATGAGTTAAGGTGAGTTCTGCAGCAGGAATTTCAATCCCTAGATTAACCCAGTCACTGTGTGCTTTTATAACCGGTTCTTGCATAGGCGCTGGAATAATCAAATCTTCGAGCTTTTTGTCCATCGCTTCTTGGCAAGTAAACCCATACAGTATTTCGCTGCCTTTGTTCCAATATATAACACGGCGTTGCTCATCATAGCCTTGCACCGAGATAGAATCGATAGCATCAAAAAGTTGATGTAACGTGTCGTTAGTCACATACTGAACAGGTGGCAAATTTTGGGTATTATGCAGAGCCATTAAGTGATGTCCTATCATTAAACTTAGCTACTTTATAGCATAGACAAAAAAAAGTGATTTATCATAGTCAGTTGTTTATACAAAGAAGGATTATGGAGCTCTCAGCTGACTGAATAGGTTAAAAATAAACGCAATAAGCTAGAGGGGGAAGTCAGTAGACTCTATATATAACCTACCGACTTTTTATGTTTTAAATATGAGCGCTACAAGCATGCTTCAGCAACTGCAAAGTATTGAGTACTTTTATTGTAGGTCGCATTGTTTTGGTCATCCTATTTTAGTTAAGCTAATCGTGTTTAGTTTAATCAAAACCAGCCTCGTCTTTCATTCATGTAACTCGTCATTATCGATACAGTTGGAATGGGTACACTGAGCCTAGCTTTAATATTTGCGTTAGTTCATCGAGTGCTTGCCTGCTTTCCAGTAATAAATTTGGATCAGCGAAGTCGTCACTACTGAGTCTATCGCGGTAGTTGTCGTTGGCCCATGCACACAGCTGGTGGTATTTATCATCCGTTAAGATGACCGCAGGGTTAACTGCTGCGAGTTCTTGTTGATTAAGTGCTACACGTAAACGCAAGCATGCTGGTCCGCCTCCGTTTTGCATGCTTTGTTTTAAATCAAAAAAGTGCACTTGATTAATCGGGTTCTCAGCTAAAATCATTTCATTAATAAAGGCATTGACGGCGCTATTATTTTGGCATTCTTGGGGGGCAACCAGAAGCATACTGCCGTTATTTAAACTCACCAGTTGGCTGTTAAACAGATAACTTGAAACGGCATCTTGGATACTCACTTTCGCGGTAGGCACCTCAATAATATGCAGGGTTTTTTCGCCTAAATAAGCACGTTTTATTTGCTCAATAGCGTGCGGCTGATTGATAAACGCTTGTTCATGGCACAGCAGCACATTCGCATTGCCAACGGCAATAACATCATTGTGGAATACACCTTGATCAATGACATCAGGGTTTTGCTGTAACAAAATTTGGCTTGTTGGCTTTAGCTCATGTAAGCGGCAAATCGCTTGCGAGGCCTCAAGGGTTTGACGTGCTGGAAACTTAACGGGCTTTGGTAACGCGCTATTAAAGGCGCTGGCGCCATAGACAAACATTTCAAGCCCTGTGCTGCCATGATCATCCGCTAAACGAGTGTGGTTCGCCGCGCCTTCATCACCAAAAAAACCTTGCTCAGGAAGATGAGTATGATGACTAAAGTGGGTGTCATTGTTGAACATGGCTTTTAATAAGCGAGTCGTTGTTACGGGCTCTAAAGAACGGTGAAATTTATTATTTAAATTTGCGGCAGTAAAATGTACTTTCCCATTGAGAGTATCAGCGGAGGGAGAAACGGTTGCAGCATTTGCTGTCCACATGGCTGACGCTGAATAGCATGCACGTAACAAAATTGGGTCAGCCTTAAAGGCTTTGGCTATCACCTCTGTGTCACTGCCGCTAAAACCGAGGTGGCGTAAAACATCCACATCGGGCCTTGCATGAGGTGCGAACACACCTTGGGTTAAGCCTAAGTCATGCATGGCTTTCATTTTAGCGAGGCCTTGCAGTACCGCCTCTTTAGGATTGGAATAACTGGCCGCATTATTCAGTGATGCGACATTACCGTATGATAACCCTGCGTAATTGTGAGTCGGGCCTACAAGGCCATCGAAATTTACTTCTACTGCTTTAATCATAATGAGACAACATATTTAGGTTTTTATAACTATAGTGAAAGTTATACGTTTTTGATCAATTTAAATTAGCTAATTCGAGCTCTACCGTTTGCAATGTTTGCTGTAAACGCTTTTGAGTGGCTATTAAATACGCTTTTTGTTTCGTATTTTTAGCTTGATGTTGTCGCAGTGCTTTATAAATGACCCGCTTAGGTAAATCGTATTGCTCAGCCGCTTCTGTAATCGTTAGTTGATAACCACTCAGTTTTTGCAGCACTTCATCCAGATGAGGGGCGTTATTTAACATATCGACGCTCCTTTTCGGCCGTGGTATGCGTGTCGTTTGCCTCATGGACATGCCAAACGCTTATGTCTAAGCGCCATAATAGATACAGAGTGTGGTAAAAGTTAGTCATAGCTCGTGCTCCCTGTAGACGAGGTGTGTAATTTCGCATGTTATGTAGCTAGGTTATGTCATTGCCTAGCCAGCCACCTTTTAAAAGGCTTATCCAAACTAATGAAAGATCCATGCCATCCGCCAAAATATTATTATTGCTTTTAAATCAATTGCTTATTTTTTAATAATAAACCTTAAAACTACAAAAGCACTAAAACAGTGAAATGTTTTAAGTGGATGCACTTTGCTGGCGCAACAAAGGGGGGTTAAAAAATGCACTGTTGAATTAAGTGTCAAATTGGCAAACAAGCTCGGTTAGGGTATTGTTTTATAATTAATTATATAAGTATGGAGAGTGTGTTTTTATGGCCTTTGGTGCCCGCTCGTTTACCAACATGTGTTGGGTGAAACTGTTTATTGCATTATTTCCCTCATCGCTCTTTGCGGCAGATGTGTATGAGCAATTTCCCGACAAGATTAAAAGTTCTCAAAAATATGTATTTTATTCTCATGGCCTGATTGTTGAAGGCACGAATCCTACGCCTGTGAATGCGCGTTGGGGAACATATGAGTTTCCGAGGATAAAAAAAGCTTTGGCTGACGCGGATTATAATTTGATTGCCTACCACAGGGCTAAAAATACCAAGCCTAAAGCGTTTGCCCAAAAGCTAGCAAGCGATGTTCGTTTGCTCATTGCACATGGCGTTCCTGCGAGTAATATCTCACTAATTGGGTTTTCTCGTGGTGGCGCAATTACAATCGAGACATCCCATTTGTTAGCGAATGAAAACGTTAACTTCATCATTTTGGCGGCGTGCGGTCGCTATTTACATAATCGGCCCAGCTTAACCATGCACGGTCATATTTTATCAATTTACGAAACATCGGACGAGGTGGGCTCATGCCAGTTTTTAGCTGATCGGAGTCAGCATATTAGGCGCTTTAATGAAATTGCGATAAGCACCGCAAAGGAGCACGGGGCTTTTTATACCCCTTTACCGCAGTGGATTGATCCTGTTAAAAAGTGGCTAAAAGAAGCAAATTAAGGAGCTGTTTTGCACATTAGAAAGTTAAATTCATTGCGGGGACTCGCTGCAATGATCGTTTTTATTACCCACTTTAGTGATATTACTCAGTGGTTTGATGGGGCATTAGGCGGTGGCTCTGGTGCATACGGTGTGATGCTCTTTTTTATGTTAAGTGGCTTTTTAATGTCGCACCTTTACTTACAAAAAACATTTAATAAAGACACCATAAAACACTACTTTTTGGCTCGCGTCGCAAGGGTCGTACCGTTGTATTTAGTGGTGGTCTTTGGCTCGTATATATTCACTTTGTTGGATCACCCCCTTTTGTATACTATTCCTGACGTTAATGTGCTGATGGGGCATGTTTTATTTTTGTACGGTGAGAGTGTGTTGTGGTCTATTGCACCGGAGATGCAGTTTTATTTTATTTTTATTATTTTTTGGGCGTGTGCAAAAAACCGTGTTGGGTATATTTATGTGGGTATTATAGCGGTAATGATTTTGTTATTTTTGACTAATTTCCCAAGGTTAAGCGGTGAGATTAATGGGATCCCGTACAATGTTTTTAACACAATTAGAAGCTTGCCTTTCTTTTTTGTCGGTGTGATTTTTGGCCTTCATTATTCAACATTAACAATACCCCGTTATTTGAAAAGCCATGGTTTTTTATTAACACTTTGCTTAATTCCGTTACTGTACCCTGCTTTTACACCCGTCTCGAGTGATGCCAAATATCGAATGTGGCTCAGTTATGAAGTACTTTTGGTGATGGCGAGTGTGTTTTTTGCCGTTGTATTTTTAGTGCCTGAAACAAATCGGCTCGTAGCAAATAGGCTCGGTGATTTACTGGGTAAAATTTCTTACTCATTGTATTTATTGCATATGCCAATCATTCTATTGGTCAATAAATTGAGTGTATCGGTGGAGCTCAAGTTATTCATTTCTTTGGTTGCAAGTATTATGGTCGCCTTTGTGTCGTACACCTATTTTGAAAAACCAGTGGCAAATCTAATTAGAAAAGGGAAAACTAAAAAAGCAATTGGTTAAGTATACACTCAATGCCTCAGCAGTTGAGGCATTGTTCATTGTTCTCAAAAGGGTTTATTTAAAAGCCTTCGAGTACAAGTTTTCCACGGGACTGATGAGACTCTAAAATAGTGTGCGCTTTAAAGAGGTTGTCTGCGTTAATTTTCCCTAAATGTTGGCCAAGCGTTGTTCTAATTACACCCTGATCAACGAGGCTTGCTAATTCAGTGAGTAACTGATGCTGCGCTATCATGTCATCGGTTTGATACATAGAGCGGGTGTACATAAATTCCCAATGTAGTGAAATACTCTTGCGCTTTAATTTTAAAATATCAAAGCGTGCAGGGTCATCAATTAAGGCGAGCTTACCTTGCGGCTTAATGACGTCAATAATTTCATCAAGATGCTGATCTGTATGCGTTAAGCTAATAACGTAGTCAAACTCATCTATATTTCGCTGAGTGCGCTGTTCATTTAAACTTTGCGAGTGATTAAGCACCTCGTCTACGCCTAAATTATTGAGCCAAGCAACACTTTCAGCGCGTGATGCTGTTGCCACAACGGTTAAGTTTGTAAGCTGTTTTGCCAACTGTACTAAAATAGAGCCGACGCCGCCTGCAGCACCAATGACTAAAAGGGATGCCGGTTTTGCAGACTGATTTTTTGGAACTTGAAGGCGGTCAAATAGCAGTTCCCACGCAGTAATACTTGTCAAAGGGAGTGCCGCGGCTTCTGGGTTACTCAAGGTGGTAGGGGCGCGTCCAACAATGCGCTCATCAACAAGTTGTAACTCGGCATTACTGCCTGGTCGTGTTAAATCACCGGCGTAGTAAACACGATCGCCCACGTTAAATAGGGCCACGTTATCGCCAACGGCTTTAATCGTGCCCACAGCATCCCAACCAATTACTTTATAGCCTTGTTCAGGAGATACATTCGCACGAATTTTTGTATCAACAGGGTTCACAGATATTGCTGAAACTTCAACCAATAGATCATGGCCATGTGCCTCAGGGATAGGCAGCTCAATCGCTTGAAAAGACTCAGCGGTGAGCGTTTTAGTGGCGTGTGTATAACCAAATGCTTTCATGTGTGCTCCGATAAGGTGGGGTTATGGCGTTACTATAACGCAGTTTTTACATTTAAAAAGCCCTGCTTAACAGAATGACATTCAAATATTATTGGCTAATTAAATCATTGTTTAATTTATCGAGTAAGGTGATTAGTTGCGTAGCTTCTTGCTCACTAATCGACGGGAACTTGCAGCGAATTTGCGCAGGAATATCGACTGCCCTTTGCTGTAATTCATGGCCTGCTTGTTGCAGCTTTATCAACCTTTTTCGCTTATCTTGGTCATCTTTTATAATTTCAACCAGCTGTTTGTCGGTCATCTTTTTTAAAATTTGCGTCATAGCACCACCATCAATCGCCGTTTTTTCAAGCAGTTCATGAATGCTAATCCCCTCTTTTTCCCACAGCGCCATCATGACAACATATTGCGGGTAAGTAAGATCAAGCGCGAGTAACGCCTCACGGTAAGTGCGAACAATCCCATTTGACGCCATGTATAAGCGATGACAGATTTGATTATCTAATTTTAATGGTGAAAATTTCATACTAACTCAATGCTTAAAGCCATACCTGCATTTTAATTTGTGTGCAAAGTATTTGCAATACTGGGTTTTTCGGTCTATTATTTTGCATGCAAAATAAATACATTAAATTTAAGAGGCATTCATGAAAGAATTACAAAGCGTAGCGTATACAGCAAAAGCAGTTGCAACCGGTGGACGTGAGGGTACGGCAAAATCAGATGACGGTCGTCTTGATGTTGCCTTATCAACACCAAAAGGTTTAGGGGGTGATGATGGTAAAGGCACGAACCCAGAACAACTATTTGCAGCAGGCTATGCTGCATGCTTTATTGGTGCATTAAGGCTTGTTGCAGGGCAAGCAAAAATAAAACTACCTACAGACACGCGTATTGATTCAGAAGTATCAATTGGTCCAATCGACGGTGGGTTTGGTATTGCCGTAAAACTTGCTGTGTTTGTTGGAGATATTGACAAAGAAACAGCCAATGCACTTGTTGCTAAAGCGCATGAGGTGTGCCCTTATTCTAATGCTACTCGCGGTAACATCGCCGTTGAACTTTCCGTTATTTAATTGACCAACGCATACCAACTTAGCAAAATGCTAGGTTGGTATGCGTTGATTTACACTATTTATTTCATTACTCTCATCGTTACAAAACAGCAATACACTTTGCACTTTAATCATGTTTTTTCAATAATATACTGTAACTTTTTATAATTAGACTAAACTCAAAAGAGGGGTTTATTTAAGGGTAGAGGAACAGGCGAATGCAGCAAATAGCATTATCTAAAAAATTACTATGGCTAACCGTAGGGAGTATTTTTACCACCGTTTTTGTATTATCGAGCATCTTGTGGTGGGAGTTATCAGTTAGTAATAAAGATTTATCTGCTGAGTCTAAAAAGCTCATTGTTGCTGAAGTAGAAGAAAAGCTGGTCGCCAATGCATCATCGTATGGCGAGCGGATTGCTGGGTTTATTAATGAATCATACCGCGTGCCTTTTTCATTCGCGGCAATACTAGGCGATGAGAAAGCAGCAAACACATTAAGTCGCGAGTCTGTGGTACAGCTAAATCAATCGCTTTTAGAAAAAAACACCAATATCTCCTCTATCTATTCTCAATTTGAAGCCAATGGTTTTGATGGTAATGATGATCAATACCTGACGGGGTTTAAGCACTCTGTTGCAGGCGCCGGAACGCTCGAAGTGTATTTTACGCGCAGCCGAGATGGCGTAATCGAGCAACAAGTCGTTGAAGATATAAACGAAAAGTATATATCCACGCTAAACGAGTTTGGCCAGCGAGAAGCAGAATGGTACTTGTGTGCAAAAGATTCGAAACGCCCGTGCATCATGGAGCCTTATTTATACGAAATTTCGCCAGGCAATTCTGAAATGATGACCTCACTTGTTGTGCCAGTAATGCGAAATGGCCGATTCATCGGAATTACAGGGGTTGATTTAACGTTGCCGGTTTTTCAAACCATGACTGAGCAGTTGTCAAAAGAGTTATATAACGGCAAAGCAAGAGTGACGTTACTGAGTTCATTAGATTTGATTGTTGGCAGTAGTCATTACAAAGATAAATTAGGCCGCCCTTTAAAAGAGGCGACCTCTTCGAGTTTAGCAAACAGCTATGATCGTCTGAAAAAAGACAGTGGCATTCATACAGTTAATGGTGACTACTTAGTTAATTATCCAATTTCAATAAGATTAGCAGAGAAACAGTGGAACTTATTAATCGAGGTGCCCGCTGAGCTAGCATTAATGGGTCCGCAAGCACTTGCAAACACAATGGATGAAAATGCCAATACACTCGGCGGTATTATATTAATCACCGGCATTATTATCGCCGCTGTTGCTTTTATCATTATGACCATTGTGATTAAAAGTGTTATTGCTCCCCTGCAACAGATTCAAACGCGGGTGGACAACTTAGCAAGCTCAGAGGGGGATTTAACGCAAACACTCAGTGTGGAATCGCATGCAGAGTTAATTGCGTTAGCCGATGGCTTTAACGCCTTCTTGGCTAAGCTGCGTCACTTGATAGCTCAACTCAAAGATGTGTCTGGTCAAACTAAGCTACAGGCACAAACCGCAGCGCATGTTGCTGTTGATACTAAGCAAAACGTACAAGCGCAGTTTCAAGAAATTGAAAGTGTAGTCACCGCGATGAATCAAATGAGTGCAACAGCACTCGAGGTGGCAAGGGCGTCAGAGCAATCTGCGCAGCAAGCTGATGAAATCAACTCATTAGTAAACAGCAGTGAGTCTAGTTTATCGTCTGCGGTCACCCAAGTGAAAACCATGTCTGATGAGATTAAGCAAGCCAATCAAGCCGTAGAGAAAGTCGCCGCACGCAGTAATGATATTACACAAATATTAGACGTTATACGTACAATTGCAGAGCAAACAAATTTGCTCGCTCTTAATGCTGCAATAGAGGCCGCTCGTGCTGGGGAGCAAGGAAGAGGGTTTGCTGTTGTGGCCGATGAGGTCAGGGCGCTTGCATCAAAAACCCGTGCTTCAACCGATGATATCAGCGGTTTAATAGACAGCCTGCAACTTGAAGTGGGTAATGCTTCAACAGTAATTGAAAAGGGCGTTGTTAGAGCGCAAACGGCTGTGGATGAAACCACCGTCGCATTTGATGCACTACACAGTGTAGTGACTAAAGTCGAAGAAATTACAGGTCAAATCACACAAATAGCCACTGCCGCTGAACAGCAAAGTTCTGTCACAGAAGAGATCAACCGTAATCTTACTTTGATCTCCGATGCGGCCTCTCAATTGGCAGAGTTATCAACGCAAGCAGGCGATGGTAGCCAAATGTTAAATCAATTAGTTGCCCAGCAAGATGACGAATTGAATAAGTTAAAAACCTGATAAACTATTTAAGCGCTGTTATACCAAGCGAGTGGATAGGTATAATAGCGCTATTGTGTTCTGAAAAGCAGCGATGAATAACGACTCAAGCACGTGTCATACCTTCCAAAACACCAATTAAAGCAACAGCAAATCCTCTTTTATATTTTATGTAGAATCGAAGTAACCGATTGAATCAAAATAGGAACTCGGCTATGGTTAATGCATCAATAAAAATAAATTTAAAACGAGTTAATCTACAGGCTCGTTATGTTACAGACCTAGGATAGGTGTAAATTAAAAGTTATGGATGAAATCCCAACATCAAAATGGATAAGAAGTCTTGAAGCTTTCCTTGAACTTTGTTTTAAACTTTTAGGTATTTATATTGTTTACTTTGCTATTAATTGGCTAGGTAAAGATCTTTTCGGTTCGGACTTTAGGCAAGATACTTTATTAAGTCTACTCCTGTTACCCGCTATCTATGTTTTACGTGACTTACTCATAATTTTTGAGCCCTTTTTTGCAGTTGTTAAAAAGTCTGAATCACAAGTTACGGTAAAGAGCGGTATAACTCCGAGAGTAATAGACACACTTAACATAGCTAGCGTGGACAACATCGAAATTGTTAAAACACCATTAGGTTATTGCTTTAATTACGCATCTATCAGGTTATATGGTCGCGGTGGTTCTGTTGATATGCCGTATGTCATAAATGCAGAAGAAGTTAGTAAAACAATTAACATTAGTGTTAACTAGCAACATAACAAGAGACTATGGCGTCAATAGGTAATTTTAGAGTGATTGGTTCAGACATCAGTTATTTTTAAAGGTATGGCAAACGATTGGGGTATATAAGGCCTTCTTTTCTTTTAAAAAAAGGCGGAATATGACCGTCAATAAGGGCATGAATAAATTGATCTTGCATGGTCAAACGAAAGTGAATGCATTTACTTCATTCTGCGGCAACTGTATTGCCTTGTTCATAACATAGAAAAGCTGCAAAACAGGCTGCATTAAAAAAGGGGAGCTTTTTTAAGCCGAAATATAGCGACTCAAGTACCTGTAATTCCCTCTAAAACAGCCATTAAAACAACCGCACATTCTCTTTTTAAATTTTATGTAAACTAGCGATAACTGATTGAACCAAAATAGGAACTCGGCTATGGTTGATTTATCAATAAAAATAAATTTAAAGCGAGTTAATCTAAAGGCTCGTTAGTTGCACGTGGAGTAAAGGTTAACAATGAAAGTATTCGTAAAAGACGAGCAAGCATACTCACAGTGGGCTACTAAATATAAAGGTACAGGTTTTATTCTTAACGTAGATGAACCACAAAGTGTTGATGATTACCCTAAGTTACACTTGGCTCGTTATCAATGTGTAACATCTCCAAAGAAAACTAACTATACAAATAATGGATATTTTAAGGTTTGTTCTGAAAATAGAGCTGAGCTTGAAGTTTGGTCTAAGAGTCAATACGGTAAAGAGCTTACCTTGTGTGGTGTTTGTTTTCGTAAAGAGCTAAAGGGCAACTAACAAAGCCGTTAAACAAAGAACACAAAACAGCAGGCTTGTGCTCCTTCGTCGCCAATTTTAGCCTGCTATTATGTGCCGTTTATGGCAAGCGTTGAGGCTGTAGAATTACTCTTTTAAAAGAAAGCCAGCCTGTTTTATGGGTTCCAAATGCATTACTTAATGCTTTAAAAGCGCTTAGAGTTAATGACAGGAGCTCGTTTTTTAATTGAATTTGGCTGTTGGAGTTATTCTTCAGTCTCGTTATGTTTTTATCGAATGGATGTTTATATGAATAAATGGATGATTAATAAAAGAACCTTCATGTTATGTTTTTTACCTGTTATTGGTTTTCTTATAACACTCCTTTTAAATTTTATTGCTGGCTCTGGTTATACAACCTCAGTAAATCAAGGAGCATTTTACGTATATTTTATGGGCTCTGTTATGTGGTCGGTACTAGCCTTTTTTGTAGGTATATATATGTATTCCAAATGTAGTTCTATGAATCACATAAAATTTATACTTGGTATTTCATCAGTCAGTTTTGGTGCTGCTATGCCTTGGGTAATCGGTATGTCATAGTAATCAAAAACATAACAGTGGTTGAGCTCAGATCTTGACTTCAGACATCAAGCTCTTTTTAAAGAAATAGCAAACGACTCGAGTATATAAAGCCTGCTTTCTTTTATATAAAAGGCGGAATATGACCGTCAATAAGGACACGAATAAACTGATCTTGCGCGGACAAACGATAGTGAATGCATTTACTTGATTTTGCGGCAACTGTACTGCCTTGTTCATAACATAGGAAAGCCGCAAAACAGGCTGCATGAAAAATGGAGGCCTTTTTAAGCCGAAATATAGCGACTCAAGCACCTGTCATACCTTCCAAAACACCAATTAAAGCAACAGCAAATCCTCTTTTTCTATTTTATGTAAACTAGCGATAACTAATTGAACCAAAATAGGAACTCGGCTATGGTGAATTCATCAATAACAATAAATTTAAAACGAGTGAATCTACAGGCTCGTTATAACGATAAGGAGTATCTGTGCAAACTCTAGCTAAAAAGAATATCCCTTTTATCTTTCTTGCAGTTATTTCTATTTTTTGGGCTTTTTACTACAAAAGCTCCAATGCTCTTAATGGATATGGCGTAGAAAAACCAGAATGGCTTTTACTAATCGATGGTTTAGTTGCCTTACCTATTTTATGCTTTTGGTTTGTTAAAGATAAGAAAGAAGCCGCTATCAAAGCTGTTGCCTACGGCTGTTTAATTATATTACTTGGTAGTTTTGTCATTCCTGAAAGTTCGAAGGTTGTATGGCCTTATCTTGAATCTTTGCGCTATCTTGCTATCGCTGCGTTTGTTGTTTTAGAAGTCATCACTGTTCTAACCGTATTTTTTGCTATTAAAGCTTCTCTTACCAAAGATGAAGATCCAGATGTGGCTATCTCAAAGCCAATTGAAAGAATTCTAGGTAAAGGTACTATAAGTTCATTACTCTCTTTTGAGGCGCGAGTTTGGACATACGCATTATTTTCCAAAAAGATAAGGCAGCAAAGTTTTACTGGTGATAAGCATTTTAGCTGTCATAAAAAAGATGGCGCTCAAAGCAATCAATTAGGCTTTATTCTTCTTATTTTATTTGAACTACCCGTTATGCATTTGTTGTTACATTTCTTATGGTCACCGTTTGCGGCCAATTTAATAACAGGTTTAACTCTTCTGAGTTTAGTCTTTTTTATTGCAGAGTATAAAGCCATTGCAATTAGGCCTATTTCAATTGTTACAGACAGCATTATAGTAAGGTACGGCATATGGAACCCATTAAAAATTGCTTTAAGTGAAATTAATCACATAAAACCTAATTCAAATTTTATAGCTCGGTCAGGTAATGTTAATAGGTTCAATTTGGCAGGTAACCCAAATATAGAGATCAAGCTCAATTCCGGTAAGTTAATATATTTAGGTGTGGATTCACCTGACGAGTTTATTTTAACTATAGAAAACTATCGAGAAAAATCGTTATAACAAACTGTTTAAAAAGGATAAAATACAGTTGGCTTTTGCTCGTTCGTCGCTTATTCTAGCCAACGATATTTTGCCCATTAACAGGGCGTTGAGGCTGTAGAATTACTCTTTTTAAAGAAAATTAGCCTGTTTTATGGGTTCCAAATGCATTACCTAATGCTTTAAAAATACTTAGAGTTAATTACAGGAGCTCGTTTTTTAATTGAATTTGGCTGTTGGAGTTATTTCACAGTCTCGTTTGTTTTAAGGAGGATGTTTTGCGTATCTGTTTAATATTCATGCTTTTTGTAAGTTTCTCACCTTTAGCTTCTGATTTTAACGTCGTTGAAATTGACGGCTATAAAATCGAATATGAGTTAGCAGGCAAAGGAGATAAAGTTATTCTATTGGAAGCTGGAGGTGGTGCTTCTCTTCGCGATTGGGATCCAGTTTTTCAAGCAATATCAGAGAAGTACAAGACAATACGCTATTCAAGAGTTGGAAATGGTAACTCTCAGAAGTCCGATCGTCATTTCACATCTATACTCTATGCAGAACATGTATCAAGCCTTCTATTAGCGCTCGATATAAAGCAGCCTATCACATTCGTAGCCCACTCGTATGGTGGTAGTATTGCTCGAGATTTTGCCGCAAAATATCCATCTAAACTTGACTCTATGCTATTAGTCGACCCTTCGTCAGAGCATGATGTGGATATTATGAGGCAGCTTGACTTAAATAAAGCCAATCTAGAAATAGAGCAAATTAAGTTAGATGATATGAAAAATGGCATGTCCAATGTTTATTTGGATTTCTGGAGCAAGCGACCACTCCCTGATTATCCTGAAATTCCAGATATTCCCGTTACAGTTATTACCTCAGTTCGCACTATGACTAACCCCCCCAACTTGTTTTTTTCTGACAATGGACGAAAAATGTGGGGAGAATTATGGCAAGATTGGGTGAGCGAGTTCCCTCAAGGAAGATCCGTGCTTACGAAAAATAGTGGCCATCATATTCAATTCGATGAACCAGAACTAGTAATTAAGGAACTGTTTTTATTAATGAATAACGTAACTGAAAACTAACAAACCAATGAAGTTAGACTAAAACAAGAGCGGTTTTTGCCGCATATTGAGATGTTGAGGTTGTAGAGTTACTCTTTTTAAAGAAAATCAGCTCGTTTTATGGCATTCCTAATACATTACCTAATGCCTTAAAAGTGCTAATGAACGATTACAGGAACTCATTTTTTAATTGAATTTGGCTGTTGGAGTTATTCTACAGTCTCGTTAGGAGCCTTTGGAAAATTGGAAACTCTTGAGCTAATTAAAAAAACAGATGAATATAGTATTTCATTCGAAGACTTTGCTTGTCTCAGCGAACAAGGAGATTTGATTGGCTTAGTAAATTCATTTTCACTTAACATTGCGAAGCTTTATATGGAAAATGAAATAGAGTTTGAGTTAGCTGATGGAGCTATGAACTATATTTTTGGTTTCATGACAGAAGATACTTTTATGAATTTCAGCGGTAATTATATTCCAAGTCCTGCCATTGATATTTATGATGCATTTGATGCAGGTGAATATCATCACTCGGGAGACTCAGATGATATATGCCCAGTAGAAAAGTATACAAAACCACTTTTAATTAAAGTGCTTGAAACTAACAGCTCCTAAGACAGCTGTTAAACTGTGAACATAAAATAGTTGGCTTTTCTCCTAAGTCGCTAATTATACGCAATATTTAGTGCCGTTTACGGCAAGCGTTGAGACTATAGAATTACTCTTTTCAAAGAAAATAAATCCGTTTTATGGGTTCCAAATGCATTACTTAATGCTTTAAAAGCGCTTAGAGTTAATAAAAGGAACTCGCTTTTTAATTGAATTTGGCTGTTGGAGTTATTCTACAGTCTCGTTATGTTAATGCTTTTAACACTAAGTGTTCACATAACTCCCATGTATTAGTATCTATCTTTACGAAGATTTAACAACCAAGAAGACTTATTTTTTTCAGCGTCGTAAAAGACTGCCATCGTGAAAAAAAACATTAGTAGCAGTAACGCATGAGCAGCTAAGCTAACCCCGAAATAAATTATACTTCCAAAATAAATGGCAAAAGAGAAACTCCACATACCAGCTAAAATTGTCATGATGTAAAACCGACTAACAGGGTCAGGGATATGTCTAAGTGGGTTTCTCTTTGAGTCAAAAATGTACTTATAGTATTCGTATAATCTTAATGTAAAAACTTTCATAATATACTCACTTTTTCAAAGATTACTCAATTTATAATACGGTTGAAGTTCGTTTTCAGATCTTAGCTTTTGCCGTCTTTAGATGCTGTGCCCGTAACATTCACATAACACATATGTGACTTAACTCTGTCAGTAGGTACTAGTATTTTTTTTGACCTTTTTTATAAAGTGACGGTCAATTCAAAATCCATAAACAAAAAGTGATTGGGGTCAGATCTTGCTTCAGGTATAAAAAGTTTTTTAAAGGTATGGCAAACGATTGGGGTATATAAGGCCTTCTTTCCTTTAAATAAAAGGCGGAATATGACCGTCAATAAGGACACGAATAAACTGACCTTGCGCCGGCAAACGAAAGTAAATGCATTTACTTCATTCTGCGGCAACTGTACTGCCTTGTTCATAACATAGAAAAGCTGCAAAACAGGCTACATTAAAAAAGGGGAGCCTTTTTAGCCGAAATATAGCGACTCACGCACCTGTAATTCCCTCTAAAACAGCCATTAAAACAACCGCACATACTCTTTTTTTATTTTATGTAAACTAGCGATAACCGATTGAACCAAAATAGGAACTCGGCTATGGTTTATGCATCAATAAAAATAAATTTAAAACGAGTTAATCTACAGGCTCGTTAGGTGCATAGTGAATTACGTTATAGTCTTTATCTCGCTACTTTTAGTTTCATGCTCAAATACTGTACATGAGACTTCTATAAAGTTAATAAACGGTTCAGATATATATAACTCATACTCAAGTACATTAACTCGTCATTATTGTGATGATGAAATTACGCAGAAAACGGTAAAGGTATACTTATCAAAGTCGCAACTTGATAAATTAGTGCAGGCTGCTTTGTTGTCCTATCAGCAGTCATTGATTGTAGATGACGAGTCAGGTGAAAATTTACAGAAAATGTGTGTGAGTAGCTACCCCTTTGAGCTTGAGTTGTATCAAAACGGTGAGGCACAATTGATTGGGCAACATTCTTGTTTTGGCATATCTGTTTTGGATGATGCTATTGATAAAATAATTTATAAGAACCGCGCAGTTAAAAAATTGAAAAGCTCAAGGTGTCGTTATTACTAAAATGCACTTAAAACATATGAGCCTTAATTCTGTCAGTAGGTACTAGTGTTTTTTTTGACCGTTTTTATACAGTGACGGTCAATTCAAAATCAATAAACAACCCCGTTTACTTTGTCTGTCGATGCGGCTGTTAGGCTAGTAGCTTAAGGCAAACATTTACATGCTGGGCTTGATTTTCTCAGTTTGAATAAGCGTATTATCTTGAATTAATAATTATTTATTGTGCCACTATTGCTCTCACAGTTGTTTGAGTGAGGCAAACATCTGATCAATTAACGTTGTTGCCAGTGCTTGAGTATTTGGGCGATTTAAATAGCTACGTAATCCGGTAAATTGTATTTGAAAATAACGGGCATATTCTAGTGCGCTCAGGTGTGTACCAAGCTCATTTTGGTGTTGTGCTTGTGTAAAGAGTGCCGTTAAAAAAGCCTCGAATTCATTGGCTAAGTCAACACTCAGTACCTTTAATGCAGGTTCATTTTGCGTAAATTCGTTATTTGCTTTTACTAACATACATAACCTACTCGGGGCGCAATCAGCGTCTTCAATAAGTACTCTTGTGACAAAGCTTGCTAAACCGTCTAGCACGGAATTGTGTTCATTTATTGATTGCGACAGTTGGCCTTCCATTAATTGTGCATAGTCTTTGAGTGCCTCGCAATACAACCCTTCTTTAGAGCCAAACGCAGCATAGATGCTGCCGGGGCGCATGTTCGTTGCATTTTGTAAGTCACGTGTAGAGGTTGCATTAAAGCCTTTTTGCCAAAACAATTGACCCGCAGTTCGCACCACTTCATTACGTTCGAACTTTAATTTGTTAGCCATATTGAAAACCTATTTTGAACACTTGCTCAATTTTAACTTGAGCGATCGCTCAAAATCAAATAGTATACCTATGAACTTTCATAAACACTTTATTATTTGGAGTATTAAAATGGCAGAATTTACATTACACACAGAGCAAACGGCACCTGAGGCGTCAAAACCACTTATTGCTAATTCGAAAGCTGCATTTGGCATGCTACCAAACTTGCATGCTGTGATGGCAGAGGCACCCACTTTGCTTGAAGGTTATCAAGTGCTGCATACGTTGTTTCAAAACACGTCATTCAACGCTGAGGAATTAACGGTTGTGTGGCAAACGATTAACGTTGAACATCATTGTCACTATTGCGTGCCAGCACACAGTGCAATTGCAGCCAGTATGAATGTTGACCCAGCAATTGTGGATGCGCTGGTTAATAACACACCATTGGCAGATAAAAAGTTAGACACATTGCGTGAAACAACATTAGCGATGACGCAAAATCGCGGTGTTATTAGTGATGAGCAAATAGACGCCTTTTTTGCTGTGGGTTACGCACAACAGCAATTGCTAGAGATTGTGGTGGGTTTATCACAAAAAGTGATGAGCAATTATACTAACCACCTTGCAAAAACGCCGATTGATACGCCTTTTAAAGCGTTTGTTAAATGATTTAACAGCGTACGCAGATTATGCTCTGCGTACGCTGCAATCGTTTACTTAAACTGCACTTTTTTATTACTGCGACCATAAACCCGTTGCTCAGGTTTAGTCCACTCGCCTTTTTTTAAGTATGAGGTGAGCACTGTGAACTTGTCGTCTTTGTATTCGCTGGTAGATTTAACTTTGGTGATACCCTCTTTTGAACCCGTGACTGTTTCATACGCAACAAACTTGGTGTCAGAGAGCACATTCATTGTGCCTTTAGTGTAAAATCCTGCGGTAGTGAAATAGTAAAATACTAAAGACTGCTCTTTACTGTCCCAAAAGATCATTGACTCGCCGCCGTACATGCCTTCATTAATTGAATGCGACGTACGAATTGCCATGCCGTTTAAGGCTCGTTCCCACTTACTTACATCTTGAATGGGGGGCTTACCTTTTTCTACTTCAAAGTCAGCTTGCCATGTACCTAGGTAGGGCGCAAAAACTTGCAGTTCTTTAGCTAAGTTTTGATATTCATTTGCACTTACAGCAGGCGCTATAAAAAATATTAGGGAGAGCAAAATTGTTTTTAAATATGACATAATTAACGCTAGTTATTATTAATTATTCTAGTATAGGTCACTGTGTGTTAATTAAAAAATTATTAATTTCTCTCTCGATGGTTTTTTTAGCCACGCTATTAGTTGGCAGCTTACTTGGTTACTGGCCCCATTTTATTATAGGTAGTTATGCGTTTATGAGCATGATTACGTTATTAGTTTATAAATGGGATAAGCGTTTAGCTACTAACCCGTCAACGCAAACAATGCGTGTTCCAGAGCGAAGCTTACACATTTTAGCCATACTGTGTGGCTGGCCCGGCGCACTCATTGCTCAACAGTGGTTTAGGCACAAATCAAAAAAACGGGCGTTTATATTTGTTTTATGGGTCACTATTTTTATAAATAGTGGCCTACTTGGTTACCTTTATACCCAAACTAGCTGAATTCTGTATCTTAAGGTGGCTTGGGTATATTACTGGCAATATCGTTAGATTGATGCAATATTATGCTTACGATTAACATGATAAGTTATTGAAATGACATTTTTTTACCGCTGCTATCATTTTATTTTAAAATGTATTATTACTTTTATTGGTATACCCAACCCACGTTTGTACACAGGTTACAGTGGTTTTGAGCAATGGTTAAAAACATGGGATCAAAACGCGCCATTACTGGTTGTCAGTGATGAGACATTATTCAATTTAGGGGTGCTTGAGCATACGTTAGCATTGATTGATAAGCATAAAGTACCATGGCATTTGTACATTGATGTTTTGCCAAACCCAACCATTGATAATGTTGAAAATGGGTTATCTTTGTATCACGCAAAGCAATGTGCGGGTCTTGTTGCAATAGGTGGTGGATCTGTATTGGATTGCGCCAAAATGATTGCGGTTCGCTCCGTTAAACCTAAAAAGTCTATCAAACAATTGAAAGGTTTGTTTAAAGTTTTGAAGAAACTGCCGCCACTTTGTGCGATCCCTACAACGGCAGGCACGGGCTCTGAAACTACAGTTGCAGCAGTGATCAATGATCCTAAAGCGCAAACTAAATATGCAATAACTGATTTTTGTTTAGTTCCCAGCGATGCAATTTTAATTGCCCCTTTGACTCAAAGCGTGCCTAATTTTATTACTGCCGCTACAGGGGTGGATGCGTTAACGCATGCCATTGAATCCTACATCGGTAAGATTGGCACAGATTTTAGTAATCAACAGGCATTGGCCGCGATTAAGTTGATCTTAAACAACCTCTCTACAGCCTATAATCAGGGTGATAATTTAGCGGCGCGAGAAAATATGTTACTGGCTTCTTTTTATGCAGGCCAAGCATTTACTCGCGCGTCAGTGGGTTATGTTCATGCAATTGCACATCAGTTTGGTGCGCGTTATGGCACGGCACACGGCTTAGCCAATAGTGTATTGCTTATGCCTGTACTTAGATTTTATGGTGAGAAAATTTTTCCTCAACTTGCAGACATCGCCGACTATTGTCAGTTAACGCAAGCAGGGCAAAGTACGCAAACTAAGGCTACAATATTACTCGATGCAATAGAGCAGTTGTTGTTAGCGCTAAATATTCCCAACACGCTTGCAGAAATACGCACCACGGATATTGCTGAAATTGCCGCCGCCGCGATGAAAGAAGCGCATCCAGACTACCCCGTACCGACCTTTATGAATCATGCGCAATGTGAGGTAATTATTGAACAACTCACTGAATGAAAAAAAACAGCCTTCTCTAAAGAAGGCTGTAACGGTTAGCGTTTTAACTGGGCGTGTGGTTGGTTTAACAGCACAATGATTGGGTTACACTGATAGATTTTCGCTTTAAGTAAATAACCGATGATTAAGCCAATAATAAAACCACCCAGGTGAGCACCATAATCAATACCGTCCGGTGCTGATAATATGCCAAATAGGTTGATACCTAACCAAATCACGAAGAACCACATTGCCGAGAGCTTTTTTTGATAAATAATGATCATAAACGTTAAGCTTGCGTGCCTAAACCACATTAAGTACATACCAAATAACCCTGCAATCGCACCACTCGCTCCGACGCTTGGTGTCGCTGAACCTGAATTAACAATAAAACTGGTAAATGATGCGCCTAATCCACATACCAAATACCACATTAAGAACCGTTTATGGCCTAATACGTCTTCAAGATTATCGCCAACGATATATAAAAAATACATATTACCGAGTAGGTGCAAAATTGAACCGTGTAAAAACACACAAGTGATCAATGTCCATATCTGATGGCCTTGCCCAACTTCACTTGGCTTCATAGCAAAGGTGTTGATGGTGGCAATCAACGTGTCAGTATTAAAGAAATATAATGCAAAAATAATAATATTGAGTGCGACGAGCCCCCGTGTGACCCAAGGTATGTGTTTGGGTTTTACGTTATATTCAACGGGCATTTGAGTTAAAAATTGGAATAGGTATGTTTTCCAACTAATTTTTTTATTCAGCAGATCGAGGTTTGCTTTAAGTTCAGGGCTGTTTTTAACGCTGTCTAGTTGTGTTTTTTCTATCCAACTGCCATCGCAATGACGACAAACGTCAATCTCGGTATGAAAGTCTTCAAGCAAATGAAAGCGCTCTAGGTTTTTATTGCAATCAGGGCAATCTAATTTTGATATGCCTAGAGATTTTCCAAAATGCGCTTCGTATTTTTCGCAGGTGGGTGTGTCACTGACTTCTGCAATCATACGATTCACCTCGTTCTTTTCAAACCAAAGGCCACCGCATTTTCGACAAATATCAATTTCTTCTCCTTGATAATGTGTTACCTCAAGGGCGACATTTTTGCAATGAGGACAAATTTTAGTGGCCATGATTTATCTCCCTTAATGATCCTATCATAATGTCATTTTGTTTTAGCTCTTGCTGAAGCGCCGCAGCGCTCATCTTGAGTTGTGGTAACGTCTGTTGTTGGATTATGTCGGTTAGCTTATTTAGTTCAATAGCGGCTTGGCGGGCTGACATTTGGCGTTTTAAGGCGGCATTAATAATAAATTCAGCGCGGCTGTAAAAGCGGCGGATTTGAGTTAAAAAAATACTGGGTGTTTCCAATGTTGTAGGCGAATATTGCATTGTTTGCCAAATGTATTTTTCTAGAGAAGGGCTGTGATATTGCATTTCAGACAGTGGCGGGCTTTTAGATAAGCGCTGCGCATACGCGGCCACATTGACGGCGTTATCATTTACTTCATCATACAACGAACTGCGTAGATAAAAGTTGTCTTCCATCTTACTAAAGGTGTCAAATTTGAGTGCTTGTTCTAGCCCACTTTGCGCAGCAAGATAAACACCAAAAATTGTAGAAAGTACTAAAAACAGTTGGTTCAACCAAAAGCCTGTGCTTTTAAGTTCTTTGTTATCAACTGTTTTTAAAGCATGCGCCAATTTGGGCTTATTTTCCGCCTCATCAGTGTGTTCCATAAATGTCCTTATTATAGCGTCCTTTTTGAGCGCGGTAGACTACGTTAATTTGTATAAATTAACAACAGTCTATGGCGTTAAATACCATTTAATTTTATCGAAACGCAACTGCATTCAGTTGCTTAGCGCAAATAAGTGCTTTTATATCAAATAGCGTTGCTATGCGGGAATGATGCTTTATGTGTCTTTTTCTAATAACACAGCACCACTTTGGTTTTCGCCGAGGTGATCGTCTTTATTATAAATAGGGCATTTGTCCATTGATAAACAGCCACAGCCGATACAGCCATCAACGCGTTCGCGTAACCGCTGCATAAACGCAATGCGTTCATCGAGTTGCGTTTGCCATTGTTTTGACAGTGCTGACCAATCCTTTTTGGTGGGAGTGCGCTCGTCGGGTAATGTGGACAGCGTTTGCTTGACTTCCTCCAGCGTTATTCCCATCGCTTGGGCGGCTTTAATAACAGCAATACGGCGAAGCACGTCAGGTTTATAACGCCGTTGATTACCGTTGTTACGCCAGCTGCGAATGAGCCCTTTAGTTTCGTAAAAGTGGAGGGTTGATACTTTGACACCACTGCGTTTGGCAACATAGCCCACGGTTAAATTGGCTTCAATTAATTTTTTTTGTAAAGCAGTCATTGTTTTCTTCTGTTAAAAAATTTATAAGTGCTTATTGACCTTAAGTTAACTTGAGGTTTTAAGCTTTGCTCCATCATAAAAAAAGGAGTGAACCCAATGCAAGAAAAATCAAACCACAATACAGCAATTATTTATTCAAGCGCACGTAAAGTGGGCAATACCAGCATGCAAGTTAACAATTACGTAGCCAAGCATGGTGGCCAAGGT
The DNA here is from genome assembly GCF_001469215.1 of Pseudoalteromonas sp. H105. Taxonomy (GTDB): domain Bacteria; phylum Pseudomonadota; class Gammaproteobacteria; order Enterobacterales; family Alteromonadaceae; genus Pseudoalteromonas. Next base: position 60,102 of record NZ_LOFH01000011.1, read on the forward strand.
TTTTGCCTTGATGACTTTGTTATTTCGCCTTATCGCTATGACAAAAACTACCCAGAAGATGATTTTTATAGGTTATTTGAGCAGCTACTTACCTTTGATCATTGGGTCATAGCGTCACCTATTTATTGGTATAACACTACGCCGCAAATGAAAGCGTTTATGGATAGAATTACTGATTACATGGACGACGAAGCGTTAAAGCCCAAACTGAGATCATTACGACAAAAACAGTTTTCACTCCTCTCTAATGCGGCATCACTTTCTGCTCCTGATGCATTTTTGGATATGTTTAAACATACATTTAATTATTTAGGGATGACGTTTAAGGCGCATTCCCATGTTCAGGCTAGTTAATTACTTTAAATAACGTTAGGGTAGGCTAAACCAAAATAAAATAAAAGGGTAACTTATGAAAACATCACTTTTAGGCTTTAGCCTTCTTTTAACTAGCTTTAGTAGTTTGGCGGCAGAGCCTGCGCCTGTTATTAAAGACTATGGTTATTTTTATAATGTACCTGAGCATATATCTGATTTAAGCCAAGCGCAGTTTAAAATTGCCTTTGATGTAGGTGATGGCGCTAAAAAAGGCGCGCAAAATAATCATATCAACTCACTTGCCCGTTTTATTAATATGCATGTAGCTCATGGCGTTAAGCCTGAAAACATTCAACTCGCGTTAGTGGTGCATGGTGGCGCAAGTGTTGATGTACTTAAAAACAGTTTTTATAAAGCCCGGTTTGAAAAAGATAACAAAACCCAATCTTTGATCAAACAACTGCTTGCTAATAATACCCAGGTGTATGTGTGCGGGCAGTCGGCAATGCATATGAAAGTTTCATCTGAACAACTCATTCCTGGAGTGAAAATGGCGCTTTCAGCGATGACAGCCCATGCCCAGTTACAGCAACAAGGCTATACGTTGAATCCGTTTTAATGAATATCCTGTGTTTTGGTGACTCTAATACCTTTGGTATTTCACCGGTTGATGGTAAACGTTTTTCTGAAAGTGAGCGTTGGCCTACTTTATTAAAGCAGCAGTTGAGCATAGACTTTGACGTTATTGAAGCGGGGCTGCCTAATCGCACCTTAGTGAATAATCCGCCATTTAGCGGCAATAAATCAGGCGTAAAATATTTAAAACCTTACCTTGAGGCACAGCCACTGGATGTCATTATCATTCAACTCGGTACCAATGATTTAAAAGCACGTTTTGCGCTGTCAGCTATCGAGATTGGCAAAGCGCTTGAGGAGTTAGTTTTAGCCATTAAAGCCTTTTATCAATGTAAAACATTACCAAAGATAATCATTGTAAGTCCGCCTAGGGTTCATGAGGTTGGTAGTTATAAAAGCATTTACGCAGGTGCAAGTAAAAAAGCTGAACAATTATCTATTGAATTCAAAGCCATCGCTGATCGCCAAGAATGTGTGTTTATCGATGGCTTTACACTTATTGATGCTTGTGAAAGTGAGGGGGTACATTGGCCTTATGAAGAACACAAACGGCTTGCAAAGCAGCTACTACCCTTATTTTAAAGCAGTGTACGCGAAAGCTCTTTATATGATTTGCCAATTTTAATTTTAGCCCCTGTTGTTAGTTCAACATATTCATGATTAACAGCAGTCACTTTGTTTTTATTAATTAAATACGATTTATGAATTTGTATAAATGTATCTGCTAGCTGTTCACTCAGTTGCTTAAGTGTCGCTGTGGCAAGCGTGGTATTCTGCGCTTGATGCAACTTTACATAATTACCGTAAGCTTCAAAATACTCAATTGTGTCTAACGCGAACTTGCGTTTTTCTCGGTCGACTTTAAGCGTTATATCTTTGGGCTTTTGCTCTAAAGGCTTGGCAGTGCGTTGACACACTTTGCTGAGGGCTTGCTTTAGTCTTTGCGCTGAAACGGGTTTGAGCAAGTAGTCTGTAACATTTAAATCAAAGCCAGCTAGGGCATATTCTTGATAGGCACTATTGATAATTACTTGCGGCGGATTAGCGAGCGCCTTTAATAGTTCGAGCCCTGTTAATTCTGGCATATTAATGTCAAGAAACACTAAATCAATACCTGGTTTGGCAAGCACACATAAGGCATCTTGAGCGCTATAGTATTGGCCTACCACATTTATATTAGTGTGTTCTGTTAAATGATGCAGCAGCACTTGGTGCGCCAATGGCTCGTCATCAACAATGATGGCTTTTATCATTTTTGCAGCTCCAAGGTCAGTGTTGTTTGCCATATTGCATCTTGCTTATGGGTTATTAGTGAATGTTTATTAGGGTATAAAAGTTGCAGTCGTTTTTGTAAATTAGCAAGCCCCATCCCTTGTTCTTTTTTGGCTACTCGAGCGGGTATTGGATTGGCGCAATATAGCGTTAAAGTATTGTTATTGATTGTTATTTCAATTGATACATGTGTTTTGTCGCTCGCGGGTTCAACCCCATGTTTTATGGCGTTTTCGACAATAATAATCAATAGCAGCGGTGTGATACTCAAGGCGTCAAAATTGTTTGGCCAAACAAGGTTAAACTCACATTTATTTGCGCTTCTTATATTTTGTAATTCAATAAAGCTTTTAAGGTAGTCTAGCTCTTTTTCTAGAGGCACTGATGATTTTTGCCCTTCATAAACTGTGTAGCGTAGTAGATCAGCTAAATGCAGCACCAACTGTGGAGCTTGTTCTGATTTTGTTAGCGTAAGCGCATATAAGTTATTTAATGTATTAAATAAAAAGTGAGGGTTCACTTGTTGTTGGAGTAATTTTAGTTCGGTTTGAGTTTGCTGTTTAGCGACCTCATTTAACTTGCTTTGTTGCTGTTGACGCTCAAATGCTAAAATAATCGGTGTGCTTATAACAAGAAAAAACAGCATAAACTGATAATTGTATTTGTTAAAGATCTCTTGGCTGCCACTTGGGGTTAGGTTTGGAATGTGAGCAGGTAAATTGTTTACAGGTAATGTAAGAACAGCAGCAATCAATAAAGGAGTCAGCACCGCGATTACAATGATACATGCAGCAACAAAGGTAAACACACCATGGGTAGCAAGCAAGTGACGAATAAGCAGGTAGCGGTTCAATAAGTATAAGCCATAAAGTATTGCAACATACACGCTAAGTTGCCAAAAATAAGTCATAAATTGGCTAAATTGGGAGATTATTTTACTCGGCTCAATTATCAATTCGAATGGCTGATTTAGGAAAGGGTTTTCATGTGTGTTGAGTACCCCAGCCATGATGAAAGACCAGCAAAAGAGGAGTATTAACACTACATTATCTAACGATATTAATGAGCTATACCAGTTACTGATGAATGACTTGTGGTTTGCTGTGGTGCACTGAGATAGCAGCCAAATGCTACTTGCTCCAGTGCATAAAACCCACCCTTGCAGTCCAAGGTGTTGCCAATGGGCAAATTGTGGAAACAGCACATTGAGCGCGTATATCAAGATAGGGTAAGCAATAAAACCTAACAACCAGCTTATTAAGGCTAGCCTTAATGGCTGTTTAAATGCCATTACATGGGCGATTAAAAAAGGCAGGCATGCGAAAATAAGTTGCGTATTTATTTGTAAATAATGCGCCGTTGAGCTGAGCCTTAACGATAGAAAGCGAATATGGGCTTCAAGCAAAATTGCAGCCAATAGAGGCAGTAATACAATAACATATTTTACCTTAATTCGTTGTGATAAAAAGGAAATAACCGCTTGCACATTTCACCTAACTATAATTTTAACTTCACACCACTTTACCTTTTAAACATCAATAACACATCTTTACACAGCTAAAAAACCTCAAATAATGATGAAAGTAAGGTTTTTAATGATGAGTAGCCAATTTTTCCTCTTATCCCTTATTTTTTGGCTTTGATCATTACTTGCTAGCTGTTTTGTTAGGTGTTGCTTAATGTGGCTATTCGTCAATTAAGGAGCGCAATAGATGCTGACACTTACAAATATAAATAAAAAATACGCAGATGGTACGCATGCATTAAATGATGTGAATATTCGCTTGCCTGCTGGCATGATTGGTTTACTTGGTCCAAATGGGGCGGGTAAATCAAGCTTAATGCGCACCCTTGCGTGTTTGCAAAGCGTTGATAATGGTCATGTAGATTTTGACGGTTTAGATGTGTTGCAACATCCCGAACAGATGCGCAAACAGCTGGGCTATTTACCGCAACAATTTGGCGTCTATCCAAATATGAGTTGTATTGCATTGCTAGAACATATTGCAATTTTAAAAGGACTCAATAAAAAAGACCGAAAGCAGCAAATAAGTGAGCTTTTGGCTCTGTTAAATTTATCTTCGTTTGCCAGCAAAAAGGTGAGCCACTTTTCGGGTGGGATGAAACAACGCTTTGGTATTGCACAAGCGTTGCTTGGCTCCCCTAAACTGATTATTTTAGATGAACCAACCGCAGGACTCGACCCTGCAGAGCGTGAAAGCCTCAACAATTTATTGGTGACCATTAGTCAACAGCGCCTAGTGCTGTTATCGACCCACATTGTAGAAGACATAGAAAATCAGTGTCACTTTGTTGCAATGATTAACCAAGGCCAGCTAATTCAAAGTGGTGAAGTGGCCGCTCTTATCAATCCATTGTATGGATGTGTATGGCTGCTAGACACCCTTCCAAGTGAACTACCGAAAGAGAGTTTGGTACTAAACAAAAGTTATCGATATGGCAAACCTTCATTTCGTGTTTATGCCAAAGTGCTCCCCGCTGAAAGTGCAGTACCCGCAGAACCGACACTGCAAGATAGCTATTTTTATGAATTGAAAGCACGAGGGGGTCACGCATGTTATTGATCAATGAGCTTCGCTTTATCATTCGTCAGCCATTGCTTTGGCTGTGCTTTTTAGCAGCTCCTTTATTTGCGTATACATTGTCAGCAGGGTTAGCTGTTGAAGGGAGTGATGCGATAAACCAATTAAAGCTGCACCTAGTTACACTACAAATGATGCAACTTGCTTTACTGACAGGTGCGCTTGCACCGACATTTTTTTTACGAGATCAAATTCACAATATGCACGAGCTTGTGGCTGCGACACCTGTTACGTTAAAGCAACGCGCTTTGCTACGTTTGAGTGCTTTGGTGCTGTGTGTATTTGCCATTGCATTTATTAGTATGCTGGTGATGGTTGTAACACAATTGTTCAGTAAAGAGTTTGACTGGCAAATTATTAATCTACTGGCTGCTAATAGCCTTTTTGTGTTGTTTCCTAATACGTGTCTGCTCAGTGTAATTGCATTTTGGTTTTGTCAAAAGTTCAGCAGTGCTTTGGTGAATTATGTGGTATTTGCAGCTTTGTGGATTGGCTACTTACTGCTTGCAAGTGTTACTGGTAATCCTATATTGGCAGGCAGTAGTATTATCAGTGAAACTAGCTATCAACTATTTATATGGTTAGACCCTTTCGCATACACCACCATTATAGCCAGCTTTATTGAACCCCAAGGGGTGGTCATAGCTGTTAATCGGGGGCTGATCTTATTACTCACAAGTCTTATCTGTTTTAGTGCTGTAGCAAGTAATGGGTCTAACTCGTTTAGTAAGCCAGCAAAAAATACAGTGAGCAAGCTACAATCCGTTACAGTAGCAAATGCCTCGTACCGACCTGTGGCTGCAAAAAATCATGGACTAGCGATATTAATCACGTTCTATAAAGTAGCGTTTTTCAATGTATTAAAGCATCCAATAACATTAATAATTTTATTAGCTTGGCCGGCCATGGTGTTTAATAATGTTGCTTCTTCTGCTGCCTATGCTGAGCCATTGAGTGTAATAAATGTAACCAGCATTGATGCTATTCGTCACTATGCTTTTGATATGCAAATACTGTTTGGGTGTTTGCTGATGGTACTTTGGAGCTGGCAAATTAGTTGTTATGCAAAGCGCTTTAATATGGCTGAGCTAATTGCTGCAACGCCTATCAAAACGGCCACTATCTTACATAGCCAATTCCTCGCATTGACTACCCTGGTTATTATTTTTTCAACGATGACCTTTGTGGGCGCTTCTTTAGCGCAGTGGTTTATCGATAGTCAATATAGCGCGTACGACCATGTATATGTTCTATGTTTAACGGCACTGCCCTTAATGCTGATTGGCTGGGTAACGGTGTGTGTATTTAATATTTGTCGTTCAACACTGGTTGCTGGAGCAATCATTTTTTTGATGCTGTTGCTAAAATTTACACCCGTTATGACTTATTTTGGACTCACCCACACATTTTGGAGCCTAGCTTGGACGCCATTACAGCCGCCGAGTGAATTTTGGGGTTACCGAGCAAGTATAAGTAGTTATTGGCCCTATATGCAGGTTTGGTTACCAGCCTGTATAAGCTTAATATTGCTAACGTGTGTGTTTAGTCACCGCGGTACGGGGCTTGATAGGCGCGAAGTTGTGCGAAAAGATGCCTGGCTAATTATGCCGGTATTGCTCTGCGTTGGCTTATTTTTGCAATTACACCTACGTTTAGTTGATGAAAAGCCCCTCACCAATTCACATAAACGTGAAGCCTTTAAAGCCAATTATGAAAAGAGCTTTACTGATTGGCAGCATAAGTTGCAGCCTCAAGTTAGCCATATTGATGCAAACATTGATTTTTACCCGCATCAGCAGTTTGCTAAGTTTGATCTGACTTACACCTTAAAAAATCTTCACCCAACAGCTATTAAGCAAATTTTAGTGGGCAGAGCAGGGTTTTATAAATGGGCGAATGTTAAGATTGACGGTGCGACCCAAATTGCGTTTTACCCTGACTTAAATCAAGCCGTTTATGAGTTTGATATGGCATTAAAACCGCATGAAACTCGACAATTAACCACAGAGTTTGAGATTCATCAAGCAACACTGTGGCCTGCTGGTGGGCATCAAATAATTACGCCTGAATTTAGTTATATTCGCGCTGTTCCTGCGTTGCCAACCATTGGATATCAAGTCAACTATGAGCTAACCGACACACATTTGCGCGCTCAATATGGTTTGCAACAAAAGGGTCGGCCTTTAGCTTCAACATTATTTAATGAGCAGCAAAAACGGCCTGAACACTACGAGCGCATAACGATGTCGAGCACAATATCAACGGCAGCGGGGTATCAAGTTGTGACACAGGGCAAGCAACTTACACATCAGCTTAAGCAGGGCCGTGAGATATTTGAGTTTAAAACACTAACTGAAATTAATAACTTACCAGCTTGGCTGTCAGTGCCTTTTAATGCTGAATCTAAAAAGCATGACGGTGTTACCTTACACGTATTTGCAAATAAAAAAGAGATGCCTGAGCGTTCAGATGCAATTGCCGTTAATTTTCAAGCAATGATCGACACACTTGATTGGTTTAAAAATAATATTGTTGCTTACAAACCAAAGCAATTGAGCATACTTGCGGCCCCATCATTTGGGGGCACTGGCTATGCCTTACCACAAATAATATTAATTGAAGATACCGTAGGTTTTAGGGCTAGGCCAGGCGATGATGCCGGTTTTGATCAGCGTTATCGCCGTGCAGTCCATGAAACCGCGCATCAATGGTTTGGCCACGATATTGGCAATAGTGTGCCTGCTGACAGTGCCTTTTTAATTGAATCGATGGCAAAATATATCGAGTTGGTGGTCATAGAAAAACACTACGGCAAAGCGGCTATGAACGCTTTAGTCGATTATGAAACACAGCGATACGAGCAAGCATCACGTATGGATATTACCGCTAAAATGGCATTGATTGATTCAAATAAAAGCTATGATCAATATTCAAGAGCCACTATCGCATTTGCAAAATTAAGGGATGAAATAGGTGATGACGCGATAATTAAGGCACTTAAGTTTGTATGGCAAAAGCATGCGCACCCAAATCGGCCAGCCACTGCAATGGACTTTATTTTTGCGTTAAAAGAGCAAGTTGAACCAAAGTTAAGTAGATTAATTGATGAATTGTTTTTGCAAAACTGAGAAAAGGGAGCGAGCAGCGAAGGCTAGTAGTTGATTTTCAAATATTGACAGGAAGGTGGATGTCATTTGATTGGATGTTAATTGTTTTGCATAGCTATACCCAAATAAGGCCTATGAGAATAGGCCTTATTTTCGGTTTGTGTATTTATTAACTGTTATTTAAAGTTAGTAAGATGCCACAATACTTGCGCCGGAGAATGCAGTGTATCCGCGTAAAATTATGTAGTACTTGCCGCCTTGTCCTGAGTTTAAGCTACACGTTTCGTTGTTTCCGTTTAGGTACGGACGGCAGTCGTAATTGTTTGTTGTTGGCTGAGACCCTTTTCGAACATACAAGTCTGCATCACCTGTTCCACCGGACATACTGACATTTAATACAGCATTTGCTGGCACATCAATGGTGTAAATTAGCTCTTGGCTTCGTGACCCAGCAAGTCCATTTATTGGCACGCCATTGGTTAGGCAGTTACTGCCACACGATGCATTACCATCAAACGTACCCGTTAAATTAGCGCCACTATATTGGCTGTAACCATTGATCATAACCCACCAGTCACCCGCTTGCGGGTTGGTGAATGAGCAGCTTTCAGTATTTCCATTTTTGTATGGTCGGCAGTTGTAACTATTTACTGATGGTTTTTGCCCAACTTGAACATACATATCAGCATCACCAGAGCCACCATTCATATCAAAAGTGAGTGCGGATGTGCCAGCGGGTACAACCAACTTATAAAATGTATTTGACCCTTGTGCACCTGATACGTTTACACTTTGCCCATTGGTTAGTTCATTTTCGATGGGTGGATCAATGACACCACCATCTAATGTGTAAAGTAACTCATTTGGTGAGCCTGATTTGGCATCAGAGACCGTGTTTTTTGTGCTACGCTGGCTGAGTTTTGTGTCAATCTGGGATGGACTCAAGCTCGGGGTTTCATCAAGAAATAGTGCGACGGCTCCTGCCACATGTGGCGCAGCCATAGAGGTGCCACTGATTGTATTGGTTGCCGTATTTGAATTGTACCATGCAGATTTTATGCTTGACCCTGGTGCGTATATATCTAAGCAATTACCGTAGTTAGAAAAACTAGAACGACTGTCATTACTTGTTGTGGAGCCAACGGTTATTGCGTTTGCGGCGCGAGCAGGGGAGTAGTTACACGCGTTTCTATTATCGTTACCTGCGGCCACAATAAAACTAACACCTGCTGCAACGGCATTATTCACTGCATCGTCTGTTGCCTGTGATGCCCCACCCCCTAAGCTCATGTTTGCTACCGACGGGCCGGACGCATTATTTTTTACCCAGTTAATCCCTGCAATCACCCCTGAATTTGAGCCAGAGCCGTTACAGCCTAATACTCGTACACCTACGATATTGACATTTTTAGCCACTCCGTAAGCGCTGCCCCCGATGGTACCCGCTACGTGAGTACCATGACCATTACAGTCAGTTGCATCTGCGTCATTGTCTATAAAATCATAGCCATGAGAAGCACGGTTACCAAATTCGTTGTGGCTTATACGCACACCGGTGTCAATTACATAGGCTGTTACGCCGGAGCCATCAAAATCATAATAATAATTTGAGTCTAACGGGAGGGATTGTTGATCGATACGGTCTAGACCCCATATTGCATTTGGCTGATTTGCGTTGGTTTGTGCTAAGGGGTTAACCGACATCAATTGATCTTGTTCAATGTATTCTATATTGGGATTAGTGAGCATTTGTTGTATTTTTTGTGCTGATGCATTAACAACGACACCGTTCAAAACGCCCCCAAACTCTTGAGCAATATCAACATTATAAAGGTTACTCAAACTGGCCGATTGTGTGTTGGCAAAGTCAGCAATTGCATCACTACTTTGAATATTCAGCACCGAGGGGGTTTTGAACACAACAATATATTTACCTTCAATGGCTCGGTTTGTGTCGACGCTCAGCAATTCAGCAGCATGAGTTTGGCCCGCAGATAAACCGATGAGTACAGCAAAACTTAGAGAACTTAATTTACGCATTACTTAATCCTTTTTGGATAGTTATTGTTTGAAACGCAATCCAAAAGATAGTTGGAGAGTACAATAAGTAAACATTAAATTAACATTTAATTAACTAAAATGTAAATGTTTGTAAACAAATTTTTCTGTTTTAGGGTTTTTTGTTGTTATATTAAGTACGTAGCAATTATTTATAGTTGACGGTATTCAGGCTTTTTTGCTTGTCGGTATTGACGTAATAAATTCGATGTATTTAATTTTTAGTGAGTCAAAGTATTCATAAGTGATGTCTACTAAAACGCATTTGTTTAGGCGTTGAATTAAAAAAGCCGCTCATTTTAGTCAAGCGGCTTTGGGTATTGATACAGGGGGGTTAAAACTCGTAGCTCACACTAAAGCGCGTGGTGCGCGGCATAATGTAACGCCCATTTGGGGCATCTGCATTTCGCGGATCGCCCTCAGTGATACCTTGCTCATCAGTGACGTTATCAATTGCCACTTGCAGCTTTATGCCTTCCATCGGTTCAAGGATAAAGCCCAGATCTACCTTTTCATAGCCATCGAGTGTGACGGTGTTTTCGTTATTACCGAAACGATCATCAACCGCTGATAGCGTGCCATATAAAGTGGCATACATACCCGACAATTCAAAGTCATAGCTGGGTGTTACACGCACTTGCCATTTAGGTTGACGCTGACTTTGGTTACCTTTGTTGTCCGGGCTTTTGGTTATTTCGGTTTCTTGAATCGTTGAGTTTAAGTTAACGGATAACCCAGATGCGTGATTATAGTTATAATCAAGTTCTACACCATAGGCTTCGTTGGTAAGAATCTCAGCGGGCACGCCAGGGCGACTTACAAATGTATCGCCTTTAACTTCGTTGGTAAATAGTGTCGCAAAAAAGTCAGTGCTTTGCGTAATAAGTTTGTAACCAAACTCAGCTTGAGTCACTTCTTTTATTAGTTTTTCACCACCTTGGTAAGCGCCGTAGTTGTCACGGAAGTCATCAAAATAAGGCATTTTATAACCACGGTTAATGCGCGCAAATACACCCATATCATTGTTAATGGAGTAGTTTAGACCTGTGGTCCATGATGTTTTACTTTCATCGTATTGTACGGTTTTATCAATGGCGCCATCTAATCCTTCGTCCACACTGTATTGCAGATCATGGTTTTCGTAGCGCAGGCCACCATCTAGGGTCAGGGCTGAAGTGAGTTTATATTGTGCTGTGGTGTAAAATGCATTTGTGCGGGCGTCCCCAGTAGCATTAATATCATAATTAAAGCCACACCCTTGAGTATCTGCATTACAGGCAATATCGTTGAGCATTTCGCCGCCAGCTTCAAGCACATGGTAAGCGGTGTTACCTAAGCTCCACCAATCTTTTGCCGATGTGCTTGCCGTGTAGTAACCAAGCGCGAGTGATAAATCATCAAACTGTTTTGAAAAAGCTAAATCATTGGTGAATGAGTCTATTTCTTTGAGCACAACCCAGCGTCCCAATTGTTGTACTGCTGTATTACTATTATAAATTTCACCTGTGGCAGCGCCACTGGCTGTTAGCCCATTATCCGCCACTTCGCCAAGCGTTGTTGCCGAGCCCGCGGGTACTAAACCAAATGTATTGGCATCGCCTTGTGTCATATTAAAGCGGTCTGAAAACGTCCAGCCATTCTCAAACTCAAGTTTTATACTGGCACCTGACACATGACCCTTCCAACCACGACCATTACCAAGGTCAATTTGGTGGGCGTCATTGTTGAGGCCGGTATAAATAGTTGCTTGACGATTTAACGTGCCTAACTGTGTATAGCCTGCATCAATGCCGTCTATATTTAACGGCGTGGGTAAGTACCATGCGCCGTGATCATCCGTTTGGCGGGTATAGAAATTCATTTCACCGTTATCTAGCATTTTGGTTATGTTAATTGTTAACTGATTGCCTTTTTCAGACGTGAAGCCAGCATCACGCATGCCTGGTGAACTTTTTACATAGCCACCCACCATAAAATAAAGGTCGTCCGTAATTTCACCACTTATCATGCTATCAACACGTTGTAGACCGTAATCTGATGTTGTGTATTTAAAAAGTCCTTGGGTGTCTTCGCTGCCGCGTTTTAAACGAAAATTGGTGGTTAACCCAGGCTGTCCATTAGACACGACTGGGTTTGGGCCCCCGCGAAGAGCTTCCATCGTCTCAATGGTTTCATCGACTCTGAATAGCGATGAGTTTTCTAAAAATGAGAGTGTTGGCGCGGGATAAACCGGCGAGCCTTCAAGGCTTAAGGTTAAAAATGGGGCATCACCGCCCCCCGGGAAACCTCTTACAAACACATTGGCACCGGATTCACCACCGGAGCTCTCTACCCACACACCGGGTACGGCTTTAAATAAATCTGCCGTACTCTTTGGCGATAACTTAATGATCTGCTCAGCATCAATATTTGTAACAGCATAGCTTGCCTCAATTTTTCGCACGCCCATGCCAGCAGGTGTACCTGAAACGATAATGCGCTCAACGTTTTTATCTGGATTGGCTGACTGTTCATTATTGGTGTTTTGCTGTGCGTAGGCGTGTTGATTACTGAGCGCTAAAATAACAGCGCATGCCAGTATGCTGGGGGTGTGTGTTGTTGTCATGTTGGTGTTCCTATTATTGTTCGTTATTTAATAAATATATAAATAACAAAGCATTAACTGAATTTTGTACGGTGTTAATACTGAGTTCTTTTAAACCTTAGAACTTTATGCAAACGTTTGCAATTACTTTTTTGTTGTTTTTGTATTATTTTTATACACAGTGATGTTTATTATAAAAATTAAAGCACAGGTCGCAGCCTAAATTTGATAATAATGGTATATTGCCAATTCACGACATAAGGAAGGTTACGTACTTAGCAATGAATAATAAACAACTCAAGTTAGCCGATCTCGCTAAGCTCGCAGGGGTATCTACCTCGACTGTCTCTCGTGCGCTGAATGATAACCCATTGATAAAGCAAGAAACGAGAGATAAATTAAAGCAGCTAGCAAAGCAGCATAATTTTAGTTTAAATACCGCAGCTAGTCGTTTACGTACGCAAAAAACCAATGTTGTTGCCGTTATTATTAACTTTGACAGTGGTACTGAGCAGTCTATTAATGACCCTTTTTTATTGAAAGTTGTGGGGGAGATAAACCTCGCTTTAAATAAACAAGGCCTCGAACTGTTGCTTTCCAATTCCTTTATGGCCGGTGATGATTGGGCAAATTACTTTATCAATAGCCGCCGCGCTGATGGCATTATTGTCGTAGGGCAGGGAAAAGATCCTACCAACATTGAAGCTGCTGCCGCCGCTGGTGTTCCATTAGTGGTATGGGGCGACCCTAAAACGCATTGTAACTACCCAGTTGTCGGCAGTGATAACTTTGTTGGCGGTCGCATTGCGACTGAGCATTTAATTGCGGGTGGGGCAAAAAACATTGTGTTTTTGGGTGACCCTGCACATGGCGAGATTGGCGAGCGCTACCGAGGGTATTTAGCTGCTATGAAAGCCGCTAACTATACGCCAGACGTGGTATCTATCGATATTACTAGTGGCGCTGCTTACACTGGAATTAATGCACTGTTATTAAAAAATGGTTTGTGTTTTGATGGTATCGTTGCGTGCAGTGACATGGTGGCGCTTGGTGCAATGAAGGCGTTGAAAGAACGATATATCAGTATCCCAAACGACGTTGCATTAGTGGGGTTTGATGATATTGCCATGGCTGATATTAGTCACCCATCCCTTTCTAGTATTAAACAAAATACGCAACTCGCTTCGGTTATTTTAGTCGAAAAATTACTGGCACAATTGCAAGGTCAGCCTTCAAATTCCCAAGTTATTGAAATAGAACTTATAAATCGACAGTCAACGAAGCCATAATTAACACAATAAGACGGTAAAATGAGTGATTAAGTGGGTATAAAATGCAAACGTTTGCATTTTGTTTTTTACTGCACTATGCTAAAAGAAATCAACATGAGGTAACACACATGAACCTTCTAAGAATAATTATAGGCTTGGCATGCAGCTACTTTGTGTTTGCAATATTGCTCAATAGCGTCGGTACCGTCATTTTACAAGCCATCAACAGTTTTGATATTACTAAAACACACGCTTCTGTTTTAGAAGGTTATAAAGACTTATCAATTGCTGTTTTTTCGTTTGTTGTTGCATCGTTTATTCCCAGAGTCGGGTATAAATTTGCAATGCTAGTCGCCTTGGGCGCGGTAACATTAATATGTTTAGTGGTGCCATCAATTGCACAGTTTTATGTGTTTAAGCTCCTGTTTGCTGTTATAGGGTGTAGCTTTGCGATCATGAAGATTTCGGTTTACTCAGTGATTGGGCAGGTGGCTAACAATGCAAATAAACACTCTGCGCTGCTCAATACCATTGAAGGTATTTTTATGGTCGGCGTGCTGTCTGGCTATTGGGTGTTTTCAAGTTTTATTGGCAGTGGCAATGACTCAGATACATCGTGGTTAAATGTGTATTATCTTTTAGCCGGGCTGGTGGGCATTGCATTTATCAGTGTTCTTTTTTCGCCTATTCAATCACCTCAAAAAGAAACACTGCCTAGTAGTCAATGGCGTGCTTTTTTAGACATGTTGGCACTTGCTTATAAACCGCTGGTGCTTATTTTTATTATTAGTGCATTTTTATATGTATTAATTGAGCAAGGCGTGGGTACTTGGTTGCCTACCTTTAACAACCAAGTACTTAAGTTGCCGGTGGATGTGAGTATACAACTGGCAAGTATATTTGCTGGTGCGCTGGCAATAGGTCGGCTGGTGGCAGGGCAGTTACTGCGTTTTATTGGCTGGTATAGCTTATTGATTGGTTGCTTAGTTGCGATGGCTGGGCTTGTTCTTTTAGTGTTACCACTTACTCATAATATTGATGGCAGCCAAGTGCAGAGCGTGTTTGATGTTCCTTTTGCAGCCTATATGTTGCCATTGATTGGGTTTTTTATGGCGCCGCTTTATCCACTCCTTAATTCAGTTATGCTCAGCGCATTAGCGGCACACCAACAAGCTGCTATGACGGGGTTAATTGTGGTGTTTTCAGCGCTTGGCGGAACAACGGGATCGATCCTTACTGGTTTCATCTTTGATAGGTTTAGTGGGCAGCACGCATTTTACTTAACACTTGTACCAATTTGTTTGCTGTTAGCGAGTGTGACTTTATTCAAAAAAATGACCCTAGATGTGAGCGCTAAGAAGGTAAAAGAATCGTGATGAATTTTCTACAGAGCCAATTGTTTTTAGATGTACAATTAGCTGCAATATTTGATGATAGCAAAACATTTTCAGATGCAATCGCAAAGCAAAGTTGGCAAGCTGCTTGCGAACACTATTTACAAGTTCGACCATTGGATAAACAACAGCTAACAGAGTTTGTTGCACAGCACTTTACGCTTGAATCAACCGATATTGCCCTAGAATCCTCACAAAGTCATAATGCGAAAACGTATATTGCTCAATTGTGGCCTAAATTACATCGTCCTGCTGATGAAGTGAAAAGCAGTTCTTTGCTCCCGCTTAAGCACAGCTATATTGTGCCAGGTGGCCGGTTTCAAGAAATTTATTATTGGGATAGTTATTTTACGTCTTTAGGCTTGCAAGACATTAATGATTTAGACAGCATTGAAGCAATGTTATTCAATTTCATTGATTTACAGGCCCGTAATGGCTGTATTCCCAATGGAAATAGACTGTATTACAGCTCTCGTTCGCAGCCCCCTGTAATGGCTTTAATGGTTGATTTACTTTGGCAGGCTAAATATTGTCAAAAAGCCGATTTTAAGTGGTTAGCCCGCTGTGTTGAAGCACTTGAAGAAGAGTATGCTTTTTGGATGATTGGCAGTGATTTGTTATCAAAGCAGACACCTGCTCTGAGGCGCATAGCACAGATGGAGTGCGGCGCACGTTTAAATCGTTATTGGGATGATGTTGCAAGGCCAAGGCCTGAATCATTACGTGAAGATTTAGAGGATGCAGCCGTTTTACCTGAGTCGCAAAGGGCGCGTTATTATCAACATATAAGAGCCGCATGCGAATCAGGCTGGGATTTTAGTAGTCGTTGGTTGGCTGACTCTCACTCTCTAATTAGTATATGCACCACAGACATCATTCCTGTTGATTTAAATTGTTTATTGTACAACCTTGAAAATTTACTAGGTCGTTACTGTAAAGTATTAAATTACAATGAAAAACAACATCAGTATGAACGACTCGCGGCCTTGCGCTTAGAGGCCATTAATCGGTATTTGTATGATGAGAAGGTGGGTTTTTATGTCGATTATAACTACGGCAAGGCCTGCCAATCACCTGTTTTATCATTAGCGAGTGTGGTGCCATTATTTGTTAAGTGTGCCAGTGATCAGCAAGCGCAACAGGTAAAAACAAAACTCATGACCGACTTTTTAAAAGCGGGAGGGTTAGTTACTACACTCAATGAGACCGCTCAACAGTGGGATAGCCCTAATGGTTGGGCGCCATTGCACTGGTTTGCTGTTAAGGGATTGCAGCATTATCACTTTGACGACGATGCGAAGATAATTATGACGCGTTGGCTCAATACCATTGAATCGGGATTTTCGAAGGACGGCTGTTTGCTTGAAAAATATGATGTGTGTAATGTAAATAACCGTGCCGGCGGGGGGGAGTACACTGTTCAGCAAGGATTTGGCTGGACTAACGGCGTGACATCGCGTTTTTACCAGTTGTTAAATAAGTAACTTTATCCACCTTACTGAGTAAAAGGGCAGTCAATACTTATTATGACAAGGCGCTGTTGTAAACCTTATGGATACGTAGGTTTCACAGCGCAGCAGTTCTTGTTCAGTCTTTTGATTTTATCGATGAAATTAGCGCCAAGACTTTTTCTTGACCAAATGTTTGTGCAAATTGCTCTGCTGTTTGGCCTGCTTTATTTGCATGCTGAGTATCGCAGTCAAGGCTCACTAGGGTTTTGGCAATATTAAATTCACCTCTAAAAATGGCTGCCATGAGTGCGGTATTACCGCGGTTGTCTTCAAGGCATGCATTAGCACCTAAATTTAATAATGAATCTACCGTGTTTTTGTGACCGTGATAAGTAGCAATCATTAATGCTGTATATCCTTTGTTGTTATAGCTATCAATTGGAATGCCCGCGGTTACAAATTGTTGAATTACCTGTTCATCGCCAGTACGGGCTGCTGCAAAATAGTAGGCAAGTAAATTGTCGTATTGTGATTGTGCGTCAGCGCGTGCAGGCTCAACGGCTTCTGAGTTAAAACTTAAAACAATGGCAAGAATAATAAATAGTTTACGCATAAGTTATCCTATAAGAGAGGAAGGCCAGGGTCTGCTGACCTTTGTAGATTGAAATTTGTTCAAACTCGGGGCGGTTTAATCGCGGCGCGAGGTTTGTAACCTAGTGGGCTAAGTAAAAACCGAGCAACAAAGAGTAAATCGCCCCGAGGCAGAACCCAAAGGGCAGCGCCTGTTTGGCATTGATGCTGCGTTATCGCTTATTTATGGGGAATAACCACACTACATAGGCGCTGCCTTGCCTAAATACCAAACAGACTGCTGCAAATTCAATCTTAAAAGGTCAACAGACCCTCAGTTTCCTCATAAAGTTGGAGAATAAGTAATTAAAGGGTTACAGCTTTGCGGCCAGTTGTTTAACCATTTTGATATCACCGTTTACGGCCTTGGTTAAACGTGTGCCATAGTCACTATCAGCTTTGTAAAAGTGGCTGAGCATTTTGTGCTTCACATCGCTGTTTTGTACTTTGCCTAAATCACCGGCTAGGTTATTGATGAGGTTAGTACGCTCTTGCTTGCTAAAGCCTCTGTATAGCACACCCGCTTGGGCAAAGTTTTGCTGCTTTTTAATCGCTGCTTGCTGTACATAGCCTTTAAGCTCGGTTTGGCTTCTTCGTGCAAGTGGGTTTTCACTGACATTTTCGTGACTTGGTTGATAGTTCACATTGCTAGTGGTGTTGCCATAATTCATTGCGCCGTCTTGGTTGTAATTTACAACATCCACTTTTGCACGGTTAATGGGCAGTTGCTGGTGGTTAGCACCTAGACGATACATTTGGGTATCAGAGTACGAAAATACACGCCCTTGCAATAAGCGGTCTTCAGACGGCTCAATACCCGGAATAATATTACCTGGCGCCATCGCTACTTGTTCAGTGGATTGGAAAAAGTTAGTCGGCATACGGTTTAGTGTCAGTGTACCGACTTTTGTTTCTTCAACGTTTAGCCACATTTTGGTTGCATCTAACGGGTTGTAATCAAAGTCATCAAGCTGTGATGGCTTAAGGGTTTTAATGTACAGATCCCATTTCGGGAAGTTACCTTTGCCTATCTCTTGATACAAATCGCGCGTTAAGTGTTGAAAATCTTGACTTTGCACCTTAGCGACTTGTTTGCTATCTAGATTATCGATTCCTTGCTGACTGACCCAATGAAACTTAACGTATTTAACGTCCCCTGATTGGTTTATCATTTTGTATGCGTGTACACCCCACCCATCCATTTTACGAAGGCTTGCTGGCGTGCCGTAATCGCTGTATACCCACGTTAGCATATGGGTTGAGCCTGGTTCATAGGAGAAAAAGTCAAAAAAGCGATTTGGATCTTGAATGTTATCCACCGGTGATGGCTTCAGAGAATGCACCATGTCTGGGAATTTAATGGCATCACGAATAAAGAATACGGGTAAGTTATTACCCACTAAATCCCAATTCCCTTCTTCGGTGTAAAACTTAGTCGCAAACCCGCGTGGGTCACGTAATGTCTCAGGGCTACCTTTAGAGTGAATAACGGAAGAGAAACGCACGAACACTTCAGTCTCTTTGCCTGCTTCACTAAACGGCGCTGCAATCGTTAAATCATCTAACTCTTTGCTAGCAATGAACACCCCATGAGCTCCAGTCCCGCGGGCATGTACAACACGTTCAGGAATACGCTCGCGGGCAAAGCGTTGCAGTTTTTGAATTAACTGTACATCTTCAAGTAACACACTACCGCGCTCACCGGCAGTGATTGAATTTTGGTTATCACCAACTGCCGCGCCATTGTCTTTGGTTAACGTAGTGCTAGCACTGGTTGGAAGCGCGATGGCTAATGCAAGTGCACTCAGTGTGAGCGCTGGTTTATATTTAATTTTGTTAAATTGAGTATTCATAGTCGACCTCATGTATTTTAGCGCTTGCGCCATGCAAGCTTTAAACTGAGCTCAGTGTATGGAATTGCAGTTGTTCGGTAAAATTGATTGTTTAGATTGTTGTGATTTGTATTATGGATTGATTGAAATGTTGTTATTGCTACTATCGATTTGATAAAGGTGAGCGGAGTTGTTGACCAATTGCCGTGGCTAATAGTAAAACAACACGCTCAGGCATGGGGTTAACGTAAGTGGCATCTCGCATTTTAATCCGTAACGACGGGCTTAAAGGCCTTACTAGGCCTTTTAAACCATAGCCTTAATCTAGGATTGCCTTTTTATTAGGCAGTGCTGGGAAAGCGCCTTTAACTAAACAGGCTTTTGAGCCACATTTTAGGCCAAAGTTAAGCGCCTCTTTCACATAATGACTGCTGTTTAACTTTTCAGTTAATTCAAGTTCTGTATGGGTATGGTTTAAGTGATATAACACGCCTGCAATAAAGGCATCGCCGGCACAGGTGGTATCAACAGGCTTAATGAAGGGCGCTGCTTGTTCGATAACGAATGTTTGGTGGTAGACTTTAGCAGGGTTAGCACCGTCAGTTAAAAAGACCAAGGTGACGCCTTCATCTAACAGTGACTGAATATACTCTAATGGCGAGGTGGTTGTTTGCTTTGCTAAAAACGTTAACTCATCAGCAGAGAGCTTAACAACATCGCAAAAGCGGTAACAAGCAAACACACGTTTTGCAATATCAGCAGTGTCTGACCACAAACTGTAGCGTAAATTGACATCAAAACTCACTAATATGTTGTGAGAGTGAGCAGCCTGTAATGCGCTTAATGTCGTCATGTTAATGTTGTCATGCGTCAACGTGTTAGAACAAAAATGAAATGTGCTTAACGCTAACCAGTTTATTTTTTCTATATGCGCTTTAGTCACCAACAAATCAGCAGTGTTATGACGATAAAAATTAAAACTACGTTCACCCACCTCGTCTAGGCTGACGATAACAAGGGCTGTCTGTGCCTTTTCGATGGTAAATAAGTACTCGGTATCGACTTGGTAATGTTCGAGTGAGTGTCGCAATTGACTTGCAAAATGATCATTACCCATACCACCGCAAAAATAAGCGTCACCACCTAGTTTTTGATACCCAACAGCCACGTTTGCAGGTGCTCCGCCTGGGATAGGTGCATAGGCACTGTTGTCATTATCAACTGGGAGCATATCGATAAGGAGTTCGCCAAAGCTCAATAATTTTTTCATGTCTTAAAACCTTAAAAAGCCCAGCAAAATAGCTGGGCACTCAACAAGGGAGAGTATTCGTTTAGTTAAATAAGTACTTTAACGTTAATGACGTTGTACGGCCGTTAATAGCACGGGCACGAATAATATTATTGTCTGGTACGCTACCTTCTTCTGCTTCAGTAATACCCACCGTGTCGAACAGGTTGTTTACGTTGAAAGCAAGATTAAGGTTTTCAGATAAATCGTAGCTTACAAAGCCATTTACCTGTGTGTAGCCGTCAAATTTAAGATCATTATTATCCTGAGCATAAGCGTCAGTGGTACCAATAAAGCTCATACCAGCAGAGCCTTTGTTAAAGTTGTAACGCGCCATCAATGAATAAATGAAGTCAGCTTGGCGACGCGGTGTGTTACCCACCACCTCAGGTGTTAGCGCATCTTTTGCAATTTCAGCATCAGTCCAAGTAAAGTTACCGCGAAAATCCCATGCGTCTACGAAGTAAGTTGATTCAAGTTCAATCCCTTTTGCTTCGTATTCACGGTCAAAGAATTTTTGTGACGTTGCTTCGAAGTTTTGCTCTTCCGTTTCAGCGTAAAATGCGGTCGCAAATACTGATAATGAGTCAAATCGTTTTTTCACACCAAATTCATATTGGTTTACTTCATCTACCGCGTCTTCATCGGCAACAGACCCATCCGCTTGGACTTTACCAAACAGTAAGCGGTCAGCATTGGCGCGACCACCTTGGCTAATACGTGCAAATGCAGCAAGGCTTGGATCAATTTGGTAATTAGCACCGACAGAGTAAGAGGTGTAGTTCCAATCGTAATTAACGATGCTTGGGTTGCTAATATCAATACCAACAACATTTTGTTCAGGGATTGAAATCGCGCCATCGCGATTCATGTCAACGGTTGATGTGACAGCGCCCGCATAGGTACCTCGCGCTTCACCACTGTCGTAACGGGCACTTGCATCAATGCTTACATCACCGAGCTTGGTTGAAAATGCAACATAGGGTGCACGGGTTTCATAATCTGTATCATAGTTACGTTGGCAGCAATTACCCCAGTAAGGCGTACCATATGCATATAATCCGCTATCAGAATAGCTATCACCATTTTGTGCAAATACATCAAGTAGTGCCGCATTATCGCCTTTTAATTCCATTAAATATGAGTTCCAAAGCCATGACATGCTAATGGTTTGACTTGATGCATAATAGCCAAGGGTTACGCTGGTATCGTCGCTCAGTTCTTTGGTTAGTTTGAAATCATTTACGATTGATCCAAAGTCATTCATGGTGACATCAAATGTATGAATACGCATAGCAAGTTCATCGGTAAAGGCTTGCCCTTGAGAACCCCCTGTCGCGTAATTTAACGTTGCGCCAGAGCCTGCAATGCTCGCCGCGATATCACTTGCGCTGCCAACTTCTGCGGGAATGAGGGAGGTAAAATTACCGCTGACTGATGATTTTCTGAAGCGGTTTTCAATACGCCAATCGTTATCTAAATCAAACACGGCTTCAAAACCAACAGCATCTACTTGTGGGTTCATACCGTTTCGCATATCGCCGCGGCTAATTTGGTTATTGCCATCTAAGCGAGTGGTAGATAAGAACTGTGCTGAATGTGGCGTGTCTGTTTGTGCATCGAACCCTTTAATAGAACTACCATCAGCGTACATTGGCATTGGTAAGTAGCCGATGCTTTGATCATCTAAATGCTTGTAGTAAAGACGTACATACCCTGAATCAAATTCTTTTGTTAGGTTTGCTTTGATTTGGCCGCCTTTGTTAGCCGTATAACCCGCTTCGCGAGGTCCTTCGCCTTGGCGAATAAAACCACCTACATGAAAGCGCACACTGTCGTTTAAGTAAGTACCGTATTCAAAATCAGTTCTTAACGAGTCATAATCAAGTCCGATAGTGGTCGCAACAGAGCCTGACTCTTCTTCACCGGTTTTTGAAATAATATTAATAATACCGCCTGGGGCATCACTGGCAGCGGTAGAGGCTGACCCGCCACGAATTGACTCAACCGTTTGTACTGTGCTGTCTAATCGCATAAAAATGTCGGCGTTACCAAATGCAACATCGCCAAACTGCATAATAGGAAGGCCATCTTCTTGGAGTTGCAAAAACTTTGCGCCCCCAGAGGCAACAGGTAAACCACGAACAGCAATATTTGCATTGCCTTCACCACCGGTCGATTCTGAACGAACACCCGGAATTATTCTAAAGGCTTCTGCTGTTGAGCGAGGAGTGGCAACTTGAATCTCATTCAGAGAAACACTGCTAACTGAAACACTGGATGCCATGATAGTGGTGCGTCTTGGTACACCGGTTACAACAATGGTTTCAAGGCCTTTTTTAGCTTCGGTCTGTTGTTGTGCTTCTTGCGCATATAATCCTTGGCTCACAGCTAAAGCAAGTGTACTTAGTAAATAAAGTGTTGTGTTGTGTGTTGTCATAATATGCCTCGTTGATTACTTACCCAATAGGGTTGTTATTTTTACTTAATCGATTAAGTAAAAATAACAAAGATTTTACATTAATCAACTTATTTTTGTATTAAAACGTTTGTTTTTTGCTCTTCCATTGTTTTTAAACGACTTTTTATAATGCTTTTTTGCACCAAATTAATCGAGAGCTGCGTCAATTTGTTGCAATGCCTGTGCTGAAGGGTCTTTAAAGTAGTTATATAACATGGCGACAAAGAGCAATATCGCAAAGCCTGTCGCGAGAATAAAGCCGTATTTCACATGCCCAAACATGTCGCTGATCATACCCATAAACAGAGGCGCTAAAGCCGCTGACAGGGCGGTAAAGAATAAAATAACGCCCGCAACTGCACCATGTTGTTGCACCGCAAAGCATGAAATACCCTTAGAGTTGAGTGTTGGGTATACCATTGACATGAACAAGCCTGAGAGAGGCAACAATAGGACCGCTGCATTGACGCCTCCTATTAATGTCCCGATATAACAAGCAGCTATCCCGAAGCTTAGCCAAACCATGACACTTTGCCAGCTGAAGCGGTTAAGTAACCACACAGCGATAAAACGGCCAGCGGCGCGCAGGATAAAAAAGATTGTCAGGGCATAGGTCGCCATGAGTGTCCATGATCCCGTGTAGTCTGCGAGCAAGGTCGGCATCCATACATAAATAGCCACTTCTGTTGCCACATACAGTGCTATAGCCAATGAAAAACCCAGTGCATAAGGGTTTTTCACCATCTTCATGGTGGTTGCAAGTGAGGTGGGTTTTGCCGTCGTTTTTACAACTGGCGGGTAGTCTGCACGCCAGGCAAGTACTGCTAAAATCAAGCACATAACACCAGCAATGATGTATAAATAAGTCCAACTTACTTGTTGGGTTAATAAAAAGCTCACTAAGGCAGGCCCTACAATGGCGCCGATACCAAAGAAGCCTTCTACCTTATTCATGGTTTTTGTGTGGTCGTTATTACTTTGTGAAATATCGCCAAGTAACGCCAATGCACCGGTTTTAAATAAACCGATTGCTAAACCTATTAAGCATAAAAGTAATACAAAAATAATGAAGCTACTGCTAACGGCAAACAAAAAGCAGCTGATAGAGAATATTAATAATCCCAGCATGATGGTTTGTTTGCGGCCAAAGCTATCCGCTAAAAAACCCAGGAAGAGACCACTTAGGGCAATTAAAGCCATAGGGGCATAATGGAACGCACTGGCTTGCGTCATCGTTAGGTTAAATTCTTTTATAAGCTCAGGGATGATCATGCCAACTGCATCTGAGGTCATAGCAAACATAAAGAACATCATATATGTGAGCCAGCGTATGTGTTGCAATGAAGTATTGCTAACGAGTGTGTGCGTTTTGTTCATCTTTATATCCTCGTTAGGTGATTAAGTATTTTTTATAATTAACTCAGTACATTAATTATAAAATGATAGTTTAACCATCCCGTTTTTGTATCAAAGTTGTAAAAACTTCTTGTAAAAATTGGTTTCCTAGTTAAAGATATATCTTAATCGATTAAGATTCAACTTGGTATTTACACATGATGAAGAATAAAGTTCAACTGATCACCTATGCAGATCGCATCACAGGGCAAGGCATCAATGCTTTATCCACTCTACTCAATGGCCCGCTTAAAAATGTGTTTGGTGGTGTACACCTGTTGCCTTTTTATAATCCAATAGATGGCAGTGATGCGGGGTTTGACCCGATTGATCATAGCGCTGTTGATGAGCGAATTGGCACATGGCAAGATATTCACACGTTGGGTGAACATTATGATTTGATGGCTGATTTAATTGTGAATCATGTGTCGGCACAGTCATTTCAATTTAAAGATGTGCTCATGAACGGTGAGAAGTCGGCTTATTGGGATTTATTTTTAACCAAAGAGGATGTATTTCCAGATGGTATGAGCGACGCTGAACAGGCGGCTATTTATCGCCCTCGACCAGGTAGTTGTTTTACACCGATCACATGTGGAAACGGTACAACTTACGATTTTTGGACGACGTTTACCGATAACCAAATTGACATCAATGTAAAATCTGCTGCGGGTGTTGAATACCTCGATAATGTGCTGACCAAGTTTTCACAGAATAATGTCAATATCATTCGGTTAGATGCAGCGGGTTATGCGATTAAAGAGGCGGGCACTAACTGTTTTATGCTGGATCAAACCTTTGATTATTTAGATAAACTATCTGCGCAAGCCAATGACTTAGGCATGGAAACCATCGCTGAAATCCATAGTCATTACCAAACACAGGTTGAAGTCGCTAAACGCGTTAATATGGTCTACGATTTCGCATTACCACCACTGATTTTGCATAGCTTATTTACTAATAATAGTGATGCATTGGTGCAATGGCTTAAAATGTCACCACGAAACTGCCTAACGGTGCTTGATACTCACGACGGTATTGGCATTATTGATGCCGGTCCGATGGGTGATAAAGCGGGTCTGTTAGATGCGGTGCAAATTGATAATTTAGTAGAGACAATACACGCTAATAGCCATAATCAAAGTCGTCAAGCAACGGGGGCTGCTGCCAGTAATGTAGATTTATATCAAGTCAACTGCACGTATTATAATGCCCTAGGCGCGAGTGATTTTGATTACTTAATTGCAAGAGCGATCCAGTTTTTTGCACCAGGTGTGCCTCAAGTTTATTATGGTGGATTATTCGCCTGTGAAAATGACATGGCGTTACTGGCAAAATCAAACGTGGGACGTGATATTAACCGCCCGTATTTAGATGCAGATTTCATCTCAGCGTCATTAGCAAAGCCCGTGGTTAAAGGGCTCCTTAAACTGATTGCTATTCGCAACACGCACGGTGCATTTGACGGCGAATTTAGTGTTGAAGGAAGCGCAAATAGTTGTAGCCTAAAATGGCTTAAAGATGACAATGCTATTGAACTCAAAATAAACTTTGAAGATCGTGAAGCGAGCATCATTGAACATAACTCATCAGCACAAGTGTTTACTTCGTTAAGTGATTTATTAGCGTAATGTGAGCACAGTCCTTGCGTGTAGTTATCCTCCATAAATAGGCGAAATGCAGCATCAATGCCAAACAGGTGCTGCTCTTTGGGTTCTGTCTAGGGGCTATTTACGTTTTGTTAGCTATATGGATGTAGATAAGGGCGTGAGCAGGGCGCGCAAGCTTTGATTTAGCCCACTAGGTTATAAGCCTCGCGCCGCGATTAAACCGCCCCTAGTTTGAACAAGTTTTAATCCGAAAAGGTCAACAGACCCTAGCCACTTTGACCTAATTGCAGCTCGTGGTTAATCAATGCTTTCTCTTCTTCCTTGGTGATAAACAAATTAGCGGCTAGTGCGCCTTTTTCTTCACTGTTTTGGTGAATAGTAGTGAGCTTTGGCACGAATCGTTGTGCTTCATCAATGCCATCAAACCCAACAATTCTGATATCGTCAGGTATTTTTAAGCCCATTTTTATTGCTTCGCGCATTGTTGCAAGGGCAATGAGATCACTCATACACAGCATGACTGATGGGCGAGGTAGACTGCACAGAGCTTCTTTAGCAGCAATGCTCGCATAGCGCTCAGTACTTTCAGGAATATTCCAAATGCGATCTTCCTCAATGGGGATACCTTGTTCTGCGAGGGCTTTTTGATAACCCCGTAATCGTTGGTGCGCGATTGATTGCCCAGCTTCAAATTCATGGTGTTCATATACACGGCATAGTACGTTTTCATCAAGCAAGCGCAGTCCTAAAATGGCAACGTGGTCACCTTTATGTTGCAGGGCATGTTTTGCGACTTCGTAGCTAGCTTGCTCATTATTTATATTCACAGAGGCATTGCGGCCTATATCAAAATCAACAGTCACAACATGTTTAGGCACCGTTTTTAGTTGTTCTACTAAGAGCTGATTTCGTGGTCGGCCATAGCAAATAAAGCCATCAACAAAATCAACAACACTGTTTAAATTGTCGTTATTGCCAGAAAACAACAAAAGGTTATTTCCGCTTTTTTCTAGCACAGACGCAACACCACGCATAAAGCTGCTCGCCACAGGATCTGACACCATATACTCAACGCTATCAGGTAACACCAAAGCAATAATATTAAATTTACCTCGGCGCAGAGATTGAGCCGCCTTGTTTGGACCAAAATATCCCAGCTCTTTACATGCCGCTAAAATCGATTCTCTGCGATTTTTTGATAATTGATCCGGGCGGTTAAACGCATTTGACACTGTGGCATTTGAAACGCCTAATTCTTTTGCAATACTTTTTAGTGTCCAATGGTTTTTTGTACTCATATAACCTTCTCAAGCGAGGATGTTGATTGAAAGAGTAAATTACCATATCTGGCTTTAAATCAAAGTGCTAATTGTATAAAAGAGTCATTGTGAGTCGCTTCTTTTAACGATTGCGCGTGCAAACAAGCTGCTGTCTCTAATAACCCATGGAGTAATAAACAGGATATGCCAAGCGGATCTTTTTTGTGTGGGCCTATTTTAGAGAGCTTGATATTCAGCTTTGCTAAATAGTGCTTAATCTCAATAAAAAACAAACCCAAAAGGATTGGTTTTAAGTTTTTTATTAAAACCAATATATTAATATTCGTTAATGTTATATAAAATATATTGTATACAATGATAATTAAATGTTACAAACTGTACCTCAACAACCCGTTCTAGATTGAGAACACACTAATAATCAAAGGTAGAGTATGAAAATTAATACACTGATTCTGGCGTTACCGATATTGGGCATGAGTTCAATGGCATTGGCTGACAAAGTGGGGGAACGAACATTTAAACCTCAGGCAGCCGTTGTTGAGCGTGTGCATCATCACGGTGTTGAACAAAACCATAACGAAAAAGCACCCATTGCAAAAGTGCAGAGCCAACCGCAGCTTTTGAGCGTGCGTATGATGACAATGCAAGCAGCCGCTGTGACGTGTGATTTGACTGCGTTAGCAAACGCGAGTTCATCAAGTCTTATTACTGAAATTAAAAGCCAAGGTACACAATGTATTAATGAGTTGTTTAGTGCCTCTGCATCAATACAGAGTCAGGTGTTCACGTCTGATAATATGTTTGCTGTTGCAAATCATGCAAAGTCACTATCACAGACTTATACTGGTGGCGGAAATGTTGAGTTAGAAGCGCTATTTTTGTACCTGCGTACCGGTTTTTACACTGAGTTTTATAACGACAATGTGAGTTTTGCAACCTGGGTTACTCCCGCTGTTGTGGGGGCGATAGATGCTTTTGTTGCCAATAGTCATTTTTACGACGATAACGACGGCCATGCTAAGACGTTAAACGAAGTAATCATCACAATGGATAGTTCAGAGCAACAGCATCGTTACCTCGAAGTTGTTAAACAATGGTTGAGCCGTTTTAATGAAAGCTACGCCGCTAAGTGGAATGTCCGCAGTGCAGTGAATGGTATTTTTACCCTGTTATACCGTGGTCAATGGAATGATGAATTTGTTACGGCAGTCGGTAAAGACACTGATTTAGTGACAAAGCTCAATGCGTTTACCCAAAAACAATGGATGATCGGATCAGACGCGCAGTACCTTATTGTTAATGCAGCTAGCGAGCTTGCTCGGTTAAAGCAATACGCAAACACACCGATTCAAAGTAATGTAGATGCTGGCTTAAATGCTATTTTTTCAACGTATACTAGTTTTGGTTATGGTGATGCTGTTTGGCTCGCGGCAGCTGACTCGGTAAGTTATTACGCAGATTGTAATGATTATGGTATTTGTGGGTTTGTGGATAACCTGATAGGTCAAGCGCTGTCACAAAGTTATAGCTGCAGTAGCACGATTAAAATTCGTTCGCAAAATATGACTGCTGCGCAGCATGCTGCCGCGTGTGATGCAATGGGCGCTGAAGAAGGGTTGTTTCATACAAAACTGGCCACCAATAACACTCCCGTTGCTGATGATAACAATAGCTTTTTACAAGTTAATATTTTTGATAGTAGCGACGATTACGGTAAATATGCAGGGGTTATTTTTGGTATTAACACCAATAATGGCGGCATGTATTTAGAAGGCGACCCATCTGTTGTTGGCAACCAAGCAAACTTTATTGCTTATGAAGCCAGTTATGCAAAAGCCGATCACTATGTGTGGAACTTAGAGCACGAGTATGTGCATTACCTAGACGGTCGTTTTGACTTATACGGCAACTTTAACTCCCCAACAGAGGACATTGTTTGGTGGTCTGAAGGGGTTGCAGAGTATGTGGCTAATTTAAATGATAATGATGCCGCAAAAGCAACCATCAGTGATGGCTCTCGTTTTACACTCGCGCAAATATTTGCCACTAATTATGATGGGTTTGATCAAGACCGTATTTATCGCTGGGGTTACCTCGCTGTGCGCTTTATGTTTGAACGCCATAATGACGAAGTGAATGCAATGCTGGCAAAAACCCGCGTGGGTGATTGGAGTGCATATAAAGCTAAAACAGTACAATGGGCCAATAGTTACGAGAATGAATTTGTGCAGTGGTGTGATGATTTAGTTGCAGGAACCACGACGAACCCTGCGCCGGTTGCGCAAATTAACGGGCCGTACTTAGGCACGCAAAATAGTGAGGTCAGTTTTACCAGTAATGGTAGTAATGACAGTAATGGCACGATTGAGCTTTACCAATGGGAATTTGGTGATGGCAGTGCGTCTAACCAAGTAAATCCTACCCATGTTTATACCAGTGCGGGTGAGTACAGTGTCAGCCTCACTGTCACGGATAATGAAGGGGCAAGCCAAACAGTTACAACTACGGCGACGATTGAAGAGGCGATTCCTGTTGGGGATGGTATTTTACAGAATAACCAAACTGTCAATATCAGTGGTGCACAAGATGAACTCAAGTACTTTACGTTTTCTGTGCCACAAGGTGCCAGTGATTTAGCTATTACGATTTCCGGTGGAACGGGTGATGCCGACTTATATGTCAGCTACGAAGCAACGCCGACGGAAGCAATTTATGATTGCCGTCCTTACATCGGTGGAAATGAAGAGCAGTGCGCTATTAACCCTGTGCAAGAGGGGACATACCACGTGATGCTGCGAGGTTACAACGCATTTGAAAATGTTCAATTAACAGCCTCATATATTCAAGCAACCTCAAATGTGCCTGATGTGTGTGCTTCGCAAGGTAGCCGCAGTAATGGCCGATTAAATGATGGCGAGGTAATTTGTTTGGGTAACAGCGATCCGATGTGGTTTAGCATCGCGGATGTGCAAAGCCAAAGTGGTGTGGCAATTACTACAGCCAATGGTTCAGGCGATATCAGCTTGAGCTATGCAGCAAGTGGTTGGCCAAATGGTCGTAATGAAATTGATCTTTCAAGTAATAGCGGTAACAGTGAGTGCATCTATATCACTAATCAAAGTGAGTATTGGGGTTACTTGAAGGTTTCAGGTACTAGCAATGGTGCAAGCTTAGTGGTTGATTTTAATAGCCAAGGCTGTCGTTAATAACACTTAATTATAAAAGTAAAACTCCTACGCAAAGCCCATGATAATGGGCTTTTTTATTATGCAGGGTTCAGCGTTTATATACCGCTAATGGATGAGAGGTGCTTAGCGATACATGTACATTATCGCCCGGTCTTACAATAAGCTCATGGCTAACGCGACTGGTGACAATGGTTTTACACGCCAGTTCGATGGCGCATAGTCGGCTGGTGCCTTCAAAACGAACCCACACTACAGTGCCATTACTGCCTACGTTACTTTGTACTAAAACCACATCATCAGGTCGTAATAAAACGTCTACATCACCTTCTTCTGTATCAATGGCATGTGCAGGTACATTGCCTATTGCAGTGGTTGCTTGATTATTGGCAAACTGCCCTGATATAAAGCTGGCTTCACCTAAAAAGCGTGCAACAAACCGTGTTTTAGGCAGACTAAAGCAACGTTCAGGCGTATCAATTTGCTGCACGTTACCCGCTTGTAAAATACCGACACGATCACCAATAGATAGTGCTTCTTCTTGATCGTGAGTCACCCAAATAGCCGGTACGCCCGCTTCTTTTAACGCATTACGAATATCCCAGCGCAACATATCTTTAAGGGCAGCATCAAGATTTGATAAAGGTTCATCTAATAGTACAAAGTCAGGCTGGTGGGCCAGTGTTCGTGCAAGTGCCACACGTTGTTTTTGACCACCAGAAAGCGTTGCCGGTTTTTTATCAACAAATGCCTCAAGGCCAAGCAATTTGATCCAGTGATCGGCAATGGCAGTATCTTTTAACCGAAAGCAAATGTTTTGCTTAACCGTTAAATGAGGGAACAAAGCAAAGTCTTGAAACACCATGCCCACACTGCGCTTTTCTGGCGGAACAGTGTGTTTAGGCGTTGCATGCCACGTGCCCATTTTAATGTTGCCTTCACTAATTGGAATAAGCCCAGCGAGCGCTTGTAATATTGTACTTTTACCACACCCTGTCGGACCAACAAGCATGAGGATTTCACTTTTTTCGAGCGACAAGTTAAGGTCGCTCACAACACGGTTACTGCCGTAATCTATAGACAACTGACTTACAGATAACATTATTATTTATATCCTCAATGATCGAGTTGCTGACGTTTTTCGCCAGACATCATGATAGCTAAACCACAGGCAGAAATCACCACAAGCAATAAGCCAGGAATAGCGGCGCGGCCAAAATAGCCCGCTTCATAGACTCGCCATAAATAAGTTGAGAGGGTTTCAAACCCTGTAGGACCAAGTAAAAGCGTGGCCTCTAATTCGCGCATTGATTCTAAAAACACCAGTGCCGCACCCGCTACAATTCCACGCATTGTTAGAGGTAATGTGATACGCGTAAAGGCTTCACGAGGGCTCGCGCCAAGCACTCTAGCTGAGTTTACTAAACTAGGGTCGAGGTGTTCAGTACTGGTTCTTACTGACCCTACAGCGAGAGGTAAAAAACGCAGCATGTAGGCAATAATTAATAGCCCCAACGTTTGGTATAAAAATGGCAATTGCAAGCCCCCATAGACCAGCGCGGTGCCCATCACGATACCTGGAATACCAAAGCCAAAATAAGTTACGCGTTCCATCACTCGGCCTGCTTTTCCAGTTAATGCGGCATGAGCAACGGGAATGGCGACGATAACCGCAACCACAGCAGCAATCGCAGAGGCGTACGCAGAGTGCCATGCAATACTAAAATCAAAACTGCTTAAGCCATCTCGTGCAAGCCAAAGGGCAAAAATTGTCAAAGGCAGGCCTATTGCGAGTAAAAGTACGGGTGCAAAAGTGGCAAACATCGCGGCTAATTGCCATTTTTTAGGAAATAAAATTAAGGGGCGACCATGTCGCTCACTGGCTGTTTTTATTTGCGATTCGATCAGTAGTAAAAAGCCGACAATGACCATTAACTGTAAAGACAACATGGCAGCACGGCTTAGCTCAAATGCATTGTATTCAACATAAATGACGCGCGTAAATGTATCAAGTCGCATCATCGCGGGGGTACCAAAATCAGAGAGTGTATATAAGGCAACAAGCAATGAACCGGCGGCAATACCGTTCACTACCCGCGGTAAAATGACCTTAAATACACTTTGCGTCATCGACATGCCTAACGTACGAGCCGCATTAACCATGCTCGCATCAAGGCTAAGTAAGGCTGAACGCGTCGTCATCATCACAAAAGGAAATGTGTATAACGTCATGACAATCGCTGCGCCGCTCAAACCATCCATTGCAGGCAATTCAATACCAAGAAGGTTATGTATTTCACCCCCTGTGCCAAATGCGGCATACAAGGTAAATGCGCCAATGTAACTTGGAATGGCTAACGGGGCAGCAAAAAAAACAAGCCAACACTTTTTAAAAGGCAGCACAACATAGGCACTTATAAAGGCCAGCGGTACGCCAATTAAAATAGAGCCAAGTACGGTTAATAGCATTAAAGATAAGGTATTACCAAGTATGGTTAAATGATGGCTATCAAAAAAAGAACTGGCATCAGAGGCCAGCGTAATTAAAATAAAAACAGGTGTCAGTGTGATAAGCGCTGCAAGCAGCGCCATCGGGTAGGAGGCTGGTAATCGCATTAAAGTACGCCGCTATTTCGCATCAAATCTATGGTTGGTCGTAAATCAGCTAGCTGAGTTAAATCAATTTTTGGTGGTGAAATAGCCGCTAAAGAAGGCAGTCCTTCTGGTTGCGCTACGCCGTTAACCAAAGGTATTTCATAGGCTTCTTGTGCTAAATAACGTTGCACTTGGGTGCTTAATAAGTAACGCATAAAGTTGGTTGCCAGTGGATCTTGGTTTAAAGCCAAAATACCTGAAGCATTGACTAAACAGCCCGCATCTTGCTCGGTAAAGGCTAAATCAAGTTTTGCATCAGGCTTCCCAGATTTTAATCGTAATGTGTAATAGTGATTGGCAAAACCAATATCCACTTCACCACGCTCAACAGCCATTACTACACCTAACTCACCCGCATAGGTTTTGGCGCGCTGTTTGGTTTTTTTAAGCCACTTAACGGTTTTATCATCACCTTCAAGTAAACGCATTGCAGTAACGAATGATTGGAATGAAGAATAAGCGGGTGCCCAGCCTATGCTTAAATCGCTGTCTGCAATATCCATAATACTTGTAGGAATTTGTTCTTTCGTAAGCCTTGCTGTATTAAAAGGCAGGGTACGCACTCTTCCCGTTACGGGTGCCCAATCTTTGTAGCGAAACTGCGGTTGTAATTGTTCCGCTAAATCGCTAGGCATAGGTTGTGCAAGTCCTGCATCAGAGACTAAACCAATAGCCCCCGAGTCAACAGCCCAAAACAAATCGGCACGTCTAATGCCCGCTTTTGCTTCGGCAACAATAGTATTCGCTAACGCAGCGGTTGGGCCGCGACGTATTGCGAGTTTAAGATCGGGGTTTCTCTTTTCGATTGCTTTGAGCACATCTTCATATAACCCGCCTTCACCACGGCCTAAATAAAGTGTTAGTGCTCCTTTAAGCTTGGGTAAATCCTCGACTGAAACCGGGTTTGCTACAGTGGCGGCAAATGCTTGAGAGAGTGACAACGGGAGTGCTCCCATTACCCCCATCGCAGCAAGGCCTTGTATAAAGGTTCTACGCTCCACTAAAAAACATCCTTACGTGTTTTTTCGGCTTTCTCTATCAATGCTTTTGCACGGTCAAGTTTGGTCTGCATATCCGTGATTACATCACGCACTTGGTCCACTGTTTTATTGTCTGAAATGGCTTTTGGTAATGTGACGTTAAAGTCTTTTTCAAGCACTTCTACTAGGTTTGCATCTTGCTCAATTAATGTGCCTTCAATCCCTTCAAAAAGGTGTAAGTAGGTATCGTGAACAATGCTAGTTGCTTCATCGCTTAAACGTTCTGCATATTTTGCCACAACGCGGTCAAGTTTATGTTTGATTTCGTCAACGGTGGCGCTTTGTGTCATGTTTTCTGTTGCGGTAGTTTTAACAGCATCTAGCACGCCTTTTTGTTGAAACTTTGCCGCTAATTTAACGGCACCAAGGCCTTGCCATAAGGCCGCATTTAAAGCTGTTTGTTGTTTGCGTACGTCGCTTGCAGGCTTGTTGTTATCAATCGCCATTTTGATGCCATACAGGCTCTGC
The DNA here is from genome assembly GCF_001469215.1 of Pseudoalteromonas sp. H105. Classification (GTDB taxonomy): domain Bacteria; phylum Pseudomonadota; class Gammaproteobacteria; order Enterobacterales; family Alteromonadaceae; genus Pseudoalteromonas. Next base: position 94,637 of record NZ_LOFH01000011.1, read on the forward strand.
CAAATTGATGCGTAAACAGGTACGTAATTGGTTTCAATTGCGCTGTGAAATTTAACTGATTCCCAGTATTCAATTAAATCATCACTGTTTACAGCTTTTGCACCTTTAGCCTCATAGTTGCTTACTAATGTGTCTACTTTAGCAACCATCCACTCTACTTCTTCTGAGTAATCTTTAATATTGGCTTGCAGGTGATTTACATGTTCACCGATTGGACCATTGGCGTAAGCAGGTTGTGTAACAAAGGTTGACACTAAAAGAAGGCTAACACCCAAGGTAGTTGCTGATTTAAATAATGCATTCATGAAAGAGATCCAAAACGTAATTGTAAATGATAGCCATTATCATATCCGTAAAAATAACCAAAATCAAATAAATCAAAAAAGGCATTTAGCGGTAATTTTGTTATTACTTTTGGGCATTTAAGCAGTGATACGCATCTAGGTGAGCTGGGGATTATCTATCTGGGTGAAAAATAATCTAAACAGACGTATTTTAAAAAGTGAACGCCCTTTACTATTTTCATAGTAAAGGGCGTTTTAATGGGGGTTATTTAGTGAAATTGACCGTTTCTATTAAACGAATTGCTTCACCATCGACATCTAAAAGCGCCGTTATAGTGATAAGTTGTGGTTGATTCGTTGGGGTAACTTCAAACTCATAGTTTTTTTGCTCATAAGGTGCAATGACCACCTCGTGTTGTTGTGTGTTGTTTGCACTGAGTTGATTAAACGCATTGGTATGCAACGTAATTTTCCCAGACGTTTTTCCTGAGTAAGGCCCTGTTAGCCCTGTTGTAAATAGCCAATGTCCGTTATCGTTCTTTTGGTGAGATACACTCAATTCAACCCCATTAAACGGTTTCACCGTATTCTGCAATGTTGCTTTTGCCACAAGCGATTGCCAGTATAGCGTTTGGTTGACGGTTACTGTGTGTGCGTTTTCATCATGTGGCAGCGCAATGGTGTGAACGCCGGGAGCCAGAGTTTGCTCTAACATAGCAATGTCAGTTACACGACCAGAGCGTGATTTAAGCTCAACGTTTGCAGAGAGTTTTACATCAAATTCGCTGGGGTTTTCCACGTTTAAAAAGGGTTTTGCATGGTGGTATTCAATCGTACTACGTACACCTGATAGCGTATTAAACCCATCGTGATTGAGTGTGTTTTGATAATCTTTGGCAACTTTGGTCAGTGTATTTTGCACTTCAGTATGTAAATCAGCCTTGGGTATTTTAGCCATCAATTGGCTTAATTCTTCATCACATTGAGTTAGTTGTGTACTGTGTTGTTGGCAGGTTTTAAAAACACGTTCGAGTAAGTCATCGCCTTTAAATAGCCACGGGTTTGTCAGTGACGCATTAGCAGTTAGTTGTGTGTTGTGTGCTTGATGCGTGTATAAATAGGGCGTCACTGTATGGTTATTGTTTTTGCTCAGCAGGCTTATTTTTTGTGCATCAAGCTTTTCTAACTGTGTGCTATTAAGTGGCAGGGTAAAATGCTGTTCAATTACATTATTGTTCAGCTCTGCGTTTAACGTCATGGCTATATGGGTATCAGTTAAAGAAAGGTTGAGCCCTAAAGTATGATTTTGTGCAAGTGCGGCTTTTATTGCAGGTGAAAGTGCAATACTTTGTGGCTTAAGACCTTTAACGTGGTTAGCACTGATCATTAAGCGCTGGGCATCTTTAACAATAAATTTAAGTAACTGGTCGTCACTTGCTTCTTCTTTACCAATAAACGAAGTACGAAATTGTTGGTTTTGTTCACTGCGCTGACCTTGTAAAGCAAAGCCTATTTCGCCTCTGTTTAATTGAGCCGGCTCAAAATTAAGCAGGACCGAAACATGCTGCTTATCATTTACTTTGATTAATTTGTTTTTAACCGGCGCAGGAAAGTCCATAACAGGGTGCGTGGCTTGCATTGCAGGGTTGATGTCTAATCGTGATAGTTCTTTTGCATCGGTATTTCGTAGCCAGTATGCGTTGCCATTTTGTTCCCACGGACCATTAACAATGTGGAAGCTAGGCTTGATTGATTGCACAAAATCAGCAAACCCTTGCTCGATTTTTTGCCAGTCTTTAAAGGTTTTTTTGAGTAAGGTATTTGCTGTTGAAAGTGTTGCTTCACTGTGTGGATTAGCTAAGCGAAGTTGTTCAACGAAATAGCCAAAGTATTGAGCACGCTCAGGTGAACTTAAAAGATAATGTATAATAAAAAAGTTAAGGCCGCGCTTTAAAGCTGGGTCGTCATTTATTTGTTCAATAGTAGGCTCGTTTGCACTGTAGTATTGTTTAAGGCCCGTTTCAATGTAGTTCATTGGGGCACGGTCAAACACCATAACAGTGAGTTGTTTTTGCTCAGGGTCGTAAACATGATGGGCAACAGAATCAGCTAACCCTTCAGTGATCCAATTAGGTGCCCATGTTGAGTGGCCGTTCAGTGCCATGTGAAATGCATGCATGGTTTCGTGAATGACAATATAGCGTTGGTGATGCTCACGGTGACTTGGAAAGTTATAACCCGCGCGATTATAAAACATGGTTTCGCCGCCTGCGTGTTTGTGTACGCCGCGTAAAAAACCATCATCAAGCATCGCTTCTCGCACTCTGGCACGTGAGCTGCCATATACCACAGCAATGCGTTGACGCTCAATGTTGGGTGGTGCCATTCCAAAAAGAGCCACATAATGCGGGTAGGCCATTTCTAATAGCTCAAGGTACAAAATCACTTTTTCTTTTGGTAAATCACTTTTCAATGCGAAGTGTTTACTGACCCACCAATCATACCCTCGGCTGTTACCAATTTTGCCCTCGCTGTATGTGTAGGGAATTGTTTTGCCTAAAAATTTAACATCCATTGATTTTAATGTGCTGGTGTAACCTTGCACACTGAGATCAACATTTAAGTTTGTCGTTGTTTTTTCAGCGTGTTGAGTGCTGTGCTGATTATTTACAGAGTGATTATTGGGAATTGGTTGGCAAGCAATAAGTGCTGTGGTCACGAGTGTGAGTAATAAATTTTTCATGTTCTGGTTGTTTTATTTGTATATTGTATGCAATATAAAATACTGCGTTTAATTTGAAAAGTAAACTATGAATAACAATCAACAATTACAATCATCAGCACAGCATTCACACATAGCGACAAACAAAACTGGGTGGCGTGGGTTTGGGCTAGCATTCTACATCGCTAATACGATGGAAATATTTGAACGTTTAGCATGGTATGGCTTTTTTGCTGTGTCGTCGGTATACATGACAACCCCGGTTGCACAAGGTGGGGTGGGCTTTAATGATGCCCAACGCGGTGCGATTCAGGGGATTATTCCGTTCTTTTTATATCTTTTGCCTGTTGTCACTGGTGCGCTTGCAGATAGATATGGTTATAAAAAGATGTTTTTTTGCTCATTCATTTTAATGGCGCCCAGTTATTATTTTTTAGGCCAAGTGACGGACTTTAATTCGTTTTTTATGATCTTAATGCTAGTGGCTTTTGGCGCTGCATGTTTCAAACCGGTGGTAGTGGGCACAATAAGTCAAAGCACCAATGACACTAATCGCGGACTGGGCTTTGGTATTTTTTATACCATGGTGAATTTAGGCGGATTTATTGGGCCGCTCGTCGCGGGGTATTTACGCGCCATTAGCTGGGATGCGGTATTTATTATGTCGTCAGCGTGGATTTTAATTAATTTTATACCGCTTATTTTTTATCGCGATTCAGAGAAAAACCCGCAAAATGACAAAGGGCTTGGGCATGTTTTACAACAAGCCCAACAGGTATTAGGAAATAGCCGTTTTGCACTTTTGCTTTTTATGAGTGTGATTATTTTAATGACCGCGGGTGTGAGTTGGTTAAGTTACCCGCAGGCTTTTTCGCTCATTGCGGTTTGGCTGGTTTTAAATGGCCTGTGGGATAAAGTGATGTGCAAACGTAAAACCGAAACATGGTACTTGCAACGTGTGCATGTGAGTAACCGTAACTTTGCACTTTATTTGGCTGTATTAACCGGGTTTTGGACTGTCTACAATCAATTATTTTATACCTTACCTTTGTTTATTCGTGATTATACTGATACACAAGATTTAGTGGCATTTTTGAGCTATTTTGGTCAGCCCGTCGTTGATTTTTTTGCGTACGTGGATAACCAAGCGCTGAGCCAAAAATTACTCTCATTAGCAGACAATTATGCGGCCACATTAAGTTCAAACGTTGATTTAGAGGCAATCCGATTAGAGCTGGTTCACTTAAAGGTCAATGTGCCTGTTTCTGAGATTGCGTTATTTATCAATCAGATTAACGCGGGTGGTTTTACTTTAACGCAAAGTAAAGAGCTCAGTGAACACTGGCTTGTTTATCGTCAAATAAATCCTGAGTACCTTATTAATTTAGATTTTGCTGCCATTGTATTATTACAGATAATTGTCAGCGTAAAATGTCAGCACTTTAAAGTGATCTCGGTATTAATAAGTGGCCTTATTGTGACCGCCGGGGCTTTTTTATTATTGCTGTTGATGAGTTCGGGTCTATTATTAACCCAATTAGGGGGAGCTGTTATGGTGACGGTGATTCTATTAATTGCCTTTGGTGAAATGCTCACTTCCCCTAAAAGCCAAGAATATGTTGCGAGTATAGCGCCTAAAGGCAGTGCGGCAATGTTTATGGGGTACTATTTTGTATCAATGGCGTTGGGGTTCTTATTCGCAGGGTTTTTGTCAGGGTGGAGCTATGGCTATTTGGTCAAAACATTACATAGCCCCGCACTAATGTGGCTACTCTTTGGCTTAATTGCGTTAGCAACGGGGTTAGGTTTTTATTTTTTAGCGCGTTATAAAAAGGACTAAAATAGTGAAGGTAAACTATGTGACGATACTTGTGCTGGCTATGCTATTGGTGAGTATAAAAACAATTGCAAACAGTGAGCCGAGCTATAAAGACCTCATCAATAGAACGGGCACTCCCTATTACATGCAAGATTTTGAGCAAGGTGGCCACCAACGTTTTAGTCCGCTGTTTGATTTAGGGGCCTGGCATGGCCATTTGTTACCTGATGAAGATCACGCGGGTGGATTTAGTGGCCCCGCTATTGTGACAGAAGAATACCTGAATTTTATTGCCCCTTACTTTGAAAAGCTGAGTGTTTATAAAGGTGATACGATAAATCGCGCGAATAAAATAGAGTTAACAATGCAGGTATACAGTCTGCCGGGGGCGCTTGTACAAGAGCTCAAAGGGGAAGGGGTAACGATTACTCTAACACTTCGTTTTGTGAGTAATCGCACGTCCTTGGTTAAAACTCACATAGATACCCAGCAACCTTTAACCTTGTATTTTGAAGGTGAATTAGTTAATCACCTCAGTGCTAAAAATGGCAAAGTGACTGACCCGCGTTCGCCTTTTAAAGTACACCCCACTTTTTTGCCTAAGTGGGAGGTGTCAGCCAACAGCCTCATCCTACGGTTTGGTAAAGTGCGTGATCTTGGGCAATTACTCACCTCAGGCAGTTCACAGTTACAGCTGCATAAAACACTGCCTGTAAAAACCACTCATGGCGATACAAGTTACGCAAGTCGCGCAACCATTACACAGAGTAAAACCTTTTTTACCACTTACTCATACCTGCTTAACGCGCAAGAAGTAGAGTCTGAGCAGCCTGTCATTGCAGACATTCTTAAACGTCCCGATTATTATTTAGCGCGTAGCAAGTTGCGCTGGCAGGGTTATATTCACCATGCGACAGAGGCTATTTCTCCTGAGCAAACACCGTACTTAAAGTTAGCTGTGAAAAGCGTAGAAACTTTAATGGCTAACTGGCGCAGTGCCGCCGGTGCGCTGAGTTATGACACGGTCAGTCCCGCTGTTACAGGACGTTGGTTTTCTGGTAATCAAACCTGGCCATGGGACAGTTATAAACAAGCATTCGCGTTGGCCACCTTTAACCCGCAATTGGCTAAACAGAATCTTAACGCTGTATTTGAATACCAAATACAAGATAAAGATTTACACAGACCCTGGGATGCTGGATTTGTGCCTGACTTAGTAGCTTATAACTTAAGCCCTGAGCGTGGTGGTGATGGCACCAATTGGAATGAGAGAAATACCAAACCCAGTTTGGCATCTTGGGCTGTGTGGCAAGTGTTCAAATACACCAATGATAAAGCGTGGTTAGCGAACATGTACCCGAAACTTGTTGCATACCGTAATTGGTGGTTAAAAAACCGCGATCATAATGACAATGGCGTGCCGGAATATGGCGCAACCCTTGATAAAGCGCATAACACACCTGGTGGTGAATTAATATTTGAAGTGAAAAAAGAGGCAAAGTGGCACACTCAATACGGTCTAAAACAGTATGAAGCTGCGCGAGCAAAAAGTGAATTAGTACAGATCAACGTGCCTGCACAAACCGCCGCTTCTTGGGAGTCAGGCCGAGATGATGCAGGGGTGTTTGGGTTTATTAGCCCTAAGCAACTTGTTGATTATATTAAGCAAGGCGGACAAGCCCGAGATTGGCAAGTGGATTTTGCCCAAAATACCAATACGAATGGCACCTTGTTAGGGTATTCATTATTACAAGAGTCGGTTGATCAAGCCTCTTACATGGCCGCAGATAACCGCTACTTAGGGAAAATAGCGAAACAGCTTAATTATCCGCATCAGGCCAGTTACTTTTTAAAGCAAGCCACGCAGCTCAGAGACTATATTAATACGTGCATGTATGATGATAAAACAGGGTTTTACTATGACATTAAAATAGAAAAAACGCCGCTGAGTAATGGCTGTGCTGGCAAGCCTCTGGTTAAGCGAGGTAAGGGACCTGAAGGCTGGTCACCGTTGTTCAACCAAGTTGCACGTGTTGAACAAGCGGATAAAGTGATACAGGTTATGCTGGACGAAAACGAGTTCAATACGCGTGTGCCATTGGGGAGCGCGGCATTGAGCAACCCAGCCTTTGGCGCTGATATCTATTGGCGTGGTCGAGTGTGGCTGGATCAACTTTACTTTGGCTTAATTGGAATGAGCCATTATGGATATTGCACTCAAGCGCAACAGTTAAGTGAAAAGTTATTGGCCAACGCAGATGGCATTCTATCAGCCGCTCCCATTCGCGAAAATTACAACCCACTTACAGGCGAACAGCAAGGCGCACCAAATTTTTCATGGAGTGCGGCACATTTGTTGTTAATTGCGCAGAAACAGGGGCAATGGTGTCAATAGCAAACGTTGCTTATTATGTTAATTTAGTGCATGTTTGCAACCAATCATATGATGAAAGTGCGGCTATTTAAGTGATGAATGTTCAACAGCTGATTCAAAATAAACACGTCATTTTATTTGATGGCCAATGTAAGTTATGTGATGCATGGTGTAATTTTATTATCAAACGCGACAAAAAAGCGCGTTTTAAACTGTGCAGTGTGCAGTCGCGAAAAGGCCACGCTGTGCTTAATTACTTTAATTACCCTACTGATAACGTGAAAAGTATGGTGTATGTTGATAATGAACAGTGTTTCATACAAAGTGATGCCGTCATTCGTGTGTTGAGTCAATTAGGCTGGCCCTGGCGCGCAGTGTTAATCCTGTCTTTAATACCCAAACGATTGCGCGATTGGGGGTATGACCGTGTGGCGTTTAATCGTTACCACTTATTTGGCAAATTTAACTACTGTCGTTTACCTCATCGTGAGGATCAACGACATTATTTATAATAAATGATAAAATCAGCGCAGTTTAGTTTAGTAGAGATACATTATGGCCAGCACCGCCCATGCACTTCATATTTTGGTTAAGCATAAAGAGCTTGCCGAAGACATTATCAAACAGCTTAAAAAAGGCGCTAAGTTTCAAGTCCTCGCAAAAAAACACTCTACGTGTCCTTCGGGTAAAAAAGGGGGGGATTTAGGTGAGTTTAAACGCGGTCAAATGGTACCTCAATTTGACAAAATAGCGTTTAATGGTGAAATTCTTGAACCGCATTTAGTTAAAACAAAATTTGGTTGGCATGTCATTAAAGTGCTTTATCGTACTTAAATGAGTAATACAAAAAACCGTTTCCTTGGGATTCGTATAGGTTTGGTAGGTGGAGTTTTTAATGTTCTAAACATTTTAAACTCTTCTTCAACATAAGTGCTTATAGAGTCAAACGAAGAAAAATTAACTTAAATTTTTTGTAGTTAATTAAATGTAGAAGAGTGAATAGACCTTAATATCACCACTATTTAAAAATCTAATTAGCACTTCATAATTATATAAGAGTATTGTTTACAATCGTTTATTGCGAATAGAAGGACATGGAAGTAATGTTAAGCATCAAACCCAAAGCTACCGATTTGATTTATCGTCTCACCTTGATTGTGCTTATTACTTTAGTTAGTGCATGCTCAATAGTAGAAAAGCCAAACCTGAAACAGTTGTCCTCAAATCGAGTTGAAGAATTTAAATCTAAGGATGAACTTATAGATTATGTTTCGAATGTTTCAGCGCTTATCAATTATCGCAATACCAAAGAGAGAGAACATTTTAAAGAATTGTATGTCGATGATATTGAGAGGATACAGGTAACAGGAAGTAGGGTCGACTCTACTTTCTCTAGTATTACAAACAATCAGGTTAATGGAATCGATGAAGGAGACATAGTTAAAGTATCTGGTGATTACTTACTGATCTTACGACAAGGGAAAATATACTCAGTTAGGCTTTCTGAATATGGCGCAGGTGAATTTAATCTACCATATGAAATTGATGTTATTCAACCAGGCTGGGGTAAGGACGTTTGGTATGACGAATTGTTAGTTGTTGAAGATATAGTATTGGTTCTTGGGTATAGCTATTCACTTGACGCATCGCAAATACTAAGATTCAAAATTAATGACAATGGCGTCATAAGCTACAAAGATGGGATCGCAATTAAGTCTAATGATTACTTTAGTAGTGACAACTACGCATCTCGATTATTCAAAGGAAAGTATCTTACTTATTTACCAGTCGAGCTGATTGCAAATCGTTCAGGTGAATTAAACGATCTTGGCGTTAATATTCCCAAATTTGCAAGGCTAAATTCTAGCAACGCAGATAATTTAATCTGGGAGGAAATTGTCAAACCTAGTGATATTTACAAGCCCAATCAAATCGTTACCGATCCAATATTACACACTATTATTACATGTAGTCCTTTATCTGAAAATTTTGAATGCACGGGGAAAGGAGTGATTAGCTCCAACAATTATGAATACTTTGTTTCTCAGTCCGCGTTTTATTTATGGACGTATGCATTACCTAAATCACTTGTAACCGATTTCAACTTCGATGAAAATTGGAATACTCACTATGAATCTACAGCTACTTCGCACATGAGCGGGGATTCTAAGCTGTTCAAATTAGAACATTTGAGTCAACAATTTAAGGTTGTTGACGTTGATGGAGTACCTGTTGATCAGTTTTCCTTTTATGAAAGTGAAGGAGTGCTAAATATTGTGTCTGTGAATAATCCATGGTCAGAAACTAAAGAAAAAGCTCAACTATTCCAAATACCAAAAGATGAATTTGACTCATCGAGCAAAGACCGAATAATGCCTTCTAGAATTTGGTATCTTTCACCAAATTATATAAATAATCGTTTTGTAGAAAGTTGGCTTGTTCTAGGTTATTACGCGGATATAAATGGAGGTTATAAGTCAAAAGCTTCAGTAAAACCCCAATTTACTTTGTATTTTAAGTCATTAAATACTGCTGAAGATTTAAATATTGAATTAGGACACAGTGTAGATCGAATAGAAACGGTTGGCAGGAAGTTATTTATTTCAGGCATAGATACAGACTTTAATTTTAATGTTTCAATCATAAATATCGAAAACAAGCCATTTTTGGAGGGGAGCGGGGTATTTGAGGACTTTTTAGAACACGATACTCGCAGTCATGCATTCAACTTCGCTCAATTTGATAACCACTTTGGTGTTGCCGGAATTACTGCATATAATAAAGTTAACAATACTGGTAATACACTACTAAATGATTTTTATTGGGAAGAAAACGTAGCAGCAAACATAATCTTCTTCGGATTAGCTGGGGGTTACGAAGTAATAAAAGCTGGAGAGGTTAAGAGTCATGCTAAACAAATATCATTGGCTGATAATTGCGAAGTATCTTGTGTCGATTGGTACGGTAACTCAAGGCCTTTTTTCATTAATGACAGGATATTTGTATTAACAGGTGATGAACTGATTGAATCACAACTAGTTGGAAATCAAGTTGAAGAAATAAAAAGAATTAATATTAAGACTAAGTCTTATTGACGGGGGATTCTATGTATCTTATTGCAGCCTCTGTTTTAAGGTCGTGAAGGCTTTTTATAATTTTCTAACTATATTTGTGATATTAACTCGCTAATGCCCGTTTTCTCGAACAATGAAATGGGTAATTACAATTTAGATACACAAGTTGGTTGTTGGGTTGAATCTACAAGAGAGCTATGTATTAGATAGATTTAGATTATCTAGTCAGAATAGCTGTCGATTTGAAATGCGAATTACGTAAATTAATTACAAGCCATTATTTCTGAGACGCTAAATGTCATTAATTTCACAAATTAATCAAGTTTTTAGTTAACACTTTGTATAAAGGTTATTACCACTTACCAAACCTAAAGTAAGGTTTTAGGTGTGTAATAGTGAACTTGGTTTTAAATCCATCCACCAAGTTCACTAGCCCGCCGCAACGGTATTTTTAAACGCGGCTGCGTTTATCCACCGATTGCGGTGGGTTGCACATCAATGCCGTAACCAAACATAACAGCCAGTACCAATACAATTGACGCTGCCGTCATTAGTTTTAGTAATAGCGGTAAACAAAAACGGAACCAGTGCCCGTAAGGGACACCCGCCATACCTAATATCCCCATTAATACCGCATTGGTAGGAATGATCATATTTGAAAAGCCATCACCAAATTGATAAGCCAGCACAGCAACTTGGCGTGGGACACCGACAAGATCGCCCAGCGGCGCCATGAGTGGCATAGTCACGTATGCTTGGCCAGAGCCTGAAGGAATAAAGGTGTTAAGCAAGGTTTGAATGACTAACATGCCAATGGCTGATATTTCAGCACTCACATACGATAACGGCAGTGACATGCCGTGTACTAAACTATGTAAAATTTGACCGTCTTCGAGGATTAACGCAATACCTCTTGCCACACCAATTAAAATGGCCGTAGTGACAAGATCTGACACACCTTCAATAAAGCGGTTAGCTGTTTCATCAGCAGATAAACGCCCAAGAATAGCAATTACGGCACCCCAAGCAATAAAGACACCACCTAATTCGTATAAGTACCATCCCTTGGTGGCAATGCCCCATACTGCGATACCTAAGGTAATAATGAAGCTACCTAATATCAGTTTATGGCGCATTGCAAGCGCAGGGTAATGGGGAGTGGCTTTGTCACTTAATGGGCACGGCACATCGAGCATCATTGATTTGCTTGGGTCAGCCGCAACACGTTGAGTGTATTGCCATACGTGATGAAAACCAATCAATACAAACGGTACAAAGATTGCCAAACGCAACCATAGACCTGAATATACAGGTACTTCAGCGATTTGTTGTGCAATGAGTACAGTAAAAGGGTTAAACGCCGATACCCCATAGCCAATACCATAACCGGCAACAATCATGCCTACCGCGGTCATTGCATCGAGTCTCATTGCTTTACATAACGCGACTAAAATTAACACAAAGGGAATGTATTCGCCTGCTGTACCAATACTGCTTGAGGCTAACGCAAAACAAAATACCACCATAAATATTAAGCGTTGTGGTTTTTCGCCATGGCGTTCAAGTAAACGGCCAATAAGTGCATCAACAGTGCCTGTTGCTCGTGCGATAGCCAGTACACCACCCACAATTAATACAAAGAAGATCACGTCCTGCGCGGCGGCAAAAGCACGTGGAATAGCTGTTAATAAATCCCAAGGGGTTAAATAATGGCGCTCTGCCACGGTTTGGTAGGTGCCAGCCATGACCATTTCACGGCCATTTTCAGTCAAGGTTGTATCAAAAAAGCCTTGCGGCACTAGCCACGTTGCAACCAATGCAATGACCATCATGCCTAACAGCAAAATCAAAGTATGTGGCACTTTGAAGGTATTACTCATACGTTCTCCCTAGTTTAATTAAGACAGCAAATAACGACATATGCTGATTTTTGCGAAGGAGAATACCACGACTTACTAAGTCAAAATTAAAAAAGGGACGGTTGTCTGTAAAGGAATGTAACAATAACAGAGGCTGCTTTTAAAAACGCTTTAGTAACGGGTTATCAACATTTAACTTTTTTGTTTGTGGGGGGGAGGTAATGTATTTTTATACCGTGCCTAAAGGGATCTAAATGTTGGGTTTTGACGTAATATATACCCATTAATTAAACATATTTTGAAGCGTTATAGTGTATGAGTAAGTCAAAATCGGTGCCAACATCGCGATTTGCAAGATTAAGTAAATTTGGGTTGCTGGCGTCAAAAGTCGCCGGAAATGTGTTGCTTGATGGTGCAAAATCAATGGCGAAGGGTGAAAAACTTAATCGGCAATCATTAATAATGTCTTCTAAAAATATAGAAAGCCTTACAGAGCAGCTTGCACAGTTACGGGGTGCGGCGATGAAGCTTGGTCAGTTATTATCAATGGATTCAGGCGAATTACTGCCTCCCGAGCTGAGCCAATTGCTAGCGAGGTTGCGTTCTGATGGCCATGCAATGCCTCATAAACAACTTGTCGGGGTACTTAAAACTCAATGGGGAGCACAGTGGCTAAATAAGCTATCACACATTGAGCTTAAGCCGTTTGCTGCGGCATCAATAGGGCAAGTACATAAAGCCAATTTAGAGAACGGCAAAGCGTTGGCGATTAAGGTGCAATACCCAGGCATTGCTAAAAGTATTGAAAGTGATGTTGATAATTTAGCCAGTTTGCTCAAGCTCAGTGGTTTACTGCCTAAGCATATAAATATAGACCCTTTGGTGGCCGACGCTAAGCAGCAACTTTTAGATGAGTCTGATTATGAGCGCGAGGCTGATTTTTTACAATTATATCAGCGCTATCTTGCGCCATTTACGCAATTTAAAGTGCCACAAACCTACCCTGAACTCAGCACCAAACATGTACTTGCCATGGAGTTTGTTGATGGCATTGACCTTGATGAATGCGTTGAGTTGGAGCAAGCACAACGAGACGAACTCGCCCGTGATTTAATACAGTTATTTTTCTACGAATTACTGCAATTTAATACCGTTCAAACAGATCCTAATTTTGCTAACTATTTATATCAGCCTGCTTCAAAAACGATTGTACTACTTGATTTTGGGGCAACTCGGCAGTTATCAAACGTAATTTGTGATGGCTATTTAAAGCTTTTTGCGGGCGCAATTGCAAATGATCAGGCAAAGATAGCACTCGCTGCAGAGCAGATAGGCTATTTTGATAGTCAAATAGACGAACATTACAAAAAAAATGTGCTTAATATATTTAAATTGGCGTGTGAGCCTCTTTTGATTGACGAGGCTTATGATTTTGCAGCAAGTCCACTTGCTAAACAGATACGCGATAAAGGCCTTGAAATGAGTACTCAGAAAGCGCAGTGGCATTCTCCACCGATAGATGCGTTATTCATTCACCGTAAATTAGCGGGTTTGTACCTTATTGCAGTAAAATTGAATGCCAAGGTCAACGTTTATCAACTGTATAAAGAGTTTTTAACGCAGTGCAAACAAGGGTAATGCATGGCCTTGGAAGTTAGATGTGTATTGACCGTTCATTAAAACGGTCAACAAAGGAATAAATTAGGTAACCTTAGTATAGGTAAACAATAACCTACTCTAGTTCAGAGTCGCAATTACCACCTTTTGCCATTCCGAGCCTAAGCACTTCTGATTTCCCCGTTTCCTTGTTAGCAAGCGCTAGGTCTGCACCGCCAACAAAAGCCCCCATTTTTATATATTGCTCTATGAAGTAAAGCTCACCATTTTTTGCATCTATTGTTAAGGTATTTGGTGAAAACTCTGACTCTGTAGAGACTTTCAGCTTTTCGTTTCCAGGTACTTCTTTATAAAAGAAAACACCTTTGGCTGTTTGACCTACGCACTCTTTATCAACCCACACATCTTTTTTTAATGCCGCGCCAACAAACGTGTCTTTTCGGTAAACGTAAATGCCAGCTTTGTCTTGTGCTGGTGCATTAAACTCTTTTGCTTTGTTTGCAACTTCTTTTGATTCCATTGGAACTGAAGAACATCCCGCTAATAGCGCTGTTGACATTATTGCTGCGAGTACTGCTGATTTCATTGCATTTCCTTATCATTTTTTATTTTAGAGCAACGTGCCCCATTTACTTAACTGCACTAATTAGACACAACTATTTATGTTAATTTCCCGAAATAGTTACGTTTTTTCGTGCAGTGTAGTGATACCAAATTATCGGGTGTTTTACTACTAAAAAACGCGTTATTACTTAAGATTATATATTGAGTTGAGGTATGTGAGCGGGCATGTACTTTTTAAAATAAGCACATGGGATGCGGTAGGTTTTAATAGTACACCACGTAACATGCATTACGTGATGTTAAAGCGTTATTGACTGTTTTGCTCTGCTATTTGCTTAAATGCTTGTACAAATGCATCGCTTGGTTGTCCGCCAGTTAGTGCATATTCATCATTTATAATGAATGTCGGTACAGAGGTAATGCCCATCTGTTGCAGCTTATTTTGTTCACTGCGCACTTCTTGAAAGTACTCACCACTGGCTAAAATTTCTTTTGCGCGAACCTTATCAAGGCCAACACTTTGGACCACACTTAATAAGCTTTCTTCATCGTTTAGATACAGCAAATCGGTAAAATGTGCTTTAAAGAACGCCAGTTTTAATGCGGTTTGCTTCCCCTCGGCAGCTGCCCAAGTCAGTAAACGATGCAGATCAAAACTGTTAATCATGATGCGTTTACCATCAAGGTTAAAAGTAAACCCTGCTTTTTCACCCATCTCTAAAATATGTTTTCGATTTGCATCGCTTTGCTCTTCAGTTAGGCCATATTTTTGCGTTAAATGTTCGTTTAAATCTTGCCCTTCAATGGGCATATCTGGATTAAGTTCAAAGGGTTTCCAACTTATTTCAGCGTCAAACTCGTCACTTAATTGGGCTAATGCGGTTTCAAGGTTTTTATAGCCAATAACGCACCAGGGGCACATTACGTCAGAGACGATGTCGATTTTTAGCTTTTTCATAGGGGAACCTGTTTTACACAATATAGTGAGTATATGAAGGCGTACATCATAAAGTTCAAGGAAACACAGCAGAGATCGTCAATTAAAGTGAATTAATGTAGTTATTGCACAGTTTCTTACATCTTTAGAACACTCTTGAACAGTTTTCATTTTAAAACCCAATACACTCATTATTAGACAAACAAAAACTATCCAAAGGGCAACATTATGAACAAAGCATTTGTCGTTTTACTATTATTAACAGGTTGTGCTGCAGGCCCAGGTGTTGACCGTGCTGAAGAAAACCAAATAGTAACTGAATTCTATGCAACAGTGGACTCTGTTAGGGCTGTCGAACTGTCTTCACAAATGAAAACGGGCATTATGATGGGAGCGGGGGTTGGTGTTATTGAAGAGCTAGACGGTAATCATGAAGATATGATTTCAGGTGCGATTGCCGGGGCACTTGTTGGCGGCTTATTTACTGCTTTAGTTGAAGGCAGTGATGAGGCATATGAATATCAACTATCGGCTCAAAGGCAAGGCGCTTTTTCGATTGTGCAAAAAGAGCAATTACCCAATGATACTCAATGCGTAAAAGTGCGTGTAGCTGATAAGGCAACACTGGAAAAAGCACCAAACGAATGGTGCGAAAATAATGAGTTACTGACACGATCAGCCATGTAGGCTGATCGTTTAACGCTTTACCCTAGACCAAACGGATCATCAATACTGTGGGCGGGCTTAGTAAACCATTTAGGTCCGTTGTCGGTCATGTAAAAATGATCCTCCAAGCGTACACCAAACTCACCTGGCACAACCAGCATGGGTTCATTACTAAAACACATGCCTGTCGCGAGTGGTGTTTTATCACCCCCCACCAAATAAGGCCACTCGTGAATATCTAACCCTATACCATGGCCTGTGCGGTGAGGGCATCCAGGTGTTTGATACTCTGGGCCTAACCCTTGAGCCGTTAAATAATCACGTGCGCCAGCATCAACAGACTCACATTTTTGCCCGATTTGAGCAGCATTAAAGGCGGCAATTTGTGCGGCTTTTTCATAATCCCAGAACTGGCGTTGGCGGTCGCTTGCTTCACCAAAAACATACGTACGCGTGATGTCAGACAGGTAATCATGTACCTTACAGCCAGTATCAATCAATACCATGTCGCCTTTTTTAAGGATTTGTGCATCCTTTACCCCATGCGGGAAAGAGGTGGCAACACCAAATAACACAATACAAAAATAATTACCCGGCGCGCCTACCTTTTGGTGAGCTTGCTTGATGAAAGCTTCCACTTCTGTGGTGCTAATACCTTCGTGTAACATGCTTGCGGTTGCTTGATGTACAGTGAGTGTCATGTCCATAGCACGTTGCATTAGTTTCAGCTCATTGGCTGATTTATGCATACGACAATGCGCAGTGACAGGTTGTGCATTAACCAGTTTTAAGCCATTTTGTGCTTTGTTGATGCCATCAAAAATAAAAAACTGGGCGCTTTCATCAATCCCAACTGTGCCATCTTGTGCAATGCCCATTTCAGTGATGACATCGACAAATAGTTGGTATGGGTTTTCATGCTCTTGCCAGCCACGAATAGGGCCATCAATCACTTTAAAGCCATTTAGAGAACCAATCTCAAAATAAGGTGCAATATATTGTACGTCACCTTTAGCGGGTAAAATTGCGCCTACCATACGTTCGCTGGCATACCAGCGCATGCCGGTAAAATAGGTTAAGTTTGTGCCTGCATTTAAATAAATAGCATCAATGCCATTTGCTTGCATGTAAGTTTGCGCTGTTTTAATACGTTGTTGATGTTCTTGCGCTTGAATGGGCTGTAAATCTTCAGTCATATTACGCAGACTAGCCAGTGCCTGCTCTTTAGATTGAGTACCAATACCTGTGGTCGTCATAATGCTCTCCTCGTTAATGGGCTATTGTGCGTGTGGGATGGGGGAACTGCAAGCCGCTTGCGTTGAAAACCGACTGATGCAATACGGTTTAATGTCTATTTTTGTGGGACGCTTTAAACACAGTGAAGTAATTAATTCGCCAGTGACTGCGCCTTGTGTTAACCCTAAATGTTGATGGCCAAATGCAAAGAAAATACCTGGATGAAAAGGGGCTTCACCAATCACTGGCAGTGAGTCAGGTAAAGAAGGGCGACAGCCCATCCACGTGTTTTGAGCATGCAAGGAAGTGGCTGATTTTTTTAGCATCGCTTTGGCGTGAGGCAATAATGCCAGTGCGCGTTTGTTGTTCATTTTACGTTGTGTGCCTGCAAACTCTACCGTTCCTGCTATACGTAAACCTTGGCTCATAGGGGTCATTATAAAGCTTCGCTCCGCAGATGCGACAGGGCGAGAAAGGCCATAATTACTTGCCAGCATGCAATGGTACCCACGTTCAGTATCCAGCGGGATTTTATAACCAAGGGGCTTAATGAGTGATTTACTCCATGCGCCGGCGGCAATAATCACTTTGTCAGCGGCAAATTGTTGTTGCTCACCTACCAGTGTATACCCGTGTTCAGCTTGTTCAATCGCGGTCACTTTTTGATGGCAAAACTGCCCACCTAGGGCAATAAATTGCTCCGCTAATGTTACGCAAAATAAATGCGGGTCAACACTGTGAGCAACATCATTAAATAATAAAGCGTGAGTGATTGTGGAGGCTAAGTTTGGCTCAAGTTGTTGAACGCGCTCTGCATTGAGTAGCTCAACATTCACACCATGTGCTTGATAACTCTCTAATAAACTATTTATCTGTTCAAGCGGGGTTTTTTCAAAGGTCAGTAAACTGCCTTTTTTAGTAATTAGATAGTCTAAATTATAGTTACTTAGTAACTGGTCATAGGCTGAGATCGCGTGTTGATTTAGTGCTTTTAATGCCAACGAGTTGGCTGTGTAGGTGTTGTTATTCATATTCTTTAGAAATAGCCAAAACCAAGGAAGTGCTTTAATGGCATAACGCCAATCAATACGCAGTGGACCCAGTGGGTTTAACAACATAGAAGGAAGCTTTTTGAGTACCGATGCATGCGCTAAAGGAAAGACTTGTTCTGTCGCAAAATGCCCTGCATTCCCCTTAGAGCATCCTTGAGCTAAACCGTTTTCATCATACAAAGTAACGGCAAAGCCCGCTCGTTGTAAGTTTAGCGCGCAACAAATACCAATCACACCCGCTCCAATGACCCCAATATGTTGTGTACTTTGATCTGCCAAAATAATTACCTCTTGATGCAATTCGCTATTTTGGCCGATAAATCATTGCCTATCTCAATATTGCATTCAGTTTTTTAAATTACGAAATATGGTTGTTTAACGTTGTTGGTTTGATTTTTTAGTATTTACTTTCAGTTGTTTAACCTTATTTTTACTGCGCCAAATAGGCCTATTTAAACCAATGACTAAAGCAATGTTAAAATAGGATATTGATTATTGTATACAATATACTTACTATATCAAGCCTAAACATCAATCAGGTAATTCAAATGACAGTAAATTGGCAAGGAGTCTTTTCAACAATACCGACTCAGTTCAATGCAGGCGACTCCATTAATTTTGCAGCAACAGCAAAGATGATCGATGAACTAAACAATGAAGGCGTTCACAATATTATTGAACTGGATACGTCAGACCAGAACACTTCATTCACCTCGCTTAACATGAAAGCGATGGCAAACCGTGTTGCCTTAACAGAATTTAAGTTGGACTAAGTTATGCTCAAAGGGACCTTTTTTTGTATTGACGGCCATACCTGTGGCAACCCAGTACGGCTGATAACCAGTGGTCACCCGTTACTAAACGGGGTGAGCATGAGTGAAAAACGCCAAGATTTTTTGCAAAATCATGATTGGATTCGCCAAGCGCTCATGTTTGAGCCTCGTGGTCACGATATGATGTCGGGCGGATTCTTATATCCACCCACAACAGAGGATGGCGATGCGGCTATTTTATTCGTTGAAACATCAGGGTGCTTACCCATGTGTGGTCACGGCACGATGGGTATCGTCACATTTGCGTTAGAGCATGGCTTGTTGCATGCAAACGTGCCAGGAACACTTAAACTTGATACACCGGCAGGACGCGTTGAAGTCAATTATGAAATGATCGACGGTAAAGTCCAGTGGGTAAAAATTTATAATGTGCCAGCGTACCTAGCACATCAATCAATTGCTATATCCATACCCGAACTAGGAGAGCTAGTTGTCGATATCGCCTATGGCGGCAACTTCTACATTATTGTTGAACCGCAGGGGAATTATAAAGGCATTGAACATTTAACTGCTGGGCAAATTTTAAAGTACAGCCCGTTGGTACGCGATGCCATAAACGCAAAAATGAAATGTGTTCACCCACTTGATTCTACCGTTCAAGGTGCAAGCCATGTTTTATGGACAGGCGCACCCAACAATGCCAATTCAGACGCCGCCAATGCTGTTTTTTATGGTGATAAAGCCATTGATCGTTCGCCATGTGGCACAGGGACAAGCGCGCGCATGGCACAGCTATTTGCCAAGGGGCAATTGGCTCAAGGGCAAAATTTCATACACGAAAGTTATATCGGTAGCCAGTTTATTGGTTGCATTGAACAGGTAACAGAAATCGCAGGCGTAACAGCCATTCTGCCTAGTATTCAAGGCTGGTCTAAGGTGACGGGCACAAGCGCGATCACTGTCGATGACGATGACCCATATGCATTTGGGTTTCAAGTAATTTAATCAGGAGCAAAACATGACATTAACAGGACAAAGTTTAGTAGCAGGGCAGTGGGTTGGTGATTCAGCGAATGGTGAATTTAACGCATTTTCCCCGGCGCGTAATGAGCCTCTATCAACGCGCTTTTTTAATCTTAGTGCCACTGAATTAGACGGGGCAATAGCGGCCGCGCAATCGGCATTTTATGAGTATCGTAAAACCAGTTTTGCGCAACGAGCTGATTTTTTGACGTGCATTGCAGATCACATACTCGCGCTTGGGGATGCGTTGCTTGATCAAACTCATCAAGAAACTAATCTGCCTATGATGCGTTTGCAAGGCGAGCGTATGCGAACAGTGAATCAACTAAAGGCGTTTGCAGCTGCTCTGCGTGACAACCCAGAATCACCACTAGGATTAAAAGTAGTGGATGAGGCTGATGCCACAAGAGCACCATTGCCAAAACCACACACCGAGCTTAATTATTTACCGCTTGGGCCAGTGGCTGTCTTTGGTGCATCTAATTTTCCGTATGCCTTTTCAACATTGGGTGGCGATACTGCAGCCGCGCTCGCTGCTGGATGCCCAGTCATTGTAAAAAATCATACGGCGCACCCAGGAACCGGTGAGTTAATGGCGCGTGCGGCGCTTGCAGCTATGAAAGAATGCGCAATGCCATTAGGTGTATTTGCGATGGTGCAAAGTAAATCATACGATACATCGCATCAGTTAGTTGCAGCTTCAGCTATAAAAGCCGTGGGCTTTACTGGTTCATTTAATGTTGCAAGCAAACTGCAAGCAACCATTGCAAAGCGCGATGAACCAATCCCATTTTACGGGGAGCTTGGCAGTATTAACCCACAAGTTATTTTACCTAATAAAGCTATTGACCACAGCCAAGAGATTGCACAATCGCTTTGCCAGTCAATGCTGATGGGCAACGGGCAATTTTGCACTAGCCCAGGCTTATGGTTAATACCAACGGGGTGTGATGAGCTTGAAGCACACATTACTGCGTGCATTAATGATGCCCCGTCAGACACGTTACTCACCCCAGGGATTGTTAACACGTTTAAACACCAAATAGCAGCGCGTAGCCAGCTTGATAAGGTAAGTGTGTTAGGCGAGGGCAAACTTGGACAGGCGTTTCATGCTAATGCACATGTATTCGCATGCAATGCTGATGACTACTTAGCAACCCCTGCTTTACAAGAAGAAGTGTTTGGTCCTGCGGCGTTAGTTGTGCGCTACGACAGTGAACAGCAGCTCATGACATTAGTAAATCAATTGCAAGGGCAGCTAACCGCCAGTGTGCATGGCACCGACGGTGACTTAACTAAAGCCGATAGCCTTATCGAAGCGCTGCAATATAAAGTTGGCCGTTTGATAAAAAATCAGATGCCAACAGGCGTTGAAGTCTGTGGCTCGATGAATCATGGCGGTCCTTTCCCAAGCTCTACAGATGTACGTAGTACATCTGTAGGCACAAATGCAATGTTGCGGTTTGTGCGCCCTATTTGTTATCAGGCATAAAGTAATTAATGCGGGAGTCAATATTGCATATTCCCGCATTCCTTTATGAACGATGGCTGAGGACGGAATCTAACTTGGCATCTCATGTTACTTGGGTATAATGTATGCTAAATGCAATGTTTAAGGAACACCATGGCAATTGAGCATAAAACCCGCACCCAACTTGTTGCGGAAGCAATTCGTGAAAAAATATTAACAGGCGAAATTAAAGCCGGTGATCCGCTTCGTCAAGCTGCATTGGCTGCTGAGCTTAATGTAAGCCGTATTCCTGTTCGTGAGGCGCTGCTTCAGCTTGAAGCTGAAGGGCTGGTTAACTTTGAGGCCCATAAAGGTGCCACAGCAACAGAGCTTTCTGCATCACAAATTGATGAAATTTTTGATTTAAGAGCATTACTCGAAGCAGAGCTGCTAAGCCACTCAATAGGCGGTTTAACAGATCAAGACCTAATTGATGCAGAGCTCATTTTAACTGAGCTTGAAAGCGCTATGGATGCAGGCGATACGCACCTCGCAACGGGCGATTTAAACAGCCGCTTTCATGGTAAGTTGTATTCACGCGCTCAACGGCCACAAACTCGTGAGCTGGTTGATATGTATAGTAAAAATTCAGAGCGTTATGTACGCATGCATATTTTACTCGCCGGCGGTTTAACCACCGCACCAGAAGAGCACCGCACATTGTTAGCTCACTGCCGCGCAAAAGACACCCACAAAGCGTGCGAGTTTTTAAAATCGCACATACTGGGCGCAAAAGACGACATTAAAAAGCTATTGCTTAAGATAGAAGACGAAAAAAGGTAGTTTTAAATAAGGCCATGGTAACGCAGCATTTTGCGCTGGTGGACTCTTCACCGTGGCCATTCATTTCATTATTTATTGGCTGAACAATGGTCTTCTTTATTAAGACCTTCTGTACGGCAACCCCTCGTATTATGCCAATCAAGTACCTGTAATTCCGTCTAAAACACCCAATAAAACAACAGCAAAGCCTTTTTATATTTTACGTGAAATAGCGATAACTGATTGAACCAAAATAGGAACTCGGCTATGGTTGATTCATCAATAACAATAAATTTAAAACGAATTAATCTACAGGATTGTTATACACTATGGAGAATATCTTGAACCGCAGAGCCTTAATTTCTTTTGTTTGCTTATTTTTAGTTACAGCCTGTCAAGTTGTACCAGAGGAAAGTGAAAACCGCCTTTTAATTATAATGAGTGAGCGAGCCACCTATATATACGATTCTGTAGAATACGATGCAAAGCCTCTATCGAGAAAAATTAGGAAAGATTTTATGAGTGGTGTTATCGATACTCGAAAAATAGAAATACATTGCCTTAAAAATATGAAATTCTCAACAATGTTAGATTTTAGTGTTTTTCCCGAATATGGCATTAAGTTGATTAGTACTAAGAACTATATATTAAAATCAGAGTGTTCAAGTGATGAGGTTGATTTAACAATCAATGCGTAAAGTTTGTGTATAGCAAGTGTAATCAAGCATAGCAATTTTCTGCTGCGTGCTTAATTATCCGTTGTTGCGGGCGTTGAGGCTTTAGAATTACTCTTTTTAAAGAAAATTAGCCCGTTTTATGGGTTTCAAATGCATTAGCTAATGCTTTAAAAACGCTTAGAGTTAATTACAGGAGCTCGTTTTTTAATTGAATTTGGCTGTTGGAGTTATTCTACAGGCTTGTTAGCTATTTAATTAATTTCACATGGAAGTATCATGTTTAAAGTATTATTACTCTCAGTTTCATTATTTTCTTTTGCTTCATTAGCGCAAAACAATGTTCTAATAGAAAATGTCACTATCGTTTCATCTCACTTGCAAGCTCCCAAAATGCAGATGAATGTATTAATAAGTGATGGACGAATTAGCGAAATAACGAGCAAAAAGATTACATCCTACGATCTTAAAATAAATGGTTTAGGTAAATTTTTAACGCCAGGTCTTATGGATAGCCATGCACATGTATCGTCAATCCCGGGGATGGGATTTGGCGTTGAGCCAGTGGCAATTAACAATCCAAAACTCGTCAATGCTTATTTTGAACAACAGCCAAGAAGCTTTTTATATTATGGCGTTACACAAATACTTGATCCGAACCCTGGAGTGAGTTTCAATTATTTTACTTCGGCGCCTCATCATCCTGACTATTTTCGCTGTGAAGTATTAACATCAAAAAACACTTTTCCATATGTAGAGAAAACAGACGATCTATCAAGATCAATGTTTACTTATTTAATTGATGAAAGTGCACAAGCGAGCGCAGAAAATTCAGTAGAAAGATTAATCGGTAAAATTGCCGATTCAGGTGCTTCGTGTATAAAGCTTTATTTCGAAGACGGTTATGGTAATGCTAATCAATGGGCAACACTTTCAGCTAATACACTACAACGCATTAAATTAGCGGCTAAAAAGTCTAATTTGCTGATAGTTGCTCATGCTAATGCCCTAGATATGCAGCAATTAGCACTTGCAGCAGGTGTTGATGTTATCGCTCATGGTATGTGGAATTGGGGGCAATATAATCGCGAGAAAAATATACCTAAAGAAATAGCTAACACGCTAGATAAAATAACTAATGACGAAGTAGGTTATATGCCAACACAAAGAGTGATTGCTGGCTTAGGTGAAGTCATGCTCCCTACTATTGTTAATTCTCCTGAATTTTCATCTATCACGCCTAATTCACTTATTGATTGGTATAAAACCACTGAAGCGCAATGGTTCAAAGAAGAACTTCGAATTGGCTTTGATGGAATGCCAGATCAATCAATTGCAGATGCATTTTTATATGGGCGAATAGGAAAAGGCAATAAAGTTATTCAATACCTAACAGGCGCTGACCATCCTATTTTATTGGCTTCGGATTTCCCTGGAAGCCCTAGTTTTGCTAATCAGCCAGGACTAACAACCTACCAAGAAATGAAAGCCATGGTTAGCGCAGGGCTATCGCTTGAAGACGTAATGGCTGCTGCAACGATCAACAATGCTAAACAATTCAGAATTGAGAATGATTACGGTACGGTAGAAGTTGGCAAAATTGCGAATCTTCTGTTGCTTAAAGCTAACCCTTTAGACTCTATAGAATCGTGGAATAGTATAGAAACGGTTATCTTACATGGAGAGCCCATAGCTAGAGAAAGTTTGGTGGTAAAAAAATAGCAAACAACGTGCCTGAGGTGGGCAGCAAGCACTAAAACCCACCTTCCACCGCAAATTTTAACAACGATGATCCTTTACTTTTTAATGCGATTAAGTAGGTTGATTCATCGTTGGTCGAGTGTGTTTCACAGCACCTAAATAAGATCCTTATCCATTTAATTATGGTGCTTTCTTTTTGCTTCTTTTTGCCTTTTTGTGTTTAGTGACTTGTATTCAGCCGGTTATACTCTTAAATAAATAGGAAGGCTTTTTTAAGTTTGGCACTCCCTTTGCTAATTATTAATACGAGCTGTTTGCTATGATAAAAGGTACCTCTATTGCAGAGATTTCATTCAGTAGCTGACTCAATGCGCTGACTTTCTATTTATCGATGTAGGTGCAAATAAGGAGCATAATAATGAAGAAAATAGCTTATTTAACCACTCAATTTCCGGTGTTATCCGAAACCTTTGTCGGTAATGAGATTCGGGCGATACAGCGGTTAAAACACGATGTTGAATTAGTTACTTTTGAGCGCTCTTTTGGACCTGCACAAGAAGATGACCTGCTCTTACTAGAAAAACTTTTTATCCTAAAAAATGTTTCTACAATCAACGCATTATCTAGCATGTTGTTTTCGCCATTTGGTTTGCATTCTGCAATGCAATTCGTCAATCAGCAAACACGGTTGCCTAAACGCTCTTTACTTTGGTACGGCGCAAAATTGGCCGCACACGTAAAGAAAACGAATTGTCAGCATATTCATGCTCATTTTGGTTTAGCCAGTACCGCAACAGCTATCGTAGCGGCTAGGCTTGCGGGAGTCAGTGTCTCTTTTACCTGTCATGGCTATGATATGTACCTTAGCCCAGCCGACCTTGCCTTAAAGCTCCAATCAGCCAATTTTACTGTTGCCGTATGCGACGCAATGCAACAGGATATGCTTTCATTATCACCAGACTCCAACATTATACGAGTGCGTTGCGGTGTTGATGTTTCACAACTCGACGATAAAATGCCTGTGCCAAATTACGCTAGCCAACGCTTACTTTATCTTGGACGATTGTCAGCCACGAAAGGTGTATCAGTGTTAATTGAAGCCTTATCTATCATGCCTACCGAACAGCGACCTTTTATCGATGTGGTTGGAGACGGTCCTTTAAAATCAGCCTTGGTTGAAAGCTGCGAACAACATGGACTTACAGACTGGATTCGCTTTCTCGGTCCCAAGCCTGCTACTTGGCTGGGACAGTACTACAGCGATTATCGAGCCTTAGTAGCGCCTTTTGTGATCACACCTGAAGGGGTTCAGGACACAGGGCCACTAGTCATTAAAGAGGCGATGATGTATTCCCTGCCTATTCTTACAACCGATGTTTCATCTTGTCGAGAAATGTTAGTAGACAGACACAATAAGATGGCGGATTTAGGCATAATGGTGAAATGGGGTGACCCTATGGCGCTATCAAAAGGGTTATTAAAAATGATGGCATACTCACCGGAGACTTTAAAGTCCATGGGGGAAATAGGTCATCAATATCTACGGTCACACTTTGTTATTGACGATCAGGTTAAACATTTATCAAACGCGTTTGAAAATAGCTAACAAACAAACCAGACACCCATCTTCAAGTTCATACGCACAAAGAGCCGTTACATCGACAAAGTAAAAGTCAAAGTAAGTAGCGCAATGAGGCAACGGCCGCATTGTATTGAAGAGATGTTAAATGTCGTGGTTTTATAGAGCCGCTCTTCTAAGGTAAAAGCGTACTATTATCGTCAATAAGGGCATGAATAAACTGACCTTGCGATGGTAAATAAAAGTGAACGCCCAATGGTAACGGTATTGCTTAGTGCATAATTTAGAAAAAATGCAAAACAGGCTGCATTAAAAAGGGTAAGCCCTTATCACCATAATATGCGACAAAAACACCCGTAACCCCTCCAAAATGGCAATTAAAACAACGGCGCATTCTCTTTTGCTATTTTATGTAAAATAGAAATCACTGATTGAACCAAAATAGGAACTCAGCTATGGTTGGCTTACCGATAATAAATTTAAAACGAGTCAATCTACAGGCTAGTTATAAGCCCTTATGTTAGAAACTATTTTAATCTCATCACTTGTAACCTTCGTTGAAACCTCAAATTTTAAAATTGAATCTTGTCATGGTGAAAAATTTACTCTCATCGAAAGTGTTGCGCCCAAATGGCCACTTCATACCGAATGCTTTAAGCTGGGGGCTTTAGTCGATATCGAGTTTATTGTAGATGCTGCAGGCAATGTGAAAACGCAACAGGTTACTAGTGCTTAGCCTGCAAGAGTATTTGACAGAGTATCTGTCAAGGCTCTCAAAAAGTGGAAGCTTAATACTTCAAAACACCCAGAACGATGCTTTCAAGTCCGCTTTATTTTTGAACCGCTGGATTAGAAAATTATTTTCAGGTCTTTCTTTTTACCTTTTTGTAGTGACTTGTACCCTGTCGGATAGGCTCTTAAAAAATAGACATTTTTTAAATTGCATTATTCGATTGAGAGTAAGGTAGTGCAACAAGCAATACCTGAACTTTATGATTGCATGACCTTTATTGCTATAAAACCAAAGGAGGACTTAAGAAGCTAGGCTTAAGTTTCTTCGTTTTTTTAAGTTTAGCTAAGCTCTTCTAAGTGATTAATTACTATGGAAAGTCATGAATTATAAAAACGTTTACCTCCCAATTAAAGCATTCGCTTTATTCTCTTTTATTTCTGTTGCTTTGAAGTACTGGGGTCCAAGTGAAGTGGGCTTTTATTTGATGCTATCGCCTTATGGAGTGTTGTTTTATCTGTCTAATGCTAATAATTATCGAAACACCCAACTTACGATTATAAGAGGTATTCCTGCGGTACTAACACTGCTGTTAGTACCTGTTCTTTTGTTTGGTATTGAGCCGGATGCGCAAGCAGGAATAGCAATAGTGTTTGGGCTGTTGTTGCAGCTAGCATCTATTAGTGCAGCGGAATTAATCATTTTATTTTTTCTCAATGACGAACAGAGAGTTTAATCTGCAGTAAAAACACACGGTTTTTTAAATAATAAGTACGTTATATATCAATGGCGATGCCCATAAAAAAGTGTAAGTGAAAGTCAGCTAATGTGTTATTTTTAATAATCGTGATAGCGCTCAACATAGCGTTTAAGGTAAAGGAGGTACACTTATGTTTGGTAAAAAGTCGACAGTTAGAAAGTATAAATACAAACTTCGCCCAGTATTAGCTAAAAGGTATGGCGCAAGTGCAACATACACAAAAGGGCAAGTTGATAAAACGGTAGATGAAATGGGCTTTGACAGAAGGCATATTCACTACGCATATTTAATGTATTGCGATACGGCTACTTATAAGGCTAATACGCCTGAGAACGAATCAATCGAATCAATGAACAGCACAATTTCTTCAGTCTCTGGAGCGGGTATTTTAGGGGCACTTTTTGGAGCTTCATATTACAGTGATGGAGGCGATGGCGGAGGTTTTGGTGGGGGAGACGGCGGCGGTGGCGGCGGCGGCGGTGACTAATTAACGCGGCAGTGGTTTTTTAATAAATTAAAGGCGGTTTTTTGACAGTTTATCCATCGTGTAAAGCTCAAATAAGTCATTAAATAAAAAGAGTTTAATCTGGTTGAGCTATCTATAAAAACAAAAAACGAGTCAACCTGTTGGTTTGTCTTATGCCGCTGTATTTAATGTAAAGTTAAGGGCTATAATGAAAAAAACTATTTTAATATTAATGACACTTACGTTATTTGCATGTTCTTCAACACCTAAACCTGATGCAAATATAGAGTTTGAGCGGCTTTACGTTGCGCTTGGAATGGAAGAAATATTAAGCTCATTCGGCGGCGAAATAAACATCAGTCCCGAACAACTATTTTCAGAAACGCTGAGAGACTTACCTGAAAGTCAAAAACGAGTTTTCATTGAATCTATCCCATCAAAAGTAATGACCGATCCTATTAATGTAAATGCAGCAAAGGTTGTTTTTAAAACTAAACTCCTCTCACTATTAACAGCAGAAGAGTTAAAGCTTGCTGCAGATTTTTACTCTAGTGATGCTGGTTTAAAGGCCCACCGAGCTATTATAGATGCTGAGGTAGCTGTTTCTGAGTCTTTAGATTAATTTAATATCGTATAACACATATAAGTTTTCACATTTATCAATGTGGCCGGTTTGGGTAAAACGCCGTGATGACGGCGCTTTTTTTTGCGAGTACTTAAAATAATCAGTCTATTAAACCCAGCGCCTCTAGCCTTTCTTTTGCTAAAGCGTATCGTGTGTGCACGTCATCAATTTGCTGTTGAGTTAACTTTTTACCAAAAGTACGAAGCCCGCCAGTTACATCATTATGATGGATACCAAATGCAAACTTAAGGTATTCCAGCAGTAGCGGCTGTGCATCAAGGTAAGATAGCGAATTCATAGCCTGTGATATTTTATTTGCCTCGTCCCATTCGCCTTTATTTACGTGCTCCTGCATAGTGACACTCGCTTTAGGGAATATACAACCCACGCCTGTAATTCCACCGCATGCACCAGCAAGCCCTGCATGAACAGTAACAGTGTCAACGCCAGCTAGCACTTTTAAATCTTTGTTTTCTAGCATCATGGTTTCAATCACTGATACATCAATAGTCGATATTTTTAGTGCTGTGACTTCAGGTAGTGCTGCAAGCCGAGTGAGAAGGTCAGTTGAAAGCGCATGATAGCCCGCTGCGTCAGGGTTGTTATAAGGCATTATTGTAATACCGGCTTCTTTTGCAGCGGATGCACAAAGCGCGTAATACGCATACATTTGGTCATCAGAAGGGGTTTCTTTAGTTTTTGGCGGCATCACCATAACAGTATCTACACCAACCGTTGCGAGTTCTTTAACGATTTCGGCAAGCTCCTCTTTGGTTTCTGCCGCTGCGCCACTGATTAATGGGACATTGTATTCTTTAGCCACGCTTGAAAGGGCGTTTAGTAAAGAAAGGCGTTGCTCATTGCTTAGGTAGCTGTTCTCACCCAATGTACCAGAGCCGACAAGTCCACCCATTCGAGTGCCACCTTTTCCTTGTACTTTTAAAATATCTGCAGCGTATTTTTTTGTTGCATCAAGGTCAATTTCAAGGGCGCCGGACTCTGACTCTTTTAGCCATGTAAATACAGCAGGCATTACGGTATATCGCCAATCTTTACTGTTCGTTTGCATCATATTTCCTCTTATAAATACATATTGTATACATTATACAAATTGATTGTATCAGTTAAAATATTTTCGGCAAGGCTGGATTAAAAATAAACTAGGGTCTGTTGACTATTATTGCTTTAAATTTGTTCAAGCAGGGGCGATTAAATCGCGACGCGAGGTTTGTACCTAGTAGGCTTGATAACGGCTCCTGCGTTATTCTAGTGGCTCACTTCATGTGAGAACAAGTCAAAACCGAGTAAAGCAAACGCGTCCTGCTTACGGCTCTTACCACCTCCATGGTGGTAACAAAGAGTTAACCCTTGCTAAACAGAGCCCTTCGGACAGTGCCGCTAGCCTAAGCTAAGTAATATCACTGTAAGTAAAGGGATGAGTAAACTGACCTTGCAAGCTCAGAGGAACGCGAGAGATCAATGCTAACTGATATATCTAACTTATGTTATTGCAATACCTCAAATATGTGGCTTTGCTTTTATTAACGTAACCTCTTTAAAAGCTCACTTAATCAGGTGTTAAAACAATATTAAAAGTATTGTAATACTCTGTATGAAAACACCTTACTCATTGAACCTAAATAGGAACTCGGTTATGGTTGGGATAAGTAAAAATAAATTAAAAAACGAGAGATTCGATTAGCTCGTTTTCTATTGAAAGGATTATCAGGGAGTATTCTGATGGAAATAAAACAAAAAAGAATGTCAAACCACCATACTTTTACATTTAATGATGAGTCGTTAAATTTTGCCTTCAAAGATAAGTCTGGGGCAGACGATTTTGACCTCAACTATGCTGACTTCCCTAAAAAATCATCACTGTCTATTGAACAAAATGAATGGTTGAGAAATGTTGGTATTTTATGGTGCTTACTTGGGGGGTACAGCATTGGGACTGCAATTTATAAGGGGTTGCCGCTTACAGGTACCGGTTTTTGGTTGTTTATAGGCTTAATATGTTTAGTTTGGTTTGCGCTTACTAAAACTAAGTATTCCATTTTCAAAACTGAAGCTGGTAACGTTTTTGTTATACAGGACAGTAAGCATGACACAATTATTTCAGAGATAGACAATCGTAAAAAAGCACAGTTACTAAGATGGTATGGCGATATAAATTTAGAAAACGAATTGGAAAATGAAATAAGTAAATTCAATTGGCTAGTAAAAAATAATGTTATGTCTCAAGCTGAAGCAGAAGAAAAAATTGCACAAGTTGAGTTTGCTCATAGTAAAGAGAGTAATCAGCGAGAGTTCTTAAACTAGCTACCTACTTGCGCATTAAAACTATTAAAAATGAACTTACTTTTTGGGTGAGCATTTAGCGTACACCTACTCATTGAACCCATATAGGAACTCGATTATGGTTAAACACCAAAATTATTAATTAAAACGCGCTGTTTTATCGCTCTATTATACAAAGGAGAAGTAAGTGAATATCGAGGTTGTTTTGGTTAATTCATTTACAGTCAATGGAAAAGGTGGCAACCCTGCGGGTGTCGTTTTAAATGCCGATAAACTGACGGATATGCAAAAGTTGAAAATTGCACAGGCAGTGGGTTACTCGGAAACAGCTTTTGTGTCGAGTGATGACGAAGCTGATTTTGAAGTTTCTTTTTTTACAACGACCGATGAAGTTGATTTTTGTGGGCACGCAACGTTAGCTACTTTTTCTACTTTGTACCAAAAGGGCATACTTACTGCTGGCACTTATACTCAACGCACCAAGGTGGGCATATTATCTGTGACTATCGAACCTAGTGGCAAGGTAATCATGGCGCAGCAATTACCACAAACGCTAGCGTGTTTTTCATATCAAGAAATTTCAGCGGTTATTGGCATCGAAAGCAGCATCTTGCAAAGCACTCGGTTACCGATTGAGGTCATTTCGACCGGCCTCCCCGATGTGATTATTCCTGTGCCTCATGGGTATTTAGACTTCATAGAACCAAATGACGAACTTATCGCAGCATTTTGTAAAAAATGTAACGTAGTTGGTTTTCATGTTTTTGAGCTTTGCAGCGCTGGCAGTTTATTAACGGCGAGTTGCCGTAATTTTGCACCACTATTTGGTATCTCTGAAGAATCAGCTACGGGTAGCTCAAGTGGGGCACTTGCATGTTATTTGACAGAACATTTAGCTTTGGGCAGTGAATATATTTTTGAGCAAGGTAGAGCAATGGGGTGTACGTCAATAATTACAGCATCCATAGAATCAGATAACGCAACTGTAACCAGCGTTAAAGTAGGTGGCTTTGCCAGTATCATCGAGACAGTAATGATTCCTTTAATGTAAGGTGATAATTTGTATGAATATACTATTTTTACTGTTGTCTTTGTTAACCTTTATTGCAATGGGAGCGAATGCCAATTTATTTGTGGCATGGAATATTTTACCTATTGTATTTGTTGCGATTGTTTATAACAAAACGGACTTTAAAGGTGCATTAAAATCGAGTGTGTTTCATATGATTTTGGGCACGACCTTATTGCATATTGTTTTCCATACTGTGATGTATTTTGATATTGGTAAAGCAGCTACAGGGTCTTCAACAGCGGCTCTTGGCTATATTTTCTTTCCTATTCATGCAATGTTGTTTGGCGGCCTAGTTTACTTACTTTCTAAAGCCATAACGTTTATTTGTGTAAAACCAATTCAACGTGAATGATGTAATGAAAAGTAGCTGATGATTTACATTGCCTCTACTAATTTAAAGCTGCTGGTGCAAAGCCTACGCCTTGTTCAACGCTTGCTTCGTTATTAAACAGATGTTTAATTAGCACTATTCCCCCATTATTTTATAACGGCATTCATTTGACGTTACGCTTCCTGTTTTAATTTTATAGACCTAACCACTTATAATTTATAGATAATTTTACTTTCACTCAATTTAAATCTTGTGGAATTTTAAGGGGATGTTAAATAAATGTATATTTAATATTGTATACAATATGTAATAAGTGTATATTTTTTGCGTCGAGGTTAGCTGGACGATAAAAAATCAACAGGATCAAAGGAACATTCAATGTTTACATATAATAAAAAACAGGCTCGAGGAGTTGGCGTTAAAACGCTATTGGCATCCGCAGTGACGGCTGCATTAATGATGGTACCGGCCGCGCAAGCGGTTGATGGCAGCAGTGTGGTAAAAGGGCACGTAGTTGCTCAATCTGGTACTGATTTAATAGGTGCAACCATTACACTCAAGCATAAAAGCAAAGGCTTGGTGTATACCATTACCAGTAATGCTGATGGTGACTACTTGTTACGTAATGTACCTGTTGGTACCTACGACGTAACCATTATTAAAGATGGTTATCAAACACTCGTTGAAGAAAATGTAGCGGTAACTATTGGTCAATCAATCATTCTTGATGTTCAGCTTTATAAAGCAGGCGCAGACATGGAGCGTATTGCTGTTACTGGTGCTGCAATTCGTCGTGTTGATATGGCGTCATCTACATCAGGGTTAACCTTTAGTGATGCAGAGCTTAAAGCGATGCCTGTAAATACTGGGTTTGAGAGTATTGCATTACTTGCCCCAGGTACGGCAGCACCGGGAGGTTCAAGTTTTAAGGGCGCTTCGAGTTTTGGTGGTTCTTCTGCTGCTGAAAACGGCTATTATTTTAATGGGTTAAACGTAACCAGTATTCGTACAGGCTTAGGTTCAATTCGTCTTCCTTGGGAAGCGATTTCTCAAACTCAAGTTAAAACCGGTGGTGTTAGCCCTGAATTTGGCGGTGCACTGGGTGGCATTGTCAACGCTGTTTCTAAATCGGGTGACAATGATTTTAAATTTGGTGCTGAAGTACGCTGGGATCCTGATAGTTTACGTAGCCAGCATGATTCTATTTTTCAAGAGAATGGCACGATCAGTACGAATACTCAGCAAAGTAGCTACGATTTTAAAGAGTTACAATTATGGGCCAGTGGTGCACTGATTGAAGACACGTTATTTTTCTACGGTTTATTTGCGCCGCGTCGCGAGGAATCGACAGGTGCTGGCCAAACAACGCATTCAGATTTTTCCCGTGACGAAGATCGTTG
Source organism: Pseudoalteromonas sp. H105 (assembly GCF_001469215.1). Classification (GTDB taxonomy): domain Bacteria; phylum Pseudomonadota; class Gammaproteobacteria; order Enterobacterales; family Alteromonadaceae; genus Pseudoalteromonas. The sequence goes on from NZ_LOFH01000011.1 coordinate 128,548, forward strand.
GTTTACTAAAGTAGATTGGTTTATTAACGAAGATCACTCGGTTGGTTTTTCAGCAATGAATAACAAGCGTACTTGGACTGATAAAACGTATGCATACAGCTGGCAAGATAATGTGATTGGTGCACAGCAAGGTGTTGATGCACCCGGCGAAGATGGCGGTAATGTATTCAGTATTAATTATAATGGTTATTTGACAGATACATTCTCAGTGTCAGCCGTTGTAGGGCGTGTAACTGAAAATGTGGAGAATGTTGTCGCTTCACCTAATCCAGGTGTGTGGGATGAGCGTGATGGCTTTAGCACATTGAGCCAGCACACAAACTCATCAGTCAGCGAAGAAGAATATACTCGTGACCAAGCGCGTATCGATTTTAGCTGGGATTTAGATATGCACTCTATTGAATTTGGTGTTGATTACACCAATGTCGAAGTGGCATTTCATTCAGGTCAAAACGGCTTAGGTGATGCAGAAGGTTGGTGGACAGCTAAAACAGCCGGTGAAAATGATATTTCGGGCGCGGCACTGGGCACTGACTTTATTGAACGACGCGTGCGTACCCGTGATGTAAACTCTGATGTTTCATCGTTGGCATTTTATATCAATGATTCATGGCAAGCGACAGATAACCTTGTACTTAATATGGGCCTACGTTACAGCCAATTTGAAAATACGGTAACAGATGGTCGCGCTTTTGTTGATATTGATAATCAAATTGCGCCACGTTTACAAGCAATTTACGACATCAGCGGTGATGGTAGCGCGAAGGTGTTTGCCACTTACGGACGTTATTTTCAGCCTGTATCGGCTAACATGAATATCACACAAGGTTCTGCCTCAGTTGAGTGGTTTGAGTACTTTGAGTTAGACCAATTAGATAGTAATGGCGCACCCAGTTTACTCGCTGATGGCTCGCCAAGTCGTGGTGATATGCTGCGCGATAGACGCTGGCGTCAACGTGGTATCACAGAGCCGGGTCTTATTGCATCATCATCACTTAAACCAATGTACAGCGATGAATTTACCCTCGGTTATCAACAAGAAGTTTTTGACACGATGTCGGCCGGAGTGCGTGCAATCTACCGCGATTTAGGTCGTAGCGTTGAAGACACCGATGTAGGCCCTGTTTTAGCTAAAAAGTTGGCAGAAATGGGCATTACTGACAACGTAGGGCAAGGTTCTTATTATGTGTTGAATAACCCGGGCGAAGCGATTCAAATGTCGTATGACTTTGATGGTGATGGTCAAGTTGATAATGTGAATTTAAGTGCTGCTGAGCTTGCTTTGCCAGAAGCTAAACGTAAGTACCTAGCACTTGAATTTACCCTCGATGGTAATGTGACTGATGATTTACGTATTAACAGCTCATACACATGGTCGCACAGTTACGGTAATACAGAAGGGTTGGTGAAAACGGATAATGACCAAGCAGATCCGGGCTGGACTACCTCTTATGATTACGGCGACTTAATGGATCATGGTTATGGTAATTTACCGAATGATCACCGCCATGCGATTAAATTTAGTGGCGCATACAACATCACGGATTCATTAACATTAGGTTTAGTTGCGCGCACGACATCAGGGCGTCCTAAGAGTTATTTTTCTGTTCACCCAGAAGGTGTTGATAGTTGCCAAGCGGGCAACCCATGGGATGCATGTGTCAGTAAATATTACGGCCAAGCATCGCACTATGATGAAAATGGTAATCCGGCACCACGCGGTAGCAAAGGAAACTTACCTTGGTTGACGAATATTGATATGTCGTTGACGTATTACACTGACTTTTTTGGCTCTGATATGACGCTAAAAGGCACTGTTTACAACCTGTTGGATGGCGATAGTGCGCTAGCAATAAACGAAGCGCGTGCTCAATATGGTGATAATGGCTTAGAGCTTAATCCTGATTACGGTTTAGTGACAAGCCGTCAAGGCGCACGCTATGTGTCATTGACCGCGCGTATAGAGTTTTAATTTCCCCTAGTAAGACGCTGTAAGAACTCAGCTTTAGTATCTCATGACCGTGTGGTTGAGTACTAAAGTTGGGTTGATGTTTAAGCACATTCTCATTGAGAGCAACGCAGTCTTGATGCCGAGCAGGCAACTGTTCGGCATTTTTTCTGTGAGACTTAAGCGCTTGCACTGTAAAAAACAAAGGTATATTGTATACAAAAATAACAAAGGATAACTATGACCCCTACTTTGTTTTCTCATTGGCAGCAGCCACACTCAGAGTGGTTACATATCCACACCCTAGATATGCATACAGGCGGTGAGCCATTACGCATTATTTTAGATGGCTTTGAACAGTTAAAGGGACACACCATGTTAGAAAAACGGGCAGATTGTTTAGCGCGTTTTGATGACTTACGAACAGCCTTAATGTTTGAACCCAGAGGCCATGCTGATATGTATGGCGCTGTTATTACTTCTCCCGAGCGAGTGACGAGTCACTTTGGCGTACTGTTTTTACATAATGAAGGCTACAGCACTATGTGTGGCCACGCCATTATCGCACTGGCAACAGCCGCTAAGGATTGCGCCGTTTTTGAATTTAAACAAGGCATAAACGAGCTCAGAATAGACACCCCAGCAGGGCTTATTAAAGCTTATGTAGCGCTAAACGGGGAGCAATTAGAACAGGTGTACTTTGATAACGTAGCCAGTTATGTTGAAAAACTAGGCTTATCAATTGAGCTACCGATGTTCGGCACTTTAGAGTGTGATATCGCATTTGGTGGTGCTTACTACGCATTTGTAGATGCGGACACCATTGATTTACATTTAACACCCAGTAACCATGAGCAAATCATTAGTCTTGGCAAAGCAATAAAACAACAAGTTAATTGCCAATACCAACCTACTCACCCAGTTGATAGTGAACTGAGCTTTTTATATGGGGTTATTTTTTACTCCAACTCACAAATCACACAGGGTGTATTTAGTCGTCATGTGTGTATTTTTGCACAAGGTGAACTAGACAGAAGCCCAACGGGCACCGGCGTCAGTGCTCGCGCAGCGCTTGAGTATGCGAAAGGGCGCTTATCGGTGCATCAGCGCATTGGCATAGAAAGTATTTTAGGCTCTGTGTTTACAGTTGAAGTAAATCAATCGTGCCAGTTTGAGTCCATCCCTTCGATTATTCCGCGTGTTAGTGGCAGCGCGCATGTAACCGGTAAGCACACATTTTTAATTGATCCCCGTGATCCCTTAAAGCAAGGATTTATATTTCGATGAACGATCACTTTTTACAACGCCAGCAATTAATCAAACAAAAAATGGCGCAACAAAACCTGAGTGCCTTTTTGGTATTAGGGCATGAAAACATTCGTTATTTAACAGGGTTTAGTGGTAACGCGGCGTACGCGTTAATCACAGACTGTGCGCACGTTTTGATTACTGATTATCGCTACTTTGAGCGTGCTCAAAATGAGTGCCAAGGCTTTGAGGTGATTAGTAGAGATCGCGATAACGAAACTCTAGGCCGGTGCATTGCGCGATTTTTAGGGATTAATAGCCAGCTTGGCTTTGATGCCGCTTTTATTAATGTGGCGCTTTGGCAGCAAGTCGCGGCCGATTTACATGCGCATACATTAATCCCTATTCAGGGGCTGGTGGAGTCACTGAGAATGATAAAAAATGATTGGGAAGTTACTCAAATAAAAGCCGCCGCGGCAATTGCAGATCAAGCATTAGCGCAGACGCTGCCTTTTTTTAAAGAAGGTGTAACTGAGCGTGAATTGGCTCTTGAGCTTGAATTTAGAATGCAGCGACTTGGTTCAGAAGGCATGTCGTTTGCCACTATTTTAATGTTTGCAGAGCGCACATCGCTCCCGCACGGTAGCCCAAGTAGCCGAGCTCTCAACATTGGTGATGCAATTACATTAGACTTTGGCGCAGTGATTAATGGTTATCGTTCTGACATGACCAGAAGTTATGTCTTAGGCGAAGCATCAACAAAACAACGCACGATGTACAACACGGTGGCCAATGCACAGCAAACCGCCATTAATTTACTCAAACCGGGCATCAATTGTATTGAGCTACAACACGCTGCGCAAAAGGTGCTTGACGATTCTGGTTATGGGGCGTTTTCAGGTCAGGGTTTAGGCCATGGGTTGGGCCTTTTTTTACATGAGCAGCCATTTATTAATAGCCATTGTGGCCATGTCCTTGAAGCGGGCAACGTGATCACTATTGAACCGGGTATTTATATTCCAGACTTTGGCGGTGTTCGTTTAGAAGAAGATATTTTAATAACAGCCACAGGGTTTGACGTGTTAACCCATGCGCCAAAACCGTTTGAGTTGGAACCCTGATATGCACATAATTGATAAAACACACATAGAGAATGCACTCAACTTTGAGACGTTATTAATGGCGATGCAAACGGGGTTTGCACATGATTTTGGTATGCCAAAACGCAATGTGTATCCGTTAGATGCAAGTAATGACAATCACGATGCATTTGCGGTTTTACCAGCTTGGAATGAGCAAGTGATAGGGGTGAAAGCGTTCACGTATTTCCCTACTAATGCTCAATCAGGGTATGAGTCCTTGTACTCTAAAATTATGCTGTTTTCGCGTCAGCATGGTGAGCCGTTAGCATTAGTGGATGGTACACGGATTACGTTATGGCGAACGGCGGCGGTGTCAGCGTTAGCGAGTCGGTATCTTTCACGAGAAGACAGTGGCCATTTAGTGTTTTATGGTAGCGGTAATTTGGCTGAGTATATGATACGCGCTCACCTTACGGTTAGAAACATTAAGCGTGTGACATTAATAGCGCGCAATGTGGAAAAAGTGACGGCTTTGCAGGCACGTCTACAAAACATATTTGCAGATGTTGAGTTTGTGATAGGGCAAAGCAATGAAGCAATAATTTACAGTGCCGACATTATAAGTTGTGCAACGGGCGCATCAGAACCTTTGTTTGATGGCAATTGGCTAAGGGGGGGAACGCACGTTGACTTAATTGGTAATCATCACAGTGATGCGCGCGAATGCGACAGCATAACGATAAGCCGCAGTCGGGTATATGTAGATAGCCGTGCAAATGTTTTAGCTGAAGCCGGAGAGCTTTTAATCCCCATTAAAGAAGGGGTTTTTAGTGAACAAGAAGTGTGTGCTGAGCTTGCTCAATTAGCACAAGAAAACAACTATGCACGCTTAAACGAAACGGATATAACCTTATTTAAATCAGTCGGCACAGCACTGAGTGATTTAATTGCCGCTAATCATGTATATCAGTCTCTACAAGGTTAAAAATAATGAGCAGTGTGCTATTAATCTTAGGGGGGTGTTTTGTTTTTGCAGGTTTGTTGCCACTGTTAGGTTGGTTTAAAAGCAAAATAAGTAAACATCATTGGCGTGTCTGCAAAGTTGATAATATTACTGTGGCGATTAATCACCGCATTGCCTCGTTAGAGTTGGCACAACAAAAAACCATGATGGTGAGTTTTTGGTTTGAAGGTCATATTTATAGTGTGATGGTAGATTACAGTGATTCACTTTTCTTGCGGTTTAAGCAGGGCAAACCATGTACTTTACTTGTCGATAAAGACAACCCTCTCAATGTTTATAGCAATATTTATATGTGGCACGGCTTTGCATTATCATGGTTGTTAGCGGGTTGTGTTTTAGTATTAGCCAGTTATATATTTTACTAAATGGATAAAAAGGGGGCCTGGTTTTACAGGCACCCCCCTAGGGAAGAATGTTTGGTTAGTCTTTCGGTTTTTTCGCGTAGGGTAAACGCATTAAATGACGGGTTTTGTGATAACTGTCTAAGCCGCTTATTGCAACCGTGTTGATGACTTCAAGATCAAGAAACCCATCGTCCATCACAGCAACGTCATCAACGTGTATATCCATAATTTCGCCGATCACTAATTCAGTACCGTTTACTTGTAGGTGTTGATTTTCTACAAATTTAACGGCGTATTTAAGCCGACTTTGCTCCACAAAAGGCGCTTTGAAATCGGCTAAGTACTGAGGCGTAAGCCCAGTTGCGGTGAACTCTGATTCGTCTTTATCATACCGTGCTGATGTTTGGTGTGCTTGCTCCACGATATCGCTGTTCACTTGGTTGATAGTGAATACGCCTGTTTCAAGAATATTTTCAAATGTGTGGCGGGGAACGCTGTGCGGGCGCATGATCATGCCAACCAAAGGTGGATGCGCACCCAAGTGAATAACAGAACTAACAATGGCAAGATTGGTATTGCCATTGCTGTCTTGTGTGCCGATAAGATTAGCGCTTTTGTAACCTGACAAAGAATTGATTAAGTGCGTGCGGTAATGTTTTTCAAAATTATTAATCGCAGTTTTAGTAATATGCATTGTGGATCCTTACCATTTTATGGGTTGACCTTGCCAGTCAATGTAAGCGGGTTTACCTATTTCGGTCAGTGTGTCTGGGTGTGCTAAGAGCGAAAAGAGTTGCGAAGCAACAAACTCAGGTGTAAATAGCTTCCCCTCAGGCACATTTTTTTGAAATGGCTTTGATAAATGTGTGTCTGTTGTACCTGGGTGAAACAAAACTAGGCGTGTTTGTTTTGCACGGCGCTGTAGCTCAATGGCAGCCGTTTTAAACAGCATATTTAGGGCAGCTTTAGAAGCACGATAACTGTACCACCCACCCAGTTCATTATCGGATATACTGCCAACTCTGGCGCTTAAAGCAGTGATAGTACATGGCGTTTTGTGATTCAATAAAGGTGCAATGGCTTGTAAGCATAATATGGGTGTGAGCGTATTAGAATTTAGCAATGAGTTGAAATATGACTCGTCCAGTTCTTCTAGCTTTTTTTCAGGCATCGCATTTTCGTAATGCAGTTGACCATTAAATATTACTACCTGATGGGGAACGAGCTCTCTGCTTTTGAGCAAGTCGGTTATTTGTGCCAGATTTTGCTTGGAATAATCAGTGATAAAATGTTCAATGTCGGCATTATAAGTGGTTTCTAACTTGCTGCGACTGACAGAAATGATTTTTGCATGCTCATTCGCTCGCACAATTTCATGGATGTAAGCAGCAGCAATGGAACTGCTCGCTCCAAATACTATATATACTGGGTTCATTATTTAATCCTGCAGTTTGATTTACAGACTACAGCTGTGATCTGTAGTCGGTACTTTGCAAATAACCAATAACCGGCATCTGCCAAAGAACGTATGATAGGTAGTTGGAAAATTTTTAACCAAGCGTGTTTTCCCACGGTCTGCCATGCTGTAAATGTCACGTCTAGGCCATAAATCATTTCACCATTATCGAGCTGTCCGTGAAGGTATCCCATCGCATCTGCGCGTTTTATGTTTGAAAAACGGTGTTCAAAATCCTCTTTATTAATGTCTTCAAGGGTGATTTTATTTTCTTTATCAGCGCGTTTGAGTGATTGCATCTCTTTGGCACACAAGGGGCAATTGCCATCGTAAAATATGATCATAATCAGCAAAAAAATTGTCGATACGTTATGTGATGTTACGAAATAGAATATGCTTTGGATCTATTCAATTGGCCTATTGAATGATATTAATAGAGGTGCAGAATAAAAAATATAAGCTTATACCGACTTTTTTTTCTACTCTCACTCCACGGTTTAAAGTCCGGTTAAGCTGATTATAAGTACCCTTAGGGTCGAATCATCAACAATGGAGTATTTGGAATGAGTGAACAATATGCCGCCTTGCGTGGGAACGTCAACTTACTAGGTCAATTATTGGGCCAAACAATTAAAGACACCCAAGGACAAGCGATTTTAGACAAAGTTGAAGAGATTCGTGCTTTGGCTAAATCATCTCGCACAGGCAATGAGCAAGACCGCCAAGCCTTAATTGATGTATTGCATGCATTAACAGATGAAGAGCTATTACCTGTAGCCCGTGCATTTAACCATTTTTTAAATTTGGCCAACGTTGCTGAACAATTTCACACTATTTCACGTTTTAATGATGTTGGCTTTTGCCAGCTAAGCCCCCTTACTCAAACACTTAAAGCGTTATCAAGCCACGCAGAGCAAGGAAAGTTAAACCCCAATGAAATTGCCGAAAGTTTATCTAAGCTACATATCAATTTAGTTTTAACGGCGCATCCAACAGAGGTGACACGCCGAACAATTATTAATAAACATGTTGAGCTGAGCGATTGTTTGGCTTCGCTTGAGCGCACCGATAACCTGCCTTACGAGCGCGAGAATATTCTAAATCGCATTGCTCAGTTAATTAGCCAAGCATGGCATACTGATGATATTCGCCGTTCTAGACCGACGCCAATTGATGAAGCAAAATGGGGCTTCGCCGTGATTGAAAACAGCCTATGGCATGCTGTTCCTCGTTTTTTAAGAGACTTTGGTAAAGAGGTTAAAGAGCACCTTGATTTAGAGTTACCAAGTGATTATAGCCCGATTGAGTTTACCTCATGGATGGGAGGAGACAGAGACGGTAATCCGTTTGTCACTTCACAGGTTACTCAACAAGTGCTGGATCATGGGCGTTGGATGGCGCTTGATTTATACAGCCGCGACATTGATACACTCAGTGCAGAGCTTTCAATGTCACAAGCCAGTGATGAGCTAGTCAAGTTAGCCGGGCAAGATTTCGAACCATACCGCGCTATTTTAAAAGCGTTAAAAGCGCAAGTAAGCGAAACTGTAGCGCACCTTGGTGCTAAAATTATGAATACGCGCACCGAAGCGCAAGACATGGTCACCGATATTAACCAAATAAAGCAGCCGCTTGAAGCGTGCTACCGTTCATTATTAAAAACAAACATGAGTGTTGTGGCTAATGGTTTGTTGCTTGACGTACTGCACCGCATTAATAGCTTTGGTATTCGTTTGGCAAAGTTAGATGTGCGTCAAGATTCGTCACGCCATGCTGATGTGTTTTCAGAGTTGACCCGCTATTTAGGGCTAGGTGATTACAATCAGTGGCAAGAAGAAGACAAACAAGCGTTTTTACTGGCAGAGCTTAATTCGCGCCGTCCGCTTATTCCAAAGCATTGGCAGCCAAGCGCGGATGTGCAAGAAGTGCTCGACACATTCGATGTAATTGCGAAACAAGATGCCTCAACATTTGGTTTGTATGTTATTTCGATGGCACGTACAGCGTCTGATGTACTGGCAGTGCAACTGTTACTAAAAGAGAGTGGTTGTCGCTTTAAACTCCCTGTTGCCCCGTTATTTGAAACGCTTGATGATTTGAATGCAGGGCATAATGTCATTACTCAGCTGCTTGATAACACCTGGTATAGAGGTCAAGCCGATGGTGTGCAAAATGTCATGATTGGCTATTCAGATTCAGCCAAAGACGCAGGAATGATGGCTGCAGGTTGGGCGCAATACGAAGCGATGGATAAACTGGTGCACCTTGCCAAAGAACGCGACATTGAGTTGGTGTTATTCCATGGGCGTGGGGGCACGGTGGGCCGTGGTGGAGCGCCTGCTGCACAAGCATTACGCTCACAACCACCAGGGTCTTTAAAAGGGGGATTACGAGTTACTGAACAAGGCGAAATGATCCGCTTTAAATTTGGTTTGCCTAATGTCGCGCTCGAAAGTCTTAATATTTATGCTGGTGCTGTACTTGAAAGTAACTTATTACCCCCGCCTGAGCCAAAATCGGTATGGCGTGATGTAATGGCACTGATCAGTGAAAAGTCATGTGAACACTACCGTAACGTGGTGCGCTTTGATGAGAACTTTGTCCCTTACTTTAGAATGGCGACGCCTGAACAAGAATTGTCTAAATTGCCTTTGGGTTCACGCCCGGCTAAACGTAACCCGAATGGGGGGGTAGAGAGTTTACGTGCAATTCCTTGGATTTTTGCGTGGAGCCAAAACCGCTTGATGTTGCCGGCATGGCTGGGGGCATTAACCGGTTTACAAGCAGCGCTTGAGAAGTATGGTATTGATACACTCAATGAAATGAACCAGCAATGGCCATTTTTTAGAGCGCGTTTAGAAATGTTGGAAATGGTGTTTAGTAAGGCTGACAGTTGGTTAAGTGCACATTATGATGATGCCCTTGTTGAAGACCAATATAAGCCTTTAGGTGAAGCGCTGCGTAATGAATTAAAACACGCAATCGCCTTGGTGCAATCGTTAAGCCCACAAAAAACATTGCTTGCAGGCCAACCTTGGATCAAACAGTCTATCGGGTTAAGAAACCCCTATACAGACCCACTTAATGTGCTTCAAGTTGAACTTTTAAAACGTTCGCGCGAGGTGGTTGAGGGAAGTTCAGGTGACATAGATAACGCGCTGATGATTACCATGACAGGCATTGCTGCCGGTATGCGTAACACCGGTTAATTAAGGTTTGATTGAACTGGCATTTATTTGTTCTTTAGCCGATAAATGGCCATCAATGGGTAAGTTCATTATAAAACACGCGCCGTGCTGGCAGGGTACGGCGCTAATATTACCAAACAGTTGATATTTCACTGCATTAAATACTATGTTCAGCCCAAGCCCTAAATGATTTCCGCCTAAATTGGTCGAATAAAAAGGGGTGAAAATTTCTTTTAAAATCGAATCATCAATCCCACTTCCGTTATCCTGAAAAATGAGGGTGATGGTATAGCGCTGTTTTTTTATCGTGACAGTAATCGTTGGGTTTTCCACACCATTAAAGCCATGCTCATAGGCATTGATCACTAATGTTTTAAGTACATCCCCTATTATTGATGGGTTTGATGTTAGAGAGACCTCATCCCCCTTAACTTGATAATCAAGATGGATTGTAAAGTAGGTTTTTAATGTTTCCAGCCGTTCAGTAATAAACTGCTTGAGTTCAAATGATTGCATTGGTTTTTTGAGTGAGCTAGCTACATTAAGCGCTTTAAATTGCTCAATCATACTTACAACTCGCGTAATATTATTGAGAACCAGATGTTGAGCTTCATTGGTGTTTTCTATAAAACGGTTGAAGTCTTTGGTGCTCAGGGTTTTGCTTTTAAACTTTTGTTCAAGCTCTTGTAAGTTTTCAGCGATATACGTTATTGCTGTGGTGGCAGTGCCTATCGGGGTATTAAGTTGATGGGCCATACCCGATACAAGTACAGTTAGAGAGGCTATTTTTTGTGCTTCAATTAAGTTTGTTTGGGTTTCTTCTAATGTTTGTAAGGTGTTCGCCAAGTGCTGTTTACGCCTGTATATATTACTTATTGCAAAAAACGACCCTAGGCTAATTATTATCAGTGAAATTACAACGCTGAGAGCCAAGTCTTTAAAAGCATTTACTTTTTGTGCTTTTAATTGTTTCTCACGGGTTAGCTCGGCGATTTTTACTTCTTTTTCATTTGTTTCGGCTTGAGCAATTGCTTTGGCAAGATTTATATCTGCTTGTTGTTTAATGAGTTGCGTTTCAGCAGCCGTGTGTTTTTTATATGAGCTTATCGCTTGTTGGTACCTTCCTGTTGATTCAAAGAGTTGCGATTCGAATAGGTACACTTTGGAGGTAAATAATAAATCATCGTCAAGGTGGATGTTTTTTGTAACACGAGTAAGCTCGTTTGTTGCGCGGTCGGTATCATCCATAGCAGCATAGGTTTTTGCTAACTCAAATTGGGCTCTGTGTTGATCTTTCACTAAATCTTGCACAGTAAAAATAGCTAACGATTGATTAATAGAAATTAATGCAAGAGGATATTGTTTCTCAGCCCGTTCAATTTCGGCCATAAGTAAATAAGATTCAGCTAACAGATAATCAAACTGGTGCTGTTGTTTTACTTTCATTATTTCGCTGAGCAGGCTTTTCGCTTCAGTAAACTGTTCTTTCGCAATCAGGGTTTTGGCTAAATTGATTGTGACAATTGAGTTATCCAATGGTTTATTCGAGTGTTGTAGGTAATCTGCATAGCGGCGAAAGGCTCTTTCGGCTTCATCTAGCATGCCCAGAGCAAGGTACACTTCACCAATATTATTCAGCGTTTGATTCGTAATATCATCGCTTAAAAGTGCAGCATACTTGAGTGCTTCAGATAGATGTTCTAGCGCAAGCTTGTGAAGGTTAAGTTGTATGTAAACGCCCGCAGAAATATTATAATAGCCATACATCAAGGCACGTTTCGATGATTTTTCGGCTAAGTTTTTATAGATAATGAGTGTTTTCATCGCAGGTTTGAATTGTTTTGCTTCAAGTTGAAACCACGCTTTGTAATTAAGCAAAACTAATCGTTGATCAGGAGTAAAGTTGTCGCTCGCTAATTGTTCATCTAAACTTGCAATAGCAACATGAGGGCTTTGTGCATAATTATCGCGTATTTCAGTGCGAAGCTTTTCAAATTCTTTTTTATCTAATACGGTGGCTTTTGCAGGCAAAAAGCACACTAAAAGAACAACCAGAAACCAAATCCGAAGCATACAATTTTCCCTGTTTACACTGATTGTTAAATATTCAACTCCATTATAAAGTATAAATAGATCGGTAAACCTCGGAACATTCCCATTTCTCGCTAAGAAAAGTAGTACTTTTTTCTGTTTTAACACTATGGTCTGACCTGTTGGTATGATAATTCTTGACTCAAACTAATAAAAAACTACAATACTTGCCTTTGTTGAATAAGAGCTTTTCTTATTTAGCTTAACCTGTATTAATTCGATTGAGCCTTTAATGTCAAATATTTCAACCAGCATCACATTTGATGCATCTTCATCATTAATCATGATGACATTGAGAGGGAATGCGTCAGCACAGGATGTGGTTAATTTTTATCAGATAGCGCAACAGCACGTTGCAATCTATGGCAGTAACAAATTACTTGTCGATGTGTCTGAGGTAACGCATAACTTTCCTGCGAGTGACTTATTAAATATTATGCCTGTAATCTCGAATTGGCTAAAACATTGCGTTGTGGCAAGAGTGGTTAGCTTTGACGGCTTTATGCATGATTTATTTTTACAAAAAGCAAAACGCTTTGATATCACTGCTGAAAATTTCGAGTGCTTTAGAAGCGCAAAAACATGGCTTGTAAATCAATCTGGTAATTAGCGACTGAACATTTTACACTATGAAGCCATTAGATAAGTAAAATGTATTTATGACTTCATCAACATCTCCTTCGCCTATAAATTCAATAACAGGGCACACACATCTATTTGATAAACCAAAGCGCGATGCGTTGTTCAATCAAATAAAATCACAAAGAGGTAGGTTAACTACCCAAGACATAGAAAATCTATGTAGTGAATATTCACTTACTCAGGAACAACTGCTCAGGGAGTGTTTACCGATCGCTTCCTTGTTTGCTGTAGCGCCCGTATCACACTTTTTAGTGGGCGCGGTGGTACTAGGGCTTGATGAAAACCAGCACGTTAACTTTTACTTTGGTGCTAATGTTGAATTTACACATCAACCGCTAAGTTTAGTCGTGCATGCTGAGCAATCAGCAATTAATAATGCTTGGCTTAATGGCGCTAAATCAATTGTTAAAATTGCCATCAGTGATGCACCTTGTGGCTACTGTCGTCAGTTTATGAATGAGCTGGCAGATGCCACGACCTTTGATATTTTATTACCAAGTCAGCAATATAAACTCAACGAGTTATTACCTGCTGCGTTTGGGCCGACTGACTTAGGGAATGAGTACAGTTTATTTAACCCGGCTCCTGTTACACAAACAGTGGTAGATCAAAGTGGGGTATGTGGGGCATTAGTTGATGCGGCATTAAATGCTTATGTGCCTTACACTAAGAATTTTAGCGCAGTAAAAATTACGACGTTTGAGCATGGCAACTTTTATGGTCGTTATGCTGAAAACGCAGCGTATAGCCCAAGTCTTGCACCGCTGCAAAGTGCTATCAGCCAGTTATACTTGGCAGGTCTACCAATGGATGCCCAAACAATTCAGAAGATTGAGCTGGTGCAGACAAAAGGGGCTGAAAATCAGCAGCAAGTGAGCGAAGCTGTGCTGGCAAGTTATGCTAACTTACCAGCCTTAGAAACCTATAGTTTACGACTTACTCAGTAAGACTTTAGCAGCTTCAAGCACCACGGCGACAGATTTTCTCTCTATTTCGCCGTGGTCTACATTTGGGATTTCTTGACGAGTTCTGTTAACTAAAACACCCGCAACGCACGCTGCTTTTAGCCCTAATGCTGCACACATGGTAAATAATGTGGCTGATTCCATTTCATAATTCATTACACCAAGTTTTTGCCATTCTTCACAGCTCCCTTGAAATGCTTTTGGTACATAACCTGAGTACGTGTCGTAACGTTCTTGGCCTGGGTAGAATGTGTCGCTTGATGCGGTGATACCAATATGAAAATCAATATCTAAGTTATTACAGGCTGCTACCATTGCTTGCGTTGCAAAAAAATCAGAGACAGCTGGGTAGCTAAGTGGTGCAAAGTGTTGGCTTGCGCCATCTAAACGAACGGATGCTTGGCTAATTAAAATATCGCCCTCGTTAATATGAGGTTGGATAGCGCCAGTGGTACCAATACGCAAAAATGTCTCTATGCCAAGTTGAGCAAGCTCTTCTACCGCAATAGATGTAGATGGGCCGCCAATCCCCGTTGAACATACAACCACTGATTGACCACTGAGCGTACCTAAATAAGCATGAAATTCACGGGTACGCACTAAGCAATGTGGGTTTTCTAAATGTTCTGATATACGTGCTGAACGATCTGGGTCGCCTGGCACGATTGCTAATGTAGCGCCTTGCAAGTCATTGCGAGTGAGTCCTAGGTGAAATACCTTTTCCATAGTGGTGCTGCCTTATTAATACTTTTTATAATTAGCGTTTAACAACGCTAAATTTATAGAGAGTTGTTGTCAATATAGCATCATTACGATTAAGAATGCCTAAGTACAGGACGGATGTCCGTTTATACCTAAGCCCTTTTAAATAACACGTTATTAAATTAAACGTGATGTAACAATGTAAATGGTCATAAAAAAGGCTTATAAGTGCAAAGTGAATCACCGCCCTTAATTCACTTTTATTCATTCACTATGAATATTCAATCACCGAGTGCTATTTTTCAAATAGTGCAAAGGTTGACTTGTTTAGGCAGACACTATATCACTCACTTAATGTATTTTATTTGAACTTATGCGTTGTATTGTAATGCGGCTTAATTTATTGATATTAAATAACATTTAAAATTTATTTGGTGTTAATCCGAAGCGCGTTTGAGTCAATAAAACTGTGCGCACTAGCAGTATGAAGGTTTTATTAAACTTATTTTCAACAACGCTTTTTTGCATAACTACGCAAGAACATACAGTTAAGGAATCGAAATGAGCACACAATGGCAAACATTCAAAAGTAAAGTTGAGCACTGCTTATGCCCACCAGGCGACGGTGTTTTTACCGTTAATACAGCCAAAGAGCGTAAAGCTGCATTACGTAATAAGCTTTACGGTCAAGAAGATAACGTTGAGCCTTTATGGCGTGACTCTTTAGATACCCTTGCTGATAGCCCTCACAAAGCAGTCATGCTTGGCATTAGCTCTGATTGTGGCGGTGGTATTTTGCGCGGCGCAAATTGGGGGCCGTTGTTTTTACGTTCAACGTTGATTGATCAACAACCACAGGCTAAATCATTTGATTTAGGTGATGTACGCGTTATTCCTCATTTACTCCATGATAAATATTTGAATGAAGCAACCATCAGCAACTGTCAAAAAGCACTGTATGATAATCCAAATAGCGATTATTACGTCAGCCCTCTATCTATCACTGAAGATGTGTGTGATAGCTTTTATGCCACATTTACGGATAAAGGCATTTTTGGCATTGGCGGTGACCATTCAATTAGCTACCCACTAACCAAAGCGTACTTAAAAGCAAAACGTGAGCAAGGCAAACGCACTGCAATCATTCATTTTGATGCACATACTGATTTATTAGTTGAGCGTTTAGGTATCGATTTATGCTTTGGCTCGTGGTGTACACATATTTTGGAGTTTTTACCTGCACCAAAGAACTTGGTTCAGTTTGGAATTCGCTCTAGTGGCAAACCTAAAGAGCACTGGGAGTCAACGTTTGGTATTAAGCAACATTGGGCGCACGAAATTATTGAACGTGGCGCGCACGATATTGCTCAAGAAGTGATTGCACAGCTTAAAGCGGATAATGTCGATGAACTCTATGTGAGCTTTGATATTGATGCCCTTGATGAAGAGTTTGCATCGGCGACCGGTACCCCTGAAGGCAATGGTTTAACACCACAACATGCGCTTGATATATTGTCTGCACTGGCTGATGAGTTCCCAATTACGGGAGCTGATATGATGGAAATTGCGCCATTTACTGATAGCTCCTTAGTAGGGCAATCAAGTTCAGAAACAACGCTGAGGGAAGGGGCTAAAATCTCAGCATTTTTGATTAATGCAATGAATCGCTAGTTTATTCAGATTATTAAAATTAAAACAGGCTTTATAGCCTGTTTTCTATTCACTTATCAGTTAATTGAGGCTATATTTAATTAATCATCAATAAATAATGATGAAACAATTAAGTAAAGTGGGGTAGTAGTGAATAAATGGATCTATTTATTATGTGTTGCTTTTAGCTCGCAATGCTTTGCTAAATTAAATGTAGTGACGGAAAACTTCCCGCCGGCGCAATACCTCGATCATAATAATAAATTAACGGGTCATGTGTACGAAAGAGTACGCAAAGCACTCGATAGCTCTTCGCTTGACTACAGCATAACGGTGCATAGTTGGAGCACAGCTTACAATGCGGCACTACGCGACCCGCAAACGTGTATTTTTTCTATATCACGATCAGAATTACGAGAAGATAAACTAGTCTGGATTGCTCAATTATCAGATTTGAACACCTACTTCTATGCATTAAACTCTAAAACTATTTCGCTGGATAATTTAGAGCAAGCAAAAAAATTCCGCATCGCTGTACTCAAAGATAATTATAGTCATCAATATTTGGTATCGCAGGGTTTTGAAGAGGGTAAAAACCTGTTGTTAATAGACAGTTTTGATAATATTTTTAATATTGTTAGTAGCCGTAAAAATAGTATCGACTTAGTCGTTTTGCCAGAGCAACGTGTAGAGTATGAGCATAGCAAACGAGCTGTTAAAGAAAACTTAAAAGCCGTGCTAAAAATCCAAGTGACGCAACCTGCACTCTATTTTGCTTGTCATAAACAGATAGACAAAGCATCTATAAAAGAATTAACCCGCGTATTTTCTGAAGCAAGTTGAATGAATCATAACTTGTTGTTTTTATTTTATTTTTATATTTTAAAATAGGTATTGCTCTGCGCTAAAAAGCGCCTATAATTCAGCAGCTTTTATTGATGAAAGCATACTTTATTGGAGTAATTAATGGGTGATTTAATCGGGATTGGTTTATTGATCTTGATCAGTGCGTTGTTTGCTATGTCTGAAATTGCAATAGCGGCTTCGCGCAAAATAAAATTAAGAGTTATGGCTGATGAAGGAAGCGCCAACGCGGCAGCGGTGTTAAAACTGCAAGAGCAACCCGGCGCTTTTTTTGCCATGATTCAAATTGCACTCAATGCCATTGCAATTTTAGGCGGTATTGTGGGGGAGCAAGCACTATCTCCTTATGTTGAACGTGTTTTAGCCATGGTTTACCAAGGCCCATTACTAGCGCAAATTAGCTTTATCATTTCATTTTTTACGATTACATCGTTGTTTATTTTATTTGCCGATTTAATGCCAAAGCGTTTAGCAATGATTATGCCCGAAGCTGTAGCGGTTAGGCTTGTTACACTCATGCGCTGGGTGACGTTTGCACTGACACCACTGGTGATGTTTTTTAATGGTCTGACAAATATTATTTTAAAGTTGTTTAAAGTACCCGCAGAGCGTGAAGATATTGTTACCACAGAAGACATTGTGGCAATGATGGATGCCGGCGCTGAATATGGCAGCCTGCAGCAACAAGAATATAATTTAATTGGTAACGTGTTTGACCTTGAAGCGCGCTTTTTATCCAGTGTGATGACACCCCGCGATCAAATAGTTTATTTTGATATTAAAGAAGCCAGTGCAGATATAGCCAGTAAGATAATTGATCACCCGCATAATCACTTTTTAGTGTGCAATGGTAATTTAGATAAACTTATCGGCTCTGTTGAGTCTAAAGATATACTGCGCCAAGTGCTCAAAGGCGAAGCGGCCAATATTAATGATGAACTCTTAGAAAAAGAAACCTTTTATTTACCTGAAACACTGAGTTTGTCAGAGGCATTGAACGCATTTAAAGGAGCGGCCAAACCCTTTGCAGTGGTTGTGAATGAGTATGCGCTGGTGGTCGGTATTGTGACCGTTAAAGACTTAATGAAAGGGTTTATGGGCGATTTAATAACCCATACTGGTGATGAGTTGATTATAGCGCGTGACGAGAGTTCGTGGTTGGTAGATGGCTTAACCCCTGTAGTAGAGTTGGCTAAAGTACTTGAAATTGATGAGTTTCCAGAACAAATGCACTATGAAACCGTTGCTGGTTTTCTAATTTACTCAATGAAGCGCATTCCAAAACGAGCAGAGTTTATTAACTACGCTGGCTTTAAATTTGAAGTGGTGGACGTAGAAGGCGTAAGAGTAGAGCAATTACTGGTCTCAAAAATACCTTCAGTAATATAAATTAAGTGGTAGTAGATTACACCTGACTTCCTGTTTGGATGAAAAGGCCAGGACCTCAGCTGACAGGCAGCTTTGATCTATAACCGATTATTCAGATGAGTCGTCATTAACTTAGTAGAATAAGAGGAAACTTTCCTCTTTTTTACATGTTTATATAAGCTACAAAAAGCATAATATTTATAGCTGGCAATAGCTTACACTATTTGCTATTAATATAAGTTCACAAAATAAGGACGTTTTCGCGCTAAAATAGGGAAAATGTCCTCTGATAAAGTTGTTATATTGCAAGGGAAGTATGCGTACAATTTTAGCGTTTTTATTCATTCTAGTTTCGTTTAAGTCTGTTGCTTCAACGGACATACACATGCTTGTTCCGACTAAGTTAACTTATCAAGAGCTTTTTGACTTAGGAATTAAAAGAGTAATTGTAGAGTCAGAAAATGGAATAAATAACTGGGCAATTATTGTTTATCCCGTCAAAGATGATAAAGGAGAAACTTTATCTGAAGTTGCAGTAACCATGCAATTAGACGACAGGGAAATGCTAATGACTGTGACGAAGTCAGATGTACTTACAAACAACCAATTTATGCGTAGTGATATTGCATTCGTTAACGAAAGTAATTTAATTGTTCAAATTAATATTTCCTATGGCGGTCGAGATCTAATTATCCCTAACGTCATGGAATTAAAAACTATTAAATACAGTGAGTATGAGTTGCAATATAACAACACGCCCTGAGGTGGACAGCTAGCACTAAAGCCCACTTTCCACCGCAAATTTTAACAGCGGTGATCCCTTACTTCTCAATGCCGTTAAGTAAGTTGATTCATCGTAGGGCGTATGTGTTTTCCAGCATCTAAATAGGATCCGTATCCACTTAAATGCCAATGATCTGATGATGGTATTATGAGGTTTTCCTTTGGCTTCTTGCTGCCGATAATAGGCTTTTGCCCAAAATGAATATCGCACAGAGAGCCCAGCCCATTCCACAAACGTTTGCCTTAAAAACTTAGTGCATGAGTACCGCCAGTGTATCCATTCCTTTTTGCCACTGCGTTTGGTTACGGGAGCAATGCCTGCGTATTTTTGTATGTCAGCGGCGCATTTATAGCGATCACGATTTGACCCCATAGCGGCTAATAATCGAGGGGCTAATTGTGGCCCTGCACCCGGTAAGCTATCAAAAATAGCGCGATCTGTATGTTGCTTATAAAGTGTTTTAATTTCGTCATCAAATCGTGTTATTGCCATCATCAGCTGTTTAAGTTGCGGCACGAGGCATTCAATAAGCAATAAGTTTGGCGTGATCACCGCCATATCTTCGGTGAGTATTTCTGCCCCCTTTATTTCTTTTATCCGCTTTTCATTAACGAGTGGATAGCGGGAATTATGTTGATTAAAGAAGTCGAGTAGTGTTTGTTTTCTCGCTTTTTTAGCGTGAGCAAGAGAGGGCCAGCGTAATAAGAAGTCACAGAATATTTGAGTGTCTTTTTCTT
>NZ_LOFH01000012.1 GCF_001469215.1 Pseudoalteromonas sp. H105
GCTGCAGAAAATGCAGAAGCTGAGCGTGAAGAGCAAGCACGCATTGCTGCAGAAAATGCAGAAGCTGAGCGTGTAGAGCAAGCACGCATTGCTGCAGATAAAGCAGAAGCTGAGCGTGAAGAGCAATCACGTATTGCTGCAGAAAATGCAGAAGCTGAGCGTGAAGAGCAAGCACGCATTGCTGCAGAAAATGCAGAAGCTGAGCGTGTAGAGCAAGCACGCATTGCTGCGGAAAAAGCAGAAGCTGAGCGTGTAGAGCAAGCACGTATTGCTGCGGAAAAAGCAGAAGCTGAGCGTGAAGAGCAATCACGCATTGCTGCTGAAAAAGCAGAAGCTGAGCGTGAAGAGCAATCACGCATTGCTGCTGAAAAAGCAGAAGCTGAGCGTGCAGAGCAAGCACGCATTGCTTCGGAAAAAGCAGAAGCTGAGCGTGTAGAGCAAGCACGTATTGCTGCAGAGAAAGCAGAACAAGCACGTATTGCTGCTGAACAAGCAGAAGCTGAGCGTGTAGAGCAATCACGCATTGCTGCGGAAAAAGCAGAAGCTGAGCGTGTAGAGCAAGAACGTATTGCTGCGGAAAAAGCAGAAGCTGAGCGTGAAGAGCAATCACGCATTGCTGCTGAAAAAGCAGAAGCTGAGCGTGCAGAGCAAGCACGTATTGCTGCGGAAAAAGCAGAAGCTGAGCGTGTAGAGCAAGCACGTATTGCTGATGAAAAAGCAGAAGCTGAGCGCTTAGAACAAGAACGCCTTACGGCTGAACTTGCCAAAGAGGAAGCTAAAAAAGCAGATAAACCTAAAAAAGAAGGCTTCTTCTCGCGTCTTAAAAAAGGCTTACTTAAAACAAAACTGAATATAGGCTCAGGTTTTGCGTCAATTTTTAGTGGTAAAAAAATTGATGATGAGCTATTTGAAGAATTAGAAACGCAATTATTAACGGCTGACTTAGGTGTCGATACCACCATGAAGCTGATTGATAATCTGACAGACGCCGCAGATCGCAAGCAACTTAAAGACGGTGATGCACTTTATGATCTGATGAAACAAGAGATGGCATCGATGCTTAAAACTGCAGAGCAGCCGTTAGCGATCCCAAGTGATAAAAAGCCGTTTGTTATTTTAATGGTCGGTGTGAATGGGGTAGGTAAAACCACTACTATTGGTAAGCTTGCTAAGCAATTTCAAAACGAAGGTAAATCAGTGATGCTCGCAGCTGGTGATACTTTTCGTGCCGCCGCGGTTGAGCAGCTTCAGGTTTGGGGTGAGCGCAATGAGATTCCAGTTATCGCGCAGCATACCGGTGCTGATAGCGCGTCAGTGGTATTTGATGCATTCCAAGCCGCTAAAGCCCGCAATGTTGATGTGTTAATCGCTGATACCGCTGGGCGTTTGCAAAACAAAGATAACTTAATGCAAGAGCTTGAAAAAATAGCACGTGTAATGAAAAAAATTGACCCAGATGCGCCACATGAAGTGATGCTCACGATTGATGCTGGTACGGGCCAAAATGCCATCAGCCAAGTGAATCTGTTTAATCAATGCGTTGGTTTAACCGGGATTACTTTATCTAAACTTGATGGTACAGCAAAAGGGGGCGTAATTTTTGCTGTTGCTGATAAGTTCAATATCCCAATCCGTTATATCGGAGTGGGCGAGGGCATAGATGATTTACGTGCATTTAATAGTAACGATTTTATCGATGCACTATTCAGTCAAGACGAGGACGACGCGTAAAATTAGAAGGGGTTTTTACCCCTTTTTTAGCTGAGGGATAATAATGATAAATTTTCAGCAAGTGAGTAAAACATACCCTGGCGGCCATCGCGCCCTGGAAAAAGTAAGTTTTCATATCAGGCCTGGTGAACTTGCTTTTTTAACAGGCCACAGTGGAGCTGGTAAGAGTACTCTGCTTAAACTTATTAGCTTAATGGAGCGGCCATCGGCAGGGAAAGTCTTAATTAATGGCGTTGATCTAAGTGCTGTAAAGTCTAGGCAAATTCCCTATGTACGTCGTGACATTGGTATCATATTTCAAAATCATCGCTTGTTAGAGCGCCATACTATTTTTGATAATGTTGCACTCCCACTCGTTATAGAAGGGACTCATCATAAGCAAATCGCAAAGCGAGTACATGGCGCTTTAGATAAAGTCGGTTTGTTAGACAAAGTGAAATGCCACCCTTCAACGTTATCAGGTGGTGAGCAGCAGCGAGTAGGTATAGCTCGCGCGATAGTTAATTCGCCTCCACTGCTCCTTGCTGATGAGCCAACAGGGAACTTAGATCCAGAGTTATCGATGGACATACTCCGCCTATTTGAAGACTTTAATAAACACGGCACCACAGTATTAATCGCAACCCATGATTTAGGGCTTATTTCGCGTATGCGTTATCGTAGCCTTACTTTGAAAGAGGGGCGAATGAGCCAAGATCCACTGGCTGAGGCGTCATTATGAGTTTGTTATTTAAAGGGCGTGAGAGCCAGAATGAACGAGCTAAAAAATCATTCATAGCGGCTGGGTATTTTTTTGTTTTGAATATTTTCCGCCAAGGCATTCATAGCCTCGGTGAGATGTGGCGAACGCCAATGGCGTCAATGATGACGATTGCAGTGCTAGGCTTAAGCTTAACGTTACCGGCTACATTGTATTTAGTGGTTAAAAATGTTCAGCAAATAAATAGTGGCTTTGAAGAAGCCGCTGAAATCTCATTGTTCGTCAAAGAGTCAATGAGCGGTCAAGAAACACAAACATTAGTCAAGCGTTTAGCGTTATACCCAGAGGTTGATAAAGTCACATTCATTTCAAAACAAAATGCGCTGGTTGAATTTAAAGACGTATCGGGTTTTGGCCAGGCACTTGAGTATTTAGATGAAAACCCGCTACCAGACGTTGTTTTGATCACGCCCACTTCGCGTCATCGCCAAGCCGATGCCGCTCGCGCGCTACTTGCAAAGCTCGAAAAAGAACGTGAGGTGGACTTTGGCAAGCTAGACATTGCTTGGCTTGAACGCCTAAATGCATTACTTAGTTTATTAAAAGAGAGTGTGATCACAATCGCTCTGTTGTTGTTAACCTCCGTGACACTGATTATTGGCAATACAATTCGTTTATCAATAATGGATAAAAAAGAAGAGATTCAAGTTATGAAGCTCGTAGGGGCAACCAACACCTTTATCCACGCGCCTTTTTTATGGACGGGGATTTGGTATGGCATTATTGGTGGCTTGTTTGCTTTTATTTGTGTCGCCTTAATGATGTGGTGGTTAGGCGCAGCTGTTACTGAGGTTGCGGGTGTGTATCAAACACACTTTGATTTAATCGGTTTGAGTGTGTCTGAGTTTGGTTCATTGGTATTATTAGCCACCACACTTGGTTTTGTTGGCTCTTACCTATCAGTGAATCGTTACATTAAAGAAATAGAACCCGATAAAGTGTAACAATGAGTGTATAGAATGACTCAAAGCGTTATAAAAAATAACTTCGGTTGTTTTTTATAACGTTCTTCAAAGCTAGAATTCATCGCATATTCAGACGTTTAAAGTAGAATAAAAAACATCGAAAAAATCACTTGCTTCAATCGAAAAAAAGATTTAAATTGAAGTTAGCACTCTCACTTAAAGAGTGCTAAGATGGTTTCAAATGTTTATCACCGAGGTGAAAAATGAGTAAAGATTTATACGCAATGGCACTCACAGTTGGACAGCAAAGCGCGAGTATTGATGGTTACCTACAAGCGGTAAGTACAATACCTATGTTAGAGGCTGAGCAAGAAAAAGAGTTAGCGACCCGCTTACAGGAAGACGGCGATCTTAATGCTGCAAAGCAGCTCATCATGTCACATCTACGTTTTGTAGCGCATATAGCAAAAGGTTATTCAGGCTACGGCTTACCACAAGCGGATTTGATTCAAGAAGGCAACATCGGTCTGATGAAAGCCGTAAAACGTTTTGATCCTTCAGTGGGCGTACGTCTGGTATCATTTGCAGTGCATTGGATAAAAGCAGAAATCCACGAATTCGTGCTTAAAAACTGGCGTATCGTTAAGGTTGCGACCACGAAAGCACAGCGTAAATTGTTCTTTAATTTACGTAAAAATAAAAAGCGCCTAGGTTGGTTTAACCAAGCAGAGGTAGCAACTGTAGCGAGCGAGCTAGGTGTTAGCGAAAAAGAAGTACGTGAAATGGAATCGCGCATGAGCGGCCAAGACATGGGCTTTGATTTAACTGGCGACGATAATGACGACGCACCAAGCAGCACTTACTCGCCAGTACAATACTTAACGGATGGTAGTAACGATTTAGCTGATGAAGTTGAACAACAGCAGTGGCAAGAGCAATCTCATACACGCTTATTTAATGCATTAAAAACACTGGACGAGCGTTCACAAGACATCGTCAGTGCGCGTTGGTTGTCAGATGATAAGGCAACTTTGCAAGAGCTTGCTGCAAAGTACAGTGTATCAGCTGAACGTGTTCGCCAGCTTGAAAAAACAGCGATGAAAAAGCTACAAGCAGCAATGAGCTAACGCATAGCATTGTATAAAATTTAAAAGCCCCGCATGAAAATGCGGGGCTTTTTGTGTTTAGGGAAGCTTTAGTGAGTTATTAACACAGAGTTTAAGAGGCGCCGCGCTTCAGAGTTATCAACGTAGGTTGGTTTGAGCGCAGCGAAACCCAACGAAAAAACACCCAACCAACGAGCGTCAGTGTTTTGCATTATTGGCTGTCTTGAATGTGGTATGAGCGGACACAGGTAACGCCGCGTTAATTAGTGAGCAACGCCACCAACATATCTAAACCAATGTGCTGTGAATACGAAATTGAAAGCCAACTAAAAGTGCTGAACTTTGCGAATCTACCTTATTATGCTTATGATAAAATTACATGTAATAGAGCTTACCGATAGTTTCCGTTTGATGAGACCACCTTCACCCCAGTTAAATGATTACACTCAAGTAACAATTTTACATCTTTAGGTGAAAAAGATGAATTTGGGCCAATGATAACCTCTCTTAACGCATTTTTATTTTCACCACAAAATTGTAAGCCCATATAAGGTACTAACCCGTATTTGGAAACTCTAAATTGTATTTCTCCGTCTTCTATTTTGTTACCTGTCTGTTTCGAATGAATTACCGAGTCATCACTCAAGTAAGCAACAAGTCGAACTTCTTCTTCTTCGCGATAGAATTCACTTTTGTAGAAAATTGATAGCTTGGATAGTTCATGAGCTAGACTTAGATCGTAAGTATTAAAGCCTTTCATCACAAAGCTACTTTCACTAACTTTATGTTTGGAGATTAATTCATAAGCTTTTTCAATTAAAAAGTTCTTACTATAGTTAACCTCATCAGATTGAATATGTTTATTTATATCCAACAGAGCTTCTATATCAAAACCTAGCGATAAACCTGAGCCATTACTAGCATATGCTCTCCATTGGCTTAGCATATCCCCTTGTTTCGTAAATGACGTGCTTAAAACCCTATTAGAGTGTTTGGCATGTCTATATTTTAGCCAAGGAACATGCTCTGGATAAATCTCCCCAAACTTTGAAATTACTATGTTAAATCCCAAGTTATATTCAGAAGGATCATTCATTTTTTCTAGATCTGACATCCAAAGTTGTTTTGAATTTATTATCGGAACAAACGAATCGATAGCGCAGTAGTGATAAATCATATAGTTAAAATTTACTCTTCGGTTTAGATAGCTTGCCCAAGGAAGCAGAACTGCATATTGAACATCATTTTGGTGGTTTATAACACACCAAAGTGGTGTATATTGTATTCTATAATGGTGTTTCCTATAATCCCCTTTGTAAACAAGTGATTAAAATAGCTAGAAATTAAGCATTTTATTTTACATTAAAACGGCGGTTAATAATGTTATCAGAAAAGTTAGGCTCCAATTCACAAATGCAGAAATAAATTTAACTTTTTCAATGACTATATCTCGCTCAAAGCTGTCTATTAACTCATACCTTTAATCGTTGGGTTTCGTTGCTCTCAACCCAACCTACGTGATTAATTTAACGACGGACTATGCTGTTTGACTAGCAACTAGCAACTAGCAACTAGCACCTAGAACCTAGAACCTAGAACCTAGCTCCTTTCCCTTATAACTTTAAAGCTTACCTTGCATTAACCGCTTTAGGTTCAGCTTGTGCGAGCTGTATGTATTTTCGCTCTACCAGCTGTGATAGCGGCACGAGTTCAAACCCTTGTTGTTCTAGCTCAGGGAGTTTGCGCGATAAAAACTCAATAGTTTCAGGGTAGGGGTGAGCAATGGCGATAGCGAAATTATAACGCTGAGCTTTGTGTTTGAGTTCATCCAATCTAAATTGCAGCTGTTGCTCATTGGGGATGTTGTCTAAAAATACATGGCGGCCAACATTTTCTACCCCGTACAGGTTTGCCACGTTTTGGGCTTGGCTTAACCCTGTGGTGCGGCTGTCTAAAAAGTACAGGCCACGTTGTTTGAGTACTTCCATTGTCCACTTCATTGGTGTGCTTTTTTGGGTCAGGTCTGAGCCCATATGATTATTAACGCCTTTAACTTGTGGAAGGCTTGCAAGTGCATTGTAAAGCGTACTTTGTAACTGCTCTTTATTCATATCATTGGTCAGTGCGCCAGGGCCGAGTGCTTTAGTTTGATCCAGCGCTTGCATTGGGATATGCAGTAAAAGCTCTTTATTAGTCTGACTGGCTAATTGCGCAAATATTTGAGAAAACGGGGTGTGGGGCAAAATCGAATACGAAATTTTACCAGGAAGGTTGAGAGTTTCTAGGTCGCGTTGATGGTTGCCAATATCATCAATCACGATGGCTATTTGTTTACTGTGTACATAACTAGGTAAAAGGCAAATAGCCATAATTAGCAAAAGTATTTTTTTCAAATTTATAGTTTTTATTATCTTTTTATTTAAGCTATTTCACTTCATAGTAAGCAACTGCTTAGCTTTTAATAACTGTTGATCGGTTGGGTTATCACTAAACCACGCACCGTTGCTGTTTCCTTGTTCAGTTTTTATTATAGCGACTTTATTTATTTGTGAAAGTGTTGATTTATTAATCGCTACATCAGGGGCAACCCCTATTCCGTCAATTGATTTTCCAGAAGGTGAAAAGTATTTAGCCGTTGTTAGTTTTAAAGCTGTATTACCGTTACCTAAGGGTATTAATGATTGTACCGAGCCTTTGCCATATGATTTATTGCCAACTAAAGTAGCTCGTTGGTTGTCTTTTAACGCTGCGGCAAGTATCTCGGCGGCTGATGCCGAGTTTTCATTGATCAATACAACAATAGGGGAGCCATTTAAAATATCACCTGCACTGGCTTTATAGTGTTGGTTGGCATCATAAAAGCGTCCTTTTGTGGTGACAATTGTGCCATGCTGTAAGAACAAATCAGCAACGGCAACCGCACTTTGTAATGTACCACCTGGGTTATCACGTAAATCTAAGACAAGCCCTGTTAGTGTTTTACCATAGTTATTTTCAAGTTGTGCAAGCTGGCGCGAAACATCGTGTAATGTGTGGTTGCTAAAGCTTTTAATCGCCATATAACCCACACCATAGTCATACAATGCGCTTTTCACGCTTTCAATGTTAATCTCTCTTCGGGTGAGTGCAAAGCTAAGAGGTTGCAGAATATTGTTGCGCTTGATGCTTAACTGCACTGTCGCTGATTCACTCTTTAAAATCATATTTGCGACTTGGCTTATATCTTTATTGGCAACCGGTTGATTATTGATAGCAAGAAGAATGTCATTTTGTTTGATACCTGCGCTATGGGCAGGGGAATTGTTTAGTGCATTAATGATGACAATTTGGTCGTCTTTGGCTTGTACTTCAATACCTAAACCTGTGTATCGGCCATTAGTGCTATTAAATAGGGCGTCTAGTTCACTTTCATCAAGGTATTTTGAGTAGGGATCAAGTTGATTTAACAGTGTTTCGAATTGATGTTTATCATTAAAGCTACTTTGCAGGGAAAGATCTTCCACATAGTAAGCATGAATATTAAATAGAATTTCGTGTTGCTGTTGTTTCTTTAGCTCATGGATAGAAGTAACGGCAAAGCCGTTTAGGCTAAAGCATATAAAAAACATTACCATTAAACATTTGATGGTATTGTTGCTGGCTAAACAATTGGTTAGACGATCAATAATTGTGTGTGTTGTTGGCATCAGCTGCTCCCCATTGGGTGCAGCACTGTTTAGTCAATTAAATGCGTCTGCACCATTTTACAGGATTTACTGCGCGTCCTTTGTGGCGTAATTCAAAGTATAGACCAGAATTTGCTTGTCCGCCGCTTTGCCCAACTAAAGCTATAATATCGCCTTTACGTACTGTGTCGCCCACATCTTTGAGTAGAGTTTGTGTATGACCATACAGGCTCATAAACCCTTCACCATGATCTACTACAATCACCCAGCCGTAGCCTTTAAGCCAATCGGCATATACAACTTGCCCGTTATGAATACTGCTTACTTGACTGCCTTCATTAGCGCTTATTAGAACTCCTTTCCAATCAATACCGCTATGCTTTCGCTGACCAAAGCGATGTGCAAGTTTACCTTTTGTTGGCCAATTTAAACGCCCTTTACTTGATTGTAAGCCAATCAGCTCAATGGTCTGATTTTTCTCTTTTTCGAGCTCTTGTAAGGTGGTAACAAGGGTTTTTTCGTTTTCTTTTAAATAGTTTATGGCGCCTTTAGTCGAATCAAGTTTCGCTTTTAATTCGCTAATATTATTCTTACGTTGTTTTTGCGCATCAACCAATGCTTGGTGTCGAGATTTTTGCTCTTGGTGTAATGCGACAAGGTGTTTTTTAGATTGTTCAAGTTCGGTTTGAACTGCTTCTATCTCAACCATTAACGCTTTTAATTCTTCTATTTGCTCGATGCGGGCTTTGTTAAGGTAGTTGTAGTAACTAAGGGTGCGTTCTACTTGTGCCGTGTTTTGCTGATTTAGGAGCATCTTTGCGTAGTCATTACCGCCTGACATATACGCACTTTTTAGTTGTGCAGCGAGTACGCGTTGTAGATTTTGTTGTTGTTGTTTTAATTTATTAGCTTGGCGTTGCTGTTTAGCTTGCTGTGCTTCGGTATCTTTAATCGATTGTTTTGCAATCGAGAGTGCCTTTGCATTCTTCGCTATGTTTAGTTCATATGCTTTTAAGGATTGTTGTAGTTTTGCAATGTCTTTGCGTTGTGCTGCTAATTCGGCTTCACTTTTCTTTAACGCATTTTGAATTTCAGAGAGGTCTTTTTTAGTACGGTCTTCATTCGCTATTGCCGGGGCAATAGCGAATGAAGTAAGTATTAACAGACTAATAATAAACAGGTTAACACTTTTTAGCATGATTTATTTCAATGTCATGATAGGTGTGCCAGTCATTTCGCTAGGCTGTTCCATGCCCATTAGGTGTAGCATCGTTGGCGCTACGTCACTCAGTGCTTTACCATCACTTGGAGTGGCGTCACGGCCAATATAAATGAAGGGAACAGGCTCGCTGGTATGTGCTGTATGTGCTTGCCCTGTTTTTGGGTTTGCCATTTGCTCTGCGTTACCATGATCTGCGGTAATAAGTGCTTCACCACCAAATTCATCAAGCGCAGCTATTACACGGCCAATACAAGTATCAACCGCCTCACAGGCTTTTACAGCGGCTTCAAATACGCCTGAGTGACCAACCATATCGCCGTTAGGGTAGTTACAAATAATGGCGTCGTATTGCCCACTTTTAATTGCATTGACCAGTTTGTCCGTGAGCATTTCTGAGTTCATCTCAGGTTGCAGGTCGTAGGTTGCAACTTGTGGCGATGGAATTAACTCGCGTGTTTCACCTGCAAACTCGTTTTCACGGCCACCACTAAAAAAGAAGGTCACGTGTGCGTATTTTTCTGTTTCAGAAATACGCAGTTGAGTTTTATCGTGCTTCTCGAACCACTCACCTAATACATTAACAAGTGGCTCTGGGGCAAATGCAGCAGGTGCATCAATGTCAGCGGCATATTCTGTTAGCATAACAAAGCCGCTTAGTTGAGGGGCTTTTTTCTTGGTAAAGCCATCAAAATCGGCATCAACAAAGGCACGTGTCATCTCGCGGGCGCGGTCGGCTCTAAAGTTTAAGAATATAACTGTATCGCCATCATTGATTTGCACTGCATTTTGATTTTCGGTTGCAATTGTTGTTGCAGCAACAAACTCATCGTTTTCGTCACGCTCATATGCCGCAGCAAGTGCGTCAACACCGTTAGCAAAATTGTACTGTGCAATGCCGCTAACCATTAAGTCATACGCTTGCTCAACACGATTCCAGCGGTTGTCGCGGTCCATTGCATAATAACGACCAACGATAGAGGCTAAGCGACCGCAGTTTAACTCGCTAAATAACGTTTCTATTCGTTCAATTGAGGCTTGGGCACTGCGTGGTGGTGTGTCACGGCCATCTAAAAATGCATGAAAATAGACCTCTTTCGCACCACGCTTTGCTGCCATTTTGATTGCAGCAACAATGTGGTCTTCATGACTATGAACGCCGCCTGGGCTCAAAAGACCCATTAAATGCACAGCTTTACCTGCGTTTACTGCTTTGTCGATATTTTCAACAAGCGTTGGGTTGTGCTCAAACTCACCGTCGTCAATTGATTTGGTAATGCGGGTGAAGTCTTGATAAACAATACGCCCAGCACCTAGGTTGACGTGACCCACTTCAGAGTTACCCATTTGACCATCAGGTAGACCAACATCTAAACCAGACCCAGAAATTAATGTATGTGGGCGTGTTGCCCAAAGCTCATCCAATACCGGCGTGTTTGCCGCTAAAATGGCGTTGCTTTGAGTGTCTTCACGGTATCCCCACCCATCTAAGATCATTAATACGAGAGGTTTTTTATGTGGTGTCATTATAGCTCCTGAAATATGCAACCTGTTGGATGCTTAGCATACCGTGTTTTTGCTTGTGGATCAGCATTCAAATCAGGATATTAAAATATTTCACTCTCTGGTAATTTTTCATCAAGCACGTATACTTGCGAGGCTAGATTATAGCCCTGTTATTAATAACCCTAGCGCCTTTGGCGCGGGACAATTTTCATAGTGGAAGTCGCATGGAACAATATATTGAATTTATCGGAAATCATCCGATTTTAAGTTTAGCGTGGGTCGCTTTAGTTGCGCTAATTGTGGGTGGGTGGTTTAAAAGTAAATTTTCAGCAATCCGTCAAATAAACCCGCAACAGTTAACGTTATTGATTAATCGTGAGGACGGCTTAGTTGTTGATATACGAGCACAAAAAGAATTTAATAATGGCCGCGTTGCGGGCGCAGAGCATTTAAATCCTGAAAAAGCCAAACAATCTGACTTTTCAAGCCTTGAAAAGCATAAGAGCAAACCCATTATATTAGTATGTACAACAGGCATGACTGCCTCAGGTATTGCAACAGCGATGCATAAAGCTGGGTTTGAGTCGGTTTATGTATTATCAGGTGGTATGGGCGCATGGCAAAATGCAGGCCTACCAACCACAACAGGCCGTTAATTTTATTTAGCGGGTCGATAGAGGAATTAGTATGAGTAATGTTGTTCTTTACACCAAAGCGTATTGCCCTTTCTGTCAACGTGCTTTGGCACTGCTTGAAAGTAAAGGCGTCGCGTTTAAAAATATTGATATTGGTGTACAGCCTGAGCTTCGCGCTGAAATGATAAAAAAAGCAGGTGGCGCGAGCACAGTACCGCAGATCTTTATTAATGATGAACATATCGGCGGTTGTGACGACATGATGGATATTGAGGCTCAAGGCAAACTTGATGCTAAATTAAGCGCTTAAAAATTAATTAACGTATTTATTATAAAAACGATTAAAGTTAGGAATTACAATGAACGAAGAAAATCAAAACGTAGCAGCTCAAGAATCTGGCGCACAATTTAGCATTCAACGTATTTACACAAAAGATGTGTCTTTTGAAACACCAAACTCGCCTGCTATTTTTCAAAAAGAGTGGACACCTGAAGTTAAACTAGACCTTGATACACGTTCTAACAAATTAGACGAAGGCCTGTTTGAAGTCGTGCTAGCATTGACTGTAACAGCTTCAATTGGTGACGAAACTGCGTTTTTATGTGAAATTCAGCAAGCAGGTATTTTTACTGTAGGCGACGTTGAAGAAGTACAACTTGCTCATATGCTAGGTGCTTTTTGCCCTAATGTTTTATTTCCGTATGCACGTGAAGCGGTGTCTAACTTGGTTAATCGTGGTACGTTCCCTCAGCTTAACCTTGCACCTGTTAACTTTGATGCTTTGTTTGCACAGTACATGCAGCAGCGTGCAGCACAAGCTGATCAGGCAACTGCAGACGCATAATTTATGAGTACAGCAAATTCAGCTGTTACTGTATTAGGGGCGGGGTCTTATGGCACCGCCCTTGCTATTTGTTTAGCCCGAAATGGTCATCAAGTGACACTTTGGGGTCGCAATAGCGATGACGTTGCCACGCTTTCAGCTGAGCGGAAGAATCAACGTTACTTACCCGATGTTACCTTTCCTGACACACTTCGCCTTGAGTCTGATTTACACAGTGCCGTTGGTGACAGTCAAATAATTTTGGTGGTTGTGCCAAGCCATGCATTTGGCGACACATTACAACAGATTAAGCCATCTTTACGTGACGGTGCCGAAGTTGCTTGGGCTACAAAAGGCCTCGAGCCAAATACTGGGCGTTTATTACAAGAAGTTGCACAACAAGAGTTGGGTGATGATGTGCCACTTGCTGTTGTATCAGGTCCTACTTTTGCGAAAGAAATGGCGATGGGTTTACCAACGGCTATTTCAGTGTCTTCCACATCAACGACGTTTGCTAAGCAATTAGCTGACTTACTACATTGCGGGCGCTCCTTTAGGGTTTATAACAATAACGACTTTATTGGTATACAGCTTGGTGGTGCGGTTAAGAATGTAATTGCGATTGGTGCTGGAATGTCTGATGGCTTTGGTTTTGGCGCGAATGCGCGAACAGCTCTCATTACACGTGGTTTGGCTGAGCTTTGCCGTTTAGGGTGTGCACTTGGCGCAAAGTCAGAAACCTTTATGGGCATGGCTGGTCTTGGAGATTTAATTCTAACCTGTACAGACAATCAATCTCGTAATCGCCGCTTTGGTTTAGCGTTAGGCGGAGGTAAAGGGGTGGATGCTGCTATCGAGTCAATAGGGCAGGTTGTTGAAGGTTATCGTAATACCAAAGAAGTGTATTTACTTGCCCAGCGTACGGGGATTGAAATGCCCATTACAGAACAAATTTATCAAGTCCTTTATGAGAATAAAGACGTGAAAGAAGCAGCCATGGCATTATTAGGCCGAGAGCAAAAGTCTGAATAGTATTTAGTTCTTAAAAGCCAAAAGCGCGATTTTATATCGCGCTTTTTTAATCTATAGAGAAAGGCGGTTATAAGCAACACGTTATTCTGCGTTAGGAAATCCAAGCTGGCGCCATGATTCATACACAAATACAGCTACCGCATTAGATAGATTCATACTGCGACTATCTGCTTGCATAGGAATACGCACGCGTTGCTCATTGGGTAATGCTTGGATCATTTCATCAGGCAAACCTCGAGTCTCAGGACCAAATACTAAGCTGTCACCCGCTTCATATTTGGCTTGATGATGGAACTGACTGCCCTTCGTGGTGCAAGCGTACACTTTTTTAGGTTTGCACTTTTCTAAGTAAGCTTCAAATGAGGCGTGACGCTGCACATTGCTAAACTCATGATAGTCTAAGCCCGCTCTTTTAACGCGTTTATCATCCCACTCGAAACCCAGTGGTTCAATTAGGTGAAGTGCAAACCCAGTGTTAGCACACAGGCGTATAATATTACCGGTATTAGGCGGAATTTCAGGTTGGTATAAAACGATATCGAGCATGAATGTGCCTTATTAGAAACTAATTTTTACTCATGTGAGTATACACTAAACGTTTCAAAAAAATGATATACTCTGACTATAAGAGCAGCTTACGTATAGGTAAAAAAGTGCATAATCGCAGTTATGAATTTTGGGTGAAAACGGCCAGTGTAGTAACTATGGTTATGGTTAGCCTAATGATTGCCACCAAATGTTGGGCATGGTTAGCGTCAGGCTCAGCGTCTATGCTTGGCTCTCTTACTGATTCATTAATGGATATTACCGCCTCTGCAATGAGCTTTTTAGTGTTGGGTTATGCGCTTCGCCCTGCTGATGATGATCATCGTTTTGGTCATGGTAAAGCGGAGGCGTTAGCGGGGCTAGGGCAAGCTGCATTTATTGCAGGATCGGGGTGTTTACTTGCATTTCACGGCATTGAACGCTTATTTAACCCCGTTGAATTAAGTCATTCAATGCTCGGGGTTTGGGTAAGTGCATTTGCAATTTTGTGTACGCTCGTGGTGGTGTTTGTACAAACTAAAGTGATTAACCACACTGATTCAATTGCTATAAAAGCCGATTCGGTTCACTACAAAGGCGACCTTATCTTAAATGCTGCCGTCTTAGTTGCCATTTTATTAGCGGGAAATGGCGTGCAGTATGCAGATCCCATTTTCGCGATTGGTGTTGCAGGGTACCTGCTTTATAACAGTTGGGATATTGCACGGCAAAGCGCGGATCACTTAATGGATAAAGAGCTGCCAGATGATGAAAAAGCTCAGATAGTTGACATTGCAAACAGCCACAATGACGTTTTTGGTGTGCACGATGTTCGCACTCGTCAAGGCGGAAAAGTGAAGTTTATCCAAATGCATTTAGAGCTTGAAGACACACTCCCACTTATCCGAGCACACTATGTAGCTGATGAAGTTGTTGATATGATTCAGCAGCAATTTGAGTGTGAAATGGATATCCTCATTCACCAAGATCCTTTATCGTTAAGTCAGGCTCAAGTAAGTGAGCGACAAAATTCGTAAAACCGAGTGAGCACGGCCTTGCGAATACTATCTTGCTCAAATAGAAGTTCATGTTTAGCATCGGTAAAGGTTTCTAAAGTCGCACTCTTCTGTAAGTGAGTGATGGTGTGTTGGGCTGTGTTATCAACCACAGTATCTAACTGCGCGCTGGCAATAAACATGGGTATAGCGAGTCTGGATGATTGGGCTTGTTTAATGAATTGAAAGGCTGCATTTAGCCAGCCATAAGTCACACCGCCTAACTGTACGCTCGGCTCTTGCTGGTAAATTTGTCTAAATAATTGGTAGCGAACTTCGCTGCTAGTTAATGTGTTTAGGGCAAACGGTTCTGGTTTGTAGTCGCCCTGTCCGAAAGCGTATAGCTTATTTAAACCAATTAAACATGCCATACTGGCGACTAATTTAGCGATAGGTTTTGGTGTGCCTTTGGTGTATATATCAAACATAGGGGCAGATAAAAAAACACCGCTGTAGTTATGCTCAAATCGGGTTAAATAATCAAATGCAATTGCCCCACCCATGGAGTGGCCAAGTATGATTTTTTTTCCTTGCCATTGTTTATTAACGATTGTTGAGTCAAATAAGGCTAAGTCGTGTGCATAATCAGAAAATACATTCACAAAGCCTTTGTGAATGTTCTTTAACGACCTATAAGAACGCCCTTGCCCTTGATGGTCTAGAATAAATACAGCGTAGTTGTTTTTGTATAACTCCCACATTAACTCTCTGTACTTATCTAGCCCTTCAATGCGCCCTGAACTAATCAGTATTGCGGTATGGGCTTGCTTAGGAATAGCATAACCATAGTACAAACCACCATTAGGGGTTGATAGATGTTGCTTGGTCACATGGTGAGTAAAAAAATCATTAATGTGTGTTTGGTGCTCAAGAAGCGCCTGCTCAGAACTGTAAAACATAACTATAGCTGCTTGTTTATAGGTAAAACAATACGCACACTTAACCCACCCTGTGCTTGATTGTGAAGTGTTAAATGCCCTGCATGTGCTGTAATCGCATTTTTTGCTATCGCAAGGCCTAAACCTGTGCCACCACTGGTTCTGTCTCTGGCATCAGATTGTCTAAAAAACGGTTCACATAATCGGGCTAAATTGTGCGGCTCAACCCCAGGGCCATCATCGTTAATTTCTATATTAATGGTGTCTGTTAATGAGAGTTTGATAAAAATTGAGTGTACTGCATATTTTATCGCATTACGCAGAATATTCTCAAGCGCACTGGCGAGTAAGCTTTCATCACATTGTATATCAATGTCAAGCTGCCCTTCGACATGCAATGTTTTATTGCTTTGCTTAGCTTCAAATTGTGCATCATTTAATACATGTGTGATGATTACTTGCATAGATTGTTCATGTAATGAAAGAGGCTGGCTTTTTGCTTCTAATCGTGAAACCTGTAGTACGTCAGCAATCATCTTATCAAGCTGATTCGCTTCTTTTTCAATGCGCAGTAAATAGGTTTGATTTTGATCTTCAGCTTGCATTTGGGCAAGGCCTGTGGCCATTTTTAGGCGAGTAAGCGGGGAGCGAAGCTCATGAGAAATGTCAGCAAGTAATCGTTTTTGCGCCGCAATTAGTTGTTCAATTTGCGTCGCCATACTATTAAAATCACGCCCTAATATGCCTAGTTCATCCTGTCTGCCTGCATTAATGTTTGCACGGGCTGTCAGGTCACCTTGCGAAAGCTTATTCGCGGCTTGTTTTAAATGAGTGATAGGGGCTATTAAGTTTCGGCTAAAGACAAAACTAAGGGCTAATGAAGCAACAAAAGCAACGGCTATTTTTAGCCATGTAGGCATTAATTTTAAGCGGATAAAAAACGGAGGATGATTGTTTTCATCTATTTCGTATAAATAAAATATGCCCTCAGGGAGGGTTGTTTTAATCGGCCCAAATGCCATAAAGTTTTCAGTAAAAATAGCTTGTGGAGCCATGGTTTTAGTAAAGTTTATTAGGCTCAAATCAACGTTATTTGCAGGAGGGCGGCTTGTGAGCGAGTTTTCTGATTGCTCTGAACTTAAGTAGAGCAGTTTACGTTTAGCTAGTCGCGGGTTCTGTAAAATATCGGTTGCGGTTCTATTATGTTTTAACGCAATTCGTTCAATACTTTTGGCCGTGTATTGTAAGTTTTTAAGCACGGGGCCTTGTAGCTTTTCATTGCTAACTTGGTTGGTTGCAAGGTTACTTAAAAATACGAGTGAAGTGATAGTGCCAACTACAGTGAGCCAAAACCAAATAAATATTTTAAAAAACAAAAAATCTTTTGGATGTCTTATCCACGCAAAGCGCGCTGCTTTATTCTCCTTGGATAAAGACATAGCCCGCCCCTCGCATTGTTTTAATTCGTTCAGTGCTGTTGTACTCAGCAATTTTTTTACGAATGTTACTCACGTGCATATCGATTGAGCGATCAAAAGCAGCTAAACGTCTGCCCAGTACCTCTTCACTTATCTGTTCTTTGCTGACAACCTGGCCTGCACTTTTAACCAGCAAAGCAAGTACCTCATATTCGGTGCCTGTTAAACTTAGCTTACATTCATCTACATACGCTTCGCGGGCAGCAAGGTTGATGATTATATTATTTACATTAAGCTTATTTGTCTGGTTATTACTTAAGCTTGTTATATGTTCTATGCGGCGAGTAATTGCTTTTACTCTTGCGAGCAACTCACGGTGGTTAAACGGTTTTGGAATATAATCATCAGCGCCGAGCTCTAAGCCAAAAATGCGGTCAAAATCTTCACCTTTCGCAGTTAGCATAATGACAGGTGTTAATTTTGTTTGCCTAAGTCGCTTTAAAACATCAAAGCCATCGAGCTTAGGTAACATGACATCAAGTAAAATAAGAGCATAATCGCCATTAAGGGCGGCTTTAAGGCCTTGTTCACCATCGTGCTTACATTCAATTTTATAGCCTTGTGCGCAGAGGTATTCACTTAGTAGTTCGCATAAGCCTGTATCGTCATCAATCATCAATAGTTTCATTCAGCTGCCCTTATCATGCTGCAATAATGCTATTTTACGCTTTAAAGTGCGCAAAAGTGAACCTTTACACAACCTTTACATTGCTTTGCGTTGCTTTGCATTGTAACGGATATAGTTAACTCACTGGCTTCGTAGCCATAACCAACCCAACTATCAAGGTGATGAGTATGACTAAAATAAACACGCTTTCAAAATTTGTATTAATTTGTGGTTTAGCAACCGCCACGCTTGGTGCCAGCAGTGCATTGGCAAAAGGCGGCATGTATGAAAAACAGGGCAACCCATCAGCACGTTTTTTATTATCAGATCGTGCCGCTGAGAAACTAAATTTAACGGATGAGCAGCAAGCTAAACTGAGCGCTATTTTTGAAACACAAAAAGAGCAAATGAAAGCTTTAAAAGGCAGTAACAAAGAAGCTCGTAAAACTCAACGAGCTGAACATAAAGCAAAGATGGATGTATTGCTATTAGCTCCTGCGTTTGATGAAAATGCCGCGAAAGAGCTGCTAAATGAGCGTAATGAAAAACATGAGCAATTTGGACTCATTAAGTTGAAAACGCAGCATCAAGTGATGCAGGTACTTAATGGTGAGCAGCAAGAAAAGTTGGCTAAAATACAACAGCGATTAAATAAAAAGCATAGTAAGTAAAGATGGATTAGGCAAAGTGTACATTCAGTATCAAAAAGCCAGCATTAAGCTGGCTTTTTAGGGTTAAAACATACTAGCTCGTTTATTTAAAAAAGTTGTCATCGTTTTTAGCAAGCATCTCTTCAATGTCTTCAATCATGTCTTGGCTTAGTTCTTCGGCAGATGTGATGGGCGCTGAAATTTTATTATTTTCAAATGACCACTCGCCTAAATCAATCAATTGGCAACGCTTAGAACAAAAAGGGCGGTGCGGACTTTGCTCTGACCATTCAACACTAGCTTTACAGGTTGGGCAATTAACAACAGTTGGCATAACATTTCTCGTACAAATAATTTTAGTTTAAAAGCTGGTAACTCGGTTTATTTCAGCCAGGGAGGTGACACCTGCTGCCGCTTTTCGAAGACCCGATAAGCGTAAATTATTAAATCCTGATCGTAGTGAAACCTCTGCTATTTCCAGCGAATTACCGCCACGCATAATGATCTGTGCTATTTCAGGAGTAATTTGCATTACTTCGTAAACACCCACACGACCTTTATACCCCTCGGTACAGCTATCACACCCTTTGGGTGCAAAAAGTGTAAGTTCACTGATTTGCTGCGGCGTAAAGCCTTGGCGTTGCAGCTCTTCGGCAGGTAATGTTTCAGGTGTTTTACACTTAGAACACAGACGGCGAGCCAATCGCTGAGCAATAATTAAACTAATTGAACTTGCGACGTTATAAGCAGGCACACCCATATTTAATAAGCGGGTAAGCGTTTCGGGTGCGGAGTTAGTATGTAATGTTGACATAACTAAGTGACCTGTTTGGGCCGCTTTAATCGATATTTCAGCGGTCTCCAGATCACGGATCTCACCAACCATCACGACATCAGGATCTTGGCGCAGGAACGCTTTTAGCGCATTGGCAAAGGTCATATCTGCTTTAGGGTTGATTTGTACTTGGTTAATCCCTTCGAGATTAATTTCAACGGGATCTTCTGCGGTGCTGATATTACGTTCAGGCTGATTGAGAATATTCAAACCTGTGTACAATGATACCGTTTTACCTGAACCTGTGGGACCGGTAACTAAGATCATGCCTTGTGGTTGTTGCAGCGCATCCATGTAGAGCTTTTTCTGCTCAGGTTCATAACCTAGTACATCAATTCCCAGCATCGCACTGGATGAATCGAGGATACGCATTACTATTTTTTCACCCCACAGAGTCGGCAGCGTACTCACACGAAAATCGATACTTTTACGTTCAGTAATTTTAAGCTTGATACGGCCATCTTGTGGTTTGCGCTTTTCGGCAATATCTAAACGTGACATCACTTTAATACGCGCTGATAAACGAGTGGCTAAACTGTTTGGAGGGCTGGCCATTTCATGCAAAATACCATCAATACGAAATCGCACGCGGTATTTGTGCTCATAGGGTTCAAAGTGAAGATCGGACGCGCCTTTTTTAATGGCGTCCATCAAAATTTTATTGATATAGACGATGATTGGCGCATCGTCTTTATCTTCGTCAGTGTTTTTTTGTGGCTCATTTGATGAGTCTGTATCAAGATCCGCAAACTCTTTAAACTCATCTTCGCTGAGATGCAAGCTGCCAGTGGCATCAAGTAGTTGCTCAATTTTATTATCGAGCTGGCGGTAATCCACAACAACCACTTCGCAAGAAAGGCCGGTGCTAAATTCAAAGTTTTCAAATGCGCCGTAATCAGTCGGATCTGATGCTGCTATGTATAACTTACGGCCTTTTTTAACGAGAGGCAGGATATGGTGTTGCCTGATCAGTTTTTCTTTTATCAGATCTTTGGGGATTAACTCAACATCAAAATCTTTTAGATCAAAGTGGGGAACACGAAACAAATCAATACACTGTTCTGCTAACTCTTGACCACTAATCCCACTGCATTTAGCTATAAGCTCAGCCGTTGAGTTAAATTCACGTTGCTTTAGTTTGACGGCTTCTGCGTCAACACGGCCTAACGTGATAAATTTTCGAAGTAATGGTGAATTAATATTCATTGTGCACCCAGTAAAATCCTTTCATGCTCGCAATTTATCAGAAAAAAGAGGGGTAGAACATCAGTCTTGTCATTTTAGCGTAATTTACCAACAAAAAAGCGCAAGTTTCTTTATTGCTGTGTATTTAGCGGCCCACAGTATTCGTTGTTTTACGCTTTTTTGCATGGATTAAATATTGCGAGTGTAGTTTTTCTACATCACTTGCAACCAGCTTTAAGGCGCGATTATTATCAAGTACATCATCTGCTCTTGTTAGCTTATCTTCACGCTTCATTTGTGACGCGATGATACTTTTTGCTTGCTGCTCACTTACATTATCGCGGCGAACAGTTCTATTTAGTTGTACTTCGACGGGTACGTCAACAACTAATGTATGTTGGCAGTATTGATCTAAATTATTTTCAAATAAAAGCGGGGCAACGAGTACAACATATTCACTGTTTGCGCTGTTTAAATCGCTGAGTATTTTTTCTCTGATTAGTGGGTGTAATAAATTATTTAACCACGTTTTTTTAGTTTCATCGGCAAAAATAATATGGCGTAAATGTGCGCGATTTAAAGAGCCATCATCGTTTAGTACGTCATCTGTGAAGTGGGCTGTTATTGCGTGTAACCCTTCTGTGCCTGGGGCGACGACTTCTCGTGCGACTATATCGGCATCCACGACAGTGCTCCCTAATTGTTCAAACATGTCACTCACAGCACTTTTGCCTGAACCAATGCCGCCAGTTAAACCCAGTACCCAATTATCAATTGTATGAGTTGCTAGCATATTAATAACCTAAGGTATTAAAGTAGTAGTGCTGAATGTGTTCGCCCCACAATAATGTTACCCAACCTGCGATAGCTAAATAAGGGCCAAAAGGAATTGGCGTGGCTTTATCTTTACCTTGAATACTTAACAAAATAATACCCATTACTGCGCCAACGACACTAGAGAGCAAAATAATGGTGAGTAATGACTGCCAACCAAGTAGGGCACCGAATACAGCAAGTAATTTAAAGTCACCATACCCCATCCCTTCTTTACCCGTTATTAGTTTAAATAACCAAAAAACACTCCATAAGCTTAAATACCCGCAAGCAGCACCAATAATTGCCTCTTCTGGGGAAACGGCTGTGACGCCAAACACAGACGCGATTAATGCAAGCCAAACTAAAGGAAGTGTCAATTGATCCGGTAGTAACATGTGGTCAATATCAATAAAGGTCAACGCAACAAGCACCCACGTGATCGCGATATAAAGTAGCGCTAAATCAGACGCCCCCAAATTTATTGCGATAACCAAGCTGAGTAGGGCAGTCAGCATCTCAATAATAGGATAGCGA
Organism: Pseudoalteromonas sp. H105; assembly: GCF_001469215.1. GTDB lineage: Bacteria > Pseudomonadota > Gammaproteobacteria > Enterobacterales > Alteromonadaceae > Pseudoalteromonas. The sequence goes on from NZ_LOFH01000012.1 coordinate 21,947, forward strand.
ACTGAAATTGGGTTTTCGCAACTGGCACACTTACCTTTGAGTAATAGCCAACTAATAACAGGAATATTCTGCCAAGGTTTAATCGCTGTTTTGCATTTAGGGCAGGTTGAATTGGGCTTAATTAGATTAAACACGTCAGGAGAAGGTTTATCTGCCTTTTTGAGTTCATCACCCAGTAAAATTCGGCACTCTGTTTGCCATTCACGTTGCATCATTTTTGGAATGCGATAAATAACCACATTTAAAAAACTGCCCACGCACACACTTACAAGCCCTACTGTGAGTAAATAAAACCATAAATGACTTTGCATAACAGTGATTATGTCGAGAAAAAATTCGTGCATTAAACTACCTAAACCTAAATACGAAAAATAATTAAATAACAGCACCAAGTTGGAAAATTGGTAAATACATAGCAATGATTAACCCGCCAACCAGCACACCGAGCACCGCCATAATTAGTGGCTCAAGTAAGCTTGATAGGCCATCGACGGCATCGTCTACTTCTTGTTCATAAATGGTCGCAACTTTTGCCAGCATGCCATCTAATGAGCCAGACTCTTCACCAATGGCGACCATTTGAACCACCATATCGGGGAAGATTTTTGAGTTACGCATGGCCCAGTTCATTTGGTTACCAGAACTAACCTCTGCTTTAATATCTAAAATAGCATAGCGGTAAACCGCATTGCCTGACGCGCCAGCGGCAGAGTCGAGTGCATCAACGAGGGGGACACCGGCAGCAAAGGTGGTTGAAAGTGTGCGGGCATAGCGTGCTACAGCCGCTTTATTTAAAATCATACCGATGACTGGGAGTTTTAAAATAGCACGGTCGGTTGCATCGCGAAGTTTTTTACTTTTCAGTAGCGCTTCTTTATAGGTATAACCAAACCCGACAATCGCAATGAGGATAATCCACCAATATTCTTGCATAAACTCAGAGATACCAATCACCATTAAGGTAAAGGCTGGCAGCTCTGCGCCAAAGCCAGCAAAAATATCTTGAAACTGGGGTACTACAAATATAAGTAGAATAGAGGTAACAATAAGTGCGACTACCAAAACGGCAATAGGGTAAAACATGGCTTTTTTTATTTTTGATTTCAGCGCTTCTGACTTTTCTTTGTAAAGCGCAACGCGGTCAAATATTTTATCAAGCGCACCGGATTGCTCCCCTGAGGCAACTAAATCACAATATAAATCATCAAAATAACGCGGGTGCTTTCGCAGAGCGTTGGATAATGTGCCACCGGCTTTTACTTCGTCACCAATCGTCTCCATTAGTTTGCCAACACTTTTATTACTGGCACCTGTACCAATCATTTCAATGGCTTGGATAAGGGGCACGCCAGCCATTAACATGGTGGCAATTTGTCGGGTAACTAATGCAATGTCTTTTGGTGTAATCTTTTGCATACGCACGCCGAATAACGGTTTGGCTTTGCGTTTTACTTTAGAGGGAGTAATGCCTTGTTTACGAAGCTGTGCCTTGACTAACGCGATACTGGTTCCATTTAATTCACCTTCAAGACGCTTGCCTCTGGCACTCACGCCAACCCACTCAAAAGTGTCTTGTCCTTTTTTATCCGCTTCTTTAGCCATTACTTATCCAAGTTGAGTTCAGAAATAAATTCATACTTACACCCATATTAGCTAGGTTTAGTCCCTTAAACAATTGATTAGGTAAACTTTAGCTGATTAAATAGTTCTTGGGTGTGAAATGGTTTTCTAATAGGAGTAAATTGTGCCGTGAATGAAATATATACTAAAAAAATCAAGTGGGTATGCCTACACTTTTTAATCGGTTTTACCGTTTTATCTGCAGTTGGAATATTTATATATACCCAGTGGTTTTATGCTGGGAGGTATCACCTAACAGATTTATTTGGCTTAGCGAGTATTGTTGTTTTAATTGACCTTGTGCTTGGTCCAATACTGGGTTTTTGGTTGTTGTCTCCTAATAAATCTAAAAAGGAAAATATGACAAACCTCGCGTTAATAGCTTCACTCCAGTTGATCTCTTTAGGTTACGGGGTAAAACAAATTGACGGCCAACGACTTGCCTATATTATCAAGTGGCAAACATCATATTTTGCTGTATCTAAAAATGACGCAAGGGGTGAACAAGCGCTTGAACGCTTTTATGTGTTTGCAGAACCAGAGGTTGGCAGCCAAAAGCGGATTGCCTATGATAATTTTATTAGCCAGTCTATTTCACCTGTGGAAATGAAAGAATTCTTTGTATTGTCTGATTTTGAAACTGAGTGCGAAACCATATGTGGTGTGATCACTAAAAACGGCATTGTAAATGTAACTCAAAAAAATAATGAGCTGATATTTAACAAGTCCCTTCACTGATGCAGGTGCTTGCTGAGGATAACTCCCATAGTAACTGGTTTGAATTAACGTTTGCGAGCATGATATAGGTATCACCACTATTAGATTTTGATGCTTCACTGCTTGCTGTGGAAGTTAAAGTGAAAGTGCCTGAACTATTTGATATCTCAATGTTAGCGATAAAGTTTGGGGTTGTGTAGTCAGACTTTTTGATACCCACTTTAGTGAAAGAGTCGCAATTATCGAGCGTTTCTTTGGTATAAAAACAAACTTCGATAGCTCGTTGTAACGCATTCGACGCGAGCACGACTTCGGTAAACTTAGCCCGCTTGAAGTGGTTGTTATAGGCAGGAAGAGCTAATGAGATCAAAATGCCGATTATGGCAATGATCATCATTAGCTCTATAAGAGTAAACCCTTTAGGCTTAATCACAATTATACAAGATAATTAGCAGATACCTGCTGCAATACATGTACCTGTTTGGTCCCAGGTAAGAGTTCCATTAGTTGCAGTTGGGGTTAAAACATATGTTACACTATCAACAGAAGCATTACCTGTTGATGTGACGGCTGCAGTAGTTTCAGCTACTGCAACAGAAGCAACATGGTCACCAGCCGCTGCTCCAGTTGCATTGAGGCCTATTTCAGCAGCTTCGTCACAGTTAGTTAAAACGCCTGCCCCACGAGTTTGGAAACATACGTCGATGAGACCTTTAGCTGAAGATGCTGCAAGAACAACCTCAGAGAAGCGGGCTTTTTTAGTGTAAGTTTGGTATTGCGGTAATGCGATAGCAGCAAGAATACCGATGATTGCGATAACAATCATTAATTCAATTAGGGTAAAACCCTTTTGACTTTGTTGTGTCATTTTTTCCATGTTCCTCTCCTAAAGGATAGTATGTGTGTAAGCTAAATCGATTTACAGGTTAAATGGATTGCACGTCCCCTAGTATAAGCAACTTTTCTTACTGTTTTTTTAAATGATGCGTTAATACCTAATCTAATAGTTAACTAAGTAAAAATATTAAACTAGATTTACTTTAGCACTAAAATACTGTTTTGGAAGTCACTTAGTCGTTATTTAACGGCACTTTGAGAACTTTCCTAGTCATTAAGAGGCGTTCACTGCATTTTCAAAATACAATGTACTACACCAAATAATTAAAACTAGTTATTTAGGTGCGGTATATTTTATTTATATCAAACTATGGTCTTATCATAGCACCATTTTTTAGTCAAAAGGGTACTTTAATTAACAGTTTGTTACAAAATAAGCCTTTCGGCTTATTTAAATATTAATTGTTTACAATGTCAACGTATTAGGTAAATAATATATTCAATAAGTTAGGTGTATTTACTCAAACCTCATTGATAAGTCAATTGATTGTAAATGTTTTGTAAGCGCACCACTTGAAATATAGTCAACACCGGCTTGAGAGTATGCTTTGAGCGTGTCAATGGTCATGTTGCCTGACACTTCAATTTTTGCGCGTTTGTTAGTTAACTTAACTGCTTGCTCAATTTGCGGCGGCGTAAAGTTATCAAGCATTATAATATCAGCGCCGGCTTTAATGGCTTGATCTAGCTCATCAAGTGATTCAACTTCTACTTCAACGGGTTTGTTTGGGTGATTTAGTTTAGCTTGGCTGACTGCATTGTGAATGCTGCCGCATGCCGCTATGTGATTTTCTTTAATTAAGAACGCATCAAATAAACCAATTCGATGGTTGGCCCCTCCTCCACACTTTACAGCGTATTTTTGTAGCGCGCGCAAGCCTGGAATAGTTTTACGCGTATCCAGCAATAGTGTTGTTGTGCCAGCTAACTCTTTGACATAGTGGGCTGTGGTTGTGGCTGTACCAGATAATGTTTGAACAAAATTGAGGGCGGTACGTTCAGCGGTTAAAATAGCGCGTGCAGAGCCTTTAGCTGTAAACAGGGTGTCGTTGGCTTTGACAACGTCGCCATCATTGACTAACACTTCTACGTTTACGCTAGGGTCAACTTGCTTAAACACTTCTAAGATAATGTCCTTACCGCAAAATACACTGTCTTCACGCGTGATTACTTTGGCGTTTGCGTGCTGTGACTGTGGGATCAAGGCGGCAGTAATATCACCTTGTTCAGCACTTTGGTAATTAAGATCTTCGTCAAGGGCAAGTTTAACTAACTGGCTTAAAAGGCTCTGTGGGATAGACATTATAAAAGCTCATTATAATTAGGGAATTGCTAAAATTTTACTATGTTTGTATAGCGAATAGAAGAGCGGGGATCATTTGCTGTGTGCTGTTCTACATTTATTTTTGGCTATGCTGATGTAGGTGGACATAAATATACACATTAAAGCAAAGGCATTTCCAATAGTAAGTCGTTGGCAGCTATTATTTTTGCGTTTTATCCATTAGCATCTTCAACACAGTGTAATAATGGTGTAATAGCATGAAAATTGATAACGAAGGAAAACTCGTCGGAGTGTTGCAGCGTGCATGTTCGCACTGCGATGCGCGACCGCTCAATGAAAAAATATCTTTGCTGGTAATTCATAATATTTCGTTACCAGCGGGTGAGTTTGGCACAAAGTATGTTGATGATTTATTTATGGGAGCCATTGACAGCCAAGCTCATTCAAGTTTTATTGATTTAGATGGTTTACGGGTCTCTGCGCATTGTTTTATCAAGCGCACGGGTGAGATAGTGCAATACGTTCCTTTTTCACAAAGAGCATGGCATGCAGGTCAGTCTGAATTTTTAGGGCGTGCGCAGTGCAATGATTTTAGTATAGGCGTTGAGTTGGAAGGAACTGATACTAGTGGCTATACCCAAATGCAATATAATACATTACAATCACTTACTAAGTTATTGATGAATAAGTACCCAGCAATTAATAAAGCACGTATTGTTGGGCATTGCGATATTGCACCAGGGCGTAAAACAGACCCCGGTGAAAGTTTTGACTGGCAACATTTTTTTGCTGAACTAAATTAACCCGGCTTTTAGTAAAGAGAACGTTATGATTTTAATTTCAATAATAATTGCTTTAATTTTAGAGCGCCTAGGCGCGCGCTCTGATTGTTGGCAGGTTAGCTACTATGCACAAGGTTATTTAACGCGTTCTAAAAAGCAGTTGGGTAAAAATGGTCTATTTAACTCAGCGTATGGCTTTTTAGTGTGGTTGGTATTACCCGTTATCGCAACTGCATTGATTTACACTCTTTCTGATTTTGTTGTGTGGCAATTAGTCGTTAATATAGTGGTATTACTAGTATGTTTTGGCTGCGCTAAACACCGAGCATTATACAAGTCATACCTTAACGCACTAACCCGTGATGATAAAGAAGCGGCAACTTTATATGCCTTGCAAATGGGGCAGAAAAAAACTGAAAATGAACCCGGTGGTGAAACGTTTGGGCAAACGCTCGCGTGGATCAATTTTCGCTTTTATTGTGCTGTTATATTTTGGTTTGTTATTTTAGGTGTGCCTGGTGCAGTATTATATGCACTTGTGCGTACTTATGCTGATTTAGTGCGCGAAGATAAAAAAGTGACTTATGCTGCTCGGTTTAAGCTCATCCATACGCTGCTATTTTGGCTCGATTGGTTACCTGCACGTATCACCAGCTTTGGTTATTTGGTTATTGGTAACTTTAATAAAGGCACGAGTTGTTTACTTAGGTATGCATTTGATTTCTCTGTCAGCAACCGAAAAGTGGTGGCTAATACGGCATTGGCTGCAGAGCAAATTGAGCAAGCACACTTTGGTTGCACTTTTGAAGCAACCTGTATGATGAAGTTAGTAAAGCGGAACGTTATGTTTTACTTGGTGCTCATTGCGTTACTTACCTTGTTTGGTGGTTTAGCTTAAAGCTCATTAAAAGGCTTAACGAGTTAAGCCTTTTAAACTACATATCATCTGGTCAGACCATTTGGTGCTTCTATAAAAACCCCTCCCAAAACCTGTCGTTATAACCTACTGTTTATTCTTTGAGCTAAATGCGTTAGGCTGTTTTACTGTATGTGTTCTTCATGAAATTGACAGCAAACTAGCTTTTTGGTAACGTATGCCCCAATTTGGTATGACCAATTTACCTTTTTGGTTTCAGCTACAGGCAGTAACAGCTTGTTTTAAGCTAGGGCTCCTACAATGCGGATGTTGATTAATGTCTTTAAAGATTAAAGCAGCAAAACTGTCGGATGTTATCTTACAGCAACTTGAGAATATGATTCTTGAGGGGTCATTAGCACCCGGTGAAAAACTGCCGCCAGAGCGCGAATTAGCGAAGCAGTTTGAAGTATCTCGCCCTTCATTGCGTGAGGCAATTCAAAAGCTTGAAGCTAAGGGCCTGGTTACGCGCCGCCAAGGTGGTGGTACGTTTGTAAAAAACCAGCTAGAGGAAGGGCTAACTGATCCGCTGTTTGATTTGATCAGTAAACACCCTGAATCACAATTTGATTTATTAGAGTTTCGTCACGCCTTAGAAGGTATTGCTGCCTATTATGCTGCACTTCGTGGCACCAGTACTGACTTTGATAAAGTGAAACAAAGTTTTGACAGCATTGCATCAGCGAACGATGACTTGCAACAAAAAGCCAAAGCAATCAATGCTTTTCACTTTAGTGTTGCGGAGTCTTCACACAATGTGGTGTTGCTGCATTTAGTGCGAGGCATGCAAGCACTGCTTGAGCAAAATATTTTACAAAACTTAACCGTATTGTTAGAAAAGCCGCATATTAGTAAACAACTAGCAGCGCATCGCCGTTTGCTAATGGATGCGGTGATTGAAGGGAATCCAGAACAAGCTCGCCTAGCCAGTAATGCTCACTTAGCCTTTATAGAAGAGGCCTTACTTGAAGCGGGTAAAGAGCATTCGCGAATTGAACGCAGTTTGAGACGCACAAAACAGAATTAGTAAACATAACTCTTTAAACAAGTACGGTGGGCAAAAAACTCATCGTATTAATTAAAAACATTCGTATTTTAAACATAAGGAAACCTCCATATGTCTGAAGTCAATAAAATTGACGTAGACGCGCTAGAAACACAAGAGTGGTTACAAGCTCTTGAATCAGTTGTGCGTGAAGAAGGTGTTGAACGTGCTCAGTTTTTACTTGAGCAAGTATTAGAGCAAGCCCGTTTAGACGGTGTTGATATGCCAACAGGTATCAATACAAACTACGTTAATACGATTCCGGTCGATCAAGAACCTGCATACCCAGGTGATGTAAATCTTGAGCGCCGTATTCGTTCTATTATTCGTTGGAACGCAATCATGATTGTATTGCGTGCATCGAAAAAAGACCTCGACTTAGGCGGCCATATGGCGTCTTACCAATCTTCAGCTGCATTTTATGAAGTGTGCTTTAACCACTTCTTTAAAGCACCTAATGATGTAGACGGTGGTGACTTAGTTTACTATCAGGGTCATATTTCTCCGGGCATTTATGCGCGCGCATTTGTTGAAGGTCGTTTATCTGCTGCTCAGTTAGACAACTTCCGTCAAGAAGTCGATGGCAATGGTTTACCATCATACCCTCACCCTAAGCTAATGCCTGAGTTTTGGCAGTTTCCTACCGTATCTATGGGTCTAGGTCCTATCGCGTCTATCTATCAAGCGCGTTTCTTAAAATACTTAGATGGTCGTGGTTTAAAAAATACTAAAAACCAACGTGTGTATGCGTTTTTAGGTGATGGTGAAATGGATGAGCCAGAATCACGTGGTGCTATCTCTTTTGCTGCGCGTGAAAAGTTAGACAACCTTTGTTACCTAATCAACTGTAATCTACAGCGCCTAGATGGCCCAGTAATGGGTAATGGTAAGATCATTCAAGAACTTGAAGGCCTATTCAAAGGTGCTGGCTGGAACGTTATCAAAGTTGTATGGGGCAGTGGTTGGGATATCTTACTTGCTAAAGATACAACGGGTAAGCTTTTACAATTGATGAACGAAACCATCGATGGTGATTACCAAACTTATAAAGCGAAAGATGGTGCTTACGTACGTGAACATTTCTTTGGTCGCTACCCTGAAACAGCAGCACTTGTTGCTGATATGACAGATGACGAAATTTTTGCCCTCAAGCGTGGTGGTCATGAGCCATCAAAACTATACGCTGCATTCAAAAAAGCTGAACAAACTAATGACCGTCCTACGGTTATCCTTGCTAAAACGGTAAAAGGTTACGGCATGGGTGAAGCGGCTGAAGGTAAAAATATTGCTCACCAAGTTAAAAAAATGGACATGACGCACGTTGAACATTTACGTTCACGTTTGGGTCTGCAAGATCTTGTGTCTGACGAGGCAATTAAAGACTTACCTTATTTAGAACTTGAAGAAGGTTCTGAAGAATACAAATACTTGCATGCACGTCGTGATGCACTTAAAGGTTATACACCAACACGTATTCCTAACTTTACTGAAAAGTTACAGCTGCCAGAAGTTGATGCGTTCAAGCCGCTACTTGATGAGCAAAAGCGCGATATTTCAACAACAATGGGCTTTGTGCGTGCGCTTAATATCTTATTAAAAGATAAAGGTATCGGTAAAAATATCGTGCCAATTATTGCCGATGAAGCACGTACGTTTGGTATGGAAGGTTTGTTCCGTCAAATCGGTATTTATAACCCGCATGGCCAAAATTATACACCACAAGACCGTGATATCGTTTCTTACTACAAAGAAGCCACATCAGGTCAGGTACTGCAAGAAGGTATCAATGAGCTAGGTGCAATGTCTTCATGGGTTGCTGCAGCAACATCATACAGCACGAACGATTTGCCGATGATCCCATTTTACATCTACTATTCAATGTTTGGTTTCCAACGTGTTGGCGACATGGCATGGATGGCAGGTGACCAACAAGCGCGTGGTTTCTTATTAGGTGCTACAGCAGGTCGTACAACGCTTAATGGTGAAGGTCTTCAACACGAAGATGGTCACAGCCATATTCTTGCGAACACAGTGCCTAACTGTATCTCTTATGATCCAACGTATGCTTACGAAGTAGCGGTAATCATTCAAGATGGTATTCGTCGTATGTATGGTGAAGGCCAAGAAAACATTTACTACTACCTAACGCTGATGAACGAAAACTACGCGCAACCAGCAATGCCTGAAGGCGCAGAAGAAGGCATTCGTAAAGGTATTTACAAGCTTGAAAGCTATGAAGGCAAAAAAGCCAACGTACAGCTATTAAGCTCAGGTACCATCATGACTGAAGTTCGCAAAGCAGCGGCTATCTTAAGTGATGATTACGGTATTGCGTCAGATGTTTACTCTGTTACGTCATTCAACGAATTAACTCGCGATGGTCAAGACGTTGAACGCTCAAACATGCTTAACCCAGAAAGCGAGCAAAAAACGGCGTATATCACTAGCGTATTGAATGATTCAGTGACTGTTGCAGCAACGGATTACATGAAAAACTACGCTGAGCAAGCGCGTTCGTTCATCCCTAGCAGCAACTACAAAGTATTAGGTACTGACGGTTATGGCCGTTCTGACAGCCGTGAAAACTTACGTCGTCACTTTGAAGTTAACGCAGGTTATGTTGTTGTTGCTACGTTATCTGAACTTGCTAAACGTGGTGAAGTTGAAAAGTCAGTGGTGGTTGACGCGCTTAAGAAGTTCGACATCGACACTAACAAACTTAACCCACTGTACGCTTAAGAGGTTTTGCAATGAGTATTGAAATTAATGTACCAGATATCGGTGGCGATGAAGTCGAAGTAACCGAAATCCTAGTAAATGTTGGCGACGTTGTTGAAGTTGACCAATCATTACTAACTGTTGAAGGCGATAAAGCGTCAATGGAAGTACCAGCTGCGCAAGCGGGTACAGTAAAAGAAATTAAAGTAAGTGAAGGTGACACGGTTACGACTGGCTCTTTAATTATGATTTTTGAAGGCCAGAGTGCTGGCGAAGAAAAAGCGCCAGAAGCTCCTGCTAAATCTGAAGACGCAGCACCTGCTGCCTCTTCAGGCTTAACAACAAAAGAAGTGACCGTACCAGATATCGGTGATGATGAAGTTGAAGTAACAGAAATTATGGTTGCAGTGGGCGATAGCGTAGAAGAAGAGCAATCTATCTTAAACGTTGAAGGTGACAAAGCGGCTATGGAAGTACCTGCACCCTTTGCTGGTACCGTTAAAGAAATTAAAATTGCTGCAGGCGATAAAGTAAAAACAGGCTCTTTAGTGTTTGTTTTTGAAATTGCTGGTGGCGAGTCTGCTCCAGCTAAAGCAGAGGCCGCTCCTGCTGCTGAATCTGCGCCTGCACAAAGTGCTGCGCCGAGCAGCAAAGAAGTTAGCGTGCCAGATATCGGCGGTGATGAAGTTGAAGTGACAGAGGTCATGGTTGCTGTTGGCGATAAGGTTGAAGAAGATCAATCAATCTTAAACGTTGAAGGCGACAAAGCAGCAATGGAAGTACCCGCACCGTTTGCGGGCACAGTAAAAGAAATAAAAGTAGCCGCAGGCGATAAAGTATCGACCGGTTCACTTATTTTTGTATTTGAAGTTGCCGGAAGCGCGCCAGCTGCAGCACCTGCAGAAAAATCAGCACCAGCGCCAAAAGCAGAGTCAAAACCTGCGCCAGCGCAAGCAGCACCTGCAAAAGCAAGTAATGAAAGCTTTGAAAACAACAGTGCTTATGCACATGCATCGCCAGTTGTTCGCCGTTTAGCCCGTGAGTTTGGTATTAACCTTGCGAACGTAAAAGGTTCAGGTCGTAAAAATCGCGTTATTAAAGAAGACGTGCAAAACTATGTTAAAAACCTAGTTAAGCAAGTTGAATCAGGTCAGTTATCTGCTGCCAAAGGTAATGCTGGTGGCGGTGAACTTGGGTTAATCCCATGGCCAAAGGTTGATTTTGCTAAATTTGGTGAAATTGAAGAGAAGAAGCTTTCTCGTATTCAAAAACTATCAGGCAAAAACTTGCATCGTAACTGGGTGCAAATCCCACATGTTACCCAGTTTGATGAAGCTGATATCACTAGTCTTGAGCAATTCCGTAAAGAGCAAAATGCACTTAACGAGAAGAAAAAGCTGGGTGTTAAAATTACACCTTTAGTCTTTGTAATGAAAGCAGCGGCAAAAGCATTGGCTGATTTCCCTACATTTAACTCGTCGTTATCAGAAGACGGTGAAAGCTTAATTCTTAAAAAGTACATCAATATTGGTGTAGCGGTTGATACACCAAACGGGTTAGTTGTACCTGTATTCAAAGATGTGGATAAGAAAGGCATTATTGAATTATCACGCGAGCTGATGGACATCTCTGTTAAAGCGCGTGAAGGTAAGCTTACCTCGTCTGATATGCAAGGCGGTTGTTTCACTATTTCAAGCTTAGGTGGGATTGGTGGTACTGCATTTACGCCTATCGTTAATGCGCCAGAGGTTGCTATTTTGGGTGTGTCTAAATCTGAAATGAAACCAAAATGGAATGGCAAAGAGTTTGAACCTAAGTTAATGGTTCCACTTTCAATGTCATATGACCATAGGGTGATTGACGGTGCATTAGCAGCACGCTTTACTGTTACGCTAGCAAGTTACATGAGCGATATACGCCAGTTAGTGATGTAATCACTACAATGTGAACAGAATCAAATCCCAGCCAGTTGTTTTTTGCTGGGATTTTTACCATTTGCAATGATACAATCTTTGCACAAATTTTTGATCTGCTCTGACTTTCTGCCTTGCAGAAACTTGGCAGTTAAACTTTAGGGCAGTGTCCCGTTCAAACAATTAAGGTAATAGCATGAGCAACGAATTAAAAACTCAAGTTGTTGTACTAGGCGGTGGTCCTGGTGGTTATTCTGCGGCTTTCCGTGCTGCTGACTTGGGCTTAGAAGTTACATTAGTAGAATCTCGCGACACATTAGGCGGTGTATGTCTTAATGTGGGTTGTATCCCTTCAAAAGCACTTTTACACGTAGCTAAAGTCATTGATGATGCTGCGGAAATGTCATCTCATGGTGTTACTTTTGGCGCACCACAAATTGACTTAGACAAAGTTCGCTCTTGGAAAGACTCTGTTATTGGTCAGTTAACAGGCGGCCTTGATGGCATGGCTAAAATGCGTAAAGTTAAAGTGGTTTACGGTTACGGTAAATTCACAGGCAGCAACACTATCGCAGTGGAAGGTGCTGATGGCGCAACAACGATCACGTTCGATAATGCTATTATTGCAGCAGGTTCACAACCAGTAAACTTACCTTTCATTCCACAAGATGACCGTGTTATTGATTCAACTGGCGCGCTTGAGCTTAAAGACGTACCAGAAAAACTACTTGTATTAGGTGGTGGTATCATAGGTCTTGAAATGGGTACGGTGTACCGTGCGCTAGGTTCAAATATTGATGTTGTTGAGTTTGCTGACCAACTTGTTCCAGCTGCTGATAAAGACATTATCAAAATTTACCAACGTTACGTTAAAGACAAGTTTAATGTAATGCTGTCTACTAAAGTAACTGGCGTTGAAGCAAAAGAAGACGGTTTATATGTAACGTTTGAAGGCAAAAATGCACCGGCTGAACCAGTACGTTATGACAAAGTACTTGTTGCTGTTGGTCGTACACCAAACGGTAAATTGCTTGATGCTGACAAAGCAGGCGTTAATGTTGATGAGCGCGGCTTTATCAATGTTGATAAGCAACTTAAAACAAACGTTAACCACATTTTTGCAATTGGTGACATTGTTGGTCAACCTATGCTTGCGCACAAAGCGGTTCATGAAGGTCATGTTGCTGCTGAAGTTATTTCAGGTCAAAAACATTTCTTTGACCCTAAATGCATTCCTTCAATTGCGTATACTGACCCAGAAATCGCATGGGTAGGTGTTACTGAGAAAGAAGCAAAAGAGCAAAACTTAAGCATTGAAACTGCGGTATTCCCGTGGGCTGCATCTGGTCGTGCAATCGCATCTGCGCGTACTGAGGGTTCAACTAAGCTTATTTTTGATAAAGAAAGCGGCCGAATTATCGGTGGCGCTATGATCGGTATCAATGCTGGCGAAATGCTGGGTGAAATCGGTCTAGCTGTTGAAATGGGCGCTGATGGCGAAGACTTAGCGCTTACCATTCATGCTCATCCAACATTGAACGAATCAATCGGCCTTGCAGCTGAAATTTTTGAAGGTTCAATCACTGACTTACCAAACAAAAAAGCGGTTAAAAAGAAGAAGTAATTTCTTTTAGATAACCGTTTAAAAACCCAAGCTTTGGCTTGGGTTTTTTGTTTTTTAATTACCACTAACTTAACGTGGAGCGTTCGTGGGATCGCCTTGCATCAGTAGATATCTATTTCTATTAATTTTAGCTACACTATGCGCCGATCAATTTTTAGGTATTTTTACGTGACTAACCGTTTTACTAACTCAGTATTGACCTTACGCGCTCAGCAAGTAAGTGAATCTCGGCGCGAATTTAATGCTCGCGGGGGTAAAATGGACCGCTGTGAGCAATGCTTGATTGCAAAGCATTACTGTATTTGTGACGGTGTTGAGCAAGCGCAATGTGATGCCGCAGTTTGTATGTTGATGTATCATAATGAAAGCTTCAAACCTTCTAATACTGGTCGCTTAATTGCTGAGATTGTACCTGATAATTATGCTTTTCGCTGGGACCGAACAGATCCGGACCCTAACTTGCTCGCTTTATTGAACGATCCTCGCTATCAGCCTATGGTTATTTTTCCCGCGACTGACGTTGAAGATACTTCTCGTGTTATTACAGAGGTGACACACGGTGAAAGTAAACGTCCGTTATTTATTTTTTTAGATGGCACATGGCGTGAAGCGAAAAAAATGATCCGTAAAAGCCCTTACCTTGATAGCTTACCTGTACTGTCTATCACGGCTGACAAACTCTCCGATTACCGCTTACGCGTTGCACCGCATGCCCATCAACTAGGCACGGCAGAAGTGGCAATTATGGTATTGGCTTTAGCGGGTGAAAGTGATGCAGCAACTAAATTAGAAACCCATTTTATGAAGTTTCGTGATGCTTATTTATTGGGCAAACGAAATAAGGGACAACCGCTGTAAACTAAAGATTAGATGATTTTGAAGGCTAAGTAACAGACAAAAGAAATGCGCGTACTATCTCTAGTCGCGCTTGCGGAATCTTCTAATTTTCTGCATCCTGCAATTGAACTTAATCAACTCCTAATTTTTACTAATCCATGTGATTACGCTGTTACTTATTCGTTCTGCGTAATGTAGGCTATCCGGGCCTTTATCCTGTCGTATCCATACGTCCATTTTGGTAACGTCTATTACCTGTCCTTTACGCATCTTCCTGATGCTATCCTTTTATTAAACAGTTCCATTGCGATGCCTTGAAGGCCTGTCCATCTATCCGCTTTTACTACTTCCTGTATAACAACTCTCTTTCGAGCCCTGTTGTTAGTCCATTTCGCATCGTCATGATGCTATCCATTTCTTACCAATCCTTTGTGCTACTCTTCCTGAGCCTGTCCGAGTTTCCTAGCTTTCCAACTAAACCTTAATTAACGATTGTTGAGTCATCATTCCCTGTTGCAAACTGACCAGAGCTGTCTGCTTAACCGATGAAGTAAGTATAGAGAATTAATGCAAACAAAATAGGCGAAAAACGACATTAAAAACCCTATTGTTTGCAGTAGCTATGTAATAAGTTTATATTAATCATTGGTTTATGTTTTTTTAGCGCTGTAACTCGTCATGTTTATCCTCAATAGCTGTCAACAGCGTAAGAGATATCTCACAACCAACTTCTGTTTATGCCCTCAAATTAGATTTTAGGTGCACTTTAAGTAGTTAAAAGGTATTATTGAGTGATAATAATTACTATTTGTGCGAGCGCGATTTATGAAAAAAACATTAGCAGTTTTGATTGGACTTACAGTGACAGCACCAGCGTTGGCTGATGAAGCTGTAAATATTTATTCTTTTCGTCAGCCATTTTTAATCCAACCTATTTTGGATGATTTTACTGAGCAAACGGGCATTGAAACCAATGTCGTTTTTGCTAAAAAAGGCCTTATTGAACGCGTAAAGCGAGAAGGCAAACACAGTCGAGCAGATTTGGTTTTAACCTCAAACTTCAGTGATTTAGTGCAATTAGATGAGCTTGACTTAACACAAACAATTAAAAGTGAAGCGGTTAATGAAAATGTACCTGCTAAGTTTCGTGATAATGAAGGGCAGTGGATTGCATTAACAAAGCGCGTGCGTAATGTTTATTCATCAAAAGAAAGAATGGGTACTCAAGCACATTTAAGTTATGAAGAATTAGCTTTACCAAAATACAAAGGAAAGCTGTGTACTCGTTCTGGTAAACACCCATATAACTTAGGCCTTGTAGCTTCTATGATAGCGCATCATGGTGAAGCACACACAAAGCAATGGCTAGAAGGTGTAAAAGCAAATTTGGCGCGTAAGCCACAAGGCAATGATCGCGCCCAGGTTAAGGCGGTGAAAGAGGGATTATGTGATCTAGCTCTGGGTAATAGCTACTACTTTGGTAAAATGATACAAGACCCAGCTCAACAATCATGGGCTGATGCTGTTAACATTAATTTTCCGAATCAAGATGATCGTGGCTCACATATTAATGTTTCTGGCGTGGTAATGACCAAATACGCTAAAAATCCAGAAAATGCCTTGAAACTCATCGAGTTTATGACCGACAATAAGGCGCAAAATATGTATGCCTCGGTCAATATGGAATATCCGGTTAAACCAGGTGTGGAATTATCAAGTTTAGTCGCATCTTGGGGTAACTTTAAGGAAGACAGTTTACCACTGGATGAGATTAGCAAATATCGTCCATTAGCGCTTAAGTTGATTGATGAGGTGAAGTTCGACCTTTAATGAGTTTTAAATTTTCACTGTCTCGATGGCAGTTCTTCGCGTGGGTTATCGGCGCTGTGCTGGTAACTCCGCTATGCTTTCTTTTATTTGAATCGCTACAAGGCGATTCAGATGTTTTTAGCCACCTTTGGAATACAGTGTTGTGGGATTATGTACGCAATACGTTATTGCTGATCCTGGGTGTTTGTATAGTAAGTAGCGCCATAGCATTACCTCTTGGGTGGATTACCGCTTACTGTGACTTCCCCGGTAGAAAACACTTTGAGTGGGCATTAATGTTGCCTCTCGCGATGCCTACATACATCATTGCCTATGTATATACTGACTTATTTGATTATGCAGGGCCGATTCAAGTTGCCCTGCGAGATTGGTTTGGGTGGCAGTCACCTAGTGATTATTGGTTTTTTGATATTAGAACCTTACCAGGTGCGATTATCATGATTGCGCTCGTGCTTTACCCATATCTTTTTTTAATTTTTAAAACAGCGTTACGTGAACAATCATTTAAGTTAGTTCAAGCAAGTCAGATTATGGGTTTATCCCCATTAAAAAGTTTTTACCGTGTGAGTATGCCATTGGCGCGTGGTGCGATTGTTGCCGGTCTTGCGTTAATTAGCATGGAGACAATGGCTGATTTCGCCACGGTTAATTATTTTGCGGTGAGTACACTTACTACTGCAGTTTATGATACATGGCTGGGGTATTACTCCTTAACAGCAGCGGCTAAAATATCGGGGATTATGCTATTAATATTGTTTTTAGCACTGATGTTAGAGCGCTTTAGCCGGCGCGAACAAGCCGTGTTTGAGCGTCAATCAGGGGTTAATAGCGAAACACTGTATAGCTTAAAAGGTGTTTATGCCTGGTTAGCAACCCTATTTTGCAGTGCAGTTTTATTTTTTGCTTTTGTTTTACCTGTTGCGGTTCTTATAAACTATGCCTTTTCGTATGTAGAACAAGCATGGAGTGATGCCTTTTTCTTATACGCATGGCAAAGTTTTAAGGTCGCCGCCATAGTGTGTATTATCACCATTGTATTAAGTTTATTAGTCGTGTTTTATCAACGCATCGCAAAGCAACAATACCCACTTATCCCTGGCCGATTAGCGAGTACCGGTTACGCTTTACCGGGCACTGTTTTAGCGATAGCCGTGCTGTTACCTTTAACAATGCTTGATGATCGTCTAAATGTTTGGCTAGAGCCATTAGGGTTTTCTCCTGGTTTACTGCTCAGTGGTACTTTGTTTGCGATAACCTTTGCTTATGTTGTGCGATTTTATGCTATAGCGCATGGTGCAGTGGAGGCGAGTTTTATGCGCATTAGCCCTTCGCTTGATATGGCAAGCCAATCAATGGGGAAAAGCCAAGGGCAAACGTTAAGAAAAGTTCATATTCCCCTATTGCGCCGTGGTATTCTAACCGCAGGGCTGTTAGTTTTTATCGAATGTATGAAGGAGCTTCCTGCCGCATTGCTACTTAGGCCTTTTAATTTTGAAACGCTTGCAACACATGTGTTTCAATACGTGAGTGATGAGCAGTTAGAGCTCGCATCAATTTCAGCACTTAGTATTGTTTTGGTGGGATTAGTGCCTTTGTATTTTGTTAACCGCTCAATGGAGCAGCGTAGTTAAATGAGTAGTTTAGTTTTAGATAATTTATCTTATCAATATAACGGTACTTCAGTGATTGAACACTTAAACTTAACAGTCGCAAAAGATGAGATTGTTTGCCTGCTTGGTGCCAGTGGCTGTGGAAAAACCACGACACTTAAAGCTATTGCAGGCATTATTGAAGCTAAACAAGGGAAGGTGTTCATTGATTCAAAATTGGTGTCAGATGAGCATTCGTTTTTAGCACCAGAGCATCGTAATATAGGTATGATGTTCCAAGATTATGCATTATTCCCACATTTGACTGTTGCCGATAATATTGCATTTGGTCTTACAAATATGACCAAGGCACAAAAGAAAGAACGTGTTACAGAAATGCTAGAGTTAGTTCATTTGCTGGGCTGTGCAGCACGTTTTCCTCATCAATTATCTGGTGGGCAACAGCAGCGTGTCGCAATTGCTAGAGCGCTCGCGTATAAACCTAGTTTATTGTTACTAGATGAGCCTTTTTCAAACATTGATACTCAAGTGCGTTTTGAGTTGATTGCTGACATACGTCGTATAATAAAAAATCAGCAAGTTTCAGCTGTGTTTGTGACCCATTCAAAGGAAGAGGCATTTGCATTTTCAGATAGCTTAGCTGTTATGCATCAAGGAAAAATTGCTCAACAAGGCTCACCAGAGCAGCTTTTTAATATGCCAAACTCAAAGGTAGTTGCAGAGTTTCTCGGTCAGGGCATATACTTAGACGCAAAAGTAATAACAGCAACTGAATATTCAACCTGTTTTGGACACGTAAAGTCATTGCAAGCCCATAGCGATAAGTTAGATGAAGGGGTGTTGTATATTCGCCCACATCATTTAGTGCTATCTGCTACATCAGAACCCGATAGTCAAGCTGTGACAATATTGAGTCAACGATTTATTGGTTCATGTAATGTGTTTAAAGTGATGATTTGTGGTCAAGAAATTGAAGTCGCTGCAGAATTAAGCCAATCATTTACTATAAATGAACAGGTAACAATAAAAATAAAACCACACACGGTAAATTTTTTCGCTGAATAATGATTAAAGTGGTAATGCTGTGTATAACCGAGAGTTAAGGAATCACCATGGCGCAAGCGCAATCAGGGATTTGTGCTGAAGCAAACTTACACGGTTTGCATTTGTTTTTTAATGTATTTGATGGACATGACGAGTCATTACGTAAAAAGCTAAAGCGTGTCAGTATTATCCAAGACGAGTTCTCAGATCAGTTTTCTGAGTCAATGCTATCCAGCTTCGTTGCTGTGGGAGCACAGTATTGGCCTCATATACTCCCTGAATTTATTCCTAGTCAATTACAAAGCTTTCCTCATATTACCCATAATGATCATGTTATGGCCGCACAACCCTTCGATCTTTTTGTCCAAATCCGTTCTGACAGAGAGGATGTAAATCACTTATTTGCGCTTCAGATTCTAAAACTGTTTTCACCGGATGTGGAGTTAGTTGAACAAGTACGTAATTTTAGGTTTTTAGATGGCCGTGACTTTAATGGCTTTATACTTGGTGGTGATACACCTCATGGGCGCCAAAAGCGCACTACTGCGCTAGTTCATAAACCTGGTAATTTTGAAGATCAGGGAAGTTACATACATGTTCAACGTTATAAGCATGATCTGACTGTTTGGCAGCACTTATCGTTATATGAACAAGAGCAAATTATGGGCCGAACTCGCCTCGATAATACGTTACTTGATCCTGTTGTTGAAACGAGTCATGCGATCCGTACGGAGCTCAAGGACGAACAAGGGCACCCTTTGTTATTGAATCAAAGTATGCCGTATGGTGATGTATATGAGCAGGGGATATTAGCAATACATTGTGCAGCGAATGGGAGTATGTTTGAAAAAATACTTCAAAGCCGTTTGGGGCAGGGAGAGTGTTATGATCACTGGCTTGACTTTACCCAAGCGGATATGGGATCCGCATTTTTTGCCCCATCAGTTAACTTTTTAAAGCAGTTATAGCCTAACCTTCTTTAAATAAGAGATTCTAAGAGAGCCTCGTTTTACACTGTATCGAACAGTATTCTTACTCGTTCTAATGTAACGTCTATTTCAGATATTTTAGCCGGCGCAATAAAAATAGTGTCGTCACCAGCAATTGTTCCTAATACGCCATCGGCTTTACCTAAAGAATCCAGTAAACGGGCAATTAACTGGGCAGCACCGGGGCTTGTACGTATGATAATCATCATTTCATTATGCATGATATCGATGACTAGTTGTCGCAGCGGGCTTTTTGCTGTTGGCACGCCCATTTCGGCTGGTAAACAATACACCATCTCTTGTTTAGCATTGCGAGTGCGCACGGCACCAAATTTACTTAACATGCGCGAGACCTTGCTTTGGCTTATGTTATCAAAACCTTGCTCTTTTAATGCGTCGACAATTTCACCTTGAGAGCCAAAATTTTCTTCTTTTAAAAGTGATTTAAAGGCTTTAACTAACGCTTCTTGCTTATCTTGTGGTTGCATGTGTGTGGTCTGCTTTTATTATGTGATAACGCAAAGTTTACACAAAAATGAATATTTATGCAGTAGTTGATTCGTTTTGCTTGATGAGTGAGCACCATAAGTATGGCTTAAAACAATAGATGGTCCAAAGTGTATCACTATATTTTGAGGTTGATTTATTCGATACTTAGCGCGGCTTTTAGGCAAGCCATAATATATGTCGCGTGTTTATTTTGCTATGAATAAGCAATATTGCTGTAAAAGCCAAAAATGTGCAGCTTGAAGAGTTGCAGGCTTGCATTAATTAATGCTGATTTATGAAGCTAATCACTCACCTTATTATCTTTAGCTTAACTTATTTACAACTATGGTCGAAATTATACGCAAAATAAGCAGGATAAATTTGTTTTTAGGCGTTAATTTCTTTATCTTAGTGCCACAAATATTTTCTACCTTAAATTACGGAGAATTCCAATGAAAGTTGCTGTATTAGGTGCTGCAGGCGGTATCGGTCAAGCTTTGTCTTTATTACTAAAAACGGGTTTACCAGCAGGTTCTGAATTATCACTTTATGATGTTGCCCCAGTTGTTCCTGGTGTTGCTGTTGACCTTTCTCACATCCCAACAGATGTTAAAGTAGCAGGCTTTGGTGCTGATGCACTTGATCAAGCACTAACTGGTTGTGACATTGTACTTATTCCAGCTGGTATGCCACGCAAGCCTGGTATGGATCGTGCTGATTTATTCAACGTAAATGCTGGTATTATTAAAACATTAGCTGAAGGTATTGTTGCTAACTGCCCTAAAGCATTAGTGGGTATTATCACTAACCCAGTTAACGGTACAGTTCCAATTGTTGCTGAAGTATTCAAAAAAGCAGGCACTTACGATGCTAAGCGTGTTTTTGGTATCACGACACTTGATGTAATTCGTTCAGAAGCGTTTGTTGCTGAACTTAAAGGTGTTGATGTTGCAACTGTAAAAGTACCCGTTATTGGTGGTCACTCAGGCACAACTATCTTACCTTTACTTTCTCAAGTTGAAGGTGTGACTTTCACTGATGAAGAAGTGGCGGCACTAACTCCACGTATCCAAAATGCAGGTACTGAAGTAGTAAATGCAAAGGCAGGTGGTGGTTCAGCTACATTATCAATGGGTGCGGCTGCTGCACGTTTTTGTATGTCTTTAGTTAAAGGCTTACAAGGTGAAGACGTTATTGATTATGCATATGTTGCTGTTGAAAGTGGCGATGCTGAATATTTTGCTCACCCAGTGCGTTTAGGCAAAAACGGCGTTGAAGAGATTCTTTCTTACGGTGAACTAAGTGCATTTGAAGAGCAGGCAAAAAATGACATGCTTGATACACTTAAGAAAGATATCCAAGAAGGTGTTGATTTCATCAACGCATAATCTTGCTATTACTGCCAAGTAGTTGGCGGTAATAAAAAAGCCTGCTAATGCAGGCTTTTTTATGCTCGAAGTAAATTTATTTTAGTGATTTCGCTCAACTGCAATTCTGGCCAGGCTGACTAATGCTTCTTTATAAGGCGAGTCCGGTAATACAGATAAACACGCAATGGCTTTATCAGCTTCTTCGTCAGCTTTGTTCATTGTAAACTCTAGTGCGTTTGTTTCACGAAGAGCGCTTAAGATAGCTTCTAAATGCTCCATACCATTGCTGTGCTCTATCGCGTCGCGAATAAGTTGAACTTGCTGCTCATCACCTTTTTGCATAGCATAGATTAAAGGTAATGTAGGTTTGCCTTCAGCTAAGTCATCACCAATATTTTTACCAAGTTGGTCAGCGTCAGCATTATAATCAAGCACATCATCGACTAGCTGAAACGCGGTGCCTAAGTGCATACCATATAAATTAAGTGCTTTTAGCGTTGTTTCGTTTTGCTCTGTGATAACAGCTGCGAGACCTGTTGCAGCTTCAAATAACTTAGCTGTTTTGGAGTAAATTACCTGCATATAACTAGCTTCAGTTGTATCTGGATCATTGCAATTCATCAATTGCAACACCTCACCTTCAGCAATAACGTTTGTTGCATCTGCAAGTATTTGCATTACTTGCATTTTGCCAATGCCAACCATCAGTTGAAAAGAACGCGTGTAGATAAAGTCACCGACAAGCACGCTTGCTGCATTGCCAAACTCAGCATTTGCAGTGGGTGTGCCGCGGCGTAAGTTAGATTCATCTACTACGTCATCATGGAGCAATGTAGCTGTATGAATAAACTCCACAATGGTTGCCAGTGTAATATGATCGCACCCTTTATAGCCAAGCGCTTTAGCGGCTAAAATAGCCAACATAGGGCGAACTCGCTTGCCACCGCTGTTAACTATATATAAGCCAAGTTGATTGACTAATGCCACATCAGAGCGCATTTGTGCGTGAATAAGTTGATTGACGTCATTCATATCGTTTTCGATTAACGCCTGGATAGCTTTTATATCCATTGATCTCCGAGCCAATTTTTATGGGTATACGGTGCTGATTGTACAACAAAAAACGCGCTTGCTCGATATTTTGTGACAATTCGCTAAAAAAATAGGTTTAAAGTACTTAATTTAACCTTTATTACAGGGGATAACTTAAAAATAATGATGATTCACACGGTTGTTTTTTATTCTTTGTATGCGTTTACAGCATATGTAATTTATTTGTCATCATGAACAAAAAAGCACTTGGCATAACGCTAATTTAATATAAAATAGGTGAAAATATTGAATTGCTCTCAATGCAGCTATTTTTTATTCATTTAATTAAAAAACGGGCTTGCTAGTTTTTGCACATTAGCGTAAACTTCGCGCCCTATTGAAGAATATTTTAGTTGCGTCGATTTGAGGGCGCACAGACGGAGTTAATTATGTACGCGGTTTTCCAAAGTGGTGGTAAACAGCACCGTGTGACTGAAGGTCAAACAATTCGTCTTGAGAAATTAGACGTTGAGACTGGTGCAGCAGTTGAATTTGATTCAGTACTTTTAGTTGCTGATGGTGAGAAAATCGAGATCGGTGTACCGTTCGTAAACGGTGGTAAAGTAACAGCTGAGGTTGTTTCACATGGTCGCGGTGAGAAAATTAAGGTTGTTAAATTTAGACGCCGTAAGCATTCTCGTAAGCAAATGGGCCATCGTCAATGGTTCACAGAAGTTAAAATCACTGGCATTAGCGCTTAATTAGAGGTACTTAGAAATGGCACATAAAAAAGCAGCTGGTAGTACTCGTAACGGTCGCGATTCAGAAAGCAAACGCCTAGGTGTTAAGCGTTTTGGTGGCGAATCAGTTCTAGCGGGTAGCATCATTGTACGTCAACGTGGAACTCGTTTTCACGCTGGCTCAAACGTAGGTATCGGTAAAGACCACACTATCTTCGCAAAAGCAGATGGTAAAGTTCAGTTTGAACAAAAAGGTCCTTTAAACCGTAAATACGTAAGCATCGTATCTGAGTAATCAGAGCCGGTTCTTAAAAAACCCCGCCTTTGCGGGGTTTTTTGTTTTAAGCCTATCAAACTATATACCCAAGTGTTTTTATGCATAGTGTGCTCAATAGGCCACTTAGGTATATAATAGAGTTATTAACAAGCCAATCCTAAAGTGAGTAATCATGAAGTTTGTAGATGAAGTAGAAATTCGCGCAGAAGCTGGTGACGGTGGCAGCGGTATCGTGTCTTTCCGTCGTGAAAAATATGTGCCGGATGGTGGCCCTGATGGCGGCGATGGTGGTGACGGTGGCAGTGTTTATCTACAAGCGGATGAAAACTTAAATACCTTAATTGATTATCAATTTGAGCGCTTTCATCGTGCTGAGCGAGGAACGAATGGCCAGAGCCGTAACTGTACGGGTAAAAAAGGTGAAGACCTCTATATAAAAGTGCCTGTTGGCACACGTGTAACTGATGTTGATACGCAAGAGTCATTGGGTGATTTAACTCAGGATGGTCAGCGTTTAGTGGTTGCTAAAGGTGGTTTTCATGGCTTAGGAAACGCACGTTTTAAATCAAGTACTAACCGTGCGCCTCGTCAAAAAACGTTAGGCACGCCAGGTGAAGTGCGTATGCTTAAGCTTGAGCTCATGCTATTGGCTGATGTTGGTTTACTTGGGTTACCAAATGCAGGTAAGTCTACTTTTATTCGCAGTGTATCTGCTGCAAAGCCAAAAGTTGCTGATTACCCGTTTACAACGCTTATTCCAAATTTGGGTGTTGTGAGACCTGATGCAAATAAGTCTTTTGTAATTGCTGATATACCAGGTCTAATTGAAGGTGCTTCGGATGGCGCAGGTTTAGGTATTCGCTTCTTAAAGCACCTTGAGCGCTGCCGTGTGTTATTGCACATTATCGACATTATGCCTGTGGATGGCTCGAGCCCTGTAGAGAATGCGTTTGCTATTATCAACGAGTTGCATCAGTACAGTCCTAAGCTTGCTGAAAAGCCACGTTGGTTAGTATTTAATAAGATTGATCTACTCCCAGAAGATGAAGCGCAAGCATTGTGTGAGCAAATTGCAGAAGAATTGGGCGAAGAGGCAAATATCTATCGTATTTCAGCAGTTAATAAGCAAAATACGCAAGCACTTTGCCATGATATTATGGCGTTGCTTGATAGTATGCCTAAAGAAAAGTTTGTTCCAATCGAAGATGAAGAAGTCGAGTTTAAGTGGGATACGTATCATAAAGATGCAACCAAAAATACCGATGATGATGACTGGGAAGATTGGGACGAAGATGATTACGACGTAGAAGTTGTCTATGAGCGTTAATACAAAATAGATTTATATAAAAAGGAGCTTATGCTCCTTTTTTCTTTATTCAGTAAAAAGTATAGGTGGTTTTGTGAAAATTTCAATGATTGCAGCAATGGCTAATAACCGTATTATTGGCAATGACAATAAAATGCCATGGCATTTGCCTGCTGACCTGCAGCACTTCAAACGAGTGACGATGAGTAAGCCGGTGATCATGGGGCGAAAAACATTTGAGTCTATTGGGCGCCCACTTCCTGGCAGGCAAAATATCATCATCAGTCGTAACGAGGCATATAGTGCACCCGGTATTGAAGTAGTAAAATCACCTGAAGAGGCGTTGATGTTAGTTAATAATGTTGATGAAGTGATGATTATTGGGGGGGGCAATATTTATCAGCAGTTTTTGGATAAAGCGACTACACTTTACTTAACGTTCATCGAACTTGATGTAGCTGGCGACACTCAGTTTCCAGATTACGAGGAAGTAGCTGATTGGCAGATCATTGAAGAGTCCGTTAACGCACCTGATGATAAGAATTTACATCAGTATAAATTCGTAACTTTAGATAAAGTTGAGTAACATTATTGCGATTAATCTTATAGATTGGTACAATATTAAACAATCGATATAGGTAAAAAGTATTACTTAAGGGTCTCTAATGGTTAAATTATCAACATTACTAGTTGTTACTGCGGTGGTTTCTGGGTCTTTTGCTTTTAGTGCACCAGCTAAAGCGAATGATCAGTTAGCAGTGTCTATTTGTGAGTATATAGCTGCAGATGATAAAAATCGCCTTCGTAGCAAGTTAAAAAGCTCTCGTGTTAAAATTCGTAATGTTTACGATGCAATTCAATGTAATGGAAACAACTTATTGCGCCATGCAATTGCGAGCAATGCAGTTGATGCTGGTGAGTATGTTGTTAAGAACCTCTCAAAAAGTTCACTAGCAGATGGCGCAGATATCGCCTGGGCTGAATCTAATGGACATGGTGGCTCAGCACTTATCGCCGCGATTAAAGACCGCGCAGGCTTATAATAAGTCTACAGGTTATTAGTAAAAACCGCGTTTATCGCGGTTTTTTTGTGTCTATTACTTACATAAACTTTAATCTATTAATATAACTTTGAGTGAAACCTTTTAAGGACCTAGCCCATTGATTATATGCTGGCTAGTTAGTAGGTCATGAGTACTATTATTTTTCTGCATCTATATTTTAATCTAACGTTACGCTAAAGTGAGATATGCATAGAGTAAGGGAAGGTTATGAATGCTTAATCGATTAAAGGGGTATGCTACCAAGGGGATTTGGCAGTCATTCGCAATTATAATTGTCATGTTTATTGCTGGGCCAGAGATAGTAATTAGTATGGAACTAATGGCATTAGTAGAGGTAATGGGTGCTTCCAGCTTTGTGCTAATGTATTTTTCGGGGCTAAGATTAGTATGTAAAAACACGCTCAACAAATTCAGTAAGTTTGAATGCTACTCCTTATTTTTTATTCCTAGCTTTGCAAACCTTCGGCAAATGCCCAGCCTTTTATATCACACCATTCCACATCGGCTTTGCGCCATCAGTTTTTTAACTTTAATAACAGCTGTAGTGTTACTGAGCTATATTCAACTATTATTTGGTGTGTAAATTAGGTATTAAAAAAGCCGCGTTTGATTTCTCAAATGCGGCTATTTACTATTCTATTTAACTGATAAATTACACTTTAAATTCATCAACTGATAAGCGTAATTCTTCTGCTAGTTTTGCAACTTCAGAGCTAGATATATTGGTCTGATTCGCACCCTCTGCAGTTTGTTCTGCAATTGCAACGATTGACTCAAGTCGTTCACTTATCTCTTGAGATACTTGCTGTTGTTCCTGCGCTGCCGTTGAAATCTCTTCACTAACATCGTGGGCTTGTGCAACCGCCGCGGTAATTGAGTCTAGAGCGGTGTTTGCTAAATCTGATTGCTCAACACATGACTCAGCTTGTTGTTTGCCTTTAGACATTGCTGATACCGCAGCCTCAGCACCGCTTTGTAAAGATTCAATCATAGCTTGAATCTCTTGAGTTGACTCTTGTGTTTTGCTTGCAAGAGAGCGTACTTCATCAGCTACAACAGCAAAGCCGCGACCTTGCTCACCGGCCCGAGCCGCTTCTATTGCAGCATTAAGCGCAAGTAAGTTTGTTTGGTCGGCAATACCGCGGATCACATCAAGTATACTACCAATCGACGCACTGTCTTGATGAAGTTTATTAATCACTTGTGATGCATCATCAACTTCACGAGCAAGCTGTTCAATAGTCGCTTTATTCTGGCTTGAAATCCCTTTTACTCGGTCAGCTTCTTTATCCGCATTTTTGATTTCTTTCAATGCTTGTTGAGCACTGTTACTTACTGTTTGTGATGTACTGCTCATTTCAGTCGTAGCGGTTGCTGCTTGTTCAACTTGTGCCTGCTGGTTACGAATAGCTTGGCTAGATTCACCAGTAATTGCAGATGTTTCTTCAGAGGCCGCAGCAAGCTGAGTAGAGCGCGATATAATGCCTCTAATCAAATTCCTTAAGCTGTCGATTAATGTGTTACAGCTTTGCGATAGTTCACCAAATTCGTCTTTAGCTGAGTCATCTAGGCGTTGTGTCATATCACCACTGGCGACTATATCGAGTACACGATTAACTTCAGCTAAAGGTTTAGTAATACGGCTAACAGTTATGTAAGCAACAATAATAGCAAGTAATGTTGCACTTACCATCCCGACCCAAGTCCATAGATTTGCTGATGATACATCGCTACTTACACCTTTTTGTAATTCAAAGGCTACATTATTTGCTTGTTTCACGAGCTCATTAAGTTGCTGAAGTGCTTTAGCTGTTGCTTTTTCAGCGTCTGCTAACTCTGTTTTAGTCAGTGCGATGGTGTCGATTAAGCGTTTTTTATTTGCTGATAAACTGTTATTGCCTTGAACATTGTCTTTAACTGATATGAAGTAATTATTTAAGTCATCAAAAAGATCAGCATCTGCAGCTTCAACTGCTGGCTTTAAAAGAGCGATGCTGCGTTCAATTTCTTCGAGGAAGTAAATTTGTTCATTTTTAACGATATCAAGCGTATTGAGAGTTTTTACTGTGAGCATATCGGTGCTAGTAGTAACTAATGATAAAAAGTTATTTTCAAGCATATTGGCTGCTTGATAAGCGCGAGAATCGTTTTCTTCAAGGCCGTCGATATCGATAATGTCTAGTACGACGGAATTCGCATCTTCTGCGGCTAATTCAATACTCTCTAGTTGTGCTCGTAGCTTTTTGTTTAGCTCAAGCTCGATCGCTTTGTCTTTTAATAAGTCTTGTACAGTTTTTAAAAAGCCATTATAGGTTTTTTCAACATCAAAGCTGCTTTGACTTAACTGTGGGTTGTTCGCAACAACCTGCTTAAGTTGAGACTGTGATTTATCAAAAATTTGCTGGCGAGTCTGAAGCGCTTTTTTTATCGGCTCAAGCTCGGATGCTGATGTTGTATAAAAACTTGCTTGTGCAGCCTTACTCATTAAAGTGAACTCAACTTGTAAGTCTGAGCTTTCTTTCAATGCAGGCAAAGATAGCTGATTAACTTGCTGGGCAGAGTTATTAATATTTGCAATTCTGAACAGAGAGTTCCCACCAATTAAAAGAAGCAATAAGGTGATGCAGATGAATCCACCCCAGATGCGTTGGCTAACAGTTAAGTTCATATGAATTTCCATAAAAGAGTATTGATTAGACTTTATCGGCTTTAATGCAGATAAGTTAAGTAATTAAATTTAATTACTTTTAACAATTAGTATACTAAATCTAACAGAGAATGACTTATTTTTCAGTTAATTTAGATAAAATGATTAGAATTAACACTAAAGCATTGCTTATTTTTTAGTTCCATTAGCGTCATTTTACCTCCCCATACACATCCAGTATCAAGCGCATGAACGTTTGAGAGCTGAGTGTTTCCTTCAAGTGCAGCCCAATGGCCAAATATAATGTGCTTTTTAATCGCTTGAAATCGAGGGTGTGAAAACCAAGGTTTTATTGCTTTTTTTTCATCAATCGAGCCTTTAAATTTTAAGTCAAGTTGGCCTTCTGGAGTTAAAAATCGCATTCGCGTAAAATAGTTAACAATGAATCGAAATTTTTCAATATCTGTTAATTGATTATCCCAATGGGCAGGGTGTTGAGCATACATACCATTAAAAAATTCACGAGCGTCAACACCTTGATAACAGTGAGCGGCAAATTGCGCATGTTCCATCGCTTGTTTTATTGACCAGTCAGGGTTTAAACCTGCATGTGAAATAAATATTTTCTTGTCGTTTAACCACAGTGCAAGGGGTTGTTGGCGTAAAAAACGAATATAATTATCAAGGAGAGGGGAGTCAAATACTGCGCCGAGTTTATCTTTAGGGTTAAAAGGCTTGTTGAGTAAATAACACGCAATCAAGTGTAAGTCATGATTCCCAAGCGTCACAGTAATGCTATCTTGGTGTCGATAGAGGTATTCAAGGCAGGCGAGGGAATTAGGTCCTCTTGCAACAATATCGCCAACCAAGTATAGGTGATCTTTAGCTGGGTTAAAATTTACCCGCTGTAACAAAGCCTGAAACTCATCATAACAGCCTTGTAAATCACCTATAGCATAATCAGCCATATAACTTAATGCAGAATATTAGGTTGAGCTAATCTAAACACATTAATTGGCGCATCAAATTCAGTGCCGAATTCATTTTTTAATGTGTAATAACCTTGCATAGTACCCACAGGGGTTTCAAGCACAGCGCCACTGGTGTATTTGTAACTCTCACCAGGTGCGATCGTTGGTTTCTCCCCAACGACACCTTCGCCTTGCACTTCTGTTTCTTTACCGTTTGCGTCTGTTATCAACCAATAACGGCTGACGAGTTTCGCATTGCATAAACTGTGGTTTTTAATTGTCACCGAGTAGGCAAAAACGTATTTATCAAGTTCAGGTTGAGATTGTCCTTCAACGTAGAAAGTCTCAACCGACACTTTTATGGGGGAGCCCAAATTACTGCTTGTTGTCATAAATCCAGTTAGCTATATCTATAAATTGTTGTAATGAAAGGCTTTCAGCACGAAGTGTAATATCGATACCAATACTTGTTAGTTCATCGGCAGTTAATAAATTACCCAGACTATTACGAAGTGTTTTTCGGCGTTGATTAAAGGCTTCTAGGCATACAGTGTTCAGTATTTTTACACTTTTTGCTGTGCGCTGCTCTGGTTTTTTCGGGATTAAGCGTATCACTGCAGAATCAACTTTTGGCGCAGGTTTAAAGCACTCTGGTGGCACTTCAACTACCGGCATCGCATTACAATAATACTGTGTCATTACACTCAGGCGGCCAAATGTTTTACTACCTGGGCCTGCAACCATGCGTTTTACGACTTCTTTTTGAAGCATAAAATGCATATGTTCAACGTTGTCTGCAAACTCAAACAAGTGAAACAGTAATGGCGTTGAAATGTTGTAAGGCAGGTTGCCAAATACTTTTAATTTTTTGTCATCACGAACCAAGCTTGAAAAATCAAACTTCATCGCATCACCCTGATGCACGGTTAATTTAGGACCTAAAAATGGGTGCTCTGTTAAACGTTGTGCAAGGTCTTTATCGAGTTCTACAACTGTTAAGTGACCACTTAACTCGCTGACAGGTTCAGTAATAGCGCCCAAACCAGGGCCGATTTCTACTAGGTTGTCTTCAGGTTTCGGATCGATTGCAGTAACTATTTTATCGATGATTGACTCATCGAACAAAAAGTTTTGTCCAAAACGTTTACGGGCGCGGTGACCTAAGTGTACTTTATCTGTCATTGATTCTGTGCTTTTTCATGGGCGAGCTTAATTGCTTCGCGGATCGCTAATTCAAAACTACCAACATCAGCATCACCTGTACCGGCTAAATCTAGCGCTGTACCATGATCAACTGACGTGCGAATAAAAGGTAAACCTAAAGTGATATTCACGGACTTACCAAATCCTTTATATTTTAGCACAGGTAATCCTTGATCGTGATACATTGCAAGCACTGCATCGGCTTGAGATAAGTATTTATCTTGGAACAGTGTATCAGCAGGGAGTGGACCAATCAGGTTCATGCCTTGGTTATTTAGTAACTCAAGAGTAGGCGTAATGGTCTCAATTTCTTCTCGACCTAGATGACCGTCTTCACCAGCATGCGGATTTAATCCACAGACTAAAATGCGGGGTTGTTCTATGCCAAACTTTGTCTGTAAGTCATGATGTAAAATACCCGCGACTTTACACAGCCGTTCAGCGGTGATCGCACGAGAGACATAGGCAAGTGGAATATGCGTTGTCACTAGTGCAACGCGCAGACCCTCAGTTGCTAACATCATAACGACATCAGCGGTATTTGATTGCTGTGCGAAGTATTCAGTATGACCACTGAATGAAATTCCGGCTTTATTAATAATACCTTTATGCACAGGGCCAGTTACAACGGCATCAAATGTCCCATCCATATTCTTTTCAGACGCAATGCGTAAAGTATCCAGAACGTATTGGCCATTAGCATCATCAAGCACCCCTAATTGAACTTCACACCCGATATCGACTTGATGCAAAAACACACTGCCCGCGGGCGCAAGTGAGGCGGGGGCTGATGCGTCAAAGGGGATAAGGTTAATCGTTAAACCGAGTTGTTTGGCTCGCTGTTTAAGCATGCCTCCGTCAGCAATGACGACTAGTTGAGCTGGCCAATCATGTTGAACAAGCTTAAGTAATAAGTCAGGGCCTATCCCGGCAGGTTCGCCGGGGGTAACTGCAATACGTAAAGTCATTGGTTAATCTTCAATTGGGAAAATTTCAACATGGGCTTGTTCGCGCATTTCTTGCTGCCAGTTAAAACTCTCCTCTTTAAATTTTCGGTTAAACAACATTCCATGAGCTCGGTTTCGCTTAGCAAGCTCTGTTTTATCAGCTACGCGCTTACCTAGAAGTTGCACTATATGCCAGCCAAAGGTCGTTCTAAAAGGATCACTAATTTCTTGCTCATCTAGCGATAAAAGCGTATCTCTAAATGCAGGGACATAGGTCGTTGGATCTGTCCAATCATACTCTCCGCCTTTTAATGCTGAGCCTGGATCTTCTGAGTACTCTTTCGCTAATTCACCAAAATCAGCAGTGCCTTCGCGCAATTCTTTGGCAAAGCCATTGAGCATTGAACGGGCTTTCTCTTCACTTAATATTATTGAAGGTTTGATTAAGATGTGACGCGAACGAACTTCCGTTGTTTCGACAACCTGTCGGCCACGGATATCCTGAATTTTTACAATATGAAAACCGGCTCCAGAGCGAAGCGGTCCAATAATAGCGTCTTTCTTAGCGCCTTTTACTGCTTCAGCAAACAAGGATGGCATTTCGTTAATGCTCATCCAACCTAGCTGGCCGCCTTCAAGGGCCTTTGAACCGCTTGATGATGAGATGGCAATACGTTTAAATTCTTTACCGTCTTGTAAGAATTCAATAACCTTATCTGCACGTGTTTTTGCGCTGCTGATTTCGTCTGCTGTTGCATTATTTGGAATATCAATCAATATGTGACCAATATCAAATTCTTCAGTGTTTTGCCCTTGGCTTTCCATTATTTTTAATAGATTGTCCACTTCTTGTGGGCTGATGTAAATACGGCGATCTACATTTGCACGCATCACTTGCTGCGTTGTTATTTCTTTACGTATCTCTTCTCGATATGCTTGAAAACTTTCACCTGAAGCTTCAATCGTACGGCGCAAGTCAGCAATACCACCACCTTGCTCTTTTGCCATATTGACAAGCGTTTGGTCAAGCTGGCTATCAGAAATTTCTAGGCCCATACGCTGAGCTAGCTGCATCATAAGTGTTTGGTTAACTAAGCGCTCCATAGCCTGAATACGCAATGTTTCATCGGATGGGAGTTGCTGGCCTTGTTCTTTCGCCTGCATTTTGACTCGGTTGACAATGGTGTCTACTTCACTTTGTAAAATGACGCCTTGGTTAACAATGCCAACTACTTTATCAATTTCTACTGGTGCTGCAATAACGTTTTGGCATAAACCAAAACCTAATAGTGCTGATGCTAATAATTTTTTTAAATTCATACTTTTTCTAATACTCTGCTAATACTAGTTATTAAGAAAATACGGTCTACGATAGCCAAAAATACCTTGTTGTAATAATTTTTGTGCATCATAACGGCTCTTACTACCTAATCCTTTCAAGACAATATTAAATCCAATGCTTGAGTCAAATGTAGCTTGTTCTTGGCCTATCGATTGATTTAAATCAGTTTCGATTTGGCGACGGGCTGTGAGTTGAAAAGCCCAACAGCACGATTCATATTGCAATCCACTGAATATCTCAATGCTACGTCCAGTTTCAAGATCACGGTGGTAGCTATTCACAAATTGCCATTGCTCACTAATTGGGAAACTAGTAAACAAGCCAACTTGTTCGATTGTATTGCCTGAGACATCATTTGCATAGCGATGGTTCAATTGGACTAGCTGATTATTGTCACCTTTGTAATCTAAAGTTACATTTGACTGAATAATTTGCTTGCCATCGGCATCATATTGAATCCCGCCGGATAAATACCAACGACGATGCCAATGTATCATGGTTTGTGCTGCAAACAAGGCATTATAGTTAGTATTAGGATCAATGCCCTGTGCTGTGGGTTTGGCTGAATCGTTCAAATAAAATATCTGGCCGGCACTGAAGTTAAAGAGTTCTTCATTTTTGTCACTAAACAAGCGGGTGGTTGCACCCAATGTGAATTGATTAGCAGATGCAATACGGTCTACGCTTGAAAAACGTTTATCACGAAATAAACCAAAAAAGTCATCTTGAAGTTTAGTGGTATCGTATAAGCCAATGTCTGATTGATCTTTATCAGGCGTATATAAATATTGCAATTGAGGTTCTAAGGTTTGAATCCCATTTGTTACTAGTGTGGTGTCACGTTCAAAGTTTAGCTGACTGTACAAGCGCACTTTGGGTAATGTCCGTGATACCGAATCAGCATAGTCACTGTTGGCTAAATCACCTTCTTGCTTATAATTAGTGTGTAATACACTAAACTCAGATAAAAACGACCAAGCGTATTCTTGATAGCCATAACTGGCTTTCGGCTCTAAATGAAGTCGAGTCGCTTTGTCGATAATAGCATTACTGTTTGTAAAGTGGCTGAGTTCGCCGTCAAGTGTAAATTCTACATCACTGAGTGTATACGGCTCTGTTTGCGAAAAACTTATTTGAGGCCATGCTGCATAGGATTCAGTATGATTACCGAGCACTTCAAAGTTTTGAACTTTGATATCCGTACGCCAACGCTCACCTAAGTAAGATAATGACCCAGTACGATAAAGTTGAGTGTCAGTACGCGTCGCATAATCTGAGCCTAAATCAGTCAAATAGTTATCGTCGCTAACATTGGTTATATCAATATTGGCACGCCATTTATCACCAAAATAACTTTGTTGTTGCCAGTGGAATAAAAAACGTTCTTTAAGCGCAGGCTCAGAATCATCTTTTTGTAAAAACTCTAAGCCTAGCAAGCCATTACTATTCTCTGTTAAATATCGAAACTCACTGGTAAGCTGAACCCCTTTTTTAGACATATAACGTGGTGTAATGGTTGCGTCAACGTTAGGAGCAATATTCCAATAATAGGGAGTGATAGTTTCAACACCGTAACGATCTGAACTAGAGATGTTGGGGGTTAATAATCCCGATTTACGACGGTCATCTATTGGAAAAGTAAAGTAGGGTAGATAGAGCACTGGCGTATCCATTATACGCAATACCATATCATGTGTTTCTCCCCAGCCACTTTCACTGGATAATAAAATCTCTTCGGCTTGAATCGCCCACAAAGGTGTTTCATCAGGGCACGTAGTAAAGCTTGCATTCAGCAAGTTTAAGCCAGACTCATTAACAGTGAGTTTTTCAGCGCCACCATGACCTTGTTGCTCTGTTAATGTGTAATCAGCACCAAGCAAACTAATTTCTGAGTTATTTAAATCGGCATTAAGTCCTGCGCTATCAACCTGACTTATTGCATCGCGATAGGTAATAGGCCCCGTGGCATTAAGCAATCCACGTTGTTTATCAATTAGTGCACTTTGTGCGGACAAACTCATATTAAGGGTGTTAATATCAACGTTACCAGTAAATTCAGCGCTTTGGGTACCAAGCAGCTCTATATCATCTGAACGGATATCGATCATGCCCAAATCTAGGCCAATAAGCGGTTGCCAAGCACTGGTTTGCATTGAATTGCCACAAAAGTTGTGTGTCAGTTCAGTTTCGGCAAGCGATGGTGCGCTGAGTACGCTTAGCATCATAATGCCCCAGGTTTTGCTCATTTAGTAACCTTAATATGGTGTCTTTGAATACAGGACTGACATAATAAAGGAAATCAATGGCAAATACAGTATTAGACTTAGTGAAAAATAGATATCGTGTGCAATGAATCGTTATAAATGTTTACAACAGTTTTTAAATCGCCACTTCAATAATGAGAAGTATCAGCTTTCATTGATTACGGGGGATGCGAGCTTCCGTCGTTATTATCGTTTAAGTTGCGGGGTTAAAACCTACATAGTGATGGACTCGGATCCACAAGTTGTTAATAACACACCCTATGTTGAGTTAAATCCTGTGTTTTCAAAGCATGGTTTTATACTTCCTACTATTTTAAATTTGGATGAGCAACAAGGGTTTTTCTTGTTGAATGATTTAGGCAGCACACATCTTGCCGATTTACTCCAAGATGCAGAGCGAAAAACCTATTACCAACAGTTAATTACGCTAAGCTCACAATGGGCAAATGTGCCTGCGACTCAACACATGAAGGATTTTGATGCTGAGTTTATCCTCGTTGAGCTGAATATATTTACCCAGTGGTTAGTTGAAGGGGTTTTACAGCAACCACTCAATGCAAACGTGAAAGCACTGTGGCAAACCAGTTGCGCTGTGCTTGTCGATAATATTTTAATGCAGCCAAAAGTAACGGTCCATCGCGATTTTCATAGTAGAAATATTATGCGCAGTGATAATCAATGGGCAATCATTGATTATCAAGACGCTGTTACGGGGCCTTTATGTTATGACCTAGTGTCATTACTGCGTGACTGCTACTTTAAGTTACCTGAAGATGAATTAAACAGCTTAATTAACTTCGCCTTTACTGAATTTTCTAAACAGGGAGTCATTAAGGGGGTTGACTATGCGCAGTTTACTCGTTGGTTTGATTTAACAGGCGTTCAGCGGCATCTTAAAGCTGCGGGGATTTTTTGTCGTCTTAACCTTCGCGATGGCAAGTCGGGGTATATAAAAAATATCTTACCAACCCTGAGTTATATAGTAGAGATTGCTAAAAAATATAATGAGCTAAATGAACTAGGCTATTGGGTTGAGCGCGAGATCATACCCGCTATGACAAAAGCTATCAGCGAGAAAGTAGGTAACTAATATGAAGGCACTGATATTAGCCGCAGGGCGAGGGCAACGAATGATGCCACTGACAGCCACAATGCCAAAGCCGATGCTTAAAATAATGGGTAAACCCTTAATTGAGCACCATATTGAACGCTTAAAAGCTGCGAGTATTACAGAAATAGTTATTAATCTTGCATGGCAAGGTAATAAGATCAAAGAATACTTTGCAGATGGTCAAGCGTTTGGCATTAAGATTCATTATAGCCAAGAGCCCGAACATGGCCTTGAAACTGCGGGCGGGATAATTCGTGCGTTATCACTTTTAGGTGATGACTTTATTGTTATTAATGGTGATGTATTTACCGATTATGATGTGAGTGCATTAAAGGCACTACATTTAGATGATGGTGAAGGCCATATCGTCCTTGTTGAAAACCCAGAGCATAATCCAAATGGTGACTTCACGTTGCGTCACTTAGGGCCACAAAGCCAAAAGTATACGTTTTCTGGTATTAGCCGATTTAAAGCGTCTTTTTTCCAAGGCATACCAGATGGTGTATTACCGTTGGGGCCTCTATTACGCGAGCGTTTAGCTTCGGCTGATGTATCAACAGAGCTTTATATAGGCATGTGGAATGATATTGGCACGCCTGAACGACTATCACAATTAAATGAAACGCTAAAAGGAGTGCCTCATGTGGGGTAAGATTTTAGGTGCCTGTTTTGGTTTTATGTTTGGACGTATTATCGGATTATTTATTGGCCTGTATTTAGGTCATATGTTCGATAAAAGCTTAAAGCAAAACTTTGATAAAGCAGGTGGCTTTTCAAGCTTGTTTAATGGTGAGGATGATATTAATCAGCGCCAAGCGTTATTTTTCACTAGCTGCTTTGCAGTTATGGGACACATAGCAAAATCAAACGGGCGAGTGAGTGAAACGCACATTCGTGCCGCTAGTTTGTTTATGGATGAAATGGGCTTAACGGGTGAAAACCGAAAAGAAGCACAAGGTGCCTTTAAAGCAGGTAAAGACACTGACTTTTCATTAAAAGAAACGGTGTACGATTTTAAAGAACGCTTTGCTCGGCGTCATGATTTAATCCAATTATTTTTAGAAATTCAAATTCAGATGGCGTTTTCTGATGGTGTGCTAGCGACGCAAGAAAAAGAACTGCTTCAAGAGGTGAGCAAATTACTGGGGATTTCTAAAACGCACTTCACTTTTGTGCTGAAGCGTTATCAGGCCGAGTTTAATTTCCGTCAGCAACAGCAGCGATTTAGTCAGCAGCAACGCCAACAGAGTCGCAGCAGCTATCGGGAAGGGTCAGGTCACCATGTACCGCCCAATAATAATGGAATGAATCGCACACAAGCATTAGCCTTATTAGGGCTTAATAATGAAGCCAGTGAACGTGATATAAAAGTAGCGTATAGAAAGCTGATGGCGCAGCATCACCCAGATAAATTGGTATCGCAAGGCTTGCCTAAACACATGATGGAGTTAGCGGTTAAAAAAAGCCAAGATATTCAATCTGCATATGAGTTTTTAAAAAAGGCGGCGTAAAAAGCCGTCAATTTCCTTTGTTAAACGTGCGTGTTGTGCTGGTTCTGAACGCAAGCCGAATAGCTGCCGTTGGCGATAATCATATTTACTGTGACGTTTAACCCAGCGCTTTCTGTTTGCCACGCTGAGCAATAGGTCAGGGTTATCATTGCTGTAAAAGATATCGAGAAGGGGTGGGCTTATCGTCGATACAAGCGTATTCAATTGTTGGTTACGTTCATTATTTGGCAGGTAACTACTTAAGCTAACGAATGCTTCTAAATCATCATTCGGAAAACTGGCATAGTGTTCTATTAGCACGCCCGCACTGGCCCCTTGAGCAACCAGTACGATTTTGTCCCCATCATTAAGTGCTGTTTGATAGAGTACTTCAAAACGAGCAATTAAGTTTTCTTTGTAGTCATCAATTATATCATCACTAACATACTCAATAGTATCAACGTGCTTTGCTGTCGTTTCTGGGTCTTGAGCCGTTTGCTTAGCCGATGAGTTTGTTTCATTAGTGTCTATAGTTTGCTGGCTATTTTCTGTTGCAGGGTCTGTATTTTCAGTTTGGGTGTCTTCGTTACTTGCTTGCCAATTAATGTCAGGCACAGTCATTGCTATCGTTGTGTAGCCTAAATCGTTTAGATGAGTGCGTAAAAAATTAACCCCAGCGTTATTTGTGGGTAAATTTTGCCAATCAGGAATAATTAAAACTACGGCACGCTGTTCGGCGCTCATATACTCCCGATGTAAACTAACAAATTCGGTTTCACCGGCTATTAATTGCCTGACTTCGCTTTTTGGCATTAATCGTGACAAGTCACTACTAACAATACTCGACCATGGGGTGGGGGCAATGTGTTCGGCAGCATAAATAGGCTGGCTTGTTATGCACATACTCATAATACAGGTAATTAAACCTGCACGTAGCCGTTGCAAAAGAGAGGTTGCTGAACACATAGATCATCATTACCTATTATACTGATATGTAGATATCGGCAATGATGGGCAAAAGTTTAACTAATTTTCCGCCGCGGCCTAAAAGTCGGGTTTTGCTTCAAAAGTCATTAGCTGTTCGGTAATAGGGTGAGCGAGTTGTAACATTTGAGCATGCAATTGTAAGCGTGGAGCAGCAGCAAGTGCATCTGGGTGTGCATAAAGCCTGTCACCTAATATGGGGTGCCCGAGTGATAGCATATGTACTCTTAATTGGTGAGAACGCCCGGTAATGGGAGTGAGCTCGACCCGAGTGGCAAACTCTTCATACTCAAGTACGTTAAAATGCGTTAAAGATGGTTTGCCATTTTCATGATCAACCATTTGTTTTGGTCGGTTAGGCCAATCACAAATCAGTGGTAAATCAACAGAACCTGTTGTGTTATTTATTTTCCCATAGACGCGTGCTATGTAGCGTTTCGCGGTTTGACGCGCTTGAAACTGCATACTTAAATGACGGTGTGCGGCTTTGTTCATTGCTAAGCAAAGAACCCCTGAGGTTGCCATATCTAAACGGTGTACAATTTTAGCTGTTGGGAATACACGGTTAACACGTGCAATCAAACAATCCGCATGTTTAGGATCTTTGCCTGGAACCGTTAATAATTCACTGGGTTTATTTACAATCAGTAAATCGTCATCTTGGTATAAGATCGTTAAATATGGATCGAGTGGGGGATTGTAATTAAGTAACACGGCCAGCCTCAGCAATTGGTAAGAGCGCTATTTTAAAGAAGTCGCTGGTATTTCACAATCATCAAACTTGATTCCTTATGTTGATTTGAATAAAGCAAATCGGCGTTGTTATGCAGCAGCCTAGAGAGTGAACCATGTACACGTTGTGGCTTAGCGGTAAATTTCGGCAGCCTCGTCTGTCATCATTTCAATTAAATTAATAGCTTAGGTGCTGTATTTCTCAGAGAAAATTACAAAGGACAGGTCTATAAATTAAATAAAGAACTGAGACAAGTCTTTGTAATATGGGCTTGTTTGTCAGGGGCAATCGTTTTTTGGCTATTTATAATATAAAAAAGCGCGATGTAATTGGATACACCGCGCTTAATTGAAGTTTAAGGGTTTGTACTCAAATCATATTTAGTGTGATACGACGATCAAGCGGATCGCATCAAGCTTTAACTGAGCTTTTTCAATATGCGTGGTTAATTCGCTACGTTGCTTATCGTAGAAAGTCAGTTCTTCTTCACGAATATTTGGATTAATTTGTTTCAATGCAGCCAAACGCGCTTGTTCTTGTGCTAATGATTGTTGCATTTTCGCAAGGGACTCTGCACGAATCACTTCAAGCTTGGCTTGAGCCATTTCCTGAGCTGATTTAATCATCGGATGAATTGCACTTTGTAATGCGCCAGCTAATTTACTTGCTGTTTGACGCCCAACCGCTGAAAGTTGCTGATTAAACCCATCAAATCCGACATTGTCACCTAAGTTATTGCTCGCTTTATCGAGTAATATGCGAATCGGTGTTGGCGGTAAAAAGCGGCCAACTTGCAAGGCTTTAGGCGCCATTGCTTCACCTACAAATATTAGCTCAACAAAAAAAGTACCGGCCGGTAGCTTTTTATTTTTCAGCAGTGCAACTGAAGCTGTACCAAAGTCATCATCGCAAATCATATCGAGCGTGCCTTGAACCATTGGGTGATCCCAGCTAATAAAGTGCACGTCTTCTTGTGATAAAGCGGTATCGCGGTCAAAGGTAACGGTGATGCCATCATCTTTCAAGCTAGGGAACGACGGGTTTAACATGTGTTCTGTTGGCTTTAAGATAATGGTATTTTCGCCTTTATCTTCTTGGCTTACACCGAATGTATCGAAGACATTAATCATGTAACTTGGTAACTCAAACTGGTTATCAAGTTGCTCAATGTCAGCGACGAGCGAATTTGCCGCTCCTTGACCTGATGAATGGAGCTCCAGTAAACGGTCACGACCGTTTTCCATTTGTTTACGTAACTTCGCATTTTGGCTCGCTACTTGTTCAAGGAGTGGGTCTAATTCATCTTCATCACAGTTATGTGCAGAGATAAAGTCGAGTAAATCTTCACTAAACTCTTTGTAAAGCAACTGCCCTGTGGTGGAGGTCATTTCAAACGCGTCTAGACCCTCGTTATACCAGCGTAATAGGACTTCCTGTGCAGTGTTTTCGAAGTAGGGTACATGAATGTTTACGTCTTCTGTTTGACCTATGCGGTCTAAACGGCCAATGCGTTGCTCAAGTAAGTCAGGGTTGAGTGGTAAATCAAACAACACTAAGTGATGAGAAAATTGGAAGTTACGCCCTTCTGACCCAATTTCAGAGCACAATAATATTTGTGCATTATCGTATTCATCTGCAAAGAATGCGGCTGCGCGGTCTCGCTCTATAATAGACATTCCTTCGTGGAATACAGAAGCTTTAATAGCTTCACGTTCGCGTAGGATCTGCTCAAGACTAATGGCTGTTTCAGCTTTTGCACAAATAAGTAATACTTTTTCGTGTTTCAAAGTTTTAAGTGTGTCTATTAACCAATCTACACGCGGGTCAAAAGCACCCCAGCTAGCGCTTTCGCCTTCAAACTCTTGAAATATTTTCTCAGGGAATAACGCACGTTGCGCACTTAACTCAGCACTTTGAATTCCGCTCATAGTACCCAACACAGAAATAGCTGTTTTATATTGCTTAGGCATTGCCATAGGGTAGGCGTGCAACTTACGGCTTGGGTAGCCGTCGATGCCACTACGGCTATTTCTAAATAAAATTCGCCCTGTACCATGACGGTCCAGCAGCATCGATAAAATTTCTTTGCGGGCAGCAGCATCACCCTTTTGTGCTTGCTCAAGCACTGTGGTGATATCGGTTTCTTTTAACAGTTCAATGAGTGTTGTTTTAGCACTGTCATCAAGGGCTTGATGTTGTAGTAACTGGTTTGCTGCCTCTGCAACATGCTTGTAATTACTTTCTTCTTCAACAAATGCATCGTAGTCATAAAAACGATCTGGGTCGAGTAATTGTAAGCGGGCGAAGTGACTTCTGTGACCAAGTTGATCGGGGGTGGCTGTTAATAAAATTAGCCCCGGAATATCTTGGCTAAGCTCAGCAATGCGCTGATATTCAGTGCTTGGTTTAGCATTGTTAATGCTTAAGTGATGCGCTTCATCGACAATCAGTAAATCCCAATCAGCCATGGTTGCTTGTTCAAACCAACGCTTTTTCTTGGTGATGAACTCAAGACTAGTAAGCACTAACTGTTCAGTATCGAATACGTTAGGTGAGTCTGCAAAGGCTTCATCACAACGTTCTTCATCAAAAATTGAAAAATGCAAATTGAAACGACGTAGCATTTCAACTAACCACTGATGTTGTAGGTTCTCAGGTACAACAATTAACACGCGGCTAGCACGACCACTAATTATTTGTTGGTGTAAGATCATACCAGCTTCGATGGTTTTACCTAAACCCACTTCATCAGAGAGTAAAACGCGAGGAGCAAAACGTTTACCAACTTCTTGCGCTATATAAAGCTGGTGGGGTATTAAGCTTGCACGTTGGCCAATCAACCCTTTGATGGGTGATTGTTGGCGCTCAAATTGATGTTGCCATGTTTGATAACGCAACGTGTAACGGTCAAAACGATCTACTTGGCCTGCAAAGAGGCGATCTTGTGGTTTGTTAAACTTTATAAAATGATCAAGAAAGGTTTCTTTTAATTGTGCTGGCTCGCCATTATCAACGCGTGTTCCATGGTAGCAAAGCAGTTCACCTTGTACTTCAATAGACTCAACTTCTAGTTCCCATTCTTCAACGCTTTTGATCACATCACCAGGATTAAATGCCACACGAGTCACCGGCGCTTCTGTCATAGAATAAACACGGTTTTCGCCACTGGCGGGAAATAAAATGCTGACCTGACGGCCTTCAAGGGCAACTACGGTGCCTAATCCTAAATCTGACTCTGTATCACTGATCCAACGCTGACCTAAGGAAAAATTCATATATGTCTCGTCTATGAAGAAAAAGGCGGCTATGTTACCTGTTACCTAACACCACTGCAAGGCGCTAACTAGCTCACTTTTAATTAATTTAATAACGGTGAATTATTTCTATGTTAGTACCTGTCATTCAGGCTAATTTAAAACAAAAAAAGGTTTGTCATAAAACAGACTTTTATGACAACTAAGCTAAACTTAGAATATACCTTAGTAATTAAGTTTTTTAGGGCATCCACTTATCCCGTTTCACTTGATTAGTTGGGTATAGCATAAAAATCATAAAACG
Organism: Pseudoalteromonas sp. H105; assembly: GCF_001469215.1. GTDB lineage: Bacteria > Pseudomonadota > Gammaproteobacteria > Enterobacterales > Alteromonadaceae > Pseudoalteromonas. Next base: position 65,302 of record NZ_LOFH01000012.1, read on the forward strand.
TAAGGAAAGTGCTATGGAAAAAGCTTCGAACCTTGATAGTAAAATGTATGTGCTAGATACCAACGTACTACTCCATGAGCCCCTCGCTTATTTATCTTTTCAAGAGCATGATGTTGTTATTCCAATGACTGTACTCGAGGAGTTAGATCACATCAAAGACCGAAAGCATGATGTTAGCCGTGATGCGCGGGTTGCCATTCGTGGCTTAGATGATGTGTTAAGAGACGCAACGCCAGAACAAATGCTAAAAGGGGTTGCACTGCCAACGAATAAAAAAGCCAAGGTCTCTTCCACTGGTACCTTGATTATCGTCAATGATCACCTCTTCGCGGATTCCATATCCGGCTTACCCGGCAACGAAAACGACCACCGTATTATCAATTGTGCTGTTCATCTGCAGAAACAACACAGCGATGCCAAAGTAGTGTTAGTGACTAAAGACATAAACATGCGGTTAAAAGCAAAAGGCGCGGGGCTTAAGTTTGTTGAAGATTACCGCACAGATCAACTTATTGATGATATTGAATTATTAAGCACTGGCTATAAAAAAATTGAAGGTGATTTTTGGCAACATGTCGGTGAGTGTGAAACACAGCAACACGGCCGAGATACGTTTCATAAAGTAGCTAAAAGTTTAATACCAGATGTGTTCTGTAATGAATACTTACTGGATGGCAGTGAGCATTTTGCGGCCCGTGTTACGTCCTATGATGATGAACATATTATGCTTAAAGACATCGGTGCCGAACGTTTAATGCATCAGTCTGCATGGGGGGTGAAACCCAAAAATATATACCAAGGCATGGCGTTAGACGCTTTACTAGATCCAAACATTGAGTTGGTCATTCTAACAGGACCCGCTGGGTGTGGTAAGACATTGTTAGCGCTTGCCAGTGCCCTTGAAATGATTATTGAAAAAGGTATTTACGACAAAGTGATTGTCACTCGTAATACCCCTGAAATAGCTGAGTCCATTGGCTTTTTACCTGGTACGGAAGAAGAAAAAATGGCGCCGTGGCTTGCAGCAATCACTGATACCCTGGAGGTTTTGCATAAAGGGGATGAAAACCCAGTATCAAGCCGCAACTACATTATGGAAAAAGCCAATATGCAATTTAAATCGGTCAACTTTATGCGCGGGCGAAGTATTCAAAATGCAGTGGTAATTTTAGATGAAAGCCAAAATTTAACGGCTTCACAGCTTAAAACAATCATTACACGTTGCGGTGAAGGCACCAAGCTTATTTGCTCAGGCAATCTAGCACAAATAGACAGTAACTATTTAACACCTGTCACTTCAGGTTTAACGTACATTGTTGAGCGCTTTAAGGATTTTGAAGGCAGTGCCACCATAAACTTAAACGGTGTGGTGCGCAGCCGTCTAGCCTCATTTGCAGAAGAAAATTTATAACTTGCGTCCGAGTGCTTGGCTCGATAGTCTAGAAAAGATTATCGAGCCATACGACGGATCTTAGGTTGGACTTTTTACCCTTAAAGCATTATTACCGCTCACTTGCCGTTGCTTTGGTTGTACCTTTACTTGTTGCATTTCTTTTATGCCTGCACCTTTATAACATTAAATTAGAGCGAGCGACTGTTCAACGTGAAGCTGAATTTAGTAATTTAGCTGCGCAATTAGCTCACCGAATGGATGCAGCACAAACCTTAGTGACCACCTTGTTGGCACAATACGAGCAGCCTCTTTTTTACCGGTTTGATCGTCAATGGTTAAATGATGTAAATCAGTTTAATGACTACTACTACCGAAAAATCCCGGCACAAGGTGGTGAAATAGTAGGGCAAGGCCGTTTTTCATCAAGCCCGCAAGCAATCGCTCAGTGGCAGCAGGTGATTGCACTTGGACCTGCATTTAATACAACACTGTCTCTTATTCAATCGTTGTCGGCGATAGCGTATGTTAATGAGCAAGGTTTTGCTTATGTAAAGCGACGCAATGATAATGGGAGCTTTTTTCTTACTCAGATATTAGATAACCAGTTTAGGCCGCAGTTTAGAGATAATATGCTCTCTTCAAGTAAAATTATTCAGCTTGAAGGTAAAGCGTATTTTGCACTCGGTCAGCGGCGTACGCCGATGAGTAATGACTATGTTATTTTAATTTATGATTTACAGGCGATCTCTGCCTGGTTAGATAAAATTTCTTCAGATAGTGGAGAGTATATTTTCCTAACGGCGTCTCGTCATGTTATTGCAAGCTCTACAAGGACAATTAAAGCAACACAGCTCCTTAAACAGTATTGGCCCAATGTTTCATGGACAGGCAGCGCTTTACAAGCGCCAGACAAAAAAAATCAATTACTCCTTTTTCAACAATCTGATAAGCAACCAGTCACGTTAGGTTTTTATGAATCGCATGAGCAATTAACCTTGCCTATTCGATACGAGGTACTGATTGAGTTTATTTTTCTTAGTGTGTTTTTAGTGTCTATGTTTAGTGTTGTTTTTTGGTTAAGTCAGCGTATATTTGTTAAACCCATTACCCATTTAATGGCGTACCTTGAGCACAGTGAAACGCAGCGCTTTGAAGCATCACGTTATCAAATACCGATAAATTGGCAGCCTTGGTTTAGTCGAATAAAAAAAGTATTTAATAAGAATATGCAGTTGGTTGATTCATTGCAGCAAGCGAATGCTGAGTTGGATTCACAAGTAAAAATAAAAACACGCGAACTTGCAAGAAGCTACGAAGCTAAAGAGCGCCACCTTGCCTTATTGAACACGATGCTAAACAGTGTGCCAGATTTGATATATTTTAAAAATATTGATGGTTCGTTTTTAGGATGTAATCGTGCTTATGAAAAATACATTGGCGTTGAACAAGGTCAATTAGTGGGTCTGCAGCTAAGTGATATTAGTGATGACAATGGTCATATTAGCGAATTAGAGCGGGAAGTCCTCTGTAACCGAAGTCGTGCCCAGCAGCGTATAGAGAACGACAGCCATGTATATCAGCTCACCATATCGCCTTTTTATAATGAGCAAAACCAGTTGTTAGGATCGATGGCTATTGGTCGAGATATTACGGCGCAAGAGTATGCACTCAATGCATTAAAAAGTTCTGAGTCGAAATTTAGAAGCGCCATTGAATTCGCTGCTAATGGCGTGATTTTGCTTTCTTTAGAACACACAATCCTTCAATTAAATAGGGCTGCCAGAAAGTTATTTGATATTGACAAAAACGAGTCTAAATTACTTTTTAGCGAGCTCTTCCCTAAGTCTCAGTGGCAAAAAATAAACTCAACATTAGCGCTTTTACTGACTGAAAAACAAAAGGTTTACCACCTCACTCTAGAGCAACAAGGTCAACAAAAGTGGTGGCAATTGAGTATATCCTTGGTGTGGGATTCTCAGCTTGCGCCTTACTATTACGCCATTCATATTCAAGACATCAGTGCATTAACCCAAGCCAAACAAGATGCCGAGCGAGCTACGCAGGCTAAAAGCCGTTTTATTGCTAATTTGAGCCACGAAATACGCACGCCATTGAATGTTGTTACTGGTTTAATTGATATGATTTTTCAACAAGGCCTATCAACACAGCAGGTACAGTATGCTAACCAGGCTAAAAGTGCTGCACAAAACTTATTAATTATGCTTAATCGTATGTTGGATTTTGCTCGAGTTGAAAGTAATCAAGCACAGTTGCAGTTAAAACCATTTAACTTAATTGAATTGATTGATAGCTGCGAAAGCCTGCTGTTAGGCTTATGCCAAAACAAACCGCTGGAGTTTAATATTGAAGTCGATCCTGCAATTGCCACTCAGTTAGTAGGGGACTATATTCGTTTACAGCATGTACTGGGGAACTTAATAACGAATGCAGCTAAGTTTACTGAGCAAGGGGCGATAACATTAAAACTAGCGATACTAGACGAGCAAGAAGGCTTACAGACTCTCGTTTTTAAAGTGATAGACACTGGTGTTGGAATAGATGATAGAGATCAAAAACGCTTATTTGATGCCTTTACACAGGGAGATGAATCGTTAACTCGTCAGCACCAAGGTGTGGGTTTGGGGTTAGCTATTGTTAAACATGAACTTGCCCTTATGGGGGCTCAAATAGTTGTTAATAGTAGTAAAAATAATGGCAGTGAATTTTCATTTAACATTACTTTTAACAGCCTTGAAAATGAATATGCCAGTCAAATTACTTGGCATAATGGCTTGGTTATAACGGATACAGAAAAAGGTGACGAGTTTAGCCAAGCTTGTGAGCTTTTAGCATCAGATATTAAGTGTAAAACGTTAGCTCAATTGCAGGCGAATAGTGAAGTACTAAGCTGCGAATACATTATTATTAATGACTATGACTTGGCGCATTTATTAGCGATTCAACCTATTAAACAGCAATTAATAACATCTCAAATCCCTATTTATTCCATAAAGAGCAATCAACAGGTTATTACTTTAGAAGATGCATCAATTTGTATTACGAATATAAAGAGCTCGGCCTTTATACAGAGGTTAATCTCTCAACCTGTTTTAACTAAAAGCACTTCAGCAGAGGCTATTTCGCAAGTTGACCTCAATGGCTTACTTGTCCTTGCTATAGATGATAACCCGCTTAACCTGGATATTATCAACAATATATTATCTCAGGCAGGTATTAACGTTTTACAAGCCAGCAGTGCCAAAAAGGGGATTGAATTGGTGGAAAAAGTCAAACCGGATCTCATATTAATGGATGTACAAATGCCAATTTTAGATGGTTTGCAAGCGACACAGATGTTACGAAAAAGCTATACGTTACAACAGTTGCCGATTTTTGCATTAACTGCTCATTGTGAAGCGGAAGATGAAGCGCGATCAATGGCTGCAGGTATGAATAAACATTTAACCAAGCCCATAATTGCCAGCACGTTATTACACGCTATTACGACGGTTGAAATGAATCCGGTAGCATTTTTTGATAAGTCTTTTGCTCTATCTCAATTTGCAGGAGATAACGCGTTATTACAAGTAATGTTGAGTAAGTTAGCTGATTTATGTGACGGTCACTTATCAAATTTAAACAATGAAAAGTCGCCTGAAGAGCTTGTTAAAATAGTACATAATATTAAAGGTGTTACGGGAAATTTAGGCTTTTTGCGTCTATCAGAATTAGCGCAGCGGTTAGAAACCGTAATAAGAAAAACATCAGAAGTGGACTATACTCTTCATAAAGAGCTTATCATTGAGCTGCAGCAAGTCTATGCGTTTATTCAAGTAAGGGAAATCTAGTATGTTGAAAAAGGCGAAAATACTCATCGTTGATGATGCTCCGCTCAATCGGTTGATATTAGAAAGAACGCTTGCCAATGAGTACGAGGTATTTTCTGCAGAAAGTGGTGAAAAAGCGCTCCTCTTTGTAGAATCCAATCGTGTTGATTTAATTGTACTTGATATTGTTATGCCTGGTTTAAATGGGTATGAAGTGCTTAGTCGACTAAAAGCAAATCAGCTTACGCAAGCCATCCCTGTTATTTTTATTTCTGCTAATACCAGCCACAACGATGAGGCAAAAGGGTTTGAATTAGGCGCAATGGACTACATTACTAAACCTTTTAGTACAGTGGTTGTTAAAGCCCGTGTTAAGAATCAGTTATTGATTAAGCAAAAAAATGATTTGTTAGAAATGCTTGTATCTATCGATGGTTTGACAGAGATTCCGAATCGGCGTTACTTAGATGAAATGTTGAGCAGTGAGTGGCGACGCAGCATTCGAAATAAAACACCGTTATCGGTTATCATCGCTGATATAGATCACTTTAAGCGTTATAACGATCATTATGGTCACAGAGCAGGCGATGAATGCCTTAAAAAAGTAGCTCAAACATTAGTGGCTCAGTGCCAGCGAGGGGGAGATTTTGTTGCTCGTTATGGTGGAGAAGAATTTGCCGCTGTTTTACCAGACGTGAACAAAGAACAAGCGTTGGCATTTGCCAATAAATTACGTGATGCTATTAAGTTGCTTAATATTACGCATGCTGAGTCGCTGAATGCTGATCATGTCACTATAAGTCTGGGTGTTGCAACAACGCAGATTGAGAATTCTCAAGCCGAGACACTATTAGTAGATAACACTGAAAAGCAATTGCTTGAAGAGGCTGATTCAGGGTTATATGAAGCAAAAAACTGCGGAAGAGATAAAGTCATTGTCCGCAGCTTTGTTCGTTAATAAATTCACTAATTAGTTATTGCTTAACGACTTATAAATAGTCTCACCAACACCGATTAGCTTGTCATTTTTAAACACCAGTGGTGTGCATTCATCTTTTGTCATTTTTCCGTCAGAGTGAATGCTATGTGTGGCATAAAATAAGACTTGATATACGTCATCATCTTTCTTTAATAACTCAGTAAAGTTAGGTGTTTTAAGACGGTTTAATACCATTTGATAATTACTATCTAGCGCTAAGCTAGCAATTGTTTCGCGGTTATTTTTATGGTGCTTTTCCCAGCTACTTGATGAGTCTCCAGCCCAGTGAGTTTCAGCTTCGCCATCTGAAACAGCAATTACACAACCCGTTAGAAGCGGCGCACTCAAAGCGGCAATCAACATTAACTTTTTCATTTTTTTTATCCTGAGTTCAAATAATTTTTCTATAACTTGCTTAGTAAAAGCAAATAGTTGGCCAACTTTAATTTTAAATTAAAATCAATGGCTTATATTTTTTGTGTTAGTAAGTAAATAATTTTAGCCATTTATGTTGGTATAAAAAACTAAAATTTAGTTAATTATACTAATCTATTTCTGTGTTCGTTTTTTCTAAAGGCGTGAATGTTTAAACATATTTCATTGACTAAGCGACAAATTGACTCTTCACTTGCCCATGCAATATGTGGGGTGAGTATTAAATTATCTTTAGAATAGTTTGCCAAAGGGTTGCTTGACTGCGCAGGTTCATTACTCAAAACATCAAAGCCCGCACCCGCTATGACATTGTTATTTAATGCTTCACAAAGTTGTGTTTCATTAACAATACCGCCTCGTGCGGTATTTATAAGTATTGCGCTGGGCTTCATCATAGCCAGCTCTTCTTGACCGATAAGGTTAAGCGTTTCATCATTTAGGGGGCAGTGAATACTAATAATGTCAGCTGTTCTGATTGCTTGATAAAACTCAGTTCTTCCCTCGCGTGGAGGTTGATTCTTACGTTCACATACAATTACATTAGCACCAAACGCCGTGGCAACGTTTGCAACGCCTTTACCTAGATCACCATGCCCAATAATTGCCAGTGTTTTACCTGCAATTTCGTTAATACGGTAATCAAGCCGACAAAACATTTGGCTTTGTTGCCACAGTCCTTCTTTACAGTCAGCAGCATAGCGGTGTGTTTGTCCTAATAGGTTGGTGATGAGTGTAAAAGTATGTTGTATGACTGAGGGGGTAGAGTAACCAGCGACATTTGTTACGGTGATCCCCAGCTCTTTTGCGGCAATCAGGTCGACATTATTAGTGCCTGTTGCGGCTACGCAGATTAACTTTAGCTTAGGCAGTTTGCGCATAGTCTGAGCGCTTAAATTTACTTTATTAGTGATTAATACGTTTGCGTCAGCGCTGTGTTGTAAAACTTGATCGGGTGTTGTTAAAGGGTAATGGGTGAAATTTCCCAGTGATTCAAAAGGTGTTAATGGGGTGCTAGCCAATGTGGCAGAGTCGAGTAATGTAATATTCATGTATTTTCCCTTTAAAAAATTAAAATGCTTGACCTTAGTGTGTACTCTAAGCTTTATAGTTTTATGATACTGACTAAGCTTACAACCATGTGTGGAGACGATGATGAAAATAGGTGAATTTGCAAGTCAGCTTGGTGTAAGCACTGATACGCTAAGGTACTATGAAAAACATAAATTGTTAATGCCTTCTAGACGAACCAGTGCAGGCTACCGAGACTATTGTCATTCAGAATTAAAGCAAATGAGGTTTATACTAAGAGCTAAACATGTTGGTTTTAGTTTGGCGGAAATAAAAGAGTTATTACAGATCAAATTTCATAAGCAACAGCATTCATGTAATGAAGTTAAAGAGTTAACGATTCAAAAACGGGATTTAATTGCACAACGAATCGATGAGTTAACACGGTTTCATCAATCATTAACAATACTAGCTGACACGTGTTGTGGGGGAAAAGAACCCGCAAATAATTGCTCAATTTTATCAACGTTGGAGGATCTCGATGGACTTAATTAACAATTTTTGGCAGCTGTTTCTTTTGTCAGCTCCTTGGCTAATGTTAGGGTTATTAATTGCTGGGATACTTAATGTTTACTTGCCGGCTAATTTTTTGAATAAACATCTTGGTAAAGAGGGATTCTGGACGACTGTTAAGGCGGCATGTATAGGTGCGCCAATGCCGTTATGTTCCTGTGGTGTTATTCCAGCAGCGATAGGACTGCGTCGTGCTGGTGCGTCAAAAAGTGCAACGACTGCATTTTTAGTCTCCACACCAGAGACTGGCGTTGATTCCGTATCAGTATCGTATGTGTTACTAGGCCCGTTTATGGCAATTATAAGGCCGGTTGCGGCTATCACAAGCGCCATTGTGGCGGGAGTTTTAGTCGGGCGTGAAACGACAGGTGAAAGTACAGAGTCAAGTTCGCAGGCTAGTTGCTGTGCAAGTAAAAATAAACCAGAACCAGAAAAAACATCATGCTGTTCGGCTAAGCGCCCGATTCCAACAGAGCCTAAGCAGTCAAGTTGCTGTGCAAGCAAACAGGTTGCAACGCCTACGCAATGGCAAAAAATACAGCAAGCTATTATATTTAGCTGCAATAAATTACTCTCAGATACTATGATCTGGTTACTGATAGGATTATTTTTTGCCGCCCTAGTACAGACATACGTCCCTGAATCATTTTTAAGCCAGTGGGGGAGTGGCCTTTTAGCCATGACCGTAGTGATATTAATTAGTATTCCAATGTATATTTGTGCCACAGCTTCTACCCCAATAGCGGCAGGACTATTACTAAGTGGGGTATCGCCAGGTGCGGTATTGGTCTTTATGCTGGCAGGGCCTGCAACCAACATAGCCACTTTAGGGGTGGTAGCTAGCGAGTTGGGTAAGCGGGCTGTAGCTGCTTATTTAGTGGGCGTTATTGGTGTTGCAATTGCATTTGGCTTTTTAACTGATTATTTAGTCGCGCAATACGGTTTTGTTGTAAGCCCGATGATGGGGCATGAGCATGAGATTCTCCCCCAGTGGTTTAGTTGGGTATGTGGCCTGATCTTAATGGTGTTAATGCTTCGTTTGATGTTAAAAGCAATGATAACCAGATTACACGCAACTGGTAAGAGGTTTACTTAATTGTTTGTTATTTATAAACTTATATAAAAGTTGCCCTGTAATATATTGTGTGACTTATTGACTCGGTTCGCATTTTCGTTTGCCTGAGTTATAATCCAGCTCTGATTTAAGCTGTGCGTATTTTTACGCGCAGTTTTTTTAACTTTACATGATGCAGTAATGAGTGAATTAGTGGACAAGTACGCCGATATAAGACCTTATAATGATGATGAAGTAGCGGCTTCAGTTGAGCGCTTAATTAATGATAATGCATTTTTAGATGTGTTAGCTAAATACAATCTACCGCGATTTTTATCTACGATTCCATTTGTTGCTCGCTTTTTAGTTAAACGTCAATTACAAAAAAAATGGGGCGATGTGCGTTCTGTTGAGCAAGTTCAGCAAGAGGTTGCTCATTATTTAGAGATGCTGGTTAAACGAACAACATCTGAAGTGACCTTTTCAGGGTTAGAGCAGCTAGACCCTAAGCAGTCATACTTATTTGTATCAAATCACCGTGATATTGTATTGGACCCAGCGTTAGTTAACTGGGGGCTGTTTAGCCACAATATGAAAACAGTCCGTATTGCAATCGGTGATAATTTATTGCAAATACCGTATATCACAGAGCTAATGCGACTCAATAAAAGCTTCATTGTTAAACGCTCTGCAAAAGCACCTAAAGAAATGCTTAGAGCACTTTCTCAGCTTTCTGCTTATATATATGATTCTATAAGCGAGGGTCACTCTATTTGGATTGCTCAAAAAGAAGGGCGTGCAAAGGATGGATTTGACCAAACTGATCCGGCCTTATTGAAAATGTTGCAATTGCAAGGGCGTAAGCAAAAGAAAGAGTTTGCTGAATATGTACGTGAACTCAAAATCGTGCCCGTCTCTATTTCGTATCAATATGAACCTTGCGCTATTGCAAAAGCAAAAGAGCTCTATCACAAACAGCATCACGGTAAATATGTAAAATCTGCGGGCGAGGATATTGCGAGTATCGTTGAGGGGTTCAGTACAGCAAAAGGGCATGTGCATTTAGCTTTTGGACAACCAGTAACACAGGGGTGTGATTCACCAGAGCAGCTCGCTAAAACTATCGATAAGCAAATTGTCGATTCATTTTTCTTACACCCAGGCAATTACATTGCTGGTGGCTGCCAGCAAGCAGTGATAGATAATAAAGATGCCCAGGCATTTGAGCAGAGAATGGCGTGTGTACCAGAAGAACTCAGAGCACTTGTAACAGCCATGTATGCAAAACCATTTCATCGTAAAGCTGAGATAAACAGTAATGAAATATGTGAGTAATTAAACGCCTTATCAAAGAAAAGCCGCCATTGAGCGGCTTTTTTTTTGGCCGAAAAACGAGCTATACTTAGTTCAGTATTGAATGAATAGTGTATTGCGAATGCAACAAATTGAAATATTTGAGATTCCTAGCCCTTGCAAAGGGATATGCGAGGTCAATAATCGGGGATATTGTAAAGGGTGTTACCGCAGCCGAGATGAACGTTTTTCTTGGAACTCATTTACTAATACACAAAAAAAGAAAGTGATTGAGTTATGCCAGCAGCGTTATAAGCGCTACATTCAAAAACAACGTGCAGCCACAAAAGCCGCTCAGCCCGAACAACAAGGGTTTGATTTTTAGTGATTCAGGTGCTTGTCTCTTAGCTGGTTTACAGTTCCGTCTTCTTCAAGGAGCGTCAGTTGCTGTTCTAAAAAAGGAATTAACTCTTTGTGGCGTTTGTGCAAAAAGTGAAAGCTACGGATAGGCACTAATACGTCAGCTGAAAACGTTGATATATCAAATCTAGGGTGTTTGCTTTTGAGCAGAAAATCTAACAGTAACACGCCATCAACTTTCTTTTGTGCTAACAAATTAAGCTGTGCTGTGACACTCTTTACTCTTATTACTTCGCCAATAAATGGGTTGTTATCTAAATAGCTTTTTGCTGCAGGGTACCCTGCTTGTATTGCGATATTATTGAGTTGCTCAAAGCGACACGTATCGCAATTTTTTAACAGGATAAGATTGAACTCAAATAATGGAAAGTTAACTACATTTAAATTTTTATATTGCTGAGAAATGCTATTGATTCGGCCTAACTGCCCATCCAAAATCCCATTATTTGCAGCGGCTAAAGCACTTTGGTGATTAAAATCTATAACTTCTAATTCATACCCGATATTGCTATAGGCGATCGACATTAACTCAATCACATAGCGTGCTTGAGGGGTGTCTGCTGGGCGGTTAAATTGTAATGAACGATTAGCAGCTGAGCTTACAGTGGGTAAAAGCACGCAGCACATCATTATTGTAATAAAATAAATTTTTAACAATGCCTTTCCAAAAGGAACGAAAAATCGCCATCAATCTACGTTTAAATTAACGTAAGTGCAAGGTTGAGAGCGACTCTTTCTACTAATTTATAATAGTTTGATATACTCGGGGTTAATATAGGTTTTAATATAATTGGACAATCATGGTATATAATTTGTGCTCTTTACCTCGCGAACAAAAATATCAAATTCAGCTTGATTATGAAGCATCATTTTGGGCTTACCAAATAAAACGGGGGAAGAAGACCCGCGAGAATGTGTATACAACGATAAATAGCCGCCCTAGCGCTGAACAGGCATTTTTGAAACAAAAGTTTGAACAGTATTTAGCGTTAATGCAGAGCTAGCTTTGCCAAGATTTGAACGGTTAGCTTCGATAAAAACGCCGCTTGTTAATAAGTTCTATGCTCTGCATAATGCTCGAGGGCGAGCAAATAAACACGATGAGGTGTGGGTTGCATATGATGATTTTGACATTATAGCGGCATGTCGTGTGCAAACTCGTGAAGGGACTTTATTTTTATCCACCGTCTTGGTTGCGCCACAATGGCGTAATAAAGGTATAGCCTCTGAGTTAATCAAACGGTCGGTATCAGCGCAACATGATGTTGTTTATACATTTGCTTATCAAAATTTAATTCATTTCTATCAGTCTATTGGCTTTAACTTTGTGTTAACATTACCTGCGCCTTTAATGATTCTTTTTAAAGCGTATGAACAGCGCAATATCATCCCTTTACAGTGCTGTCTAGATAATGATTTAGAATATGTAGGTTAGTAGATGGGTAACTGGTTAAAAGTATGTTTCTTTACAGTGTTCGCTATTAGCACTGTAACGGCCTTGGGCGTAAGCGCAAAAGTAAAGCGTTTATCACCGAGTGAAGGGTTATCGCAAAGCTATGTAAGCAAAATGCTGGTAGATAATAACGGTTATCTTTGGCTTGCCACAGAGGGAGGGTTAAACCGATACGACGGTTATCAAGTTATTCATATTGCAGGTCCAAATGGGGAACTCGATGAAGTAATCATCGACCGTATTTACCAAGACCCAGAGGGTTATATTTGGATTGCCTCCTTATTAGCGGGATTATTTCGCTATGATCCTGTCACGGACAGCTATCAACAGTTTTTATCTAAACCGGTCAGCGAAGAGCAGTTTTTAAGTCAATCCGTTTTTAGTATGCTCGTAACCGATGATAAATCCTTGTGGATTGGACGTGGTTGGGATTTTGCTCGGTTAGAATTAGCGACTGGTAAAATAGAAACCATTTTTGAGCTACCTGATCGAACACGTAGCACCGTTATCCGCGATCTATTTCATTACAAAGATTACATTTTTATTGCCACAAGTGATGGCGCTTATGTCTACAAGATTAGCACTGGACAATATCGCCCTCTTGAACACTTAAGCAGTGAGCCTGAACACATTTACCAAAATTATGTTAAATCATTTGCTTTAGCTGAAAATAATAAGCTGCTAGTTGGTGCTGTGCGTGGTCTATACGAAGTCGACATTGGTGACTTATCAAGCATGTTTGAGCGCCCAGATACACCGTTTAAAAACAGAACATTACTACCAAATCTTAATATTTGGAAAATTATTAGCAACCAAGGTATGTATGACTTAGGTACAGATAAAGGGTTGTTTAACTATAATGCGAAGACAGGCGAGTTGGTAAAAAATAATCGCATTCAAGAAAGTAACTATGCTTTATCTGATTCGAGTATTATCGATATAGTGAAAGATGATAACGGCTCTATGTGGGTAGCAACTAAGAGTGATGGTGCTTTTTATTTACCGTTTGATAGCTACAACTTTGAAAATTTAGATGCCAGCAAAATTAAAGGAGATGGCTTATCGCATCCATCAATTTGGGGGATAACCGAATATGATGATCGCGTTTGGTTGGCTACGCATAATGGATTGACTGCGGTAGATTTAACAACAATGGAAAGTCAGGTTTTTTTAAAAGACTATCAGGTTGATCTATTTACAACTGAATTTAGTGTTTACAATATTAAAGCGCATAAAGATAAATTATGGTTACATACTAATCGCGGGCTCTTTAGTTTTGACCCTAAGAGCTATGACATTTTACCAGCGATCACAAAAGACTCCAGTCAACAACACCTGATTCAAGGGTGGGTGCATGGTGCTGTGCTGATGCCCAGTGGTGAGCTGTTTTATGTTCACCCCGAACATGGGGTGTTTATGTATGATGTTGAAAGCCAAATTATTACCCCTTTAAAAGGTGAGTTTGAGAGTTTTGAACCTTTCTTAGTGTTCGGCTTTTTACCGACTTTATCCACGAGACCTGACTCCCCATTGTTTTATAATGCCGGTGTTTTGTACCATGTTGATCCTAAAACGTATACTCTTGAAAAAATTTATACGGTCCCTGAGCAGCATGAAAATGTTGCCGTTAATGTCATGTCATATATTGTTGATAAAAACAATGTGCTGTGGATCTCGCTTTCAAATTTTGGCTTAATAGGGCTTGATGCTAGTACTTATAAGCTTTTACACACCATTGATTTAGATAAAAATCAACTGGGTACATTACTGTACGACATGGTGCTTGATGAATCCGGTATGATTTGGATGAGCAGCCATAAAGGAATTTGGCGTTTAAACCCGGAGAATAAACACTTTCAACAGTTTACGGCATCTGAAGGCGTTGTTTCAACAGAGTTTAATAGCGGTGCATTCACGCGTTTAAAAACAGGGCAAATTGTGTATGGTACGTTAAAAGGTATCACGTATTTTTTTCCTGACGATAACAGTCCAAAGCATGGATTAATTGATCATGTTAATGTCACTAGCATTGATATTATGTCACGTGAATTATCGGTCGATTTAAAACAGCCTATTAAAAAAGTGACGTTAGAGCACGATGACATAGGATTAGAAATCGCGTTTTCTGCGATGGCGTTTAATTACCAAGAACGCATTGTGTATGAGTACCAGCTTTCAGATGGGCAGAAATCCTACACCCGTAATAATAATCGAGTCTTATTTCCAAAGCTTAATCCAGGTAATTACCAACTAAAAATTTGGGCAAAGGATCCGTTAACCGGTGATTTTACACACCCTGCCACATTAGATATTGAGGTAAAATACCCATTATGGCGTTCGCCACTGTTTATGGCTTTATACGCCATGACACTTTTTGCAATAATTGCAGGTTGGGTAATGCGCAGAAATCGCATCCAGCAGATTTTAATGGCTGCACACCGAGAAACCCAAGAAAGTGAAGCGCGACTAAAATTAGCTTTAGAAGGAAGTCATTCAGGGGTGTGGGATTGGCAATCATTAAGTCCAATAATCTATCAGCCACGATTGAAGAATGAGCTTGGTTACGAGTTTGATACGGTTAATTTAGATGAGTACCTGGCTAAAATTCACCCACAAGATAAACAAAAATTCCGCCTTGAATGGCTCGAGTTTTTATCGACCGAAAAAGGGTACTTTAATTGTACTTATCGACTTCGTCATAAAACAGGGCATTGGCGTTGGTACAAAGACTTTGGCAAAGTCGTCGCATGGCAAAGTGGAACCCCTGAAAAAGTAGCCGGTACCTATACCAATATGACTCGAGAGCTTGTGTTTGAAGAGCATGCGCGTTTATTTGGTGCAGCGTTTGAGCAAACGCGAGATTGGGTGTTCATTCTGGATAAAAATTTACGCATACTGGCGACCAATCAAGCATTGCAAACTGCATTTGAGTTCCCAACAGATTACAGATCTAGTCGCAGTTTGAACTTCGGTATGAGCCGCTCATCACGTATGAATTACATACGTATTATGAAAGATCAAAGCGTAGGAGAGCACTATAGTGCCGAAGATACTGTAAGGCTAGCCAATGGTGAGTTGCGTCATGTGTTAATCAAAATAAGTGCCGTAGCTGGAAATGATAATCGGCTTGAAAGTTATGTTGTGATCTTAACAGATATACACGCACAAAAGTTGGCTGAGAATGAACTTTTCTTGTTAGCAAATTATGATGGTTTAACCGGCTTGCCCAATAAAACCCTCTTTAATGACCGAGTAGAGCATGCCCTTGAGCAGGCTAAATCACATCATCGAAAAGTTGCTTTGCTCAATGTTAACATTAAGCGCTTTAAACACTTTAATGACTCCTTAGGGCATGAAGCTGCAGATACCATTATTAAGTTAGTGGCCGAGCGAATCAAATCTAGATTGCGTCACAATGACAGTATTGCTCGCTTTAATGGCGATGAATTTATGCTCTTGGTCGAGGATATAGAGCAAGTTGAAGAGGTCGTACTCTTGTGTTCAAAGGTTATGAACAGTGTTACCGATGGTATTTTAATCAATGAGCAAACAGTTAACGTTAGCCTGAGTATTGGTGTCGCTATTTACCCTGATGATGCACACAGCAGCAAAAGTTTACTTAAAGCCAGTGATGTTGCACTTTATCATGCGAAAAAAAGCGCAGAGGGCAGTTATCAATTTTATAAACAGGAAATGAATGTTCATGTTAAACGAGCATTGCATTTAGAGTCTCAATTGACTAAAGCGTATAAAGAGCATGAGTTTTGTAATTTCTATCAGCCTATTGTAAATGCATCCAAGCAACAGGTTGAAGGGCTCGAGGTGCTGCTACGTTGGCCTGATAATGATGTGTATGAAACGCAAGAGTTTGCATTAGTCGCTGAGAGTATTGGTCTAATTACCAAAATCATGTTGCAAACATTGTCGCGGGCACTTATTGAGTTGAAACAGTGGCAATTAGTATACCCAGATTTGTACGTATCAATTAACTTATCAGCGCTCGACTTTGAATATAAAGGGCTTGTTGGTGAAATTAGTGCAGCACTTGAAAGTGCTAATGTAAAGCCTGATACCGTGGTTTTTGAGATCACAGAATCGGTATTAATGAATGACTCTGATGATGCACTAAAGAGTAT
Organism: Pseudoalteromonas sp. H105; assembly: GCF_001469215.1. GTDB lineage: Bacteria > Pseudomonadota > Gammaproteobacteria > Enterobacterales > Alteromonadaceae > Pseudoalteromonas. The sequence continues at coordinate 81,873 of NZ_LOFH01000012.1, forward strand.
GATTAGATTAAAAGACATTGGCTGTCGCTTATACATGGATGATTTTGGTACTGGGTATGCGTCACTCACTTATTTAAAGCGTTTTCCAATCGATGTTTTAAAAATTGACCGTAGTTTTGTAACAGATATTGGTATTGATAACGGTGATGAAGCAATTATTGAGTCCACAATGACACTTGCAAAGAGTTTGGGTAAAAAATGTGTTGCAGAAGGTGTTGAAACTACGCAGCAGTTAGATTTTTTACGCGCGCTTGGCTGTAATATGTTTCAAGGCTATCTCTTTAGTAAGCCTATTCCAGGGGATGACGTTACGGCCTTGTTAGAGAGGGATTGGCGCGACATATTAAGTAAAGACTAATCAACCTGAGCTCTGGATAATAAATTTATCTCCAGCGGCTACTTTAAGCGCTAACTGTGTTGAATTTACTTGCAATAGGTCAGCCATTGACGCATAAACTCGCCTTGTTACCCCTGAAAGTCTCCGGCTGGAGACTTATAAAAAAATTTATTATTTAATATCAGTATATTAGTACATCTCTTAACCAGAGTTCAGGTTAATCACTTAGCGTAAAGGGATATTCTTAGATTTCAATTCATAAATACAGGCTCATTAATGGCCTGTATTTATGTTTTTGGTCGGTGTTTATCGTACTCTTTTTGAAATAGAGAGCGTTAATTCTTAGTCTTGCTTCGCTCCGCAATGGCGACAATATAAATGCTGACTGCGATCATTGAGTTGATCTTTAATTGCCTTATTTGCTTCTTGTTTATTTAACCCAAGCTTAACGCGAAGTGTTTCAAGGCGCTCTAGTTGTTCATCATCAAGTTTTCCATCACTGAGAGATTCATGCACTACATCACTAAAATGTAAACGGCGTTTGCGTAATTGCTCTGAAAAACTGGATGCTAATAAGCCCGTTGGAATAGCAACCATCCCCATACTGACTAATGTGATCATGCCGCCAAAAAAACGACCCATAGGTGTAACTGGGACTACATCACCATACCCAACCGTTGTTAATGTGGCCATTGCCCACCACATTGCGGCCGGGATTGATCCAAACTTATCGGGTTGTACATCATGTTCTATCAGGTATATTCCACATGATGCCAAAATAAGCACGACAGACATGATAAAAAATGCAGCTAAAAGCGAGCTACTTTCATCGCGAAATGATTGTAATAGTAACTGCATAGCTCGCGAGTACCGAGTAAGCTTAAAGACACGTAATAATCTAAAGACCCTTAAGAAGCGCAGATCGAATGAAACAAAAATCATTAATAAGGTCGGTAAAATCGCCATTAAATCAATTAGCGCCAATGGCGATAACATGTATTTAAGGCGGCGCTTGAAGTTGCTCACCGGTATTGCTTTATATTCAGCCCTCTCAACACATGACCATACCCTTAGCAAATACTCTATGGCAAAAATACCAACGGATATTATTTCTAGCATAATGAATTGATAGGCATATTCGTTGGCCAAAGTCACAATTGATTCAAGCACAATGGCAACCACATTTAGCATGATCAACGAGATGAGGAATACATCAATGTAATGGCTAACGTTGCGGTATTCACCGTTGCCTTCGAGTACTAATGCCGTTTTTTTTCGTAATGAATTCAAAATAGATACCGTGTTATTTTATTGCGTCAAATCGAGCAACATATTGATACTACCTTCTTCAAAATCACGACTGATTTTAAAGCCAAGTTTTCGAGCAAGTTCAATCATCCCTTTATTTTCAGGCAATGTAATGCCTTCAATCAATTGCACTCCTTGGCTTTTACAGTGCTCAATTGCAGCACGCATTAATATGCCTCCAAGGCCTAACCCCTGGCATTTTGAGCGCACGACAATTGCAAATTCTGCTCGAATTTTATCAGGATCCATTAACACCCGTGATACCCCTAATGTTAGACTCTGGCCCTCTTGTTCCTGCGTTACAATAAAAGCCATTTCACGGTCGTAATCAATTTGTGTCATTTTTGCCAGCTGATCATGATTAAACTGTGGTAGTTCACCAAAAAAGCGCTTGTAGCGATCTTCTTTAGTTAGCGATTGATCAAACGCCTGATGAGCTTGCTCATCTTCTGGTTTTATAGGGCGAAGTACAGCTTGTGTATTATTTTTTAATGTCACATGTTTAACCAGTTCAATCGGGTATGGCCGAATTGATAAACGTTTGCGGTGACTTTGTATTTTGTAACGACTCAGCGTCATTGTTGCATCTAACACCAAAAACTGCCCATTGCTCGCTAAAATAGGGTTTAGTTCTACGCTTGTTATGTCGGGCTGATCGATGATCAATTGAGATATCCGGGTTAATAACGCGCAAAGGCGATATTTATCAACTTTTTCAGGCAGTATTCTCTCTTTTAATACCCCTTTATCGTGAGCGGCTGCAATGAGGTATTTTGCTAAGTTCATGTTTAATGGAGGTAGCGCAACAGCCGCTTGAGCAAATTCAAGCCCTGTACCCGCTTCGCCAATTAAGATCACAGGGCCAAAGTTAGGCTCGGTTTTTATCGCAATACGTAATTCATTGGCACCCGCACGAGGCGCCATTTTTTGCAGTGAAAACCCTTCAATAATAGCATCAGGGTAGGTGTTTCTAATTCGCAGCAGCATCGCAAAGGCGGTCTGTTCTACCTCTTGTGCATCATTGAGGTTAAGGACGACACCACCAACTTCAGATTTTGATGGAATACTCGGGCTAATTAGCTTTAAAGCAACAGGAAAGCCTAATTCCATGGCTTGTTCTTTGGCTTCTGTTGGGGTGTAAGCCACTTCAGTTTGGATACACTCTATCCCATAATGAGCGAGCACTTGACGAGACTGGTGGGTCGATAAGTAACTCTGTTGGTCTGCTAAGAACTCATCCACCAAGGCTTTCGCTGCGCTTTTATTTATTTTCGCATCGTCGGTATTTGACTCAGGGGTTTGGGTAAGGTGCTTTTGGTTTCTGCGGTAAATAACCAAGTGCATAAATGCTCTTACTGCACCTTCGGGAGTGCGGTATGTCGGAATTGCGTGAGTGCTACATAGCTTTCTCGCAGCGTAAGCGGCATCTTCGCCCATGAAGTTAGTGATAACATAAGGGCGTGCCATCTTAGGCAAAGTATTTAATGTTTGCGCAATAATTTGTGCGTACTCTTCGCTAGGTGCAATTGCCGAAGGAGTATGAATGATTAACAGATTTTTGACTTCTTTCGCGTGTAATAAAATTTCAAGTGCTTGTTTATAGCGTGCAGGAGAAGAGTCACCAAAAATATCAACAGGGTTAGACGTCATATCAGATTGGGGGATGACTTTATTCAGTGCAGCACGGGTTTCTTCGCTTAGTTGAGTGAGCTTTCCTGAGCTGAGTAACAAGCTATCTACCGCCATAACACCCGGCCCGCCACCGTTGGTTAAAATAGTGAGCTGTTCAACTTGAAGTAGTTTAGGGTGCATCGCTAGCGTTTGCGTTGCTGCAAAAAGCTCCGTTAAATCGCTTACTCTTAACATGCCAGCACGTTGAAATAGTGCATCGTAGACAGCATCTGAGCTTTGTTTTCCACCGGTATGAATTTCAGCTGCCAGTGCGCCGGCTGCCGTTTTCCCTGTTTTTATGGCAATAACAGGCTTACTAAATGCTGCTGCGCGTGCCGCTGAAATAAAGCCTCGAATATTTTCGATATTATCTATATAAAGTAGTATTGCCTTGGTTTTTGCGTCACGGCCTAAAAAGTCCAATAACTCAGCAAAATCGATATCTAAGCAATCTCCTACAGAAACAAAGTATGAAAAGCCAATTTCTTTATTTTTGGCCCAGTCCAAAATGGTTGAACATACGGCGGCAGATTGCGAGATGAAGGCAATTTTACCCGGTGAAGTGACAGTGTGCGAAAAGCTCGCATTTAAGCCAATATGCGGAATGAGCAACCCTAAACAGTTTGGTCCAAGCAATGATACATTGGCTTTTTTAGCTGCACTTTCCAGCGATTCTTTTTGTTCTATACTCATACCTGCAGCGATGACAACTGCGTTTTTGCAACCAAATTCACCTAGCTCAACGATAATATTTGCTACAGTGTGTTTGTTGGTGCAAATAACGGCAAGGTCAGGAATGATGGGGAGTTTAGTGATAGACGGATAAGCCAGTACGCCGTGAACGGCTTTGTGCGTTGGACTAACGGGCATTATAGGCCCTTTAAAGCCACCTTGAAGTAAGTTACGCATAACGATAAAGCCGGCACGCGATGCATTATTTGATGCACCAATAACGGCAACAGAGGTAGGGTTAAAAAATTGGCTAATGCGCTTAACACTCATGGCTTTTCCTTCGCTGTAAAGTGGCGGTTAAGTTTAATCGCTTAAACTCTACCACTTAAATTTTAATGAAACACGTTTTAGTGCTATTTTTCGCGATCTATATCAAGGAGTTATAAATGAGTAAAACACAATCGACTCATATTGCAATTGCAGCGGTTGCATTTTCATTAGGGCTATTAGGGTTGGGGGCCATTTTAAAAAGTGCGGCACTTGAGGTTAAAGGGATGGAACGCACCGTTACCGTTAAGGGACTTGCGGAGATTGAAGTCGCGGCGGATACCGTTATTTGGCCATTACAATTTAGTGATGCGGATGACGATCTTGAAAAGTTGGTTGAGCGCATTGAACAAAAAAATGATGCGGTTATCGCATTTTTAAAATTACATGGTTTTAATGACAACGAAATTAGTCGTGGTGCTCAATCCATTGTTGATAAACAAGCACGGGAATACGGTGGAGAAGGCCAGCAGTTTAGGTACATAGCTCGTGCAAATATTACGGTCTATTCATCACAGCCATCAAAAGTACAAAATGCCTTGGCAAAGGTAAATCAACTCGCTAAGCAAGGGATTGCGATTGTGCAAGACAGCTATGAAACGCGCATTGAGTATTTGTTTACAGGGCTTAATGATGTAAAACCCGCCATGGTACAGGAAGCCACTGAAAAGGCGCGTGAAGTGGCAATCAAGTTTGCTAAAGATTCACAATCTCAGTTGGGCAAAATAAAAACGGCTCGTCAAGGGCAGTTTAGTATTTCTAACAGGGATTCAAATACGCCGCAGCTCAAAAAAGTACGTGTTGTCACAAGCGTAGAATATTATTTGTCAGACTAATTTAGCTTGCTCTGACGGCGAATTTAAAACGGCAATGTGAACACTTGAAGGCGTTTTTTGGATTGACTTTAGGTGTTCGCGCTCGTTCTTATTATTAATGTTGTTGAAGGTAGGTTTCTATTTTTTCTGTTTTACAACGCAGGTAAGCGCTTGCTAACAATACCGTGTACTCATTGAGAGTATGGCTCGGTAAAGTATTCTTTAGGTTGATTAGCGCATTTAAAAATGCAGCCGTATTGATGTTTTCATTTTGCTTAAACTGAGCTTCCATAAGGGCCAGTAGTGCGGAAAACTCGTGTTTAGGTAAGCTGGTTTGTACTTTATTACAGGTTATATAGCTTGCAACTGGTGTTAGGCCTACGCTATTTACTTGAGTCAGGGCTTGTAAGAGGCTTTCGTTGCTTTCAAACAGCATTAGCGAGCGAACATAATTAAAAGGTAATGTATTGGCATCGCAGTGGCTAAATAAAGCATGCATCACATTATTTTTAAGGTCATCCTGTAAGGCAAACCCATTGTTAAATTTAAGTCCTGGGGTAAAGAAACTTAAAAGCTCAGTGTGTTTAAATTCACTAATTAAATTTTTGGGGAACGGGTGCTCTGCGAGTATGCGGGTCGCCACATTTTGCAAGTAGCTGTATTTGACATCCATACGTTGTGCGCTTTGGTACAAATGCATAAGTTGCATGCTTTGTTGCTCTGACGGTAATTTAGGGAAATCACCTACAACGGCTTTTAGCTGGTGATGCTGTAACTGTTGTGTGAGTTGTTTTATACATGTATCCATTGGCATTCCCTCATTACTGTTTATTCTATCCTAGCTGAAATCGTTTGCTGGTCAAGCTGTTAACTAACCACTGCGCAGGTTTGCAAGCAGCAAAAAGGCCGCAGTTGCGGCCTTTAATATACTTACTCAGGTGTTGTTAAACAGCTGATTTACTTGCAACCCATTGGTCAACAAAGCTTTCTAGTACGTTTAATGGTACAGCACCATTTTTTAGCACAACGTCATGGAATTCGCGAATATCAAACTTGTCACCCAATTTCGCTTTCGACGCTTCACGCAGTTCTAAAATTTTCAGCATACCCACTTTATAAGCGGTTGCTTGTGATGGCATTACAACGTGACGTTCAACCATTTTCACGCCATCAGAGGTCGCGTTTGGTGTGTTATTTACGTAGTAGTCGATACCTTGTTGGCGAGTCCATTTCATTTCATGGATACCAGTATCAACAACCAGTCGACAGGCACGCCAAAGTTCCATCGCAAGACGACCGAAATCAGAATAAGGGTCTTCATACAGGCCCATTTCTTTTGGTACTAGCTCAGAGTATAAGCCCCAGCCTTCAATATACGCTGTGTAGCCACCGAATTTACGGAATTTAGGCACGCCTTCTAGTTCTTGCGAAATAGCAATTTGCATATGGTGGCCCGGCATCCCTTCATGATAAGCAAGTGCTTCCATTTGATATGTAGGCATCGCTTCCATATCGTAAAGGTTTGCGTAGTAAATACCAGGGCGTGAGCCATCTGGAGCTGGCTGTTGATAAAATGCTTTACCCGCTGCTTTTTCACGGAAAGCTTCAACTGCTTTTACTTTTAAATCAGCTTTTGGCTTAACAATGAATAGCTCATCTAAACGCGTCTTCATGTTATCAATCATTGCCGTTGCTTCATCAAGGTAACGTTGCTTACCTTCAGCTGTATTTGGGTAATAAAATTGCTTATCAGTTTTCATAAACTGCATAAACGCTTTTAAATCACCTTTAAAGCCCACTTTGTCCTTGATTTCACGCATTTCATCATGAATACGAGACACTTCGGCCAGACCAATTGTGTGGATTTCTTTTGCAGTAAGATCTGTCGTTGTTGTACGTGCTAATGCGTTATTGTAGAACGCTTCACCATCTGGGAATTTCCATGCACCATCACGGTCGTCAGCACGCTTTTCAAGCTGTGCTAAGTAATTAATTAGCTTAGAGTAAGACGGTTTTATCGCCGACTTGAGCGCATTTTCAGCGTCATCAATTAGGCTGTCTTTTTGTGCTTGATCAATTTCCAGTGCCGTTACTTTACGTTTGAAGTCAGCAAGTAATGTTGAATCTTCGCCTTTTTCAAATGGGGCACCGATAATGATGTTTTTGCTTGAATCAATCACGTGCGGAAACACAAACTTAGGTGCAATTATGCCTTTGTTAGCGCGTGTCTCTAAATCTTTAATTAGCTGATCAATGACGGTGGTTACACCATTTAAGCGCGAGATATACGCTTTCGCATCAGATACGTCAGACACTTGGTGCTGATTAATCATAAATGCAGGGATCATCGAGTGAACACCAAACATTTGGTTTACCGGGTAGTTATGGTAGCGCCATTTAAAATCAGCAATGCTGTTTTCAAGATCTTGCTTTTTAAGGTCATAGCTTACTTTTGTGCTGTCATCGAGCAAGTCACGGTTAATCGCATTTAATGCCACTAAGTCGTCTTTAGTTTGCTGAAGGTCTTCAAGCGCTTTTTCTTCGCTGCCATCATCCCATTTATCGTAATCTTTTTTGATACCCATATAAGTTTGATAAACAGGACTGCTCATCACATCACGGTTGAAGGTATCTTCGAAAAACGCATTGGCTTTGTCAATTTCGCTTTGAACAGGTTGCACTTGAACAGTTTGAGTACTTTTTTGTTCAGCCATTTGTTGGCAGCCACCTAGCAGTGCAATACTCACTGCGGCAGCGATAAAGGTAAGTTTACGCATGTTTTCCCTTTTGTTGTTAGAAACCAATAAAGGTTATAAATTAATTATTATTAGTATGTAGCTACACGCCATATTGGCTTTGCACTACACAAACAATTCTAGCAGGTCATTTAAAAAACGGTGACCTTTTTGGCTTACTTGCCAGTGGTTATCCATATCAACTAGTAAGCCTTTATTTACCGCTATGTTCAAGGCTTCTGATTGACTTTGTAGCGATAAATTTGTAAGTGCATGTAAATCACTTTTAGGGCAGGCTTCAAAAAGTCGAAAACGATTCATAAAAAATTCAAAGGGTAAGTCGTCATTTTCTACAGCCCATTGTTTAAATAGATATGGCTTAGCTAAATCCATATAGCCACGTGGGTGCTTCACCTTCATCGTGCGTGTTATTTTCCCTGTGGCCGCGTCGGTTATTTTACCATGCGCGCCACAACCAATACCTAAATAGTCGCCAAAACGCCAATAATTCAAGTTATGTTGGCACTGATAATCCGGTTTTGCATAGCCTGAAATTTCATACTGTTGGTAACCAGCATCAGCCAGTAAAGCTTGGCCTTGCTCTTGAATATCCCACAATGTGTCGTCCGGCGGTAAAATGGGGGGTTTTGAAGCAAATTGTGTATTGGCTTCAATCGTCAGTTGATACCAAGAAATATGGGGTGGGTTTAAGGCAATGACTTTTTTCAAGTCACTTAGCGCATCTTCTAGCGTTTGACCTGGTAAGCCATGCATCAAATCAAGATTAAAGCTATTTAAACCGGCGCCATGGGCTTGCTGGGCAGCATAAACAGCTTCATCAGCACCGTGAATGCGACCAAGAGCTTTGAGTTTGTCGTTTTGCATGCTTTGCACACCAATCGATATACGATTAATACCTGCGGCGACATATTCTTTAAAGCGGCCTGTTTCAACGGTTCCCGGATTTGCTTCTAACGTGATTTCACAGTTGTCTGCTAAACCAATTAATGAATCAACCGCGTTTAAGAGGCGAATGTACGCGTCACCTGTTAGTAAGCTGGGTGTGCCACCGCCGATAAAGATTGAATGGATTTTACGTCCTTGCACTAAATGTAAGTCTGCTTTTAAATCATCGATTAAATGCTGAACATATTCTTTTTCTGGAATATCACCTTTTTGCCCATGACTATTAAAGTCACAATATGGGCATTTTTGCACGCACCAAGGAACATGCACATAAAGGCTTAAAAGGGGTAAATTCACAGGCCGCCTTTGAGTTTAAGCTCTGCTAGTAGAGCGTTTAGTGCTTGGCCGCGATGGCTAATGGCATTTTTTTGCTCTTTCGTTAGCTGTGCACTTGTACAATTAAGTTCAGGGACATAAAAAACCGGGTCGTAGCCAAAGCCACCTTGACCGTCTTGGTTTTGTGTTATTTGACCTTCCCAGCTTGCACTGCAAATAAGGGGAGTCGGGTCATCGCCGTGGCGCATTAAGACTAATACGCACCAAAATCGGGCCCTGCGAACAGGGCTATCAGCTAATTCAGCCAAAAGTTTATCTATATTGTCTTGGTCTGTGGCGTTGTCACCCGCGAAGCGAGCAGAGTAAACGCCAGGGGCACCGTTTAGTGCATCTACCTCTAAACCTGAATCATCAGCAATGGCCGGTAATCCGGTCACTTTTGCAGCATGGCGGGCTTTTATTATCGCATTTTCAACAAATGTGGTGCCGGTTTCTGGCACGCTAGAAACATTGAAATCACTTTGCGGGACTACGTTAATATCGAGGGGGGTCAGCATCTGTGCAAGTTCTTTAACCTTTCCTTGGTTACCTGTGGCTAAAACTAATGTGTGTGTCATGATTTAATCTACATAAAATTTTTGTTGAAACTGCAATTTTTGAAATTGATTATCTTGTTTAATGTCGATCTCAAAACGTAAGATCTCTTCATTAGTAAACTTTACTTGCGCTAGGTAGTAAACAGACTCGCCTTCAATTACTTCTTTAAAGGTGAGCGTTTGTTTATTGCCAAGTAAGTTTTTTGCTGTGCCAGTAAGCATGGCTGTTTGTGCGGTTTTATCTGCATTGTTTTTTAAAATCGAAATATTAACAATACCTTTGTAATCACTTCGTTCTAAGCCATATGCTTTCGCTATTTGCGGTTGAATAAATGTTGAGGGGAATGCAATGTAATGAACTTGCCAAGGGCCTAGCTCTTTGTATTGGCCCCCTTGCTGTTGCTCACTGTGTGCACTAAATGTGATACCCGCTAATGCAAAAAATAAAAGACTAACTAGCTTTTTCATATTTGACCCTTAAAAAAAGAGGCCTAGAGGCCTCGATAATGCGTGGATTAACCGATTAAATCCATAAAGAGGATTTGCCCAAACTGCAAAGCGATAATGAGTACAACTATCGATAAGTCAAAGCCTCCTAACGGCGGTATTATTTTACGTATTGGTTTCAGCATTGGCTCAGTTAACTGATGGAAAACAGCCTCAATTGGGTTGTAACCTTGGCTAACCCAGCTTAATAAAGCGCGGATGATAAGCACCCAAAACATAAGGTTAAGCGCTTCTTTTATTACCGTAATAAACGCTGATACAAATACTGTTTGTGCAGCCCAACCACCATAAAATAAGAGCATTAAGGTTGAAATTTTTGCTACAGCGACAATGAATGCTAACAATAATGAGGCTAAGTCTAAGCCACCAAAACCGGGAATGATTTTGCGCAGTGGGTTCACAGCAAATGAGGTGGCTTTTACAACAAATTGACTCAACGGGTTGTAAAAATCAGCTTTGGCTGTTTGTAGCCAAAAGCGAAGTAATACCACCATTAAAAATAGATCAAATACAATCCCGACTAAAAATTGCATAGCATTCATAATATACCTCGAAAAATAAGCGTAATAGCTTTAGGGTCTGTTGACCTTTGCGGATTAAAATTTGTTCAAGCTAGGGGCGGTTTAATCGTGACGCGAGGTTTGTAACCTAGTGGACTAAGTAAAAACCAAGCAACAAAGAGTAAATCCGCCCCTAGGCAGAACATTTCAGGCTACTGCAAATTTAACCTTGAAAGGTCAAAAGGCCCTGATTAAAGTTCTTGTTCCATTTGTTCTGCGCGGGCAATACAAGCATCCATTGCATCAGCAACAGTGCTAGTTAGACCTTGCTCTTTTAAGTGCTCAACAGCAGCATGTGTTGTTCCGCCTTTCGAAGTCACATTGGCACGCAGTTGCGATATACTGATATCAGGCTGTGATAATGCCATTTCAGCAGCGCCCAGCGCGGTCTGTTGTACTAAACGGCGCGCATCTTCATCATTAAATCCTAAGGATTTTGCTTTTTCTTCTATGGCTTCCATAAATAAGAAAAAGTAAGCTGGTGATGAACCTGTTACGGCAATGATATTATTGATTTCAGATTCTTGCTCAACCCAAACTACAATACCGGTGCACTCAAAGACCTGTTGTACAAAGTCATGTTCGTCGGTTGTTTCACCTGCGCCAAACAAGCCTGATACACCACGGCCAAGTAAAGAAGGGGTGTTAGGCATACAACGTACCATTTTTACTTTTTGGCCTAGCATTTCACGTAAGCGATCCACTGTTAGGCCAGCGGCTACAGAGATAAAGAGTTTATCACTAAAGTCTACGCCTGAATCTTGAAATGATTGACATAACTCACCCATCATTTGCGGCTTTACTGATAATACAATTACATCGGCATCACGCAGTGCTGCGTTATTATCGGCGGTGGTTTTGACCCCAAAATCGGCTGCTACCTTGGCGAGTTTTTCTTGGTTTCGGTTTGTTGCAATAATATTTGATGCTGCAAATCCGTTTTTCACCATGCCACCAATAATGGCATAGCTCATATTACCTGTGCCTATGAACGCAATTGTTTTATCTGTCATATCTTAGTTATCACCTTAGCTTCGTTGGCCAAAAATATCCGTGCCGATGCGAACCATGGTTGAGCCCGCAGCGATTGCTGCTTCTACGTCACCACTCATGCCCATCGACAGGGTGTCTATTTGAGGATATAAGGCCTTAAGTCTATCAAAGCAAGTCGCTAATTGCTCAAAATATTGTATTTGCTGCTGTGAATCGTCGGTTTTTACAGGAATCGCCATAATTCCTCGCAGTGTTAAGTTTGAGCATGCATCCACGTAGCGTGCTAAATCCATTAGCTCATTTGGATGGCAGCCTGATTTAGCCGGTTCTAAGCTGATATTTACTTGAATTAGTACATTGAGTGGTGGCATGGTGTCTGGACGTTGATTATTTAAGCGTTTCGCTATTTTTTCACGCTCAATACTTTGTACCCAATGGAAATGTTTAGCGACTAATGCTGTTTTATTCGATTGAATAGGGCCAATAAAATGCCATATGATATCGGCATATTCTTCAAGCTGAATGGCTTTATCAACGGCTTCTTGAACATAAGATTCACCAAATTCTCGGTGTCCTTCATTATAAGCAGCTAAAATGTATTCAGCAGGTTTTGTTTTTGATACCGCAAGTAAGCTAATATCTTGTTCGTTACGGTGGTTTTTTTTTGCCGCTTTTATAATTCTTGCGTAGGCGGCGTTAAGTCGTTCTGGTATTGTAACCATATAATTATCAGTTGGTTGTGGAGTCATAAATGGATATTACCGAATTATTGGCCTTTAGTGTTCAACATAAAGCATCGGATTTACACTTATCATCAGGTGTTGCCCCTATGATCCGTGTTGATGGCGATGTGCGTCGTATAAACATTCCAGCGTTGGAAAATAAAGATGTAAATAGCCTAGTTTACGACATTATGAATGATAATCAACGAAAGGATTACGAGCAAAATTTAGAGGTGGATTTTTCGTTTGAGGTGCCTAATCTGGCGCGCTTTCGTGTCAATGCGTTTAACTCTAACCGCGGACCCGCTGCTGTATTTCGCACCATCCCAAGTGAAGTACTCACATTGGATGATTTAGGTGCGCCTGATATATTTAAAACAATTTCGGATAACCCTCGTGGATTAGTCCTGGTTACAGGCCCTACAGGTTCAGGTAAATCAACCACTCTGGCGGCCATGGTTGATTATATTAATCAAAATAAACACCACCACATACTAACCATTGAAGACCCTATCGAGTTTGTTCATGACAACAAACTATCGCTGATTAATCAGCGTGAAGTTCATCGTGATACACATAGCTTCTCCAATGCATTGAGAAGTGCATTACGTGAAGACCCTGATGTTATTTTAGTTGGTGAGTTACGTGATTTAGAAACAATTCGCCTTGCAATGACGGCAGCAGAGACCGGTCATTTAGTATTTGGAACGCTGCATACCACGTCAGCGCCAAAAACCATTGACCGTATTATCGATGTGTTCCCGGGTGAAGAAAAAGACATGGTGAGATCCATGCTTTCTGAATCATTACGCGCTGTAATATCACAAACCTTACTTAAAAAAGTGGGGGGAGGACGTGTTGCTGCACATGAAATTATGATAGGCGTACCTGCAATCAGAAACTTAATCCGAGAGGATAAAATTGCACAAATGTATTCATCAATTCAAACGGGTTCATCCCATGGTATGCAAACCATGGATCAATGTTTAGTCAACCTTGTGAATCATGGCGTTGTTTCAACGGCTGAAGCGCGCGCTAAAGCGCAAGACAAAACTAATTTTGGCGGTTAGCCCTCAGCTCATGCAATAAGGAATAGTATGTCTCATTCTCTAAATTATTTTTTACAGTTGATGATAGATAAGCAAGGATCTGATTTATTTGTATCAAGTCAACTACCTGTCAGTGCGAAGATTAATGGTGAGTTGATCGCTCTAGGTGACGATAAACTCAGTGATGAGGAGTCTCTGGCATTTGTTGAATCGGCGATGAGCGAAAAGCAAAAAGCTGAGTTTCATAACTCGAAAGAGTGTAATTTTGCTATTGCGACAGATGAAGGGCGTTTTAGGATTTCAGCATTTTGGCAGCGCGATCGTGCAGGAATGGTTATTCGTCGTATCGTTACTCAAATACCCGATGTTAACGACCTGGGTCTGCCTTCTACGTTAACTGATGTGATTATGGCCAAGCGAGGGTTAGTCTTGTTTGTGGGTGGAACAGGGACGGGTAAGTCAACGTCACTTGCAGCATTGCTTGGTTATCGTAATCGGAATCAGCGAGGTCATATCTTAACGATAGAGGACCCGATCGAGTTTGTGCATGAGCATCGCAAGAGTATTATTACTCAGCGCGAAGTTGGCCTTGATACAGAAAGCTTTGAGTCTGCATTAAAAAGCTCATTACGTCAGGCCCCTGACGTTATTCTAATCGGTGAAATACGCTCACAAGAGACGATGGAATATGCACTTAGTTTTGCAGAAACAGGTCACCTGTGTGTTGCAACATTACATGCAAATAATGCCAATCAAGCTATTGACCGCATCATGCATTTGGTGCCAAAAGAAAAGCACGATAAGCTCAAATATGATCTATCATTAAACTTACGTGCAATTATTGCACAGCAATTAGTCCCAACAGCTGATGGTAATGGTCGTGTGGCAGCCATTGAAATTTTGCTCAATACTCCGATTGTTGGCGAGCTCATCAAAAAGGGGGATATTGGTGGGATTAAAGAAGCCATGGCAAAGGCTAAAGATATGGGCATGCAAACGTTCGATCAGGCTTTGTTTGAGCTTTACAAGCAACAGCGTATTAATTACGCCGATGCCCTCCACCATGCAGATTCACCAAATGATTTACGTTTGATGATTAAACTTAGAAACAATGAACAGCAAGGAGCTGGCTTTTTACAAGGCGTAACCATTGATGGCTTAGACAACAAAGGTTAGCTGTATGCAGTTTGGCAAGAAATGGTTTTGTATTCCCCTGTTTTTTTATTGTGTATGCACACCATTTTTTGCTGTCGCACAGCCAGACAGTATTGCGATTTATCTTCGAGATGATGTTTACAATGACTATCGGCGTTTTTTAGCTGGTAAAGAGCCTATTCAAATTAAGGACTTTAATACTGAATTTGTTCGTCGTGACGTGGTCGATATGATTATTGCCCAGCAGGCTCTATATTTAGGTGGATTTACAAAAACGTTTGATTACCAAGTTGGAAAAATAAACTTTCGTAATACGCGTTTGCTGGAAAAAGGTGAGCTACTCATCAGCTTTGATAGCTATTGGTATGAAGACACTAAATCATTTACTGATGAAGTGTATATCAGCGATCCGGTGATCCGCAAAGGTGAGTATTTTGCTGGCATTTTTGCCTCACCTGATAATAAAGCGGTATTTAATATTAAAAACCTCTCTGATTTTAATGTGCTTACTAGCGTTTCAACCCCTCGCTGGCGAACTGATTGGCAGACACTCTCGCAATTACCTCTCAAGCGGTTAGTTAGAGAAGATGAGTGGTTGAGTCAAGTTAGGATGGTGTCTATGAAATGGGTCGATTTTATGTTGATGCCATTAATGCCTGAGATGAACAATGAATATGTACTTGAAGGCATTAAACTGACCGCCGTGCCAGATATGCTTGTATTGTTAGATGATAGTCGTCACTTTGTCGTGTCTAAACTACACCCTGATGGGTTGAGCGCATTTACTGCCCTGCAAAAAGGGCTGAAAATATTACGTGAGCAAGGTGCAATAGAAAAAGCCTACCGCCAAGCTGGGTTCATACCACAGCTTAACGATCAGGTTATTATTAACTTACCGCTCACCCGTAAGCTTGTTCAAAATAACTTTCCAGAATAATAACTGCAGACATATTATCTACATTTCCTTTACCTAGGCGCTTGTAACCGCCTTGTTCAAATAAACGCGCTTTTGCATCCGCAGTGGTTAATCGTTCGTCCTGTGTCTCTACAGGTAGGCCAAAATTGTTATGCAGACGATTAGCAAACTTTTTGGCCTTGAAAGTAACCTCTTGGTTTGTGCCATCCATATTCAATGGTAAGCCAACAACCAATAAATCGGGTTGCCACTCATCAACATGTTTCTTTATAAAATCCCAGTTAGGAATGCCGTCTTTTGCTTTTACTGCACTGAGACTTGATGCAGTCCCTGTTAATTCTTGGCCAATGGCAATACCAATGCTAGTTGTGCCAAAGTCGAAGCCCATCACCGTGCGCTCACCTTTGGGCTTGAGTTGTCTTTTTGTCATTGTATCTTCTATTTCATTCAAAAACTTGAGCGCTTAGGCGTGTCCAGCCTCAGTACTTAATTGGCCAATGTCAAAACCAAGAGTTTCGACTGCTTTTTCCCAGCGCTTTTCCACAGGTGTGTTAAAAATAATGTCAGGATCGGCTTTTATTATAAGCCATGAGTTTTCCAACAGCTCTTGCTCTAATTGCCCTTGCTCCCAGCCTGCGTAGCCTAAAGTAATAATAAATTGATCCGGCGCCTGTGTTGTTGTTAGGCTGGCTAGTACATCTTTGGATGTGGTAATCATAATGTCGCTACTCAACTTTTGGCTTGCTGAGTAGCCTGGTTTAGGTGAATGTAAAACAAACCCTCGATCAGTTTTTACCGGGCCTCCGGCATACACTGCCAGTTGTGCAGATTGATTTGATTTGTCGTTATCGATTTCAATTTTATCAAGTAAATCACCTACGGTGATATTGATAGGTTGGTTAATCACCAAACCCATAGCCCCGTCTTCATTGTGCTCACAAATATATGCAACGGCACGTTTAAAAAAAGGGTCTTGCATTGATGGCATGGCGATTAAAAAATGATTTTCTAATGATTGCATAACGATACCCCTCATTTTACCCCAAGGTGGGGAGTTACTTTTATTTAAATAGCACGAAAGAATGTGCTGTTTTTAATTCAGTTAAATAGGAAAGTTCTGGTGCGTTAATATTATTATGCTAACTGCTAGGGTTCAAAAGTCAGCAGCAAATGCAGTTAAACATTATGCTGCTAAATTCGCTTTTAAATCCAAAGCGGGTATTCTTTATTTAATAAAGTATGGCATAGATTAGTTAACTACGGCCTAATTTATCTTCAATTGCATCAAATAAGATACCTGTGATTGAAATATCATACGCCGCTTCAATTTCTTTTACACAGGTTGGTGCAGTGACATTTATTTCTGTGAGCTTGTCACCAATTATATCTAAACCGACAAAAATAAGCCCTTTAGCTTTGAGTGTAGGGGCTACAGCTTGCGCTATCTTTAGGTCTGACTCACTGATAGGGCGCGCCTCACCTCGACCACCTGCCGCTAGGTTTCCGCGTGTTTCGCCGTTTTGTGGAATACGTGCTAAACAATACGGAATAACTTCACCATCAACAACCAATACGCGTTTGTCACCTTGTTTGATCTCTGGAATAAAATTTTGAGCCATTGCAAAGCGAGTACCGTGTTCGGTTAGTGTTTCGCAGATTACACCAAAGTTAGCATCATTTTCTGCCACGCGGAAAATAGATGCTCCCCCCATACCATCTAAAGGCTTGAGAATAATGTCTTTATGTTCATTAAGGAACTCTCGAATTTGCTTTTTATTGCGCGTTACCAAGGTATCTGGCGTGTGCTCGCTAAACCAGGCTGTGAATAGTTTTTCGTTGGCATCGCGTAAGCTCTGCGGTTTATTTATAATTAACGTGCCTTCAAGTTCTGCACGTTCCAGGATGTAAGTTGCATAAATGTATTCGGTATCAAATGGCGGATCTTTACGCATTAAAATGACATCTAAATCAGCTAATGCAATCGTCGCCTTTTCTTCTAACTCATACCAGTGATTTTCATCATCGAATACAGTTGCTTTAGCGGCTGTTGCATAGGACTTGCCTTTACGCAATGATAAATCATCCATTTCCATGTAGTAGATTTCATAACCACGGCTTTGAGCTTGCATCATCATTGCAAACCCCGTGTCTTTTTTAATATTAAACCCACTAATAGGATCTGAAATAATACCTAATTTAATCGCCATGTTGCTACCTTACTAAATAGAGTGTTGTTGATATGAGGGTACTTTTAGTAATTTCAATTCGCTAAGTCGCCAAATTGAAGTTGTAATGCACTTAAGACCGTTAAAGCTGCCGTTTCCGTTCGTAAAACGCGTGGGCCAATACGAATGTCGACAAACTCTTGCGCTTTAGTTAGCGCAATTTCCTCATCGGTAAATCCACCTTCAGGGCCAACTAAAAAGCGTACACCGCTCTCTGGAACTGTAATTGTTTTAATTGAATGCTCAGCTCGCGGGTGCAATGTTAATTTAATTTCATCGCTTTTTTGATTAAGCCAATCACTGATATCAATAGGTGGGTGAATGGTTGTAATACGGTTTCGGCCAGACTGTTCAGCCGCAGCAATCGCTATTTTTTGCCATTGTTGATGTTTTTTGGCTAAGCGTTCGGCAGTTAATTTAACGCCGCATCGTTTGCTAAAAATAGGGGTGATGTCTGTAATGCCTAATTCAACAGATTTTTGAATGGTGAAGTCCATTTTATCGCCACGAGAAATACCTTGGCCTAGGTGAATACGTAACGGTGATTCCACGTCGATATCATTGAACGCTATTGGCATTGCAATAACAGACTTTTTACCAACGTCGATTAATTCACATAAATATTCACCACCTTGCCCGTTAAAGAGTGATACTTGCTCACCGACTTTCATTCGAAGCACGCGGCCAATATGACCTGCCGCATCGTCATCTAGTTGAACTGGGGTTGATAAAGCAATATCGCTTGCTTGGTAAATATGAGGAACGCGCATGATGACCTTAAGATAGATAGCTAATATGGCTATGGTATGAAAGGGAGCGCCTAGGTGCAAATACTATTATACCCAATCCACTTCAAGATGCAGAATTCAGCGTTTCACAGGGGGCTTAATATCAAGGCGTTATTTTGAAACAATGACAGCCCCTTTTAAGAAGTAAAAACGATGAGAGTAAGTGCCTGTGAAACGCCCAAGAGGTTGGTATAAAAATGGTTTATACTGCGTTATTGATTTTAACAATAGAACCACTATTTTTTGTAATCAATGCCTTGCCTAAATCACTTTTAATTCCAACGACGCTCGCATCTTGAGGTGGTTTGGGTATATGTGTGTTCGATATTTAACTATTTAACTATTTAACTTTTCACTTAACGCGTCTAAATCATGTGGCGTTTGCGCTATGTCACCTTGACATGATAAGTGATTATTATGGGCTTCATCTGGGACAGGTGAAAATTGAAACCCTTGCTCGCCCTCGCTGACTAAAAACCGCACGCTGTGAAGTGAATTATAAATAAAACGTTGTTTGTCATCGGCTAAAAGGTAATCGGTTTCATTGAACAAAACCCCTGCTATTTCATGATGCTCATGTAAGTAGGTTGCCAACTCAGAAACGCTAATTTCGTTAGCAAAGTCACAGTAGCAATAATCTTTAATGAGTTGATCAAACATGAGCTTAACCAATTGGCGAGTATTTGCGCCTGCGATAACTAATGTACTATTTTGTGAACCACGAAAGTAGTGTTCAGTGAATCTACGACTAAAATCACTGTCGTTATCGATTAATAAAAAATTATTTACTTGAAATGGCATAAGGCCCCACATTTTGGGTATTTTCAATTGTTAAATTGAAAACATACTAATAAGTAAATAGCCTATAGCGCAGAAAACAGCAAACTCAATGCAGGCTACCCCAATGTTATCTTGGTGATCAATCTCAAGCGCAGTATCAATATTAGGTAAAGAAATGTACTTGATGATGGTCGTTAATATATACAGTAATAACCACATCGAGCCGCAATGTAAAGCTAATGTGAATAAGTTTTCGACCATTTTACCACTGTGGAAAGTAGCACTCGCTAAACCTGCGTACATTGCTAGAGCAAGACCGATAGATTTGCCCGCATAACGAATACCGATTGAGGTATTTTCTAAATTAAAATTACTTTGTAATGAAGCGCCTTGATTTGCTTGTGCGAAACGGTATTCACGTATTTTGCTATCTAAAGCAAAAAAACCTTGAAGTAAAAAGAAACTAACAAAGGCAATGAGTAAGCTACTAAACCCTTGCGTGTGGGACCAGTTATATAACCCAAGTGTAATTATGCAGTTCGCCATGAGCATGCCTGAATCGACCATTGCTGCGCATACATTTTGTTTTAAAATAGCAGCTTCTTCATTAAAACGATGCAAAATCCATTTTCGATGAATGATGTGGCCAGCCTTGATAAATGCGAATAGAAGAACGATTAGCGTAACCACTTTTAATGGGTTTGATTGTGCTGTGCGAAAACTTATCTCATCGAATAAAAAAGCGATGGTTGCAATGACAACACTTATCTCTGAGGCAAAACTAATGCCCATCGCAAAGTTATCATGTTGTGCAAGCTCTTCTTTTAAAGCTTGTTTTGCCTTCAAGTGGTTTAATCCGCGTAAAGTAAATACAGTGATACAAATAACTGCAAAACAGATAGCAATAGCCACTAAACTAGTGTTAGATAAAGACAAATATGACATGGTTAACCTATTTGGTTTTAGTATATTAGTTATTCTAGTATGGATATGCTTGATATAAAAGAGAGTTTTTAATGAGTGAATGTGCACAACTCCCCCTACAATTACAAAAATTAGGTGAAGATCGATTTATCGCACTTTATGGTCAACGAGCGTTCGATGATAAAATAGTACGTTTGTTAGGGTTGAGTGATTTTGCATGGCGCTGTTTAGAGGCCCAGCCTGCGCTTATTGATATGCTGTTATCTGAGCACGAAATGTCGCTTCGTGATTGCCCATGCCCATTTTTAAATTTTGATTTTACCCAGGTTGAAGAAGCTGAAGGGTTTAAAATTTTACGTCAGTACCGTCAACGTTATTGGCTTAAAGTGGCCTTTTTAGACTTATGTTGTGCAAATGAAATTGCCGATAGTATTAAATATATTTCATTACTGGCTGATAGTTTGATAAATGGTGCAAATCAGTGGATTTTTTCACAGGTTGCAAAAGTAAATGGACAACCCACAGATAAAGCGGGCAACGCTATTCCCATGCTGATCTTAGGAATGGGAAAGCTAGGTGGTCAAGAGCTTAATTATTCCTCTGATATAGATTTGATTTTTGCTTACCCTCATAGCGGTAAAACGCAAGGTGGCCGACGTTCTTTAGAAGCACAAGTTTTTTATACCAAAGTGGCTCAAAAACTGATCGCAGCGCTAAACCAAAAAACGGCTGATGGCCAAGTATTCCGAGTTGATATGCGATTACGGCCATTTGGCGAAAGTGGCCCATTAGTCATGAGTTTTAATGCCATTGAAGATTATTACCAAGAGCAAGGCCGAGAGTGGGAGCGTTACGCTATGCTCAAAGGGCGCTTAATTGGTGGGCCAAAAAAATACACCAAAGAGTTTTATCAATTACTAAAACCATTTGTGTATCGTCGATATATTGATTTTTCAGTTATTGAATCATTACGAAAAATGAAGCAAATGATAGCGCAAGAAGTGCGTCGAAAACGCCTTACAAATAATATTAAGTTGGGTGCAGGGGGGATACGCGAAGTAGAGTTTGTGGTTCAAGCATTACAGATGATACGCGGTGGACGAGAAGCGAATTTACAAACTCAATCTTTACTGAAAGCGTTAGCCCAACTGTGTAACAACCAAGTCGTGGCTAAAAAAGAGGCGCAGCAGTTAGAGCAAAACTACCTCTATCTACGAAGAATAGAGCAATATCTTCAGATTTTTGATGACCAGCAAACCCAAACTTTGCCAGATGATATAAACAATCAGCAACGTTTGAATTACTTAACAGGTTTTAGTGATTTTGAGAAAACGCTGGCAGATATAAATAGTAAAATGGCCGCTATTCATGGTGAGTTTGAGTTAGTTATAGGGTATGAAAGTGAACCTGAGGATCTGTGTGAAAGTGCATTTGTTAGTGCCTGGGAGCATGGTGATGTGAGTTTGCTTAGCGAGCCTAATGATGAGTGGCAGCAGCCATTAACTGACTTTAAAGTACGGTTGGCGAAAGCCAAAATAGGCTTACGAGGGCGAGATATCCTAGATAAACTCATGCCATTGCTGCTTAAACAGTTGGCGCAATGCAGTGCTTCGAGTGACGTGTTTAGTATGATTAGCCAAGTGCTTAATAAAATTATTTCACGTACAGCTTACTTAGAATTACTTTATGAAAACCCAGGTGCATTAAAACAACTGGTGTCTCTATGTAGCCACAGTAAGTGGATTGGCGAGCATATTTCTCGATATCCAATTTTACTTGATGAACTTATCGATCCGGCAGTGCTCTATAAACCTACATCGCTGAGCGCTTATAAAGATGAAATACGTCAATACTTTTTACGTATCGATAATGATGATTTAGAGCAGCAAATGGAGGCACTACGTCAATTTAAGCAAACTCATCAACTTCGTATCGCTGCGGCAGATGCGACTGGTGTTATTGATGTAATGAAAGTGAGCGATCACTTAACAGCTCTTGCAGAGGCGATTGTTGAACAAGCTATCAATATTGCTTGGCAACAAATGATACTGCGCTTTGGCATGCCACCTAACACAAATGAAGAAAACAAAGGTTTTGGGGTAATTGCGTATGGAAAAACCGGTGGTTTTGAAGTTGGCTATGATTCCGATTTAGACCTTGTATTTGTTCACAACCATGATGGTACGAGTCAAACAGATGGTGATAAAGGGATTTCCTCAAGACAATTTTATTTAAAGCTGGCTCAGCGTTTGATGCACTTATTTAACACGCGTACAGCTTCTGGCATTCTATATGAACTCGACACTAGATTAAGGCCTGAGGGAGCATCAGGTTTAATGGCGATTAACCTTGAAAGCTTTAATCATTACCAACAAACTCAAGCGTGGACATGGGAGCATCAGGCGTTGGTCCGTTCACGAATGATTTTTGGGCAGCAGGAGCTAGTAGAGCGGTTTGCGCAAATTCGTCTTGCAATATTATGCCAAGCACGCGATCAACAAGTGCTGCGTGAAGATGTTCTTAGCATGCGAGAGAAAATGCGTGATCACTTGGCTACAGGAAGCAATACGTTATTTGATTTGAAACAAGATGCGGGTGCAATGGCTGATATTGAGTTTATTACGCAATATATCGTGCTTAAAAACGCGCATACATTTGAGCAGCTAACAACCTATTCAGATAATGTTAGAATTTTAACGGACGCCGCCAAGTTAGGCTGTATTAGTCAACAAACGAAAGAAGGATTGATAGCGGCTTATATTGACTATCGCTCGCACTATCATGTTCTAAGTCTAGATCAAAAAGGCCGTTGTGTTGAACGTGAACGTGTTAAAGATCATATGGATTTGGTGATTAATGCTTGGCACACTATTTTCGCATTAGGCAATTAGGGTCTGTTGACCTTCAAGGTTGCATTTGCAGCAATCTGTTTGGTATTTAGGCTAGGCAGCGGCTTTGTTGTATGATGTTCCCTATAACTAGGCGATAAAGCAGTATCAATGCGAAACAGGCGCTGCCTTTTAGGTTATGAGTAGGAGCGGGTTTACTCTGTGTTGCCATCATGGATGGTGGTAAGGGGCGTGAGCAGGACGCAGAAGCTTTGCTCGGTTCTGACTTATTCTCACATGGGTGCGAGCCATTAGAATAACGCAGGAGCAGTTATCGAGTCCATTCGGTTACAAATCTCACACCGCGCTTAAATCGCCCCTGTTTTGTACGAATTTTCATCCGCACAGGATAACAGACTCTAGCTTTTTAAACGACGGCAGTTTTCACGTACATATTCAGAGGGCAGCTCGGTAATCACAGCTGCTCTTTGCTTATAACAGAAGAACGTGTATACCTCACTTTCAAAGTCGTCATTGATGGCGCGGCCAACCTGATAGAGGGTTGAATTAAAGTTACTATCTACACGAAAGTGATCTTTCACCACATAATCTTTGCTCAGGTACCAATACAGGACAATATTCTCTTCTTTGGCATAATCCGAGAGGACCTTTCGTAATGTAGAGCCGTTTTCAAATCGTCTGGGCATTAACTCCCCAGACCAGTTCGGTGTGGATGGCTCCACTACTTTAGAACGCTCAATAAGTGCAGCATCGATGTTTAAATCCGGTGTAGGTAATGTTAAGACGTACTTATCACGTTCATTACTTTTATTTATTTGGTTACGTAAAGACGCGTAAAAACGAGATAGCCCTTGCGCAGCGGCATTGGTCGTTTCTTTCACGTTAACGACAGGGCCGTGGCCAAATAAAAAATAAAGAGCAGCCAATATAAGAATGATAGCTAATGATAAATGCTTAACCCAAAACCACATAATTAATACTCTTGTTTATTTTTGTTTATAGAATCATATTAAATAGAGAAAGTCACCTGCTACTTGTAATAAGAAGGTGCATTTTCATCAGGTCGCGTTTTAAAACGCCTATGTAACCACATATACTGCTCAGGTGCGATGCTAACAGCTTGTTCCATCCTTTGATTCACGCGGGTTACATCAGCGCTATCGTTATCGGTAGGAAAATTATCAAGCACAGGTAAAACCTCTAGATGATATTTACCTTCTTCATCACGACGGCTCGTTAGGCTGACGACCTCGCAATGTTTACTTCCGGAAAAAAGCAAGGTTCCCGTTGTGCTAGCTGCATCGGGTACAGCAAAAAATGGCACGAATTCACAGCGCTTACGACCATAATCTTGATCGGGTAAATAATAACAAACTTTTTTATTTTTGAGTGCCTGTAACAGCCCTTTTACATCACGTTTGCCAATGAGGTATTCATTGGAGCGTAATCGGCCATTTGTAGTAAAGTATTCCATCAATGGGTTATTGTGAGGGCGATAAAAGCCGACACCTTGGCATTTTATACCCAACACACGGCCTGTCATTTCTAAATGCAGCATGTGAGGAACTAACAGTAACGCCCCTTTGCCTGAGCGTTGAATGTTTTCTAAATGTTCAATGCCTTTAATCGAGCCACATGCTTTGTTTATTCGCCATTGCGGCCACCACCATGCCATCCCGGTTTCCATCATTGCGATGCCTGTATTTTCCATATTTTTTAGTACGAGCTGTTGTTGCGCTTGCGCAGATAACTCTGGAAAACATAGTTTGATGTTTACTTCAGCAATGTGTCGTCGCTTTTTCATAAAACGATGTACTAATCTACCTAAATGTTTGCCCATGGATAATTGTAACTTTTGCGGAAGCCACGAGATTATGTAAAGAAAAAAGACACCCATCCACGTTAGCCAATAACGAGGGCCTAAAAAAGAGAATTTAAAAGGAGAAGAGTTAACCACAGAAAGCATCTCGAATGTTAAAAGTGGCAGTTTAACTGTAAGCGATTAAAAATACAAAAAAGCCAGCATATTGCTGGCTTTAAAAGAGGCAATCGTTGAGATTAAATCTCTTTCAAGCCCTGATTAATTGCAACCAAGTCTTCGCTTGTTAATGTACCAGCAGCTTGTTTTAGGCGTAATGTTGAAACAACATAACGATAACGAACATTGGCTAAGTTACTTTTTGCGTTGTAAAGGTTTTGTGTACTGATAAGCACGTCAACTATGGTACGCGTACCAACTTCAAAGCCAGCTTCGGTCGCTTTTAGGGCACTTTCAGCAGAGACAACTGCTTGCTCAAGCGCTTTAAAGGTCGCAATATCTGATACAACTTGGTTGTAAGATGTAATAACTGAGCGCGTAACGCCACGAAGTGATGACTCCAGATCTTCGCTTGCTGAAACATAAAATGCACGTGCTTGATCTGTCGCTGCGGTGGTTGCTCCACCAGAGTAGATTGGCACACTAAAATTAAGTCCTACAGTTGTGCTATCACCACGTGGCTTCATGTTGTTACGAGCAGTATCGGCTAATGAATCGCCATAACTTGCGCTTAAAGTTAATTTTGGATAATGACCAGCTTGAGCTAAATCGATTTGATCTTTAGCAATATCAACGGTGACTTTTGCAACTTGAAGATTTAAATTATTTTGCTCTGCAATTTTTACAAAGTCAGTTGATTGTTTGCTCGGCTTTACGGTAGAAAACGTCTCAGTGTTTAATATATCAAGCTTTGTGTGGTACTTACCGGTTATTTCACGAAGTAACTCACGTGCTGTTTCAACGCCATTTTTAGCAACAATTTCTTGTGCAACCGAGTTGTCATACTGTGCTTGTGCTTCATGAACGTCTGTGATTGCTGTTAAGCCAACCGCATAACGTTGTTTTGTTTGTTCTAACTGACGTTCGATAGCGCGTTTTTCAGATTGGACAAATTCAAGATTATCAATTGCGCTTAATACGTTAAAATAACCATCAGCTACACGAACAATCAAGTCTTGTTGGGCAAAGTCATATTGTGCTGTTGCTTGTAAGGCTTGTTTATCTGCGATACCAAGCGAATTCCATGCACCTAAATCAAAAAGGGTTTGGTTTAAGCTTAAACCACGGCTAAAGGTGTCAGATTCACTGTCTATTTTTGCATAACCAAGTGCATCGGTGCCATCATATGAGGTGCCATCTTTTTTCTCATAACCCATCGAGAAACCGATTTGAGGAAGTAAGGCACTTAAAGCACGGTCACTGTTATAAGATTGCGCATCGGCTTGGGCCTTTGCTTTTAAAACAGTGGGATCATTTGCAGTGGCGATTTCGTATACTTGTAATAGATCTTCAGCATTTGATGCTGTAGCAGTCAATGCACATGATAAACCGATCAGCGCAGATAAAATGTTCTTTTTCATTGGTCGTTCAGTCCTTAGACAATTTGCGTACTAAAAGCATGTTAACCTGTTTTGTAAAATAACAACAAAAAAATTGTGTAAAACAGCGCAAACAAGTGTAACAGAATATAATAGCTCACAAACTTTTTGAGTTAATTAACAATTAATGGAGCGGTAATGGCAGAAACAGTAATCAGTCAGTTTAGCAATGATGATGTAAAATTGGAGCCAATTGAAAACTTATATGATGGCTTTTTTAAAATTAACTTATATCAATTCAAACATGCGTTGTTTGCTGGGGGTCAGTCTGAAATCATCAAACGCGAAATTTTAGAGCGCGGAGATGCAGTGGCGGTTTTACCGTATGACCCTAAAACAGATCAGTTATTGTTAATAGAGCAAATTCGTATTGGGGCGATGCGCAGTAAAGATTCACCGTGGTTGCTTGAATGCATTGCGGGAATGACGGACCAAAGCACCGATTATGAAGCCGTGGTCAAACGCGAAGCACTTGAAGAGGCAGGGCTTGAATTACAGCATCTAGAGTATATGTTATCTTATTTATCTAGCCCTGGCGGCACAACAGAACGGTTATATCTGTATTTAGCATTTGCTGATTTAAGTGAATTACAAAGTGGCGTTTTTGGTCTTGAAACTGAAGGTGAAGATATAAAAACACACATAATAAGTTTTAATGACGCCATGGCGCGCTTAAATAATGGTGAAATAGATAATGCAGCCACTGTAATTTCATTGCAGTGGCTGGCGTTAAATCGCGATCGCATACAAAATCAATGTAAATAAGCTACCTTTAACCTCTAACTTTAGGGCGCAAATTTGACAGCAACAGCAGTGAAACAACGATACATTCAAAGTTTACCTAAGTACCTTACGTTATGTGAGCACAACTACTTGCGCGCATTAAAGTTATTGCCTGCTAAAAAAGAAGTGGCAGAAAAACGCTTGGTTCAATTAGGTGAGCACCAGTTTGAAATAAAGATAGATGGGTGCGCTAAATACACCATGGATATCTCAATTACCCAGCTATCGGGTGTTATCAAAGGAATGACCCCACTTTTTTTAACGGTTAGACTTTATCACGACGCCAAAGTGGCTGAAATTATCCACCATGATTATCATCAAAGAATAAAACCTTCATATGGTTATCCCAATCCATTAATGCATCAAAAAGATGAAAAGTACCAGCTTAATGCATTTTTATATGATTGGTTAGTGGCGTGTGTCGAAAGTGGCCGTTCAGTACTCAACTGGGATGTAAACAATGGCTTGGTTTGATGAGTACGTCACGTTTGAAAAAAAGAGGCTAAAGCTTGCACATGTTACCGACAGTCACTTATTTGCTCAGCATGATGGTGAGTATTTTGGTGTTAATACGGCGGCTCATTTCGCCGCGTGTTTGTCGCACATGGCAACGCAAGGCTTAGATTGTGTCATTTTTGGTGGTGATTTAACACAAGACCATACGCAAGAGTCCTATCTATTGTTTGCGCAATTAGTTGAACAATCAGCGTTAAACTGCCCTGTATTTTGGTTGCCAGGAAATCATGATGATCTTGCGCTGCTGGCGCAGTTAAGTAACGGGCAGATTTCCAGTGCTAAACGCCTCAGTGCAGTTGATTTTGATATTTTGTTACTTAACTCAAAAGGAGCAACGCCTGCAGGATGGGTAACGCAATCACACCTAGATGATATTTCTGCATACTTAGCATTATCGCAGCGCCAAAGTATTGTATTTTGTCATCATAACCCATTACCAATTAATGGGTATTTAGATAAACATATGCTGGAAAATGGCCCGCAATTATTGAATGTATTAAACAACAGCAATCAAGTTAATTGGCTTTTTCATGGGCATGTTCATCATGATTATAACTTTCATTTTCGAGACATAAATGTAGTTGCCACACCGGCAAGTTCAGTGCAATTTACCAAAAATACTCCGCAGTGGTCACAGCAAAATCTGGGGCCTGCGTACCGATTGATTACAGTGTCTAAAAGTCTTGAAACAGGCCGCGTGTGTTGTGAAATAGATGTAATATGGTTAAAAGAGTAATCTATATTCATGGTTTTAATAGTAGCGAAAAGTCATATAAAGCTGTGCGCTTTGGTGAGTATATGGCAAACTATAATGTAGAATATTGTGTGCCGCGCTTGAGTCATGAACCGTTGCATGCAATTATTCAACTGGAGCAACTACTAACGCCAAATTCGGTATTAATAGGCAGTTCATTAGGTGGTTTTTATGCCACGTATTTATCGCAAAGGTATCAGCTTCCTGCAGTGCTAATAAACCCTGCGGTTAAGCCGTTTTTATTGTTGAGTTCATTTCTAGGGTCGAATTATAACCCGTATCAGGATACCCATTACGAACTAAATAAAAGCCATATTAATGCGTTAAAAGCACTCTTTATCGCGCCGTTGAAACAGCCTTCGTTACTGTATTTATTGCAACAAACGGGCGATGAAGTACTCGGGTTTGAGCCGGCAGTAAAATATTATTCGCAATGCAAACAACATATTGAGTTTGGCGGCGATCATAGTTTTAAACACTTTGAGAGCACCTTCGAAAGCATTGTAGACTTTCTTAAAATCACGTAAAACAGTGCTAAGCACATAAAAAGATAGAAACTATGAGTCAGCAAAATTATAACGCCGAAGCCATTGAAGTATTAAATGGCTTAGAACCAGTTAAACGCCGTCCAGGTATGTACACCGATACCACACGCCCGAACCATTTAGGTCAAGAAGTCATAGACAACAGTGTTGATGAAGCTATGGCGGGTCACGCGAGTAAAATAGATGTCATTCTACATGAAGATAACTCGTTAGAAGTTACCGATGATGGCCGCGGTATGCCTATTGATATTCACCCAGAAGAAGGCATCCCGGGTGTTGAGCTTATTTTTACCAAACTTCATGCTGGTGGTAAGTTTTCAAACAAAAACTATCAATTCTCAGGTGGTCTACATGGGGTGGGTATCTCGGTTGTAAATGCATTATCAACACGGGTTGAAGTAGTCGTTCGCCGTGATGCCCAACAGTTTATGATGGCGTTTGAAAATGGCGATAAAGTTGAAGACCTAAATGTAATTGGCACCGTCGGTAAGCGTAACACAGGTACGACTGTTAGATTTTGGCCAGATGCGAGCTATTTTGACTCAGCAAACTTTTCTCTGACTAAGCTGCATCATTTACTTAAAGCGAAAGCCGTTTTATGTCCTGGTTTGCGAATTAAGTTTATCAATAAGCAAACGAAAGAAACCCAAGAATGGTTTTATGAAACGGGTTTACGCGATTATTTAAATGAAGCTGTTAAAGGCTATGAAGTAATCCCTAAAGACCCATTCACCGGTGAGTTTTCAAGCTCCACAGAAGGTGCTGATTGGGCGGTTGTCTGGTTACCTGAGGGTGGCGAGTCAATTGCTGAGAGTTACGTAAACCTCATCCCTACAGCGCAAGGGGGAACTCACGTAAATGGCCTTCGCCAAGGTTTACTCGAAGCAATGCGAGAGTTCTGTGAGTTTAGAAATTTGCTTCCTCGTGGCGTTAAATTGACCCCAGATGATATCTGGGAGCGTTGTAGCTATGTTTTATCCGTTAAGATGCAAGACCCACAATTTGCGGGTCAAACGAAAGAAAAGCTATCGTCCCGTTCTTGTTCTGCTTTTGTATCGGGCATAGTCAAAGATGCATTTAGTCTTTGGCTAAATGAACATACTGACATTGCTGAACTGTTATCTGAATTGTGTATATCTAATGCGCAGCGTCGCTTACGCGCAGCGAAAAAAGTGGTGCGTAAACGTGTAACGGCTGGGCCTGCATTGCCTGGTAAATTGACTGACTGTAGCGCCGCTGATAATGACCGTACAGAACTATTTTTAGTGGAGGGTGATTCAGCGGGAGGGTCTGCAAAACAGGCGCGAGATCGAGAGTTTCAAGCGATTATGCCCTTACGTGGTAAAATTTTAAATACATGGGAAGTTGAATCAGGACAAATATTAGCGTCTCAAGAGGTGCATGATATTTCGGTTGCACTGGGTATTGATCCCGATTCACATGACATTTCAGGCTTGCGCTATAATAAGATATGTATATTGGCTGATGCTGACTCGGATGGATTGCATATTGCCACACTTTTATGTGCATTATTTGTGCGCCACTTCCCGACGTTGGTAAAAGAAGGGCATGTGTATGTCGCTATGCCACCACTATTTAGAATCGACATCGGCAAAGATGTGTATTACGCACTCGATGAAGACGAAAAGAAAGGCATTTTAGCGCGTATTGAAGCTGAGAAGAAACGCGGTAAAGTTAATGTGCAGCGATTCAAAGGATTGGGTGAGATGAACCCATTGCAGCTACGTGAAACAACAATGGATCCAAATACGCGCCGCCTAGTGCAATTGACACTAGAGGAAGAAGAGCACACATTAGAAATGATGGACATGCTGCTGGCTAAAAAACGCTCATCAGACAGGCGCCAGTGGTTAGAAGATCATGGAAATCGTGCTCAAGTATAAACGCGAAGGTATTTTATGCACCGACAACAAGATAGTGGCTTATTAACTGCTGGGTTATATCGCTTTACGATAAGCTGCTTTGTTGTTTGCTGTTTACTTGTATCTGCGACTAGTTTTGGCGCAATACAAGGCGATAAATGGTTAGAGGCAAAGATCACAACTGCCGAGCAAAACAGTATCAAGCACCCAAGCTTAGCCATTGAATATTTGTTGGTATTACTTCGTGATCAACAGGGAGCATTAACCGATTTACAACGCTCAAAACTACAAATAGAACTTGCAAGAAACTACCTTTTCAATGGTCAATTAAGCGAGGCTCAAGCTTTAGAGCAGCAGATTAGTGAGCACCTAAATAAGTTAGATATAACAACTCAAATATATTTTTGGATGATAAAATCAGACATAAATATGTATTTAGGCGACGTTGATGTTGCATTAGCAAACCTAAATAATGCAAAAGATTTGGTTGAACCTCTCAATGACATTGTCTTAATCGCTGACGTTTACGCCAGTTTTGGTGATTTTTATTTAAGTAATCATGATGAAGTGAATGCGATAGATTACTTTTATAAAGCGTATGCTTTGATCCGCGCAAGTGATAATGCACTAAAACTAGCTTATCTTGATGCAAGTATTGCACGTACTTATGAGGCGCTTTTTGATTATGAAAAAGCGATTGAACTTCAAGAAAAAGCACTGAAGTACTTTTTAGTCCATGACCTTAAGTTTGACATCATGGTGTCGTATTATTACTTAGCTAAAACCTACCTCAATGTCGCTCGGGCGGACGATGCAAATATGCTCGCCAATAAAATATTAGCAATAAACAAAACCTTAAAAACCCCTAATTTTGATTACTATGCTTACATTCTTCTAACGCAAGGGTATTTAGAGCAAGGTAACCTCACTGAAGCTGAGCGTTTTTTTAATTTAAGCAAGTTAGGTGTCAGTGAAATTGAAGACATTAAAAGCATCATTAGGCATCAATTAATACAGGCAAAGATTGAGGTTGAGCAAAATAATTTAGACGCAGTGGCGCAGACTCTTCAGAGTGTGGAGCTAAAAATAAACAGTATTACTGTTGATAACAGCATTCTATTTAGACTCCAATTAAGTGAATTACAAAGCCAACATGCAATCTTAACTGAAAACTTTCCGTTGGCTGTTACTTACCAGCAAGCGTATATCAGCTTAAATGAGCAATATTATAATCAAGTGAGAGAACTGTCGCGTTCGCGCTATAAAGTACAGTTTGACTTGAAAAAAACCGAACTTGAAAATCAGCTTTTAGAAAAAGATAAAGCGCTTAAAGATTTTGCACTAAACGAGTTTGAGCAACAGCAAGCATTACAGCGAACAATCATGGTGAGCGTACTATTGTTGTTAGTCGTATTGCTCCTTTTTGCTTGGCGGCAATATAGGCTTAAGCGGAAATTTAGTTTGCTTGCTAATACAGATTATTTGACAGGTGTGGCTAATCGTCGAAAAATAATGGATTTCGCTGAGTTGCAATGGCTGGAGTTATCAAAAACCGACACGTGCTTTTCGCTGATTAGTTTTGACCTAGACCACTTTAAAAAGGTCAATGATGAATATGGTCACCCCGTGGGAGATCTTGTTTTAAAAAGAGTGGTGCTATTAGCACAACAAGCTATTCGTGATAAGGATTGTTTAGGGCGTATTGGTGGAGAAGAGTTTTTAGTGGTGCTGCACAATACTAATCTAGAGCAAGCAACTGAGATTGCATATCGAATTAAAAGTGCAATAGAAAAAGAGACGATAGATTGCGAAAATGGGCAAACAGTTAAAGTCACTGTCAGCTTAGGAGTGACCCAAAAGAGCAATCAAATAGATACCTTCAAAGACTTATTGAAACAAGCAGATAAAGCCTTGTATTCAGCTAAAACTAAGGGTCGAAACAGGGTAGAGATATATGAGTAAAGTGCTCGCATTGTTCGTTTTATTGGGGTGCTTGAGTATGCCTGCTATTGCTGTTGATGTACTTAAAGAGCTGAGTGCGGCAGATGGATTCAATATTAGTTTGTTCGCTAAAAAAGTGGACAATCCTCGCCAGCTTGCGGTATCAAAAAAAGGCATTGTGTATGTAGGAACTCGTAAAGCGGGTAACGTATACGCACTTATTGACCATAATAGCGATGGCGTTGCGGATAAAAAAATAGTGATTGCTAAAGACTTAAATATGCCATCGGGATTAGCGATAAAAGATGGCGATCTCTTTGTTGCTGAAGTTGAGCGAATCATCCGTTTCAAAGACATAGATAAACACCTCAAAAAGCCTAACTATGACGTCGTTTATGATCAATTTCCTGTAGATCGCCACCATGGTTGGAAATTTATTCGTTTTTCACCAACGGGTGAATTAATAGTGCCCGTTGGCGTGCCATGTAATATTTGTGCTGAAAACGAAAGATATGGGCGTATATTTTCATTAAATGTTGATACGAAAGAGATTAAAACTATTGCCAGAGGAGTGCGAAACTCCGTAGGTTTCGATTATCACCCCGGTACGCAAGCATTTTGGTTCAGTGATAATGGACGCGATATGATGGGGGATGACATTCCACCTTGTGAAATAAATCGTGTTTCAGAAGAAGGGGAACATTTTGGTTTTCCGTATATTCACGGTGGTTCAATTTTAGATCCTGAATACGGCAAAGCTAAAAACATTACAGATTATAAAGCGCCTGCTTTAGCGCTTGAGGCACATGTAGCTCCATTAGGTGTGCATTTTTATAAGTCAAAACAATTCCCAGTAAACTATCATCAGCAGTTATTTGTTGCTGAACATGGGTCGTGGAATCGCAGTAAAAAATCAGGATATAAAGTGGCTGTTGCCACTATTGAGCAGGGACGTGTGATAAAATACACGCCGTTTATAACGGGCTTTATGAAAAACGAAGAAACATTGGGTCGTCCGGTTGCGTTTGCAGAACTTGCCGATGGCAGCTTATTGATCTCCGATGATTATGCCAATGTAATCTACCGTGTAAGCTATAAAAAAAATTAGGTAGGCTTTGATGAGTGATACAGATACCTTGCTGATGCAAGGAATTGAGCAACAAACGATGGGACGTTTTACCGAAGACGCCTATTTGAATTATTCCATGTATGTGATCATGGATAGGGCATTACCACATATTGGTGATGGCTTAAAACCAGTACAGCGCCGTATTATTTATGCCATGAGTGAGCTGGGTCTATCAGCTGCGGCTAAATATAAAAAATCAGCGCGTACCGTTGGTGACGTACTTGGTAAGTATCACCCTCACGGTGATAGTGCCTGTTATGAAGCCATGGTGTTAATGGCGCAACCATTCTCATACCGATACCCGCTCGTTGATGGTCAAGGTAACTGGGGGGCTGCAGATGATCCTAAATCATTTGCTGCAATGCGTTATACTGAAGCCCGTTTATCTAAGTTTTCAGAGGTATTGCTTAAAGAGTTAGGCCAAGGCACTGTTGATTGGACTCCAAACTTTGACGGTACTATGGATGAACCGCAAGTATTGCCTGCGCGTCTACCGCATATATTACTGAACGGCATTACAGGTATTGCCGTGGGTATGGCAACCGACATTCCACCACATAATGTACGTGAAGTGGCCAGCGCATGTTGCTTGTTACTTGATAAGCCGAAAACAGAGCTTAATGAAATTCTAGAGCTTGTTCATGCACCTGACTACCCAACAGATGCAGAAATAATTACGCCAAAAGCAGATATTCAAAAGATTTATCAAACTGGTCGTGGCTCTATTAAAATGCGTGCGGTATATATGCAAGAGCAAGGTGATATTGTCATTACAGCATTACCGCACCAATGCTCAGGCAGCAAAGTGCTTGAGCAAATTGCCGCACAGATGAATGCGAAAAAGCTGCCGATGGTTGCTGATTTACGTGATGAATCAGATCATGAAAATCCAACGCGCATTGTTATTATCCCTCGTTCAAACCGCATTAAAGCAGAGCCATTAATGGCGCACTTATTTGCGACCACCGATCTTGAAAAAAATTACCGTGTAAACTTAAACATGCTTGGCCTTGATGGTCGTCCGCAAGTGAAAGATTTACGCAGTATCTTGGCTGAATGGCTGGTATTTAGACGTGAAACAGTGCGTCGTCGTCTGCAGTATCGTTTGGATAAAGTGCTAGCCAGGTTACATATTTTAGAAGGGTTGTTAGCGGCCTTTTTAAATATTGATGAAGTGATTGAAATTATTCGCTCTGAAGATAAACCTAAACCGGTTTTGATGGAGCGTTTCGATATTTCTGAAATTCAAGCTGAAGCAATTCTAGAGTTAAAATTACGCCATTTAGCTAAGCTTGAAGAATTTAAAATTCGTGGCGAGCAAGATGAACTAGCAAAAGAACGAGACAAGCTTGAGCTCACTTTAGGTTCAGACCGTCGCATGTCGACCTTGTTGAAAAAAGAAATTCAAGAAGCTGCTGAACTTTATGGCGATGATCGCCGCTCTCCGGTGGTTGAGCGCATTGAGGCTAAAGCGCTCAGTGAGAAAGACCTGATCCCATCAGAATCAGTGACTGTGGTGCTGTCTGAAAAAGGCTGGGCACGCGTAGGTAAGGGACATGATTTAGATGTTGAAGGCCTTAACTATAGAGCAGGAGACGAATATAAAGCATCAGCACGGGGCAAGAGTAATCAACCCGCTGTATTTTTAGACTCTGCAGGACGTGCCTTCGCCACAGACGCTCACGGCCTTCCATCTGCACGTAGTCAGGGCGAGCCAATGACAGGGCGTTTCAATCTCACTGCGGGCGCTAATTTTGAGCACGTTGTGATGGGGGAGGAAAAACAAGTACTCCTTATGGCTTCTGATGCGGGCTATGGTTTTATCACTGACTTTGTTGATTTAGTGAGTAAAAATAAAAATGGTAAAGCCCTCGTCAGTGTGCCAAAAGGTGGGCAGTTATTAGCGCCTATTCGAGTGAATGATGTTGCTACAGATTATTGTATGGCGATCTCAAACGAAGGCAGAATGTTACTGTTCCCACTACGTGACTTGCCAAAACTAGGTAAAGGTAAAGGCAATAAAATTATCTCTATACCTAGTGCTAAAGTACAAGCCCGAGAAGAGTTTGTGAAAGTACTTGCTGTTGTACCTCAGGGGTCAAGTGTCACATTACATGCTGGTAAGCGTAAGTTAACGCTAAAGCCGAGTGACCTTGAGCATTATCATGGAGAGCGCGGACGTAGAGGTAATAAGTTACCTCGCGGTTTGCAGCGAGTTGATGAGGCTGAAGTGGAGGTTATTTTGACTGATGAAAGCAGTGAACCGGCACAAACAGAATAGTATTTTTTATACCTATTAATTAAACGGCTCGCACAATGCGGGCCGTTTTTTTTAACGATAAAAATTTAAGCGTACAAGTGTGCGCTTAAAGCTCGTTTAGCAGCTAAAATAACGTTATAATGCCGACGCTTTTATTTTTGGAGTGAATTTGTGCTAGCTTTTATTCGTATTTTAATTATGGCTTTGTTTATATTAGTAAGTTGTTTTTGTGGCTTATTACTGTGTTTAATTAAACCTTTTCATAAGAACAATGTGCATGTTATTTCAGGTTGGTTTGGCTCAATGGCTAAGATGCTGGGTGTAAAACTTGTTATTACGCGTCACCCTGATGCTGAACATGTAGGCCCTGCGGTCTATGTTGCAAACCATCAAAACAACTATGACTTATTTACAATCCCCGCCACAGTGCCAGAAGGGTGTGTTAGTTTGGGTAAAAAAAGCCTTAAGTGGATCCCATTTTTTGGCCAGCTTTATTGGCTTTCGGGCAATATATTAATTGATAGAAGCAATCGCTCTAAAGCGGCTGGGACTATATCTAAAACGGCTGAAAAAATTACACAAAAAGGGTTGTCTATTTGGATGTTTCCAGAGGGTACTCGCAGCTATGGCCGTGGTTTACTTCCATTTAAAACGGGGGCATTTCATACCGCTATCAATGCGGACGTACCTGTTGTGCCGGTTTGTATGAGCACAACAGATAAAACCATTAAGCTAAACCGTTGGGATAATGGTACAATCTACATTGACATGTTAGCGCCACAGCACCTTGATAAAGAAATCGGTGCGCGTGAACACGCAAGCCGTATTCACACTATAATGGCTGCTAGAATAACTGAATTAGATGCTCAAGTGAGAGAAAAGTAATGGAAAATTGGCGTGAAATTAGTGAAGACATCGTATCTTCTTTATTAGAAGATGGCTCTGATCCTGAAATCCTTTACGAAGTAGAGCACCACTTTGTATGTGAAGACTTTGTAAAACTTGAACAAGCAGCGCTTGCGGCATTTAAACTAGGTTATGATGTTGAGGAGCCTGCTGAGCTAGAGCTTGAAGACGGTGCAAAAATCTGGGGTTTTGATATCGTTGTTGAAGCTGAACTTGATGTTGATGTAATCATGGAAGATGTTGATAAGCTTGCACAGCTCGCTATTGATACAGGTGTTGAGTACGACGGTTGGGGCACTTACTTCCAAGAATAAATTGATGCCACCTAGGTTCTGGTAATAAGAGCCTAGGTACGATTTATGACCTACCTATTTAATCCACCTTAATTAACTTTATGCTCGCCATGCAATACAAAAACTAATCCATAATTCGTATTCGGTGTTTTACCTATAGACATTTATTGTTATTCGTTGATAATAATGCATCAGTTCACATAATAATAACAATTATATTTATGCTTATATCTCTTCCAATTTCTGAGCTTGTGCCGGGTATGTTTGTAGACAGCGTCAGCAAGCAAAATGGAGGCGCTGGCAGCATAAAAATTAAAACACGTGGATTAGTGCGTGATAAGTCGATCATCAAGCGACTTGTCTCTGAAGGGGTTGCTGAACTTGTTATAGATTTCGCGCAAAGTGATATCAGTATTCCCACTAAATACCAACCTAAGCCTGAAGTCCCTCCTCAAAAAGCACCTACCGTTAAAGCTAAGCCACCAAAAGCAAAGAAAGTTATTAGCGTTGAGCAAGAGTTTACAAAGGCGAGTGAAAGCTATGAGCAGCATAATCGTAAACTACAAAATTTATATGGTGATGTGACCTCAGGCTTAAAAATGAACTTAGCTCTGTTAGATGATATTGCTAAAGATATCGTGGCATCGGTTTTTCGCAATCACAACGCCATGGCAATATTAACGCGTATTAAAGATAAAAATATGTATAACTGGCGCCATATGACTAACTGCGCCATTTTAGTTACTGTTTTTGCTAAATACTTAGGGTACAAAGAAGCGATCGTTCAAGAACTTGCTATGGGTGCATTACTGCATGATTTAGGTCAAGCAAAGTTACCCCAAGGTATATTTTCAAAAACGGAAGAGGTGAATGATTTTGAAATGCAAGCCATCAAAAAACATGTTGTGCAAAGCTTGGGGCTTGTTAAGGGCGAAAAAGGCATAACGCCATTAATGCTCGATATGATCGTTAATCACCATGAGCGACTTGATGGCAGTGGTTACCCTCGCGGGGTTAAGGCTGAAAAGCTCAGCCGCCCAGCACGGATCATGGCTATTGTTGATGTGTATGATGCAATGAGTTCAGACAGGCCCCACGAGCTTGGGGACGAGCCGATCAACGTATTGCGCTATTTACTCACTAATAAAGATCTTTTTGATAGTGAATTGGTGCAGCGTTTCATCAAATGTTTAGGTGTTCACCCCGTAGGCACGGTTGTAAAATTGACCAACGAACGGTTAGGCTTGGTTACCCAAGGAAATCATAAAAACCCAATCAAACCGAGCGTTAAAATATTTTATAATGCCAAGCATAACCACCATATAACACCCAAAGACGTTGATTTATCGTCAGAAGGCCATGATTTAAAAATTATAGCGAGTATTAAGCCTTTGGATTATCAACTTAATTTGGCTCGTTTGTTAAAAGAGCATTTGCTCGCTTAGTTTTATTACAGCGTTTTTTGGCTGAATGTTTAGCTGAGAGCACTGCACCACCAAAGCAGCTCACCATTAATACCAACCACAGCATAGTTCCCTTTTCAGAGTGTAGGGCTGCGCAGCAACACAGTAGCGCAATAAGTGCGGCTGTAATGGCGCCTAACCAATAATGGTTAATGGGGTTGTCGCAGTCGCCGACTTTTGTGCAGGCACAAAAATTGGCTTTGCAAAAGCAGTATACGCTTGCACCGCAAAGCATTAGTGCTGCAGCAATAAATCCAATTTCCATAGCTTATCCATACAAAATAAAACATTACAAAGAGTCTAATAGGCTAAAAACCCCAAGTCAACGCAAATGATAATTAATTGCATTTGTTGAAGGTTGCCATCTTGTCCGATGAGTTTTAAAAAACTGTTACTTTGTTGTTAAAAAACAGGTTTTGTGAGGTTTTTAGTGGATTATTGCAGTTTTTCGATAAAATTTAAGGTAGTGTATCCACGTTTTTAATATAGTCACTTAATCCTAAATAATCTGTTCGCAGATTAAAAAACAACACAACACACATGGGTACCCAAACTTTGTTTGGTTAAGGAAATAGAATGAAATTTACTAAAACTCTTATCGCAGCGTCGCTTGCTGTTATGTCTGCTGACAGCCTTGCCGCTGCCTTTCAGTTAGCAGAGCAAAATGCGTCAGGCCTCGGGCGTGCATACGCAGGTGAAGCGTCTGTTGCTGATGATGCGTCTGTTGTCTCGCGTAATCCAGCATTAATGTCTGTCTTCAAAGAAAAACAACTCAGTGTTGCTGGCATTGCGGTAATCCCTGATGTTAGCTTACGTGGCACAGAAGCCAGTAACGCCTCTACAGATCCAAATCAATTAAACGATAGCAGTATCGCACCATCGGCTATTATTCCTGCGGGTTACTTTGTTATGCCTATTGATGATAAGTTTTCAATTGGTTTTGGCGCCTTTTCGAATTTTGGTTTAGCCACTGAATTTGATGCCGATTACCCTGCAGGTCAATTAGCGGGTGAAACGGAAATTGTTACTGTTAATATGAATGTGAGTGGCTCATATAAAATCAATGAGCAGTTTAGCGTAGGTTTGGGCTTAAATTATATTTATGCTGATGCAAAAATTATTCGTAACTTTGGTGCTAATCCGTTTGGTGTGCCAGCTCAGACAGAAGCGGTTCATTTAGAAGGTGACGATACGGGCTTTGGTTGGAACGTAGGTGCAATGTACCAACTAGATGAAAATAGCCGCTTTGGGTTTAATTACCGCAGTGAAACCGATATTACTTTCGATGGTGAATATTCAAATCAACTTCCAGCATCAGCGCCATTTAATGGACTTGCTGGGGCAAGTATTCCTGGCAGTGTTGAAATCACTTTACCAGCAATTGCTGAGTTTTCTGGTTCTCATCAGTTAGATGATAAAACAGGGTTACATTACAGTGTAATGTGGACTGGCTGGGAAAGCTTTGACAAGTTAGAAGCGCAAGTTGAAGGTCGTGATACGCCAGTATTCTCAAAAGAAGAGAACTTCTCTGATGCAATGCGTTTCTCAATCGGTGGTGATTATCAGTTAAATGATGCTGTGTTGCTGCGTGCGGGTATTGCTTATGATGAGTCGCCTGCTGATAAGAATCACATGTCTATCTCTATCCCAGATACAGACCGTTTTTGGTACTCGTTTGGTGTTAATTACACCATGAGCGAGCAATCAAACTTAGATATCGGTATGAGTATTTTACGTGGTAAAACGCAGAAGTTCACTGAGCCTGATAACTTAGGGCAACAGTGGGGGTTTGAGTCAAATGGCCACGCATATTTATTTGGTGCGCAGTATAACTACACGTTTTAAGTTAGTTAATAAAAATTAAAGGCAGCTTTCGCTGCCTTTTTTAAAACTGATACCCAATATGTATCCCAACGGTGCCTTCTATTTGCTCTGTGTCTTTCTTTTCACAAAACACGAAACAATCCCCGTCTTCTTCTTTTACACCAGCGCTTAAGCCTAGTATCCAGCTCGTATTATCAATACCCTGGAAATAGTAATTTAACTTAGCAACAACATAGCCATCTTCAGCAACAGCAACCTGTTGACCAGCACTAAATCCTAAAGTGGTATATTCAGACATTGCGTATTCATAACCTACGGAATAGCCAATTACGCCTATTGCTGCAGAGAGAGCATGTGAATCGTCAATTGAATATTTGTATTTAATGCCTGCATGACCACCAAATTCATAAAACCCAGCGCCAGCAGAAAACGTATTTTTTGCCATTACTGATGTGCCGCTCAATGATAATGCCAATAGTACTAAAGTAATAAGTGTATTTTTCACCGTTAAATGGTTCCTGTAATTTATAATTATCACAGCAAGTATAAGTGGGTGTATTTTAAATGGAAACAAAAAAGCGAGCTAATAAGCTCGCTTTTTGAGGTAAATAAGCGTCAGAGCTTATAGGCTTTCAATTTTCGCTTTTTGTTCAAGTAACTTCGTTTTGGCATCAGTGAACTCAGCTAATTTTTCATGCTCTTTGGCAAGTACTGCTTCAGGTGCATTATTAACAAATTTTTCGTTCGCAAGTTTATTTTGCACTTGGGTTAGGCCTTTTTCAGCTTTTTCAAGTTGCTTAGCAATACGGGCAAGTTCGGCATCAACATCAATTAGACCCGCCATTGGGATCATGATCTCAAGGTTGCCAACGTACGAAGTAGCACAAGCAGGTGCGTCATCTTTGCTCTCTAGTTGAGTGAATGCTTCAATTTTTGCAAGGGATGCTAAAAAGCTTTCGTTCTCTTCAATGCGGCGTTTGTCATCGCTTGATGCGTTAGCAAGTAGCACAGAAAGCGGCTTGCTTGGGCTGATGTCCATTTCGCCACGAATATTACGGATGGCAACAATAAACTGTTTAACCCACTCTAAATCTTCCATTGCTTTAGCATCAACGCGTGCTTCGTTATAAACAGGGAACGCTTGAACCATAATGCTGGTGTTCTCTGTTTTAAGGCCAGCAAGTGGTGCGACTCGCTGCCAAATCGTTTCGGTGATATATGGCATCATTGGGTGCATTAAGCGCAATAGGCTTTCAAGCACGGTAATAAGCGTATGACGCGTACCACGTTGTTGCGCTTCATTGCCTTTAAATAACACTGGCTTAGTGAGCTCTAAGTACCAATCGCAGAACTGGTTCCAAGTAAATTCATAAAGTGTATTTGCTGCAAGGTCAAAACGGTAGTTATCAAGGTGCTCAGTGTAAGTTTTAACCGTGGCTTCATACTGGCCTAGGATCCAGCGATCAGCTAGCGAGTACTCTTTTGCTGCATCATTCGCAAAGCCACAATCTTGCTCTTCGGTATTCATTAGTACGTAACGGCTTGCGTTCCATAACTTATTACAGAAGTTACGGTAACCTTCAAGACGGTTCATATCCCAATTGATATCGCGGCCCGTTGATGCCATTGCAGCTAAGGTAAAGCGCAGTGCATCGGTACCGTGTGCTTCAATGCCGCTATCGAAGGTTTTACGCGTATCTTTTTCGATTTTTTTAGCGACTTTCTCTTGCATCAAATTACTGGTGCGTTTGGTCACTAAACTCTCAAGGTCGATACCGTCAATCATGTCGATAGGGTCAAGTACATTACCTTTTGACTTAGACATTTTATCGCCATTTTCATCGCGAATTAGACCGGTAACGTATACGGTTTTAAAGGGAACTTGTGGTTTGCCGTTATCATCTTTAATGAAGTGCATGGTCATCATGATCATACGCGCCACCCAGAAGAAAATAATATCAAAACCGGTTACCAACACGTCAGACGGGTGGAAGGTTTTTAAATCATCAGTGTTCGCAGGCCAACCTTGAGTTGAGAAAGTCCAAAGTGCTGACGAGAACCAAGTATCAAGCACGTCTTCATCTTGGCTAAGAGCGACATCATCGGCGATGTTATTTTCGCGGCGTACTTCAGCTTCGTCACGACCAACAAATACATTGCCTTCACTGTCGTACCAAGCTGGAATGCGATGACCCCACCAAAGCTGACGAGAAATACACCAATCTTGTACGTCGTTCATCCACGAGAAGTACATGTTTTCATACTGCTGTGGCACAAACTGAATG
The DNA here is from genome assembly GCF_001469215.1 of Pseudoalteromonas sp. H105. Taxonomy (GTDB): domain Bacteria; phylum Pseudomonadota; class Gammaproteobacteria; order Enterobacterales; family Alteromonadaceae; genus Pseudoalteromonas. The sequence goes on from NZ_LOFH01000012.1 coordinate 125,043, forward strand.
TCGCCATTTTTAACTGCATCTTTGGCTGGCTCAGCCAGTGGAGCAACACGCACATACCATTGGTCAGTTAGTAGGGGCTCAATTACCACTCCAGAGCGATCGCCATAAGGAACGGTAAGTGCGTGGTCTTCAATTTTTTCAAGTAAACCAAGTTCTTCAAACTCAGCGATAATTACTTTACGCGCTTCAAAACGGTCAAGACCATGTAAGCGCTCAGGGATTGGTGCGTCAAATTCAAGTTCTTTGCCGTCAAACGTATACGTTTCACCTTGGGCTAATACCGCAGCATCTTTATCAAAGATATTGATCATTGGCATTTGATGGCGCTTACCCACTTCGTTATCGTTAAAGTCATGGGCTGGGGTGATTTTTACACAACCCGTGCCCTTGTCTTTATCGGCGTGTTCATCGGCAACAATTTTAATACGACGGTTAACAATCGGCAGTAAAATATCTTTACCGATTAAATCTTGATAGCGTTCGTCATCTGGGTTTACTGCAACACCTGAGTCACCTAGCATGGTCTCAGGGCGAGTTGTTGCAACAACAATGTAGTCTTTACCGTCTTGCGTTTTTACGCCATCTGCCAATGGGTAACGTAAGTTCCACATATGGCCTTGCTTATCTTTGTTTTCAACTTCAAGATCTGAAATGGCGGTGTGTAATTTTGGATCCCAGTTTACTAGGCGCTTGCCACGGTAAATCAAATCTTCTTTATGCAGGCGCACGAATACTTCTTTAACCGCTTCAGATAAACCGTCATCCATCGTAAAACGTTCACGATCCCAATCAACTGATGCGCCAAGGCGACGAAGTTGTTTTGTTATGGTGCCGCCTGATTGGTTTTTCCATTCCCAAATTTTATCGATAAAGGCGTCACGGCCTAAATCGTGGCGTGTTTTACCTTCTTCGGCAGACAGCTTACGCTCAACCAACATTTGCGTCGCGATACCAGCATGATCAGTACCTACTTGCCATAATGTGTTATTACCTTGCATACGCTTTAAACGCGTTAAGGTATCCATAATGGTATCTTGGAAGGCGTGGCCCATGTGTAAGCTACCCGTTACATTCGGTGGTGGGATCATAATTGAATATGCATCACCCTGACCAGATGGTTTAAAGTAGCCTTTTTCTTCCCAGTCTTGGTATAACGACTGTTCAATATCTTGCGGATTGTAGGTTTTATCCATTACACAGAACCTTAAATAAGTACTTAAATGAGTTAGTTAGCTAATTACCTTAGGATATTTAGCTATTAATATCTTGCGTGGTGATATTGGCACCGAGTTGACGGAGCTTTTTAAAGCGCTCACGGGCGGCTTGTTTAGCTAACGCTTCAACGGGTACAAAATCAAAAACTTGGTTAAAGCGACGAATAAAATCCGGCAACTGGGCGGCCAAGTTTATTAAAACTTTACGATTACCAACCGGCGGTGTGGTGCCGATTTCAACAGGAGCGCCGCCTTTGGGGCCTTCGCCTTGGAGGTTGTGAGGCACAAAACTGTCAGGATCAAAAGACCAAATCGTTTCATCAATGGCATGGGCAGTGTCTGTGTTATCAACAAAAACGAAAACACGGTGGCCAAGGCGATACTGATCTGCCGCAATTTGTGCCGCTAAACTAAAATGATCATCGGCTTTAGCGTGTGACTCATCTTGTTGCTTTAGAACAAAAAATTGTGCGTTGATGCTCATTGTATCGGGGCTTCCCATAACATTGTATATGGTACGAATGAGTACACATAAATTAGAGCATGGATTTTGCCATAAAAGCCTGATTGCTTCAATGAATACACTGTTATAGGTATGTATAAATCAGCCAACAAAAAAGGCGCTAAAAGCGCCTTTTAATCCCGTTTACAACGGATTATTAATCTTGTGCGGCTTCACTGAGACCGGCACGATTAAGTAAGTACTGCGTTAACATTGGAACAGGCCGACCCGTAGCTCCTTTATTTTTACCGCTACGCCACGCTGTTCCAGCCACATCTAAATGTGCCCAGTTATATTTCTTAGTAAATTTTGATAAGAAACAGGCTGCTGTAATAGTACCCGCAGCTCGACCACCTAAGTTAGTAAAATCAGCAAATGGGCTTTCAAGTTGATCTTGATAATCATCCCACAAGGGTAACTGCCATGCGCGGTCACCGCTTTGCTCAGACGCTTTAAGTAAATCATGCGCCAGTGGATTATGGTTTGATAGCAAACCAGTTGCATGCGCACCGAGTGCAACAATGCACGCACCAGTTAAAGTTGCTACATCAATCACTGTTTCAGGTTCAAAACGCTCAACATACGTAAGGGCGTCGCATAATACTAAACGTCCTTCTGCATCGGTATTGAGCACTTCAACTGTTTGCCCCGACATAGTCGTTAAAATATCACCAGGGCGATAAGCGTTTGAACTAGGCATGTTTTCACAGCCTGCTAAAATACCAATCACATTGATAGGTAATTGCATTTGTGCAAGAGAACGCATTGCGCCAATAACACCCGCTGCACCCCCCATGTCGTATTTCATTTCATCCATACCTTCGCCAGGCTTAAGAGAAATACCGCCAGAGTCAAAGGTAAGGCCTTTACCAACAAGAACGATAGGGGCTTGATCTTTTGCGCCTCCTGTATAGTTGATAACCGACATAACAGATTCGTTGTCACTACCACGGCCAACAGCTAAGTATGAGTTCATACCTAGTTCAGCCATTTTTTCTTCGCCAATAAGGTCAACACTCACGTTTTCAAAATTGGTTGCCAATTCTTGTGCTTGTTCGCCTAAATACGCAGGGTTGCAAATATTTGGTGGCATATTTGCTACGTCTTTACATAACTTGCTACCAGCGGCAATAGCTAAGCCATGTTCAATGGCACTTTCACCAATGGTTAATTCGCGACGTGTTGGTACGTTAAACACAATTTTGCGTAGTGGGCGGCGTGGGTCGCTCTTTTTACTTTTTAATTGGTTAAACGTGTATAAGCAGTCTTGAGTTGTTTCAACTGCTTGGCGTACCTTCCAATAGGTATCGCGGCTTTTAACGTGTTGCTCAGTCAAAAAGCAAACTGCTTCCATTGAACCCGTTTCGTTTAGGGTATTGATGGTTTTTGAAATAATTTGCTTATATTGTTTGTCGTCAAGCTCACGCTCTTTACCACAACCGACTAATAAAATACGCTCACTTAAAACATTGGGTACATGATGCAATAGCAACACTTGTCCTGGTTTTCCTTCAAGGTCACCACGACGAAGTAAATTAGAGATATAACCATCACTGATTTTATCGAGTTGTTCACCAATGGGGGATAAACGACGTGGCTCATAAACGCCAACTACAATACATGCGCTACGCTGCTTTTCAGGACTACCACTTTTTACGCTAAATTCCATTGTCACTCCTAATTTTGAGTCATAGAACCCTTAATATGGGTAATTTAATAAATTTCTAGGGCTAAGCAACTTTATATGTTTAATCTTAGTCTAAAAACGTTAACTCATTATGTGTTTTTGAACTTTATACCTTTGACTCGATTAATACCACTAAAGCGGCAATATATCGTGTTGTTAGGTATGATAAATATACCCAAACCACCTCAAGATGCAGAATTCAGCGCTTCAAAGCGGCTTAATATCAAGGCGTTACTTTGCGACAATGGCACTCCCTTTTAAGAAGGAACAACGATGAGAGTAAGTTCCTGTGAAACGCCCAAAGGGTTGGTTTAAAAGTGATTTATACTGCTTTATTGATTTTAACAATAGAACCACTATTACTTGCAATCAACGCCTTGGCTAAATCGCTTTTAATTCCAACTGAAACTCGCATCTTGAGGTGGTTTGGGTATAATGCTGATGGCATATAATAAATAGAGTAAAATGCTAAGTTTACTTAGTTTTTCCCGCTACAGAAGTAAAACTCGATGTTTAACAGGGGCAAGCATTGCTAATTTTCCGTTATTTGACCACTGAAGTCTTAAAGTCTCAGGTCGCTGTATTTTTAACCCTAATGACCATCTTTTTGTCGCAAAAATTTGTGGTAATTTTAGGCGATGCGTCCGAAGGGGGTATCCCCGCCAAGCTTGTGCTATCGATGATTGCACTCAAACTCCCACAATTGGCCTCATTAATTTTACCATTGAGTATTTTCTTAGGGATCATTCTGGCCTATAGCCGTATTTACGCAGACAGTGAAATGACCGTGCTTAAGGCATGCGGAGTAAGTGAATGGTATGTCGTTCGTGTGACGCTCATTTCAAGCGTTGGATTAGCGATAATGGCTGGGTTTCTCACATTATACGTAGCGCCTTGGGCGAGTGAGCTTGAATACCAATTAAAAGAGCAGGCCAAAGCTGATGCGGGATTATCTGCTCTCAGAGCTGGGCGATTCCAACAAACCGGCAATGAAAAAGCGGTTGTATTTATTCACAATATTGATAACGGCGGAAAAGAACTTAATAAAGTTTTTGTAGCGCAATTACCCGACAACGACAAAGATAACTTAGCCCGCTTGGTTTATGCGCAGCGTGGTGTGGTTGTTGAGCAAGAGAACGGTGAGCAACAACTCGTACTCAGCGAAGGGAAGCGTTATGAGACGGATGGTCAGACACCGACACTTAACTTAACTGAATTCGATGGTTACAGTGTGCAAATACGCGAACAAGAGATAGAGCATCAGCGCCGCAAATTAGAAGCTGTGCCAACGATGGACTTAATCGCTATAAATACGCCTGAGGCAGTGGCGCAATGGCAATGGCGCGTAGCTATTCCGCTTTCGATTCCACTACTAACCTTGTTGGCTGTTCCTTTAAGTGTGGTGAATCCACGTCAAGGTAAATTTGCGAAGTTAGTACCTGCAATTAGTTTGTACTTAGGTTATTTTATTTTACTTAATGCCGCCAAATTTGCAGTTGAAGATGGCAAAATACCCCCTTCAATTGGTTTATGGTGGATTCACTTTACGGCATTATTTATTGGAGGCTTTTTGATTATAAAAGGGCGGCCAATAGGTGCTTGGCTCAAAGCGTTTGTTACTAAGCGGGAGTTAGGCGCATGATGAAAACACTCGATGTGTATTTAGGCCGAAGCATATTACAAACCACTGGCTTTGCCCTCATGGTATTAGTTGGGATCAGTACGCTAATAAAATTTATAGAACAGCTTAAATCAGTTGGTCGAGGAAGTTACGATATCGCTACAGCATTATTGTACACCCTGTATAGTATGCCCGGTGATTTAGTTGTGTTCTTTCCTATGGCGGCGTTAATAGGTGGTTTAACTGGTTTGGGTGCACTCGCATCGAATAGTGAGTTAGTGGTGATGCAAGCGGCGGGTATGTCACGGCTGCAAATCATTGTATCAGTAATGAAAACCGCCATATTTATGGCTATTTGTATGATGGCACTGGGCGAATGGGGTGCGCCTGAAGCACAGCTAAAGGCTAAAGAAATACGCAACCAAGCAATTTATGGTGGTGATGTATTTAACGCACAACAAGGTGTTTGGGCTAAAGATGGTAATAACTTTATTAATATTGAAGATGTAGATCAAAATGGTGTGCTAAATGGCATGAATATGTACCATTTTGATAAGTCATTACAATTGACTCAGATTACCAATGCACGTGAAGCCGTTAGTCGAAAAGGTGGCTGGCTATTGCGCGACGTCAATAAAGTGCAAATAGGTGAAGAGCAGATAAATACTCAGCAGCTCGATGAAGAGTTTTATGAGTCACAATTAACGGCTGAAAAGCTGGGGGTCGTGTCAGTGAAGCCTGAGTCACTGTCGTTTACAGGGCTTTGGTCTTACTTAGATTACCTTAAACAAAATGAGCAAGATACCAGTACATACGAACTCGCGTTATGGCGAAAAGTAATGCAACCTGTGTCCATTGCCGTTATGTTGCTGGTTGCACTATCATTTATATTCGGCCCTCTTAGAACGGTTACTATGGGCGCACGAATAGTGATGGGGGTTGTGACAGGAATTGTATTTCACTTAACCAATGAAATTTTTGGTCCTGTGGTGATGGTTTATCAAATACCAGCAATTATAGGTGCAACAGTACCGAGTGTTATATTTATCGGTTTTGCGACTTACTTATTAAATAAACGAAATTAATAACTAGGAGCAATTTTCACAGCTCCTAGAAACCGCAAAGTAACAATTTAATCTAACGATTGGTAAATACGTTTATTTTCTTCTTTAGTTAATGCAATGACTTCTGTTCTAGCAATATAATCTTGCAGTGCACGTTTGTTTTTGAAATCCACTAACACCACCAAGTTGCCCAACCCTAATAATGCGCTAAGGCTTCTAATGATTGCTTGTGGCCAGCTGATCAAGTTACCCTCACGTGTTTGCACTTTTAAGCGCCATGCACGCATACCAATTGTTTGACCGCTCTTTGTCCAAAAATAAGCAAAAAATACAATGTTAACGGCAACAAATAATGCACTGCGCAAACCATATAACAGCGGAGAGTCTTGGATTAAAGCGGCTGGGTCTTCTGTTGGCGCGATAACACCGAGCGCAATAAAACTTTGAATTGCTGCAAAGTATAAAATAGCCGTTAGCATAGACAGTGAAATGACGACTAATGAGTCGTAAATTAATGAAGCAAAGCGACGCCAAAAGCCCGCACTTGGAAAATCACCAGACATAAATATACTCACAAAGTTAATATGCGGGCTAGTTTAGCAAATAGGGTGACAAATACTAGGACTGCAAAACCATACAATGTTAATGGTTGCTCAATTGTTAAGCGGTTGTTCACGCTTTTGTAAAAAAGGCTTGCCGCTAAGGCCATTGTTTGTATAATGCTTGGCATAGAGACGAAGACAGCTTGATAAGTCCTAGCTCTAAAGTGGTTTTTCTTTATCTTCTCGTGTTTAGAAGGTTAAAGAAAAATGATGCCAGCGTGATGAAATTGGTAGACATGGGGGATTCAAAATCCCCTTCCGAAAGGAGTGGCGGTTCGAGTCCGCCCGCTGGTACCACTTTTGATAGCCCTTGCTTTTTAGCAAGGGTTTTTTTATGCCTATAGAAAAGTGCAATTCGGACTCGAGCGCCACTTGGAGTGGCGCTGTTACGAGTTAAAGTCCGCCCGCTGGTACCACTTTTGATAGCCCTTGCTTTTTAGCAAGGGTTTTTTATGCCTATAGAAAAGTGCAATTCGGACTCGAGCGCCACTTGGAGTGGCGCTGTTACGAGTTAAAGTCCGCCCGCTGGTACCACTTTTGATAGCCCTTGCTTTTTAGCAAGGGTTTTTTTATGCCTATAGAAAAGTGCAATTCGGACTCGAGCGCCACTTGGAGTGGCGCTGTTACGAGTTAAAGTCCGCCCGCTGGTACCACTTTTGATAGCCCTTGCTTTTTAGCAAGGGTTTTTT
>NZ_LOFH01000013.1 GCF_001469215.1 Pseudoalteromonas sp. H105
TGAGACAGTTCGGTCCCTATCTGCCGTGGGCGTTTGAGAATTGAGAGGGGTTGCTCCTAGTACGAGAGGACCGGAGTGAACGAACCGCTGGTGTTCGGGTTGTCATGCCAATGGCATTGCCCGGTAGCTACGTTCGGAACTGATAAGCGCTGAAAGCATCTAAGCGCGAAGCAGGCCTCGAGATGAGTTCTCACTAGACTTTTAAAGTCTCTGAAGGGCCGTTGAAGACTACAACGTTGATAGGCAAGATGTGGAAGCATGGTGACATGTTAAGCTAACTTGTACTAATTACCCGTGAGGCTTAACCATACAACGCCAAACGCGTTTTATGTGACTGTTTAAGCGCAGAAGTTAATAGACTAAAGTAGATTACAGAAAACTTTATTATCAGATATTCCAAATTTTAGTTAGTGCGTAGCGATACGGACTGACACCAAATTTGCTTGGTGACAATAGCGTTTTGGACCCACCTGACCCCATGCCGAACTCAGTAGTGAAACGAAACAGCGCCGATGATAGTGTAGCATTTGTTATGTGAAAGTAGGTCATCGCCAGGCTCCAAATAAGAGAAACCCGTTACAGCGATGTGACGGGTTTTTTGTTGTCTGGGATAAAGTAAATACATCAGGCCACGCCCTCTTGCTGTACTCAGGAGTGAAACGACACAGCGTAAAGGTCAACGTTGGTGTCGCATCTGTTATGCGACTCTTTACTGCTGTAGGCACGAGGTCATCCTACTGCGTAGCGCACCATGGCTCCAAATAAGAGAAACCCGTTACAGCAATGTAGCGGGTTTTTTGTTGTCTGGGATAAAGTAAATACATCAGGCCACGACCCTATGTTGCACTCAGTAGTGAAACGACACAGCGTGAAGGCGAGCCCCGACCTATGATAGTGTTGTATTTGTTAGTGACTCTTTACTGCTGTAGGCACTCTATTATCCATCTTCAATTCGACAATATCGGTTTTTTATACTTAAAATTAAGCGATATCCGCATTGTTAATTTATGTACTATGAAGGATGTAACCGTGAGCTAATTTATAAGCGACTAGAAATTAACTCTGTTGAGTTTACGTGATAGACTTTCTTTTTTTATAATCATTTACGCGGGTAAACATTGGCTATTTCTGATTATCAACAAGTATTAGATGAAATCACTGCAGAGATCCAGCCGCTTTTAGGTCAGGGTAAAGTTGCTGATTATATTCCAGCTCTTGCCAAAGAGGATGCAAGTCAGTTCTCAATAGCAATTCATACCGTTGATGGCCGCACTTTTTGTGCAGGTGATTGTTCTAAGCGATTCACTATACAGTCAGTTTCTAAAGTAATGACACTTACACTGGCGTTACAACGCTATGGTGATGAGCTGTGGCAGAGGGTTGGAAAAGAGCCTTCAGGCACAGCCTTTAATTCGCTAACGCAGCTTGAATTTGAAAAGGGTATTCCTCGTAACCCCTTTATAAATGCGGGGGCTATTGTAACTTGTGATGCGCTATATAGCCGCTTGTCAGCACCAATGCATTCAATGTTAGAAACCTTTCGGCAATTGGCAGGCAATAAAACGATTGTCATCGATAAAAGGGTGGCAAGTTCGGAATATGAATTCCGCCATCGAAATGCCGCTATGGCACATTTGATGAAATCATTTAATAACTTTGATAATGAAGTTGATGATGTTTTATGGGCTTATTTTAATTTTTGTGCAATTGAACTTAACTGTGTTGAACTTGCTAAAGCTTATAACTTTTTGGCAAATAAAGGAATTGATCACACCTCAGGAAAAGAGGTTTTAACGAGTTTACAAAATAAACAGCTTAATTCGTTGTTATTTACAAGTGGGCTTTATGATGCGGCTGGTGATTTTGGTTATCGTGTGGGTATGCCAGGAAAATCCGGAGTATCAGGTACTATTTTGGCCGTTTTGCCGAATAAGTTTACAGTTGCAGTGTGCTCACCAGGTTTAAATTCATTTGGTAATTCGGTTGCTGGGATAGCAGCACTTGAGCTGCTATCCAAAAAACTCGATTTTTCAATTTTTTAAAATTGCGTGGCAGAATTATTGTTCCCAATACACCTGCTCTAGGCAATCTTCTCTTTCTGGCAACCCTCGAGATAGGCGAGGTGAGTGTTGCACAAGTACTTCATAACTGGCGCGATTAGCGTATTTACTAATTTGCGCCAATGAAGAATACGTCATTGCAGGTTGTTCATGTTTTGCAGAATTGCCTACATTAAGTTTATGATAAACATTTGCTGAAAGGTCATGAAGTACAGCAGCAAGTGCGCAGTCGCCAGCACCATTGGTATTCTTTATACTGTCTGGCCCACCCATAAACGGTGCGGTGTGGCTGTAAGCGCGAACAGGGTTTTCACAATCAGCTTTGCGCATTGCACGTGAAAATTCATAACGATTAAAGTCAGCAATAGCACCCGGTAAAAGCGGATATTCTGTTTCTCGTTTGAATTTTTCATCGACGTGGCCAGCCATAAATAGACCTCTTTCGCCTGCGGTACAAATGACTAAATCAACCCAATCAAGGGCTTTGTCGGCGGCTAAAAGAGGATCTTCAAATCCAGTAATAGCAAGGCCTTCTTCTTCGTTCATTGCAAGGATATCAACATGCTCCTTTACAAAGTTAGCCCACCATATTGGATCTTGTTCGATCAAAAATTTAGTACCGAGTGTCAGCACAACCGGTATTCCCGCATCATTGGCGTACTTAACAGCTTGCATTGTCGCTTCTGTCATTGTTTCGCTGCCTTGAGTGCGCATTAAATATGCACTGATCACAAGTGCTGATGAGTTCTCGATAAGGGATTTATCGATTGATTCAGGGCGCAAATGATTCATAAGCCCAGCACTAATGGCAAAAGTACGTTCACCCGTATCATCGATCAATGTAAAGCAACGGCCAATGGGTCCATCAACTGGTTGCAAGTAATCTAGATCAACGCGGCTCGAGGTATTACATAAAAAACGGTATGCATAACTGCCTATTTTTATGTTTTCACTCATTACGCCTAATAGTACAGAGCGGTCATCAGCAAGTACAGAGTAGTTATGCATTGTATTGCCAATTGTCCCACCGGCAAACTCGTAATCGACCATATCGTTTAACTTAAGGCGATCATAGAGCGCATTGGTGATATCACTATCAATAACTTGCGACATTCCTCGGCGCAGGTGAAATTCATCGAGGAAAGCTTGATCAACTTTGGCTTCGATATCAACCACAATTTGGTCTATACCTGTGATATAGCTGCGCTGTAATCTATCACTGGCGTTAAGTTGATTCGTTAGTGGATCTTTGGCTTCCACCGGAAAATAATGTTTATGCCTGCGGCGTCCAGGAAATTTCATTTGCTACCCGTGTGTTGTGAGCTAAATAAAAAAAGCGGGAGATTATAGCGCAATTGGCAGTCTTTGAGCCATGGCAAAGGGGTTTTAATTTGTTTTATTTTTGTCATTAATCGGCTTATTTAGCTTTTTTAAATGCTAAGTGAGTATAATAAAACAATAATTAGTAAAAGTTTGAAAAATATGTACCCACTACACAGTGATGAATATTGGATGGAAGTGGCATTGGCGTACGCCTATAAAGCGGAACAGCTAAATGAAATTCCAGTTGGGGCTGTACTTGTAAAAGATAATGTACTTGTGGCAGCAGGCTACAATCGCTCTATAACAGATAACGATCCATCAGCTCATGCGGAGATGATTGCTATACGTGAAGGTGGAAAGACACTGCAAAATTATCGGCTAATCGATTGCACCTTGTATGTCACTTTAGAGCCTTGCTCTATGTGTGCAGGGCTCTTAGTACATAGCCGTATTAAACGTTTAGTTTTTGGTGCCGCAGATATGAAAACGGGATCAGCCGGTTCAATTATGAACCTGTTACAAGAACCAAGACTAAATCATCAAGTTGATGTGACTGCGGGTGTATTAGCAGAATCGTGTGGTCAAATAATTTCTGACTTTTTCAAACGTCGCCGACAAGAAATTAAAGCAGCAAAAAAAGCTCAGCGAGATAGCGAATCTAATCTTTAGTTGTAGATGCATCATTTAATTCAGACATGACTTGCATGGCAAACATGCGACGCCGCCAAATGATTTTTTTATGTATATTGCGTATCATGATTCTACGACGAGTAGCTGTTGAAAATATAACGTTGCGTTTAAATGCGTGGGTACGCCGACGTTTTAGCATGGTTTCTCCTAATATGTGAGAGTGAGAAGTGATTAATTTAACTCACATTAGTGATCATTTGATTACAAGTAAATAGTTATTTTTAACTGTGACTTATTTACTGACTATGTGGGATCGTTGGTGTTTGACTTATTTGTATCATTTATAGTTGTGGGAACGGTATTTGGTTCACTTATAGGCTCAATTTTTTTCATCGCATTATTTTCATCAAGCCACACCAATGCATCATAGTAGCGGCGAATGTTGTCGACATATTTAACAGCCACATCTCCTCTAGAGTAGCCGTATTTTGTCTTACGGTAGTAACGCTTTTTAATTAATAGTGGTAAACGCTTTTTTACATCAGCCCACTTATCTGGGCTCGCCCCTTGCTGCTGGGTAATAATACGGGCGTCATTAACATGTCCCCAACCAATATTGTATGCAGCCAATGCAAGCCATGTTCTATCAGGTTGAGGGATACGCGCCGGAATGCGCTTTACTAATTTAGCTAAGTATTCAGCCCCCCCTTTGATATTTTGTTCTGGTTCTAGGCGGTTTGTAACACCCACTTGCTTTGCGGTTGCTCGAGTGAGCATCATGATTCCACGCACACCTGTTGGGGATTTTGCTCTGGGGTTCCACATAGATTCTTGATAACTTAGTGCAGCCAACAAGCGCCAATCTAAGCTTCCCGCGTATTGCTCAAACCATGGTTGATATTTGGGTAAAGTCTTTTTAATTGCTTCTATGTATGCGAGTGTATTTACATAGTTAAATTGACGAACATGGCCAAAATACTTTTCTTCTAGTACATACAGTTGGTTGTTTTGTTTTACCTCACCGAAAAAAGGCACAACTAACGCATAAAGTGAGTCATCATTGTCTTTTCGCATTAGCCAAGCAATCGGATCATTTCGGGTTACTGAAAAGCCAATACTTAAATTTGGGTGATATCGACGAAACAACGATAAGGTATGTGAGTCGGCTAAAGTGTAATCAATTTCACCATCTATTACTGCTTGTAATAGCTCTTCCTCATCAAGGTCTTCGGTTTCATTCCAGTTTAAGTCGGGGTAAGTTTGCTTAACCTGCTGAAGCGCGAGCGAGTGACTACTTTTAGCCAGTACTGTCAGGTTCCCTGTTAGATCATCAAAATCGCGAGGGCGCACCCTGCCTTGTTTATACACTAATTTTTGACTAATGGTTCGATACGTTGGGCCAAACCGATAATATTGAGAGCGCATTGAATCGTAAGTTAAACCGGACGCAATAATATCTAAATCACCGCTGTCTAATCGGGAGAACATATCAGTCAGGTTAAAAAATGGCACCATTTCTAACTCAACACCAAGATGTTCGGCAAACGCTTGTGCTAGCTCATATTCAAAGCCTTGCTCTCCCTGGACAGCCTGATAGTAATTACTTGCACCGGCTAAAGTACCGACTCGTATTTTGTTTTGCGTTTTTATTTGGCTAAGCTGAGATTGCTGTTGCTGCATGTCACAGGCGCACAAAAGCATAACTAACGTAATAATTGTTATTAGCTTTTGTCTAATCATAGTATGCCCCTTTAGTACCCTATAACTCTTATACCAAAACTTTAACATCGCGTCACTTGTCGATTAGTTTCAGGGAAGATTTTATTTATGCGGGATTACAATTAGCTGCTTCATTTAAACAATTTTAATTCCGCCCAAATCCTGTATTTCCGACTGACTTGAGTATATAATATGCGCCTAAAATATCGTTCAATCCCTAACCCCGGATGAAAATACCTATGTTGATCCTTCGTGGTGCACCAGCACTTTCCGATTTTAGAGTTCAGAAAATTTTAGCCCGTTGCCAACAGGCGCAACTTCCAGTCACCAACGTGTACGCCGAGTATGCTCACTTTGCTGATTTAACTGCAGCGCTTTCAAGTGATGAGCAAACTAAGCTTGAGAAGCTACTTACCTACGGCCCAACGATCGCAGAACATGCACCAGCAGGCACTTTGGTGTTAGTAACGCCGCGCCCTGGCACTATCTCGCCATGGGCTTCAAAAGCAACGGATATTGCGCACAACTGTGGTTTAACGCAAGTTCACCGTGTAGAGCGTGGTATTGCTTATTACGTTGAAGGTGATTTGAACGCTGAGCAAGTTAGTCAGGTTGCAGCACTGCTGCACGACCGTATGACAGAAGCGACGCACAGCTCGCTTGATGATGCTGCACAGTTATTTCGCACTGATGCTCCAAGTGAAATGTCATCAGTTGACATTTTAGGCGGTGGTCGTGAAGCACTTGCAAATGCGAACGTGGAGCAAGGTTTTGCATTAGCAGATGACGAAATTGACTACTTGGTAGAAAACTTCCAAAAGTTAGGGCGTAACCCGAACGACATCGAATTATTTATGTTTGCACAAGCAAACTCAGAGCATTGTCGTCATAAAATATTTAATGCTGATTGGACAATTGATGGTATAGAACAGCCTAAATCATTGTTCAAAATGATCAAAAATACCTACGAGAAAAACCCTGAGAATGTATTGTCTGCGTATAAAGATAACGCAGCAGTAATGACGGGCTCTAAAGCAGGCCGTTTCTTCCCTAATGCTGAAGGCGAATACGCTTACCATCAAGAAAATATTGAAATCTTGATGAAGGTTGAAACGCATAACCACCCAACAGCCATTGCGCCGTTTTCTGGAGCAGCAACCGGTTCTGGTGGTGAAATTCGTGATGAAGGTGCCACAGGACGAGGCTCTAAGCCTAAAGCAGGTTTAGTCGGCTTTACTGTGTCTAACTTGCGTATTCCAGGTTATGAGCAACCTTGGGAAAGTGATTTTGGTAAACCAGCTCGCATTGTTAATGCCCTTGATATTATGACTGAAGGCCCGTTAGGTGGTGCAGCATTTAATAATGAGTTTGGTCGTCCAAACTTAGTTGGTTATTTCCGTACTTATGAAGAACAAGTCACCAGCCACAATGGTTTTGAAGTACGTGGTTACCATAAGCCAATTATGCTTGCCGGTGGTTTAGGTAATATTCGTACCGACCATGTGCAAAAAGGGGATATTCCAGTTGGCGCTAAGTTAATCGCTTTAGGTGGCCCTGCAATGAACATTGGTTTAGGTGGCGGCGCCGCTTCATCAATGGCCTCAGGTCAATCTAACGAAGACTTAGACTTTGCTTCAGTACAACGTGAAAACCCTGAAATGGAACGTCGTTGCCAAGAAGTTATCGATAAGTGCTGGCAACTAGGTGATGCTAACCCAATTGCGTTTATTCACGATGTGGGTGCTGGCGGTTTATCAAATGCATTCCCTGAGCTTGTCAATGATGGTGGACGTGGTGGTAAGTTCCAACTACGTGATATTCCAAATGATGAGCCAGGCATGGCACCACACGAAATTTGGTGTAATGAATCACAAGAGCGTTATGTACTTGCTGTAGCAGTTGAAGATTTTGACCGTTTTGAAGCGATTTGTAAGCGGGAACGTGCGCAGTACGCTGTAATCGGTGAAGCGACAGAAGAGCGTCACTTAACGGTTGCTGATAGTCATTTTGATAACAGCCCAGTTGATTTACCACTTGATGTATTACTAGGTAAAGCGCCTAAAATGCACCGTGAAGCAAATACACAAAAAGCTGTGAGCGAAGCGCTTGATACTAGTAATATTGACGTAGCTGAAGCGGCAACTCGTTTATTACGTTTGCCAACCATTGCAGAAAAAACCTTCTTAATCACCATAGGTGACCGCTCGGTAACAGGTCTTGTTGCCCGCGACCAAATGGTTGGCCCTTGGCAGGTGCCAGTTGCTAACTGTGCCGTTACAGCAGCAACTTATGATACTTACCACGGTGAAGCAATGTCGCTTGGTGAGCGTACACCTGCAGCACTTCTTAACTATGGCGCATCAGCACGCTTAGCTGTGGCTGAGTCATTAACGAATATTGCGTGTGCCAATATTGGTGGTCTCGAAAACATTAAGTTATCGGCAAACTGGATGGCCGCAGCGGGTCACCCTGGTGAAGATGCGGGCCTTTATGAAGCAGTTAAAGCAGTAGGCGAAGAGCTTTGCCCAGCGCTGGGCTTAACTATTCCAGTGGGTAAAGATTCAATGTCGATGAAAACTCAGTGGGATGAAAATGGCGAGCAAAAATCAGTTACTGCGCCGTTATCATTAATTATCACTGCATTTGGTCGTGTTGATGATGTACGTAAAACTGTCACTCCACAGCTACGTACAGACAAAGGTGAAACATCACTTATTTTAGTTGACTTAGGTGCTGGCAAAAACCGTATGGGTGCATCAAGCTTAGCGCAAGTTTATAAGCAGCTTGGTGATGTAACCCCAGATGTTGATAGCCCTGAGTTATTAAAAGGCTTCTATAATGCAATGCAGGCGCTTGTCGCTGATAATAAGCTACTTGCTTATCATGACCGTTCAGACGGTGGTTTATTTACTACAGTAGCTGAAATGGCGTTTGCTGGTCACACGGGTGTAACTATTGACCTTGATGGTTTATCAGGTTCAGACATCGAAGCACTTTACAACGAAGAGCTCGGTGCTGTTATCCAAGTTGCTAATAGCGACTTAGCAACAGTGAATGCGGTATTTGCTGAGCACGGTATTGCTGCTATTAGCCATGAAATTGGTACACTAAATAACGATGATGCTGTGGTATTTAACCGTGCAGGTAATGCTGTACTGAATAATACACGCACTGAACTTCGTACTATTTGGGCCGAAACAACGTATCAAATGCAAGCACGTCGTGATAATCCTGACTGTGCTAAGCAAGAGTTTGATGCAAAGTTTGATGCGAAAGACCCCGGTCTTAACGTTAAACTCAACTTTGACTTAAATGAAGATGTCGCTGCACCTTACATTGCTACAGGCGCTAAGCCTAAAATGGCTATCTTGCGTGAGCAAGGTGTTAACTCGCACCTAGAAATGGCTGCGGCGTTTAACCGTGCAGGTTTTGCTGCGGTTGATGTTCACATGAGCGATATTCTTGAAGGACGCTTAAGCCTTGAGGAATTTAAAGGTTTAGTGGCGTGTGGTGGTTTCTCTTACGGTGACGTATTAGGTGCGGGTGAAGGTTGGGCTAAGTCAATCTTATTTAATGATATGGCTCGTGACCAATTCCAAAGTTTCTTTGAGCGTCAAGATTCCTTTAGTTTAGGTGTCTGTAACGGTTGTCAGATGTTATCAACATTAAAAGAGTTGATCCCTGGTACCGAGCATTGGCCACGTTTTGTGACCAATAAATCAGAGCGCTTTGAAGCACGCTTTAGCTTAGTAGAAGTACAAGAGAGTCCATCTGTATTCTTCAAAGGCATGGCGGGTTCTCGTATGCCAATCGCGGTTTCTCATGGTGAAGGTCATGCAGAGTTTGCCAACGACGCAGCTGTTAAAGCAGCACTTGATTCAGGCACTGTCGCAGTTAAGTTTGTTGATAACCACGGTAACCCAACAACGCAATACCCTAATAACCCGAATGGTTCGCCTGAAGGTATTACCGGTATTACATCAGCGGACGGTCGTGCAACAGTGATGATGCCACACCCTGAACGTGTATTCCGTGCAGTTGCTAACTCTTGGCACCCAGATGAGTGGAAAGAGGATAGCCCATGGATGCGTATGTTTAGAAATGCGCGTAAAAATGTAGGTTAAGCTACATTTATACACACTAGATTCAGAATCTAGTTGTAAAATTAAAGGCTGCATTGTGCAGCCTTTTTTGTCTTCACTGGTCAAGGTTCAAATTAAGGATAGTATGATCACACGCATCATATGGGGAATTGTGTTTTTATTGCTGAGTGTTTTAACACTTGGTTATGCATTTCGTATGCCTATTACTCAGTGGGTTGTAGCGCCGACATTGAGTCAATCAGGTATTGAATTAAATTGTTTAGATTGGTCACTAAACTCTAATGTTAGCTTAAACATATCGCGAGTATGCCTGACTTATCAAGGCCATCAAATTGAGCTTGGCAGTATTGTGGCGAACACAAAAAACATAATTGTAGGCCGTGCAAGTCTTCAATTAAATGATAGTGAGAATGACACATCAGGTAATCGCGCCTTCAAAAAGCTGGCTCTTAATTTACCCAGTGGGCGGCCGACAATTGATATCAAAAGACTGTTAATTACCCACCCACAACTTCATGATGCACTATCGGTTAGCGTTCGTGAAGAAACGCTGAATACATTTGTCATTTCAGGTGATGTCACCGCCGAGATTGCAGTTAGCAATCATAAAGTTGTTGGCCGTTTTAATCTAGCAGATAGATTACTTGCAAAGATAAAGCCGATACCCGCGCTTACATTAAGCAGTGAGCATGAGTTCACCTTTGACGGAGCATTAGTTGATATAAAATCAAATATAGATGCTGAGTTTACTCAAGCGTTTAGTCAATGCCCTTTGACGGTTGATGTTTTAGGTGATGTGAATGTTTACTATCATTTTAACGATAAAAAAGCATCGTTAAATGCGCAGCAATTAACGAGCTGGGTAACGTTTGATAGTGGCTGTTTAGCGATTATAAATAATCAACCACAGCGTGACTTTATAGCAAAGCAACTGCCTTTAAAGTGGCAGCTCATGATGAAAGACACGGTGGCATTTGAAAATGATCAACTTGGTATACCATCAATAGTATTTAACGCTAAAAACAGCGAAGCGAAGCTCAGCCTGAGAAACCTAGCGATCAATGTCCAGCAGCCACTTGAGCAAGCCAAAGGCGATATCAAGTTATTGTTTAATAGTGAAGGTATTGAACATATAGCAGTAAATGCAGCTTTGAATAACTTGGCTATGAACGGCGATTACCAATTAGGCGCCAATGAACTCCCGGGTTTTTTACCCGCATCAGCTAAAAAGTTAACAAGCACAGGTCAATTTAAAATAGCGAATGTTTTACAACTTCAACAAGATGCTAAAATAACCAGCGAGATTACTTTTGCTGAGCTTAATGTTGATAAATTAACTGCAAAGGGTTACAAGGCGCAGTTTGAGGCTGAAATTGATGATAAACAAAATATAAACGCAAGCTTAAATAGCCAATTACGCTCAGTGACTTATGAGCAATACCAAGTGCTTGGTGTGAAAAATCAATTATCGACATCATCTAGGTTAGCTGTTGGCGAATTATTTGTGGATTTAAACAGTGAAACTAAACTTGCTCAATTTAACAGTGATTTTTTAGATTTAAATAACATTCGTATAAGCTCTAAGGGTATGCAAAGTAGGGCGTTGCAAGCCTCGCATCATATCTTTATTGATGGTATTGAGTTAGTGGCTAGTCACCATATTTCTGCTGTTGAACACCCATTTGAGATAACGATAGCAGAGCAAGCTGTGACTAAACTTAACTCTGTTTTACAGCAGTTTTCGCCATTAGCAACACTAACAGATGGCAGCTTTAATGGCGTTGTTCGCGGAGATGTAAATTTACAGCAGGCAGACTTCACATTCAACGTAGATCGGGTAAGTGGATTATTCAATGATTTTTTAGCAAAGCACTTTAGTAGTCAACTAACGGGCGCTTATTATTCAGGTCAGCTTAATGTGGCTCCCACTACATTTGAATTAAATGAGTTACGTGCGGGTGCTGTTGTTAGTGATATCACAGGTAACTTAAGCGTTGATAACTCTGTTGCACGCGTTTATCAATTAGCAGGTGGTGTGCTTGGTGGTCGCTTCGCTTTGGATAGCTATAAAGTGACTAAAGAGGCTCAGCAGTGTCTGGTCACATTTAAAAATATTGATGCTAGTAAGCTTATAACGCTAGATGATAAATCAGGTATCACTTTAACGGGGAGGGTGAATGGACGTTTGCCTGTTTACCTTGATCAACAAGGTATTTCGGTAAAGTCCGGTGAGTTATCAAGCGATGGGACTGGTAAGTTAATTATTGCTGATAATGCTGCTTTTAATGCGGTCAAAGCTCAGCAGCAAGAACTGGATCCAATTTTAAGCTTATTGGAAGACTTAGATATTCAGAGCTTAAATAGTAGTGTCGATTTAAAGCCGAATGGTTGGCTTTATTTAGGTGTAAATTTAAAGGGGTACAATGAAGAACAAGCACAGCAAGTTAACTTTAATTACAACCACGAAGAAAATGTATTTACGCTCTTGAGGGCATTGCGCTTAAGTGATGAAATTACTCAAAAAGTTGAACAAGAGTATTCAACAAAAGGAACTAAAAATGACTAAATGGCTGTTAATACTTACAGCACTGGGGTTGCTTAGTGCATGTACGCACCGCGTTGAAGTCGCGGCGAAAGAGCCTATCACTATTAATTTAAATGTGAAGGTTGATCATGAAATTCGTGTAAAAGTTGATAAAGAGCTAGATGATCTCTTTGGCGACGATAGTGAGTTATTCTAAGGAGCAATGATGAGTTTATTAAAAAATAAAAAGTTAAATATGATATCACTTTTAAGTGCCGTTTTCATGTCATTTTCTGTCTGGGCAATCACGTTAGACAACGCTAAAAACCAAGGGCTTGTTGGTGAAGATAGCTCTGGTTATTTGGGATTGGTTGTACAAAATGCAGAGGCGAAAGCGGTTGTTGATGAAATTAACGCAAAGCGTAAAGCACAGTATTTAAAACTTGCGAAAAAGAATAACTTGTCACTGGCTCAAGTAGAAGCATTGGCTGCAGCGAAAACGATTGAAAAAACTCGAGCAGGTAACTTCGTTGAAGTAAATGGAGAGTGGGTTAAAAAATAAACTCAGCGCATTACTTAAGGACATTAAAAACCGAGCCTACATGCTCGGTTTTTTACAGTTCTCTAATAAAGCTTGCCAAAAATCGATACCTTTACGGCGTGCCAGCTTAATATTGTGCTCAGGGATTGATTCTGGCTCATTGTATTTATCTAACGCAGCGCTCATGCTTGCTTCACGTATTAGGTGTAAAGTCGGGAATGGGGCCCGATTAGTATAATTAGCAGCATCGTTTTCATCGCTATCAGCAAATACATAATCAGGATGAAAGTTCGCTATTTGGTACTTTCCTTCAAATCCTTGTGCAACGAGCAGTGCATTAGCTAAATCAACTAAATCTAAAAATGCCTCAAAATCAACAAAGCCTTGCTCAAACATGATAAGTGTTGTTTCTCGCTCAGCTAAGGAATTAAGTTGATTACACTGCTCAAGCATTTCCATCACCGCATCATCGATGCTGACACTCTGGCTGGTATAATAATGAATACAGTTATTCTCGACTTCTTGTCTTGCGAACGGACAAAAATTATATTTTACAATAACATTCGAGACCCACTGGCGAGTTTGTACTTCTGCTAACGTGATGGTTTGATTGTTCATGGTTTAATATACTGATTAATTGTGGTGAGTGTTTTTGCAATAGCGCCTTGGTTAATCACTAGGCATTTATTTGCCTGTATACCGAGTGCTTTACACGATTCTGGTTCGTTTGCATAAAAGCAAAGCAGCTTGTGAAGTTCGTCGCTACTTTTAACTTGTTTACAGCCGCCGAGCGCTATTAGCTCCGGGTAAACATGGTTAAAGTTATAGGTGTGCGGGCCGGTTAGTGCCCCTACAGAAAATGCGGCTGCTTCAAGAGGGTTATGACCGCCACGCTCAATTAAACTCCCCCCGATATAGCTCACATTAGCCATGCCATAAAGGCACTGTAATTCACCTAGTGTATCCGCCAATAATACGTGCTCATTAGCATAATTACTTTCGCTTCTGCGACTAAATGTAAGGTCTGAATTTTTTAGTAGATCGGCAACTTTATTAAATTGTTCTGGGTGGCGTGGGGCGATAACAAGCAGTGCATCAGGGTACTGCGTCAGTAAATGTGAGTGAACTTGTAAAATAAGCTCATGTTCAATCGGGTGGGTCGAGCCTGCAACCCAAATAAAGCGTTGCTGATTATAAAGTAACTTTAATTCAGACACTGTTTCAAGCTGCTCAACGTTCGGTTGAATATCAAATTTAATTGAGCCAGTTACAGCTACTTTATCAGGTGCTAAACCCAATTCAATAAAGCGTTGTGCATCTTGTTGGTTATGACTTGCCAGACGTGTTATTGAGTTCATTATTACATGGGTTAGTGGCTTAACTTTATTATAGCCTTGCTGTGATTTTGCCGATAAACGCGCGTTTAATACCAGCACCGGAATGTGTTTATTGCAGCACTGCGCCATTAAATTTGGCCAAAGTTCGGTTTCTAATATACACAGTGCTTTTGGCTGTATATTTTTTAAAAAACGAGCTGTTGCAGATGGTAAATCAAGGGGCAAGTAAAGTACCTGTACTGAGTCTTTAAAGTTACTTTTTATTTGCTCACGACCGGTAGGAGTATTGCAGGTGATGATGATTGCTAACTTAGGGTGCTGTAATTGCAGTTGCTTTATTAAAGGGGTTGCAGCAAGCACCTCACCCACTGAGGCACAATGTATGAGTAAAGAAGAGGTCTTGTTCGCTTTTACAAATCCAAAGCGTTCAGCAAAATGATGACGATACGCAGGGTTCTTTTTACCCCTTAATACATAAAGGTAAAAAACAATTAACGGGCTTAACAAATACAGGATAAGCGAATAGAAAAAGCGTGCCATTTTTAAGCCTCGAATAATAAAGTGTAATAATAACGTGGATACTTAAGAAGCTAAATATGAAATTGTTAAAAAGCGTTATTTGAGAGAGTTTTGAGTGTTTAGTTTGCCCTAATTTGGTAATATTTCGCTACTTATTAGAAAACATGTGATGTTATGGAATTCAAATTTATTAAAGCTGCGGTAGTCGCCTGCTTTTTAGGAGGCACATTTCCAGTGCTTGCTAGTCCCACAGCATATTTACCAATAGGCATGGATGCTCAGCTTGATCACCAGCTAGACACATTATTTGCACTTACATCGGGCACGCCGATGGCTAAGCCGTATCGCCTTACTGAGGTGGAAGCTGCCCTTAGAAAATTACAGGCTACTGAGCCGACTCTAGTTAGTGCAATTCGAGCTAAAATAAAGCCTTACCAAGGCACTGATAATATCACTCGTGTTGGTGTTAAGCTTAGAGTGGATGGTGATAAAAGTGTAAAACTTGCCAATCAACGAGGTGTGAGTTCTGATGAGTGGGGGCAGGCTTTTTTTGAGGGAATTTGGCGCCCGAATGATTACATGCTGATGCAAATTGGCGCAGATTATCGTGCTAAACAAAATAAATTTACTAACTATAATAGTTTTATTAGCTTTGCGGGCGACGACTTGCAGCTCAATATTGGTTACAAGGAACACTGGTTTTCGCCGTTTAAGCAATCAGCACAGATTATTTCAACTAATGCTCGAACGTCGCCATCAATTTCGTTGGGTATGGTAGCACCAGCACATAACTGGTGGAACTTTGATTTTGAGCTTTACTATTCAGAGCTTGAACATGTAGAAAAAGGCATTTTATATCAAGATGAACTTCATGATGGAACGCCAAAACTCGCTGGTACACATATTAGTATCGAACCTGTTGATGGATGGAAAATTGGCGTAAATAGGATGATGCAGTTCGGCGGTGGTCCACGTGAAGTTAATGTCGGGGATGTATTTAAAGCGTTTTTTGACCCTGCAGGGCAAGATAACAGTAAGCTGGCTGGTGGACCTGATAACGAGTTAGGTGATCAGTTTGCATCAGTTACCAGTGTTATTAATTTTAATTGGGGTATGCCTGCTGAGTTATACTTCGAGTATGGTGGTGAAGATACCAAAGAGCATAAAAATTACGAGCTTGGTAACATTGTCTATAACTTAGGGCTCTTTTTACCCATTGTGACCGATGATCTCGCTGTTCGTTACGAATATACCAGCATGCATAGCTTGTGGTACAAAAATTATATATACCCTAAAGTTGGCAATACGAGAGAGGGTTTCGTAATTGGGCATTACGCAGCGGATCAGCGTAACTTTAATGATGGTGTGCCTTCGGATATCCATAGTTTAGAGGTTAGTTATGCGCAAAGTTCAGCATCATTCTGGCGAACAAAATTGACCCTCATAGATAACGAAAGTGGTTATGTAGACAATCAGGGAGCCGTAAGCGACCAATATGAACAAGCCATCGAGCTGCAAATAAGCAATAACCGACAATGGCAAGAGTACAATATTGAAACCACATTGACGTACGGCGAAGATGTCTTTGGTGATGATTATACTTGGTTATCAGTGGCACTTTTTTGGTAATTAAAAGCCTAAACAAATTTAAGAGAAATGATTATGTCTAAAACTGACTCAGTAGCAGCGAGCTACCTCGAAAGCCTAACACGTCATCAAGCCTTGTTTGAGACAATGGAAACGTATCATCCTCAAGTGATGCAGTTACTTGAAGTGTGTCATAGCGCGTTACAAGCGGGTGGCAAAGTTGTTTGGTTTGGTAATGGTGGCAGTGCAGCAGATGCGCAACATTTAGCTGCCGAATTTGTTGTACGCTATAAATTAGAGCGTGGACCATTGGCTTCCATTGCGTTAACGACAGACACATCTATTTTGACAGCACACAGTAACGATTATCACTTTGACACGGTATTTGAACGTCAAGTGCAAGCTTTGTGCAAACCTGAAGATCTTGTCATTGGTTTAACGACCTCTGGCACCAGTGCAAATATCAACCTTGCATTGGCTGCAGCCAATGAAATTGGTGCTTATACTGTGGCGCTCACTGGCCGAGATGGTGGCAAGGTAAAAGATATTGCCAAACTACCTATCATTATAAAAGATGATGAAACAGCACGTATCCAAGAAGCGCATATGTTTATTGGTCATTGGCTATGTGAAGCGATTGATATGGTTGTTGCGGGGCAAAAGTAATGGATTTAGCACTTCTAAAGAACCTTTCAAATGCCAAAATTTTAGTGGTCGGTGATGTGATGCTAGACCGCTATTGGCATGGCGATTCTGGACGCATTTCTCCTGAAGCACCGGTTCCTATTGTTAAAGTTAGTAAATTCGAAGATAAAGCGGGTGGGGCTGCCAATGTCGCAAAAAACATTGCACGATTAGATGGCAAAGTCGGCCTACTTGGATTGATTGGTGAGGATGAAAGCGGGCAAATTCTTGAAAATATTCTAAACGAAGAATGTATTGACTCTCAGCTTGTTAGTGTGTGTGATTTGCCAACCATCTCAAAAATGCGTGTTATTAGCCGCCATCAACAGGTAGTCCGTTTGGATTTAGAAGAAAGGTTTAGCACGCAACACAGTCAGTTATTACTTAACCGCCTTGAGCTTGTATTAGAGCAGTATGATTTTGTATTGTTCTCTGATTATGACAAAGGGTCGCTGAGTTTAATCCAAGCAATGATCCAGGTGGCAAAAGCGGCGGGTAAAACAGTATTAATCGACCCTAAATCATCTGACTTAAATCAATATCGTGGTGCTGATTATATAACACCTAACCTTAATGAGTTCACACTAGCGGGTGGCTTAACTGACTCCGAGCAAAACTTGACGGATAGCGCCAGAGAGTTAATCAAAAATGCAGGCGTCGCAGCTATGTTACTTACACGCTCTGAGCAAGGCATGTCATTGATCAGTGCTGATGAAAAATACGATTTTTCAGCACAACAGCTTGAGGTCAGTGATGTAACCGGTGCCGGTGATACTGTTATCGCAACGCTAGCGGTGATGCTTGGTGCTGGTATGCAACCAAAAGATGCCGTTGAAATAGCCAATCTTGCAGCGGGTATTGTGGTGAGTAAACTCGGTGCTGCTACTGTATCGCCAGAAGAATTAAGTCGTAAGCTTGGGCAGTACTTGCAAAAAAATGGTGAGCATTACCAAACACCGTTTGATGATGTACTGCAGCATATTGAATTTGCAAAACAAAATGGTGAGACAATTGTCTTTACTAATGGGTGTTTTGACATTTTACATGCGGGCCACGTTCGTTATTTAGCACAAGCAAAAGCACGGGGTGATCGTTTAGTGGTTGGTTTAAATAATGATGAATCAATTGCTCGCTTAAAAGGCCCCGAAAGACCGATCAACCCTTTAGATGAACGTGCCATGGTGTTAAGCGCATTAGCTTCCGTTGACTGGGTCATTCCATTTGGCAGTGTTGCAGAAAATGACACGCCAGCTAAATTAATCGAGAAAATTAGTCCTGATATTTTAGTTAAAGGCGGTGACTATACTGTTGAGCAAATCGCGGGGGCTGAGCATGTACTTCGCCACGGTGGTAAAGTTGAGGTATTAGCGTTTCTGGATGGCTGTTCAACCTCAAAAGTGATCAGTAAAATTAAAGCGTAGACTTTAGCGCTGACTGGTATGCAGAGTTTAACTGCTGCCAGTCACTCTGTTGCCAGTGCATAACATTGTTGCGACCCTGCTCTTTATAGAATGAGCGAAGTAAACGTGTCATATTAGCGTGTTGCCACTGGGCATGAACTGCTTTTATCTCCCCTCTGTCAAAGTCGATAATATAAACACTTCCACTATCATTAAATAAAATATTATTAATATTCAAATCAGCATGATAAACGCCACGGTTATGAAATAACGCAATTGCATTGCCAATTTTTGTTAATTCACTACTCGTTAAAGCGCGCTCTTTTAATACATCAAGTAAGCTTTGCGCTCCGTCAATGGCTTGGGTGATGATATCTCCACGGTAAATTAACCCTTGCTTAGTTATTTTTGCGGCAATTGGTTTGGGCACGTTTAAACCCATTTCACAAAGTGTCATCATCAAAACAAACTCTTGATAAACGCGAGTCTTTTCAAGGCCAGGGTACACGTATTGATCGCTTAAAACTTTCCCCACTAAACCGCCGCGCCAATAGTGTCTGAGCACAGCGGTTAAATTGTTATGGCAAAAAAACCATGCGGTCGCGCGTCCTTTTTTACTGCCAACAATTTTTCCTTGTTGTTGCCAATACTCAGCATCAAACCAGTTTAAGCTAATTTGAGTACTGTACTCTGGGTGACTCAAAAGAGTGTGTTGATTGATTGTTTGTTGGTTAAACATGGCAGATTTACTTAATAACAGGCATAGATATATCTTAACGTGTTTTAAAGCCCAGTATAAGTACTTGCAATAGTGAGTGGTTAATTTAAGATCATGTTAACTATTCTATTATATGAAGAATGCGTGTGAGCAAGACGCCAAGTTATTCAGACATCTGTATTTTGAGACTTTCCGCCATTGGTGATGTATGCCATGGGGTCTCTGCTGTTCAAGCAATTCAAAGAGCTTATCCACATGCTAAGGTTACCTGGGTTGTGGGCAAAATTGAGGCTATGCTATTAGCTGATTTACCTGGGGTAGAGCTTGTTGTGTTTGATAAAAAACAAGGTAAGCAAGCATTTAAAGAATTAAAACAGCAGTTTAAAGGTCGAAAGTTTGATGTTTTACTGCATATGCAAGTTGCACTGAGAGCTAACCTTGTTGCCCGTTGTATTCCTGCAAAAGTTAAAGTGGGTTTTGATTGGGCACGTTCGAAAGAGTTACACAGTCTGTTCATCAATAAACGCATTGAGGCTGAGCCACAGGCTCATGTACTTGAAGGCTTTAAATCCTTTACTAAAGCGATAGGCGTACCAGATTATCAACCCAGCTGGGATATGCCTGTCACTACACACGATCAAACTGTTGCTGATGAGCTTTTAGGCACGGACAGCCCTCAACGTCGTGTTTTTGTAATATCTCCTGCAGCAAGTAAAAAAGAGCGTAACTGGTTGCCAGAACGTTATGCAGCTCTTGCTGAACATGCACATGGCTTAGGTTTTGATGTTGTCCTAACAGGCGGCCCGACACCATTAGAAGAAGAACTTAGCAAACAAATTATAGCAGCTACTCAAGTACCAATTTTAAATTTAGTCGGTAAAACTAAATTAAAAGAATTACTGTGTGTGCTTAAGCGCGCCTCACTGGTACTTGCGCCCGATACCGGCCCTGCTCATATGGCTGTCACCGTCGGCACTCCTGTCATTGGTCTTTATGCGCATTCAAACCCAAAGCGAACAGGGCCGTATTCATATCAGGATTATGTGGTGGAGGTGTACCACCAAACGTTATTTCAACAGACAGGTAAAACTGCAGAACAGCTACCATGGGGTACGCGAGTAAAAGGCAGTGATTTAATGGATGAAATTGCTGTGGAGGCTGTGATAGCGATGTTTGATCGGGTCGTCAGAAAAGAATCATTACTCTTAGAACGGGGGCTTTAATGCAATATAAAGCACTTTTTTTAGACCGTGATGGTGTTGTTAATGTTGACCATGGGTATGTATATCAACCTGAAAAATTTGAATTTGTAGCAGGTGTATTTGAAGCATGCCAAGCGTTTGTTAATGCAGGCTATAAACTCATTATTGTTACCAACCAATCAGGAATAGGGCGAGGTTATTACACAGAATCCGATTTTCATGTATTAACTGATTGGATTATAGCGCAATTTAAAACGCATAACGTGGACATTGAGGGGGTTTACTTTTGCCCACACCACCCTAAAAATGCATTACCTGAGTACTTAAAAGAGTGTATGTGCCGCAAACCTGCACCGGGGATGCTATTACAAGGCATAACAGAACACCACATTGACCCTTCACAGAGTATAATGGTGGGCGATAAACTCAGTGATATGCAAGCTGCTAGTAAAGCCAATATTGCTACCCGCGTATTAGTTCGTTCAGGACAAGCGTTTGATGCAAGTGCTTTAGATGCAGCTGACTATGTGTGTGACTCATTAGCCGATGTACCAGCCTTACTTTTATAAAATCGCTGAATGTAAAGTGGCAGCATATGTTGTCAGTATCTATTTATGCGATGAACTACAAACAGTGCATTTAGTTGGCTAAACTTTTACAATAGACATAATTCGTGATCAGCGCTTAAATTTACGCTTGATTGCCCGTTCAATTATTTGGAGATTACAGATGAGAGCATCTGCGTTTTTTAGCCAGCTTCAGCAGCAAATTGATGAAGTAAAAGCCGAAGGTCTATATAAGAGTGAGCGAGTGATCACCTCGCAACAACAAGCGCAAATTCAAGTCGCTTCAGGTGATAAAGTTATTAACTTTTGTGCAAATAATTACCTCGGGTTAGCAAACAGCCCTGAGTTAATTGCTGCAGCTCAACAGGGTCTTGATGCGCATGGCTTTGGTGTCGCTTCAGTGCGCTTTATTTGTGGTACTCAAGATATCCATAAAACGCTAGAGCAAAAAGTTAGCGAGTTTTTAGAGACGGAAGATACTATTCTATATTCATCATGCTTTGATGCAAACGCGGGTTTGTTTGAAACAATCCTAGGCCCTGATGATGCCATCATTTCAGACTCTTTGAATCACGCTTCGATTATTGATGGTGTGCGTTTGTGTAAAGCAAAACGTTTCCGCTATGCAAATAACGACATGGCAGATCTAGAAAAGCAGCTGATTGCAGCAGATGAAGCAGGTGCTAAGACTAAGCTTATTGCAACAGATGGTGTTTTCTCTATGGATGGCGTTATTTGTAATCTAGAAGCTGTGTGTGATTTAGCTGATAAATATGACGCACTCGTTATGGTTGATGATTCTCACGCTGTGGGTTTTGTCGGAGAAAATGGCAAGGGTACACCAGAGTATTGTGGTGTATTAGATCGCGTTGATATTATTACAGGTACGTTAGGTAAAGCATTGGGTGGCGCATCAGGTGGTTATACCTCAGGTAAAAAAGAAATCGTTGAATGGCTACGTCAACGTTCACGCCCTTACTTATTCTCGAACTCACTTGCTCCATCAATTGTAACTGCCTCAATTAAAGTGCTTGAAATGCTAGCTGATGGCAGCGAGCTGCGTGCTAAGTTGTGGTCAAATGCTAAGTACTTCCGTGAGCAAATGGAAGCGGTAGGCTTTACCTGCGCAGGTAAAGATCACGCGATTATTCCTGTTATGTTAGGGGATGCTAAAGTGGCATCTGCTATGGCTGACAAACTGCTTGCTGAAGGTATTTATGTTACTGGGTTCTCGTTTCCAGTCGTACCAAAAGGGCAAGCACGTATCCGAACGCAAATATCAGCTGCGCATAGTACTGAACAACTTGATATCGCAATTGATGCCTTTACCCGTATCGGTAAAGAAATGGGCGTTATCTAATTTATTATTTTAAGCCGCGCAATGTTCGTGGCTTTTTATTGAGCGTGTGATTCATGAAAGCATTATCTAAATTAAAAGCAGAACCAGGTATTTGGATGACAGATGCGCCAAAACCTGAAGTTGGCCATAACGATCTATTAATCAAAATACGTAAAACCGCCATTTGTGGTACTGATGTTCACATCTATAAATGGGATGAGTGGGCGCAAAACACCATTCCAACTCCAATGGTTGTGGGTCATGAGTACGTCGGTGAAGTTGTCGATATGGGCCAAGAGGTACGTGGCTTCAATGTGGGTGACCGAGTTTCTGGTGAAGGTCATATAACATGTGGGCATTGTCGTAACTGTCGTGCTGGGCGTGTACACTTATGTCGAAATACAACGGGTGTGGGTGTTAACCGCGAAGGTTCGTTCGCAGAGTATTTAGTGATCCCTGCTTTTAATGCATTTAAAATCCCTGATAATATCAGTGATGAGCTGGCATCAATTTTTGACCCATTTGGTAACGCAGTGCACACGGCTTTGTCATTTGATTTAGTCGGAGAAGATGTGCTCATTACAGGCGCAGGGCCGATTGGAATTATGGCTGCGGCCGTTGCTAAACATGTGGGTGCTCGTTATGTTGTTATTACCGATGTCAATGAGTATCGCTTAGATTTAGCACGTAAAATGGGCGCAACCCGAGCGGTCAATGTTGCAAATGAAAAGCTTGAAGATGTGATGACAGAGCTAGGTATGACAGAAGGCTTTGATATTGGCCTTGAAATGTCGGGTGTGCCATCAGCATTTAATAGTATGTTAAACAACATGAACCACGGCGGAAAAGTGGCGATGTTAGGTATTCCACCATCTGATATGGCGGTTGATTGGAACCAAGTTATTTTTAAAGGCTTTGTGATTAAAGGCATTTATGGCCGTGAAATGTTTGAAACCTGGTATAAAATGGCCAGCTTGATTCAGTCTGGATTGGACTTAAGTCCAATCATCACTCACCAATATCCGATAGATGATTTCCAAGCTGGCTTTGATATGATGATTTCAGGCCAATCAGGAAAAGTGATTTTGAATTGGGATTAATACCCTAAAGAGATAAAAGGCGGCCTAAATGCCGCCTTTTTGTTTTATTGCATATATTAAGAGGCAGCAATGGCATTTAAACATATTTCGATCGCCCAAACTCATGAGCTATTAAATAATGAAGAGGTGGTGATCGCAGATATACGCGATCCAAATTCTTATCAAGCAGGACATATCCCTGGTTCAGAGCATTTATCTAACGCAAATATTGGCGAGTTTATGATGAACAAAGAATTTGATCAGCCAATCATCATAGTGTGTTATCACGGGATGAGTTCACAAGGTGCTGCAAACTATTTATCGGAGCAAGGCTTTGAAGATGTTTACAGTATGGACGGTGGTTTCACTCAATGGGAATTGCAACTACCTGAGTCGGTTGAGAAATGATAGAGCTGGGCAGTATAAATAACCCGCGTGCAGCACAAGGCTTTATCGATTACATAAAAAGCCAAGGCCTACATGGTGAGTTGCGCTCCAGTGATGGGCACACCGTGATTATTTGTATTACCTCTGAGCATTTTCATCAAGCTCACCCTTTGTGGCAAGAATTTGTCGTAAATCCAAATCATCCACGTTACCAAGATGCATCATGGCAAGTGGGAAGTACAGAGTCACCTTTAACCTACCAAGGCCAGTCACTTAAGCTTAAAGAGCGTTTTAAAGCGCTCAGTTGGCTTAATCAAACAGTGACACTCGTCTGTGTTGGGGTATATATCGCTTTTTTGCTTGGTGGGTTTGAGGCGATTTATGGCGTGTTACAGTTTAACCCAAACCAACCATTAACTTGGCTTACACCTGCAATTGTTCATTTCAGTGCTGTTCATTTAATTTTTAACATTATATGGTGGATTTCATTGGGCAATGGCATTGAAAAGCTTACTGGCAAAAGTACATTAGTTGGGCTTTTTTTGGTAACTGCGCTATTTAGTCATTGGGGGGAGTTCTTAACGGTTGGCCCTAACTTTGGTGGTTTGAGTGGTGTAGTTTATGGTTTATTAGGCTATAGCTGGATTTACCGTGCACTGAATCCTAAACAACCGCCATTGGTGAGCAATGCAATTATTGGCTTCATGCTTATTTGGCTTATATTAGGTTTCGCTGAAATGTTGCCTGTGGGTATGGCTAATTGGGCACATTTAGGAGGCTTGCTTAGCGGCATGGCTTACGCATTCACCGCCCAATTATTTAAAACCGAGAAACCTAGTGATAAAGATATTTAGTAAATAACACTTCGCGAATGATTTCTTGCCCTGTTTCTTGTTTGAGCAGGGTTTTTAATCTTTCAACACAGCGCTTACGAATTTCTTCACGACCAGTAAGTGACTTTATATTTTCCTCAGGCTCTTTTGATAATATCTCGACAATCGCATCACGTAATAATGGGGTGTGATGCTCCACAACAGCAATATTCGACATATCACTGAGCATCAGATCTACAGTCACACGTACGTAGCCTAACTTTTTATTATTCTGAGCAATGTAATTTGCAATGATATCAGGCTCAAAACCAAAATAACCGACGTTTGACTCTGCGCGGCTAGTAAAGCTGGTTAGAAAACTAAACATCAATGTAGAGAGTAAAATGCTTGTATAGAGCGTTTTTTTCATATTGAGTAAAATAATTCATATTCGATGATTTACAGTTTATACGTAATACCAATTAATATACAGGCTGATGAAGCTATTATATTCATTAATCATCACTTTTTCATAACAGCCGTGAGTGGTATCATTTGTTCGATTGTTATTAAATAGAGCTATCGTGATTACATTCCCCCTTCCATTGAACGCTAATTGGCAGCGTGGTGCCACTGTTACTGAGCTGACTCAACATGAGAAAGACTGGTTGCTGGAGCCAAATTCATTAACGGCTAAACTAAAACACTATGGTCGTGATTTTAAAGTGCAAGTTCTCAGCGAACAAGAGTTCACGTTGGATGTTGAGCAACAATACTTATTAGATGGCCAGTTTAAAAAGTGTATAAACCGTGAAGTTTTGCTTTGGTGCAATGATCAGCCAATGGTCTATGCACAAAGTTGGTTGCCAGTCACTAAAGGCATGCAACAGCAAGCGTTATTAGCCCTTGGTAATAAGCCGTTAGGTGATGTGATTTTTCATGATCCTAATTTAAGACGTACTGAAATTGAAATAGCGCGTTTTGATGAAAACCACCCCGTTCAGCAGGTTATTGAGCAGCCGGCGCTACACCTGCAATCACTTTGGGGGCGTCGAAGCGTATTCTCTTTAGCACAAAATCGTTTTTTAGTTGCAGAAATATTTTTACCAGAGGCCTTTATTTACCAATGAAACTAGCTTCACTAAAAATGGCACATATTCCCTATTACAAGCAACTAATGCGTACGGATAAACCCATTGGCACTTTGTTGTTACTTTGGCCAACGTATTGGGCTCTTTGGCTTGCAAGTCAAGGTACCCCCAGCTTAGTTAATTTCGTTGTGTTTACTTTAGGTGTGTTTGTGATGCGCAGTGCAGGGTGCGTGATCAATGATTTTGCTGATCGCAAAATAGATGGCTCAGTGAAGCGGACAGCTCAGCGGCCTCTGGCATCTGGGCTTGTGAGTAGTGGGGAGGCATTAAGTTTATTTTTAATGTTAATTGTTATTGCCTTTGGGCTTGTATTGTTACTTAGTTGGCACACTGTTTTACTGTCAATTGGTGCGCTGATATTGGCGTTCAGTTACCCGTTTATGAAGCGCTTTACCCATTTACCACAAGTGTTGCTTGGCGCAGCCTTTAGTTGGGCGATACCCATGGCCTACATGGCAAGTAGCGGACATGTACCTATTGCTGCATGGTTATTGTTTGCTGCTAATGTTATTTGGACGGTTGCTTATGACACTATGTATGCAATGGTAGATAGAGATGACGACTTAAAAATTGGGGTAAAATCAACAGCTATTTTGTTTGGCTCTGCTGAACGGGTGATTATATTTTTACTCAACTTCTGCTTTGTTGGATTGCTTGTTGGTGTGGGTATTATATATCAGCTAAACCACTTTTATTGGCTTGGATTAAGTGTGGCGTGCTGTTTTTTAATTTACCAACAATGGCTCATTCATAAGCGTCAAAGGGAGCAGTGCTTTAAAGCGTTTTTGAATAACCATTATGTTGGTTTAATGGTGTTTTTGGGATTAGCAGCATCCTTGCTACTGAATAACTAACGGTTTAGTACTAACGAGGAGGGTCAATAATACCACTAATAGACGTGTTCATTCTGAACCAACCTGCGATTGAATAGCGGTCATCAACAGCAGGGAGAACCTCATGCATAAAGCGTTCACTTTCAAACATAATGAGTGTACCAGCTTTAGGTTTGATACTGACTTCAACTTGTTTACTTTTAGGTTTGTAGATGACTAACTCGCCGCCGGAATCCGGGCTATTTAAATACAGTACGGTAGTAAAAATGCGGTTAGATCGACCTTTAAATGCATCGAAATGCTTTTTATAAAAGTCACCATGAAGGTATTTTGCATAATGGCATTCATAATCGAATAAGCCTAAAAAGAAACAGCGGTTTAACACTACTCGCATTTCTTCCATTAATGCCAAATAATGTATTTGGGCATCACTGCTGCCATCAAACCAAAATGTCTTATCTTTGCGTATTGTTTGATCAACATGTAAATCATTTTTCCGGCCAATTCCTGCGTTGCTAAAATTAGGATTTATTCTGTAGCAATCAAGCATCAGTTGCGCAATCAGTTTACTTGGTATCGCATTGTGAATGATTGTATAACCATGGTTTTCGATATCATCTAAATATATTTCAGAAATGAAATGGGGAATCATTTTACATACTAATGATAAGAGGGTGGGTCAGTCTATCCTATAAATAGTTTCAAGCGAACTTTTATTGGAGTGGAGAAAGTAAAAAGCCTGAATTGGGTCAGGCTTTGGGTTATTTAATTACTCGCTAATCGACAACGCTGTCTTTTTTATCAGGGAAAGCAGCTGATTGATGTGGTCACCTTGAGGAACATGGTGACTTGTCTTAACAATCAGTTGTTCTTGTAATAAATCTTTGTTTGTCTTTAATTGGACTAAATCTGGATGCTCTGCCACAGTGTTTGCATGTTCAATGCTTGCAATCGCAAAGTGATGAGACTTACATAAACCGTCCATAACTTGTTCTATGCTGCCAACTTTAATTGAAGATGTTTTATTCAACCCCTCAATGGCCTCATTTAGCATAGCTTGAACCTGTTTCGATTGTGAAAAACAGCCATACATAGCGAAGTCGGTTAGGTCTTGTTTACTAATGTCACTTTTATTCGCCAGAGGGTGATTTTTGGAAACAAATAAAATAAGCTGATCAGGCAAGTGAATATCGGTACCAATACTGTTGATTGCTTGGGAGCATACACTAATATCAATCTCACCCAGTTGCAATTTGCGGGTTAATTCACTTGGCTCTTGAAGTTGCATTTCGATTTTTACATGGGGGTATTGTGCTAAAAACTGTCCGCAAGAAACTGGCACAATTGCACTCGCCTTAGTGGTGTATCCAATAACAAGTTTTTCATCAGAACAACCGTTTACAGATTGATAAAGGCGTTTTTTCGTTGTTTCAAGCTCATCCAGCGTTGCCTGCGCATAGGTTAAAAACAACTCACCTTCAGTGGTTAGTTTAACAGAGCGAGTTGAGCGCTTAACCAGCTCGTAACCCATTTCATCTTCAAGCGTTTGGATACTTCGCGTTAAAGCTGATGTACTAATTCTTGTTGATTCAGCGGCTTGACGAAAGTGTCTAAGCTGACCCAATGCTACAAATTGTTCTAATTGTTCAAATCTCACTTTTATAGTCCTTTGTAATAAGTAAGCCACACGAAGGCGAACATAGTTGAAATAAACCTAATAGATACTAATGCATTGTACCTAATTTGAAAAGGCTATTTTACACAAATGTTACAACCTTTAGTCTGGATATTGTTTATTTATCTGAAGAAAAAGTGCTAAGTTTTCAATGAATAAATCAACTAGCTTAGGCTCAAACTGCTTGCCTCTTTGCTCTTTAATTAGTGCAACAACATCATCTATTTGCCAGGCTTTTTTGTAGCATCGCTCGCTCCCAAGTGCATCAAATACGTCGGCGAGTGCAGTTATTCGCCCTGCAATATTAATTTCTTCGCCCTTTAATTGGTTTGGGTAACCTGTACCATCCCACTTTTCATGATGGAGGTAGGCGATAAGTGAGCCGCATTTCAGAATCTCGTTACTGGATTTATTAAGAATCTCATACCCAATTTGAGCATGGGTCTGCATGATTTTCCATTCCTCAGCATCCAGTTTTCCGGGCTTATTCAATATTCTATCAGGAATACTAATTTTACCTATATCATGAAGTGGTGAGGCCAGTTTTATCACTTCACATTCAAAGGTGTTTAACCCGTAAAGTTTGCCTAAAAGCTCACTGTATAAGGCAACACGCTTCACATGAGAGCCGGTTTCTTTCGAACGTTTTTCAACGGCTTCGCCTAAAATATACGATAATTCCTTTTGTGAGTCCTTGACCATTTCACGTAGCTTTAAGTTATCGTAAGCAAGGGCAATGTTATTAGCAAAGTATTCTAAAAGTTGATGCTCGGTAACTTCAAGTTGAGAGCCTTTGTGTATATATAGCATGGCCTCAAGACCTGCTTGAGTAGTGAAATAGCCAACATAATCATGTTTTGTTTTATATGATGACTTACGGTTATGCGCATCAATAAATAATGTTTTTACATTATCAGGAATGTCACTGTTTAGTGGTTGTGATTGTACACCTGAAGCAGCAAGCAATTTAAAATCTGTTGCAGGAGAGGCTTGCTCGTTGACTGCGGCGGCGCAATATATCTCTGTTCCATCTAAGCCCAATACATTTTTTACATGGGTTAGGATTGTTGATGCAAATTCATTAACACTGTCACACATTAAAAATGAGCTGGATGCATTAATAATTCTTTCTAAGCCTTTTTTGTGACGTTCAATTATTTGAATATCTCTGTGAGCGCGAAGTGCAGAGTAAAGCAACGTCTTCATTTTAATGGCGGTAAGTTCTGTTTTGTTTTTATAGTCGTTAATATCATAATCGCGGATCACGGCCTCTTCTGGCGCTTCACCGGGTTGACCTGTTCTGAGTATTAAACGAATATCATGGTTATTAATGTCCTCGCGAATGAATTTTATCAGCTCAAGGCCCGCATGGTTGGTCTCCATTACAACATCAATTAAACCGACAGAAAAATCGGGGTGCTGCTTAAGCATTTGTTTAGCTTCTTGTGCGGAATAGGCGTGATGGAATCGGAGGGCTTTGTCCTCAAACTTAAAGCCGGATAAAACCAATTTTGTTACTTGATGGATATCATCTTCATCATCAACAACTAATACATCCCAGAAATCAGGCTCGCTATGAGTTACTGACTCTTGAATTACCTCATTTGAAAATAAAAAGTCACTCAAATGGATACCTTTAAGTTTTATTATTAACTTATAGAGTATAGTGTCTGATTTTTAGTCTGCCTGTTTGCTACGTGGTTTTTTTTCAATATTCTTTAATTCGATTTCGATAGCGTCACAGGAAATATGAATTTCATATAAAGATGTTAGCAGCGATAAAGCTAAACACCCTAAGCTAATACCAAAGAGGATAACGCCCACTGTTTTAAACTCAATAAATAATGCAAACATTGAAATAGTACACATTAAAAATGATGCTACACCATAAACTTGCATGGTTCTTATAAGTTTAATACGCTTTCTTAAGTTTGCTATTTGCTCAACTACAAGGGGGCGAATCGTTTCACCTTCACGGGCATTTAACTCTCTAATCAATTGGGCCAATACCAAAAAGCGATTTGTGTAAGCAAGCAGTAACAGTGATATTGCAGGAAAAAGCAAGCCAGGGGTTGTGAGGGTCATGATTGGTCCAGTTAATAAACGGTTTTCTTTAGGTAGCCTAGCAATCATGTTAATGAAAGTAAAAGAGTTCGTTTATCTAACAATAGGAAAGTAAGCAATGAACAGTCCATTTCACTGGCTCACTATTTATAGCGCAGCAGATGCTGTGGAAGCTAATATTATTAAAGGCTTACTTTTAGCAAATGATGTTAATTGTCAATTGTTAGGCGAGTCATTACAAAGTGCGGTTGGGGAAATACCAATTGCACAAACAGAGGTCCGTGTTCAGGTTTATGCGATTAAAGAGCGCCAGGCACGAGAAATATTGATAAACTATACACAAGATCAACAATCCGCTCCTGATTGGGTATGTCCCAACTGTAAT
Organism: Pseudoalteromonas sp. H105; assembly: GCF_001469215.1. Taxonomy (GTDB): domain Bacteria; phylum Pseudomonadota; class Gammaproteobacteria; order Enterobacterales; family Alteromonadaceae; genus Pseudoalteromonas. The sequence continues at coordinate 30,639 of NZ_LOFH01000013.1, forward strand.
GAGCATAATGGGTCAACATTTGAAATGTGTTGGTCCTGTAGGACGTTAAAGAATGACTAAAGCGAATAACTTTCAGCGAATTCGAGAGCTTAACTATTTACAACAAGCGGTGCTAGCCGCAGCACTTATTGAGCGTATGCTACCAAATTATGGTTTATTTAGTGAAGCAACAGGGTTTGGTGATGAAACAACGCTACGCAGTGCACTTAATGTATGTTGGGAAAAAATTCTGTTACCCAAAAGTAAAATTGATTTAGAAAAGCAAATTGAAAAAATTGAGCCAAACGTACCTGAATTGGCTGATTTTGACATGTTTGGTACCTACCCAGCAATTGATGCCGCAACAGCGTTGCTTGGGTTAATGCATGGCTTAATTGCACAAGATGAAAGCGAGTTCGTTAGCATAAGTAAAATATCACAAGCAACAGTCGCACGTTTTATTGAGTACCAATTAACAGTGGAAGGTGAAATCGCTGATAACAAAACAGTACGAGAGCATCCACTTATGCAATATGAAATTGAGGTGCTTGGTGAAATGATTGATTTTGTAGAGCAAATGGGGCGAGTCAACGCGCAAAGTGTTAAATCACTAAAACAGCATGCTATTGCTGATGGACAGACAAATATTGGTTTAACGTTACAAAACTAATTTAAGTAAATTTATTCGTTGGGAGAAAAGTGCAGTGCGAATTTTAGGCATTGAATCATCGTGTGATGAAACCGGTATTGCTATTTATGATGATGAACAAGGGTTGCTTGCGCATCAACTTTATAGTCAAGTAAAAGTGCATGCTGATTATGGTGGCGTTGTGCCTGAACTTGCGTCTCGTGATCACGTACGTAAAACGTTACCGCTTATTGATGCTGCATTTGCACAGGCAGGGTGTGGTCCAGAAGATCTTGATGGTATCGCTTATACTGCGGGGCCGGGTCTAGTTGGTGCCTTATTAGTTGGAACTTCTATTGGTCGCTCTTTGGCGTATGGTTGGAATATCCCGGCTGTTGCGGTTCACCATATGGAAGGTCACTTACTTGCGCCTATGCTTGAAGAAAATGTACCTGAGTTCCCTTTTATTGCCTTACTTGTATCGGGTGGCCACACCATGATGGTTAAAGTTGAGGGAATTGGTCAATATGAAGTGCTGGGTGAGTCTGTCGACGATGCTGCAGGAGAGGCGTTTGATAAAACCGCTAAACTGCTTGGCTTAGATTATCCAGGAGGTCCTCGTTTGGCAAAACTTGCAGAGCAGGGAGAGCCTAAGCGCTTTATCTTTCCACGACCAATGACAGATAAGCCTGGGCTTGATTTTAGTTTTAGTGGTTTAAAAACAGCAGCCGCAATTACCATTCGTGAAAATAGTGATGATGAGCAAACCAAGGCAGATATTGCCCACGCGTTTCAAACGGCAGTCATTGATACATTGGTTATAAAATGTAAACGCGCTCTAAAGCAAACGAGTATTAAGCGATTAGTGATTGCTGGCGGTGTGAGTGCAAATGTGCAACTTCGTGAGCAGCTTGAACGGGTTATGCAAGGCATGAAAGGGCAGGTGTATTACCCAAGAACTGAGTTTTGTACTGATAATGGTGCAATGATAGCGTATGCGGGAATGCAACGTTTGAAGGCTGGACAATTTGCTAGTCTTGATATGAAAACAAAACCACGTTGGCCAATAGATAGTTTAGAGGCGATTTAATTAGCGCTATTACTATCCTGTGTTGGCGGCTTTTTTTTGTCGCCAACTTTGGGTTCTTCACCGCTGAATAAACGTTTAATATTACCGTGATGGCGGATAATAATCAGCACCGTTAAAAATGTAACGGGCAATGTATACAAGGGTTTTATCCACCAGGTATACAAAGGTGCTAATGCAACAGCAACAAGCGCACCTAGAGATGAGTAACGAGTAAGCGCAACCACCGCAACCCATGTTGAAATTAATAACCCGCCTAGCGTCAAACCGATAGGTAGTAGTGTACCAAAGGCGGTAGCAACCGCTTTTCCTCCTTTGAAGTTGAAGAAAATAGGAAACATATGGCCAAGACAGGCTGCCACACCGATAAGGCCAAGTATCAAAGGATCGAGCTTTAAAAAGTAAGCTCCCCAAACAGGGATTGTTCCTTTGAGAATATCAAACACCAAAACAAGGCAGGCAGGCAGGGCACCTCCTAAACGAAATACATTAGTTGCACCAGGGTTATTTGAGCCATGTAAGCGTGGATCAGGTAGTTTAAAAAGCCGAGACACTAGAATAGCCGATGAAATCGACCCCAGTAAATAGGCTAAAACTAACATTAATACAGCTATCACGCGGTTCCTTATTTTTTAATCATGCTTTTTCGGCTATCATTGGCGACAAAATTAACATCACATACACTTGCGTTCAATATTTAGGTTATTCCTTTGTACCTATGACGTATTGTATTGTTAAATTTCTTATAGTTAAACACACTAAAAGTATATAAATGATATAAATATAAATTATAGCGTGTGAAAACTCGTTTAGAGAGTTTAAATTTTCCAGTTGGAGCTGTTATGGATAAGGTTTTTATATCACAACTACATGTTGACACTATCATAGGTGTTTATGATTTTGAAAAAGAAACTGAACAGAGTTTATATTTTGATATAGAAATGTTGTGCGACATAAAGCCAGCTGCAACAACTGATGATATAAATTTAGCATTAGATTATGCAACAGTGAGTGAACGTGTCATTGAACACACAAGGGCCAAGCCAGTTGAACTTTTAGAGACATTGGTAGAGCAACTTGCCGCTATTATTCTAGCTGAATTTAATACTTCACAGGTGATGATTAAAGTGAGTAAACCCGCTGCGGTTGCACAAGCACAAACGGTCGGTGTTGAAATTACCCGCCAAAAGGCAACCAGTTAATATGGCTCAGATTTATATTAGCCTTGGCTCAAATGTAAATAAAGAGCACTATATTCGCCAGGCTCTAATAACGTTAAAGTTTTTTTTCCCAGATCTTGAACACTCAAATGTATTTGAAAGTGAAGCCGTAGGCTTTACAGGCAGAAACTTTTATAACTCTGTAGTGGGCGCAAATACTGACATGCCGCTCGACCAAGTATGCCAATTATTAAAAAAAATTGAGCGAGATAATGGTCGAACAGCCAACGACAAAAAGTTTAGCCCACGGACGTTAGATCTCGATTTATTATTTTATGATGATGTTATTTGTAATGCACCGGCGCAATTGCCTCGAGATGAAATAACCAAGAATGCATTTGTGCTGCAGCCGCTGGCTGAAATTGCCCCACATTTTTACCACCCTGTTGTTAAGCAAACGATCGCTAAACTATGGCGTGATTACAACAATCCCAATCAAAAACTATGGAAGGTGGAGTTTACTAACCCATGAGTATTATTGAAATTATCGTTTTAGCCCTGATCCAAGGGTTGACAGAATTTTTACCTATTTCAAGTTCTGCACACTTAATTCTCCCTTCGCAAATATTAGGGTGGGAAGACCAAGGTCTAGCCTTTGATGTTGCTGTGCATGTGGGGACGTTAGTGGCCGTTGTTATTTACTTTCGTAAAGAAGTCGTGGATATACTCGGCGCTTGGTTTAAATCATTTGGTCAGCAAGGGGCTTCGGATGACAGTAAGCTTGGCTGGTGGATAATCATTGGAACAATTCCTGCGGCTGTTTTGGGCTTAGTATTTAAAGATTTGATTGAATTATATTTGCGCAGTGCATGGGTCATTGCAGTGACAACAATTGTGTTTGGCTTATTACTTTGGTATGCCGATGTGAAAGGCAAACAAACAAAAACAATTTACCAATTAAACTGGAAATCAGCCCTGATGATAGGCATGGCACAAGCTATGGCTATGATCCCAGGCACATCTCGTTCAGGTATTACCATGACGGCGGGCTTAATGTTGGGGATGAACAAACAAAGCGCAGCACGTTTTTCGTTCTTATTGGCTATACCTGTTATTTCGATGATGGGGCTGTATTATACAGCTGAGTTAGCTTTGGGTGATGAGGTTGTTGATTGGACTACGTTGATTTTAGGAGCGGGTTTATCTTTCATTTCAGCGTACGCATGTATTTTCTTGTTCTTAAAAATCATTGAACGCATGGGCATGATGCCTTTTGTTATTTATCGTTTATTACTCGGTATTGGTTTAATTGCATTTTTAATGATTTAGGCAATTATGCAATACAAATAAAAACGCCTTAGTTCACTGAACTAAGGCGTTTTTTAGCAATTAAATACAATCTTTAATTAGAATGTGTATTTAGCGCCTAATGATAAGCGGCGGCCTTTTACATCAAAGAACTCACCATCATCATACGTAAACGGATTGCGCGGTGGCTCACGGTCTAAAATGTTATTAACACCAACACGTAATTGCAATTCATCCATTAGGTACGTTTTGTACATAAAGTCAAACGTAGTATAAGACGGGATGTTGTTATAGTTGTTTGCTTCGATGGTCCAATCATTATCATTCACTGTTGCATGGCGGTAGTTCATGGTGAGTACATAAGCAGAATCATCGTGTGAGTAAACAACGTTAAAACGACCTTTCCAGCGAGGAGAGGCTGTTTCACCAACATCATTACGGAAATCTTCGGCGCGGCCTGTTGAATTACTATTATCATCAATCAGGTACGTTGCCGTTAATTTTAGTGCTAAGTCGCCAGAGAACAACTCAGTACGGTATGCCGATTCTACATCCACCCCTTTTTTATTGATCACAGCGGCGTTTATTGGACGAGTGAAGAAGTTCTCAATCTCGCCGGTTTGTTCGTTACGGACAACGTTACTGCAAAAAGGATTATCTAGAGATGATGACTCATAACAGAGCTCAACACTGTTTCGGCCAAAGTATTCAATCGCACCTTCAACTTCAAAAGACCAGTAATCAAGTGTTAAGTCTAATCCTTCCACAAGCTCAGGCGTGTAAATTAAACCAACTGTATAATCGTTTGATGTTTCATTTTCAAGGTTTTGGTTGCCTTGAATATAGCCTGGTAAGCTACCACCGGCTAACCATTCTTTTGAAGGCATCCAACCCTCAGTAAGCCCTGCTGCTTGACAGTTTTTAATCACATTATCTTTATATTTACTGCCTGATTCTGTAATTGAATCCGCTCTACATACGTCAGCACGGCCTGAACTAAATGTCTTTGAGTTTGGCGTAAATAAGTCACCTAAGTTTGGTGCACGTACTGATTTTGAGCGGTTCAAACGTACACGCAGTTCGTCAGTTACGCCCCAGTTAAGCGCTAGTTTCCAAGCATTATCTTCACCTGTTACTGAGTAATCCATGTAGCGAAATGCTGTTTCAAGTGTTAAGTCAGTTGCGAAAAAGGCATCTTCTAATAATGGAATTGAAACTTCAGCAGACAGCTCATTGACATCAATTTCTCCATCCATAGGCAAGCTTGAATTACCAAAGATTAAGCCCTTTTGCATATTTTCAGAAGGTGTTATGACGGCTGATTCACGGCGGTGTTCTGCAGTAAATGCGGCAGCAACATAACCGGCAGGTAACTCAAACAAAGAACCGTCAACAGTCAATGCAAATACAACTTGGTCGTGCTTAGCAAAACGTGTTGCCGTCGTGCCAATATAATCCAATTGAGCCTGAGTCGCTGATGTTGCTCCCATCGTATTAAAAGGCGTACACCCTTCGATTGCACCAATTACATCTGCGTTAGCATTGCGCTTGGCACATACAACGTTTCCTTGGTATTCAACCGCATCAATAGCGTTTGCTAAGTTTTGCGTGAGTACTTCACCAGTCCATAATGTGTCTTGTTCAATGCGGCCAAATTGTGCGTATGTCGAGTAGCCCCATTCATCACTTAAAACACCTTCAGCGCCAATCGAGGTGCGAAATACTTCACGCTCTTGATTGTATGCACGATCGCCCCATAGATGTTCATTGGCTTGGCGAAGCGTGACTGATGTAAGTTCGTTGTCATCCATAAGCGTAGCCATATCGTTCTTGATGAACGCGTTATCACGACGAATTGTATGCCTAAAGAAAGCGGGTGAACTTTCTGTGGTTGCCTCTGTATTTGAGTAGGTAAAGTCAAACGTGAGCGTGTGGTCCTCGTTTAGTTCATAAGTACCATACGCTGAGGCAATGACGCGCTCTAGTGGCGTTTGAAAATAACTTTTATAACCGTGGCCAAATACACCGTCACCTTGGTTTTGACTATCTTGAAAATAACTTGTTGCATCACGGCCAACACCAGGATTCGGAATACGACCTAAGCCATAATCGAAAGCACGTACGTTACCGTTAGCATCAAAAGTGTAATGGTGGTTAGCATAGCCGTTATCAACAAAGGCATCTTTAGTAAAAAAGTCACCGCCTTGTGAATAATAAGCAAGGCCAGTGGGTTGACCTAAAACAACACGTGCAGGGATACCATCATCACCACTTGTGTTTGCAGGGTTTGCGAATGAGTTCACAGGATTGCGGTAGAAGTCACGGCTTAGCTTGCCATAGCTTTTGTTTTCTGTGTAATTAAATGAGGCAATGAAAGAAAGTTTATCACCTTCCATACCACCGGTAATTGAGAAGTTGTTTTGCTCGCCGCCACTTTGCTCTGGTCGAATGGTAGAGACATCAAGTTCAATACCGTCCATTGACTTTTTAGTGATGATATTGACCACACCTGCAACAGCGTCGGCACCGTATACTGCAGCAGCCCCCCCGGTTGCAATCTCAATGCGTTCAATCATAGTGGTTGGAATATTATTTAAATCAACCGCCGTGTCTCCGATAGAGCCAGGTACGAAGCGGCGGCCATTGACAAGCACTAATGTGCGCTCCGATCCTAAACCACGAAGGTCGGTCGTATTAAGGCCAGACGCGTAAATTGTATTGGTTGTCGTTTCTGGTGACAGCCCAACAGTGGCTTGTGGCATCTGTGCAAGCAAATCATTAACGTTACTTATACCTTGGTTTTCCATCTCAACACCGCTGATCACAGTAACAGGCGTTGGTGACGTTAGGTTAAAGCGTTTGATTTTTGAACCCGTCACTTGAATGCGTTCAACAGGCTTAGCATCCGTTGTTGATTGTGCAAATACACTTGATACGCCAAAAGCACCTGTTACAAGTACAGTATTAACCGCGGCAGCGATAAGATTTAATTTTTTCAACATAACACCTTTTAATTTCGACAAGTTTTAAAGACCGATTTAAAACTTGATGGAACTTATTTACTTTCACTACTGAGCTAGTTTTGGCTGACACCAAATAAACATCAGAAAATGTAAGTAAATGTAATTTGCAGATGTTTTATCACAGTACCCAAATTGAGTCTTGAAATAAGGGAATGTATCAATTGTTTCGTAAATGTGTACTTTGTTTTTATAATGGGTATTTCTTGGTATGGCGATGATATTTAAGTTTTTATTATGTAATCATGAGTTTACGTTTTATTTTTGCGTTGTTTTTTGGAGGCGATAAAATTTTGTTTATTAACTAAAATTAAATTATTTATAAATGTTTTAGTTTATAAAATGAGCTTTAATATCAGTTTTGTATAAAAAATGACGTTTGAATTTTGCGCATTTAAACTGCTTGCAATGAACTTTTGTGAAATTGCTGCGATTAAGTGACTTTTTGCAAAAGTGTTATGCGAGATGACAATGGTAACTAGGCACTAAATTTGGCATTATATTGGGCCTACAATCGCTATTATTAATTGCGCTGCGCACCTAGAAATGCAGCAAAGGAACACAGATGCATATTCATATTTTGGGTATTTGCGGTACATTTATGGGTGGTATTGCCGCAATCGCTAAATCTCTTGGCCACACTGTAACGGGGTCAGATCAAAACGTCTATCCACCAATGAGCACTCAACTTGAATCGCTCGGTATAAAGCTCACTCAAGGTTATGATATTGCGCAACTTGACCCAGCACCAGATATGGTGGTTATTGGTAATGCAATGAGCCGTGGTAATGCGTGCGTTGAATACGTTTTAGATAAAGGCCTGCCCTATACTTCAGGACCTGAATGGTTGAAGCACAATTTATTGCAAAACTCATGGGTATTAGCGGTTGCAGGTACACATGGTAAAACCACGACCGCAAGTATGTTGGCGTGGATACTTGAATATGCAGGCTTAAAACCGGGATTTTTAATAGGTGGCATCGTACAAAACTTTGGCGTTTCAGCACGTGTGGGGCAAAGTCCCTTCTTTGTAATTGAAGCGGATGAATATGACACCGCATTTTTTGATAAACGCAGTAAGTTTGTACATTACTTACCTCGAACGCTTATCTTAAATAATTTAGAGTTTGATCATGCGGATATTTTTGATGATTTAAATGCAATCAAAAAACAATTTCACCATTTGATGCGTACATTACCCGGTAGTGGCAAAGTAATTTGGCCAAATGATGAACATGCATTGGCTGAGGTTATCCATCAAGGCTGCTGGAGTGAGAGCGAAACATTAGGCGATGATTGGGGTTATAACCTACTGAAAAATGATGGTAGTGAGTTTACTGTCTCACTTCACAATGAAGTGGTTGGCACAGTTAAATGGCAAGCAATCGGTGAGCACAATGTTAAAAACGCCATAATGGCCATTGCAGCGGCTCGCCATGTTGGTATTGCGATTGAGCACAGTATTAATGCGTTAGCCGAGTTTATTAGCCCAAAAAGGCGTATGGAGCTTAAGGCCGATATCGCAAATATCAAAGTGTATGATGATTTTGCCCATCACCCAACAGCCATTAAAACGACATTGTCAGGGCTCAGGGCTAAGGTTGGCAATGAAAAAATAATTGCGATTTTAGAGCCGCGTTCAAACACCATGAAAATGGGCGTTCATCAACATACACTTTTAGCTTCACTGATTGATGCGGATGATGTTTATTTATTTGAACCAGATAACCTTAATTGGTCTTTGAGTGAGCAAGCTGAGCAAGCTGGTATGAATTGCTTTACTCATACTCACGAAATAATTAACCACGTTACGAGTAATTTACAGCCACACCAACATATTTTAATCATGAGTAATGGCGGCTTTAATGGTCTGCATGACCAATTAATTAGCGCGATAGAAACGAAGTTTAATTAACTCAAAAGTGAGAGCTTAAGTGCAATATAAAGAAACGATCACATTAGCATTTAGCGGGGCATCGGGTGCTCCCTATGGCTTACGATTACTCGAAGTGTTACTCGCACAACAGTTTAAAGTGTATGTGTTGATCTCCAGTGCAGCACGCGTTGTATTGGATACAGAATCAAATATCAAGCTTTCAGCAAATGAAGATAAAGCCACACAGCAGTTATGCGCGCTTTTTAATGCCGCACCACAGCAACTACAAGTATTTGGTAAAGATAATTGGTTTAGCCCTGTCGCTTCAGGCTCTGCAGCTCCTAAAAAGATGATCGTATGCCCATGCAGTGCTGGATCTGTATCTGCTATTGCTATTGGGGCATCTGATAATTTACTTGAGCGAGCAGCAGATGTCGTCATCAAAGAGCGTGGGCAGCTTATTTTAGTGCCAAGGGAGACGCCATTTAGCGAGATTCACTTAGAAAACATGCTAAAACTTGCTCGATTGGGCGTCACCATTATGCCGGCTGCACCGGGCTTTTATCATCAACCTGAATCAATCAGTGATTTGGTTGATTTTATGGTGGCACGAATTTTAGATCATTTAAACATTGAACATACCCTAACTAAGCGATGGGGATATGGGGAAGGTAAAAAGTGAGCGAACAAACAACAGCCTTAAAAATTCAGGGCCTCAGAAAAGTTTATAAAAATGGCGTTGAAGCAGTTAAGAATATTGACCTACAGGTGCAAAAAGGTGATTTTTTTGCACTACTGGGTCCAAATGGAGCAGGTAAATCTACGACGATAGGCGTTATATCGTCGCTTGTGAATAAAACGGCCGGTCAGGTTGAGGTATTTGGTCATAATATTGATACTCATTTGGAGGCCGCTAAATCGGAGTTGGGTTTAGTACCGCAGGAGTTTAACTTTAGTCAGTTTGAAACATTGACCCAAATATTAGTGAACCAAGCTGGTTATTATGGTGTACCGCGTAAAGTAGCCCATCAGCGAGCAGATAAATACCTTGCGCAACTTGGCTTACTTGAGAAAAAAGATAAACAGGCACGTACCTTATCAGGCGGAATGAAGCGTCGCTTGATGATTGCTCGTGCGCTCATGCATGAACCAAAATTACTCATTCTTGATGAGCCTACAGCGGGTGTTGATATTGAGCTACGTCGTTCTATGTGGGATTTCTTAAGGCAGATTAACGAACAAGGTGTGACAATTATTCTTACCACGCACTATCTTGAAGAAGCTGAGCTGCTTTGTAAAAACATTGCCATTATCGATTCGGGTATTATCGTCGAAAACACCACAATAAAAGCACTTCTGGCAAAGCTTGATAAAGAAACCTTTATTTTGGACTTAAAGCAACCAGTGCAGCCTGTGTTACTCAATGGCTATCAGTTCTCGATGGTTGATGACCATACAATTGAAGTTGAAGTGGCTAAGTCGCAAGGACTCAATGCTGTGTTTAGTGCGTTAACAGAGCAGGGGAATACGGTGCTAAGCATGCGTAACAAGGCAAATAGGCTAGAAGAATTGTTTGTCGGTTTATTAGAGCAAGGGCGGGATAAGTAAATGTTTAAATATGGCGTAGCCTTAAAAAGTTTATGGATGAAAGAGTGCATTCGTTTTCTACGTATTTGGGTGCAAACATTAGTACCGCCAGCAATTACGATGAGTTTATACTTTGTTATTTTTGGTAACTTAATTGGCTCTCGAATTGGTGAAATGGGCGGTTTTAGCTACATGGAGTTTATTGTTCCAGGCTTAATTATGATGTCGGTTATTACTAATTCCTATTCTAATGTTGCATCGAGTTTTTACTCCACTAAGTTCCAAAAAAGTATAGAAGAGCTGTTAGTTGCGCCTGTGCCTAACTACATTATTGTACTGGGTTATATGGGAGGAGGGATGACCCGCGGTATGTTGGTTGGCTTAATCGTTACCTGTGTATCTTTACTGTTTGTGGATATTCAAATTCATAATGTGTTTGTTATTTTTGCCACAGTTGTTTTAACGTCAGCTGTGTTTGCATTAGGTGGTTTAATTAATGCGATTTATGCAAATAGTTTTGACGACATCAGTATTATTCCTACGTTTATCTTAACGCCATTAACCTATTTGGGCGGTGTGTTTTATTCGATAACCCTGTTACCTGATTTTTGGCAGGGTGTGTCACAGATCAACCCGATCATTTACATGGTTAATGCATTTAGGTTTGGATTTTTAGGTGTATCAGATGTTGATTTATCGGTCGCATTTGGTGTGTTGTTATTATTTATTACAGCTTTATTTACTTTAGCGTTAACGCTAATTAAGAAAGGCGTGGGGCTTAGACACTGATGAGCGATGCAAATTCACGAAGTATTGTATCAAACCAAGAGGGTTTAAATGAAAAGCTTGATGAGATTGTCACTAAACATTTAAAAGCAGAGTTTAAAAAGCCTATTGCTGCGCATACGCAGTCAGCGTTTGATGAGGTGAACGAAAAAGTACAAGCGTTTAATGGGCCATTGATCCTTGATTCATGTTGTGGTGTCGGTGAGAGCACGGCTAATTTAGCGAAGCGCCATCCTGATGCGTTAGTGATTGGTATAGACAAGTCATCACATCGCTTAGAAAAGCATGATGTGGAATATAAACAAACAGACTCAGGCCAATATATTTTGGTGCAAGCAGATTTAAATGACTTTTGGCGTTTGGCTGTATTAGCAGGTTGGCAGCCTACGCATCATTATTTGCTCTATCCAAACCCATGGCCTAAAGCGAAGCATATTCAGCGACGTTGGCACGGAGCTGCTATTTTTCCTTTTATTGTTAAGTTAGGTGGGCGATTAGAAGTACGAAGTAACTGGGATATTTATGTGAAAGAATTTGCCCGAGCACTTCATTTAACAGGGCATAATTGCGATGTTGAACATTATAAAAGTGACACTGCGATCACTCCATTTGAGCGAAAATATTGGGCGAGTGGTCAACAGAGTCACCGTTTAGTGATTGAGTTAAGTTAAACGTTTTCATATGCGGGTTTATTTGTGGCGCAGGTGGTGCAAAGTAATTGCCTTGCATTAAGTGTATATTTGCTTTTAAGAGTGTGTTGACGGTCGGTTTATTTTCAACACACTCTGCAATAAGTTTTAGGTTTAACTGCTTTGCAAAGCTCGCAATGTGCTCAATATAAAGATAAATGTCAGTGTCATGGATAATTTGTTTTATCAGTGAACCATCAAGCTTGATGCCATCTACATCCAGCTTTAACACGTTAGAGATGTTTGAGTAACCTGTGCCAAAGTCATCGATTATTACTTTTACACCACGCTGCTTTACCAATGCGATAAATGCTTTCACTTCAGCAAAGTTTGCTATCGCTTCGGTTTCTAAAAGCTCTAACGTAATATTACTCGGCTGGGGATAACGATTGAGCTCTTGCTCAAGGTATTCAGTGAGGCTAGGGTCTAGCATATCATGCGCAGTAATATTAATGCTCCAGCAAAGGCTTGTTCGCCTAAAGCGCTCAAAACATTGAGTGAGCATTGTGCGAGTCAGCGTTCCATCCATACGCGAACGATTCACCACATCTAAAAATGAGTCGGGGAGTAATATATCGCCATGAGCGGTGATCATACGTGCTAAACACTCGTATTGTATGATCATATCGCAGCTATAATCATAAACAGGTTGGAAGTAGGCAACGATTCGGTTGTTATCAAACGCCTCGCGGACTTCTTTAGCCATTTCTACATTGTATTGATATTGATTTTTGACGTCATGTAATGCGTTAGAATAATTAATCACGCTAAATCGACCTTGTTTTGCTTGCAGGGCCGCAATGTGCGCATTTTCAAGTAGCATTGCTTTGTTTCCATAGGCAACACCTGCACACAATGTTATATAGATGAAGGGCTCTTTCAGTAGAGGTGAACTGAAATTATACCCTTGAATTAAGTCACTGAACCCAGTGTGTTGTTCATTAAAAGGGGCGATTAAGACAACCTTATTCGTCGCTAAACGAAAAACGTCGCTTCCTGTTGGGCGTCGTTTAGCAAAGTATTCGAGTAAGCTTTTCATTACTTTGTCGCCGACTTTGGTGCCATAAAAACTATTAATATCTTCAATTTCATTGACCCATACAACAGCAACCTGCAAATGAAGATTGGGCGACTTACTCATGTAATATTCAAGCGCAATATGATTTGCAAAACCGCTGCTGCTATCCGTCGAAAGAGCACGCTTTAAAAGGTAAATGTAAATACTTGCCACTAATAAAGCGATAAAGAAGAAAAAGCTCGCAAGCGCAGCCGCTTTTGACACGCTTTTATTAAGGTGCTCATTAAGATCATACATTTTAATGTCTGCACCCGTGAGATAGGTATTTCCCTTGCTATCGATATAAGGCACAAAGATACTTTTAAAATGCCCCCATTGATCTTTTGATATTTCAAAAACAGGTTCAGTAGAGTAAAACGCACTCATATTGGCTTTAGTGGCTTCAGGGTAAAGATCAAAAAATTGGGTTACTTTGCCGGAGTTTTGATCCTCTTGAGTATAGCTAGAGGCGGTGAAGTGAACGTTGTTATTCTTTAATACCATGGCATAAACATACTCAACATCAAGTGCGCGAGCGAACTCTGACAGTTGACGGCTTCTTTGTTGGTATAAAAAGTGTGGTATCGTTTTTCCTGAGTTTATAGTTGTGTGGTAATCATTGCCTAATATATGTTTTACGCTCACCGCAGCATTTAATAATCGCGTATCGATTTGCTGCATAATCTCTTCACGGGCAGTGTGATATGTATAGTAAACGTAGCTGAATAAACTCACTAAAAAGATTAAAAAACCTGCGACGATCCAGTTTGTCCTTAAACTCGTATTAACCATGCTTGTCCCTTTTTTGATTGCTGGGACATTATACAAAAAAAGAAACTGCTGCCTATAATTAAATCTTTCTTGGATTATTAACTAATTTATCATTAATTTGTCATGCAATTGTCGGCTTTTATGGCTTTAAACGAGACATTTATACGCTATTGCAGTAAAGTTAGCGCATTTCGTAGAAACAATGCGGTTTAGTTTATTATTCAAAAAGCCATATATCGTAGGTACTTTGATTATGAAAAACTGCACTTACTGGGTATTAAGATGGATCAAAAGCGTTGTGCCGTCGCCTCTAAAGAAACTCTGATGCGTATATTTACCGTGCCTGAAGCACCGGACTCAACATTGAGTAAAATCGAACTTGAGATTTCTAGCAATTTGGCTGGTTTCTTAAATGAGAACATTGCGGCCATAGAAAAGCCACTGCATGAAATTGAAAAAGATTTTCAGTCGGCGGTGATACCAGAAGATCCGACATTTGTTTCTGCTTATGCGCAAGATATTATGGAGCAATTGGTTGCACATTCAGTGCATACCGCAGCACCTAGCTTTATTGGTCACATGACGTCAGCATTGCCGCATTTTGTATTGCCATTATCAAAGCTCATGGTGGGACTAAATCAAAACTTAGTCAAAATTGAAACATCGAAAGCATTTACTCCTCTGGAGCGTCAAGTGCTTGGTATGATTCATCATCTTGCATATGGGCAAAATGATGCCTTTTATAGCAAGTGGATGCACAGTGCAAAAACATCGCTGGGCGCGTTTTGTTCAGGCGGTACTGTCGCTAACATCACTGCATTGTGGATTGCACGAAATCGTTTGTTAAAAGCCGATGGTGAGTTTAAAGGAATTGGCTCACAAGGTTTAATTAGTGCAATGCTGCATTATGGCTACAAAGGTCTAGCTGTATTAGTGTCTGAGCGAGGACACTATTCACTGGGTAAGTCCGCTGATTTGCTGGGAATTGGTCGTGATAACTTTATTGCGATAAAAACAGCAAACGATAATAAAGTAGACATTGCAGCTATGCGTGACAAAGCGCACGCGCTTCAATCCCAAGGCATTAAGGTTATGGCGATTGTGGGCGTAGCAGGCACAACTGAAACAGGTAATATTGATCCTCTTGATGATATGGCTGATTTGAGCCATGAATTAGGCTGTCATTTTCATGTAGATGCCGCTTGGGGCGGCGCGACACTGCTCTCACAGACATACAGACCTTTACTCAAAGGCATTGAACGCGCAGATTCAATAACGATTGACGCGCATAAACAAATGTATGTGCCAATGGGCGCAGGGCTGGTTTTATTTAAAGACCCTGCCGCTACTGATGCGATAGAGCATCACGCTGAATACATTTTACGTAAAGGCTCAAAAGATCTAGGCAGTCATACACTTGAAGGTAGTCGCCCTGGTATGGCCATGCTTGTACATGCGTGTTTGCGAGTTATTGGCCGCAAAGGGTATGAAATACTAATTGATAAAGGCATAGAAAAAGCGCGTTATTTTGCTGATTTGGTGAAGGCAGATGAAGATTTTGAATTAATCTCTGAGCCTGAGTTATGTTTGCTGACTTACCGTTATGTGCCAAAACAAATTCAGCAGAAGATAGCGAATGCTGATGAGCAAACTCGATTAGACATATTTGCTTCATTAAATCGCTTCACAGCGAGTATGCAAAAGCGCCAACGTGAAGCAGGACGATCTTTTGTATCACGTACGCGTTTAACGCCTGCTAAGTATGACCATCAACCAACCGTGGTATTTCGTGTTGTGCTGGCAAACCCGCTGACCTCAGAAGTCATCTTAAAAGATATTTTAGCTGAACAAAAAGAGCTCGCAAAAACAGATCCAGTCTTCAAAAAGTTTTTATCCAAGTATATGGATTAAATTAGGGGGGGATGTTGTCAGCCCCCTAATTTAAAATACACACTAATTAAAACAACTGGCTTGAATCATTTCAGTGATCATTTTCTGAGACGGTTTTATTTTTTCTATCGCTAAAAATTCATCCGGCTGGTGGGCTTGATTTATTGAGCCGGGTCCCATCACAATGGTTTCACAACCAAGCTGTTGAATAAAAGGCGCCTCAGTACAGTAATTGACTGCGACCGCTTTTTCTCCCGATATTTTTTCTGCTAACTTTACAAGTGCTGAGTCAGTGCTTCCTGTAAATGCGGGAATAGGTTCATGCATATCAATAACACTGACGGTATTAGGGTATTGATTATTAATATCTGCCGCTATCTTTAATAACATTGCTTGCAGTTCTTGGACACTTAGCCCTGGCAGTGGGCGCATATCAATATGCATTTCGCAGCAACCACAAATACGATTTGCATTGTCTCCGCCATGTATGTGGCCTAAGTTCAGCGTTGGGTAAGGTATAACAAAGTGCTCAACTGAATATTTATTCTTTAATTCGTGTTTTAAAGTTAATAGTTTTGATATAACGTGATGCATTACTTCAATTGCATTTAGACCGCGCTCTGGGTCTGAGCTGTGACCAGAACGCCCTACCACCCTAATAGCAGTACTCATATGCCCTTTATGTGTAAATACAGGGGTCATATCGGTAGGTTCACCGATTATACAGCGTGCAGGTTTTAAGTTTGGATGCTGACAAATTTGCTGAGCGCCCGCCATGGTTGTTTCTTCATCAGCAGTGGCTAAAATCAAAATTGGTTGGGTCTGATTCGCTTTATCAAGCTCACTAATTGCTTGCAATACAAAAGCAAAAAAACCTTTCATATCAATACTACCTAAGCCATACAATTTATTGTCAGATTCGTTCAATTTAAAGGGATCAAAATTCCAACGGCTATCATCAAAAGGCACTGTGTCTGTGTGGCCTGCGAGCATTAAACCGCCATCACCCACACCGCGCTTTGCGAGTAAGTTAAAGCGCCCTTTTACACCTGAAAGTTCTGTTACTTCACACTCAAAACCCAATTCCTGGCACCAGTGTGTGAGTAAATCGATGACACCCTTGTTACTCATAGACAAAGATTCATCCATTGAGCTAATCGAAGGTGCAGCAATTAATTGCTGATACATAGACATAAAAGAGGGGAGTGACATAAAAAATTCCAAAATATTTATTCAATCTAATTGCATAACAATATAAAAGTATTTATGATGAATATCAATTCACTTTTTAAGCATAATTATACCAAAGTAGAGCCATGATTATTAAACGACGATAACCTAGTTTCATTCCTAAAATAGTGCTTTCAACGCACTTTAAATCTATATGTTTAACATTATTAACACAAGAAAGAGCAAAGAATGAACGTAGTAATTATTGGCGCAAGTGGTTATAGCGGTGCAGAACTCGCCAGTTTAATCGTTAAGCACCCAAAGCTCACTTTATCGGGCTGTTATGTATCTGAGCAAAGCTTAGACAAAGGAAAGTTACTGAGTGATTTATATCCTGAGCATTTAGGTTTACTGGATATCCCTTTATTGCCGCTTACTCAAAGCGCTTATAACGATATTGATAGCAATGCTGATTTTGTGTGTTTATGTACAGATCACAAGGTTAGCGTTGATTTGGCACCTCGCTTTTTAGCTATGGGCAAAAAGGTATTCGATTTATCAGGTGGCTTCCGCTTAAGCAGTAATGAAGATTATCAAACTTTTTATGGATTTGAACACCAACACATCGACTTATTAGCGCAAGCTGCATACGGGTTGGCTGAATGGAATAGCGAAAACATTAAGAATGCCTCATTGGTGGCTGTGGCAGGGTGTTATCCAACGGCTGCACTCAATGCTTTAAAACCATTACAACAGGCGGGTTTATTAGCTGATCAGCCCATTATTATAAATGCAGTATCAGGAGTAACGGGGGCTGGGCGTAAAGCCAGTGTTGGCACTCATTTTTGTGAAGTATCGCTTGCGCCTTATGGGCTATTTAACCATAGACACAGCCCTGAAATTGAGCAGTACTTAGGCCATAACGTTTTATTCACACCGCATTTGGGTAATTTTCCTCGGGGTATTTTAGAAACCATTTATGTGCAATTAAACCCCGATGTGACGCCAGAACAGGTCAATAGAGCTTATCAAGTGCTTGCTGATGAACCATTAATAAGATTGCTTGGAGATAAAATTCCTTCAATCAAAGGTGTGGCTAAACAACCATATGTTGATATTGCATGGCAACAGCAAGGTAGCCAACTAATCGTGATGGCAGCGATTGATAACTTATTAAAAGGGGCGGCTGGCCAAGCATTGCAATGTATTAATTTAGTTATGGATTTACCCCATAGCACCGGTTTAAAAGGGTAGTTAAGTCATGCAAACATGGATTATTAAATTAGGTGGTGCAGTACTTAATACTGCTAATGCAGCAAAAGAATTATTTGCTGCATTAGCATCACAGACTCAAGCGCAATATGTGATTGTCCACGGTGGTGGTGCACTTGTTGATAGTTGGCTTAAAGAGGCAGGTTTTGCAACGGCGAAGCATGAAGGTTTACGTATTAGCCCAAAAGAGCAAATGCCTTATATTGTCGGTGCATTGGCTGGGTGTGCTAACAAACAATTGATGAGTCAAGCAATCATTGCTGGTCACAAGCCTGTAGGGCTGAGCTTGTACGAAGCTGGCATTATTTCAACGCAAAAACTCAAAGCTTTGGGGCAGGTGGGTCAGTGCCATAGTGGTGAACAAAGTGTATTACCAGCATTATTAAAACTCGGTCGCCTTCCATTAGTGAGCTCGATTGGCTTCGGTGAAGACGGCTTTTGGTATAACGTGAATGCAGATGAAGCTGCAGCAGCCATAGCGAAAGAGCTCGACGCAGAAATTATTTTTATGACCGATGTTGAAGCGGTACTTGATGCAAATAAACAGCCGCTACATCAACTTGACACAAATCAGATCAATACTTTAATTGCAGAGGGAGTAATTGTGGGCGGGATGGAGGTCAAAGTTAAGACCAGTCTTCACGCTGCCCAACATTTACGACGAGGTGTCTATATTTCGAGCTGGAAAAAGCCAGATAACTTAATTGCTTTGCTTAACGGCGAGCACGTCGGAACAAAAATTACACCATAGGTTTACCATGTTTAATCATTTTTTATCGGGTCTAGAATTAGATCAAAAAGGCGCATTAAAGTTACTTAAACTTGCGCAACACATTAAGGCTAATCCGGCTGACTTTAATCAAGCACTGGCGGGTAAGTCAGTTGTCACATTGTTTGAAAAACCCAGTTTGCGTACACGTTTATCATTTGATATCGGTATTAATAAACTAGGTGGGCACGCGGTATACCTTGATTCGCAAAATGGCGCTATGGGTGCACGTGAATCAGTTAAAGACTTTGCTTTAAATATAGCCAGTTGGGCGGATGGTATTGTGGCTCGTGTTAATCAGCATCAAACCTTAGCAACGCTAGCTGAGTTTTCCAGTGTACCCGTTGTGAATAGTTTGTGTGACTTGTATCACCCATGCCAAGCCTTGGCTGACTTTTTAACACTACAAGAAGTGTATGGCGATGTGAGTCAGTTAAAACTAGCCTATTTAGGTGAGGGGAATAATGTAACGCATTCTCTGATGCTATTAGCCGCTACACTGGGTACTGACTTTGTTGCAGTTTGTCCAAAAGGCAGCTCACCTGATTCGCAAATTTTAAAACAAGCTGAGCAAATAGCCGCGATGAATGGCGCATCAGTTATGGTGAGCGATCGTGTCGAGGCTGCTGTAGGTGCGAATGTCGTGTATGCCGATACGTGGGTATCGATGGGTGATGATACTCCCCTTGAGCAAGTTAAAGAAAAGTATATGCCGTATCAGTTAAATGCCGCACTACTAGAGAAAACAGGGGCAGACACAGTATTACATTGCCAGCCAGCGCACCGTGAGTTTGAAATTACTTCAGAGGTAATGGATGGCCCAGCGTCAAAAATTATACAACAAGCAGAAAATCGTATGCATGCGCAAAACGCGTTGCTTGTTACATTATTAAACCCAAATTTTGTTTAAGGTACTATCAATGAGTTCAATTAAAAAAGTCGTATTAGCCTATTCTGGTGGTTTAGATACGTCGGCTATCGTGCCATGGTTAAAAGAGAATTATGGCTGCGAAGTTATCGCATTTGTGGCTGATGTGGGCCAAGGTGCTGAAGAACTAGAGGGTGTTGAAGCTAAAGCCATTGCATCCGGTGCATCTGAGTGTTATGTGGTTGACTTAAAAGATGAAATGGTCAGTGATTACATTTATCCAACGCTAAAAACAGGCTCAATTTATGAAGGTACTTATTTACTAGGTACATCAATGGCGCGCCCTATTATCGCAAAGGCGCAAGTTGAAATTGCGCGTAAAGTCGGCGCAGATGCACTGTCGCATGGTTGTACTGGTAAAGGAAATGATCAGGTTCGTTTTGAGGCATGCTTTGCAGCACTTGCGCCTGAGTTAAAAGTCATTGCGCCATGGCGTGAATGGGACTTATCAAGTCGCGAGTCATTGTTAGATTATTTAGCTGAGCGTGATATTCCATGTTCTGCCTCTGCTACTAAGATATATAGCCGTGATGCAAATGCATGGCATATTTCTCATGAAGGTGGTGAACTTGAAGATCCGTGGTGTCAACCTAGTGAGCAAGTTTGGACCTGGACAAACTCGCCTGAACAAGCGCCAAATGAACCTGAGTTTGTCACATTAAACGTGGTAGAAGGTGAAGTGGTTGCGGTTAATGGTGAACCACTTAAGCCGTATGACTGCTTAGTAAAGTTGAATGATATCGCATCACCACATGGGGTGGGTCGTGTTGATATTGTTGAAAACCGCTTAGTGGGGATGAAATCTCGTGGGTGTTATGAAACGCCTGGCGGCACGGTGATAATGGCAGCGCTGCAAGCAATTGATGAACTCGTGCTTGATAAATCTAGTCGTAAATGGAAAGAAGTTTTAGGCGGCGAATTTTCTCACCTAGTGTATGACGGTCGCTGGTTTACACCATTAAAAGATTCAATTCTAGCGGGCGCAGAAGCTTTATCAACATTGGCAACAGGTGAAGTCGTGTTAAAGCTTTATAAAGGTCACGTTACAGCCGTTCAGAAAAAGTCGCCAAATAGTTTATACAGTGAAGACTTTGCGACCTTTGGTGAAGATGACGTGTACGACCAGTCACACGCCGAAGGGTTTATTCGCTTATTCTCGCTTTCAAGCAGAATTTCAGCACTCGCGAAGAAGTAATTTAATACGCCCCGCAGATGTGGGGCAATTTCAGGGTTTGGAGATATTTCATGGCACTATGGGGCGGACGTTTTTCTACGGGTCCAGATGAAGCGTTTAAACAATTTAACGATTCACTTCCCTTCGATTATCAACTCGCAGAGCAAGATATTATTGGTTCTGTAGCATGGGCGGGCGCTCTTAAGCAAGTTGATGTACTCACTGTTAACGAACATCAATCGTTAGTCGCTGCATTATATGAGTTGCTCGATGAGGTTAAAGCCAATCCTCAGGCTGTGGCAACATCGGGCGCTGAGGATATTCACTCACACGTCGAAGCGGCGTTAATCGAAAAAGTAGGCGATTTAGCTAAAAAATTACACACCGGGCGTAGTCGTAATGACCAAGTTGCTACCGACTTTAGATTATGGTGCCGTGATACTGCCGATCACTTACTTGACGCGTTAGGGCAGTTAAAAGGTGAGTTTATTGCACTGGCTGAGCGTGAGCTGGGTACTATTTTACCAGGTTATACTCACTTGCAGCGCGCACAACCATTGTTATTTAGTCATTGGTGTATGGCATATGTTGAAATGCTCGAACGTGATGAAAGCCGTTTAAATGACGCCAAAGCGCGGATGAATTATTGTCCATTGGGAAGTGGGGCACTGGCGGGTACTGCGTACCCAATAGATAGGCAAACACTTGCCGCAGGGCTAGGCTTTACCGCTGCCACAAAAAATAGCTTAGATGCAGTTTCCGATCGTGACTTTGTTTTAGAGCTTTTAAGTTGTGCCTCTATTTCTATGATTCATTTATCGCGTATGGCCGAGGATTTAATATTTTATAATTCTGGTGAGGCTGGCTTTATTGAGTTGGCCGATAATGTGACCTCTGGTTCTTCACTGATGCCACAGAAGAAAAACCCTGATGCACTTGAACTTATTCGCGGCAAAACGGGTCGTGTGTTTGGCTCATTTAGCGCCATGATGATGACACTTAAAGCATTACCACTTGCTTATAATAAAGATATGCAAGAAGACAAAGAAGGTTTATTTGATGCAATGCCAACATGGCTTGCATGTATACATATGGCGCAAGCTTGTATCAAAGGTGTGAAAGTAAATGGCGAGCGTACATTAGCAGCAGCAAAAGGAGGGCATTCAAATGCCACAGAGCTTGCAGACTATCTGGTCGCTAAAGGTATTCCATTTAGAGAAGGGCATCACATTGTAGGTGTGCTGGTTCAAATGGCTATTGGCCATGGCAAAAACTTAGAGGATTTAAGTTTAGAGCAATTTAAATCAGTGCACAGTGTGTTTGAGCAAGATGTTTATCCTGTGCTAGAAATCGACGCGTGTATCAAAGCCCGCCAAGCTCTGGGCGGCACGTCGTTAGAACAAGTCTCTATCGCTGTTAGAGATGCCAAAAAAAAACAGCAAATAACGGTACGTGATGCCAACTTAGATGATGTTGAGTCTATTGCTAAACTAATTCAACATTGGGCTACAGTGGGTGAGAATTTACCTCGTGCAAAAAGCGATATGGTTCACTCAATTAATGAGTTTGCAGTCACTGAGGTTAATTCAGCTGTTGCAGGGTGTGCCTCTTTGTATATCTACGATACCGGCCTTGCTGAGATACGCTCTTTGGGCATCGACCCTGAAACAGGTGTAACGGGTCAAGGTCGTCAATTAGTCGAGCATTTACTTACTAAAGCCAAAAAATTGGCACTTAATCGTATTATAGTATTGACGCGAGTCCCAGATTTTTTTGAAAAACAAGGTTTTTCATTTTGCTCAAAAGATAGCCTGCCTGAAAAGGTAATGAAAGATTGTGAACTGTGTTTACGCAAAGATAATTGCGATGAAGTCGCAATGGAATTTATTTTGAAGTCGAGTATTAATACGGCGATCCCGTGTAAAAACGTGGCTTAAAAATCCCTGGATATAAAAAACGTACGGTTACCCCTGTGCGTTTTTTTATATCTAAAATCGACTGGTTTGACCACTTTGAACTTGATTGTTTAAAAAGATCAAAAAGAGATCCGTTAATAAAAGTTGGATCGTTAATTGCTTAGTATTTATTGAATGGCTCAGTGAGAGTTCATTTTGCTAAAAACGCCAAAATAAATAGAGCGTATAGTAATCACAACTTAAATTGCTTAAGTAATTTCAATATTTAACGAAAGGAACAATCCCATGCAAGTTACTGGTAACAGCCAACTACAAATGCAAGCGTACAACACGATGCAACAATCTAAGCCTGCTTTAGAACAAAGCGCTAGCAATAAAACCCTACAATCTGATACAGTGTCTATATCACAAGAAGCACTAGCGGCAGCCGGTGGTGCTGAAATTCAACGCGGTGGTGGGGCAGTATTCCCTAACCCTAAAAAACCCAGCTAATATATAGGCTTTGAATGTTTTTGACTGAGTTATTTGGAGTGTTTTCCTTGTCAGCCCTTGCAGTTTGGGGGTTTTTGATGGCATTTTTTTTCAATGTGTTTGTTTATTCTTTAGGAATAAAGCAGGGCACGACTTTGTTGCTCAGTTCGTTCATTATGGCAGTATCTTATTTTGTAGGTGATTACTTTTTTACATGGTTATCACCTACCCCTGCCACTTATTTAGATTGGGCACTATATGATATAGCCACTCTTCTTCTCTTAGGTTTCACGTATATCCTCCTTAAAAAAACTTCTGCTTCATTTATTTACCTAATTTCTGGTCTCTTAATAAATACATTGCTCTTTTTGGTAATGTATTTAGATTTGTATATTTATGGTAATACCACCCCTTGGATTCTCTGGGATATTTACTCTTTTGGAGTTAATATTGTCGATTTCACAATGATTGTAGCCTTAATTGTCGATCGTGATATTCTTGGGCTTATTAAGCTTAAAAATGGAATTAAAGCTATATTTTCAGCGCGTAAAACTAGCCATTCACTTTAAAGCTAAATGTATATCAATGATGTAATAGGCCCTTATATCGGTGTATTTATCGAGTGGGGTTTTCTAATGGCTTTTCTATTCAAGCTAGTATCTCGCCTCAATAACCCCGATAAGTCGGCTGTTCAGTTAAGCTTTATCATGGCTTTTTCTTACTTGTTAAGTGGCACATTTAGCTTCTCATATTCAACCTATCTAAATTGGTTTATCTACGATTTAATAACCATCGGTGTTATTGCTCTATGGTTTCTATATGTGAAAAAGCGGCGCTTCATTACGCTTGTTTATATATTAATTGGCTTAAGCCTTAATGCTTTACTCATGATTACAACGCATTACGATATTTATGTTCGCCATAATAATGAGCATTGGTTCCTATGGACAGTCTATTCTTATGGCGTAAACATCATTGATTTATTAATGATAACGGCACTTGCAACAGAAAAGGATTTTTTTCTTTTAAGAAAGGTTTTAAATAGATTTGGCTCAAGGCATTCGTATAATATCCAAAAGTACCCTTTGGATAACTGATGGGCTCTATTGAGTATTACTTTGGGCTTTATGTAGCTTCATTCATTATGTGGAGCTTTCTGATGGTATTTCTATTTAATTTGGTTAAAAAATCAGCATCCCCCAATGGGGATACAGCTTTAATGTCTATATCATTAACTATATTTTTGTCCTATTTATTTTCAGACCCGCTTATTATTACAGTTTTTGGTTTCGATATACTTCATAGCAATGCGACTTATATATTTTGGTGTTCCTTTGATTTAGTTTGCCTGTTGGTTATCCTACGTCTAACCCGTGGTGCAAGCCTTAGCAAACTTCCCGCTAAGCTCTACGTTATTGTTGGCTTAACGGTGAACATGCTGTTGTTTTTTAGTATGCATATAGATATTAACGTTTTTATGAACTACGAGCCTTGGTGGTTTTGGACATTTTACTCGTTCACTGTCAATATCATGGATGTGATGATGATTATTGCGCTGCTAACCAATAAAGATTTTTTAGGCTTATTGAAGGGGTATAGGGCAATGTTTGAGACCAAATAGCGTGTTTGATCTCAGTGTATTCTTTGGCTGGTATTAAAAACGATATTCCCAGCTTGTTTTTAATGCCGTGTCTGTGTTTGAATCATTGTTAAAAGTATCTTGGTAAACCGCCCCACTGACTTTAAAAAGTCCTTCGAATAGGGCTTGTTGGTAACCCAACTCTAATTGTATTCGCTTCACTTTATCAGCGTAAGATGTTTGACTGATCTCATTACCCTCAAACCAACTTAATTTTGTAAAACCCGCGTATCCGTTCATAGTGTGGTAATAAGCCCCCAATACCGCTGATTGGCTGTTCAATGGTGTGGAGCTACCAATTAAACGATCGTTATGGTTATACCCCGCACTTGTGTTTATTAGGGTATCGTTGCCGTAGTGACAATCAGTGGCCGGTAAACATTCTTTTTGTGTATTCGTGTATTCAACATATGTTTTGATAAGTTGCTTATCATTACCGAAAAAGCTTTCTACGCCGAGAGTATAAAAAGGGTTACTTGGTGCAAAACCACTGTCATTTTTACCCATTACCTCAAAGTAAAAACCAATAGGAAATCCCGATAAGTGAGTTGAATATTTAGCGTCTAGGCTCGTCAGTTGTTGTTTTTTAGTCTTGGGCTCTAACGTATTGGGCGCTGAATATGTACTGGTTAAAAACTCAGAGCCTGAAGTGCTAAAAGCAATTTCCAAGCCTGGTAAAGGTGTGCTCGCAAAACGCATGGCCCAAAAGTCACCTTCATCGTTATTAGACAAGGTCGGCTTTTGTTTTGCTAATATCCCTGTGAGTTGCCAGTTGCCAATAAATGAGAAAAAGTGCGGTCCATCATAGTGGGTATTTGCTCGATTGACTCTTATGCCTTTCATCGGGGCTGCATTATTTGAAAGCAGTAGGGCGTTATCATTACTTGGGCCCCACCAGTGGCTTATTTGTTCGGCGCTAATTGACCAGTCAGCAACGAGCACAGCTAAATAGCTCCCCTGATTGTTTGTGTATTTATCATCAAGCGCTTCATCTGCATAATTTACGCTGACTTTAGCGCTGACTCTATTGCCCGTAATAGAACCATAGCTGTTTATACCACTTTTTTGCTGGTCACGACTGCCAAAGCTTTGCTGTAAAAGGGGGGCATTGTTGTAATTAACCCTTATACCTGAACTCGATTGCTGTTGTGCGTTTGCTAGGGCTTGCTTTACATGTTGATAAGCAAACAAGCTTTGGATAGGCAGTGTTGATATATCTAATTGATGTAAGTCTCTTGCAATTCCTTGCCACATGAGTGGGTAACTATTAACGGGTTGTTTAATAACACCTTGGTTAAATAGCGCCTCAATTGATGCTCGTAACAAAGGATCATCACTTTCAATCCATGGGCTTGCGATGCTTGAGGCTGAAAAGGATAACAATGCAGTCAAACCTGCAAGCGTAAGTAATCTCATCCGTGTAACTTTTCCTTTAATGCAATCGCAACCGAAGGGCTAACGAATTCACTTACATCACCTTTGTGGCGTGCAACTTCTTTAACGAGCGTTGAAGAAATAAAGGAGTTCTTTTCTGCGGGAGTTAAAAAGACACTTTCTAAATCAGGATTTAGACGCCTATTCATATTCGCTAATTGAAATTCATAATCAAAATCAGATACAGCTCGAATACCGCGTATCAATACATTCGCTTTGTGATCGCGAGCAAGATCAGCAAGTAAACCTGAAAAGCCAATAACACTCACATTGTCGATATGATTTAATAGGCTATTAGCCAAGGCAACGCGCTCTTCTAAACTGAAGCAAGGCTTTTTACTTGGGTTGTGTGCAATAGCAACAATGACGGTGTCAAACATTTTTGCTGCACGTTGAATTAAATCTGTGTGACCATTAGTGAGTGGGTCAAAGGTACCCGGGTAAATTGCTGTAACTTTCATAAGATTTAGCTTAGTGTTATTTTGTTCGCTATATTAGCAGTGTTTGCAATGCAAATCAGCCCTCATACTCATTCAGATTTAGTGCTAACGTTAGTTTAATTCACTATGGATAAAGTGAACTCTATTTTTAAGATAGAAATTTTCATGGTGGTGTTTTATTCGAGTGGATTTGTATATACTGCGCGGCTAGTATTAATTGCGTAAACTTTGAGCATTTGCTTTAAAAAATCTAGAGTAGCCGAATATGAGTACCAAGGACAAAATAATTAAGACCAGCATAGCGCTGTTTAATCAGCACGGGGAACGTGCAATCACAACCAACCATATTGCTTCTCACATGGGGATTAGCCCCGGCAATCTTTACTATCACTTTAAAAATAAAGAAGACATTATTCGTCATATTTTTGCGTTATACAGTGAGCATTTACATACTCAGTTTAGCCCTGTTGATAAAAATGAAGATGGCTTTGTGCAATTAAGTGGCTACCTGGATGCATTGTTTGAATTGATGTGGCGATTCCATTTTTTCTACGATAATTTAGGCGATATTTTATCGCGCGATGACGAACTTAAAAAGAATTACATCGCCTTTCAAGCCGCGCTACTTACTCAAGTACGTGGCATTATAATTAGTCTACGCGACAGTGGTTTAATGGAACTTGATGATGAAGATGCCACTGAACTTGCACACATGTTAAAGCTAACTGTCAGTTTTTGGACGCCTTATATAAAAGCGCGTCGGTTAAGCGGCGAACTTGCCCAGCAAGACATATACAAAGGTATTTTAAAAGTTATTGTACTGTTTAAAGCTTATGCGGCAGAGCAAAGTATTCCTAAACTGAATAAACTAAAAGAAAAGTACATTCAACTGTCACAACAGACAGAACCAGCGGCTCAAGCTTGCTAGATTTGTTTATTTCCTAGACGTTAGATTTTTTGCTATAATCGCGCGCCCAGCACGTGGGTGCGTGAATTCTTAAATTGCCAAACGAGTAAACTATGCTTAAATTTATCGTCAAACTTCATCCTGAAATAGCCATTAAGAGCCGTTCAGTTCGTAAACGTTTTACAAAAGTGTTAGAAAATAACATTAAAATCGTACTACGTAAGCTAGACGAAAAAGTACAAGTTAAAAATAACTGGGATAACATTTCGGTTGTCACAAAAAGTGATGATACACAAATGCGCCTTGATTTTATCGATGGTTTGCAACGAATTCCAGGTATCGTTCAGTTTATAGAAGTAACAGAAACCCAGTACGATAACCTTCATGATATTTACGAAATTGCCTATGATTTAATTGGCCACACAATTGCGGGTAAGTCATTTTGTGTGCGATGTAAGCGCCAAGGTAAACATGAATTCACCTCAACAGATGTTGAGCGTTATGTGGGGGGCGGATTAAATCAGCACGTTGAAGGTGCTCGCGTTCAACTTAGCCGCCCAGAAGTCACTATTCGTATAGAAATTAAAGATGATAAAGCGTATATCGTGACGCAAACTCATTTTGGTATGGCGGGCTTCCCATTACCCACACAAGAAGATGTGCTATCACTCATGTCAGGTGGTTTTGATTCAGGTGTGGCTAGTTATCAGATGATCCGTAAAGGCGCACGAACTCACTTCTTATTCTTTAACCTTGGTGGTGCCGCTCACGAAATTGGCGTGAAGCAGGCCAGTTATTATATTTGGAAACAGTTTAGTTCTACGCACAAGGTAAAATTTGTGAGCGTAGACTTTGAGCCTGTGGTTGCAGAAATTCTTGAAAACGTTGAAAACAGCCAAATGGGTGTTGTGCTTAAACGAATGATGATGCGTGCGGGTAGTAAAATAGCAGAAAAAATGGGCGTGCAGGCACTGGTTACTGGTGAAAGTATCGGCCAAGTTTCAAGTCAAACGTTGGCTAACCTAAGTGTCATAGACCGTGTAACAGAAACACTTATTTTGCGTCCATTGATTCAGCATGATAAACAAGAAATTATTAATATTGCGCGCAAAATTGGCACGGCTGAAATGGCCGAGACTATGCCAGAATACTGTGGTGTTATATCTAAAAAACCGACGGTTAAAGCAAAGATTGAAGTGATAGAAACACAAGAGCAAAACTTTGATTTTGATGTATTAAATACTGTTGTGAAAAACGCACGTATTATGGATATTCGTGATATTGATGTAGAAGCAAAGCAAGAGCTTAAAGAGGCTGAGTCGGTATCTGATTTACCTGTCGGTGCCGTGGTTGTTGATATTCGCTCGCCAGAAGAAGAAGACGCCAACCCGCTTGAGCTTGAAGGAGCTGAAGTATTGCACTTACCGTTTTTCCGCTTAGCGACTAAGTTTGGTGATTTACCGCAAGATAAGGATTACTACTTGTATTGCGCCAAAGGGGTAATGAGTCAATTACAAGCACTTATATTGCATGAGAACGGTTTCGAAAATGTAAAAGTATACCGTCCATAACGAGTACAGTTGCTTATCTAAATGTGGGAGCGCGAATTAATTCGCGCTTTTTTTATGCCTGATTTTATCTAAATAATATTGGTTGTACGGCGCTTTTAAATTAAGTAATTTAGCTTGCTGACAAATATAGCCACACATCGCGTCAATTTCAGTTGGCCGATTATGTACACTGTCCTGATGCATAGATGAAAAGTTATCCGCAGTGGCACTCATTACCTTATATGCGTTTTCTAATGAGTCTGGGAGTGTTACGCCAGCGCCCAATTTATTGGCGACAAAGCAAGCCTCACTTACTAAGTTGAAAATATCACTGTTGTATTTAGGTGAGTTAAGCGCGCCATTTTTCACATTATAAAATGCACTTAGTGGATTAATCGCTATATTTATTAATAATTTCTGCCAGCGAATGGTGTCAATTTGCTCACTATAGCTAAGGCTTGGGATAGCACAAAGAGTCGATACTAATGTGTGGTATTTTTTATCGGCAGCACTATAACAGGCCCCTAATATACTCTCACCGTTCCCGGTGTGTATTACCGTTGCAGAGTTTGCTTTGAAGCCAGCTAATCGCGTTGTCAAAAAATAAACGGGTTGCTCATTTAGCATGCCCATAATCGGCGCTAAATCAGTCATCCCATTATGAGATAAAATCACTTCACATGAATCGTGAAGGTAAGGAGTTAACTGACTCAAAGCAGTCTGCACTTGATATGCTTTAACCGCAATAATAACAATATCAATACCGCCTAAGCAGGTTAAATTTTGGTTGTTGAGCGTTTTAATTTTAATTAACTGTTTGCCATTATTACCTTGATAGTAATATTGCTGGCCTGACTTTTTGCTACGGGTGATTAAAGTGACATTGTTTGTGGCACTTAGAAAATAACTATATAAAAGTCCAATAGCGCCATCACCCACAATAACGATATTACTCATGGCTCGGCTTTTTTCCAATATGACATGCTAGCTTGATAACAAAATAACTGGCAGCCCCTGCAAAGTCAGCAAAAAAATCAGCTACCGATGCTTGTCGGTAAGGGAGCATACCTTGCATTACTTCAATGGCTGCACCATACCCTGCAAGCAGAAAAATTTGCACCCATAAAGGTAGTTTAAATGCTTTGTCCATCACGACAGCAAGAGCAAAAAAGATTCCAAAGTGAGCCACTTTATCAACATGCGGAAATAAGCTAGCAGCACCTTTAATTTCTTTGGCAAATAAAAAAGTAAAGGCCACTATGCTGACTAGAAAGAGTACTTGATAAACACGCCGAGTCACAAAAAATCCTAAATCGTCTATAAATAGAGCCTCAGTATATCAAACTAATTTCGTACTGCATCTGAACGATACACAGAAATATGTAAAGATTTATAATTTTGGCGTTATAATCCTTAGCATATTAATTTTTAAAATTTTGTTAGGAGAGACGAATGCCTTCTTTTGATATTGTATCTGAAGTAGAAATGAACGAAGCCAAAAATGCGGTTGATAATGCAAATCGTGAACTAGAAACCCGCTTTGACTTTAGGGGCGTTGATGCATCAATTGAGCTTAACGATAAAACGATTAAGCTAAAAGCTGAAGCTGACTCACAAGTTATGCAGTTATTTGATATTTTAGCGAACAAAATTTCTAAGCGTGGCATGGACGTATCAAGTCTTGAATTACAAGACATCTCGCGTGCAGGTAAAAACGTGTTTCGTAATGTAGCGCTTAAGCAAGGCATTGAAAAAGACGTAGCGAAAAAAGTAGTTAAAGCAATTAAAGACTCAAAAGTAAAAGTGCAAGCCGCTATCCAAGGTGAAGAAGTACGTGTAACAGGCAAAAAGCGTGATGATTTACAAGAGGCCATGCAAGTTGTACGCAGCGCTGAATTAGGTCAGCCGTTCCAGTTTAAAAACTTTCGCGATTAATCGTTTATGACTGGGGTCTGTTGACCTTTTGGATTAAAATTCGTTCAAACTAGGGGCGGTTTGATCGCTGCACGAGGTTTGTAACCTAGTGGGCTAAGTCAAAACCGAGCAACAAAGAGTAAATCGACCCTAGGCTTGCTAAATAAGCCTTGAATCCTATTTTAAAAGCCAATCGACATTGATGTGTTGCTTGGCTTTTTTATTTTTAACTATCTAAATTCAATGGTTTTAATGAGTGTTAAGTTGAGTGAAATACAATTTTGTTGGGCTTTTCTATATTTAACTCTATTTTAGCTGTATAGACGTCCATTGACATTTATCCCTGAAATCATCACAATGGCGACCTATTTTCAAGGTGCTTACTAAATATTAAGGTATAGGTTTCAAGGTATTGAAATTTTTAGTGAGATAATCGGGAAGTTGGTGCGTTGCCATGAAGGCTACAATGCCAACACTGCCCCCGCAACGGTAATGCAAGTGCTAAGCACAAGCTGAGTCCGGAGACCGGCCTTGAGGTAATTTACTATTTGCGTGTGCGGTGGGCACAGGCTTGGGGAACTCATGCTAAACAAATCAACTTTAGGCGTAGCTATGACAGCTGCGTTATCATTTTCAGCGTCTGCTGAACAACAACCAATTGAACACATTACGGTTTCTGCCAATAAGTTTGAACAAAACATTAATGATGTACTTGCCAGTGTCACGGTGATTGACCGTGCTGATATTGAATCAAGCTATGTACGTGACCTACCAAGCTTGTTATCAAAAGAAGCCGGCTTTCAAATTAATGCAAATGGTGGTTTTGGTCAAAATGCAGGGCTGTCTCTTCGCGGCGCAAGCTCGCGTCATACGCTTATTCTAATTGATGGCGTACGCACGGGTTCAGCTACTCTTGGCTATAAGAGTATTAGTAATATTCCACTTAATAGTATTGAAAGAGTAGAGATCATAAAGGGATCGCGTGCAGCGGTGTATGGTTCTGATGCATTAGCGGGTGTAATAAACATTGTCACCCGACAAGCACAAAACACGACGATCGACATTACAGCGGGTTCCGATTCTTATAAACAGCTACAGCTTGGAACAAGTGGGCAGTTTAGTGGTGTTGATGTGGCTTTAAACGCCGGGTATGAAAAAACCGATGGCTTTGATGTGTTGCAAGGATTAGCGCCAGATGAAGATGGCTACGAGAATAAAAATCTTGGCTTTAACATCGCATATCAAAATGAACAGTTAGGCACGTTTTTAGCTCAAGGGCAGTACTCTGAAGGAGAAGCGAGCTATGATAGTGCTTATAGCCCCGCGGATAGTACTGTTGAGCAAAGTGAATTTGAAAACTATCAAGCGTCAATCGGCTGGAAGAAAACGTTTGATAATCACAGCCACTCGCTCGATATTGCTACTTCAAACGAGCGCTCTGATGATTCAAGAGTCAGTTATACCGGCGATGCGGTTATTGATACATTTGAAACCGAGCGTGAGCAAATTGATTACAACGGCCAATACTTTTTAAATCAAGCTTTGACTGTCAGTGGCGGTATAAACTGGTATAAAGACCAAATAAACACTAGTTCAGGCAGCTACTTAAAAGACAGTCGAGAGGTGTTTGCAGTTTTTGCTGGTGCTTATTACGATGATGAGCAGGTGCTTGCAAATTTAACACTTCGTCAAGATGATGATCAGCAGTTTGGTAATGAATCGACTTACACAGCCGCTGTGGGTTATCACTTAAACGAGATTGCAACGTTTAGGGTAAGCCAAAGCACGGGCTTTAAATCACCTTCGTTTAACGACCTTTATTACCCGGGTTCTGGCAACCCAGCGCTCACCCCTGAGACTTCTGATAACCAAGAGCTTGGCTTGTCATTAAATGTGAAAGATATCAGTTTAGACGTGGCTATCTTTAGAAGTGATATTGAGAATAAAATTGCTTGGGCACCAAATGCCGCAGGCAAGTGGATACCTACTAATATCAATCAAGCACGTCATGAAGGGATTGAGTTTAGTCTTATTCAGCAGGTGTTTGGGTTTGATCACGCGTTCAACATGACTTATTTATCTGCTGATGATGCACAAACGGGCGAATCACTGACGTATGTCTCTAAGCAAAGTATAAATTGGTCGCTAAATAAAGCATGGGGTGCATTCGATGCTGGCCTTGAAATGCAATACCGTGGTGATCGCCGTGGTAAATTATCTCAATTACCTTCTTATACGCTGTGGAACTTAGTGGGTCATTATCAAGCAACGGATAACCTGACCGTGTCGTTGCGCGTAGAGAATCTATTTGATAGAAACTACAACGCTGTTGATGCATACGGTAAAGATATTGATGGCGATTATATAAATGATGAAATTTATTACTACAACACCGCAGAGCGTCGTGTGTTTGTTGGAGCCCAATACCAGTTCTAATAGTAAGGATAATTAGTACTGAGTTTAAAGCTCGCCACCTACTGGGCGAGCTTTATTTAAATCAGTATGTTGCTACATCTCTTAAACAGAGTTCGGGCTAAATCAATTTACTCGCGTAAAGCTGTGCAAACTTTTTAAGTTTAGGGGCAATCAAAATACTGCAATATCCTTGGTTTGGGTTTTCATTGTAGTAATCTTGGTGGTATTGCTCTGCCGAGTAAAAATGACTTGCTGCGCTTACTTCGGTAACAATTGGTTCACGGATCTGTTTTTGCAATGCACTGATCGTCGCATTCGCCTGTAATTGTTGCTGCTCATCATGATAATAAATAACGCTGCGGTACTGGGTGCCAACATCGTTACCTTGACGATTTAACTGGGTAGCATCATGTAGTGTAAAAAACATCTCTAGTAACGTGCTGTAGCTTATTTGGTTTGCATCAAATTCAAGTTGAACAACTTCTGCATGGCCTGAAAGTCCAGTGCATATCTGTTTATACGTAGGGTTATCGGTATCACCACCCGTATACCCAGAGTTGACATTTATTACGCCTTCTACACGGCGAAAAGCAGCATCAATACACCAAAAACAGCCTCCACCAAACGTTGCTACTTCAATTTTTTTGCTCATTGTTTACTCCCAAAAACGTTAAATCACTAACATGTTCTAGCCTAACAGAAGAACGGTAATAGCAGGGTTTTATTTCATAGATTAGGTAGAGCGAGGAAAGGAGAGAGGCGTTGCTGCCTAGTGCAGCAACGCTATAAGTACCTTATATTTTTTTAAGCGGTTTTTCAGCTTCTTGTTGATTGAGCTTTTGCTGTAAAAACTCTGGCGACTGAGTATTACGTGCAAGCGCAGAGTAAGCTGCAGGCACGATAAACAGAGTCAGTAACGTGGCAACAATGACCCCCGTAAATACAACCACACCTATTACCATTCTGCTTTCAGCGCCAGGTCCACTGGCTAACACTAACGGTACTGAACTCATAACAGTGGTTAACGAAGTCATTATAATAGGACGTAAGCGCTGAGTTGCAGCTTGAACAATTGCTTCACTGAATTCAACGCCTTTATCACGCAGTTGGTTGGTAAATTCAACAATCAAAATACCATTTTTAGCACTGAGACCAATCAACATGACAATACCTATTTGGCTATAAATATTAAGGGTTAGGCCTGTAAACCATAGCCCAAACAATGCGCCTACCAAGCCAAGAGGCACCGTAAGCATAATGACAAATGGATGAACAAAGCTCTCAAATTGCGCAGCAAGCACCAAAAAGGTCACTGTTAATGCCAAAATGAATACATACGTCATAGCTGACGCGCCTTCATAAAACAGCTGAGATTCACCTTTATAATCTACCGCACCGTCAATGTCGTTTTCTTCTGCAGCTACTTTGTTTAAGAAATTAAGTGCTTCTTCTAATGTGTAGCCATCCGCTAAATTTGCGCTTAAAGTAATAGAGCGCATGCGGTTGTAGCGATTGAGTCGAGAAGCCGTTGCTTCTTCTTTTAAGCTAATAATACTATCCAGAGGGACCAATTCACCGCTACGCGATTTCAAATAGATATTTGAGATATCAGTTGGATCGGCAAAGTCAGCTTTGGTTCCTTTTAGTATGACATCGTACTCTTCACCTCGGTCAATAAATGTCGTTGCACGGCGTTGGCCTAGCATGGTCTCAAGTGTGCGGCCAATATCAGAAACAGAGACACCAAGATCCGCAGCTTTATTTTTGTCAATATTGATCAAAAACTGCGGGAAAGTTTCTTTGTAATCATGATCAATACGAACCAAACCAGGATTCTTTTCTGCACGTTCAATGATTCTGTCACGCCAATCAGCTAATTGAGCGTAGTCATTGCCCTGCAATACAAACTCAATGGGGCGAGAAGAGCCACCACCGCCAATGCCGCGGCGCATTATCGCAAAAGCGCGCACGTCAGTGACTTCTCTCATTTTGCCACTTATTTCACCCATGACTTCCCATGTAGAACGCTTGCGCTCATCCCAGTCGGCCATACCAATGATTGCCACGCCACCATTGCCACCCCAGCCCGGTACTCGCACAAGTACGCGGCTTAGTTCGCCTGATTCAGAGTACGGTAAGAGGCGTTCCTCTATCTTTGCCATATTGGCGGCGTTATTTTCATAACTGACACCTTCAGGGCCACTCATCATAATAAAAAAGGTGCCTCGGTCTTCTTTCGGGGTGAGCTCAGAGGGCACTTGTTGATACAACATAAAGCTTGCTAAACCAGCCAATACCATCGTTAGTATTAAGCTCCACTTTCTCGCCATATTTGATCTCAGTGAACGACTATAAGCATGTTCTATTTTGCCAAAGAAGAGATCCATTTTTTGACTAAACTTGCTTTCTTTTTCTGACGGTTTGAGAATTTTTGAACATAATGCAGGGGAGAGTGTAAGTGCTGTAATACTAGAGAAGAATACAGCTGCACTCACCGCCATTGCAAATTCAGTAAATAATGAGCCGATGCGGCCATCCATAAACACTAAAGGAACAAAGACAGAGATAAGCACTAAGGTTGTTGCAACAATCGCAAACCCTACTTCACGGGCACCACGATAGGCAGCTAAAAGTGGTGGTTCACCAAGCTCTATTCGCCGGTGAATATTTTCAAGCATGACAATCGCATCATCGACAACTAAACCGATTGCTAACACTAAGGCTAACAGAGTCAGTAAGTTGATAGAGTAGTCCATCGCGAGTAAAAACATAAAACTACCTACTAGCGCTACGGGGACCGTAATTGCAGGAATAAGTGTCGCGCGTATATTACCCAAGAAAAGGTAAATAACTAAAACCACCAACGCCATTGAGATAGCTAAAGTACGATACACCTCATCGATTGACTCTTTGATAAAGATGGAAGAATCGTAGCTGTCTTCAATCGTCGTGCCTTCAGGAAGGTTGCGTTTGATTTTTTCAAGCTCAGCACGTGCATTATCAACAACGGTTAACGTATTTGCTTTAGCTTGTTTGACAATACCCAAACCAATCATGTTTCGGCCATTGCCACGGAATAGGCTTTCGTCATCGGCGGCTTCAAGGTGTACATCGGCCACTTCACCTAGGCGAACTAAATAGCCATCTTCGCCGCGCTTGATGACGAGGTTTCTAAAGTCCTGTTGATCTTTGTAACTACGCGCTGTGCGAACGGTGAAGTCGCGATCGATAGATTCAATTTCACCGGCGGGTAATTCAACATTTTCTGTACGAAGCGTATTTTCTATATCGCTTGAAGTAATACCGCGCGCAGCCATTGCTTGACGATTTAGCCACACCTTCATGGCATATTTACGTTCGCCACCAACACGCACATTGGACACACCATCCACAACGGCTAAGCGATCAACAATATAACGTTGCGCATAATCTGAAAGCTGTAAGGAGTCCATTGTTGTACTGTTAAGGACGAACCAAGCGATAGGGCTCTCATCACTGTTTGATTTTGACACTTCAGGCGGGCGCACTTGCTCTGGCAGACTATCTAAAGCGCGTGCAACACGTTCTCTTACATCATTGGATGCAGCATCAATGTCACGGCTAATATTAAACTCAATGGTGATGTTAGAGCGGCCATTACGGCTCGATGAGTTAATACTTTTTATTCCCTCAATACCTGAAATGCGGTTTTCCAGTACTTGGGTTATTTTTGTTTCTATAATTTCAGCCGACGCACCTGTATAACTCGTGCTCACACTTACAATTGGTGATTCTATATCTGGGTATTCGCGCAGTGGTAGCATTGAAAATGCAACTAAACCAAAAGTAAGGAGTAATAAGTTAATTACAATAGCAAATACAGGGCGTTTAACGCTGGTATCAGTAATTTTCACTGTTTATCCCTTCACTGTTACTTTGCTACCAGAACGAATTTTGATAATTCCTTCGGTTACAACTTGGTGGCCATCATTTAGGCCTTCATCAATCGCTACCCAGCCGTTGTGTCGGCCAGTCACATGCACTTCTACTTTTGTCGCAACGCCTTCGGTTATTTGGAATACGTAGTGTCTATCTTGCTGCGGGATAATGGCCTTTTCAGGCACCATCAGTGCTTTATTCGTACTTAATTGCAAAGCGGTTTTTAAAAGCATACCTGGGCGCAATAAGCCCGATTCATTAACAAAGCTCGCAGTGACCTCTATGCTGCGTGTTACAGAGTCGATGCGGGAACTGATGTGGGTCACTTGGCCAGTAAATGTTTTATCTGGATAAGCATCATTTTGTGTGATGACTTTCATGCCTAAAGTCAGCTGGGCTAGGTATTTTTCGGGTACTTTAAAGTCAACTTTGATAATGCTGATATCATCTAAGCTGGTTAACAC
This sequence comes from Pseudoalteromonas sp. H105, assembly GCF_001469215.1. GTDB lineage: Bacteria > Pseudomonadota > Gammaproteobacteria > Enterobacterales > Alteromonadaceae > Pseudoalteromonas. The sequence goes on from NZ_LOFH01000013.1 coordinate 68,858, forward strand.
CGTACTACTATTCACAAAGGCTCCCACAGAGATGAGTCGTTTTCCTAAAATACCAGAAAACGGTGCAGTGATAGTCATCTCGGCAAGTTTCGTTTTTGCATTTTGTAGTTGTGCTTTAGTCGCATCAACCTGAGATAGTTGCTCTTCAAGCAACGATTTAGCGGTGGCTTGAGAACGAGAAAGCTCCGTTAATCTTGCAAGTTGTCGTTCTTCTTCTTTTAAATTAATCGCAAGTTCTTTAACTGTGAGTTGCTCTTGCTGAGATTGTAACTGAACGAGCCTTTGCCCCTTGTTGACTGTGTCGCCGTCATTAAAATAAATACCCGTCACGTAGTCGCTTTGGGCGCTGTTGATATAAATAGCTTGATTCGCGCGGGCACTCCCGATAGCCTCAATAAGTATCGGGTTTTCTTGGGTTGTTACCGTATGAGCCGTCACTTTTGTTGCTGTTGGTGTATAACCCGCTTGTTCACCCTGACTACTTGGTAAATACAGGTACACACACAACCCAAACAGCACTGTGATAATAAATGGAAATAATGCTTTGCCTGATTGCTTAAAATACATCTTAGTTATACCGGAAGATTAATTACTTATAGTGTACGAAATAACGGCTTAAAAAGACTGCCCGTGTATCTCAGAAATCTGTCAGTTAGCCGTAAAATTAGTCAGCGTCCCTTTTTTGAAAGGAAAAATTGCACACATGAAGATGAAAACAGGCTGTGAACGATGTCGGAAAATTCGTAAATTAGTTATTTGGGCTATAATTATGTTTGTTTTTTATATGATTTATTATGATGGTTAAACGCGCATGTTATGTTTAAAGCTTCGTTCACAAGGTTCTAAAAATGGGATGGAAATTCTGTTAGTAGGGTCATTCGGTTTAGTCTTTATTATGCTGATTAATTTGCTTCGACCTGATGTGATTAGTATATTAGAAATATTTTTGGTGAGTGTAAGTCTTGTGGCTATCTTTATTGGATTTTTAAAGACACAAGAGCCTTTTTACAGTTTAATTATTACAGAGCAATTACTTACTTATCATCACAAATATGGGTCATGGTCTTTAAATCGAGAAAATTTCCACCACAGTGGAATACCTAAAGTAGAGCAGGGATTAGAACACCTTGAGTTAAATGCTGTAGGTATTAAACTTAACGATACCGATGACTTTTTAATGAATATTTCGCCTCGATTAGCGGGTAAATTATTAATAGAACAACGACACCTTTTTATGCAGGTTGTTCAAAAACATTGCAAAAATGGCAATTGCCCATCAGAATGGTTAGTAGAAGACAATAATTACACTTCTTTAAATGGTCGCAAATTTAATGGATTAATTGCAATGTTCGCCAATCGAACGCGGCATTTGCAGCAATTAACAGGGTATGACTTGCTGTTACCTGCGAGTGTATTAGATAGAAGTATCTGGGATTTTAGTTCTGCACTAACTCGGTGGCAACGAGATCCCAAGCAATTTATACAGTCACAAATTAAGGTTGAAAAAGCCTAACGTAGATGTAAGCAGGAAGTGCGATGAGTCAAGAAAGATCATTTATTAAAAGTGGACGTAATACGATTATCCACAAAGAAAAAAAGCTCGATTTAGTTATCGTGAACTCGGAAGAGCACCCTAGAATAAAAGTGACTCAAAATGGGCTAGAGCCATTCAAAGAAGAGCTGCCAAAAAACCGTCGTGAAGCAAAAGAACGTTATCTCGATATGGTATATATTAGTAGTGCAGATGTATTCGGTGAAGAAAAGCGACTGTTATTCATACAAGCCTTAGATGGTAGAGAATATAAAGTAGATTACAGTAAAATTGGCACAAAACTATTTGTACGTATCCATCAAGATAGTTATATGTAACCCCCTGCATAACTGGCATTGTTGTTGCTTATTATCTAATTAAAGAATGTAGCCTAAATAAGCGTGCTATATACCTATATGATGAAAATGAGGAAACATTGCATGAGAGCTCTATTCACTTTACTGCCTGTTGTTAGCTTGCTCAGTGCCTGCGGCGGCTCAGGTGGTGGGAATGATAATCCCGATGTAGCTGCATCGGTTAATGCCGGGATAGATCAGCAAGTTATTGAGAAGAGTGAATTCACCCTAACAGCTATAGGCTCACCTGCAAATGGAACGTTTTCTTGGCAAAGAATCAATGGGCCCGCCGTTGAAGGGTTACCTGCTGATGGCGATGAACAAACGTTAACAGCGCCAGATGTTAAGACGGACAGCCAACTTTTATTGCGGGTTAATTATCAAACGGCAGATGGTCAATTAGTCAGTGATGATGTAATGATTGATATTGTCTCGAATAATCAGCTCCCAGAAGCGGTTGTTACTCAAATAGCGCCTACAGAATTACCATCAGATTACAAAGATACCATCACGTTGAGTGGCTCAGAGTCATCTGATCCTGATGAAAATGGTGCTGTTAATAGTTTCCGCTGGCAACAGATCGCCGGTCCAACGGTTACAGTTGATAGCTTCAGTAATGAAACAATCAGTTTTTCTCACCCTCTGTTAGATGTGAACACAACATTAGTGTGGCAGTTAACGGTCACCGATGATGAAGGGGGAGAAGCAAGCATTCAATATAATCACAAATTAAATAAAACAGATAAGGTTGTTATTGCGAATGCGGGGGCTGATCAAACCGTAAATGAGGTTGAGCTTGTTACGTTAGATGCAACTGCGAGTGAAACCGTAACAGACACATTTTCTTGTCATTGGGAACAAGTTCTTGGCACCGTTACTTTGGCAAACCAAGAGCAATGCATTACGTCGTTTACTGCACCGAAAACAGAAGCTGTTAATACATTTAGTTTCGAAGTAACAGTGACAGATAGTAAAGGCCGAACAGATTCTGATGTTGTTCAAATCAACATAGAATCTAAACCGTTAGGTCTGATAAATGATACGGGAATGAACACCTGTTACAACAATACCCAACAAGTGACGTGTGACAGCCCTGACTTTCCTCGCCAAGATGCAGCTTTGGGTCGCGATAGTGTTGTTAATACGCACATCAACAAGGTGGGGGCCGGCGATTCCGCTTTTGATTTTACAAAGTTAAATGAATTCGCAGATGAACTCCCTGATAATGCGAGTGACTTTAGTTGCGTTCGCGATAATGTTACTGGTTTAATTTGGGAGGTAAAAAGCCCAAGTACAGGCACTTTACCTAACGGAACGTCACTCAGAGAAGGGCAAAATCATTATACATGGTATCTAAATGGGGAAACAGGTGCACAAGCCGGAAGTCAATTAGGTGCCACTACTACGTGTTCCTCTACCAATAACTGTGGCTTACAAGTATACGTAAATGCTGTTAATAGCTCAGACTATTGCGGAGGAACCAATTGGCGAGTACCCACTTATACTGAACTAATGACCTTATTAGATTACTCTCAACATGGGCAGTCTCTATTAATTGATAATGACTATTTTGTTAATACGCCTACCCAACATGCTTTTGTAAAACAACCTTTTTTACCCTATTGGACTTCGCAAACTGCAGCAGATGGCACCAGTTTATCGCAAGCTTACATAATCGATATGAGCGATGGTAATGATTTAGCTTACCCTAAGAGTGAAACAGCATTTGTACGTTTAGTTAGAACAGCAGGGGCATCACAATGAAAACATTATTTGCGAGTATCCTACTTTTAAGTCCAAGCATTTTGGCTGCGCAAACGTGTTATAGCACGGTGCCGGAAACAACCCCCGCAGCGCGTTTTACACTTAATACTGATGGCACGGTGAGTGATAGCGAGACGGGATTAATGTGGCAAACGTGTAGTTACGGGCAAAGCTATGATGCTGATACCACGAGCTGTACGAATAGCGCAATTAAAACGACGTGGCAAGAAGCGCTTAGAGCATCTGTAAATGATCGCACCGCTAATTATGATGATTGGCAAGTGCCAAATAATAAAGAGCTGGCCAGTATTTTAGAGCACCGCTGTGTCACACCTAGTATTAATGAGACGATTTTTAAAGGCAATAAAAGCGAAAACTATTGGACGAATACATCGGGCGTTATCGACCCAGGCTTTGCGTGGGTATATACATTCGATAGAGGCCTTAACAGTTTGCATGCTAAAACCTCGAATGTTTATCTTCGCCTTGTGCGGTATGAAGACTAAATAACCTGAACTTTGGTTAAATAGTGTGTAAACATGTCTAACCGCGCTTGCTCAAGCGCGGTTTTTATATCAGCCCCTTTTATACCTTGAGCAATAAACTGTTGTGGGCTAATTTTTTTAGCTGCTTCAGTGGCATTTATTAGGGTTTGTTGCAGCTTTAGTGGCCCGCAATTGGCTACCTCAGCGGCTTTTAATAAAGCATGGAATCGTTCTGGTCGGCGCCATAAATCAAGTTGATTACACAGTGCCAGTAATTCATTGCTGTTAAGTTGTTCATCATTCAGGGTTGCGAGGTGTTGTTGCAAGTAGAGCGCCATATCCCGAACATCATTTGGCAACCGAATCGATGTCGCTAATGCGATTATTGAGTCACGACATAAATTAGTGGTGGCTTGACAAAGCAGCAAGCTTGGCTCAGTAACTTTATGTTCATTGGCATATTGATAGCGGGCATTGAGCTGTTTGTATATATCAGGGGCCCACGTTGAAGCTAGTGCGTCGCTAATCGAAGGAAGTGCATTGAGACTGTATAGTGTTTGCAAAAAGTCAGCAAACGCACCATCGTTGAGTGATTTTTCACATTCAAGCCAAATACGCTCGGGCGTTAGGGTATTGAGTTCGCCTTGGGCTACCATATTCGTTAATAGGGCTTGGGTCTCATCAGCAATAGTAAAACCAAGGTAATGATATCGTGCTGCAAAGCGAGCAACACGTAATATACGAAGTGGGTCTTCACTAAATGCATCGGATACATGGCGTAGAATGCGGTTGTCTAAATCTTGCTGACCGCCGTATGGATCAATTAAGCTGCCATCATCCGCTTTTGCAATGGCATTGACAGTGAGATCGCGTCGGCGTAAATCGTCTTCAAGTGTCACATCCGCAGAAAATTCACAAGCAAACCCAGTGTAGCCTTCACCTTGTTTTCGCTCTGTACGTGCAAGCGCATATTCTTCTTTGGTTTTTGGGTGTAAAAAAACAGGAAAATCTTTACCAACTTGTACAAACCCTTGCTGTAAAAGTTGATGTGGAGTTGCACCTACCACGACATAATCACGTTCTTTAATTTTACGTCCGAGAAGCTCATCTCGCACTGCACCACCCACTAAATAAACTTGCATAATATACCTAGAAATTTCCCGTTCTGCTTATTTTACGATATTTAAGTAATAAAACGCTAACAAGGTTTTCACTTAGTGCATTTTTTTGCCATTATAGACGCTGATTTACTCAGTAAGGAAATTCAGGGTGTATTTAAGCTATTTTGGCTTGTCGGAGAAACCGTTTTCAATAGCGCCAAATCCGCAATATCTATTTTTAAGTGAACGGCATAAAGAAGCGCTCGCTCACCTTACCTATGGTTTAGGTGAGGCTGGTGGGTTTGTTTTACTTACAGGTGAGGTAGGGACAGGTAAAACAACATTGACTCGAAGCCTGCAAGAGAAATTGCCAGAAAATACACAGGTGGCAATGATCCATAACCCTGCCTTGTCACAGTTAGAGTTATTAGCCAGTATTTGCGATGAGTTTTCAATTGCTTACGATGAAGCAAATGCCACATTAAAAACCTTAACGGATGCGATAAAAAAGCATTTAGAGGCAAATCATGCATCAGGTGGCCACACTATACTATTGATTGATGAAGCGCAGCTTTTATCACCTGATGTACTTGAGCAACTTCGCTTATTGACTAACATAGAGACGAATCATAAAAAGTTACTGCAAATCGTTTTAGTCGGTCAGCCAGAGTTACAAGAGTTGTTAAAACGGAATGAGTTAAGGCAACTAGCCCAGCGGATCACTGCTCGGTATCATTTATTGCCGTTGACTGAAGGGCAAACTATCGCTTATATAAAACATCGTTTATATGTTGCCGGTTGTGAACGTGCGATGTTTTCAGCTGATGCATTAAAAACTGTTTATGCTGTGACAAAAGGCATTCCACGGTTAGTTAACTTATTATGCGAGCGCTGTTTAATGGGAGCGTTTTCTAAACACGTTATGGTTGTTGACAGTGATATCGTCATGCGCTCCGCTGAAGAAGCCTTGCCGCCAAGCGTGTTACAAAGCGAAGTGCAAAATGAAAAAAAATCCAGTAACTGGTTAATCCCTTTTGCTTTCCTTTCAGTACTGGGTGCCGGTGTTGGCTTGTCGTTTATTTTTTAGTCGTGGTAAATTATGTCGTTTTTATTAGATGCATTAAAACAGTCTGAGCATCATGATGAAGCATCTGCTTTTGATCAAAATGCACAGCAACTTAAACAACAACAAGAGCTTAAACGGTACCGTTTAATCGCGATGTCACTCGCTCTGTTGTTGGCTTTAGCGCTGACCTTAATGGCAGGATTTGCCATTGGTAAGTGGTTACAAGCTAAAAATATTCAAACAGAGAGTGTATCAACGCCGAATCTTAAAGAATCAGAAGCAATCGAGGCAAAAGTTGCACAGCCACAGGGCGAAATTTCAAGTGTACAAAAGGACAGTGATTTATTAGCAAAAAATGAACCGCAAAAGGTCCAAAATGTAGTCGCGCAGCCCGCCAATGTACCTCAGCCAGTGTTGCCTCAAACTTACCCCAATCAATCTCAACAATATCAGTGGGTTCAAGTGCCTGTAAACGCTATGCCCGCATACCCTCAAGGGCAGACTGTTTTAGTTCAGACTCCCAATGGCTATCAGCAAGTCATTAATGCACCGACGGTTCAGTATCAGCCGCAGCAGTATTCTCAGCAAGCGCAATATGCTCAACCTCAACAGTTTGCACAATCACAGCCAATAAATACACGCTCAAGAGATATTGATTTAAGTCAGTACAAAGTACTTGGAAAGCCAATTGAGCAGTCAAATTCAACGAACCAAATAACGCCGCAGCGCGACGATGAGTTAGAGACCGTCCCAAGTGAGCTTAAAAATGCGTTTGCTCAAGCAATCAAAGACACTGAAACAGTAACGACCAACCAAGTCACACAAGCAACAAGAAACTCTTCTTATGCCGAGCCGATTGAATTGTTACCCGATGGCTTATTAGCGTTGTTACCTAACATAAAATATCAAGCACACATTTATTCATCGTCTGTCGAGAAGCGTTGGATCAAGCTTAATAACCGAGAGTTGTATGAGGGGGATAGTTTAAATGATATTGAAGTGTTAGAAATAACCCCAGAACAAAGTGTGCTGAGTTTTGATGGGTATCAATTTAGCATAAAAGCATTGCAAGATTGGCCTGAGTAATTGGTTTATTGCTGTAATCTTGCCGTAAAATTACGGCAAGATTGAATGTTTAAAAAACCGAACTAAGTCAATGTTGAAATCTTTTGGTTTAATGGCTGATTCTAATGCATCATGTGTTCGGCTATTCGCTAAATCAATATCTTCAACGCCGGTATAGCGTGCATGTTTAGCATGATAAAATATTTTAACCTGAGGCTTCAGGGGACTTGCAGGGTTACTTTTTGTCACCAAACCAACCTTTTGACTTGAGAGTTTGACCAATGTACCAACAGGGTGAATCCCAATACATTGAATAAACTTGGTCAGTAGCTCGCCATCAAAGCTATCAGGGCAGCCATCTTTAAGTATTTTAAAGGCTTTAATGGGCTCCATGCCTTCTTTGTAAACTCGTTCTGCCGTCAAGGCATCATACACGTCGACAATCGATGCCATCCGTACGTATTGGCTGATTTCATGAGCGTGCTTACCGAAAGGGTAGCCACTGCCATCTAAGCGCTCATGATGAAAGCCAGCAATATCAACAGCAATCCCTTTTAGGCCAGCTTCCTCTAAAATTTGTTTGCTATAAAGTGCATGATTTTGAATTACTTTAAATTCTTGCTCGGTTAGTTTACCCGGTTTATGGAGTATTTCATCCGGAATTTGAATTTTACCTATGTCGTGTAATAGAGCACCTGTTGCCAGCTCTTCTATGAGCTCCTTTTCAAAGTTTAGATGTTTGGCAAAAATACTAATTAAAATTGAAACGTTTATTGAGTGTTCAAGCAGGTAACTGTCTTTTTCTCGCATACGAGTGATACAGGCTAGGGCATCTTGATTGCGAAACACCGAATCAATAAACCCGCTTGCTAGCTCTTTAAATGGTGCGATATCAATGGTGTTGCCAGCTTTAATGTCAGTAAAAGCCTTACTTTGTAAGTCTTTAGCTTCACAATATAGCTTTTGAGCCTTGCCCATCTCTTGTTCAACAGAGTGAGTAATATGCCATGGGTCGCGTTGTATTGGGGTATCACTAATGACCGGTGCGTCATTTAGTTCTTTAGGGGGCTCTGTGATGGTTTTATCAGGGTCAATTTCAACCTCTAAAATGCCAGCTTTGATTAGTTTATCAATGCCTGCCTGTGTTTTTACCCATCCTTGGTTTTTTATTTTTATATTACCCGATTGTTTCGTCACTTTTTGTACGAACATGCCTGGTAAGAGTTTATTTATTTGGATGGCTTTGAACATTGCTGACTTAAAAAAGATATGTGTACATTAAAGTTAGCAAACTTTTTAAAATATAAGTAGAAAAAAGGGCGCTAAAATGCGCCCTTTGATGCTTAATTATTGATTTTACTCGTCATCTTCAACCAAAGTCATTAGCGATGTGTTACCACCAGAGGCCGTCGTATCAATACTAATTGTCTTTTCTGTGATGAGACGTTTGATCAGCGTATCGTAGTACTCTGAGCTTATCACAGGTAAGATTGCGCCTTTACGTTGTGCCAGTTGCTGGCTAAAGTAGCCAAGACGTGATGAACGTGCAGCAACCACTGCGCCCGCTAAATGAGAGTGGGCTAAGATGGCTTGTAGCTGGTTCGGTTTTGCAACTTGGAACACTCCTTCAGCGACACCTGTTGAAATAAATTTATCTTTAAACGCAACCGCTTCGTCATAAAATAACTCAGATGCTACCGTGATAACCGTATTACCAGCCGCCAGCGCAGTGATAATTGAAATAGCCCAAAAATTAAATGATGTACTCTTATCTGCATAACACACTACACACCCACGCGCTTCAAGGTGCAAGGTATTTGACTCACCTGTAGGCCCTGGTAACGTAGTAAATTTACGCATATGTTTTTCAAGACGGTTTAATTGAGCACGTGCATCAGCAAGTGTTAAGGCTAAATCGTCTGCAAGTTCATCGATAATATCAACGGTGGCGACTTTTGCTAGTAGCTGACGTACCGCAGAAACACGGTCATTCAATGGTGTTGCGCGCCAGATTTTTTCATCGCGCATTGAGTTTGCCATTAACTTTTCAACTTGCTCGTTTGCACCTGAGTAGTGATGTAAATCAAGCTCATCAGGCGTTAAGTTCGTCATTTGTACGTTATCTGGTGACGCTTTTTCAATCACTAAACGTTGAAGATAGTTAGGGCCACCTGCTTTAGGACCCGTGCCAGATAAGCCACGGCCACCAAATGGTTGTACACCAACGATAGCACCAATCATGTTACGGTTAACGTAGACATTACCCGCACGAGACATTTTAGCTAAATACTCACAGCGCTCTTCAATACGTGAATGGATACCCATGGTTAAACCAAACCCCGTGTTGTTAATTTGGTCAACTACGTTGTCAAGCTCAGTGCCTTTAAAGCGAATTACATGCACACATGGGCCAAATACTTCACGTTTAAGAACAGATAAATCTTTGATCTCATATAAGCGAGGGGCAAAGAAGTAAGCACCATTCTCATTATTATCAGGAATATCACACTGATAATGCAGTGTAGCGTTACCTTTTAAGTACTCAACATGATCATTTAAACTTTTTAGCGCTTTTTCATCAATGACAGGACCAATATCGGTTGATAGCAATGAAGGGTCGCCTATGTGTAACTCTTTTAACGCACCTTTGATCATATCAATAACGCCATCAGCGATGTCTTCTTGTAAAAATAATACACGAAGAGCAGAGCAACGTTGGCCAGCACTTTGGAAACCAGAGCTGATGACATCGTCAACAATTTGCTCAGGAAGCGCTGTTGAATCAACAATCATACAGTTTTGACCACCTGTTTCGGCGATTAACGGCACTTGAATATCGTTACGCGCAGCCAATGTTTGCGAGATTAGCGTGCCCGTTTCAGTTGACCCGGTGAACATCACCGCTTGAATGCGCTCGTCAGGTACGATGGTTTTGCCTACGTCACTACCACGCGCAATAACCGGTTGTACAACGAACTCAGGTAAGCCAACAGATAACATAAGCTCAATAGTACGAAGGGCAATAAAGCTTGTTTGCTCAGCTGGTTTTGCGATAACGGTGTTACCCGTTACGATAGCAGCAGCTACCTGACCTAAGAAAATAGCAAGCGGGAAGTTCCATGGGCTGATACATAAGATAACACCGCGTGCCTCAAAGCGCTCATCTTCGCTAAGCTCTTCTGCACGAGCTGCGTAATAACGACAAAAATCGACCGCTTCACGCACTTCATCAATACCGTCTTGAGCTACTTTACCAGCTTCTTTGATACAGATAGCAACAAGTTCATCGTGGTGACGCTCTAAAATATCTGCAATACGACGCAGTAAATTTGCACGCTCTTTGACAGGTGTTTGCGACCACGACTCAAAGGCTGTTTCAGCATTTGCTAGCAGGGCAAGCATGTCATCGCTGTTATGCAATTTCACATGACCGATAATTTCTTTATGGTTAGCAGGGTTTTTAACTGCCATTGAGCCTTCAGGGATATCATTTTCGCTGATAAGGTGCTCTGTAAACCAGTTATCAAGATTTTCTTTAAACGGGGTAATCACGTTTATATCGGTTAAATCCATACCTTTTGAGTTTGCGCGCTCTGCACCATACAAATCGATTGGCATTTTAATTTGCGTATTGTACTTATTACGAAGACCTTGTAGCGTTTCAACCGGGTCGGGTAGCAATGACTCTACCGGCTTCGTAGTATCAACAATGGCATTTACAAAGGATGAATTTGCACCGTTTTCAAGTAAGCGACGAACGAGGTATGCCAGCAAATCTTCATGTTGACCAACCGGTGCATACACACGGCATTGAATTTTTTCTTGCGTTACGATTTGGTCAAATAATGACTCACCCATCCCATGTAAACGTTGGAATTCAAACCCATCATGATCACCTTTAGCAACTTCTAAAATAGTCGCGGCTGTATAGGCATTATGAGTTGCAAATTGCGGATAAAGCACGTCACGTGCTTCAAGCATTTTAATCGCACAGGCTTTATATGATACGTCAGTCGTTGCTTTACGCGTAAATACAGGGAAGTGATCTAAACCATCTTGCTGTGTGGTTTTGATTTCGGTATCCCAGTACGCACCTTTAACTAAACGTACCATTAATTTACGACCAACCCGCGTAGCAAGCTCTGTTAGCCATTCAATAACAAAAATGGCACGCTTTTGGTAAGCTTGTACCGCTAAGCCAAAGCCATTCCAACCAGCTAGATCGTCATCGCTGAATACAGCTTCAATAACATCTAGAGAGATATCTAAACGGTCAGCTTCTTCAGCATCTACTGTAAAGCCAATGTCATAACTTTTAGCGACAAGTGCCAATGCTTTTAGCTTTGGTACAATTTCTTCCATTACACGTTCTTTATGCGTGAACTCATAACGAGGGTGAATAGCTGAAAGTTTAACTGAAATACCCGGACTTTTAATGGGGCCACGGCCACTAGCTGCTTTACCAATTGAATGGATAGCATTGAGATAGCTTTGATAATAACGCTCGGCATCTTTCATGGTGCGCGCGCCTTCGCCTAGCATGTCGTATGAGTATACATAGCCCTTGCGTTCTGTGTCTGCTGCACGTTCAATGGCTTCGTCAATAGTGCGGCCCATAACGAACTGCTTACCCATGATCTTCATAGCGAAGTTAACTGACTTACGAATTACTGGCTCGCCTAAACGACCAATGGTTTTTTTCAACACACCAAATTGTTGATCTTTGGTTTTGTCGTTGTAGTTAACCATTTTACCGGTCACTAATAAGCCCCAAGACGACGCATTAACGAACAGAGAGTCACTGCTTCCTAAATGTGAGCTCCAATCACCTTTCGCTAACTTATCGCGAATAAGCGTTTCTTGGGTTGCTTTATCTGGCACACGAAGCAGGGCTTCAGCCAAACACATAAGTACCACACCTTCTTCACTTGAAAGTGAAAACTCATTTAAAAGTGCATCAACACCGCTTTGACCGTCTTGGTCTTTACGAATATTGTGAACTATTTGACGTGCACGTTCCCATGCGCGACTGCGGGCTTTAACACCTACTTCTGCAAGGGGTAAAATGTGATCAATAACGGCATTTTCATCAATGCGGTAAAAGTCACGGATTTTTTGTCGAATTGGACACGTTGTAGTCAAATCGCCGTTGAATAACATAAGTAACCTCAAAAGTGTGGAGTCTTGCAGCAAAAAAAGAGTGCTGCTCGATTATCATGTTGTTTAATGCGTGCATTCTAATTAAATTCCAGCAGAATATGCTGGTTAAATTTGCCGATTTACGATAATTTACAGGGCATACGTTAAACTTATCCGCATAAAATTCTGTTATGACAAGTCCCAATAGATTACGCCTGCTTGATCGTATTGATTTAGCAATTTTAGACGTTCTGCAAAAAAACGGCAGAATATCTAATGTGAACCTTGCAAAGCAGGTTAACTTGAGCCCAAGCCCTTGTCTCGACCGAGTAAAACGACTCGAACAAGAGGGCTACATAGAGGGCTACTTTGCTAAGCTAAACGAAGCAAAACTTAATCAGAGTTTATTAGCGCATGTGCAAGTGTCATTAGTAACATCAAATACCGCCGTATTTAAAGTTTTCCGAGAACATATTTTGAGAATTACTCAAGTTGTTGAGTGCGATATGGTGGCGGGTGGTTATGATTATTTATTAAAGATACGCGTTTCAGACATGGATGAATACCGTCAAGTACTTGGTGATTTAGTTGATATACCCGGTGTGGGCACTCATCATACCTACATGGTAATTGAAAAGGTCAAACAAGATAATGGTTTAAGACTGATTTAAATTATGTATATTCATAAAAAAAGCACCTGTCGGTGCTTTTTTATTTGTCAGTTAACTATGCCCAACCGTCATAACGCTTTCGGCGTGACAGTACGATGGTTAATATAATTCCTAAAAACAAACCTATAAAGGCAATTGCCCCGCCATACGTTAATAACTGGCGTTTCTCTTTTGCACCGGCTTGTTGTTTTTGTTCACGCTCAGCATCTAGCGTATTTTTTAACTGCATTATCTCATCGGATAACACGTCGTTTTGGTCTGTCAGGCTTTGATTTTGTTCTTGTAATTGCGGGAGTTCAATTTGTGCTTGGCGAAGTTGCACTTGCATTGATGTCATCTCTTCACTCAAGGTACGATATTGTTGGTGAATACCGGCTGATTTAGAGACAAACTTTGCCTCAACCCATCCTTCACGTTCTTTGTCATCAACGACTTTTATGAAGCCATTTTCTTCAGGAGATAATTGCGTTAGTTTTGTGCCCGCATCAACTGAACCGATAATACGGTAGTTTTTACTCGCACCAGAATGCATAAACGTATACAGATTATCAACAATATAAGCCGTATTTGTATTGTCTGCTGAATTTGCTTCTTCGCCGTGGCTAACAAACGCAACAGCACTAAGAAGTAAAGCTAATAAAGAATGTTTAAACATTAATCTACCCTGTTAATGTAACCGTGATCGTTACGGCAATATTTTTCGTTCTAAGTACAGAGATAGTATGGATTTAACACGCTAATAGCAAGGTTGATATTGTAATCACTTTACAGCGAATAAATGAAATCTCATTAAAAAATTTGCATTACCGCTTTGCTTTGTTTATTTTGAGCTCTTATTTATTTTAAAGGTAATCCTCAAGCCTAATGGATACTGAGATAGAACTGAAGTTTTTGGTGTCAGATGCCGTTGTTCCACTGATCCCCGCGTTAATTACTCAATTTGCAAAAACCGTCACAAACAAGCCTTCTCGCAGTTTACAAAATGCTTACTATGACACTCCTAGTCGTGAGTTAAGAGCGCTTGATATTGGTTTTAGAACACGTTGCGCAGACAATCAATGTGAGCAAACAATCAAGCTGGCAGGCGAGGTTGTTGGAGGTTTACACCAACGCCCTGAATATAATTTGCCGCTTGAAAGTAACCGTCCAGATATCACTGCTTTTGACAGCAGTATTTGGCCTCACGGTATGCAAGTGAACGCCATAGCCGCTAATTTATTTCCTATATTCAGTACTCACTTTATTCGCCGTACTTGGCTTATTGAAACCGAAAAGGGTGCAAAAATTGAGGTGGTTTTAGACAAAGGTGAAGTGTCAGCCTCTGGACGTGTTGAGCCAATATGTGAGCTTGAAATTGAACTGGTGGAAGGAAGTCGCAACGAGCTGTTCGCTTTAGCTGATAAACTAGTTGCACAAAGTAATATTCGCCTTGGTTTATATTCAAAAGCAGCAAGAGGCTATCGCTTAGCAGACGAAAAACCGCTCAAACCAAGTAAATCAATTGGGTTTGTTTCATTGCCAAGAAAGGCAACGCAAGAGCAGGCACTGATTGAAGCTATTGGGTTTGGTATTCGTTTTGTGCAAAAGCATGAGCAATGCTACTTTGATAAACCAAGCTTAAAAACCCTTAAACGTGTTACTGATGGCATTAGCCTGATTCGCCACACATTTTGGTTATTTGATGACATTGTAGATAAAAGTACCACAGAGTCATTGAGAGTAGAGCTTAAATGGTTGTTAAGTGAACTGGCGTGGGTTGAGAATGCTATTCAGCTTAAAACATACACATCAAAACGTCATGCTTACTACAAAAAAATTAATAGTGCTCCAGAGCTTACTCAAGTTATTACTGACCTTAAAGAATTACAGCCAAGTATTGATGACATCAACGCGTTATTTCACAGCGCACGGTATAATCGATTACTCCTGAGCTTAACAACATGGCTGGTTGATAAACAATGGCGTAAAAGCTGGGGGCAAACTGAGTTTCAAGCTGCAGAGCGCTCAGTTGATAAAATAGCAAACCGCTTATTTCAAAAGGACTGGCAGGACTTACATCAGTTATTACCAGAACAGCAAACCCTTACCTGTAAAGACTATTTAAATTTACGTACCCGTCTTGAAAATAGTTTACTGAGCGGCAACTGTTTAGGCGCATTGTTTGATAAAGACGATCGCAGTGAATTTCGTATTCCTTGGCTAGATATTTCTCATGGTATTTATGAACTGTGTACGCTTGATTATTTAAAACAGCTCTGTGCAGGCCAAGAAGATGAAGAGCTTGCCAAAATTCAGCATTGGCTTGAGATGAAATCTGAATTCTTAGTGAGTGCGATGGAGCAAAGCCGGTTGGCATCATTTAAGATCTCGCCATACTGGGAATAGTTTGTGAATGAATCTAAAACAAAGGAATGTAGATGCGCAAACTCATTGCACTGTTATTAATGTTACTCTGCTGTACAGAAGTAACAGCGCAGCAATCGCAATGGCAATTATGGAAATCTCAAGAGGGAATTAGTGTTTCCTTTATTAAACATACAAATGGTATTTTTGAAGTACAAGGCACCTTAAGCATAAACGATCGAACCGCGGACGATTTTATGATGCTCTTGAGTGATACTCAACGTGCCCCTTTATGGGTAGAGAACGTGACTCATGTTGAGGTTTTATCGCGGCCAAGTGACGCAGAAACCATTGTTTATACAAAAATAAACTCGCCGTGGCCTGTTAGAGACAGGGATATGGTGAGTTATTCCTGCTACAAACAACTCAGTCCCACGCAAACGTTATTAACGATTAGTGCTTACCCAGGGTTTAAAAATGAAGTTGACTCTGTTGTGCGCATCAAGGATTTAAAAGCGACTTGGTTACTCGAAGAAAATAATACCCCAGGAAAAGTCAGTTTGACGCTCACCCACACCGTTTATGCCGACCCAGGTGGTGCAATCCCCCATTGGTTAAGCAATAAAGTGGGTCTGCAAAGTACACTCAAAACACTACAAGCATTACGTCGTGAGCTGGCTCAAGAGCGATATCGTGCTGCGCCTACTGTTATCAAAGAGGGTCATTGTTCTATATAACCTGAGCTCTGGATAATAAATATATCTCCAGCGGCTACTTTCAACGCTAACTGCGTTGCATTTACTTGCAATAGGCCAGCTATTGACGCTTAAATTCGTCTTGTTATCGCTAAAAGTCTCCGGCTGGAGACTAAGAAAAAAATTTGTTATTTAATATCAATATATTAGTACATCTCTTAACCAGAGTTCAGGTTATATAGTGTTACCTCCTTTTTTTTATAAGTTAATCAATTGTATTTATTACACTTTCTTACACATTAACACATAATCTAAATTGAATTTGTGCCTCTTAATGGTACAGTTCCTTTTTTAGGAATATGTATTATAAGGACATAGATAGTGTTTACTGTTACTTCAACGCCCTCTAGCCGTTGGTTTTCATTTGTAACAGAGTGTTGGCGTTTAGCTGCGCTTTGGTTTGCAGGTGTATTGCTCTTCATGAGCTTTCGAATTTTCTTCTTAGTGTATTTTTATGATCATATTGCAGCACCTTTAGATGCAACAGCTCTATACAATACGTTAAAGACTGGCTTTGCTTTTGACTCAGCAGCGAGTGGGGTGTGTTTTAGCATTCCTTTTTTACTCAATTGTATTTTTCAACCAATGCGATTAGGGCACTGGGTTTCAAACATTCGTGTCTTTACTGCGAGAGTATTTTTTAGCGTAATGATTTTATTATGCATTACCAGCGTCACCTATATCTCTGAGTATGGTACGCAATTTAACTATTTTATGTTTGAAGGGCTACATGATGACCAGCAGGCCATCGCATTAACCGCAATAAAGCAATACAAACCTTGGGGAAGCCTTATAAGTTTAGTGCTTCTGCTGTTTATTGCGTTTAGATATTGTAAGCATGTTAACCACACTAGCCTTGGTTTTCTATCGCGCATTTATACTGTTTGTAAATGGAAACGATCAATACTTGTTATTTTGATTACAGTACTTTTTATTTGCGCTATTCGCGGCTCATTCGAATCCCGTCCGGCTTCCCGCAAGTGGTCAGCGGTGACACCTGATCCGTTTGTAAACAATCTAGTCATTAACCCTTTTCGTAGTTTTGTATATGCAATAAAAGATTATAACGAACTGCAAAATCATGGAATGGATGGCAAAAACCCATATTTGAGTTCAAATGCAGCACCACTTAATAACCCATTACTTGATTATCAGCAACATACAAAAGGGGCGTTTATTAACCCTCCATCACAGGTATTTTTGATAATCATGGAAAGTTATGACTCGTGGCCTCTGCAGCAAAAATACGCATCACTTAATGTGACTAATGAATTAAAAAGCTTAGCGCGCAAGGGGATCTATTTAGATAATATGCTACCTGCTGCTAGTAGTACGATGAATTCACTATCAAGTATTTTGTCTGGTATTCCATTTTCAGGTGTGAACATGAGTCGTATTGGCCCGCAACAACCAGCCAGTAAGCTTTCTTTTATTAATCAAATGGAGCGGCTTGGTTACACCAGTCAGTTTTTTTATGGGGGATTACTCTCATGGCAAAATGTAGGTGAATATGTAGAATCGCAAGGTGTCGATAATATTTATTCCGCAACAGATGCTGGTGGTAAAGGCAGCGCGGGTGTATGGGGAATTGATGACGGTCAACTATTTGAACTCGCAGCGGCTAAAAGCGAGCAGAAAAGTTTTAATGTAATTCTAAGCGGCAGTTATCATGGCCCATTCAACTTAGACTTAGCGCAACTTGACTACCCATACGCCTCTTATGATGATTACCCAGCAACAATACAATCGTTAGAAGGGGAATTATTAGACCCTTATGTGTTAGGGCATTTATGGTATGCAGATAAAATGCTGGGTGAGTTTGTGCGTAAAATGGAACAGCGTTACCCTGATGCACTTTTTGTGATCACGGGGGATCATTTTAGTCGTCGTTACCTACATAGCCGGCCTAATTTGTTTGAACTAACACACGTGCCAATGGTGATTTATGGGCAAGGAATTACACCTGATTTATTGTCATCGCAACACGTTGCAAGTCATATGGATATTGCGCCGACCTTACTTAATTTAATCGCACCAAAAAATACAGCGTTTTATAGTATGGGCCAATCATTGTTAAGTGCTCAGGAACAGCGCACCGTTTTTGGTTTTCAAACTATTCGTCGCAATGAAAAACTGTGGAAGGGAGATTTAAAGGCGACTTACGGGTATTATAAGGTGAATGAACACGATAAAGCTCAGTTAACGTCATTCAGTCCATCAGGAGTTGAATATATTGATGCTGATACAGAGCAAGCTTATAATCGTTATATGGCCACTGCATGGCACTTGCTTACTCGTGGTATGGATTGAAACCTTGCTAGTAATACACCACAAAATTAAAGCCGCTTTTAAAAGATTATAAAATGAATAAACCAGAAATAGATTTAGTTAATAAACCTAACGGCATAGGTATAGGCCGCATTATAAAAGCCACTCAGTGCTCTATAAAAGGGTTTAAAGCGGCTTTTAAAGAAGAGTCGGCCTTCAGAACAGAGTTGGCATTAGGTGTCATTTTGTTGCCTTTATCGTTCTGGTTAGCACAGTCTCTACAACACTGGGTGATACTCATTGTTAGCTTTTTATTTTTATTGATTGTTGAATTGCTTAACTCGGCTATTGAAGCATTAACAGATAGAGTAGGGGTTGAATATCATGTGCTATCGGGGCGCGCTAAGGACATAGCATCAGCAGCAGTAACCTTAGCTTTAATAGTCTTGTTGATAGTATGGGCGGCAGCAGGGTATGAGAAGGTTATTAGCTTGATGTACTAACTTAACCTGAGCTCTGGATAATAAATATATCTCCAGCGGCTACTTTCAACGCTAACTGCGTTGAATTTACTTGCAATAGGCCAGCTATTGACGCGTAAATTCGTCTTGTTATCGCTAAAAGTCTCCGGCTGGAGACTAAGAAAAAAATTTGTTATTTAATATCAATATATAAGTACATCTCTTAACCAGAGTTCAGGTTAACTTAAAAAGTATAAACGTCAGAGACAAAAAAAGCGCCTAAAGGCGCTTTTTTTCGTTCACACAAAGCGTGGCTTATAAGCCAGCTGCTGCGCGAAGTGCGTCTGCTTTATCTGTACGTTCCCATGGGAATTCATCACGACCAAAGTGGCCGTAAGCCGCTGTTGGTAAGTAAATTGGGCGCTCAAGATCAAGCATTTGAATTAAGCCGTAAGGGCGTAAGTCAAAGTGTTCACGAATAAGTTCGATTAAACGAGCTTCTTCTAATTTGCTAGTGCCAAACGTTTCAACACTGATTGACGTAGGCTCTGCAACACCGATAGCGTAAGAAACCTGTAGCTCACACTTATCAGCAAGGCCAGCAGCAACAACGTTTTTAGCGACATAACGTGCAGCGTACGCAGCTGAACGGTCAACTTTTGATGGATCTTTACCTGAGAAAGCACCACCACCGTGACGTGCCATACCGCCGTAGGTATCAACAATGATTTTACGACCTGTTAAACCACAGTCACCCATTGGGCCACCGATAACAAAACGGCCAGTTGGGTTGATGAAGAATTTCGTTGCGCTAGTAATTAGCTCAGCAGGAAGTACTGGTTTGATGATAGTTTCCATAACCGCTTCTACTAAGTCATTTTGTGAAATTTCTTCACTGTGCTGAGTAGAAAGAACAACCGCATCAATGCCAACAGGCTTACCATTTTCGTATGCAAACGTTACTTGTGATTTTGCATCAGGACGTAACCAGTTAAGCTCGCCACTTTTACGTACTTGCGCTTGGCGTTGAACTAAACGGTGAGAGTATGTGATTGGTGCAGGCATTAGCACTTCAGTTTCATTACATGCGTAACCAAACATTAAACCTTGGTCGCCAGCGCCTTGTTCTTCAGGGCTTGTACGGTCAACACCTTGGTTGATATCAGGTGATTGCTTACCGATTGTGTTTAAAATTGCACACGAATCAGCATCAAAACCCATGTCTGAATGCGTGTAGCCAATTTCACGTACCGTTTTACGTGTAATTTCTTCGATATCAACCCATGCGCTAGTAGTGATTTCACCACCGACCATGACCATACCGGTTTTTACGTAAGTTTCACACGCAACACGTGCATGAGAATCTTGCTCTAAGATGGCATCTAGTACCGCGTCAGAGATTTGATCCGCGATTTTATCCGGATGACCTTCAGAAACTGATTCAGAAGTAAATAAATGTTTTGCCATTGTATTTCTGCTCACAAATATTGCGCTTCACAAACGTCGGTAAGAGCGCTAAAAAATTAAGGGACGTATTTTATCTAAAACAAATATATTTGCATAGTAATTTTACGCCTAGACGTCTAAATAAAATTACTAATAACTTTTAGTTCTTAAAAAATTTTCATAATAGCCAATTTAATCAGGGTTTTTAATTGCACACAGCCCCTACAATAAGTAAGAATGGGTGTTCTTGAAAAACACACAATCAACCAGCGCAAATACAGTAAAGGTAGGAGAATTCATGCCGTCTCGCAAAGAACTTGCAAATGCTATTCGCGTCTTATCAATGGACGCAGTACAACAGGCCAAATCTGGCCACCCTGGAGCCCCTATGGGCATGGCAGATATCGCAGAAGTACTATGGCGCGATTATCTAAATCATAATCCAACTAATCCAGAGTGGGTAGACAGAGATCGATTTATACTCTCAAACGGCCACGGTTCAATGCTTATTTATTCTCTATTGCATTTAAGTGGTTATGACTTGCCGATTGACGAAATTAAAAACTTCCGTCAAATGCATTCAAAAACACCGGGTCACCCAGAGTATGGGTATGCACCTGGTATTGAGACCACTACGGGCCCACTTGGTCAAGGGATCACAAATGCTGTCGGTATGGCGATTGCTGAAAAAGCGCTAGCGGCTCAGTTTAACCGTGAAGGCCACGATATTGTTGATCACTTCACATACACATTCCTGGGCGATGGTTGCCTTATGGAAGGTATTTCTCATGAAGCGTGTTCACTTGCTGGTACGTTAGGCCTAGGTAAGTTAGTGGCATTTTGGGATGACAACGGTATTTCAATCGATGGCGAAGTCGAAGGCTGGTTCAGCGATGATACGCCTGCGCGTTTTAAAGCTTACGGCTGGCATGTAATCAGCGGTGTTGATGGCCATGATTCAGACGCTATTCGCGCAGCAATCGAAGAAGCACGCAGTATCACAGACAAGCCAACACTAATTTGTTGTAAAACAGTGATTGGTTACGGTTCACCTAATAAATCAGGTAGCCACGATTGTCACGGTGCACCATTAGGTGAAGACGAAATTAAAGCAGCACGTGAGTTCCTTGGTTGGACTGGAGAGGCATTTGACATTCCAGCTGACATCTACAGCGAGTGGGATGGCAAAGAAAAAGGCAAGCAACTTGAAGCAAGTTGGGATGAAAAGTTTGCAGCCTATGCAGCGGCACATCCTGAGCTAGCAGCAGAGTTTAAACGTCGTACAAGCGGCGAGTTGCCAGCTGATTGGGCTGAAAAATCACAAGCTTATATTGAGCAACTTGATGCAAACCCAGCAAACCCTGCATCTCGTAAAGCATCACAAGATGCACTGAATGCATTTGGTCCTTTATTGCCAGAATTTATGGGCGGCTCTGCTGATTTAGCAGGTTCAAACCTAACAATTTGGAAAGGTTCTAAAGGCCTTGAAGCCAATGACGCAAGCGGTAACTACATCTACTACGGTGTGCGTGAGTTTGGTATGTCAGCAATTATGAATGGTATTGCGCTGCATAAAGGTTTTATCCCTTACGGCGCGACTTTCTTAATGTTTATGGAATACGCACGTAACGCTGTTCGTATGGCTGCATTAATGAAAGTGCCAAGCATTTTTGTATACACGCACGATTCAATTGGTTTGGGTGAAGATGGTCCAACTCACCAACCAGTAGAGCAAATTGCGAGCATGCGTTTAACGCCTAACCTAGTTAATTGGCGTCCGTGTGACCAAGTTGAGTCTGCAATCGCATGGCAACAAGCGATTGAACGTAAGGACGGTCCAACGTCACTTATCTTTACTCGCCAAGGTCTTGCTCAACAAACTCGTTCAGCGCAGCAATTAAGCGATGTGAAAAAAGGCGGTTATGTACTTAGCTGTGATGGTGAGCCTGAGCTTATCTTAATCGCGACTGGCTCTGAGGTGCAATTAGCACAAGACTCTGCGGCTGAATTACGTAAGCAAGGTAAAAAGGTGCGTGTTGTATCAATGCCATCAACAGATGTATTTGATGCGCAAGATGCTGCTTACAAAGAAAGCGTATTGCCAGCAAGCGTTTCACGCCGCGTAGCTGTAGAAGCGGGTATCGCTGATTACTGGTACAAATACGTTGGCCTAAATGGCGCAGTAGTCGGCATGACGACCTTTGGTGAGTCTGCCCCTGCTAATGAGCTGTTTGAACACTTTGGTTTCACAGTAGAAAACATCGTCAACAAGGCAAACGAACTGTTCTAAGTGTTGAGGTATTAATGGTCAGCTATTAATGCCGAGCCTAACAAGAGAAAACCCGCTTAGTGATATAAACTAAGCGGGTTTTTTATTATTTTCTCATTGAATGCAGGCTAACATTATAAGCAAATTAGCCAGAGTAAGCGTTAAATAAAATCGAGAGTATGTTGGTTAAAGTTGGCTAAATTAGGGAATATATCCACCAGTTCTGAATCGGGTACCCCAAACCACTTAGCGAGTGTTGCAAAGTACTGCTCATTGGCAACGTCAGGTATTAATCGGCCACCTCGGGTGTCTTTTGGACCACCTAAATGTTGAGTCAATAATGAACCATATAAATCGCCACCATTAACCGCGCCACCCATAACAAGATGATTACCCGCCCAGCCATGGTCTGTGCCATCGCCATTAGAGGTTAACGTTCGGCCAAATTCACTCATGGTAAACAGGGTTACATTATTGTGTTGGTTTAAGTAAGCCATTGCGCGGTTAAACTCAGACAGCGATTGCGATAATTGACTCAGTAATGAAGCATGACTGCGATTTTGATTGCCATGAGTATCAAAGCCACCCATAGACACATAAAACACCTGACGTTTACACCCTAACTGAGATTGAATAGAGATGGTACGCGCAATCGTTTTAAGCCTGCGTGATAGTGTTGAATTCGAAAACACACCATCAATAGGATCAGACGACTGAAGTGCTATATTCATCGCAGAAGTTTTATCTATGGATGCTTTCACGCGAGAACCATACGCCTGTGAAACTGGGTTTGTTTGCCCTGTTAATACGCGATTAAATAGATTGCTCACGTGCTCGCTTCGCTCTTGAGAGCCACTTAATGCGTCAATACGACTTATACCATTGCTGCTTAAGCTAAAGGGCATACTGTCGCGGCTGGTTTGCCAGTGATTCATTCCTGAAAGTGAAATATTTCCGCCAAACTGTTCACTTTGCTCTAAGCGCTCTAATAGCCTTGCCCCCCAGCCACTATTAAGGGAACGTTGCTCTTGACCATACATCCACGTTGCGCGCTGTTTGTTATGTGAAAAAAGATGCAGCGGCAGCGGCACTGATTTATTGATAACATCTTGCTGTGTTGTGGGCGCAATCAAACTGCCAACGCCGGTAACAAAGGCCAGTTGGCGCTCTTCAAATATACTTTGCAATGGCGCTAAAGAATTGTGTAAACCAACACCGCCTTCCTGCGCAGTATCAGGTGACAATGGTAAAGGGTTACTAATCGCCAAATTTTGTCGACTTGCTTCATACAAACTGCGCGCTTCGCCTTCAACTGGCACTAGCATGTTTAAAGAGTCATTTCCGCCACTTAAATAAACACATACCAGCGCTTTATATTCATCCCCCACGGCACTGGTCGAGCCTTGAAAAGCTTGCAATTGCAATTGGGTCAATGCAGCCATTGATATCCCGCCTTTTAAACATAGGTCTAAAAATTTTCTTCTATCCATGACTCTCTCCTATTGTTGCAAGCTGTATTCGGCTGACACGGTAATTAAGTAAACGATATACGAAAGCCTTAAATGGCTTTCACTTGACGAAAAATAAGCGTCCATATCATAAATTGCGTTGCGCATGTCTTGTGACATGGAGCCTGCAAAAAATAATGTGTCGTACTTATCGATAACTGCATTTAAGCCAAAGTTAGCCAGTAACTCCAAGTCATCAGCCATGTATAGATAGACGTAGTTTTCATTGAGTTCGTCATAACGCTCTGCAACGCGTCGGCTCATTTCATTAAAATGAGTATTCAGTGTATTGATAACATAAGCATCGTTGGCAATTTGCAATTCCGGTGCAACGAGCATAGAGCCTGACAGCTCTTGAGGTTGATGATCGGGCTGATAAAAGTTAAACACAGAAGGGGATTGCAACGGGCCTTGGCCAAACTGTAAGCTTAAATTGCTGGTGTAATAACGATTATTTAACGACTTAGCCTTAAATACCCGCCACAGTTGCATTTGTTTAAGAAGTGGCTCTCTAATTTTACCAAAATAGGCAAGGGGGGCGGCGAACTGCCGAGCCTCAGGGTCAAGGTAGATTGCTTTAATTACCGCACTCAAGTCACCTTTAACACCTTGGCCATTATCATTAAAAACCTGTGCTACTCGTGCAATGTAATTAGGAGATGGGTTTGAGGTAATTAATTTTAAAATTAATTGCTTACTTATAAACGGGGCCGTATTTGGGTGTTCAAATATGGTATCGAGCGCTATTTTAAGTGAGGTTTCTGCATCAGTATTGGCAGGAATAACGACATCACTAATTAAATGTTTTTCAGCGGTAGAATGATACGCCTCGAATGGGCTCATAAGAATTGAATGGTTATTACTCGGGCGACCCCAAAACTCACTGGCACCAAATGTCCACCCTGTAAACACTTTAGCAAACCCTTCAATATCAGCTTGGGTGTAAGCGGGAATAGGCAGGCCATTTTCGTCTTTTTTTGGCAAGCCGTTAATTTCGAGCTCTTCTAAGCCTAAGCTAAATAACTGCAGAAGCTCTCTGGCATAGTTTTCATCAGGGCGAATGTTACGCTCTTCGTCGGCTTTTTCGTTGCCCAAATGATCTAAATATTTTCCCATAATAGGCGATCGGGAGATGGTTTCGAGAATATCACGGTAATTACCAAATGCATTTTCTAACAACATATCGTAGTAACTCACCATACCCTTAGGCTCATTGGCGAGTGAGTTATTAAAATCAGACACCACAAAAATTTGGCTCATAGCATAGGCTACACGTTGCCTGAGTTGATCAGATGCGTTAATGCTGCCTTTCCACCAAGCATCAATACGGTTAATTTGCCGAGGGTAATCTCTATCAGGGTAGTTTTCCAGGTAATCAACATGGTAATTAATGGGTAGCTGCATTTGAGCATCTATCCACTCTTCAGCGCTTAACCCCTGCGCCGATAAAATCTCTTCATAGGTTGGACCTAAACTAGCCTGATGAAGTAATCGAGCCGCGTGTGCAAGGTCCATAGTGGCTTTGGCTGTAAAGCCAAATTCAAACTCACTTTGTGCGCCGTGTTCATCCGTTACTCTAAGCAAAAAGCGATACGTTTCATCATATCCACTAAGGGGAGAGGGAATAGTCACTGTTAACACGTCATCGCTTGAGGTTTCAATTGGCTGGCCCGAAAGCTGTTGCCAACTATAACTGAGTGTATCGCCTTCTGAATCACTTGCGCTGGCGTTTAAAGTGAGGGTTTGGCCGTGGCTCACATTATCGGGAGGGGAGAGGCTAATAACCGGAGCTGTGTTATCGGTGGTCGTATCGTCATCTGACGGGTCCTCGCTAACAGGAGGGGTTGTTGGGGTATCTGATACAGGTGCTTCCTTACTTGTGTTTGCTTCATTGCCACCACCACATGCAACTAAAAAACAACTTGTAAGGATAGCCAGTGCTATACGCTTACTCATTTCAATGCCTTAATGTTAATTAAATTATTAGTAATTTAGCATTGTAAATTTAATGTTGCTTAGTTATTTGGTATGAATTTTATTCACGTTTCTGGTCATACCTGAACAAGTAAGTGGCTACTACTCGTTCGCATAATAAAAATAAGGGACACAACCTGAACGGTTGGTTAATTTTTCACGTTAGAAAATTTTAAAATACTGCGAGCCTTAAGTCATGTTTGCAATAAACTATGCGGGCATTGTGTTGTTGGCACTTACTTTGATAGGCACTGCGTTACCCTTTTTATCATGTATAAAGTGAGTTTTAAGGCCTAAACCATTTATGTGGCTTGGGTGGGGGGAAGTGACAGCCTTTTACGTGAGCATTTTTCACATCTTGTTCCTTGCAAGGCTTATGAGTATCAGGCACTGTGGGTGTTAATAAATTATAAAACAATAAACAGGAGTGAGGATGTCTCAGTTTGATAATGTCAGTGTTGTTAAAACAGCGAACGTGTACTTTGATGGTAAAGTGTCAAGCCGTACAGTGATTTTTGCAGATGGCAGCACCAAAACATTAGGCTTTATGCAAGCGGGTGAGTTTGAATTTGCGACTAGTAAAAAAGAGCTGATGGAACTTAACGGTGGTCAGTGGGAAGTGTTACTCCCCGGTGAAAGCGAATGGAAAACTATGTCAGCGGGTGAGTCATTTAATGTTGATGCTAACATTACTTTTCAAGTAAAAGTGACTGATTTTGCCGATTACTGTTGTTCGTACACTTAATATACAAATTAAGTGAATAAGCTAAAAGCCCCGCAACACGCGGGGTTTTGCATATTTAATGCTCTTAGAATGATCTGAATCAGCTTTACTAACAAATAAATGTCATATTTCTGTGTTTTGCGCTTGTGTAAATCTAAATAGCCCCCAATACTAGAGTTGAGGTAACAATAAAAAGGATACCCTATGAAAATTAATCTTTCTGGTCACCATGTTGACGTTACTGACTCTATTAGAGAACACATCAACGAAAAGTTTTCAAAAATTGCGAGCCATTTTCCATCTCTGATCGCACTCGATATTATTCTTTCGAAAGAGCATCATAAGCTCCAAGCAGAAATTAGCACCATATACGAAGGCGCGCGTTTATCGGTAAAAGGCGAGAACGAAGTTCTTTATCCTGCCATTTCAAGCGCAGCTAAAAAACTCGATGCGGCACTAAAGCATCGTAAAGGACAAATCAAAGCGAACCTACACGAAAAACCAGTGAGCACAACACCTGAGATTGCTCACGAAAAAGTTCAAGAAATGGACTTACGTTAATAATTAAAGGCGCTAGGTTCTAGGTAACTAGGATCTAGCGAACCGTTTAATCTTCCACTCACTTTCTCACTTTCAATCCTCACTAAAACGCTGTAACTTGCTTATTAATAAAAATAAAATGTAAGCATGGACATGCATTCAACAACATCAACTTGGCACACTCGTTTAAACGCATTAGGCCCCGGTATATTAATGGCAACGGCGGCAATTGGTGGTTCTCACCTTGTTGCATCAACCCAAGCAGGCGCCATATTTGGTTGGCAGTTGTTTTGGCTCATTGTGGTTATTAATGTACTTAAATACCCGTTTTTTCGCTTTGGTATTGAATACACACTCGCCACTAAAAAAAGCCTAGTTGAAGGCTACCAAGGTAAAGGCCCGTGGTTTTTTTACAGCTTTATCGGTTTGAATATTATAGCTGCGGTAGTGAATACGGCTGGCGTGTTATTACTCACTGCAAGCCTGCTGCACTATGCGCTGCCAATGAGTATTTCAGTAACCTTATTATGTTGGTTAATATTAGCGGTTTGCTTAGTTATTTTATTACTTGGCCATTTTAAAGCGCTTGATAACGTGGCTAAAGCGATTATGGGCTTACTCACTATAGCTACCGTGATAGCGCTTGTTATTGCAGTTAGTAATGGCGCTATGAACCATGGAACACTAGCACCTGTAGATTATATTGGCCCGTCACCGTATGAGCTTGCTATGCTGGGGTTTATGGTGGCGTTAATGGGGTGGATGCCCGCACCGATTGAAATTTCAGCGCTTAGCTCATTGTGGCTTAAAGAAAAACAAAGCCAACAAATGGTAACATGTGAGCAGGGCTTGTTTGATTTTAATGTTGGTTATTGGCTAACCGCCGCATTAGCGCTGGTGTTTTTCTCCTTGGGTGTGCTAGTGCAATACGGCCAAAACAATGAAATTGCATTAGGCGGCGTGGCATTCGCAAAGCAGCTTATTGATATGTACGCCTTCACAATCGGCGAATGGGCGCGGCCTTTGGTGTCGGTTATCGCTTTTTTATGTATGTTTGGTACTACCTTGACGGTGCTCGATGGCTATGCCCGCACACTTAATGAATCACATAAATTATTAGGTTTTAAGCAATCTAAACACAGCTTAAATATCTGGCTAATACTGCAATCATTCGCGGGCATGGCGGTGATTTTATTTTTTAAATCAGCCCTCGGCCCCATGCTTACCTTTGCCATGACACTTGCGTTTGTAACGACTCCCATTTTTGCATGGCTTAATTTTAGTTTAGTGCGCTCAGAGCCCAGTATTCAACATTCTAAACGAGTACGTACTTTAAGTTGGGTAGGCTTGGTTTATCTGATTGGTTTTGCGTTGGCGTTTATAATTTGGAAATTAGCCGCTTAAAAAGTAATAAATAAAACCGTAATACAACGAGTAAAGAGGAATAAATGAACATTAAAACTGGCGAACTTGCACATCCAGATGTTATTGCATTATTGCAAGGCCACCATAAAGATATGCTACAGCATAACATCACAAGGTTATTATCAAGCCATACGTAGAATGGTTGCTCGGGAAAAACAACTAGAGCCAGTCAAAGGTTTAGTCATGTACTGGCGACAGTTTATGCCTCGTATAGGAGGAAAAAAACTGTACAAACTTATCAAACCAAAGCTTGAATCGCTCAGCATTAAGCTAGGAAGGGATAGCTTTTTTGATTATTTGAGGGAAAATCATTTGCTTGTTAAACCAAAGAAAAACTATATCAAGACAACCAACAGTCAGCATTGGATGCGTAAGCATCCTAACTTACTGAAAGAGTACAAACCATGTACGGCTGAAGAAGTCTTTGTTAGTGATATTACTTATGTAAAGTCAGAGCAAGGTGTACATTATTTATCTCTCGTCACTGACGCCTATAGCCGAAAAATTATGGGATATGAATTAAGTGATGAAATGAAAGCAACAGATGTCGTAAAAGCGCTCGATATGACTGTAAAAGAGCGGCTATATCAGAATGATACTATCCATCATTCTGATAGGGGCTTACAGTATTGCTCAGAGGTGTACCAAGCTAAATTAATAGAAAGTAACAACATTACACCTTCGATGACCGATGGATATGATTGTTATCAGAACGCACTAGCAGAGCGAATTAACGGTATATTAAAACAAGAATTTCTTTTATATAAATGTCGAAATATCGATGAATTAAAGCGACTAGTTGAAGAATCAATATTTATATATAATGAAATGAGACCGCACTTAAGTTTGGGAATGCAAACACCAAATCAAGTACACAAAAAAGACCAGGAGCAAAAGCTACTGGCCTTTCATTAAAAACCGTCAACCTATTTCAGGACGGGACACGGCATTGATAGCCGCCTACAGCTATTTTTTATTTTTTGAATAATAAGCAGTCACTAAAAGAAGATAATTTAACGTCGTCTTTTTACTTCATCATTGTCTTTATCGCAGCTTGTTGGCATGTTGCTTGTTTGATATTTAATGTACTGCTGCCGTTCACATAGAAAATTAACCACTAAGATAGTTTTTAACTTCTGTTTTTTTAGTTTCGTTATAGTCATTCACAGAACAATTAAGCGCTAGCAATTTAAGTGCTTACTTTACTGAATCAGAATAATTAAAAAGGAAAATACAATGAATAAATTAACAGTAATTTCATTCGCAGCAGGTGCTTTGTTTACTAGTGTTTGTGCTGCTAAATCGCAAGAAACACAGTTTGTTGAAGGAAGCTGGCAAGGAAACTTGTCGATAACAGCTGAAAAGTCAATGGAAATGGTATTTCACTTCAAAAAAGTAGAGTCGGGCTTCAAGGCAACAGTAGATGTGCCCGTTCAACAACAGTTTGGCTTAGAGTTTAATAAAGTGATCGTTAATGGTGATAAGGTAGAGTTAGCGATGGATGTGGCTAATATGAAATACAGCGCTACATTCTCGAGTAATGAAATTACGGGAACTTATTCTCAAGGAGCTTTTAAAGCGCCATTAACTTTAGTGCCAGCAACTAAAACGGCTATGAGACAGAAAAAAATTCAAGAAAACTTCGACAATCTACCTTATTCAGTTGAACAAGTGCAGTTTAGTAGCATAACGGGTGAGCATCAGTTATCAGGTACACTTTCATATCCGGCGGGTGATATTAAATCAGTGGCTATATTACTTTCGGGTTCTGGGCCTACAACGCGTGATGCAGATGCATTTGGTCATAAGGTTTTTGCGGTGCTGGCTGATCAGTTAACACGACAAAATGTTGCAGTGTTGAGATATGATGATCGGGGAGTGGGTAAGTCTACAGGCGACTTTTCTGCAGCCACCAGTAAAGATTTTGCTAATGATGCTAATGCAGCTTACCAATTTATAGCGAATAATCTTAAATTTAAGAGCAGTAATATTGGCTTTATTGGCCACAGTGAAGGCGGGTTGATTGGGGCAATTGCCGCAGCAGAAAACCCGAATGTTGATTTTTTTGTCAGTCTTGCGGGGCCGGGCACTAGTGGCGCACAAATATTAATTGACCAATCATTTCATATACAACAGTTAAGAGGCATGGATAAAGAACGCTTAGAAAAGGATGATAGATTGCAGAAAGAAGTTGTTAGCGCTATTGCTGACGGAATTTCAGAAGAAATGCTTATTAAATTGCTGGTTAATCAAAAGGTTCCAGTAGCACAGGCCAAGGCACAAGCAAAACAGATGACTTCTCCTTGGTTTGAATTCTTTGTAAAAGAAGACCCTAAAAAATACCTATCTCAATTACATATTCCCGTACTCGCACTGAATGGAGAGTTAGATGCTCAAGTGTTGGCAGACCAGAACATAGCGGGCATTAAGCAAGCGGTTAATTCATCAAAATTAACCACAACTATTTATGCGGGGTTAAATCACTTATTCCAACCTGCAGTAACCGGTTTACCTGAAGAGTATAGTCAAATTGATATTACTTTTTCAGAACAGGTAAGCATAGACATTAGTCGCTGGATAAAGTCACTCGGTTAACAAAATTGTTAGTTAAAGTTGTATAAAGCCTTTGCTATTTGAGGTTGGCAAAGGCAAAGTACGACAGCTGCCTCTTGTAACCTGTAAAAATCAATTTACCCAATTGAACGATAACTAACGCTATGAATAATAAAATCCAAACGACAGAAAAAATAAATAATTTAAATATCTTATTTTGGAGCCTGCAAATAGGCGGTTGGGGCCTATTTACTCTGTTAAATTTAGCGGGTAGACAATACTTTGTTCACTTTCATTTTTCTGAGTTGGTCAATTCAATAGTGCTCGGTGTTTGTTTGATTATTTCAACTGGCGGGTTAAGAAAATTCTATCAATATAAGCTAAAGGCAAAAAGTTTGTTGACCGGTTTTTTACAAATATTAGTCGGCTCAATGATTGCTGCACTTGGCACTATATTGTTATATGCAGTAGTTATTGTGCCCAATCAAGTGGCTATTTTTAATACGAAAGATGAATTGCTGTGGCAACAAATTCTACTGAGCTCACCGATGATATTCTTTTTAATACTTGCTTGGTCAGCTATCTATGTAATGTTCAAAAAACAGCAACAATTAAAATATGCTCAACAAGAACAAGACACTTTAGTGCAATCATTAAAGGCGGCTAGATTAGAGGTATTGCTAAGTCAGATAAATCCTCACTTTATCTTCAACGCGATTAACAATATTCGAGCGTTGATTTTAGAAGATACAAATAAAGCACGTGACATGTTGGCCGATTTATCTGGAGTTATGCGCTATACCATGCAGATAGACCGAGAGGAGTTAATCCTTTTTAGTGAGGAAATAGAAGTAGTTAAGCAATTCATTGCATTAAATAAATTGCAATTTGAAGACAAATTACAAGTGCAGTATAACGTAGTTGATAAAACGTTAAATTATTCGCTTCCCCCAATGATTTTACAGTTATTAATTGAAAACGCACTTAAGCATGGTATTGGGAAACTAAAGCAAGGTGGTAAGGTTGTGATCACTAGCCAATCGTATGAACATTATTGGACAATCACTGTCGAAAATAGTGGTGAATTATTACTTGATACGGCGCAAAACCATGAGAATCCTGGTGTAGGAATAAAAAATATTAAACAACGTTTATCGCTTGTTTATGGTGAACAAGCTAGCTTTTCGCTTGCATCATCATCTAGGGGGGTTATTGCTACCATTAAGCTCCCTTTATAAACTACGTATATCAAACAGGGCAAATAGTTTAGTGTGCAACTTTAATCAGTGGAAACCGAAATGATAAAAGCAATTATTGTTGAAGACTCAAGGTTAGCAAGGCTTGAGCTTAAGTCGCAGCTAGAAGAAATTAGCGACATCTATTGTGTTGCTGAGGCAGAAAGTGTTGAACAGGCACTTGAGGTATATGAAGTACACAAACCAGATATAGTGTTTCTTGATATTAATTTACCAGACGGCAGTGGCTTTGACTTTTTAGCACAACTTGCACAGGCCCCCCATGTAATTTTTACAACGGCTTTTGACGAGTTTGCTTTAAAAGCTTTCGATCAAGATGCGATTGACTATTTGTTAAAACCCTACACTCAAAAAAGGTTAGGGCAAGCGTGTGATAAATTTAAACTAATTAATGCTAACGAGCATAATAAGGTACCGGTTGACCCTAATAGTTTAATGACCTTAGGGAGCCAGTTCTTTGTAAAAGATGGAAAAAGCTGTTGGTTAATTAAACTTGATCAAGTAGAACGTTTTGAAGCTATGGGCAATTATACTCGTGTATATTTTGAAGATAAAAAACCTATGATATATAGAACACTTGCGCAAATTGAACCGCGCCTACCTAGTGACAGTTTTTTTCGAATAAGCCGACAGAATATAGTGCAATTAAATAAAATTGTTAATATAACCCCTTGCAGCTCCGGCGGCTTAGAACTTATGTTAAAAAGCGGTGCCATAGCTGAGGTGTCGCGCCGTCAAGCCAGTGTATTTAAGTCAATGTTAGCGTTGTAATTTGCCTACTGAAATAAGTTAACTTATTGGCTGACAAAAAAATTTTAAGCCACTGAACTTCAATGCGAACTATCTCAATGTTGAGCGCGCTTTTGAAAACTAATCAATATAGACCCCATGACTATTCTGTTATTCAAAGGGAGTAAAATAGGACAGGCACAAATTTTTTGCAAAACTCACAGTATCAACTACTGTTGTTATATACAGTTAAACTAAAGTTGATATTTTATGACTCGTGCAAGAAAAAAGCTGATTGATTTAGCATCCACATCTTATTATCACTTGATCTCACGATGTGTTAGGCGCGCATTTTTGTGTGGAGATGATAAATACACAGGTCAAAACTTTGATCATCG
>NZ_LOFH01000014.1 GCF_001469215.1 Pseudoalteromonas sp. H105
CACGCTCAGCTTCTGCTTTTTCCGCAGCAATACGTTCTTGCTCTACACGCTCAGCTTCTGCTTTTTCCGCAGCAATGCGTGATTGCTCTACACGCTCAGCTTCTGCTTGTTCAGCAGCAATACGTGCTTGTTCTGCTTTCTCTGCAGCAATACGTGCTTGCTCTACACGCTCAGCTTCTGCTTTTTCCGAAGCAATGCGTGCTTGCTCTGCACGCTCAGCTTCTGCTTTTTCAGCAGCAATGCGTGATTGCTCTTCACGCTCAGCTTCTGCTTTTTCAGCAGCAATGCGTGATTGCTCTTCACGCTCAGCTTCTGCTTTTTCCGCAGCAATACGTGCTTGCTCTACACGCTCAGCTTCTGCTTTTTCCGCAGCAATGCGTGCTTGCTCTACACGCTCAGCTTCTGCATTTTCTGCAGCAATGCGTGCTTGCTCTTCACGCTCAGCTTCTGCATTTTCTGCAGCAATACGTGATTGCTCTTCACGCTCAGCTTCTGCTTTATCTGCAGCAATGCGTGCTTGCTCTACACGCTCAGCTTCTGCATTTTCTGCAGCAATGCGTGCTTGCTCTTCACGCTCAGCTTCTGCATTTTCTGCAGCAATACGTGATTGCTCTTCACGCTCAGCTTCTGCTTTATCTGCAGCAATGCGTGCTTGCTCTGCACGCTCAGCTTCTGCATTTTCTGCAGCAATGCGTGCTTGCTCTTCACGCTCAGCTTCTGCATTTTCTGCAGCAATGCGTTCTTGCTCTGCTAATTGCTTTTGGTTATCAGCATCTACTGCCTGCTCTGTTTGTTGTTTATTTTCTGATTTGCCAAAACCTAGCCAAGACAGGAATTTACTTTTTTTTGCCATAGTTGCTAATAACCACTTATAAAAATCTGATAAACTAATGCAAATAGTTTTATCTGAACTCGCTTTTTAAGCCGTTCATAAAACTATTGTCCAAGATGCTTATGGTAACACTTTTAGCGCAGTTGAAAAATGACGCGCTACGATATCAGTACAATATTATCTGAGCCGCGTAATAGATACCATTTTTTAGTGAGTTAAATGAGAAAAAAATCACCACAAAAACAGCCAAAAAACAAGTCAAATGATGGTTTTATTCGAATCATTAGCGGGCAATTCCGTGGCCGTAAGTTACCTGTTAAAGATGTACAAGGACTGCGTCCAACGACTGACCGCATAAAAGAAACTGTTTTTAATTGGTTAATGCAAGATACTCGAGATGCGAGAGTACTCGACTGCTTTGCTGGCTCCGGCGGGCTTGGCTTTGAGGCGCTTTCTCGATTTGCTCACTGCGCCACTTTTTTAGAGATGGACAATTCAGCAACGGCGCAATTAAAAACCAACGCGCAAACGCTTAATTTGAATAATGCAGAAATTTTTTGTACGGATAGTTTACGGCATTTGAGCCAAAACCCAAACGAACAACAATTTGATTTAGTTTTTGTTGACCCGCCTTTTCGCCAAAACTTAGCTCAACCATGTTGTGATTTACTAATAAAAAATAGTTGGTTAAGCGAAAATGCGTTGATTTATGTAGAAGTCGAAAGTGAACTTTACAATTTAGATCTCCCTAGCAATTGGCTGTTATTAAAAGAAAAAACAGCAGGCCAAGTGCAATGTCAATTATATCAAGTACAATAAAATTAATAACATAGAATTTATTTTAGTTTGCACTCAGAACTAGATAATATTTATCCTTTACATGTGGTGTGGCTTCGGATTACAATACCGCACCATTTTTGAACCACTTGATCATTGTTTGATCAACTTGAGCAACGCTCATTATTTAGGTAGGTGAATTTTTAATGCCAGTAATTAAAGTAAGAGAGAACGAACCGTTTGACGTAGCACTTCGTCGCTTCAAGCGTTCATGTGAAAAAGCAGGTATCCTTTCAGAAGTTCGTCGTCGCGAGCACTATGAAAAGCCGACAGCTGAGCGCAAGCGTAAAAAAGCTGCAGCGGTTAAGCGTCACATGAAGAAGCTTTCTCGCGATAACGCACGTCGCGTTAAATTATACTAATCGTATTTGGTCTTGTATAAATGAGCCTTTTAATAACGCTAAAAGATGCGCAAAAAGATGCAATGCGAGCGAAAGACAAATCACGTCTTAACCCAATTCGTATGGTACTTGCTGCAATCAAGCAACGTGAAATTGACGAGCAAATAACACTTGATGATGACGGTATTACCGCAGTCTTAGTGAAACTTGTTAAACAACGTCGTGATTCTTACACTCAGTACAAAGATGCTGGGCGTGATGATTTAGCGGAAGTTGAAGCCAATGAGATAACTGCACTTGAAGAATTCCTACCTCAACAGCTGAGTGAAGAAGAAATCATTGCCCTCATTGATGCGGCTATTGCTGATACTAATGCAGCTGGTATGCAAGACATGGGTAAAGTAATGGGTATAATCAAAAGCAAAGCTGAAGGTCGCGCCGATTTAGGTAAGATTTCAGGTTTAATTAAGCAACGATTAACAGCCTAATACGCCCACATACAAAGTATGATGAAAGCAAACCGAGCCATGTGCTCGGTTTCTTTGTTTTTAGCTTTAATAAAAATAGCGTTTGTGTTCAAATCTAAATTTGTAGAACGAAAGCCAATTCGCTCACTTTTTTTATTTATTTCAGGACGACTCACTCAGTATGGCCGGAAAAATCCCACGAAATTTTATTGACGATTTACTCGCCAGAACAGATATTGTTGAGCTGATCGACTCAAAAGTAGGCCTTAAAAAAGCAGGGAAAGACTACCAAGCCTGCTGCCCTTTCCATAACGAAAAGTCGCCATCCTTTACCGTGTCACAAGATAAACAGTTTTATCATTGTTTTGGGTGTGGCGCTAACGGTAACGCTATTTCGTTTGTTATGGAGTACGATAAACTCGAATTTGTTGATGCTATAGAAGAGCTTGCTAGTATCCTTAATTTGGATGTACCTCGCGAGCAAGGTAATACGCAGTCAGGCCCACAAAGAACTGCTGAACAAAAACGGTCTGATTATGATTTAATGCTCCACGCTGCACGTTTTTATCAACACCAATTAAAGCATCATGCCAACTCTGCTGACGTCATAGAGTATGTTAAAGGGCGTGGTTTAAGCGGCGAAACCGTTAAAAAGTTTATGATTGGCTATGCCCCCAGTGAATGGGAAGGCCTATGCCAGCAGCTTGGTCGCAATAAAGAACAAAAAGAGCAACTAGTTGAACTGAAACTCGCCTCAGAAAAAACCCCTGGCCGACAGTTTGACTTTTTCCGTGACCGATTAATGTTCCCTATTCGCGACAAGCGTGGTCGTGTTATTGCGTTTGGCGGGCGTGTTATGCAAGCAGATCAGGGGCCAAAATATTTAAACTCTCCTGAAACTCGTATATTCCACAAAGGCTTTGAGCTGTATGGACTCTATGAGGCAAAACAAGCACACAAAAAGCTCGACCATATCCTTATTGTTGAAGGATATATGGACGTGGTCGCACTCAGTGAGCAAGCTATTGAATACGCTGTCGCAGCATTGGGCACAGCTACAACAGCTGAACACATGCACACTTTATTTAGAACCACTGACAAAGTAATTTGTTGCTATGATGGCGACCGTGCAGGTCGTGATGCCGCTTGGCGCGCCCTTGAAAACGCACTCCCCTATCTAAACGATGGGAAAGCCCTGCAATTTGTGTTTTTACCTGATGGTGAAGACCCTGACTCTCTTGTACAAAAAGAAGGAAAAGAGGCCTTTGAGCTACGCTTGTCTAAAGCGGATGATTTTACCCACGTACTGTTTAATAAACTCAGCCAAGAGATTGATTTAACGTCAGATGCAGGTAAAGCAAAGTTACTCAGTGCGGTACTCCCTTTAATAGAAAAAATTCCCAGCGAGTTTTACCAAGAAAATTTACTAGAGCAACTTGGCCGGTTAATTGGGCGTACTAAAGAGCAGTTAAATAATCGCTTAAAAACACCTAAACAACAGCACTCTATTGAACGTAAATTTAAAATAACCCCCATGCGACGTGCTATCGGTTTGCTTGTGCAGCATCCTAGCTTATCGCACGCAGTGCCTTACTTACCAGATTTAGCGCAGATGAATATTGCTGGTATCGCGTTACTCATCAAATTACAGCACTGTGCTTTACAAAAAGACGGTATGACAACGGCACAGTTACTTGAGGCGTTTAGAGAAAGCCCTGAATACGAAGCGCTGATTAAACTAGCCACATGGCGCCATGAAATAAATGATGACCGCTTGGAAGATGAGTTTAAAAATACTTTCAAATTTATTGAAGATCAGTGTTTAAATTATCGACTCGAGACCCTATTAATAAAAGACAAGACCCAAGGGTTAAATAGCGACGAGCGACTCGAGTGTCATTTGTTAACTCAAGCGTTAAAAGGAACTAACGGCTAGTCAAAATTGATAAATGCTGTTATACTGTGCTATTCACTGCGTCAAATTATACTTAGCTTGGCTTATTAATAAGCGAGCTGGCGCCTGTTGTATCAACTTATCAGAGTGGAAGAAACAATCTCTATGGATCCAACTCCTCAGTCACAATTAAAACTTCTGATTCAAAAAGGTAAAGAGCAAGGTTATTTAACTTTTGCAGAAGTTAATGATCACCTTCCACAAGATATTATCGATTCAGATCAAGTAGAAGATATCATTAGTATGATCAATGATATGGGTATCAAGGTTAGCGAAAACGCGCCTGATGCCGATGAATTGATGATGCAAGAAACCACGACAGATGAAGACGCAGCAGAAGCCGCAGCCGCTGCGCTTGCTACTGTTGATAAAGAAATCGGCCGTACAACGGACCCGGTTCGTATGTATATGCGTGAAATGGGCACAGTTGAACTACTGACCCGTGAAGGCGAAATTGTCATCGCTAAGCGCATTGAAGAAGGCATCAACCAAGTACAGATCTCGGTTGCTGAGTACCCTGAAGCAATTACTTATCTTCTTGAACAGTGGGATAAATTTGAAGCTGAAGAAATGCGCTTAAGCGACATTATCTCTGGTTTCTTTGACCCAAATGAAGATGAAACGCAAATTTCTGCAACGCACATTGGTTCTGAATTAAGTGAAAAAGAGCTTGATGAAGAAGATAAAGACGATGCAGATAGTGATGATGATGACGATGAAGAAGAAGTTGATACAGGCCCTGATCCTGAAGAGGCCCGAGTTCACTTTGAAAATCTTCGTGATCTTTATAACAAAGCGCGCGACACGTTTGATAAAAAAGGCCGCTCACACCCTGATTCTCAAGCCGCTATTTTTGAGATCGGTGAGTTATTCAGAACTTTTAAATTAGTACCAAAACAGTTTGATCGCATGGTTAATAACATGCGTGAGATGATGGACCGTGTTCGAGTTCAAGAACGCCTTATCATGAAGCAAGCGGTACAATTTGCAAAATTACCAAAGAAAACATTTGTTAAGCACTTTGCAAATAACGAAACAGATTCATCGTGGATCGATTTGGAAATTGCAGCTAACGAAAAGCATTCAGCGAAGCTTGAAGAAGTGAAACCTGAAATAGTGCGCTGTATTAACAAGCTAAGTACCATCGAAGAAAGTACTGGTTTGAGCATTGAACGGATAAAAGACATCAACCGTCGCATGAGTATCGGTGAAGCAAAAGCACGCCGTGCGAAAAAAGAAATGGTTGAAGCGAACTTACGTCTTGTAATTTCAATCGCTAAAAAATACACCAACCGTGGTTTACAATTCTTGGATTTAATCCAAGAAGGTAACATTGGTTTAATGAAAGCCGTAGATAAGTTTGAATACCGCCGTGGTTATAAGTTCTCTACTTATGCTACATGGTGGATCCGTCAAGCAATCACTCGTTCTATCGCTGACCAAGCACGTACTATCCGTATTCCTGTACATATGATTGAGACGATCAATAAACTGAATCGTATCTCACGTCAAATGCTGCAAGAAATGGGACGTGAACCTAACCCTGAAGAGTTAGCTGAACGCATGATGATGCCTGAGGATAAAATCCGCAAGGTACTGAAGATTGCAAAAGAGCCAATTTCGATGGAAACGCCAATCGGTGATGATGAAGATTCACATTTAGGTGACTTTATCGAAGATACCACCATTGATTCGCCTATCGATTCAGCAACAATGGAATCACTTCGTGGTGCTACCAACGATGTACTAGCAGGCTTAACAGCCCGTGAAGCTAAAGTATTACGTATGCGTTTTGGTATTGATATGAATACCGACCATACTCTAGAAGAAGTAGGTAAGCAGTTTGACGTAACACGTGAACGTATTCGTCAGATTGAAGCGAAGGCACTGCGCAAACTACGCCACCCTTCTCGCTCTGATTTACTTAAGAGCTTCTTAGACGCTAAATAATTAGCTGCTAACAAACATAATCAAAAGGCCGCTGTAGCGGCCTTTTTTCTATTTCAAGGAAATAATCATGGCTTGGATCCAAATACGTATTAATGCTAATGCCGCAACTGCTGATGCTGTCAGTGACTTATTAATGGAAGCTGGCAGTGCATCTGTTACCTTTATTGATGCTAAAGACACCCCTATCTATGAGCCTAAGATTGGCACAGTCGAGTTTTGGGCTGATACCACTGTTATTGGTCTGTTTGAAGCTAATCACGATATGAATGCGGTTATTGAGCTATTAAAGCGCCATGACGAGATAAGAGACTCGTTAGTTTATAAAGTAGAACAACTAGAAGATAAAGACTGGGAACGTGAATGGATGGATAATTTCCACCCAATTCAGTTTGGCGAAAAGCTCTGGATTTGTCCAAGCTGGCGCGATATTCCAGATCCTGATGCCGTAAATGTATTACTTGACCCAGGCCTTGCGTTTGGCACTGGTACTCATGCAACCACGGCGCTTTGTTTGAAATGGCTAGAAAGCCAAGACTTAACAGGTAAGACTGTCGTCGACTTTGGGTGTGGTTCAGGCATATTAGGCATTGCAGCAATCAAATTGGGTGCTGAGCGAATGATAGGGATTGATATAGACCCGCAAGCACTTGAAGCGAGCCTTGATAACGCACAGCGTAACGGAGTAGCTGACAAGCTGGAAGTCTACTTGCCTGAGAACCAACCAGAATTTACCGCCGACATTGTTGTTGCGAATATTTTGGCGGCTCCTTTACGTGAATTACATGGTGTTATTTTAGGTTTACTCAAACCTGACGGAAAAATCGCCATGTCTGGTATATTAGAAGAACAAGCACAATCAGTTGCCGATGTTTATGCGCCTTTTATCGCCCTTGATGAGATTGCAGTTGAAGGTGAATGGACCCGTGTTAGTGGCCAAAAGCACACCAGCTAGCTGCTCGGTTTTTAATTAACTATTAACCCTAAATGCGTTTGTAAAGCCTGTCGTTAACAGGCTTTACCTATTATTTACACACTTATTTATGAAACAAAATAGACCCTTCATTTTTATTTTTGTATAAATAACAAACAAATAAACCCACCCTTCAAACTGTTATCAAAAGTCAATACGAAAAAGTCAAAAAAAAGTCACTTTTGTTCAATTTATAGCCTTTGTTTTTTAGCAAAAACACCGTAAACTTAGCGCCCCTTGAAAAGAGGCCTTTGAATATCGTGCGTATCGGTTCATACCAACTTGAGAATAATGTTATTGTCGCGCCAATGGCGGGCATAACAGACAGACCATTTAGACAGCTTTGCCGACGCTTAGGTGCAGGCCTTGCCGTGTCTGAAATGCTTTCGTCGAATCCAAGAGTATGGAAAACCGAAAAATCGATGAACCGTATGGATCATAGCGGTGAGTCAGGAATACGCGCAGTGCAAATAGCAGGAGCTGATCCTGAGTTAATGGCTCAGGCTGCACAATTCAATGTCAGCAATGGGGCGCAAATCATAGATATTAATATGGGGTGCCCTGCTAAGAAAGTGAACAAGAAACTCGCAGGCTCAGCCTTGTTACAGTTCCCTGGTTTAGTGGAAGAGATCGTCGATGCCGTAGTCAACGCTGTCGATGTACCTGTGACATTAAAGATTCGTACTGGATGGGATCAGGATAACCGTAACGGTGTTGAGATTGCGAGAATAGCTGAACGTTATGGCATTGCTTCATTAGCCGTACATGGGCGTACACGCGCATGCATGTATAAAGGTGAAGCAGAGTACGCCACAATCAGGGATATAAAGCGTTCAGTAACGATACCTGTCGTTGCCAATGGTGATATTACATCACCTGAAAAAGCAAAACAGGTTTTGGACTATACGGGTGCAGATGCCATTATGATTGGTCGAGCCGCCCAAGGTCGCCCTTGGATATTTAGGGAGATAGACCACTTTTTGCGAACCGGAGAACACTTATCTACACCGCCAATTGAGGAGGTACGGGGTATTTTGATGGAACACTTAGTGAACCTTCATGCGTTTTACGGGGAACCAATGGGAGCGCGCATTGCTCGCAAACATGTATCTTGGTATTTGCAAACCCATGACAGTGACGGTCAGTTTAGGCGAGTATTTAATGCTCTCGATAATCCACAGGCACAAATCGAGACATTAGAGCAATACTTTAAAACACTAGCAGCTAACTAAGAAAGAAAGAGATATAAACAATGTTCGAACAAAACGTGACTTCTCCATTTATCACTAACCCTCATGTTCAGTCACACGAGAAACCGCAGCCATTACGCGATGCAGTGAAAAAAGCTGTTCATCACTACTTAAAACAGCTTAACGGTCAAGATGTGCAAGACGTTTACGACCTTGTTCTTTCAGAGCTAGAAGCACCATTACTTGAAGAAGTAATGACTTACACACGTGGTAACCAAACACGTGCAGCAATCTTACTTGGTATCAACCGCGGTACTTTACGTAAGAAACTAAAGAAATACGGCATGAACTAATAGCCGTTTTAATGGTTTATTAATCCATTACAACAGTTATAGAAAGTAATAATTTAAAGTAACCATGTTATTTTAAATAAAAAAGCACCTTAGGGTGCTTTTTTTATATCTTAATTAATCCTCAAAAAGCGTCTAATTGCAAAATCCTCACCCTTTAAACATCGTTTTTTAAGCGATATTCAGTTAAAATACCGCCTTTCTAAGCTAGCTAAAACCTGAGGTAATCAAACTACAATGGATACACATCGTCCAATTCGTCGCGCACTTTTAAGTGTGTCAGATAAAACCGGTATTGTTGAATTTGCTCGCGCGCTTGAGTCACAAGGTGTCGAACTTTTATCAACTGGCGGTACTTGTAAATTACTTGCTGATAACGGCATTAAAGTCACTGAAGTATCTGACCACACAGGTCACCCTGAGATCATGGATGGTCGCGTAAAAACGCTTCATCCAAAAATTCATGGCGGCATCTTAGCGCGTCGTGGACAAGATGAAGACGTGATGAGCGAGAATAATATCTCGGCCATCGATATTGTTGTAGTTAACTTATACCCCTTTGCGAATACAGTCGCTCAAGAGAACTGCAGCCTTGAAGATGCTATCGAAAACATCGATATCGGTGGTCCAACTATGGTGCGTGCTGCGGCTAAGAACCACAAAGACGTGACTATCGTAGTAAATGCAACAGATTACGATCGCGTGATCAGCGAAATGCATAGCAACAATGGTTCAACAACGTATAAAACACGTTTCGACCTTGCAATTGCAGCTTACGAGCACACAGCTCAGTACGATGGCATGATTGCTAACTATTTCGGTAAAATGGTTCCTGATTATACTGATGAAGCGGCTGAGGAAACTAAATTCCCTCGCACAATCAATATGCAGTTCACTAAAAAGCAAGATATGCGCTACGGTGAGAACTCACACCAAGACGCGGCCTTTTATGTTGAGAACGACATACAAGAAGCCTCTGTTGCAACTGCAACTCAGTTACAAGGTAAAGCGCTCTCTT
This sequence comes from Pseudoalteromonas sp. H105, assembly GCF_001469215.1. GTDB lineage: Bacteria > Pseudomonadota > Gammaproteobacteria > Enterobacterales > Alteromonadaceae > Pseudoalteromonas. Next base: position 9,910 of record NZ_LOFH01000014.1, read on the forward strand.
TCAATAACATTGCTGATACAGATGCTGCGCTTGAGTGCGTTAAAGAGTTCGACGTACCAGCCTGCGTTATCGTAAAACATGCAAACCCATGTGGCGTGTCGATTGGTGAAAACATTCTTGAAGCCTATGACCGTGCATTTAAAACTGACCCGACATCTGCATTTGGTGGCATCATTGCCTTTAACCAAGAGCTTGATGCCCAGACCGCAGAAGCTATTGTTGCACGCCAATTTGTTGAAGTGATCATTGCACCTAAAGTATCAGAAGCAGCAGCACAAATCGTATCTGCAAAGCAAAATGTGCGTTTATTAGAATGTGGTGAGTTTTCTGCTAAAGGCACAAGCCATGACATCAAACGTGTTAACGGCGGTGTATTAATTCAAGACCGTGATTTAGGTATGGTAACGCAAGGCGACTTAAAAGTTGTGTCTAAGCGTCAGCCTACTGAGCAAGAGCTTAAAGATTTATTATTCTGCTGGAAAGTCGCTAAGTTTGTTAAATCAAACGCTATTGTTTATGCCCGTGACGGTATGACAATCGGTGTAGGCGCAGGCCAAATGAGCCGCGTTTATTCAGCTAAAATTGCCGGTATTAAAGCCGCTGATGAAAACCTTGAAGTTAAAGGTTCAGTCATGGCGTCTGATGCATTCTTCCCATTCCGTGATGGTATAGATGCAGCCGCTGACGCTGGCATTACCGCGGTCATTCAACCCGGTGGCTCAATGCGCGATGAAGAAGTTATCGCTGCAGCTGACGAAGCTGGCATGGCAATGGTGTTTACTGGCATGCGTCACTTCCGCCACTAATCACGCAAAGAGCTAACGGTAAAAGTTAGCTCTTTTTGTTTGCACTAAATTCACGTATTCTGCTTATTCTATAACCTCTTGTAATATTATAATGTGAAGGAACAGACGATGAAATTTGCACTAAAATCTCTATTGGTTGCTACGTTAGCAGTCAGCTCAACAATGGCCATTGCGCACAACCACAGCAGCGGCTCGGCACTGCAAAAAGCTGTCGAATCTGCTGAGCGCAATAATGAGCGAGACCAGTATCGTAATCCTGTACAAACATTGGATTTTTTTGGTTTTAAACCAACGATGACCGTGGTTGAAATTGCCCCGGGCGGTGGTTGGTACAGTGATATTTTAGCGCCTGCATTAAAAGGACAAGGTACTTACTATGCCGCGCACTTTCCTGCAGATTCATCGGTTGGTTACTACCAACGTTCACTGGCAAGCTTTAAAAAGAAAATCACTGAAGATAAACGATATAGCCAAGTTAAGGTTACAGAGTTTGCTCCATTAACACATTTAGAAATAGCTCCAGCAAACAGCGCTGATATGGTATTAACCTTCCGCAACGTGCATAACTGGTATATGAGCAAAGAAAAAGACGCAGCATTAAGTGCCTTTCAGTCTTTTTTCTCAGCATTAAAACCAGGGGGGACGCTAGGTGTGGTTGAGCATCGCTTACCAGAAAGTAGCGCTGATGAAATGCAAAAGTCGTCAGGTTATATGAAGCAAAGTGTCGTTATTGCACTTGCTAAACAAGCAGGCTTTGAACTTGAAGCAAGCAGTGAAATCAATGCAAACCCTCTTGATACAGCTGATCACCCTAAAGGGGTATGGACCCTTCCACCTCGCTTAGCGCTTGATGAAAAAGACGCAGCTAAATATAAAGCGATTGGTGAAAGTGACCGTATGACGCTGAAATTTAAAAAACCGCTTTAATAGATAGGATATTACGCCATGAATGTATTAGTCATTGGCAGCGGCGGCCGCGAACACGCACTTGCGTTTAAGGCCGCTCAAAACACCAAAGTTAACACTGTATTTGTAGCACCCGGTAATGCTGGCACAGCGCTTGAGCCAAAGCTTGAGAATGTTGCTATTAACGTTGAAGATCTAGACGGCTTACTGAACTTTGCAAAGCAAAACAATATTGGCCTTACTATTGTGGGCCCTGAAGTGCCACTGGTACTGGGCGTTGTAGATAAGTTTCGCGAACATGGGTTAGCAATCTTTGGCCCAACAGCCGGTGCTGCACAACTTGAAGGCTCTAAATCATTTACTAAAGACTTTTTAGCACGCCATGCGATACCTACAGCAGATTACCAAACTTTTGAGCAAATCGACCCTGCTCTTGCCTATTTAAAAGAAAAAGGGGCGCCGATTGTAATTAAAGCGGACGGTTTAGCTGCAGGTAAAGGCGTTATTGTAGCCATGACTGAAACCGAAGCTGAAGATGCTATTCGCGATATGCTTGCGGGTAACGCGTTTGGTGACGCGGGTAGTCGCGTAGTCATTGAAGAGTTCTTAGAAGGCGAAGAAGCCTCGTTCATTGTCATGGTAGATGGTAAGAACGTATTACCGTTTGCAACGAGCCAAGATCACAAACGCGCTTACAATGGCGATAAAGGTCCAAACACTGGTGGTATGGGTGCATATTCACCAGCCCCTGTAGTAACCGATGAAATTCATCAACGCATCATGAACGAAGTGATCTACCCTACGGTAGAAGGTATGGCAAGTGAAGGCCATCCATACACTGGTTTCTTGTATGCAGGCCTGATGATCGACAGCGATGGCACACCTAAAGTTATCGAGTATAACTGTCGTTTTGGCGACCCGGAAACACAACCTATGATGCTCCGTCTGCAATCAGATCTTGTTGAACTGATTGAAGCGGCAAATCGTGTTGAACTTGATAAAACAACGATCGAGTTTGATTCGCGAGCAGCGGTCGGCATAGTGTTAGCTGCAAAAGGTTACCCTGCAAGCTACCCTAAAGGTGATGCAATCAACGGCCTTAAAGTAAACTATGCTGAGGGTGAAAAAGTATTTCACGCTGGCACTAAACAAGATGGCGAACACGTTGTCACTGCTGGCGGGCGCGTATTATGTGCAACCGCACTGGGCAACACCGTCACTGAAGCGCAACAACGTGCCTACAAACTAGTCGACGAAATTAGCTGGGAAGGCATGGAGTATCGAACTGATATTGCTTACCGTGCAATTGCACGCGAGCAATAAGCCTTACTTTATTGTTTTATTATTTACTATAAAGCGCAGTTCACTGCGCTTTATATTTTAGATTAATGCTACACTCTTTACAGGATCCGAAAAAGAACAACGAACATTGAAAAATAATTACTTACGTTATCACTTTATTGCTGTTTTAATATTAGTACTTTTATTTTATGTGATCGCAAATTTTGCGAGTAATCTCGCGAACCCTACTAAATACACCATAGATAAAACCACCCCCATCTATTTGAAGCATAGTTATTTAATTGATGACACAAAAAAACTGTCAGATGAAACTGTGTTAGACAACCTGCATACTTTTATAACTAAACCATTTGAAACAATCAATTGGAACTTTACCCCTCGCAATTACTGGCTACAAATCAAGCTAGATAACCGTAGTCATAAAGACGAAAATGTTGTCGCTCACTTTGATAACCCGATGATAGATCACTTAACGGTGTATCACTTAGATGAAAAAAACGCGCTCCTTTCACTCACTCGGCTTGGAGATTTAAGAGACGATCTCACTCTTTTTCAATACAGTGTGCCACACATTCAATTAAGCATTCCCTCACACACTAAACACACACTGTTGGTTAAAATAGACACGACGGGTATCAGTAAAACGCCCATTAACTTATATGGCGAGGTTGAATTTCAAAGTTTAAACAGATCACAAGCAACAATTTGGGGGATTTTTGTTGGTGTACTTATCATGGCGGCGCTTTACAACTTAGTGCTGTTTTTTGGTATTAAAGACCGCGTTTATCTTATTTACATTGGGTATATTATTAGCGCAATTATTCTAATGGGTGGAGTACTTGGCTTTGGTTTTTACCTTTGGCCTATAAGCTGGCAGCTGTTTTTTCAGAAATATATTATTGTAAGTAATTACGCCATCTCTATTTTCACACTCGCATTTTGCACCATGTTCTTACGCTATCACAAAGAGCGCTGCTGGCGTTTTAAAGCTAGTGTAGCATTGATGGCCGTTATGTTTATTTTGGCCATAGCCTCTTTTTTTATTGTCGAAAATATCGCCGCGCGGATCTTTTTTTCCACGATGGTATTGTTATACATTATCTGCATCATTATGATTTACAAAAAGCTGCGCAGTGGTTTTAGGTGGGCTAAGTTCTATGTTATTTCATGGATACCACTCATTATAGGCGCAGCAATTCAGCCCTTAGAATTAACCGATGTGCTCCCTTACAGTTTTGCTATTCGACACGCCTTTCTAATGGCCATTTTATGTGAAGTCATTTTAATGGCAATGGCACTGGCTGACCGTGTACGCTACCAGCGTGAGCGTGCGTTGTACCACGCAACCCATACACAGCAAACAAAATTGCTTAACAGTGCAATGTTAAAACAAGCCTACATGAGCCTTGAACATGCACAGCGTAAAAACACTTTATGCTTGATTAAAATTCGCTATTTTCATTCATTACACACCTTATTGACACCTACGCAAAGCAATAACTTAATCATCCAAGTCGCTCACTCTCTGGAGTTACAACTGACCGGTGAGCGCCAGTTTGCTCACTTGGATTCAACGTTAGATAGCCACTCAAAATTAGCTGACTTAGGAACAGGTATTTTTGCCTGTATTTCAACGAAAACACAAACGGCTGAAGCGCTGTCATTATGCTTAGCAAAAATAATTAAAGGGCTCCCTAAACAATATGAAATTCAAGGGTTAAGCTTGCAGTTGAAATACGCTGTTGGCATTAGCTTTTCCAATAATAACGATAACTTTGAAGCCTGCTTGCAACGCGGCTACGTCACTCTAAAGCAAGCTAAAAGTAGCCTTACAAGCATTAGTGACTCACAGCAACAAACCAATCAATTTATGGATATAGAGCTGGCAGCAAAATTACAAACAGCCATAAAAAATGACAGCCTTGCTTTGTATCATCAACCGCAATTAGATCTCACCACCAAACGTATTATTGGCAGCGAAGTATTACTCCGTTGGCCGACCCCTGAATACCGCTATTTAAATATTGAAGAACTCATACAACTTGCAGAAAGAACTGGCCTCATTAATGAGCTAACGCTGTGGGTGTTAGACAGAAGCTGCCGCGATTTACAAGCGCTCAATAAACAAGGTTTCACAGCACACACAGTAAGTATTAACTTAAGCGCTAAAAACTTAAGCATCAACCAATTAGCCGAAAAAGTTGAAAATATTTTATTAAAATACAATGTGCCTGCAAAGCAAGTTAAATTTGAATTAACAGAATCCGCATTAGTAAAAAACCAAGAAAGGATGCAACAGCTAATATCTCAATTTCATCGCCAAGGTATACAGGTCATACTTGATGATTTTGGAACAGGGTATGCTTCGTTAACTTATTTACTGCACTATACGTTTTCGAATTTAAAAATTGATCGGTCATTTGTCAGTAATTTAGAAAGTAACGAATCCCACAAAGTTATTGTAAAAACAGCCATTGATATGGCCCACAACTTAGGAATTACTGTTACCGCTGAAGGCGTTGAAGATGAGCATACTCACCATGTTTTAAAAGCAATGGGAGCTGACTTTTCTCAAGGCTATTATTACTCTAAACCAATTCCGTTCAACGATTACCTCGATTTTTTGGCTAATTATGCGTAATACCTTTACCTTGACTGCTCTTTGTAAAATCGCTTAAAACTACCACTTACAGTGTGATTTTTGGTAACATCCCTTTTTTAAACATCTTTAGGGGCGTAAAGATGCAAGGCACACTTAAAAAACTAAAATCTTCTCTTACACAACCAATCCAATACCACCTCCCAGTGGGCGATGAATTGATTGATTTGAATGCGTATATTGGTAAGCAACTTACACTCACGTTTAGCGGCACAATTTTATGCTCTAGTTGTGGTAAAAAAACAAAAAAAAGCTACTCTCAAGGCCATTGTTTTGTATGCATGCGTAAGCTTGCTAGCTGTGATATGTGTATCATGAAGCCCGAAACTTGCCACTATGATCAAGGTACCTGTCGTGAGCCACAATGGGGAGAAGAGAATTGTATGATCCCACACTATGTCTATCTTGCTAATACATCAGGGCTCAAAGTCGGGATTACTCGCCATACACAAATTCCTACACGCTGGATTGATCAAGGTGCAACGCAAGCATTACCTATTTTTAAAGTGCAAACACGCTTACAATCAGGCTTAGTCGAAGTTGCACTCGCGCAGTTTATTGCTGATAAAACAAATTGGCGCAATATGCTCAAAGGTCAAAGTGAAGTGCTTGACCTCAAAGCCGCTGCCGCAGAGTTAATCCCACAAATAGCAGATAAATTAAATGAGCTGGCCGAATTATTTGGTGCAACTGCAATTGAGCAACTTAATGAAGACGTTGTTGATTTAGCTTTCCCTGTAGCCGAGTATCCAACTAAAATTAGTTCATTTAACTTTGATAAAGAACCTGTTGTCAGCGGTATCTTGCAAGGTATTAAAGGCCAATACTTAATTTTTGATAAGGGCGTCATTAATATCCGCAAATTTACCTCTTATGAAGTCACCGTTGAGTAAATTGCGAATAAAACGCTAACCATTGCCGCTGCGCTAACGGGCGGCAATAGTGATACCCTTGGATAGCATGGCAACCTAAGCTAAATAAATACGTTTGTTGTGTTAATTTCTCTACGCCCTCGGCTATGACCGTTAAGTTTAAATTTTTAGCCAGTGCAATAATCGCGGCAACAATTTCACTGTTTCCATATTCATCCGGCACTTTTGCTATAAAACTTGCATCAATTTTCAAGGTATCAAATGGCAGCTTTGTTAAATAACTCAGCGCTGAATAACCCGTACCAAAATCATCCAAAGCAATATTGACACCAAGCGCTTTCACTTTTTGTAACTCCTTTTTAGCTTGAGTGAACGAGCTAATGAAGCTACTTTCTGTGAGCTCAATTTCTAGTAAACGCCCTGGAAGTTGATACTTAGTCAGCATGGTTTCAATGCTATTCGCTAATTTCCCCTGACTTAAATGACACGCAGAAATATTGATTGCCAATCGACCCGCTTTAACACCTAAAGCTTGCCATTGAGCAAGGTGTTTACCAGCCTGTTCAATCACCCATAAATCAAGTTGTACAATTAACCCCAGCTCTTCCGCTAGCGGAATAAAGTGAGCAGGAGAAATGACCCCTAAAGTAGGATCATGCCAGCGCAATAATGCCTCAACACCTTGAAAATTTTCAGTTTGAAGATTTAGCTTTGGTTGAAAATAAAGTTCAAACTCACTATTTTCTAGCGCAAATTGAAAACGGCTCATCATTGCTAGTCGCTCTAAAGAACGTGCGTTCATTGATGACTTGAATAGCTGAAAAGAGTTGCGACCTTGATCTTTAGAGCGGTACATCGCTATATCAGCATGCTTTAGGAGTGTTTCACTGTCTTGGCCATCATCGGGGTAAACGGCGGCGCCTAAAGAAGCGGTGATACGTACATCCGTTCCCTCTAACATAAAGGAGGCTTCTAAATTTTTTAGAATGATATTAGCTAGATTACTGACCGATTCAAAGTTTTCAACATTAAACAGCACAACAAACTCATCCCCTCCCAAGCGAGCAAGGGTATCGCCTTCACCAAGTATGCTTTCTATCCGTTTTGCAACCAGCTGAAGTAATATGTCACCCGCACCATGCCCGAGCGTATCGTTGATTTCTTTAAATCTGTCTAAATCAATAAACATCACAGCCAGCATACTATTATCGCGATGAGCGCTGGCCAGTGCCATATTTAATCTGTCGTTAAATAGCCGCCTATTAGGTAACCCTGTTAATTCATCAAAATATGCGAGTTGAACTATTTTTTCTTCAGCGCATTTGCGCTCTGTAATATCACTAAAGATAGCAGCGTATAATTTTTCACTATTATGTGGCTCTTTAATTTCAATGATCGTCAGCCATTCAACATATAATTCGCCATTTTTTTTACGATTACAGATTTCCCCTTGCCAAACCCCCTGCTCCTCAATTTGCTGCCACATTTGCTTATAGAAATGATCATCGTGTCGGCCAGAATTAAGTAAGCTAGGATTTTTTCCTATCACTTCGAACTCTTTATAGCCTGTTAACTTTGTAAACGCAGGGTTTACTTGAATAATATTCCCTTCTTGGGAAGTGATCATTATGCCATCTAATGAAGAATCTATAATCTTGTTGGCGAGGTAAAGGTTTCGTTGTGAATGCTGAAGTGCTACATCCCGTTGTTGGAGTACTTTTTCGAGCTCACAACAATACGCACTCTCAATTTCATTAATTAAATGCTCAAGTGACAATACACCTTTAATGACGCCTTCTTCGATAACAATTAAATGCCGAACATGGTTATGAGACATTAATCGGTATGCATCAAATAGACTCCCCGATGGACTAATTTGATGAACAGATCGATTAGCAAAATCCCAACATAACCCATCACCAAAGTGATCTAAAATTAAGTTCAACAAATCACGCTGAGTTATAATACCGTGCTCTTGCAACTGTTCATTATAAACAAGAATGGCTTTATCATTACGCTGGCGCATTTTAGCGATCGCCTCAGTCACAACCATATCGCTTGGTACAATCAGGATATTTTTATTGTATTGATCGTTAATAGTTCTAAATTGCAAATAGTGATCTAACCCTTGATTACGTACAATATCGCTAATACTTAGCACACCGCATGACAAGCTATTTTCATCGGTTACTAACAAATGCCGCACGCCATTTTGATGAAAAATAAGCGCCGCATCACTTAAAAGCTGTTTACTTGAAACTGTTAAAACAGGTGATGACATGACGTTTTCAATTGCAATATTTTTCACTGACTGCTCAGTGAGGTCGAGCTTCATACAATCAGACTCTGTCCAAACACCAATAATATCTTGCTGCCCTCTCACAAATATAGCGCTCACATTATGCGCTCGCATCTGCTTCACTGCTTCTATGAGTCGAGTGTCTTTTGCGCAAGCAATAACCTTGTTAGTATATACATCATGAACTTTTTGATAACGGCTATTTTGGGGCATAATCGAGTTCTTTGAGGCGATCGGGTCTTGAAGTATATATAACCTCAATAAATACAACTTGATTTAGGACAATAAATGAGTAATTTTCAACCATTAATACTGATTTACAACCAAGAAATTGATATTATTGAAGAGCCTAGCGATCTCGAAAATTTACTGTATGGGATGAGTGAAACCCAACAAAAAGACGTGGTTTTATTGGATAAAACAGCAAGCTATAGAACACTAAAGAATATTCCTTTACCCGCGTTATCATCACGCGAATTGGCCACATTAGTTAAACATTATCTAGCAAAAGAGGGGCAATGCTGTTTAGCTAAAATAGACCACATAACACCGGCTCAAGCGTTTGATTTATTAGCTATCAACTAGCGCTTTAATATGTGCAACCGCACTTCGGCCTAAAGCCGATAAGGCATACCCCCCCTCAAGGTAAGAGATTATCCCTTTGCAATTGAGCTCCTGACTCATTGATGCTAATTGCTCTGTTAACCAGATATAATCTTCCTCGACAAATTTCAAGCTCGCCATATCATCTTCAAGGTGCGCATCAAAGCCTGCACTAATAAAAATGAGCTCAGGCTTAAAAGCAGACAATTTAGGTAACCACTGCTGAGTGTAGAGTGCTTTTAAGTCATTACCGTCACTGGCGATAGGCAGTGGTGAATTCACTAATGTGGCATTATTTTCAATGGCAGTATTAGGGTAAAAAGGATATTGAAATAAGGAGCAAAAAAGAACGCTGTCATCATCCATAAAAATATCTTGTGTGCCATTACCGTGGTGCACATCAAAATCAACAATAGCAATGCGTTTAACGCCTTTGCTTTGTGCATACCTAACCGCAATAGCTAAATTGTTATACACGCAGAACCCGCTCGATACAGAGCGTGTAGCATGATGTCCCGGTGGCCTGACAGAGCAAAAAGCCGCATCTAAATTATCAGCAAGCACTTCATCAACTGCCAGTAAGCCTGCACCCACAGCTCGTTCAACTGCCTTTAAAGAATCAGGGCATAACCAAGTGTCACCATCTAACGAGGCTAGTCCTTCTTTTGGTAGGGTGTTTTCAACATGTTTAACAAGAGACTCATCATGCACAAGCAAATAATGTTCTCTTGATGCTTTTGGCGCTTGCTTTTGTTCAATTGCAATATCCAACCCACTGGCGAGTAGGCGATCTGCTATTGCATCTAAGCGTTCAGGACACTCTGGATGATCAATTATCATTTTATGTTTACGACAGTGCGGATGAGAGATAATTGCAGTACGCATACAAAGCTCCTAATAAGTTCACGTGGTTAACTATAACAAAGCCACCCGAAGGTGGCTTTGCGACTTTGGTTTACTATCATACAGTTGTATGCAATTTTATTGTTTTGCTTTTAAGGTCAAATTTCTAAAGTCAAAACTAAAGTCCGTCACCGCTGTTGAGACTGCTCGCATTTTTGCCTGCTCTACGCGGTTTTTAGCACTCATATCAAACGTAATATAGGCATCCGCTTCCAGTAGCTTCTCATCCCACTTTACAATAAACGTATTACCAGTGTAATGCTCAAGCTGACCTTTTAAGCGCTTGGTATGGGTAAAATCAATACGTAATTTTCCATCTAACTCTTCCACAACCACATCGCCATACCAGTCATCATGAAGCGTTCCGGTATAATTGATAGCAGGTAACTGAGGTTGATAATCTGCAGGGGCTTCAGGAGACGCGGTTTGATACGCTTTTTGCTTACCCTCGAAGTGCTTTTTCGCCAACATTTCAACCCAATCTTTATCTTCAAGGTTAAGTGCGTCTTCAAGCACTTCATGTGTAATGGCCGACAGCGCACTGAATGCTTGTTGATTACTTAAGATAACGATGCCTAAGCTTTTCTCTGGCACCAAGGTAACCTGTGATACCATCCCTAGAATACCTCCACCATGGGCTAATTTTTTTACACCATGATAATCTTCAATACTCCAACCTAAGCCGTACCCCCTAAACTGCTGATGGTAGGCTTCATACGCACTTTTAGATGCTAAAGACGTAATGTGTGGATGCCACATTTGTATTTGCTGTTGCTCACTAAAGAGCTGCTCACCATTTGGCATTTTACCACCAGCAAGTTGAGTGCGTAACCACTGACTCATATCACTGACACTCGAAGCAATGGCGCCTGCGCCCCTAAAATCCTCTAGGTAGTTCACAAAAAATGGGTGTAGTTTGCCATCCATAGGAATATGACCCGTCGCCCAGTTTTTATTACTGCGTGGAATGCGTGAAAAACCGGCTCGCGAGTTATTCATATTTAGCGGCTGTAGCATGTTTTTTTCAATGTAGTCGTTCCAGCTCATACCAGAAACACGGGCAACGACTTCACCAGCGGTCACAAACATTAAGTTGTTATAGGCATATTTACTGCGAAAACTACTTGCCGGCTTTAAATACTTTAAACCTGCTAAGATTTCTTCTATCGATTTATCGGTATCAGGCCAAATCATCAAGTCACCTTGACCTAACCCTAAGCCACTACGATGGCTTAATAAATCACGAATCGTCATTTCACGAGTCACATAAGCATCATACAAACGAAATTCAGGCAAATGGTCGATGACCTTGTCATCCCAGCTTATTTTGTTTTCATCAACCAGTTTGGCTAACGCCGCAGCGGTAAAAGCTTTTGTATTTGACGCTATACCAAACAGCGTGTTTTTGTTTACTTTACTACCCGTGTCCAAGTGAGTAACACCAAACCCTTTCGCAAATACTACTTTATCATTTTCAACAACAGCCACCGCCATGCCTGGTACATCAAAGCGTGCCATAGATTTTTTAATAACTTGATTTAACTGTTCAGTATTAACTTGTGCTTGGGCACAAAACGATAAACCCGTTAACAGTGTTGCTGCGATGGCTAATCTTTTCAATTTCATAACATTCCTTGGCGTATTTTTTATTGTTGATGTATGGCAAACTCAATAGCTGCGCGTGCTTTATCGCTATCTTGGCAAGTAGACCTAGATTTAATGTTTTCACTGTACGCATTTGGTAGTTCAGCTTCAAGCGCACCGCGATGAACGTGCTCTATGTACCAGTCATAAGGTAGGATTGATGCATCTGTGGTGTTTGCAATATAACAATGTGCGGTTATTCGCTCGCCATTTAACAACGTCACTTCGATATCAGCGCAATCGTAGCGTGGCCCTTCAATGTCATCGAGTATGGCTTTCTCACTCGCGGTTAACTGATACACAACCCCATAAACCAGGGCTCCTTTTTCGTTGCTCTGTTCAATGCTGCATTTACCCGACCCATCTAAGCTAAGCATATCAAAGGTTAGCTTATACCCCGCTAATGTAGCGGTACCAATACGCTTCACTTCAGGGAGTCGCGCAAGTAAACGCTTTGATGACATGTTTGACCCAAACGAAAAGTTATAAAGTGTCATAATTATTTACTCCTATAAAACTACGCGTAATGCTAATGCGATTAAAACCACGCCTATACCACGGTCGAACCAATAACCACTTTTTTTAAAAAATCCTCGTACGGCAGACTTTGATAACACTAATGATAAAAACGAAAACCAAACCCACGTTGCAACAGCCATATACACTCCGTAACCTGCTTGCACTAACAAGGGTGTTGTTTGACTGATCACCAAAGTAAATAACGACATAAAGAATAGTGTTGCTTTAGGGTTGAGTGCATTCGTTAAAAAGCCACGACGAAACGCAACCCAAACAGGCTCCTCACTTTGGATTTGAGGTACTTCTTCGCGCAAGTTGTCTGCGGGCTTAGCGCTTCGGAGTGCTTGAAATCCTATGTATGCCAAATAAGCGCCTGCTAAGTATTTTAACGCCATAAAGACAGTCGGTGATTGAGCTAACAATACCGCAACCCCCAATAAGCAGTAACCCACATGAAGTAAAATCGCTAAGCCAACACCAAAGCTAGTCCATAGCGCATTACGCCGACCATGTTGGATGCTTTGTTTAAGTACAATTGCAAAGTCGGGACCTGGGCTTGCTACCGCAAAAAAGTGTGCTAACGCTATGAGGATAAATTCATCTAAATAATTCAAATTGTTATCCGGCCTTTTTTTCGTCTAACGCGAGTAAAAGTGGGTTTGCAGTTTCATTTAAGAGTGCCTTTATTTCTTTTTGCGCTTTCTTAAATTGACTGCGCAAGTGTGGCTTAAGGTGCTTTTTAGAGTCATTGTGGCCTTTAAAGTGACATATTAAAGCGTGCATAAATAAGGTTTGTGATTCAGTTAATGCAGCTTGTCTATTCGCGTAAGGGTTATAGCACGACCCGCAGCCACCTTTAAACTGGTAAACCGTATTACTCATCATCACACCAAACCCTAAAAAGCACGCAAGCGCATCACTGGCCTGTGGTAAGAACTCTTTACCACCTGGCGGTAACACACCAACATGGTGGATCATGATCGTTGCCAATGTGCCAGCAAAGCTCGCCACTAAATCCTGTGGTTGATTTATTTGATTTGGATTAAACGACACATTAATTAAATGTGGCGGCGCAACGATTAACGTACTGTTTGGCGAACGCAATGTGTCTGTAAATTCAAAATGCGGAAACACTTGTGGCCGAAGCTGCGCAGGTCCAACAAGTTGAATCGGCCACGCTTGCATCCCCGCATAACCTACAACACGTTGAAATACCTTGCTAGCCATTTCTTCAATGCTTGATACAGGATCTGGAAAACATTGATGATTTGGTAAAACCAACTGTGTTTTATTAATAAAAAACTCACTGTCAAAATGCTCAACAGCCCACACAAACGTATCAATTAACCATTGTTGCTCTTGCGCGTCTAACAACGGTTTAGATTTAAATAACGCTAACATAATCAACTCTTAATATTATTGTTGGGTACTTGCCCATTGCCATGCCTGCGTATTATAAAGCGGCACAGTCGATAAAGCATGATGATGACTCCCTGTCGATTCTTTGGTTGAATACGACAGATATAATAAAGACCGTGTTTGTGCATCATAAATTCGACGTACTTTTAACGATTTAAATAAAATACTTTTTGATGATTTAAAAACAATTTCACCAGACTTGCTTCGGTCAATGTCAACTAACTGCTCTGCTGTAATAGGGCCTGTTTGACGGCATGCAATCGACATGTCCGACGGATCTGAAAAATCTAAATTCGCTTCAATGTGACTAATGTGGCATGTCACTCCTGTTACCAACGGGTCTTGTTGTGAAACTACTTTAATATCTTTTGTCGTGAATAACCCTAAACTCACTGACGCAGCATCGTCTGAGCACCCAACCTGCATGGCCGAAAGCACGACAATTCCTACCACATTTAAAAGTTTCATACCCTTTCCTTTTAATTCAAATTTAACGAGCTTTATCGCATTTATGTGTTATATCCAAGCTGAATATTGAGGTAGCTTGGGTACATATGGTTACATTTTTGTGATTGCTATGTTTCAATAATAACTTAAAAATTCTTCAACAACGAGATGCATGACGATGAAAAAAGCCCTAATCCCCCTGTGTTTTTTTGCAACCAATGCTTACGCAATAGATGATTACTCCATCAGTGTTTATGCTGGACAAAACTTTAACCAATCACTTGAAACTAAGGAATCAATCGAAGTAGAACTTAAAGATAATCATCATCTTGCTCTGAGTATCGATCGTAATATTGATAAAGCCCGATATGGTTTTTTCTATTCTAAGAGTAAAAATGACTTTTCAACCGAGGCCGATAAACACGTCACCATGCAATACCTCTTATTTCAGAGCGCTGTAGAGGTTCCAATAAGCAATCACTTTAATGGCTATGTGGGGGCTCAGTTAGGTGCCAATTACGTGCAAACCAACTTTTCAGCCAACGATGTGTTTTTTGCTAGTGGGCTGTTTGGAGGCGTTGAATACTTGTTTAGTGACCAAGTTCGTATATTATTTGAAACCCGTTGGCTGGCAACTATAGTTAACAACGACAGTGTTATAGATTGCACATTACCTGCAACCAAGAATGAGCAATGCCTATGGCATTTTGACGGGGATGTTCTTAATCAATTTCAAACCAGTCTTGGATTTACTTTCCGCTTTTAAGGAGTGTGTAATGCCTCATATTGTAATTGAACATTCTGAAGATTTACCTGTGCTACCACAAGTTCTGGTTGAAAAAGTACACCTAGCCACTTTCGAAAGTGGCTTATTCGAACTCGATACAATTAAAACTCGCGCAATCGCCTATACCCACTATCAATTAGGAAATGGCAAAGAAGGGTTCATTCATGTCAGCGCACATATTATGCAAGGGCGTTCGCCATTACAGAAGCAACAACTCAGTGAGCACTTATTAGCATGCTTAAAGCAGTATTGTAGAGAGTCAGATAGCTTGAGTGTCAACATTAATGATATGGATGAAGCAATCTACCGTAAATGTTAGCAAATTAACCTGCTAGACTGTGTGTTACTAAGGTAAATGCTCTGCCTGAATGCGCTTTATATCTATCTGGGGCGACTTGTATGATGTATAAACCAACCAATCAAGTTGTGGAATATACGTTAACCCTGATGAACGACTAAAGGCACGTTCAGGTAAGCGCATAACATCGCGATGTTGCTTAGTCGCAAGGTCGTATACACTCAGCCGATAATCACCTTGATGCACATTAAAATAAAATACCCTATCAGACTCGTTACCTTTTCCTTGAGCGTAATGCCAAGCAAAGCGATTAGATAAATTGATCGCCTCGACTAATACCAACTCTTCCCCCGTATCGTGATGTTTGATCCACAACTGAGTGGCGCTTTGATTTGCAAAAATAAGATCTCGCTTAACCGTTTCAATTGCATAATTCGCTGGCTGCTCTATTACCTTTCCTAAGTTTTCACCGCGTAAATTGAGGCGGTACACATACCCATTGTTAGATACCAGTACGCTTTGATTATCAGCCGACCATGCTGGCTTCCCATAACTATCAAAGCCACTTTGCAAAGGCGCACTGTTTAATTGCTTTTGAAAGTCATAAATAAACAGCTGACTTTTGCCTTCACTATTCGCGGTGTAAGCAATATAACGGCCATCATAAGACCACACGGGATGATACACACTAGCTTGTAAGCTACTTAATTGCTCTCGGTTAGTGCCATCAGGGTTAGCAACCCACAATTCAGTATTTCCTGATTCATTTGAAACAAACGCTACCTTGTTTTGTGCTTCATTATAATCGGCATAGCGCATATTAAAATGCGTCGATAAAACAGGGAAAGGCGAACTCACTATTGAGTCATTTACTTCTATACGCATCAAAGCGGAGTCAATATACCATTGATGAAAATAGAGGTTCCCTTTAGCAGTGAACTCAGGATAGCTTAACCCTTTTACCTTCATATCCGTTACAGTGTGAGTATCTAAGTTGTAAAAATACCCTCTGCGCTCATCTTGCTTTATCGCTGAAAAAACCAATTGGCTTTTAAATGGGTGCCAAGCAACACCACGAATATCAACAAAACCTGAGGTAAGCACTCTTGCATCCCCAGAAATAACATCTATTAAATAGAGGTTTTCACTCCCTGTTGGTAAGTTGCGCGAAACAACGAGCTGCTTTGCATCAGGAGAGAAAATAACGGACTCATCATTAAAGTGACACTCGCCACTGCATGGAATTTTTTTTATGCTTGCTTTGTCTGACGTTAAATCAAGAATATTAAGCTCTGTTTTAACCCCTCCATGACTTGGTACCTGACTAATAAAAACCAACTCAGTCCCTGCCGAGTTAATATCAAGATCTGTCGGACTACTTGCAGGGCAAGGTGCTAACACGCTAATTTCACCCGTTGCAATTGTATGCTCTACAATCTCACACGCCTTTGCAGTGATGCGACGATAGTAATAAAGACGCTGAAAGTCTGGACTAAAAACGGTGCGCCCTTCCACATAGTCTGTATTAGTTAGCGCTTTCATCGCTTGCTCAGGAGAGAATAGGTCCCGTAAATATAAATTCGTCGGCTTACCTGGTCTACGCCAAGAATACGCCATAAAGTGCTCATCATTCGAAACAGCAGGGTACAGCTCTCTACCAGGCCGTGTGGTGACCGTTTCAATATGATCAGTAAGCGGAAGCAATTGCGTTATCTGAGACGCTTCTTTATGAACAAAAAACCAGTGTTGACTAGCCCAAAAACTGGCTAGAAAGGCACTAAATAATGTAAATAGAGCCACTCTAACCGGTGAAAATAATGCCGTTTTTTTCTGCTCAAGCTCAGCAGGCTCAAGTGAGCTTGGCGCTATTGCTAATCGATATCCTTTTTTTCTAAGGGTTTCAATATAAGTATTGTTAGGGTCAAGCTCTTTAAAAGATTTTCGGAGGTGCCAAATCGCATTGGTTAATGCTTTTTCTCCAACAAAATAATTACCATCCCATACCTGGTCTATCAATTCTTCACGCGTTATTGCCTGCGGATAATGCGACGCTAAAACAGACAGTAATTCGATAAACTTAGGCTGCAAAACCACTTCAACATCCGCATATGTCAGCTTATTTTCAAGCACAGAGACATGACACTGATCTAATAAAAACGGTTTTTTAGTATTCATAAATGACAACAAGCACCTAATTCAGAAGTCTAGAAGGATAACCTTATAGTTAAACAAAAAGCAAAAACATGGGTTTAAGGTAAAGAATATTAAAACAAGAATCAAGCAATATAAAAACACAACACATTGTTTTTAAATGAATAGATATTAAATAGATGTAAAATAGGGATATAAACGAGACACCTCTCATTGTACTTTGATTCACGATTTCATAAAACATGTAACGAATAAAGCCCACCCGCTACTGCGTTAGAAACATGCTTTGAACTGCCCTTCAACAGGTTAACGCAGTAGCTTTTATAAAATCAAAAAGTAAGGGAAATCTGTGAGCACCATATCAACAAGAAAATGTGTTTTGGCACTTGCCATAACAGCAAGCTTTTCAAGCCACACTATTGCAAATACCGCAGAAATAGAGAGAACATCAACGAACAAACAAATCAATGAAGCCGCCCCTGAAGCGCCAGAAAAAATCGTTGTCACTGGTTCTCGTCTAAAAAGAGACAGTTTTTCAATTGCGACACCACTTGTCACTATGGATAGAGATGCAATTGAAGACACAGGTCTCACTAACTTAGCTGATATTCTGGTTGAAAATATGCCTGCTTTAACTGAAAGCATTGGTAATACAACCAGCCAATCGAGTGTATCTGTGACGGGTTTATCAACTATTCAACTGCGTGACTTAGGTGCGAACCGTACCTTAACATTGATCGATGGCCGACGCGTTGTCTCAAATAGCTACAGCGGTAACTATGTTAGTTTAAACACCATTCCCAGTGGAATGGTTGAACGCGTTGAAGTGATCAGTGGCGGCGCCTCAGCCACCTATGGTGCAGATGCCGTTGCAGGTGTAGTAAACATCATTACCCAATCTAAAAAAGAAGGGTTTGATTTTAAAGCACGTGCTGGTGAAACCACTGACGGTGGCGGTAAAGAATTCACCCTAGATTTGAATTATGGTGATTCATTTGCAGATGACAGAGGCTATGCCTACCTCAGTGTAAATTGGGATCGTGATTTTGGTATGAGCTTTTATGACCGAAAACGCGCCCAAATAGAAGATTCATATTCATACGATGATGATAAGATGTGTAATCAGATGCGAACAGCATCTGGCCTACAATGTATGCGTGACATCACCCAAGCTGACTGGGTAAGCAAAAGCGATGGTACTTTAGGGGGAGTATTTTTAGAGAACAGCCGCAACGACACCCAATTTTGGTATGACGGCCAAACGCTTCGTGATGACTGGAAAGGCAACGAAGAAATTTACGGTATTAATTCAAACCAATACGTTAAGCTTGATGTACCGAGTGATAACTTTTCTACAGCCATTAAAGTTGATTTTGATTTAACCGACGACATCATGTTGTATGGCCAAATTCAATACAGTGACAGCGGCTCATTTAATGATAAGTCACCTGAAGATGAATATGAAAGTGCTTACGTTCCACGTTTTGACCCAGTAACTGGCGCACCTGCTGGTGATGTTAGACCTGGCTATATTCCACTTGATAACCCCTATGTACCGCAAGAAATTTTAGATGCAAACCCTTATAAAGATCGTATTTATTGGGATCGCCGCTTTGGTGAAGTGGGTAACATCAACACTGACAACAGCAGAAAGACCATCCGTAGTTGGGCAGGCCTTCAAGGTACTGTATTCAATAACGAGTGGGATTGGGATATATCAGCAAGCTATGGTCGTTTTACACAGCACCAAGAGCGTAACAACGAACTAAATACAGTAAAACTTAACCAAGCACTACAAGCAGAACAACTGGCTGATGGCACCATTCAATGTAAAGACGCAGATGCCCGTGCCGCAGGCTGTGTACCAATTAACCTATTTGGTGAAGGGTCTATTACCCCATCAATGGCGGATTGGATTCGTACAACACCGATTATAGATACCGAAATAGAACAATATGGCGTGGTAGGTTATATCTCTGGTGATTTATTTGAATTGCCAGCAGGAGCTGTTTCGGCTGTATTTGGTGGTGAATACCGTAAAGATTCACAAGACTTAAAAACCAGCGACGATATGAAAGCCGGTGGCATCACGTTTAACTACGTGCCAAACTTTTATGGCGAAGTTGACGTTTATGAAGCATTTGCAGAGCTCGCTGTGCCATTATTAAAGGATGCACCGCTAGCTAAAAACTTAAGTGCTGAAACCTCGCTGCGTTTAGCCAATTACAGCATGGAAAATGTAGGCACTGTTGCCAGTTATAAACTGGGTGTGTTTTGGGAGCCTATCAGTGGTTACGCATTTAGAGCTAACTATGCGCGCGCACAACGTGCTCCAACTATTACAGAACTTATGTCACCTGAACGGGGTGATTACGATAGCTACTCTGACATTTGTGATGGCCTAACCGCCACATCAACAAAACCAGGGCATGACAGCTGCCGACAGGAGCCTGCATTTAAAGCTTTACTTGCAGAGGATGCTAACTTTGCCTTTGAAGATGAAAACAACGCCTACTCCCCGGGTGCTGGTAACAGAGAATTGAAAGAAGAAACAGCTGATACCTATACGTTTGGTTTAACACTCGCACCTGAGTTTATCGAAAACTTTAGGCTCGCTGTGGATTACTATGACATAGCGATTGTTGATGCCATTTCAACCATAAGTAACGAAAACATTCTTCGCGAATGCTATGACTCGGATGTCTCATGGGGTGATGATAATGTTTTTTGTAATGACGTAACGCGTAATGATGAAGGTAACATCACTAAAATCTTACAACGCCAATACAACTTAGATGAACTCACTGCGCGCGGCTATGATGTGGTTGCTCAGTATAAATTTGATGTTGATGGCGTGGGATCATTTGCATTCAAAGCTGATTACAATCATGTAATTGAAAACTCACAGACTTATCAAAGTGATGATGGCAGCTATATCACAAGCCATTATGCGGGCTACGGTAGCAGCAAAGATAAAGCAACGCTTTCTTTAACATGGCGCAATGATGATATACGCGTGCGTTGGAGCACCAACTTCCTTGGTTCATTTAAAGCAAGTCAAAGCCTAGAAGAAGATTGGCAAGAGTATATGGCAGCGAATGACGAACGTTGTACAGCCCAAGAGGAAAGCTGTATCGCTAATCCTGAGCCATTGAAGTACCAAAACTATGGGTCGTTTATGAAGCATAATATATCAGCGTCTTATAGCATGAGCCTGCAAGAACAAGGTGATTTACGCGTATTTGGTGGCATAAAGAATGTATTTAACGACAAAGGAGCTTTCTACCCGTATGGCCGAGGTAACTATTACTCCGGTTATGGCGGTGGTAAAGGACGCTATGTTTACTTAGGTGCTCAATATAGTTTTTAACCATGGTTAATGCCCGTTAACCATACCCCTACTAGGTTGTTACCAAAGGCGCGCTTCATTAGAACGTGCCTTTTTTCTATTCCCAATACTGCATTTCAACTAAGCGTGATGCTGTTCTGGCGAACTCAAAGGCGAGTTTTTTTCCTTGATATAACTGCTCAATATGCGCGTGAGCGCTGAGCACGAGTAATGTGCCACGGTCGTAAAACTCATCCACAAGGGCAATGAACCGCCGCGCTTCGTCATCTAAATAATGGTCGTTGTGTGCTTGATGTTCCCGCTGATAGCTATCCTCAATACCATGCACAATTCTTTTTGATGTCACCCCTTGCCCCATTACAGGAATGTTTACTACATATATCCGCGAATAACTGTTTGCTAATTCAATATAATCATAAGTACTGCGCGTACCTGAACACAGCGCCATAAAATCAAACATAATTGCTTTTTTATTGTGCATCAAATAAGGTACAGAACGCCCTAGGATAGTTAAGGCCTGATTGTGAGTCGTGGTATTGTCGCCACTGAATTTTTTAAACTCAGCCATGCTTTTATCTAAACTATGGGGGTAAATGAAGTAGTTTAATTGGCGACCAAACCGAAATCGATGATCGCGATCTCCTGCCACATCAATAACATGACAATGACTTTCTAAAAGGGCGATACACGGTAAAAACCGAGCACGTTGTAACCCATTAAAATACAACTGCTGTGGGTGACAGTTTGATGTAGCAACTAACACCACGCCTTGCGCTAATAATGCATCAAATAATCCAGACATGATCATGGCATCGCCAATATCACTGACAAAAAACTCATCAAAACACAACACACGGATTTTTTTAGCCCATTGTTTAGCAATAATCAGAAGTGGGTTTTTACTCCCTTGTAAACTGTTGAGTTGGCAATGTATTTGCGCCATGAAATGATGAAAATGCACGCGTTGTTTATTGTCAATCGGGAGTTGCTGATAAAATAAGTCCATCAGCATTGATTTTCCTCGCCCCACTGGGCCATATAAATAAACCCCTTTACGCTGTGGTTTAGCGTGCCACCAAGATGGCTGATGTGTTAGCGTTTCAGCAAGCAGCTGCAATGCATTAACCGCCAGTAATTGCGCCCTATCCTGTTGCAATTTACCGGCATTTAATTGCTGATTATAAGAGGCTAATATTTGTATCTGTGACACTGTCATGGTGGCTTACTATCGGCTATACTCGCCGCCATTGTAGCCGACTGAAAATGTGAACCCAATGAAATTCCCTTGCCGTTTAGATAAATTTATTAGCCACCTTGCGCAAATTCCTCGCAGTAAAGCAAAAGCTGCAATAAAGCAAAAAAAAGTAATGGTTAATGAGCATGTTATCACCGCGTTTGATCATGCGATCGTTCAAACTGATCTGGTGTTATTAAATGGCAAACCACTCACTTATTTAGGTAAACGTTATTATATGCTCAATAAACCTGTGGGTTATGTTTGCGCGAATATCGATGAGCTACACCCCACCGTTTTTGATTTACTGGACGAGCCTAATATGAATGATTTTCATGTTGCAGGGCGATTAGACATTGATACTACAGGCTTAGTACTCATCACCAATGATGGCGATTGGTCGCATAAAATCACTTCGCCCAAGCACAATAAGTTTAAAACTTACCTAGTCGAAACCCAAGAGCCGCTTACTGAAACTGCACTTGAGCAATTACGTCAAGGCGTACAATTACATAATGAGAAAGACCTAACTCGCCCTGCCATGGCAGAGCTATTAGCAAGCTACAGTTTGCGCCTCTCTATCAGTGAGGGTAAATATCATCAAGTGAAACGCATGCTTGCCGCAGTAGATAACAAAGTTGTTGAATTGCATAGAGAAAAAATAGCAAATATCGAACTTGATAGCGCACTTTCAAGCGGTGAATACCGCCAACTCACCGCCGCTGAAATCATACTCTAGGTGTGTCTATTGTGGAACTTGAGCAAATATCACGTCCAAAACCTATACTATTGTTAATTATAACTAACAACTGGCCGATAAACGTGGTAGAAATTTAAGGTCATAAAAAATAATAAGGGGCTTACCATGCTGTCTGGTTTGGCATTAAGAACGAAAATCATCCTATTTGCAGGAGCTATGTTCATAGCACTCAATGCAATTGCATTACTCGGCTTACAGTCACTGCGCCATGCCAGTGAGAGCGATAACATTGCACGTATCAACCAACTCATGAAAAGCACAACTAACATCGTCGAACAATTCGAGCTGCTCGCTAAAACAAAGCAACTCTCACAGCAGCAAGCACGCGAATTTGCGACGCAGATGTTACGTGAAAATAAATACCACGATTCTGAATACGTTTATGTTGTGAACGACAAGCTCGATTTTATTGCCACGCCTCATGACCCCCAACTGCATGGCACCAGTTTCAATGATTTTCAAGATGCCAACGGTAATAGCATTGGCCGTATGGTAGAGTCATTAGTCGGCAACCAAACCAATAAAATTATAACGTATCACTGGGACTCTGTGCGCGATGGTGAAACAGTCGATCTAACCTCCGTAGTTCAAAAAACGCCTTACTTTGGCTGGTACGTTGGCACTGGCATAAGCGCTAAAGAAGTCAACGCACGCTATTGGGATACAGCAAGTTGGCTGCTTGGGCTGTCATTAATTATTGCCATTGTGCTAACGATTGCGATTGCTCGCTTTGGTATATCTTTAAGTAACGCACTCGGTGGTGAAGTAAATCAAGTTATTGAAATAGTAAAGCAAGTATCAAGAGGTAATTTAGACTCTCATATTCGCAGCGATGCACCGCCTGAGAGCATCATTGCAGCAATGCAATACATGCAGCAAGGCTTACGCGGCGTTGTAGGTGGTATTAAAGGGGTCACTGACAGCCTTAAAAGTCAAAGTGTTGATAATGAATCTCGCTCGGTAGAACTCGATAAATTAACACGTAGCCTCAACGAAGAAACGCACATGGTTGCGTCAGCCATTACCGAGCTAACAGCTTCGGCACAAACCGTTGTCGAGCATGCAGAGCAAGCTGCACACTCCGTTCAAGAAGCCGAAAACCAGGGGCAAAGTGCTACGCATTTAACCACAGAGGCTGCGGACACCATTGTGCTTCTAGAGAAGCAAATTGACAGCGCTGGTAATAACATTCAACTTCTTGATGATGAAGTAAATAATATTGCAAATGTACTCAGTGTTATTCAAAGTATTGCTGAGCAAACGAATCTACTCGCGCTTAACGCTGCCATTGAAGCCGCACGGGCTGGGGAGCAAGGAAGAGGCTTTGCAGTTGTGGCTGATGAAGTACGCCAACTCGCCCAACGCACGCAAACCAGTACAGAAGAAATTCGCAATATGATTGGCAAACTTCAAACCGCAACTCAAGAAGCTAAAACATCAGTTAATTTAAGTATTAGCACCAGTGAACAAACCGTTGCTAAGTCAAAAGATGCCAGTGAAGAGTTGCAACGTGTCGCATCATCACTCAGTGCTATTGCACAAATGAGCCACCAAATCGCTATTGCCGCTAAAGAGCAACTCGATGCCGGTGAAGATACGGCTAAACGCATCGTGACAATTTCAGATACGGCTTCTCAAACAGCCAATGTCTCTCATCAAGCGCATGCTGCCACTGATTTAATTAAAGGATTAACGAGTGATTTAGAGGCCGAAACCGGCAAATTTAAATCTTAATCATCGACTTCCC
This sequence comes from Pseudoalteromonas sp. H105, assembly GCF_001469215.1. Taxonomy (GTDB): domain Bacteria; phylum Pseudomonadota; class Gammaproteobacteria; order Enterobacterales; family Alteromonadaceae; genus Pseudoalteromonas. Next base: position 34,615 of record NZ_LOFH01000014.1, read on the forward strand.
TCAAAAGCCCGTACTCGTTTGCGGGCTTTTTTATTACGCCTTCAATTACGACTTTATTTGCACTAAATCAAAATCAGCAAGACCCGGTACTATCATTTGTAAGCGCGATTCTGTTATATCTAACGAATTTAAACACTCACAATACTCTGATGCTTTTTCTTCTAATTGGTGTGCTTTCTTTTGTAATGACTTATCGATTTCTTTAGAAATGATGTCCATCCGCTGACCCATGTCATTGATACGGTCTTCGATATTCCCTTCACGCGATTTAAATGCATCTCCAAGTGAAACTAAAATCGCTCCTAGTGAACCATGCACAGCTGAGTGAATTTTTTTACTGATCTCTTCGGTAAAGAAATCATCTATTTTAGACAATGACTGTGGCGCAATAAAAAAGAAGTCATCACCGCGTTTAAACTTGTCCATCAAGGCGCGTTCAACATATTGCAACTGTGTTTTAAGCACTTCAGGTTCTTTATCTGACATCCCCTCGACAACTTGCTCAATGGCACTCAGGCCTAAATTGACGCCGTCAGTCGCAAGCTCAACAAGCTCAGGAACAGTATCACGAATGCCTTTACTGAACTGTTCAAGCACCAGACTTTCCTCCTTACTTAAATCAATCCAATAGCCTCGGATAAATAACTGATTATTATTATTTATTTGTACCCGTGTTTGGCCTTTATCGACAATTCGAATAACATCATCAGTAATAATAAGACCATGGCTGAGTTCAACCTCACATTGGGCTTGAGCAAAGGCAAAGGTAGATGAAAGTGCTAAAGATAACGCCAATATCGAGCGAGATAAAAACGCCATAAACACCTCAAAAAGACTAAAAATGGAAGGCGAGTAGGTTAACAAAAAACCATTTTTATGCAAGCGAAACCGCCAAGGCTCTAGGTTTAACTCCCTAGAGCCTATAGCAGGTTATTAAATGGGTGAACCAGGTGGAATTGGCAGCACTTTAAAGTTTGATGGCCATTGACCTGACACTAAAAATTGCTTTATTTGCTCAGATAAATACTGCTTAAATGCACTTTCACCAACACTCACATTGCCAAGTAGCGAATGCTGTTGGTAGTCATCACTTAATTTAGCAAGGTAATAACGTAATTGAGCTTGCACTTCAGGATCCATGTCACTACTTACAACGAGATCAGCGAACTGCTTTGCCGTTAACAGTTGCACGCGCTGATTTATCTTAGCCGCCATTCCTGTTTGTTGCATTCCCTCAAATACGTGACTGTAAACCTGGGCAAGCATTTCATCCAACGAGAAAAACTCACTGCTACGCGCTTGTTGCTGCGCGAGACGATTTAAGCGCTGACTATTGAGTATTAACGTTAAACTGTGATTTGCAGCCACCTCTGGTAATGCCATTGCATCGAGTGTTAACCCCGTACGGCCGACAATACTCTCACGACTTTTTGACTCACCATACGCCTTAGGTGGGATCAACGCCAAAACGCTCTCTGGCAAAACGAGGTTTTCAGCTTTTAACGTACTTAACATAGCGGTGAGCGCTTGCTGCTGTATTGATTTACTCACCACTTGAGCGCCTTTTACGGCCTCATCACTGCGTACTTCGTAGTCATAATCAACACCGGCAATCAATTTAACAACTGACTCAACTTGGTAACGGTGAAATAAATACAAAGGCACCAGCATTTCTTCAAGTTGAGATAAAGCCGTTCCTGTTTTTATATTCTTGATACCAAAATTAGCCAGTGCGTATTTGCGCACCTCAAGTACACGTGTTAACTCTTCACTCGGTGATGTGCCATTATCCCAAAGATGGGCTGTAGGGTGAGCGCCGCCTTTAGGGCGGGCGTCGCTATCAGAGATAAACTCCAACCCTTTAGCTTTATTTTGCGCCAAAATAGCTGCAAGCTCCGCGCTTTCATCAAAGCCGGTAAAATCACTGTAGCCATATTTAATGACCTGTGTATCCCATTGCCCCATGCCATGCGCATAAGCACGGCTAACATCAAGCTCACCTTTATCGTTAAAGCTTAATAACGGGTGTGGGTAGTCCATCACTGACGCTCTATCTGCTACCGACGCTGAGAAGTTATGTGCAATGCCTAGAGTGTGACCAATTTCATGGGCGCTGAGCTGGCGAATGCGATCTAGTGCCATCGCTTGCAAAGTTTTAGTCACTTCATTTCCGCTTAAGTACGGCGCTGCGAGTGCTTCAGCAATTAAAATATCTTGGCGCACACGTAACGAGCCTAAAGTAACATGACCTTTTAAAATTTCCCCTGTCCGAGGGTCAATTACTGAACTACCATAAGACCAACCACGGGTAGCCCGATGCACCCATTGAATGACGTTATAACGGATATCCATCGGATCTGCGTTGTCAGGCAATACTTTAACAATAAAGGCATTTTTATACCCCGCTGCGGCAAAGGCATCGTTCCACCATTGTCCACCTTCGAGTAAAGCCGTTTTAACAGGTTCTGGTACACCTGGGTCTAAATAATATGTAATCGGTTTTACCGGTTCACTAATTGGTAATGAAGGATCTTTTTTAGCAAGGCGGTGGCGTGGAATATACCGCACTAACATTGAATCACTCAACGGCGCTGCGTAATCTTTATGCTCAATGCTCCAGTAACCTGATTGTGGATGAAAAGCGCGCGGTGTATAACCATCATCAGGTAACTCAATGAATGAGTGGTGCATATGCACTGTCAACGCATAAGGGTCTGCGCTGACTTGGCGGATATACTTACCCGGTTTGCTCCCTTTAAAGGTAAGCACCGCTTCAAGCTCAGTGTTTTTCATAAAGGCTTTAGAACGCGGCATATAAACTGCACTGCGGCTTTCATCTAAACTAAAGCTACCTTGTTTACGAGCCGCGAGGGTGCGGCTAACACCGTGAACATCGCTCAGTAAGTACGGGGTATAATCAATTAAAACAGCTTGTGGGCTTTGTGCCACTACTTTAAAACCCGCTAAAATACTTGACGCAAACGCCTCTTGAATACTTTTTTGCTCAGCCTTATTTGTTGTATTAGCACGGTAATACGTGTTGATTGCTCTGAGCATCACTTTATCGCCAAAGCGCTCAAACTGCACTAAATGTGTATTGCCTAACTGACCACGGTCGAGGCCAATATCATTCGAACCAACACCGTATGGTAAGCTTTGTTGCAGTAAAAATTGCTGCTCAAGTTTATCGACTTTTAAATAGACCTTGCCATTACCTGTATCGTAAAAGAATGAAAAATAGCCAGGAAAATGATTCATTTGTGCAGTAAAATCATTTATAGACTTAATTGCTGCGTGCGCTTGGGTTATCATAGTCAGCAACACAGTAAAGAGTATGTAACGTATCAATGGTATTTTTTGCATAATCTTATCTTTGTTATTCGCGTTTTAAATAAGCTTGAAGGTGGTTCTAGTATAGGATATCAGCTTTAAAATACAGTTATTTAAGACGAAATTCAGCGCTAGCTTTGATGATCCCTCTCACCCTATGATTATCATGGCCTTTAACGTTATCAGGAAAATAGAATGCGTAGACTACCCCCAGTATTACTTGAAGACGGTTGCCCGAGAGAGTTAATCTCGTTAATAAGAACGATTTTAGCTGCGTGCAAAGAAATTTCGTTCCGTGTAGGTCAAGGTGCATTATCGGGCGTGCTTGGTTCAACACTGGATGAGAACATTCAAGGTGAAACACAAAAGAAACTTGATGTGTTAACCAACCAATTATTAAAAGATATTTTACTGGAATCAGGCTACGTTAAAGCGATTGCTTCTGAAGAAGAAGACTACACCGTAGCAGGCAACCCAGATGCAAGCTACATTGTGGCATTTGACCCATTGGATGGCTCATCAAATACAGATATCAACTCATTAGTCGGCACTATTTTCTCAATTATGCGAGCACCTGAAAATTCAGACGCTGCGGATGAGCGCATTTTTATGCAACCGGGTAAAAACCAAGTAGCAGCAGGTTATGTACTTTATGGCCCTTCAACGGTGCTTGCACTAACAACGGGTAAAGGTACGCGCTTTTTCACGCTTGATAAAACACATGGTACATTCTTATTAACTGAAGACTTCGCTAAAGTACCTGAAGAGACAAGTGAATTCGCTATTAACGCATCAAACCAGCGCCATTGGCAGCCTGCTATGCAAAATTACATAAACGACTTATTGGCGGGTGAAACTGGCCCACGAGCTCGCAACTTTAATATGCGCTGGATTGCGGCCATGGTCGGTGATGTGCATCGTGTATTATGCCGTGGCGGTTTATTTACGTACCCTACTGACACTAAAGATCCAAATAAACCAAACAAACTACGTTTGCTTTATGAAGCAAACCCAATGGCGATGTTAATTGAACAAGCTGGCGGAATCGCTTCGACTGGTACTGAGCGTATTATGGATATTCAACCTGATGCTATCCACCAACGCGTAGCTGTTATTTTAGGCTCTAAGAACGAAGTAGAAACCTGCTTGAACTACCATAAGTAGCTCTCAGCTCTCTTATCTCAAAAATAAAGGCCATGTTTGTTAAATCAAGTATGGCCTTTATTTTACCGGGACCAAATCATCAGATCACTAAAATGACGGCTGACAGCTAAATTTTCAATAACTTAACCAACTTTGCCACTTTATCTTTATCTAATTCGCCCATTTGTTCACTATTACTCAAAGCGTAAATAACACCTTCAACAGCGCTGTAATCAATGTCGCTTCTTGATTCTATGACATTAGCCCAAAGCTCAAGATCATCTAAATCGATTTCGCCAGCAAGACAACGTTTAAGTACATCAAGTAGATTTTCGAGCGTTAAAATATAGCACGGGATCGGTTCAGCTTCGCCACCTGAAATAATAATACTAATTGCTTGATCCTTATTTTGACCAAAGGTGACAAATTCAGCCAGCGCTTGTGCTCTATTCATATTTGTTTATCTGTTATTCTAGTTGCCAATAAAAACGAAAAGCATAACCAATGACTCAATTAGCCTGTTCACAATGCCATGCAGCACTGACTTGTAATGTCGAAAATATCAATGCATGTTGGTGTAATCAATTACCCACTATTTTACCGCTTGATGACTCAACCACCAGCTGTTTATGCAAAGAGTGTACGTTAGCTAAAATCAATCAGTTCTTAGCTACCTTGTACAAGCAATCTTTAAAAGAGCAACTGACTTTTGCTAAACGCTTTAAGAGCAGTTCAAATCTAATAGAAAACCTCGATTATGAAATGCAGAACGGCTATATGGTATTCAGTCGTTGGTTTTTCTTGAAGCGTGGAACCTGCTGTAAGAACAATTGTAAGAATTGTCCTTACAAGCGTTAAGCATAGCGACATTTCACTAAACATAAAAACGTGCGAAAAGCACTTAATCTATAAGCAGTCAGCGAGTGTCAGCATGTTACAACTAATTCATTATAACTATGCGCGCTTAGGGCAAGGGCCGGTTTCGATGGGGAGTTCATCTCGTGCGCCCCACTCACTCCACGAACCGTCATAAACGTGTAAATCTTGATAACCACATTCCTCAGCAAACAAGGCTAATATGCATGCGGTTACCCCAGAACCACAACTAAATTGCAGCTGAGTTTGTTGATCAACAACCGTAGCGAAGGCCGCTTTAATTTGCTCAATTGATTTAGCTTCTCCGTTATCAAGTAACTCAATAAACGGCAATGAAAGGCTGTTGGGGATATGACCACTGCGCATACCCTCACGAGGCTCCGCCATCTCACCCGTGTAACGCTTATAACCTCTCGCATCAAGCATTAATACATTATCATCATCAATGCCATTAAACACCGCCGCAGCATCAATGAAATAGTCGGACCTTGGCTTAGCAGTAAAGCTCCCTTTGTGATGGTTATGACTATATTCGACTTGAGTTAGGTAGCCCAAAGACTGCCATTTAGTTAATCCACCACTGAGTACTTTAACATTATCAAACCCCATTGCCTTGAACATCCACCACCCGCGAGCAGAGCTAAACAGGCCTTGGTCTTCATATATGACAACCAGCGAGTCGTTATCTACTCCCATTGATTGCATTTGCTCAGCGAATTGCTGAGGACTACACATAGTGTGCGACAAGCCACTGGATAAATCAGCGAGCTGCTTTTTAAAATCAAACCGCTGTGCGTTTGGGAGTTTAGCATTCGGTTGATATTGACCAGACTGTCCTGGGCGCACCATACCCGCATCAAAGATAACGAGTTTTGAATCGTTTATGTGTTCGTTCAACCACTGGCATGTGACGATGTTGTTCATTGTGTTCCTTTACTTTATTTACTTGCTGAGAAAACGCATCGAGGCCGAGCAAACGCTTCTCAACAGCTTCAACATGATCTTTAGAGCAATCTTGCCATCTTCCTTGAACAGAGTAAACATGCTTTAAATAGCTAAAAAACTTATCTTTTAAATGTGAATCTACTTGCCAACCTTGCGTTATTTGCGAGAGGTGTTTACTTAACGCTTGCTCATTAGATGCATGCAATACTAAACCGTCAATGTTATAACATGCCTGCCCGAGAGTGATCACACGCTGTGCCATTAACAGCGCTTCAATACCAACGGTAGAGTTAATCGTGATTACTGCTTGTGCATTTTCTATTAAATCAGCCGTCGCATTACCATTGGCAAATAGTGCTTGAGGGTGTTTTTTATATAGATGAGGATAATGTTTATGCCACGATGGATGCTCTTTAAACACCACTTTTAGACTCGGATCATTTAATGTCTCTATAGCCTCCATCACTTTATCATACAGTGCTTCCATAGAGTGTATCCAAGGCGAGTAGCTAGCAATTTGCGTATCATGGGGCACTTGAAATGGCACAAAAATATACCGAGCTGGTAACTGACTTTGCACAAACTGCTTACGCTTTTTGTGATTGGCTCTAGGAGTTAATTCAGATGCATGAATATTAATATGATCAGGTAATTCAAAATTTAAATAAAACTCACGATCACGCTTGATTGACGATGCAAAGTTTACACCTTGGGGGTCTAAACAACTCGTGTTAGGCAACAGTCCGTTCTCATAATAAAAAACATTGATGCCTAGCCTTTTAGCTGCCTTAACAACCGTTATATTAGGCAGTTTATTGCCATTCCAAATAACTAAATGGGTCGGTTTTTGTTGTTCAAATAAGGCTAAGTATTTGGCATAACGGCAGCACTCAGTGATATTCAAAAAAAAAGCATAAGGCATAGCAAGTATACGATTGTTCCATACGCTATTTTTGGCTTGCTTACGTTTTATCTGAGTGGCAATGATATCGTCAAAAGACGTATTGAGTGCTTGGGGTATGTATTTTAAAGCGCTAAGCATTGGCTTGCCAAAAATGTGCATGCTGGCACTAATGTTTAGCTGAGAAATTAGTTTTTTATAATAACGGGCGTGTACATTACGCCGGGATACAAATAGAAAGTGCATAATGGGCTTATACCAATATTTATAGGTTTAATATAAATACTAAGCCGCCTATGTGACTTAACCATGACCAATTTATGGCAGTTTTATTCTACTGTAGGATCCTTTGATTAATTTATTTTACCGTCATAAAACTGTATCATAGATTTTGACTGTGATATGCGGAGTGTTTCCCTCTCACAACTTACCCATTTTCTATTTTCAGTCTTAAAGTGATGCTTCATGCCTAAACATTATTTATTTTACGTTGAACAAGCCTACAGCTTTGCAATATTGCGCCCTATCCAAGATGCAATAATAGAAAATGGCGATAAAGTCTGCTGGTATATTACAAAACGAAGTGGAATCACTGAAGGGTTATTACCCACAGAACAGCAACTCCATAGCGTTGACGAAGTGAAACAGTTTAATCCTCGCGCCGTGTTTGTGCCAGGTAATGTAGTTCCTGACTTTTTTCCTGGCGCCAAAGTACAAGTGTTTCATGGCTTAGAGTATAAAAAGAAAGGGCACTTTGGTATTCGTGGTTTTTTTGATTTGTACTGTACTCATGGCCCTTTGACAACAGAACCCTTTAATTTATTAGCTCTGAAACATCATCACTTCAAAGTTACTGAAACCGGCTGGCCTAAGTTAGACCCTTACTTTAGCTATGATAAACCAAACAATGTAAAGCCAGTGATCTTATACGCGCCGACTTTTTCACCCAACCTTACATCTTTAGTCTCTTTATTTGAGCATATCAAGACATTGGCAAGCACAGGCAACTACCTCGTAAAGTTAAAGTTTCACCCAAAAACAAAATCAGAGTGGCAGGCGCTTTACCAGCAACTACAGAACCTTGCGCATTTTGAAATATGCACAAGTGATAATTTAATCCCGCTAATTCAGCAGGCTGATATTGTTATTTCTGACACGTCCAGTGCAGTTGATGAATCTTTATTAATAGGTAAACCCGTGGTGACTTTTAATAATAGCCAACCACAAAACGCTTTAATTAACATCACCGAACCTGAACAGTTGGACGATGCGATACACCAAGCGCTAAATTTGAGCGAGCAGCAACAGCAAAGCATTTCTGATTACATTGCACAAGTTCACCCGTATACCGATGGCAAGAGCGCACAACGCGTGCTGGCGGCAACAGAAGAGGTTATAAATGCTGGACTGTTACCTAAGCCACTAAACCTATTGCGCCGTTATAAAATTCGTAAGGCACTCAACTACATGAAGTTATCTTGATGATTGGTAATGACTGCCGCTTAATGAGTTTAAGCATTTAGAGTAGACTGCACCGTACCACTTTAAATACGGACGCAGCGCCCACTAAATATGTTCTTCTAGATAATCAACGATACGATTGGTTGATAAACCATCAGTCCTTCCCGCGAGCTGCTTTATCAAAGCGGCCCTATTTTCTTTGAATGCCTCACTTTCTTTAGCGGCTTGTTCAATTTTTTCAGCGATTTGATTGTAATCCCTAGCAGGGTGACAAATTTCATTAAAGTAATGTATGTCATCATCTAATCGCTCTTTTAAACGAAACGAAAAGACTCCGCGATAGCTCCATCGTAATTTGTAAAAGTCACACCAGATAACAGGTTTGTCTAAGGCTGCGAATTCAAAAATTGCCGATGAGGCATCAGAAAGCATAATGTCCGAAACAGCTAAAAATGGAGTGAGATCAAATTGATTTGTATCGGCAATAAATACATTTTTGCTTTGCTTCCAGCGCGCTAATTTAACGCGTTGTTTTTTATAACGCGGCTTTGTTAACGAAAAGAAATGTGGCTTAATAATAATATTATATGCAGAAAAGTCATCTGCAAAGCCATCACTCATACACTCTATTGAGCTAGGGTAAAATGTAGGTGCATACAATAAAGTTGGTTTTTGGGGATCAAGGCCCAATGATGTTAACTGAATTCTTTCAACTGATTGATTAAACAGCGGGTCCAATTTAGCATACCCAGAGTCTACAAAGTTACCATTTGGATAGAGTGCTTCGAGGCGATTTTTTCTGTGCTCTCCCTCGACAAAACGCACGGTCATTCCTGCATTAGAAACGTCGTAATAACATTGTTTAGGTCCAATACCATGCTGCATCATGGCTGTTTTTTTATTTAATGCCTCACTTTGCGCAAATGCGTTGCCAAATATTATCCAATCTGCGTTACAATTTTGATAGAAATTAAATGCTTCATTCGTATTAGTTAACCAAACAGCTGTTACCTGGTTATCTTCTATAAACTGATTACAAATAGTGATGAGTGCAGCGTCTTGCGACTTATAAAAAACCAAAACACACTGATGCCCTTTCCCCGTTAGCTTTTTAATAACAGGTAAATATTGAGGTATATAATAAATATGTTGTACATCAAAATAAGCGAACATAAATTACATTTCATTAACGATAACAAAGACCATTGTACATAAACCAATGTGCCATTTCAGCCATAACTATCAAATATAAAAGCTATTTTTGATCAAATACGGATAATCTCAGGCCGTAGCGGTGCCATTTTAGCTAAAATTTTATTTTGCACCGTATGACTTACCTTTTGTTCGTCCATGGCATTAATGAGCAAGTCAACGACCCGATTAAAATCAGCCTCAGTTATATTCATGCCAGTATGAATAGCGACCATGCTATCGCCTTTGTATTCACAGGGCCCATCCGTTAAAGCACATAAATGATTGATAAAACCAGCGCGAAAATGAGCGACATTAGCATCCATAAAGTACGCTAAAATCTTTTTATCATTCCCAATTTCATTAATAAAACTATCGGTTAAACGCTCAATGCCAACTTGTCCACCAAGTTTCTGATAAAGTGTAGAGTTAGTTGTTGAAGTGCATGCAGTCAATATGATGGCAAATAATAAACAGACTGTTTTTTTCATTACCAATACCCTGTTACTGATAGATACCACCCAGTTTGATTTTTCGCGCCTGCGATACTACCCAGTTCAAGCCATGCAGCCGTTATACTTACATATTTGTTAGGCATCCAAGCTATAAATATATCCTGCCAATCTTGTTCACCTAATCCTAGGTTGTTAGCCTTTTGACGATATTCTACGCCCAAAGCAATTTCGCGGCTAAGAAAAATAGCGGCGCTACCTTCAAACAACAACTCTTTGCTCGTATTTTCACCACCAAAGCCAAGTAAACCCAGTTGGTTAGCATCACTGTAGCGAGTCGTTAAGTTCCAAAATACGTTATACCCTACCAAAGCACCTAAATGTAATTTGCTCGCTGCTAAGTAAATATCCGTTCCACGCGTTTCTTGCGCGCCCACAAGCGTGGCAACTGTCCCATCATCAAGTGACTTGTGTTGTACCCCTAAGCTTAACTGCGGCCATGGACTGTAAACTATATCACCATATAATCGTACTTTTGCAGCAGTAATCGATTGTTCTATGGTTGTATCTAATGCTGGCACTTCAAAACGTTGCTGCGCATAGCTCAGCTCGACACGGTCAAATATATTTATTTGTGCACCACACACATCCAAGCTGTAATCCGTAACATCAGCACGACTACAAAAACCATTGATAGCAAATTCATCCTCACTGGCATAACCAGCCAGCTGCGCCCAAGGAACAAGCCCTCCACCAGCGCTACCTTCTATCTGAGAGACACCCGGTGTACCAAGTAATTTTCCCTGCCCTGCCGTAACACTTAAAGAATAAACCGCAATGAATAGCCCTGTGAAAACATTAAGCCAATTCATTATACTGCTCCAGCCACTGCTCAAATAAATCGGCTTTCAAAGGCCTACTCAAATAATATCCTTGGATATGATCACATTTTAGATCATGTAATATTTCTAACGATTCGCGGGTTTCAACGCCTTCAGCTACAACTGAAAACCCGAGCTGATGGCCCAATGTAATGGTTGATCTGACAATAAACTGATCTTTTTCTGACTGATCGAGTTTTAAAATAAAGCATTTGTCTAATTTAAGTTCATCAATAGGAAGCATCTTTAAACGCCCTAACGAAGTTTGACCAACCCCATAATCATCAAGCGATATTTTAACACCTATGGCCTTTAGGTTTTCTAACGCTTGAATGCCTTTTTCTTCATTCTCAATCATATCGCGCTCTGTTAACTCAATGGTTATCAAAGCCGGTGCCACCGAGTTACTTTTTAAAACATGTAACAAATTGGCGTGAAAACCGGGGTAAGCAATATCTTGTGCGGATACATTAATTGCGGCTTGCATAAAAATACCCGCTTGTTGCCACTGCCCAACTTGTTTCACAACGGTCGCAATAACCCATTCAGTAAGCTCAACAATTAAACCGGATTGCTCAGCTAAATCAATAAATAACTCAGGTGATACCCAACTACCATTCTTCCTTTGCCAACGGATCAAAGATTCGGCTTTGTCTATTTTTTGAGTTGCCATGTTAAGTTTGGGTTGATAGGTCATAAAAAGCTGCCCATCATCTTCTGCTATTGCTTGTTTAAGCTCATCAATGATGAGTAAGCTCTCTAAATGTTCTTCATCTTCACCTTCTTGATAATGATGAATGTTCTCATGCTCATCAGCAGCGCCATCAACAGCGATTAAAACACGGCGCATTAAGTCATCAGCAAGTGTTCCTTGCGCGGGGTAGGTAACAACACCAGCACTAAAGCGCAAATTAATTTTCAACTTTTGCAAAGTGTAAGGCGCTTCTAATTGGGCCATTAACCCTGATATACCCCTTTTCAAATTTAGGCTTGAGCTAGTTGGAAAAACCGTTAAAAACTCATCTCCACCGATTCGAGCATGAAAGCCCCCTAACTCATCTGAAAACGCCGCAATTCTGCACGCAACGGCTTTTAAGCAATCATCCCCTACTCTGGGTCCTAACTTGTCGTTGATATGACGAAGCCCTTTGATATCGATAGCAACTAAGGTGTATTCTTGATTTTCAGCAAGAGAATCATTTAATACTTCTAGCATAGCAGAGCGATTATAGAACCCTGTTAACGTATCATGCTTTGCGGCAAAACTGATTTGCTGCTCACGCTCGTTAATATCGTTACCCATGTTTCTAAATGCATCTATTAATGTCTTAATTTCGTTGCTTTGCTTATTACTCATCGAATCAACGCTGTAATTACCACGAGCAAATTGACGGGCCAAATTCGCCAATTGAGATAAAGGCATTGTTAGATTGTTAGCTAACAAGCTACTGGCAACAACACCAATAACAATAGTTAAGGCCGCCAGCAAAATAATGGTAAAGAACAACCGTTCAAATTCAGTGTAGCTTTGTGTTAAATCAGCACTGAGTAAAACATTCACTGAGTGCCCTTCAAGCGACGCGAGATGTAAGTTACGGTTGCGGTAAATAACTTGCTCTCCAAATATGCGCGAGGTTGTTGCTTGATAAAAGTAATCATTCGGAGAAAAGGGGGATGGCCTTGATAACAATGAACTGCGCACTAATTCATCTTGCTCAGCAATAAAGCTCACGTCCATGTTGGTTAAGTTTTTTAATTCAGTCGCCACCTCGTCCGTTATCTTAAAACCAACTAAACTATATGCGATGGTTCTTGGTGCTCGAACGGGTAGCAAGATTACTTGGTATAAATCGTTATCAAGTACCACAAAATTTGATTGCTCTGCATTGGTCAAAAGTTCGTTCATCATTTGCTCTAAGTCATTGCTAAACTCTTGATTAGGCTTGTTTGATGAAATTAATTTACCCGATAAATCAAGTAGCAACATTAGCTCAGCATTAATGCGCTGGCTATGATTGTACAATACGCTACTGATAGTATCGGCATCTCGCGTAGCAACAGCTTGCTTAAATCCAAAGTCAGACGTTAAAACCTTTGCGGCCGTTAATAGTAAACTTTCTTTTGCTGTTAAGTATTGCTTATAGACATTCTCTGCCACATTGATATCTTGTGTGACTTTTTTCTCATTGAATTGACTTGTTGACCACCAAAAACTAAATAAACTCACTACGGTAGTAAGTAAAACGAGGCCAACACAGACTATTATAACGCGATTTTTTAAGCTATTAGTCATTGTTAGCCTTAAACTTATTACCAAACGTGTTGCGAGGTTTCGGTGATTGAATGTTGATAACGACTGTTAAGCTGGCTGGTGCACTTTTTGTTAACGTTAATGGCGCCTTTACTTCAAGTGGAATTGTTTGTGCGGCATGCCAAAGTGTAAGCTCAGTAGGTAAAAAAACATCATCAAGGGCGATCTGCCCTTTTGTATCACTTTGATAAACACGAGGGCTATTTGCAACGTAAATATAACCAACCATCGAATCATGAATATTACAGCCAAGTACGACAACCCCCTCGTTCTCAAACTCAATTGGTTCATCAGGTTGCCCTGAATATAGCTTCAATTGAAAAGGCTTTGCTTTAGAAAAAGAGTACACATGATGGCGAATATTGTCGCTATTTGGAAAGTTAACTTGTTGACCTTTTTGAGCAATCAATAAAGTGGGAGCAAACCGTTTATCGACCTGATCCATCACCAACTTCGGTAAATTAGCACTCTCTTCTGCAGGGTTTTGAACGAGTAGTTCAACCACCGTATCGGGTAATGGCTGACCATGTTGATCTATAATGTCTAACGTAATACTCGCGGCAAAGGTAGTATAAGAAAAAAACAACATACTAAGCATTGCTAAGCAATTTATCATAATTCCTTGCACAACCATTTAAATATCCTTTGTGTTTATAACCACATTAATTATTTTTTATCAGGATGTGATTAAGTTAATTGAACTATGACTTCAATTGCAAGAATAAAAGCCCAATCACACTAAATAATAGTTAATCATTGGGCTTTTAAAAGTTGTTTCATAAAATAATGATAATTAAGGCTTAAAAATAAGGCCGTATTGCTCATCTAAGATAGCGATTACTTCGCCACGGGGGTCGCGTGGAATCGCAACGTCGTAACCAACAATTTTACTTGCAATACCTACATAAGTATCAGATACGGACAACATAACTGACTCTGGTAATACATAGTCTCGCGCTAACTGTTCGCGCTCTGCCATACGATCTTTGTTCAGCAATACATCACTTTCTGGTACGTTGTTAATAAGTAACTGACGGAACCCTTCTTTCGAATTTTCAACAATTTTGCCATTGCGATACGCAGGACCGTCCCAAATACGTGATGAATCAGGAGTACCTACTTCATCAATGTAAATGAGTTTATCAGTACCATCTATATCTTCAACGTAACCAAATTCAAACTTAGTATCAACAAAGATTTGATCCAATTTTGCAAGCTCAGCACTGATCAGGCCAAACCCTTCGGCAAGTAATTTTTCGTATTTTGCGACATCCGCTTCAGACTTAAAGTTAAATACATTCAAATTATTAGTGATGTTGTCTCGGGTAATATTCACATCATCCACTTCAGGTATTTCATCAACACCTGTAATAATGCCTTTTGTAGAAGGTGTTATAAGTACATCATCTAATTTTTGGTTAGCTGTTAAGCCTTCTGGTAGTTCTAAACCACAAAAATTACGTACACCTTTGCTGTAATCACGCCACATACTGCCCGTGATGTACTGGCGTGCAATGGCTTCAACTTTAACCGTACTCGCTTTACGAACAATCCATACATAAGGGTGTGGTATATCAACAATATGATTACCAGCTAAACCAGCTTCATCAAACAGCTTAAACCAGTGGGAGGCTACGGTATTTAGCGCAATACCTTTTCCTGGCACACCATTTAAACCGTTTTCACCTTGCCAAATACAGTCAAACGCAGAGATACGATCTGAAATGACCATGATTGCTAATTCAGTACCTTTTGGAACTTGGTAACCTTTCTCACTTATTAGGCGCGCACTATCTTCGTCAGTTAACCAATATACTGAACGTACTTTACCACTGTGAACAGAACCTTTGGTACGTATTGGCAAATCATCGTTTACGTCTAAAACTTTATAGCTAGTCATGCTATCTCCGGATGTATGGCATGCCCTTTACGGGCACAAATATAGATTGGGGTTATAAGCTGCTAATAATAATCGAGACAGCGTTAAATCACAATTAAAGGACTTTGTTGTTTAACGTGTTTTGTTTTCATTTTTGTCACTGCGTTATAGTATAACAGCAAATAAATCTTAACTCGCTGCATATGATCAATATACATAGACTTAGTTTTAAATGGCACACGCAACAAACCATTCCCACACTGACTATTCCCTCGTTAGTCATTGAGCCTGGCGAGCATGTATTTTTGCATGGTCCGAGCGGGTGTGGTAAATCAACGTTACTTTCGCTTTTAGCTGGTATTAATAAGCCAAGTTCAGGGTCTCTCTGTGTGCTAAATACAAACTTAGCGCATTTAAGCAATCGTAAGCGCGATGCATTTCGCTCTGATCATATAGGGTATATTTTTCAAAACTTTAATTTACTCCCTTATCTGTCGCCACTAGAAAACGTGATGTTAGGGTGTCAATTTTCAAAGTCTCGCCAACAAAAAGCATTGCAACAAAGCAGCTCTTTGGAACAAGAAGCTGCACGATTGTTAAGTGCCCTTGGTTTAACAACCGAACACCACCAGCAAAGCGTGGCAAATCTAAGTATTGGTCAACAACAACGCGTTGCTGCAGCAAGGGCTTTTATTGGAAGCCCAGAGCTCATTATTGCCGATGAGCCAACATCGGCACTGGATGCCAATAACCGCAGTGCATTCATTGAGCTATTATTTGCTCAAGCCAATATAGCAGGCAGTACTTTAGTATTTGTCAGCCATGATGAAAGCCTGCAAACACTGTTTAATCGTTCAATTAGCTTAATGGATATCACGGAGCAAGCAGTATGATATTAATAAAGCTTGCCTATAAAAGCTTACTAAACCGCCGTGGCAGTGCATTTTTAACCCTGTTTACCATCGCTATCAGCGTTATGCTGCTACTAAGTATCGAGCGCGTCCGTGTTGATGCTAAAAGCAGTTTTAGTAATACCATCTCTGGCACTGATTTAATTGTTGGTGCACGTACTGGTGATATTCAATTATTACTGTCCTCAGTGTTTCGCATTGGCCATACCAACAATGGCGTTAGCTGGCAAAGCTATCAATACATAAAACAGCAACGTGGCGTTGCATGGACAATTCCACTTTCTCTGGGCGATAGCCATAAAGGCCATGCAGTTTTAGGAACTAACACAGACTACTTTAGTCATTACAAGTACGGAAAAAAGCAAACGCTAGCGTTTAGTGAAGGTACTGCATTTAGCCATTTAAACGAAGTGGTAATAGGCAGTGAAATTGCTATATCTCTTGGCTATGCGCTGGGCGATGAAATTATAATTTCCCACGGAATGGGCAACACCAGCTTTCACCACCACGATGATAACCCATTTACCGTAATCGGTATTTTAAACGCCACAGGGACACCGGTGGATAAAACCTTACACGTTCCGTTGGCAGCCATTGAGCTTATGCATGGTGTAGGCCATTCTGAGCATGAGCATGAGCATGAGCATGAGCATGAGCATGAGCAGCATGAAAACCTAACCGGAGAGCCAAAGCAAATCACTGCTTTTTTGATGGGGTTTGATTCACCTTTATACACCTTACAAGTGCGTCGCAACATTAACCAGTATAAACCAGAAGCACTATTGGCTATTATGCCCGGCGTGACTCTACGTGAACTATGGGAAATGCTCTCAATAGTTGAGAAAATCTTATTACTGTTTTCATCAATTGTGGTGTTGGTAAGCTTACTAGGTATGTTAACGACCTTGCTAGCAAGCCTCAGTCAACGCCGCAGAGAATTAGCAATTCTACGCTCAGTTGGTGCCAGACCTTGGCATTTATTCTCCCTTATTAGTATTGAGTCACTCCTTATCACCTTGCTTGGGTGCATACTTGGCTGTGGTTTATTTTATGGTTTAATGAGCGTTGCAGCAGGCTTTTTACAAAGTCATGCTGGTATCTCTATCACTATTGCCATGCTCTCAGACTATGAACTAGGTTTGATCAGCGCTATTATGGCCGCAGGCTTTATCGTGGGGCTTATTCCCGCAACGCGCGCATATTTTTATTCACTTGCCGATGGCATGAGCATTAAAATTTAAGAGGAACACAATGCAGTATATTCAAAAGCTTAGCTTTTTAAGCTTGGTTATTATTAGTATAGCAATAAGCTTTTTCAGCTATGCTAATGCACCAAAGGAAATTTTTTGGGAAGATTTAATACCTAAAGGCCATGTGCAGATAGACACTCAAGATCAAGCCAGCCATGAAGGCAGTGAACAAAACTGGGTTCAGCCTGATTTAGATGCGCCTGTCGTAAAAGAGTTAGATGGCCAATCGGTTAGCTTACCTGGTTTTGTTGTTCCGCTAGAAGGCGATAGCGAAGTAATCACTGAGTTTTTATTGGTACCATACTTTGGTGCATGTATCCATGTTCCGCCACCGCCACCGAATCAGATTGTGCATGTCACAATCAAAGGTGGCGTACCAATCGAAAGCTTGTATGATGCTATTGTTGTAACAGGTATTATCAGCACTGAGACATGGAGTGCCGATATAGCTCAAGTTGGCTACAAGATAAAAGCAATTGGTGTTGCTCCTTTTGAGCTTTAACCCTAATTTAAACATTGTAAGCAATGCTTATACCCAAACCACCTCAAGATGCAGAATTCAGTGTTTCACAGGGGCTTAATATCAAGGCGATGCTTTGCAAGAATGGCCATCCCTTTTAAGAAGGAACAATACTGAGAGTAAGTGCCTGTGAAACGCCCAAAGGGTTGGTTTAAAAGCTATTTATACTGCGTTATTGATTTTAACAAGGGAACAACCATTATTTGCAATCAATGCCTTGCCTAAATCGCTTTTAATTCCAACGACGCTCGGATCTTGAGGTGGCTTGGGTATATAAGGTTTAACAATTAACGCTGGCATTGACTGCAAAAAACAGTGCTACGCTGCCCTAGGCGGATTTCAGTTAAGTTCTTTTTGCACACAAAACAAGGCTCACCTTTTCTTCCATACACTAATAGTTGCTGAGCAAAGTAGCCTGGTTTACCATCGCTTTGTGCAAAGTCTTTCAACGTTGTGCCGCCTTGTACAATAGCAGCCGCTAAGGTTTCTTTTATGATAGGCACTAACTTTTCATAACGCGCTAAAGAGACTTTACCTGCCTCTCTCTTAGGGTGGATGCCCGCTTTAAAAAGCGATTCATTTGCGTAAATATTTCCCACCCCTACAACCACAGCATTATCCATTATAAATTGTTTAATGGCCGTCTTTTTATTGCGTGATTGCTCATAAACACGTTTAGCTGTGAAAGCATCTGTCAGTGGCTCAGGCCCAAGTTTGCTCAGCAACGTATGACATTCATTTGGCGCTTGCCACAAGCAGCAACCAAAACGGCGAGGGTCATTTAACCTTAGTGCTTTGCCATTACCAAAAATAAACTCAATGTGGTCATGCTTTTTAAGCGGTTCGGCTTTATCTACCACCCGTAAATTACCTGACATACCTAAGTGTAAAATTACGCTACCAAGTTCACAGGTCAGCAGTAAATACTTCGCCCTACGCTCAACAGCAACAACGGGAAGGGCCTCAATCTGGTAGACTTCGTCAGGTACCGGCCAACGCATATTTGGATTGTGAATATTCACCTTAACTACTGTTTGTTGCAAAATATGTGGGGTTATTCCCATTCGACTCACTTCAACTTCTGGTAACTCAGGCATTCTAGATAGACTCTCTCGGTAAAAACTCAAAATTTACAAATAAATGTTGGGCTTTATCTGCATCAATTAAAAATACCCGTTGCGTACTTTTATCTAATAAATAATACCCTTGTGGTGCGCTGTACAATTGATAAAGCCAGGGTAATTGCTCACCCGCCAACCAGAGCGTTGCAACAGTAATTGGTTGGGCTAGCTTTGCTGGTGATACATCGCTCACACTTAGTTCTACGCGTTGCCAATCATTTATAAGTTTAACAATGTTTTCTTGGTTTGCAGACCACTCATTACTTGCTGGGCTTTCAATAAGGGGCTGACTGCGCCACGCAGTGCCTATTCGCTCAATTTTGTGCTCAGGAAAACTAAGCGCAAGAATAAAGCTTTGAGCTGGCAGGACCGTTTGTATGCTTGGCTGCTCAGGCACACTATTAAGCTTTTTGTGAAGGCCATTAAAAAAGAAAATCATCAATAACATAGAGAAGATTAATACATTGTTCCATGCTTTGCGACTGAGCTGCATTTGAGACTCTTTACTGAAGATTCAATTCACTAAAGTGTAACTAAAAACAGCTAAAATGGCACCTGTAAATATATCAGTCCCCACCTTCAAAATACTACATGCTTTGGTTATTAATTATTACAAAAATTCAGCAACGTGAAATGTGCCAAAGCACGATTACTTTGCTAGAATATCTGCAAATTTTAAGGAGCTCCGTCAATGTCAATGTATGTAGTGGGTCACAAAATCCCAGATTCAGATTCAATTTGTGGTGCAATTGCACTTGCTTATTTAAAAAACCAAATCGATGAGCCGGCTATACCAACTCGTCTGGGTGATATTTCACCAGAAACACAATTTATTCTTGACCGCTTTGGCTTTGAAGCACCTGAGCTTAAATTAAGCTATGCCGGTGAAGATGTTTACATAGTTGACCATACGGAAAAAACGCAAGCACCCGATGACATCGATGAAGCACGCGTTGTCGGCGTAGTTGATCATCACAAACTAGGTGATTTAACATCATCAACGCCGCTTGAATGTTGGATTCGTCCAGTTGGCTGTTCAAACACTATCATCAAAATGATGTATGACTTTTACAATGTTGACATTCCAAAAGACATTGCTGGCATCATGATGTGTGCAATTTTAAGCGATACTGTTATCTTTAAATCACCAACGTGCACTACCGCAGATATCAAGTGTGTTGAAGCGCTGGCTGAAATTGCTGGCGTAGAAGATTTTAAAGAATTAGGTATGGACATGTTCCGCGTTAAATCTGCGGTTGAAGACACCCCTGCACGTGATTTAGTAATGCGTGACTTTAAAGACTTCAACATGAACGGTAAATTAGTTGGTATTGGCCAATTAGAAGTTATCGACCTTGCTGTATTTGATGATATCAAAGCCGATCTAGAAGCTGATATCGCAGCACTAAAAGAAGAAGGTAATCGTCATTCAGTATTTTTACTACTGACCGACATCATGAAAGAAGGCTCACAAATGCTAATCGCATCTGATGATGCAACGCTTGTTGAAACTGCTTATGGTGAAACGCCTAAAGACGGTAAAGTGTGGCTTGACGGCGTATTAAGCCGCAAAAAGCAAGTCGTGCCACCACTACAGGATGCATTCACTAAGCTTTAATATGCTAAGTGCTAAGTGCTAAGTGCTAAGTGCTAAGTGCTAAGTGCTAAGTGCTAAGTGCTAAGTGCTAAAAACATTAACCTTGTGAGCTTTGCTTGCAAGGTTTTTTTATGTCTGAAACCTAAAGGTTACGGCAAATCAAAAACAAAAAACCCAGCATAAGCTGGGTTTTTGATATTCTGAAGAAAACTAAATTACTTGATTTTAGCTTCTTTGAAAATCACGTGTTTACGAGCCTTAGGATCGAATTTTTTGATTTCCATCTTTTCAGGCATGTTACGCTTGTTTTTGTCGGTAGTGTAGAAAAAACCAGTACCAGCAGTTGAAACTAAACGGATTTTATCGCGCATGATTCAGTTCCTTAAACTTTTTCGCCGCGAGCACGGATTTCTGTAAGAACCGCGTCGATGCCTTTTTTATCGATAATACGCATACCTTTAGTAGTAGTGCGTAATGTTACAAAACGTTTTTCACTTTCAACCCAAAAACGGTGTGTTTGTAGGTTAGGTAGGAAACGACGTCTAGTCGCGTTTCTCGCGTGTGAACGGTGATTACCAACCGCAGGACGCTTACCTGTAACTTGACATACTTTAGACATGTCTATATATCTCCAATAACTTCGCTCGAGCTTAATTTAACCTAAGGCCATGTATTTCTGCCCTAGAGAATAAATCGAAGGGCGCTCTTTATACAGCTTTTACAGGCAAAGATCAAACACTGATCTATCCAATCAGCTCATATGTAAATTTGATAGCGGCTAATTATAAAGATCGAAAGCCCTTAGGGAAAGTAAAAACTGCATTTAAATTAAACTAATTTAGCAAAAAAGCGTAAACAGCTTATTTTTAACACACTTATCAAGCAAACAACGCTAAATAAGGCCTCGCTCTGCAAAAGAAATACAGTTATCTGCGCCAACAATGATGTGATCTAAGATATTTATATCGACTAATTGCAATGCTTGCTGCAATTTATTGGTAATTAGTTTATCTGCTTGGCTTGGCTCTGCAATGCCAGATGGATGGTTATGCGCTAAAATAAGTGCTCCCGCATTATTTTTAAGTGCAGCCTTCACGACTTCACGTGGGTAGACAGATGCAGCATTAATCGTTCCATAAAAAAGTGTTTCCTCTTTTATCAACCTATTTTGGCTATCAAGGTATAACACCATAAATACTTCCTGCTGCAAACCTCTTAGTTCCAGTGTGAGGTAATCGTATACCGCTTGTGGGGAATTAAACACAGCTTTGCGCTGGCATTGCTCCATCATATAACGGCGACTCAACTCAAGTACGGCTTGTAATTGCACAAACTTCGCTTTGCCTAAGCCTTTTTGTGCACAAAAATCCTCAATCGATGCGTTAAACAAGTTATGTAACGTTTCATTTTGCATCATTAAATGTTGCGCAAGTTCAACCACATTCATCCCTGGTAACCCTGTGCGTAAAAAAATAGCGAGTAGTTCAGCATCACTCAATGATTTAGCGCCTTTGGCTAATAGCTTTTCACGTGGTCGTTGCTCAAATGGTAAAGAAGTTAACTGCATCATTTCGTCCCTAAAATGGAGTAAGTTCATATAACTGTAATCTATAAATTAAATTTCGCCTGTGAAATGACAAATAAAATTCAAATTAAAACCTTCGTCCACACGGCAAAGATTTGATATCGTAAGCGCATACACAGATGAGCTTCACGCTATGGCAGAGTAATAATAATGTTAGAGAATAAAAAAATTGTATTAGGGATAACCGGTGGCATTGCCGCCTATAAATGTGCAGAGTTAGTAAGGCGCTTAAAAGAGCAACACTGTGACGTAAAAGTGGTTATGACCGAGTCTGCTAAGCATTTTATAACGCCGTTAACCCTGCAAGCAGTCAGTGGTGAAATAGTCTCAGATTCATTACTCGATCCCTCAGCAGAAGCCGCAATGGGTCATATTGAATTTGCTAAATGGGCTGATTTAATTTTAGTGGCACCAGCCACCAGCAATATCATCGCCAAAATGGCAGCAGGTATTGCCGATGACCTACTCACCACCTTATTACTTGCAACACCAGCCAAAGTCGCTATAGCACCAGCAATGAATCAACAAATGTATGCTCACCCTGCCACCCAAGCCAATTTAGCAACCCTTGCACTGCGTGGCGTTAATATTTGGGGTCCAGGCAAGGGGGAGCAAGCCTGTGGCGATGTCGGTGCAGGTCGCATGCTTGAACCCAGCGAATTGGTAACATTGTGCACTGAGCCTGAGCAACCACAATTACTTACAGGTAAAACGATTACCATAACCGCAGGCCCGACCCGTGAAGCACTCGATCCTGTGCGTTTTATTTCTAATCACAGCTCTGGAAAAATGGGCTATGCACTTGCCCAAGCCGCAGCTGAACTAGGCGCGACTGTAAACCTAATTTCAGGCCCTGTTAATATTGCCCCACCAAAAGGCGTATCCGTTATTAACATAGAAAGTGCAGAACAATTATTACACCACTCATTAGCGCATGCCGTTAACTCAGATGCTTTTGTCGGATGTGCCGCTGTGGCAGATTATCGCGCAGCCAATGTCGCAGAGCAAAAAATGAAAAAACAAGGCGACGAACTCACCCTCACATTAGTAAAGAACCCAGATGTGATTGCAGCTGTCGCAAACCTTAACGATAAAAGGCCCTACACCGTCGGGTTTGCCGCTGAAACGCAAAATGTCGCCAGCTACGCTAAGGGCAAACTCAGTAATAAAAATCTTGATATGATTTGCGCCAATGATGTCTCAAAATCTGGCCTAGGATTTAACTCTGATCATAATGCGTTAACACTTTACTGGCATGATCAGCAAAAAGAATTAGCCATAGACACAAAATATGCGTTAGCGCTAAATGTAATGACTGAGCTTGCTCAACGATTGTAAAAAGGCTGGAAACAAACTGAATAAAACATTAACATAGCCCCACTCATTCGCTCAAAAAATGAGTGGCCAACTCTGGCAAAGCCCAATAAATAATTAAAAGAAAGGAATGTTCATGCCTGCGACAAAAAGAAGTAATCGCAAAGAGCAAATACTACAAGCACTCGCACAAATGTTGGAAACAAGCTTAGGGCAACGCATTACAACAGCCAAATTAGCGGCTGAAGTGGGTGTATCTGAAGCTGCGTTATATCGTCATTTCCCGAGTAAAGCACGGATGTTTGAAGGCTTAATTGAGTTTATTGAAGACACACTACTTTCGCGTATAAACCTTATTCTTGAAAATGAAAAAGAAACCCAAAGCCGCATCTACAATATTCTATTATTGCTGCTAGCATTTGCTGAGAAAAACCCTGGTATTACACGAATTTTAACGGGTGATGCACTCCAAGGTGAACAAGAAAGGCTACGCGAGCGAGTGCAAAGCTTATTTGAAAAGCTAGAGACACAAATCAAACAAGTATTAAGAGAGCGAAAACTACGTGAAGGAAAAACCTTCCAAAGTGATGAATTAACTATCGCTAATTTCTTACTTGCGTATATTGAAGGTAAAATGAATCAGTTTGTCCGCAGTGACTTTAAAGCAAAGCCAAGCGCACAATTTGAAAAGCAATGGCTAGAATTGCAGAAAATTTGGTTATAGCGACCACTCAATTGTACTTTGACCTTGTGAGTCTCTCTTGCAAGGTTTTTACTTTCCACTCTTAACTCTCATTTTCGTGCACTTATCGCTTCTACTCGAATTGTTAAATAAACCCGTTATGATAAGGGTAATGAAACAAAACGAGAATTAATAATGAAAGCGCAATTATCCCTGCTTAGTATTGCCTTAGTGGCAAGCTTAGGTAGTGCAGCGGCTACAGCCAAAGATGCACTGCAGTTTAAAGATGTATTTGATTTTAAAGCAGCAAAAGGCACTCAGCTGTCTGAAGACGGTAACATTCTTACCTTTAGCGCCACACCTTACCGTGGTGATGCTAGCGGCCAAGTTTATAACCTAACTAATAACAAATTGATTGCAGAAGTACCACGCGGTACAAAGCCAACAATAAACAAAGCGGCAAACTGGGTTGTATTTACCCAAGTCCCTACTTTGCTCGAAAAAGAAACCACTAAAAAGAAAAACACACTTAAAAATAACCTCGTGTTAGTTAATACTCTCAGTGGTGAGCAGCAACAGTTCGATGATGTAAAAGACTATAAGCTTTCAGATGACGGTAACTGGCTCGCGTATCGCTTAAACAAAAAAGCCGATAAAGAGGATGATTCAAGTGCTGCCGATAAAGACAAAACAAGTGAAATCAAACCTGATAAAAAAGATACCGCTTTTGATTTAGTTATTGTTAACTTAAACAATAAAATCAGCCACACGATTTCTCAGGTATTTAGCTACGCAATAAGCAGTGACGCAGCTCAACTGCTTGCAAGCCAAATAGACAAAGATGGCACAGACAACCAAGTGACCCTGCTCACACTTAATAATGACTTTACCAGCAGTGTACTGATTGATGAGCCTGGTGTTGTCGTTAATAAAATAGCGTGGCACCCGACGCAAAACATTGTGGCCTTTACGCTAGGCAATTATGTTAATGATGATATGCGCCGTCGTGACTACCAGTTAAAGCTTTATAAAAACGAGCAACTAACTGATATAAAATCGGCTGATAGAGCATGGCAAATAGGTAAAACGGCCAAGCTTGAATGGTCAGAAGACGGTGAGCGCCTTTACTTTGAAAACAGACCTAAGCTTGCAGCTAAAGTTAAAGCAAAAGAATATAGCGATGAAGCATCACTGTATGACTACGACACTATTCGCGACCAAAAAGGCTTAAATGTTTGGCACAATAACGATGCTGAAATTAAGCCGCGTGAAGAACAACAATGGAATAGAGCCAATAAAAACCGCCATTATCAAAGCGTTTATTTTCTAAACAATAATAAATCAGTGCAATTGAGCACCCCTGAAATGCCAGTGGTTGCACTTAATACCAAGCGTGATGCACTGCTTGGTTATAACAATCAAGCCTATCTTGAGCGAATTATGTATGGCGGCTTTTTTGCTGATTATTATGCGGTTGATGTAAAAACGGGTGCGCAAAAGTCAATTATTAAAGATTATCCATTTAGACCAAGCCTTTCACCAAATGGTGAATTTGCCGCTTACTTTAATGACAGCCAAGTACAGTTGAAAGACCTAGCTAACAACAAAGTAAGCACCTTAACCAAAGCGATTCAAGCAACGTTTGCTGATGACAAGCACGACTACCCGTCTGCACAACCCGGTTATGGTTTTGCCGGCTGGCTAAACGACAGCAGCCAAGTACTTGTTTATAGTAAGTACGATATTTGGGCGTTCGATGTAACCACGCGACAAGCTACGCAATTGACTAATGGCAAGAAAAACAACACCCAGTATCGTGTTATTAAGCTGGATAGAGAGCTGGTTGGTTTTAATAAAGGTCAAACATTACTCGTCAGTGCAACGAACTTAAAAAACAAACAAACTGAAATTGCCAAATTAAACCTAGCGGATAACGCAATTACTAAGGTATTAACAGGCAACAAGCGCTTTGATGTTATTAAAAAAGCCAAACATGCCAATAAGTATTTATTTACTGAGCAAACATATCAGCAATTCCCTGATATTTACCAAACTGACTTTAGCTTTGATAAGCCACAAAAGGTCACTAACTTAAACCCACAAGTTAATAACTTTGCGTGGGGGCAAGAGCCAGAACTTATCAGCTATAAAGGTTTTGATGGAGAAGACCTACAAGGCGTACTCATTAAACCTGCGGGCTATAAAAAAGGCGATAAAGTACCAGTTGTGGTGTACTTTTACCGCTATATGAGTCAGCGCATGTACGACTTTCCTAAAATGGAGCTCAACCACCGCCCTAACTTCCCAATGTTTACGTCAAATGGCTACGCTATTTTCTTACCCGATATCCGCTTTGAAATTGGCCACCCAGGTAAGTCATCAACGCAGACCATGATCAACGCGACACAAAAGCTGATTGATTTAGGCATTGCTGATCCTAATAAAATTGGCTTACAAGGCCATTCATGGGCCGGTTATCAAAGTGCCTTTATGATCACTGAAACCGATATGTTTAAAGCGGTGGTATCGGGTGCACCGGTGTCTAATATGACTAGTGCCTACAGCGGTATTCGCTTAAAATCTGGGCTTGCGCGTCAATTTCAGTATGAGACTGGACAAAGCCGTATTGGTAAAAACCTATTTGAAGCGCCAGAGCTTTATATTGAAAACTCACCCGTATTCTTTGCCGATAAAGTTAATACTCCTATCTTAATTATGTTTGGTGATAAAGATGACGCCGTGCCATGGCATGAAGGTGTGCAATATTACCTTGCACTTCGCCGTGCAGGTAAAAATGCTACTTTCTTACAATACGAAGGTGAACCTCATCATTTGAAAAAATTCCCGAACCAAGTGGATTTTTCAATTCGTATGATGCAGTACTTTGACCATTATTTAAAAGGCAAACCGGCCGCTAAATGGATGATCGAAGGCGAAGCCTTTATTGAAGAGTAAACCTTAAAGTCACAAACAAAAACGCCCAGCAATTGCTGGGCGTTTTTATGAGCGTACTAAGTTACCTAGCTCGCTGACGATTACCGCCAACTCTTGGCTTAGTGTTAGCCTTTTTAAACTGACTAAACCCAGTATGACGGCTAAGCGCAGGGCGGCCACCTTTACTTGGTTTAGCGGACTTTTCATCACGGGTTTCTTCGGGCACTAAACAATTTGGGCCTTTACCAATAAGTTTAGCTTTGCCCATTTTACGAAGTGCTTCACGGATCATTGGCCAACCAGCTGGATCGTGGTAACGCAAAATTGCTTTATGTAAACGACGCTGACGTGCGCCTTTTGGGACAGCGACCTGCTCAGTATTATTTTTGATATTGCGCAACGAATTCATCTCTGTGTGATAAATCGTGGTGGCATTGGCCATCGGTGATGGATAAAAGTTTTGCACTTGATCAAGTTTAAAATCGTTTGATTTGAGCCATAACGCCATATTAACCATGTCTTCATCTTTTGTGCCTGGGTGAGCCGAGATAAAGTACGGGATCAAATACTGCTTTTTACCCGCTTCTTTTGAGTACTTATCAAACAGCTCTTTAAACTGATCATACGCGCCCATGCCCGGCTTCATCATCTTAGATAACGGCCCATCTTCAGTATGCTCTGGTGCTATTTTTAAGTATCCACCTACATGGTGAGTCACTAACTCTTTTACGTAACGTGGATCTTGTACCGCTAAGTCATAACGTACACCTGAGGCAATAAGGATTTTTTTCACTCCTTTTACTTCACGGGCTTTTTTATATAAATCGATTGTTGGAGTGTGATCAGTATCCATATGCTTACAAATATCAGGGTAAACACATGATAAACGACGACAGGTACTCTCGGCTTTTTTGCTCTTACAACGTAGTTTATACATGTTCGCTGTAGGACCACCTAAATCTGAGATCACCCCAGTAAAACCAGGTACTTTATCGCGAATTTGTTCAATTTCTTCAATGATCGACTCTTGTGAGCGACTTTGAATAATACGCCCTTCATGCTCTGTAATTGAACAGAAAGAGCAACCTCCAAAACAACCACGCATAATATTCACCGAGGTTTTGATCATGTCGTACGCAGGGATCTTCTCATCACCATAGCTTGGATGCGGAATGCGTTGATATGGTAAGCCAAATACCGCATCCATTTCATGCGTTTCAAGCGGGTATGCTGGAGGGTTAACCCAAATAGAACGATCGCCATGGCGTTGGAATAACGCACGCGCACAACCAGGGTTTGTTTCTTGGTGCAAAATACGTGAGGCGTGAGCATATAACGGTTTGTTAACACTTACTTGTTCAAATGCAGGTAACTTAACGTAGGTTTTTTCCCATGGTTTAGGGCGCGCAGGTTGCACTGTAATAGGCTTAGCGGCTTCTGCCTGTAAATCAATACCGGCTTTTTTAAATTCACTTTTGCTACAGCCCACATCATCTGCACCATATGGGTTCGGGATAGGGTCAATTTTACCAATTTTATCAATGGCCGTTGAATCACTGCCACGCCAACCTGGTATGGGCTCTTTACGAATAACCGCTGTACCACGAATGTCTTGAATGGTATCCATGGTTTCGCCTGCAGCAATACGGTGAGCAACTTCCACAAGCGGGCGCTCAGCATTACCATAAATCAGAATATCTGCTTTGGCATCGAATAAAATACTGCGGCGTACTTTTTCTTGCCAATAGTCATAGTGTGCAATACGGCGTAAACTAGCTTCTATTCCGCCTATGACAATAGGAATACCTTTGTAAGCTTCACGGCATTTTTGCGAATAAATCATAACAGCACGATCAGGGCGTTTACCGCCCACATTGCCAGGAGTATAAGCATCATCATGGCGCATTCGTTTTTCAGCCGTATAACGGTTGATCATTGAATCCATGTTACCTGCGGTAACACCAAAGAATAAGTTAGGTCTGCCAAGCTCCATAAAGGCATCTTTTGACTGCCAATCTGGTTGAGCGATAATACCCACTCTAAAGCCCTGCGCTTCAAGCACGCGACCTATAACAGCCATACCAAAGCTAGGGTGGTCAACATACGCATCGCCACTGATAATAATTATGTCGCAGCTATCCCAGCCAAGTGCATCCATCTCTTTTCGAGTAGTTGGTAAAAATGGTGCGGTACCATAACACTCAGCCCAATATTTTGGGTATGAGAATAAGGCTCGTTTGGCTTTTAGTGCGCTCATAGAATATGACCAATTGCTTCAAAAATGGCCGCAAAGTATACCCGAATAAATACTCAAGCGATATTAACGATTTCGTCAGTGTGCGGCGAAGGGGGTTGCAAAACCTATTTATTATTTTCAAGGTATTGAATAAGCTCACTTTCAGGCATAGGTTTAGCATACATAAAACCTTGAACCTCATTACAACCAAGCTGTTTCAAAAAATCAGCTTGAGCTTGCGTTTCGACCCCTTCAGCAATGGTTTTCAGCCCCAATTGAGCGCCCAAAGCGATTACAAGTGATGCTATTGCACCATTATCGTTATCAGGGATATCTTTTATGAAGTCACGATCTATTTTCAAGCGATTAACCGGTAATTTTTGTAGATAACTGAGTGATGAGAACCCCGTTCCAAAATCATCTATAGCGACCTCAATACCAAAGTCTTTAAGCTTTTGCAGTGTTTTAATCACAACCTCAAGTTCATCCATTACTACACTTTCAGTGACTTCCAACTCAATGTATGCAGGATCAACTTGGTATTTCAATAAAGTATTTTTGACTAGTTCGGCGTAGTTTTTTACTTTAAATTGTGGCACAGATACATTAACAGCAATACGTACCTTAAACCCCTGCGCTTCAAGGCGCTTATGCTGTTTACAGGCTTGCTCTAGAACCCACTGGCCAATATCAATAATCAACCCAGCATCTTCAGCCAAAGGAATAAATATGGCAGGAGAAATAAAACTCCCCTGTCCCGAAGGCCAACGCAGCAGTGCCTCACAGCCAATCAAAGAAAGATCGTCTAAATCGAGTTGAGGTTGATACCAAACCGCCAACTTTGAACGTTCAAAATCTTGGCGTAACTGACGAATAATACCCAATCGCCATGCCATTTTTTCTTCCATGTCTGATGTGTAATAAACGGCAGAATTACGTTTATCTTTTTTTGCCTGGTTTAGCGCGATATATGCGTGTTTTAACGTTTGCATACCTGTCGCTTGAAAATCTTTTTGTTCGCATAATCCTGCTTTAAATTCAACCGGCAATACATGTTCAGCCACAAGGAAAGGTAACGTCAAATTGTCAAATAATTCGGTCTCATTGAACTCACTTTGAGGGATTAGAAAGCCGAAAACATCAGCCCCAATACGTGATAATAATGAAGCCGTTGGATATTCTTGCTGTAAACGCTCAACAATCGCTATAAGTAAGTAGTTACCTACCTCCTGACCTAGTCCATTATTGATATCTGAAAAATTAGCAACATCAATTAATACAAATACATGCTCGTTACTACTCACTCTGTGATATTTTTCTATTTGTTCTATGAAGTGAGTACGATTTGAGAGCCCTGTTAACGTATCTTTAAATGCAGCATCTCTTAAACGGCTGAATAAACGTATATTATCAAGCCCAACACTCACATTAGTTAGAAAAATTTCAGCAAATTGCAGCTGTTCAATATTAGGTTTAGAAGCGTATTCAAGGAAAATAGCGGCTTGGCGATTTTTGCTCTTTAATAAAAAGGTACCATCATGCTCTGTGTATTGATGCTCTGCCTGTTCAAAGCATTTTTGAACCTGAAGGATTATTCTTCCATTATCTAATTGCTCAACCCCTTGACCAAAGAAATCACTGTACTCTTGGCAGCCCCCCAGTACAGAAATACGATTAGTATCTTCTAATGAGCCGCACACAATCCCCTGCGCCTCACAATCAAGAATCACTGATAACTGTTTAATCACAGCCATAGTAAATGCTTTTATATCAGTAAAACCTAAGATGGCTTTGGAGGCTAACAAAATATTGTTCAGCGCTTTGCTCTGATATTCTAACTTGCAAATTTGCTCGTATGAACGTATTGCAGTAACCAACGAGGTAACCAGTTTGCTACGTGTTAATTCTGTTTTTGTTTTATAGTCATTAATATCGTATTCACGTATAACTTGCTCTTCTGGCGCATAACCTGGTTGTCCAGTTCGTAAAATAATACGCACTGTATGGTTCTGCAACGTTTCCCTGATATGTTTAACTGCATTTAAGCCCGCATCATCAGATTCCATAACAACATCTAACAGTACAACTGAGATGCAGTGTGAAGTACTCAATAACTCAATGGCTTCAGCTGCTGAATATGCATGATGAAAACGAAGTGTTCGCCCCCAAAATTCAACACCTGAAAGTGCAAGCTTTGTTACCGAATGGATTTCAGGATCATCATCAACAATTAATACATCCCAATATCCCATGAGTGTACTTTGTGAGGTAGGTTCTTCCTCATGATCAAAAAACAAAAAGTCACTGTGCTTAGACGACATTATAAATCCTTCAGTTTAAATACAGTGTTCAGCATCTATTTTAAATTTGAGAGATACCTTATTTAATATAGATGAATGACACATTACGTATTATAGTCAATGAATAACACCTTGTTGTACTTGAAATCAAATTATATTTTAAGGATTGAGCATTAAGATCTTACAAAAATTTATTCAATTGCTATTTATTCTCTGTTTAACTCTATTAGTCATTGGGTTATTACTGCCTCAACAATATAAAGTTACTCAAAATGTAGATATTAGAGCAAATAAAGAATTAATAATGCCATACATAAATAACCTATCTAACTGGCAGGTTTGGTCTCCATGGGAAAAACTCGATCCGAGTATTGAATTTACAGTTGCAAAGCCTAGCGCTGGAGTGGGAGCTCATTTGTTTTGGCAAAGTAAGTGGGGCATGGGTGAAATGACAATTACCAGCATATCTCGCTCTTCAACTAAGTTTAATATTCTTTTTAATAATGAACATATTGTCACCGGAGCGCTGACATTTACCCAAGAGCAAAACAAAACACTTGTATCCTGTGAACTAAATGGCGAAGTAACTACGCCAATCATAGGGGGTTATTTAGCGCTCTTTAGCCAATATATATTAAATAATACTGTCGCGCTTGGGCTAAACAATTTAAGAACAACGCTACAGTTACATATTAAAAACAGTGAGAATTAAAAATGACTGTAAAGGCGTCACAAGCAAAAATTAACTTAGCTAATATTATTGAATCCAAACTTGGGTACGCCATCGTTAAAAGTTCTCTATCACGCTCATCAGTTCAAAATGAGAGCTATGATGCTCAAGGCCGATCTCCAATACCCTATAGCATTAACAGTGACGACTCTGTTTTCACTCGCGCACAAAACCGGCAGCAGCGCCTACTTATAAATCAACAACAAAATATCGAAGTTATTATGGCGATGGCTGTTAACTTTTGCCCAGACGTTACAAGCAGTGGTCAACCAGATAGCGATTGGGTTGAACGCTTCATTGCATTATGTGAAGACACCTCTAATGAGTCAATGCAGAAACTGTGGGGTAAAATACTGGCTGGTGAAACAGTCGCACCAGGTACTTTTTCGATCAAAAGCTTGCAAACACTCAAACAAATGACACAACGAGAAGCTGACGCTCTACAAAAATGTACAGCGCTTTGTGGGTACAATGAAAAAGACGATAGTCACTTAATTTTGCTTGGCTTTTATAAAAAGCCCTCTTTATTTGATCTTTTACGTAAAGGAAATAAAGTGTCGCTTAACCTAGGGAGAACCGGAATTAGCTTCCCTGATATACTGACCTTAATGGATATTGGCCTTATATATCGCAAAGAAATAGAGTCTGGTGCACTAAAAGCAGGCCAAGAACTAAACTTAACTTTTTTAAACCAAAAAGCAATATTGAAACCAAAAAGCAACGATCTGGTTTTAAGCTATTATAAATTTACCCAAACGGGCGATGAATTAAGAAAGTTAATAAATATGCCAATAAATAAAGGGTATAAACAATTATTAAGTAGTGCGTTAGATGAGGAGTTTGAAGTAACGTGGCATACAGTGAAGTAGTACCACGTTAAAGAACGCTTATTAGAAGTGAATTTGAATACCCGCAAATGGGCCTGACGCATCAATGTCTGTGTACAGATCATCAATATCATCTAGCTCTAAAGTCATTTGGCGGTAGCCTGCTTTAATGGCTACATCTACAGCTAAGTTATCTATTAACTCCCAAGCAACACCAGCCTGATAGTCTTGCACTTTGCTGTCATCAATCGCTAATAAACTGCCTTCAAAGAAAACGCTTAAACCTGTTAGCGGCAAGCCTACTTCAGCACGTCCGTAAGCAAGTGGAACAAAGCCTGAAAAATCAATTTTCTCACTAACTGTTTGACCGTTATCAGTACCTGTTACAACAATGTCACCATCAAACTGCTTAGCATTCAAACCTAGATCAATTGATATCAAATCATTATCAAAAATTTCGTAGTAAAGAATATAATCGATGTGTGACAAATCACTTACCGTGGTTGCTGTCGTATTTGTTGTAAAGGTTGAATCACCGAACTCAAAAGTACCATTTAACATGGTTGAACCATTTAGCTCTAGCTCTGTGTACTTTAATTTAACGTTCGGTACTAATGGAACTGGATGCTCTAATGCAGCGTAATAACTGATGAATGTTTCATCTTCGAAATTAAAATCCTGCATGTTACCGCTATCAGCAAAACTACCAGAGTTATCTGATTGCCACCCATCCACACCTATATAAAGGCCTAATAGAGTATCAGCATGAGCTGCTGGTGCTAAACATGCCATTGAAAGGGCAGCTGCTAAACAGTACTTTTTCATGTTTTATCCTTGCGCTAAAAGTTCGCTAAGTTCAATAAGAGCCGCGTTGGCTCGAGAAATATAATTTGCCATTACTAATGAGTGGTTTGCTACTAAGCCAAAACCGTTCCCATTTAGAATCACTGGACTCCAAACGGTTTCTTGAGTTGCTTCTAACTCACGAATAATTTGTTGTAAGCTAACGCGTGCATTTTTCTTTTCCAGCACATCAGCAAAGTCGTATTCTACAGCTTGCAAAAAGTGTAATAAAGCCCAAGTTGCGCCACGTGACTCATAGAAGACATCATCAATTTCCCACCATGACGTCTTAACTTCATTTTGTAAGGGGGTATACGTAGCTTGATGAGCTTCTTTGTCACCAGCTAAATCAGTGTTAAGGCGCTCTTGACCCACACTAGCACTTAAACGCTGGCTCAAGCTACCTAATCGTTTTTCGGCTTCTTTTAACCAACCCCTTAGGTTATCTGCTCGTGCGTAAAACTGACTTTCGCGATTGTTTTGATCCGCTATTTGCGTACGGTATACAATTAAAAAATCGATTCCTTTTTGATATTCACTCTCTGCGCTCGGCCACGCCCATGCCTCTGAGCTAATATTAAATTGCGGCTGCGCCTTTTTTAATGCTTCATGCTCTGTCGATTGTGATTGAGAACGACTAAAATCTTTGCGCATCGATAACGCAAGATCACGCGACATTTCTAGAGCCCCGTATTCCCAGGCGGGCATATTATCCATAAATACGCTTGGTGGCATCATATCATTTGATAAATATCCACCAGACTTATTCAACAACGTACTCGTAACATTGATTAAAGATGACGTCGTTGTATAACCTGTAACGAGTTTTTCACCTCGTTCCTGCGCTTGTTGTTTTGCATGAGTCACTACATTGACGCGTTCAGGCTCAATACTCCAGTACACCGCTAGCGCATAAAATAATATAATTATTAGCACAACTGCGCTAATAATTTTCCCTTTATGTTGTGACATTCAACCTCCTAATGATGCTTATGATTATTTTCAGATTGCGATGTTTGTTCAACTTGGCTTTCTAAAGACACCACTTCAGCTTGAGTGAAAACTCGGTTTCCGTCATTAAAATATAGCGTGAGTTTTAATTCTTGCCCGACTTTTATCGGCACTGTTGGCTCAAAGGCCATTAGATGATAACCCCCCGGTTTAAAGTCAACTTGCTGGTGTGCTTTTAACTCTAACGAATCGACCTGTTGCATTTTCATAACACCATTGACATGCGTGTGCTCATGAATTTCGACACGCCCTAAATTCTCGATGCTTGCTTTGGTTAATACAACTGGCTTTTCACCGTGGTTTGCAATACTTAGGTAGCCAACTGTGGATTGACTGGCTGGCAAAAAAGCCCTCACTTGCGCATTGTTAACGATAATCTGACTATCAGAGTCATGATGATGATCTGAGTGAGCTGGTGCACATGATGAATATAAACTCAAACCTAAAATAGCCGATGAAAGCAGTGAGAATAATGGTTTAAAAGTCATTTCGTTCCTTGTTACTAAAATCATTTTGTTGACTGAATTTAGCATATTTGCGAAAAAATAGTCAGTAATATTAGTGATTCAATACATATAATAGCGACGCTTTATGCAGCCTTTTTATTATCAGCAATAAGCCAACATAAGCAAACAATTAATATTAACGGCCATGCAATCATTACTGATCCAAATAACAATGCGAGTACGACGCCAATGAAAACGATGATGCCAGCGCCTAACAAACCTGCGCTAATCAACGCAATAACAGCGATAGCCGCTATAATTGCAACAAGCACCCCAAACAATTCAATTCCAACCCAACTCAAGTCTGCAATCATTAAAGGTAGCTGCCATGAATCAAACTGCACCATTTCAAATGGACTCCACACGATAAGTACGATGAGTAATAAACATATTGCAATAATTTTCATGACATTTCCCCTTTATACTTCACTGTCTAAACAAAAATGTGCAGCAAGGTACCCTCCCCCAATAAACAATGGAAATTGAATTAAGAGTAAGATAGTTACTAAGCGTGTTGCCCAGATTGGGAAGTCAAAACGACGAGCAAAACCACTGCAGACACCTGATATTTTCTTGTTTAATGGATCTTTCTTCCATCGTGTTTGATTATTGTAAGTATTCATTTATCTTACTCCTATGCACTTTGTTTTAAACTGGCTTTAAGAGCTACAAGCTCTTGATCAATTGCATCATTTTTTACTAATGCATCGATTTGCTCTGCCGTGTTATTCGCTGATTTTGTAATATCGTAAGCTTCAACTTGTGACTCTATTGACTCCACACGTCGCTCTATTACATCAAAGCGAGATAACGCATCAGCAACTTTGTCACTATTAAGCTGGTGATTCACTCGTACCCTTGCAGCAACCACATTATGCACTTGGTGCATACTTGTAAGCTTTGCCTTCGCTTCTGTTAACTTATTTTGTAAACGTTGAGCATCATCTTGAAGCTTAGCTAAAGAGTCAGTTAGCTTTTCAAGCTCGGGGTCAATCGCAGCCATGTCAGTAGTTATTTTTTGCTTCTCTTTCAACGCTGCCGCAGCTAAATCATCTCGGCCTTTTTTAACAGCAATTTCAGCCTTTGTTTGCCACTCGGCAATACGTGCCTGCTTATTTTTTTGCTCCCGCTTTAACGCTTTTTCTTCACATAAAATAACGGCAGCCGTTGAACGACATTCATCCAATGCTTCTTGCATTTGTTGAACAAGTAGTGAGAGTAGTTTTTCTGGATCTTCGGCTCTATCTAAAACTGATACTAAGTTTGCTTGAATAAGATCTGTTACACGATTAACTAAGCCCATGATTTTCTCCTATTGAATTTGGGTGATTACAATTAAGAGATTCCAAGACTTGTGCCAGTTTAATTAAATATAAATTTATTACTTTTATTTCAGTTGGTTAAAAATAAAAAGGAGTATTTAAAGCTGACGTGAGGCTGAACATGAATGAGTGGATTTAACTAAAAAATGAATGTTTTGACTATTATTTAGGATCAAAAAAACCACTAAAGAGTGGTTTTTATAAAACAAGTATTTCTACTCTGGTACGAAGCTTAATGCTTTATCCATGACTGATAAATCGGCCTGCTTGCCATGACCATTTTCAGACAAATGACGCCGAAAACCTCTTGCCCCTGGTTGCCCTTGAAATATACCCAACATATGACGAGCAATGTGCCAAAAGTTAGCGCCCTGCTGCATTTCCTTTTCTATATATTCATACATAGAACGCACAACATCATGCCTCGATTGTGTAAATACAGTATCACCATAAACCACTTCATCTACTTCACTTAACATAAATGGGTTACTGTAAGCCTCGCGTCCAATCATTATGCCATCTACATGGGCAAGATGAGCAATACTATCAGTCATCGTTTTCACACCACCATTGAGACTCAAATGAAGTTGTGGGTAATCTTTTTTCAATTGGTAAACGCGTGCATAATCAAGCGGTGGAACTTCTCTATTTTCTTTAGGGCTAAGGCCATTAAGCCATGCTTTACGCGCATGAATAATAAAATCATCACAGCCTACTTCGTGGCTCGCTTCAATCAAGGCACATAAAAACTCATAGGAATCCTGCTCATCAATACCAATACGCGTTTTCACTGTAACGGGTATAGTAACCTCTGCTTTCATCGCAGCAACACAATCTGCAACCAGTGTTGGCTCTGCCATTAAGCATGCACCAAAACGACCATTTTGAACACGATCAGAAGGGCAACCTACATTTAAATTAATCTCATTGTAACCACGATCAGCAGCTAACTTGGCACATTGAGCCAATGCCTTAGGGTCAGAACCGCCTAACTGCAAAGCAACTGGCTCTTCATGTTTATTAAAGTGTAGGTAATCGCCACGACCAAATAAAATAGCCCCTGTTGTTACCATTTCAGTATAAAGAACAGTATGTTTTGTCAATTTACGATGAAAAGTACGGCAGTGACGATCTGTCCAATCAAGCATGGGGGCAACGCTAAACCTGTGATTTACCTTACTCATTGACAAACAGCTCCATACTTGGCTTTGTGTGGGATTTTCTTCATTTTATATTCTCTCTTGTTTTACGCTATTTTCGCCAATTTTAAGATATTTACACTATATTTATACCCTAGGGTATTGGCCTGGGGTACAAAAGGGTATAACTGTAGGAGCGATAATGATAATATTATTGCATTATTATATCAGAACAAGGAAAGATAATGGCTACAATAAATATTGAAGAACGAAAATTGAAAAAAGGCGTTTCTTATCGTGCTAGAGCCAGAATTACAAAATATGGAAAAATTGTTGAAGAAGTACAGAAAACATTTGAAAACTTCAAAACTGCTGAATCATGGGCAGATAACGCAGCAAAAAAACTAGATAAGAAATATGAACAGATCGCAAATGGTACATATTTTGATAATAGTGATGAAGAAGAACTCAGAGAAATAACTGTTGGTGCATTGATAAAAGAATATTTAACTGACCCTGTGACTTCTGAAAAAGTAGGAAGAACCAAAGAGCATGTACTTGAAGCTTTATATGGTTATGACATTTCTCATAAAATAGTTAGCCAACTAAAACCGCGTGATCTTATAGCTCACTGTAAAACGCGATTAAAAGATAAAACAAAGCCAAAACCGCAAACAGTTTATCATGATGTGACATATCTACATTCAGTTATAAAACTTGCAAAAGAATATTTTGAAGTAAATTCAAATTTGCGTTATCACGATGATGCAATACCTGTCTTAGTGGAACTTGGATTA
The DNA here is from genome assembly GCF_001469215.1 of Pseudoalteromonas sp. H105. Taxonomy (GTDB): domain Bacteria; phylum Pseudomonadota; class Gammaproteobacteria; order Enterobacterales; family Alteromonadaceae; genus Pseudoalteromonas. The sequence goes on from NZ_LOFH01000014.1 coordinate 73,610, forward strand.
ATTGGAAGAAGTAAAAGAAGAACCAAAAGACCATCAGAAAATGCACTCATACAAATGGAAGCTGGATTAAAAGAACGAGAAAAGCATCGTTCTGCCAAGATTCCTTTTTCAGATATATTTAAATTTTCAATATACACAGCTATGCGAGTCGGTGAAATTACAGAATTAGAGTGGGAAGATATAGATCACGAACATAAGACAATTATAGTTAAAAGTAGAAAATCACCTACTAATGAAGAGCAAGAAGAAGAACATAATGACTGGGAAATTCCGCTTCTTAGTGAGGCCTACCCTATTATTTTAAGACAAAAAGAACGGATAGATCCCGAAAATCCACATCTAATTTTTCCATATAATCCGCGCAGCATATCCGCAGGTTGGCAAAGAGTTAGAAACAAATTAGGTATAAAAGATTTACGTTATCATGATCTGAGACGAGAAGCTGCATCAAGACTAGCAGAAGAAGGTTATGAAATAACCACAGTAGCTAAAATTACGGGACACAAAAATATTAATATTTTATTTAATGTTTATACAACATTAGAAATGAAAAAATTATCTAAAGAAAAGTACGAAGAATATAATAATAAAAAAGAAAAGACCTAATTTAAAAGGGGCTATAAAGCCCCTTCTCACATCATAATATAACAAAAATGTTATGCGTTATATTCATCAACTAGACGCTTACCTTCTTTTTTATCAGAATCAGTTTTTAAGTCTTCAAAGCTAAGTATAGTATGACCGTCTTTTTCAGCCTTGGTTATGCCCCTTGTAATAAGCAATTTTAACTTTCCATCAATTTTACAAAACTTTTGATTTTCAGCTATAACTTGGCGCTTTTTACGTGGCTTTGAATCTCCTGATAACGCAGAAATATCAATATTTTCCTTTTTTAACATGGCTAATAATTCTTCTGACATACCCTTTAAATGAGGGGTTGCAGCTTCTAAATTAGCTTTTACTGTCATAGCATCAGTAACGCTTAAACTTTCAAAAACTTCAATTAACTTATCTTTATTTAATAATACTTTTCTGAAATCAGCCATATTTTAAGCATCCTTTTATAATTAATTTAAATTATTATAATATACTTTAAATTCAAAACAAACTTTAATCTTGATTAAAAAATCCTGAATCATCTAAAACTTTTGCAACAATTGGATCGTCAAGATCATCGTTAAAAGTTACATCTTGCGTTTCAACAGATTTAGTTTCTTTTTCTTTTCTCTTTTTCTCTTTTCTCTCTTTCGCTTTTTTCTTTTCGTTTTCAATTCTAGCTATTAGTTTATTCTTATTTTCTTGAGCTTTATCATTAACTCTTTTTTTATCGTCCTCTTTAAGTTTTTTAAACAGCCTATCTTTATGTCTTTCTTGAACTATTACAAAAACATCCCTATCTTTTAAATACTTATAAGAAAACACAAAACCAGATAAAATAAGTGCATCAAGATATTTTTTAATAGCTTTTTTTGAAAAACTTTTTTCTTTTGAAACTTGGGACTCTAAAGTACCATGCATTTTTTCATTATCACTAACATTATAATAATTTATGCTATGACCAAGGATCATATCAAGCTTGTCTCTTGTAAATTCAGTTATAATATAACCAGTATCTTCATTTTCATTTATTGATAATAAGTATAAATATAATTTCTTAGCTCCAAAAGTATCAACACTATTAATTTCATGTTTTTTAAATAGTATTTGTCTGTTTGACATTTTAAAGAAATCAAACATATCATCTGGGAAAGTGACTTTATATGTAGTGTCTAAAGATTTACCATTTGTAAATTTAACACTACTTACAAGATGAGTCAGTACATTATATTTGTTGTATTCAATATCAATAACAACGCCCATTAAACGCTTAAAATACGTCTTAAATTCTGCACTATGATCTTTATCTCTATAATCATTGGTATCAAAAAGATCTAAAATTTCTTTAAAAGTTACGTCAATTGTCAAATCATTAAGTGTAATGCCTTCATTTATAATTCTAAAATTTAATTTTTTTAATAAGAAGCAATATAAAATAAATTCTCTGTCCATGCTTAGAAAGTCAGAAGTTACCGACATTTTATAATCTCCGTCAGTAATAACCCTTTGTTTATTTGATAAAACATTACTTGCTTCTCGTTCTTTCTTGCCGTTTGCAATAGGAGCATAACAAGCTAAAAGTAGCTGCCAATGAATAAAGAAAAACTCAGGTGATAATACATCTTTAGTTATACGTCTTGCTCTAACTGGCTTTTTCATTAGATAACTCCTTCCTTCTATCGTTATCTATAAATGAAAATTCATAAACCCCAAATTTTAATATTTTATTATAAATAGATCTAATATTTGTAAACGTTCTACTTTGAACTGTTCCAGTTTTTAAAATAGAATACTGATTACCCATCGAATCAATAACTACAAACTTAAAAATACCATTTGTTTTATATATGCAACCTTTTTTAAAAAATGAGTCTCTGCTCATTTTCTTTAAATCTTTTTCTAAAAATAATTTCGCCATGTTAACTTCTCCTTATTTTTAGATTAACAAAAATAAATCACTTGTCAATTAAAAAACAAACGCTTTTTAATAAAATAATTCCTTTTTAATTAAAAAGATAACAATTAACATTTTAAATATTAATTTATTTTTAAATGATGATGCTTTTACTATTATATAAAAACTATTAAATCTGCCTAAAGTTCAGTAAAAATTAAATATACTCTGGGGGGACAGGTTCATTATTCTGGGGGGACAGGTTCGTTATTCTGGGGGGACAGGTTCAAAAAAAACGCTCTAGCCCTTAAAAGTAGGCAAAATACGAGAAAATAATACGCTTTTAATATACTCTTAATACGCAAAGCCTTTTTTTCTGTGTTTGTTTTATTGATGGAAATCTTGATTTCGTATGATTATGTTTGTATTTCGATATATTTGTTATGTAGAACTTAAAATATGACCGAATCAGCGAGTTTTTATATCTTACCCTTCTAAAATAAGAAAACGCCCCAAACAGGACGTTTAATACCACATGAAGTGTTTAACTAAAAAAGGTAAATTTCAAATTTAGAGTTTTGCAATAGAAAAATTTAACTTAATTTAAAATTATCATAATATTTTTTAAGATCAACATTTTTTGTTAACTTCAATAATAATATATGGAATATCTTTTTTTCTAAATGTGGAATTTAAATCAAACCAAGTTGGTTTTTTCGGCAAAATATGAACTTTATTACCATTTCCACTTATAAATTTTGCGCCAGTTTCCCACGTTAAACCGCTTGAATAGTCCCATAATCCCGAACAATTCCAAGTAACTTGTAATGGTCTACCATCTATATTTAAATTTTCAGTTTTAGAACCAACCAGCAAGCTAGTTTGTGAATCACCATGTAAATTTTCATAGAAAAAAGCCCCATCAGCTTTACAATTTAGCGTAAAAATTACACTTAAAACTATTATTATATTTTTGTACATTTTTAAAATTCCTTTTTTATTATAATGCGGTGGCTTGTTTCACTGTGTTAATGAGCATTTCCAAGGTGTTTGGTAAATCAAGGATTAAACTAGCAGCTATGATCATAATTAAAGCTTGTCCGTATGTAGCGTTACCAGTGCCTTTTGCAATACTTTGTAAGAGAAATATGCCCTTTATGAAATACACAAGAGCTATTGCCTGTAATACCTTCATGTAAACGTTAATTTTAGCTAATAATTCACCTAATGCTTCACCCCTTCCTTTATCTTCAAAATCAGCTCTTAATTCTGCCGTAATCTCCGAATTTTTAGCATTAAAACATTCTCCGTTATGCTTGTTTATGTTATTACTCATATCTTCACTATCTTTTGATAAAACAAAGCAATGATTATTATTTGTTAATGTGTTTGTAACTAGTGATATAGAACTTTGAAGACTCCAAAGCATACTTGCACCAATAAATATTATCAGCACTCCCCCTAAGCTGTTTCTAGGATCGTTAGGATTCTTTGAGTATGTAATAAGCATTTTTATGCCCACTAAAAACATAATTGAGCCAAGGAAAATTCCTACATAGTGAGAAAGGGTATATAAATTTACTGCTATTGCCTCAACACCCGTTAAATTGCTAGTGATTTCTGAACCTTCCACTTTATTAACACAAACTATTTATTGTTTTAATAACAGTAGCTTTATCTTCATCTCTAATGCTTGACCATTTCGCTAAAACGTGAGGTTTTGAGCTTATGGAAGTATCGAATTTAAAACCGTTCCATTTCCCTCGACAGTTAACTTTAAACGTATAACCATACATAAACGTACTTACATTTAATGTACGAGCAGTTTTTAAAAATTCAGTTCTTGATTCACCCGTTAAATTCTCATAAAAATAAGCTTCATTTGCAAAAATTGGCTTAGAGCAGAACAAAATTAATAATATTCCAACTAATGTGAATTGTTCCCATTTGCTTAATATTAAGAAATTAAGCACTCCCTTTGATATTTTCTTTATTTTTTCCATTTTAAAATTCCTTTTTATTATTTTTCTCCATAACTTCAAATTATGTCATTTTTGATATATTTCAATACTTAAAACTTTACAGACAGAAATAGAGTATTATTTATTACTCTTTTTCCCTTTATATTTTTTAATTTTAGTTTTTGAAAAATTAATTTCATACTTCTTTGTATTGAGATTGCATTTTACAAAGCTTGAGTTTTTACTCATTGACTTTAGAAGTTTTTGGTGTTTTTCCTCAATCTCAGAAATATTTTGAAGCTCTAGAAATTTAAGTAATTCCATTTTTTGAAATATTTCTTGCCCCAAACTTTTTAAATTTCCTTTTAGCTCAAGTTGTTTCTTTAATGAGAGCAAATTATAAAAATCATCAATATAATTTTTTATCTTAAAAAATAGTGCTTTAAGTTCATCACATGAACGTTTTTCATTAATATAAAAAATTAAAAGTTGCTGCTGTTTAGTAAAAGAATCACTAAATTTATTAGCTTCTTCAATCGTTGTAACAGCGTGATTTTCTGGCGTGTGCAGCATTTCGTAAAAGAGTATTTGATGCTCTTGGAAAAGGTATAAAAAATCCGAAAAAACGTCTTTATCAGTCGCATAATCGAATTGTTCACAAAGGCTATCAAAAGCTTCTTCAATTTTTTCTTTAGATATTTTATTATTCATTGTTAGATTCCATTTTTAATAATTCACTTACTTTCAAATGTAAATCTTTATCTTCTTTAATCAAGTCTACTAATCGAACAACATCAACAAGATTTCTTTTAGTTTCTTTATATAAATAAGAAATCACTTTCATAAAAATTATTGAATCATCATTATCAAAAAACTTAAAAGATAATCTTGCTAGATCAGTATGCAGTTTTTTATTTTCTAATATTTTTATTTCATTATGAAAATCTGGAGAGGTTTTTATAAGAACAGATAAATTTTTATTGCAAATTCGAGCTTCATAATCGAGGTCAATTAGATCTAAATACAACATGTAAGATTTAAGACTATCATCACAATATTTTTTAATAAGAAGTTCAATTCTTTTATAACACCTTTCATTTTTTATAAATATTTTATTTTTAGTTTTCATTTCACAAAATCCTTTTTGTTATAACTTAAAAATTAAGATAAAAAAACAAAGATTTCAATAGCTACTATTTTTTATCCTTTACCTTTTGAATTTTTTATTTGTAATGATAATTTAAAAGTATAAAAGAAATATGTAAGGAACCCGATACTATGATTCGTCCCACTTATTCAAATACTGCGTATTTAGTGGTACTTCTGCCGCACAGGTTTGGCACAATCATTTCGGGTTTACTTCGTAAATTTAACAACAAGAAAAAGAGATAAAAATCATGGATGATAAAAGAAGCGAAAAACAAAAAATTGCTGGTGCAAATGCAAATCAAAAACAACTTGATGCTGCAACAAAAGCACATAATAGACAGAAAGATATTAATGAAAAAAATGCTATTTCAGAAAATGAAAAAGCAGTTAGAGAAGCAAAGAAAACAGAAAGAGAACTAAACAATAAACTTAGAAATATTTCTCAAAATATCAATACAAATCAGATCCAAGGTACAAGAGCTAGACAAGTAATTTCAAACTTTAAAAACCGTAAAAGTATTGATTCAAGCTTTAACTCTAAGATATCCAAGTTGTTCACTAAAAAGCAAATTGCAGTGCAAAAAGAAACGACTGCTCGAATGAATATTATGAATATAAAAGCAAAGAAAAAAGGCAAAAATTCAATGAATGCAATGCGTACATTATTGCGTCATATGTTGCGTATAAAGCAACGTCAGACGGAAGAATGGATACCAGAGGATTCACACCTTAACCTTTATTATCATGATGAAAAATACTATACACATGAAGAATTTCTAGAGATTCAAAATGATGTTTACGATTCTATAATCAATGATAAAGCTAAAGATGTTAATAACAGGGGTGACAAGAGAAATAAGAAAGATGTTAAAAAATATTCAGATTTGCGTAGTAGCTACAAACGTAAAGTTCTAACTATTGCTGATAGTGATAAAGAACTAACAGATTTAATTAACAAATTAGAAACTGGAGATGGTAGAGAATTAAATTCAGAGAATGAAACAATAAAACAAGACATTGAATTAATGCGTAAAAAACTACGTGAGAACGTTGAGAATTCAGAAATTCCAACGGGGAGAAAAGCCCAGAAATACAAAATTATAGACTCATTTATTCAGCACAGGGACACCCATATTAAGAAGAAAAACTATAAAAGAGTATGTAATTCAGAACGTGAAAATGTTGTATCAGAAGTATCTTTTAAAATTCCTCATAATAATAAAAATCTTGGTATTGACCAAAAAGAATATTTGGATTCAGTTAAATCATTTTTTGAAAAAGCCCCATTTCTAAAAAATCATAAAATCCTTGCTGGTTGTACGCATTTTGATGAATCTAACAGAATTGGCTTATCTGAGGAAGAAGTGACAGGTGCCAACGTTCATTTAGTAATGGATTGTAAAAGTTCAGAAAACAACCGTTATCAATGGCGTAAATCAATGATTGATTTTGCACGTTCACAGCAAGAAAAGCTTAATAATGAATTTGATATGGATTTTAATATTAAAGCAAAAGGTTACGACCTCACAGAAAAAGAAATATGTCACGTTGGACAGCTACTACAATTAAGTTTTTACAAACACGTACAGTTAGATTTATTTCTAAAAAAATCAATAAAATTAAAATTCGTTGCGGAAGAAGATCGTAATAACTCAACTTACATATTAGCTTGTTTAGAGCAAGAACTTGCAATTCAAGATCGCTTGTCTAGTCGCTACAATATGCAACATGAGCAAAATTTAAAAGAGCAACAGAAATTAAACGAAATTAAGCAAGAAATGGCTCAAGAAAAAGCTAAATTAAAAGCAGCAGAAGAAAATCTTAAACAAAAAGATAAAGCCCTTGAAGAAGCGAATAAAGAGATTGAAAAGCTTGCACAACAAGTTACAACTCAGCAAGAAAAAGAAAAAGATCTTGATAAATCTATTGATGAAAAATCTAAACAGAAAAAAGAACTTTCTTCTGATATTTTGTCAAAAGTCGGTCAAAAAGATCAGCTACAACAAGATATTGAAAGGCTCGAAAACAAGCAACTAGACCAAGCAATTAAGAAAGTTGATGCTTGGATGGATACAGTTATCAAGAGTAAATACAAAAATGATGATGATACAGATGGAAGTGGTGGTTTTGGCACATTGACAACAATAGCAGCAGCAAGGGCAATTGATACTTTAGAAGAAAATCAGCCAGAATTAGGCGAAAAAATCAAAACTACGGCTGTAAAATTTGAAGGTGAAAACATTGTTAAAGAAAATTTAAAAATTTCTAACAACTTAAAAAATGAGAAAAACGATAAAAACACTTCAAGTAAATTCAAACGATAAACAACTATTAGTTGTCACCCATCTTTTTAAATCTTAATACTTAATCTATTTTTATTATTACATAAAACACCAAAAGATTAAGCATTATTATATCTCTAAACTTTAAATTCAATTTAAATATTTATTTAAATTTAAATTAATTACAACTAGTGGTTGACTTTTAAATTTTAAGTATTACTATTTTAACTAGAATAAACAAGGATTAAAAAGGTGAATATAAAAAACATACACTCTATTTTAAATATAATAATAGATTTTAAATTAAATACTACTGAAATAAGTATATTTCAAGATGCTTTATTATTAAGTCAATCTAAAAATAACTTTTCATTGAATCGTAATCATTTAAGATTCAAAACTGGCGAAGAATTAACTAAACAAGCCATTTCTAAATCAATAATTTCTTTGGAAAACAAAGGAATTTTAGAACAAATCGGAAAGCATGGAACCCTAGTTCAACACAAGTTTGTAGAGGGGGTTTTTAATGTCTAATCTAATAGAACAATTCAACTTTGAACATTTATGTAGAGTCATTCAGCATAAAAACGGTAAACAGTATTGTCATAATAAAGGCATTCTTTACAGTGACTTACATAATAAATTTAAAGAATTATCTAAAGAAAAAATTGATAACACTGATTACCATATCATTTTTAATAACGAATATTATCTTAGTGATATAACAAGCTTTCTATCAAGCTATATCAACGATTCAATAAGAAATATTGACCTTGCTATATCAATAAGCACACTTCAAAACATCAAGTATTTAGATGCAATTCTAGAGCAATTCAATGTTAAAGATTCTATTGAAGTATATGCACTTTTCAGTGATTTCTTTGATTCTCAAAAAGTTAATGAAAACGGTCGTGAGCTTATATTACAAGCACTAACAGAACAGTACTTATTACTAGATGATGAAAATGTACAAGACACATTAGAGAGCTTTATAAACAGTTTTTTAAGTAGTAATTACTTAGAGAAAATCAAAGAGTTCTTTGTAGAAAATTATAATATTCAAGATTTTACAGACGAATCATTAACAGACTGTTTATTATCATGTTTTGAAGACAATTATAGTTTTGAAAAACAAATGATTGATTACTCAAATGAACATGATTTTAACACTATTGAGCAACAGCTTAACGAGTTAGAAAACGAGCTTAAACAGGATAATTTAAGCAATAAAAATAAACTAAAAAAAGGATTTTAAAATGAAATTACAATTAACAAATGAAGTAACAATTGTTTATAACAATGAAAATATTGCAGCAGCACCGAATTATAAGGTTTTTATTAATAAAAATATTTTAGTTCACTGTGATTATTTAATTATAGATAAAGTTGAACCAACACCTGAAAAACCAACACGTTACAAGCTTTGTGGAAGGTCTGATCAAGTTTGGAATTTTTACATAATGTTAGATCAGCAAACATTTGATAACAAAGAATTAGATCTAATAGAAATCAAAATAAAAACATCATAAAAGGACAATAATAATGAAATTAAAAAAAAGAGGTGAAGTTATAACAACAAGCCAGATCAGACAAATATTTAATATAGAAAACAACGTTACGATAATATTCAAAGATGCTTTGTATCACCCTGAAAACGGCTATTCAGCATATTGCGAATATGGTTTTTATTTCAATGATGTTTTAGCAATATTTAAAGATAGATTTGAACGAAAATTCAAAAAAGAACAAGGTAATAATTTAAATATTGTTCAAATTGAAAAACTGCAAAATGAGTGGTTAGAATTTTTGATTAAAAAATTAAATAATCGTAACTTCAATAATTTAGCTATAGATAAAACAGAGTTTATTTTTACATACAAAGATAATAAAGCTGTAATTGATAACTCATACTTAATGTACAACAAGTATAAAGTTATAAAAATTCAAAAAAATATTGAAAGCATTACAAGTAAATTAATATCTAGTTTTGAGTCTAAAATAACATACTCTAGAGAGTATGATATAGAACTTGAAACACTTTTAAACAATGTAGTATCTGAATTTTTACCAAAACCTCTTAATTCTCAAAAAGACTATATTACTAATAAAGTCTTTAAGCGATTCAATAAATTTATAGATGTAAAAAAGTACATTAGAAATGCGATAAAACAGCATAAACTAGATGATATAGCTAATGAGCAGCATAAAAAAGAGTTTGAAGAAAGAGTAAAAAAACAAAGAGCCGCAGCAAAAAAAGCTAGGCTAAAAAGAGTTATTGATGTTGAAAACGCTATTATTTTAGATGTTAAAACTACTGGTTTAGATTCTGACGATGAAATTATTAAAATTAATATCATTAGTGCAAAAAGTGGAAAAAGCCTTTTAAATGAGCTTGTGAAGCCTGTAACAAAAATTTCAAATGAAGCTTTTCATATTCATCAAATGACCAATGAAATGTTAGATAATGCTAAATCTTTTAAGGATCTTCATTGTACTATTTTAGATATTATAAAAGATAAAAACTTACTGATTTACAATAGTGATTTTGTTCTTAGAATTTTACAGCAATCAGCCAGAAAACAAGGCTTTGAAGATGATTGTTACAGTGAATTAAAATCTAAATGTATTATGGATTGGTACGCTAAATTTTATGGTGATTATAGTGAATATTTTGATAGTTATGAGTGGCAAAAACTAACTGTTGCAATGGAGCAACAAGATATTGATATTAGTGATTTAGAGAACAAACACGGTTTTTATAATTCTGAATTAACAAGACGTTTAATCAATAAAGTAAACTATAAATTAGCTAACTAACGCACTTCGATTGTTTACTCAAAATTTCAAACAAAACAAGTTTATTATAAATTTTCGAGTTCCATTTAAAAAATAAAAAAATATAATTCCAGCTCATGCTGGATTATTAGATCAGAACTCACAGAAAGCTTTTAAAAGCACGATCTCTATTTATTTATGCAATCCCATTGGTAAACCCTTTTTTCTGATTGTTTTATCTCTTGTTTGCTTCTGCAAACGCTTAAAACATTATCAATAAATAATTATTTAATTTTAAATTAAAATTGATTTTTATGTAACTTTTGATATATTCTATATTATAAATTAAAAAGGAGTTAAAATTGTTAGAACAAGAAGAAAAAACACAAAAATTAATTAGAGGAGCTAGCTTGATGTTAAAAGCTATATGTCACTCAAGAGATAAAGAAACTAAAGTTTCAAGATCTGATTTGTTAGTATTGGAACTATTAACTTATTACCCAATGTATTCAAATTTAAGTTATACCATTTTTGATATAAACCAAATAGAATTTACAGAATATTATAAAAGTGAATATAAATCAGAAATAAGCCAAGGTAATCTATCAAGATCATTAAGCAGGTTATTAAAGCATGGGCTTTTAACAAAAACAGAAGATAATAAATACTATATTAGTTTGTTTAAACATTTTTCTAAAAAATAGGTTCTAAATTAGATCAGTTTTATTATAATAATTCTTCAATATTTAAAAACGCACTTTTACCACATTCAGATTCAAGCCTAATGTGTTTATTTCCGTTAATATCATGTAATTTTACAGATTTATCATTAATCAGTTTTAAAAAATGATCTCGATTTTCTTCTATGATCTCTTTTCTAGAAAAATCAAAAAATTCTTGCCACATGAACGATTGTTTTTTATGTTCTTCTCGGTAATCTAAAGCCATTTTTACTACACTTAAACCCAACGCAGCTTTAACATTATCCGAAGCCATGCCAGATCCAGAGCTTTGGCGCTTTTTTTCGGAAAATACATCAGTAATTTTTTTAACTGTTTTATTCATTTATACCTTCTTAAAAGCCCTACAGCAAGCCATATAGACCAAGGACTTATGATATTTTTAGTTATAGATTAATACAGCTTTAAGTCATTCTTAAACGCATCAGCCGTGACAAAGAATTTCTCTTTTCTTTTGTCCCACTCGATTTGTACAAAGTCAAGTTTGGAACCACCAAAAAACACTGCAAAAGCAGTCTCTTCACCTTCGATTTTAGTAACATTGCAGCTTTGATTCATAAATACTTGCATGTATTTTTGTCTGTTTTGTTCGTGCATGCCTTGCCGATTTTGTATAACAAACGGTTTTGCAAGTGGTTCAGCATTGCGCCAATCAATTGATTTTATTGCATTGCAGTAATCAGAAGCTAGTTCTTCAATTTCAGACTCAACCCCCCCACAAGCAGTTAAAACAGCGGCAAATGGTAGAGCTAATAACAATTTCTTCATTTAAAATTTCCTTTTAAAAATTAATTTTTATTTATACTTTAAATATATCAGAAGCTACATAAAAAGCAATTTAATTTAAACAATCAGAACAACAAAATCAATGTTTATTTTATTTATTTAAAAGATCAAAAATGATCATTTTAATACAATTAAGATCTAAACTTTTATTATTATATAATTACAAAAACAATTTAAATTTATTTTTAAAAATCTATTGACTCATATAACAAATAGGTTATGTTGAATATAACAAATTAGTTATATTCAACAAAAAAGGAAACATAGAATGAAAAAAGAAAACATGAGTTATCTTACTTTAAATAAACTGTCTAATATTATTAACGAGAATGAACTCAATTATTGGTTTGAGCTTGATGAATACATGTATGAATTAGATAGTGAAGAAATAAATGAATTAATAGCGTTAAAATTAATAAAAACCAAAAAAATCAACAACAAAACAATGCTTAAATATGAATATTCAGCAGAAGATTATTATAATAAATTTTTAAAACAAGATGATGCTTTAACTTTTAAAGAAATTAGACTTGATTTACATTCAAAACAAAGACGCTTTATTCATTTAATGGGTTTACTTACAAGATCACGAATTTCTAAAAGTGAAATGAAAATATTATTACATTTAACAAAAATAGAATTTGACGAAAAGAAAAAAAGAAAAGATGGTTTATTTTATAAGACATTAGGAATTACACAAAAAGATTTATTAAAAAGTTATAATAATTATTATTCAGATGATCAGATTAAGCAATCATATCTATCAAGATCTTTAAAGAATCTAGTAAAAGAACATTTTGTAAAAATCAAAAAGAAAAATGGAGAGTCACTTATTACAGTATATTAGTATTTGTTTATTTTATAAGTAAAAATACACTGTATAAGCTTATAACAAGTTCAAAGGGCGAAGTTAGCCCATTGTATGAGTAGTACATAATAAGCTTTTAAAAATACTTAAATGATATGATTATGGATAAGCCAATCAATTGACTTACCCAAGTTTTTTATAAATTGTTAACTAAATACCCTGACTGAGAATCAATAGAAAAGCCTCTACTTTCTATTTCAACTAAAACATCATGTAAATCTAGATTTGCCATACAAACATGATCTGACATAGCAGTACGTAGAACTTCTAAATAAACATGACTTGCTGTTAATGAAGAAGATAGTTCAATATTATCAATGGTTTTCTTAACCGTTTCTCTATAGTTATCAGATAGTGCAATAGGGGTAGTATCTGCCGAACTATCTTTCTTAACAACTACTATAAGATCGAGTGTTGCAACCTTTTCAGTGCCTGAATTTAATCCCTTAACACTTCTTTGTCCTTTGTCTAAAATTAATATCTTTTCAGGTTTAGATACAAAACCAGCGTTGTAGATCGATTGTTGTACAACAGACCAAATTGAACCTTGGCTATTACCAAAAACAACTGCCAGATATGCACCTTCTTTCAGTGTTCTCCATGCTTCAGAGAAAGCACCTGTTAGAATTTCTTGATAATCTTCTTTAGATTGTTGCTTGTGTTTTCCTGTAGTTTTCATTACTGCTTCACGACTATTATCTGTCATTCCACCAATCCAAGCTTCATGGAACAAGTTCATGTCAGCGTAGAAAATATTTGATCCAAAAGGTGGATCTGTAAAAATAAAATCTACACTTTCACTTTCGAGGTGTGGAAGTTGATCAGCACTTGCATTTACGTAATCTTGCGTTGTTGTTAAATGGTCTACAGAATCAGAAATAACACCATCAGCTTTTGCTACAGCATTAATCTTTCTTAAGAATAAATCGTAGACATTCCATTCATAATATACAGGAGCAATATAATAGTTTTGAATTGCTGCATTTAATGGCGCTTTAAGACTCCATTGATAACGCCTTGAAGCCCTTGGAAGTATTGCTGTAAAGGTAAAACGAAGTTTTTGTCTCAAACTTTCATTTTCTACAGCATTAATTCTATTCCATAAATCACTTAGAACAATTGCGTTTCTATATGAAAAGAATTTTTTTGTTTCTGTTAAATCCCATTTTTCAAGAGCAGATCTTTTATACATCTCTCTATCTTTAGGGATCTGTATATTTGGAAAATTATCGAATACATTAGATTCTTCTGCTTTTTGAATCAAATCAAAATCAAAATCCTGAACAGGTTGTTCAACTTGCTTACCATTAACACCATTAACAGAAACAATAACAGGCACATCTTTTAGGTATGTAGCGCCTCTTTTTTGAAATTCATTGTTACATTTAGGACAAGAGAGTCCCGTAGTTTTAAAGCTATTGGTTTTCAATAATTCATAATATACAAGTTCATTTTGACAATGTGAGCACTCATATACAAAGCTCCAAATAGTTTTACCAAAATCAACTTCTTGATCATCCTCATTTCTAATTGTTTTATAGTTATATCCACAATTAGCTTTACTATCTGAAACAACATCATTAGCGGTTTTGTGTAAATCTTCAGCTTCTACACTGCTTAAATACCCCAAACCGATATGACGACCTAAAACAGAAATATCACTCACTAAAGCATTTCTGTTAGTCATTTTTGATGCAATAGCCGTCATACCAGAGCCAGCAAACATATCTACTACCAATCCACCTTCGGGTGAATACTCTTCAATAAACGGAATAATAGCACCAACAGGTACTTTTGTTAGGTAACTGTGTGCATTGTAGATAGGATCACTTCTTTTGACCCTTAAAACGTCATTTAGCATTAAAAACCATCACTTTAGTAAATTATATGTCCATGATCTCATACTCACACAAACAAGACAACCTTGACTGGTACAACCAGACATTCATGTCCTGTTTATGTTGTTCATCGATCTGTAGCTTTCGCCTTAAATCATACAGTTAAGGCAGAAGAATGGAAGCACAAGATTTAATTTTCAGAATAGCTACAAATGTTAAAAACTATCGTTTAGAACGTAATCTAACCCAAGAGCAACTAGCTGAAATGGCTAATTTGGGAGATGCAAGAGCCATTGGTCGAATCGAAAACATGGAGCATTCACCAACTATAGAAACAATATGCAAATTAGCACAAGCTTTTAATATAGACCCTGCGAACTTTTATTTAATACCAATGAATGCTAACCCAACGGATCAATTGAATTCATTGTTCTATTTTGTTCGAAGGCTTCAAACACTTGCACAGCAACATGGCATTGTTGATATTTTCCAAGATAATGGCGGTAAACTTTTACAGGTATTATTAATCACAGGATTAAAGGACTTGCCAGGAAGAGAAGGTAATGATGCTATTGATTATCTTGGTAATGAGTATGAATTAAAATCCTTAAATGCTGATTTAGTGAAAGGTTTTTCAACTCACCATCATATGAACCCAGTAATTATTGAAAAATATCGTCAAGTTGATTGGGTTTTTGCAATCTATAGCGGAATTGAACTACAAGAAATTTATTTATTAAAACCAGCAGACCTTGAGTTTTATTATGATAAATGGATTACAAAATGGCACGCTGATGGTGGTAAAGATATTAATAACCCAAAAATTCCAATGAAGTATGTTCAGAAAGAAGGGACTTGTGTTTACCGTAGATCAGCAGATGGCCATATTTCTTATCATGACATAACTCAGTATATTTGATAACATAATAGGGCTTGATTGTAGTAAGAAAGTTTATTGTGCATTGTTATAAAGTTATACACAATTGCTCAATGCTGAAAAGATAGAACTCATAGTAAACATTTGATCTTATTATAATAAGCAAAATTCTTCTTTTTCATAAGTGATGAAAGTTAGTAAGAGCTGATGCAACTAACGATCAGGTGATCTTATGACTAAAGCAAGAAACGCGGCACAATCTCAAACAATGTACTTACTCATGGCAGAATATGGGGCTACTACATTAATACCCTTAGAAGATTTTGCTTTTAAGGTATTAGGTTTGAGTGTTAATTCAGCGAAAAGCAAAGCAAAGAGTAACGAGTTACCTTTTGCTGTTACTCGTATGTATAACAGTCAAAAAGCACCGTGGGTTGTTCATATGCAAGATCTGGCTGCTTACATTGAAGACCGATGTTCAGCAGCTAGAATTGAGTGGGGTAAAGCACAAAGTTTTTAATGTGAAGCACAGTAAGGGGACAAGAAATTGTCCCCTTTCTTTATTGTTTAAATTAAAAAGCAACTCCATCCGCACCCTTTTGTACCCTTTTGTACCCTGCCAAACTAAAGCACAAACAAACCATTGATTTACAAGAAAAAAACAAATCAATCACGCCAATCAAGCATGGGGGCGACAGAGAAACGTCTAAAATCTGAATTATTTGACTTTGCTGGACCAGAGTCCGAGTTTAAATTATTACTCATAAAACCTTAATCGCTCTGAATAACCTATTACCTAGGTAACTCATTTCATTGACTAAAAGTCAGGATTGTCTATTGCTAATTTTTACTAACACGCCCACCCATATTTATCTAATGAATTAGAATGTACAGCTTACAATAAACCTAAAAGCGAGATTATACACAACCAAGACAAAATATTCATTTAAAGTGATGAGTTCAATAATATCAGCAATGAGCTGTGCGCTTTAAATTTTTACTAATATTTAAGCCTTACACTTCAAGCTGAACATTTTGTCACATGGTATGTTAACGATTTATTTCTTCTATAAAAAAATCTATAAATTCACTCAGCGAGCTATCCCATGCGCCTTCTAATTTTTCATCAAACTCCTGATCATATTGCGCAATCGTGTTAATTAAACACTCTTTCCAAGTAACCACTAATTGATTCGTAATTCCCATGCCTTTGTGCTTTTTAACGATACCTTTAAACGAGTCACTATTAAAAAGAATTTCCAATGTATTGATATTATTTATAAATAAATTAATTGATTGCAAAACCATTGTTTGCTGCCGTTTTAAATCAACACGTTGAAATAATTGTTTGATTGTATCGCTGCTGCCCGTCAAGCTATCATGAAAGTGGGTATAAAACTGGTAGCTGTTTTGAGTGGCACGTTTAAAACTATTTTTAAGTAGGCGTTTATCATCGTCCTCATTATCAAAAAGGATGCTAATAATACTCCCTTTATTAATCTGACTTTCTATCGTAAATCGTCCATTCAGTGAGCTAGTCACTAAATTATGGACTATTGTCATTCCTAGCCCCATGCCTCCAGATGTGCGATTAGTCGTGTAAAACGGATCAAACATCTTAGACTGAGTTTCATTGTCCATTCCTATGCCATTATCAGAGACAGAAATCGTATACTTTTTAGCGTTACCAGTAAGCTTTAATGTGATTATTTTATCAATAACTTTAAAGTTTTTAGGATAAGCATGATTAATTGCATTAGTCACTAAATTTGTAATAACCTGCGCTAATCTTGATGGGTATGTAACCACTTTGATTGCTTTTTCTGGTAACTCTAATTGCAAATTTATACCAGGCTTTTTAAGTAAGGGCTTTAAGCTGGTAGAAATAGAGTTTATCCATTCACTAAGATTAACCTCCCCTTTGGGGTCACTATGAAAATCGGTGGCCATTTGCTTAAAGTTAGCAACCAGCTCGCTCGCGCGATTTAGATTAAACTCAACCGCACGGCTAGATTCTTTCCCATCAACAATAAATGACTCTAGATCTTGCTTACTGAGCGATCCCTCAATCAGCTTTGCTTCGAGCTGATTTATCCCAGAGATCATGGTCGAAGTACCTAAGACAGCAACTCCTAACGGAGTATTCACCTCATGTGCAACGCCAGCCACAAGTCGCCCTAAAGAAGCCAGTTTCTCTTGCTCAATAAGCTGTTTTTGCGATTGCTTTAATTGCTTAATGACTGCTTCGAGTTCGTAAGTTCTATACGCCACTTTTTGTTCAAGTGACTGATTTAATTCATTGAGGGCAAGTTCACTCTCTGCTCGCTCTAACTCTGCAGAGATACGGCCCGCAAATAACTCAAATAGAGCAGCAACGTTCTCCGCATCCTTGATTGGAGCAATATAAAGAGCCACAACAAGACCGCACACTTCCCCTTTCGAATCATGTAATGGCGCGCCAACATACCCATCAACTCCCATATCAATCAACAATTGATCCTTGGGGTAAAGATGGCAAATCTGACGCGGATAAATACACGTTGAGTCCCCACTTACATCAGCACATGGGGTATCTTCAAGCCTGTATTTAAAGTTCTCAGCAAAGTCATTACCTGCCACTAAAGACAAGGTTTGAGAAATCGTACGACTGTCATCTAACTTAGCGATGAATGTAAATTGAGCCCCAATAGATTTATGCAATTGCATTGTTATCGTATCTAGAAAGTCCTTTCCATAAGTGGACTTTAAGGACGTTATTATTTTCCCTAAATCAAAATGCTGCACGTTGTATTTATCCTATTAACTTCTCAATAAGTGAGCAAACATGCTCTGCAAAAATCTCGACGAGCTCGATAGCATTGCTATCGAGCTCAGACTCAACTTCAAGAATAACCACTGCCTCTATATTTTCGTTACTGCGGTAATAAATTCCTACATACTTACCTTCATAACAAATTCCCTGCTTTGTGGATACTTCGTCAATAAAAGCAGCTGTATTAACCTCAGTGTGAATGTCGGTACGTGCGTTAAATACAGCGCGCTTGCCACTTTTAATACATATTTGAGAAGCTGTTTTTTTATTTACAATTAACTCTGCTTCATACGCATCCAATACCTCTGTTAAGTAGCGTAGTAAGTAGGTAGAAAAAGCGTCTATATCACCTAACTTATCGACCTTTAATACAGAGTTTAACAATGCCTTAAGTGCATTTTTATAACTGCCTAAACGATATATGTCACGATAAGACCGAAGAGAAACATAGAATAAATGGTATAGACTATTTTGCGTTATTTCTGTTTTCGCCTTGTAGCCATCTATGTCATAACTTTTTATGATTTCACTCTCTGGAGCAAGTCCTGCTTGCCCCGTTCTTAAAACAATCCGAGAACTCGTGTTTTTAAGTTCATTACGAATAAAATTAACTAACTTTAACCCGGCATCGTCAGTTTCCATCACAACATCTAATAAGATAACAGCAACATCATTATGGTTAGTTAAAACTGTTTTAGCCTCAGCCCCGCTGTAGGCACTCATGAATTCAAGTCCTCGGCCCATGAAATCAAATAGTTTCATTGCTAACTTAGTCGACTTATGAACTTCTTGATCATCATCAACAATGAGTATTTTCCATGGTTTTCGGAGGTTTGGTTTTATTTCAGCATTATCAGCCAGCCAGTCCATTTCAAATTCACAGATATAACGAAGGTAAACTAAATTTAGCAAAAAAACGCAATTAATCAAAAACAAGGAAAGCTGCACACCGAAAACTCGAAAAGTTACACTCTAAACTCACTGAATAATGTGTAACCAATAAACTAGGGAATTCGTTGTTTGCCGCTTATTTCGGCGAAATATTGGCTTTGTAAGGCTGCAAAACCAAACTTTCTTGCAGCTCTAAATATAAAAATGAACATATAAAATTGCAAATAATGCATTCAACATCGCGATTTTTAGGATAAAACTGCCTAACAAAAACACTGCAACTACAATACAATATGTTAGTATGTCACGGTAGCGTAAGGATAAGAGAAGATGAATATAGAATCACTCGTTAGTAAAGCCAAACATGTTTGCGATAATCGTGGGGCACGATTTACACCTATCCGTGAAAAAGTATTTCGCCTCCTAGCAAGTGCACAAGGTGGTGTTGGCGCCTATGATTTACTCGAACAGCTAAAGCTTACTGAGTCAGGTGCTAAACCTGCAACAATTTACCGTGCATTAGACTTTTTGTCTGAACTAGGTTTTATACATAAAATTGAAAGCACAAATGCATTTATGCTGTGTCACCATTTTGATCATATACACCCTGTACAACTTTTAATTTGTGATAGTTGTGGTTTTGTTAAAGAATTACACTCAACTCTGATATCACACGAATTAAATAGTTTAGCGGCTGAAAGTGGCTTTATTGTCTCTGGTCAAACAATTGAAGCGCATGGACAATGTGCATCGTGTAAAGAATAATAAAGTGCAGAGCTAAAATAAAGCACTACACTTTAAAGTATATAAACGCAGTTTAACTGCCAAACTTAAGGGATAAGTAACAATGAATGTAGAGTTTATCAATCCTTTTCTAGCTTCCTTACTAAATGTGTTAAGCACTATGGCGCAAACAGAGTTAAAGCCTGGAAAACCTAGAATCAAAAAAGATGAAATTGCCTGTGGTGATGTTTCAGGATTGATAGGTATGGTAGGCCCGCAAACCAAAGGCTCTTTTTCTATCACCTTTGATAAAAGCCTAGCGCTTACAATTATGGAACGTATGCTCGGCGAGAGACCTGACTCTGTTAACGAGGAAGTTACTGATATGGTTGGTGAAATAACAAACATGGTAACGGGTGGTGCAAAAAATTTGCTTGGTGAGAAAGGTTATGACTTTGATATGGCAACACCTATCGTGGTATCAGGAGAAGGTCATACAATTACTCATAAAAGCGAAGGAGCGAAGATTTTAATCCCTTTCACTTCTGACTCTGGGAACGCAAATATTGAAGTCAGCTTTGATAAACTATGAGTTGGTTACAAAAAACGATTAAATTAAAACCTCGTTCGCGAGGTTTTCATATTATTGATGATGAAATTCTACCACAGCTCATCGAGCTAGCTGATTACAAAATTGGTATACTCCACTTATTTATTCAACACACATCTGCAAGTTTAACTATTAACGAAAATGCCGATCCAACCGTTCGTATGGATATGGAAAGTCATTTCAATAAATTTGTCCCTGAACGCCAACCTTATTACCTTCACGACTATGAGGGTGACGACGACATGCCCGCACACATCAAAACGAGTACATTAGGATGTGAATTATCTATCCCTATAAACAACGGTCGATTACAGCTGGGGACGTGGCAAGGGATTTACCTTGGTGAGCATAGAGATCATGGTGGCAGCCGACACATAGTAGCAACCTTACAAGGTCAAGTTTAAGCTTTAGTTAATTTATAATAATTAGACCGTTATATTACATAAAAACAATGAATAGCACTGATTTATCGCTAACCTCTCCCTAGCGAACTCGCCAGCTGATTTATACCAATCATATTTAGTTCATGAGATACTTAAATTTGATGAAGACCTTCCATAACACGCTACTTGAAATACTAAATAATCAGGTGTATAGCAATCCAAAGGCCAAAATATCTAGAATCCGATTTATAATGTCTGCTGTATTTAGAGCACTGTAATCGAACATCACGTTTGTCACACATATTAATTTAATACCAATTCACTTAATTAAGTGCTCTATTTTGAGGATGGAAAAACATGTTGATAACTAGGCAAAAAATTTGCTGTTTAATTGTTCTAAATGAGAATTTCTTAACGCAGGTAGCAACACGTTTAGCCCCGCAAAATGATTAAGTATTATTGAGGATTGGTATAAGAACCTTATCTCATAACTCTTTAAGCGAAACGACTTTTAACCTCTTTATGGACAGCGCAAAGTGAACATGAGGATAGTCTAAGAGAGCAACCAACATTTGAAAACTAAGTTATAATTTCAAAAAAGTAGGTTAGATCACTTATTAAAAATATTGATATTATTTTCATTCGTGGCGCTATGATACCCATAGGTCTCATAATTCTCAGCGAATCCATGCGCGGTATTGGGTGACACTACCCTGGCGTCGGACCTAGCCTTAGCGCTGTTTTGTACAATAATTAGGATCTTCGAGACGACTATACCTTCACTTTCTTTATTTAGAGCCATAGCGGGCTACGCAGTAGGATGACCGCGTGCCTGCAGCAGTAAAGAGTCGCTTGACAAATGCAACTCTCTCATCGGTCGGGGCGTTCTTTTTTCCGTGGGGCACCTGATACTCAACCCACGCTACGGTGTCTAGGTTGCGACTATGCGACTCGCTAGCTTTACCCTCGCTTACTATTTAGTTTTCTTTCAGACGTAAAAAAGCCCGGCTCTTTCGAGTCGGGCTTTCTTGTATTTGGAGCCATGGTGCGCTACGCAGTAGGATGACCGTGTGCCTACAGCAGTAAAGAGTCACATAACAAATGCTACAACATCGTTGGCCTTTACGCCGTGTCGTTTCACTACTGAGTACAGCAGGAGGGCGTGGCCTGATGTATTTACTTTATCCCAGACAACAAAAAACCCGCTACATTGCTGTAACGGGTTTCTCTTATTTGGAGCCATGGTGCGCTACGCAGTAGGATGACCGTGTGCCTACAGCAGTAAAGAGTCACATAACAAATGCTATACCATCGTTGACCTTTACGCTGTGTCGTTTCACTACTGAGTACAGCAGGAGGGCGTGGCCTGATGTATTTACTTTATCCCAGACAACAAAAAACCCGTCACATCGCTGTAACGGGTTTCTCTTATTTGGAGCCTGGCGATGACCTACTTTCACATAACAAATGCTACACTATCATCGGCGCTGTTTCGTTTCACTACTGAGTTCGGCATGGGGTCAGGTGGGTCCAAAACGCTATTGTCACCAAGCAAATTTGGTGTCAGTCCGTATCGCTACGCACTAACTAAAATTTGGAATATCTGATAATAAAGTTTTCTGTAATCTACTTTAGTCTATTAACTTCTGCGCTTAAACAGTCACATAAAACGCGTTTGGCGTTGTATGGTTAAGCCTCACGGGTAATTAGTACAAGTTAGCTTAACATGTCACCATGCTTCCACATCTTGCCTATCAACGTTGTAGTCTTCAACGGCCCTTCAGAGACTTTAAAAGTCTAGTGAGAACTCATCTCGAGGCCTGCTTCGCGCTTAGATGCTTTCAGCGCTTATCAGTTCCGAACGTAGCTACCGGGCAATGCCATTGGCATGACAACCCGAACACCAGCGGTTCGTTCACTCCGGTCCTCTCGTACTAGGAGCAACCCCTCTCAATTCTCAAACGCCCACGGCAGATAGGGACCGAACTGTCTCA
>NZ_LOFH01000015.1 GCF_001469215.1 Pseudoalteromonas sp. H105
TTTTTTATGCCTATAGAAAAGTGCAATTCGGACTCGAGCGCCACTTGGAGTGGCACTGTTACGAGTTAAAGCCCGCCCGCTGGGTGAGAGTAAACCGAAACATAGTTTCGCAGTTGCTCGAAGTGAGTTCATGGATGAACGAAGGATGCAGCTTCATGGATGAATTATGATCTCAAGTTTAAAAATGAAATGCGGACTCGAGCGCCACTTAAAATAAGATTATTACGATCCACCATCGTTTTTAGTCAGTTTGTGTTGTTTTAACCTTCCCTTATGCAGATTGAAAAACTTATCATCAATAGTTTATTGGTAAATAAATACAAATTACCCAATATGGGTATGGTAGAGTGCTCGGTCTAACTCTATTTTTACTTTATTACTTACCCTTACTCAAGTTCGTACATTGAGGCATTTTAAAGGAAAGAAAATGACGACTAATCGCTTATTTATCTTTAAGCATATTTTTATTTTGTGCATTCTGTTTACATTATCTGCTTGTGGCGGTGGCTCTGGTGGTGCAGAAAAAGCTGACACAGAAACTAATTCAAACCTAGATACAACCGCGCCTGTGATTACTTTAAACGGTTCGCAAGCTATTACGCTCAATATAGGCAATAGCTACCAAGAGTATGGTGCATCTGCTTCAGATGATAAGGATGGTAGCGTCAGTGTTAGCGTGTCAGGCTCTTTGAACCTGAATCAAGCTGGTGTATATACGTTTACATACACAGCGACTGATAGCGCGGGAAATTCTTCAAGTATAATTAGAACAATTACAGTAGTTGCACCCGATGATACACAAGCGCCGAATATAACGTTGAATGGTGAAAAGTCTATTTTTCTTGAGCTGGGCGAATCATACCAAGAGCTAGGAGCCCAAGCACAAGATAATGTGGATGGAACAGTGAGTGTTGCTATTTCAGGCGCTGTGGACGAAAGCACGCCCGGCGACTACACAATTACATACACCGCAGTCGACTCCGCTAGTAATACGAGTTCAATTACCCGAAACGTGACGGTACTTGACGCTAAAGATACCTCGCCACCGCTGCTTACTCTCATTGGTAAAGCGTATATTAAGTTATTCTTAAATGAAGAGTACTCAGAGCAAGGGGCGTCGGCACTTGATGACTTTGATGGTGCAATCAGTGCAACAGTATTTGGTGAAGTGGATGTTAATAATACAGGTGTATACATAGTTACCTACACTGCAACAGATAAAGCAGGAAACACGGCAAGTATTGAGCGCACTGTTGAGGTGGTTATACCTCGTGAATTTATCACAACCTGGAAAACGGATAATACACAACTGTTCTCCACAGATGCCAATACAATTAAAATTACAACGAAAGGTGAGGGTTATAACTTCCAGATAGAGTGGGGCGATGGCACTATCGACCGCAATGTTGTTAATACAATTACCCACACATACGACACCAGCGGGACCTATACCATTAAAATAAGTGGTGATTTCCCACGTTTTTACTTTGATGAAACGCAAGCTGATTGGAACAAATTATTAACCGTAGAGCAGTGGGGTGATATTCGTTGGTCATCAATGGAGCGTGCATTTATAAACTGCGCTAACCTTGTTATTAATGCCTTAGATACACCTGACTTATCAAACGTAACGAATCTCTCTTACATGTTTTCGTATGCGCAATCGTTCAATCAAGACATAAACGATTGGGATGTTTCTACTATTACAGATATGACCGGTCTGTTTCAAGGAGCTATTTTATTTGACCAACCTCTTGAAAGTTGGGATGTGTCTCGTGTTGTAAGAATGGGGTACATGTTTGATGGTGCAACGAACTTTAATCAAGATATTAGCCATTGGGATACAGCGAGCTTAAAAGACATGATACGCATGTTTAATAATGCCAGCCAATTCAACCAACCAATTGGCAGGTGGACAGTTGGCGGTGTTTATAGGATGACAGGACTATTTGCTAATGCAGAGTCGTTTAATCAAGACTTAGGTGATTGGAAAGTTGGGTTTGTATTTTATATGGGCAATCTGTTTGATGGTGCATCAGCATTTAATCAAAACATTGGTCGCTGGAATGTGTCTGGTGTTGCCTATATGAACAGTATGTTTCGCAATGCGGTTTCATTTGATCAAAACTTAAGTGATTGGGATATTTCTAACCTCAGTGATATGCGCAGTATGTTTGAAGGGATTGCATTGTCAGTTGAAAACTACGATGCCTTACTCAATGGGTGGAGTAAGTTATCAGCACCACCGCAAAAAATTGGTTTTCATGCAGGTAATAGCCAGTACTCTGAAGCTGGAAAAACCGGACGCGACATCTTAACAGGTATACACGAATGGAATATTGCTGATGGCGGATTAGTGCAATAGCAATTTAACCAGTAAGCTGTGTTGTTCTCAATTTAGAGCTTCGCAGCTTTTACTGGCACCACAGAAAGAGCAGAGAGAACAAGCGCCCTATTATGTAAGTGTAAATTTAGTGGGCGCTTATGAGTGACGTTAATAAGCCTGTTTAAAAACGCCATACACTGATAAGTTGAACTGTAAAATAAGACGATACAGAGCTTACCCATTGATTAAAAAGTTAGATAACGCAAGTGATTTAGTCGCGAAGCAAATACACACTACTTTTCAACGCGCGTATCAAATTGAAGCTAAGTTAATCGGTACGTATAACTTCCCACCTTTATCGCGCACTGTTACTCATATACAAAGTTCGCAAACGCTTTTTTATGGATTTTATGACGATACGCAGCTCGCGGGGGTTATTGAGCTGGAAAGTAATGATAATCAATTAGAAATTGATAGCTTAGTGGTCGACCCTGAACACTTTCGCAAAGGTATTGCGAATAGATTAATGCACTTTGTACTTAATGACTTCGCGAGTACCGCTCCAATTAAGCCAACGACTATTGTTGTTGAAACCGCTGTAGTAAACGAATCCGCGATTAGGTTATATAAAAAACATGACTTTGTAGAGTTTAAACGATGGACCCCAGAACACGGCATTGAAAAGCTAGCGCTGATCAGAAGTGAGAGTGCTTAACTTAAAAACTCCCGTTTAAGTTAGACTTTTTACTAAAGTTAATGAGGTATGTTTACATGCCTAATTCAAGCTTTTTACTAATAAAGCTAATCGCTCTTCAAGGTACTTCTGTTCGAATCGAGCTAAACAGGTAACAATATTGTTGCGATTACGCCTAGGTGTTTTTCTTTATTCGCTAAACTCAAACTACCATGATGCTGCTCTATCACGTTGCGACAAAAGCTCAGACCAATCCCTTGCCCGTGTTGTTTGGTAGTGTAAAAAGGCACAAAAATATTGTCAGGGTTGGCAAGGCCTTGTCCGTTGTCGTCAACGGTGATGCAGTTTACTCTGCCCTGCTGGTGAATGCTTAGTGCAATTTTCACCGGTGGAGTGCTGGCTTCAATGGCATTTTTTATCAAGTTGATCATCACTTGATGAATAAATGTGCGATCGGCTTTAAAGGTTGTGGCATTAGCTATGCAGCTAAATTCAGTATCAGGGTAAATTGCACTGACTTGTTTTAAAAATGCAGCTGTGTCTATTTCAACTATATTGAGTGCCAGTGGTTTATTTATATCACCATAGCGAGTGACAAATTCATTAAGGTAATTACAGCGTTCACTTATTACATTAAGTGCTTGTACTTGTCGTGGTTCGGTGAGCTTCACGGCGAGATTTTCAGCCATTGCAGTAACAGGGGTGAGTGAGTTACGGATTTCGTGACCCAGTACGCGAATAATTTGCTGCCATGCTTGCAGTTGGTTTTCTCGAAGTGCAGAAGTGATGTCGATCATAACAATAAGTTGATGGCAGCTGCCTTGCTCTATAAATTCACTGTGGCGTATTTGCCATTGCTGGGCTGTAATAACATCGCTAAATTGCCAATGCGCGTCTTGCTTTGTAAGCCCTAATTGTTCGGCGCTTGAATAGCGTAAAGTTTGCCATTGAGTCTGTTTAAATTCGCTAAACGCATTATTGGCATAGTTGAGTTTATTATGTTGATCGAGCACCATGATAGGCACATTAAAATGCTCAATTAATTGGTACACCAAAAAAACATGCTGATCATATCGCGATTTCTTTTTAAACAACTCTTCACTTAGTGAAATCAAACTTTGCTGTAATTGGTGAATACTCCCTGCTTGATAACTGGGTTTAACGAGCTGGTTATAATCTTCGTTTAAAATGGCATCTAAATGGGCATGATTGCGGTTAAAGCTGTTGATTACTTTTTTGTAGGTACGAATAAACAGCTTAAAGTAAATACCTAAAAATAAGAGTGAGAACCCAGCTGAAGTAACAATAGATAACGCAAAATACTGAGCAATCAAGTAGCTGCCTAGTGTGGCAAAAAGACCGCTTAATAGCGCAAAGCCGATTAAGCTGCGCTCAAGCGATGATTGATAAAGGCAACTCGGTTTTATCGTGTTTTTCATCCAGTAATACCGTACTTTTCTAGGCGACGATACATAGATGATTTACCTAAACCTAATAACTTAGCGGCATTAGGGATATGTCCTTGAGTTTGCTTAAGGGCTAGATCAATTAATTGGCGCTCTGCGTGCTCTAGTGTCATAAGTGGTAATGTGCTATTGCTTTGATTGCTTTGCAGGTTTAAGTCATTAGCGGTCAATATGTCGTTTGTTGCCAGCAATATTGCCCGTTCTATCACATGGCTTAACTCGCGTACATTACCCGGCCAAGAGTAGTGGTTTAATGCCTGTTTAGCGCATTCGCTTAGGGTCAGTACTGCGCTTGAGTATTTTTTAGCGTGTAAATTTATAAAGTGCTCGCATAAAGGCACTATATCTTCAATGCGTTCACGCAATGGCGGTACGACAAATTCCAACGTGTTTACCCGGTAGTATAAATCCTCTCTAAACTGGCCTTGATTTATCAGTGTGGCAATATCGCCATTGGTAGCGCATATTAAACGCACATTAGTTTTTTGGGTTTGACTCGAACCGACCATTTCAAACTCTTGGCTTTCAAGTACCCGCAATAGCTTAGCTTGTTGTGGCAGCGGTATATTGGCTATTTCATCTAGAAATAAGCTACCGTTATCGGCCAGCTCAAAGCGCCCAATACGCTCACTTTTGGCATCGGTAAATGCGCCTTTTTTATGGCCAAACATTTCGCTTTCAAATAACGATTCAACAATGGCTCCCATATTTACTGCGATAAACGGGTGTGTATGACGCGAAGACTGCTGATGAAGCCATTGTGCTAGCTGGCTTTTACCTGTGCCATTTTCACCTGTCAGTAAAATATTAGCATCGGTTTTCGCCACTTTAGTTAACTGGCTTATTAGTTGTTGCATAGCGCGTGACTGATACACAAATGCAGGCGTGTCATGATCACTAAGCTGTTGCTGCAATTTTTGGTTTTGTTTATTTAACTTTTTAAGCGTTAGTTGTTGATCAACTAGTTTTAATAAGCGCTGGTTTTGCCATGGTTTTTCAATAAAGTCACACGCACCGTGTTGTATAGCACGCACCGCCAGATCTACGCTCGACCATGCCGTCATTGCAATGACGGGAATATCTAATTGTTGTTTATGTAAGTGCTTTAAAAACGCCATACCTTCGTCACCCGAGGTTGTGTCGCGAGTAAAATTCATATCAAGCAAAATAAGGTCAATTGTCAGGCTGTCTTCAATCAGAGTATGTGCTGTAAAGGGCGAGTCGCACTCGAGTACCTGATAGCCGTTATCCTCTAATATAAAACGCGCGCTTAGGCGAATTTCAGGGCTATCTTCGATGATCAAAATAGTGGCAGACATAAACTTCCAAATCGGTGAATAAGCGCAGCATGATTGTAGCGTATAGCGATTTCTATGCCAGTGATTTTATTATTGTATTTCAGCTTGTTAGTTATTTAAAGGTGGTTATATAAGGTGTTTTATTCCGATTTCGGACTCTTTGAGTCCGATTTTGGGGTTGCAGTATTAAGTGTATTGAAATCGTTAGTGCCTGAGCAGTTTCAAACTGGCACTGGGTAGTCCGGTATCGCCGCTTTATAAGGCTTTTTATACAGTGAATATCTTTAATTTGTTGTATTTATTGGTTTTTAATGTTGGCACGTGTTTCGCTTTAGCTTACATATACAAAGCATAATACGGTGCAAGATGGACATAGTAAAAACAAAAGTAGTAAAGCAGTTATCGCTCTGGCATAAGCTCGTTTTATTACTGGCTGTTATTTTAATTGTAGGAGTGATTTATCAACGCAATAGTCAAGCGAGTGTGTCTGTATCGCGCAGCAATATCATTATTAGTGATGTACGCCAAGGTGCGCTTTCCATTACGGTTACAGGTTATGGTGAGCTTAAATCTGCGCAGCAGCAATTATTAACAGCAAAAACTCCCGCCACAGTACAGGCTATTTTATTAAAGCCCGGTGCAATTGTGACCAGTGACTCAATCATAGTGCAATTAGCCAATCCAGCGCTTGAGCAACAGCTCAAAAGTGCGCAACAAGAGCTTAATAAACTCAATGCTAATTTACGTCAGTTAAGATTAAACAATACCCGCGAGCAATTAAACGAACTTTCTGATGTGGCACAAAGCCATGCTGCTTATGAAAATGCCAAACTAAAATTAAAAGCCGAAACCAGTTTAGTTGAACAGGGGATCGTCTCAACACTTAATTATCAGCGTAGTAGATTAGATGAGCAACAACTAAGTCAGCAATTAGCGATAGCGAAGCAACGTGCAGAGCAACTTGAAGCTGTGCACATAGAGTCTGAAAATATTCAGCTTGAGCAAATAAAACAGCAGCAAGGGGTTGTGGCTATGGCACAAACCCAGCTAGCTAATCTATCTGTTGCAGCGGGAATCGATGGCGTACTCCAGCGCTTACCGGTTGAGCTTGGGCAAAGTGTAAACGCAGGGCAAGAAATTGCGCTTATCGGCTCGGTTGATTCACTTATTGCGATAATTCAAGTTCCACAAAATCAAGTGGATGATATTCGATTAGGGCAGCTTGCCCATGTTGACACCCGTCGGGGGGTTGTTAAAGCAAAGGTCGCGCGCATCAGCCCTGTGGTGGTCAACAATACCGTAGAGGTCGAGTTATCGTTGCCTAAAGAGCTCCCTGAAAATGTTCGCCCGCAATTAACCGTTGATGCCAATATTAACGTTGCGCAATTAAAAAATGTTGCTTATATCGAGCGCCCTGCAAACGTTAAACCACACAGTGTAAGCGCGCTGTATCAGGTAAACGCACAGCAACAAAGTGCGTATTTAGTTGATGTTAAGTTTGGTCGCGAGGCTGGGCGCTTCATCGAAATACTCAGTGGTGCGCAGTTAGATCAGCAATTGATTATTTCAGATTTAACCAACCTTACTCGCCGTAATAGCGAAATTCTAATTAATTAATGAGCAGGACGAAAGTAATGACAGAGCAAAAAGTAACGAACACTCAATCGGATGTCGTATTAGCAATGAACGGAATTAGTAAGGTATTTGAAACACAAGAGCTGCAAACATACGCACTGCGCAGCATTGATTTGTGTATTTATCGCGGTGAATACTTGTCTATATCGGGGCCTTCTGGTTGTGGTAAATCAACATTACTTTCACTTTTGGGTTTACTTGATATGCCAACCAGCGGCGAATATTTTATTGAAGGTAAAAACGTGTCGTCACTTTCGCTAAATCAGGCTGCTGATATTCGCAATGCGAAAATAGGGTTTATTTTTCAGTCGTTTAATTTAATCGACGAGCTGAGTGTGTTTGACAATGTGGCATTACCACTGCGTTACCATCACACGAAACCGAGCAAACAAGTCATTGCTGAAAAAGTAAAGGCCTGCCTTGAAAAGGTGGGGCTTGGGCACCGTATGAGTCACACACCTAATCAGTTATCGGGTGGGCAGCAGCAACGTGTGGCGATCGCTCGGGCATTGGTGACAGAGCCTGCAATACTATTAGTGGATGAGCCGACAGGTAATTTAGACTCAAAATCGGGCGACCAAGTAATGCAAGTGCTAAGTGAATTACACGCCGCTGGCACCACTATTTGCATGGTGACACATGATCCGCGTTACAGTGATATGGCTACAAGGCAACTAAAGCTGCTAGATGGTGAAATGTTAGGTGCTTTGGGTATCAAAGAGCAGTTAAGTGCTTAAATAACTTGTTGAGAGAGTAAAATGAAATATCCAAAAGTAATAAAGTGCCAACGACTATTTAGATATAACTTAACGGAGTATTGCAATGACGTATAATTTAAAAAATGCATTACTTAATATAGCTAATCATAAAGTTTACAGCTTGAGTGTTGTTACAACGTTAAGCATTGTTTTATCAGCGTTAATTACAGTATTAACGCTTGCTTACATTATGCTATTAAAACCATTGCCATACCCTGAACAGGGGCGGCTAGTAAAAGCTGAATATGCTCAAATTGACCAAACAGGCTCACTCAATACCCGTGCTTTTAATTACCCAGCATTGATAGACCTATATAAAAACCATAATTTATTTGAACAAGCTGCATTGGTCTATTACGCCGAACAACGGCTCGATGATGTAGCGGGTTTGCCTATAGTAAACACCTCCTTTGTTACTCCACAGTGGTTTGAAATATTTGCTATTAAACTGCATTTAGGACGAGGTTTTACACAGGCTGAAGCCTTAGATAGTTTTAACCCTGTTGCAGTGATCAGTTATCAAGCATGGCAAAATGACTTTGCCAGTAAAGAAAGCATAATAGGTCAAACATTGAGTGTGGGCGGCCAACAATTCAAAATTATAGGTGTGGCTGCCGCAGATTTTAAATCGCCTGCACTGATTGAAACAGGCCAAATCACAGATGTGTGGTTGCCGTGGGATTACAATTTAACTTCAGCAGAGGCTAAACCAATTTGGTGGAATCGTTACTCGCGCAGCCATTTTGTGGCTAAGTTACCCAACGATATAAGTATTGAGCAGGCGAGTAAAAAGTTATCGCAGTATGTTGATAATGTATGGCAACAACATATTACGAACGAAGCATTTTTTGCGGATTGGCATATCGAACTTGAGCTTAACTCCTTGCAAAAAGTGATATTAAAAGAGACGCCACAAAATATTTATTGGCTGATTTTAGCCGTTGCAGGCTTGGTTTTTATTGCCTGTGTAAACATTAGTAATGTGTTTATTGTAAGAACAGCAGCGCGCAAGCACACATTGGCATTGAATGCGGCACTGGGCGCAACCCGATTTACTTTGTTTAAACAGTTTTGGCAGGAAATTGCCTTGCTAATTGGTTTGGCAAGTTTGATAGGGCTTGCGTTAGCAGCGTTTTTTTTAGTGACTCTGAGTGATTTTGCTATGGCGATATTACCGCGTGCTAATGAGCTTGCTATCAATAAAGTATCACTGCTGATAACATTGGTTAGTGGTTTAATATTAACCACGTTTTTTGCATTTCTGTGTACGCAGATTATAAATTATCAACAATTAATAACTAGTTTAAAATCAGCGGGCAAAGGTATGTCAGTACAGGTAGGTAAGCGTGTGTGGCAGGGCTTAGTCGCCTTTCAGGTCAGTGTTGCATGTACATTATTGTTTATTAACTTTTTAGTTTTTAGCGTAAATAAAAGTAATATTGACGAAGCCTTTACACTGCCACTTGAGCAATTAACGAGTTTAAAAGTTAACCTAGCAAGCCACCTGGCAGCAGATAGAGACAAGGCAAATCAATTACTAAAGCAAGTGGCTAACGAGGTAGCTTTATTACCAGGGGTAGCGCAAGTCAGTCGGTCTTCATCACCTATTAATGATAATTTAATTACTTGGTCATTAGTTGAAGTAGCTAGTAATCAAATCCTATTACCCTATGGAAAATCTGTTGATGAACTGTACTTCTCACTCCTGAAACAGCCCGTATTGCAAGGCCGTGGTTTTACAAGTGAAGATGTTGAAAGTAATGCAAATGTTATAATTATCAATGAAGTACTTGCAGAAAAAATGTCAAGTGATGGTAATGCACTGGGTATGCATTTAAGTTTTGATATAACTTCTGGGCGCGAAAACGATTTAGTCGTGATTGGTGTAGTTAAAGCAATGCCAATACCGGGAAAAACGTCGCTTGAGCCTAAAGCTTATCTTACTCGTGCAGGTTACAATTCATTTATCATCGAATTTAAACATACCCAGCACGTAACAAAAAATACGCTTAATACCTTATTACAATCAATTGATTCGGGCTTATCTATTCATCAATTGGAGCCATTAAGTGCACAGCGAAATAATGCGTTATTTCGTCAATATGTCGTATCAGGTACAACGTTGATGATTATCATTGCAACCATTGCTTTAACTAGTATTGGTATAATAGGCATTATGCGTTATTCAGTACTCTTAAGGCGTGCTGAAATTGGTATTCATTTGTGTGTTGGGGCAAAACCAATGGCACTGTTTTTGTTAGTGTTTAAGCAAAATGGCAGCGCAATCGTAACAGGAATACTACTCAGTATGGCGTTATTGCTGGCTTTACAGCAACCATTGCAATTCATTGCTGGTGGCATACCGCAAATTATGCAGTTTGCTATGTTATTTATGACGTTATTATTTGTAATCAGTCTTGGCGCACTGGCGTGTTATTTACCTTTAAGTGCCCAGTTAAAACACCCTGCAATTTACGGTGTACAAGGGTTACAACAGTAAAATCGGTGGTGTAAGGTGGCATATAGAATAGGGCATTTATGCCACCTTGGCATCATCTATAAACAAGGTGATATCAACTGGATCAATCTGTGAAGGGTCTAAATGCTGTCTGGCATACTCTAAATACACGCCAGAGGTTAAAAACAGCTCAAAGATATCCGCATCTATATGCTGGTCTTTTACCATATAAGACATGATTTTCAGTGATTCAGATAAACTTTTAGCTTTTTTATAAGGCCTGTCAGATGCTGTAAGTGCCTCAAAAATATCTGCAACAACTAAAATACGTTCAGGGATTGATAAGTCTTCTTTGTGTAGCTTGCGTGGGTAGCCAGTACCAATTAATGTTTCGTGATGGGTTGATGCCCAGCGCGGTACATTGGCTAAGTCATCAGGAAAGGGCAGGCTATCAAGCATTTTGATGGTGCTGATCATATGTTCATTGATTCTAAAGCGATCCTCAGGTGTTAACGTACCGCGTGAAATTGATAAGTTATAGAGCTCTCCCTTATCGGCTAATAATGTTGGGATATCCATTTTAATGCCAAATTTATCGGCATGTTCATGGGGGTGAAGGCGTTGTCTTTTATGCTCTGGTTTATCGCTTAATAGCATTTCAACACAAGGAAGGGGGCGTTTGTTTTTAGATTTATACTCAAGCTCTAACTCAGATAAGCCCAAAGTATCATCAAAATGTCTTTCCCAAGTAATAGCAGCAAGCTCTTCTAGGCGCTTGAGTTTATCTTCACTGAGGTATTCGCCGCCGAGGTTGCATTCAGCGATAAAACCAAAATCATCTTGTAGCTTGAGCTGCTTTCGTTTGAGTTCGGTTTTATAAAATGTCTGTGATTCAGGGTTAAGTTGAATATGTTGTTGATATTCAAGAAGTGCATCACGCCACAGTACCTCGAATCTCATACGTATTTCGTGAATGCGATTATAAATGGTTTCAAGCTTGGTGGCTTTATCAACAATATGCTCAGGAGTGGTAATTTTGCCGCAATCATGCAGCCAAGCCGCCATTCTAAACTCTCTGATCTGCTCTTTGGTTTGCAGCTTGAAGTTAGTAAAAATCCCTTGTTCTGATTTGTTAGCCGCTTGCGCCAGTAACATGCCTATTTCTGGTACGCGTTTACAATGCCCCGCCGTATAGGGAGACTTGTCATCAATCGCTTGCGCAATCAACTCAATAAATGACTCGAGTAAATTTGCTTGTTGTTGCTCGTGTTTTTTTATTGCATTAGCCATGTCATTTAACGAATGGCCAAGTTGGTCTAACTCTTTAATAGGGCATGGTTCAACGTTTACTTCATCAAACTTTCTTTGTTGAATTTTTTTGTTTTGAGCCATCAGTTTATGAATAGGCTGCACAATGGGCGCAGAAAAAACGTAGGACAGAGGAAGCAGGCAAAGCAAGCAAAGCGTTGTGATAATAATGGATAATGTTACTTCTTCTAATGTGTCGCCATAAACCAATTCGCTCGGAGTAATGATGGCGAAATAGCTCTGTTGCTTGTCATTTACTTTAACTGGACTGATGTAGAGGTACACGGGTTGACCATCCATATTGGCCTTGATAAGCGAGTTGTGCAGTGTAGGATTATCGATAGCATCAATTAAGGTTTTGTGGGGTACTGCGAATGTGTTTTGTGAATGTTTAGTTTTACTTATATCAGATAGCCATTTTTGTTTTAGATAGCGCTCTTGAGCAGGCGTAATTTTACTAAGCGCACGATTAATTATAGGCAGCAGGGGTTGCCATTCATTTTGAACCAAAAGGTGCAATGAAGAAGGGAATTGTGCATCGTCGAAAAACAGCGGCGGATTAATGTTAACGCCCTCTATAAAAAATTGAGAAGCCGTTTGTGCTAACGATAGGTGACTATCTAATCCCGCATTTGCTTTACCTTCT
This sequence comes from Pseudoalteromonas sp. H105, assembly GCF_001469215.1. Classification (GTDB taxonomy): domain Bacteria; phylum Pseudomonadota; class Gammaproteobacteria; order Enterobacterales; family Alteromonadaceae; genus Pseudoalteromonas. The sequence continues at coordinate 12,590 of NZ_LOFH01000015.1, forward strand.
TTTACAGCAGCAAAAACGTCTCGAATAGTGTTTACTTCAAGGAGCGTTATAGATGGATACCTTTGTTTTAAAGGGGGGATAATAGACCACCCTTTCGCGATAGCCAGAGTCTGACCTGTCATTTCTGTTAGGTTTGTAATAACCGGCTGATCAGTGCGAGTAATGGTGGTAAAAGGCATATCCATAAAAGGTGCTGACACAGTGCCCATGGCAAGGTTTTCTGGAGTTTGGTAAACAGCTTGCAAGGCATCTAATTTTTTTTCTTTATATTTTTGGACTAATTCCGGCCAGGTAAATCCATTAATAAACTCTATTTTTATGCCTGTCATTTCAGTAATTAGATTAATCTTATCTACCGCGTAACCCATTGGTTGGCCCGATATCGCAAAATCAATAGGGCTCCAATCTTTGGAGTTTGAGATCAGCAATACCGGCATATTTTCAATCAGTTTTTTCTCATCACGACTCAAGGCAATTTTTGTAGACGTTAATACATGGTCATCAGTCACGCTTTGGACTTGATTAGTGGCAATAACCTCTCCGGTGGGTTGGTACAAATAAAGTTGACTTTCAATGGCCATATTATTTTTTGCTAAATAAGCAGAGAGGCTCGCTAATGCAATATCCACTCCTAAGATAGCATCGCTATTTTTCAGTTTTTTAGAATAAGTAAGCCCTGGCGCATCAAGAGATTGAAACTGATATGGTGCCGATTTATAAACTTGATGCGTATTTGCGCCAATGAACCAAGGGCGTACAGTGGGATCAAACGCATGAGGCGCTTTGGTTACCAAAGTGGCGTTTAACTGTTCATCTAAAAAAGTCAGTTGCCGGGTTGGGACTTCTCCTCGTTGAGGAAAGATCTCTATTTTAAGCCACTTGTCTGTTTGCTGCGCATTAAAGCGTTCTCTGGTGATCGATGTCGCGTCTAAATTAATAAGTTGAGTAAAGAGACCTGATTGATGACCTATAAAAATAGAATGATAAAGAGGGTTTCTTTCCATGGCTTTTGCCATCACATTGAGGTTCTCATTATCAAGGTTACGCTGACTATCAGCAGCCAGTAACTCAGTAAGTTTTGTAGCCCTGTGATCAATTGCAGCCAAATAATCGCCAGTGTATTTGGCCGACATATGAAATTGATTTAAGGCGCTCTTATTTGCATACTCCGTTGCAAAATAGTATTGCAGCATGATTGCTACCCCAGCGGTAATACAGGTGGCAATCACAAAGATAGAGAACAAAGTAAAACGGATTGATAGTTTAAAACCAAAAAGAGATGACATGACATTTCCTTGTCAATAAGTTACTGAATAGGCACATTCCATATATTTACAATCGACTTAAACATGCAACCATTCTAGTGCTAACAATGGTAGTCATTTTTCATTTAAAGCAACAACACGTCAAAAATGTTGCTTTGTTATCATTCTGCTATTCTGTTGCTAAAAACGGTCTGAATTTAATTCGATTGATATAAAAATAGGAAATAATAAGAAAAATACCAGTTAATATTGTTTTCTTTTTATACTTTTATGCATGTGAAACGGTTGTTTAGGTATAAGAACAGTGAGATGTAACCGTGTTTTGCTGATAGTTGTTGGAAGGCTGTTATCGTTCTATAAATTGTTGTAGAGATGAACAACTGAATTGAAAGTATTTATCTTGAGAGCATTCCTTGATTTAAATAACTCCATTTTGTAATTTACGCTTACCGCTTACCGCTTACCGCTTACCGCTTACCGCTTAGCTCGCTATAGCGGCGTGTTAATTATTCGGGTATCATTTGCGCAACGTTGATTATTAGTTGCTAGTTATGACCCCGTTGAGCGCCAAAGAAAATATTCAAGCCATTGTTAAAGCTATTAAAGCAGAAGAAGCTAAGCTTCGTCAGAAACATCCATTGTTAGCCCATCAAAACACGTTAGGGATGGCTATTTTATTACTCTCACTTAGTGCCTTGATTGGTGTAGGCACACTGTATTACCTTGCTATAATTCCTGCTTGGTTGTGTATCGTGTTAGCTGCGATTGCGACGTCAATCTCCCATGAACTGGAACATGACCTCATTCATAAGCAATACTTTAGTAAAAAACCTTTTTTGCATAATTTTATGATGTTAACAGTGTGGCTTATGCGACCAAACACTATTAGCCCTTGGTATCGTCGTCAAATGCATTTACATCACCATAAGGTGTCAGGCACGGAGCAAGATTTAGAAGAACGTTTAGTCGGTAACGGCATTAAAAATCCATTTTTACGCGCCTTGGTGATTGTGGATGGTTTGCTTGGTTTGTTAATAAATGCCAAGCGTTTCAGTAAAGAAATTAAAAACTTTAGCTTTTTAAGTGTATTTAATGCGGGTTTTCCGGTAACAACGGCTTACTTTGCCATTTTGTATAGTGTAATTGTGTTTCATTTGGTTAATTTATTTATGCCGCTTGAAGCTAATTCACCTGCTTTTGCGTTAGAAATTATGGCTGTATTTGAGTTTTTGATGGTGGTGTTGATTGTGCCTAATATTGTTCGCTCAAGTTCGCTGAACTTTGTTACGTCATCAATGCATTATTATGGCGGCGTTAATAACATGCTGGAGCAAACTCATGTAATAACTAGCCGTTTATTTGCCCCGTTTAACTTGTTCTGTTTTAACTTTGGTCACACCCATACTATTCATCATTTTGTGCCGAATCAGCCATTCTATTTACGCCAAATGATCAGTAAAAAGGTTCTTGAGGTTATGAAGAAACATGGGGTGCGGTTTAATGACTTTGCCAGTATCAAGCAGGCAAATCGTTATCAAGCTTCTTAATACCTAAGTGCAAATTACTAATTGACCTCAAGTTTGGTTAAGGTTTTAAAGTCGTTACCTAACTTTATATTTAGGTAGCGACTATGAACCTTAATCAAATCACTTTACCTGTCACTGACATTGAAAAAGCCAACGCTTTTTACCTGGCTTTGGGCTTTACGCAAATTGTAAAAACACCTCATTATTCGCGCTTTGAGTGCGCTAATCATGTTACATTTTCCTTAGTATTTACACATGACGTGGTTAGTCATGGGGCAACAATATACTTTGAAAGTAACACACTCACTGAGTGGGTTGAGCTACTAAAAGCTAAAGGCATTAAATTTGATACAGAGATTGTTGAGCAGCGTTACTTATGGCAGGAGGCTAGGCTGACAGACCCATCAGGAAACCAAATTAAGCTTTTTTGGGCCGGAGAAAACCGCTTAAATCCACCATGGCGAGTTGATATAAGTGTTCAATAAGGTGAGCTAAAGTAGAAATGACTGCGTATGAACATATTTTGGGTAAAATATGCAATTTAATGACAGTGAAACTTCTCGGATTATTGAAATGGCGTGGGAGGACCGCACACCCTTTGAAGCTATTGAAGACCTTTTTGGTTTAAGCCACCCACAGCTCGTTACTTTTATGCGCAATAATGTTTCCAGTGGTTCATTCAAAGTGTGGCGCAAACGTCACAGTGGTCGCACAACAAAGCATTTAAAGTTACGTGACCCAGCCATTATGCGCAGCCACTGTAAAACACAATACAAACATCGTTAGTGTGTTGTCCATCTAAGAAGGGGGCTTAATTGACCTAAAATTTTTGCCCTCATCTTTAAATGCTCCTCAATGACCTGCTTTTTGAATTGAAAAGCAACTCAATTTTGTTTTTTGCAATTTCAATCCGCTTCGTATTTATGACATTAGGCTATAAATCAACTCTTCCCTTAGACAGAAAAATACAATTTATTTAATAAATAGAATAATGAGAACTCAGTTGCTCTGTAAATCAATGTAAAGGTCGTTTGTATATTTAACCTTATGATAATATTTAACTATTTTTTATATCTCAGTCTTTTTTTATCTAAGTTAAGAGTTTTTACATTGTGAATGAAGGTTTTAAGAGCGCTCGTTAATTTGAGTGAAATATTTCTGTAATATTTAGGTGTTCTAATGCGCTCTGAAACAAAAACGTCATTAAAATGCCATATTCGGTAAGACAATAATTGAGATTTAAACATGAGTGAATCAAAGCAGAACACGCTATTAATTAAAACGCTTAACTGGGCAGCAATCGCCTTTTTAGTTTATTTAGTACTGGTTGCCGTAGGTACAGTCAGTGGTGGTTTTAAGTTAGCGTCAGGTGGTACACAAGGCGCGCAAGAAATTTTTGCATTTGCAACTAACCCGTTTATCGCTTTATTACTAGGTGCTTTAGCAACGGCTTTAGTGCAGTCTTCTTCTACTGTAACATCGGTTATCGTTGGTCTTGTGGCAGGTGGTTTACCTTTAAGTATTGCTATCCCAATGATAATGGGCGCAAATATTGGTACAACTATCACAAACACGTTGGTATCAATTGGTCATATTCGCTCAAAAGAAGAGTTTCAGCGTGCGTTTGCTGCCTCAACAGTTCATGACTTCTTTAACTTGTTCGCTGTTGCTATCTTTTTACCACTTGAAATCATGTTTGGTCTATTACAAAAGCTTTCAGCCATGTTATCGCATTTATTCGTGGGCGATGCTGACTTATCATTAAAGAGCTATAACTTTGTTAAACCTTTGGTAAAGCCTGCTGTGGGTGTAATCAAAGATGCATTTAGTTTCTTAGATACAAAAATGTTGGGTGCAGCAATGGTCGTTGCGGGTATCTTTTTAATCTTATTTGCAGTAACAACATTAGGTAAGCTTCTTAAAAAGGCGCTTGTTGGTAAAGCAAAAGACATTTTACATGGTGCAATTGGCCGTGGTCCAATCGCGGGTATTACATCAGGTGCAGCTGTAACGGTTATGGTGCAATCGTCGTCAACAACAACAAGCTTGATGATTCCACTTGCGGGCAGCGGTGTATTTACTACGCGTCAAATTTACCCATTCACATTAGGTGCAAATATTGGTACGACGATCACTGCATTATTGGCTGCAACGTCTATTACCGGTCCAATGGCTGAAGTGGCACTGACTATTGCACTTGTGCATGTTATGTTTAATGTGTTTGCTGTTGCGCTTATTTACGGTATTCCAGTATTACGTGAGATTCCAATTAAACTAGCTGAAAAGCTGGCTGAAGTAGGCACGAAGAACAAGTCGGCAGCACTGGGATATGTATTGGGTTCGTTCTTTGTTATACCCGGTTTAATCGTACTTGCGGTGCGCTAGTCAAACCAAAAAAATGATAAGAATGCGTTATATGGTTATCATATAGCGCATTTTTTATTTAGCGGGTTTCAATAGCCTGCTTCATCGTAATATTACGTCCCCCTAAATAGCCAAAGATTGCACAGAGTGCACTTGCTACAGTACACAACCACAATGTGGTCGCCCAGTTTCCAAAATAACTATGCAATGCCCCCGCAATAAGTGGCCCTGAGGCCGCGAGCAAATAACCTATACACTGTGCCATACCAGAAAGCGACGTCGCTTGTTGTGCATTATGAGTACGTAAACTAATAAACGACAAACCTAAGATAAAGCACGCACCTGAACAAAAGCCTAATGTAACTGTCCACAGGGCAGCAAACTCAGGGAAATAAAGCAGTCCAAGTGAGCATATTGCGGCTATTGATGCCAATAAGCTAGTTAAAATACGTTGATCGTTTAGTTTTGCTAGCAGTGGGATTAAGATAATGCCAGGGACTGCAGATGCTATCTGAAATGCTCCCTGCAGAGCACCAGCATGTTGAGCTGTGTGGCCAGCTTCAAGTAAAATGCTTGGCAACCAGCCAATTATGATATAAGTAAAAAATGAGTTTAAGCCCAGTAGTAAAGTAATTTGCCAAGCAAGTGCCTCTTGCCAAACCCTGTTGTTATGAGCACTCGTTAGTAAATCTTTGGTGGGTCTAGTGTGCGATTTTAATTGGGGTAACCAAATAATAATGCTAAGTATAGTGAGTAGCCCATAACAGGCTAAAGCGACTTGCCAACCAATATTTTTATACTCAGCTAATGGAATAATTAATGCTGAGTAACAGCCACCAAAAATCCCCATTGCCAGTACATAAGTAGATGTCATCACCGCCACTTTATGGGGGAAATCGCGTTTAATTAAGCTCGGTAGCAACACATTACCTATCGCAATACCGATGCCAATGATCGCTGTGCCTAAATATAGCATAGTGGCAGAGTCAATTAACCGTGATGCCAGACCAAGTCCAATTAGAATGAGTGCAATAAATAATGAGATTTCTAAGCCTTGTTTTTTAGCGATACTTGTTGCCATTGGACTAGCCAGTGCAAAAGCAATTAATGGTAACGTTGTCAGCATACCTGCTTGTGAGGGAGTTAAGTTAAAGCTAAAAATAATGTTATCAAGAACGGGTGCAAGCCCAGTAACCGGAGCACGCAAGTTTGCGGCAATACAGATGATGCCTAAAATTAAAATAACATAAGACAAGGCAGTACGTTTAATGGGAGTTGAATTCAAAATTAAAGTCATCAATAACAAAGAGGGGCGCGATTATAGCCTAGGCTATCCTTGCATAGATATAAAATAGGATGAGTCGGCATTTCATAAAATACCTAACCCATTAATTAAAGCCGCAGCACCTGAATTTACTGACTTTACTGACTTTAATAGGCTGTAATAAATGTTTGTTAGGGGGCGTAATCAAAACTAAGGTTAGTTTTAACTACATTGACCCAGCAGCGAGGACAAGCCGATAAAATGCTAAATGTAGCGCAAACTACCGTGTATAAAAAGCCCGCTAAAGGGGCGCTCAACCGTGCACCTAGATTAAAGGCGCACTTAGAGATATAAAATAAAACCCTATTAATAAAAGGGAGCTAAGGCCACAGGCTTATTACCAAGCATAACTTGCTGAAAACATCACGTTACGTTGTCTGCCGGGGAAATAACGATCCCCACTGAAACCTGTATAATCGGCACGTTCTGCATAAGCGATATTGGTTAGGTTGTTAATTCGCGCGGTAAGTTTAAGTTGCTCAGTGAGCTGCAAAGCGCCACGTAAATTTAGTAAGTCATGGCCATCATAGCTGTGAAGGTTTTCAGGATCGGTAAAATAATCACTAACATGATGCCATTCAATTGCAACAAGGGAGTTATCATTGATTTGCCAGTTAGCCTGTAGGTTAACGATATTACGTGGCGCGGTGTCTACGTCATTCCCATTAATGTTTACACCGGATAATACACGGTCATAGTTGTATGTATGCTTGGCATGGCTTGCTGCAATGCTAAGCTGTAAAGATTGAGTTAGTTGATAGTCTAGCTCTAGCTCAATGCCGCGGTGTTGAGTTTGCCCGTCATTAATTGTAAAAAAGTCACTGTCGCGAAAAATGACGTTTTCTTTATCCATAGCATAGGCAGACACTACATAGTGCAATTGTTGATATTGACCTTTGAGGCCTAGCTCAAGGTTGTCTGCTGTTTCAGATTCTAGATCAGCCACTTGTTGTTCGCGCTGGAGCTGATAAAGCTCGGCAGCTTGTGGAGCGCGATAACCGCGGGAAAGGTTTGCGTATAAATAGTTATCGACAGTTAGTTGGTAACTCAAGCCTAATTTGGGTGATGTATTGGTAAAGGTATTCTCATCACTGGGTGGGCGAGAGTAACGACATCCGCCAAACCCACATTCGCTGCCATTTTCAGCGGTGCGCCCTGCAAGCATGTTATTGGTATAGTCGTAATTGAGTCGTTCAAAGCGAGCACCTAGGCTGACATTCAGTTGTTGCCATTGCCAATCAATACTAATAAATGGCGCAATCAGCGTGCTATTTACATCGTAATCGTAATGTTTGCCTTGCGGCACAGTCGCAACTAAAAACGCAGAGCCTTGGGTTGGCTTGTCTTGGTATTGCAGGTAGTCAGCGCGAGAATATTCGCTGTCTAAGCCTACGTTAACAGTCAGTTCATTCGAGTAGCTATGTTGCCAAAGTGACTGTACTCCAACGCCATTTTGGCTATTTTCTTCAAGCGGTGTACCCGGTAAAAAATGCTTGAAAAAGGTCATGCTTTGTTTACGCATATAGGGGGTTATGGTGATTGTATCGATTTGTGTTTGCCACTGTGCTTTTGACCAAACCCTAAAAGAGCGGGCTTTTCTAAATGCGTCAGGGTTAAAGTTTTGTTGGGCTATTGCTTCTTCTTTATAGCTTTCGAAACCGGTTATAAAGCCCGCTGTTTGTTGGTCTAGGTGGGTATAACTCAGTCCTGTATTAATAGACCAGTCATCATTTAAGTAGCGATGGCGTAGGTTGAGTTTTTCTTGGTTTACGCTCTCATCATCACGGTAACCGGTATCGCGCGTAACACTGGCGTTGATTCCAACTCCTTGAACACCTAAATCTTTCCCACTACGCAGTTTTAAACGGCTGTAACCGTAAGAGCCTAAATCAACTCCTAGTAAATGTTCATCGTAAGTGGTATCTGGCGTAATGACATTAATAACCCCATGCACTGCATTTGAACCATAAAGGGCTGAGCCTGGGCCTTTTAACACTTCTATACGTTCGGCCATTTCGGTGTGAGCTTCAAATAATTCGTTAATATTACAAAAACCAGCCGCACGCAGTGGAATGCCATCTTCAGCGGTCAAAATACCACCGCAGGCGCCAGCACCAGATAGCACCGGTGAGCGCAGCGCGGGCAAGTATTCTTGACCATTACCGTGTTGTACATTTGCGCCAGCAATTTGTTTTAACACTTGCTCAATGTGAGTGGGGGCAATTAAATCCAGCTCTGCTTGGGTGATGCTGCTGACAACTAAGGGGAGAGGATCGGCACTTACCTGCGACCGAGATGCTGTTGTCGTGATGCGTTCAATATTGTTTTGTGCAGCAAAAGAATCACTGGCTGCTGTAAAAATTAGCGTTGAACACAGTATTCGAAAAAGCATATAAGCCCTTTATCTTATCTAATTCAAAAGGGCAGGATATAGCCTTTTAGGCGAATGCTAAAACTTTAGCGATGAACGACGTTTGATGCACTTTTAAAAAAGCGGGTGTGTTGGCGGTATTTTGAAATAAAACCACCAGCAAGTAGTGCTAACAGCCAAAAAACACTGCCTGAACTCGTGCCATTTTTATGGTTTACGTTTGCTATTTTTTCTTCTCTTACTCGGTTTTTAAATGAGCCAAGTTCAGCATCTAAATTTACTATCATGTCATCTACGGCTAGATTAAAGCTGCTGCTTGATTGATCGTTCAAAGTATCGTCAATACCGATGGCCGTGCTGCGCTGATCAACCTTATTAATTCCGGGTGCTCGAAACAGCATTTTTTTACTTTTCACATCAAAAACCGCGGTATCTACAAAGGTTTGAACCGTATTTTCGTTACCAGGTATAACATACAAGCCAACAATAGTGAGGTATAAAAAAGCGGCATTATTCTCTAGTGTTTGCGACACTTGGTCGTACGACACCAGTGCCATTATATCAACATCATATAATCGAGATACTTGATCAAGGGTTGTAAATCCCTGACCACCTTTTAAGTAACTGCTTGGAATAATCTCAATGCGGTCGATATAGTCGTATTGCAAAAACTGCTTTTTTACTTTTTCAAGCAACGCAATTTCTTCATTACTGTGAATACCTGAATCGTATTGGTTTGGAATAAACGCAATGCCTACGGTAGCAGGTAAGTTTAGAGTAGGAATGCTTGGTTGATGCTCTTGACGGCTTTGTTCGTCAGGGTATAGAAAGTCCACGAGACTACTTGACCGTGTTTTTTGATTCGCATTTTGACTAAGCATACTGCTACAGCCTGCCAGAGAGACGATAACGAATACTAAAATCAGTTGGAGCGTTTTCATATTATTCCCTATTATTAAGTGATCCGATGAGTTTGAACAGCAAATAACCAAAAAGTTCTATTATGGTTCATTTAATGTCAGAGTTGTTGTTATTGTCGTTTGTTTTACAAACACTTCATCATGGCTAACCAAAATAACACTACCAATAAAATCGGCAAGGCTTTTAGCAAGGTGTCGCTTATTATCGAGATCCAAATGGTTGTCGGGTTCATCCAGAAGCAACAAATGACTGCTGGCATTTTGTTTGGCTATCAGCATCGCTAATTGCATTTTTTCACCCCCGCTTAGTCGAGCGACCTGACGATAAACGGCATCTCCTTTAAATCCTATGTTTGCCAGTACGTTTCGTATTACTTGGGGTTTAAGGTCGCAATGCAGCTGAACTGCATCCATTAAACTTTGTGAGGGAATTAAAAAAGAACATTGTTGATCAATGTAAAGTACCTGACTGTTTAGATGAATAGCCGGATTAATACGCGTTTGCACTGAATCATTTATGGCCCTTAATAAGGTTGATTTACCTGAGCCATTGGGGCCGTTTACATGCAGTTTGTTGCCACTGAGTACCTGCAATGTTATGGGGTTGCTGCGGTTTATGCGTGCTGAGCAAAGTTTATCAATGAACAGCAGGCGTTTTTTGCTGGTGGATTGAGTGAATGTTAGGTTGCTCTCAATCTTGTGGGGTTGTCGTTGTTTAAGGGCACGTTGCTGCTGTGCGAGGGTATTGCGCTTTGTCGATGCTAAGCGCGCATTAGCTCCTTTACGTGCCTGTGCCTTATTTTTATTAAAATCGAGCATGACCTTAGCTTGGCTGTCACTTTGACGGTGTTTATTGCCTTGTGCGGCACGTTGTTGCGCTTTTTCATGATTAACTTGAGTTTGCTGCTGGTGTTTTTTTTGCTCTTTGGCTAAGTGATGTATTTGTTTTGAGAGTGCTGTTTGCTGCAGTATTTTTCGCTGGCAAAAATGCTGGTAGTTCCCCGTTTCGTAATGGCAGCCAAGGTGATTAAGTTCAATGGTCGCATGACACTCATTAAGTAATTGGCGATCATGACTGACGATAAGCACTTGCCCTGAAAATTGACGCAACTGGGTTATTAACCATTGTTTTGCTGCTTTATCCAAATGATTTGTAGGCTCATCTAAAATTAATAAATCAGGCTGAGCTCTCAGTGCGCTATAAAGTGTTAGGCAGCGTTGTTGTCCAGGACTTAACTGGTTAATCGGTGTGTTAAGAGGAGCCCTTATGCCTATGCTATATAACTGTTGTTGGTAATATTGCTCACATTGCCAATCGTCAGCAATTAGGTCAAAGTCAGCCTCTGTTGAAGCCCCTTGGTTCACGCGCATCAGTGCAGCCAGCTTGTTGTCTACGCCTAAGGCTTTTGCAATAGTTGGAATGGGGTCTGTTGTTTGGTTATTTAATTGTTGCGAAACCAGTAATGTTGTTCCCGGGAAATGAATATGCCCTTTAGAGGGTTGTTGATGACCCGCTATTATATTCACTAATATGGATTTTCCACTGCCATTAGCACCAATTAATGCGGTGAGCTTTTCAGAGATTGAAATGCTAAGTTGTTTAAACTGTGTGTGGCCATCAAGGTGTTGATAGCTTAAGTTGTGAATGTGTAGTGTATGCATAATGCCTCTGATGTGAGCAGGGCATGGCGCGCAAAGTGTTTAAAATAACTTGATAAAAGCAACAGTATTGCTGATAAATGACGAATTTTGCGCCCACTAACCCCATAAATTCAAAATAAAACGAATTTCAACAGGTGTTAGTTATTCATCGTAGCGCAAACTCCAATAACAAAGGTGAATGGGTATTATACAAATATAGGAGGATTTGTCTGCCTTTGCACTTTTATAACCTTATTTTAATTGAAGTGCAGTCTACATCTTGTGTAATTAAGTACAGTGAGGCTTTTAAGTTTCTCTTTGTTTATGTGGTGAAGATTTTTGTTGCTTTCATTTTTTTTGCTAAACTTTACTGCCATTTTACTAAAAATTATCAATCCCATACGAAAATGTGTAGGCTGACTATTGATTCTACTTATATTTTAGCTTGTCTGAAAAGGATTGTTGCATGTTAATTACGCTGTTTTGTATGTTGAGTGTCTTGCTCTTCGTGACGCTTTTACCTGTGTCTTACAGCCAACATTATTTAATTCGTAGTTGTGATTTTATTCGTTTACAGGTTTTTTATCTTGCGCTAGGAGGATTGTGTTTAAGCATTTATTTTGCTGTTAATACGCTATCACCATTGGTCTTATTATCGCTAATTATGGCCAGCGTGATTTTACTTATTCAAGGGAAATGGATATACCCTTATACATGGCTGGCTAAAAAAGAGGTTGTACGAAGCCCCGCAGGCAGTGAGCACAGTCTTCGTATTATGTCGGCTAATGTGTTGATGTCGAATACCAGCTATCAAAATTTAATCGATTTAGTCAATGATAACCAACCCGATATATTGATCACGCTTGAATCTGATAGTAATTGGCAGCAACAACTCTCTATTCTCGAAGATGATTACCCCTATACTATATTCTGCCCTAAAGATAACCGCTATGGCATACACGTATACAGCAAATGCAAGGTATTAAAGCAGCAGATTTGCGAACTGGTTGAGGCGGATATTCCTTCCATACATATCTTGTTTGAGACCGCGCAAGGGCTTGTAATGCAAGGGCACTTTATTCACCCCGCGCCACCTAGTCCAACAGAAGAAGACACCTCAAGGCCGCGCGATACCGAACTGATTTTACTCGCTAAAGCATTAAAAAATAATACTCGGCCGACGATTGTCGCAGGAGATTTAAACGATGTTGCTTGGTCTAGAAGCACACGGTTATTTATGGAAATAAGTGACCTGTTAGACCCACGAAAGGGGCGAGGCTTTTTTAATACTTTTCATGCTGGTTATTTCTTTATGCGTTGGCCACTTGATCATTTATTTCATAGTCACGGCTTTACGGTTAAACGGATTAAACGTTTAGCCAAATATGGTTCAGATCATTTTGCGCTGTTAACTGAGTTAGTGCATAAGCCCGTTAATAGTAATCAGCAGTTAGATGATGATATGGACATCCAGCAAGCTGTAAACAAATTGCAAATGGATAATACGTCGCATCAATCAGTGCCTATGTTTGAAGATAAGAAAAATAAAGAGTTACTTTAAAAACAGTATTTTAGTGAGTGAACGCATGACACTTATAGGCTGTACGCACGGATATTTAAAGTTTGATAGATAATAAATGCAAAGAAATAAAATAATTACAGGGAGTCAGTTATGTCAACATTATTTAATACACGTTTTGCGTTAATTCAAGCACCGATGGCTGGTGTGCAAGATGCATTTTTAGCCAGTGCGGTGTGCAATGTTGGTGGGTTAGGTTCATTACCTTGTGCAATGTTTTCTAATGAACAACTTTTAAATCAGCTGCATACGTTAGTTAATTCTACAGAGCACCCTTATAACTTAAATTTTTTTTGCCACACCCCAGAAAACTACACTATGGCGCAAAAAAACCGATGGCATTCGTTATTAACACCGTATTTTGATGAGTATGGTGTGGATGAGTCAAAAATAGGAATGAACGCCTCGCGTAAGCCTATTGATGATGAAATTATCGATTTAATAGCGCCTTTTAAACCACCTGTAGTGAGCTTTCATTTTGGTTTACCTAAGCCACATATGGTCAATAAAATAAAAGGGTGGGGTGCAAAAGTGATATCAAGTGCAACCACGGTTGATGAAGCTAAATGGCTCGTTGATCATGGGGCTGATGCCGTTATCGCGCAAGGACTTGAAGCGGGTGGTCATCGCGGCCACTTTTTAAAGAATGATGTGAGCCTGCAGTGTGGCGTAAAGCATTTAGTGGAGCAATGTGTTGCGCAGTTATCAATTCCTGTTATTGCCGCCGGAGGAATTACAACACCTGAAGGTGTGGGTGAACTACAGGCGTTAGGAATATCAGCAGTGCAAGTAGGGAGTGCTTATTTGTTGTGTGATGAAGCACGAACATCGTCATTGCATAAAGCGGCTTTAAATAAATTTGCACAAAACGATACCGCATTGACGTCTGTATTTTCTGGGCGCGCCGCGCGGGGTATTTGTAATCGTGCAATGACTGAATTGGCAGAACATTCGATTCATGTCCCGCCATTTCCTTTTGCCAGCATCGCAATGACCGCACTCAGAACAGAAGCTGAAGCGCTCGGCGATAGTGACTTTTCACCATTGTGGTGTGGGCAAAATTTTATAGCTAGACCAAACCTTAACGCAGAACAAGTTACCATGTTACTTATGCAAGGCTGGCGTTAGAAATAGTATGGTGTAAGTTTATACTCACTTTCTTGTTTTACATTAAATATGAAAGTAACTACAGCTGCTGAGCGATTGCTTTAAGTAAGTAAGTTTCACGAATAATAGAGAGCCCTTGCTTATCACTATTGGCTAATGTGCGCTCATTATGAGCAATCGCTTTGTGTATGTCTACCCATTTAGCTTGCATGCCATTTTGTAGTTCGTAATGCTCTAGTTGTGCTTGGCCTAAGGTGTCATCAATGTCACAAAAATAGCAGTAAGACTTTATGTGAATGACTTCGTAGTCATCCTTGTACCATGGGCGATATTCTTCATACAGACCAAACTCCCCAATTACTTGAATGTTTTGCGCACCGGTTTCTTCTTGTAGTTCGCGTATCAGCCCTTGTTCAAGTGTTTCAAAATCATCAACGCCGCCACCGGGTAAACTATAATCTTCGTAGCGAGCGGTATACATTAATAGTATTTGTTCACCTTTCAAAACAATCGCACGGCCGGTAAGACGGGTAAATTGGTTTGGGTTATCGGCGGTTATACTTGGGTGAGTCGTTGTTTTAAGAAGATGCATAAAGCCTCTAAAAATATATTAAAAAAATAGCTTTTAAAAATGACAAGCCAACTTAAAATCGACTCTGTCTTACTAAAATCCATCAATTTATCTTTATTATCACGTCTTATTGGCGATTGATTGGCGTATCACCAGTTCAGGTTCAAAAACGGTTTGTAACGTTGGCGTGGTTTTTTGATATACCTCACTTAAAATCCAGTTAGCGGCCATTCTCCCCATTTCGTTGATAGGATAATTGATTGTAGATAAAGGTGGAAATACATGGCGAGTGAAAAAGACATTGTCGTAACCCATGATAGAAAGAGCTTCAGGCAGTTCAACCCCATGCTCTCTTGCGCATGCCATTGCGCCTGTTGCCATTTCATCATTCGCACAAATTAATGCTGTGAAGGGATGTGACGTAGCATGTAAATGCTTATATCCTTGGGTGCCACCACTTTCCATAAAGTCACCTTCATAAAGTAGTTCTTCATCAAACGCGATGTGGTATTCGAGCAAGGCTTGCTTGTGGCCAGCTAAACGCGCTTGTGCATCTTTTTTCCAAAGAGGGCCACTTATATAGGCAATGTTTTTATGGCCCTGCTCTAAAACGTACTTTGCCGCTAAGTAGCCACCGTGCTTATTATTTAAAGTGATACAGCGCTCAGCTAATTCAGGAATAAAGCGGTTGAGTAAAACAAACGGTGTTTTACCTTTAGCCAGCTCAATAAGGTAGTGATCGCTTACAGCTTCAACATGCAAAATTAAGCCATCGCAATTGCGGCTAATTAAAAATTCAATAGCTTGCTCTTCACGTGCTTTATCACTGTGGCCAGCGGCAATAATAACGTGCTTACTCTGCTTGCGAAATACATTCTCAATACCTCCCATCATTGGCCCATAAAAAGGACCTGATAACTCGGATACTAATAACCCCACACTGTTTGAACAATTAGAGGCAAGTGACTGAGCAATTGAGTTGGGTCTATAGCCGAGCTCATTCATTGCGGACGTTACTTTTTTTCGTGTGGTATCGCTCACATTCGCATTGTTGTTCATTACGCGTGAAACAGTGGCAAGTGACACCCCTGCAAGCTTTGACACCTCATAAATGGTGGCCATGTTTTTCCTTTACGTATTCGTTTACGTGTTATTACTTGTTGCTAAATCAGCGTGTATTTTTTTTACGGTTGTATTATCAAGAATATACCTTTTCATGATCAACGCGACAAGCACACTACCAATAGCCGGGTATAAGGTGAATGACATCAATATACCATTTTTAGTTGTTTCACTGAGCACTGTATTTGCTTCATAACCATAATAAGCGAGTAACCAGCCTGCTAACGCACCGCCTAGGGCAAGACCAAGCTTGATAAAAAATACCACACTAGCATAAACCAGCCCGGTTAAACGTTGTCCATCTTGCCATTGACCAAAGTCAATTGTATCGGCCATTTTTGCCCACAATAAGGGGGTTGCCATTTGTGTGAAAAAACACCATAAAAAATAAACACCAAAGGCCAAAATAAGATTGTCATTGGGTAGCCAAAAGGCAATACAGCTAATAGCACCAGATATAAATTGTAAATAAATATAGGCTGTTTTCTTGTCAACAAATTTACTTAAAGGCTGAGCGCAAGCGCAGCCTAAAATGTTACCGATCATGCCAAGGGTCACAAATTGGGTGACTAAATCACCTTCACCCAGTACGTATTTTATGTAGTAAATAGCGAGTGTTGTGCGAAGTACCATGCTTGTTAACAGGACTGCTGATGCGGCGCATAGCACCTTAAAGGGGCCATTTTTCCAAAGAGTTGTCATTTGTTGCTTTAAATTGAGTCGTTTGTTTTGGCTGGCGCAAACCCGCTCTTTAGTAAACTTAAAGCAAATGAGAAATAACGCGACGCCAAGGGCACTCATCAGCACCATAGTTAGTTGATAACCCAACGCGTTATCACCTTTACCTAGCCAGCTGACTAATGGCAAGGTGCATGCACTGACAATTAAGCCACCGAGCATACCAAATACAAATCGATATGACTGAATCGAGACACGTTCACTCGGCTCACGACTAAGCACACCGCCAAGCGCAGAGTAAGGAATATTAATTGCGGTATAAACTAGCATTAACAGGGTGTAAGTGACAAATGCATAGATGACTTTGCCTGAATCAGTTAAATCAGGAGTCGTGAAAGTAATAACACTGATTAGCCCAAAAGGCACAGCTAGCCAAAGTAAATAAGGTCGATAACTGCCATAGCGAGTGCGCGTTGAGTCTGTTAATGAGCCCATTAGCGGGTCGGTGATTGCATCGATGACTCTAACGACTAAAAATAATGTCCCCACTACGGCTGGGGAAATACCAAATATGTCGGTATAAAAAAAAGTTAAAAATAGCATCACCGTTTGAAAAATGATGTTACTTGCCGTATCACCTAACCCGTAGGCTATTTTTTCTTTTTTTGTTAGCATGGCCGGCTCTTATTGTTATTAGCGTTGTTTTAAGAGTGCGCGGTATTGTTTTGCGCTTTCTTTAAGTATGCGTTGTTGGGTTATATAATCAATATAAACCAGACCAAAGCGTTTTTCATAACCATAAGCCCATTCAAAGTTATCCATCAAGCTCCAAGCAAAATAACCTTGTACGTCTACGCCCTGTTTTATCGCGTCGTCAACGGCATTCAAATGGGTATGGTAGTAACTCACACGGTCGTAATCTAGCACTTGATTACCTTGGCGTGTATCTGCCATGGCTGCACCGTTTTCAGTGATATAAACCTTAGGTAAGGTGTACAACTTATTCAATGAGGTTAATAGTTCTGTTAAGCCTTGTGGGTATATTTCCCAGCCCATATCTGTGATGGCAACATCGGGTAATGCAACTTCTTCAAACCCGTCATCAGCTGTTTTTTGATAGTGTATTCGGGTGTAGTAATTCACCCCTAAAAAATCAATCGATTGACTAATGATTGCCATGTCATCAGGCGCAATATTAGGTTGAACATCTAGTGGTAACTCATTAATAAGTGAAGGGTACTGACCTTCTAACACCGCTTTTATATACCATTGATTATGGTATTGATCAGCACGTTGTGCTGCGAGCTTATCCTCTTCAGTAAGCGGGTAAGTGGGGCTAAAGTTTAAAACAATACCGGCTTCAACGTCAGGGCAGTTTTTACGTAGTATTTTCATTGCTAAACCATGGCCTAACAATAAGTGATGGGCAGCGTGTCGACCGGCTTTTTGACTTTTAATGCCAGGTGCATGAACGCCAATCTCGTACCCTAAGTAGGCGCTGCAAAAAGGTTCGTTTAATGTTGCATATGAGTCAACCAGCCCTTTAAACGCCAAACTTACAATGTCAGTGTAAGCGGCAAAGGCATACGCCGTATCGCGGTTTTGCCAACCACCTTCATCTTCCAAATACTGTGGTAAGTCCCAGTGATATAAGGTGACATACGTTTTGATATTACGAGCTTTTAATGCTGTTAATAATTTACGGTAAAACGTGATGCCTTGTTGATTTACGTTGCCATCTTGGTTAATTACACGAGGCCATGAGATTGAGAGCCGATAAGCATCCACGGCTAAGTCGGCTATCATATCGATATCTTGCTGCCAGTATTGAACATGCTGACATGCTATATCGCCATTACTTTGGTCAGCAATGGTATTGGGCTCCGCACAAAAGGTATCCCAAATACAGGTAAGGCGCGTATCCCGTGCGCCTTCAATTTGAAATGAGGCGGTAGCAACACCAAAAGTAAATGGCGGCTTGAGCATTGCTGATTGCTTAGGTAAAGAGATTGTTTTAAACACGATTGAGAATATCCTCTTACTTTTAATGGCAATGCGCATTAGATAAAACACATCATAGCGAGTTTATGTAAGCGCTTACAATATTATTGTAAATAAATTGCTAAATAAAATTTATATGGTATAAATGTAAGCGCTTACATTTTATGTTGCAACTATTATTTACTTTTTTAAATACTTGGGAAAGTGGGTGTATAGGGGCAATCAACTGATAATTATTAATAATTAGAGATATATTATGGCACAAGCGCCTTTGACAACACATCAACACAATGACACCCCGACGATGCCTAAACAAACATTTGCGCTTGCATCGTTGACCACTTTATTTTTTATGTGGGGGTTTATAACGTGTTTAAACGACATTTTAATACCTTACTTAAAAGGCATGTTTTCGCTTACGTACACGCAGGCCATGTTGGTGCAATTTTGCTTCTTTGGTGCCTATTTCGTAATGTCTATTCCCGCAGGAAAACTGGTTAGTAAAATTGGCTATCAATACGGCATTGTTGTTGGGTTAGTCGTGGCGGCAATAGGGTGTGCACTGTTTTATCCAGCCGCCGATGCACATGTTTATGAATTATTTTTATTTGCGCTGTTTGTATTAGCCTGCGGTATAACAATTTTACAAGTGTCAGCTAACCCATATGTTAGCGTATTGGGGAGTGCTAAAACAGCCTCTTCTCGCCTCACTATGACACAAGCGTTCAACTCGTTAGGCACAACTGTCGCTCCTATTTTTGGTGGGTGGTTGATTCTTAGTGAAATAAGCCAAGCCACAGCTGAGCAAGTCAAACTGCCTTATTTAATTCTTGCGGCAAGTTTATTAGTATTAGCTGTTATTTTTGCTTTTCTAAAACTTCCTAAATTGGGTAAGACAGATTCTCAAGAACATGTTCAGCCAGATGATAACTTTGTTGATTTAGGCAGTGTATGGCAGTATCGCCACCTTATTTTGGGTGCAATCGGTATTTTCGTGTATGTCGGTGCTGAGGTCGCGATTGGTAGCTTTTTGGTGGGCTTTTTAACCCTTGACCATATTGCTGCGTTAAGTGAGCAACAAGCAGCACATTACATCAGCTATTATTTTGCAGGTGCGATGATTGGGCGTTTTGCCGGTGCTGCAATCATGCAAAAAGTCAATGCGCATGTTGTTCTGGCTTGTCATGGATTGTTAGCTGTTGTGTTTATTCTGGTTGCGATGACAGGACAAGGTTCACTTGCTATGTGGGCTATTTTATTGGTCGGCTTATGTAATTCAATTATGTTCCCGACTATATTTAGTTTGGCATTACAGGGCTTAGGTAAATACACTTCTCAGGGATCGGGCATTTTGTGTCTAGCGATTGTTGGTGGTGCTATTGTGCCGCTGTTGCAGGGCGTATTAGCCGATAATATAGGCGTACAATTAGCATTGATGCTGCCCATTGTTTGTTACCTTTACATCACATACTTTGCGCTATCAGGCTCAAAGGTTTCTTCAACCCGTCAACTATAATCAGGTGCAAACCATGACTCTAAAAAAACCATTCACACTCTCGACCCTAATTATGGCGACAATAGCGATGAGCGGCTGTTCTGACCCTGCTCCTAAATCGCAAAGTGTTAAACACGATCTTGACGTTTGGCCTGTGATAACAACGGGTATTAATGACGACGCTGATATGGAAACTAAAATAGCAACGTTGTTGTCGAGTATGACGTTAGAGCAAAAAATCGCTCAAATGATCCAACCTGAAATCCGTGATATTACAGTTGAAGATATGCGTAAATACGGCTTTGGCTCTTATTTGAATGGTGGGGGGGCATTTCCTAATAATAATAAACATGCCTCTGCTGCAGATTGGATAGACTTGGCTGAAAAAATGTATCAGGCATCAGTCGATGATTCGTTAGATGGCATCAATATCCCTACTATGTGGGGAACCGATGCTGTGCATGGGCATAATAATGTTATTGGTGCGACGTTATTCCCGCATAACATTGGTTTAGGGGCAACAAATAACCCTGAGTTAATAGAGAAAATAGCCGCTGCTACAGCGCGAGAAGTGATGGTAACAGGTATTGACTGGGTATTTGCTCCGACCGTCGCTGTTGTCCGTGATGATCGTTGGGGCCGCACATATGAGGGGTATTCAGAAGATCCTGAGATAGTTAAAACCTACTCAGCGGCAATTGTAAAAGGCTTGCAAGGCGCTGCAGATGAAGACTTCTTATCAGATAGGCGAGTGATCAGCACAGTTAAACACTTTTTGGGTGATGGTGGTACACAAGGCGGTGATGATCAAGGGAATAATATAGACAGTGAAGCGGATTTATTTGCTATTCACGCGCAAGGGTATGTGGGTGGCTTAAGCGCGGGTGCGCAAACGGTTATGGCATCGTTTAATAGCTGGCATGGTGAAAAGATACATGGCAGCAAGTACCTTCTTACTGATGTGTTAAAAGGCAAAATGGGATTTGATGGATTTGTTGTTGGTGATTGGAACGGTCATGGACAAATCCCTGGGTGTACCAACGGTGACTGTGCACAAGCGGCGAATGCGGGCTTAGATGTTTATATGGTGCCAACAGATGCGTGGAAGCCTTTGTATGACAACCTGATTAAGCAAGTTAAAAATGGCACCATTGCGCAATCACGCATCGATGATGCTGTAACCCGTGTTTTACGTGTGAAAATGCGAGCGGGTTTATTTGACAAACCAAGCCCTGCAAAACGACCGCTGTCAGGTAAAACAGAAGTGATTGGTAGCGCTGAACACCGTGAAATTGCAAAACAAGCCGTTCGTGAATCGCTTGTTCTGCTTAAGAACAAGCAGCAATTGCTTCCTCTTTCACCTAAAGCTAACGTACTTGTGGCGGGTCTTGGTGCCGATAATATTGGTATGCAGTCAGGTGGTTGGAGTATCACGTGGCAGGGAACAGGCAATGAGAATAGTGACTTCCCTGGTGGTACGTCAATTTTGGATGGTATTAAACACACCGTAAAGCAAGCAGGTGGCCAAGTTCAGTATGACTTAAATGGTGAGTTTAATACCCGTCCAGACGTTGCAATTGTGGTATTCGGTGAACAGCCATATGCAGAAGGCAATGGTGATTTAGATAATCTTGAGTATCAACGTGGTAATAAGACCGATTTAGCTTTGTTGCGTAAGCTTAAAGATAAAGGCATTCCAGTGGTTTCTCTTTTTATTAGCGGACGACCAATGTGGGTAAATGCGGAATTAAATGCCAGCGATGCTTTTGTGGCAACTTGGTTGCCTGGAACAGAAGGGGATGCTATCAGTGACGTGTTATTTTCGCACGCTGACGGCTCTGTAAATTATGACTTTAAAGGCAAGTTATCGTTTTCTTGGCCAAATAACCCAATTGATAACCATAACCGTGGTGATGAAGACTACACGCCATTGTTACCATACGGGTTTGGTTTAACCTATAAAGACAAAAATACGCTAGGCGATGACCTTGCTGAGCAAGGTCAATCATCACAACAACTTGAAGATTTGGTAATGTTTGAGCGTGCAGTTAAATCGCCGTGGAGTCTTGTATTACAAAGTGCAGAGCAACAAAAAACTATGGCTAGTAGTCGTGAGTCTGTTGGTGCTGTCAGTGTTAAAACGTTTGATAAAGATGTACAAGAAGATGCACGAGCTATCAGTTTTACAGGCAGTGAAACCGCTGCTGTGCGTTTAATGGCAGCGTTCCCATCAGACTTACGTTCATACGTTGAAAAGTCAGGTCAACTGCAGATGCAAATTAAAGTCGATCAGACTGCTGATGCGCCGCTATGGCTTGGTATGCAATGTGGCGGTGACTGTCAGGGGAAGTTTGATATTTCAAAGCAGCTCAAGGGGCAAAGTGGTTGGCAAACTCTGAACATAGATTTAGCGTGTTTTGCAGATCAAGGAGTTAACTTGTCTCAGGTATTCTCACCTTGGCAAATAAGTACGTCTGCAGCTTGGCATGTATCAATTGCAAAGTTAAGTATTCACACTAATCGTGATGCTACCTCTGCAATAACCTGCCAGTAAAAACAGTTCAATCCCTTCTAGCAGGTGCTTAGCCCATTAGTACCTGCTATTTTTTAACTATTCACACCCTGTATACTCTGTGCCTTTTCATGCTAACTTATTGATGAAAAACATTAAATTTTATGCTAATGTGATTTGATAAAAAACTGCTGTGTTTAAGCTCTAAATAAAGGCTCTTAAAAATGAACCCATCTTTATCGTTAGTTCCCTCTAAAATTGTTTGCGTTGGACGAAATTATGTTGAACATATTAACGAGTTGGGCAATCAAATAGCCGACCAAATGGTGGTGTTTAATAAGCCAAACACAGCAATTAGCAGTCAACTATCGAGTGAACACAACGGCGAGCCATTGCATTTTGAGACTGAGATTTGTTTTAAAGTACAGCAAGGTCGCCTAGCTGAGGTGGGGATTGGTTTAGATCTTACTAAACGCGACTTACAATCAGAACTAAAAGCGAAAGGCTTACCGTGGGAGCGAGCAAAAGCATTTGATGGTTCCGCTTTATTTAGTCATTTTGTTGCAATAGAGCAGGATGACATTGCTAAATTAAAAATTTCACTCAGTATTAATGACCAACTTCAGCAACAAGGTGATGTGGGGTTAATGCTTTATAAGCCAGCATATATATTAACGCAAATAAGTGAGTTTATGACTTTAAATGATGGCGATATTATTATGACTGGCACACCAGCAGGAGTAGGGAAAGTAATCGCTGGGGATGTGTTTAAGGCCCACTTATTATGTGCAGAGCGGTCGCTTATTGAGGTGTCTTGGCAGGCGGTTTAGCCAATATATTTTGTTGGTAAATTTGATTAAAATTAGTAAATGAGTTTTCTAACCAAAATAGTTGACTGCGTTGATATGCTTTTGAAGGAAGTATTTTTGCAATTTCATTTAGCTTAGGCGTGAATTTTCTCGCTGCACTTTGACCAAAACAAACTCGGGATCAACAAGCTGGTTTACAAGTTACACTGGTTGCCCGTGCTTATTATTTATTTTATCCTAGTGTTTATCATAGAAGATTTTTGATGAGCTGCTAATGATTAACCATTAGCAGCTCATTATTTTATCAAGATTATATATTAAAAAGGGACAGGGAATTGCTGGTATACCTGCGTAATATCATCTAGCGTTTGTTCGCTGAGTTGAATATTAAATGCATCTATATTTTCTTTGAGTTGCGCCATGCTAGTGGCACCAATTATTGTTGACGCAACACCATCGACTTGATTACACCACGCAAGAGCGAGTTGTGCTGATGAAATACCAAGCTGGCTGGCTATTGCCATGTACTGGTCGATTGCTTGCTCAGAGGCTTGGGTATTACGAAACAAGCCATTCCGTTGCGATATTGTCCAGCGGCTGCCAGTTGGGCGTGCACCATTTTGATATTTGCCACTGAGCATGCCACCTGCCAAGGGAGACCACGGAAGGTACGCAACATCCTCATGAATACATTGCTCTATTAAGTAAGGCCAATCTTTGCCGTGAATAAGGCTAAACTCGTTTTGAATAGACACCATACGTGGCAAGTTATGTTCATCACTTAGGCGTAAAAACTGGCTAATGCCCCAAGGCGTATCATCAGACAAACCGCAGTGTTTTATTTTTCCTGCTTTTACACAGTCATTTAACCCTTCAAGAATATCGAGCATACTTGCTGTGTGTTGAACTGTATTTGCATCACTAAAACGAATTGTGCCAGGAAAATGACGGCCAAAGTGGGGCGTTGCACGGTTTGGCCAGTGCAGCTGGTATAAATCGATAACATCAGTTTTTAAACGTGCGAGTGAGTCCTCTACAGCATTGATAACAGATTGACGTGTTATATCGCCACCTTCTCTTACCCAAGGTAAACCATTTCCCGCAATTTTAGTTGCAATAACAACATCATTACGTTTATTTTTATTGCGCGATAACCAATCGCCAATGATCGCTTCTGTTTTGCCGTACGTGTCAGCGGATGGCGGCACGGCGTACATCTCTGCGGTATCAATAAAGTTAACACCATTAGCCAATGCATAGGCTATTTGTTCATCAGCATCAGCTTGTGTATTTTGCAGGCCCCAAGTCATACTTCCCAAACATACGCGAGAAACATTGACTCCACTTTTACCTAATGGGCTGTATAACATGGCTATTCCTTTTATTCTTGCAAGTAAGTTTTGAGCGCCTCAATGAGAGGCTCATTTAAGGTGGCTTTTTTACCGGTTTTAAAATTAAACATAACAACTTGCGATGAGCCAATGGTCGTTATGGCATTTTGTTGCTGGCTAAAAACAGTGTAGTGCATCATAAAACGATCAGCTTGAATATCACTGATTGTCACGCCAACGAGTACGGTGTCGGGAAATGTCACAGGGCGTTTGTAGCGGGCATTATTTTCACTGATCACCGGGCCTACTCCGGTGGTTTGTAAGTCTTCGAGTAGATTTACTTGATTAAAAAAGTCAATGCGAGCGGTTTCAAAGTAACGAAAATATACCACGTTGTTGACGTGTTGCAGGGCGTCCATTTCACCCCACGCTACATTTATTTTAGTGTGGATAGGGTATTGTTCCATAAACGATTGCATAGCAAAGCTCTATTAATTTAAAGAGTCGTTAGGTTAGCAACATGACGCTTTCAGCTCAAGAAAATAAACAACTTCACCTACAGCTGTGCTGTTTTAAGCGTGATGTTGTTCAGTGTTTGTGTGCTATGTAATGGGAAATATTTCAGTGTAAAATACACTCCTTGCTAATCAGCAAAACTTAATCAATAATAGCTGTTCATATATACAGTTGTTTGGTTTGGGGAATGAAAAAGTTTATTCATATCGACATGGATTGCTTTTATGCAGCCGTTGAGATGCGCGATAATCCATCACTTGCGAATGTTCCCTTAGCGATAGGGGGGAAGAGTCGACGAGGTGTACTCTCCACCGCTAATTATATTGCTAGACAATATGGTGTGCGCTCGGCAATGTCGAACTACCATGCTAAACAACTATGCCCTGACTTAGTGATCGTGCCAGGGCGCATGCATGTTTACAAAGAAGTATCTCAACAAATTCGCGCGATTTTCCAAGATTATACACACCTAATAGAACCTCTTTCATTAGACGAAGCCTACCTTGATGTGACCGATAGCAGCGCATGCAAAGGCAGTGCAACCTTAATAGCGCAGCAAATTAGAGCCGATATATTTGCAACAACCGGACTCACCGCGTCTGCGGGTATTGCACCGATTAAGTTTATTGCCAAGATAGCCAGTGATGAAAATAAGCCTAATGGCCAATGTGTTGTGCTACCAGAAAATGTAGATGACTTTTTAGCAACCTTACCACTAGGTAAAATACCGGGAGTTGGGAAAGTCACACTGGAAAAGCTTAATTTAAAGGGGTTGTATACCGGTGCCGATGTATGCGAAAAGGGAGTTAATTGGATGCAGCAGCATGTGGGTAACTTTGGTGTATCGCTTTATCAAAAATGTGCGGGGTTACATATTGGCACAGTATCAACAGAGAGAGTAAGAAAATCGCTGAGTGTAGAGCACACCTATGAATACAATAAAACCAGTCTACAAGAATGCTTAGATCAATTACCTGCTTTATTAGAAGAGCTCACTCGACGGTTGGCCAAGCAGCAGTTAGCTCAGCGGATAAATAAATTAAGCGTTAAAGTAAAGTTTGCTAATTTTGTGGTGACATCCGCGGATCAAAGTGCACACCAACTCAACTCGGTTATATTAAGCGAGCTACTAACCAAAGCATATCAACGCGGTAATCAGCAACCTGTTCGTTTATTAGGTATTGGTGTTGGTATAAAAAGTGAGCCACAACAGCACCTTCAATTAAGTATATTAGACTAAAGGTTTAGAGTCAGCGTGACTCAATTATTGTTAGTGTATAAATTGAACATACTTATACTTGTGTCGCTTCAAAATATTCAGGTTGAGAGCGCCAAAAACTGGGAATACGTATTGCTACGAGTGAGTGGTCACCTGCCTTTTTAAAGTAATCAATACAATTAGGTAACGTGTTTTTTAACCGTATATAACTGATTTGCTAATGGGAAGGATGATTGTCTTTTTAATTTGCTTGTCAAAATAACGTGTTGCACTCAACCTTGTTTGTATTTTGTGCGCACACGGGTATATCAATTTTAATTATAAGAGAGAATGCTATGCAATCAGTTGTAATTGTACTACTGGGTATGGTTGGAATGCTTTTTGGTTGGTTTGTTTACTCAAAATTTATCGCCGAAAAGATTTTCAAGATGGATGACAACTTTGTCACACCCGCTCATGAGTTAGAAGATGGTGTGGATTATGTGCCAACAAACAAAGTGGTTCTATGGGGACATCACTTTACCTCTGTGGCAGGGGCTGCACCAATTGTAGGGCCTGCAATTGCCGTTTACTGGGGCTGGGTACCTGCCGTACTGTGGGTTGTATTTGGTACTATATTTTTTGCCGGTGTACATGACATGGGCGCTTTATGGGCAAGTGCGCGCAATAAAGGTAAATCCATGGGGGCACTCTCAGAATCGGTTATAGGCAAACGTACTCGGGCTTTGTTTATGATTGTTGTTTTCCTTGTTTTGTTAATGGTTAATGCCGTATTTGGAGTGGTCATAGCAAAGTCGTTTATTAATAGCCCAAATGCGGTATTTCCTGCGTGGTCAGCTATCGTAGTCGCACTTGTTATAGGTCAACTTCTGCGTAAAAAAGTATCGCTTATCCCGCTATGTTTTATTGGGGTAGGGATCTTGTATTACACCATTTATCTGGGCAGCAGTATGCCAATTATGTTACCGGATGAACTATTTGGTTTATCTGCAAACGCAAACTGGATAATCATTTTATTTGTTTACGCAGCCATTGCGTCTTTGTTACCCGTTTGGATGTTACTGCAACCCCGTGACTTTATTAACGGCATGCAATTGCTGGTGGGGCTAGTGCTTTTATATGGCGCTGTATTTGTTTCAATGCCTGATATCACTGCACCTGCATTTAATACGCAAACAGCCCTCGATACCCCAAGTATTATCCCGTTGTTGTTTGTGACAATAGCCTGTGGTGCGGTTTCTGGATTCCATGGCATAGTGTCATCAGGGACGAGTTCTAAACAATTAAACAAAGAAACTGATGGTCGCTTTGTAGGTTACTTAGGTGCCGTTGGCGAGGGAATGCTTGCATTAATTACACTGGTTGCGGTAAGTGGTGCTGCATTAGCTGTATCACCTGAAGAGTGGCATGAAATATATAGCCATTTGGGTGCGGGCAGCGTTGGGGCCTTTGTTAATGGCGGCGCTAATTTGATTGAAAGTGGTTGGGGGATATCCAATGAAATTGCCTCCACACTGCTTGCGGTTATGGTAGTGTTATTTGCAGGCACGACGATGGATTCAGGTGTTCGTTTGCAGCGCTATATTATCCAAGAGTGGGGTGATATCTATAACATTAAAGTAATTAAAAATGGTGTGATAGCAACTTTAATTGCGGTATTAAGTTGCCTATTGTTGGCGTTTGGTGCGGGTGGTGCTAGCGGCAGCGGTGGAATGATTATATGGCCTCTGTTTGGATCAACGAATCAAATATTAGCAAGTTTAACTTTATTGGTTATCTCTGTGATATTGATTAAAGCTAACCGTCCTGCGCGATATACGCTGATCCCAATGAGCTTTGTATTAGTGATGGCATTCTTCGCGGGTGTGATTAAGTTAGGCGAATATTACCAGCAAGGCAATTGGTTACTGGTGATACTTGATGTTGTCGTGCTAGTAATTAGTGTATTGGTGATGCTTGAAGCATGGTCCGTTATTGCTAAACACCGCCGCGAAAACGCACTCAAACCTAGCGAGTAGCAGGTAGTTTAAGCTGTAAAACTTACTTGCCAGTAATGTGTTAACTCATCTCACATTGCTGGCAATGGCTATATAAATAAATGATAATAAGGTCCTAAGCTTTTTGACAACAGGACCTTTTTTTATGGCATACCCCCATGCAGTTGTGGCCCCGCAATTAGATAACGCTAAACATGATGCGCTTATTATTATTGCTGATGACTTTTCTGAACTAGACGATCCTAATTTGAGCAAAGCAATTAAAGCTCAAATGGCCGTTGATGCCCGCATAGGTAAACAAGTAACACTCCTTGTCGTTGACTCTAAACGCGTAATTTTAGCACCAACGGGTCCTTTAAACCGTGATTACGATGATGTACGTCGTTATTTTGATGCAGCAAAATTGGCTATCAATGAAGCAAAAGCGTCTGGTAGTAAAAAGCCTGCGATTTTCCTTCCTCAGGCAAGCCAAGATTCTCGTTATCAATATGCGTTAGAAGTTGCATACTTAGGTGCTTGTCAAGCATTGTGGCAACCGCTTGAAGCCCGTGAGCACCACGGTGAAGGTATTGAGCCTATTACACAAATTGCGCTATTTGGTGCCACAGAAGAAACCATTAAAGCCGTTAATGCGATTGCTGCAGGGCAGTACGCAGCACGTGATTTATGTGGTACTGAACCTGAGCGTATGGCACCGCCACGTTTTGCCGATTATTGCGTTGATTTATTTAAAGACTCTAACGTAAATGTTGAAGTAATCTCAGACATTGCAGCAATTGATAAAGATTACCCAATGATGAGCACAGTAGCGCGTGCATCGTATGCGGTAGAGCGCCATCATCCACGTGTTGTAAAACTTGAATATACCCCAGAGGGCGAAGTTACCCGCACGTTAATGTTTGTCGGTAAAGGGTTGGTTTACGATACGGGTGGTGCAGATTTGAAAGTTGGCGGCTACATGGCTGGCATGAGCCGCGATAAAGGCGGTGCAGCCTCGGTTGCGGGCTTTATGAAGTCAGTGGCTGACTTTCAACCAAAAGGCGTTAAAGTTATTGCCTTTTTAGCTGTGGTTCGCAACTCTATTGGTTCAGATTGTTTTGTACCCGATGAAATTATTACCAGCCGTGAAGGTGTTCGCGTTCGTATTGGTAATACTGATGCAGAAGGGCGTTTAGCAATGGGCGATTTATTGAGTGAGATGAAAGATCTCGCTAAAAATGAGGTTAACCCAGAGCTTTTCACTGTTGCAACATTAACTGGTCATGCCGCTCGTGCGATGGGGCCTTACAGTGCTTATGTTGAAAATGGCCCTGCACGTCTTGCTAATGTATCTCGTAAATTGGCCGATTGCGGTGATTTATGGGCTGATGGCGCTGAAGTATCGCGTAGCCGCCGTGAAGATTATGACTTTGTTAAACCACGTACCTTGGCCGATGATGTACTATCAAGTAATAACGCAGCGTCTGCGGTAACTGCCCGAGGACATCAGTTCCCAATGGCGTTTCTAGCCATTGTTGGCGGATTGGATAAGCATGGCAGTGAATCTGCGCACCCAATTCCTTATATCCATATGGATATTGCTGGAAGTGGTGTCGAAGGCGGGGATTGGCAGCACGGTAAGCCGACAGCTGCAGGTTTAAGTAGCTTGTTCGCTCGTTACTGTTTGTAATCTAAATGCTAAATAACCTGAGCGCTGGATAATAAATCTATCTCCAGCGACTACTTTTAACGCTAACTGCGTTGAATTTACTTGCAATAGACCAGCTATTGACGCGTAAATTCGCCTTGTTATTGCTAAAAGTCTTCGGCTGGAGACTCAGGGAAAAATTTGTAATTTAATATCAAAATATTATTAATATCTTAACCAGAGTTCAGGTTAAATAAAAAGCCCCGCTAATTAACATGGCGGGGCTTTTTTTTGCTTGGGGTTTTTAATCCAATTTGAAGCGGTTTACTACGTCATTTAGTTCTTGGCTGCTGTGCTTTAAATTATCACTCGCATCAGATAATTGAGCTGTATTCTCTAGGGATTGTTCTGTTGATTGTGATAACTCGTTAATGCGTAAATTAACCTCATTCGCTGCGCTTGATTGTTGTTCCGTTGCACGTGCTATTTGGCTATTCATATCGGTAATAACCGTGACAAGACGCTCAATTTCAGAGAGTGAGCTGTTAGCCGTGCCGACTTGTTCAACTGTACTACTAGATAGTTGTTGGCTTGCTGTTACTGCATCAACAGCCGCCTGCGCGCCTTTTTGTAGTTTGGCTATCATGGCCTGAATTTCGTCGGTGCTCTTACCTGTTCTACTTGCAAGCGTTCGAACTTCATCAGCAACAACAGCAAAGCCTCGACCTTGCTCGCCCGCTCTCGCTGCCTCTATTGCTGCGTTTAATGCGAGTAAATTTGTTTGTTCTGCAATGCCGCGGATCACATCGAGTACAGAGCCTATGTTGTTACTTTCTTGTGCTAAATCAGCGGTCACTTGGCTAACTGTTTCGATATGATGCGACAGCGTTTCAATAGCTTTTATTGTTTGCGCTACCACGTTTTTACTATCCGAGGCGTTACCTGCTGCCTCTGCTGCGGCACGTTCTGCGGCTTCAGCATTGCGACTCACATCGTGTATTTGGTCGGTCATTTGCGCCATAGCGGTTGCCACTTGTGTTGAACTGTCATTTTGTAATTCGATGAATGACAGATTCGTTTTGCTCGCGTCGTCAATACTATGCGCATATTGGTTAACATTATTGGCGCTTTGAGCTACATGCTTGAGTGATTCACGCATTTTATTTGTATATAAATTAAAGTAACGCGAAAGCCGAGATACTTCATCATTACCCTGCTCATCAAGTGTTTGAGTTAAATCGCCTTCACCCTGCGAGATATCTTTCATCATATTAGCAGCAAGCTTTGTGGGTAATAAAATACTGCGAGCAATTAAATAACTAAGCCCAATTAACAGTAAAATGATCACGGTTGCATTAATAATGACTAAGTTGCGAAGGTGTGCAAAAGCTTCATCTATGGTGTCAATATAAACACCAGAACCAACAATCATTTGCCAAGGAGTAAAGCCCTTTACGTAGGCTATTTTATCAACGGGTTTATCTTTTCCTGGTTTAGGCCATTTGTAAGGAATAATTCCCTCGTTTTGTTTTTTAACAAGGTTAACCATATCAACAAACAGCAATACGCCATCAGGGTCTTTTGTACCGCTTAGCGATTTGCCGACAAGATTTGGCTTGAAAGGGTGCATGATCATTGTCGGCGCGAAGTCATTAATCCAAAAGTAGTTATCATCATCATAGCGCATGGCTTTTATTGTATTGAGCGCTTCTTTTTTGGCTTGATCCTCGCTCATTTCACTACTTTGTTGCAACTCATAAAAATGAGTCAGAATACTGTGTGCAGACTCAACGAGGTTTTTAGTTTTTGTGTGCTGCTCATTTTTTAGTGAATCATATTGCTGAGTTAATGTAGTAACACTTAACAGCATTAATCCAATGACAACAACGCATACTAAAAGCGCTAATCGTTGAAATATTGTAAATTGACGAAGGTACGACATAGCTGTATCTCAAGTAAGTAATGTGTTGAAGGTTAAGTTTATGTTCTTGTGACTAATTCCTGATATTGACAGTCAGTACTTAGGTGATCACACACAACATGCTTTAAAGGTTGCATTTAATGCAAAAAACCTCGAGCGCGTGCTCATTATGTTTATGTGTTATGGGTATACACTCTGATATAAGTGTAGTAAAAAAAGGTAATATATCTAGGTGTTTGCTGCCTATTTATGAGCTTAAATTTCACTTTGCGCAGTATTAGTTAACACAAAAAAAGGCTGATTTTTGCAATCAGCCTTTAGTCTAAACTTGATGTCATTTAATGGATTTATTTAACTTCAAAATGACGGTTAAAGAAGTTTGTTATGGTTTGATGTAAATGTGTTTGTACATGTTTACCGCGTAAGCTGTGTTTTGAGCCTGGGTAAGTCATCATTTCAAACTGCTTTTTATTATCTTGCAGTTGTTTAAATAACTTGGTTGCGTGAGTAAACAATACATTATCATCAGCCATGCCATGGTAAATCATCAATGGACCTTTTAAGCCATCTGCATAAGGGAATACAGCACTGCGTGTATAACCCTCAGCGTTCGTAGCTGGGTGCGATAAATAACGCTCAGTGTAATGCGTATCATACAAAGCCCAATCAGTTACTGGCGCGCCAGAAACACCGGCTTGAAAATAATCTCCGGCTTTAAACATGGTCATTAGTGCCATATAACCACCGTAGCTGTGGCCATATATGCCAATACGTTGCGGGTCTACATAATCAAGTGTTCGTAAGAATTCAACGCCTTTTATTTGGTCGGCAACTTCGATTTCACCTAGGTTTTTATATATAGCGTCTTCAAACTTTTTACCGCGATTATAAGAGCCTCGGTTATCAAGTTGGAAAACAACATAGCCTTGTTGTGCCATATATTGAAAATAGAGGTTTTTGCTACGCCAGCTATTGGTTACTCGCTGGGCATGTGGGCCGCCATAAACGTTCACAAGCACAGGATGCTTTTTACCAGTATTAATGGTTGCAGGTTTGAATAAACGGTAGTGCATTACTTGACCGTCTTCTGCTGTTAGTGTGCCGTATTCAGGCTCAGCTAAATCCTGAAGGAAAGGAGTCAATGGGTGGCTGTCATCAAGCTTGTTTTGTTCAAGCCATGTAATAAATTCACCATTTACTTTGCGAAGTGCAGCTGAATTAGGTTGATTAACCGACGAGCTATTATCAATAAAGGTTTTGCTGTCTTTAGCCATAACCACTTTATGATAAGCACCTTGCTCGGTGATGCGTTTGATATCGCCTTTTTTGAATAGTGGCGTACTGTATAAGTGGCTCTCTAACGGGGTATCTTTTCGGCCAGCAAAATACACAATGCCTTTTTTCTCATCAATACCTTTTAAGCTATCAACGACCCAGTCTCCGCGGGTTATTTGACGAACAAGTTTGCCATTAGTACGGTATAGGTAAAGGTGTTTAAAACCATCACGTTCAGACGCCCATACAAAATGCTTTTTGTCTTTTAAGAACTGTAAGTCAAAATGTAAGTTGATCCACGTGTTGCTGGTTTCAGTTAGGGCAACGTTTTGCTTTTTAGTTTTAGCGTTATAAAAGCGCAGCTCTAACTTATGTTGTGAGCGATTTTGCCATTGGTAAGATAACGTGGTGTCGTCTTCTAGCCATTTTGCACGCGCAATATAGATATCTTGATTTTTGCCTAAATCAATCCAATCTGTCTTTTGGTCATTAATTTTAACAACACCCAGTTGAATTTTTACGTTGTTAGTGCCGGTAAATGGGTAGCGTTGATTAAATAGCTTAACTTCATCGGCGTAAATTTCATTACGGATGGCTTCTTTTACGGGGCTTTCATCAATGCGTGTAAAAGCGATTTTTGATTCATCACCAGACCACCAATAACCGGTCATACGGCCCATTTCTTCTTGCGCTACAAACTCAGCCATGCCATTTTTGATGACACCGCCGCCATCTTTACTTAACTGAATTTCTTTACCTGAGTTCAGGTTTAGCGCAAATAAGTTTTGCTCACGTATAAAAGAGACAAAATTCCCTTTTGGTGAGAAGCGAGCATCGGTTTCAAAGGCGTCGGTATCTGTTAATTTACGGCTTTTTGCGGATGCTAAATCGTAGTAATAAAGGTCGCCATTAAGTGGGAAAAGAAGCGCTTTACCATCTTTTGACCATTTGTATTCTAAAATACCTTTACCAAAAATACGCTGGCGCTCACGGCGCGCTTTTTCTTCATCAGATAGATTCTCTGGACCAGAAAATAATTGGGCAGAATCCACTAGTAGGCGGTTTTTGTTATCTTTTAGATTGTATTCCCATAAATCATAGCGGTTGTAATCATCTGTTTTACCTTGTAGGTAAGTGACACGGCTACCATCAGGCGAAAATTTAAGTTGTACAGGTGCTTTTCCCGCTAAACTAGGGTCGTCAAAAATACGCTCTAGTGATAGAGGTTGTGCTTGCACGGTTAGGGTCGTTGCTACTAGGGGTAGAGCCCATGAGAGGTGTTTAATTTTTTTTAACACGTAATTACCTTCGCTCGAATAAAAACTGTCATGATGTTAAAGCCAAGCGTGGGCAACTGCAACTAAATGCTTTAAAGTGACAAAATAGTCGTTAACTGAAGAGGATTAAAAGAATGGCAGCTGAATTTGTATTAGCCCCTGAGCTTGCCCGTGATTGCATTGACGTGGCTGACTGGCCACTTTGTAAAGTGTTATTAATGAATGATAGCCAATATCCATGGTTTATTTTAGTGCCTCGAAAAGCAGGCCTAAAAGAAAGTATAGATTTAACAGAATCAGAACAGGTGCTATTAATGCAAGAGTCTGCCAAGTTAAGCCACCTGCTACGAGCGGTGTTTTCGCCTGACAAATTGAATGTGGCTGCTTTAGGTAATATGGTGCCGCAATTGCATATTCATCATATTGTGCGGTTTAAAAACGATGTCGCTTGGCCTGCACCTGTGTGGGGAAAGCATTCTGCGGTTCCTTATGAAGATGCACAACTTGAAAAGCTCAAAAGTATTTTCACGAAAGAGCAGTAATTGCTTCAGTAATAGATAGCATCACCCCTGATGCAGGATGATTTATATTGATAGTAAAGGAAATAAAATGACACTCACATCGCATTATTTTTGTGTTTTTTTAGTTTTATCATCTCTTAGCTTGTCTACACTGGCTAAGCAAAGCCTGCCAGCTGAGACATCGCAGGTAAGCGATAATATAGCTAAAATTGAGCGTGCAAAAATACTCAACTTTGTGAGCCATGACGGGCACGTTTATTCAGCAGGTCAACCGTCGAAAGAAGCGCTAAAAATGCTGGCTGAGAGTGGCATCAAACATATTATTAATTTGCGCTCTCCTGATGAGCAAACATGGGATGAAAACGACTTAGTTAATGGTTTAGGTATGACCTACCATGCAATGCCGATTGCAAATGCAGATGAGGTAAATAGCGAAAATGCAGCCAAATTATCAGACCTCTTAAATAGGCTTAAAGGGGAAGGAGTGCTGGTGCATTGTGCAAGCAGTAACCGAGTCGGTGCGTTAATAGCCATTTCTGCCCACCTAAAAGGTCTAAAGACGGAGGCTGCAATTGATGAAGGTAAACGTTGGGGGTTAAAAAGCTTAGAGCCAGTTGCCCTGAGCGTTATTAACAATCAAAATTAAAAAGAATGAGCGGCATTGAGCTCGCTCATTCACTTTTTATTTCATTAAAGTCCTAAAACATCTTTGCCCTGTTTAAAGGTTACATCTACAGGGATATTGGCTTGGCTTAGTTTTTCTAAGTCTTTAGCAAGTTCGGATTTTATGTCACCATGGGTGGCAATAAGTTGATCGACTTTTTGGTAATCGCCATCACCTTGCAAAGTTAAAATAAGCTCAGATAGTTTGGCCATTGCATCACCCATTTTTTCCATATTTACACGGTATAGGCCTTGCTCGTTTTTAGAGAAAGCGCCTTCTTGGGCAAAAAAGTTAAAACGGATCATGTTTGCTTTGCCGTGTGCACTTGAAGCACCAAAGCGAACGGAACGGAAAATACCCGCCATAAACGTGGTGTAGTAATCTTCCAGAGTACCTTGTGTAATTTCACCTTTTTTCAATAATTGCTCAACCATGTATAGGCCAAGGATATCTGCTTTACCTTCTTCAAGCGCGCTGGCGTGTTCTTGTAAAGACTGACGAACGGTGCCTTTACCCGTGATTGTATTTTTGATACCTAAGCCATGCGCAACTTCATGGAACATGGTATTTGCGAAGAAAGCATCAAAGGTAATATGTTTACGTTGCTCAGGTACAATCAGCTGCTCAGCAATAGGCACTAAAATTTTATCAAATTTAGCGCGCATCGCATTTTTAAGTTGCAGACGACGCGTGCCTTTTTCTAGTTGGACTTGTTCATCGTTCGGCAAGTTTATGGCAATTGTTTTACTACCTGCGTTCGAGTGCCCTGCATAATACACAACATCGTAGGCATTTAAATCGGCATCAGATCCTGGTACTTCTTGCTTATATTTGGCATCAACAGGTAGATCTTTTTGTAACTCAGGTAAGAAAGCTGCAAATTTAGCGAGTCGTTCACTCCATGCTAAGTCTTTAACTAATACATAGGACTCAAATGCAGCGCGCGAACCAAGTAATTGGTCTTCGTATGTTTCAATCGGTCCAATAACGACATCGACAGGGTTGTTTTTCATATCCATCCAAGCAAAATCAGATGGCTGATAATCATCATTTAGGAGAGCCTCTGCACGCAGGTTTAAGTAGTTTGCGAACTCTTTATCGTCTGCAAGCTGACTTGCTTCACGCAAAAGCACGGCAGCTTTCTCAAGGGCTTGTGCATACTCAATTGAGTACGAAACACTATAAAGTTTACCTGTTTCATCACGCTTTACGATTGAATATAGGCCGTTTTTATCTTCAATGTCTGCATTATTCAATTCTTCTTTTGTTATATCAGCAGGGTAGAACTGTGCACCGAGTGCTTTTTCTTCATAACCCGATAAAAATACTTGGTCGCCATTTAAACGATCCCACGGGCCGTAGTTGATATCTGCAAATTTTTGAACTTTGGGATCGTTGATTTTCGCTAAGAAGCTAGCCTTGTCTTCACCAAATGCTTGACGCCAGAATAAGTCATCCATGATTTTTGATGCATCAATTAATGTTGCGATCATGGCTTTTTGATTATCACTTAAATGTGAAAGGTCTGTGGTTAAGCTAAAGTCAGTATAAATATCTAAGCGATCTGTATCGGCATTAATGAGCTGCAGCGAGACCGTTTTTTGAGTTTTATTTTGAGCTTGTGTGGCTGAATTTGTGGTTGAAGCTTGTTCGGAGCATGCACTAAGAAAAGCCGCACCGCATAAAACGAGTGCTTTGCTAATTTGGTTAAGAGTCATTTTATAGCCTGTCAAAAAGTAAATTAATAACCAGTTACTCCATGTTACTGGCTTCGCTTGTGTAACGCATTAAAGCAAACCTAACGCGCAAATAGCAAGTTTACTGTATTTTAATAAATAGACTGGATGAAGTGGGTCTCTTTATTAAAATAAAGCGAGATAATTTGAGTAATTTCCTTAACTTTAGCGAGAACTTAGACAATACTGTGGGTATAACAAATAAAAGTTAAATAGTTTGGCTTTTTAAGCAAGCTAATAAAAAAGGATGGCACATCTATGTCAACAGAAAACGCACTACTAACCATTTTGGTTGACCGAATTAATAATGACACATTAGTGTTACCTACATTACCTGAAATTGCTATTCGCGTTCGCCAAGCAGCGGATGACCCTGACGTAAACTTAATGCAAATGGCTGATGTTATTTCACATGATCCCGCATTAGCAGCGCGTATGATTAAAGTCGCAAACAGTGCATTTATGGGGCGCACTGTTAAAGTATCCAATTTAAATCAAGCAGTAACACGTATCGGCCTCAGACAGATTAAAAATATCGCAACCGCCATGGCGATGGAGCAACTCTTTGTTTCTCATAATGAGCTCATTAAAGGTTATATGGACAAGGCATGGCAAAAAACGCTGAAGGTAGCGTGCCATTCAATTACATTGATGGAGTTCTTTTTAAAAGAGAATAAACAAACTTCATTAAACCGAGACACAATTACGTTAGCTGCTCTTGTTTATAATATTGGGGTATTACCAATTTTAACCGAAGCAGAACGTCATCCTGAAGTTTTCGCAAACCCAAGCTTTTTAGCTCATGCAATTCAAAAGTTAAGTGGCAAAGTGGGTGGCGCTATTATGCGTGCATGGGAGTTTACGGATGAATTCGTTGAAGTAGCTGAGAGTTGGGCAAATCCAAATTATCGCCCTGAGCATATCTGTTATGTTGATTTCATTCGCATTGGTGCGATTATGGAAGGCATTCTTCAAGTTTCTGATAAATCGGCTGCGTTACAAATGTATGTAGACAAAGGCACGATTTCATCTTTAGATGTGTTTGCAACGGATGAATACAACGACATGTTAGATGATGTGAAATCTGTTTTTAGTTAACGTTTTACCTAGATTGATAAGCGCCATTTAGGCGCTTATTTTTTGGATTACGCTAAATCGTCAGCATCACCTAAACCCGATGTTAGCTCCTCTAGCATTTGCTTTATTTCTTCAGAAGCTAAAATAAAATCTGCATCAAGCTTAACCATCATGTCTTCTTTAGGAATATCAGCATTTTCTTCTTTGAGCGTATCAGAGTAGCTTAATCGTTTAATTGACCCGTCGTTTTGTAACATAAACTTTAGACGTTCTTGCCAATCAAGCGCTAGCTTAGTTACACGTTTACCACTTTCAAGGTGGGACTTAACTTCGTCACAGGCTAAATCATGCCCTTTCAATTTAACTTGCGCGCCGCTGTCATCCGCTTCTTCAAGCTCGGCATCTGAACCGATTGCAAAACCCTCAGGAGTGCTAAAGTTAGTTAACCAATCTGTTAGAAATACATCCAGATCGTAGTTAGCAAAGGCTGGCACTACAGGTAAAGTGCCAAGTGACTTGCGAAGCAGAGCTAATAGTTCTTCAGCTTTATTGAAACTACCACTATTAACGACTACCCAACCATTTTCTTGGTCGATAAATGCAAATTGTAAACTCGATTTTTTAAATGCTTGTGGTAATAAGGTATGCAGAATGTTTTCTTTAAGTTCGTCTTTTTCTTTTTTCTTTACTGGGCGGTTTTCTTCTGCTTCGATTTGCTCAATTTTCTCAGCAACCATTTCATTCACAACGGCGGCAGGTAAAACTTTTTCTTCACGTTTTGCACACACTAAGATACTTTTCTGTGAGAAGTGTGAAAGTGATTCACCGTGTTTCCCAAAGGCTTTAGTCCAGCCAAAAGTGCTTAAATCTTGGCTGCCGCATGGACGAAATACATCCTGTTCAAGGGCGTTATCAAAGTCTTCTTGAGTGTAAGAAACATCTTGCTTAAAGCGGTAACAAATAAGGTTACTAAACCACATAGGGGAATTGATCCATTTGGTAAATTTGCTCAATCATAGCAATAAAAAGAAGATGCTGAAATGACTGATTTAGTAAAGCTAAGCACAGTAGTAAAGGTTAATGCTTAGTAATTATACTCAGCATTAACCTGTGCGCAAAAACGGGGTTAATTATTAAAGATAGACAGTGGTTTAGGCATGTCTTTAGGGAAACTGATATGGTAATGAAGACCATTGCCCGGCGAGCTCGATACGTCTATATCCCCACTGAGTGTCTGCTTAACTAAATTAAATGTAATGTGTGTGCCTAACCCACTGCCACCTTGATCGCGTTTTGTGGTAAAAAATGGGTCAAAAAGCTTTTCAAGCTGTTGCTCACTTACGCCATTGCCATTGTCTTTAAAATCAATAACAACATGATTATCATCATCTTTTATTATGATATCAATGATGCCATTTTCTATTCCATCAAAACCATGGATCAATGAATTCATAATTAAATTAGTAAAAATTTGACTGATAGCACCAGCAGGTAAGTTCAGAGTGAGCTCTTCAGGGCAATCTAAATTGATGTGATGGCTGGTATTTTTGATTTTAGGGTGTAATGAGCGAATTACTTCA
The DNA here is from genome assembly GCF_001469215.1 of Pseudoalteromonas sp. H105. GTDB lineage: Bacteria > Pseudomonadota > Gammaproteobacteria > Enterobacterales > Alteromonadaceae > Pseudoalteromonas. Next base: position 52,616 of record NZ_LOFH01000015.1, read on the forward strand.
CCCAGGTATTCTTTGAAGTTAATTGTTCGTACTGCTTCACTTGCTTGGTCGACAGCGATTTGTTTAAAGCTGGCAACAAGTTCAGATGCTCTATCTAAGTTACTTGTTAATAAGCTTGTGCTTTGTTTTGCGTCATTAATAAACTCCTCAAGTGCTTTTGGTGAGAGTGTTTTATCTTTATAGGCTGCTTCAATTTGTACTAGCCGTTCCTGTAAAAATGACGTTGCTGTCACACCTATACCTACAGGTGTGTTGATGTCGTGGGTAATACCCGCCACTAAACCACCCAGTGCAGCCATTTTTTCTGAGCCAACTAGGCGTTCTTGCGCAATATTTAACTCATCAACATAGCGCTGTAGCTGAGTTTGCTTAGTAAGCAGCTCTTGCTCAGTATGACGACGTAAATCAACTTCTTCAGTCAATGTTAGCTTTTGTTTTTCTAGTTCATATTTTTGCTGCTGTAAGTCCATCATCGCTTGGCTTAAATTAGAGGTTTTTCGTGCGACTTCTTGCTCCAGTTGCAGGTTTTGTTGGTCGAGCTTTTCATTACTTATAATGAGTTCTTTTTGAGTGTGCTCAAGCTCTTTGCGGTATTGCACCACTTTGTCTATTAATGTGTTAAAAGACTGCTCCATAACTTTTAATTCATTATGTTCAGTTGTTTCAATGTTGATGTGTTGGCCTTCAATCTCGTTTAATTCTAAATCTTCTATTTGTTCTGTTAATTGAGCCAGGGGATCAGTTAAAAGCTTCCTAAAGGCCATTAAGAACAAAATGATCAAAAACGTAGTTTTGATCATGGCATTACCAATTAAGAAATAAATTGAGATCATAATGCGGCTAAAAACTACTTCTCTACTTGAGAAAAGGGTCACATCACCGACTTGAGTTGCACGTCCTGAAAATTCAAAAATTAAGGGGAATGTGTAGCCAAATAAACCAGAAGGTGTATCTTCAATAATCGCTTCTTCTTGAACGAGTTGTTGGCTGTATAGCTCTCTTATGTCTAATGAACGCCCAAGTTGTGAAATTATTTCGCCGCTGTCGTCGCGTACAATAATGCCCTCAATCATTGGGATCGCAAGCAGGCCTTCAGCAGTGGTGATGGTTTGTTTGGTATTTAGCTCCCAAATTGCCCGAGTTAAACTACGGCTAAACGTTTTTTGTAAGGTAGTTAGCTCGTTTCGAATGTAATCTTTTGTATTGATATATTCAGCAATTACTTGGCCGCAAGTGACGACGAATGTAAGTAAAAAGTAGACAGATAATACGCTGGTCAATAGCTTTTTTGAGAGACTTTTTTGTAGCATGGATTGTCCATAGCTCCTTGGTGGCAATTGAATTACGTTTTGCTTTTACTAAAGTTAGCTAATAAACGTATAAAAATAAATAAAAGAATTGTTTATTAAGCAACAAAGTAAGTAATTTTTCTTTTTTTAGCAAAAACTTAAGCTTATCTCATTTTATTATTTGTGGTATAAAATCTATGATCGCTTGATAAAACGCAATGGGTGTATAATCCACTTATTAACTTTTTTATTCCTAATCGAGTAGTTAAAGGTATGAATTTTTCTGTATTAGTCTGTGACGACTCAACCGTAGCACGTAAGCAAGTAGTGCGCTGTTTAAATGAATGTATTGATGCAGATATCAAGCAGGCTAAAAACGGTAAAGAAGCACTTGAATTAATGAAGACACAGAGCTTTGACCTGTTGTGTCTTGACTTAACGATGCCTGAAGTAGATGGTGTGCAGGTTTTAGAAGCGATAAAAGCACAAAAAATAGAGTGTTTTGTTTTGGTTATATCGGCCGATATTCAAGAAAAAATGAAGCTGCGCGTGACTCAATTAGGTGCAATTGATTTTATTCACAAGCCAATAGATAAACCGAGATTGAAAGAGGTCTTGCATAAATTTGGCATTCACTAGTTTCTAATATAACCAAAAGACATAATTTATCTTTTTAAGTAGGGTTGACAGCATAGCCTCCTTTAAGGCAGTCTAAAGGCTATGAAAACATATAATCACGTACTGACCATTATTATTACAACCACCATTCTTACTGGATAGTGGCATAGGTCGGTGCAATAAATTTAAAGGCCTGTGTTCACTAAGAACACAGGCTTTTTTTCGTTTTATGGGATGAGGAAACATAAAGATGCGAGTATTAAAATTTGGTGGGTCATCGCTCGCCGACTTTGCGTGTTTACAGCAGGTAGCTCAGTTGGTCAAAGCACAGCTAAAAGATGAAATGTTGCTAGTATTGTCAGCACCTGGCGGAATGACTGATTCATTAGTCGCACTAGCAAGTAGCGCTGAGCAAGGTCATGATTATAGTGAGCAATGGGAGGCACTTACTACGCGCTGTGAAGGTTTAAAAAAGGCAGTTGAGGCGGAGTGTGGTACGGTTCAAAATTGGCCTGATTTAACTTTGTTGAGCAATAAGTTAGCCGGTGTAAAGCTTCTAAAGTGTTGTCCAGACCAAGTGCGTGCTTATGTAATTAGCTTTGGTGAGCGTGTCAGTGTCTCACTGATGCAGCAACTACTAAATTCCCATAATGCCCGCTATTTAGAGGCAACAGCATGTATTACCTCCACTGGTGGTTACATTGATGCTGAAGCGGATTTGGCACTAAGTAAAGCGCGTTTTCAAGTCGCTTTAAAGCAAGACCCTACCAGAATTTATATTATGCCAGGATTTACAGCCAGTAATGAACAAGGTGAGTTAACAACGCTTGGTCGCAATGGGTCTGATTATTCTGCAGCAATTGCAGCCGCGTGTTTAGACGCTGATGTTTGCCAAATATGGACCGATGTAGATGGTGTTTACAGTGCAGATCCTCGCTATATTAAAAAAGCCACCAAAGTTGATTTCTTATCATACAAAGAAGCAATGGAACTGTCATATTTTGGTGCAAAAGTACTTCATCCTAAAACCATTTTACCGTGTGCAAAAGCGGGCGTGCCTTGTGAAATTAAAAACACACATAACCCAGAGGCTCAGGGCTCTTTGATCAGTAATGAAAGCGTTTCATCTGAACCTGTTAAAGCACTGTCAAGCTTACAAAGTTTAGCTATGTTGACCGTGTCAGGACCTGGTATGAAAGGCAAGGTTGGTATGGCATCAAAAGTTTTTAATGCGCTCGCCCATGATAATGTGTCGATTGTATTAATTACTCAGTCATCGTGCGAGTTCAGTATCAGCTTTTGCGTCCATGAATCAGATTTAGCCCTTGCGTTAGAGGCATTGCAAACAGCTTTTGAACTAGAGTCACAAGCCGGTTTAATTGAACCTGTGCAAGTTCAACGAAATCTAGCAATCGTCACGCTTGTGGGCGACAACATGCGTGCACACAAAGGGTTAGCTGCAAAGTTTTTTGCTTCATTGGCACAAGCGCAGGTCAATATCGTGGCCATTGCACAAGATTCTACAGAGAGTGCTATTTCTGCCGTGATAGATGGCGAGTTATGTAACGATGCAGTCAAAGTATGTCACGAAAACTTTTTTACTCATATTCCATCTATCGATGTGTTTTTACTCGGTTGCGGGTTAGTTGGACAAGAGCTTATCCAGCAATTAGAACGCCAGCAAGCATGGCTTGAAAAGCGTAATATCAAACTTAATTTATATGGTGTTGCGAATTCGCGTCAACTACATCTAGACAGTGAAGGTATAGAGTTTGCTGATTGGCAACAAAAACTTTCTCAATCAGAACAAGGGTTTGATTTAAAGCGGGTAGAGCAATTTGTTAAACAAAATCATTTGATCAACCCTGTTTTAGTTGATTGCACATCATCTAATGTTTTGGCTGCCCAGTATGTCGATTTTCTTAATGCTGGTTTTCATGTTGTTGCAGCAAATAAAAAAGCGACAACAAGCTCATACGCTTATTACCAAGATTTAATTGCCGCCACTCAAAAAAATAACCGCAAATTTTTATATGAAACAAATGTCGGCGCGGGCCTTCCGGTGATTGATAACTTGCAATCATTGTTCGGTGCTGGTGATGAGCTACTTGAATTTAGTGGTATTTTATCAGGCTCATTATCGTATATGTTTGGTGCGCTTGAAGATGGTTTATCGTTATCTGAAGCAACAATTAAAGCTAAAGAAAGTGGCTTTACTGAGCCGGACCCGCGTGATGATTTGTCTGGTACAGATGTAGCGCGTAAATTATTAATTATTGCACGTGAAGCAGGTTTAAAATTAGAGCTCAGTGATATCGAAGTTGAATCTGTGCTACCAGAAGGGTTTGCACAAGGTGAGAGTGTTGATGAGTTTATGGCTAAGTTGCCTGACTTAGATGCTGCTTTTAGTGACCGCATTCACAGTGCTGCAAGTGAAGGCAAAGTGCTACGTTATGTTGGCACAATCAAACAAGGTCACTGTAAAGTAGGTATTGAGGCTGTTGATTCAAGCCACGCCCTGAGTGTTATTCGTGATGGTGAAAACGCATTGGCAATTTTGAGTGAGTATTACCAACCGCGCCCATTTGTAATTCGTGGTTATGGCGCGGGCTCTGCAGTAACTGCTGCGGGTGTATTTGCTGATATTTTAAAAACGTTATCGCGGTAGGAGAGAGCTATGATTGAAGTATATGCTCCTGCCTCTATTGGAAATTTTTCAGTGGGGTTTGATGCACTTGGCGCGGCACTTGCGCCCATCGATGGCTCTTTACTTGGTGATACCGTTGTTGTTTCAGCTTCAGACTCGGATGAGTTTGTCTGCTCAGGTGATTACGCAGCGAAACTCCCCTCGGACGCCAAAGAGAACCTTGCATTTCAGTGTTTAGTGCATTTTCGTGAACACATAGCACCGAGCATGCCAAGTGTGAAGCTAGAACTTAAAAAGAACTTACCTATCGGCTCGGGGCTAGGTTCAAGTGCCTGTTCAGTTGTTGCCACATTTGCTGCATTGGACAAATTTGCTGATACAAAGCTTAGTCAAGTTCAGCTCATTGAGTTAATGGCTGACTTTGAAGCCATTGTCAGTGGGGGTCGCCATTATGACAATATTACCCCATGTTACTTAGGTGGGTTGCAGTTAACAGGTGATTTAATCCCTGATAAATCGATTAGTTTACCTGTGGATGATAGCTGGTATTACGTGGCGGCTTTTCCTGGTTTTTCACTCAATACGGCCAAGGCTCGTGCGGTGTTACCCTCACAGTTAAGCATGCATGCGAGTGTTGAGTTTGCCCAACGTTTATCGGCTTTTAGCGCGCTACTGCTAACGAGCCGATTTGATGATGCCTTGTCTATTATGAATGATGAGATAGCCGAACCACACCGTGCTCCGCTTATCTCTGGGTTTAGCGAGGCAAAAGCGGCGTTACCAAAACTCGGTGCAGATGTTGTGAGTATTTCAGGGGCGGGACCTACTTTGTTTACAGTGTGTAAATCATTAGAGGCTGCGCAGCGATGCGCGCAATGGCTAGAAAAAAACTATATCAATGAGCAAGGCTTTTGCCATATTTGTAAACTTGATAGCGCCGGCACACGTCAGTTATAAGAATTTAAGGAACTAATAATGCAATTACATAATTTAAAAGATGACTCACAGAAAGTGTCGTTTGTTGAAGCCGTTAAAACAGGGTTAGGACGTAACCAAGGGGTGTTTTTTCCAGAGTCACTGGGTGCGATGAGTGATATTGACGCATTACTTGATATGGATTTTGTTAGCCGCAGCAGTAAAATATTATCTCACTTAATTGGTGATGAGCTTCCTGCAGACACTGTTGCAGAGATGGTAAAAAATGCATTTAATTTCCCCGTTAAGTTAGTGGAGGTTGAAGAAAATATTTATTGTTTAGAGCTCTTTCATGGCCCAACCCTCGCATTTAAAGATTTTGGTGGTCGTTTTATGGCAGAGTGCTTAGCACAATTTAGCCAAGGCGAAAAAACAACTATCTTAACAGCTACGTCGGGTGATACAGGGGCTGCTGTAGCGCATGCGTTTTACAACAAACCAAATATTGATGTCGTTATCCTTTATCCAAAAGGAAAGATTTCATTAGCTCAGCAAAAGTTATTTACTACACTAGGCAATAACATACATTGTTATGCGGTAGACGGGAGTTTTGATGATTGCCAAGCGCTGGTGAAAAATGCGTTTCTAGATGATGAGGTAAAATCGAGGTTAGGTTTGAATTCAGCTAACTCTATTAACATCAGTCGTTTAGTTGCCCAAGTCTGCTATTACTTTGAAGCCATTGCGCAATTGCCAAAAGATAAACGCGCAACAGCACATGTGTCGGTACCCAGTGGTAATTTTGGTAATGTGTGCGCGGCAATGATTGGTGCGGTAATCGGTCTACCTGTCAGTAAGCTTAGTGCTACAACAAACCAGAATGATACCGTACCTCGTTTTATGCTTGATAAAAACTGGTCACCGAAGAGTACAATTGAGTCGCTTTCAAATGCAATGGATGTGAGTAAACCTAATAATTGGCCGCGTGTTCAAACCATGTTAGATAATAACTGGTTCAGCTATGATGACTTTTATTCAACAAGTGTAGACGAAAGTGATACACAATCAGTGATGAAAAAAATTCAACAAACAGGGTATGTTGCTGAACCTCATACTGCGATTGCATATCAAGGGTTACAATCAAATTTAACGCCTGGAAGTGCTGGTATTTTTTTAGCAACAGCACATCCCGCTAAATTTAAAGACAGTGTAGAAGCAATTTTAGGTGTTGAATTAGAGATGCCAAAACCACTGGCAGATGCCTTAGCAAAACCATGTTTAGCGAATGGTATTCCAAACAACTACGATGGTTTACGTGAAATTATGCTAGCAAAGTTAGGGTAGTTTAAATCGCGCAAATTTATAGTTTAATGCAGCAGCACCGCAAAGTGCTGCTTGTTTTTTTATTGGCTTACACGCTATTGACGTCATACAAAAGAGCGGGAGCGTCTGTTTAACACGCGTAAAACTATAATTAATAATGCAATTGAACCCATCATTAAACTTGCAACTGTAATCAACTGATGTGGAAACCAGTTTAATAGTAAAAAGCTTAAAGCAAGTAAAATAAAAGGCTTAAACTCATAGTAGTAATAATGCTTTTTAACGCGTTTGCGATTTACTTTATGATCGACACGTCGAGCATTAGAGCGAAGTCGCCAAATATTCGCACCATTAAAAAATACAAATAGACCAATTAAAGTGGGTATCACGTTGGCAGCTATCAATAAGCAGCCAGCGCCTAATAATATGTAGCAATAAGGGACTGACTCGTAAATAGGTTTGGCTAGCATAAGCGGTAACATCATCATCCATGATTATATGTCAGGTAAGTGTAGTGTAAACCAAAGTATGTGCAATATAAGGTATATTATTTTTGTAAATGTTAGCTTGAGCTATTAATAAATAATATTAATGTTCCTATAAAAAAATATCATTACAAAAACACTGTGAATTAAATTCAATCCCTGTTTAAATATGTTCATCTTTAGACCATAGGCAAATTGACGTTTTCAGCGTATAATTCAGCCTTCAAAATACCATACACGTTGCCCTAGGAGCCCCCATGTTAGAACGTAGCATGAATATTTCGGATTTCGATCCAGAGTTATTTGCAGCAATCAGTAAAGAGACTGCTCGTCAAGAAGAACACATTGAGCTTATTGCATCAGAAAACTACTGTAGCCCACGCGTATTAGAAGCGCAGGGTTCACAGCTTACAAATAAATATGCAGAAGGCTATCCTGGCAAACGTTATTACGGTGGTTGTGAGCATGTAGATGTTGTTGAGCAATTAGCTATTGACCGTGCTAACGAGCTATTTGGTTCTGAATACGCAAACGTACAGCCTCACGCTGGTTCACAAGCTAATGCGGCTGTTTTCTTAGCGCTTTTAGAAGCTGGCGATACTGTACTTGGTATGAGCCTTGCTCACGGTGGTCACTTAACTCACGGTTCTCACGTTAATTTCTCTGGTAAGTTATATAATGCAGTTCAGTACGGACTAAATGAAGCAACTGGTGAAATTGATTATGCGCAAGTTGAAGCATTAGCGCTTGAACATAAACCAAAAATGATTATTGGTGGTTTCTCTGCATATTCAGGTATTGTAGATTGGGCTAAATTCCGAGAAATCGCTGATAAAGTGGGTGCTTACTTATTCGTTGATATGGCTCACGTTGCAGGTCTTATCGCAGCGGGTGTTTATCCTAACCCAGTACCACATGCACACGTAGTGACAACGACGACACACAAAACATTAGCGGGTCCACGTGGCGGTTTAATTATCTCTGCATGTGGCGATGAAGCTATTTACAAAAAATTAAATAGCGCTGTTTTCCCAGGTGGCCAAGGTGGCCCTTTATGTCATATTATTGCTGCAAAAGCAGTGGCATTCAAAGAAGCACTACAACCTGAATTTAAAGAATACCAAACACAAGTAGTTAAAAACGCACAAGCGATGGTCGCTGTTATGCAAGAACGTGGTTATAAGATCGTTTCTGATAAAACAGATAACCACTTGTTCTTACTTGATCTAATTGATAAAGACATTACTGGTAAAGATGCTGATGCAGCGTTAGGTAATGCAAACATCACTGTAAACAAAAACTCAGTACCGAATGACCCACGTTCACCATTTGTGACGTCTGGTCTACGTATTGGTTCACCTGCAATTACGCGTCGTGGCTTTAAAGAAGCTGAGTCAAAAGAGCTTGCAGGCTGGATTTGTGATGTATTAGACAACATCAATGATGAGTCAGTACAAGCGCAAGTAAAAGAGAAAGTGCAAACTATCTGTAAAAAATTACCTGTGTACGCTTAATCGCAGTAATTTAGATAACAATAGCAACGTTTTTTGCTATTATAAAGGCCGCCCTTAAAGCGGCCTTTTTTGTTTTTAGTTACGGAATTTATACTATATGCATTGCCCTTTTTGCTCTGAAAAAGATACCAAAGTGATTGACTCGCGTTTAGTTGGCGGAGGCCATCAGGTAAGACGCCGTCGTGAATGTAATGAGTGCCATGAGCGTTTTACCACCTTTGAAGGGGCTGAATTAGTGATGCCACGAGTGATTAAGCAAGACGGTAGCCGCGAACCTTTTAACGAAGATAAGCTTCTAAACGGTTTACACAGAGCCCTAGAAAAACGCCCTGTAAGCACCGAACAAGTTGATGAAGTGGTGAATATTATTAAATCTCAATTGCGCGCAACAGGTGAGCGAGAGATTTCGAGTCACCTTGTTGGTGAATGCATCATGGAGTCACTTAAAAAACTCGATAAAGTCGCCTATGTTCGATTTGCATCTGTGTATCGGTCATTTGAAGATATTCGCGAGTTTGGTGAAGAAATAGCACGCTTGGGAGAGTAGTATGAGCGCGGCATTATTCACTGAGCAAGATCATCACTATATGGCTCGTGCCATAGAGTTGGCTAGTTTGGGTCGATTTACTACAACGCCAAACCCTAATGTAGGGTGTGTGTTAGTTAAAGATAATGTAGTAATAGGTGAAGGGTTTCATCAGGTTGCGGGTCAAGGGCATGCTGAAGTCAACGCCCTTGCTATAGCCGGTGATAAAGCGAAAGGGGCAACGGCCTATGTGACCCTTGAACCCTGTAGTCACTTTGGTAAAACCCCACCTTGTGCTCAGGCATTAAAAGAGGCAGGTGTTAGCAAGGTAATTGCTGCTATGGTTGACCCAAACCCTCAAGTGGCCGGGAAGGGGTTGGCTATACTCGCTAATGCCGGCATTGCAGTTGCTTCAGGGTTACTTGAGCAACAGGCGCGATTGCTAAACCGAGGTTTTTTAAAGCGGATGGAACAAGGCTTGCCCTTTGTCACATGTAAAATGGCTGCTAGCTTAGATGGCAAAACAGCCCTACAAAATGGCCAAAGTAAATGGATTACGGGCACACAAGCTCGCCAAGATGTGCAGTTATTTAGAGCGCAAAGTTGCGCTATTTTAACTGGGGCTGACACCGTATTAACCGATGATGCCAAATTAAATGTCCGTATTGATGAATTGCCTCAAGCGTTACCAACAACCCTACCACTTCGCCAACCGATACGCATTGTTGTTGACTCACAAAATCGTTTAACACCTGACCTTGCGTTATTTAGCATTGAAAGTGAAATCATAATTCTCACAACTAAGCTTGATAAATCGATTCAATGGCCACATTACGTTACCCATATTGAAGTGCCTGAGAAAGCTCACAAGGTAGATTTATTTGCAGCATTAAAAATTTTAGCGAATCGGCAAATAAATACAATATGGCTCGAAGCTGGAGCAACGCTTGCGGGCGAAATGACACAGCAAAATTTAATTGATGAATTTATCGTGTATGTTGCACCTAAGTTATTAGGAAACGATGCAAAAAGCTTACTAAACTTTGCAACTCTAACCAGTATGCAAGATACTATTAACCTAGCAATTAATGACTGTGCGCTAATTGGTGGTGATATTCGTATCACTGCTAATGTGGCGGCCACCAAATCACCTTAATTTATTTTTGAGAGTAACTTTATGTTCACTGGTATTATTGAAGCAACAGGTATTATAAGCGATTTGCGCAAAACTCAAGGTGATTTGGCGATTCGTATCCAAAGCCATGATTTAAATATGGCAGATGTAAAACTAGGTGATAGCATCGCCACGAATGGTGTTTGCTTAACCGTTGTTGCTAAACACGATAATGGATTTAGTGCGGATTTATCAAATGAAACCATTGATCTGACAGGGTTCGCACATTACAAACAAGGGCAAAAAGTTAACCTCGAAAAAGCCATGCAACCTGTGTCACGTTTAGGCGGGCATTTAGTGTCTGGCCATGTTGATGGTATTGCAACAATTACATCGATTACGGCTAATGCACGTGCAACAGAGTATTGGTTATCGACCGATGCGGCGTTGATGAAATATATCCCTTATAAAGGCTCAGTATGTGTGGATGGGATCAGTTTAACCGTGAATGCGGTTGAAGATAATAAGTTCAAACTCACCATCGTGCCTCATACCGCAGAACAAACAACGATTGCTGATTTTAAAGTCGGCACATCAGTAAACTTAGAAGTTGATCAAATTGCCCGTTATTTAGAGCGACTGATCAAAGGTGCAGAACAACCAGCCAATTCAGATATTTCGATGAGCCTCTTGGCTCAAGCTGGTTTTATAAAATAAACGCACCAAACACTCCACAACATAATTATGAGTAGACTATGAATTTACACAGCGCACAAGAAATTATAGATGACATTAAAGCCGGTAAAATGGTTATTTTAATGGATGACGAAGACAGAGAAAATGAAGGCGATTTAATTATTGCAGCTGAGCATATCAGTGCAGAAGCTATTAATTTTATGGCAACCCATGGACGCGGCCTTATCTGTTTAACGATGACCCAAGAGCGCTGTGAACAGCTAGACCTACCTTTAATGGTTAAAAATAATGGAGCTGCATTTTCCACCAACTTCACTATGTCTATTGAAGCGTCGAAAGGGGTGACAACAGGGATTTCAGCAGCAGACCGTGCCCGTACAGTACAAGCTGCAATAGCAAAAGGCGCAGTGCCATCAGACATTGTTCAGCCAGGCCATATTTTTCCTATCATGGCACAACCTGGTGGTGTATTAACACGTGCAGGCCATACCGAAGCCGGCTGTGATTTAGCGCGTTTAGCAGGTCTAGAACCTTCATCTGTTATTGTTGAAATTCTTAACGCTGATGGCACCATGGCACGTCGTCCAGATTTAGAAGTATTTGCGCAGCAACATAACATTAAAATTGGCACCATTGCTGACTTAATCGAGTATCGCAATATCAATGAAACCACCATTGAACAAGTTGCAAAATGTAAGTTACCTACCCAACATGGTGAATTTGACTTGGTGACCTATAAAGACACGATTGATGGTCAATTACATTACGCATTATTAAAAGGCGCAATAAAAGCGGATGAGCCGACCTTGGTTCGTGTTCATTTGCAAAGTACATTTAACGATATTTTATTATCAGACCGAAGTGCCGATAGAAGTTGGGGTTTATCAGAAGCCATGGCGTATATTGCAGAGCATGAAGGGGCATTGGTTATTCTTGGTAAGCAAGAGTGTACTGAAGATTTAGAAGCAACGGTTAAAGCATTTGCAGCTGAAGATATTGGTGAGAGCGTGAGCCATCGTAAATTTCAAGGCACATCACGTACCGTTGGTGTGGGCTCACAAATTTTAGCGGATCTAGGTATTGAGAAAATGCGCCTAATGAGTCGACCTAAAAAGTATCACGCACTTTCTGGTTTTCACCTTGAAGTGGTTGACTACGTAGAGCCGCAATAAGCTAGGCTATTTTTTTATTTTTGTGCTATGATGCGCAGCAATTTTTGCGCAATCGCTTAAACTTATTTTTAGGGTTATCGAATGAAAATTATCGAAGGTAATAAATACGCTCCGGGCAAGAAATTTGCCATTGTCATTTCTCGCTTTAATGATTTTATTGGTAGCAGCCTTTTAGCAGGTGCTGTTGATGAACTAAAGCGTACTGGTGGTGTATCTGAAGATGATATCACTGTTATTTATGTACCAGGTGCGGTTGAGTTACCTTTGGCAGCGAAACGCGTTGCGGCAAAAAAAGAGTATGATGCAATCATCGCTTTAGGCGTAGTGATCAGAGGTGGTACACCACACTTTGACCTCGTTGCTGGCGAATCAAATAAAGGCTTGGCGCAAGTGTCGCTTGAGTATGATATTCCGGTTGCATTTGGCGTATTAACCACAGAAAGCATTGAGCAAGCGATTGAACGCGCTGGCACCAAGATGGGCAACAAAGGTGGCGAAGCTGCTTTAGGTGCGCTTGAAATGGTTAATGTGTTAGATAAAATTTAAGTTTAAGGAATTTTTGTGAAACCAGCAGCAAGACGTAAAGCACGTATCTTAGCACTTCAAGCCGTATATTCTTGGCAACTAAGTGGCAATGCAATTGCCGATATCGAACAGCAAATGCTGATCGAAAATGACGTGACTAAAATTGACGTTGAATATTTTAAAGATCTCGCTCGTGGCGTTGCTGTGAATAAGACGCAACTTGACGAAGCTGTATCTCCTCATTTAACTCGCCCATTTGATGAGTTAGACATGGTTGAAAAAGCGATTTTGCGTCTTAGCGCATATGAGCTTAAATTCCGTGAAGATGTCCCTTACAAAGTAGCAATCAATGAAGGCATTGAGCTTGCTAAAATATTTGGCGCTGAAGACAGCCATAAATTTGTAAATGGTGTACTTGATAAAGCAGTTAAGCATTTACGCAAGTAACGCAACTGCAAAAGGAGAGCCGGCATAGGCCGGCTTTTTTGTGTATGAAGGAATTTGAATTAATAAACCGATACTTCAAGGGGCGCGGAATTACTCGTCGCGATGTTAACCTTGGTATTGGTGATGATTGTGCTTTAGTAACTGTACCTGAGAACTGTCAATTAGCAGTTACCACCGACACACTTGTGGCAGGCATCCATTTTTTTGATGACATCTCACCACGCGCTCTTGGACATCGTGCCTTGGCTGTAAACCTAAGTGACTTAGCTGCAATGGGAGCAGAACCGACGTGGGTATCTGTTGCGTTGACGTTGCCAAGCATTGATGTTGAGTGGTTAGAAGAGTTTACTGAGGGAATGCACGAAATTGCTGAGTACTATAATGTACAAATCATTGGTGGTGATACAACCCAAGGCCCATTAACAATTACTATTTGTGCTAAAGGTACCATACCCCATGGTCAAGCTCTTCGACGCGGCGGTGCAAAAGTGGGCGATTGGGTATATGTAACGGGTCCTTTAGGAGACGCAGGTCTTGCAATTGAGTCACGTAAGCAAGACATTAAAATTGCTCCAGAACACCTTAGATATGTTAATCAGCGCTTTGATTATCCATCGCCTCGTGTTGCGGCAGGTCAAGTTCTAAGAGGATTAGCGTCGGCGGCTATCGATGTTTCAGATGGTTTACTCGCAGATCTGAGCCATATTTTAGCTATGTCACAAGTGAGTGCTCAAATCATCGTTGAGAACGTCCCGACATCGGCTGCAATGCAAGACACATTAGAACACTCACAACAGCTTCCTTTTATCCTTAATTATGGCGATGATTATGAATTACTGTTTACAGTGCCAGATGATAAAAAAAGCATGTTGGAGTTAAAGTTACGTCAATATGGCGTAGATGCGACCTGTATTGGTCAGATAAAAAGTGGTGAAGGGCAAATAGAGCTATTGCTTAATGGCGAAAAACTCAATTTTCAAAACACAGGCTTTGAACATTTTTCCAAGGAGCCGGTTTGACTACCTCTTCAAAATTTAATTTAAAACGTCCACATCAGTTTTTTGGTTTGGGTTTTGGCTTAGGTTTAGCGCCTAAAGCCCCTGGTACTTTTGGTACGTTTGCAGCACTTCCGTTTATTTTTATTACAATGCATTACCCACTTTGGCTGCAGGTTGTATTTGCCGTGGTTATCAGTATATTCGGAGTTTGGGCATGCGGTAAAACGGCCGATGATTTGGGCGTGCATGATCATCCTGCAATTGTGTGGGATGAGGTTGCGGGTTTTTACATCACTATGATTGGTGCAGCCTTAAGTTGGCAAACCTTGCTAGTGGGGTTTTTACTCTTTCGCTTCTTTGATATTGCCAAGCCAGGTCCCATCCGCATATTAGACAAGCGTCTTCATGGTGGTGTTGGGATCATGGCCGATGATGTTTTAGCGGGAATATTTTCACTGATTTGTTTGCAAGCTTTATTAAAAATGGGTTATCTACCTTTTTAACCTTAGTTTTTCAACGAGGTATTGGCGTTATGATGCGATTTATATTGGTTTGTATTTTGTTGTTTCTCAGCTTGCCAAGCGGTGCGTCAATTACTGATTATGTTGTCAAACAATGGAATATTAAAAATGGTCTCCCATCGCAGTCACTCAAAAGTGTAGTTCAAGATGAACAAGGTTACATATGGCTAGGTACTCAGTTTGGACTTAGCCGTTTTGATGGTCATACGTTTACAAATTACAACACGCTAAATACCACTTTCTTACCGAGTAATGGTATCAATAAGCTTTTAATTGATAGTGAAGGGTACTTGTGGGTCGGCACAAAAAAAGGAATTGTTGTTTTAGACCCTCAAACTATGGCTGCTCAAGAGTATCTAGTTAAAGGTCCTGTTCGCGATGTTATTGAAGATTCTCGCGGCAGCATCTGGATTGCAGCCAATGGGCTATATTTCGTTCCTCGCAATCAAATCGACTTAATGAGGAATAAAGAGAAGTCAAGAAACACAGTAAAAGCGAGTCCTGTTAAACAAATCACAGGCACCGTCAGTCAGCTAGCTTTATCTCCAGAAGGCATCTGGTTAGTTAATGAAAGACAACTACTACGCCTAACAAACTCCTCATCTGACTTTGCTAAGTTGCGATTAGAGCTTACTGCCAAAATATCTTTACCAGAAAGAGTTGCACAAACAATTATACATGACTTAACTTTTCTTGAGGGGAATCTGTATCTTGCCTCAGAGTTAGGGGCATACTTTCTTGATTTGGACGATGAACTTCGCCCTTTCCCATTGCCAAATGCAAACAATTCCGCCGTCTATAAATTTATGAGTGACTCTGACGGTGCGTTGTGGATTTCAACCTATGGAAGGCTATTAGTTAGGGATAATTCAGGGGAGTGGCAATGGGTTGAACCAAGCCAGCTTGATCAAAATATATGGTTTGCGGACCTTTTTCGTGATAACGACAATAATGTTTGGCTAGCGAGTTTCAGTGAGGGGTTATGGTTTGCTCACGAAGGACGTATCGAGCGTCATTCAGCAATTTCCCAAATGACAGAAGCTGTTATGGCTATAACTAAAGCCCCTGATGGAGAGTTATGGGTCGCGAATAGAAGCGGCGTTGGGTATTTTGATTTAAATAAAAACTTTATTAATCGTATCCCAAGTAACCAGTACGGTAGAGCCGTTGTCAATGATTTACATTTTGATAGTGGGCGATTATACATTGCGACAGGTCGAGGTGTTTATTTTTATGAGAACAACACCCTGTTTACAGTGCCAGGACGTGCTTTAAGAGATAACCCTGTATTTGCAATTAGTGATTCGAATAAAGGCGGTTTATGGCTCGGAACAGGGCGTGGTATGTATCGCTTAAGCTACGGTGGTATTACCCCCTTTGCATATAATGCATTTTTAGGTAGTAAGTTTATTACTTACGTTTTAGATCAAGAAAACTTTGGCTTAATTGGTACGAGTAAGGGAGCTTATTACTTTACTGACCGCGGTATTGAAAAGGTGGGTGATCAAACATCACTTGAAAGTGCATATGTAACGAGTATTTTGTATTTAGATGGCGGAGCTATCTTAATCGGATCATTGAATGATGGTTTATTTTACAGAAGCACTAATGGGCAGTGGCGTCAGTTAGACGCATCAAATGGTTTACCTTATGGCTCTATTTTCAGCCTGCGTTATGATGAATCGTTCAAGCGAATTTGGGTCAGCACTATGAAGGGTGTTTACCGGATGCCGGTAGAGCAATTTAGTGCGGATATTGAGAGCTTGAAAGTTGAACAGGTTATTTCGTCCTTCGATCGTCAGCTAGATGGCAAGGCAAGTCAATGTTGTACAGGACTTGGGCATGATGCTGTTGCTGAGCAAAACAACTCTATGTGGTACCCAAGTTTGCAAGGGGTAGTCGAAATTCCAAAGGACATTGAACTGTTTGGCGTAAAGTTATTACGTCCTAAAGTTGAGAGCGTAACTACGGGTATGCGTTCAGTGTCGGTTGCGGCTTTAGGAAATAATCCCACATTTGATACGAATGAACGTGATTTTACACTGAAATACACTGCAATAGACTATTATGCGCCGTCCAGTATTGAGTTTCGATATAGATTGAGTGGTTTAGATAACGATTGGCGCTATGCTAACTCGCGTCGTGAAGCTATATATACTAACTTACCTCCAGGAGCATTCTTGTTTCAACTTGAAGCAAAACGTCAAGGTGAAGGGTGGCAAAATGCGCAAAATGCAGAGTATTCATTTGTTGTTCCAAGGCGTTTTGATGAAACTATTTATTTCAGGCTGTTAATTACAAGCACTGTTATTCTATTGTTTTATTTTATTTTTTGGGTGTTTAGAAAGCAAGAGCGTCGAAAGCAAGCGGCACTAGAGAGTCTGGTTACAGAGAGAACCGGTGAACTTCGCCAAGCTAATGACAAGTTGAATCAGGTTAATTCACAATTAAAACTTGTTAGTCATTCAGATGAATTAACAGGCCTCAGAAGTCGCCGTTTTTTGTTTGATCAACTGCCGAAAGATATAGAGCATTTTCAACGAAACTCGCAATCATTGCAGGCACAAGGGAAATCGCTGGTTTTATTAGTAATCAACTTTGATAGTTTCAGTAAAATTAATGATGCTTTTGGGCCTATAGGCGGTGATAGCTGCTTGCAGCAAATGGCCGCTTTATTAAACTCACGTACTCAAGGGTCTGATTATGTTGCGCGTTGGAGTGGCGACGAATTCTTACTTTTACTACGTGACTTTAAGCGCAGTGCGATTGATAAGTACGTCTCCGATCTATGTAAAGCTGTTGCAGAGTATTCTTTCAAACTGCCAAGTGGTGAAAGTATTCACTTAACAGCATCAATTGGTTATTCATTTTACCCATTACCATTGCTTGGTGGGCAAGTTATCGGGTGGGAAACGTCCGTTAATCTAGCTGATATTGCGCTCCATCAAGTGAAAAAGCGGGGTGGAGACGGCGTTGCGACAATTACCTTTGATGACCAGTTAGATGCGTTTGAGTTTGAACAAACGAGCCATGTAGAGCAGCAACTCAGTGTTTTACAAGCCAACGGCTTAGCAGACATTAAAGTGTGGATGCGCTGAAAATCAATATACAGCGAATGGCTGTGAGTCATTATGAAAAGAAGCTTCGGTGTAATAAAAAATTTATAAAGTGGATAAAGTAAAAAAGGAGCCATAAGCTCCTTTTTTTGTTAGTTATTGAATTGTTTTATACTCTGCAATATACCTTGTTCACAAAGGCCCATTTCAGCGTGCATTTGTGCTTGGGTACCATGCTTAATAAACTCATCGGGGATACCTAAATTAAGCATGTTTACCTTAGCCTTTATTGTGGCTAAATATTCATTTACTGCAGACCCTGCACCGCCAACTACTGCATTGTCTTCAAGAGTCACAAATGTAGAATGCTCTGCACACAGCTCATCAATTAGCTCGGTATCAAGTGGCTTAACAAAGCGCATATCGATTAAGCTTGCGCTTAATTCATCGGCAGCAAGTTGTGCATTTTCAAGTAAAGTACCAAAGGATAAGATAGCAATCTTCTTGCCTTGCTTGATTACACGACCTTTACCAATTTCAAGTGCAGTCATTTGCTCGCTAATTTCACTATTGCCAGCACTGCCGCGAGGGTAACGTACAGCAACCGTTTGGTTACATTGATAGCCAGTGTAAAGCATTTGCCTGCATTCATTCGTATCACTAGGCGTCATGATAATCATATTTGGTATACAGCGCATGAAGCTTAGGTCGTAAGCGCCTTGGTGAGTTTCACCATCAGCTCCGACGATACCAGCACGGTCAATAGCGAACATTACTGGTAAATTTTGCAGTGCAACATCATGAATAAGCTGATCATAAGCGCGTTGTAAAAAGCTTGAATAAATAGCAACAACCGGTTTAAGCCCTTCACATGCAAAACCCGCGGCCAGTGTTACGGCATGCTGCTCAGCAATCGCAACATCAAAATATTGTTCTGGGTGTTCTTTCGAGAAACGAACCATACCAGAGCCTTCACGCATCGCCGGTGTAATAGCCATTAACTTGTTATCTTGGCTTGCCATGTCACACAGCCAATCACCAAATACTTTTGAAAACGTAGCTGCACCCGGTTTTGATTTTGGTAAGCTAGAGACCGCTGGGTCGAATTTTGGTACGCCGTGGTACCCAATAGGATCGGCTTCGGCAGGTTTATACCCTTTACCTTTTTGCGTTTTTATATGCAGGAGCTGTGGACCTTTTAAGTTACGCATATTGCGTAAGGTATCAACCAACATATTGACATCGTGACCATCAATCGGGCCAATATAATTGAGCCCCAACTCTTCAAAAAACGTCCCAGGAATAACCATTCCTTTAAGGTGCTCTTCCATTCGGCTAGCGAGCTCTTTGACTGGTGGTACACCTGAAAGTAACTTTTTGCTACCTTCGCGAATATTAGTGTAAAAGCTGCCAGATAAAATGCGTGCAAAATGATTTGTTAGTGCACCCACGTTTTCAGAAATCGACATTTCGTTATCATTTAAGATAATGAGCATATCTGATTTAACATCACCTAAATGGTTCATTGCTTCAAACGCCATACCAGCCGTAATTGCACCATCACCAATTACAGCAACGGTTTTACGACCTTTCCCCTCTTTTTGTGCTGCGATTGACATACCAAGGGCTGCTGAAATCGATGTACTTGAATGACCAACGCTAAAGGTGTCATATTCACTTTCACCGCGATAAGGAAATGGATGCAACCCATCTTTTTGTCGAATTGTATGCATTTGATCGCGTCGACCAGTCAAGATTTTATGAGGGTAAGCTTGATGGCCCACATCCCAAACGAGACGATCATCTGGTGTATTATATACATAATGCAGCGCAACAGTGAGTTCAACAGTGCCTAAGCCAGAAGCCAAATGGCCACTGCTTTGTGATACTGAGTTCAGTAAATAGTCTCTCAGTTCATCACTAAATGCGGGCAGTTTATCTTGCGCTAAATCACGCAGTTGGGCTGGCTCTTCAACCAAACCTAATAATGGATACTTGTTACTATCAAGTGTCATGATTTTTAATACATCCTTCGCTAACCAGAGATTATTATAGCGTATTGTTACTCTGATTTTTTAGTTATTTGTTTGTCTTTACTTGTGCGCCATTGTGTTTCAATTAATGGTCACGTTCAACAATATACTCGGCTAAGCACTCAAGAGATTCGGTATTGGCATTAATATTGTCTAATGCCGTGAGTGCATGCTGCAATAATAACTGGGCTTTTTCTTTTGCGCCCTCAAGTCCAAGCAGTGCCGGGTATGTGGCTTTATTTGCCGCTATATCTGAACCTTGGGGTTTGCCAAGAATAAAGGTATCGCCTTCAACATCAAGAATGTCATCTTGTACTTGAAAAGCTAAGCCAATGGATTCGCCAAAAATTTTTAATTGAGAAAACGTATATTCATCGGTCTTGGGTGCACATAATGCGCCTAATGTAATTGCACAATTGAGTAAGGCCCCCGTTTTGAGCTTGTGAATACGCTCCAGTGCTGATAACGAGACAACGTGATCAGTCGCTGCAATATCCAGCGCTTGGCCTCCTACCATACCTTCAATACCTGACGCCTTGCTTAATGCCGCAATCATTTTAAGCTGTTGAGCTGCTGGTACCTGAAATGAATGGTTAGCAATTAAATCAAAGGCCAGCGTTTGCAATGCATCACCGGCTAAAATAGCGTGAGCTTCACCATACACAATATGGCATGTTGGCCGACCTCGGCGTAAATCGTCATCATCCATCGCGGGTAAATCATCATGCACCAATGAATAACTGTGTATACATTCTATTGCTGCAGCCAGTACATCTAAATCTTTTTTGTCTGCACCCAGCATTTTTCCTGTTTCATACACAAGAAAGGGGCGAATACGCTTACCACCATTCAATACCCCATAATGTGTCGCTTTTTTAATGTTATTTTCAGTATCAAGAGGCAGTGAAAAGTAGTCATCTAATGTGGCTTCAACATCATGTTGTGCAATTTTGATCTGTTCTAAAATATGCACTGATTAATCCAAGTCATTTTTAAAGTTAGTAAGCGGTGACTCAGGGTCATTGCCCATCAAAATCGCCACTTTTTGTTCTGCTTGTTGTAATTTACTTGATGATGCATTTGCCAGCGCAATGCCTCGTTCAAATTGCTTTAAAGACTGCTCAAGCGATAAATCACCTTGCTCCATGTCGGTGACGATTATCGTTAATTCTTCAAGCGCTTGCTCAAAGCTCAAATTTTCAGGTTTTTTAGTCGCCATCGTGGGTTCAACTTAGATGATATGAAAGTGAGGCCAATTTTAGGGGGAATGCTAAACTAGGTCAAAGACTGATGCGTTTTTTTTATTTATTTACGTATTATTGTTTATTTATTTTACCTAAGCCTATGCTTAAACCTTGCAGGTTAAGGCGGTTAGATTAAAATAACGATAGAAAGATAGGTTTCAACCAGATTAATTCATGTAAATGATTTAAGTATTTCAATCTATTGCCGATAAGCAGTTAATAATAAAAGTTTGTTATGCAAAATAGCATTGTATCAATTCCTCTGGAGGGGTAAGTGGATTTAGCAACCATTATAGGTATTCTCGGGGCAATTGGCTTAATCGTAATGTCGATGGTGCAAAGTAGTAACGGTGAAGTTGCTATGTTTTATAATACGCCATCAGTTGTCATCGTTTTTGGCGGTTCGATTTTTATCGTACTGTCTAATTACACCATGGGCCAGTTTTTAGGCATTGGTAAAGTATGCGCTAAAGCATTCATGTTTAAAATTGAATCACCAGAAGAGCTTATTGAAAAAGCTGTTGAGCTTGCTGATTCAGCTCGTAAAGGGGGGTTTTTGGCTCTTGAAGAGGCTGAGATTCCCAATGGTTTTATGCGTAAAGGCGTTGATATGCTTGTAGATGGCCATGATGCTGACGTTGTTCGCGCAACACTTCAAAAAGATATCTCACTTACTTCTACACGTCACGAATCGGGAGCTGGACTATTCAAAGCCCTTGCTGACATTGCACCTGCAATGGGAATGATTGGTACATTGATTGGTTTGGTAGCCATGTTATCAAATATGGATGATCCAAAAGCAATCGGACCAGCAATGGCAGTTGCGTTATTGACCACCTTATATGGGGCCTTTTTAGCAAACGTTATTGCGATACCTATTCAAGTTAAGCTTGAGCTTCGTAAGGAAGAAGAAGCAATGAATCAACGTCTAATTTTAGATGCCGTTTTAGGAATTCAAGATGGTCAAAATCCAAAAGTCATTGAAGGGATTTTAAAGAATTACCTCGCTGAATCTAAGCGTAACATAGACACTGAGGAGTAAGCATGTCCGATGAAGAGTGTAAATGTCCCCCTCCTGGGTTACCTGCTTGGATGGGGACATTCGCTGATTTAATGTCATTGTTAATGTGCTTTTTTGTACTCTTGCTCGCATTTTCAGAGATGGACGTGCTTAAATTTAAACAAATTGCGGGATCAATGAAATTTGCATTCGGTGTGCAAAATAAAATTGAAGTGAAAGATATACCAAAAGGCACCTCCGTTATTGCGATGGAGTTTACTCCAGGAAAACCTGAGCCCACTCCAATTGAAACCATACAACAGCAAACGGTTGAGATGACTCAACAAATGCTAGAATTTCAAGCGGGTGATGAAAGTTCCGCCGGCGGGCGTCAGGAACAGCGTGGAAATAAACGCGGTGGTGAATCACAAAGTACTGCACAACAGCAGGCTTCAGAACAATCTACATCGGCAGCTGATCAGGAGCAAGTCAACGAACTCGTTAAGAAAATTGCGCAGCAATTAGAGCAACAAATTATGGATGGCGCTGTAGAGCTTGAATCATTAGGTCAACAAATAATTATTCGTATCCGAGAGAATGGGTCATTCCCATCCGGCAGTGCGTTTTTACAGCCTCGTTTTAAACCAATTATTCAAGATATAGCGACTTTATTAAAAGACGTACCAGGTGAAATTACGGTGTCAGGTCATACAGATGACTTCCAAGTGTCAAATGAGTTGTATACAAACAACTGGGATCTGTCGTCTAAGCGTGCTGTAGCAGTTGCAACAGAAATGCAAAAAGCGCAGGGGTTTGATAAAAGTAGAATGGCTGTTGTAGGCCATGCTGAAACTCGCCCATTGGTACCTAATGAAACCGATGCTGACAGACGCAGAAACCGACGCGTTGAAATCTCAATCATGCAAGGTAAAGCAAAAGAGTCAGATCCTATAGAAATAAGGTAATTTTTATAGATTTATAACCTTTTTATAGGCGGTATTTGGTTGTGTTTATAAAGTAACACATTAAGTTTATGTTACTTTGGACGGTATTTTCCGGCTTGAGGCACAGTGGATACCTTTAAATCTATGTAATCAATAATACAATGTGCTAAAGTACTGTTTATATAAACAGTGTGGAGCATTTTGTGAAACTGTATATCGCTGAAAAACCTTCATTGGGTCGTGCTATCGCCGATGCACTTCCTAAACCCCATAAAAAGCATGATGGTTATATTGAAGTCGCTAATGGCGATTGTGTGTCATGGTGTATAGGGCACTTGCTCGAACAAGCAGAGCCAGACGACTACAATGCACAATTTAAGAAGTGGCGATTTGACGATTTACCTATAGTGCCAGAACAATGGCAGTTGAAAGCTAAATCAAAAACTCGAAAGCAACTATCTGTTTTGAAAAAGTTAATCAAACAGGCTACGCAGCTAGTTCACGCTGGTGATCCTGATAGAGAGGGGCAATTACTGGTTGATGAAGTCATTGATCAAGTAAAACTATCGATAACAAAAAAGCAGCACACTCAACGTTTATTGATCAGCGATTTAAATGTTAGTGCGGTAAAAAAAGCCCTCAACAATATGAAGTCAAATCGTGACTTTATCCCTCTAAGTGTTTCTGCTTTAGCACGCTCCCGCGCTGATTGGTTATTTGGTATGAACTTAACCCGTGCATATACTTTAGCAGGGCAAAAAGCGGGGTTTGGTAATGTGCTTTCTGTTGGGCGTGTACAAACACCTATTTTAGGGTTAGTAGTAAATCGTGATAATGAAATTGCTAATTTTGTAGCAAAACCATTTTATGAAGTGTTTGCTTATTTAAATACGGGGGAGCAACAAAGTTTCACCGCTAAGTGGCAACCAAGCAAGGCATGTGAGCCTTATCAAGATGAAGAAGGGCGAGTACTTCATAGAGGCCTTGCAGAAAATGTCGTATCAAGAATAGCGGGACAAAAAGGCGAAGTTACGGCACTTGAGCAAAAACAAAAGAAACAACAAGCCCCTTTACCCTATAATTTGTCAGCCTTGCAAATTGATGCTGCAAAAGCGTTCACAATGCCAGCACAAAAAGTGTTAGATATTTGCCAAACTTTATATGAACGCCATAAGCTTATCACCTACCCGCGTTCCGATAACCGCTATTTGCCAAAAGATCATCATCAAGAAGCTAGTAGTATTATAAAAGCAATAGCGACCAATGGTGGCCAAAGTGAAGTCAGTTGTAATGCGGCAGAACCAGCAAGGCGCAGCAAGTGCTTTAATGATGCAAAAGTCGCTGCGCACCATGCAATAATTCCAACCGCTAAACTATTAAAATCAGCAAACTTGAGTAGCGATGAGATAAAAGTGTATGGCTTGATATGTCGTCATTATCTCATCCAGTTCTACCCTGATTATGTATTTAATGAAACAAAGGTTGAGGTAACTATTGCTGGTGGTCTATTTAAAGCGAATGCAAAACAAGAGATCAGCTTAGGTTTTAAAGTTCTAATGGGTAAATCAGAGCTAAAAGATCTGCAAACTTTACCGCCGTTAGTTAAAGGGCAAATGCTTAACTGTAGCCATGGCGAAGTGGTTGATAAAATGACGACCCCGCCTGCGCATTTTACCGATGCAACCTTGTTAAGTGCCATGACGGGAATAAGTCGCTATGTGAAAAACCCTGACATCAAAAGAATTCTTAAAGACACCGATGGCTTAGGTACTGAAGCAACGCGTGCAGGTATTTTAGAATTATTATTCAGACGCCGATTTTTACAACGCCAAGGTAAAATCATTTTAGCCACTGAAACAGGAAAAGCCCTCATAGGTGTATTACCGGAAGGTCTAGCAAGCCCAGATCTAACGGCAAAATGGGAAGCCTCATTAGGTGACATTGCAGAACAGCGTATGAGCTACCAACAGTTTTTAACTCCGTTATTAAACGATTTAGCACATTTTATCGGTCAAGCAGGGCAATGTAATAGCCAAGCCTTTGCACAATTACCAAAAACGCCGCAAAAGCGACGTTTTAAAAGAAAGGCTAAACCAAAATCAAAGTCGGCCTAGTTACAAAGTCGATTTAGTTATTAAACAGCGCAACGGCTGCATTACTCATCGCTTTAATACCTGTAGGTAAGGCGACTTTGTAATCAGGGGCGAACTTACTCGAATGCAATGACGGTAGAGTTTGCCCAGATTTTTTTGCTGCAATATATTGAGATTGCTCTACGCCACCGAGCCAAAATAACGTGATAGGAATATTTTGTTCGGTTCGGCCATATAAACCAAAGTCTTCACCTGCCATAACGGCTTGTGTTTCTAGCACGTTATCTTTACCTATGGCTGATCTAATAGCACTGCGTACAATATTTGTTTGCTCAGGGCTATTATATGTTGATGGAATTGACTCATCTTCATGTACATATACTTCTGGCATAAGCGACTTGTCTAAGCCTGCGCTCAATGCAATTCCTTGTGAGATTCGTTTAATAGCGGCAATCTGCTGCAAACGTACCTCAGGGTTATAGCTACGTAATGTAAGTTGTAGTTTTACTTGGTCAGAGATCACATTGTGCTTAGAGCCGCCATGAATAGAGCCAACGGTTATAACTGAAGGCTCTAATGGGGAGAGCTCTCGGCTAGTAACAGTCTGTAGTGCTAATACAATACGTGATGCAATAACGACAGGGTCAATAGTGGTGTGAGGGTAAGCACCATGTCCGCCTTTACCCTTTACAGTGATATCAACAGAGTCAACACTGGCCATAGTGTATTCGTTTTTCATACTCACTTTACCAGCGGGAACACTAGCGCTAACATGTAAGGCTACCACGTGATCAGGTGTAGGGAACTTAGAGAATAAACCTTCTTTTAGCATTGCTTTTGCACCACCACCAACTTCTTCAGCAGGTTGCGCGACCATCATTAATGTTCCCTGCCATGAATCTTTATGCTTAACGAGCTGTTGTGCCGTGCCAACAAATGAACTCATATGAATATCATGACCACAGCCATGCATAACACCCACATTCGCGCCATCGTCATTTACTACCGTGACTTTTGACGCATATGACTTACCCGTTTGTTCAGTTATAGGAAGGCCATCGGTATCAGTACGGATCATTACTGTTGGGCCATTACCGTTTTCATAAATACCTACTACGCCAAATCCACCGACATTATCAGTAACATCGAATCCAATTTGCTTTAATTGCCGTGAAATCTTCTGACCTGTTTGTTGCTCGTGGTATGAAAGCTCGGGAGATTGATGCAAATCTAAATAAAGCTTTTCGATAGCGGGCATGGCTTTATCGAGATTGAGATCTAACGTTGTGGCACTTGTAAACGGGCTAATAAAAAGTAAGGCTGCATATATTTTGTGAAATTTCATAAAAGACCTTTTGGGTGGTGGCTTGTAATTATTGTTATCGACACCATATAAAACCTTAAATAGTCTGATATGGCAATCAATCGCAATGAATAATATGGTAAATGTTAATCCACAAAACCTTCAGCAAGTATTAGGTGAAACCTCACAAGAGAAACTTGTATTACTTAGTTTCTATTCTGCACAAAGCCCTGAGTGTCAATCGCAAGCTGCTATTTTAGAAAAAATTGCCAGTGATTATGGCGATCACTTACTTGTTGCTACACTTGATTGCGATGTAGAGCAACAGTTAGCAGCACAACTAGCGCAGCAAATAGGTTTGCAAACACTACCAACGCTTGTGTTTTTAAAAGACTCCGCCCCTGTAGATATGTTGCCTGGTGCACAAACAGAGCAACAAGTTAGAGAGGTTTTATCAAAGCACTTACCGGCACAACATGAGTTGTTATTAGAACAAGCAAAGCAGGCTCTCGTTGCGCAAGACTTAAATAGTGCATTTAATTATGCAAAGCAGGCTTACGAATTAGATACGACTAATGCACGCATTAAATTAGTGTTAGCAGATATTTGTATTCAAATTCATAAATTAGACGATGCACAAGCTTTGCTTGATACAGTTGAAGATAGTGAACGTGATGCGTATTACACAAATATTCGTGCTAAGTGCGAACAAGCGCTTGAAGCAACAGATTCGCCAGAGATAAAAGCTTTGCAGTTAAAAGCAGAGCAACATCCGAATGATTTAGAGCTCAAACTTGAGCTAGCTGCTGCACTTAATACCGCGGGCCGTAAAGAAGAAGCATTAGAGACATTGTTTAATATTTTAAAGAAAGATTTAAACTTTTCAGATGCCAAAGCAACATTTCTTGAAGTTATAGCATCATTACCTGATGGCGATAGCTTAGCATCTAAATATAGAAGAAAGCTTTACAGCATACTGTATTAATTAATTTTATAGATTATAAACTCAAGCGCCGTAAATTAATGGCGCTTTTTTTATATATAAAACTTGATAAATACATAAATTAGACAATACTTAAATTCCTCTCGAGAAATATTGCTGACAATTTAGTCAGTAAATAGCATGTTTTAGATGTTTTAGTTTGTTTTTTAAGCGAACGAACTGTTTTTTAAAGTTTCTGAATAAAAACGCTTGCGTAAAAATCTGTTCTCCCTATAATGCGACCCCACTGAGACGGCAGAGCAGGCAACGCTTAGCGAGGCAAGCAGCTACTCAGTAAGTCGAGTAAAACTTGA
>NZ_LOFH01000016.1 GCF_001469215.1 Pseudoalteromonas sp. H105
CCTTCTTCACACACGCGGCATGGCTGCATCAGGCTTTCGCCCATTGTGCAATATTCCCCACTGCTGCCTCCCGTAGGAGTCTGGACCGTGTCTCAGTTCCAGTGTGGCTGATCATCCTCTCAAACCAGCTAGGGATCGTTGCCTTGGTGAGCCATTACCTCACCAACTAGCTAATCCCACTTGGGCCAATCTTTAGGCGAGAGCCGAAGCCCCCTTTGGTCCG
Organism: Pseudoalteromonas sp. H105; assembly: GCF_001469215.1. Taxonomy (GTDB): domain Bacteria; phylum Pseudomonadota; class Gammaproteobacteria; order Enterobacterales; family Alteromonadaceae; genus Pseudoalteromonas. The sequence continues at coordinate 224 of NZ_LOFH01000016.1, forward strand.
TAGACGTTATGCGGTATTAGCAGTCGTTTCCAACTGTTGTCCCCCACCTAAAGGCATGTTCCCAAGCATTACTCACCCGTCCGCCGCTCGTCAGCAAAGTAGCAAGCTACTCTCTGTTACCGCTCGACTTGCATGTGTTAGGCCTGCCGCCAGCGTTCAATCTGAGCCATGATCAAACTCTTCAATTAAAAGTTTTTTGTCTTTCGACAGCTCAATGAATTCTGAATTTATTTAATATCTTTCGATATTGAATTGACTGTGCTGCAATTCCTACCGAAGTAGTTATTGCTGTTGGTCACTCAGTTTCAATTGAGACTCTAAATTTTTTTGCCTCACTACCTAAGTAGCTTGGCTGTTAGAACTCAATCTGTACGAGTGCCCACACAGATGATTGCTTTATATTGTTAAAGAACGTTTGAGTTGCTTTAGCGACTCAAGGGAAGCGAAGTTTACGCTTTCCAATTTTTTTGTCAACACTTAACTTAAAAAATTTTTAATGTTAAGTTTTACTCGACTCACTTACCGTTTGTTCAGCGCTTTTCATTGCTGCCTGCCGGGTCAGTGGATGCGCATTATAGGGATTATTTGGAGGCGGTCAATGCTTTATTTTAGTTTTATTAAATTAATTGCAATTTAGTATAATATCCATACAAGCAAAGGGCTGTAGAGACAATTTAGTATAATAAACAAACAACAATATACTTATTTATGAGAGAAAAAAAAAGCGATACATCATTAGCCATGCATCGCTCTTATTTTTTCATAGATTACTATTGTGTACTAATTTCCCAAACCGCAATTGAACCTGAAATTTCGTTACCAACAATTAACAACGCTTGATTAGTTGCACTTTCAGCCGCGGGGATAAAACTCATCCCTTCTGGCGCAAGATCGCCGCTGACTTGTGATCCAGTTTCTAAGCCCCGATTGTAGAAGTAATCTTGAAACTTCACATCGTAAGGGTTGGTTATATCAAATACCATTATCCCACCCATTCGCTCTAAACCTACAAAAGCAAATAATCGGTCATTTATTTCACCTAATGCTAAAGCCTCTGGTTCAGCACCTTTATCATCTGATCGAGTATCGCCTTTGTTTTCGTCTTCATTATTATTAAATGCGTCACCATGAACAGAAGCTGTAATACGACCTATCGTATCTCCCGAGTCAAATACCACCAGCCCGTTACTATCCCAAATAGTAAACGAACGCGCGCCATACGCATAAAGTGCCTCGTATTGACCATCTTCATTATTATCGCCTTTTACCGTGGTTACTTTTAAACGACCAATATCGTTATCATCGTTGTTTAAGTAATCAAAGTTGCTAGCAAGAGTTAAGTCTTCAACACGGCTTTCGTCTATATAAGCAAGGCACCCATCGTCTTCATCATAATCTAGGCCACCTTTAGCTGTGCAATCTGCTTCATCAGTTGTATCAAAAAAGTACTCACGCGCATCGCCTTCATTCGCTGAAACAATAAAGTTTGCACCTTTCCAGCTAAAGCTTGAAATTGTGTCTGGTTGATACATGCCATATAGACCTGGGTATGATTTTAAATTTACACCACCATCTTTATCTGAGGCGTCAATTTGTAAATTAGCCCATGCTTTGAAGCCCAACCCTTTTAGCTCAAGGCTATTATCTTCAAGGTTAACAATAGCGAGGCCGTTATTTTCTTGAATTGATACATAAGCGTATTTATTATCTTTAGAAATGCTTACATATTCAGGCTCTAAATCCATCGCAACAGTGGTACTAATTAAATTGCCATTAATAGTGCGACCCGTTGGATTTGCAAAAACGAGTCCTTTCGCTTCAAGTGCTGCTTGCTGGTTGTTATAAGCAGCAAAACCAATATTCGTGGCGGTATCTTCAATCACACCCTCTACGACATCGATGATACTAATTGAGCCTTCTGGATCAATACTGTAGTCACCATTCGGTTCACCTTCATTTGCAACAACCACTTTTGTTCCGTTATGAGTAAACGTAACCATATCTGGTAAAAAACCAGCCGTAACGTTCTTAATGAATACAGGGCTGTCGCCACTGATGTCGTAAAACGCAATATGACCCGCTTCTCCAACGTTCTTTGCAGCCATCGCTACCGCGAGTAATTCATTATTTGAATCAATTGCTATGCTGTTTGCATCGCCTGGTGTATTTTCATTGAGGGAAAGTGTAATTGCAGTGCTCAAATTCGTGGTATTAATTATACCTTCGTTATCTTTTACAAGTGCGGCAGTATCAAAGGTATCAGCAGGGATAATATTTATCACAGCGGCATCACCTGAACTATTTATTGCGTATATCCATTTTTTTGATTTTTGATATGCGACAATTTCAGCTGCGCCTTCAGGACTTTGTGCATTGAGCACCGCACGACCAACAAGATTTATATTGAGGCCTGAATTTGCATTAGTGCCATCTATACCATCTGTTCCTGCGATTCCTTGCGCACCGGGCTCACCTTGAATACCGTTTACCCCATCATCCCCCTCAAGAGAGCAACCTGTAAGTACCGATAGAATAGATAGCGCAAGTAGTGTTCTTCGTAACATTATTATTTCCTTAGTATTGTAATTGGTTAAATATCAACACAAAGGCATGACAACAATATGGCACTTTTATTTAATTACTTTTATGCAATAAAAAAGCGAGTTTTTAAACTCGCTTTTTTAAAAGAAGAATACTTAATTACTTTTTAACGGGTCGCTTCCAACCATCTAGATTTCTTTGTTTTCCACGGGCTACAGCTAGTTGTTCATCTGCAACTGAGTTTGTAATAACAGAACCGGCGCCTATAGTGGCTGTTGCACCGATATTAACGGGTGCGACAAGTGAGGTATTTGAACCAATAAATGAATTATCACCAATAATAGTTTTAGATTTATTCACGCCATCGTAGTTACACGTAATGGTACCTGCACCGATATTAACCTTTTCACCAATTTCAGCATCACCAAGGTAAGTTAAGTGATTTGCCTTAGAACCTTTACCTAGACGCGATTTTTTCATCTCAACAAAGTTACCGATGTGCGAATTTTCTTCCATAATCGCACCTGGGCGCAAACGTGCAAAAGGACCCAGCGTACATTTATCAGCAACGCTTGCATCTTCAATTAAGGTATTTGCTTTTATAATCACATTATCGCCAACGGTACAGTTTTTAAGTACACAGTTAGGTCCCACCTCAACGTTATTACCTAAAGTAACTTTACCCTCAAATATAACGTTCACGTCAATCAGTACATCTTCACCTGTTCTCACTTCTCCGCGTACATCAATACGTGCAGGATCAGCAAGAGTTGCACCGTTTAGCATTAACTCTTCTGCTTGCCATGCCTGATAAGCACGCTCAAGACCTGCAAGTTGCACTCGGTTATTTGCCCCTTCAACTTCCATTGGGTGATCAGGTTGTGCAGAGCTTATTTCCACACCTTCGCTATGCGCCATGGCAACGATATCTGTTAAATAATATTCACCTTGGGCATTCTCGTTAGATAGATTACCTAACCAGCTTTTTAATAGCTTGCCATTTACCGCCATAATACCGGTGTTTACTTCAGTAATTAATAACTGCTCTGGTGTTGCATCTTTTTGTTCAACAATACCAACCAATTTTCCATCAACACGTAACATACGACCGTAGCCATTTGGGTTTACTAAGTTAACGGTTAATACTGCTAGGCCATTGCTAGGGGTTGCAGCAAGTAAACGCTCAAGGGTTGACTGCTTAGTTAGTGGCACATCGCCGTACAAAACTAAAACGGTGTCTTCGTCATGAATATGAGGATTGGCTTGCGCTACCGCGTGACCCGTGCCTAATTGTTCAGCTTGTAAAACCCAATTTACGTCGTTATCGGCTAGTTGTTGTTGTAATAATTCTCCGCCGTGACCATAAACTAAATTAGTTGAAGTCGCACCCAGTGCGTTGGCGTTATCAATAACATGTTGCACCATAGGTTTACCTGCAACTTTATGTAAAACTTTTGGAAGCGCTGAACGCATACGAGTACCTTTACCCGCAGCTAAAATAACTGTCGTGAGTGACATTAAAACAATATCCTTCTTTCTTTGTTTTAGTTAACTAATGCAACCAACACCTCAGTTTATGTGGTGACGCATGCCACTTCATGTGCGCATACTCGCAACAAAACTAATCCTGTGCTACGTACCTAAACTAGGTGAGTGTTTGCTTATATGCCTTTATTGTAGCGAGGTTTGGCGAAGGATATAAGTATAAGAAGTGATCTAATGCACTCTTTGCATCAATAATTTATTTTAAGCACAAAAAAGCCCACATAAAGTGGGCTTTTAAAAAACCAGATAGGCTTACTTATTACGTAATTGCTGAATAACACGTAGCTGGGCAATTGCCTCTGCTAGTTGAACAGCTGCTTGGTTATAATCTAACTCAGCAGTGCCACCTTGTGCCATTTGTTGTTCAGCGTCACGTTTAGCTTGCTCAGCAGCTTGCTCGTCAAGGTCTTCACCACGAACAGCTGTATCAGCAAGTACGGTCACTATGTTCGGTTGAACTTCTAGTGTACCACCTGCAATATAGATGAATTCTTCTTCACCAAATTGCTTAACTAAACGTACCATACCAGGTTTAAGGGCAGTTAGTAGTGGAGCGTGACCGGCATTTACACCTAACTCACCTTCACTACCACTTACTTGAATAGATTCAACTAAACCAGAAAATAATTTCTCTTCAGCGCTTACTACATCAAGATGTACAGTCATAGCTGCCATACTACCCTCCTAATTACATGCTTTTGGCTTTTTCTTGAGCTTCTTCGATAGAGCCAACCATGTAGAACGCTTGCTCTGGAAGGTCATCAAACTCACCGTTTAAGATGCCTTTAAAGCCAGCAATTGTGTCTTTAAGTGAAACGTATTTACCTGACGCACCTGTAAACACCTCTGCCACGAAGAATGGCTGAGATAGGAAACGTTGGATTTTACGTGCACGAGATACAAGTTGCTTATCTTCGTCAGAAAGCTCATCCATACCTAGGATTGCGATGATGTCTTTAAGTTCTTTATAACGCTGAAGAACTGTTTGAACGCCACGTGCTACACCATAGTGCTCTTCACCAATTACTTGTGGATCAAGCTGACGTGAAGATGAATCAAGAGGGTCTACCGCTGGGTAGATACCTAGTGATGCGATATCACGAGAAAGTACCACTGTTGCATCTAAGTGAGCAAACGTTGTTGCTGGAGATGGATCCGTTAAATCATCCGCAGGTACGTATACCGCTTGGATTGAAGTGATTGAACCTGTCTTAGTAGATGCTATACGCTCTTGTAGTACACCCATTTCTTCAGCAAGTGTAGGCTGGTAACCTACTGCTGATGGCATACGACCAAGAAGTGCTGATACTTCTGTACCCGCAAGTGTATAACGGTAGATGTTATCTACGAAGAAAAGTACATCGCGACCTTCATCACGGAACTTCTCAGCCATAGTAAGACCAGTTAACGCTACACGTAAACGGTTACCTGGAGGCTCGTTCATCTGACCGTATACAAGCGATACTTTATCAAGTACGTTTGAATCGTTCATTTCATGGTAGAAATCGTTACCCTCACGAGTACGCTCACCAACACCTGCGAATACTGAGTAGCCGCTGTGCTCGATTGCGATGTTACGGATAAGTTCCATCATGTTTACGGTTTTACCAACACCGGCACCACCGAATAAACCAACTTTACCACCTTTAGCGAACGGACATACAAGGTCGATTACCTTGATACCTGTTTCTAAAAGTTCAACTGAGCTTGATTGCTCTTCATATGAAGGTGCTGCACGGTGGATAGACATACGCTCGTCTTCACCGATTGGACCTGCTTCATCAATAGGCTCACCAAGTACGTTCATGATACGACCTAGGGTCTTTGTACCAACTGGAACTTGGATTGCTTTGCCTGAATTTTCTACTGAAGCACCACGACGTAAACCGTCAGTAGTACCTAGTGCGATAGTACGTACCACACCGCCACCTAGCTGCTGTTGAACTTCTAAAGTCAAACCAGCTAAATCGCCATCTGTTACTTTTAGCGCGTCATATACGGCTGGCACGCTGTCTTGTGGAAATTCGATATCCACAACGGCGCCGATAATTTGGACGACCTTACCTAAACTCATGTCTATTCCTCTCGTTAATCTTTGCCTGAAGCATTAAACTGCTGCTGAACCAGAACAAATCTCACTAATTTCTTGTGTGATTGCTGCTTGGCGAGCCTTGTTATAAACAAGCTGTAACTCGTCCATAAGGTCACCAGCATTATCAGTTGCAGCTTTCATTGCAACCATGCGGGCAGCCTGTTCAGAGGCAGCGTTTTCAACTACACCTTGGTATACTTGAGATTCAATGAAACGTACTAACAAAGACTCTAAAATAGCCTCTGGGTTTGGTTCATATAAGTAATCCCACGCATGTGTAGATACTTCTTCTTCAGCTTTTGGCAAAGGGAGTAACTGATCTACTATTGGCTCTTGCTTCATGGTATTAACAAAGTTGTTATATACCAGGAATAAACGGTCAATTTTGCCTTCTGAAAATGCATCTAGCATTATTTTTACAGGACCAATTACATCCTGCACAGAAGGTGTATCTCCAAGACCTGCTTTTTTAGCAAGTACTTGACCACCAAAACGTTGAAAGAAGCCAGCTGCTTTACTACCTAAAGTAGCAAAATCAGCATCTACGCCTTTCTCTTTCCACGCTTTAATCTCTAATGCAACTTTTTTAAACTCATTTGAGTTTAAACCGCCACATAGACCACGGTCAGTAGAGATAACAATATAACCAACTCGTTTTACTTCACGCTCTTCTAAGAACGGGTGAGTAAAATCAAGATTTGCTTGAGCAACACGACCAATCACTTTACGTAATTTTTCAGCATATGGACGGCTTGAAGCCACTCGTTCTTGCGCCTTTTTCATTTTAGACGCAGCAACCATTTCCATTGCGCTGGTGATCTTTTGAGTATTTTTAATACTGCCGATCTTGCTTTTAATCTCTTTTCCGCTGGCCATGACTCTCTCTCCGAATCAAGGTGAGCTTTAGCAAACTAAAGCGCACCATTAATAACTAAATTACCAAGTTTGCGTAGACTTGAACTTCTCTAGAAGTTCTTTAAGCTGCGCTTCGATCTCGGCGTTGTAGTTACCTGTTTCATTGATTTGAGCCATAAGCTCTGCGTATGTGCTGTTTGCATAAGAAAGTAAAGCTGCTTCGAAATCCATGATTTTAGCGATTTCGATATCTTTCAGATAACCTTTCTCAGCTGCAAATAACGACAAAGACATTTCAGCAACAGACATTGGCGCGTACTGTTTCTGCTTCATTAGCTCTGTTACACGCTCACCATGCTCAAGTTGAGCACGAGTAGCATCATCAAGGTCAGACGCGAACTGCGAGAACGCAGCTAATTCACGGTACTGAGCTAGGGCTAGACGGATACCGCCACCTAGTTTCTTAACGATTTTAGTTTGTGCAGCACCACCAACACGCGATACCGAGATACCAGCATTTACTGCCGGACGAATACCTGAGTTGAATAAGTCAGTTTCTAAGAAGATCTGACCATCGGTGATAGAGATAACGTTTGTCGGTACGAACGCAGAAACGTCGCCGCCTTGAGTTTCAATGATAGGCAATGCCGTCAATGAACCTGTTTTACCTTTCACTTCACCATTAGTGAATTTTTCAACGTAATCAGTGTTTACACGTGATGCACGCTCTAAAAGACGCGAGTGAAGGTAGAATACGTCACCTGGGTATGCTTCACGGCCTGGTGGACGCTTAAGTAGCAATGAGATTTGACGGTAAGCAACAGCTTGCTTAGATAAATCATCATATACGATTAATGCGTTTTCACCACGGTCACGGAAGTATTCACCCATAGTACAGCCCGAGAACGGTGCTAAGTACTGAAGTGCCGCAGATTCAGAAGCAGATGCTACAACTACGATAGTATTTGCAAGTGCACCGTGCTCTTCTAATTTACGTACTACGTTAGCAATAGTAGATGCTTTTTGACCAACCGCTACGTACACACACTTAACGCCTGTGTCTTTTTGGTTGATGATTGCATCGATTGCTAGTGCAGTTTTACCTGTTTGGCGGTCACCGATAACAAGCTCACGCTGACCACGACCAACTGGGATCATAGCATCGATAGATTTGTAACCAGTTTGTACTGGCTCATCTACTGATTGACGCTCGATTACACCTGGTGCAATTTTTTCTACAGGTTCAAAACCGTCGTTATCTAAAGCGCCTTTACCATCGATAGGAGCACCTAGTGTGTTAACAACACGACCAAGTAGACCCGCACCAACAGGAACTTCTAAGATACGACCAGTTGTGTATACTTTTACGCCTTCTGTAAGGTCAGCGTAAGGACCCATTACTACTGCACCAATTGAGTCACGCTCAAGGTTTAGTGCGATAGCATAACGGTTGCCAGGAAGCTCAATCATCTCACCTTGCATACAGTCAGCTAGACCGTGGATGCGAATGATACCGTCAGTAACAGATACAATTGTACCTTCGTTACGAGCTTCACTTACAACTTCGAACTTCTCAATACGTTGTTTGATCAGATCAGAAATTTCAGTGGAATTAAGTTGCATGCTCTTTTTCCCAATTACGATTGTAGTGTTGTGGCTAAGCGGTTTAATTTTCCGCGTACTGAGCCGTCGATTACAGTATCACCAGACTTGATAATAAGTCCGCCAACAACTGTAGCGTCTTCACTACAATTCAGCTTAACTTTGCGTGCGAAACGTTTTTCAAGTGTCGCTGCCAATGATTCTTGCTGCTCTGCAGCAAGAGGAGTTGCCGAAATCACATCAACATCGATTTCTTTGTCATAGTCTGCTTTTAAAGCAGAAAATAACTGAGCAACATCAGGCAGTGCAATCAAACGTCCATTTTCAGCCATCACCTTCACTAGGTTCTGACCTTGTTCGTTGAGCTGCTCACCACATAAGTTAATAAATAACTCAGCTTGTGCTGAAGCAGTAGGCAATCCAGCTAAAATGCTTGATGCTTGTTCATTGCTGGCAACGTGGCCAGCAAAGAACAACATATCATTCCAGCTTTCAATGGTGCCTTTCTCAACGGCAAGTTCAAAAGCCGCTTTAGCGTATGGGCGAGCGATAGTAGTCAATTCAGACATGCTCATACCCTCCTAATTACAGCTCAGCGACAAGTTTTTCAACGATGTCACTATGTGCGGCTTGATTGATTTCGCGCTCTAAAATACGTTCAGCACCAACCACTGCAAGAGTAGCTACTTGTTTACGTAGCTCTTCTGTTACACGGTTACGCTCTGCTTCGATTTCAGATTGCCCTTGAGCAATAATTTTTTCACGCTCTTGCTGACCACGAACAGTTTCTTCGTCAACAATTAGCACGGCACGCTTTTTAGCTTGTTCAATGATATCAGCCGCTTGAGCTTTTGCATCTTTAAGCTGATCAGCAGCTTTCTTTTGCGCAAGTTCTAAATCTTTTTCGGCTCTATCAGAGGCAGCTAAACCATCTTCGATTTTCTTTTGGCGAGCTTCAATTGCACCGTTTAGTGGTGGCCATACGAACTTCATACAGAATAGTACGAACACCGTAAACGCAATTAATTCACCGATAAGAGTGGCGTTTAAGTTCACAACCGCTCCTCCTTAAATAGTAAGCTGTTCAAAAAATAAAATTAAAGTACGAACAACAATACCATCGCGATACCAACACCAATCATTGCTACAGCATCGATTAGACCAGCTAGGATGAACATCTTAACTTGTAGTGAAGGAGCAAGCTCTGGTTGACGCGCACATGCTTCTAGGAATTTACCACCCATGTTACCGAAGCCGATTGCAGTACCGATTGCACCAAAACCGATAAGTAAAGCTACAGCGATATACTTAAGACCGATCATTAGTTCCATTTTTTTCTCCAAAGTTTCAATTGTATATTAAAGTTAAAGTAAAATTGTAAATCTAGTAATTAGTGATTATCAGAGCTAGCCATGCTTAAGTAAACGATTGTAAGCATCATGAATACGAATGCTTGTAGTACGATTACTAAGATATGGAATACTGCCCAGATAAAGTGCAACGGAAGTTGCATTAAACCAACTGCGCCGATCAAGATGAAAATCAACTCACCAGCATATAAATTACCGAACAAACGCAGTGCTAGCGAGAAAGGCTTAGCAACAAGAGCAATAAGTTCAAGTAACAAATTAAATGGGATCAAAAGAATTTGAACCAATGTGTTGTTTGAGCTAAACGGGTGAAGCGTTAACTCTTTAATGAAACCGCCAATACCTTTGATTTTAATTGAGTAGCCGATCATCAACAAGAAAACACCTAGCGCTAGCGCTGCGGTTAAGTTGATGTCAGTTGTAGGTACGATTTTCATGTATACATCGTGTGAATCCATACCGAACGCAGTTTCGCCAACAAAGCCAGCAAATGCAGGTAAGAAATCAACCGGTATTAAATCCATTAAGTTCATTAAGAATATCCAAACGAATATCGTTAATGCTAATGGTGCAATCAGCTTGCTCTTACCGTGGAAGGTATCGCGTACGTTGTCACCAACGAACTCTACGATCATTTCAATAAAACATTGAAATTTCCCCGGTACACCCAGTGTTGATTTTTTTGCGGCACTACGGAAGATCCATAAAAAGATAAGACCTAAACCGATAGACCATGCGAGGGTATCTATATGCCATGTCCAGAAACCACTATCCGCACATGCTTTATTGAAGGCAAGACCGGCATCGGTCGAGCACATCTTAGCATTGGTTAAGTGGTGCTGAATATGGCTAGATAGAGTAACTTCTTCTGCAGCCATGTTATATCCCAAAAGTTAATGTTTAAAAAAAACGGGTGCAAACAATCCAGTTAATAAAGCTAGTACATAAAGAGTAAAAAAAGGTAATAACATTACCGTAAAATGCTTTAGTACCAGCGCAAACAATATGATTGTTAGCAAAAATTTTAGTGCGTTACCTCGTTTTAAGGAGCTATACGCTTGATTTACCCTACTTGCACCCATATACCTGAATGCATAGATGGCAAATACACAGTGAGGAAGTACCGCAACAGCGCCTCCAGCTAATGCTGATAGACCGGCGTTGACTCCCCAACCGATAAAAATAATGATGGCAGCAACCAATGCTACACTACCTTGCAAACAGATTAATTTAAATGCAGCCAATTGATAAGGCGCTGCTAACTTATTAGTCACGTTTCGTTAACCTTATTAGCGTTCTATTTGTCAGGGTATGAAAACTGGCGAAATTATACTGAATCCTGCCAGTTTTGCAACTTGAGTCGGTGTATTGTGGTGCAAAATAGCGACAATTGTCTCATTTTGGACATGATATTAATTAATGCTCGGAATAGTCTTGATTTATACGGTGTAAAATTCCATCTAACTCATCCAAATTAGTGTAGGAAATAACCAACTTCCCTTTGCCTTTTTTATTGTAGTTTATCTCAACTTTAGCACCTAAATTATCAGCTAGTTGCTGTTCTAACTGTTTGACATCTGGATCTTTTTCTACAGTCTCTTTTTTAGGTGCAGGCTCTAATATAGAACGGACTAACTTTTCGGTTTCGCGCACTGTCAGTGCTTTGGCAACGGCTAACCTGGCAGCATCAGATTGAGATTCACCTTCTAACGCTAATAAACAACGTGCATGACCCATTTCGATGTCACCATGCTCTAACAATATTTTAACATCGTCGTTTAAGTTATTTAAGCGAAGTAAATTAGTCACCGTGGTGCGAGATTTACCTACTGCATCAGCCACTTGTTGGTGTGTTAATTCAAATTCATTTAATAAACGGCTTAATGCAATGGCTTCTTCCATGGCATTTAAGTCTTCACGCTGGATATTTTCAATAAGCGCGATAGCAACAGCCGCTTCATCTGGCACATCTTTAATAATGCAGGGGACAACATCAAGTTTCGCTATTTGTGCAGCTCGCCAGCGACGCTCACCCGCTATAATTTCATAACTATTGTCTGCAACAGGACGCACCACAATAGGCTGAATAATACCTTGAGAACGAATAGAGCTAGCTAATTCTTCAAGGGCTTCTTCAGACATGTCTTTGCGCGGTTGGTATTTACCTGAATGTAAGAACTCAATAGCCAACTTTTGTAATTCAGATTTTGAACCATCCACTGATTGCTCTATTGCAGGCGCTAATACAGTGGAATCTTGACTTACTGGTGCTGGTTTTGATGAACTAAGTAAAGCATCAAGCCCTCGGCCTAAACCGCGTTTTTTAGCAGACATGTTATTTTTTTACCTCAAAGTTAGGCGACAATAGGAGATTTTTTTTCTTTTCTGCGAAGCATTTCACCAGCGAGGGCTAAATACGCTTTAGCACCACTTGATGCGCGATCATAGTACATAGCAGGTGCACCAAAGCTTGGCGCTTCTGCTAAACGAACATTACGTGGAATGACGGTGCGATATACTTTATCACCAAAGTGTTGTTTTAATTGCTCTGATACATCATTTGCTAATCGATTCCGCGGATCATACATCGTACGTAGAATCCCCTCGATTTGTAGTTTTGGATTAACCATTTTTGCAAGTTGAGTAATGGTATCCATCAATGCTGTCAATCCTTCTAGTGCATAATATTCACATTGCATAGGCACTAAAATAGAATCTGCAGCAGCCATTGCATTTACCGTTAACATATTTAGAGAAGGTGGGCAGTCGATAAAAATAAATTCGTATTGGTCTGCTATTTTTTCTAATGCATTACGTAAGCGTACTTCTCGAGCAAAAAGCTCCATCAGCTTTACTTCAGCAGCAGTCACATCACCATTAGCAGCAATTAAGTGATACTCACCAGAGGTTTCTTTGCATACAACTTCATCAATGGGTTTTTCTTCGATTAATAAATCATAGATAGTTGCAACATCACTGTATTTATCAACACCGCTTCCCATGGTTGCATTACCTTGTGGATCGAGATCGATTAATAGCACTTTGCGTTTTGTTGCTGCCATTGAAGCGGCTAAATTTACAGCCGTGGTGGTTTTACCCACGCCGCCTTTTTGATTTGCTATTGCGATGACTTTTGCCACAGTGCTCTGATCCCTAGTCTTTAGAAAGAATAATTAAATGTCTTTGTGCATCTAACTCTGGTACTTCCAATGCTATCTTTTGCTCAAATTTAATGCCTGCAGGTAATGATTCTAGCTCGTCACTAGGAAACACACCCTTTAATGCTATAAATTTACCTGAATGATCAATCAAGTGCGAACACCAGTCAACCATATCTTGCAATGAAGCAAATGCACGACTTAACACACCATCTAATTTAACACTTGGTTGGTATTGTTCAACTCTAGACTGTACTGGGGTGACATTTTTAAGGCCAAGCTCATGTTTAACTTGCATTAAAAATCTTACTCGCTTGCCTAAACTATCTAATAAAACAAACTGAGTATCGGGTAGCGCTATCGCTAAAACAATACCTGGTAAGCCAGGGCCGGTACCAACATCAATATAATGATGACCGGGTAGGTGAGGAGCAACAACTAAACTATCCATGATGTGTTTAATCATCATTTCCTCTGGCATACGCACAGACGTTAGATTATATGCTTTGTTCCATTTGTTAAGTAGCTCAACATATTGAACGAGTTGCTGCTGTTGTTTTTCAGTTAGCGCAATATCAGTTTGCGCTAACAAAGAGGTCAATTGTTGCTGTAACACAGTATTCCTTAATCGTTACGCAATTTTACGTAACAAGCCTTGCTTCTTTAGATACACTAATAATAGCGAAATCGCCGCAGGGGTGATACCAGAAATACGCGATGCTTGACCGATAGTGTCTGGGCGGGCTTCTGTTAACTTAGCAACAACCTCATTTGATAACCCTGAAACAGTCGAATAATCATAATCTTTTGGTAATACCGTTTCTTCGTGTCGTAATTGTTTATTGATCTCATCTTGCTGGCGTGCAATGTAACCAGCATATTTAGTATGGATCTCAACTTGCTCAAGTGCCGCTGCATTATCAAATTCAGATCCAAGGCCATCAATAGCCATTAGATCGTTATAACGAATTTCAGGACGACGCAAAAGATCTTCTAAACTTGCTTCACGTACCAATGGTGTTTTCAATAAGTTATTTACTTGATCAATCACAGCATGATCTTTATGGATCCACATTTCTTTAATGCGTTGTGATTCTTTTGCGATCACATCCATTTTTTCATTAAATGATTGCCAACGCTCATCATTGACTAACCCTAGTTCACGGCCTTTTGCAGTTAAGCGAATATCCGCATTATCTTCACGTAGTAATAAACGGTATTCAGCACGGCTAGTAAACATGCGGTATGGTTCTTTAGTACCGAGTGTTGTTAAGTCATCAATAAGTACGCCCACATAGGCTTCGTCACGACGTGGAGTCCATGGTTCTTTACCTTGAACTTGAAGCGCTGCATTCATACCCGCAATTAAACCTTGTGCCCCCGCTTCTTCATACCCAGTGGTGCCATTGATTTGGCCAGCAAAGAATAAACCATCAATAAATTTAGTTTCGAGTGATTTCTTTAAATCGCGAGGATCAAAAAAGTCATACTCAATGGCGTAGCCTGGGCGACAAATATGTGCATTTTCAAAACCAGCTATTGATTGGACGATTTCAAGTTGAACATCAAATGGTAAGCTAGTTGATATTCCATTAGGGTAAAGCTCATATGAGGTTAATCCTTCTGGCTCGACAAAAATTTGGTGTTTATCTTTATCTGCAAAACGAACGATCTTGTCTTCAATAGAAGGGCAGTAGCGTGGGCCAATGCCTTCAATTACACCTGAATACATTGGCGAACGGTGTAAATTATTACGGATCACATCATGCGTTTTTTCATTAGTGTACGTGATGTAACACGGGATCTGTTGTGGATGATCTGATTGCTTACCTAAAAATGAAAATACAGGCGTCGGTGCATCACCGGGCTGTTCTTGCATTTTTGTAAAATCAACAGTACGTGCATCAATACGTGGTGGAGTTCCGGTTTTTAAGCGATCAACCCGAAATGGTAATTCACGTAAACGATCAGCCAAAGCAATTGAAGGTGGATCACCTGCACGGCCGCCTTTAAAGTTCTCTAACCCTATGTGTATTTGACCACCTAAGAAAGTGCCTACAGTCAATACAACGGAAGGTGCACTAAAGCGTAAACCCATTTGGGTAACAACGCCTTTAACTTGGTTATTTTCAACAATGAGATCATCACATGATTGTTGAAAGATCTTAAGATTATCTTGGTTTTGTAGAATGTCTTGAATGGCTGCTTTATATAAAGCACGATCTGCTTGTGCACGTGTTGCACGGACAGCAGGGCCTTTAGAAGAATTGAGTGTTCGAAATTGAATGCCCCCTTTATCAATGGCCTGAGCCATTGCACCACCGAGTGCATCGATTTCTTTAACTAAATGACCCTTACCAATTCCACCAATGGCAGGGTTGCATGACATTTGGCCTAAGGTATCCATGTTGTGAGTTAGCAAAAGCGTATTCATTCCCATACGCGCAGCAGCCAATGCAGCTTCAGTACCTGCATGTCCACCACCAACAACAATAACATCAAAATTTTCATGAAAAATCATTTCAGGATCCTACTTAAATCAACCAGCAAACTACCAAGGGGAGCGTATTCTACCTATAAATTGACAGAAGATAAATGATTAAACAGTGGTCAAGATCTAAGTAAGTGATCTCTAATAATATAAAGGATCTTTTAAAGAGATCTTTTATTTCTATTACTACTACTGATCAGGTTTTCTGTTGATAAGGTTTAGTTCATATATAAAAACATAGACTTAGATCAGATCTAAAGGTGTTTATATGATCGGATCAACACGAATATAAGCTCTGATCAAAACAGTCACTTATACACAGGGGGTATTCAAATGGATCTTATCCCATGGATAATAACCCTTTAAAACGCAGTTAGATCATAGGTTATCCACAAACCGATCTAAATTATAAATAAATTGTGCATAACTTTAGCTGGTGGATTAGTATTAGATCACAGTGATTTTAGGTTGTTTATTTCGATCCACTGTGGCAACCAAGCTAAAGCAGTCTCTTCAGGTAGGCTTTCGTCAAGGATATTCAGTTCAAGCCGTTGTGCCGTACAGTGTGCGCCTTTACTTAAAAGTAACGCTTCTAAATTGCGGCCTGCAAGATTGTAAGTGTCATAGCTAGTATCACCTAAGCCAATAACACTAAATTTTAATCCTTTTAAATCAAGTGCTTGTTTAATACTTTCAATAAAAGGGAGTAAGTTTTCAGGGTAATCACCAGCGCCGTATGTTGATGTACACAAAAGCCAGATTGTGTTGTCTTGGTTAATATCATTAAAGCTAGGCTGATCATGCACTTCAGTTGGAATTCCTAAACTAATTAGCTGTTCTGCCAATTGCTCACCAACATATTCGGCAGATCCCATTTGGCTGCCAATTATAATATTTACCGAACACATAAATTTACTGATCACTCACCTACTTAATTTGCAGCTATGATAGCTAACTTTATTGCTCAGTAAAGAGAATACTTTAACTTTGTATAACTTTTTGTGAGTGAAAACTATTCATTCTGCTTAGTTTTATCTTAATTTATTGAAATTTATGAACAAAATAAAATATTCCTAAATGTAATCATCTGATAAAGCTGTGTGTAATTAGTGTGGAACCCTTGGGTTTTTACGAGTTGAACAATATTATAAATGACTAAGTTATTGATATTTTATAAGTAATGATGTGTTTATTTATATTGATAAATCAATAAGCACTATGTGGATAGATCTGCTGTGAATAACGATCATTTACAATAGTAAAAAAAATTGATGACATTGAATATTTTTCGATTACAGCCAAATTTACAGCTATTTTTCTAAAAAACGTGAAATTAAGCTAAAAATAATAAGGATCCTTGCTTCTTTTTTATAAGAAATAGGGAGGTTTATTAGAAGATCGTCGATTTGTGGATAAGTTTTTTTGTTTTATTAAGTGATCCTTCGCACTGGTTAACGCATTTTTCACTTTAGGATCGATCAACACAGCTTATTCCTGAGGGTTAAATCAGTTTTAATATCGCTTAATTTGAAGCTTAAATATTATAATAAAGGCTAGAATTTGGTTTTATATTAACTTAAATACACGTAAATTTACGTTAATCAACTTGGTATCAGACGGCTTTTTGAACATTCGAGTGAAGAAATACAGCTTTAATTGGGGGAGAGAGTCTCGTTTTTTAAAGTCATCCACGAGTT
The DNA here is from genome assembly GCF_001469215.1 of Pseudoalteromonas sp. H105. Lineage (GTDB taxonomy): Bacteria > Pseudomonadota > Gammaproteobacteria > Enterobacterales > Alteromonadaceae > Pseudoalteromonas. Next base: position 17,575 of record NZ_LOFH01000016.1, read on the forward strand.
GTACGATTCACATTTTGATTTTTGAAAAGGAATTCTGAGGGTTTTATGTAAGAAGTTTTAAACTAAAAAAGGTCAAAAAGAGTGTATTCACACTCTTTTTTACTACACAAAATAACGTTATTTACCGATACAATAAGTGAAAAAACCAATAAAAACAGTAGGTTTATATTTTTTAGGTGGGTCTGTGGTGGCCCACTTTCGCATTAGAAAATATCGTGCAAGTAAACTAAAGGAAAGTAAGCCCGATCACCAAGTTTAATCATCGATAGTTTATAGATGCTTTTCTGTTAAGAGCTTTTGCTGAATGTTTGATGAAATCACTCAGATCATCAGCACTTTCAACCTTATTACTAAACAGCCAGTCATCTAGTTCTAATCGATTAAAGATGATTCTTCTGCCATTAGGCTTTGAATGAGGGATGATCCCTGCGTGAGTGAGTTTATAAATATAGCTTTTAGCTAACCCCGTATAGATCACGCATTCATCTACGGTTAGATTGGATACAGTACTTAGATAGCTTTTTATCTGTACTTTTTCTAGTAAAGTCATCTTTTCAACATTGCTTGGTCTGTCATTATTGCTCACGTTCATGGTCTACTCTCTAAAATCTTTGGGAAAACGGGAATATTGGGAAAATCAAATTAATTCATCACGTTAAGTTGGGAAATAAACTTGGGAAAGTGTCTCATCTAAAGCTAAATCAGCCACAATTTGTTGTGGTAGCACCTTAAAGTAGCGACCACCAGGTGGCCCACCTGCGATTACTTTCTTGAATGTTCCTCGACCTTCACGACTTTCCAACCAATGATTTTTACACATTAGTTTAATCGTATGAGAAATATCAGTTCTATAACTAACCTTTAAGCCTTCCATAAATGCATCACGAGTTACGAACCAAGCAAGCTGACCATCTTTTTCTATTGCGTAGCCGAAGTTATCACCCAAAAACTTACCTTCAGGTAATAATTTCCGTCGCCAAAGTTTTAATGCAGCTGGTAATTGTTTTATCAACTTGTCATCTTCTGAGTCACTAGAAGAGCCACGTATTTCGAGCCAAGCATCAAATGCTTCTTTTGCACTTTTTTCAGCAAGGCCTTTAGGCCAAGGCATAAGCCCAGCTGAAGCTGCTAACTCACCACTCACGCCATGTAACGCAAATCTTTTTGCTGCTTCAATAACCTGATTGCCATTATTTTCTTTTGTTATTTCCCAATGGGTTAACATCGCTTTGATATTGCGATTTAAAAGAGTAGGGAGATCATCAATAGTGCTTAAGTACTCAACCCATTGTGGCATGACCGTGCCGTGATTTTCGTTAACGGCTTTCCAAATAGATTCAGAGAAGTCATTCATGTTGTTATGACCATAAAGATCGTCATAAGCACCATGTTGCCTTTGGGCTGGTACTTCTAAGAAACGGATTTCTTGACCTGCTTTTACGCCTTTATGTATTGATGAAAGTTTTTCTTCAAGTCCCATTTCACCGGTACTTAAAAAGATAAGTCGCCACTTTTTTCGCTGGCTTTGGGAGCCATCTTTATTACTGCGTGATTTTGACATTCCATTAGCTATTGTATAAATGGACTGATCGACGACCTCAGGGTCTACCTGATGCAGTTCATCTAAGCAAAGCAGTAAGTTATTGTGTTCTACCGCTATTGCTTCTAACCCATTAGCGGTGCTTCTCCATGCATAATAGAAGTCAGTACCTGAGTACAAGCTTGCAGCCATGATTAAGATCGTTGTTTTAGATACTTTGGACTTACCAAACAGGTGAACACCACAACTGGGCCAATTTAACCAATGAAGCAGGGGGGCACACAAGCCTGTGCAAACAGTAAATGCAAGTAATGGGTTATTAATACAAAGAGTACCAACCTCTTTCTGCCAACTAGATAAGGTACCTGCGGAACTTAAAAAATCAGCTTCTTTTGTGCCTGAGTAAATAACTTGCTCTGCTCCATTACTTACGCACCAACTGGGTGTAACAAAGCTATTATTTAGCCAGCCTGTTTGAGTCGCGCTTTTATATCGTTTTTCTGGCCTTGCTTGAATCAGGTAAGATGTTATTGGGTCCCATATACCTTTACGACTTGAAAGTGCAAGGCCTGTATCTACAAGCAATTCTTTTAACACTTTACCTTGATCATTAATAATGTGGCGTCGTGGTATTAGCTTGCGTATGCAAATACCGTCTAAGTTTTTCCACTCAACAAGCAAGCCGTAGTCTCGAGTACTATTACCTCCTCTTGAAATGCCAAGCACTTGAATTGGGCCACACAAGAACCTTGGTTCTGAATCGGCTGTTGGGGTGTAAAATAAACCTGTTTCTCTAAGCTCAAACATAATAAAGCTCCTTTACTTTGATTTCTTTTAGTTTCGTTTGGAGTTATTTGAGCAGGAAATTTCATGGGATGCTGGGAAAAACTAGGGGGAATTTCAGTGGGTTTTTCAGCCCTTTAAAAATGCGGTGTTGATATTATGGGTACTCCTTTTTTACATAAAATTGGCGTAAAAATGACGTTTTTGAACGTAAAAAATTAGGCATGCCTAATTTTTTCGCTAGAAATATTGGATATCAGTCGAATTTATTGAGGTTGTCGCGATTAAAATGAAATAGCAAAGCAAAAAATATCACCAACGTTGGAACCATGGCGTATCCTGTAAGTAAAGGAGCCATTGCTATATTTTCCCCTCTTTAATTGCTTCAAATAAATTATGCTTCAGTATGTTGTAGTGCCGAGTAGAGCGAATAGCCAGCACCATTAACACCCACATTTGAAACCATTCATAATCAGTCATAAGTACACCTTAATGTCTCGTATTACCTAAGTAGATATTACCTTCCCAATTACAAAGCTCTAAAATCCAGTTACTAATTTTCAAACGTTTAGTTGGGTTAATGCCTGTGAAAGGAAAGAAAATTTGAGCGCTACGATTTTTGAACGTTGAAAAGGGTTCCAATCGAATATCCCAAATATCGTCATGTTCATTCATAACATCAAATGCAAACGCTTTTTGTGTGGTTAAAGCAATGAACATCTCTTTTTCCGTTTCATTGCGAAGATTAAGCTCTAAACCTAATGGTTCACACTCGCCCTCAATACCAGCTAAGCGAATCTTCAGCTCATCGTATACAGGCTTAAATGGCCAAAGCTCTTTATTTATCATTATTTCTCCTTTCAAAAATTAGGCATGCCTAATTTATAGATGAGTATCGTAGAGCTCACCACGAGCCTGAGCATCCTCAGCCTCTTCACGAGTCATATGCTCTCCATCAGCGATAATATTTCCCATACCATCATCAAGTTTATCTAGTTGTTCGCTTTCATTTTTGGCTGTTTCGCTGCAACTAAAAAATGCACTTGCTACGAACAAAGCTACAACAACCAATATTCCCAAAAAGCCTTCGAATCCCATTTTTACCTCCAAATAAATTAGGCATGCCTAATCCGATCGATTCATTGTCTTACTTTTAGTTAAGCTAATAAGTTCTTTTAAATCAATATGGAGGATGTCTTACACGTTAAAATTTGAAGCATTAAAAATAATAATTTTCATGTGGTTATAGTAAATTATTCAAAATATATACTTTTACTTTTCTCAAAAAATAAGAATAAATAACTAGCTTTTTGCTCAATTATTGCCATCCTATTAATGCTTAACTTATAAGCGTTAATTTTTAAATCAATCTAATGGAGTAGAATTATGGCTGTTAAACATGTGCCAACTGGAATTGTTCACAAAGGAAGTAAAGGTGGATCTACAGGGTGTGGTTTTGATACTAAAAAGGAAGCCACCCACTGGGTAGAATCCCACTCTAAAATCAACTGCGATAAAAACGGATGTAAAAACTGAGGATTAGTAGAGCAATAAACTAGGGCGATGTTAGTGTATTCGCCCATTCAAAATTAGGCATGCCTAATTTTAACTGCCCAAGTAAGCATAGGTTATTTTCAAACGTTCATGACCTAACTCTTGGCTAATTTGCTCACGAACTTTGGTATCGTGCTCATAATCAGTGGGCGACAACTCTCTTCTATGCGGGCCACCATCGGCAGGGCATTTCCAACCCGTAAGCTCTAAATAGCGCTCTCGAGCGTAATGATGACGCAGTCCGTGGTTTTTATTTAATCCAACTCGAATTGTTTCGCGGTCGTACTGTTCCATTTGTGACTTATAGTTTTTGTCAGGTTCGATAAGTGCGCCTTTAGTAACAGCTGCAATATCACGAATAAGCTGTCGTTGAGATTCTTTTAAGATCGGAATTTTGCGGTATTTGCCACCCTTAGCCCATGAGCCTTTTATTTGCAGAGTGTTAGCGTCTATCAAAGCATAAGATAAGCTGAATTTCATACACTCCTCTTTTCTAAGCCCAAATTCTTGCTGCAAACGCAGGGAAAGCTTGATCAAGTCACTTTTGATCTTGGCATGCTTATCCATGTCTAACGTTTTTGACTTGCCAATGGGGTTGTTGCGAACTCTGGGAATGCCGTAATCATCATTGCTGCGTGAACAGATATTAGGTTTACCTATTTTCTCAGCAATCCAACGCAAGGCCGCCATTCTGTTTTTAATCGTTTTTGGTGCTAAACCTTCATCTTGCCAACGCGTTACAAGGTGATTGATATGTTTGGTTTTAAGACCTGATGGATCTCTTAATCTATAACCATGGCTTAGTAGCTGTGCTGCTGCAAGGTTTAAAACGTTGCTCCGGGTAGCTCTAGTACTAAAGCTGCTTTCGCGGTGTGTGTCGTTCACCATTTGGTGAAGACGATATCCTAATTGGCTCATTTCATGTTCCTCATAAATTTAAAAAGTAATTTTGAAAGTATTGAGAAAAACACGAAACCGAAGACCAGGGGGCGAAACGCCAAAATAGGTAAGTTTTAAAGCCATATGAACGGTGCGTAACCGAGCATATTGTCGTAAGACATAAAGGCTAACTGGCCTAAAGCAACAAAGCTGAGCCGTGTGATTTCTGTTGAAATACAGCGCGAACTACTGTGGTTTATATTTGTGTTGTTTATAGTGGGGTGGTCGTGTGACCCATAATGCTGCGAGTGCAGCTCCTCAGGAACGTGTTGCGGGCAGTGAATACGCCCTTTTTCTTTATGCTCATTTCGAGCTAGTTCATAATTAAAATTATCACAGTGATCAGAGATTGCAACACCTTTTTGACGCGTTCAAATCTCCATCCCTCTTCTGGCCCTGCAATTTTTCAGGGTGGATTGGATGTCGAGGCATCATGAGCAGTAGCCTCGACGGGCGACTCTACGAGTCGTCCCTACCTCTTTCGAGTAGGGACGACTCGTCACCAATATGTCTAAAAATACGTAAGTATTAAGCCCTAAAAGAAATTATTAAATAAAGATAATATGATTACGTTAATATTTTAGTTGGCAGTCTTTAGAGTTAGATATGAAATAGATGATAGAACTTTGTATCTAGCTTAACCGAAATCTTCTAGTGATACACCAATCTCTGCTGCTAGCATTTGGATTAAGCGACTGTCTAATGGCCAATTATTTATAAGGGTTATTTTGTTTCTTTTTATTAGCCAATAAAGAAAAATTACTATGCTTTGGGAATAAAAAGGGTATTCATTTCTACCTTGCAAAATTAGTTCTACGATATGCTCATTTTTTTCAACAAAACTAGTCAGCTCACCAATAGTATTCTCGTTAATCAGAGTTTTGAATGCATCTAAGATTACGATTGAAGATTTTTGTGCTTGAGTGCAGTTGAGACCAATTTTTGAATTATATAAATCATCTAAATGTTCTTGAAATGACAAGCTTTCCACCGTTCCACAGTTTAAAGAGTTATTTACTGTAGAAAAGAAATCATCAGTTGTTTCTATCAAAGCCATACTTTTAGCAACAGTCCGATGAACACTAGCTTGTACAAGTGTTTTCGCTTTATAAACGGCATCATGAGTTAATTCAGCGTAAGCATGCTGTAACAATGTTCTAATCTGAATCTCGCATGGTGTGCCAGCAGATATATCAGTTCCATTATAATTGATATTATTTTTTGCTTTTACTACATAATGGACTGACTGATAAGTAAAAAGTAATGGCTCTTTATCCCTTTCACTTGAGAAATGTCGGCATTCTATAAAATCCCAAAGACAACTTTTTTGTTTTATAACATTTGTAACTTCTTCTATATGTTCAACAAGTAGTACCACAAATCGGCAAGCAACTTTGTCCTCTATTTCATCATAAGGATCTATATAACCTTTATCTCGATAAAAAGCTTTATCTATTAGTGAGTTTTCATCTTTTACTCTTGGATTAACTGGTTGTTTCAAAAAAGAAAATAGATCATATCCCTTTTCCTTAAGGGTCGAATTAATCTCTGACACAACAAAATCACCCCATGTTTCATACATGGGGCGTTCTTCATTCCATTTAGATAAAAACTCTTTTTCATTCATTCTTGAGATACAATATTGTCTTTAACTAATATATTAGTCCAATTTACAGGATTACCGTTACTATCTTCAGAGATTGTTTCAATTTCAACCAGTTCTTGAAAAACTTGTGATGGGGCGGAAACTTTTACATGTTTACTAAATGATAGCTTACGTGTTTTTAAGTTACTTTCAATATGTTTAATATCTTTAGCAAAGGCGCTGGTTGGTAAGTCTTTATCTTCTAAGAAGTTAGTAAAAGAATCTCTAATACTTTCTTCAAAATGTCGGCCTGCAAATTCTACAGGGCTAATAGAATCTGAATTTTCTCGTAAATATGAATTTAATGAATTTCTTATATCGTAACGCTCTTCTTCCGTAACATCTAGTTCCTGAATGAACTCGCAGGTGGCATCATAAAATTCCTTTGTGGTTTTGGCACTGCTTTCTGGGTAACCAAACCCTAAAAAGTTTGCATAAAAATAACGGGCAGCGGCTTTACCATCGGTTTGACTTATTTGAGTATCACAAACTAAAGCATCCCATTTACTATTTAAATCACCATCAGTATCTAATTCTCCTTTTTCAAAGAAACCAGCTGTTTTATAAAGTTTTGTAGCAGGAGTTAACAGTGCTTCTTCGATGTATTCTAATGTTATTTCGTTACTGTTTTCATTAGTAAGCTTTTGATATGCACTATAGATCTCAGCTTTCATTATACCTACGAATTTTTTTGGTGTTGCTCCGTATGTACCGCTAAAAACAACAACTATTCCGCCAGGGATATTTCTTTTCGTTTGGGCATCAGCGAGCTTGTTAGCTAAATTATATGATAACTGAACATACTCATCGCTGATTTCTGTTTCAGATAGCTGATTCACGATATAGGGCGTATCAGTTTGTTCTTGATTAATGATCGTCATTTCTACTGCTTTTGACTCTGCACCTAATGCATCAATAACACGAGATTTAAAGGTGAGCATGGCGTCAGCATCAAAGTTAATAAAATCAAAACTTTGTTTAGGTGATATCTTGTTCCCATCAGGATCTCGCTGGTAAATTTGATGGATAATAATTTTATTAATTTGTAAATTTATAATATTCATTTTTATTTTCAACGTCCTATTTATGACTTTTTATGCTCTAACTTTTGAGAAGAGAGAACAATACTCTTCCATGCATTTTGATCAATCTCCCAAATTTTTTGGTATTCTTCGAATAGATCGTCAATTTTTTGATTGTTTTTTGATTTTCGAAAGTCTAACTCATTTTTTAATTGATAAAGACTCAGAAGTGTTATTTTTTGTCTAACCCATAACTTCTTGTAATCAAATAAAACTCCCCAACCATTTATAATTGTTAATAGAGCTCCAACTATGAGTGCTAAGTTTTTCTGTAGTTGAGTATTTTCATTAGATACATCAAAACCTAAGATTAGTGTTATGAGTGCTCCCAAAATTATTGAGAGCCCATTTATTAAACCTGTTTTAAACTTATTTTTTTTTGATTTTTTTTTGATAATAGTAATGCTTGACTCTAGTACACTACTAAAGAAATCTTTTTTATTATTTTGTTCCAAAATTTATGTTCCGATGTATCTGCAAATTAATAGAGTAAACTTCATGATCTAGACTAAAGTTACACAATAGATTAATACTATATAAAAACTATCGATAACAGAAGTTTATCTATAAATAAACCACTCCTTTCAAATCCTGTAAAGCCATAAATCGGAACCCCGCAAGCGGGGCCCCCTTGCTTCGCAACCCTTCGGGCGATTTCTAGCTTGACTGGCTTTTCTCTGCGTAGTGAAGGTTATCCAAGAGGTATGCGGCGCTCTGAGTGGCAAGCACTCGACGCTTTCACACCTCTTCGATACAACTGGCTTTTCAAATAAAAGCGGGGAAAGAGGGAAGGCAAATAAATTTATATTTATATGTTTTTATTATATTTTCCCAGTTTCCCATATTTCCCAACCTAATATCCTTTATTGAAATAGGCTAGGTAAGGTGGTCATCGCCTCTTTTCGCTTACGATCTATGATGTCTGTATAGATTTGTGTTGTTTTTAACTCTGAATGACCAAGCAATTTTGAAACGGTATAAATATCGACATCATTAGTTAGCATACGTACAGCGAATGTGTGTCTCGCACAGTGAAAGGTAATGTGCTTTGTAATCCCCGCTCTGAGCATCCACTGTGTTAGGGCAACATTTGTATAGCTTGAGTATCTTAAACCTTTAAAAACACGTTCATGGGCTTCTCCTGGCGAATCTAAAAGCATAGTGGCATCAGATGGAAGGTATAAGTACTGAAGTTGCCCTGTTTTAATGTGATTAAAAGTTGCTCGTGGATCTATCATTGTGAGTTTTTCCCACGTTAGCTTTTGAATATCACTCCAGCGCATACCTGTGAGGCATCCGAATAAGAATGCTCGCTTCAGTACATCATACCGGCACTCTGTTTTATAAAGTGCAGTTACTTCTTCCTCTTCTAAGTAATTACGAGGGTTTTGTTCTATCTTGATGCTTTTTACTTCGTTTACAGGATTTCGGCGAATAATGCCTTCGTGAAATGCTTTGTTTAAAGCCGCTCTCACTTTATTGAAATAGCATGATGTAGTATTTGAAGAAAGTAGCTTATCTGATTTTGTTCGTGCATGTTTTATTAGGTATGTTCTGAACCCAAGTAATACATCAGCATCGAAGTCAGCAAAGGATAAAGGGTTACCCTCACAATATCTCTTTAGATGCATTAACGATGATTCCCACAATGATACGTTTGATGGGCTATCAGTGTGCTCTTTGTCATTAATTATTTGCTGCATGTAGCTATAAAAGCTTTCTTGCTGTTTTTCTGAGTCTTCAAAGTGGTGCTTGTTGTTAGCTAAATCGACAATCGCTTGCGCTCTTATCTTTTCTGAAATATCTAAGGTCTTTTTATTGTGGTCACGTTGGAACTTGTCCTTAGGGTTGGCATAAATGAACAAGTCCATTGATTGTCTTTTACGGCGTTTAACTCGTTTGCCGTTTTCGTTTAGGTAAGAACCATAATTTCTGGTTAATAGTAGTTGTTGGCGGCCTGTGCTATCAGGTGACTTTTTCTCGATAGTTAATTTCATAATAACTTCCTCTTTGGTGGACCAATAGTGGCCCACATCAAAGAAGTAGGTGGGCCGTTCAAGACCCATATTATGAAACTAAAGGAAACTATTGAAAGATAAAAAAGTTATTAAATGTATGAATAAATTAGGTTTTTTAACTTAAGTTGGATGTTTGTTTCCTTTAGTTTACCTTGTTATTTACCAATACAAAATGAGCTGAATATTTTGCCAAGCAAATCATCAGAGGTAAATTCACCGGTTATTTCATTTAGGTAATGCTGGGTTAAACGTAGTTCTTCGGCGAGTATTTCACCGGCTATATGCATCTCTAATTGCTCTTTACCGGTATGTAAATGATGGGCGGCGTTGTCTAAGGCATCTAAATGACGACGACGTGCCATAAAACCACCTTCACTTGCGCCATCAAAACCCATGCACTCTTTCAAGTGGTTACGCACGAGCTCTATCCCTTCTGCATTTTTGGCACTTAGGCTTATCACTGGATATTGCTGCATGTCACTAATGCCGACAGTATCGCCAGATAAGTCGGCTTTATTACGAATTACCGTCACGCCCATACCATCAGGTAGTTTTGCCATAAATTCAGGCCATATAGCGTGTGGATCGGTATCGGCTGTATCGGTACCATCAAGCATAAATAACACGCGATCAGCTTGGTTTATTTCATCCCACGCGCGCTCTATGCCTATTTGCTCCACTCGGTCAGGACTTTCTCGAAGGCCTGCAGTATCTATGATGTGCAGTGGCATGCCATCTATGTGGATATGCTCACGTAATACATCTCGTGTGGTGCCTGCAATCTCAGTCACAATAGCGGCTTCACGTCCTGCAAGGGCATTAAGTAAGCTTGATTTACCTGCGTTAGGACGACCAGCTATAACAACACGCATGCCTTCTCGCATAATACTGCCTTGCTTGGCTTGATTGGTTACGTTGTTGAGTTGCTCAATAATGGTGTTTAAATCACCAGAGACTTTACCATCAGATAGAAAATCGATCTCTTCATCAGGAAAATCAATCGCTGCTTCAACATACATGCGCAAGTGAATGACTTTTTCGACGAGGGTATCAATATGCTTTGAAAACTCTCCTTGAAGCGATTGTAATGCGCTTTTTGCCGCTTGTTCACTCGTGGCATTTATTAAATCAGCAATGGCTTCTGCCTGGGTTAAATCCATTTTATCGTTCATGAAGGCGCGTTCTGAAAATTCACCCGGCTTGGCAAGTCTTACACCGTCAATCTGGCTTATTTCCTTTAGAAGCATATCCAGTACGACTGGGCCGCCATGACCTTGTAGCTCCAGTACGTCTTCACCGGTAAATGAATTTGGACCCGCAAAGAAAATAGCAATACCTTGGTCAAGTTGTTTACCTGCAAGGCTATTAAAAGGCACATAATCGGCATAGCGTACTTTGGGGCAACGACCAATAATATGTTCTGCAACATGCTTTGCTAAGCTGCCTGAAACGCGAATAATGCCTACACCACCACGTCCTGGTGCGGTTGCTTGGGCTGCAATTGTGTCTTGATTGATCATGCTAATAATTTGCCAATTAAATGAATAATGATATGTGCGTATTGTAACCTATGGATTTATTTGTAGCGAATAGCAGTGGTGAAAAACAGGCAATAAAAAAGGCGACCTAAGTCGCCTTTATATAAGTAGTGGCTAAGTTAGCCTCTTACTTTTATTCCTTTTTTTTCCATACCACGGTAAATGTAGAGCATCTGCGCGATTGAAATAAGGTTTGATACTAACCAGTAAAGTACTAGGCCTGATGGGAACCATAAGAAGAACACAGAGAAGATAACTGGCATGTAAGTCATCATTTTTTGCTGCATTGGATCTGTTACTGTCATCGGCTGTAGTTTTTGCGTAATAAACATACTTGCGCCAAATAAGATTGGCAGGATGAAGTATGGGTCTTTTGCAGATAAGTCAGTTAACCATAGGAAAAACTCAGCATGGCGTAACTCTGTAGATTCTAAAAATACATAGAACAAGGCTAAGAAAATAGGCATCTGTAGCAAAATAGGGAAGCAGCCACCCATTGGGTTTACTTTCTCTTTTTTGTACATTTCCATAGTTGCTTGACCGAATTTTTGACGGTCATCACCATATTTTTCTTTAAGTGCAGCCATTTTTGGTTGTAACGCACGCATCTTCGCCATTGAAGTATATTGGGCTTTAGTAAGCGGGTACATTAATGACTTAACAATAATGGTAATGGCAATAATCGCCAGACCCCAGTTACCTAAACCACCAATGCTAATATCAAATAAACCAAAGAATGAACCTTCACCTGAGTATAAAAACTTAAGCAGTTCAAATAGTGGTTGCGAGATAAAAAATAACCAACCGTAATCAACCGTTAAATCAAGGTCAGGGTGAATTGCTTCTAACTTGTCAGACTCTTTCGGGCCCATGTAATAAGTAGCACCAATGCTGGCTTGTTGGTTCGCTTGAATATTTACCGGCTCACCTTTTGCACCGATGATGGCCGCATTGCCTTTAGCAATTAAGCTATACAGAGTATTTTGCTGCTCTTGTACTGGTATCCAAGCACTGACAAAGTAATGCTGAATAAAGGCAACATAGCCACCTTGGGTATTAATACTTAGGTTTTTATCAGCCATGTCTGAAAAGCTGTACTTTTCATATTTTTCTTCGCTTGAACCATAGGCTGCACCAAGGTAGTTTTGGTCAACTAGGCTGCCTTTTTCTTGCACAGTACGCTTAATTTGCGTGTAAAGCTGCACTTGGATAGGGGCTGCGGTGTTGTTATTTACTGTGTATTCTAAAGCCACATCATATTGGCCTTTTTTGAATACATAGGTTTTTGTAAACGTCACACCGTTGTTATCAGTGAATGTCAAAGGAACGCGAAGCTCATCGCCATTCATCGTGAAGCTTTTTTGCTCTGTGCTGTAAATTGGACGACCATTTGCTGATGCATCAGGGCCATTTAAACCAATTAAACCACTTTGTGAGAAGTATTGATTACCCTCAAACTCACCCAAAAGCATAAAAGGGGTTTCATTACCTTTTACTTCTTCATATTGGATTAAGTCTGCTTCAACAATATCACCACCGCGGGTATCAATTTTTACAGTGAATACGTCAGTTGTGATATCGATTACTGAACGTTTTGCACTGGTTGCTGCAGTTGGTAAGTCACCATCTGTTGATGAGGGTACATAATCATCAGAATCAGGTGAGTTAGATTGTAGTGTTTGTGTGTTGGCACTAGGATCGGCTTTTGGTGCGTTGTAATCGTTATTCCATTCTTGGAACAATAAAAACGATACAAGCATCAAACCGATGAATAAAAACGTGCGTTGCGATTCCATAACAGCTCTTATTTCTCGTGTTGGTGGTTAATATGGGTTTTTTTATCAGGTACGGGATCGTCTCCGCCTGAATGTAAAGGATGACATTTTAATATGCGTTTGAGCGCTAACCAACTGCCTTTTAACGATCCATGCAAATTAATTGCCTGAATAGCATAACTAGAGCAAGTGGGATTAAAACGACAATGCGGACCTAACAATGGACTTATCCACTTTTGATAACCGCGAATTAATAACACTAAACAGAACGTTGGAAAAGCAACAAGTGGTTTAAGTAACCTCATGATGTTCTATCCTCTGTGTATATTTAGTGGGTTGATACCATGAATTTAAACACCCAAAACGGACTTTTAAATGCATGATTAAAAGGTGAGCTAAAGATACCTTAAATAACCCTATAATTCTATTGCTATTGGCTTTGTTTATTTGATTTAGCCGATTTATTAGGGCGTCTTTTAAATGGAGGTGGTTTAGGTGCACCCGGTTTGCAGCGTTCATTGATTTTACGCCACAATTTAGTTAATTGCTTAGTGAGCTCTTCATTTGACTGTTCATCAATGCCACTTTTAACCATTAACACAATATCGATGTTATCAATGGTGTGCTGATTTAAACGAAAACTTTCGCGAGCAAGTCGTTTAATACGGTTACGTTGGCAAGCTTTTTTAACGCGTTTTTTAGCAACAGTAAGTCCTAAGCGAGGTTTTGCTTGGTCATTAGGTTTTGCTAATAAGGTAAAAAAAGGAGTTGCAGCCCGAGCGGGTTCATTAAATATGCGAGAGTAATGCGAGGGAGTTAACAGACGTAACTCCCTGCCAAAGTTAAAGTCTTCCACTTATATATTAAGCAGAAAGAACTTTACGGCCTTTAGCGCGGCGACGAGCTAATACTTTACGGCCATTTACAGTTGCCATGCGAGCACGGAAACCGTGTGCACGTTTGCGTTTTAAAACGCTAGGTTGAAAAGTTCTCTTCATAACAATTCCATCCGATCGGTTAAAGGTTAAAACATCCTATGCAGGTCGCGATCCTGGCACAGGTGCCATTGCGAGCGCGAGATATTATAGATGACGGCCCCGAAAGTCAATCATAATTACACAGATAATAAAGTACCAGCTAAACTATAAAGAGTAGGATCCACTAGGATCCTTATAATTAAGAAGTTTTCCACAGCCTCTGTATAAAAAGTGCATAAAAGCTTTGGGTAAGTAATTTAGATCGTATATTTCCATCGCGATCCAGTCCATTTTTTGTTATGATCAGTGTGTAAGGTTGAAAATATATTTCTTTTATAATCAGTGTTTTATGTATTTTTTGTGCTGAGATCTTGTTTTTCAGAAAAATCAATATTGTACTTGTGGATAAAGTGCATTCATAATAGTCGGTCTTGGGTTAATAAATTGCCTAAATAATAGTAATAAAAGTATAATTTTCTGGTTGATTAAGATGGCCGGGAATAAAAACTAAATCTTTGGGAGTTTAACTGTGTATCTGTCGGTTTGGCAAAGTTGTTTATATGTATTGCAAGATGAATTGCCTTCGCAGCAGTTCAGTATGTGGGTTAGACCATTACAAGCAGAAAGTACCGAAGATACCCTGACTATTTATGCGCCAAATCGGTTTGTTCTTGATTGGGTAAGAGAAAAGTACCTTAACCGCATTAATGAATTACTCGTCGAAATTTGTAAAGACGAGGCACCAGAATTGCGTTTTGATGTAGGCAGTAAACCTATATTAAACACGCAGATGACAGCGCCAATGGCAGATAATTCTGCAGCACCTGTTAATCAACCAACCGCAAAGCAACAACCAAAAGCTGTTAAACAAGCTGTTGAGCCTGCACCAAAGTCTGGTTATAAATCTAACATAAAAGAAAACTATACGTTTGATAGTTTTGTTGAAGGTAAATCTAACCAGTTAGCTAAAGCTGCGGCAACGCAAGTTGCTGATAATCCTGGTGCTGCTTTTAATCCTGTATTTATATATGGTGGTACCGGCTTAGGTAAAACGCACTTATTGCATGCGGTCGGCAATGGCATTATGGCAAATAAGCCAGATGCAAAAATAGTGTATATGCATTCAGAACGATTTGTTCAAGATATGGTAAAAGCGCTGCAAAATAATGCGATTGAAGAGTTTAAACGTTACTATCGTAGTGTTGATGCGCTAATGATCGATGATATTCAGTTTTTTGCCAATAAAGAACGTTCACAAGAAGAATTTTTTCATACTTTCAATGCCTTGCTTGAAGGTAATCAGCAAATAATTTTAACTTCAGACCGCTATCCTAAAGAGATCGAAGGGGTTGAAGACCGCCTTAAATCACGTTTTGGCTGGGGTTTAACCATTGCGATTGAGCCGCCAGAGCTAGAAACGCGCGTGGCTATTTTGATGAAAAAAGCACAGCAAAGTAAAATTAATTTACCGCATGAAGTGGCTTTTTTCATTGCGAAAAAACTTCGTTCAAATGTACGTGAATTAGAAGGTGCACTGAACCGTGTTATCGCCAATGCTAATTTCACTGGGCGCCCAATTTCAATTGATTTTGTAAAAGAAGCACTGCGTGACTTACTTGCTCTGCAAGACAAGCTTGTCACTATCGATAACATTCAACGTACTGTTGCTGAATATTATCGTATCCGTGTATCTGACTTACTATCTAAGCGCCGTAGTCGCTCTATTGCACGACCGCGTCAAGTTGCAATGGCATTGTCAAAAGAATTAACTAATCACAGTTTACCTGAAATTGGTGACGCGTTTGGTGGCCGTGACCACACAACTGTATTGCATGCGTGCAGAAAAGTTAAATCACTGCGTGATGAAAGCCACGAAGTGAAAGAAGATTATCAAAACCTAATAAGAACATTGTCATCTTAAGGCTGACTTTATTATGCAAATAACCATACCAAGAGATCAATTTTTAAAACCTTTAGTGCAGGTGTCTGGGGCTATTGAGCGCAAACATACCTTGCCGATTTTATCTAACGTTTTGTTAGAAGTCGTTGATGGTCAATTGGCCATGACAGGTACTGATCTTGAAATAGAGCTCGTTGCTAACGTATTTGTTGGTGATGATGTTGAAGACACAAAGTTAACTTTACCAGCTAAAAAGCTGCTGGATATTTGTAAAAGTTTACCAGATGGATGCGAATTAACATTATCTAGCCAAGATCATCAATTGCTATTAACCAGCGGGAAAAGCCGTTTTTCATTAACGACACTCGCAGCTGAAGACTTTCCAAATCTTGAACAGTGGGACGGCGAGGTTGAATTTCAGCTAACACGTATAGAGTTGCGTAAGTTATTAGAGAGCACACATTTCTCTATGGCTAACCAAGACGTGCGTTATTATTTAAATGGTATGTCGTTTGAAGTAGATAATGCCGATATTAAAACAGTTGCCACAGATGGTCACCGATTAGCAATTGCACAAAAACAACTACCGCAATCGTTAAATACACAACGCCAGCTTATAATTCCGCGTAAAGGTGTTCAAGAAATTATGCGTTTGATGGTAGCCGATGATGAATTGGTGACGATTCAGTTCGGTGCTAATCATATTCGTATTAT
The DNA here is from genome assembly GCF_001469215.1 of Pseudoalteromonas sp. H105. Taxonomy (GTDB): domain Bacteria; phylum Pseudomonadota; class Gammaproteobacteria; order Enterobacterales; family Alteromonadaceae; genus Pseudoalteromonas. The sequence continues at coordinate 34,040 of NZ_LOFH01000016.1, forward strand.
TGATACCGAATTTACTTTTACGAGTAAATTGGTTGACGGGCGTTTCCCTGACTATCGTCGTGTTCTTCCTCGCGGTGGTGATAAGGTGATTACAGCCAATCGTGAATGGTTACGCAGTGCTTTTCAACGTGTTTCTATCTTATCAAACGAAAAGTTTAGAGGCGTACGTTTAAACTTATCTAATGGTTTTTTAAAAATCACGGCTAACAACCCAGAACAAGAACAAGCAGAAGAAGTGGTTGAGGTTAATTATCAAGGTGATGATTTAGAAATTGGTTTTAATGTTTCTTATGTACTCGATGTACTTAATACGCTTAAAACAGACGATGTATTATTTACGTTGGCCGATTCTAACAGTAGTGCATTAATAGAAGGTGCAGGTGACGAAGAAGCCATGTACGTTGTTATGCCAATGCGCTTATAAGGTATTATGAGTTTAAGTCATTTGAGCCTCAATAATTTTAGAAATATTGAGGCGCTTACATTAGAACCTGTAAACGGTATTAATGTAATTTACGGTGAAAATGGCAGTGGAAAAACCAGCCTCTTAGAGGCTATATATTACCTTTCTCATGGCAAGTCTTTTCGTACACCAAAACATAAAAGTATTATCAAGCATCATCAGAGCAAGTTTACGATTCATGGTCGAAAGTCGCTTTATAACCTTTCGATACCTATCGGTATTAGTAAAAGTACCAATGGTGATACAGAGCTTAAAATACAAGGTAAAACGAGCCGTAGAGTCTCTGAGCTCGCGCAATTGATGCCTGTCCAAGTTATCACACCTGAGAGTTATTCTTTATTTTTTGGTGGGCCTAAAGAGCGACGTAAGTTTTTAGATTTAGGGTTGTTCCACGTGGAACAAGACTTTTTTTATTTATGGCAATCATTTAATAAAGTATTAAAGCAACGTAATGCGCTATTAAAAACGAAACCGCGAAATTATTTTGACCAAATCAAGTTTTGGGATAAAGAATTTGTTAGACTGGCTGAACAAATAAATACGTTAAGAATTGCGTATATAAGTAGGTTTAAGCAACAGTTTTTTGATAAAATGTGCGCAGACTTGTCGCTTATTAGCGACCTAGAAATAAATTATCAAGCGGGTTGGAAAGAGACAGAGTCACTTAACGATGCTCTTGAGCAAAACTTTGAGCGCGATAGTCGCCAAGGTTTTACAAGTAAAGGCCCACATAAGGCCGATTTTAATTTTAGTGTTTCTGGTAATAGCGTTGAAAATACATTTTCACGCGGTCAATTGAAGTTATTGCTTTATGCGTTAAAAGTAACGCAGAATAGTTTGATTGAGTCAGAAACTGAAAAGCAATCAATATTGCTAATAGATGATTTACCTTCAGAGCTTGGAGAGGATACGAAAGAGAAGGTTGGCCGATTATTGTCGCACTGCCACTCTCAAATATTTATTTCTGCAATTGAATCTGAAAGTATTTCTGCTGTGGTGGAACCCATGCAACGAGAACTAGAAATGTTCCACGTGAAACATGGCAACCTAATAACAAGATAAGTGGGATTAACCATGTCTGAGAATTACGATTCGTCGAGTATTAAAGTACTAAAAGGATTAGACGCAGTAAGAAAGCGTCCTGGAATGTATATAGGGGACACCGATGATGGTACGGGCTTACACCACATGGTGTTTGAGGTCGTTGATAACTCTATTGATGAAGCTTTAGCTGGCCACTGTGATGATATCTACGTCACAATCCATTTAGATGGTTCAGTCTCTGTTCGAGATAACGGCCGTGGTATTCCAACTTCAATCCATGAAGAAGAAGGTGTTTCAGCAGCAGAAGTAATCATGACGGTACTTCATGCTGGTGGTAAGTTCGATGATAACTCTTATAAAGTATCTGGTGGCTTACATGGTGTGGGTGTTTCTGTTGTAAATGCGCTGTCAGAAAAACTAAAACTAACTATTCGACGCGAAGGTAAGTTACACGAACAAACATACTCCATGGGTGTACCTGATGCACCGCTGGCTGCAATCGGTGACTCTGAAACCACTGGTACTGAAATACGCTTTTGGCCAAGTGGCGAAACATTTACTAACTTAGATTTTCATTATGACATCCTAGCTAAACGTTTACGCGAACTGTCATTTTTGAACTCTGGTGTAAGCATCATCTTAAGTGATGAGCGTGAAGAAAATAAATCTGATCACTTCAAATACGAAGGCGGTATTCAAGCATTTGTTGAATACTTAAACCGTAATAAAACACCAGTGCATAAAGGTGTGTTCCATTTTACTCACGAACGTGAAGAAGATGGTATTAGTGTAGAAGTATCCATGCAGTGGAACGACGCGTTCCAAGAAAATATTTACTGCTTCACAAATAATATTCCTCAACGTGATGGTGGTACTCACTTAGCCGGTTTTAGATCTGCGCTAACTCGTACACTGAATACTTATATGGAAAAAGAGGGCTTTAACAAAAAAGCTAAAACGACAAGCAATGCGACGGGTGATGATGCTCGTGAAGGCTTAACTGCTGTTGTAAGTGTTAAAGTGCCAGATCCTAAGTTCTCATCACAAACAAAAGATAAGCTAGTTTCAAGCGAAGTTAAATCGGCAGTTGAACAAGCAATGGCTGAAAAGTTCACTGAGTTTTTATTAGAAAACCCAATGGACGCAAAAATCGTTGTTGGCAAGATTATTGATGCTGCTCGCGCGCGTGAAGCAGCCCGTAAAGCGCGTGAAATGACACGCCGTAAAGGGGCTATGGATTTAGCTGGTTTGCCAGGTAAACTTGCTGACTGCCAAGAGAAAGACCCAGCACAATCTGAACTATACATAGTGGAGGGTGACTCAGCTGGCGGTTCAGCCAAGCAGGGTCGTAACCGTAAAAATCAGGCTATTCTTCCGCTTAAAGGTAAGATCTTAAACGTTGAAAAAGCACGCTTCGATAAAATGCTGTCTTCGCAAGAAGTGGCGACGCTGATCACAGCATTGGGTTGTGGTATTGGTCGTGACGAATACAACCCTGAAAAATTACGTTATCACCGTATCATAATCATGACCGATGCTGACGTGGATGGTTCACACATTCGTACCTTGCTATTGACGTTCTTCTATCGTCAAATGCCTGAAATTGTCGAACGTGGATATATTTATATTGCTCAACCGCCGCTTTATAAAGTGAAAAAAGGTAAGCAAGAGCGTTATATCAAAGATGATCCAGCACTTGTAGAGTACCTGACATCATTAGCGTTAAATGGTGCTGCACTTTATACCAGTGCAGATGCAACAGCACTTGAAGGTGAAGCGCTTGAGAGTATTGTTCATGATTACCAAAATACAGTTAAAGTTATTGAGCGCTTAAAACGTAAGTATCCGAATACGGTTATGAATCGTTTAATCTATCAAAGTGAGCTTAAAGCAGAGCACCTTTCTGATGAAGAAAAGGTTATTGCTTGGACAAAAGAGCTGATTGAAGACTTAGTAGAACGTGATGAAGATGCCACTATTTTCCATGCAGGTACTGAGTATGATGCAGAACGTAACTTATACTATCCTGTTGTGAATATTCGTCAGCACGGTGTAGATAAGAAGCATGTTTTACATTATGACTTCATTACTTCAAAAGACTATCAACGTATTGCTGTGACAGGTAAAAATATCGCAAATATCCTTCAAGATGGTGCATATATTCAACGTGGTGAGAAAACAAAACCTGTTGATAACTTTGTGGATGCATTAGAATGGTTGATCACAGAATCTAAGCGTGGGATCTACATTCAACGTTATAAAGGATTGGGTGAAATGAACCCTAGCCAACTGTGGGAAACGACAATGGATCCTGATGCTCGTCGTATGTTACAAGTAACGATCGAAGATGCTGTTGGTGCTGATCAGTTGTTTGCTACATTGATGGGTGATCAAGTAGAGCCTCGTCGAGAGTTTATCGAAACGAACGCACTACGCGTAGTTAACCTCGATGTTTAATTACGAGTAATAATTTAAATAAGGAGCCTAATGGCTCCTTTTTTATTGGCTGCAAGTGCACAAACTGCTTAAAACATGACTACGCACGAGGTATACTGAGGGTAATTTTCACGCTACATCACAGCAGATACTAAAAGCCAAATATGCAAAAATATGACGTTAAAACCTTTCAAGGTTTGATCCTGGCTTTACAGGATTACTGGGCACAGCAAGGCTGTGTCATTATTCAGCCACTCGATATGGAAGTTGGCGCGGGTACATTCCACCCACAAACATTCTTAAAGTCTATTGGCCCAGAGCCAATGTCTAGCGCATACGTACAACCGTGTCGCCGTCCTACTGATGGCCGTTATGGTGAAAACCCTAACCGCTTACAACATTACTACCAGTTTCAAGTAGTATTAAAGCCATCGCCTGAGAACATCCAGGAGCTTTATTTAGGCTCTTTAGCTGCTGTAGGCATTGATACGCTAACTGATGAAGTGCGCTTCGTAGAAGATAACTGGGAGTCACCTACGTTAGGTGCCTGGGGGCTAGGTTGGGAGATCTGGCTAAACGGTATGGAAGTAACGCAGTTTACTTACTTTCAACAGGTAGGGGGCATTGAGTGCTCACCAGTGACCGGCGAAATTACTTACGGCTTAGAGCGTTTAGCAATGTACATTCAAGGCGTAGACAGTATTTATGACCTTGTTTGGGCTGACGGTCCAATGGGACGCGTTACCTATGGTGATGTTTTTCACCAAAACGAAGTAGAGCAATCAAAATACAATTTTGAGCACGCTAACGTTGAAGACTTGTTTGCACAGTTTGATAAATGTGAAGCAGAAAGCCAAAAGCTCATTGAAGCTGGTTTACCATTACCTGCCTACGAGCAAGTAATGAAAGCATCGCACGCATTTAACTTGCTTGATGCTCGTCACGCTATTTCTGTGACAGAACGCCAACGTTATATATTACGTGTTCGTGCATTATCTAAAGCATGTGCACAAAGTTATTATGATGCTCGTGAAGCGCTTGGCTTCCCGCTTTGTAAGGATTAAGCATGTCAGTACAAAACTTATTAGTAGAAATTGGCACCGAAGAGCTGCCACCAAAAGCACTGCGAAAACTTGCAGAAGCATTTGCTGAAAATCTAACAGCAGAACTTGAAGGGTTAGAGCTAGCTCATCAAGGCGTTAAATGGTATGCATCACCACGTCGTTTAGGTTTACAAGTAACAGCGCTTGAAGCCAAACAACAAGATAAAGAAGTTGAAAAACGTGGCCCTGCAACAAAAGCTGCATTTGATAGCGAAGGCAATCCAACTAAAGCGGCCATGGGTTGGGCGCGCGGTTGTGGTATTGATGTTAAAGACGCACAAACTCTTGAAACAGATAAAGGCGCGTGGTTGTTACACATTGCTAAAGTAGCAGGTAAAGAAACCACCGCATTATTAAATGACGTAGTGAATAAAGCGTTAGCAAAACTGCCTATTCCAAAGCCAATGCGTTGGGGCGCGAATAAAACACAATTTATTCGTCCTGTGCATACCGCCACTATTTTGTTTGGCGATAAGCTCATTGAAGGCGAAGTACTTGGTAAAGCAATTAGTAACCAACTTCAAGGTCATCGTTTTCATCATCCAGAAAAAATTAGTATTAACCACGCGGACGATGTTTTTGACGTACTCAAATCTGCGCACGTTGTTGCCGATTACGAAGAGCGTAAAGCACAAATTCGCATCCAAATTGAAGCTGCCGCAAAAGCGGTTAATGCTGTGGTTGCTATGGACGAAGACTTACTAGAAGAAGTCACTTCTTTAGTTGAGTGGCCAGTTACACTGACCGCAACGTTTGAAGAAGCATTTTTAGATGTACCAGCAGAAGCGCTGATCTACACCATGAAAGACGACCAAAAATACTTCCCGTTACTTGATCAAGACGGCAAGTTGCTTAATAAGTTTTTGTTTGTTTCAAACATTGAAAGCAAAAACCCAAGTGTTGTTATCGCGGGTAATGAGAAAGTAGTCCGCCCACGTTTGGCGGATGCGCAATTCTTCTTTGAAACAGATAAAAAGAAAACCCTAGAAAGCCGTTTAGAGTCACTTGATAGCGTATTATTTCAAAAGCAACTGGGTACGCTAAAAGATAAGTCTGAGCGTATTGCGGCACTTGCTGGTTACATTGCTGAGCAACTAGGCGCAGATAAAGCATTAGCAGAGCGTGCGGGCTTATTAAGTAAAACAGACTTAATGACCGAAATGGTGATGGAATTTACTGACGTACAAGGTGTTATGGGCATGCATTACGCACGCCATGACGGTGAAGCTGAAGACGTAGCCGTTGCGCAAAATGAGCAATACATGCCACGTTTTGCAGGCGACAGCTTACCAACAAACTTAATCAGCTGTGCAGTCGCGATTGCTGATAAGTTTGACACGCTGGTGGGTATCTTCGGAATTGGTCAAGCACCAAAAGGCGATAAAGACCCGTTTGCACTTCGCCGTGCTGCAATTGGTGCATTGCGTATCATGGTAGAGAAAGAGCTGCCATTAGATATCCTAGACTTAGTTGCTAAATCACAAAGCTTATTTGGCGAAAAGCTAACTAACCTAAATGTATCGACTGATGTGTTTGAGTTTATGCTTGGCCGTTTCCGCGCGTGGTATCAAGACGAAGGCATTCAAGTTGATGTTATTCAAGCCGTACTTGCACGTCGCCCAACTAAGCCTGCTGATTTTGACCGCCGAGTTAAAGCTGTAAGTCACTTCCGTACATTAGACGCCGCAGAAGCTCTTGCAGCGGCTAATAAGCGCGTAAGCAATATTCTCGCTAAGAATGACATTACGAGCCAAGGCAAGGTCGATGAGAGCCTATTAAGCGATGATGCCGAAAAGGTACTTGCTTCACAGGTTGCTAAGTTTGCAACTGAACTTGCACCACTTTATGCCGCCGGCGATTACCAAGAAGCATTAGCGCAATTAGCGGGTATCCGCGAAAGTGTTGATAACTTTTTTGATAACGTTATGGTTATGGCTGACGACGAAGCAGTTAAGCAAAATCGTTTAGCACTATTAAGCCAATTAAGTGGCTTATTTTTAGATATTGCTGATATTTCTGTACTACAGAAGTAAGTTCAGCGTAGCTTAAAAAGCCAGCAGCTATGCTGGCTTTTTTGTATTTAAGGTTAACCTATGAAACGTATTATAACGCTTGCGGTCGTTAGCTTATTAACCGCATGTTCGAGCCAAGTTCAACTTCCTAGTATTGATGATGTACTACCTAGTAAAGAGCTAGATAAAACCATGTACTTACGTGGCGATTTCACCTTATGGGATGCAGAGCCACAATATCAGTTTGAGAAAGTAGCACCTGGGATTTACCAAGCTAATGTTAAGTTTTCAACACCTGGCAAAGTATACGAATTTAAAATTGCCGATGCCGACTTTAGCGAAGGCTATAATTGTGGTTATAGCGAAGCTGCACCAGCAGGGCAGTCACTTACATTAGGACAAGCCTCATTGGCAGATTGTAATACTATTTATAATTATTTTAGCTTCACCCCAGCAGCAAAAGGTCGCTACATTGTTAGCATCGACTATCGAGACTATGATCAACCGAAAGTGACGATAACGAAGAGATAATATTTGTAAGCAGCAGGTTGGGTATATGAAGCCCAACACAAAAGTTAGGCTAATACTTTTACTCAAACATAAATCAACAATGTATTTAGGTTGTTAATGTGTGATGGTTACTTTTCTAAATGTTGGGTTTCGTAAGACCCAACCTACAGTCCTTTCTTCACCAAGTACCTATACGGTATTTCATCAACTTCTTTAGCCACCAGCGTGTGATCCATGAATGTGCAGAAGCTGGGAATGTCGCGGGTGGTTGAGGGGTCGTCGGCGGTGATCAATAAGGTTTCGCCTTCTGCCATTTTGCGCACAGCACCGCGGATCATCATGACAGGCTCTGGGCAGCGAAGGCCGATGGCGTCTAATTGGTGATCGGGGTTATCAAAACTCATGGTGGTGACCTATATTTAGTGGCGTTTAACGATTAATTTAGGGTCGCTAGTTTAACGGCCTAAAGTTAAGAAATAAAGTAACACCACTTATCACGTTGAAATTAGATTCAGCAAGTCATCAACGTATGTACGAAAAACAATTTTTCATACATAGTTGTGTTATTCGCATTTCATTATTTAAAAGCAAGGAATTGGCTATGGCGCTAGTTTACTCTTTATTATGGATACCATTTTTAAATGTAGCGATACATTTTCTGATTAAGTTTAAACAGCTGAACAAGTACGACATATACATCTATTTCGTAATAAATGGTGTATTTATTTCTAGTATTCTTACAGGTGCAAAATCTATTTGGTGTGGTTGGCTGGTGGCTATGGTGTCTTATTTGCTAATTAGTAAATTAGCCTTTTTTAAAGGTAAATAAAAAGGCAAAGAGTTTAACTCTTTGCCTTTTGTCACCAAGTAAAACATAACCTCTTTAGGGAGGAAGGTTACTAATTAGTCTTGTACACGTTCAAATACAGTTGCGATGCCTTGGCCTAAACCAATACACATAGTCGCTAAACCGTATTTAGCATTTTTGTCTTCCATTAAGTGAATTAATGATGTGCTAATACGCGAGCCTGAACAACCCAGAGGGTGGCCAAGAGCGATTGCGCCGCCATTTAGGTTCACTTTTTCATCAACCACATCTGCAAGACCTAAGTCTTTTAATACAGGCAATGATTGCGCTGCGAATGCTTCGTTAAGCTCTGCAACGTCGATATCATCAATAGTGATACCCGCTTGTGCCAGTGCTTTTTTACTTGCTGGTACTGGGCCGTAACCCATGATTGATGGATCGCAACCTGCAACTGCCATCGCTTTTACACGGGCACGAATTGGTAAGCCGAGTGCTTTAGCTTTTTCTTCGCTCATTACTAACATGGCTGAAGCGCCGTCAGAAAGTGCAGAAGATGTACCCGCGGTGACTGACCCAGATGCAGGGTTGAACACAGGGCGAAGCTGCGATAAACCTTCTACCGTTGTTTCTGGGCGAATTACTTCGTCATCTTCAACAAGGATTAGTGAACCATCTGCAGCGTGACCTTCCATTGCGAGAATTTCTCGGCGGAAACGGCCTTCAACCGTTGCAGCATGTGCGCGCTGGTGTGAGCGATAAGCAAACTCGTCTTGCTGCTCGCGGCTAATGCCGTGAAGTGTTGCAAGGTATTCAGCAGTTAAGCCCATTGAGCCAGACGCTTGTGCAATTGAAGTTGCTAAGCCAGGGTGGAAGTCATTACCGTGAGTCATAGGTACGTGACCCATGTGCTCAACACCACCAATTAAGTAAGTGTCGCCAGCGCCAGTCATAATTGCACGAGCTGCGTCATGCAATGCTTGCATTGATGAGCCACATAAACGGTTTACTGTGGTTGCCGGTACTGAATGTGGAATACCTGCGAGTAGTGATGCATTACGTGCAACGTTAAAGCCTTGCTCTAATGTTTGCTGTACACAACCCCAATAAATGTCGTCAATTGATGCTGGATCAACTGCGGGGTTGCGTTCTAGTAAGCCCTTCATTAAGTGAGCGCTTAAGTCTTCCGCACGTTTGTGTTTGAATACGCCGCCTTTTGAGCGACCCATTGGTGTGCGGATACAATCTACAATTACTGGATTATTCATGATATTAACCTTCCACCTTATAGAAAACACGGCCTTCTTCAGCCCATTGGCGAGTTTGCTCTGATACTTGGTAAATCGCACCTAGGTGAGCATATTTGTCTGCGGTTGCAACAAAGTTTGCTAAACCCGTTTGATCTAAATAACGGAACGCACCGCCTCTAAATGGAGGGAAACCAACGCCGTAAACAAGCGCCATATCCGCTTCTTGTGGTGAAGCAACAATGCCTTCTTGTAAACATAAAAGCACTTCGTTGATCATTGGAATCATACAACGGTCAATGATTTCTTGTTTATCGAATTCTTTTGGTGCATCTGTAATTGGTGCAAGTAGCTCAGTTGCTGTTGCATCACTAGATTTTTTAAGACGACCACGACGATCTGTTTCGTACTTGTAGAAGCCCGTTTTGTTTTTCTGACCAAAACGTTTTTCGTTAGCAAATACAGTCACAGGATCTTTTTCTGCACGCGCCATACGCTCAGGGAAGCCGTCTGCCATTACGCCAGTACAATGATAAGCCGTATCAATACCTACTACGTCAAGTAGGTAAGCCGGACCCATAGGCCAACCAAATACGTTTTCCATTACTTTATCTACTTTTGCAAAGTTAGCGCCTTCAACAACTAATTTGCTAAAGCCTGCAAAGTAAGGGAATAAAACACGGTTTACAAAAAAGCCTGGGCAATCGTTAACAACGATAGGTGACTTGCCAAGTTTAAGGGCATAATCAACGACTGCGTTAATTGTTTTATCTGAAGTTTTTGCACCACGGATAATTTCAACAAGTGGCATTTTTGGCACTGGGTTAAAGAAGTGCATACCACAGAAGTTTTCTGGCTTATCAAGCGCTTCTGCTAGTAAATCAATACAGATAGTCGATGTATTTGAGGTAAGAACCGTGCCTTCTGGCATGTTCTTTTCAAGATCAGCTAATACCGCTTGCTTAACTTTAGGGTTTTCTACAACCGCTTCAACAATGATGTTGGCATCTTGTAGGTCTGCATCGTTAAGTGTCGGTTTGATTTTGCTCAGCGTTGCCAACATTTTTTCCATTGGCATGTGGCCACGCTTCACTTTTGCACCTAATAGCTTAGATGCTTCACCCATACCTAAATCAAGTGCATCTTGTTGGATGTCTTTCATTATAATAGGTGTGCCTTTATACGCAGATTGGTAAGCGATACCGCCACCCATGATGCCTGCGCCTAATACAGCGGCTTGTTTAATTTCTACATCGCTGTGCTTAGCAAGTTTACGTGCTTTACCTTTGATGAACTGGTCATTTAAGAAAATGCCAGTTTGTGCTGCTGCTTCGTTGGTACGTGCAAGTTTTGCAAAGTTAGCATTTTCGATTGCCATTGCTTCATCGCGCGTGCAATTTGCCGCTGCTTTGATAGTACGCACAGCCATAACCGGAGCAGGATAGTGGCCTTTGGTTTTACCCATTACCATACCTTCGGCCATTGCGAAGCTCATGCCTTGCTCAACACGGTTTAATTTAAGTGGTTGTAGCTTAATGTTGCGTTTTGCATGCCAATCTAACTTGCCAGCAATTGCTAAATCAAGCGTTGAAATACTTGACTCTAAAAGTTTGTCAGCACTAACTACCGCGTCAACTGCGCCTACTTTAAGGGCATCAGCTGCGCGATTTTCTGAACCTGATGTGATCCAAAGCATGGCATTATCCGCGCCCACGATACGTGGTAAGCGAACTGTGCCACCAAAACCAGGCATGATGCCAAGTTTAACTTCTGGCAAGCCAATTTTTGCGGCAGTACTGGCAACACGATAATCGGTAGCAAGTACCCACTCACAACCGCCACCAAGTGCTAAGCCGTTTATAGCGCTTAGTGTTGGGAAGGGTAAATCTTCTAAAGCGTCAAAAACATCTGTGGCATCTTTGATCCACGTTACTAATTCAGCTTCTGGTTTAGTAAACGTTGGTAAAAATTCGAAAATGTCGGCGCCAATAATAAAGTGATCTTTATCACTGGTAAAAATCATGCCTTTGATATCTTTGTTTGCTGCTAATTCTTTTAATGCAGAGGCGCAATCTTTCAAGGTTTGCTGAGACAAAGTGTTTACAGAACCTGCAACACAAAATTTGAACTCGGCGATATTATCCTTGATGAAAGCAACTTCAAAGGAATCGCTCTTATATAACATTATTATTCTCCCTAGTTAGTGAACTAAGACTGGTACGATGAGTTTGCATTTCAATCAGTGTGCTTGCTTTAAATAAAAAATGCAACGAAAAATTTACTATGCTCTGTTACTACTGGTTAAAATATAGCTGGTTTGATGCTAAGGTGTAGGCGAAGTTTTTAGCTGAATTTATATTTTTATTTTTGAGTGCTTTTAATCCTAAAGGTCATCATGAAAAAACATTTATTAGGTTGGACGGCGGCTGCATTATTTCTCCCTTTTCTTTCTGCCGGAGCCAATGACGAACACCGAGCTTTTTTAAGCGCAGAGAAACAAGCTCGTTCGAGTAATTACAACAAATTTAAAGAAGCAGTTGATGTACTCGATCACCCTTTGAAGCCTTACGTTGAAAAGGCTTATTGGCAACGACACCCCAATATCAAACACCAAACGGAAATAGAAAACTATTTAACCATTTATCAAAATACACCTCTGGAGTGGCCTGTGCGTAAGGCATGGCTCAAGTATTTGAGCAAATCTAACCGTAAAGCCACCTTTATAAATAATTATAAGAAGACCAGCAATAACGAATTAACGTGTACATATTTACAATATCAGCTTGATCTAGGTGCGCCAGAAAAGGCGATCCTTAATCAAGTAAGTGATTTGTGGGTGGTTGGTAAGTCACAGCCCAAAGAGTGCGACTCGTTATTTAGTTTGTGGCGTAAAAAAGGTTATTTAAACCAAGATCGTGTTTGGCAAAGAATTACGTTAGCTGCGCAAGGGGGAGATAGAAACCTACTGCCTTATTTAAAAACCTTACTGCCTAAAAAAGAGCAGTACTTAGCTGATCTCTATCGTAAGGTCAGAAGTGACCCTAGTGCATCTGCTGGACTCTACCGTTATAAAAATAAAACAGTGAAAGAAAGTGAAATTGCGCACTATGGCGTAAAGCGCCTAATCTGGCGTGATAGGAGCTTAGCACTCAAAGCGTGGGAAAAGCTTGAGAAAATGTTTGATTACTCTGACGAGCAAAAAGCCGATGTTTATTATACGTTTGCTTTGTCTTTAGCATCAAGTGGCCATCAGCAAGCTCGATTTTGGTTAAATAAAGTCCCTAAAGAGCGTCAAGATAGAAAACTAATGCAATGGCAGCTAGGCAACATGCTTAAAACACAAGATTGGTCTGGCATTGTTGCGTTCTTCACAGGCAAAGAGAATTTGAGTCTTGGCCAGCAATATTGGTTAGCATATAGCTTAGAGCAGCGTGGTGATGTAGATCGCGCAAAAGCAATTTGGCAAACAGTGGCAAAAGAACGTGACTATTATGGTTTTTTAGCTGCAGCCCGATTAAATATTCCCGTGCAACTAAACTCATTACCTTTGCAAGTGAGTGATAAGGTTGTCTCTGAGGTGGCAGAAGCGCCGGGCTTTAAACGTGCAAAAGCGTTGTATGAACTACAGCGTTTTGCGTCTGCGCGCCGGGAGTGGAATTATTTAACGCGTACTTCTAGCGAAAAAGAAAAATTAGCCGCATCAAAGCTTGCTGCTGAATTAGATTGGTATGACAGTACCATATACACCTTAGCGCAAATTAAGGCATGGGATTACGTTGAGTTACGCTTTCCATTTGCATTTCAAAACTTATTTGAGCGATACAGCAAGCGCAATCATATTGATGTCGCATGGAGTATTGCAATTTCTCGTCGAGAAAGTTCATTTGCGCCCGATGCACGTTCACATGCTAATGCACGAGGCTTGATGCAGTTATTACCGAGCACAGCTAAGTATGTTAATAAAAGTACGGTTTCAAGTCGGCGCTTAAACCAGCCACAAACGAATATTCGACTAGGAACTGAGTATTTGGGCTATTTGAAAAAGAAAAACAAGGGTAACGAAGTACTCGCTACAGCATCTTATAATGCAGGTTACCACCGCATTAAACGATGGATACCTGATGACGCAATGCCTGCCGAGCTGTGGGTAGAGCTCATTCCGTATCGTGAAACACGTAATTATGTAAAAAATGTTTTTGCGTATCGTCAGGTATACCATACTCGCATGGGCCGAGAAGGGAATATACTTGCGCCGATACTGGATATGAAAATGGGCGAGTAATTGAAAAAGGTATATAACTAGCAGGCTCTGTAGTGCATCTGTAAGTTTTATAACTAAACGCCCAGCAGGTTGTTTTAAAAAGATTTATACTGCGTTATTTATTTTAACATCAGAATCATTTTAAGAGGCAATCAATAGCACGCTTAAAGCGCTTTTAATGCTAACTTAAACTCACATCTTGAGGTGGTTTGGGTATATATGAGTCTATGGTAGACTCTTACACAAGTTAAATTTAACAAATGGGTTTACTATGGATAAATTAGCCGTTTCTTACGCCGAACATATTGCAACACTGCAGCAGCGTACGCGTACTATTATTGATCGTGAAGGTTTAGAAGGTTTAGTCATCCACTCAGGGCAAGCTAAACGTCAGTTTTTAGATGATATGTATTATCCGTTTAAAGTTAACCCCCATTTTAAAGCGTGGTTACCAGTCATCGACAATCCTCATTGTTGGATAGTGGTTAATGGTAGCGACAAGCCAAAGCTTATCTTTTATCGCCCAGTTGATTTTTGGCATAAAGTACCTGATGAGCCACGTGACTTTTGGGCTGATTATTTTGATATTGAGCTATTGCTTAAGCCTGATCAGGTTGAAAAACTACTACCATACGATAAAGAAAAGTATGCTTACATTGGTGAGTATTTAGAAGTTGCTCAGGCACTGGGTTTTAGTATCATGAACCCTGAACCAGTATTAAATTACTTTCATTACCACCGTGCGTATAAAACACAATACGAGCTTGAGTGTTTACGTCAAGCAAACCGTATTGCAGTGGATGGGCATAAAGCGGCGCGTGATACTTTCTTTGGTGGCGGCTCTGAGTTCGATATCCAACAAGCATATTTGATGGCAACACGCCAAAGTGAAAACGAAATGCCATATGGCAATATTGTTGCGTTAAACGAAAATTGCGCCATTTTGCATTACACCCACTTTGATCCTATTGCACCTAAGCAGCACGATTCATTTTTAATTGATGCGGGTGCAAACTTTAATGGCTATGCAGCGGACATTACCCGTACGTATGATTTTAAAAAATCAGGTGAGTTTGCGGATTTAATCAATGTCATGACAGAGCATCAAATTGCGTTAGGCAATGCTTTAAAACCGGGTCTGCTTTACGGTGAACTCCATTTAGATTGCCATCAGCGCGTTGCACAAGTACTGAGTGATTTTAATATAGTGAAGTTACCTGCAGCAGAAATTGTAGAGCGCGGTATTACATCAACGTTCTTCCCGCATGGACTTGGCCATCACCTGGGCTTACAAGTACATGATATGGGAGGTTTTATGGCTGATGAAAGTGGTGCACACCAAGCACCACCTGAAGGGCATCCATTCTTACGTTGCACTCGCTTAATTGAGAAAAACCAAGTGTTCACCATCGAGCCTGGTTTGTACTTTATTGATTCGTTATTAGGTGATTTAGCGCAAACGGATAACAAACAGTTTATTAACTGGGAAAAAGTTGAGGCATTTAAGCCATTTGGCGGCATTCGTATCGAAGATAACATCATTGTACACGAAGACAGCTTAGAGAATATGACGCGCGATTTACACTTAGCTTAAGTGATAAACCAGCGATAGAAGGGGCCTTTTGGCCCCCTTTTTTTGGTTGAATATTGGGTTAAATAAATTATGTCAGAATATAAATACCCCGCAGCCGATGTATTTCATCAAGAAGAAATAAAAAAAAGCACCTTTATTGTGCATATTGCCCACACTCCGGATTTAGCTGCAGCAAAAGCATTTATAAAAAGCATTGAAGAAAAGTACGCCGATGCACGGCATAACTGTTGGGCGCATGTAGCAGGTAACCCTGGAGGCAGTCATGTGTATGGTTTTTCAGACGATGGTGAGCCAAATGGTACCGCTGGCAAGCCCATGCTAAATGTACTTGTTGGCTCAGGTTTGGGTGAAATTACGGCAGTAGTGACTCGTTACTTTGGTGGTATTAAGCTGGGAACGGGCGGGTTAGTGCGTGCTTATGGTGGTTCGTTAAATAACGCACTCACTCAATTGAGCACAGTGATTAAAGTCCCAAGCGCTATATTAACAGGGGGTAGTGATTACAGTATTCAAGGTGCTATTGAGCAATTGTTAAAAACAAAATACCAGGTACTTGATATCGAAAAGCAATATACTGCTAATATTGAATGGATTATCACTATAGATAGCCGTGAAGCTGCGCTAGCGATTAAAGATATTTATGATTTGAGCCATGGCGCGGTTGAGTTAAAGATTAAAGAGTAAGACAATAACAATAGTTAATAACGATACCTTAAAATAAAAGCGATAGCTCAATGCAATTTCGTACCATAATAAAAATCTTAGGCCAGCTTGTTGTACTGTTTAGTATTACTATGGTGCCCCCAGCGGTTGTTTCGCTTATATACAAAGATGGTGGTGGTGTTCCTTTTGTCTTAGCCTTTATTTTTAGTGTTGTTATTGGTCTGATGGCTTATTACCCGAATAGGCAAGAAGATGGTGATTTAAAAGCACGAGAAGGCTTTTTAATTGTCGTCCTATTCTGGCTTGTACTGGGGGCATTCGCTTCAATTCCGCTTATTTTCTTGAGTGAACCCAACTTATCTTTAGCAGATGCTGTGTTTGAAGCCTTCTCAGGGCTTACAACCACAGGGGCGACCGTATTAACGGGGATTGAGTATTTACCTAAATCGGTATTGTTTTATCGCCAACAGCTACAATGGCTTGGCGGTATGGGGATCATTGTACTTGCAGTGGCTGTGCTGCCAATGCTTGGTGTCGGTGGCATGCAGCTTTACCGTGCTGAAACGCCAGGTCCGGTAAAAGACTCTAAGATGACACCTCGGATAGCGGATACGGCAAAGCACCTTTGGTACATTTATGTATTTTTAACTGCAAGCTGTTCAGTGGCTTACTGGGCTGCGGGTATGGATTGGTTTGATGCTATTTGCCATGCTTTTTCGACAATCGCTATTGGTGGGTTCTCAACGTACGATGCATCTATTGGACATTTTGATAGCCCGCTTATCAATTTTATCTGTGTGGTGTTTTTAATCATCGCAGCAATTAATTTTACTTTGCACTATGCTGCGGTCTCAAGCCGTAATATTGCGGTTTATATTCGTGACCCTGAATTTAAAGTATTTTTGTTTATACAGCTTGCGCTGGTGGTTATTTGTTTTACCGTTTTATCGTCCAATAACATTTATGCTGACGGTGATGAAACCTTAGATCAGGCATTATTTCAAGCTGTATCGATGAGTACCACCGCAGGGTTTGCAACGGATAATTTTTCGGCTTGGCCATTGTTTTTACCTATACTATTAATCTTCTCTAGTTTTATAGGCGGGTGTGCAGGCTCAACCGGTGGGGGAATGAAAGTCGTACGTGTATTCTTACTATACTTACAAGGCGTGCGTGAACTGAATCGGCTTGTGCATCCGCGGGCAATATACTCTATTAAGTTAGGTAGAAAGGCATTACCAGATAAAGTTGTGGAAGCTGTATGGGGATTCTTTTCTGCGTATGCGCTTGTGTTTGTAATTATTATGTTGGCGTTAATGGGGACGGGAATGGATAACATAACGGCTTTCTCTGCAACGGCGGCGTGTTTAAATAACCTTGGCCCTGGTTTGGGTGAGGTGGCGAGTCATTATGGTGCTGTCAGTGATACTGCGAAATGGCTGCTTACCCTTGCAATGGTATTTGGGCGGCTAGAAATATTTACTCTCTTGGTGCTATTTACACCCACATTCTGGCGTGGTTAGCGTTGTTTTCAGGTTATATGTTTAGCAGCAATCATATAGATTATCGATATTAAAGAAGCGGTCTAAGGCAATGCCAAAAACAATGCAATTACACAATTTAGAGAAGCTTGCGTTTATTACCGCAGGTACCTTAGTGGATATCGAGGTACTTACGCCTACAAATAGTAAGCGGATGAAAACCGAGTTTGTCGGACTGCTCAATGATCATTTTGTTGTGCTCAATTACCCTTCGCCACGACGCTTAGGCAATGCAGGTGAGTACCTCAAAGATGGGACGGTAATTATAGTGCGCGCTGTGCTAGAAAGTGGCGGCGGGCAGGTGATTGCATTTCGTCAGCAAGTTATGTCTGTTACTTCCCATCCCAAAAGACTTATTTTTTTACATTTTCCCGACCAGGTTCAACTATTTAGCTTACGCTCGCAAACCCGCATACCTACTTTACTGCCTGCCTCGATCCAACTCAGCGATGAGCACAAGCTTCAAGGTATCATTAAAGATGTATCTGTTACCGGGGTAATGTTTGCGCTAAAAAGCGAAGATGATTTAAGTAACCTCAAAGATACACCATGTAAAATATTGCTCGATGAAAGAGATAATGAAGTGAACGAGTTTTCAGGACAAATTTGCAGTGTGCGAAGTTTAGCTGATGATACTCAGCTTGGTATTCAGTTGAACGTGAGTGAAGATGAAATGAATAAATTTATGAAAGATCACTTAATCGACTTGTCTATTTTAGAGCCGTTAATTTAACCACACAGTTAATCGTAGCCGTGATAAATCAACCGATAGAAATACGTCATCAAGCATAAGTACTTTGTTTTATAGCAAACAGAGTAATACCAATCCGCAATAATACTTAATCATTTTGCGGGGCTAAACGTGTCGCTACCTGCGTTAAAACACTCTCATTTAGAACAACTAAACAGCGAATTTTTTGCCAAGCTATCAACACGTTTTTCCATCCTCAAAATAAATCACTTAATTAAGCGAATGGGTATAAAAATATAACAACCTAAATCTAACCACAAACAGCAAATGAAGGAGGCGACTTACTGATATTCGCTTATTTGCAACACATTTCTCTTTTTTCTCAAAATACGTCACTAGTCCAAAATACAATGTTTAATTTAATTTTAAAGGGATATATATCAATTGCTTACAGGGTATTTTTTTATTTAAAAAATACGCTAAAAAAATGCTATTCAGTATGGATTTACCTCTTTTAAAAAAACGAACCTGAATAGTATCAACGCAGTCTGGCATTGTGTCTTTTTGCTTTATGGTAAGTTACTAAATATTATAGATATTATTTATTCTTCATGGTGTCTGTTGCTAAAAGGCAACAGTACATGATGGTTTATTAAGTGTTTTATCTAAAATCCCTGCCTAAGCAACTGTTTTTATTTTGTTTATTAATATTGGCATCGAAGTTGTAATACTTAGCTCGAACGAACCGAGAACGTGATTAAGTATTTAATCGCAACGTACATAAACTTTGAAGGAAGATTGATTATGAACACATTAAAGAAAGCAGTAGCCCTAATTGCACTAGCCTCTTCATCAGCAGCCTTTGCTGCTACCAATTTCGATACACTCGACGTAGACGGTAATGGTGCAATCAGCCAAAGCGAAGCATCCGTTGATTCTGCATTATTAAGTCAGTTCAAAATACTTGATACCGATGGTAATGGCGAGTTGTCAAAAGAAGAGTTTGCAAAGGCTTAAGAGCGCCGCAAGGATATTAGAAAAGGATTTTTTTAATTAACGCAATATTCAGAGATTGAAGGAATTTTATTATGAGCACATTAAACAAGGCAGTAGCCCTAATTGCATTAGCCTCTTCATCAGCAGCCTTTGCTACGACAGGCTTTAACACCTTAGACGTTGATAGTAATGGCGTAATAAGCCAAAGCGAAGCCGCTGTTGATGCGAAGTTAATAAGCCAATTCAAAGAGCTTGATATAGATGGTAATGGTGAGCTTTCACAAGAAGAGTTTTCTAAAGCGAAGTAGTAAAGTGTTTTGCGGTTAATGTATTCGCACGTGTTTAAAGCAGCTTATCACTAAGCTGCTTTTTATTTTATAAGAAAATAGCGCTAACCTGAAACAGCTTTTCAACAACGTGAATATGTTTTTTATCAATTAGGAACATGATCACATGGTCGCCAGTGTGGATGATTGTATCATCATGGGCAATAAGCACGTCGTCGTTTCTTACAATCGCGCCAATCGTTGTTCCAGCTGGAAGTTTGATGTCAGCAATGGCACGTCCAACCACTTTAGAGGTGTGTTCATCACCGTGTGCAACAGCTTCAATAGCCTCAGCAGCCCCTTTACGTAGTGAATAAACATTTACAATATCGCCGCGGCGTACATGAGTCAGTAGTGCCGAGATTGTTGCTTGTTGCGGCGATATTGCAATGTCAATTTCGCCGCCTTGTACTAAATCAACGTAAGCGCCACGCTGTATTAGCACCATGGTTTTTTGAGCGCCCATTCGTTTTGCAAGCATGGCAGACATAATGTTTGCTTCATCATCGTTAGTAACTGCTATGAACACATCTACTTGCTCAATGTGTTCTTCAGATAGCAGCTCTTGATCGGATGCGTCACCACAAAACACAACGGTGTTATCTAGTAACTCAGATAATTGCTCAGCACGCTCTTTACTACGCTCAAGTAGTTTTACACTGTGGTTTTTCTCAAGTGACCGAGCAAGCCCTGCGCCAATATTACCGCCACCAGCGATCATGATCTTTTTGTATGAACGCTCTAGCTTTTGCAGTTCATTCATTACCGCGCGAATATGTTTAGTCGCGGCGAGGAAGAATACTTCATCATCGGCTTCTATTACCGTTGTGCCAAGTGGCTTGATGGCTTTACCTTGTCGGTAAATTGCGGCAACGCGAGTTTCAACGTTAGGTATATGCTCCTTTAAAGCAGAAAGAGCATAACCAACAAGCAGACCACCGTAATAGGCTTTAACAGCCACTAATGAAAGCATGCCATCGCCAAACTGCAGTACTTGCAACGCGCCGGGATAATCGATTAAACGGCGAATATACTTAGTCACCAATTGCTCAGGGGCAATATAGTGATCAACAGGTAAATCGTCGTTTTGGAATAGCTTTTCACGGTACTTTAGATATTGCTCAGAACGAATGCGGGCAATTTTAGTCGGTGTATTAAAAATACTGTACGCCACTTGGCAGGCCACCATGTTAACTTCGTCTGAGCTGGTTACCGCAATGATCATATCGGCGTCTTCAGCGCCGGCCCTACGTAATACATCGGGATGTGCGCTGTGGCCAGTAACACCTTGAAGGTCGTACTTGTCTTGTAACTCACGTAAACGATTGCCATCTATATCAACAACCGTTATTTCGTTTTGTTCACCTACCAAGTTTTCGGCGAGTGTGCCGCCTACTTGACCGGCACCGAGTATGATTATTTTCATTAGTTATCTTATGCGCTTTTTTTAACAAGCTTAGCGTAGTAAAAACCGTCACTCTCACCCGGAAGTAATTGCAGCCCAGGGGTTGTTACGGTGTCCTTATCGTGTAGCGGTATATGGTCAACATCAGTGTTATTGGCTAAAAAATTGGCTACTTGCTGTTGATTTTCTTGAGGTAACACAGAGCAGGTAGCATAAATTAACGTACCACCAGGTTTTAATAATGGCCAAATGCTATCTAAGATATCACCTTGCAGGGTGGCTAAGTCATTAATATCTGATGCACGGCGAAGCCACTTTATATCTGGGTGACGACGAATTACGCCAGTTGCAGAGCATGGAACATCAAGTAAGATACGATCAAATTGCTGCTCATCCCACCATGTATGGGGTTGCGAGGCATCAGCACATTGTAAGTCGGCACCTAAGCCTATTCGGGTTAAGTTTTGTTTTACCCGTTCAAGGCGAGTTGCATCGCTATCAAGGGCAAGAACATCTGCATCAGCCAGTTCTAAAATGTGGCATGTTTTACCACCTGGGGCTGCACATGCATCCAGTATGTGCTCGTCATCTTTTGGATCAAGCAAGCGAGCGGCTAGCTGTGCTGCTGCATCTTGCACTGAGCAAGCACCCGTATCAAATTCTGGCAGCGAGAAAACATCGCGCGGCTTATCAAGTTTAATACCATCGACAAAGTCAGGGTTTACAGTGTGTTCAATATCATTTGCGGTCAACATTTCACTGTATTGAGCTGTAGTGTACTGTGCTTGATTCACACGTAACCACATAGGGGCTTGAAGCTGGTTCGCCTCTAAGATTTGTTCCCATTGCTCAGGATAGGCTTCTTTTACTTGTTTAATAAACCAGTTTGGGTGGTTGTATAAACACACCGGGATTTGTTTCGCTTTCTCTTCAAGTTCTGCTTGTTGGCGTTGAAAGCTACGTAAAATAGCATTGATCAACCCTTTTAATCCAAGTGCTCGCAGTTGCGCTAAAGCATTCACTGTTTCACTGATTGCAGCATGCGGAGGAACGCGCATATGCTGTAGTTGGTAAATACCAACATACAACAAGAACTGGAAAATACGGCGCTTTCCTTTAAGTGGCTGCTCCACTAAATGTTGGCAATAGTTTTCTAAACTAGGTAAATAACGTAATACGCCATAGCAAATTTGTTGTAGAAGGGCTTTATCTTTTGGCGATAAACCTTGGCTTGCGAATGGCAGTTCTTGATTTAGTGAAGCACCTTTATCGACTACGTTATATAAAGTTTCAGCGGCTAGCGCACGTACGTTTGGAACATTACTCATTATTTTCGCCTAAGACGCAGCCTGGAGTAACCCAGTCACTGCGACCGTTTAAAAAGTCTGTCACAGCCATTGGTTTTTTACCTTGTGGCTGTAATTGGGTTATTTTTAGCGCCTGTGTGCCACAAGCGACTACAATACCGTGTTTGTCACTGTGTAAAATAGTGCCTGGTGTGCCTTGTTGTTCAACCACTTCACTTTGGTAAATTTTTACTGTGTTCTCGCCCATCAGGGTAAAACACACAGGCCAAGGGTTAAATGCACGAATATTGCGTTCAATTTGCACAGCGTCCATTGACCAATCAATATTGGCTTCGTCTTTTGATAGTTTTTTTGCATAATTTGCCAAGGCATCATCTTGCACCTGAGGTGTTAGTTCGTCATTGGCTAATTTTGTGATTGTATCAATCAGTGCGCTAGGGCCTAAATCAGCGAGTTTAGTGTATAAACTTGCACTGGTTTCATCAGTAGCAATAGGGCAGCGACTAATATGCAGCATATCACCGGTGTCTAACCCTTCGTCCATTTGCATTATGGTGACACCTGTTTCATTGTCGCCCGCCCAAATAGCGCGCTGGATCGGCGCTGCACCACGCCAGCGTGGCAAAATTGAACCATGCACATTTAAACAACCAAGGCGAGGAGCCTCTAAAATTGCTTTTGGCAGTAATAGCCCATACGCAACGACAATCATTATATCTGCATTTAAGCTGCTTAATTCAACTAATGCATCGTCACTTTTTAATGATGCAGGTTGAAAGACAGGTAAGTCATTGGCTAAAGCAAGCTCTTTAACCTCGCTGGCTTTTAGTTTTTTACCTCGCCCAGCAGGGCGGTCTGGCTGACTATAAACACCAACAATTTGATGTTCAGAATCAATAAGAGCTTGTAAATGGCGCGCAGCAAAGTCCGGCGTACCAGCAAAAATAATGCGTAGTGGTTTTGTCACTGAGTTTTCCTAAGGTGCTTATTACTGTGCTGCAAATTTAGCTTCTTTTTCAAGCTTTTTACGAATACGTTGACGCTTTAATGGTGATAAGTAATCAATAAATAATTTGCCTTTAAGGTGATCCAGCTCATGCTGAATACAAATAGCCAAAAGCTCATCGGCATCTAGGCTATATTCTTCACCTTTTTCATTGAGGGCTGTGACAGTGACTGTTTCTGCGCGATCTACTTTTGCGTAAGAATGCGGCACCGATAAACAGCCTTCTTCACTGACTGTTTTACCGTCTTGCTTGCTGATCACTGGATTGATTAGCACGATAGGCTCATCACGTTCTTCTGATACGTCGATCACCACAATGCGTCGATGAATATCAACTTGTGTGGCGGCAAGGCCAATGCCATTTTCGTCATACATTGTTTCTAGCATGTCTTTAACTATTTGACGAACTTCGTCGTCAACGTTTGTGACGTCTTGTGCGACAGTACGTAAACGTTCATCTGGAAATCTTAAAACTTCTAACCTAGCCATAGTAACCTTTTCACTTGTGCATAATATAGGGTATTGTATGCTCTTATTTTAGCCATTCGCGTTCACCTTTAACAGGTTTTGGTTGATAATAATGAAAAAACTCACAAGGAAGCCTAATGAAATACCCGTTTTTAGCTGCTGTGCTGATATTAAGCACGGCATTCTCATCTCATGCCGATGTTTTATCTATTAAAAAAGATGCGCCTAAACAATATGTTGTGAAAAAGGGTGATACATTATGGGATATTTCGGGCATCTATTTGAGCGAACCTTGGTTATGGCCTGAACTTTGGCAGATGAATCCGCAAATAAATAATCCACACTTGATCTATCCAGGTGATGCACTTGCTTTAATTTACGATGATCACGGAAACCCACGATTAATTATTAATAGCGGTTTTAAAAAACTTTCTCCGCAAGGGCGAATGATTCCCAAAGGTAAGAACGCGATTCCTACATTACCCCTTGAGCTACTGCGTCCATATTTAACATACGAACAAGCGATTAGTGGTGAAGAGATTGATGATTTACCTTATATTTTGGGCGCTAATGAAAATACGAAGATGAATACCTTAGGCCACATTGTTTATGTTAAAGGCAATCTGAAAAAACACGAAAGTTACGCTATCTACCGTAAAGGTAAACCTTATAAAGATATTAACAGCGATAAAGTGCTTGCGTATAAATCTGTATTAGTGGGTGTGGGCCGTGTATTTAGAGCCGGTGATATTGAAAAAGCCGTACCCGCCTCAGTAAAAATTGAAAGCGTTAAACAAGAGATTAGAGCCACAGATTTTTTGCTGCCTGCAATGGAGGGGCAAACACTTCCTGCATTTTTTAATATGAAGCGCCCAGTGCAACCTGTTGAAGGAAATATTATTTCTGCGGTCACTGAACTGCGAGAATTTAGCACAATGGATATTGTAGTGCTAAACTTAGGGTCTGAGCAGCAAATAGCGGCAGGGCACATTTTAGATATTGAGCGCCGCTCTCCCACTGTATTTGATGGTCGAAATGGCCCAAGGTATAAAGAAGATTCAAATAGCCTTGAAAAGCTTATTACAGATACGAGTGAATTTTTTGGCGTTGAGGCAGATAAAGATGCCACTGTATGGCATATGCCAAGAGAAAAAGTCGGTGAGCTAATGGTGTTCAAAGTATATGACAATGTTAGCTATGCCTTAATCGTAAAAAACCAGCACCCAATCCGCGTCGGTGATTTTGCAGTAATAAATTAATACAGGTTTGAGTGCTCTAAGGAGAGAGCATGGAACAGTCTTTTGGCAAGCTAACAGATTGGCTTGCCTTTTATTTATGCAAAGGTCTGGGTGTTAAAACGCTGCTAGCACTCGCTGAAAAAGTGCCATTAGATGACCTCGTTAATTTATCGTATCAACAATTACTTGAATCGGGCCTCAGTCAACAAGTCGCCACAAATTTGGTGGCCACGGATTGGCAGCGTGTTGAGCATTACGAAAAATTAATAACAGCGTCTGGCATCGATGTTATAAGCTATTTTGATTCGCGTTATCCTCCATTACTCAAAGAAATTGCCAGTGCCCCTTTATTACTATTTTGTCGCGGTAATTGCGCTCTTTTAACGAGTCCGCAAATTGCTATTGTTGGCAGCCGTAATGCAACCCCTATTGGGCTTGAAATAGCCGCTCAATTTGCACATCAGCTCAGTGAAGCCAATTTAACCGTTACATCAGGTATGGCGTTAGGTATTGATGGCGCTGCGCACAAAGGCGCCCTTGCAGGAACGGGAAACACCATTGCCGTTCTGGGTACTGGTGTGGATGTTTACTACCCTAAGCGACATAGATTACTAACTGATCACGTATTGAACGCTGGTTTGTTAGTTAGTGAATTTTTACCTGGAACAGCAGCTAACGCTAATAACTTTCCGCGTCGTAATCGCATTATATCTGGATTATCCTTAGGGGTTTTGATTGTGGAAGCTGAGATTAAAAGTGGTTCGCTCATTACTGTGAGGTATGCGCTTGAACAAAATAAAGAGGTCTTTGCAGTGCCGGGTTCGATTAAAAATCCGCTTTCTCAAGCAAGCCATTTTTTGATAAAACAAGGAGCAAAACTGGTCGAAAATGTTAGCGATATTTTGGAAGAAGTGAGCTTTTTCAGCGAAAACAGTCTATATAGTATAGATGAGCCTGTTGAAAATAAGCCTGAGTGCGCCGTACTGAAGAGCGTTGGTTTTGAAGTTACACCGGTTGATGTGATTGCTCGACGCTGCCAATGGTCGATTGACAAAGTACAGACTCGTTTACTTGATTTGGAATTAGATGACAAAGTAGAGCGAGTTTTAGACGGCTATATCAAGTTGGGAGGACGCTAATATGTTCGATATCCTCATGTATTTATTTGAAAACTATATTCACAGTGATGCTGAAGTCTTCGTAGAGCAAAATGAACTCACTGATGAGCTACTACGTGCGGGCTTTAATAAACCTGAGATCTATAAAGCACTTGATTGGTTAGAGCAATTGGCTGATCTACAACATTGTGATGAAGTGCCTTACCTTAATGCTTACCCTCAACATGCCGTTCGTATTTTTACCGACAGTGAATGCCAAATGCTAAGCACGGAATGCCGTGGTTTTTTGATGTTTATTGAGCAAATAGGTGTGATTAATAATGAAACAAGAGAAATGGTAATGGATCGCTTGTTCGCCCTCGATAAGCCTTATATAGGGTTGGATGACTTAAAGTGGGTTGTATTAATGGTGCTATTTAATGTCCCTGGTTCGGAGCTTGCCTACTCGCAGATGGAAGAGCTCATTTTTGACGAACCAGCCGAAGTGTTGCATTAACCTCAGTACGGTGCTTGTAACTTTAATTAGTTTGGGTATATTAAGCGAAAATTAGCCAATTGCTTTGGAACTACATGAGTAAAATAGATCATTCGCTTTTCTCTGCTAATCAGCATGCCCTCGAAAAAGAATACGAAGTTTGCCCTCAATGTGGTTCTGAATTAGTGATACGCAACAGTAAAAGCGGGCCTTTTCTAGGTTGTGCAAGCTACCCTAAATGTGATTTTATTCGGCCTTTAGCTCAACACGATACTCAGCAAATTAAAGTACTTGATGATAGTCCGTGTCCAGAATGTGGCAATCCGCTGGTGGTTAAAAATGGCCGCTACGGTATGTTTATTGGCTGTACCGGTTACCCCGAGTGCCATTACATTGTTCACGATGAAAAAGAGCCCGATGCTGAAGTGTTACCCGCTTGCCCTAAATGCAAAAAAGGGCAGTTAGTTGCGCGTAGTAATAAATTTGGCAAAACGTTTTATTCTTGTGATAGCTACCCAAGTTGTAAATACACCCTTAATTTTAAACCTATTGAGCATACTTGCCCCGAGTGCCAGTGGCCAGTCATGATGCAAAAGCAAATGACCAACAGTGTTGTGTTACAATGCCCACAGAAAAGTTGCTCGCATAAAATCACTGTCAGCGAGTAAAACGCTTAACTTTTATTGTATTTGGAGATTTGTGTGACAGATCCAATCCCTTCACCTTTAACTGTTGTTGATGCCTTACAACAAGGTGGTGTCATTGTTTACCCAACTGAAGCTGTATTTGGTTTAGGGTGCGACCCAGATAATAGGCAAGCCGTAGAAAGCTTATTGGCGATAAAGCAGCGTCCTGTAGAAAAAGGATTAATTTTAATTGCTGATAATTATGGCCAGTTACTAAAATATATCGATGATGCAAAAGTTCCGATGGACAAACGTGCTGATATATTTTCTAGTTGGCCAGGGGCTATAACTTGGGTGATGCCTGCGGCTAAAAACACACCAAAATGGCTAACAGGTCAGTTTGATACGATAGCAGTACGGGTGACAAACCATCCAACAGTAAAACAGTTATGCCAGGAGTTTGGTAAGCCTTTAGTCTCTACTAGTGCTAACTTATCAGGGCAAGATACTGTAACGAGTATTGCTCAGGCTAAAAACGAGTTTGGTGAACAGGTTGCGTTTTATGTTGATGAAGCGCTAGGTGGAAATACGCAACCGAGCACAATTAAAGATGTTATGACAGGCAAAGTGTTTAGAGGATAAGTAATGCATAGTAATCTACTTGAACAAGTAAAAACTTACTTAATGGCTTTGCAAGATCATATTTGCCAAGGTTTAGAGAAAGCCGACAGTGCGGCTAAATTTGTTGAAGACAGTTGGCAGCGTGCAGAGGGCGGCGGTGGCCGGACGCGTGTTATTCGTGACGGGCATGTTATTGAGCAAGGTGGGGTGAATTACTCTCATGTATTTGGTGCCTCTATGCCAGCTTCTGCGACAGCACACCGCCCAGAATTAGCAGGTCGAAGTTTTCACGCATGTGGTGTTTCGTTAGTGATTCATCCGAAAAATCCACATATCCCTACTAGTCACGCCAATGTTCGGTTTTTTATCGCCGAAAAAGAAGGTGAGCAACCTATTTGGTGGTTTGGTGGTGGTTTTGATTTAACTCCTTTTTACCCTGTATTCGAAGATGTGCAGCATTGGCATCAAGTTGCGCATGACCTTTGCGTCCCATTTGGAGAGGACGTTTACCCTCGTTATAAAAAATGGTGTGATGACTATTTTTACATAAAGCACCGTGATGAGACTCGTGGTGTGGGCGGCTTGTTCTTTGATGACTTAAATGAAGAGGGGTTTGAGCAAAGCTTTGAGTTTATGCAAGCGGTGGGTAATGGTTTTCTCGATGCGTACTTACCTATCATCGAGCGCCGTAAAGACGACGCATATACGCAACAGCAACGTGATTTCCAATTATATCGTCGTGGACGTTATGTTGAATTTAATCTAGTGTGGGACCGTGGTACGCTATTTGGTTTACAAACTGGCGGACGCACAGAGTCTATATTAATGTCGATGCCGCCACTGGCGAGGTGGGAGTATAATTATATGCCATCAGCGAATAGCCCTGAGGCGATGTTATACCGCTATTATTTGCGCCCACAGAGCTGGCTAAATACGCAGCATGATCAGTTAATTGCTCGAGACTGGCAACTATAGAATCAAATTATAAGGCGCTAACGCATTAGCGCCTTTTTTATTTTACTCAGTTATCTAACGTTCAGGTTAGTTTAAAAGAACGTACTTGCTCGTCTAAAGATCGTGCGAGAGATAATAACTCTTCACTGACTTTTTGATTATCTTTAGCATCCACTAATGAACGTTCCGCATTATCGCTAATAGCCACTACACTTTGGTTAATTTCTTCAGCAGCTAAGTTTTGTTGCTCAGTGGCATTGGCTATTTGAACATTAAGCTGATTGATTTCGTTCATTTGAGAAGATATGTCCTGTAGAGCTTGGGCTACTTTTTTAACCTGCAATGCTCGTTCATCTGCTTCCTCACAAGAACTGCTCATCATCGTGACTGTATTGGCCGCTTCAGCTTGGAGTTTATCAATTGTACGGCGAATTTCATCCGTTGAATCATGTGTACGAGTTGCTAAGGTACGCACTTCATCTGCCACAACAGCAAACCCTCTACCTGTATCGCCTGCACGAGCAGCTTCGATTGCTGCATTAAGTGCCAGTAAGTTAGTTTGCTCAGCAATACTACTTATCACCTCTAGTACATTTCCCACTTCTATCGTTTGTGCCTGTAATTGACTTACTTGCGCTGCGGCACTGCGAACATCTTCGGCAAGTTGATTGATGCTTTGCTCTGTATGTGTCGCAACTTGTAGACTTTGTTGAGCGAGAGAATTGCTGCTTTGCGATTTTTCAGAAGCAAAATGTGTTGTATTTTTCACCTCACTAGATGAACTTTCAAGTTCATTTATGGCAGCTGCGACCGAATCAGTCCCTTGTTTTTGACTTAAAATTGCATGTTCTGTTGCATCTGCAGAGGTATAAATCGCTTCAGCACAATGAATCAGCACTTTCGATGAGTGGGATACTTGAGTAATATTTTCTTTAAATGAATCTATCATTTGGTTAAAACTATCGGCTAAAGAGCTAAGTTCATCATTGTTTTTGTCATCAATCGTTAAGCTCAAATCATTATTGCTGGTGGCTAAATGAATAACTTGATTCATTTTTTTAAGCCTTTTAATGAATATCTTTCTAAATAACAAACCCAATAATACGAATGCAATTAAAAACAAAGTTGAGAGTAGAAGTGTGTTAATTAGAGTGTTTCGAGTGACCTTTTCATCAATATCAGCCAGAGAATAGCTAATTTTCACAACGCCCAACACATCACCTTCATTTGCTTGATGACAACCTAAGCAATTTGTCCCTTTGTAATCACTCTGTGCAAACATGGGCTTTAAGTAGGTCATGAAGCGAGTGTCTTTCTGTTGTTCAATAAACAGCGCTTCTTTACCTGTTAATGCTGCTTGCTCTGCAGCGCTGGCCGGAGCTTGGTTTGGGCTTCCGGGTCCAAATGCTTTTGTCACAATAGGGCCGCGAATAATGTGTGCATCTTCAATATTTGGGTGGCTACGTAGTTTACTGCTCAAAATATCGCGATTAGCCATTGTGCCAGTGAGCATCATGGTATTGATAGAGTCAAAATAATTGTCAGCAAGTAATTTGATATTGCTTTCAATCGTATCTTGCGCGAGAGAATGTTGTTGATTGGAACTACTAAAAAGGCTTGCAAATAAAACGAGCGCTCCGGTGAGCGCAAGGAGTGCATAAATTTTATGTTGAATTGATTTCACGCGCATAATGCTCTTTTAAACAAGATTACATTATTATCTTGATTTAGCAGTAATAGGCCTTGATGTAGCGCAAACTTAAAAGATTAAATGACAACAATTTCCGTTAATCTTGGTTAATCATATGGCTGGCGAGTTGTGCTAAAGATTTTCTCAGCCCCTCACGTAATAAAGGGTTATCAATTTCAGCATCAAGCGCTTTGTTCATGCAATGCATCCATTGGTCACGCAGGTCTTGATCTATTGGAAAGGGCATATGTCTTTTACGCAGCATAGGGTGACCATGTTTTTCTACAAATAAATCAGGTCCACCTAGCCATCCAGATAAAAATTCAAAAAACACTTGGCGTATACGCTCTAATGGCTGAGGATGCATATCATATAACGGTTTAGCGTATTCATCTGTTGCCATTATGTCGTAGAATCTATCAGATAAGGCCCGTGCACCTTGTTCACCCCCTATCATCTGATAAGGTGTTTTTTCAGGCGTTGGGGCATGATGCGGCTCAGTAGGCTTCGATTTTGAGAAAAGTCGTCTAATCATAATATTATCATCGTTAATTAACAGTGCTAACTATACAAAAGGTTGTTTGAATATGGACAAATATGCGGTTTTTGGAAACCCAATCGAACACTCAAAATCACCCGCTATACATACGAAATTTGCAACCTCATTAGGTGAGCAAATTGATTACCGCGCAATATTAGCACCGATTGATGGCTTTCAAAAATCAGTGAACGCCTTTTTTGTTCAAGGCGGGCTGGGAGCGAATGTAACCATGCCATTTAAAGAGCAAGCATTTGAATTAGTCGACGTGCGTACTGAGCTTGCCACGATAGTTGGTGCAGTAAATACGATTAAAATACTTGATGATGGGCGTTTGCTAGGCGATAACACCGATGGCATTGGGTTTGTAAATGATTTACTAGAAAATAAAGTAGCAATAAAAGATAAACGAATTTTGCTAATTGGGGCCGGTGGAGCAGCCCGTGGCGTGATTTTACCTTTGTTAGCTCAACAGCCTAATGAAATTATTATCGTTAATCGTACCGCAGCAAAAGCAAATACACTGGCTGAGCTATTTTCTAAATACGGCAAAGTGACTGGTTACGGATTTGATGATTTACCAGAAAGTGATTACTCGCTAATTGTAAACTCAACATCCAGTAGTGTTCATAATGAGTTACCAGGGCTTGATAAAAAGTACCTTAATCATTGTGAATGTGTATACGATATGTTTTATTCGTTAGAAAAAACATTGTTCATGCAGTGGGCCTTGGATTATAACGCACCTATTAAAGCATTAGATGGAAGCGGCATGCTTGTTGGTCAAGCTGCACAGGCTTACTTTGTATGGCGTAACAAAATGCCTGAAATATTACCCGTGGTAAAAGCATTAAAAGCGGGGGAGCTTAAGTGAATCAAGCTATTCAATTTATAGACCGTATTGAATTTAGAGAAAAAGCACACAGCTTAATATTTTATGCTCAAGTGAGCGGTCTGATAGTGGAATGTATTATTGACACCCGAGACACGGCGATTTCTAGTCCCGAAGATGCAAAGCAACATTTTGAATTACTGCGTTTTGATTATGAAGATATTGCTGAGCATCTCATCGAAGATGAAGAATATAACTCAGCAGGGCAAATTGAGATTAAGGCGCTAAGTTAATTTTCAGCGAGGTACTCGTCTTTAAGCTCAACATAATTAGTCGCTGATATTTTTAAAAAGCTCCGCTCTTGTTCTGTTAAAGGGCGAGCTTGTTTTACTGGACTACCTACATATAAAAAACCAGATTCTAGTCGTTTATTTGGTGGTACTAGTGAACCACCGCCAATAATCACATCATCTTCTACAATGGCATTATCCATTACAATCGCACCCATGCCGACTAAAATGCGGCTTCCTAAGCGACATCCATGTAGCATCACCTTATGGCCAACGGTAACATCGTCTCCAATGATAAGTGGGTAGCCATCTGGATTGGTTTTACTTGAGCGAGTTAAATGTAAAACGCTACCATCTTGTATATTAGTACGCTCACCAATGCGAATGTAATTAACATCACCCCGAGCAGCAACTAATGGCCAGACACTACTGTGGTCACCCAATGTGATATCACCGACCAATACTGCAGATTCATCTACATAGACAGTTTGGTTAAATGTAGGGGTTATCCCTTTATAAGAACGGATAGTCATAGAACACCTAATAAAATGAGAGACGTTGCCCGAGATAATAGCAGTAGAGCCTATAAAATGGCCAGCGAGTATCGTTGTTGGTTACTAAACTACCTATTTTGAGTGCTTTCGTTCGTAAATCAATCGAACAGCACTTTATTTTAAGTTTTCTTAAAAAAACGCTTGCGTAAAAATCTGTTCTCCCTATAATGCGACCCCACTGAGACGGCAGAGCAGGCAACGCTTAGCGAGGCAAGCAGCTACTCAGTAAGTCGAGTAAAACTTGAGTTTATATTTTTTAGAAAGTTTAAATTAAGTGTTGACAAAAAAAATGGAAAGCGTAACATGCGCAGCCCTAGCGAGATAAAGTAAATACTTTAATCGCAACGTTCTTTAACAATATAAAGCAATCATCTGTGTGGGCACTCGTACAGATTGAGTTCTAACAGCCAAGCTACTTAGGTAGTGAGGCAAAAAAATTTAGAGTCTCAATTGAAACTGAGTGACCAACAGCAATAACTACTTCGGTAGGAATTGCAGCACAGTCAATTCAATATCGAAAGATATTAAATAAATTCAGAATTCATTGAGCTGTCGAAAGACAAAAAACTTTTAATTGAAGAGTTTGATCATGGCTCAGATTGAACGCTGGCGGCAGGCCTAACACATGCAAGTCGAGCGGTAACAGAGAGTAGCTTGCTACTTTGCTGACGAGCGGCGGACGGGTGAGTAATGCTTGGGAACATGCCTTTAGGTGGGGGACAACAGTTGGAAACGACTGCTAATACCGCATAACGTCTACGGACCAAAGGGG
>NZ_LOFH01000017.1 GCF_001469215.1 Pseudoalteromonas sp. H105
GAAGGGCCATCGCTCAACGGATAAAAGGTACTCCGGGGATAACAGGCTGATACCGCCCAAGAGTTCATATCGACGGCGGTGTTTGGCACCTCGATGTCGGCTCATCACATCCTGGGGCTGAAGTCGGTCCCAAGGGTATGGCTGTTCGCCATTTAAAGTGGTACGCGAGCTGGGTTTAGAACGTCGTGAGACAGTTCGGTCCCTATCTGCCGTGGGCGTTTGAGAATTGAGAGGGGTTGCTCCTAGTACGAGAGGACCGGAGTGAACGAACCGCTGGTGTTCGGGTTGTCATGCCAATGGCATTGCCCGGTAGCTACGTTCGGAACTGATAAGCGCTGAAAGCATCTAAGCGCGAAGCAGGCCTCGAGATGAGTTCTCACTAGACTTTTAAAGTCTCTGAAGGGCCGTTGAAGACTACAACGTTGATAGGCAAGATGTGGAAGCATGGCGACATGTTAAGCTAACTTGTACTAATTACCCGTGAGGCTTAACCATACAACGCCAAACGCGTTTTATGTGACTGTTTAAGCGCAGAAGTTAATAGACTAAAGTAGATTACAGAAAACTTTATTATCAGATATTCCAAATTTTAGTTAGTGCGTAGCAATACGGACTGACACCAAATTTGCTTGGTGACAACAGCGTTTTGGACCCACCTGACCCCATGCCGAACTCAGTAGTGAAACGAAACAGCGCCGATGATAGTGTAGCATTTGTTATGTGAAAGTAGGTCATCGCCAGGCTCCAAATAAGAGAAACCCGTTACAGCGATGTGACGGGTTTTTTGTTGTCTGGGATAAAGAGAATACATCAGGCCACGCCCTCTTGCTGTACTCAGGAGTGAAACGACACAGCGTGAAGGCCAACGATGGTATAGCATTTATTATGTGACTCTTTACTGCTGTAGGCACGCGGTCATCCTACTGCGTAGCGCACCATGGCTCCAAATAAGAGAAACCCGTTACAGCGATGTGACGGGTTTTTTGTTGTCTGGGATAAAGAGAATACATCAGGCCACGCCCTCATGTTGTACTCATTATTGAAGTGAAACGGCGTAAAGGCCAACGTTGGTGTAGCATTTATTATGTGACTCTTTACTGCTGTAGGCACGCGGTCATCCTACTGCGTAGCGCACCATGGCTCCAAATAAGAGAAACCCGTTACAGCAATGTAGCGGGTTTTTTGTTGTCTGGGATAAAGCAAATATATCAGGCCAAAACCCCATGTTGCATTCAAAAATGAAACAGCGCGTAGAAGTACCCGAACTAGCCTTTATGCTAACCAGTGCCATAGTTACATTTAAAGACGTAGTGCTAGATTTTGTCCCTTAATATTATCTTGTTGCAATTTCATTGTTGGTTTAATAACTGAGCTGTGTAAAACTAGTTAAGTTAATTTAGTAAATCAGGTGACATGAATGTCGGATATAAAAGCTTGGAAACTTATCAGCTTGTTTTGTTTGATAAGCTTGCTTATGGGCTGTCAGTCTAAAGAAGAGCAGTTGCAACAAACAATTCAACAATCTATAACCAAAGCAGAAGTCGAATTAGAGGGGCTTGGTAAAGCCTTGGATAATGGGTCTATTCGTAACGCTGTATTGTTAACTGAATATGCGCGAATACTCAGTAATGAAAAACCTCAACTTTCGCAAATAGCATCTGTAATGGCTCAAGATGCAACGCGTAACGGTGCGCTTTATTCTAGTTTGCAACAGCGGTTGACTGATATAAAAGGCACACACCTTATTCCTCCTTACGAAGACACATTGCGTAATCTAGACTTATTGAGAGATGCTGCAAAGCCTACTTTGTTTGCAGATGCACTCACTGATCCCATCAATATGCTCGCTGATATGTCTGATAACAGCTTGGCACGTGTTGGCGCTATAAGCCAACAGGCTGAAGGTGTGGGAGAAGGGAACCAGCTTGTTGGCAATCCCAATTACGGGAATTGGCAAACAAACAGTAGTGGGATTAGTTTTTGGCAGTGGTATGGCATGTATCGTATTCTAGGCGATGTATTTGACCGTGTTGAATATGGTAGCTGGAGTAAACGACGGAAATACAGTTATTATAATGATTATGGTCGTGCTCGTTACACCAGCCCCAAGCAAATGAAAGCACAAACAGCTGTAGAAACTAGAACTCGACAATCCTACCAGCGACAAGGCAAACAATTTACAAGTCCTTATGCGAGTAAAAAAACGGGTGCGTCAGGTCTGAGTCGCAGTAGTTATACCCCGCCTAAATCCAAAAGCAGTTATTCTAAGAGTAGTTACAGTAAAAGTGCAGGGTCAGTAAGAAATAGTAATAGTCGAACTTCTCGTGGCGTTAGTCGTGGTAAATAAGCTTTTAGGTAAAGAATTAGTGTTGGAGTCAAAAGAAAATGTATGAATTTAATGGAATAACGATGTGGTCGCTACAAGCGATAGCTATCGATTTTGTGATTATTATCGCTTTATTTGTCAGCCTCAAGTTTATTAAAGGCTGGGTTTCTAATTTACATGCAAACGATGAAATTACAGAGCGTGATAATTTTGCGTTCGGTATTAGTTTTGCCGCGGGGTTAGTCGCTTTAGCGATTGTTTTAACCGGTGTAAGCAGTGGAGCATTTGCTGCAACTTTGCAACAAGAAGCGCTTCAAATGACAGCCTATGGCCTGCTTGCTATTGTACTCATTAAGTTAGGTCACTTCTTTCAAGATAAAGTGGCGCTGCGAAAAGTAAGCCTGCATGACGAAATAGTAAAAGGAAATGCGACCGCGGCGATCATTGATTTTGGTCACGTTGTCAGTGTTGCGATTGTGATTCGTTCAGCCTTGTTTTGGGTTGCAACAGAGGGTTGGTATGGGCTGCCTATTGTGGTAGCGGCTTTTGTTATAGGTAGTATAGCGTTGTTATTGATCAGCCAATATCGTGTGCAATTATTCAAGCGTACTAACCGAAGTGGTGATTGCCTACAGCAGGCCATCATTGATGGCAACCTAGCAGTGGGTATACGCTACGCAGGTTTCCTAATTGGTAGCTCGCTTGCTATAACAGCAGCCTCAGGTATTGCGCCTTATGTAGCAGAAAATATCAATGCAAGTCTTGTCTATTGGGCTCTCAGTGCGCTGGTATGTGTGATTGTATTTATAGTGTTACACCTTATTACAATAAAAATAATTCTTTCAGGGTGTGATATTTCAGATGAGGTAAACCGCCAAAAGAATGTGGGTGTAGCAACTATTTCAGCCGCAATATCATTTGCCGTTGGTATCACTATGGCTACACTATTAGGCGCATAAGGTTTGTCAAATACTACAACTGCCCCAAGTAAGCATGCCTTACTTGGGCATGATTTTTTATTAATTACTGTTATGGCTGTGCTTGCTGGGTGTGGCCTTATTTATGAATACTTATTATCGCATTATGCAGGGCGTGTTTTAGGCTCTGTTGAAAGTGCGATTTATGCCATGATCGGCACAATGATTGTTGCAATGGGGATCGGCGCGTTTCTGGCTCGTTGGTTTAAAGATGCCTTTACCGCTTTTGCATGGCTAGAGAGTATTATTGCTTTAGTGGGGATGGGGTGCATTTTAGCGATCGCGAGTGTGATTGCTGTCAGTTATTCATTGCCCCATATTTTTTCACAGATTTTTAACTTACCCGCCGATACCGTACTCAACGGCTACGTGTTTCAAAAGCTACAAGAATGGTCACGCTTCCTTCCTTATGTGTTTGGTTTATTACTTGGTTTGCTCATAGGTATGGAGATACCACTTATCGCCCGAATACGTCAGCAAGTGTACGGACGATTTTTAGAAAATAATGCAGGCACAATATATGGGGCGGATTATATTGGTGCGGGTATCGGCGCTGCAATTTGGGTGAGCATAATGCTCTCTATGCCCATTATGCAAGCGGCTGCTTGGACTGCTTTATTTAACATTGTGGCAGGCTTAGCTTTCTTGTGGCGTTACCACAGCTATGTACGCTTTGCTAAATTGCTTCTTGCATGTCACGTTGGTTTACTCGTCTTATTTGGTTTTATTTTAGTGTTTGGCAGTAGCTGGATGAAAGATTTAAGTAATGTGCTTTATAAAGATAAAGTCATCTACTCAGAAGCAACAAAATACCAACACCTTGTTTTAACTGAAAGACTTAGCCGTAATCAACCAGATCCTATTACTGATTTATATCTAAATGGGCGTTTACAATTCTCAAGTATTGATGAGCAAATTTACCACTCAATGCTCGTCTATCCTGCGTTGTTAGCTTCAAATCGTCACGATGACGTTTTAATCGTGGGTGGTGGTGATGGGCTTGCTATGCGCGATGTTTTGAAGTGGCCAGTGAAAGCGGTCACGTTAATCGACTTGGATGGCCAGTTACTTAACTTATTTGGTCATAAAAGTGATGAGTTTAACGCGCCAGTTGAAATCGTTAACAGGTTAACTAAACTCAATGCAAATGCGATGGATGACCCAAGGGCTAACGTGATTGTTGGCGATGCATTTATAGAAGTAGAGCGATTACTTGATCAAGGTAAGCGGTTCGATACTATTATTATTGACTTACCCGACCCAAACCACCCTGACTTGAATAAAATGTACAGCGATTATTTCTATAACCATATTCGCCAATTGCTTGCTCCTGATGGGGCGATGGCAGTGCAATCAACATCACCTTATCATGCAAAAAAAGCATTTTTGAGTATAGGGAAAACGGTCAAAGCGGCTGGGTTTAAACATGTCGAGCAGTATCAGCAAAATATCCCCTCATTTGGGCAATGGGGATGGACTATTGCGACGACTCGTGGGCAATCAGCCAGTGAACGAATCAATGATGTTGTTAAATTATCTGTGGCTTCTCGATGGGTTAGTCAAAAATATTTATTAGCCTCATTTGTATTTCCAAATCATTACTTTGAACAAATAAAGGATATTGAAGTCAATAGATTAGGCTCAGGTACCTTGTATGATTATTATCGCAGTGCATGGCAAATGGAAAGTGAACTGTATAAAAATTGATAAATAGAGTTGACATAATATGTCGCTCATGCGAATCTTAACTCAGACATAATATGTCAAATAACAAAAAGGCAGAGACATGGAATTAAACGAACTTTCAATAAAATTAGCTTCTTTTGAAACTGAAGGCGCTAACTTTGAATCTTTCTTGATAGCCAATCCAGGCGAGCAAGATGTGTTACAAGTCATTGTTGATGGAAATGATGAACTTCCAATTTTTGTTACGCAAACACAAGAGCAACTATTGTGCATTAGCTACTTGTTTGCAGATGACGAAGTAAAACCCGATTTACGTCACGAATTAAACGAAACGTTATTGCGCTTGAATGTGCCAATTCCTTTAAGTGCATTCGCCAAAATTGATGATAAATATGCAATTTTTGGTGCGCTTTCAGTGAACTCATCGTTTGATGATATCACCCATGAGTTAGTGACGTTAGCCGATAACGCAATTGATGCCCTAGAAGCTGTGACCCTGTACTTGAATGATTAATATCTTATTTATCAGTGCAATTAGATAACAGCAAGTTCTATTAAGTGGAGTTAAGATTATGAGTATATTAAAAAAATTATTTACAGCAGTTCGTGGCGGTGCACGTGAAGCCGGTGAAGCAATCGTTGATGCAAATGGTATCCGTATTTTTGAGCAAGAAATTGCAGATGCGCAAAATGCATTACAGCGTGCAAAGAAAAGCCTAACAGAAGTCATGGCAAAGGAAATGCAAACAAAGCGTGCATTGAGCGCACTTGATGCCTCAATCTCTGAGCATGAAGCGTATGCTGGTCAAGCTCTTGAAAAAGGTAACGAGGCTTTAGCACTCGAAATTGCTGAGAAAATTGGTGATTTTGAAAATGAAAAAGCAGAGCATGAACAAGTGTTGGCCGGTTTTAGTAATCACATCGTAACTTTAAAGCAGCAAGTAAAAGATGCTGAAAAGTCGATTAAAGAAAATCAACGTCAGCTAACAATGGTGAAAACCACTGAAAGCGTTCAACAAGCAACGATGGCAGTAAACAGCACGCTGAATACGAATAGCTCATCGATGACGAATGCGCGTCAGTCATTAGAGCGTATTAAGCAACGCCAGCAAGATCGTAGCGACCAACTTGGTGCTGCAAAAGAGCTAGAGGCAGAAACAAGTGGTGGCGATTTGAAAGCTAAAATGGCTGAAGCCGGCATCGGTGATACCAGCCCAAAAAGTGCTGATATTTTAGCGCGTATTAAAGCTAAGCAAAACGGCTAACCCTTATTCAAACTTTTTAAAAAGGTAACGTTGCATTTGCTCGTTACCTTTTTTGCTTAAGAGGCATTCTATGTTTAATTTTTTTAAATCTAAAAAAGCCCCAGAACGTCAATTAACTCATGCTAGCGATCTAAAAAAAGGCGATATGCTAAGTATTATCGACTCATTTGCTTACCCTACCTGGTTGAAAGGGCAGACTGTACGTGTGATTGATGTGCAGACTTACCAATATCAGCACAGTAGCGATACAGAGTTTGTATTAGAGACCAATAGTGGGCAGGTTGTCTTTTTACAGATAGAGCAAGAAGATGGCGAGCAGTGGGCTAATTTTTCGATAAAAATCCAGCGTGATGACGTTGACTCTATATTTACACTTGATGAGTTTGCACGTATTTTTGATGAAGAGGAGTTAACCTTTATTGAGGTTAAAAATGCCCCTGAAAAGTTTATGCAGTTTTTAGGTAAAACGTACCAACAAAGTGAATCTCCTTTTGTGTGTTACTTCCATAAGCAAGATTATCGCACTCAATCTTTACCTCGTTATGAGCAAGAGGGTGGAGAGCCTTGTGAAATGATATGCTTGGCGTCAGATGATGAAAGTCATAGTCTTAATATTGAAATCTGGGATGGAGGGGAAACTGAAGTATCACTTACATTAACGCGGCCCATTTCTGATATCGTAGATTTATTTCCAGGGGATACACAGTGAGTGACGCAAAGGCTAAGTGGCAGCGGCAAGAACAAGCTGTAAGAGCAACGCAAATGGCCTTTGATTTAAGCAGCGAAGTACAAAAATCAATAAAAAAGCAAGCAATTGATCAAGAGCTTACGCCATCGGATATGATCCGTAAAA
Source organism: Pseudoalteromonas sp. H105 (assembly GCF_001469215.1). Classification (GTDB taxonomy): domain Bacteria; phylum Pseudomonadota; class Gammaproteobacteria; order Enterobacterales; family Alteromonadaceae; genus Pseudoalteromonas. Next base: position 7,108 of record NZ_LOFH01000017.1, read on the forward strand.
TTTTAACGCTGGATGTTAAGTCAAAAAAAACTCGCCAACGGTTGTCATTTAATCTCAACGATGAAGAGATTGCATTACTTGCAGAGCGCTTTGGGGTGCCTGCGGATGATAAGCGAGCGGTGAAACAACAAGTCGCTGAGCTACTCATTGAATACAGTAACAAAAAATAGTCACAACTTTGCCTTATTACAGTTAAGCCCTTACACTGAGGGCTTTCATTCTTATAAAAATGAGTTGCTGTGAATATCGTTTTAATCGCCTATCTAATTATTTTCGCTTTGTTCGGCACTGCTGCGAGTTATTTTGTGCGATTTATTTATGCGTATTGGATAAAGAAAGACATGCCCATGCAGCATATCTTCAAAGCAGGGGTGTGTATTATTGGCGTGTTAATAATATCTGCGCTAATTCCATTTCTGGTTTAGCGCATAGATATGGCATATTATTTTGTTTCGAATGCCTGACACTGCTTATCAATACACAGTGCCTGTACAGGCAAAACAGGGGAGCAATCAGTGGCGCCATTAGATTGATTTTGACGAGTTTCCTGCTCAGTAATCTGCTCGGCTAATAGTTCGGCTTTTTTTTGTTCGGTATTTAGATTCGAGTACACTACGTATCTGCTAGGGCCGCCACATGCGCGTTGGCCAACTTCGAGTACCTTACATTGAAAGCTTGCTGTACAGGAGGTGTCTTGAACCAGCTCTGAAAGCGCGCTGTTCGCTTTAGATAAGTTTACTGAGCCAGAAGAATGAGTGTCAAAAGTACTTTCACAGCCAGTTGCAATAAATAGGCTGGCGGCGATGACCAGCATGTTAGAATATGAAATAGACCCCATATTATTTTCCTTAATAAACACTTGTCGCATTACCTTCAATTTTAACACATTTATTATCACTGCACTGCGTTGCTGGTGCTGTCAGATGCTGGCAAATACTCATCATGCCAGTTTGCGCGTTAAACTGGCTTTCTAGAGAGGTTATATGTTTAGCGAGTTTTTCAACGTCTTCGTTATTCGAATGCTTAGTTGAATAAATAAGGTAATTACTCGGCCCACCACAGGCCCTACTGCCTACAGGTAATACACGACACTGGGTACTGCTGTCACAGCTGGTGTTTTCCGTGAGTGTTTTTAATTGTGTATTGGCAGCTTGGATAGCGGCTCTAGACACTGTTTTATTTTCGTTTTTAATATCCGCGGCTTGGTTTTTTTTAGTTAACGCAGGTGGCGCTGGTTGGAGTTCAGTTGCTTTAGGCGCGTCAGATATTGCTGCATCAGAACAGCCCGCAAGAAAAAGGGGTAATAAAACAACACATAATGAAAAGCGCATAACTAGCCTTAAGAGTGATTAACAAGTAAGCACTATCATACACTTTGCACATGGCACAGCAATAAAAACTATGACATTCAAAAAGCTAAACTAGCAAACTACTGTTTACTCGTTTATTTATTTAAAGTTTATAAGCCACCTTTAGTCAGTTTGGTGGGGTTAAGTAATTCTTCTAGTTCGCCACGAGAAAGCTCGGTTTCACGCTCTGCCACATCGATGATTGGCTGACCACTTTGGTACGCTTGCTTTGCAATTTGAGCTGCTTTTGCATAGCCTATAACGGGGTTTAAGGCTGTCACTAAAATAGGATTTTTTGCTAGCGCTTTATCAATATTCGATTGATTTACTTTAAAGGTACGAATAGCTTTATCAGCTAACGCACGATTGCTATTTGAAAGCAGCTCGATACTTTGCAAGATGTTATAACCGATGACAGGGAGCATAACGTTAAGCTCAAAATTACCCGATTGCCCAGCCACAGTGATTGTTGCATCATTACCAATGACTTGTGCGCTTACCATTGCAACGGCTTCGGGTATAACTGGGTTTACCTTCCCAGGCATAATTGAAGACCCAGGCTGCAATGCTTCTAGTTCAATTTCGCCGAGCCCCGCTAGAGGCCCTGAGTTCATCCAACGTAAATCATTGGCTATTTTCATTTGCGCCACTGCAAGTACTTTTAATTGCCCAGATAGAGAGACGATAGCGTCTTGAGAGCCTATGTTATAAAAAAAGTTTTTGCTTGAGGTAAACCGTATACCTACATTAACACTTAAATTTTTACAAAATTGTTCTGCAAATAAGGGATCTGCATTGATGCCAGTCCCGACCGCTGTCCCGCCTTGAGCAAGCGCTGACACCCCCTCTAGACTATGACGAATTGCTGCCATGGCTGTGTTGATTTGATATTGCCATGCAGTTAACGTTTGATTAAAGGTGACTGGCATTGCATCCATCAAGTGCGTACGGCCTGTTTTTACAATATCGCCTACTTCAGCTTTCTTTCGCTCTAACATTTGACAGAGGTGTTCAAGTGCTGGAAATAGCTCATACACGACGTTAATAACACTGCTTACAGCGATGGCTGTTGGGATAACGTCGTTAGAGCTTTGCCCCATGTTTACGTCGTCATTTGGATGTATGGTGCCTTTATTATAGCGGCTAGCAAGTGTTGCAATCACTTCGTTGGTATTCATATTTGTACTTGTGCCGGAACCCGTTTGAAATATATCAATTGGAAAATGAGTTAAATGATGACCATCAATAATTTCTTGGCATGCTCGCTCTATCGCTTGCGCTTTTTGTTTGTTGAGGTGACCAAGTTCACAATTAGTTTGGGCGGCAGCCTGTTTAATATAAGCCAATGCGGTAATAAATTGTTTAGGCATCGTTAAATCACTGATAGCAAAGTTATTCACTGCGCGCTGAGTCTGTGCTTGGTAAAGGGCATCAGCCGGGACTTGTAGCTCTCCCATACTGTCAAAATCTGTTCTAAATTCGCTCATAAAAGCTCCTGAAAAGGGTTGAATTCGTGACTAAGAATACGGGCTTCTCGCTCAAGTGTAAGGTACGTTTCAGTACTGTGGTGGGCTTTATAGAAGCGCTTTAATGCTAATAGTGGTTTATACAATTGTGTTATGCACTGCTTACGAATAGCGCAATGAATTAGAGAGTCGCATAGTTTGTTAAGAATTTCATGAAAAGTGCGTCTCAGGTAGAGCTCTTGTAAAATCACACAGTGGTTTTTTTCGTAATAGCGTGCTGTTGTCAGTCCCGATTCAATATAATTGGCAACGATCACAGGGGCATGGAGGCTGGGGCGTAGGGAAAGACATTTCATTTGCTGCTGATAATAAAGCATTGATTGATGGGCAAGCATAAAAAATCCAATTAAATGTATTGATAACCATTATCATTACAGTTAATTGGATTTCATGCAAGTTTGGAAAGATAAAACGTGTGTAAAAAGTTGAATATTAATTGTAGCCGAGAATGAAAATTTGATCTGTTTCATGTTCTTTTAAGCTCTTTTTCAGTTTGTTAGCTTGTGACAATAAATCAATGACAGTTGCTCGCTCATCACATGTCATTTTTTCGCTATCAGGTTTTTCGTTTGCTGCTATGGCTGCGTCGAGTGCATTAAATTTAGATACATACATGGTATTCTCCTAACTGTTGGTTCACAAATAATGTTGCATAAGGTATACCAAGTTTTATTTTTTCTATAATGCATTGATAATTAATGTGTATTTTTACTTTTACTTTTTTGAAAAGACAAACGTCATGAATTTTGCTTTACTATTGTGCAAATAGCCTTAGTTTTGGTGCGTAAATGCAAATGAATAAACCTTTTTCCCAGGCCTGTGAAAACAATAAAGATCCTATATTAACCGTGCTAAAAACCTGTTTTAGCAATAGTAAACACGTTTTAGAAGTTGGCTCAGGTACAGGGCAACACAGTGTGCATTTTGCGATGCATTTAGCGCATTTAGAGTGGCAAACTAGCGATAGACTAATCAATCATGGCGGTATTCAGCAATGGATTGATGAAGCGCAATTAAGCAACTTACATGCGCCGCTGACACTGGATTTAAATCATGCATGGCCAATTACTAGTGTGGATGCTATTTATACTGCGAATACGCTACACATAATTAGCAGGGCTTTGGTTGAGTGTTTTTTTGACGGTATTAAACGGCATTTAGCGCCCGAGGGAGTTGTCTGTATTTATGGGCCCTTTAAATATCAGGGTCAGTACACAAGTGAAAGTAACCAGCGTTTTGATGAGTTTTTAAAAGGCCAAGACAGTGAAAGTGGCATTCGCGACTTTGAATACATTGTCACACTTGGTGAACTTGCGGGTTTAACGCTACTTGAAGATCATAAAATGCCCGCAAATAACCAGCTATTAGTTTTTAAACGTCACGCTTAAACGGCAGCAATGATTTACAATGCTGCTGATAAGCAACAGTATGAAGGTGCTCTCGTTTCAAAAAGTCTGCGATTGCGCGGCTAAAGTCTTCATTGATAATTGTATGGATCGAGTGCGTAAACACAGGTTCAAAACCACGGGCTATTTTGTGTTCACCCTGCGCGCCAGAATGAAAGCAGTGCAGTTGGTTAGCAATACAGTACTCAACACCTTGGTAATAACACAGCTCAAAGTGCAGGCAATCAATCTCATCGACTGCGCCCCAATATCGACCATATAAAGTATTCTCGCTTTTAAAACTCAAAGTCGCAGCAATGACATGGCCATTTTGAATGGCTTGCATAATGACTAACTTATCAGCCATTAATGCATGTAATAAAATAAAAAACTCATGATTTAAGTAGCCCATATGGCCTGAACGTTTTAAATAAGTACGCTGATAAAATTCACAAAATTGGCTCATTGTCGTGCGAGTAATTTGATTGCCTTGTAACCACTTTATTGTGATGTTTTGTTGTGTAATTTTATTTCGTTCTTTTTTTAGAGCTTTGCGTTTACGGGCATTTAAGCTTTGTAAAAAGTCAGAAAAATTGTCATACCCACGGTTGAACCATTGAAATTGAACGCCCTTACGTGTCATGGCGTTATGCTCAACAAACAATTCGGTATGTTGTTCAGGGCAAAAATTAATATGCCAACCAGACCAGCCATTTTCTCTGCATTGCTGATTAAGCACCTCGCATACATAGCGTGATACAGCCTGAGGTTGTGTATGGCGTATGGCGACTCTTTCACCTTCAATGGGGCTAAAAGGCGAGCCACATAGCCATTTAGGGTAATATGCCAAACCATGTTGTTGGAAGGCTTCAGCCCATGCCCAATCAAATACATATTCACCATAGGAGTGGCTTTTTAAATAACCCGGGGCCAGTGCAATAATGTGTTGGTTTTCATAGATGGCTAAATGCAATGGCTGCCACCCAGTTGTATCACAGGCTGATTGGCTTTGTTCTAGCGCATACAAGAATGCGTGTTCAGTGAATGGGTTCTCACCAAAAAATGTATTCCATAGTGTGGCATCTATGTCATCTATACTCGTGAACCACTGATGGTTAAAGCGCGACATATAATGGCCTATTGTTGTTCTACAGTGTTTAAAAACTGTGTTATCTGGTTACTCAGCTCGCTAAAGTAAGGATTAAATGTTAGGCGTTGAAAGGGCTTAAAACGAGCTACATTGTCCGTTGTTCGCTCACCCAAAGTTGGCTTTTCAGTTGTTTTACATAATGTATAAAGCGTTTCGTCATCGAGGTAGCTGCCACAATTTCGATAGAGTGCGTTTATACCGTAATGTGGGTGGCTAGGGGAATTGACGACGGCAATATGTGATATACCCTGAATGTCTTTACAGTGGTGAGCACGACATTGTGGGTTATGAATAGTGTAGCTGTTAGGGAATTGACTGGGTATCACATTTTTATCGCCATAGAGAACCAAGGTATCAAGGCTAGGTGTATTACGGGGACTTATTTTATGTAAAGTAGAGAGTAAAGCGAGCGTGGCTTTACTGTCTATTGTGGTATCAATATCACTTAAGGCAGTAAATACAGGAATGGCAGGAAATGTGCGTTTTTCTATGTGTTCAAGCGCAATCATACGCATGGCATCATCAGCCGCCGCTGCTGCATTCCAAGGAAAAGACTCATACTTCGCAAAATCAATGTCAGCGTCTTTGTCAATCCAATTAACAAAGGGAATTAAATCAATCCACTTGGCTGCCCACCCATTTTTATTGTGTGGTTCGCTGGCGGGAGAGAATAGCATTAATGCCTTAAGGTTCTCGCTCACCATTGGCTGAGTGGTTAAATAATTAATAAGGAGTGCGGCACCAGTAGAATACCCACCTAACACAACTTGCTTATAGTCTTTTAGCGTTCTGTTAATAGCGTAGTCTGTTGCTTGCTGCCATTGTTGGGCACTTATGTTTTTTAATGCATCAGGGGCCGTTCCGTGACCAGGTAAAAGAAGTGTTCTAACCGTGTAGCCTTGTTGAAAGTAAATCTGCGCTAAATCATGATAAGTAAATGGCGAGTCAGTTAAGCCATGCACCAGTAAAACAGCCTTTTGATTATCAGGTTGGCGAAGTTCAAAAGGCGCAATCAGGTCAGCTATATTGGGGTCTTTAGGGCGTGATCCTTGTTCCACTAATTGCTTATAGGTTGCGGTAGGAAATGGGCATGGCATGGCTGCGCGTGGATTACTTTGGCGAATATGTTGATAAGCAAAATCCAAGTAATCGCTAAAGCTGTTATCAGTTTGGTACGAAAAGCGGTGCTCTGAGGGCGTATTTTCAAATCGTAGCAGGCCTTGATGCTTACTGCTGATAATAAAATCGATATCTGTTAACTGGCTCATGCAGTTGACACCTGTGGCAGCAACTGTAGTGATACTAAAAAAGAGCGAAACGACTAAGCTAAATGAGCAAATAAATTCTTTAATCTTCATTATTAACAACATAATAAGTTAAGCATTTTGCTAGCTTAGCGAGTTCGAGTGGTTTTGCAAGGTGTTGATTAAAACCGATTGCTAATGCATGCGCTTTATCTTGCGGCATTACGTCTGCTGTCAGGGCAATGATAGGTAGTTGCTCAGCATTTTTAAATTGGCGAATACTGATGGTGGCTTGGTAGCCATCCATGATTGGCATTTGACAATCCATTAAGACCAGATCAAAGTGTTCATTCTTAACGCATTCAACGGCAAGCTCACCATTTTCAACCAACGTAGGCTTGATATTTAAAGAACCCAGCATCGCTTTTATTACCATTTGGTTTACTTTGTTATCTTCAGCGACAAGGATCTTTAGGTGGCTTAAATCTATCTGCTCATTCAATAGTTCTGCCATTTCCTGGGCAGGGTGCGTAATAAGCTCAACAGCAAAGGTAAAGTTTGAGCCTTCGCTTTCTTCGCTTTGTAAGGTGATATCGCCATGCATTAACACGCTCAGTTCCTTCGCTATTGCTAGCCCTAAGCCTGTTCCGCCAAAACGACGAGACGTTGAATCATCCGCTTGGATAAAGGCATCAAATAAGTTCGCTTGTATTGAGGGGGCTATACCCACGCCGGTATCTACGACACTAAAAGAAATAAGCCGTTTTTCATCTGATTTCTCTTGAGATAGCACTGTTAATGTAACTTGCCCTTGGTGGGTAAACTTAATGGCGTTGCTACATAGGTTTAGCAAAATTTGTTCAATGCGTAATTCATCCCCTTCAAACCAGATATCATCATTCAACTGGTTATCAACACGCCACTTAATCCCTTTGTGTTTAGCCGTTTGCTTGAACATGCTGTCTAGGCGCTTTAACAATGCATTTAAATCAAATGGACGTTGCTCTAAAACCAGTTTTTGGGATTCGATTTTTGAAATGTCGAGTACGTCGTTAACAAGGGTCAGTAGCGACTTTGAGGCGAGATTAATTTGTTCAATATAGTGCAGTAGTGTTGAGGAATCGTCACGTTTATTAGCAAGGCTGGAAAAGCCAATAACGGCGTTTAAGGGGGTACGGATTTCATGACTCATATTTGCTAAAAATCGACTTTTCGCTTTATTGGCTTCATCTGACTGTTTTTTAGCACTCTCGAGTGAACGGGTTCGCTCACTTACCAAGCGTGACAGTGCAATATGCTGGTGGTTAAACAGTAATAGCACCAATAAAATAAGGCTACATACGACAACTTGTAACACTAAAAGCAATAAGGTGAATTGGTTGGTTTGGTGCGGTATGAATTCATCTTTTATCGTTAAATCAATAAACCACTTTTGATTTGAGAAATTAATTGTAATCGTGGCCAGCTTCGGGTTTTTCATCGACGCATGTTGCACATTGCTAAAGAATGGGGTCTGAATCTGATCTTGGTATATATTGATGTTAAACATGGCAAGCTGCCCTTGAGAGATGGCTTGCTTTATAATGCTTTCAACCAAAAATACGCCAGTTGCGTAGCCTTCAATTTTTGCACCATCGCTATTGTGATGATACACCGGAGCAAATAACAAGTAGGCAGGTTCTGGTGTTGTTGTTTGTACTAACTGAATAATTTTAGTACTTACTGGTTGGTATTTTATACTCGGGTCTAGCAGAGTTGCACGCCTGTCGGCACGTGAATACACATTAAAACCAAGTGCCGATTGATTTGTTTTCAATGGGTTTATGTATTTAACCACGACTAACGGGTCATCAGCGCTGAGTGGTGAGCCTTTAATGCTTATATCTGCGTCATAAATATCACGCATTTGCTGAGTGAAGGCGGGACTATCATCTTGATTTATTTTTTCATTCCAAGAAAGCGCTTTGATATAGGTGTTTTGCGCGAGTAGCTCGGACGTATAACGATAGAATTCTTGTTGATCTAAAGTTGTTTTGGATTGTATTAAACTCGCTAAACTTTGCACAGTGACTTGGCTACGATTTAAGTGGTGCAGTAGACTGTTTTCAATGACAGAGGCCTCTCTTTTCGCTATTTGTAGAGCATTTGAGCTGCTTTCTTGATTATAAAGTTTTGTGGTTGCAGCAACAGATAAAAATAATACAAGGCATACAGCAATGGTCGGAAAAGGAGCAACATGGTATTGCTGATGTTTTGGTTGAATAAGTGCTAATAATAGGGGCGTCGCAATTAATACACCTAGCGTATCTCCTAACCACCAATATAAAACATTTCGCCAGTGGTGTTCACTGCTGTAAGCAGGGTTAAATTCTGATAATGCATAAACGCCAATGTTGGCTGATATAAGACTAACAATAAAGCCAACAAGAAAAATAAAATAAATAATGGATTTTCTGGTTTTAAGGTATAAAGGATGACCAAGCCAATATTTTAATAATGTAGCTCCGACAAGTGCTTGCAAGACCGCGCCTAAGCCTATAAACGTTACTTCCTTAAAGGTCGTGCCAATGAGCACATCTTGAGAGAGGGGATTATCGCCGATACTAAGGTTAAATAGTATTGAAGCAAGAAACAGTGCTGGCACAAAACGCCACCACCAAATAAAACAGCCAACAAGTGCGATACCTGCAGGCAACCAAATCGGGATAACTTGTGATTGAAAAGCAAAGGTGGTGAGTAGCTTCCCTGCAAAGAAGTAAGCCAATGCAAAAAGAATATAAAAACAGAGCGAGCTTAGTTTCGATTGAAAAACGTGTACATGCATTCTGCTAAATTCCTTTACCATTCTTGTTTTAGTATAACTAAATCACAAAAAAATGCGGACTCTTTATAAGGGTAGCTGCTTTTTACTAAACGTTTGTTTAAGTACGACAGTGGATTCTATGTTAGCAATACAATCGATACTACCTAACTTAAACTTTACAAAGTGCTCGTAGCTTTCTAGATCTGTCGCTACTATTTTTAATAAATAATCGTAGCTACCGGATATTACAGAACACTCTAAAATATGATCAAATTTGTTCGCTTGCTGTTCAAATGTATTTGCCGCTGCGACGGAGTTTTTATTTAACCTTACAAATGCATACACCAGCACATTTAAACCGACACTTTTGGGATTTATTGCAGCATGATAGCCACTGATAACGCCTGTACTTTCAAGCTTTTTTATTCTTCTTAAGCAAGGAGTGTCGGATAAACTAATATCACTTGCCAGCTGTGAGACCGCGTAGCGGGCATTTTTCTGCAAATGCATAATGATTTGGTGATCTTTTTTATCTAAATTCATAAAGCTTAGCGCCAATTGTTATTTGTGCGTTTATTTTTAGTGATATTCACTAATTTTTAAGGTTTTAAGTAGCGATTTTTACTGATTATTACTCTATGCTATCTGTTAACATAAATGCAATAAAAATAGTTAAAGTAAAATAAAGATGAGTAAAAACACTCAAGCATTTGATGAATGGCTAAGAACACGCTTTGTTGAAATTAACAGTGAGCTTGAAAAAATATACTGGCAACAGGATGATAGAGCAAATGTTGAGTTTGTAGGCGAGCAATATAAACACCAGCTTCAACATGAGGGTAACGCCCATATTAATAAGCTATTAGCTGAAGGCAATACTGATGAAGGTTTTGACAGCGCGTTTGATTTACTTGGTAATGTAGGCTTGTACATGGCTGCATGCAGGCGCCATGAGATTACTGAGCCTTCTCGTGAAACTACGTCCCCATTAGTGGAAGCATCAGCTTTAGCAATGCACATTGGTGCTTCAATAGGTGTAACACCTCGCTTTGCTACTGCACATTTAACAACTCATAATAAAGCGGTAAATGGTCTGTACAAGCGTTTTACTGATCTGCCAGATGAGAAGCTATTTATAGATTACAACACCAAAGGTATTTTGGCCTACAAACGCGCCGCTGATGCACTGTTAAAAATTCAACCGTTAGGTATTTCCCACCCATTATGCAAAGATTTACTCGAGGTAGCTAAACAGGCTTTACTTGATGTGATTGAATCTAATCATGCCCTTTATACTCAATTAGACACTGAACGATTTTTCTTTTGTGTGCGTCCTTACTATAAACCTTATCGCGTGGGTAAAGAGGTTTATAGGGGGGCCAATGCAGGGGATTTTGCAGGTATTAATGTCATTGATATGTTGCTTGGACTGTGCTCTGCAAATGAGCCTAGCTATTCGCAAATGCTGGTGGATAAGTTTTTATATATGATGCCTGAAGATCAGCAAATACTGCGAGAGTCTATGCGAATGCCAAGTATTATGGATGATTTACTCGCGTGTGGTTCACAGCGCGATAGTGAGTGGTTTCAAACCAATGCTAAGTTGTTTATTCAAGTGTGTAAATTACATGGAGACACCGCAATCGGCCATCATAACCAGCTTGTGAGTAAGTTTATTGCACAGCCGGCTCAGCAGATGCAACAGCAGCATATGCAAAAGGTAACAGCAAGCGGACCACCTTTACATGTATTACTGGATTCACTAGAAAAACTAAGAGATCGCCGTGCGGCTGCAAAGCGTGATGATATTAAAACACGTTATGTCGATTTGTCCCAGTTAAAGCAATGGGTAAAAAAGTAAATGTACAAAAATGACTTTCATTTAACCTCGGGCTGTTATTTATTAAACCATTCAGTAGGGCGAGCGCTAAAAACAGGGCAAGATGATTTTAATGCCCACTTTTTTGCTCCTTGGCAATTAACGAACAAAGAACCGTGGCAGCAATGGCTCGGAACAATAGAGCGATTTACTGGCGCGTTAGGTGAGCTGTTTAATAGTAAAAAGGAGCTGTTCTGTCCGCAAGTCAATTTATCAAGCGCACTAACTAAAATTTTAATGTCGCATCCGCGCTTTACAGGTGCTAAGTGTCGCGTGTTAATGGCGCAAAGTGATTTTCCGAGTATGGGCTTTGCAATGCAAAAAGCATTACCTGACGGGGCGCAGATTGACTATATTCCTCGTGATTTGGATCTGACAGATGCTAGCGTATGGCAGCAACACATAAAATCTGATACTGATTTGGTGTTTATAAGCCACGCCTATTCAAATACGGGTCAACAAGCGCCAGTAAAGGAAATAGCTGCGTATTGTAAGCGTAATAATACGTTGAGTTTAGTGGATGTAGCGCAATCTGCGGGGGTATTACCGTTAGATTTGTCCACTGTTGGGGTCGATTTTTTGATAGGTTCAAGTGTTAAATGGTTATGCTCAGGTCCGGGCGCGGCTTATCTGTGGGTCAGTGAATCACAGCTTAGTGTTTGTCAGCCAAAAGATGTTGGTTGGTTTTCGCATCAAAATCCTTTTGAGTTTGATATTAATCACTTTGATTACCACTCTACGGCTTTGCGCTTTTGGGGAGGTACACCTTCTATCGCCCCTTATGTTATCGCGGGCCACAGTATTGCTTATTTTGCAAAGCTAGGGGTGGCAACTGTACGACAGCACAACTTTGCTTTATTAGCACAATTAAATAAATCATTAAGTGATTACGTGGTTTCGCCTCGAAGTGCTGGCACATGCAGCGGGACTGCAATTTTACACTTCTCAGAGGCGCAAAAAGCGGTGTTAGACGCACTTGTTGACGCTGACATTAGTGTGGATGAAAGAGCTTATGGGATACGTGTATCGCCGCATATTTATAATGATAAACAAGATATCGCACGTTTTATCGATGTCATTAAGAAGGTGCTATAACCTGACTTTGTCTTGTAGCTCTTTTTTTTGTGTCGTGAGCGTTTTTATTTTTTGCTTGAGAGTGTCGATTTGTGGATCTACCTGATTTTTTAACTGGCGTGTTCTAATGTCTATAGCATTCGCTATAGACGTAGCGCCCATCCTATTCGCACTATCTTGTGTTATATAGCCTATTTGCTTTTTACGCTCAGCAAAAGAGTGCTCTAATTGCGTGATAGAACGCTGAAGCTGAGAAATTTCTCGGTCAACCTTTTGTAATTCAAGGTAGCTATCGACAGCGCCAGCATTACTTTGTTTTTCTTGTTGATTTACGTGTGCCACATTTGGCGGTTTAATTGTGATCTCTTCTGCGTCTATAGCACAAGGGAACTGGCTAAATGTTGTCACACCTTTAACATCACATTTGTAAACAACAGTGCTGGCTTGGGCTGTACTCTGCAATGATAAAATGAAGAAAACAACGATTAAAAACACCTGCATTACTAATCCCTAAAATGACTTTAAACATATCCATACCTATTTGTGTAGTTTAGCAATAGCATCAAGCAGTTCACCAGTAGTTTGCTGCAAATTTTTATCACGAGTACCGCTTAAATATGCGGGTTTAATTTACCGCTTCTTTCAATGTAAAGTATTGCAGTGAATTGCGCATCGTATTGGCTTGATCTGACATTTGTTTTGCCGCCGCCATCGTTTCTTCAGTGATCGCTGAATTTTCTTGTATCAACGTCGTTAATCGTTGAACAACGGCATCGACTTCTTTAATCGCCTGCTGTTGGGTCAGTGATGAGCTGTTAATAGAGACAGTCATTTCATTCACCGCACTGACCGCCGTCACAATTTGTTCAAGCTTTTCCCCAGAAGAGCTCGCTAAGATTGTTCCTTGACTCACTTTTTCATTGCTGGTGTTAATAATGCCTTTTATTTGCTTGGCTGATGCGGCACTGCGACCCGCTAACTGCCTTACTTCACTGGCCACCACCGCAAAGCCTCTGCCATGGTCTCCAGCTCTAGCGGCTTCCACAGCTGCATTGAGTGCGAGTAAGTTTGTTTGAAATGCAATGTCATCAATAACAGACACAATTTCATTGATATCCTTGCTTGAATTGTTCACTTCATTAATGGCATCCACGGTTTGTTTTGATAGCTCTCCGCCTTCGGTGGCTGTTGTGTGTGCTTCTTTGGCAAGTGCGACGGCTTCATCAGATTTCAACGTGACTTGAGCAACTTCGTCTAGCATATTATTACTGCTTGCACTGGCTTCCTCTAAATTTGCTGCTTGCTCTTCAGTTCGTTGGCTTATTTCGATATTGCTGGACGCAATTTCAGAGGCACTTTGCGATACTAAATTAGCACTTTGTTGAATGCTGGCAATAACACTGGTCAGTTTATTAATGGTTTGGTTTACGTCGTCTTTTAACGTTGCAAATACGCCGAGGTAATCTCGCTCAATTTGCTTGTTTAAATTACCTTGCGCTAAACTGCTTAAAACCTGTGTTACTTCTTCAATGGCATCTGCTGTAATACTTAATGAGTTATTGACATCATTTTGTAATTCAGCAAGTTGCCCCTGCATTTGCATATCCAACTGCTTGCTGAAATCCCCATTTCGCATTGCAGCCATCACAGTGGCAAGCTGTGTGATCACTGTATTTAAGTTGTCTACCGAGTTATTTATATCTAGCTTTAAGTTGTTAAGTTGACCCGACATATCTATATCAATTATTTTATTAAAGTTGCCTTGGCTTATGGCCATCATCACATTTGAAATTTCATTGACGGCATTATTAAGCCCCATGATAGAGTCGTTAATATTATACTTTAGGGTTAACAGCTCGCCATTTGCATTGCACTCTACTTGTTGCGTAAAGTCGCCTTTGCTAACCGCTTCCATGACCGTATTGATATCTGTAATGATCAGCGCGAGATTATCTACGCTAGAGTTAATGTCATTCTTGAGTAGCGCTAATTGCCCTTGTAAGGGGTGGTCTACGCGCTTTGAAAAGTCACCGTCATGCAATGCACTCATCACTTTGCTTATGTTGTCCAGTGCTCCAGATAAGCTACTTACAGAGTTATTTACACTGTCTTTAAGTTGCTTTAATGTGCCTTGCGCGCTGCTACTTACTTGTTGAGTAAAGTTGCCCTGCTCTATGTTGGCCATTACAGTCACGATTTCACCAATCGTGTTATCTAATGAGTTCAAAGAACCATTAATGTTTTGCTTAAGTGTAGCGAGTTGGCCGAGCATCGGGGTGTTAATTTGCGTTGAGAAATTACCTTGGCTCATTTCATCAATAACATGATTAATTTCAGACATTGCTTGCTCTAGTGAGCTAGCACAGTTATTTGTTGCCTGCTTTAATGAATATAATTCTCCCTTACAATCTGCAGTTATGCGGTGATTAAATTCGCCTTCAGCCATTTTGTTCATTACCGTATTAGTTTGTGAAATAGAGCTTTGTAAGGCGTCTAATAAGCAATTAAAGGCACTGGCCGACGAGCCAATTTCGTCTTTAGATAGCACTGGCGAGCGAACTGAAAAGTCACCTTGGCGTTCTACATGGCGCATGGTGTCAACGAGAAGTTGAACAGGGCGTGTTAGGGACCGGGCAAATACAAAGGCAATCAATACCACAATAGCAATACATATTGCAGAAGTAACTAACAAAAGAGTGGTTAAGTATGTCACCGCGGCAAACGCTTCTTGTTTGTCAATTTCAGCCAATAGAGCCCACTTTAAACCAAGAACATTAATGGGTTGATAAGAGGACAGCACTTTTGCCCCATTGTAATCGGTAATCACCTGCTGCCCTGTTTCTCCTTGCAAAGCTTGCATGGACGCTGTTGTTTTAACGGAGCCTGTTTTTGGATAACGAAATGAATTAACAACGGAATGATTTTTTGGATCAAGGTATGAGTCTGAACGCATTAAAAAGTCTGGCCCAACGAGGTAGGTTTCGCCACTTTCACCTAAGCCTGCTCGCTCAGTCATAATGACATTTAATGCATCAATCGATATTTGAAAAATGAGGGTGCTGGTATGTACACCTTGCTCGTAAAGTGGGGTGGCTATAAAGCTCGCTGGTGCGTCATAAGAAGGTAGATACTGTTGGTAGTCGACAAAGACAACGTCTTTTTCGCCAATATTTTTTGCTTGTTCGTAGGCTAACGCTAAGTTACTACTTGCAAATGGGCCTGTCGTTAAAGAAGTGGCAAAATCCACCTCTTTATAAACAGAATAAACCACTTCAGACGACTGATTATCGACTATGAATATGTCATAAAAATCAAACCGCTGAGCAAATTCAAATAAAAAGCCGTGATACTTTTCATGTGCCACATTGTATAGGTTATCTTCGGTTGAACTATGTAAATTGGCCTTTTCGCCAACAGGGTGAGGATTGTTGGCGACATAATGGTATTGCCAATACTGTGCCTGCGCTGTTAGCTGTTTATGCATATCAAAAGTACGCGTTGTATTTTTATTTTCTTGGCTGTATTTATTATTAAATATATTTTCATAATAGTGTGTGAGTTGCGCTAACTGTGCATCGTTTAGCTGTTTTGATGTGGTGTTATCATGAAAAGCACTTGTTAACTCTATCGCCGCAGAATGCACCAATGAACTGTCGGATAAAAACAAAAGCTGTGACTTAATATCATTAAAATGACGCTCAATGGCACTTTTTTTAATCTCGCTAACGGCCTCTAGCTGGGCGTAGGTTTGTGTGTTCAATGCTTTGGATGAGTTTGATAAGGCGAAGGTGATGACGATAGTTAAAGGAATCAGTGCCACGAGTAAAAAGGCGCTCATTAATTTTTTAGAAAGGTCTAAATTTCTAATCGTATGGCTAACCATATTGATGTTCATATAACGTCCCTTTATAGAAAACAAAAAACCTAATATAGGTAATCAGTTCAGTGTAGAACAGTGTTCCTGAAAAGCGAGCTTGGCTTAATAGATTTTTAATTGACGTATAAAGGCGCCGCTATAGTCTGTTAAAATACTTCTATTAAACTTAGCAAGGCTATTAAAATGTCTCTCATTACTCCCGTTATTCTTGCTGGTGGCATCGGCTCAAGGCTATGGCCTTTATCGCGCCAAGCGATGCCAAAACAGTTCCTCCCTTTAATTAATGAGGCGTCGTTATTGCA
Source organism: Pseudoalteromonas sp. H105 (assembly GCF_001469215.1). Classification (GTDB taxonomy): domain Bacteria; phylum Pseudomonadota; class Gammaproteobacteria; order Enterobacterales; family Alteromonadaceae; genus Pseudoalteromonas. The sequence goes on from NZ_LOFH01000017.1 coordinate 23,697, forward strand.
AAACACCTTAGATAGAGTGAATGGGCGAACGTTTAATCAGCCTATTTTGGTGTGTAATGAGCAGCATCGATTTATAGTTAGCCAGCAATGTACGTCTGTAGGGATCGTGCCTGAAGCAATATTGTTGGAACAGCAGGGTCGCAATACTGCCCCAGCCATTGCATTGGCGGCACAATATGCGCTTAAAAGTGGTGATAATACACCGATGTTTGTAATGCCAGCGGATCATTATATTGAAGACTTTGAGCAGCTTTTAGCGCAGTTGCCGGATGCAATTGCATTAGCAGAGCAAGGTAAATTGATCACCTTTTCAATTAAACCTGATAGTGCAAATTGTGGCTATGGTTACATTAAACAAGGTGCTCAAATTGGCCAGACAGCCTGTTACTATGTTGATGAATTTAAAGAAAAGCCTGCTTTAGTGCAGGCTGAACGCTACGTTGAAAGCGGCGAATATTCATTTAATAGTGGTATGTTCTTAGTGACGCCGCAGGCATATTTAACTGAGCTTAAACGATTTTCACCTAAAATTGCTCAAAGTGTAGAGCGTGCTGCCGATTTCAAAAAAGACCTCGTTTTTTTTAGAGTAAATGAACAAGCGTTGCAGCATTGTCCAAGTGATTCGATTGATTACGCTATATTAGAGCGTAGTGAAAATGTAGTAGTCGTGCCTTTATCACTTAATTGGAGTGATGTGGGGAGCTTTGATGCGCTTTGGAAAGCAAGCCCTAAAGATGAGTTGGGTAATTGCCGAGATAAAGAAGATGTTATTTTAGCAGGCGAAAACAATTTATTACGCAGTGAAGCAGGGCACACGATTGCAGCGATAGGCGTGAGTGATCTGGCTGTTATCCACACGCATGACGCTACGTTAATCGCTGATAAAAGCCAACTTGGTAAACTGCCATTACTGTTAAAGCAATTGGCGAGTACACAAAATGATAAGCTATTGAACCATCAAGTTGTTTGTCGGCCTTGGGGGAGCTACCGCATTTTAGTTGAAGCAGAGGGTTTTAAAGTTAAAAAAATAATAGTCAATAATAGCGCAAAACTTTCAACCCAACGGCATCAGCATCGTGCTGAGCATTGGGTGGTGGTGTCGGGGGTTGCTGATGTCAATATTGATGGCAAAGCCCGTGTTTTAACTGCCGATCAATCTTGTTATATCGCTGCTGGGCAAATTCACAGCTTAGCAAACTCGCAAAGTGTGCCACTAATACTGATTGAGGTACAAACAGGTAGCATACTTGACGAAAGCGACATTGAACGTTTTGATGACCAATATGGACGAAACTAGCGAGTTAGCTACCTTTGACCCAGCCAATACTTAATATGTATCGATTACCTTGTTCTATTTTAGACACGGCGTGCTGAGCGATGTCGGGTCTGAATAACTTTATCCGCTTGCTTTGAAATAAAGTGTTATCGCAAATAAATTCACCTCCTTGCTGGGCATTTTTTAAAATGATATTTAAGCGAAAGTGTTTACCGGTAAGTACTTTATCTGTGTGTGGTTTTATTTCGCTACCTAAAGGAAATTTAATTAAGTAGGTATCAAACTTTAATGGCCAATACGCGCCGCACAGCAGCATTTTGTCATAGCCTGAATGTTGTCGACCACGCTGCCAGCGAAATAAGTTTTTAAAAATAGCCATAGCACTTGCTCCTTTAACTTCACTAACTCAACTCACTTCTTACGTGCTTTAAATATTGTTCCAAACTGCTTTGCCAAAGCACAATAACATCAGATAAGGGCTCTTTAAGCGGTTTGTTATCCAATAACCGACGTTCTATTTTTTTTAGCTCCGCCCCGTATCGATTAAAGCCCAGTTGCAGTGCTGTACTTGCTTGGCGATGCAAGAGTTTGATACATTGCTCCTTGTCTTCGTCGAGTAACTGCTGCGCACGAATAAGTTTGTTACGTGCAGAAAGCACAAATTCATTATAAATGGATGAGACTTCATCATCACTGAATGAGCTTTTTAATGTTTCAGCGGCGGTTTCATCATAAAGCACATCACTCAGTTCAACAGCGATAATAGGCGCTTGATTGTTTTGTGAGTCACTTAATGCTTGGCGCAGCTTTTGTTGTTTGATGGGCTTACCAACAATATCTTTTATACCTAAGGCAAAATACTCTTTTATTTCATCTGGGCTCAAGCTGGCTGTAAACGCAAGCACGGGGGTACGCTGGTTTTTATGCTCTATTCCTTTGAGAGTTTTAAGCACTTCTTGCCCTGTTAGATCAGGTAAGTTCATGTCAAGTAAAACCACATCAAAATGATGCTGCTGCATTAATGTAATTGCGCTTTGGCCGTCTCGAGCCAGTTTAATTTTATGCTCATCATCCGCCATAAACTCAATCGCAATTTTTTGGTTTAAGTCTAAATCTTCAACTAATAATACGTCTAATCCAGTTAAATACTCTTTTGATTGATGGCGTTGTTCAACTAAGCTCAATTCCCCCAGAGCTAATTTAATATCAAAGCTAAATGAGCTGCCAGTGCCCAATTCACTCGTGATATTTAAATGAGAGTCTAACTTATCAAGTAATCGACTGGTAATAGCCAGACCAAGGCCTGTACCGCCTTTTTCTTTGCCAGCGCTACTTTGTACATAAGGCTCAGTCAGGTATTCAATTTCGTCATCTTCAATACCAGGACCTGAGTCAACTACACTAATGCGTATTGTGTGTTCAAGTTGCTGCTCTTTAATTAAATCTACGCATATTTTGACTTCGCCTTTATCAGTAAACTTTATGGCATTTCCCATGAGATTAATGATGATTTGCCTTAGCTTTTGTTGATCGCAGTAATAACAGGCTTGCTCGGGCAAATTATAAATTAGCTCAAAATGCAGACGCTTTTGTTCTGCAAGAGGGCTCAGCAATAAGCATAAATTGTGCAGCCAGGTTTTAAACTCTACATCTTCCTCATATAAGGCTTCGTTATGTTGATCGAGGCTGGCGTAATCAAGTACTTTATCCACTAGCAAGTTAAGCGATTCGGCCGAGTTGATGATGGCTTCACAGTAGGGTTTATCACGCGGGTCACTTGATTGATTCATCATTAACTGTGCACTGCCTAATATGCCGTTGAGTGGCGTGCGGATTTCGTGGCTAATGGTTGATAAGAACAAGCCTCTGATCTCGAGATCTTTTTGGGCTTTTTCAGTTAATTGATTCAGGTTTTGTTCTCGGCGCTCATTACACAACAGCGCCATACCTGTTGCATAAAACATCGGCGCAATCACTCCATTTATAAATAAAGTAATACTAAACCAATTGCCAGAAAGTAGTTTTGCGGTGTTGATATCCCCCATTAATAATGTGCGTCCGGTGAACACTAAAGCAATAATAGTGAGTATCAATACGTAGACAATACTGCCGTTGGGGTAGTTCTTATAGCCATATTTTATGAATAAATAGAGTAGAAAAATGGCTTCAAGAATATGTTGTAAATCAGATATTAAAATACGGCTACGCAAGCTCGACTCATTAAAGGTCAATACAATCACCATCACTGCAAAAAGAGCGGTAATAATGCCAAATATTTTAAAACCAGCGCCTTTGTCTCCAAAGAATTGCCGAATGGCTAATGCATGTATAATTGAAGAGCAAAAAAATAGACTGTTGGCGATACTGATGCTGGCGATATTATTCAAGTAACCATGCAATGCAAAACTACCAACGGCAACAAGCATCATCATAGGATAAAAGATATAAATTAAGGTACCTGGGGTGTCTTTACTTGTACGCCAAGTAAGGTAATTAAGTAGCGTCATAATAGCCATCATGGCTGCGCTGGCATAATACAAGGTGGCTGAGTCGAGCATGTTAATTCCAATACTATCGCTGTGAGCTGAGCATAAAGTCTATTTGTGTTGTTAGCAAATGCAAAAAAGGCGCTTTATGCGCCTTTTCTGGTCAATAAAATTTAGCTTAACGAATTTCGTCAGGGATATTTTGCTGTGCCCATGAAAGTAACTCAATTCGGTTACGGCATTTTGTTTTTCTAAATGCACTGTATAAATGGGTTTTTACTGTGTGTGGGCTGATACTGAGTGTTTCGGCTATTTCTTTATTCTTAGATCCGTTACTCATTAATGAAATAATTGATTTTTCACGCTTAGTTAGTTTTATTGGTTCAATATCGCCTTCAGTCAATTTGTGAAGTGCGTCTTTGTTAAACTGTAGCATTCGATTTAATGCATTACACATAATATCACGACGATACCAGAGTTGATCTTCAAGCAATAAACGTATGCCTTTCATTAGCACATCGGCGTTGTCTGTGGTGTAGAATACGCCACGAATACCACTGAGTAATGCGCGGTTAGCAAGTTCTGGATTTTCATCTAAGTTAAATAAAACGATATCGCATTTAACGCGTAGGTTTACTAATTGTTCTTTTAATTTCCCCCACGCATCTTGGCTTGATGTTTCAATAAACAATAAGCGCGTACCTTCAGGCACATCTAAAATATTAGTGCCTGTAGTAACATCAAGTCCTTGGGTTTTTAATAATGGCTCTAATACATTAATACCAATGGTATTGATTGGCTCCAGGTCTAGTAACAAAAATGCTGAACTGCTCATACTTACATACTCTTGAATAAAGTTAACTAATTAATCCTATCACGCAATCCACCCCTTTCGTATTAGAAATTTCCTATATAGGGGCAGGAAAAGTATATTTTTAAGACGTTATGTTTTTTATTTATTAAAAAAAAGTAACAGAAAAGCACGCTATCTGTATGAAATTATTAACGATTGTTCATATTTGCTCATTACTTTAGAGTAGCCTTAAAAGAGTATGTATTTTTTTTGTGGTCATTCTTTTTTGTTATCTTGATACGGCGGCCACCCCATACTTTTCCCCGCTAACATGTGTAAGTGAATATGATATACCGTTTGTCCACCGTGATCGTTGCAATTCATTACAACTCTAAAACCATCTTCGCTAAAGCCTTGTTGTTTAGCTATTTTTGCAGCAACAACATATAAATGACCAACAGTTGGTGCGTCCTCTTCGGTAATATCGTTAATTGTCGCAATCGCTTTTTTTGGGATAATCAAAATGTGAAAAGGGGCTTGGGGGTTGATATCTCGAAAAGCCAGCGACAACTCATCTTCATAGACAATATCGGCAGGGATTTCTCGGTTTATGATTTTTGTAAAGATGGTTTCATCATGCATTTTAACTCAGCTCCAATGTTTGTTTTAAAGTCACTAATGACAAACTTTGCTTGCAGTGTCAAACTGAAATCAAACACAAGGAGTTATTATGTACAAATCAGTCGTTTTCAGTGGCGTTGCCGCGTTGCTTTTCAGTTCAGTTGCTTTGGCTGAAATGGTTTCTTTCCCTGAGGAAATCATTCCACTGCAAGTTGGTAAAAAGGTGATTGAGCATTCATTTTTTAATCGTGTCGATGAACTCGACCTCAATCCAGGTACTTACCCGGTTAAATTGAAATACTCCGATTTATACGAGCAAGGTTATGACGAGCATCAAATTATTGATTCTGAGCCATTTTGGGTTGTTATGACGATTGAGCAGGGAAATAACTATGATGTGGTTTTTAATAGGGCGGACAACGCGGTCGCAGCTAAAGTATTTGCAGAGTCACCGCAAGTCAGTTTAAAAGCGAAAGGTGCATCATTAGGCATGCCATTAGCGACCTCTATGAACCCTCCCCAGAGTCAAGTCAAATCAATAGCACCAGCTGCACCCACTGCTTCACTAAATCAACCTACAGTGGCTAAGGCGCCTGTTAACGCGCCAATGTCAAAACCAGCGCCTAGCACAGCTGATACACCTAATGCTGCGGCGATGTTGGATTTTTGGTGGCAACAAGCCAGCCTTGAGGAACGTGAACGCTTTCTAAACAAAATCAAAAAGTAATAAAAAGGGCGAATAAATCGCCCTTTTTCATTTGGTTATTCTTATTTACTAAATAAGTTATCAATAGTCCCCTGCGCTAGCGGGTGATAGCCCGGGCGCGCGTTGATATAGATCTTATGGGCCCATTCGCGTTTACCGTTGGTGATCAGTGCTTTGTATAGAGGAACAATCAACTTACGGCGGCCAATGCTGGTTAAATGCTTATCAAGGGCAGGATAAATAGGCTGATAGCCATTCCCTACAGCCAACATGTACCATGCAAAAGCACGTTCAGCATTGGTTGCTTGAGTAAGATTAAATTCGCGGTCTAACTCCGTCATTTTTTCGATGCTTAAATCGCGTGGTAAATTATTTAAAAAGTGTAACCACTCGTGCACTGTCCAGTTTGCTGTCGGAAGCTGTGCTGCGGTTGTTGAACCTTGTAACCACGCTGTTTTAGCCGCATCTACTTTGTCAAAAGCATCAGAGGTTGGGTTAGGTGCATCACTTGGTAAACCTGGTTCAAAAATCCACTCATTCACTTTATCCATGCTCACAACGCCTGGGTACTTTTCAATTAAGTTCGCTTCAATATACGTAACAAATTGGGCTGTCGTTAATGATTTAAAAGCGAACTCGTCAAAGTAGGTTTTTACAAACGCATCAAACTTTTCGCGGCCGTATTGGTTTTCAAGGTAGATTAAAAATAACTGACCTTTTGTGTATGGCACAGAGCTGAATGCGTCATCAGGATCGCGACCATTCAATTTCAAATTAAGGCGGGTATCAGGCGCATCAATAGTGTTAAGTTGCGCACGCAAACCAGCCGCATCAAGCGCTTGTTCCATGACGGCACGGTCACGGCCAAATACTTCTTCCATAATACGGTTTTCAACGTATGAGGTAAAACCTTCGTTAAGCCATAAATCTTCCCATGTTGCATTGGTTACTAAGTTACCAGACCAGGAGTGCGCAAGTTCATGGGCAATTAGGTTAACTAAACTTTTATCACCGGCCACGACAGTTGGGGTAATAAATGATAGACGTGGGTTTTCCATGCCACCAAATGGGAAGCTAGGTGGTAGCATAAGTAAGTCGTAACGGCCCCATGCATAGTCACCATACATTTCGTTGGTTTTATCGATCATTGCTTGAGTGTCATTAAACTCAGCGACAGAGGCATCTAAAATCTCAGGCTCTGCAAAAATACCGGTTTGTTTAGACATCGCTTTAAACTCTAAGTTACCTGCGCCAATCGCAATTAAGTAAGGAGAGATCGCTTGTGGCATAGTGAAGTGGTAATCACCATCTTTATATAATGCGTCTTTGTTATCGGCGCTCATGACCGCGCGAATGTCTTTAGGTGTTTGAATACGGGCAGTATAAGTTACACGCATTGCAGGGGTATCTTGCACGGGTAACCAGCTACGCGCATGAATAGCTTGTGACTGACTGTACATAAATGGGTGTGTTTTACTCGCGGTTTGTTCAGGTGTTAGCCACTGTAAGCCAGATGCTTCTGGACGGCTGTTGTAGTAAATACGGACTTTCTGCGCTTGACTGCTAAAGGTGATTGTGAGCTTTGAACCTTTGACGTCATCGCGTTTAGCCAGTGCAAAATCTGCTTTTTTCCAGCGACCTTTTTGTGTTTTGTACATCACTTTATCAATGTCTAAATCACGCGTATCCAAGACAAGGTGTCTACTGTTCACATTTTGCCACGCTAGCGTATGCTCAACAAACCCTTCTAATTGCTTGTCTGCAAAATCGACATCTAAATCTAAGTTTAAATGCGTAGTTATCACGTCATTAATGTTAGCGTAGGAGTTTTGGTCAACGGCGCTGGCCATAGCGTGCGAACACATACCGGCCATCGCGAGGCTTAAAAAAAGAGGTGTGATTTTCATAATTACCCTGAACACAAATAAAAAGTGCAGGTTTTATATCACGATGGGAAGCTAGGTTGAACAATTTATGCAATCTGATGCGTGTTTTGCGATGATGAGGTAAACTAGGGCGATTAGTGACAATTAACCTTTGAGGCGCTTTGTGGCTCACTCCCTACAGGCTTTTCACACATTCTCATTACCAAGTCAGTGCTCAACAATCACTGAGATAACTGATTTGAATCAGTTACAGCAACAATCATTTGCGTCTCCTTTTTGTATTTTGGGTGAGGGCAGTAACACCGTATTTTTGGATGATTACCAAGGGACAGTGATTAAAATGGCAACCAAAGGCATCACGGTCACGCAGCGAGAGCATGACTATTTATTGGATGTTGCGGCCGGTGAAAATTGGCATCAGTTGGTTGTTTATACGCTAGCGCACACGATGCCGGGCTTAGAGAATTTAGCGCTTATTCCCGGGACTGTCGGCGCAGCACCGGTACAAAATATTGGGGCTTATGGCGTTGAGCTGGCGAAGTATGTTGACTATGTTGACTATTTTGATATTGCCAGTAAAAAAATAGTGCGTTTGAGTAAAGATGCATGCTTGTTTGGTTATCGCGATTCTATCTTTAAACACTGTTTAAAGAACAAGGTGGTGATCGTACAAGTCGGACTTTGTTTGCCAAAGCTCTGGCAGCCAGAGTTAAGTTATGGGCCATTAAAGCAACTAGAACATGTCACGCCTCATACAATCTTTGACCAAGTTATTAAAACACGCAGCAGTAAACTCCCCGATCCTTATACGCTTGCTAATGCGGGCAGCTTTTTTAAAAACCCTATTATTAAAAACGATAGACTTAAGGTGTTGCTCAAAAAATACCCGCAGCTCCCTCATTATCACTATGATGATAACCATCATAAAGTGGCAGCCGGTTGGTTAATTGAGCAGGCGGGTTTAAAGGGGTTTCGCATTGCGGGTATTGAAGTGCATCAGCAGCAAGCGCTTGTATTGGTCAATTACGGGGAGAGTGCTGGGAGCGATCTAATCGCTATGGTTAAACATATACAACAGCAGGTTTGGCAATGCTATGAAATAAGTTTACAACACGAGGTGCGTTTGATGACAAAGCGTGATGAGTGCCACCTTGATTTAGGGGGCATTGCATGAAAGCGCCAGATGGCAATAAATTAGCAATTTTAAATACCCTAAATAACAGTGGTTTTATTTCAGGACAATTACTTGCTGAACAACTCGGAATTAGCCGCGCTGCGGTGAGTAAACATATTCAAAGCCTGCAAGAGATGGGCCTTGATATCTTCAAGGTCAATGGTAAGGGGTATCGTTTAAATAATGTGGTCAGCTTATTAAATGAAAGTGTCATTGCAGATTATTACCAAGCACTTGGGGCAAATACAGCGCAAATCGAAGTGCAGCCAATCATCGATTCAACTAATAGCGAACTAATGCGACGCATCACGGCCAAGCAAACAGTCGACTCCGGGACTGTAATCGTTGCTGAAATGCAACAAGCAGGACGAGGTCGCAGAGGACGTGTTTGGCAGTCGCCCTTTGGGGCCAACCTTTATTATAGCTATTACTGGCGTTTGGATGATGGTCTGCAAGCAGCAATGGGTATGTCGGTTGCGGTAGGACTTGCTGTTTATGATACTTTAAAGGCTCTTTACCAGCTTGAAATAGAGCTAAAATGGCCGAATGATATTTACCTTAATAAAGAAAAACTCGCAGGGGTATTGGTTGAGCTCGATGGCCAACCTCAAGGCCCATGTCAGCTTGTAATTGGGATAGGCATCAATCTACAGATGCCAGAAAGTGCCAGTCAGCATATAGATCAAGCATGGACCGATCTAAGCCAGCATACCTCGCAATTAGATAAGAACAAACTCGTTGCACACCTTACTTATTACCTAGAGCAGCGCTTAACGCAATACAGTGAAACGGGTTTAGTGGATATGTATCAACAATGGAATACCTTAGATGCCTTTGCAGGGCAGTGCGTAGAGTTAAACACTGGACACAGGAGCTGGCGAGGTATTTGTGAAGGAATAGATATGCAGGGGGGGATTCGCATTCGCCAAGACGGTGAAGCAAAAAGTTACTATGGCGGCGAAATATCTTTACGTAAGGCGCAACAATGAGATTGTTAATCGATGTAGGGAATACCGCATTAAAAGCGGCGTACTCCAATGAGCGTAATATTACTTCCTGCAATGTAAACACATTAGTATGGCAACAAGTTACAGAGGTTGTGTATGCCTGTGTTGGTAAAAGTGAGCTGCTAGATACGCTATTAGCGCAGGCCGCGACATTGAATATCCCATGTTATGAAGCTGCAGTTAGCAAGCAGCTCGAAAACTTACATTGTGCCTATGAACACTATCAAAACTTAGGTATTGATCGCTGGTTAGCGCTCATTGCAGTGTATACCTTATGGCCAAAACAAGATTGCATTATTGTTGATACAGGCACAGCGACCACGATTGATGTGTTAGATGCAGGCGGACAACACCTAGGAGGGTGGATAATACCGGGGCTTGATTTAATGACTCGGTCATTAACCCAAAATACTCAGCGCGTGTTTGATGATGAAACAACATCATTTAGCAGTGAGCTTGGTATAAACACCCCAAATGGACTAAAAAATGGCGCCCTTGTGGCAACAATCGGTGCAGTTGAGCAAGCAAAGCTGCATTTAAATAATAAAAAGCCCAAACTGATTTTTGCTGGCGGTTATGGTGAATTACTCCAAACACAATTTTCGGAAGCTATTTTTGCGCCGCAATTAGTAATGCATGGCTTGAGCTATTGGCGAGAATTGTATAAAAAGTAACAAAATTGCACGTGTTTGCCTGATTTATGAGCATTTGAGTTAAAAAGTTACACTTTTTTCAAATTTATTGTTGCATCCCAATAAACCTTACTCTAATATCTCGCCCCGTACTAAAGCAGTGCCGACTTAGCTCAGCTGGTAGAGCAACTGACTTGTAATCAGTAGGTCAACCGTTCGACTCGGTTAGTCGGCACCACTTTCCTTTTACCGGAAGTGCTTAGTAAAGAATTATCGTGGAGGGGTTCCCGAGCGGCCAAAGGGATCAGACTGTAAATCTGACGGCTCAGCCTTCGCTGGTTCGAATCCAGCTCCCTCCACCACTTTATTCTTGACGGTTAGAGGTAGTTTAAGAACAGGTTCCTAACGCGGGCATCGTATAATGGCTATTACCTCAGCCTTCCAAGCTGATGATGCGGGTTCGATTCCCGCTGCCCGCTCCAGTTTCTGGTTTTGCTGATATAGCTCAGTTGGTAGAGCGCACCCTTGGTAAGGGTGAGGTCGGCAGTTCAAATCTGCCTATCAGCACCAGTCACATGAATCTTCTTGAACACTTCCTTTATCTGTCAGAAAATACTATTTGAAATTTGAAAAATTTAATTTAATCTACCTACTGGTGGATTATTTTCATATGTAATCTAGATACACAAAACTGATAGGTTCCGTCATGGCAAAAGAAAAGTTTGAACGCGTAAAACCGCACGTAAACGTTGGTACAATCGGCCACGTTGACCACGGTAAAACTACCCTAACTGCAGCAATCACTAACGTACTTGCAAAAGTATACGGTGGTGTAGCTAAAGACTTCGCATCAATCGATAACGCTCCAGAAGAGCGCGAGCGTGGTATCACAATCTCAACATCACACGTTGAGTACGATACTCCTACTCGTCACTACGCACACGTAGACTGTCCTGGACACGCCGATTATGTTAAAAACATGATCACTGGTGCTGCTCAAATGGACGGCGCTATCCTAGTTGTTGCTGCAACTGACGGCCCTATGCCACAAACGCGTGAGCACATCCTACTTTCTCGTCAGGTTGGCGTTCCTTACATCATCGTATTTATGAACAAATGTGACATGGTTGATGATGAAGAGCTACTTGAGCTAGTAGAAATGGAAGTTCGTGAACTTCTTTCTGAATATGACTTCCCAGGTGATGACTTACCACTAATTCAAGGTTCAGCTCTTAAAGCACTTGAAGGCGAAAAGCAGTGGGAAGACAAGATCGTTGAGCTTGCAGAAGCACTAGATTCTTACATTCCAGAGCCAGAGCGTGACATCGATAAGCCATTCATCATGCCTATCGAAGACGTTTTCTCAATCCAAGGTCGTGGTACTGTTGTAACTGGCCGTGTTGAAGCTGGTATCATCAACGTGAATGACGAAGTTGAAATCGTTGGTATCAAAGAGACGACTAAGTCTACTTGTACTGGTGTTGAAATGTTCCGTAAGCTTCTTGACGAAGGTCGTGCTGGTGAGAACATTGGTGCACTTCTACGTGGTACTAAGCGTGAAGACGTTGAACGTGGTCAAGTACTAGCTAAGCCTGGTTCAATCAACCCACACACAACTTTCACTTCAGAAGTATACGTACTTTCTAAAGATGAAGGTGGTCGTCATACTCCTTTCTTCAAAGGTTACCGTCCACAGTTCTACTTCCGTACAACTGACGTAACTGGTGACGTACAGTTACCAGAAGGCGTAGAAATGGTAATGCCTGGTGATAACGTTAAGATGACAGTAACTCTAATCGCGCCAATCGCGATGGATGAAGGTCTTCGTTTCGCTATCCGTGAAGGTGGCCGTACTGTAGGTGCTGGT
>NZ_LOFH01000018.1 GCF_001469215.1 Pseudoalteromonas sp. H105
GAAACAGAGCAAGAAAAGCGCCGACTAAAACGCAGTAAAGGCAAGCCACGGTTATTCACCTCAGATGACTTCCACTATGATGAATCAACGCAAACCTGCCGCTGCCCCGCAGGCAATGCCATGTGGCGAAGTGGTGTTAATGTAAACAGCCATAACCAACAATACACCCGATTTTGCGGTTACTTGAAAGATTGCAAAGTATGCCCACTACAACAGCAATGCATGCGAAAGCCACCGATAAAAACAGGGCGGCAAGTACAGTTTAAAAATAATGAATCACGCAAAAAGCTAAGCTACATCGACAAAATGAAGGTCAAAATAGACAGCCCAATGGGGCGACGGCAGCTTTTTATTGAAGGAATAGCAAACGACTAGGCAGTATAGAGCCTGCTTCCCTTTAAATAAACAGCGGAATATTACAGTAAACAAAGGCATGAATAAATTAACCTTACGGGGAAAAACGAAAGTGAATGCTTTTACTTCATTCTGCGGCAACTGTACTGCCTTGTTCATAACATAGAAAAGCTGCAAAACAGGCAGCATTAAAAAAGGGGAGCCTTTTTAAGCCGAAATATAGCCAATCAAGCACCTGCAATTCCCTCTAAAACAGCCATTAAAACAACCGCACATTCTCTTTTCCTATTTTTCGTAAACTAGCGATAACTGATTGAACCAAAATAGGAACTCGGCTATGGTTGATTCATTAATAAAAATAAATTTAAAACGAGTTAATCTACAGGCTCGTTAAATGCCCTAGGAGGTTTTGGTGAATTTTAAATGGATTTTTATTGCGACAGCATTTTTTGTATCTCAAGTAAATGCTATTGATGTGATTGCTTTATATAAAGAAGATCAAACAGTTCGTACTCACTTGCGGTCGCTTCCTAAAGATGAAGTTAGAAAATATATAACTGAGGTTATGCTCCCAGGAGATAAAGCTAGACTTTCGCAGGTTGAAAGCTTATTAAATAGCACGGATAGTTTATCCTCTGAAGAATACTTTGCGGCGGCTATGATAATGCAGCATGGTTCAGAACCAAAGCATTACAAAATGGCAATGGAGCTTTCAAAAAAATCAGCTTCGCTTGACCCAAATAATAAAAGCGCTAACTGGTTATCGTGTGCTGCTGAGGATAGATATCTTCTTAAAATTGGTAAATCTCAAGTATGGGGAACTCAATTAAATAGAAAAATGAATGCTGATGGAACACATGAAATTTACTATTTGGAAAATTTCAATAAAAATGCTCGTCCTGATGAACAAAGAAAATTGTGTGGCATCCCAACTCTGGCTGAAATTGAGTCCAGACTTGAGGCAATGGCAAAATTAACTGATAGAAATAAACAATACAGTTTATGGAAAACGGGCACTTAACAAGCTGTTAAATCAGGACAAATAACAGTTGGCTATTTGCTCCTGCGTCGCTTATTTTAGCCAACAATTATTTGCCCATTAACGAGGGCGTTAGCATGAAAGGAGTCAGCGTTTGGGAGCATTCTTTTTCCTCTATATTATTTTGATCATTTATGCTTTGCTCATTCGTTTTGCTTCAAGGCATGAAATACGCGCACAATGTGTCGGAAAAATATATAAGTTCCAAGCCGTTTCAGTTGTTTTAATTACATCTTTGGCTAGCGCATCCATCAGTTTTTTATTTGCACAGCATTTCGCTGATTGGCTGTATCAGTTTATTCCTGCTTTTATTGTGGCAGCTATAGTAGCAGTTGATAAACCTATTAAATTACAGTAACTTCATGCTAACACATATGAGCCTTATCTCTGTCAATAGGCACTAGTATTCTTTTTGACCGTTTCTATACAGTGACGGTCAATTCAAAATCAATAAACAAATTCGTTTACTTCGTCTGTCGATGCGGCTGTTAAGCAAGTAGCTTACGGCAAACACATATAGGGTGCGTTACGCAGTAATCTCTTATTGCGATCTCATCGCAGCCAGATTTTTTCCCATATCCTTTTGGGGTTGCTGGGGCACTACGACTAAATGGATTTAGAAGGTAGAGCGAAGCAGGATGCCAGAGCCGAGACATTCATCGGTTAACCTCATCATGGCACTATTCAAGGCGGCTGGTTTCATCATTATGATCCAGTTAGTTTAAGGCTCAAGTCAGGTGTAAGCGACTTTGTTTATTGTATTAATGCACGCGTACTGAGCGTCTAATCAAGGCAAGTGGCTCAGGCCTGTAGGCATATAATCAGGTTAAACCTTGTTGGCTATTAACTCACCCAATTGATTGATGCTCAGCCTTATATCCAGTTAGATGTTCAGCTCACTCAGTACCGTGACTAACCCTTTAAGAATTTTGCTTCATCGAATACAGTCTCTTTTTTAAGCATATAATAAACACAGCGACCCAGCTTATGTGCAAGCGCTGACAGTGCTTTGGCTTTGCTCATTCGCTTTTGTAGTTTTTCAAGGTATTTGTTGGCGTTGTGATTGTGGCGCAGCAGTAATACTGCGGCTTCGGAGAACGCCCATTTAAGATGTGCATTGCCAATTTTATTACCTTGGGTGCCATAGGTTTTGCCAGCAGACTCCGCTTTGCATTTGACTAATCGACTGTATGAAGCGAATTTTTGTACGCTTGAAAAGCGATTGATGTCACCAATTTCGTAAATGATGGTGAGTGCGAGAATGCGGCCTATACCATTAATTGTTTGCAAGATATTAAGGTGCACAGGATTATGCTGCTTAGCCATTTGTTCAATATAATGCTCTAAAGGCTTAAGCTCCTTGTGATAGCAATCAAGTATGGCCATATTTAAATTAATAGAGCGTTGCACAACGGGATCAGGGAAGTAATAGCGCATCTTCTCTCTATCGCAGACGTTCTTTAAATTAACGTTGTGGGCAGGTAAATTATACTGACTGGCAGTATTGGCAACATGGGCTTTTAAATCAGCGCCGTGGCGGACGATTTTAGTTCTGCGGCGGAGTAAATCACGCGTAGCACGCATATCTTTGTCATACACATAAGCAAGTGGGAAGTTCCCCCCACGGATGAGTTTGGCAATTTTATATGAATCTATTTTATCGTTTTTGGCTTTACCGCCATGAATCGCTTTCATATACAAAGCATGACCGAGAATAAAGTCGATAGTGTGTTCTTTACAAAAGTCAGCGACCCAATACCAGCAATGCATGCACTCTACGCCAACCACAATGTCACCGATATACGGTTTAAGTAGCTTTAGTAGTGCTTCTGGGTCATCTTTAATTTTCTTGTGAACAAGGATAAGTCCTGTATTATCAATGATACAGACGTAAAGTAATCGTGCGTGTAAATCGATTCCACAATAATATGGATGCATGTTATTGTAAAAGTTCATTGAGCTTTCTCCTGTAAGGTTGGTTGCCTTTTCAGCGTAGCGAATAATCGCGATGCTGGGGAGGAGGCTCAATGAGTATCAAGCCAAGTCAACGGGACAATTTTAAGCTGGCTCCCGTCGCTTCGCTCCTATTTTAGCCAGCTTAAACGTTGCCCCTGCTTGGGGCGTTAGGGTTCAAATCCACTCCACATAAATAAAGGAAAAATAGTGATTAAAAGTAGTATCTTAATTATTTTCGCAATTTTAATGTCTGGCTGTATGTCCACTTTCCATACAAAACCATATCTTACATATGAAAATAAAAACTATCCTCTTTCTGATACCTCTGTGTTTACGACCGATGGATTTGTGGGAAATTCAAATGGTCAAATATTGAGTGTAAATGGCGTAGAAACCAGTTGTTGGGAGGTGGGTTGTCCTATATGGGTAAGGGTTAAACCAGGAACAAATAAGTTTACGGTTAGACTAAGTGTTTATGATAATGGAATAGCTTCATATAAAGTAGGAGTTACTGAAGTTGTAATAAATGAGATGAAGGCCAAGCACGTATATAAAGCTAAGTTTGACATTGTGGATAGAGAATTTAAAACATCCATAGAAGACTTGGGTGAAAATTCTGAGTATGGAATTTACTTAGGATTAGAAGGGATCAACAAAAAGTTTTACCCAGTTGAATTCTAAATTAAACCCTAACAAGTTGCGTCAGTCGGATTCGTAAAATTGTCGCGCTTTTTGCTATTTACTTCGCCGAAAAAAATCCCGCCAACGTTACTCACCACTGCGCAAGGCGTTAGGTATAAACGAATGTTGCGAGTTTTATTAACTCTTATTCCACTTTTATTTTTATCGAGCTGTACAAATAAAATTTCTGTTGATTATAGCTCAGGTGAAATATCAGCAATTCCTAAATCGGCATCATATACTGGTTGGGTTTTAGATCACTGTAATAATGCAAACCCTATAGATTCTAAAGAATTGGATTGTATGCAGCATGGTGGTGAAATATATCTTGTAAATTTTATTAAACCGCTAAACATGAGTAATATTCCTATCAAAAATTTAGATACTATTTTAGTTGTACAACATGGGTTATTTATTGAGCCCGAAAATGGAAAAAGGTGGTGTTTTGAACTAACTAATTCATCACCTAGTTTATTTAAAGCGACGGGTATTCAATATCTAGCGGTAAATTACACGAGAAGTTGTGGTTAAAATTATACCTAACAACACGCCCTGAGGTGGACAGCAAAGGTAAAATAGGACAGGCACAATTTTTTTTGCAAAATTCATAGTATCAACCACTGTTGTTATATACAGTTAAACTACAGTTGATATTTTATGACTCGTGCAAGAAAAAAGCTGATTGATTTAGCATCCACATCTTATTATCACTTGATCTCACGATGTGTTAGGCGCGCATTTTTGTGTGGAGATGATAAATACACAGGTCAAAACTTTGATCATCGTCGGGAGTGGTTAGTAGAGCGGATAAAGTTATTAAGTAGCGTATTTGCCAGAGATATTGCCGCTTACGCAATTATGAGTAGTCACTACCACATTGTTGTGAATGTCAATAGGCGGCAAGCGCTTGATTGGTCTGATGATGAAGTAATTGAACGCTGGTATCAGCTTTATAACGGCCATATTTTAGTTGATCGCTACTTAAGTGGAGAGCAGTTAGATAAGGTAAGTTTAATCTTTTTCAATGAAATTATTGCAAAATGGCGAGAGCGACTCTATGACATCAGCTGGTATATGAAAAACCTCAACGAATACATTGCCCGCGAAGCGAATAAAGAAGATAACTGCACAGGCCGATTTTGGGAAGGACGCTACAAATCACAGGCATTATTAGATGAAACCGCAGTGCTTAGTTGCATGGCCTACGTTGACTTGAATCCTATCAGAGCAAACATCGCCGATACGCTTGAAGGCAGTGATTTCACCTCAATTCAAGAGCGCATAGCGCATTTTAAAGCCTTCACAAAATACACGGTCACAGCAAATAAACCCCTAAAACAAAAAGAGTCTATTCAGCATAAAAGTCAACCCGCAAAGCTCAAGCCATTTGGTGGCAACCACATAAAAAACACCATCCCTTTTGCCTTACTCGATTACATTGAATTAGTTGACTGGAGTGGTCGCCACATAGATCCAAAGAAAAAGGGCATATCAACAAGGTTGTGCCAAAAGTGCTCCTCACGTTGAATATAGAAGAAGCGCACTGGCTAGAATCAATTCAACGTTTTAGGCAGCAATATTCAAATTTTGCAGGCAGTAAACAACGGTTAAAGCAACAAGCCGCCACCAACGATGTAAAATGGTACAAAGGCGCAGGTTGAACAGCTAAACCTTAATTATTGATAAAAATTAAAAAATTCAATTTTTAGCTTATCTTTATGAACTAAAATCTCTTCCAAGCGACTCAATTCTTCACTTTGCAACAAGCCGTGCGAAAAAAATAATGATAAAGTTACCCATGACTGGGGAAAATTAATTTTTAGATAGATAAGATCAGCACTTAATTTTTGATAAAATTATATGCCTGTCCTTTTTTTGTTTTCCTAATCCAGCGCATAAAATAACTAATTATACCCATTATTTTGTCACTTTAATGATTGAATAGAACTAGGATAACAATGAAAGTATTTCTCAAAATTTTAGCGGTGTTATTTGGCCTTTTGCTTATCGTCATGATGTTAAAGAGTTGTGCCGTATTAGATTTGCCTCTTGCTGAACCTCTGAAACAAAAGCAGCCGACAGCTAATATTTTAATTAAAAATGTCAGCGTGGTAGATGCTCCAACTCAATCAGTTGTCCCCCACAAAAACGTATTGATAAAAGATGGATTCATTGTCGCTATCACAGACGCAAACGCAAACGTTGATAGTCCAATTGACACTCATATCGTCTCGGTAGACGGCACAGACAAGTATCTAATGCCGTCATTGTGGGATATGCATTCTCATTTAGCGTTCGATTTGGCTCCTCTTTTGGCTATGCCAATGTACTTGGCTCATGGCGTTACCAACCTTCGAGATATGCAGGGAGTTATGATCATAAATGCGCACCGACGAAAGTGGAAGGCGTCAATTGATAATGGCGAGTTATTAGGTCCTAAAATAATAGGGTTCGCAGGCGAGATTGTGGGCGACAGTTACGATGAAAGAGATGTTGAAGCAGTTGTTGAACGAACCTCTGACTTGCCGGACTCATTTGTGAAAATATATTCGGGGATATTACCGGATCGTTATTTTAAACTTGCAGAGGCAGCAAGACTAAAAGGTGTAAGCTTTGCCGGGCATTACCCTTTGGTCATTGACCCCGTTTTAGCTTCAAAAGCGGGTCAAAAGAGTTTTGAACACGCCCATTTGCTTATCGATAGCTCGTCTACACGCGCTGATGATCTCAGAGCGTATTACTTAGAATATTATACCTCGGATGATGGACTCACACGCAAGCGCCCGACAAAAACAGAGATGATTGATAGTTTTTCTAAACAAAAATTCGATAACTTGGTTGTCGAGATGGTAAAAAATGGAACCTATTTTACGCCGACTCACGGCACAAAATTTTATGAAGCATCGGTGTTTGATGAGTTTTATTTAAATGATGGAAAAAAAGATTATGTTCCATTTTTACTTGAATATATGTGGCAAGATGATACAGACGGAATGCGCGGCCAAGATCTGGAAATGTTACAGCGTTACTATCAACAAGGTTTGAAATTAACCGGATTAGCACATGAACAAGGGGTAAAGATTCTGACCGGCACTGACACTTTCGATCCATATTCTGTTCCGGGACTCAGCCTTCATGAAGAAATGAAACATTTGGTTGCTGCTGGATTGTCTACGGGGGAGTCTATTGTTGCTGCAACGTTAAATCCAGCGCTATACTTTGGTTTAGAAAAAACGCATGGCACAGTGGAGAAAGGAAAGGTTGCAGATATGTTGCTGCTTAATAATAACCCACTTGAAAATATTGAACATACAAAGGACATTCACGCGTTATTATTTAATGGTGCTATTTATCACCGAGACGAATTAAGTTTATACAAAGAATACGTGAAAGATAATGTAAGTGGTTTGTCTGGTGCAGCGATGTCATTAAAAATGTTTATCGGTTTAATTCGGGATAATAACCCCGAGGCGAGGCACAATGCTCATAAGCAAACCATTGAATAGTTATAATTATATAGGTTAATTCGCTAGTCTTTAAGTGGCTCATAGTAGGACCTAAATTAACAGTTAACCCACAATAGTTTGCTGACAAGCTCAAAGCTCTTGCTCAATGACGATGTTTGTAGAACTAGAGTTAGTTACAAGGCCGGGTTAAGTCAAAAAGGCTTGTAGTTGAGTGAATCGTGTAGACTGTTCTGCACAACTAAATCAGGACACTTTTCTAAGGGAACTTTGCTCATACTCGACTGGTGATAGATCACCATTAGATGTATGAAGCCGTTCTAAGTTGTAGTAGCGCATATACGCTGTCACATCATTTCTCATATGTTCACGAGTAGGTTGTGGCACTTTCAGCAACCAATCATGTTTTAAACTGCCGAAGAACCTTTCAACCACGGCATTACCCCAACACGCACCGACATCGCCCATGCTAGCTCTAATGCCATAGTTAGCTAACAGCTAACGATAATATTTGCTGGTATATTGTGAGCCTCTGTCGCTGTGAAATACTAATCTCTTGGGCGGTTGCCGTAAGTTATACGCTTTTATCATTGCTTTACTGACCAAGTCGGTCGTCATGCGTTTATCAATATGCCAACCAACAATACGACGAGAATATAAGTCCATAACAATGGCTAGATACATCCAGCCTTCGCCAGTTCTAAAGTATGTCACATCGCCAGCCCATACTTGATTAGGCGCAACAGGGTTAAAGTTTTGATTCAGTAAATTATCCGCAACAGCATCACTGTGCTTGCGCTTGGTTGTAACTTTATAAGCCACTCGCTGAGTAACCACTAAATTAAGCTTAGCCATCAGCTTCTGAGTACCATAGTCACTCACTTTTAATTCCTCTCTGCGTAATCTTTTTCGTAACTCTTGATAACCTCATCTATTTCGACTTTGCTTAAAAATCGTTTTGGCTCTTCGATACAGGTGAAGTTGCTCTGCCGTAATGATTTTGGCTGGCCGATTTAGCCAAGCATAATAAGCGCTGCGACTGAACCCCATTATTTTACAAAGCTTCACTATTGGAAAAACTGAAGATAGCTGTTTAATCGTTTGAAACGTTACTTGGTTTCCCTTAGCAGGAGGGAGCTGGCCTTTTTTAATATCTCTTCTTCCATCCTTAGCTCTTTAACTTCCTTGCGTAACTTGAGCAGTTCAGCACGTTCATCAGCATTTAAAGTAGTACCTAATTGTTCGGCCTCATACTTAGCTTTCCAGTTATAAAGTAGTTTATCTGTGATACCTAAAGAGCTAGCTGCTTTAGGAACGCTGTAACCTTGTTCAGTTACTAATGCCACAGCTTCTTGTTTAAATTCTGTTGTGTAAGTTCTGTTTGTTCGTTTTGTCATTTAACACCTCAATTATAGGATTATATTCCATTATTAAAGTGTCCTGTTTGATTAAAGCAGATCAATCAACTGTGCAAAAATTAGTGAGACATTTATGGCGGATGTTTTTTCCGATGTTTATGGCAACAGCAGCGTTTTTTCTGGGGCAGGCAAAATTATTTCCCAAAAGTCTACAATCGATTGAACTGTTAGTTATACCTGTATTATTTGTCATTATCTCAATGGTATATTGGTCTGCAAAAGTTGGGATGAAAAAAGCTGGCTTTAGATAAAAAAATACAAACAAGGCAAATACCTGATCAGGTTTGTACAACAAAGTGACACTTCTAATTCAATCAAGGAATAGCAAAACAATGAATAAAATAAAACTACTTTCTATAACAATGACGCTCTTTACTTTTTTCCTACCAGCGCTTAGCTATGCTGATGCATTAACAGGTAAAGAATACCAAGCCGTTGTAAAAACGGCCTACGACTATTTTAATGGCGCAGCCAATGGCGATCAGGCGCTTCTTGCTAACGCCTTTGATATGGAGTTCGGTGATGTGAAAATGATCACAGTTAATAAAGATACAGCAAAAGAGACCATTAAAACGGTTCCATTAAAAGCGTTTTCTAGCTACTTCACTAAAGCAACGAAAGATACGTGGGTAGCAAATATTCTGTCTGTTGATATCGTGGATGACAAAATGGCCATGGTAAAGCTTGATTTTGATACGCCCAAAACACACTACATTGACTACCTTGTCATGTATAAGCGTGAAAATGGCTGGCGAATTGTTAATAAAACATTTGTTGCAAAGAAAAAGTAACTTAAAGTCATCAAGTTGCTGATTTAAAATTAATTTTTGTTACTGTTGATAGTAACGAGAAGGAATCAAAAAAGTGGCAGAGGTGAGCTAGAAAAGCGCAATGTACGCATTATCAAAGTGTGATAAGGGTACTCCTAATCACAAAAGTAAACTGACTTAACGTTTGAAATTTTTTATTAAAGGAGATAATCATGAGTAGCGCAGCCATTGGTGGTGTTGTAGCCGTTATTATTGTTGTAATCATTGCGATAGCAGCATCAAAACGTAAAAAATAATCATTGGATACTAGATTTCCAATAAAAAATCCCCATTCGTAATGTGCGGGTTAGTAAGCACGATGGTGTGGCTGGGTTTTTCTAACTTTCAGCCGCTTTTTACCAATGTAAAATACGGACGTTTGTTGCCGCTTTTTTCGTATTAATCTAAAAAAATTATATCTATTTGGAACGCTAACCCTTGTGCTAACACATCTCAATCTACCGCTTGCTCTTGAAACACGCATTTTTCTTGTTGGTATTGCACCTTGCAACTGACTATACGACTTAAAATCGTTGTGCCACGGTTGACGTGTTGTTATTGGATTTCTGAGTGTGAACTAAAGCGTTTTAAAGTTAGATTCATTTCGCTGACAAACAAGCGTGAATGCTCAATGGTAACGATGTTGCTTCGTTAATATCAAAAGTAGTAAAACAAGCGGTATTAAAAAAGTAAGTCAATATCCTTTAAAATACTCCGCAGAGATACTCATAAAACTTCCTAATACAGCCATTAAAAATCACACATCTTCTTATATTTCAAAGTAAGCGATTGAATCAAAATAGGAACTCGGCTATGGTTGGCTCATTATTAAAAAATTTATAACGAGTTAATTTACAGGCTTGTTTGGCAACGTGGTATTCATAAAGGGGTGTTGAGTGAAGAAGGAAGTGCGGGTCGGTGTGGCTGCCGTTATTTTAAGAGATGGGCGTATATTACTTGGAGAGCGTATAGGCTCTCATGGCGCGCATACCTGGGCAACACCTGGTGGACACCTTGAGTTGGGTGAAAGTATCGAAGAATGTGCAAAACGCGAAACGTTTGAAGAAACAGGGTTAGTTGTGAACTCATTCAAGCATTTAGGTTTTACTAATGATATTTTTGAAAAAGAGAATAAGCATTATGTGACTTTATTTGTTGTAACGTCTTGTTCTATTGGTGACCCTCAGATAACAGAGCCTGAAAAATGTAAGCAGTGGAAGTGGTTCGATTTAGATGAACTCCCAACGCCTTTATTTCTTCCGTTGACTAACTTACTGAAAGACTCTGTAGACATTGGAAAATTTGCCTAAAGAAACTATGGCGTTATTAGCTCATTTTAAACGTTTGAAGCCTCTGAAAAAATAATACCGTCTCTAATATATCGGCTCGTTAGGTGCTTATGAAACTGATATTGATAATTCTATTGCTGTTTTTTTCTGCTAAAGTCTTTGCTGTTGAGCCTTGCAAAATCGTGCCTGAGGGAAAGCAAAGACGAGACGGCGTTTGTTCATATGAAGATGCTGCATTTAGGGCCCGCCACGTTTTTAGTTACATATTATCGTTAAAAAAGTATTGTGATAGTGCTACTCAAGAAGAGATCAAAAAGTGGCACCAACGTAACACGCTTTTAATAGAGAATGCGCTTATTATCGGCAAGCAACCATTACAAGCAATAATAAATAATACCGATGTGACGTTGTGGCAGTTAGAGAGCCGTGAGCGAATTAATGCGTCTTGCGCAGACGTTAAGCGTAAAATACATACTTCTTCCCCATCTTTATTTGGTGGTCGAGTTGGTGAGTATCTAAGCTCTTATGCGCCTAATCAGCCGTTCAATCAGGATCATTAACTGTTGTTTTTTATTCCCGGTATTTTTCTGTTTAAATAGGCCTAGAACCAGGGGAGTTATTCTTTTTTAATTTGATTATAGCTGGTGAAGCTATTCTATCGTTACGTTAGGTATTTTAAGGATATAGTGTGAAAGTTCACCTCGTTGTTGCACACCCAGAGCAGGGCTCATTTAATTTTGCTTTACATAAAACCGCAGTTGAAGTGTTGGAAAAGGAAAATTTTAAATTAACTATTTCAGATTTATATAAACAAAACTTCAACCCTGTTGCAGGGAGAAATGATACGACTCACTTTCCAGCCCACGATTTATTCCAATTAGCAAAAGCGCAAAGGTTAGCACTTTTGCATAATTCTTTTGAAAAGAGCATTAGCCAAGAGCAACAAAAATTAGCGTCATCTGATCTATTAATTTTTCAGTTTCCTCTATGGTGGTGGTCTTTTCCCAGTATATTGAAAGGGTGGATTGACCGTGTTTTATCCTCAGGCTTTGCTTATGGCAAAGATGCCACACTTGCGCCTAAAAAGATCATGTATTCAATTACAACGGGTGGTGCTAGCTCTGAAGAAGAATTGGCGTACTATCAACGTAAAATTGATGGATTATATCAAGATATATTTGGATTTATTGGGTGGCAGATATTACCTGCTTTTATCGCCCATGGCGTACAACAAAAAACAGACGATGAGCGGCAATTGCTACTCCAAAGTTACAAGGCGCATCTAGTTAAAAATGTTATTGCTTAAAGGGTAGTACTATCAATTGCCTAGCAGAAAATAAGTGAGTGTCATAAACAGCAGGGGGTCGTTTTTCAACCTTTAATTTAGAGGGGTAATTAGTTTTGTAATGGGTATATTCGTTACCGTATTTATCGCTGTATAGTTAAGATCGTTCTGTGTATTTTATTCGTTTGATTAGAGGCATTGGGTGAACACTTTCACTCTAAATACTTCACTGTAAGGATAATGAATGGAAGGCTTTTTGGCACTGCTTCAGCAATATGGCACTTTTGTGTATGTGTTACTTTTCGCCTATTGTGCTTTAAAAAGTGGCTGGTTACCTTTATTTGCAGGGTATGCTGCACATACCGGTGCACTTGACGTTAGTTTTGTTGCCTTATCCTCTTTTTTAGGGGGGTATTTAGGTGACGAATTACGTTTTGCTGCTGCTAAAAGGTATGGTGTTCGTTGGCTTGAAAAGCCAACAAAGATGGGCTTGTTATTTAAGAGAGCAAGTGAGCTTGCTAACCGCCATGGCACTGCGTACATGTTTTTATATCGTTACCCTAAAGGGCTGAGAACAATCGGTGCGCTGCCTGTTGGTTTAACGGGTATTTCTTGGCGGCGTTTTAGCGCACTAAATATGTGCTCTGCTGCGTTGTGGACCCTTATTTTAGTGGGAGGCGGTTATACGTTTGGTGCTACATTTGATGCCTTTGGTGTTGAAAACTTAACGGCAATTAGTCTTTTATTTTTATGTGTTTTTTTAGTCTCGTTATATCGGGTCTGGAATAACAGTTCAGCTGGTGGTAATCAGCAAAATAGATGAGCAGGGCTTTCTTATCAAATAGTTTAACGCTGTCATTTAAGTTTACGATTAGGCACTCGTTAATTGATATATCGGTGTCTGGTATAAACGGTCATTATTGCTTAACTTGCTAGGTTTAACTGCTTTGTGTCATTGGCCGCTTGCAGGTTGACCGCCTGTAATAGATTGGTTGACCCTACTGCTTGTGTTGGTGCTTGTTCTATATAATCAGGCGATTAAATCGCCTTTATATTGCTTGATATTCAATCCAATAAAGTCACTCAGTCAAGGTGCTTTGTATAAAATTTACTGTATGGATCGCGTTTATACTCTGCGAATGGGCCGCACTCAATAAAGCCATATTTTTTGTATAATGCTATCGCGGGGTTGAATGCTTCATTACTCCCTGTTTCAAGGCTGACAGATTTGTACCCTCTAGCCGTTGCCTCGGCAAGAAGCGCTTCTAGTATTGTAGAGGCAACCCCTTTTCGTAAAAAAGTATTGTCTGTTTTCATTGATTTTATTTCGCCGCAATGACGAGATAATTCTTTTAGTGCACCACACCCAGCCAAAACCCCCTTATCTCGCGCAGACCAAAAGGTCACTGATGGGTCGTTAAGTTTTTCTTGATCTAGTGCATGAATACTTTCCGGGGGGGAAAACTCATGCATTTGCTGTAAATGGGAATTTAAAAGTTGAGCAACGGCATTGTCGCTTAGGTTATCTATTATGATATCCATGTTCTATGATGGCTCCTAGAAGGCCAACTTCTCGCGAAGAGGTAAAGTTGGCTAAAATTATTGATGAACAAAGCACCCATCAACGGTTAGGTGCTCCTTTTTTTAATCACTTTGTAAGGTAAATTATTAATCTAAATACCGTCGCATTTGCGTAATTAATCCTTGGTTATTAAGCTCTAAGACAAGAATATTTCTTCCTTTGAAATGTTTTAATTTACCTTTTTTAAAATATTTAGAATCCTCATTAACAACGACAACAGCGGTATTTGTTCCTAAAATAACATCTTCTATTGTCTCTTTAACTGAAACCATTGAAGCACGTTTACTCATTAGCCCTTTTCGGAAGGTTTCTTTGCCAGTAAAAGAAACGCCGTATGCGATATGATGATCGGTAAAATCATCTGTAAAAAAGTTAAGATAAAATTCCAACTCTTTTGTATCCGCATCAGGTTGACGTGCACTTTCAGAAGCCGAAATAAATTGTTTAATCAAATCCGGTGAAGGACTCGCTTTTGCAGCAAAAGTGCATGCTAACGTTAATAAAATAACGATAATGGTAACTCGATTTTTATTCATTTTTCTCTCCATATAATAAGTAAAGTATTTGATCTATCGCTGGGCATTTACGTTAATAGTCAGTGGTGTTTTCCCTCGTTTAACAATGGGTTTTGTAGACCTTGAGTTGTTGTTTTTACGCGATAAACACACAATAAATATGCACTTAAGGTAATTTCAAACAAGGCGCCTGGTACTATCAAAATAAATGGGGTGGATACTTGCATAATTCCTAAAAAAGAATGGCTGGCAAATACACTATAAAAAACCACACCAGTGGTGGATAAGTAGTTAGGTAATAATGCTGAAATTCCAAGTAACCGAGCAAAACAAATACCTGCCACGGCCCAAATGAGCATACTTAGCGAATACAGTTGATTAAACACAACGGCTGCAGCTTGCTGCAGTTGCATAAATTCAGTCGGTTGATTTGTGTTATCTAAGGTTAGCCAAAGCGCATAAATGGGGTAGCCACTGGCTGCTAATACCAGCGTTGCTGATACAGCCAATACTAAATAAGCCTTGGTCAACAATGGATTAAACGAGGCTAAATAGCGATACATGATTATTGGTAAAGCGACATTTGCAATGGTGTGAACCACTGAAATTAGTACAATAGCGACGAGTAACTCATAACGGCCCGCAACTAAGTCTTCAAATTTTACGTTATCACCTAAGAACTGATTCACTAATGCACTTCCAATGCCATAGGATAAAAACGTCATGATGAAGCAGCCGCCAAAAAGCCGAGCACGAAAAGTGGATAAATTTACTTTCATGCTATAGCTTCCTTGCGATTTTGGTTGCGGAAGATAAATCTGATTTAAAATGCATTTCAAATTCGTGTTGTTGATTTTTTACAATAGTGAAATGAGCCAATGAGCCCTGATAAAAAAAGCTATTTTCCGACATGGCGAATACTTTGACTTCTTTACTGCCAGTGCGTTGTGTATAAAGCTCACCATTGCGTTTGAAAACCTTTCTCGTTTGGTTATCATTTATTTGATATGTGCCCAATAATTCATCTATTGAGGTGGGCAAGCGTGTTAGTTTTTTAAAGCTTGGGATGGTTTGATTTAATGCGTTTGCCAACATCACGTGTGACAATTTAAATGGGTTACACTGATTAAAATTACAAAGCACCGATACCAATATTCCCTGCTCAGGTAAATAAACAACGTTATGGCGAAAGCCAAATAAGTGGCCGCCATGTGTAAAGGTTTGATGCTCACCAAATTGGCCCAAAGCAATACCTAAACCATACCGAGTCAATGAGCCATCATTAAGCTTAACGGCTGAAAACATTGTTTTTAAGCTTTGCTTGTTAAGCACGTCTCCCTTAGCTAAGGCATTAAACCATTTATGTAAATCTGTTGAAGAGGAATAAATAGCACCGGCTGCATGACCCCAGCTCATGTCAAACTGAACGCCATTTATTACGTGCTCATCAGTTATCGAATATCCATCGACACGCCCTGGGATGATCTGGGCTTGCTTATAGTAGGTATTGTTTAATTTAAGTGGCGTAAAAAATGCGCTCTGCAAAAATTCACCATAGGTTTGTCCGCTTACATCCTCAATAATTTTACCCAGTAAAATATACCCTGTGTTTGAGTACGTCATGCGTTCTCCAGGCGCAGACGTCATTGCAAATTCAGCGGTCTTCTCAAGCAGTTTTTCCAGTGAAATAGAGCGTGCTATTTCAGTGTCAAAGTTGTCCATGTTTCTGGCATAGTCTGCTAGGCCTGCGGTATGGGTTAATAATTGCGTCAAGGTAATTTGATGCTCACCTGTCGGGTAGTCTGGAAGGTATTTAGCAAGATTATCATCCAATGATAATTTTCCTTGCTCAGCCAATAGCAAAATAGCGGCCGCGGTAAATTGCTTTGTGATAGACGCAATGGGAAACACACTATGCTCATCAAGTGGAATTGCATGTTCTAAGTTGGCAAACCCGTTAGCGCCACTAAATACCGTTTGCCCATGTTTACTAATAAGTACACTCGCACCGGGCATATTTTTATGTTGTGCGGTGCCCAAAAATTCAGCGAGCAATGTGTGGTATTGAGTGCTATTAGCCTTTGCCTTGCAGCATATGCTAATAGCTAAGACCATCATCAATTTAAGCATCATTTTCATTGTTTAAGGTCTCTTTGACTATGGTTGAATCACTAAATCTAAGATTTTTTGCGGTGTCATTTCGCTTAACTCAAGAACTGACTTACCAGATTTATCCATTGCTTGATGCACAACCCAGCGGCCTAAACGATAACCAATTGCAAAGCGCCCATCGGGATGAAAACCCCCCACCCAATGACCGTAATTAACATCAATGGGCAATGCCATCACTTCGGGTAACCACTCGCTGACATTATCAGGGTAGCCATAGGCTTTATCAAAATACTCATTGCTGTATGTGTCAGCAAACACACTCGCTAAACCTTCATTAACCGTTGCCACTGGAATGCCTGCGGGATTGCCAAACTTGTTTTCTGTCATTGTCCAGCCACGTGCTAAATGATGCATTTCATGTAAAGCCGCAGAGGTTAAGGCGGTTGTTGCTGAGCCGACAACGCCGCCTCGCGTTTTGGTTCCTAAATAGAAGCTCAATACGCCCGGTGCTTCAGCTCTGCCAAAAACGCCGCCGACAATGTCTAAATCTCGATCGCTGGTATTAATACGTGCTTCGATGGTTTTATCTAATGTCGGCATGAGCTGACGAACTCTTTGCTCAGTAAAGACAATAATTGAATGGATAACCTCAATTTCGGCATCGCTAAATTGATAACTTTCCATATTAAACACAGTCGTGACTGAGCCTGTTGTTTTGGTTTTTGTTTCATCTACGGCGATAGAGGCATTAGATAGCAACAAAGTTGAAAGTAATAAAAAATAAGTTAGTAGTGTTTTCATTGGTAATTTCCTCATATTAGTAACTTAATAGGGCAATCTGCGTGCCAATTGGTAAGTTGCTGTTATTTATGAGTTATATTTTTTGTTGATGTGTGAGCAGGGCGTTGTATTGTCGAAATCATAATAAAATTACTGAAAATAAAAATGCTCAAAAAATCATTCGCTGAGCGCAGGGCGGGATTGAGCGATGTAATTTACCAATCACAGCGAGGGCTAGGATTGCTGACCAGGTAGTTCAATGAAAACACAAGCGCCAGCACCGTCATTGTTTTTTGCATCTATTTTGCCGTGGTGCTTTTCAATGATTTCGCGGCAAAGATAAAGGCCAATACCTTGCCCTTCAGGTTTAGTGGTATAAAAAGGAACAAATAAATCACTTAGCTGATGAAAGCCCGTACCGTTGTCAATGACCTTAATCTGTATTTTCTCTTTGGGTGTGGATTGATATATTATTAGCTCGATTTTTGGCTGAAACTGAGATGAAGCAGCTTCATCTTGCTTGACGCTGATTGATTCCTGACTGTTTTTTATCAGGTTAATTAATACTTGCTCTAAGAGCACTTTGTCAGCCGTTATTTGGCATTCTTCTACCTGACAATGAAAATGGTGATCATCAATTAAACCGGTCAACGAATCTTGCAATGAACGACTACTAAAAGACGACACATTGAGCGTGATTGTTTTGGTTTGTTCAGAGTAATTTTTTACAAATGCAATAAGTGAATGGCTTCTATCGTGGATTACATGCAAAGCTTCTTTGTTTAACTCAGAAATATCAGCCTTACTTAACAGCGATTGGGTTAACGATTTGATCGGTGTTAAAGAGTTTTTAATTTCATGACTGATGACTCTCACCATTTGATGCCACGCTTTTCGTTCACTTTCTCGCAGCTCAGATGTGATATTGTTTAGCACCAGTAACGACATTGGTTGGTTTGACTCTACAAATTGACTTTCACTCAAACGCCAATTGCCAACTGCTAGGCTATCAGGTAAAGACCAGCCTGTACTGTCATTAAACACCATACCTAAATCTTGAATATTTCTGCTGCCATCGGTCTTGTCATGCAAACTAATCCAATGTTCAAACGCGTGGTTCATATACGTAACGTTGCCTTGTGCATCTACGACCGCAACCGGCGCATCAAATCGCGATATTAAGCGATAAACTAAGTAAACGTCTTTGGTGTAGGTGTCTTTTACTTGTTTAAAATGCAGATGTAATTTTTGTAAGTCTTGATGAATATGATTTAAAGCACCGCTTTGGTAACCTAGGTCAGCATACACATTATAATCGTCTTTCAGGAGGCTATTTATGTCGACTTTCAATAGTTTTAAGGGGGCGATGAAACGTTGATAAACTCGCCAACCCACTAATATGGTGCAGGTTATCACGATAATGTTTACCGTTAATATGGTTAAAAAGCTTGAGTTTAATAACGCTAACAACGCATTTAACATCAGTAAGAATAAACAAATGCATGAGGTTATTACAGCTGCAAACTGTCTCTCAAATGAACCTAATAAAGATGTCAGCCACATAGATATAACCTAAATTACTTTGCTAGTTCAAATTTATTAATACCAAATTTTTCCATGCGTCTATACATAGAGCTTTGGCTTATCCCTAATAGTTTTGCCGATTCTATGATGTTGCCCATGGTCTTTTTGAGTGCCATTTTTATGAGTTGTTGCTCAGCTTCTTCAATGGGGATTAATGGTAGCATGCCTTGCGAGTGCTGTGCGGAGTTTACTATGGACGAAGGTAAATCAATGTCGGTTATATCGATCATCTCACTTTCTGCTAATAAAACGCAGCGCTCTACTAAGTGGCTTAACTCCCTGATATTGCCTGGCCAATCATAGTGTTTTAGCACGTTAAGCGCGTCAGTCGAAAATTTCATTGGCGATTTAGCGTATTTTAATGCGTTAGCGTCGAGGAAATATTGCAAAAGTGGAGCTATATCCTCTCTTCTATCTTTAAGACTGGGCACGGTTAAATGAATCGTGTTTAAACGAAAATACAAATCCGCTCTAAATCTTCCGTCATTTATCATTTGTTCTAAATTAGCATTGGTTGCGCAAATAAGTCTTACATTGGCAATTTTGGTTGTGCTGTCACCAACCATTTCAAATTCACCCTCTTCGAGTACTCTCAATAATTTAGCTTGCTGATCCATGGTTAAATTGGCAATTTCATCAAGAAACAAAGTCCCCCCTTCAGCCAATTCAAAGCGTCCCATTCGGTCTGCTTTAGCATCGGTAAAAGCGCCTTTTTTGTGACCAAATAACTCACTTTCAAACAGCGACTCTGGAATAGCTCCCATGTTTACACTAATGAATGTTTTATCTGCTCTGAATGATAAGTGATGGATTTTTTTGGCGATTGAGCTCTTTCCCGTGCCATTTTCGCCAGTTAACATGATTGTTGCATCTGAAGCGGCTACCTTTTTTATTTTATTTAACAAGGTAGTCATGGGTTGGGAATTTAAGTGCGCTTGTTTCTCTTCTCGAACAAATTGTTGTTGTTGTTGCTTAAGTACTAAATTTTCTTTTTGTAGGCTAAACAGGGCGGTTTGTTGTTTAACAATTTGCAGCAACCGCTGGTTTTCCCAAGGTTTTTCAATAAAATCCTTTGCCCCTTTTTGCAGCGCTTCTACTGCCAAATCGACACTAGACCAGGCTGTCATTGCAACAACATTTACCTGAATGTTGTTGTCGTTTAATTGTGCTAAGAAACTCAGACCTTCTTGGCCCGATGTTGTGTCTCTTGAATAGTTCATATCAAGTAATACAACGTCATAACTTTGTTTTTTCAGCATAAACATGGCTACATGCAGACTTTCGGCCTCATGCACTTCGTAGTCATGCTCTGCCAACAGAAACCTTGCACTCATTCGCACATCTCGTTGGTCATCAACGACGAGAATTTGTTTTTTCATATTAATTCCTTATCAACCGACTTTAAGGGCGGGCATTGGGTTTTGTTTTAACAGTTTCACAATTGGTAAAAGTGCAACGGTTTGAAAAAAAACGTAAATAAACGGTGCAACAATGATTGCGGTAACGGCAACCTGCTTCAGTAAGTGTGTATTTTCAAACTGAGTGATCGTCATTAATATTATTAGCAGCATTGCTGCGACAATCCCTGCGATTAACGCGGAAGAGTTGTCGATAAAATTCATTTTGTAGAGATCCCAAGTACGAGTGCCTAGCGCTTGTCTTATCGCTATTTCTTTGTGTTTAGCATAAACACGGTACTGCATAACGGCATGCGCGCCAAGGCATGCTAAAGCAATGGAAACACCGCCAATAATTAAGGCGATTAACGCATAATACTTATCATTGATAAAGGTTTGTGCAAACCTTGAAGATACAGGGGAGACCCAAGCAAAGTTGATCTGGTCATCTGCTTGAATATACGTTGCCAGCTTACTCTCAATACCGATAACATTATGCGCTTTTCTCAACTTGATTAATACATGGCTACTCCACGCATCATAGGGCAAATACACCTGAAACCCTTGATTTGAAAAAACAGATGCATAAGTTGGCAATAGTTCATCTTCAACAACGGCGACCACTTGAAAACGTTGATTTGCACCGCGATTCATTCGTTGGCCAATTGCTGATGTATGAGGGTATGCTTTGTTTGCAGTACTAAGGCTCAATACGATCGGTTGTATGTCATCACCGAGAGATGAATTAAGCGTGAGATTGCCTGCCAAAACGTCCAAGCCAGCTAACGAAAAATAGTCATTATTAACAAAATTTGTCGGAAAACTTCCAATAAAGCGGCCGTCTGACTGATTAAACAAGCTTCGCATTGTGGGCAACATGGGTGGTTCATAGCTTAACGATGCGGCTTCAACAAGCGGGTGTGCGCGCACTTTTAACAGAATACGCTCGTTCAAAATTAGCCGCTCAGACTTGTCCAATTGAAATTCAGCGGGTTTGAAAGAGGCCGAAACCAGTGACTGGGTTTCAACGCCAACGGGTTGGTTTATAACACGATATGCACTCACAATGACCACTGTGGCAACCGTTATCATGATGGTGACAGCCATTACCTGCAACATGAGTAACACTTGAAAGCCTTCAT
This sequence comes from Pseudoalteromonas sp. H105, assembly GCF_001469215.1. Lineage (GTDB taxonomy): Bacteria > Pseudomonadota > Gammaproteobacteria > Enterobacterales > Alteromonadaceae > Pseudoalteromonas. Next base: position 21,408 of record NZ_LOFH01000018.1, read on the forward strand.
TGCTTATTGTCAGGCTCGATTTTTGAATGTTGGTTGATGCAAATAAATGACCTTCAGAGCCATGAAAAACTTTATATGCCCAATTAGCAAAAAGATAGGATAGACCAAGTGACAGTAATAGATAGCTCGATACAGTCCCGAAGCCAATACTCAGTTCTTTCAATCGAGGGAAATAATCGCCAGCGATTAAAGGCAATAACTTTATAAACCAAGCGTTAACTAATAACGCAACCACCAAGCTGAACAACAAGATGATTAAGATTTGAATGAAATACTGTCTAAATAATTGGGCTTTATTTGCGCCAAGTGCGATGTAAATGTTTCTATGTTTCGTCCTTTGGCTATTTTGAATCAATAATAATATGGTGACATTGACACAGGCTATGCCCACCATTACGGCTATAGAAATAAGTAACGTTTTTGCCATAGGGGCGCTTTTTTGCGCAATTCGGTCTCGCAACAAATTGACTACCGCTGAGTAAGTTGACTTCCTAACGTTTGCTTGCTCCGCTGCAGTCATTGCATCATCGTTAGACGCTGCTAGCGTCGTTTCAATATGTTGCTGATAAAATACGTTCAATACATGGTCAGCCTGTTTAGTGACCTGTTCAACGTTAGCATGGTCAGCGAGTCTGGCTAAGGTGGTCACTTCCGATTTGGTTACAAACCAATTATTTTGCTGTTTATGGTTGTATGGGTTATTGCGCCAAGGTAGCCAAATAGCGGTATTGTTGTCATATATTTCTAATTCTGAAAACGTGGCTGTAGTGACAGCAACAACCTCCATTGATAGTCCGTTTATAACGACCGTTTTACCAAGAATATCTTTGTCATGTTGGTAGTGCTGCGCCCAAAAGGAATACGACAGAATAATTTGCGCAGCTCCTTTATCCCAATTAGGTGGCAATTGTCCTAACTCATAATTGTCTGCACTTAAGAGCTCAAAATAGCTCGAATTAACATATCTCACGCTCTCATTAAGCGTTTTAACTGGGTTTAGTTGAATCAATTCCCGTTTGGCGATTATGGGGGAAGCCTGCGTTAAACTGCTTAAATTCCCTGTGTTGATTGCTTGGCTTAACATTGCAGACGCGACAATACTTGCGCCTTTACCGTCTGTTTCCATGGAATTATTGGCGAGTTTGTTATTGATCGTGACTAGTTTCTCCGAGTGGCTATAAGGCAGCTTTTTAAGCAATAAGGTGTACGATAATTGAGAAATTGTCGCTAAGATGCCTAAAGTAAGCCCTAATGTGACCACCATAACAAAAACGCTTAATAGCCGGTTTTTAAAGCTTCTCACCGCAAGTTTAATTTCAAAAATCATGGCCGCTTACTCGCTATTCAATATCATAAAGCTGGCCATCGACAATTTTTAGTTGCCTGGATGCTCTGGCTGCATAGTCACTATCATGGGTCACCATACATAATGTAACACCTTGCGTATTAAGCTGTTGCAATAACGCCATAACAGCTTCACCATTGGCTGAGTCTAAATTGCCGGTGGGTTCATCAAGTAATAATACCGCGGGCTCATTGGCGATAGCTCTTGCTATCGCGACCAGTTGTTGCTGGCCGCCGGAAAGTTGCGCTGGATACTGCTCAGCCCTGTGAGTGAGATTAATTTGCTCTAATAAACCCGATACTTTTTCATCTATGTAGGCGTTTTTGTGCTTTTTACGGCTAATTCGCATTGGCAGAGCAATATTGTCATACACCGTTAACTCATTGAGTAAGTTAAAAGACTGAAATACAAAGCCAAGATCTTCGTTTCTAAGATCAGCTAGTTCATTATGATTTAGACGGTGAGTATCTTTATTTGCGAAAAAATACGAACCACTATCTGGCGTATCTAACATGCCAATAATTGACAGTAAGGTACTTTTGCCTGAACCTGAAGGCCCCATGATAGACATAAACTCACCAGCGTCGATAGACAAGTTAATGTCTCTCAACGCCTCAACTGTGAGCCGTTCAAAATGAAAGTGTTTATTTAGGTTTGATAGCTTAATCAGTGTCATTGGAGAGTGCCATTCATTTTGTTAATCTAATGCTTTGCTTTTTCATTATTGTAATTTCCTTAAGCATGTATTGGCTAATTGCAACCAAGGTGTTCATTGAGAAACAATAAAAGGCGCTGTCAGTAGTCGGCACTTAGTCTGCTTCTACTTTGCCCCTGAAGGCAAATAATACCTTTACTGTGCACACCTGAGTAACGGTTTAAGTCGCCCGTACTGAACAATATTGTGGTTTGAGCAGTCACAAGCATGGGTTCATAAATAACTTTAGTGTATGGAACAAATTGATGATTAGCTTTATATTCTAAATTATTTAGCGCTTTATAGAGAAAATCATTAAAAGTACTTTACTGTCACCGGTATAAAAAAAGAAGCAGTTATTAAGCCAGAGTTAACCAATTGTTTTATTATGGTTTTTTCTTTTTTTATTATTCAGGTTTTTCGATATTGACATTTTTTTTGCGATTTCATAAAACGTTTCTAACCTTTCACTTAGTGTATGCCAACAATACTCTGTGCATACAAATGTGGTGAATTTGGGGTTTACCTAGTTTGCTATTCACTCAAACTATTTTTCTCACTTTATTCGCAGCGTGTGTAAAAACCTCTAAATCTTCTTGACCTGTCTATGGCTTTACAGTTCATACTCACTATATCTTAAGAATATAGTGGTTAAATTTGGCATGTATTTAATTTCAGAGTTAGCGGCGAAAGCGAGTATATCGCGTACTACATTACTTTATTACGAAAAACAGGGGCTTATTAAGGGGCGCCGGCTTGAGAATGGCTATCGCTATTATAGCGAAGAGGATATGCAGCAGTTATTTCTTATTCAACAGCTACAGAGCGCAGGGTTAACTCTCAAAGAATGCCAGAGCTGTTTAGACGCTAAATTAGACAAACGTATTTTGCAAAAACGCTTAGCCCAGCTAAACGATGAAATCGAAAAAAAAGTTCAGGCTCGTGACTTACTTTTGGGACTACTCGGGGAGCGCTCTCAAAAAAATTTACATAATACGTTAAATAAGCATGCTCCTAACGTTTATCTAAATTGGTTACACACGCAAGGCTACAGTGAAAAAGACGCACTCAGATTAAAGTGGTTATCAAAAGATATGAATGAACATGCTAGTTATATGGAAGACTTTATGTTGGTCTTTGAAACGTTAGCGCGTTGGGGACCAGGTACTCAGAAGGACTCTTTAAAGGCGATTTCTTTAATAGCGACTGAAACAATGAATCATATTTTAGAAATAGGGTGTGGGACTGGAACTTCAACATTACTGCTCGCAGAGAACAGTAAAGCCCATATTACAGCGGTAGACAATGAGCCTACAGCTATCGAACAGCTTAACGAAAGAGTCAAAAACGCTCAGTTGAATGAACGAATTTCTCCTGTTTACGCCTCAATGACGGAACTGCCCTTTCAGGCGAAAAGCGTTGATGCCATTTGGGCTGAAGGCTGTGTTTATATCATGGGAATGGAAAACGCACTCAAACAATGGAAGCCACTGTTAAAAGACCATGGTGTGCTAATGATAAGTGACTTGGTGTGGCTAACAGACTCACCTGATGAAGAAACTAAACAGTTTTGGCAGGCAGACTACCCAGATATTCAAACGATACCGAAGCGATTGGCTTTGTTCAATAAGCTGGGTTATGAGGTGGTAGAACACTTTTCATTAGAAATTGAAGCATGGCAAAACTACTGGTTTCCGTTGAAAAAAAGAGTTCAGGAATTAAAGTCGGTTATGCCTGAGTCTCAAGCATTATTAGACATCGAAAAAGAGATTTCGATTTACGAGAAAAGTGCCGCCGAAGCGTTCACTTATCAGTATTTTATTTTAAAACTAACAAACGTGAGATAACCCCATGAAGTACGCTTTGTACAAACAAGCAGACACTCAAGAAATTATAACATTATTTGATGACACCTTTTCTGACTCAGAAGGCAAAGAAGAAGGCGCGTTAATCGCGAAGCTAATCCAGGACTTTTTCACTTTGCCCGCTAACGAAGAAGACCTACATATTTTTGTCGCACAAGATGAAAATGAGCGCATTGTTGGTTGCATTTTCTTCTCACGATTGACCTTTGCGAATGGTGAAAACATTTTTCTATTAGCGCCTGTTGCTGTTGCAACAGAGTATCATGGACAGGGGGTCGGTCAAGGGTTAATCCAGTTTGGGTTAGAGGCATTAAAAGAGAAAGGCGTCACCGTTGTGATCACTTATGGCGATATTAACTTTTACTCGAAAACAGGGTTTGCCCCAATCAGTCAGGATTTAATTCAAGCGCCGCTAGACTTATCATACCCTGAAGGGTGGATCGCACAATCTTTAGTGGGTGAAACCATCCCTAAAGTTGTTGGTAAACCCACGTGTTTAAAAGCTTTTGACAGCCCAATTTATTGGTAGGTGTATGAATGAGTGCTCCCACATTATTGGACTTAGGTATGCGACCATTTTTCCAGCAGCAGCTTTCACTAGAGGAGCTTGAGAGCTGTTTGCTTGGCCGAATCGTCGAGCATCATAAATCAGACGTTGTTTTGATGAGTGACAACGAGACTTTGCGATTTAATATCCCCCCTAAACTTGATGCAGTTTGCGTAGGCGATTGGGTTGTATTTATGCCAGAGCGAATAATTCGTGTACTTGAAAGGCAATCATTGTTTCAACGCAAGGCAGCCGGCAGTGCGCTTAAGTACCAGTTAATTGCGGCAAACATTGATAATCTATTTATCGTAAGTTCATTAAATGACGATTTTAGTTTAAATCGAATTGAGCGTTATTTAGCGTTGGCAAATGAAGCGGGGGTTGAACCTGTTATTGTGCTTACAAAAGCTGATTTATGCGATGATGCAGATGATATTCGACATCAAGTACAAAAGCTTGATCCATTATTAAGTGTTCATTGTGTTAACGCTTTGGATGTTCACGATGTGTCTGCATTGGAAACCTACTGTCATAAGGGAAAGACTATTGCCTTTCTCGGGTCTTCTGGTGTTGGGAAATCGACATTGGTAAACAGCGTGCTTAACCGCAATGAAATGGACACTGGGTGCATTCGCGAGCGAGATAGTAAAGGCCGTCATACAACCACCTTCCGCGCAATCAAATGGTTACCACGTGGTGGTTTATTGATGGATACGCCAGGTATGCGGGAGTTGCAACTTAGTGATGTTAAAGCAGGTATCCAACTCACTTTTTCTGACATTGAATCACTTGCCTCTCAATGCCGATTTAGTGACTGCCTGCATGAGGATGAACCTAGCTGTGCAGTTACCAAGGCTGTAGATAAAGGTAAATTGTCTGCTAGACGGTTAGATAATTACAAAAAGCTTATCCGTGAAGAGGCTCGCAACAGTGCGACGTTAGCTCAGAGAAGGGCTAAAGATCGTGCATTTACTAAAATGGTGAATTCAGTTCAAGAGCAAGCTCGCTCGGCTAAAAAATTTCGATGAGCGTTGCTGGGTCATCGTGTATGTAATCCATAAGATCTCTAGAGTACGAATTGAAGTTATAGACATACTGAAAACATTGCTATTTTGCAAAATAGGTTTTTGTTATTTAACCTAAACTCTGGTTAAGATATGTACTAATGTACTAATGTACTAATGTACTAATGTACTAATGTACTAATGTACTGATATTAAATAATAATTTTTTTATAAGTCTCCAGCCGGAGACTTTCAGGGGTAACAAGGCGAATTTATGCGTCAATAGCTGGCCTATTGCAAGTAAATTCAACGTAGTTAGCGCTTAAAGTAGCCGCTGGAGATATATTTATTATCCAGAGCTCAGGTTATTTAGGTATATATGGCTTTTTCATCTATCATTAATGCGCCCTAAATGCGTCAGAAATAGTCTCTAGTGAAAACTGGAAAGTTCACCTCGTTGTTGCGCACCCAGAGCAGGACTCATTTAATTTTGCTTTACATAAAACCGCAGTTGAAGTGTTGGAAAAGGAAAATTTTAAATTAACTATTTCAGATTTATATAAACAAAACTTCAACCCTGTTGCAGGGAGAAATGATACGACTCACTTTCCAGCCCACGATTTATTCCAATTAGCAAAAGCGCAAAGGTTAGCACTTTTGCATAATTCTTTTGAAAAGAGCATTAGCCAAGAGCAACAAAAATTAGCGTCATCTGATCTATTAATTTTTCAGTTTCCTCTATGGTGGTGGTCTTTTCCCAGTATATTGAAAGGGTGGATTGACCGTGTTTTATCCTCAGGTTTTGCTTATGGCAAAGATGCCACTCTTGCGCCTAAAAAGATTATGTATTCAATTACTACGGGGGGGGACTAGCTCTGAAGAATAGTTGGCGTACTATCAGCGTAAAATTGATGGATTATATCAAGATATATTTGGATTTATTGGGTGGCAGGTATTACCTGCTTTTATCGCCCATGGCGTACAACAAAAAACAGACGATGAACGGCAATTGCTACTCCAAAGTTACAAAGCGCATCTAGTTAAAAACGTTATTGCTTAAAGGGTAGTACTATCAATTATCTAGCAGAAAATAAGTGAGTGTTATAAACAGCAGGGGG
>NZ_LOFH01000019.1 GCF_001469215.1 Pseudoalteromonas sp. H105
CGCGAGCTGGGTTTAGAACGTCGTGAGACAGTTCGGTCCCTATCTGCCGTGGGCGTTTGAGAATTGAGAGGGGTTGCTCCTAGTACGAGAGGACCGGAGTGAACGAACCGCTGGTGTTCGGGTTGTCATGCCAATGGCATTGCCCGGTAGCTACGTTCGGAACTGATAAGCGCTGAAAGCATCTAAGCGCGAAGCAGGCCTCGAGATGAGTTCTCACTAGACTTTTAAAGTCTCTGAAGGGCCGTTGAAGACTACAACGTTGATAGGCAAGATGTGGAAGCATGGCGACATGTTAAGCTAACTTGTACTAATTACCCGTGAGGCTTAACCATACAACGCCAAACGCGTTTTATGTGACTGTTTAAGCGCAGAAGTTAATAGACTAAAGTAGATTACAGAAAACTTTATTATCAGATATTCCAAATTTTAGTTAGTGCGTAGCGATACGGACTGACACCAAATTTGCTTGGTGACAATAGCGTTTTGGACCCACCTGACCCCATGCCGAACTCAGTAGTGAAACGAAACAGCGCCGATGATAGTGTAGCATTTGTTATGTGAAAGTAGGTCATCGCCAGGCTCCAAATAAGAGAAACCCGTTACAGCAATGTAGCGGGTTTTTTGTTGTCTGGGATAAAGAGAATACATCAGGCCACGCCCTCATGTTGTACTCATTATTGAAGTGAAACGGCGTAAAGGCCAACGTTGGTGTAGCATTTATTATGCGAAGTATTTCATCCTACTGCGTAGCGCACCATGGCTCCAAATAAGAGAAACCCGTTACAGCGATGTAGCGGGATTTTTTCTATCTTGGATAATGTGAATACATCAGGCCGCGACCTCATGTTGCACTCAGTAGTGATACCAATTCGCTTAATTAAGTGATCTATTTTTAGGATGGAAAAACATGTTGATAGCTAGGCAAAAAATTTGCTATTTATTTGCTCTAAATGAGAAATTTATGACGCAGGTAGCAATACGTTTAGCCCCGCAAAATGATTAAGTATTATTGCAGATTGGAATAATATCTCAATATTTACCTTTAAATCAGGTAGTCCCTTTACGTTTTTTGCATTCCAATTTTGAAAATCCGGTAAACTAAAGCTGAGACTCCTTGTTAATACCAATACTATTTATTCAGTGATCTGTTATCTTCGTTTTTACTGCATGTTTACTTACATATTATGTGAGTTGCTTGTTTCTAATCGTCATCTTTTGTGCAGGGGAAATCTGGAAGGTTGGGTATTTTCAGCTAATAAAGAATGGTTGGTTTACTTTTTAAGTTAACTAATGCTATGAAACAATTAGCTAATCAATTAAATATGGCTGGTATAGGTTGTTATTTATCAGATCAAAAACGCCAGCTTTAGCTGGCGTTTTTATGTGGAGACTAAAGCTAATTACGCTTTAGGGCCTGCATTTTTGATTTCATCTGAAACATCGTATTTTGCGAAGTTTTCAGTGAAGTCTGTTGCAAGCTTGGTCGCGTACTCAGCGTATTTCGCTTTGTCTTCCCATGTATTAATTGGGTTAAGTAGTTCGCTATCAACACCCGGAACAGCAACTGGTACGTCTAGGTTTAACACATCAATATGTTGTGTTTCAACGCCGGCAAGTTTACCCGATACGATTGCATCAACAACAGCGCGTGTTGTTGGGATATCAAAGCGCTTACCAGTACCGTAAGGGCCACCAGTCCAACCTGTGTTGACAAGGTAAACTTTAGCGCCAAACTCGCGTACACGCTTCATAAGAAGCTCTGCGTAAACACCTGCTGGACGTGGGAAGAAAGGAGCGCCGAAACATGTTGAGAATGTAGATTCGATATCGCTGGTAGAACCAATCTCAGTTGAGCCCACTTTTGCAGTGTAACCGCTTAGGAAGTGGAACGCTGCTGCTTCTTCGCTAAGGATTGATACTGGTGGTAAAACACCACTTACATCACACGTTAAGAATACAACTGCTTTAGGTTCACCTGCGCGGTTCTCAACTTTACGTTTTTCAACGTGCTCAAGAGGATAAGCTGCGCGGCTATTTTGAGTTAGGCTTGTATCGTGAAAATCAGGAATACCTTTTTCATCAAGTACCACGTTTTCTAGGATAGTGCCAAAGCGGATTGCATCCCAAATAACAGGCTCATTCTTTTGTGAAAGGTCGATACATTTTGCGTAACAGCCGCCTTCGATATTAAATACACTACCAGGTGCCCAGCCATGCTCATCATCACCGATTAGGAAACGAGTTGGATCAGCTGACAATGTTGTTTTACCTGTGCCAGATAAACCAAAGAATAAAGCTGTATCGCCTGCTTCACCTACGTTAGCAGAGCAGTGCATTGGTAATACACCTTTTGCTGGAAGTAGGAAGTTCTGCACAGAGAACATCGATTTTTTCATTTCACCGGCATAACGCATACCTGCTAGCAATACTTTGCGTTGTGCAAAGTTGATAATAACTGTGCCATCACTGTTTGTGCCATCACGCTCAGGGTCACATACAAATGAAGGAACATTCATTACCTGCCATTGAGGTAAATCAGATGCATTATATGATTTAGGTTCGATAAACATGTTTTTGGCAAAAATATGGTGCCATGCAGTTTCTGTAGTAACAACTACAGGTAAATAGTGCTCAGGATCAGCGCCAACTTCAAGGTGAGAGATGAAGTGGTCATTGCTTTGCACATGTGCTTCTACACGTGCCCATAAAGCGTCAAATTTATCTGCATCGAAAGGGCGGTTTACATTACCCCATTGGATATCATTTTCAGTACTTGATTCTTGAACAATAAAACGGTCTTTTGGAGAACGACCAGTACGGCGACCGGTGTTAGCAACAAAAGCTCCATTGGCGGCTAAAGTCCCTTCGCCACGACGGATCGCGTGTTCGACAAGTTCAGCTGCAGTTAGATCGACAAAACGAGTAGCGCTTGAAGTCATGTTTATACCTAAATTGTGTGAGATTGAACGGGATAGCTCTGGGGTTCTTATGACCTTTAAGCTGTATTTATAGTAACAGATGGATTAGGGATATTCGAGCCTATGAACACCTTAAAAACACATATATTTACGAAAAAACATGAATAATTTCAATGATACCGGTGTCATAAAAATCACAAGAATTATGACACCGGTATCAACGGCGCGCACAAAAAAGCCGCAATGTATGCGGCTTAACTTTCATACAATTTACACTTTGATTAATTAAAGATACTTTTTATATCTTGCTCATTAAATATGTAATCTTTAAGGCAGTAATGGCAGCTAATTTTTACCTCACCATTTGCTGATGCATCATCAAGCAATGTTTGTTGACCCACATTGACAAGTGCAGTAATTGTTTTGTCGCGTGTACAGCCACATTTAAAGTGAATCGGCTGAGGCTCATAAACGCGCGGGTTGTCTTCGTGGTATAAGCGAGTAAGCACAGTTGTTGCATCTAGTGTTAACAATTCTTCATCTTTAATTGTATTGCTAAGTGCTTCAAGGTGCGTGAAGTCTTCAATAGACTTTGCTTTATTAACAGGTAAAACCTGCAGTAACAGGCCGGATGCTTTCTCTGATCCGGCTGTTGTATCTGTAGTAAACCAAAGGCGTGTTTGTAATTGCTCTGATTGGGCAAAATAAGCTTCTAAACATTCAGCCAGTGTTTCGTGTTCTAGCGGAACAATACCTTGGTAACGTTCACCTTTATTAGGTGTAATGGTTAATACCATCACACCATTGCCAATTAGCTCTTTAATAGTTGAGCCTGCGACTTCACTTTGTAAGCGAGCAATACCACGCATGTTTTGTTGATCGTCTCCATTTATTACTGCATATTTTACAGGCCCGTCGCCCTGTAATTGAACAGCGATATCGCCTTCAAACTTTAATGTTGCCGTTAATAAGCAGGTTGCTACTAAAAGCTCGCCTAATAGTTTTTGCACAGCAACAGGGTATTCATGACCTGAGATCATTTCTTGATAAGTTTGCTCTATCTGAACTAGTTCGCCTCTGACGTCTAGTTGATCAAATGTATAACGGTGAAGTAAATCTTGTTGCATGAGTAACACTACCTAACTTGATTTCATTTTTAAAAGTTCGCGCCTTTGTTTTTTATCCGGCTTACGATCTGGATGCGGAGCAAAGAAGCTATTATTTTTGCGGGCAATACTATTTGCCTCGCGTTTTTCTATACTGGCTTGAGATTCTTCATATAAGGTTTGTGCAATGGGGGCGCCAGCACGTTTTTCAACTATTTTAAGCACAGTAATGATTTTTTCATCAACCCCTTGAGCTAATTTTATTTGAGCCCCGAGTTCGACTATTTTACTGGGTTTAGTCCGTTGCCCATTATAATGCACTTTACCACCTTGCACCATGTCACGAGCGATTGCGCGCGTTTTATAAAAGCGCGCGGCCCAGAGCCATTTATCTAAACGTACACTGAGTGTTTCATTGTTAGAGGCTGAAACGCGGGTGTTACTTTTTGACACAATTGTACTCTTTTTAATAGAAGCACCATAAGGCAAAATTTATCATGAAACGAACTACTAAAGAAATAGTCATCGTATTTCTTTAGTAGTAAAAGACCTTAATTCAGCTTGTTTACAAAGTTTAATATTAGTGCGCTTGTTGAATGAAAAATGAAAAGGTACTATAGGTTCGCGATATAGCAGTAAATTAAAATAAGAAACGACATTTATGGATCAGCAATTACAGCAGCTAAAACAAATTTTAGGCAAATTACCTCACGCTAAATTAAGTTGGGTGGTAATGATGTTAGTCGTTGTTTATATTGCTTTTTTGATGGCTAAGTTGTTCTGGCTTGTATGGCCAGAACCAACGAGTTCGCCAATTCAGAGCACCTATTCGGCACCTGAAAATACGCAATCTAATAGCGCTAATTCTTCCGCTATTTTAGCGCTTCATCTATTTGGTAAAGCAGATGTGCAGCCTAAAAAACAATCAGCCCGCCAAGAGAAAGTTATTAACAATGCACCCGAAACGCGTTTAAGTATCAATTTAACGGGTATTGTTGCGGTAAGCAATAATGACCGAAATGGTTTGGCAGTGATTGAATCACAAGGGCAACAAGCCACGTATTTGGTGGATGATGTAGTTAAAGGAACGCGGGCTAAACTTGCTCAAGTGTTGCCAGACCGTGTGATTCTAGAAGTAAGTGGCCGGTTTGAGACTTTAATGCTTGATGGTTTAGATTTTACTAAAACGGTTTCAATGCCCGTGCTAGCAGAACGTGAAGGCAAAAGAGGCTTAGAACAAGGCCCCCAAGACGTTGATGTAGAGCAAATTGATGCAACGGCAAATGAGGATGTTAAAAGTTCAATCCTTGAAACGCGTAATGAATTACTACAAGACCCAGGTAAGCTTTTTGACTACATTCGCGTTTCTCAAGCAAGGAGAGACGGTGAAGTTATTGGATATAGATTAAGCCCAGGTAAAGATCCTGCCCTTTTCAAAAAAATGGGTTTAAAGAATAACGATTTAGCTGTTTCTATTAACGGCTATCAACTAACAGATATGCAACAGGCCATGTCAGCTATGAATGAGCTGCGTAACAGCACCGATGCAAACATTACGATTGAACGTGATGGTGAGCAAATCGATGTTCAATTTAGCCTGCAATAATTTAGCTTTGGAGTTTTAATATAATGGTTAACGCGCTACACCTCAAAAAAATCAGAAAAGGGTTAGCTAAGTACGCGACACTTTTTTTTGCGGCTAGTTTATCTCTCTCGGTGTCAGCCGTTGAGTATGCTGCAAACTTTAAAGGCACAGATATTAATGAGTTCATTAATATTGTGGGTAAAAACCTAAATAAAACCGTCATCATTGATCCTAACGTACGTGGCAAAGTGAATGTTCGCAGCTATGAGTTGATGGATGAAGCGCTTTATTATCAATTTTTCTTAAATGTGTTGGAAGTTTATGGCTACTCAGCGGTAGAAATGGATAACGGCATTATAAAAATTGAAAAAAGCTCAGATGCTAAAAAATCAAATGTGCCGCTGATAACAAAAGATAATCAAGCAAGTGGTGACATGATGGTTACCCGTGTTGTACGTGTAAAAAACGTAAGTGTGCAAGAACTTGGCCCTTTAGTTCGTCAATTTAGTGATCAGAAAGACGGTGGTCACGTTGCTAACTTTAATGCGGCAAACGTGATGATGCTAACGGGGCATGCCGCTTCGGTTAATCGCTTGGTTGAAATTATTCGCTCAGTTGACCAAGCCGGTGATAAGCGTGTAGACATTGTTAAATTAAATTTTGCTACAGCGGATGATGTGGTCTCTGTTGTTGAAAACATTTATAAAGACAGCGGTAAAGGCAGTGTGCCAGAGTTTTTGATTCCTAAAGTCGTTGCTGATGGCCGTACCAACAGTGTTATCGTCAGTGGCGAAGGGCAAGCAAGAACCCGTGCTATCGAGCTGATTAAACGCCTTGACGGTGAACTACAAAATCAAGGTAATACCAAAGTCATTTATTTAAATTACGCCAATTCTGAAGACTTAGTCAAAGTGCTGCAAGGTGTAAGTAAAACCCTTGCAGAAGAAGGTCAAACGGGTTCAACGAAAACGCGTAGCCGCAGTCAGAATGAAACCAGCATTGAGGCGCACCCAGATTCAAACTCACTGGTCATTACGGCACAACCTGACACCATGCGTTCATTGGAGTCAGTGATTGAGCGTTTAGATATTCGTCGTGCCCAAGTACTGGTTGAGGCGATTATTGTTGAAGTGATGGAAGCCGATGGCGTTAACTTTGGCCTTCAGTGGATCTCTGAGCAAGGTGGCATGGTGCAGTTTAACAATGGTAACACGGTTCCTGTAGGCTCTCTAGCGGTTGCCGCAGAGCAAGCTCGTGATAAAACGATTCAAAAGAATATTACCGGAAGTGAGAGCGGAACTACGACCCCTTACGAAGAAACTGTTGAAGGTGATTTAGGCCCGTTAGGTGCATTACTTGGTGGTATCAATGGTCTTGCCATGGGGATTATTAAAAACGACTGGGGCGCGATTATTCAAGCGGTATCCAGTGATACCAATTCAAATATCCTTGCTACGCCCTCTGTTACTACGATGGATAACGAAGAAGCATCTATGATTGTGGGTCAAGAAGTACCTATTATTACTGGCTCTCAAACCGGGTCTAATAACTCAAATCCATTCCAAACAGTTGAGCGCCAAGAAGTGGGTGTAAAACTCAAAGTAACACCACAAATTAATGACGGAACGGCGGTGCAATTGACCATTGAGCAAGAAGTCTCAGGGGTAAGTGGTACAACGTCAGTTGATATTTCAATTAACAAGCGCGCAATTAAAACCACCGTGATGGCTGATGATGGCGGTATGGTTGTGTTAGGTGGCTTGATTGACGAAGATGTACAAGAAAGTGTATCGAAAGTGCCTTTATTAGGTGATATCCCAATTCTTGGTCATTTATTCCGTTCAACAAGTACGAGTAAGCGTAAGCGTAACTTAATCGTGTTTATCCGTCCGACTATCATTCGTGATGGCATTAAGATGAACCAATTAAGCCATAGCAAATATAACTTTATTCGTGGTGAGCAATTTAAACAAAAAGAAGACGGTATTGATTTAATGCCGCTTGAAGAAGCGCCAATTTTACCTGAGTGGAATGATGCACTTGTGCTTCCGCCAACGTACGAAGAATACTTAAAACAGCAAAATGCAGACGAGCGCAATAATGACTGAAGCCATCACCCCAGTAAATGAAGAGCTTGAATCATCACTGCACGACAATGAGTTGTTAACCAGTGACGATTTAGTTGAGCTACCGCCTAAGCGTTTGCCATTTTCGTATGCCAGACGTGCAGGTGTGCTGTTAAGTAAGCATAATGAGAACTGGGTGGTTTATTATCGTGGTGAGCTTGCGATAGATGTGCTGCTTGAAGTGCGACGCATTGCAGGCCACGGGTTTACCCTTGAGCAACTCCCTGATGATAAATTTGAGTTGTTATTAGAAGCCTCTTATCAGCGCGATAGTTCTGAAACGCAGCAGATGATGGAAGATATCGGCAATGAAGTTGATTTGTTCTCGCTTGCTGAAGAGATGCCACAAACCGAAGATTTACTTGCTGGTGATGATGACGCGCCAATCATTAAATTGATTAACGCGATGCTCAGTGAAGCTATCAAAGAGGGTGCATCTGATATCCATATTGAAACCTTTGAGCAAGAGCTTGTTATTCGCTTTAGGGTTGATGGGGTACTAAAAGAAGTACTTAAGCCAAATCGTAAGTTGGCTTCCTTACTAGTTTCACGTATCAAAGTAATGGCGAAGCTCGATATTGCTGAAAAACGTATTCCGCAAGATGGTCGTATTAGTTTACGTATTGCTGGGCGCGCAGTTGATGTACGTGTATCAACGATGCCATCAAGTTTTGGTGAACGTGTAGTACTACGTTTGTTAGATAAAAACAATGCCCGCCTAAACCTTGAAGACTTAGGAATGACGCTGCGAAATCGTGAGCTGTTCTCTGATTTGATCAGTAAACCTCATGGTATTATTTTGGTGACCGGGCCGACAGGTTCAGGTAAAAGTACCACGCTTTATGCCGGTATGAGCCAAATCAACTCGCGAGATCGTAATATTCTTACTGTTGAAGATCCTATCGAGTATGAAATCCCAGGTATTGGTCAAACGCAAGTAAACGCCAAAGTAGACATGACTTTTGCGCGTGGCTTACGTGCTATCTTACGTCAAGATCCGGATGTGGTTATGGTCGGTGAGATACGCGATTTAGAAACGGCGCAAATTGGTGTGCAAGCTTCACTTACAGGTCACTTAGTAATGTCCACGCTGCATACAAACACCGCAGCAGGCGCTATTTCTCGTATGGAAGATATGGGCGTTGAACCCTTTTTACTTTCGTCATCATTACTTGGCGTACTTTCACAACGTTTGGTACGTACTTTATGCAGTAGCTGCAAAGAAGCACATACTGCGGATGAGCGAGAATGTGAACTACTCGGTGTGCCAGCTGAAAACCCACCGACTATTTATCGTGCTGTAGGCTGTGAAGAGTGTAACTTTAATGGTTACCGTGGTCGTACAGGTATTCATGAGCTATTAGTGGTTGACGAGGCTGTACGCGAGCTTGTGCACAGTGGTAAAGGTGAGCAAAGCGTAGAGAAGTACATTCGTAAGCATACCCCCAGTATTCGCCAAGATGGTTGCAGCCGTGTGTTAGACGGTAAAACAACGCTTGAAGAAGTATTACGTGTTACTCGTGAGGAAGGCTAATGGCTGCGTTTGAGTATCGTGCGCTGGATGGTCGCGGAAAAGAAAAAAAAGGTATTCTAGAAGCGGATACAGCAAAACAGATACGTCAATCTTTGCGTGAGCAAGGCCTTACGCCTTTAGAAGTAGTACCTGCAGCAGAGGGTGATAAGCAAGTTAAAGGGGCAAAACAATCCCTTTTCTCAGGTATGTTTAAATCTAAAATATCAACCTCAGATCTTGCACTGATCACTCGCCAATTAGCCACACTTATTCAATCAGCCTTGCCTGTAGAGGGTGCTGTTATGGCTGTTGCTGAACAATGTGAAAAGCCGCGTTTAAAACGCATGCTAATGTCGGTGCGCTCAAAGGTTGTTGAAGGTTATACATTAGCGGATGGTATGTCGGAGTTTCCGCACGTGTTTGATAATTTATACCGTGCCATGGTAGCCGCTGGCGAGAAGTCAGGGCACTTAGATGCCGTATTGAATCGTTTAGCTGATTACACTGAGCAGCGCCAGCATATGCGCAGTCAAATCACCCAAGCTATGGTTTACCCTGTCATCTTAGTGATCTTTGCCATTGGTATAGTGTCCGTTTTGTTAGGCACGGTGGTACCAAAAATCCTTAAAACGTTTGAAAAATCAAAGCAAGTATTGCCATGGACGACAGAGTGGGTAATGGCGGCGAGTAATTTTGTACAAAATTACTGGTTACTATCCCTTGTTGTGATAACCGCGTTGGCGATAGGCATTAAGCATGCACTTAAACAGCCTAAAATACGTTTTTGGTATGACTCAAAGATTTTAGTAATGCCGGGGATAGGTAAAGTTGCGCGGAGCATAAACACGGCGCGCTTTGCTCGTACGCTAAGTATTTTATCATCCAGCTCAGTCCCTTTACTTGAAGGGATGCGCATTTCGGGCGGGGTACTGGTTAATGAAAAAATTAAAAAAGCCGTGAGTGATGCAGCAACGCGTGTCAGTGAAGGCGCTAGCTTACGTGCATCATTACAAGAAACAAAATTGTTTCCGCCGATGATGCTACATATGATTGCAAGTGGTGAAAAATCGGGTGAGCTTGAGCAAATGCTCGAGCGTGCTGCCAACAATCAAGACCGTGAGTTTGAAACCATGGTAAATGTCTCGCTAAAACTCTTAGAGCCTGCGATGATAGCGTCGATGGCAGTCATAGTTTTATTTATTGTTATGGCTATTTTGCAGCCAATTATGGCAATGAATAAAGCAATAGGGCTTTAACCGATTCAAGGATTTGTAACAAGCGCGTTGTTACAGTGATTAATTAATAAGAAAACAGAGGTACGAACGTGAATAAACAATCAGGTTTCTCATTACTCGAAGTTATGGTGGTACTGGTTATCATTGGCATGATCATGTCAATCGTGGCACCTAATATTATGGGTCAGCAAGAAGAAGCAGCTATCGATAAGGCGCATCTAGATATACAGCAATTAGAAGATGCTATGAGTCTTTATAAATTGAAAAATAAGGCTTATTTAACAACTGAACAAGGTTTAGAAGGACTCGTTGATAAAACCAGCATCGAGCCTGTTCCTCGTCGTTTCCCTGACGGTGGTTTTATTTCTAAGTTACCTGAAGATCCATGGGGCAATCCATACCAGTTAATCAGCCCAGGAGAAGTGGGTAAGATTGATATTTTCTCTATGGGGCCTGATGGCGAAGCCGGTACTGATGACGACATCGGTAACTGGGATGAAGAAAAACAGTAATGACGAATACTAGCAAGGCGTTTCAAAACGTGACATGTGGTTTGTTATGTTAATGAACCGCGGCAGCTTGCGCCAAACTAAGCAGCCCTCGTATAAGCGAGGGTTTAGCTTAATTGAAATTTTAGTGGTATTAGTCGTGATCGCCTTTGCCACCAAAATGGTGGTATACAGCCTTGATGGAGGAGCTGAAGACGCTCTCGAAAAGCAAGCGCTGAGGCTGCATACCACCATTAACATGGCTTCTGAATTCGCTATTTTAAACCAAGTAGAATTAGGGTTTCACATCGATGAGGATGTGTTTGAATTTTTAGTTTTCGACGGTGAAAAATGGGTGACATTTGACCGCGAGCAACTCTTTGAACCGTTAACGATTACTGAAGAATTTAAATTAACACTAAACCTAGAAGACTTGGCTTGGGCACAAGAAAACTTATTAGAGCAATCTAATTGGCGTGAGCTAATGAGCTCAGATGATGAAGATAGTTTACTTGAGCTAAAAAAACTTAAAATCCCACAAGTGCTTATTTTATCTTCGGGTGAAATCAGTGCCTTCCAATTAATTTTTGAGCTCCAAAAGCAACCAGACCCCGTGTATTTCATTGAAGGTGAGTTTTTAGCGCCCGTTAATTTACGTCGTGAGCCAGATTAATGCGTGTTGTTAAAGGGTTTACCTTACTCGAGGTTATGGTTGCACTAAGCATTTGTGCACTTGCAGGTATTGCTGCAATGCAAGCCACTGGTGAGCATATAAACCATTTATCAAGCCTTGAAGAGCAAACCTATGCTTCGTGGGTCGCTGAAAATGTGATGGTTGAGCAGCGAGCAAAAGGGAATGAGTGGCAAGGAAAGAATGGCGCAAAGGGCACAGAAAACATGGCGGGCCTTGACTGGTATTGGCGCCAAGACGTCATCGCAACCGCAGACAAAAGCTTTTTAAAAGTGACCATCAATGTATTCACTGATGAGAAACTAGAACAGCCAGTGTATGAGTTAACCAGTTACTTAAATAAAGGTGGTACTCGGTGAAGCAGCGTGGTTTTACACTTCTTGAAGTCATGGTGGCGCTAGGTATCCTTGCTTTTGTCGTACTAGCAACTCATCAAATCTTAGATTCTACAACGAAAGCTAAAGACGCATCGGATGAGAAAATTGCCGAGTTGAATGGCTTGCAAACTACGTTTAGGTTGATGGACCAAGATTTTAGCCAAATGACAAAGCGCGAGGTCCGCAATCAATCTGGCGATATACAAGAAAGCTACATTTTAGCTGGTCGATATACATTGGATAGCCAGTACGACGGCATTGGGTTTGTGCGAGATGGCTGGGTTAACCCTATTAACTTACTGCCACGCTCAGAACTGCAAGCCGTGGGTTATCGTGTTATTGACGATAAACTAGAACGCGTTTATCGCGTATACGTTGATCAGCTTGATAACACCGAGCCTCGCTCACAAGTTATTTTAAGTGATATCGAAGACCTCAAATTTGAGTTTTTAGACGATAAAAATGAATGGCAAGAGCAGTGGGAAATCAAAGCATTGCCAAAAGCTGTGGCGGTCACGATTCAACAAATTGATCAAGAACCACTCAAGCGTATATTTTTGGTGCCGGGTAATGGCAAAGTGACCGTATCGACTGATCCTGCAAACAGTGGTGGTAGTGGAGCTGGCAATCGAACAAGCAACCAAAGTCAGCGAGGAAATGGCTGATGGCGATTAAATCATCCCGTGGTGCAGCACTTGTTATTGTTTTATTTATTGTCGCTTTAGCTTCTATCTTAGCTGTTGAAATGAGTGCTAACTTAATGGTGCAAGTACAACGTAGCACTAATATTCAAGGTCATCAGCAGGCTAAGTGGTATGCCTATGCGGCTGAAGAGCTAGCTATTAAGGCCTTGCTGCAAAGTAAAAAAGACGACCCTGACAAAACAACGTTACAGCAAGTTTGGGCGCAACAAGCGGGAGTGCCTTTTCCTGTTGATAACGGGACTATTGAAGGGGCTATTACGGATCTTCAAGCATGCTTAAATTTAAATGCACTACGAGCAAAAGCACCCGCTAATGGAAAAGTGAAAACCAACCTAGCACACACCGCTTTATTGGAGCTGTTAAAAAATATTGAAGACTTACCGGCGGATGAATCAGAAGAGAGTATGGCTGATAGCGTGTATGACTGGTTAGATAAAGACAGCATTACCTATCGCTCTGGCGCTGAAGAGGATGAGTATTCATCGCGAGATTACCCTTATTTGACGGCAAATAATTACTTTGCATCGACGTCGGAATTACGATTAATCCGTGGTTTTAACCCATTAGTAATGGAAAAACTGTTACCGTTTGTTTGTGTCATACCAGGCAGCGAGCTACTTGCAATTAATGTTAATACACTCGATCCAGAACATGCACTTTTATTAAGTGCATTCATCGATGGCTTAGAAGAGTCGGGGGCACAAAGCGTGCTCGCTGCGCGACCTGACGAAGGTTTCAGTGATATAGAAGAATTTTTTGAGCAGATAAATCAACAAGGGGCAAGAAACGTCAAGTCCATTGAGAAGCTGTTCACTATCAATAGCGAATATTTTAAACTACAAGCGCAGGCTGAATTTGTAGAGCTGCGTTTTTCGATGACCACTTTACTACATGCCAAAGATGGCGAAGTAACTATACTGGCGCGAAAATTTGGAGGCGTACAGTGACAGAAATACTCTTGATCCGCACGGGTCAAACCCAGCAAGATCGTATTAATTGGTTAGTATATTCACCATTAGAACAAGAAATAATTGCCAGCGG
The DNA here is from genome assembly GCF_001469215.1 of Pseudoalteromonas sp. H105. Taxonomy (GTDB): domain Bacteria; phylum Pseudomonadota; class Gammaproteobacteria; order Enterobacterales; family Alteromonadaceae; genus Pseudoalteromonas. The sequence continues at coordinate 13,785 of NZ_LOFH01000019.1, forward strand.
CGAAGTGCCACATGCTGAGCATTTAAGTGAATTAACTGACAAAGCAAAACAGCGTGAGGTGGTTGTATTACTGCCAAGCGATCAGGTTCAGTTAAAAACAGTTGAGCTGCCCACTAAATGGAATCGTAAGTTAGAACAAGCATTGCCATATATGCTTGAAGAAGATATTGCGTGTGATATTGACGACTTATTTATTGCGATAGCAGAGCCAACTCAGGTTGAAGATAAACATGCCATCAATGTGGCTATGACCGACCGCGAGTGGTTTGAAAGCTGGCTCGATACCTTTGCTGAACACAATATTGATATCATAAAACTGATACCTGATGCTTTATTGCTTCCTACCTCTGAACACGGTATTAGCGCAATCGAGTTAAACTCTCAGTGGTTGTGTAAGTATGGTAACTGGCACATCAGTGCGGTTGAATCTTCTTGGATGGCAGAGTATTTAACGGCGCTTGGCAATCCAGAGGTGGCGCATTACAGTCCTGCGACAGGTTTTCCAGAGGCTTTGTCTTTAACTGCTCAAACGGCTGATTATGATTTGCCCCTAGCGTTATTTGCTAAACAATTACCAATAACAAAATTTAATTTACGCCAAGGCCCATATCAACTAAAGAAAAAAACACCGCTTTGGTGGGGGCATTGGAAAGGGGTAGCCGTTGCTGCAAGTATCGCTTTGGTTAGCTCTGTGGTCATTAAAGGATTTGAGCTATATCACCTGAACAGTGAACTTGAAGTAGCTAAGTCGCAGGTTGTTGAGCGTTACAGTAAAGCTTTTCCTCGTAAAACGGTGCGACCTCACCTCATCAGAAGTCAAATTAGAGGTGAACTGGCAAAAGTTGAAGGTGGAAGCAGTGCTGGCTTTTTAGAATTAACCAGTGAGCTTGTTACTGTGTTTAGCCAAGTAAGCGATTTTACACCAGAGACTCTACGATATGACCAACGTCGTAATGAGTTAAGAATTCGTGCTCGCGGTAAAGACTTCCAAACCTTTGGTAAAGTTAAATCGATTTTAGAGCAACGAGGCTTAACGGTTGACCAAGGGTCATTAAATAATGATGGTGACTTTGTTGTTGGTGAATTAAAGCTCGGAGGTGCAGCATGAAGCAGCAGCTTGAAAAGTATTGGGGCTCTTTTAAAGAGCAAGAGCAGCAATTAGTTATGGTTGCAGGCGGTATTTTTGTTGTTTTTGTTTTGGTGATGGGCATTTTCAGACCGCTTAATAATGCCATTGCACAAGCCCAGGCAGACCACATAAAGCAACAAGAGCTATTAACCTGGGTTGATAGCAGTATTGTTAAATTAAAAGCCGCGGGCAGTCGCTCGATTAGTAACAATAAAAATTTAAGCCAAATTGTCAATGCGACGCGTGGTCGCTTTGATATCACCATCAGCAAAATGCAACCGAGTGATAACTCATTGCGCTTAACCATCGATTCCGTCCAATTTAACAAGCTCGTTGAATGGCTTGATGAAATGGTCAATAACGAAGGCGTACAGATTGAGAATTTAGATCTTAGCCGTGATGACAAGCAAGGTTATGTGCGTGTAAGCCGACTGGTATTAGAGAAGTAATAATGAAAAAAACAGCATTTCTTATCGTTATATTTATTTTTAGTTTTATTGTTTTTGCTTTATTAAAAACACCCGCAGCCGTTGCGGTTAATCTTGCAAGCAGCCATTTGCCTAAAGGGCTCGAGATTGGCAAGGTATCAGGCAGTGTGTGGCAAGGTCGCATAATGCAGTTACGTTTTGATGGGGAGCAAATTAATAACCTCAGTTGGGATATCTCAGCGTTGACGCTGTTTACAGGGCAGCTGTCTGGTAATCTTAAATTCGGCAATATCCGCGATACATCAGATATTTCAGGCCGAGGTGACTTTAGCTACGGTTTATTTGATCAATCCATTGCACTTACCGATGCCACATTAAGGTTAAGTGTAGAACGTGCAATAAAGCGCTTACAGTTGCCGTTACCTATCAATGCTAAAGGTCGCGTTATTGTAGATTTAGATGAGTATAATTCTGGTGCTCCATATTGCGATTCTCTGACTGGGGAAATTGCTAGCCCTAACATAGATGTGCAAGGTTTATCGGGCTGGTTTAGTATCGGCCCATTGAGTGGGCAGTTGAGTTGTAAATCAGGTGATGTTGCTGTGTTAGTTGACCCTGACAATCGCTTAGGGCTAGAAGCTGATGCAGTATTAAAAGCCAACTTGGATTTTAAAGTGGCTGGGTTTATTAAACCGGATCTTACTTTGCCAAAAGAAGTTCATGATGCAGTGAAGCTTTTATTTCGTGCTGATCGTGATGGTCGTTATCCCCTTAATCTTTAATGGTTGATAGAGTATCTTATGCAAATACCCGCATTTACCCAACAACACGCTGAACAGTTAAATACATTTTTAGCAGGACACAGCGAGGCAATGACCCTACCACAAAGCCAAGGTTATTTGTTTGCTGTCATTTGCTCACCTGAGCCGTTGGATGTTCACGAATGGCTTGATGTTATTGTACCTGATACGCAAGGTCAGTTAGAGGAAGAAATATTGTTTTCTTTTATGGCGTTGTACCATCAAATAAGTGAGCAAGTCTATGAAACAGGGTTTAAATTACCGGTTTCCTTAAAGCATAACGATACGCATGATAGTTACTTAGATCTTGAGCAATGCCAAATGTGGTGTAATGGATTTGTGCAAGGCGCACAAGTGTATTATGCAAAGCTAAGCCAAGCATCAGCGTTAGATAGTGCATTATTAGAGGCATTGCAAACAGCATATGCAAGTTTAGGCTTCTTTGCTTTGGACCATGAGGTTATCTCGTCCATTGCGCAGCAAAATAACATTACTGAGTCGCAGTTAGCGCAGAGTCAGTATGAATTGATGGGAGACTTCGCGTTAGGGTTTGCTGAATTAATAGAGATTATTGCTGTTCAAAGCGGGCTTTATACTGAAGACGGTGAAACCTGGAACTAGGTTAACCTAGTTCCAAGACTATTTCAGTACAGCCCTTAGGGCACTTTGCAACCCCTTGGCCTGGCTTAGGGGTTTTTAGATCGAGTGTTAAAATACCTTGGCATTTTTCACACTTTACTGTATTTCCTTTCGCCAGTTTTTTTAGCAGATTCTTGTGCTGATTAAATGAAGCACTACTTTTTTTTGTTAACGCTGAAAAGTCCACTATTTACCTCGACGTTCAGCAAGTGACTCAGCGGCGATATTGCAAACTGTGTTTAGACGATCTTCATAAAAGTATAAATTGAGATCGTTGCTGCGGCAGTAGCGAGTATGAAAAAGCTGTAATTGCTCGTCTGTTTGCATCGTTTCTTCTAAATACTCAAGCTCAGAGTCAGAGAGTGAGAGTGCTGACTTAATTCTGTTTTTAGCCATGTTTGCAGCAGGCCCGCGATTAATATTGCTGGCATCACTCAAAATATCAACACCTTGGCCAAGTAGTTTTTCTCTTGGTTCTTTTATCATCGGGTGGTCGATTGTAAATAATGCCAGTATGACGATGACAAGGAAAAGAAATTTTTTCATAGTTTAATTAACTTTGATCTGAACGGGTAAGAGTTGAGCGACAGTGTAATAAAATGCACCTTTATAAAGCAAGTGACTAAGATGAATAAATAATGGCAATGAAAGTCAGCTTTTTTAAGTAGACTTGATATAATGCACAAGAACAATTAGATTTTTCAGAAATCTCTGAACGTTACTAGGCTAACGTTGAGTTTTGCACTACTTTTACAGTTAAGGTGTGTTACTTAGCATGCATGGTTTGCAAGAATGTTCGACTATTATTCTCCAAAGGCGTTGAGGGACTTCGATGGACAAGCAAATTAAAGTAAAAAATATACCTACAGAGGTAAAGATCGAAAGACCCGATCTAAATGCCCCTGAGGATAGGTTTAATCCCCGAAATCGTATTTACGTACGAGCAGTGACAGGTTTGCATCAATTGCTCAGGCAACGTATTGGGTTTATCGGCATGCTCGCATTTATGGCACTACCGTGGATAAATTTTAATGGTCAGCAAGCTGTATTGTTTGATTTGATTGGGCAAAAATTTAATATTTTTGGCCTAACATTATGGCCTCAAGATTTTACAATTCTCGCATTTATTCTCATGCTTGCGGCTTTTGCTTTATTCTTAGTGACCACCTTCTACGGCCGAGTGTGGTGTGGGTACACCTGCCCGCAAACGGTCTGGACGTTTATCTTTATTTGGTTTGAAGAAAAGTTTGAAGGCACCGCTAATCAACGTAAAAAGCTTGATCAACGCCCCATGGACTTTGATAAATTTTGGCGAAAAACAGCCAAACACAGTAGTTGGGTCGCATTTTCTTTGTACACGGCCCTCTCTTTTGTTGGTTATTTTACACCGATAAGAGAGCTGCTCCCTGATTTTGTTACTTTAAATGTTGGGGGTTATGCACTAGTCAGTATTATTGTATTTGCAGTATGTACTTACGGTAATGCAGGGTGGATGCGTGAGATTATGTGTTTACATATTTGCCCTTATTCACGTTTCCAATCCGCGATGTTTGATAAAGACACATTTACCGTCAGCTATGATGAACAGCGTGGTGAAAATCGGGGCCCTCGTTCCCGTAAACAAGATCCGAAAGAGCTTAACCTAGGCGATTGCATAGACTGTAATTTGTGTGTCCAGGTATGTCCAACAGGGATTGATATTCGAAACGGTCTACAAGCGGAGTGTATAAACTGCGGTGCATGTATTGATGCGTGCGATGGGGTGATGGATAAGATGAACTACCCACGCGGACTTATTTCTTACACCACAGAACGTAATTTAGAAACACCGGATAACAAAACTAATCCGATGCGGCCAAAAATAATTGGTTATATCGTTATTCTCGTGCTTTTAACGTCAGCATTGGTGGCGAACATTGTACTTCGTAAGCCAATGGACTTAGATATTATCCGTGATAGAAACCAACTGTATCGTGTCGACTTTAATGGTTTAGTTGAAAATACGTATACCCTTAAAGTGATTAACAAAGCACAATATGAGCAGCATTTTAATATAAAAGTTGAAGGGCTGGATAACTTTGAATACATCGGTAAGCAAACATTTACTGTGCAAGCGGGTGAGTCACATAACGTTCCGCTGTCATTAGTGATGGATCCTTATGATTTGAAAAAGCCAGTAACGGAGTTTAGCTTTGTTTTATCGCCAGTAAATGATCCCAGCTCGCAAATTTCTCAGCCGAGCAACTTCTTTAAGGCGCGATAGTTAAGTACACTAACATAAATTAAAAAGCGGGATTTTCCCGCTTTTTTTATATTGATGAGAATTATGAGTAAATTTAGCTTTGAAGGTTTAACCCCTGACTCAATTTTGGATGCCGTTGAAAGTATAGGTATTTATGCCGAATCGGGGTTATTAGCGTTAAACAGTTACGAAAATCGGGTTTATCAGTTTAAAGCTGAAGATGGACACCGCTATGTGGTGAAGTTTTACCGTCCAGAACGTTGGAGTAAAGCACAAATTTTAGAAGAACACAGTTTCGCATTTGAACTCGCTGAAGCTGAAGTACCAGTTGTTGCGCCTATCATTCATAATGGTGAAAGTTTATTTGAACATAACGGGTCTCTTTTTACCTTATTCCCGAGTGTCGGTGGGCGCATATTTGAAGTTGATAATCTTGATCAATTAGATGTTTTAGGGCGTTTAATAGGGCGTATGCATCAAGTTGCACAGGCAACTGAATTTAGCCATCGTCCTGTTATGGGGTGTGATGAGTATTTAGATACAGCTAAAATTCAGTTACAAAGTAGTAATCTCGTGCCTAGTAGTCTCGCGACTGCGTTTTATACCATTCTTGATATGGTGATCACTGAGACTAAAGCGCAGTATCATGATGTTAAGACAATTCGTCTTCATGGTGACTGCCATGCAGGGAATATACTTTGGGCTGGGGATGCACTTATGTTTGTGGATTTAGATGATAGTCGTCAGGGCCCAGCTATCCAAGATTTATGGATGATGCTAAGTGGTGATCGAAATAACCAGCTGTTACAGTTAGATACTTTAGTCGCTGCGTATGAAGAATTTTGCGATTTTGACCACACTCAACTCAAATTAATTGAACCTTTACGTGCGATGCGTATGATTCATTATATGGGGTGGTTAGCTAAACGCTGGGATGATCCTGCATTTCCAAGGAACTTTTCATGGTTTGCAGATGACAAATACTGGGAGCAACAAATTTTAGCATTGAAAGAGCAGTACTCTGCACTGCAAGAGCCGCCGCTAAAGTTATTGCCATAAAAATTATTTCAAGAAAAGTTAATAGAGAGTCCAATGCTTAAAAAATTAAAATTGAGTTTATTACTATTATGTTTCCCCCTTGCCGCGATGGCTGCAGACTTCAAGGCGGGTGAACAATATACCGTGTTAGATATTGAAAAAAGCAATACACCGCAGGTGACGGAGTTTTTCTCATTTTATTGTCCGCATTGCTTTAAATTTGAACCTGTTGCAAAGGCCTTAGAAAAAAGCCTTCCATCAGGGACTGAGTTTGTTAAAAGCCATGTTAACTTTTTAGGTGGCTTATCTCCTCAAGTGCAAAGCAACTTGAGCTATGCCTACATTATTGCCATGCAAAACGGTAAAGGGAGCCAAGTTGCGGATCAAATTTTTAATAGTATCCATGTACAACGTGCTCCACTAGATAACATTAAGGATGTGAAGCAGTTGCTTGAGTTAAATGGCATCGATAACGCAAAATTTGATCAAGAAATTGCCAGTATGCCAGTAATAGCGGCTGAGCGTGCAATGCAAGATAAGCAAAACACGTTTTCAAAATTGGGTGCTTTAACGGGTGTCCCAACATTTATCGTTAACGATAAATATAAAATCAATATTAATACCATCAAGAACCAACAGCAGCTTGATGAGTTAGTTGCCTTTTTATTAGAACAATAAGCGATTAAAACAATAATTTTCGGAGTGAATAATGATTAAATTAGTTAAGGCTGGATTGCTGGCACTATTATTACCTTTAGCAGCTACTGCAGCGCCATCTATTTTTGAAGAGGGTGTACATTATGAAGTTGTGTCTGAACGCGCAAGTAAAAAGCCTGAAGTAAAAGAGTTCTTTTCATTTTATTGCCCAGCATGTAACAACTTTGAGTCACTGCTGGATGAGGTTAAACCCAAATTAGATAAAGGCGTTAAGTTTAAGAAAAGCCATGTTGATTTCGTGGGTGTACGTAACGCTGAAAATCAGCAAATGATTTCTCAGGCACTTGCAACTGCTGAAGTGCTGCCGCAAAAAGATGCACTCATTGCTGCCATGTTTAATCACATTCATGCAAAGCGTGCCAAATTTAATGAACTTGCTGACATTAGAGATGTATTCGTAGCGCAAGGCGTTGACGGCGATAAATTTGATAAAGTATATAAGAGTTTTTCAGTGCGTACTATGTCATCAAAAATGAAGCGTGAACAAACTTATTACCAAGACAAGGGAGCATTAAGAAGTGTGCCGACTTTTATCGTTAATGGTAAGTACAAACTTAATCTAGGTCGTGAAACGGGGATTACTTCACCGGAAGACATCAGCAAGCTGATTAACTACCTAGCGTCTAAGTAATTAACCATCATAATGGTTTTTAGAAGCTCCGTACGCGGAGCTTTTTTATTGGAAATACAATGGAAAAAATACTTGTCTCAAGCTGCTTACTTGGTAAACCTGTGCGTTATGATGGCACTGGACACACGCTTTCTCATCCACAAATAACGACCTGGCAATTGCAAGGTAGAATTGTTCCTCTTTGTCCTGAGGTTGCTGGTGGGCTGCCCACACCCAGGCCCGCTGCGGAAATTATTGAGCACAGGGTCATGACCATTGAGGGTGGAGATGTAACAACTGCATTTAAGCTGGGCGCTCAAAAAGCGCTCCAAATTTGCATGTTTCATAATATTCGTTTTGCGCTCCTTAAAGAGTCTAGCCCATCTTGCGGACGCAATACGATTTATGATGGAACACATAAAGGGAATAAAATAGCGGGAATGGGGTTAACAGCTGAGATTTTAGTGAATAATGGCATTGAGGTATTTAGCGAATCGCAAATGCCAGCACTTATAAAAGCACTGGCAAAAGACTAATATCAATCCGCAATAATACAAAATCATTTTTAGGTATTAAACCTGACGCTAATGGCGTTAAAAATTCCTTATTTAAAATAATTAAATGACGAGCTTTTTGCCTTGTTATCGACAAGGTTTTCTTGCCTCAAAATAGATCCCTTAAGCGAATAGGTATAACGCGTTATTTCTTTTGTAAAAATACACCGGATTCAATATGGTGGGTATATGGAAATTGATCAAAAATAGCAAAACGTTTTACTTCATGGGTTTTGCATAAGTGATCAAGGTCACGCTCGAGTGTGTCTGGGTTACATGAGATATAAATGATATTTTCGTAATTCGCGACCAAATCACATGTTAGTGTATCCATGCCGGCTCGCGGTGGGTCGACAAGAATGGTTTGGCAATCATAACTTTTTAAATCAATCCCCTCTAAACGCGAGAACGTGCGTTCACCATTCATTGCCTGAGTAAATTCTTCACTCGACATACGGATGATATCTAAGTTGTTTACTTTATTTTGGCTGATATTGTACTGTGCTGAATGCACTGAAGATTTAGAGATCTCAGTAGCAAGCACTTTGTTAAACGAGCCAGCAAGTGCTATCGAAAAGTTGCCATTCCCGCAGTAGAGTTCTAACAAATCGTTTTTCAATGGGGCGCATAACGCTTGAGCCCATTCAAGCATTTTGATATTGACCTTGGCATTTGGTTGGGTAAAGCTATTTTCGACCTGTTGAAATATGAGCTCCTTGCCATTGACGGTTAAACGCTCTGTGACAAAATCTTCACCCAGCACTTCTTTTTGTTTACGGGCACGGCCGATAAAATCAATTTTAAAACGCTTGCTGAGCTTAGACTTTAGCGCTTTAATTTCTGTCATCCACTGCTCATCAAGTGGCTTGTGGTAAAGCAGGCTCACTAATATCTCACCGCTAAGCGTCGATAGGTAATCAATTTGGAATAGTTTACGGCGTAATATTTCGCAGCCTTTTAAGTTGTCGATCATTGCCGCCATGACATCACCAATTAAAGGTGCTGCAGGGTCGAAGGTATCAACACGTATTTTTTCTTTAGTAGCTTGATCAAACATAATGTGGAATAAATCGTCACCTTCATGCCATACTCTAAATTCAGCGCGTTGACGGTAGTGAATGGGCTCAGAGCCAAATACTTCTAATTGCTCAACACCGAAACGTTGGAATTGCTCAATAATACGTTGCTCTTTCTCGTTTAACTGCGCATCGTATATTGATGTATCGATCTTAATCACTGCCATTATGCTGACTACCTTTTTCTGTAAGCTACTTATCGGCGCTATTGTAGGGGGCAGAGAGTATTTGTCTAGGGTCTGTTTATCTTTTGAGGTTAATTTTGCAGCTGTGCGTTTAGTTTTTAAGTAAAGCAGAGCCTATGTAGTGTGGTTATTCCCCATCAATAGGCGATAACGTAGCATAAATGCTAAAAGCGCGTTGCCCGAAGGGTTCTGTCTAGGTTGAACAAATTGTAATCCTGAAAGGTCAACAGACCCTAACTTTGCGTAATGAATGGTGGTGTTTTTTTGTACATTTAGCTTTAGTTATTTAAGTTCAGGCCGATAATAAAGAATACAACTATAGGAGTCGGATCATGAAAATTGGCAATTTTGGCTATGTTCCAAACAATAACGTCAATCAAAACAGTAATAAAGCCGGTGCACTACAGCAACCGACAATACAATCTCCCCAAGATAGTTATCAGCAACGTGGTAAAGAACTCGCTGCAAAAGTATTAGGTGAGAAAATGGCTGAAGCACTGGGCTTACCTGTTGTGGAAGAGAAAAAAGATAAACCTCTGTTTGATTTCGAAGAAATCGTTAAGAATGTTCTAGGGTTTGTTACGGGGGCCGTAAAAAAAGCGCAAGCCGATGGCGCGGATGACGATCAGCTTAAAGAGATGCTTGGTGCGGCCCGTAAAGGCGTTCAAACCGGGATAGATGGTGCTGTTGATGAATTAAAAGGCACAGGTGTCTTTAATGATGAAATTGAGCAGGGCATTGAAAAGTCAAAAGAAGGTATTTTTAATGGCCTTGACGACTTTGAAGAGGATTTATTTAATCCAAAACCTGACTCCGTTAGTGTTAGCCAAGCCCAGTATTTAAGTTTAAGTAATAATGCAGAGTATAAATTCACAACTGCTGAAGGTGATGAAGTGAGTATTAGTTTTGCTGATGCTTTCAAACAGCAGTCAGCAAGTAGCTATCAGCGATCGAGTGATAATGAAGGGTTTGCAAGAGAATCATCACAATCTAGAGACTTATCGTTTAGTATGTCTGTAAATGGCGACTTAAATGAGGATGAACAAGAAGCCATTAACGCCTTAATGGAAGATCTTCAGAGTGTGAGCCAAACCTTTTTTGGTGGCGATTTAGAAGAGGCCTTTGAGCAAGCGCAAGAACTGAATCTCGGTAATGAGCAGCTGGTGGCTTTTTCAATGGACTTAAAGCAAACTAAAACGTTTGCGTCGATAAAGGGCTATGAAGAAAATAGACCTGCGCCTGAGAAAGAAATAGCAAATAAAGTGGCGCCTTTTAATGATGATTTAAAAGAGTCGTTTAACAAAGCAAATGAGCTTGGCTTGCAAAATCAATTATCAGGTATTCTTCAGTGGTTAAACCAAGACCAAGAAGAAATTGGTAAACTAGTTGATTATACAAAAGCAATGTTTGAACAAATGAATAACTTGCGTGAGGCAGTATCTGAAGCTTAGACTTTATTTTACACAGTGTGCATGGCAAACTGCCCAGCTTAAATAAAGTCTGGAGTCGGTAGTTTGTCATCACATATTGTAGTTTTTGATTCAGGTATTGGCGGGACCACGGTGCTTGAACATATTCAGGCATCACTTCCACATGCATCGTTTAGCTACTTTATGGATAACGCGTACTTACCTTATGGAAAATTAAGTTCGCAACAGATTATTGCAAGACTAACCTCTCTTTTACACTTCATTGAAACTGAAAAGCTTCACGTTGATATTCTAGTCATTGCTTGTAATACAGCATCCACTTCAGCATTAGCGGCGATTCGAGCATTAACAACCATACCTATCGTGGGTGTTGTACCGGCTATCAAACCCGCCGCAGCTTTGACTAAAAGTAAACGCATTGGCTTACTAGCTACACCAGCAACTACGTGCAATACCTATACACAGCAGCTTATTGAGAGTTATGGTAAGGGGGTAATTGTCGATTTATATAGTAGTGTTGAACTTGTTGCTATTGCCGAACAGCTTTATCTTACGGGGGAATATAGCGAGGCTAGGTTTGAACAAGAGATGCAGAGGTTAGCGGTTCATAAAGAGACAGATGTAATTGTTCTTGGGTGTACTCACTTTCCTATTTTAGCTAAGCATATAAATAGCTATTATGATGGAGCTATACAGTTACTTGATTCCGGCGCAGCAATTGCCAATAGAGTGAGTGCGCTATTAAATCATGGTGGTGAGAAAGGGCTACAAAGGGAAGCATGTTCTATTTTAGTAAAGCAAAAAAAACCGCTGCATTATTATGCAACGGCTTCTGTATTAACAACTAAGTTAAATATAGTACGGGTTAAGCTGATTGATTAGTCTCAGTACGGATTGAGCCTGTATCATCATCTTGTTTTTGTTTTGCTTCACGAACTTTAAGCGTTCGCTGCTGAAACTCACTATCATTTAGTTTAGTTATTGCATTGTCAGCATCAGACTCTGCCATCTCAACAAAACCAAAGCCGCGACGTTTGCCAGTATTTTTATCCTTTAATAGGCGTACGTTAAATACTTTACCTTGTTCTTCAAATAAAGTACGAACAACGCTCTCATTTGCACGATAAGGAAGGTTGCCAACATAAAGTGTTTTTGTTTTTACTTCAGCTTCTTCAATTACGTCAGATGACATCGCACTAACAACAAGACCACCAACTAACACACCCACTGCAAACAGTAAGCCTGGGCTAAGTGTTAAGCTAGCAAGTGCAAAGTTAACTATAACAAAACCTATAACAGCAAGAACGACTAAAGAGATAAGAGATTTTTGATCGGGTAATTTCATTTTGATCTACCAATAAACAGGAAATAAACATTAATTTAACATTGTGAACTTGCTATCTTAACGCGATAAATAAACATATCAATGTTATTTATGTGAAATAATTTAATTTGAAGCAAAAAAAGCAGCAAAAAAGGGCTTATATAGGCAAAAACAAACGGTTTTGCGTGGTTTTTGAGCGAACAGTTAAAAGATCGAAAAAAAGGGTTGATCTGTTTTCGGATCTCCCTATAATGCGACCCCACTGAGACGGCAGAGCGCAACGCATAGCGGGGCACGAGCTAATCACAGAGTTAAATAAAACTTCGGTTTTAAATCTTCTTAAAAGAAAGTTTAAAATTAAGTGTTGACTCGAAAAATTAAGGATGTATTATACGCATCCCTAGCGACAATGTCGCAACGTTCTTTAACAATATAAAGCAATCATCTGTGTGGGCACTCGTACAGATTGAGTTCTAACAGCCAAGCTACTTAGGTAGTGAGGCAAAAAATTTAGAGTCTCAATTGTAACTGAGTGACCAACAGCAATAACTACTTCGGTAGGAATTGCAGCACAGTCAATTCAATATCGAAAGATATTAAATAAATTCAGAATTCATTGAGCGTGTCGGCTCTCTTTATGGGAGAAGACAGAAAAAACTTTTAATTGAAGAGTTTGATCATGGCTCAGATTGAACGCTGGCGGCAGGCCTAACACATGCAAGTCGAGCGGTAACAGAAAGTAGCTTGCTACTTTGCTGACGAGCGGCGGACGGGTGAGTAATGCTTGGGAACATGCCTTTAGGTGGGGGACAACAGTTGGAAACGACTGCTAATACCGCATAACGTCTACGGACCAAAGGGGGCTTCGGCTCTCGCCTAAAGATTGGCCCAAGTGGGATTAGCTAGTTGGTGAGGTAATGGCTCACCAAGGCAACGATCCCTAGCTGGTTTGAGAGGATGATCAGCCACACTGGAACTGAGACACGGTCCAGACTCCTACGGGAGGCAGCAGTGGGGAATATTGCACAATGGGCGAAAGCCTGATGCAGCCATGCCGCGTGTGTGAAGAAGGCCTTCGGGTTGTAAAGCACTTTCAGTCAGGAGGAAAGGTTAGTAGTTAATACCTGCTAGCTGTGACGTTACTGACAGAAGAAGCACCGGCTAA
>NZ_LOFH01000020.1 GCF_001469215.1 Pseudoalteromonas sp. H105
AGGCGAAAAGCAGTGGGAAGACAAGATCGTTGAGCTTGCAGAAGCACTAGATTCTTACATTCCAGAGCCAGAGCGTGACATCGATAAGCCATTCATCATGCCTATCGAAGACGTTTTCTCAATCCAAGGTCGTGGTACTGTTGTAACTGGCCGTGTTGAAGCTGGTATCATCAACGTGAATGACGAAGTTGAAATCGTTGGTATCAAAGAGACGACTAAGTCTACTTGTACTGGTGTTGAAATGTTCCGTAAGCTTCTTGACGAAGGTCGTGCTGGTGAGAACATTGGTGCACTTCTACGTGGTACTAAGCGTGAAGACGTTGAACGTGGTCAAGTACTAGCTAAGCCTGGTTCAATCAACCCACACACAACTTTCACTTCAGAAGTATACGTACTTTCTAAAGATGAAGGTGGTCGTCATACTCCTTTCTTCAAAGGTTACCGTCCACAGTTCTACTTCCGTACAACTGACGTAACTGGTGACGTACAGTTACCAGAAGGCGTAGAAATGGTAATGCCTGGTGATAACGTTAAGATGACAGTAACTCTAATCGCGCCAATCGCGATGGATGAAGGTCTTCGTTTCGCTATCCGTGAAGGTGGCCGTACTGTAGGTGCTGGTGTTGTAGCAACTATCGTAGAGTAATAGTTAGCCTAGCTAATTAATACTAAAAAAACCCGAGCTTAGTCTCGGGTTTTTTAATGTCTGCGATTTACGTCATGTGAAGGTGGCGCTCTTACCTTAGGCGTAGGTGCTTTGTAGTAACGTTTAACGAGTAATAGTTAGACTAGCTAATTAATACTAAAAAACCCGAGCTTAGTCTCGGGTTTTTTAATACCTGCGATTTGAGCTGTAAGCTGATAGCTGTGGTTAAAACAAGAAAAGGGCCCTTAGGCCCTTAGTGTTGCAGCAAGTAACACATTCTTTTTATAAGCTAAAGTCTACTGCGTAAGCGACGTAAGCTTTGATATCACTGTCATCCATATCTGTATCAGAAAGACCAAAAGTGAAACCATCTTTAGAGATTGAAACACCATAATCGATAATGTCATCATCACCTATGAAATCACCAGAATAGTGCCCAAGGTGTAACGCCATTTCAGTGCCATTACTACCTACTGTAAAGCCATAGTCTGCCGTTAGATATAAAGAGTCACCAAAATCTGTGCCGTCTCCACTTGCAGCGGAACTTGCTAGTAAAGAAGCACCAAAGCTGAAACTACCCATGCTGATACTACCGTAAACTTCAGAAAAATCGGCATCAGCACCAGAAGCTGCATCAGGGTAAGCATAGTAGATGTAACCGACGTCATAGCTCATGTTTTCATTAATATTGCCACCAAAGCCAGCATAGAGATCAAGCTCATAAGTCATCTCATCAGCCCATGAAGCATTTGAAGCCCATGTGCCGGCATAGAAACCTGAGTCACTAGCATAATCGATACCGCCTGAAATGGCTGCATCTCCACCTGTCTGCTCTTGACCACGCCATAAGTAATTTGATGTTGCTGCTGCATTGGCTGTAACTTCAGCTAGTGCGGCTGTAGATGTAAGACCCATCAATGCAAGTGCACTTAGTGCAACTGTTTTTTTTAGTTTTAGCATGTTTCGTATCCTGTCGTTATGTTGATTATTGGTTCATAATTATTAATAAGATTGCAGCCTTGCTAATTATGATGCCTATTTTTGTTGTCTGTCCAAGATAGCTGCACTGCTTATGCCAAGTTAAAGTTTAAAGCAAAATTTTATGTTTAAATTTTTATAAAACAGATAGATAAGTTTATTTAGTAGGGGTTACAGGAGGGTTTTGAATTAATAATGTGCACTTATATAGTGCACATATAAATAAAGCTGCACAAGGATCATGCAGCTCGAAATTATGTAGCTACTTGATATATTAGCCAAATATAGTGCGCATTAAGCTAATCGTTTCATTCACACCACGGCCTTTTTGTACTTCACTAATGATTGAGTCCCGTTTAGCACGAATATGCTCAGGTATTTCGTCACTAGCCAGTGCACGGTCAACTAATATCTCTGCAGACTCTTTACCACGGCGAACTGATTTTGTGGAAGTTGTTGCGCTGCGTTTAGGTTTATTTAACAGCTTAATGTAATTTGAGTTATCAGCTGTTGATTTATCCGCATAATAAAAGAAGCAAGGCAGTAATGCTTTAATAGATAAAAGCTGTTGTTCTAGCTCATTATTGCCGGCTGCCATCTTAAACCATGACATCGCATGTATAGTTTGTACTATATCTTGCCAATAGCGTTCAAAGTCACGGTTATTAAGTTTGGTTATACCTAGAGCTGAACAGAGCGCATCAAGTCGCGTATTATTTATTGGCGTAAAAACATCTGGGCGACGCATTGCTAATAAGCGAGTTGCAGGCGCGAGTGTCGGTTTCTCATCACTACCATTAAATGCAAGTAAGTAGTTAACTACAAATTGCTGATAATGCTCTTCGCTCACTTCACCTTCAAGTGGGATGTGGGCAAGTGCTTGATCAAACTGCCCAGGTAAATCAGCCAGCATTTGGTGAAAACCCTTAGCGCTTTTTGTTGATGCAAACCACTCAACATCGAAGTTATATGTACTAGGGTCTAGAGCTGAGGTGTGTTTTCCACAGAAAGTAAGTAAATCCTCAGGGATCATGTCTTTTAAAGGCTGCTCGCGTAAAGTAGAAATATAACTACTCAAACGTAATTGTTCATCAAGTGCTATAAGATCTTTGTGCTGGTCGACAAACATACTAACAACCGGCCACGGTGCAACACGTAATGTTTTCAATTGTAAAAAGCTAATTGCAGAAATTAGTTGGTCATGAAGCTTTTTTAAAAGCGGTAATTGACTCGCTTCGAGTAAGTCGTAATTGATACGATCCTTACTAGCGCTAAGTAATTCGTAACACCAACCTAAAAAGTCTTCAGGATGATTTTCTATTTTTACCGCCATCAGGTTTAGACTGATCTCAGAAGCCTGTTTTAAGATGTTTTGATAAATTTGACTTTCTTGTTCGCCTAATGCCATTTTTGAAGGTGAAATTAGCAGTTTTTTCATGCCTGAGGATACTCCGATTAGATGCTTTTTCAGTTACTTATTTTAGCTTATATTCACTAAAAGCAACAGGGGCGTGCATCATACCTAAGAATACAAGGTATGCAATCATAGTGGGTGCGTAATACCAAGATTGCATCTTTTTTTTTTAGTCGTATTCGTCGAGCGAAAATAGTGACTCTACAGAAGTTTTAAAGTACTGCGCAATTTTTAGTGCAATGATCACCGACGGTGTAAACCGCGCGGTTTCAACTGTACTAATAGTTTTTCGAGATACATTTATTGCATCAGCTAGCTCTTGCTGAGAAAGCCCTGCCTCTTTACGGAATTTAGCGATAAAATTTTGCACGACGCCACCTAATCACGATTTTGCCATAAAATTGAAATACCATACACTAAGCACATAATTGCTAAATAAAAGGTAGCCATCATACTGTGTGATATATGCAAGGCAAAGCTATCGGAGCTCAAATAAACTGCACCCATACTGAAGAGCAAGGCTAATACAACATGTTTATATGCAATAGTGTCTATTGTGTTTAAGTACTCATCTTTATAAGTTAAGTGGTATTTCATTTTGCGTGTGAAGCCGCCCCTAACTACAAACATAAAAAACGACCCAAAAAAAGCAGCGACTCCCAATATTAACAAGGGCGCAGATGCTTTATTCAACATGGGGTATACGCTGATAATCAGTAGCGTAACCCCCATAAAGATGGAAAACCATGCATTTTGACCCATAAATTTTTCTTCAGCTTTAATATCCTGTTTCATAATATTCATCCTTTCAAAGTGTTTGATCTATTTTATTGTAACCCTTAGGTATCAATGTAACCTAAGGGTATCATCTGGTCAATATTTATTTGTAACCTCAAGGTATCAAAATGTTTCAGTGTTTATTCTTATCTAATTGAGTAAAGTGTCCACTAAGAGTTTTTATATATTGATTCAATGATTTTAATCGCAACTCCCGCTATCATGAGAACATTATTTGCACATTTGAAAGGACCATCATGAAAACCACCTTTAAAGTTATAGGGGTAATACTGTTATTGCTGATCGCACTAATAGTCATTGCACCATTTTTAATACCTACTGATGCTATCTTTAATAAAGTATCAGAACAGGTCGAGCAAACCACTGGCCGTACTTTAACAATCAAAGGCGATAAAACATTATCGGTGTTTCCTTCACTCAAACTTGAATTAAATGACGTGCACTTTGCCAATATGCAAACGGGCTCTCGCCAAGATATGGCTAGCATGCAGCAGCTAGCGATTCATATTCCATGGTTTTCAATATTTGGCGGTGAATTTAAACTTGAAAAATTCGTCATTAATGAGCCAACTATTTTGTTAGAGACGGATAAAAACGGTAAAGCAAACTGGCTGCTTTTTGATGCAGTAGCAGAGCAACCACAGGCAACAAAAAATAATGAAGCGGTGAAGTTACCAGAAAATTTTGATATTGAGCTGGGTGAAGTAGCTATTTATGGCGGGTCCTTTACTTATTTAGACGGCCAAACAGGTGCTGAACATCAAATAAACGAGCTAGAGCTTGCTATCTTTTTGCCTTCTCTGCGTGAAGAGCTTGAGGTGAAAGGTGCAATTACGTATATGCAAGAACGCTTTGAGTTAGACGTAAAAGTAGATACTCCTGCAAAAGCAATTGAAGGTAATGCTTTTAATGTAACGCAAAACCTTTCATCACGTTTATTAGATATGGATTTTAAAGGGTTAATTGCAAAACAAGGTCAAGATATTAAAGGGCAACTCGTGCTTAGTGGCGACTCTGTTAAAGATATTGCTAAATGGCAGGGGGTAGAACTGAATGCAAAAGAAAATGCATTTAACGCCTTTACCGTAAAAGGCACAATGCATTTAAATGGTAATAAGTTTAACCTAACAGAGTTATTGGCAACACTTGATGTATTACAAATTAAAGGCAGCAGTGAGCTACATCTAAAAGAACGTTTAGCTGTAAAAGCAAACATAGATTTAGGCATGTTGGACTTAAATCCATACTTACCAGAAGCTGTAGCTAAAAAGCAAGCGCCACAGCAGTCAGAAGAGCAACCAGCTCAGCCAATTGTTTGGGACGATACAAAAATTGATATGAGTGGCTTAAATGCACTTGATGCAAATATTGTTATCCGCTCAAGTGGGCTTAAAGTGAATGAAATAACATTAGGTGCGAACCAGTTCACAGTTAATCTTAAAGATGCTGTTGCTAGCCTTAGCCTTGATAAATTTGCTGCGTATAAAGGTAATGGCAAAGGTAAGGTGACTATAGATGCAAAACAATCCCCATATAAAATAGCGACTAATTTTTCTTTAGATGCAATCGATGCACAGCCATTGCTAAGCGATGCTGCTGGCTTTGATAAGCTCATGGGTAAGGGGTCATTAAATTGGGATTTAACCACCAGTGGTAATAGCCAAAAGAGTTTCATCAATGCATTACGGGGAACACTTGCATTTGAATTTGCAGATGGTGCAGTCAAAGGTGCAAACATTGCTGAAATGGTGCGAAAAGGAAAAGAGCTAATAAAAGGGAATTTTGGGGCTGTATCTGAGGGCCTAGATACTGGATTTGATGATTCACAACAAACAGACTTTTCAGCGCTATCAGGAACTTTTGACTTTACAAATGGTGTTGGTAAAAATACCGATTTGTCTATGCTGAGCCCATTAATTAGAATTACTGGTTCAGGTAACGTTGACTTACCGCTGACGACTGTAAATTATCGTTTAGTTACTGGTATTGTGGATTCACTTGAAGGGCAAGGTACCACGGATAGCAGTACAGGGTTTAAGATTCCTGTTCGGATCAAAGGACCATTTCATGATGTAAATATCAGTTTAGATGCCAGTAAAGCAGCAGAAGAGCAGATTAAAGAAAAAGCAAAAGATAAAATTAAAGATAAATTGAAAGGTTTATTTGGTTAGAATAAACAAAAACAAGTCGTGTAAAAAACAATCAGGGCTTATTTATGCCCTGATTGTTTTATAAACAGCTGTAAAATAGTAAAATATCCACTAGTGCTCATTTAGTGCATACTTTAATAATGAATTAATTAAAAAATAACCTACCACTACCCCCTCAATGCTGATACAATTGCCCGCCCTTAAGAGACAACTTGATTGTTTTTTGGTGGGTATTTAATCTAAATGTCTTGATTTTAAACGATTTAAGGCAAGTTGTAATAACTACACCGGAGGTCATTAACATGATCCAAATGCAAACTCAGCTGGAAGTTGCTGATAACAGCGGCGCTCGCAAAGTGCAGTGTATTAAAGTCTTAGGCGGTTCGCACCGTCGTTATGCAGCGATTGGTGACATCATTAAAGTTTCTGTTAAAGAAGCAATTCCTCGCGGTAAAGTGAAGAAAGGTGATGTTAAAAACGCGGTAGTTGTGCGTACTAAGAAAGGCGTTCGTCGTCCAGATGGTTCTTTGATCCGTTTCGACAGCAATGCGGCTGTTATCTTAAATGATAACTTGCAGCCAATTGGTACACGTATTTTCGGCCCTGTGACTCGCGAGCTTCGTAATGACAAGTTCATGAAAATCGTTTCACTAGCCCCAGAAGTACTGTAAGGAGTCAATCATGGCAGCAAAAATCCGTCGTGATGACGAAGTAATCGTTCTAGCAGGTAAAGACAAAGGTAAGCGCGGCAAAGTGCTTTCAGTTGTTACCGAGTCTGGTCGAGTATTTGTCGAAGGCATAAACTTAATCAAGAAACACCAAAAGCCGGTTCCACAAATGAACCAAGCTGGCGGCATTGTTGAAAAAGAAGCGTCTATCGACGTATCAAACGTTGCGATCTTCAACTCGGAAACGAGTAAAGCAGATCGTGTAGGTTTCAAGATTGAAGATGGTAAGAAATTACGTATCTTTAAATCTACTGGTAAAACTATCTAATAGTTGGAGTAGAATGATGGCGAAACTGCATGAAGTATATAAAGACAAAGTAGTTGCTGACCTTCAAGAGAAGTTCGGTTTCAGCTCTGTCATGCAAGTCCCTCAGATCGAAAAGATCACATTAAACATGGGCGTGGGCGAAGCCCTAGCTGACAAGAAAATTTTAGATAACGCTGTTGCGGATCTAGAAGCTATCTCTGGTCAGAAACCTTTAATCACTAAAGCACGCAAATCTGTTGCTGGCTTCAAAGTGCGTGAAGGCTACCCAATTGGCTGTAAAGTAACCTTACGCGGCGAGCGTATGTGGGACTTTTTTGAGCGTTTGGTTTCAATCGCTATCCCACGTATCCGTGACTTCCGTGGTGTAAGTGCTAAGTCTTTCGATGGACGTGGTAATTACAGTATGGGCGTACGTGAACAAATCATCTTCCCAGAAATTGATTATGATAAAGTAGACCGTGTACGCGGTATGGATATCACAATCACTACATCTGCGAAAACAGATGAGGAAGGCCGTGCGTTGTTAGAAGCGTTTAACTTCCCATTCAAGAAATAAGGGTAGGGTTATGGCAAAGAATTCTATGAAAGCGCGCGAAGCAAAGCGCACAAAATTAGTTGCACAGTTCGCTGAAAAGCGCGCAGCACTAAAAGCTATCATCAGCGATGTGAAAACATCTGACGATGATCGTTGGGACGCGGTACTTAAGCTACAAGCTTTACCACGTGATTCTAGCCCTGCACGTCAACGTAATCGTTGTAACATTACGGGCCGCCCACATGGTTACCTTCGCAAATTCGGCATGAGCCGTATTAAAGTTCGCGAAGCAGCTATGCGCGGTGAAATTCCTGGCCTTAAAAAGGCTAGCTGGTAATAGAATCACGGGAGTAAGACTATGAGCTTGCAAGATCCTATCGCGGATTTGTTCACACGTATCCGTAACGGTCAATCAGCGAAGAAAGTATCTGTAACGATGCCAACTTCAAAGCTGAAAGTAGCGGTAGCTAAAGTATTAAAAGACGAAGGTTATATCGCAGATTTCGCAGTAAACGGCGATGTTAAACCTGAGCTTTCTATCGAGTTGAAATACTTCGAAGGCAAAGCTGTTATTGAAAACATCCAGCGTGTTAGCCGCCCTGGTCTACGTATCTATAAGAGACGTGACGAATTACCGAAGGTAATGGGTGGTCTAGGTATCGCTATCGTATCAACTTCTAAAGGCCTAATGACAGACCGCGCAGCACGTAGTGCTGGTGTTGGTGGTGAAATCATTGGTTTTGTAGCTTAATCGGAGGGGAACTATGTCTCGCATAGCAAAGGCACCAATAAATGTTCCTGCCGGTGTAGAAGTTACATTAAAAGGCCAGGAAATCACAGTTAAAGGCAAAAACGGTGAACTTACTCGTACTATCAACGATGCTGTTGAAGTACAAGTTAACGACAACGTTGTTACAACTTTACCTCGTGAAGGCGTAGCCAATGCATGGGCACAAGCAGGTACTGCTCGCGCTCTAATCAACAACATGGTTGTTGGTACGCATACAGGTTACGAGAAGAAGCTTCAGTTAGTAGGCGTTGGTTACCGTGCAGCAGCAAAGGGTAAAGTTTTAGACTTAACACTTGGTTTCTCGCACCCAGTTAATTTCGCAGTTCCTGAAGGAATTACGATTGAAACTCCAAGCCAAACAGAAGTTCTAGTTAAGGGCGTAGACAAGCAGTTAGTTGGTCAAACAGCTGCTAACATTCGTGCATACCGTAAACCTGAGCCTTATAAAGGTAAAGGTGTTCGTTACGCAGATGAGAATGTACGCCGTAAAGAGGCTAAGAAGAAGTAAGGTAAGACGATGGATAAAAAAACAGCTCGTCTACGTCGTGCTAAACGCACTCGTAGAAATTATATTGAACAAGGCACAACGCGTCTTGTTATCCACCGCACGCCACGTCACATTTACGCTCAAGTAGTTAATGCTGAGGGTAGTGTACTGGCTGCTGCTTCTACTGTTGAGAAAGCTATTAGCGAAACAGTTAAAGGCACAGGCAACGTTGCAGCTGCACAAGCAGTTGGTAAAGCGGTTGCAGAACGTGCGGCTGACAAAGGCATCGAAAAGATTGCTTTTGATCGCAGTGGCTTTAAATATCACGGCCGTGTGAAGGCGCTAGCAGATGCTGCGCGTGAAGCCGGTTTGCAATTCTAGGAGTAGACAATGGCTAACGTAGAAGCAAAGCAACAACAGCCTGATTTAGCTGAAAAGCTAATCGCGGTAAACCGTGTGTCTAAAGTAGTTAAAGGTGGTCGTATCTTTAGCTTCACTGCACTAACAGTAGTTGGTGACGGCGCAGGTAAAGTAGGTTTCGGTTATGGTAAAGCACGTGAAGTTCCAGCTGCTATTCAAAAAGCAATGGAAAAAGCACGTCGCAACATGATCAATGTAGACCTAAATGGCAACACATTACAGCACCCTGTTAAAGGGCGTCATGCTGGCTCACAAGTGTTCATGAAACCAGCCTCTGAAGGTACTGGTATCATTGCAGGTGGTGCTATGCGTGCAGTACTTGAAGTGACTGGTGTGCAGAACGTACTTTCTAAATGTTACGGTTCTACTAACCCGATCAACGTTGTACGTGCAACGATCTCAGCTCTTGAGAATATGAATTCTCCTCAGTCGATCGCTGCAAAACGTGGTCTTCGAGTAGACGAGATTCTGGGGTAAACCATGGCTAATAAAACTGTAAAAGTAACACAAGTAAAGAGCTCTATCGGTCGTTTACCGAAACATAAAGCTACATTACGCGGTCTTGGTTTACGTCGTATCAATCACACTGTTGAGTTAGAAGACACAGCATGTGTACGTGGTATGATTAACCGAGTTTCATACATGGTTAAGGTTGAGGGGTAATTCGAATGCATTTGAATACACTTTCTCCTGCTGCAGGATCTAAGTCTGCTGGTAAACGTGTTGGTCGTGGTATCGGTTCTGGTCTTGGTAAGACTGGTGGCCGTGGTCACAAAGGTCAAAAATCACGTTCTGGCGGTAAAGTACGCGTTGGTTTTGAAGGCGGTCAAATGCCTATGCAACGTCGTCTACCTAAGTTCGGTTTCACTTCTCGCAAATCTTTAGTATCTGCAGAAATTAACCTATACGAAATCGCTAAAGTTGAAGGCGATGTGGTAGACCTAGGTACGTTACAAGCAGCTGGTCTAGTTAAAAAGAACGTTCAGTTCGTTAAAGTTGTTAAATCTGGCGAAGTTTCACGCGCAGTAACCGTTAAAGGCCTTAAGGCTTCTAAAGGTGCTCGCGAGGCTATCGAAGCTGCCGGAGGCAAGGTAGAAGACTAAGGAAGTACTAATGGCTAAACCAGGTCAAGATATGCAAAGTGCACAAGGTGGACTTTCGGAATTGAAACGTCGATTACTATTCGTATTAGGCGCTATCATTATTTACCGTCTAGGTTCATTTGTGCCGATCCCTGGGATTGACGCCGCTGTACTTGCCGATTTCTTCGAGCAACAAAAGGGCACCATTGTTGAAATGTTTAACATGTTCAGCGGTGGTGCACTTGAGCGAGCTTCAGTGTTAGCGCTGGGTATTATGCCTTACATCACAGCTTCGATTATTACGCAACTATTAACGCATATGTATCCTCCGTTTATAGAGCTTAAGAAAGAAGGTGAACAAGGGCGTAAGAAAATTAGCCAGTACACACGCTATGGCACGCTTTTGCTTGCTACTATCCAATCAATCGGTATTGCCACAAGCTTACCGGGTATGATGAACGGGTTAGTTGTTAACCCAGGTATGGGTTTCTACTTCACCGCTGTGGTGAGTTTAGTAACTGGTACTATGTTCCTTATGTGGTTGGGCGAACAAATTACAGAACGTGGTATCGGTAACGGTATCTCGGTTCTAATATTTGTTGGCATAGTAGCAAACTTGCCGTCTGCTATTGGTTCGACAGCTGAAATGGCGCGCCAAGGTGATCTTAATGTTTTAGTACTGTTGATGGTTGCTGTAATCGTATTCGCTGTAACTTATCTTGTAGTATTCTTTGAACGTGGCCAACGACGTATTGTCGTTAACTACGCAAAGCGTCAGCAAGGTCGTCAAGTATTTGCTGCTCAAAGTACGCATTTACCACTGAAAGTTAACATGGCGGGTGTTATTCCACCAATCTTTGCTAGCAGTATTATTCTGTTCCCTGGTACTATCGCCAGCTGGTTCGGTCAGGGTGAAGGTCCTGTCGCTGATGTGCTACAAGCCATTGCAACAACGTTGACTCCAGGTCAACCTTTGTATGCATTAGTTTTAGCTGCAGCTATTATCTTCTTCTGCTTTTTCTACACAGCGTTGGTATTTAACCCACGTGAAACAGCAGATAACCTGAAAAAATCTGGCGCATTTATCCCAGGTATTCGTCCAGGTGAGCAGACATCGAAATACATTGATAAAGTGATGACACGCCTGACATTGGCAGGTGCTTTGTATATAACCTTTATCTGTCTGGTGCCCGAATTCATGACCATGGCATGGCAAACGCCATTCTACTTCGGCGGTACATCAATTTTGATTATCGTTGTTGTGATCATGGACTTTATGGCACAAGTACAAACTCATATGATGTCACATCAATATGATTCTGTGCTGAAAAAAGCGAACCTTAAAGGCTACGGTCGATAAGGTCAGTTTACGGAGTTGAGCAATGAAAGTACGTGCTTCCGTTAAGAAAATATGCCGTAACTGTAAAGTTATTAAACGTGCCGGTGTTGTACGTGTAATTTGCAGTGAGCCTAAGCATAAGCAAAGGCAAGGCTAATTAATAAGTCGTGCAGGCTGAGATTTCTTGGCCTGTGTTTTTAATTGTGATTTGGTCTTCGTTTGAGTATCCTTACGGGCTCTTCAAACAGATGATAACCAAATTCAAATATAGGAGATGTGTTAGTGGCCCGTATCGCTGGCATTAACGTCCCTGATCATAAACATGCAGTTATTGGTTTAACAGCTATTTATGGCATAGGTAAGACTCGCTCTAAGGCTATCTTAGTAGCGACTGGTATCGCCGAGACCACAAAAATCGGTGAACTTTCAGACGAAACACTTGACGTACTTCGTGAAGAAGTTGGCAAGTACACTGTAGAAGGTGATCTTCGTCGTGAAGTTACTTTGAATATCAAGCGCCTAATGGACCTTGGTTGTTTCCGTGGCCTACGTCACCGTCGCTCTTTACCACTTCGTGGTCAAAGAACAAAGACTAACGCGCGTACCCGTAAGGGTCCTCGTAAGCCTATTAAGCGATAAGGGGATAGTATTATGGCTAAGACACCAATTCGTCGTAAAAAGGTTAAAAAGCAAGTTGCTGATGGTATGGCTCATGTTCATGCTTCTTTCAACAACACTATTGTTACAATTACCGACCGTCAAGGTAATGCACTATCATGGGCTACTGCCGGTGGTTCAGGTTTCCGTGGTTCACGTAAATCTACACCATTCGCTGCTCAGGTTGCTGCAGAGCGTGCAGGTACTGCGGCTCAAGAATACGGTTTAAAAAATCTAGAAGTTTTCATCAAAGGTCCAGGTCCAGGTCGTGAATCTGCTGTACGTGCTTTGAATGCTGCTGGTTACCGTATCACCAACATCACTGACGTGACGCCAATACCACACAATGGTTGTCGTCCACCGAAGAAACGTCGCGTTTAACAATAGGTTAGGAGAAATAACATGGCAAGATATTTGGGCCCTAAGCTCAAGCTGAGTCGTCGTGAAGGTACTGACCTGTTCCTTAAGAGCGGCGTAAGAGCTATCGACTCTAAGTGTAAACTTGAGACTGCACCTGGTCAGCACGGCGCTCGTAAAGGCCGCTTATCTGATTACGGTTTACAATTACGTGAAAAGCAAAAAGTACGTCGTATCTACGGTGTATTAGAAAAGCAATTCCGTAACTATTATAAAGAAGCTGCTCGCCTTAAAGGCAACACAGGTGAAAACTTGTTACAGCTTTTAGAGCAACGTTTAGACAATGTTGTATACCGCATGGGTTTTGCAAGCACACGTGCTGAAGCACGTCAGTTAGTAAGCCACAAAGCGGTTTTAGTTAATGGTCGTGTTGTGAACATTCCTTCATTTGTAATTGCTCCAGAAGATGTAGTAGTTATACGTGAAAAGTCTAAGACACAAGCGCGTATCATCGCTGCTCTAGAACTAGCCGAGCAACGTGAAAAGCCGACTTGGGTTGAAGTTGACGGTAAGAAAATGGAAGGTAATTTCAAACGCCTACCTGAGCGTTCAGACCTGTCTGCGGACATTAATGAACAACTAATCGTCGAACTTTACTCTAAGTAAAGTTAAGAGTTAAGAGAGGATAAAATGCAGGGTTCTGTTACAGAATTTCTAAAACCAAGGTTAGTCGATATCGACGCTATCAACCCAACTCGTTCTAAAGTTGTTTTAGAACCATTAGAGCGTGGCTTTGGCCATACGTTGGGTAATGCCTTACGCCGTATACTTCTTTCGTCTATGCCTGGATGTGCAGTAACCGAAGTTGAAATCGACGGTGTGTTGCATGAATACAGCGCGAAAGAAGGCGTACAAGAAGACATCATTGAAATTCTGTTAAATCTTAAAGGTCTAGCAGTAACTTTAGAAGGCAAAGATGAAGTTTTTCTGACCCTGACTAAGTCTGGTGTAGGCCCTGTGACTGCGGCAGATATTCAGCACGATGGCGATGTAACAATTGCTAACCCAGATCACGTTATTTGTCATTTAACGACAGCTAACAGCGATATCAGCATGCGTATTCGTGTTGAACGCGGTCGTGGTTATGTGCCGGCGTCTAGCCGTTTATCCTCTGATGACGATGAGCGTCCAATTGGTAGATTGTTGCTTGATGCATCATTTAGCCCAGTTGAACGTATTGCGTACTCGGTTGAATCAGCACGTGTTGAACAACGTACAGACCTAGACAAGTTAATCATTGATATGGAAACAAACGGCACTTTAGATCCTGAAGAAGCGATCCGCCGTGCGTCTACTATCTTAGCTGAACAATTAGATGCATTCGTAGATTTACGTGATGTAACTGAACCAGAAGAGAAAGAAGAGAAGCCTGAATTCGATCCTATTCTACTTCGTCCAGTTGATGATCTTGAACTAACAGTACGTTCTGCAAACTGTTTGAAAGCCGAGCAAATTCAATATATCGGTGATTTAGTTCAGCGCACAGAAGTTGAGCTTCTTAAAACGCCTAATTTAGGTAAGAAGTCTCTAACTGAAATTAAAGACGTGCTAGCTTCACGTGGTCTTTCTCTGGGCATGCGCCTAGAAAATTGGCCACCTGCAAGCCTAGCTGAATAATCTAAATCACTATATTAGTTTAGTTAGAAGGATAGGGTCATGCGCCATCGTAAGAGTGGTCGTCAATTAAACCGTAACAGCAGCCATCGTAAAGCGATGTTCAGCAATATGGCAGGTTCTTTGGTGAAACACGAAATCATCAAAACAACATTGCCTAAAGCGAAAGAGTTACGCCGTGTAATTGAACCTTTAATCACACTGGCTAAGACTGACAGTGTAGCAAATCGCCGTTTAGCGTTTGCTCGCACGCGTGATAATGAAGTAGTTGGTAAATTGTTCAGCGAAATCGGTCCTCGTAACGCGGATCGTCCAGGTGGTTACACTCGTATTCTTAAGTGTGGCTTCCGTGCTGGTGACAATGCACCAATGGCTTATATTGAACTAGTAGGTCGCACATCTGCAACCGAAGAAGTTCAAGAAGACGCGCAGTCTGCTGAGTAAGTCTTAAAGACACCAAAAAGCCGAGCTTATGCTCGGCTTTTTAATGTCTGAAATTCAAGCGTTAAAACCCACATGTACTTATTATGTATTTTGGTTTAGTACTATTTTGATGTGCTATGTCGCGTAATAAGATTATCCATTTTTGTATTGGTCAAAAATCTGAATGCTTTGGCATATATAGATCTATTACTTCAGGTAAAAGGTTTATTTGAAAATCAGTAACTCTATAAAAAATAAGCTATATCCTCGATACAATTTAGTTCCGCATCATAGATACATTTAAATGCCACTTAACTATTATATAAAGCTTGATCACGTTAATGATCGTTATTGAATTAAATCACAAACTAGATATTAATAACTTAAGTCATACAAAATGGGACAAATGTGCGCAGTTTAGTGCTTTTTTTGGTCGTTTAGCTTGAAATAAGAACGAAGTAGTATTTATTTCATGTTTTATTTAAAAAAGGGTTGATCTGTTTTCGGATCTCCCTATAATGCGACCCCACTGAGACGGCAGAGCAGGCAACGCTTAGCGAGGCAAGCAACTACTCAGTAAGTCGAGTAAAACTTGAATTTAGATTTTTTAGAAAGTTTAAATTTAAGTGTTGACAAAAAAATTGGAAAGCGTAAACTTCGCTTCCCTTGAGTCGCTAAAGCAACTCAAACGTTCTTTAACAATATAAAGCAATCATCTGTGTGGGTACTCGTACAGATTGAGTTCTAACAGCCAAGCTACTTAGGTAGCGAGGCAAAAAATTAGAGTCTCAATTGAAACTGAGTGACCAACAGCAATAACTACTTCGGTAGGAATTGCAGCACAGTCAATTCAATATCGAAAGATATTAAATAAATTCAGAATTCATTGAGCTGTCGAAAGACAAAAAACTTTTAATTGAAGAGTTTGATCATGGCTCAGATTGAACGCTGGCGGCAGGCCTAACACATGCAAGTCGAGCGGTAACAGAAAGTAGCTTGCTACTTTGCTGACGAGCGGCGGACGGGTGAGTAATGCTTGGGAACATGCCTTTAGGTGGGGGACAACAGTTGGAAACGACTGCTAATACCGCATAACGTCTACGGACCAAAGGGGGCTTCGGCTCTCGCCTAAAGATTGGCCCAAGTGGGATTAGCTAGTTGGTGAGGTAATGGCTCACCAAGGCAACGATCCCTAGCTGGTTTGAGAGGATGATCAGCCACACTGGAACTGAGACACGGTCCAGACTCCTACGGGAGGCAGCAGTGGGGAATATTGCACAATGGGCGAAAGCCTGATGCAGCCATGCCGCGTGTGTGAAGAAGGCCTTCGGGTTGTAAAGCACTTTCAGTCAGGAGGAAAGGTTA
>NZ_LOFH01000021.1 GCF_001469215.1 Pseudoalteromonas sp. H105
CTTCAGCGTGGGCTTCGATATTAATGGCGCTATCGAGGTTAAGTAAATTAGCGAGGCCTAAACGAACTAAGGTCTGATCTTCAACTAGTAGGCACTTTATCATGGCTATTTTCTTCTACATTTAGTGGTAATGTCATGGTGTTGATCAGTGTTTCTTGCTCAAGATGTTGTGAAAATTCACCGCCAAATTGTGCCATGCGCTCATTTAACCCAGCTAACCCGTTCCCTTGCTTTGGTAGGTGGGTCTCTGGTTGATTGTGATATGCTTTTGCAATTAACAGCGGGTGTTGGTCAACGTGGGTGACATTTACATGCAAAGTAAAATGGTTTGCTTGGGTATGTTTAAGGGTGTTGCTGATCATCTCTTGGGTAAACCGCAACACACACAATGCAAAGTCTTGCGGGAGCTGCTCTGTCTCCTTACTTAGTTGGAGATCACAGTGTAAATTAGGTGTTAGTTCGCAAATGGCCTCAAGAGCTTGCTTAAGTATCGTTTTGCCATTGCGCTGAGTGGAAACGATTTCGCGTACTTCTGCTAATACTTCTTGGCTAAGTTGGTGGCAAAGAGAGAGGGTTTCAACGGTGGCTTCATTTGCTGCTCTTTTAGCAAAATCTAAATGAATGCTGAGCGCGGTAAGCTTATGGCCGAGCGAATCATGGAGCTCGCGTGATATGTTTTGTCGCTCTTGCGCTGCATGCATTGCCCCCATCATGTGTTGGGTGGCTTTTAACTCTTTGTAGTTTTGGCGGGATTGGTAATGTGTATTTAAACTTTCGACAATACGCCGGCTAACAAACCAATTCATTAAGCAAAAGAAAAACCAAATTGTAAACGTGATCCAAGGAATGCCATTTTCCCAGCGCGCATAATGCGTTAAACCATACACCAGCATGGCGGCTACAACACAAGCCAGTATTTTAGGAAGCGAAAAATGAGGACTAAAAACCGCGGTAAACATCACTAGGTGGATAAAAACTAAGGATGTTGAACTCAGTTGTATCATTGCCAAAACAAGCAGGAAATAGCCAAGCGCTACGCCGTGAACAAATTTGTTGGGCTGTTTTAACACATACAGCAAAATAGCTAAAATGGAACCACTTACTATGATTTGCAAATACAGTGCTAGTTCAGAGTTTGCATAATAAGCACACGCCGATGTAACACCCAGCCATGATGCCAATGTTGAGAAACGCCAATCGGTTGTATGTCGTATAGTTGATTCCATTACTACGGCCCTGTTTTTTTTATCAATTATTGCAGAACTCGCGTTGTAAAAACAGTGACATCTGTCATAGCTCGGGCTATGAGCTTTGTGACTAGTGCCATTATGCCTCATTCATTTATGCTTTATTAATAAAAATTAGTAGGGCACATTAATGAATAAAGACAGTCGATTACATTACATTGATAATTTACGCAGCCTCGCGCTATTGCTCGGCATCGTATTTCATGCCGCTTTAGCCTACAGTCCGTTTTTTAGCAATATTTGGTTTACGGCAGACCCAAGCACACATGGTCTATTTGATTATATTACGCATACGCTGCACTTATTTCGGATGCCGTTATTTTTTATTATTGCAGGGTTTTGCAGTGCACTTTTAATAGATAAATCGAGCAACGCGCGCTTTTTACATCATCGCAGTAAACATATTCTACTGCCTTTTATTGTATTTTTACCGTTAAGCTTTGCCGTTTACTACCATGCCTTGAGTTTTGGAGCCGGTATAGCTAATCCAATACCGCCGATTTTTGCTGTGTTTAAAGTTATTAAAGAGCCTGTTGTTAGCACTATGCACTTATGGTTTTTGTGGAACTTATTCCAGTTTTGCTTAATTCACTGGTTGTTGAAAACAACTAACTTATTAGGCAATAAATTCGATGCGCTTAGTGTTCACCCTTTATTTATGTGGGTTGTACTTTCCATCGTGTTAACGTTTTCATTAATGGGGCAACCTATTCCATTTCCTGCTCCTGATAAACTCACGCCACAGTTATGGTCGTATGGTTTTTACGGCAGTTTTTATTGTTTAGGAGTGGGGCTTTATAAAAAACAGCAGCTCATTTCGTCATATCATAAGTACTTATGGCCTATTAGCGTTGGTGCGGCTTTATCCCTTATTGCTTATTTTTATTTGCTGCCAGCGGCGCCGACCCTAGATGAAGTGATAGCTGCTGCCACCATTGGGAGTTTTGCAGCAGACCAACAACACGTTCTGCATGTGCTCACTCAGGTCGCAAGTATCATCTTGTTAACCGCCATGGTATTTTTACTTGGGCATCGTTTTTTAAATCACCAAAGCAAGCTCAGTCGCAGTATTTCAAATGCATCATATTGGGTTTACTTAATACATGTGCCAGTGCTGATTTATATCCAGATGCCATTGATTAATACTAATTGGCCAGTTTTAGTAAAGTTTATAGTTAGCGTGGTTGTTACATTACTTATAGGTCAAATAAGTTATTTATTATTAGTTAAAAATACGTGGTTGGGCGCACTACTTAACGGTAGGCAAACCAAGAGAAAGGTAATACAGTCAGCTTAAATGTCGTCACTTGGTAATGACTTCAAAGCAGCAAAACTGACACATTAATAACTACATAAAGGAATATTATTATGCAAGCAATAACAATCAAATCGACAACCGCCACGATTCAAAAAGGGGCGATTAAAGCCGATGGTAAGTTTACGTTAACCGATAGCGATGTAACCTTTACTGCATTTAACACACAATTTGGGTTAGGGCCTTATACGTTTTCACGGCGTGAAATTGTAAAAGTGAGCAAATGCCTAGGCACCGGTGCGGGTATTTTCCCTTTGACACAGGATGCGATTGAGATCGTATTAAAAGACAACAGTCACTATCAGTTTATCGTATCAAACCCACTTGAGTGGATTAATTTACTCAATAGAGTCTAGCGTAATTACAGGTAACTTATAAAAGTAATGATTGTTTTAATGTACCTAATAATGCACGATAAAAATATGGCGCTACTTTTATTTGGTACTCAGTGATAAACATGGATTTGATAAACACGTTATTGCTTAAGCTCGGTTTTGGCAAAAAAGCTCATCCACTCATCGTGTTAGGGAAGAAGCTATTAAACAACAATATCGCGGTAGTTAAGTCGCTCTAGTTATATTGTGTTTCACCTGATGCGTATTTCGACGGTATCAGTGAGTTTTAGAAAGACAATTGTTTTATAGAGTCGTTGGGCGATATAACCCCTGTTGGTGCATTGGTGAGGGCGTTGAGTAGCGCAAATGTTGTTATTGGAGTCGATAACCGCTCTGATCCTTTACGTGTTTTGCCATTACTGCAAAAGCTCACGCCCGTGCGTTTTGAAACGTCAGGTTTATTTAAAGATCTTGAGGTTTTTGCAGGAAAACGAATTATGGTTTGGCTCTCTAGTAGGAGGAGGAGGGAGTGTTGAGCACTCACCCACGCTGTTTGATTACTTGGATTCAGTGAAACTTAAAATGCTGGCAACAAACGATGATTCAGATGCATTAATCTTGTTTCTTTGCGATGAAGATGAACATACGAAAATTATTGAGCTGGCTTAGGAAGCCCAAATTAATTTATATTTTGAGCACATGTAAATTAGTGCCCGGTTTTATTGAATCACAACAGTTTTTTGAAGTTAGGCGTACTTAGGGCTACTTATTGTAACGAAACAACAGCGTTAGCCATAAACGTGAGGTTTTATTGAACTGGGCAACATACTGGGTTATTAATTTTTAAGGAATTACATGAATAAATACTTATTACTTCCATGCGTTGTTTTACTGGGGGCGGGGTTCAGCGTTAATGCAAATAACCATGTACTATCTGTTGACCAAGTTGCGCTGCAAGGCATGCAGTTCGCGTTTGAAAATGATGCACAAAGTAAACCTAAAAACAGTGATTTTACGCTGCTTAATACCGTGCTAATGAGCAGCGAGCAAGGTAAGCGTGTAGCGGTTGTTACGGTGCGTAATGATGCATCGGGTTCGCGTATTCTCGAAGGGTCTCATTTTATGGCCTTGTTTGCTGACGGTCAGCGAAAAACGCCCTTGTCGATGACGCAAGGGGTTAAATTAGCCCGAGGTGAGCGGCGTTCTTTTACGGTGTCGTTTGGTGAGGCTGATTACCCGATATTGTCTGTGTTTACCAGTAACAACGTTGAGTAGATGAAGAGACAACGCGTGACGAAATACTGAGGTAACGCGCATTAAAAAGCGCACAGGGCAGTGTGCGCTTTAGGGGAATTGCTGATTATATCAATCGTTTTACACATTATTTTACGCTTGGTATCGTTGAAAAAACACCCAACCTAATGCTAGCTTAGGTTAAAACACTGAAATAACAACATAACCACACTTTTTATAACCTATTTTATTTATTGCAGTAATTATTTTTATCATTAGTATGATATTCGCTAAATATAACTGATTGCATATTTAAAAGGTAACCTACATGCATCCACACATTGCTAAGCTTTATGAAAGTGCGAACAAGCCGCATAAGCTGATTATTGGCTTAATGAGTGGCACCTCGTTAGATGGCCTTGATGTGGCATTGTGCAAAATATCAAACCATGGCATGAACACTAATCTAGCGTTGATAGCGTTTGATACCATAGCCTATGATGAAAATTATAAACAAAAAATAAGAACAGTCTTTGCCAAGCGCGAGTGCGACCTCGAGCAGGTGACATTATTGCATCCTTGGATTGGCCGCTTACATGGCAGTATGGTGAATCAATGCTTAGCAAAATGGGGCGTTTCGGCTGATTCTATCGATGTGATTGCCAGTCATGGTCAAACAATTTATCACTGCCCTAAAAGTCAGCATGGGCAGGACGATTTTGGTCACGGCACGTTGCAAATTGGTGATAGCGATCATATTGCAGTCACCACGGGAATAACCACCCTGGGGGATTTTCGTCAAAAACATATTGCGGCTGGTGGAGAAGGTGCTCCTCTTGCTGTTTACGGTGATTATTTGTTCTTTACCAGCCGTACTGAAAACCGAATTTTGCTTAATATGGGAGGCATCGCTAATTTAACTTTTCTACCCCAATCAGCAGAGGCAAGCGCCGTATTCAGTTCAGACGTTGGTCCTGGTAATACAATTATGGATGCCTATATTCAGCAATATTTTAAGCCACTAAGCTACGATGTTGACAGTAAAATAGCGAGCCAAGGTCAGGTGAACCAGGCTCTTTTAAGTGCGCTGTGTGATGACCCGTTTTTTCAACAGCCTTTTCCCAAGACAACCGGCCCTGAAATATTTAACTTGCAATACTTAGCACGCGCGCAAGTGTTAACAAATACAACGGAGCTGGCACATAGCGATGTAATGGCAACATTAACGCGTTTTTCAGCCCAGGTGATTGCCGACGCTATTAACCGCAGTAGTACCGCTCTTGATAGTGTGAGTGTATACGCCAGTGGTGGTGGGGTTCATAATCCATTACTTATGGAGCATATTTTGTTTTTGTGCCCTCAGTTAACGGCGATTCAAAATACACATGTATTGGGGATTCACCCTGATGCAAAAGAAGCGGTGTTGTTTGCTATTTTAGCAAATGAGTGCCTAAGCGGCGGACAAGCCCGCTTTGGTAATACAGCACAAGGGATCCCCGATGTAACAATGGGTAAAGTCAGTTTTGCGGATTAGCCAGCCACCTATTTGCCTATATTAGATGCTTAGTGGGCCTTTATCTGACCTAAAAAATAGATAAAAACGCGCTGCTACAGCTTGCAAAAAACTGACGAATCGAGAGGCTTTTAGGCGCGCTGGTGGTTGTTGATGCAGGCTCAACATACCCTTTTTCGTGCGGTGTAATGACAACATCAAACTGTGCGCTGTCTTTTAATGTTGCATGCAACCCATGCAGCATTAACTGCATTACAAACTCATTACTGCCGCCAGGCACATCTATTTTAGATAACACTAAATTGACCCTACCTGCTTCAAGATCGTGCAAAGTGACAGTGTGCTCAACACTGTAACGCGCGTTTCTAGCAAGCAAATGGGTAACGTTGACTGAAATAACATCATCCTCATGCGCATCATCAGGTAAAGCACAGGCAAGGTTAACCTCATGCTGATCGTTTGCAACAAGATGCAAAGTATCACATTCAGATGTGTGTGCCATAGCAGCGGATAATGGATCTTCAAGAGGTTGTAGTGCAAAGTTCAATTGCACATGAGCGGTGTTCATTTGCTTCAGTCGTCTTTTAGTCGTTAGTTAAATTGAATGGAAAGTATCCTATATTTAGATTACAGAATTATGACTGTTGAATAAATGGGCATAGTTTATCTGTCAAAACACGATTTTTTGTTCTTTTTGTTCCCGAATTGGAACAGGTTGTTAGAAGTTTGAATGCAGAGCCCCATGCAACAAGGGCTACAGAGGAGGTGCTCTCATTCCCTGTTTGGGTTTATGATAGGCTTTTGAGTCAGTGTACAGAGCTATCAATAGCTTAATAAAATGAAAACCATACGCTCGGAGTCAATACTATATCCTTTTTTGCAACTAATACAGCATAAATAGTGACCTACATTTATACGGGATGTTGTAACTGTAGTGCTTAGGACTTTAAAGTTTATGGGGCAGATTTGAGTGAAAAGAGACGGTCACAGTATTCTAGTGTTATAGGCTCAATTCTCCAAATCAGTCGTTCCGCTAACGCATTTTTTCGCCTCATAATATTAGCTAGAAAATTTTGCTTAATGGGCTTACAACACCGTTTGCTCCTTGTTGTAAAACATGAGTGTAGATCTGTGTGGTTTTGACATCAGAATGGCCCAATTGTGCTTGAACTGTGCGAATATCGGCGCCACTTTGTAATAGATGCGTTGCAAATGAATGACGTAAGGTATGCGGTGTTATTATCTTTGTTAATCCCGATTTTTGAACGGCTTTTTTTACTTCTTTTCTTATACACGAGTGATGAAAATGATGTCGTCTTATTTCACCACTTTGAGTATCTTTACTTAATATATGTGAGGGAAATAAATACTGCCACGCAAGAGATTTTGAGGCAGAAGGATATTTTTTTGTTAAAGCATATGGCATCCATACGCCAGCATATTCCGTGTTATTTAAATCAAGTTTTAGATAGTCATCAACCTGCAGAATTTGATTTCTAAGCATAGGAATTAGCTCGGTGGCCAGCGTTACAATACGGTGTTTATTACCTTTGCCATTCCATACTTGAATACACTTGTAATCAAAATCAATATCTTTCACTCTTAGTTGCACCGCTTCCATTACTCTTAAACCACTTCCGTACATAAGGGCTGCAATAAGGTAATAACGCTTATTTAAATGAGTCATAAGCAGCTTAACTTCTTCGGGCGTCATAACTACAGGTAGTTTTGCTTGTTTTTTACTGCGGGCAAAATTTAAGTTTAACGACAGCTCTTTTTTTATTATGTGTTTGTATAGAAATGACAATGAATTGAGTGCCGTGGCTTGCGTTCGTGGTGCAACGTTTTGCTTTAACACTAAGTACTCTAGATAGCGTTCGACTTCATTGTCTCCCATTGAGGCGGGGTGGCGCTTATCATGAAAATGGATATAAGATGCAATCCATTTTAGGTACGTGTCCACGGTACGTAATGAATACTGACGCACCAACATATAATCAGCGATATGATTTAAAAATGGAGAGCGCGTTTTCATGTCATCACCAATATTTCAACTGTATAAATATACAGTATAGTTGCTTGGCTCTCATATTCAAGAAAATGAGCGACGAGCGCATTTTCTTTTTTCTGAATCTCTTTAGCGTCAATAAAAAATTATAGTTGGCAATACATTACGTTATTTGTTAAAAATAGATTTATTAATACATGAGCGTGACATCGGCAGAAAGATGCGCGACGCGCGCACTATAAAATTGTTAGGCAAATAGGTAAAATATGAATAAACAGTCCCTTCCTAGTGAAGAAATACTTCTTTGTTCCAATTGCTTTAATGATGAAGGCTTAAGAATAGATGCATATAAGGTAGGCAGCGAATCTCAAGAAGAGTGCCCAAACTGTGGTACTTCAGGGGGGAGCAAGCTTACTAAAGATTTGATTAAAGGTTTGGCTTGGCGCTTCTTTGTCAGCGGCACTACAATTCGTTGTGATTATGGTGCTGCGCCTGTGATTCAAACCAATGAGTCTCACTATGGAAAAAGTGATATAAGTCCATCGGCATGGTTAAAGAAGGATATCAAGTTAATAGAAGACGCGGCTCAAATTGGTTTTTTCCATTACGGTCCACGTTTATGGATGATCGGTGAAGTTGAACCGCTTAAAGATTTGCAAAATGAAAGCACACGAGACGGTATTATCAAACGAGTAGTACACGAGTACCCCGAAAAAACAATCCCTATCGGGACTAAATTTTACCGTTTGAGAATTAGCCCTAACAAGCCTTCTGCGCCCATGGAATATGACAGCCCACCAATTGAATTTTCAGGCAGAGGGCGCTTGGATTCATCAGATTTATCTGTTATGTACGGCTCCCAAGATCTTGACGTTTGTATTCATGAATGCCGAGCTTCGGTGGATGATGACATATATGTAGCTACGCTAAAAACTATTAAAAACTTGAGGTTGTTGGATCTAACTCATGTTCTGGAAGAGAACTCGACAGAATTTGAGAGCTTAGATATGGCTATACATATGTTGTTTTTAGCTAAGTCTCATTCCTATGAAATCTCCCGCGCCATAGTTAAGGCCGCTAAAAATGCAGGTTATGATGGGGTTATCTATCCTTCATTTTTCAGCTTAATTAGAACTGGAGGGCATCCATTCGAAACTTCTTATGGTTTGTCATTACGTAGGTATCACCCTGAACGAGAAAAGTATGCACAAGCTTACACCA
Source organism: Pseudoalteromonas sp. H105 (assembly GCF_001469215.1). GTDB lineage: Bacteria > Pseudomonadota > Gammaproteobacteria > Enterobacterales > Alteromonadaceae > Pseudoalteromonas. Next base: position 8,873 of record NZ_LOFH01000021.1, read on the forward strand.
TAGAAAATTTGGCTCTTTTTGGATTTCCACTACAGTCTAAGTTAGTAGAAATGGTTTCCATTAACCGGCTTATCATCACTCACGTTGGTTACCAAGGACATTTCGGTCCTGTAGAGTATTAAGTTGAATCGATTGGCAGTATTTGCCTAACAATCAATTTAAGAGGGATTCTCAACGCTTGGCATTTTTGCTTCTACTTCAAATTTAGTGTTTATGGCACAATGCTTTAGGTTTGGGTGGAGGCGTTGTTCACCCCTTAATTGGGCGTTGAGGCTGTAGAATTACTCTTTTTAGAAACATGTCCTACCATTTAAAATTGATTGTTTTTTAACCTTGAATCCGCCGGGTGACTGTGATCTAATAGATATTATTCACCCACGGTAAATTGTTATGGCCAACTACAAGCCTGATTTATCCTGCCAAAATAAATTCATTCCTATCAATTTCGCTGAGCAAATTTTGCCTGGCACCTTTGAGTATGCGCTTTGTTATATTGTCGAAAATAAACTCGACTTGTCGGGCTTTGACGCGTGGTATAACAACGATAAAACGGGTGCCGCGGCGTATCCGCCGTCGGTGATGCTAAAGATTATTTTACTTGGTTATGCACATGGTTTGATCAGCAGTCGTCGAATTGCGAAGGCGTGTGAGAATAATATTTTGTTTATGAGTGTGTCGGGGGATATTCAGCCGCATTACACATCAATAGCGGGTTTTGTGGCTAAAATGCACGAACAAATTGAACCGCTGTTTACGCAAGTGCTGATGATATGTGATGAAGAAGGCTTGATAGGCCGTAACTTATTTGCCATTGATGGGTGTAAATTGAAATCGAATGCGAGCAAAGAGTGGAGCGGCACATTCGATGAACTAGGCCGTAAAAAAGCAAAACTAGAGCGCG
>NZ_LOFH01000022.1 GCF_001469215.1 Pseudoalteromonas sp. H105
CTTCAGCGTGGGCTTCGATATTAATGGCGCTATCGAGGTTAAGTAAATTAGCGAGGCCTAAACGAACTAAGGTCTGATCTTCAACTAGTAGGCACTTTATCATGGCTATTTTCTTCTACATTTAGTGGTAATGTCATGGTGTTGATCAGTGTTTCTTGCTCAAGATGTTGTGAAAATTCACCGCCAAATTGTACCATTCGATCATTTAACCCAGCTAACCCGTTCCCTTGTTTTGGTAAGTGGGTCTCTGGTTGATTGTGATATGCTTTTGCAATTAACAGCGGGTGTTGGTTAACGTGGGCGACATTAACCTGCAAAGTAAAATGGTTTGCTTGAGTATGTTTAAGGGGGTTGCTGATCATCTCTTGGGTAAACCGTAATACACACAGGGCGTAGTCTTGAGGGCAATTAAAGTGACTGTCTAGTTTATGTTTGGTATTTGTTGTTTACTGCAGATAAGGTAGCTATTCTCTTCTTTAATTAGTTAAAGGGGTAGGCTATTTATCATTTATTGTTTAGGTTTGGATACGTAAAACCTCGTTAGATTAGTGAAGTAATATAAGAACTGCATAAGCTCATGTTAGTTTTGTAAATCTCAGCTATAAGCGTAATTAAACCTTTGCAACCCATGCCTTGTCATCAATTACTAGTTATCTTGAGCATAGCGATTGTTAAAGTTGACTTACCCTAAAAGCCTAAGCGGCTTTTCAATTGCTGCATATTTCTGCGTGATATTGAAATAGGGGTAATATGGTTTAGCAGGATTTCGCAATTATCATTTACTCCTAAGTCGGTTTGGCTAACCGCGTTTAAATTAATAATTTGTTGGCGGTTAGCTTGCAAGAAATCACTTTCTGGTAAGCGGTTTAAAATACTGCTTAACGGCTTCTTAATATAGGCATTTTTATTGCCAAAAAACACGCGAGTATAATTTTTACAGCTTTCAAAATAATCAATATCTGCTAACGGAATTAAATGACAAAGTTCACCATCTTTAATGAATACCTTACTGGTCATGGTCAGTTTCGGCTCTGTTACTTCTGTCTCAGTAAAGCCATTAGTCTCTTCAGTGTTATTAGCTAAGGGTTCTGACACATCATGTTGAGTGTTTTGATTATTAATGGTTAGTTTATAAATAGCATCACTTAAGCGTGATTTATTAATGGGCTTTAAAAGGTAATCAACCACATTATAATCAAATGATCGTAGAGCATGTTCATTATAGGCGGTGGTAAAAATGACCTGCGGTGAATAGTTAAGTTTTTCCAGTAAATCAAAACCGCTTTCACCAGGCATATGAATATCTAAAAAAAGCACGTCAGGTGAATGAGCTTCAATTAATTCTAGTGCGCTACTTACATTGTCAGCATCACCTATTACGTTTATTTCGTCATGTGCAGCAAGTAAGCGAATTAAGCCATGGCGTGCTAAACGGGAGTCTTCAATTACAGCGGCCGTTATCATTGTTTTTCCTTAGGTAAGCATAGTGTTGCAACAAACGCCTCGTTTAACACTTCAGTGTTGAACGAGGCGTTACTACCATAAAGTAGTGTTAGGCGATCACGAATATTGTTTAGCCCAATTTGCATACTTGCTGTTGATTCATCATTTTGTGTTGGCAGTGAGTTGGCTAACTTTAACGTTACACTGTGCGTATTTTGGCTTGAAGTAAGTGAAATATGACCGGCTTTTGTTGAACGCTCAACCCCGTATTTTACCGCATTCTCTACCAAGAGTTGTAGCATCATTGGCGGTATCATAATCGCATGACTGTTTTCTGGTTCTTCAACGCTAAACGAGAGCTTATCTTCATATTGCATTTTTATCAGCTGCATATATTTATCTAACATATCTAGCTCAATATGCAGTGGTACTTTATGCGATTGTGATATTTCAAGGGCGTAGCGTAATAGCTCTGATAAAGTCACCATCATGTCATCGGCCATTTCAACAGATTCCGCAATCATAAAGCGAATATTGTTTAATGCGTTAAATAAAAAGTGCGGATTAAGCTGAGTATTTAGGTTTTCCAGTTGTGCCGACTTTAATGAGTTCTCTAATTTTAAGCTCAGCATTTGCGCGTTGGTGGCATGCCTTTGGTGGGTAATACTGGTATAAATAAAAATCCAAGAACAAATAAATAGTTGTGTTTGTAAGCACTGTTTTACCATAAAGGCTGACTGAAAAGCCGTCGCTAGGCTGGTGTTTTCACCAATATAGCTACTATAAATGGAATGAAAAAATGGTGTGTAATAGCTAATAACAATGATGCTACTTGTGCTAAGTAACGACATAAACGTTCCAGCAAGCAGTAAGCCCGGAATTTGTTTGTGATACACCGTTTTGTACCAAGATTGTTTGTTAAAAACAAACCTAAAGCTCAGTGTCGTTGCAGTGAATAGTAGTGCAAAAAGAGCAGAAACCTTGGCAATATTTACATTGATTTGACCGTTGTTTGCTGAAGTAAATAAGTCGACAGCTATCACAGCAATTAGTGCTGTGCAGTGATAAAGCCAAAATCGAGGGTCACGCGGAAAAAAGTATAGTTTCATCATAGTAAATAGGGCACATAGCGTGCCCTGAATATTTTGTAAATTTAAGCAGATAATGTCACTGCAACAAGTTGATAACTCAATAAATATAGTGCTAACACACAGTGGGCCAATACTATACTGCTAAGGTAAAGGCGATGGAACCCTTTATTAATATTTTTAAAATGCTTTATGCAACTTGCCCCAGCTATAAGGGTAATCAAAGGGTATAACACACTCATCACTGTTAATAGTGGGCTGATCCAGTAAAGGTTATTAAATAAGGCAAACTCCCCAACGAGTAATATCGGCATTATTGCAGTAAGTAACAGCGTTGAGCTTACGCAAACTAAAGTTCTTGGCTGAGATAATGACGCATTGTTTTTAGTGACCAACTTAATTACAGGGCGAACAAAAAACGTATACAAAGTATAAATAATACTGGTAACAATAAGCACAATACTTAGCAATAACCCTACAAATTTTGCATAAAACAATCCCGGAGACGTTTGCACATAAACATCGGCATTTCTTAACAACACTTGGCCTTCAATTGGGTCTTGCGCCAAAGTTACTTGTGGTAATCCATCTTTATTACTTAGCACGGGGCTATCACTTTGTTGGTGATAGCTTAATTGGTAGCCACCTTTAAGCCAAGTAAAGACTAAGGTATTCTTTGCTGCGGTTACCTGCACCGCATCGCTAAAGTAGCTAATAATATTGCCTAAACTCATGCTTGAATTGATTTTGGTATAAAGCCCCGCAGCGTTGTTGAAATCACTATGAAGTGCTTTTTTAGCTGAACTGGTTAGCTTAGTTTCACTATTTTCTTGTTGAATAAACTTAGTTAATACCTTTTTTATTTTTGAAAATGCAGCACCATTAGCACTGGTTAACGCAAATACATAACCTGTTTTTGATGTTGGGCTATACCGCAAACTGCTAATAGCGCCAGGAATTCCGCCATTATGGCCAAAAAACAGCTCATTATTAATCATCTCTTTAACATGAGCAAAACCTTGAAAGCTAACTAAACCATTTTGATAAGCCAACTCAGACTCAATACGTTGCATACGTTTAACGGAAGCTGCACTTAATATTTTACTTTGCTCGGGGTATAAAAATAAGTTAAGCAGTTGGTTCATATCGGTCATTGAAGCTGTTAATGAAGACGCTGGACGGGTCGCAATATGTTCATACCCTGCTGACAAACCATTATTTAAATAAGGTAACACGCCTTGAGTATCCCAACTTTTTGGTTTTAATAAATGGCTATTGTGCATTTGTAGCGGCTGAAAAATATGTTTTTGCACGTAGGTTGAAAATGACATACCTGTAACAATTTCTACAATACGTGCAGCCACGGTTGGCCCCGTATTACTGTATGCCGAACGAGTGCCCGGCACCCAACGACTCACACGGCTTTGTGGGTAAATTTCAAGTACCTCTTTTAACTCAGTGTTATCGTTAGTATAAATTTTCTGCTCAGCCGGATGACTGTCCCATCCTGTTGTATGCTCTAATAAATGTTCTACTTTTATCGGATTAGTGGCATGCCATGGGTTTTCAAAGGCAAGTTCTGGTGCAATGCTTCTAATATTGTCGTCTAACGAAAGTTTGCCTTGTTCTTGTAATTGTAGAATCGCAATACCCGGAATTACTTTGGTAATCGAACCAAAGCGAAAAAGGCTATCAGCGGTGGCTGCCGTATTTGAAACTTTACTAGTATCGCCAAATACTTGGGTATATTTGGCTTCGCCAGATTTAATTAGCGTTACCCCAATAGCAGGAACGTTATGGCTTATACGTATCGACTCTATTTCTTTTGATAATTGCTCTATATTGTCTTTTACTTGCTCAGCAGCGTTAACAGTAGCAATCGCTGAAAACGACAGCATAAACATGGCGCATAAAGACGTGAATTTATTTATTGTTTGCGCTTTTAAAGTGTTATTCATAATGCTTCTCCTTTTTTTTGCCTATGTTAGAGAAAACTCAAAAATGCAGGTGAAAAAGGTGCCAAAGTGAAAGTATTGTAGATAAACGGTTTTAATTGAGGTTAAACGGTTGCATAGAGAGAGGTACATCATCGTTAGTATTCATAGCTAACCTATTAATTCCTTAAAGGTACTCTATATGCATGGGCAGAAAACACTTATCAGTCTAGCTTAGACGAATTTGGGTTTAAGATAAGTGGTTCGTTTTAAGCCAGTATTTACCTTTTAAGATCAACCTCATCCCATAACCATCATGTAATCAATGTCGAGTTTTATTTTTTACGTGTTTTTGATGCTGGCGTTTGTTGTATTGGCAGTCAATAAATAGTCTGTTATCTATGATAAAAAATAAAGCAATAGTGTTCAGCTGAGTATTTGATGCTGTTAACTTCATAGTTAGTAGCCTAAAGGCCAATCTACATCGGTTAAAAGTTTGTTGGTGCAGCCCTGATTGTTTTATTCATTATGTGGGTGATGCCAATTATACTTATTGCTCGGTCACAAAAAGTGGGACGTCAAGAAAAGCTCGCATGGATCATCGCCAGTTTGTTTATCAGTTGGTTTTGTTTACTTTTATTTATGTTGATTGCACCACTTAAGCCTGATGATAAATAGTGGCACTTAAAAAGCGTTTTGTGTTCATCAATATACCCAAATCAAAAATAGTAATTAGGTGCTGTTTGCGTATTAAATTAGGTTTTGATTTATGGCTTTTATAACGGCCTGAGTGCGGTCTTTTACGTCTAGTTTGGCAAGAATTTGTGACACATGATTGCGGATAGTCCCCTCAGAATTATCTAATTTTTTGGCAATCACTTTGTTCGACATCCCCAAAGACATACACTGCAATACGGTTTGTTCTTTGTCCGTTAAGCAGAGCTGAGGGCTTAACTGCTTTTTGAGTAAAAAGTCAGTTACCGCGCTTTGCAATACTCGCTCCCCCGCGACGACCTGCTTGATAGCGCTAATGAGTTCTTCAAGCTCAATGTTTTTAAGCACATAGCCACGAGCACCTAGGTTAAGGGCTTTGACTAATACATCGCAATCTTCAAATGTGGTAATGATTAGCACGGGGGTTTTATCACCCTTTTCACGCATTTTTTGCAGCACGCCGAGCCCATCTAAATTCGGCATTCTCATATCGAGTAAAACAATATCAACGCTATGCTCTGCTAATTGGGCAAGCGCTTGCAAGCCGTCTTCAGCGTGGGCTTCGATATTAATGGCGCTATCGAGGTTAAGTAAATTAGCGAGGCCTAAACGAACTAAGGTCTGATCTTCAACTAGTAGGCACTTTATCATGGCTATTTTCTTCTACATTTAGTGGTAATGTCATGGTGTTGATCAGTGTTTCTTGCTCAAGATGTTGTGAAAATTCACCGCCAAATTGT
>NZ_LOFH01000023.1 GCF_001469215.1 Pseudoalteromonas sp. H105
TCCACTATGATGAAGCAACCCAAACCTGCCGCTGCCCCGCAGGCAATAATATGTGGCGAAGCGGAGTTAATGTAAACAGCCATAACCAACAATACACGCGATTCTGTGGTTACTTAAAAGACTGTAAAGTGTGCCCACTGCAACAGCAATGCATGCGAAAGGCACCGATAAAAACAGGGCGGCAAGTGCAGTTTAAAAATGATGAATCACGAAAAAAAGTCAGTTACACCGATAAAATGAAGGTCAAAATAGACAGCCCAATGGGGCGACGGCATTACAGTAAGCGACTTGGCTGTATAGAGCCAGTGTTCGGTAATATCACCGTCAATAAAGGCATGAATAAATTAACCTTACGGGGACAAACGAAAGTGAATGCGCAATGGCAACTGTACTGCCTTGTCCATAATATAGAAAAACTGCAAAACACGATGCATTAAGAAGGGGAAGCCCTTTTAACTTAAAATAAAGCGACTCAACCACTCGTAACCACTTCCAAAACGCCAATTAAAACAATATCAAACACTTTTTTATATCCTGCATAAAAGTACAGTAATCGATTGAACGAAAATAGGAACTCAGCTATGGTTTGTTTATCAATAAAAATAAACAAAAAAACGAGTTAATCTACAGGCTCGTTAGTTGCCTATGGATAGTTATGAGAAGTTTTCTAGTTTGTGTGTTTTTGTTACTACTCTCTTCAAATGCGTATAGTGACATTGAACTTTTAGCGAAAGCAGCAAAAACAACGGAATATTTAAATTTTGATCCGGACTCAAAGGAAGAGTTTAATACGAAATCTGAGTATTTGGGTGAGTTACAAGGGAAATTTAAACTCTACAATCATACATATTATTTTAACAATAACTCTAGGGCTGGCCACAGGCTAGTTATCCTTACTTCGTCTGGTGAGTTAATTGGCATGTATGCTATTGACGACTGGGCAACTTCAATAAGTGGAGATTGTGTGTACTTTCCTGTATCAGAAGAGTATGGAAACAAAATATGCATAGAGAATGGAGTTTTCCCAGAACAGGCATGGATAGATGGACAACTGCCAATGTTGTTTAAATAGGCAACTAACACATATGAGCCTTAACTCTGTCAATAGGCATTAGTATTCTTTTCGACCGTTTTTATACAGTGACGGTCAATTCTAAATCAATAAACAAATTCGTTTACTTCGTCTGTCGATGCGGCTATTAAGCAAGTTGCTTACGGCAAACACATATAGGGTGCGTTACGCAGTAATCTCTTATTGCGATCTCATCGCAGCCAGTTTTTTCCCATATCCTTTTGGGGTTGCTGGGGCACTACGACTAAATGGATTTAGAAGGTAGAGCGAAGCAGGATGCCAGAGCCGAGACATTCATCGGTTAACCTCATCATGGCACTATTCAAGGCGGCTGGTTTCATCATTATGATCCAGTTAGTTTAAGGCTCAAGTCAGGTGTAAGCGACTTTGTTTATTGTATTAATGCACGCGTACTGAGCGTCTAATCAAGGCAAGTGGCTCAGGCCTGTAGGCATATAATCAGGTTAAACCTTGTTGGCTATTAACTCACCCAATTGATTGATGCTCAGCCTTATATCCAGTTAGATGTTCAGCTCACTCAGTACCGTGACTAACCCTTTAAGAATTTTGCTTCATCGAATACAGTCTCTTTTTTAAGCATATAATAAACACAGCGACCCAGCTTATGTGCAAGCGCTGACAGTGCTTTGGCTTTGCTCATTCGCTTTTGTAGTTTTTCAAGGTATTTGTTGGCGTTGTGATTGTGGCGCAGCAGTAATACTGCGGCTTCGGAGAACGCCCATTTGAGATGTGCATTGCCAATTTTATTACCTTGGGTGCCATAGGTTTTGCCAGCAGACTCCGCTTTGCATTTGACTAATCGACTGTATGAAGCGAATTTTTGTACGCTTGAAAAGCGATTGATGTCACCAATTTCGTAAATGATGGTGAGTGCGAGAATGCGGCCTATACCATTAATTGTTTGCAAGATATTAAGGTGCACAGGATTATGCTGCTTAGCCATTTGTTCAATATAATGCTCTAAAGGCTTAAGCTCCTTGTGATAGCAATCAAGTATGGCCATATTTAAATTAATAGAGCGTTGCACAACGGGATCAGGGAAGTAATAGCGCATCTTTTCTCTGTCGCAAACGTTCTTTAAATTCACGTTGTGGGCAGGTAAATTATACTGACTGGCAGTATTGGCAACATGGGCTTTTAAATCAGCGCCGTGGCGGACGATTTTAGTTCTGCGGCGGAGTAAATCACGCGTAGCACGCATATCTTTGTCATACACATAAGCAAGTGGGAAGTTCCCCCCACGGATGAGTTTGGCAATTTTATATGAATCTATTTTATCGTTTTTGGCTTTACCGCCATGAATCGCTTTCATATACAAAGCATGACCGAGAATAAAGTCGATAGTGTGTTCTTTACAAAAGTCAGCGACCCAATACCAGCAATGCATGCACTCTACGCCAACCACAATGTCACCGATATACGGTTTAAGTAGCTTTAGTAGTGCTTCTGGGTCGTCTTTAATTTTCTTGTGAACAAGGATAAGTCCTGTATTATCAATGATACAGACGTAAAGTAATCGTGCGTGTAAATCGATTCCACAATAATATGGATGCATGTTATTGTAAAAGTTCATTGAGCTTTCTCCTGTAAGGTTGGTTGCCTTTTCAGCGTAGCGAATAATCGCGATGCTGGGGAGGAGGCTCAATGAGTATCAAGGCCATCATAGGGACATTGTTTGCTCCGTTGCGCTTTGGGGTGGCTGCGCCACTTTACCCCAAAGCTCCACTCCACAAACAATGCCCCATATGGCGGCGTTATATGGCACTGAGGTATTGAGCATGATGAGAGTTTTATTTTTCATTATTATTATCTTTTATTCAAACTTGAGTATTGCTTCGAAGTGCTTCGTTAATGAAGATACTATTCTTGAGAATGACCAATTTACTAATGTATTTGTTGGGGTTGTAACGAAAGCATATTTTGAAGAGTTTGCTAATTTAAGAGGTGGCAAAAGAGCTGTAGTAGAATTTGAACTAGTTGAAACTCTTAAAGGTACGCCTGAAACATTGAAAATAGTTTATTTCGTTCATGATGGTCACTCCATCATGCTAGGTCAGCGCCACCTTTTTGTAACAGATTCTAAAGGTTTTTCTCATATTTGTGGTGGTAGTGGATATTTGGAGCAATTTGGAGATAGCTCCAGTGCAATTCGTAACCATATTTACTATCGCTTAAAAGAAAAACTCGGCAAGTAAATGCCATATAACAAGCTGTTTAACAAGGACAAAATACAGTTGGCTTTTGCTCCTTCGTCGCTTATTCTAGCCAACTATATTTTGCCCATTAACAGGGCGTTGAGGCTGTAGAATTACTCTTTTTAGAAACATATCCTACTATTTAAAACTGATTGTTTTTTAACCTTGAAACCACAGGGTGACTGTGATCTAATAGATATTATTCACCCACGGTAAATTGTTATGGCCAACTACAAGCCTGACTTATCCTGCCAAAATAAATTCATTCCTATCAATTTCTCTGAGCAAATTTTGCCTGGCACCTTTGAGTATGCCCTTTGTTATATTGTCGAAAATAAACTCGACTTGTCGGGCTTTGACGCGTGGTATAACAACGATAAAACGGGCGCAGCGGCGTATCCACCCACGGTAATGTTAAAGATTATTTTACTTGGTTATGCGCATGGGTTAATTAGTAGTCGCCGAATAGCCAAGGCCTGTGAGAACAATATTCTGTTCATGAGTGTGTCGGGAGATATTCAGCCGCATTACACATCAATAGCGGGTTTTGTGGCTAAAATGCATGAACAGATTGAGCCGCTTTTTACGCAAGTGCTGATGATATGTGATGAGGAAGGCTTGATAGGCCGCAACATGTTTGCCATTGACTGAAAGGTCAGCCCCGGGTTGCAAATTAAAGTCGAATGCGAGCAAAGAGTGGAGCGGCACATTCGATGAACTAGGCCGTAAAAAAGCAAAACTAGAGCGCGCAAGTAAACGCATCATTGAACGCCACCAAGCCCAAGATGGCCTAAGCGAAGAGCTGGTCACTCAAGACTTAAAGCAAAAAGAAAAGCTCGATAAAAGTGCAGATAAAATCACCGCATTCTTAGCTACTCACGAAGAGAAAACAGGCAGTAAAGGCAAGCCAGTAAAAAGTAATATCACCGACCCAGACAGCGCAAAAATGACCACCTCCAAAGGCACCATTCAAGGCTACAATGGTATTGCGATAAATGACGATAAACACTAAATCATCCTGCAAGCACAAGCATGGGGGTCGGTGGGCGAACAGCAAACACTCCAGCCAGCCGTTGAGCAATTAAAACGGCAACTTGATAAATTAAACACCGATAAAATCACAGACGAACACACGATTAAGTTCACCGCAGACAGTGGGTTTAACAGCGAAGCAAACCTTGAATACATGGCGCAAAGTGGCTTTGATAGTTACATTGCAGATAATCAGTTTAGAAAACGCAATCCGTTGTTTAAAGAGAGCGAAACCTACGAAACAGAGCAAGAAAAGCGCCGACTAAAACGCAGTAAAGGCAAGCCACGGTTATTCACCTCAGATGACTTCCACTATGATGAATCAACGCAAACCTGCCGCTGCCCCGCAGGCAATGCCATGTGGCGAAGTGGTGTTAATGTAAACAGCCATAACCAACAATACACCCGATTTTGCGGTTACTTGAAAGATTGCAAAGTATGCCCACTACAACAGCAATGCATGCGAAAGCCACCGATAAAAACAGGGCGGCAAGTACAGTTTAAAAATAATGAATCACGCAAAAAGCTAAGCTACATCGACAAAATGAAGGTCAAAATAGACAGCCCAATGGGGCGACGGCAGCTTTTTATTGAAGGAATAGCAAACGACTAGGCAGTATAGAGCCTGCTTCCCTTTAAATAAACAGCGGAATATTACAGTAAACAAAGGCATGAATAAATTAACCTTACGGGGAAAAACGAAAGTGAATGCTTTTACTTCATTCTGCGGCAACTGTACTGCCTTGTTCATAACATAGAAAAGCTGCAAAACAGGCAGCATTAAAAAAGGGGAGCCTTTTTAAGCCGAAATATAGCCAATCAAGCACCTGCAATTCCCTCTAAAACAGCCATTAAAACAACCGCACATTCTCTTTTC
>NZ_LOFH01000024.1 GCF_001469215.1 Pseudoalteromonas sp. H105
TCCACTATGATGAAGCAACCCAAACCTGCCGCTGCCCCGCAGGCAATAATATGTGGCGAAGCGGAGTTAATGTAAACAGCCATAACCAACAATACACGCGATTCTGTGGTTACTTAAAAGACTGTAAAGTGTGCCCACTGCAACAGCAATGCATGCGAAAGGCACCGATAAAAACAGGGCGGCAAGTGCAGTTTAAAAATGATGAATCACGAAAAAAAGTCAGTTACACCGATAAAATGAAGGTCAAAATAGACAGCCCAATGGGGCGACGGCATTACAGTAAGCGACTTGGCTGTATAGAGCCAGTGTTCGGTAATATCACCGTCAATAAAGGCATGAATAAATTAACCTTACGGGGACAAACGAAAGTGAATGCGCAATGGCAACTGTACTGCCTTGTCCATAATATAGAAAAACTGCAAAACACGATGCATTAAGAAGGGGAAGCCCTTTTAACTTAAAATAAAGCGACTCAACCACTCGTAACCACTTCCAAAACGCCAATTAAAACAATATCAAACACTTTTTTATATCCTGCATAAAAGTACAGTAATCGATTGAACGAAAATAGGAACTCAGCTATGGTTTGTTTATCAATAAAAATAAACAAAAAAACGAGTTAATCTACAGGCTCGTTAGGCTTATAGAGCCAAATCGGTGTTTTGAGTTATTCATTTATTTAGGGAAGAATTTGCACATGGAAAGGTTAAAAGCGTTACAAGTACCTTTTATATTTTTACTGTTAACTTTATTGGTACTAGTGTTTTTCAAATATCAGAGTGCTGAAAAAGAAAACTCTGTTTTAAAACTAAGATTATCTGAAAGTTTAAAAGCTATTGAAAGCAGTGAGGACTCAAGTGCTTTTACTGAAAGTAATAACGACAAAATATATTCCAATCATGCTAGCAATATTTCAGAACCAGCTAGTCCCACTTTAGCCTTTAATCCTGTACAACAAGAAACTTCTGAACCAGAATCAAAAAAAACTAAATATATTCACAAAGCAGTTCCTTTTGATGAGCAGGAAATTGATTACGAATGGGCAATTCCTGTTGAAACAGCAGTGAATGATGTATTTCACACAAGTGAACTACTAGTTGGCTTTGCTCTAGAAAGTGTAGAATGCCGCTCTTCTATTTGTAGAGTGAGAATGCCTAAACAGCATGAAGATACCTTTCATCAATCAGGTTTGGTTCTTTCCGCATTAGAAGAAGTGGGAATAAAGCATAATACAATAAGTTTTAGCTCGGATACCAAAGAAGATGCCGTTGTATTTTATTTTAGTAAATACGAATAATGGATAAATAAGCCTAACAAGAAATTAAACAAGGACAAAAAACAGTTGGCTTTTGCTCCTTCGTCGCTTATTTTAGCCAACAAATTTTTGCCTGTTAATTAGGCGTTAGGTGGCGCAAAGCTTCTGTTTTTGGCTTATCGCTACAACTGAGTTTGGTGCTGATTCGGGTGCCAACTCATAGAATTTTGCTAGCCGGTGGAGTATCGTTGGCTAGAAATAGGGCGCACAAGGCTGAGCGTTTTCAGGTCAAAATTGCAAGGTAAGCATCGTGGCACTTCTTTGTGCTGATCCTTTCTGAATTTTGCCGCTACTGGCTTCCCGAATGGGTGCTGCCAAGTCTGCCAACCTAACCAGTGCGTCTTGAGCGGACGGTAAACTGTTGGCTACCGCTCGTTCCTCGCGAATTTTAGCCAACAGTTTCACGCCGCAAACGCGGGCGTTATATGCCCAAGAGAATCTGTACATTATGAGCAAAAAATACTTCTTCGTTTTAATTATCGTTGTTTTCTCTGCTCAAACATATGCAACTTCTACATGGACGCCAAAGTGGAATTCCATTTCCATTTCTGCAAATGGCCCTAAAAGTGCTGGGGATATTAACATCAGTGCAAAGAGGTTAGATTCCGACGAACTTAAACTAATCGTTAAATCTAATTATGGAGAGTTTACACTCCAAGATGATTTAAAAGAGCCTCAAATTCAGACTTTAACTGTTACAAGGTATGGAGAAAGCGTAAAAAATTTTTCTGATTTATTTTACGTTTGTTTATTCTTCGGTGATGAGGCCTATGTTAATAAAGGTACACCTGAAAAACCCAGAAAAGAGTGGCAGGCTAATCTGGCGGTTTATACCTTTTCAAAAGGTAAAGCGAAGCTTAAGATTTTTAAAAATACTGATAAAGTATGGTTTTTCCCTGATTGCCTTCCAGTAATGGGCATATAACAAGAGAATTAAGAAGTGACGTCTCACGCTTGGCTGGCGCTCATTCTTCGCTAAATATAGCCAAGCTAATCCGCCTCTTATTCAGGCGTTATGTTTCTAGGGATGGTCAGTGGTTGAAGCTTTTTTCATATTCATTTTAATCTATGTTGCTTTTGCTTTATTAGCTTGGATTAATGCTAAAAGCCGAGGTGCGCTTTATTGGAGTGATCTTTGTCCGCCGGTTGTATTACCTTTGTTTTGGGTCGCTGTTACTTCATCAGGTTACGGGCATCAAAGTTTAAGTCATATTGTTGAAGTTCCGATAGTTTTAATCCTTAGCGTTTTATTCTTGAATATTCGTGTTTTTGTTGTTGATCGTTATAAGAAAAACTATAAAGTAAATTCATATGTTGTATTGGGTTTAGGTTTAATATTGGTTTTGTCGTTACGCACTTTTATGCCATATTTGCCGCAGTAATCGAAACATAACAAGAGACTATGGCGTCAATAGTTAATTTTAAACTTTTGGCGCTTCCCATAAAACTCCATCTCTAAGCATAGAATTTAAGATCACAATCATCTTTCTGACACATGCAATCAGTGCCACTTTTTTGGGTTTGCCTGCCGCAACTAGTTTTTGATAATGTGCTTTAAAAACGGGATTAGATTGAATCGCTGACATCATAGCCATGTATAAAACTGTGCGAACTTGATGCCTACCTCCCTGGATTTTTCGCATGCCTTTAAACCGCCCACTTTCACGGTTTATTGGTGCAACTCCAACTAAAGCAGAGGCTTGTTTATTTGTCATATAGCCTAACTCAGGTAAATTACTAATGAGAGATGCAGCAGCTATTTTACCTATGCCTTTCATACTTTGAAGAATGGTATTTTTAGCTTGATAGTCAGGGCAACTTTCAATGAGTTTGACCAGCTTATCCTCTATTTTCTTAATTTGATTTTTAAATAAAGTCAGGACTGGTTTAATTGTCATCGTAAGGCTTTTAGGTAAAATCTGTAGTCGATTTTTCTCCATTGTTTGCATCACAAGTAATTGATTTCTTCTGGCAACCAAATCACTCATATCCTGCATAATTTCAGGCTTTAACGTAGATAACTTAGGT
>NZ_LOFH01000025.1 GCF_001469215.1 Pseudoalteromonas sp. H105
TAAATAGGATCCGTATCCACTTAAATGCCAATGATCTGATGATGGTATTATGAGGTTTTCCTTTGGCTTCTTGCTGCCGATAATAGGCTTTTGCCCAAAATGAATATCGCACAGAGAGCCCAGCCCATTCCACAAACGTTTGCCTTAAAAACTTAGTGCATGAGTACCGCCAGTGTATCCATTCCTTTTTGCCACTGCGTTTGGTTACGGGAGCAATGCCTGCGTATTTTTGTATGTCAGCGGCGCATTTATAGCGATCACGATTTGACCCCATAGCGGCTAATAATCGAGGGGCTAATTGTGGCCCTGCACCCGGTAAGCTATCAAAAATAGCGCGATCTGTATGTTGCTTATAAAGTGTTTTAATTTCGTCATCAAATCGTGTTATTGCCATCATCAGCTGTTTAAGTTGCGGCACGAGGCATTCAATAAGCAATAAGTTTGGCGTGATCACCGCCATATCTTCGGTGAGTATTTCTGCCCCCTTTATTTCTTTTATCCGCTTTTCATTAACGAGTGGATAGCGGGAATTATGTTGATTAAAGAAGTCGAGTAGTGTTTGTTTTCTCGCTTTTTTAGCGTGAGCAAGAGAGGGCCAGCGTAATAAGAAGTCACAGAATATTTGAGTGTCTTTTTCTTTAAACCAATCAATCACGTGGGGATAATAATTTTTTAGTGTTGTGGCTATTTTATTGGTTAAATTAACCCTACCTTGCACTAATTTACGACGATATTCGACAAGCTGCGCAAGACACCTAACGTCTTCTGAGTCAGGCCTAATTACTGTTAATTTATCCATATGAAGTTGTAAAATTTCAACTTGAATAATCGCATCAGTAGGGTCATCTTTCGCCCCACTGTGCGTAAATGCGGCGCGGTATTTTGCGACACTGGATGGATTAATCACAAATAGTACAATGTGCTTAAATTTACTGAGTGCGTATATAAGTGGGCCTTTTTTAAGCTCACACGCGACTGCAACAGGCCTGCCGTTGTAGCGTTGTTTTAATTCAAGCGCCCAAGCATTAATTGACTTAGGCGCAGATGAAATAACGCTTAAAAGTTGTGTGTTTGTATCGCGATTTACTTCACAAATATCGTGTTTACGGTCGGCCCAATCGATCCCGATAAGGGCAGCAAACTCTGAGACGTTAAAGGCTTCCATTTTGGGCCTCCTAGAGGTAAAGTGAAAGAGTAGATAGAGATAAACAATGTTTCTCGCAGGTCTTATAGATAGTCGGTTCAACGACAATCCCTGAGTATGCGTATTGAAACAAATGACTCCAGTTGGCCCGAAAGTCTTGTTACAAACATAGATTGTTTCCACTCAAATATTCGTGACCAACAGAAGCATATTCCATGTATTAATGAGCTAGGTAAATACATTAATGAATGGAACGGAGTAACTATAAGGCATTTAAACGGACAAAAAACAGTTGGTTTTTGTTCGTGCCTCACAAATTATAACCAACTATTTTTTGCCGCTTAATGCGGCGTTGAGGCTGTAGAATTACTCTTTTTAAAGAAGATCAGCCTGTTTTATGGGTTCCAAATGCATTACCTAATGCTTTAAAAGCGCTTAGAGTTAATTACAGGAGCTCGTTTTTTAACTGAATTTGGCTGTTGGAGTTATTCTACAGTCTCGTTATACGCATCGATGGATCGGTTCTACATTATGAGATTTGTTTTAATATTTTTGATTTTTCTATCAGTTATAGGCTGTAAATCTACACGTAATACCATCGAATATACTGATCCAGGTTTTTATCTTAGTCCTGTTTTGAGATTGAAAGTAGTGCCCACTTTTTCGAATCCAGTTATATATGAAGTCTCTAGACATAACCCCTATAAGTTGTTAACTATTACTTATGAAGGTGCAGGTGGTTATGACTGGAAAGGTATTAAATCAAAGAAACGTATTGAATTAACAGAAGAACAGTACTCAAAGTTAGTTAGTAAGTTAGAGAAAGCACTGGTGTTTCCGAAAGATAAAACTCTAGGAATGGATGGAGATACTTGGATGCTAGAAAGCTCTTTGTATCAATATACCGCTGTGGCATTTTGGGAACCTGAATACCAAACTGATAAGCGCGGACTTGTAAATTTCGTAAGCCTAAAAAATTACCTTAAGCAATTAAGCTTAATGAAATAGAGTGTAAATGCGTATAACAAGCGCATTAAGCACGGGACTGCTAACAGTTTGCTCGGTTCCGCTTCGCTTCACATTTTAGCAAACTATTACCAGCCCCTTATGCGGGCGTTGAGGCTGTAGAATTACTCTTTTTAAAGAAAATCAGCCTGTTTTATGGGTTCCAAATGCATTACCTAATGCTTTAAAAGCGCTTAGAGTTAATTACAGGAGCTCGTTTTTTAATTGAATTTGGCTGTTGGAGTTATTCTACAGTCTCGTTATGTACAACGGAGGTATTGGTGAAAATTAAACTTATTGCTTATTCATTTATGTTTCTATTTTCTCACAATGCTTTTGCATGCCGCTGTGAGGGAACATCTCCCGAGGAAGCCGTTAATTTATCCAAAGCAATAATGATTGTTGATGTACTTGAAACAAATACCAGACTGGTTCCAGATGTCATTTTTGGAACTGGTGGGGAAGTTAAACTATTAGAGGCTGAGTTTAACGTAACTGAGGTATTGAAAAAACCGACGGAAGATATCAAAATCATTCGTTCAATTGGTTCATGTGGGATGCCACTTACAGTTGGTAAACAATATTATATAAGCGTGCCCCAAAAAGGTGCTGTCGAAAACTTGATATCAGTTTGCTCTGGTTCATTTGAGGTTTGGAGTTCAGATATAGATAGGCTCGAAGCTTTGCGTAAAGTTGTACATAACAACACGCCCTGAGGTAAAAGAAAAAAACTGGAAAGAAAAAAAC
>NZ_LOFH01000026.1 GCF_001469215.1 Pseudoalteromonas sp. H105
CTTCTGGCAACCAAATCACTCATATCCTGCATAATTTCAGGCTTTAACGTAGATAACTTAGGTTTAATCGCTTCACCAAAATGCGCGATTAGTTTGGCATCTAGCTTGTCTGTTTTGGCTCGTTGACCAATAGCGCCTGCAAAGCGTTTTATATGAATAGGGTTGGCGACTACAAATGGCAAGTTTGCTTTTGCACATGCCATAATAAAGGGTGCTTCAAGTCTACCCGTAGCCTCAACAATCACGCGTTCAGGTGTATATTTTTTGATAGTTTTAACCGCTTCTTTAATCCCTTTTTCATCGTTTGGCACAGTGAAATAAATATCGAGTGGGCGGATATAGATATCGAGTTGGAATTTACCAGTATCAACGCCAACATTAATGTTTTGATTTGTTTATATTTTCATATAAGCTAACTCTTGCTTGCATAATGCGGGTTCGAGACCCAGTAGACTATTCGAGTGTCATGCTTGGAGTTCTTTGTCGCGTTCATTCTTGTTATCGGTCTCTCAACAGAGGAGCCAGCAATCAATCGAACTACGACAAGGAAAGGCTTTGGTTGCAGCCAAAGCTTGGGTCTCACTTTACCCGAACTCGGTAATAATTAGTAATTTAGATGGGTGTATTATCCATACAAGCAAATTAACAGGACAAATAACAGTTGGCTTTTTGTTCACTACGTTCACAATTTTAGCCAACTATCATTTGCCCATTATTTGGGCGTTATATGCAACACCCAAGGAGTACTCGTTGTACCAACTATATTATTACCCATTGAATGCCAGTATGGCTCCGCATTTTATTTTGGAAGAGTTAAAAGTTGATTTTGAATTAATCACCGTAGACAGAAAAAGTAATGCTCAAAAGTCTTCGGATTATTTAGCTTTAAACCCTGCAGGTAGAATTCCTACACTGATTGATAATGACCTTACAATTTTTGAGAGTCCTGCAATTTGTGTTCATTTGGCTGAGAACAATCCATCATCTAATCTCATACCTAAAATCGGAGATAAAAATAGGTCTATAGCTTTTCAATGGCTAATGTATTTAACCAATACAGTTCAAGCCGAGCTTATGGTTTATTTTTATCCTCAAAAACATACAAAAGATGATAAAAACATTAAAAGTATTGTTCAAGCACAAGAGTTAATAATCACTGAAGCATTTGAATTGCTAGATCGTGAACTTGAAGGCAAAGACTACTTAGTTGGTCAATCAATCACTGTATGTGATTACTTTCTATTTATGCTTGCCGTTTGGGCTGATGAACTTCAACACCCTCCGCTATCGTTTGCTAATTTATCTCGATACCTTCGTGGGCTGGCTCAACGTGAGGCTGTTATCAATGTTTGTAAAAAAGAGAACTTGAGTCTACGAGATTATCAGTAAGTTGCATATAACAAGCGCTTTAAACGGAACAAAAACAGTTGGTTAGGTTCCGCTTCGCTCCACATTATAACCAACAATTTTTGTCCGCTTAAGCGGGCGTTATAACTCACCACACTGTCGAGTGAAAGGATGCACAAATGAATATAAACGCAACAGTTGCAGGCCAAGTCATATTTATCAATTTCTTAGTTATGCTGTATTTAACTTTGAAATTTGCAAAAGGAAAATCTGACAATCTACCACTTGTGGGTTTTTATACTTTCCTTCTAAGTTTTCTTTTCTTCCCTGCTAGTTGGTTATATTGCTGGTACTGGTCAAAAAAGAAGCCTAAAGTAGTAAGTGAGTTATAACAAGAGACTATGGCGTCAATAGTTAATTTTAAACTTTTGGCGCTTCCCATAAAACTCCATCTCTAAGCATAGAATTTAAGATCACAATCATCTTTCTGACACATGCAATCAGTGCCACTTTTTTGGGTTTGCCTGCCGCAACTAGTTTTTGATAATGTGCTTTAAAAACGGGATTAGATTGAATCGCTGACATCATAGCCATGTATAAAACTGTGCGAACTTGATGCCTACCTCCCTGGATTTTTCGCATGCCTTTAAACCGCCCACTTTCACGGTTTATTGGTGCAACTCCAACTAAAGCAGAGGCTTGTTTATTTGTCATATAGCCTAACTCAGGTAAATTACTAATGAGAGATGCAGCAGCTATTTTACCTATGCCTTTCATACTTTGAAGAATGGTATTTTTAGCTTGATAGTCAGGGCAACTTTCAATGAGTTTGACCAGCTTATCCTCTATTTTCTTAATTTGATTTTTAAATAAAGTCAGGACTGGTTTAATTGTCATCGTAAGGCTTTTAGGTAAAATCTGTAGTCGATTTTTCTCCATTGTTTGCATCACAAGTAATTGATTTCTTCTGGCAACCAAATCACTCATATCCTGCATAATTTCAGGCTTTAACGTAGATAACTTAGGT